>CAWACZ010000013.1:0-300000 GCA_963780685.1 uncultured Acidobacteriota bacterium | reverse complement strand
TAGTGAACCAGTACCGTGAGGGAAAGGTGAAAAGAACCCCTGTGAGGGGAGTGAAAGAGTACCTGAAACCGTATGCCTACAAGCAGTGGGAGGGCTATGCCCGAGGAGCAATCCTTGGGAATGCCTGACCGCGTGCCTTTTGCATAATGAGCCGGCTAGTTATTCTCAGTGGCGAGGTTAAGCGTAAGCGAGCCGTAGCGAAAGCGAGTCCGAAATGGGCGAATAGTCGCTGGGAATAGACGCGAAGCGAGGTGATCTACCCTTGGCCAGGGTGAAGCGCGGGTAACACCGCGTGGAGGCCCGAACTGATGTTGGTTGAAAACAGCTCGGATGAGCTGAGGGTAGGGGTGAAAGGCTAATCAAACCTCGTGATTGCCCGTTCTCCTCGAAATGCTTTTAGGAGCAGCCTCGGGAGGTCGGCGTTGGTGGTAGAGAACTAGATGGACTAGGGGGCTTACCAGCTTACTGAATCCAACTAAACTGCGAATGCCAACGACACGTATCCCGGGAGTGAGACGGTGGGGGCTAAGCTTCATCGTCGAAAGGGAAACAGCCCAGACTATCGGCTAAGGTCCCTAACTTTGTGCTAAGTGGGAAAGGATCTGAAGACGCTCAGACAACCAGGAGGTTGGCTTAGAAGCAGCCATCCTTTAAAGAAAGCGTAATAGCTCACTGGTCAAGCGGCTTTGGGCCGACAATCCAACGGGGCTTAAGCACAAGACCGAAGCCATAGAATCATTTCTCCTGCGGGAGGAATGTTTGGTAGAGGAGCGTTCTCACAGCCGTGAAGCCAGACTGAAAAGACTGGTGGAGTGGTGAGAAGTGACCCTGCCGGCATAAGTAGCGAGAAGAGAGGTGAGAATCCTCTCCGCCGTAAGCCTAAGGTTTCCTGAGGAAGGTTCGTCCGCTCAGGGTTAGTCGGGTCCTAACGCGAGGCCGAAAGGCGTAGCGGATGGATATCAGGTTAATATTCCTGAACTACCTAGAAGACGTTATCACGATGGGGAGACGCAGGAGGCTAAGCGAGCCTACGATTGGACGTGTAGGTTCAGATCTGTAGGGAGATCCGCCAGGTAAATCCGGTGGGTCATTATCCTGAGGGGTCATGGCGAGAGCCGCAAGGCTCGCAAAGTCGCTGACGCCACGCTGCCGAGAAAATCCTCTAAGGAGTCTTTTGGGTACCCGTACCGCAAACCGACACAGGTAGGCGAGGAGAAAATCCTCAGGCGCGAGTGAGAACCCTCGTTTAGGAACTCGGCAAACTCACCCCGTAACTTCGGAAGAAGGGGTGCTCTGGTAGCGTTAGGGATCTCGCATCCCGAAGCGTGAGAGAGTTGCAATAAAGAGGCCCAGGCGACTGTTTACTAAAAACACAGGGCTATGCCAAGTCGAATACGACGTATATGGCCTGACGCCTGCCCGGTGCCGGAAGGTTAAAGGGAGAGGTTAGCCGCAAGGCGACGCTTCGAGCTGAAGCCCCGGTAAACGGCGGCCGTAACTATAACGGTCCTAAGGTAGCGAAATTCCTTGTCGGGTAAGTTCCGACCTGCACGAATGGCGTAACGATCTGGGCGCTGTCTCAACGAGGGGCACTGCGAATTTGTGGTACCGGTGAAGACGCCGGTTGCCCGTGGCTAGACGAAAAGACCCCGTGCACCTTTACTACATCCTAGTAGTGAATGCTGACGCGCTATGCGCAGGATAGGTGGGAGGCTTTGAACCCGGGTTCTCGGACTCGGGGGAGCCAACGGTGAGATACCACCCTTAGCGCTTCGGCGTTCTAACCTCGTTCTGTCATCCAGATCAGGGACACTGCTAGGTGGGTAGTTTGACTGGGGCGGTCGCCTCCTAAACGGTAACGGAGGCGCGCGAAGGTTCGCTCAGGCTGTTTGGAAACCAGCCAGAGAGTGCAAAAGCAGAAGCGAGCTTGACTGCGAGACTTACAAGTCGAGCAGGTGGGAAACCAGGCTTTAGTGATCCGGTGGTTCCGAGTGGAAGGGCCATCGCTCAACGGATAAAAGGTACGCCGGGGATAACAGGCTGATCTGAGCCAAGAGTTCACATCGACGCTCAGGTTTGGCACCTCGATGTCGGCTCATCGCATCCTGGAGCTGTAGCAGGTTCCAAGGGTCCGGCTGTTCGCCGGTTAAAGCGGTACGTGAGCTGGGTTTAGAACGTCGCGAGACAGTTCGGTCTCTATCTGCCATGGGCGTAGGAGATTTGAGTGGGGCTGACCTTAGTACGAGAGGACCGGGTTGGACGGACCTCTAGTGTACCGGTTGTCGCGCCAGCGGCAGCGCCGGGTAGCTACGTCCGGAAGGGAGAAACGCTGAAGGCATCTAAGCGTGAAACCCTCCACGAGATGAGATCTCCCTGGATCGCAAGATCCCTGAAGGCTCCTGGAAGATGACCAGGCAATAGGTCGGGTGTGGAAGCGTGGTAACACGTTGAGCTGACCGATACTAATCAGCCGTGAGGCTTGACCATATTTTCTTTCCCGACGGTCGCCAGACCGTCGGCTACAACAATCTCGTTTGTAGGACACGGTCTTCGGATCGTGTCGAGCATGCAGCACACGCTGCGTTCGTGGGTGGTTTGGTGAAACTACCGTTTGCAGGATATTCAGTTGAAGCTCTTTGACAAGATTGCTTGGGACGACCGGCGCGCGCGTTAGGCGCGGTTTGTGGACCGCGACCCGCGTGCCGGACCCCAGGCAGCTAATTGAAGGTTGCGAGTTGCAGGTTGCCGTTTGAATTTGCAATCGGCAATCTGCAATTGGCGTTGAGTATGCCGGTGGTCATAGGAGCAGGGTCACACCCGTTCCCATTCCGAACACGGAAGTTAAGCCTGCTACCGCCGATGGTACTGCATGGGAAACTGTGTGGGAGAGTAGGTCGCTGCCGGCAGTAATCCAAACAACAAGACCCGATGATGTCACATCGGGTCTTGTTGTTTGTACGACGCCTAAGTCCCGACAAGGTCTAAATCCGCCCAGCCAATTTACTGTCGCCGAAGCGCCCAAAGCGCTGCTCCGAACGCAAGAATGGTGAACGCGAGAAACGCGGCGGCTTCAACCGAAAGCCGCGCTGGGTGCCCGACGCCGATCGTGGCATATCGCAGCACATTGACCTGCCAGGTAATCGGATTCGCGTTTGCAATTTCCCGGAATGGCGTCGGCAACGGCTCCACCGGATAGAACATCGAACTGGCGAACAGAAAGACGAAGTAGAAGACGGATGTCACGGTGTTGAAGGCATCGTTTCGTCGAATCATGAGCGCGAACAACGCATAGAAGAAAAACCACCCAGCTGTGCCAAGCACAACCGCGGCGCTCAGCAGAGGCAGATGCCTCCACTGAATTGGAACATTCAGCAAGCTGTGGGCAAGTAGAACTGTGACCGCCGCCTGCCCAACCGCTATCAGCAGATTGAACAGGACCTTCCCAAGCAGATACTGCGCCCGTGTCATCGGGTACGTGAGCATTTCGTAGAAGATACCGTTGTCTCGATCCATGAAGAAGGACCATGCCGTATTCGAGGCGATGCCGAAGCTGGCCATCCCCAGCACGCCGGCCAGGAAAAAGGTGTTGTAATCAACGCCGAGGCTAGGCTCGGCCAGACCCATCGCCGTCATTCCGACACCGAACACCAGCAGATACCCGAGGGGATAGAACAGATCCCAAAAAATGAACGTCAGATTCGTCGCGCGAATCTTGCCTTCGCGGTACAGAATGGCGCCGAACGCCCCCATCTCGCCTCCTTTGGCGGTCACTTCGAACCGCTCGTCAGCTGCACAAAAACGTCTTCGAGACTCGCCCCGTTGACTTCGAGGCGAAGTACCCGGCCCTGGCCGGCGAGGTAGCCCACCACATCTACTACGCGAGACTCCTGCTCCTTGAGCGTGACAACGACGGTGTTCTGATTGGTGTTGACGCGCATCGGCCGGTAGGCCGCGATGCCCGACTCGAGTCCATCTGGGAGTCGCTCGAATGTGACCGTGACGTCATAGATCCCTGCCGACAGAAGCTTGAGCGTGTTGACGTCTCCTCGCGCGGCCTGCCGGCCGCCGTTGAGGATCAGGATGTCGTCACACAGCTCTTCGGCCTCATTCAGAATCTGAGTCGTCAGGACGATCGTGCGGCCGCGTGACGCCTCAGCGCGCAGCTTGGTCATGACGGCCCGCTTCAGAAGCGGATCCATCCCGGTCGAGAACTCGTCGAGGAAGACCACGGGAGTGTCGACCATGAAGACCTTTGCGACTTGAACGCGCCGCTTGAAGCCTCCACTCAAGTCCATCACCTTGCGGGCGGCTTCGCTGGCCAAGCCAAACTGGTCGAGGATATCGGCGGTACGCGACCGGATCGTTGCTGCTGAGAGACCGTGAAACCGGCCGAACGTGGCGAGGTTTTCCCGAACGGACAGAAACAGATCGACCGCGTTCTCCTGCACGACAACCGAGATGCGGCGTCTCACTTCGAGCGCCTGTCTCATGACGTCGAACCCCTCAACGGTCACCCGTCCTTCCGAGGGCCGCAGGAGCGTTGTCAACACGCGCAGAGTTGTGGTTTTCCCGGCACCGTTTGGGCCGAGGAGGCCGAAAATCGAACCGCGCTGGACCGAAAACGTCAGGTCATCGACAGCCCGGATTGGCGGCTGCCTCCGGCGTTCGAATGTCTTGACGAGACTCTGTACAACGATCGCCGGATGCGACATAGCACGTCACCCTGGAGGACAAGAACGGTACGTAAAGGACTGGCCGACGTGGATGGACTTCCCGTCAGCCGTGGCGCAGCCTTCAGAAACTGGGACTGCGAAGAACCGAGGTCAGTGACGGAAGGGTTTCATGGCGTGTCTTTCAGCTGTCTGCATCGTATCTGGATCGCGCAAAGGCTGTCAAAGAATTCAGCCCGAGCTCACTCCAGCAGTCGCTTTGCGTTGGTCGCGTTGTCGGGGACGATGGCGAGTTCGACCAGGTTGCCAACTCGGCCCGTCAAATAGATGGCGCGCAGGTTGACGCCGCCTTCGGCAAGTTTCGAGCTGATCATCGCCAGCTCACCGGCACGGTTCTCCAGCAGCACCTTCACGATTTCGCTCTCGTGAAAGCGAATATTGGCGGTATCGAATGCCGCGCGCGCCGCTTCGATATCGTCGGGAATGAGGCGGACAGTCACGTGAGAGCCGATAGCGAGACCGGTGAGGGACGTGAGGTTGACTTTGTGATGACTGAGGACCGACGCCACGCGCGCGAGCTCGCCCGGATAGTGTGTCAGTTGGAGGGCGATGTCTCTCATACCCCATCTCCGTGACAAACGGCATGTGATTGGTGCCGCCGCAATTCACGACGCAAGAAGCAGACCGGGCGCGGGAGCCCATGGATTGGTCGTCCAGGCCTGAGTCTGTCGCAGAAATTGCCGCTGCGGCACCGGCTGACTTACGCAGATACCGCAAACAAGTCGGACGCACTTGGGTCATGATTCGCCTGCGCGAAGGTCGAACGCAGACCGTCACCGAGTCCAGAATGCCCAGCCGCGTCGTACTGATTACAGGTGCTTCCGGATACATCGGGGGGGCGATCGCCGAACGCATGCACGTCGAGGCCGAACTCCGGAGCCTGACGTCGCATCCTGGCAAGAACCGTTTTGGCGATCGTGTGCGCCTGTTCCCATATGCGTTCGATCGGCCGGCGCAAATGGCCGATGCGTTTCGTGGGGCCGATGTGTTCGTGAACACGTACTATGTGCGGTTCAACTATGGGACGGTAACGTTCGAAAGGGCGGTCGACGCGACACGAGATCTGATCTCACTGGCTCACGAAGCGGGCGTCCGGAAGCTCGTCCACGTCAGCGTCAGTAATGCTCGCGAGGGTTCGGAGCTGCCCTACTACCACAACAAGGGTCGAATCGAACGTCTTGTTCGAGAATCCGGCCTCGACTACACGATCCTTCAACCTGCCATCGTCGTTGGCCGGGGCGACATCCTGGTGAATAACATCGCCTACTTTCTGCGGCGGTTGCCTGTCTTTGCGATGTTCGGCAAAGGCGAGTGTCGAGTACAGCCGATGACGCTCAGCGCGTTCG
Source organism: uncultured Acidobacteriota bacterium (assembly GCA_963780685.1). Lineage (GTDB taxonomy): Bacteria > Acidobacteriota > Vicinamibacteria > Vicinamibacterales > CAVVIG01 > CAVRXZ01. The sequence goes on along the minus strand of CAWACZ010000013.1, from coordinate 293,924 downwards.
CCGACGTAGCTGTTGAAGCGATCGACGGGGGACATTCGAACACGACGTTGCCGGTTGCAGGCCCGCGTGATTGGACCTTTATCGACATGGTTCAGGCCATTCGGACGGCTGTTCGCAGCCGAGCCTTGATCGTGCGGGCTCCGTCCGTGGTTGCCTTAGTGGGTCTGAAGGCTGCCGGTCTGCTGCTCGGCGACGTGGTCTTGACGAATGATGAGATCAAAGGCCTCACGCGAGAGTACCTCTGGGCCGAGCAGCCGTTGCGACGAGGCGAGGATTTTGCGCAGTGGCTTCACCAACCGGCGGTGGCGTCCGACCTGGGCCAACACTATGCAAGCGAGTTGGCCCGTCACTTCAGACGTAATGACCGGCGCGTCACATAGCCGGTCGTGCGATCAGGCGGTATGCGGCGTCGCAACCATTGCCGACCCAGGACGCTCGGGCGTAATAAACCACGCGAGCAGATACGCCACGACGCCGAGGACAATCGCGCCCGGCACAATGGCCAACACAGCCCAGGCAACCCGCACGGCGGTCGAATCGATCGCCAGGTATTCCGCGATCCCACCACAAACGCCGGCGATCTTCCGGTCAGTCGTGGAACGTGTGAAACGCGTCTGCTTGTCTGGATGAACGGGCGCATTCGATTCCGGCATCAGAATCCACGCTGCGAGATACGCAACGAGGCCCCCCACAAAGCAGCCAGGGATGATCGAGAGAAGAACCCAACCCAGACGGACGAGCGTGACGTCGGTCTCGAGGTAATCGGCGATGCCCGCGCACACACCGGCGATGCGGCCTAGCGAAGGCAGCCGTACGAGTCGTCGCGCTGAGCCGCCAACCGAAGTCGGCGCCCCACAGTACCTACAGAAGGCAGATTCAGCTTCGATGTCTTTCCCGCATCGCGCGCAAACCATGTGGCCTCCAGTTATGCCTTGTACAACAATACGAAGATTGCGGATGCGCCGTTCGGCTCGAGACTCAACTGTGGTTGACGAGACCAGCGGTCCGGCGTCCTGCCTCGACTGGCTGCCTGGTTCCGCCAAGCCGATGTCCGTCGAGACTCCGTGCCTGCGTATACTCGCTGAATGAATTCGCTGCTTCTCGATCTGTACGGGCATCAGGCCTGGGCTGACGCCGAGCACTGGCGTGCAATTGGCGCGCATCCACCGGCGCGAGACGACCGAGCCATTCGAAATCGTCTCCATCATATTCACTTCGTTCAGCACGCATTCTTGTGGATGGTCGGTGATCGGTCGGATCAATTCGAGATGACGACACCTGACGATTTCGTATCGTTTGAGGAGTTGAAGGCCTACGCTCGCACGTATCACGACGGCATCCGCCGGTTCATCGACGGGGTGTCCGACCGAAGGCTCGGAGAGGAGATCGCCGTTCCCTGGGCCCCCAAAGACGCACGGGAGTTGCTCACGGTTTCGGAAGCGCTTCTTCAGGCGGCAATGCACAGCCACTACCATAGGGGGCAGAACGCAACGCGTCTCCGCGAGCTGGGTGGGGAACCACCGACAACCGACCTGATCATGTGGTATTGGGTTGGACGAAGAATCGCTCAGTGGGAATGACATCCCATGACACTTGCACCTGAGGTGTGGCTTCGTGGACCGGTTCCCGGTTTTGCGCCCGAGTTGATGCCCCTCGCCCATTCACTGCTCCAAGTTCGTGAGGAGGTCGAAGCCGCCGTCGCACCGTTGTCCTTCGAAGAGCTGTGGACCCGGCCCGGCGGTGCTGCGTCGGTCGGGTTTCACGTCAAACATTTGGCCGGCAGCCTGGATCGTCTGCTTACGTACGCAAAAGGCGAACGTCTGACGGAAGCGCAGTTTGCGGCGTTGGCGACAGAAGGCGGCCCATCCTTTCCGGAGGAGGGAGCGGTGGCGTTGCTTGGTGCCATGCGTGACGCGATCGATCGCGCGCTCGGTCAGCTGCGCACGACGCCCGTCGACTCGCTCGATGAGGGGCGTCAAGTGGGACGAGCCGGATTGCCGTCAACCGTCCGCGGGTTGCTTTTCCACGCTGCCGAACACACTCAGCGTCACGCGGGGCAAATCGTGACCACCGCGAAGATCGTTCGCAGCAGCTCCGGCTAAGCTACGATCCTTGCGCTGAAAACCAGACTAGACGTGCCTGAGGTCGCCACGCATCAGGAATTTTCCGCCCGTGCCGAGACACTGTAGTAGTCTGTCGCCTGCTCGCGCGTAGTCGGTTTCTCCGACAGGAGGAGTGCCATGCGGAGTCCTACGCTAGCTCTCGCGCTTGTCTTCGGTGTCGGACTATTGTCGTCGCCGGCGTTGCTCCAACAGAAAGGCGGGGAAGAAGAGACCGGTCCCTACGACGTCATCGACAAATGGCTGCAGCCGTTTGCCCGCCCCGGATACGTGCAGGGCTCACAAGGCGGGGTGTTCGCAGAGAGCCCGAATCGGATCTTCGTCGCGAATCGTGGCGAGCTGAAGCTACCAGACAAGCTCCCTGCCGCGTTCAACGGTTCCTGGGGATCGCTCGGCCAGCAGGCGACTCAAGCGACCTCGGAGCTGCGCAACTGCATCTTGGTTGTAGATGCTGCTGGCAAGCTGCTCGAATCGTGGACCCAGCACGACCAGCTGTTTGCTGGAGGTCGGGGGCCGCACAAGATCAAGATCAGCCCGTACGACGCGGACCGACACGTCTGGGTTGTAGATGACATGCGTCATCAAATCTTGAAGTTCAGTAATGACGGCAAGAAGCTGGTCATGACGCTTGGCGAGCCCGGCGTGGCTGGCAATGACGAGAGCCATTTCGGCCGCCCGACCGACATCGCCTGGCTTCCCGACGGGACCTTCTTCGTCAGCGACGGCTACACGAATACCCGCGTCGTCAAGTTCGACAAGAGTGGGAAGTATCTGGCGACCTGGGGCACGAAGGGCAATGGACCGGGGCAATTCGATTTGCCACACTCGATCGACGTCGATCGCAATCGTCGCGTGTACGTAGCGGACCGCTCGAACAGCCGTATCCAGGTCTTCGACGAAAACGGAAAATTTCTCGACCAGTGGCCGAACATCCGGATGCCATTCCATATCATGGTCTCGGCCGATCAGCATTTGTGGGTCGTCGACGGGGCGACGAACAAGTTCCTGAAATACGATTCGAACGGAAAGCTTCTGTACTCGTGGGGCACGTATGGGATCTTTCCGGGAGCGGTCTGGGGCGTGCACCAATTTTCGGTCGACTCCGAGGGGAACCTCTATGCGGCGGAGACGTATGGTGGACGCACGCAGAAGTTTCGCCCGAGATCCGGCGTCGATCAGTCGAGGTTGATCGGGGCGCCGCCCGCCCTGAGTCCGAAGGCAACGAGCTAGCCCACGTTTCGCAAGCGCTCGATGGCGCGCCGCGATCACCGCCGGCGGGTCCGCGCTTCAGCAGGTCGCCTCCGCCGGCCACCGCGGGGTCCGACGGCGGCTTTGGGTCGCTTTCGCTTCGGCAGCTTCGACTGGACAAGCTCGTACGAGGTGCGGAGCAACGCGGCCAATTCGCGCCTCTCGAGCGCCTCGCCCACCCCCTGCTCTTGCACCCACATCGCGCGGGCCAGATACGGCGCTGGAATGATTCCGTCTCGCTCCACCAACTCAGCGAACTGCTCGGGTGTGCATTTGAACGCGACGGTATGAGGCGGCTCCAAGCAGACGACGGCGTACATCTTGCCGCCGATGCTGAAGACGAGATCCTGTTCCCACTTGATGTCTTCCGTCGTGCCAGAAAGCGCTCGACAAATCTCTCGGACTGTGTCGATCGTCATCGCACTATTCATAGCGCAGCGCGGAGAGTGGATCCAGTTGCGTCGCGCGCCGGGCCGGCCAGAAGCACGCGGCCAGCGATACGGCGACCATGAGAGCGGCGATCGAGATTAGCGTCAGCGGATCTCGTGTACTGGTCTGGACGAGGAGACTTTCCAGGAGTTTGCCGACGCCGAACGCACCCGCCATCCCCGCTGTGAGGCCGATTGCCAACTGAACGAGCGATCGGCGAACAATCAGCCACACGACTTGCTGGGGCTGTGCACCAAGCGCCATACGCACACCGATTTCCTGGGTCCGCTGAGTGACTGAATAGGCCGTCACTCCATAGAGCCCGACGGCCGAGAGTACGAGAGCAATTCCAGCGAAGATCGCGAACATCGTGCCAAACACGAAGAATTCCCAGCGTTGCCGCGCCAGAAACTCATCCATCGTCCGGATATTGAATAGCGGAATGTCCGCATCGAGCGCGCGCATCTCTTCGCGGAGCAGCGTAGTGATTCTACCCGGCTCCGCGCGAGTGCGGACCAGGAGCGTGGCTCCACGGCCCTGATTGGGGTTGCCCAAGTGAGGAAGATAGACGACTGGATCGTCGTCGACGTCCTGGCGGTCACGCTGGCGAACCGTCGGGGAGACGCCGACGATAGTGGCCCAGCCGGGCTGCGGGCCTGATGGTGTCTCTTCAGTCAGCTGGATGCGCCGGCCGATTGGATCTTCGCCGGCGAAGTGCAACGTGGCGAACCGCTGATTGACGATCGCGGCTTCATGGCCGGGCGTGCCGTCAGAGTCGGTGAACGCGCGGCCACGCGCCAGTCGCAGGCCCAGCACGTCGAAATAGCGCGGCCCAACGCTTAGCATCGTCACCAATGGGAGCCGCTCCCCAGCCGGCGGCGTACGGCCGTCGATCGCGAGCTGTCGGACCGCGCCTCCGCCCAGCGGAAGATTCGATGTGGTGGTTGCCGCCTCAATCGCGCCGACGGCCCCGAGTCGTTCTTCGACGCGACGGAAAAAAGCGCTTCGATCGGCTGAGGTTGGATATTTCCGACCTGGCACCGCCAGCTGCATGGTCAACAGCTGCGATGTGTCGATTCCAAGATCCATTCGGTACAGGTCCGAGGAAGCTGCGCATCATGAAACCGGCGCCTGCGAGCAACACGAGTGTGAGAGCAAGTTCGACGACGATGAGCCCCCCGATCCAACGTCGGGTACGGACACCGCTTGAGGCCGAACGGCCACCCTCCTTCAAAACTTCATGAACATCGGTTCTCGAGACATGGAGCGCCGGAGCAAGACCAAAGATCACGCCGGTTCCGAGGCAGATGGCCGCAAAGAATGCGAACACCTGGGCATCCATACTGAATTCCATCCAATACGGCTTGCCGACGTCCTGAGTGGCTGCATCGAAGAACCGGATTCCGAGTATCGCGAGTGGAAGACTGAGAATGCCGCCCAACGTGGCGAGCAAGACGCTTTCGACCAGCAATTGGCGGACGATACGCCACCTGGTCGCACCGATGGAGACGCGCACGCCGATCTCCCGCGAACGCTGTGCGGCGCGTGCAAGCAACAGATTGGCGAGGTTTGCGCATGCGATCAGCAGCACGAACCCGACCGCACCCATTAACGACCAGAAGATCAATCTCAGTTGCGGACCGCGGACACGTTCGTTGTACGTCATGACCTCCGGGATGACGTCTTTATTGGTCTGCGGGTGCTCGCTTGCGAGACGCGAAGCGACGGCGGTAATTTCGGCGCGCGCCTGACCAATCGTGACCCCGTCTGCCAGCCGCCCGATCAGTGGAAAGTTGCGAACTTGTCGTCCCCATTCACGAACCGTAGTCGACTGAGTCAGCGGCTGCCAGAGATCAGAATTTGGCGGGAACCGCATATCCGGCGGCATGACACCGACGATGGTGGACGACACGGCATTGACCGTAATCCTGCGGCCGAGTACCGTCGGGTCCCCTCCATAGCGCGTTCTCCATACTCCGTTGCCCAGCATCACGACGCCAGGCGCGCCAAGGACGTCGTCGTCGGCCGTGAAATCGCGGCCCAGAATCGGCCGTTGGCCGATGATCTTGAACAGATTCCCCGACACATACGCCCCCGTGTACTGCTCGGCCGCGTGCCCCTCGTCGCTGACGTTCATCGTGACCTGGAGCATGAGCGCCAGCTCAGAAAAGCTCCGCGTCGTACGTCGCCAGTCTTCGAAATCCGGATAGGACACGCCGAGGTTGCGGTTGCGCGTGTCCCGCATGCTGAGCGCCACGATACGGTCGGGATCGACGAAGGGGACTCCACGGATGAGCACGGCATTCACGAACGTGAAGACCGCATGATTGGCGGCGATGCCCAAGGCCAGGACGAGGGCGGCGACGATGGTGAACCAGCGATCTTTGATCAGCAGTCGCACGGCGAAGCGAAGGTCCTGCCAAAGGCTCATGGCGGTTCCTCCTTTGACGACACGTTGAGCGCTTTGACAGTCAATACGCACGCATGACCCTTGTGGTTCACAAAAAGCTGCGAATGCTGAAGTAGAATTCAAAGAATGCAGAAAACCGACGAAGAATGGCGGCGGACTCTGTCCGCCGAGGAATTCGACGTGCTCCGAAAGCATGGCACCGAGCGCCCTGGTTCGAGCCCTCTCAACAGCGAGAAGCGCGAAGGGACCTTCTCTTGTGCCGGATGTGGGCAGCCTCTCTTCTCGTCGGAAACAAAGTTCGAGAGTGGGACCGGCTGGCCGAGTTTCTTCCAACCACTTGAAGACGGCATCGCAACGTCAACGGACCGCAGCCTCTTCACGGCACGTACCGAGGTGCACTGTTCGCGCTGCCAGGGTCACCTTGGACACGTGTTTCCCGATGGCCCTCGTCCGACAGGCCTGCGCTACTGCATGAATGGCGTCGCACTGAAGTTCGAGCCCAAGCCGTAGATGATCTAAACTATCCGTTCTGCGGTTGACAAGCGGTGTGCCTCCAAGATAATCAGCACGTGCGTCAGCTCCGAGCGTCGCGGGTGCTGGCAACGCCGCATGCGACCGAACAACGCGTCAGCGAACGCCCTTCTGTGGCCCCGCATACGGCCCGTCAATTGTTTGTGAACCAGCAGTTAATCGACAAGAGGAGTTACCAGCAACTATGAGTGCCGCAACCAAAAGTTCCCAGAGTCTCGAGGATCTGCTGCAGAAGGCCGGGAATCCGGCGAACCTGCTCCGAAATTCGCAGATCGGCGCCTATGTCTATCCCGTGGTCCCAGCCGAATATTCGAACTGGCGTGACGAGCAGCGTGCGTGGCGAGAGAGCTGCATCATGTTCGACCTGTCTCACCACATGGTGAATCTCTATATTGAAGGACCTGATGCGGTCAAACTTGTGACCCAGCTCGGATTCAATAGCTTTGCGAATTTCACTCTCGACCGGGCGAAGCAATTCGCGCCGTGCAACTACGACGGCTACGTCATCGGCGACGGCATTCTCTTTCCTCTGGAACAGAACAGAGTGGCGTTTGTCGGCCGCGCCCCGGCAGCGAGCTGGATTCAGTTCCATGCCGAGACCGGTGGCCACAACGTCAAGACCACCATGGACGATCGATCGCCGTCGAACCCGGGCGGGAAGGCAGTCGTTCGCACGCTTTACCGCTACCAGATTCAAGGACCGAATGCCAAGCAGGTGCTCGAAAAGTTGAACGGCGGCCCGCTTCCGGAGATCAAGTTTTTCAAGATGGGCACCATCAACATCGCCGGCCGGAAGGTCCGGGCCCTGTATCACGGCATGGCTGGCACTCCCGGGTTAGAGGTGTGGGGGCCCTACGAGGAGCGGGAAGAGATCCGGGCCGCGATTGTGGAAGCCGGCAAGGATTTCGGGCTCCTTCTGGTCGGTTCGAGAGCTTACGCCACGAACACTCTGGAATCGGGTTGGATTCCATCGCCACTCCCGGCGGTCTATACGGGTGAAAAGATGCAGCCGTACCGGCAGTGGTTGCCGGCCACAGCGTGGGAGAGCGTTGCTTCTCTGGGCGGCAGCTTCCAATCGAACAACATCGAGGACTATTACGTGACGCCGTACGAAATGGGATACGGCCCGTTCGTCAAGTTCGACCATGACTTCATCGGGCGACAAGCCCTCGAACGGATGGCCGGCCAGCCGCATCGGAAAAAGGTGACGTTCGCGTGGAATAGCGATGACGTCACCAAAGTCTACCGATCCATCTTCGAGTCCGGACCGATCTACAGGTTCATCGATCTTCCCCTGTCGAACTACTCTTCGGCCTCCTATGACAAGGTGATGATCGGTGGAAAGATGGTCGGCCTTTCGATGTTCGGCGGCTACAGCTACAACGAGCGCTCGATGCTTTCGCTGGGTCTGGTAGACCCGAGCGTCGACCTGAACACCGAGGTCACGCTTGTCTGGGGCGAGGAAGGTGGCGGATCGAAGAAGACGACGGTTGAGCGACACAAGCAGATGGAAATCCGCGCCACCGTGAGCCCGGCGCCGTACTCCAAAGCCGTTCGTGAGCAGTACGGCACAGGTGGCTGGCGCACCCAGGCGAGATAGAGTACCTTGCGCGGGAGTGACGCCGATGTGGAATCGAGCTGCGGTGGTGCTGTCACTGGCGGCGCTCCTACCGGGCGCCGCCAGGACGGCTAACGCTGCGGCCTGCAGCGGAACGCCCGGGCCGTCGAAAACGATCGAGCTTCAGGTGGGCGGCGTCTCACGGATGTTCGTCGTCCGCCTTCCCCAAGGCTACGACGCTCGCTCCCCAGTGCCCGTCGTGTTCGCATTCCATCCGTTCGGGATGAACGTCCAGTACATGCAGGGAAGAGTTCCCTTTTCGACAGCCTGGCCCGAAGCAATCGCTGTGTATCCCCAGGCTCTTCCCGGAGCGGGACGTTCGGGATTCCAGCCGGCGTGGCAATCGGCCCCTGGCGAGCTGGGGGACCGCGATGTCGCGTTCTTCGACGCGATGCGCGAGTGGCTGCACGCGAATCATTGTGTCGACGACAAGCGACTTTTTGTGATGGGCTATTCCAATGGTGCGCGACTCTCCAGTGTGCTCGCCTGCGAACGGGCCGGCGCGATCGCGGGGGTGGCCTTGGCGTCAGGTGGTCTGGCCTGCAATCCGCCTCAGCCGCTCCCTGTGACAATCAGTCACGGCACCCAGGATTCGACGATTCGCTACGAGCAAGCGGTCGAGACGGCGAAAACCTGGGCATCGCGGAACGGTTGCAAAGGCGCTCCGAAGACAGGTGAGGTGGGGTGCTTTGTCGCCGAGTCATGCGCAGCTGCGCCGGTCACGCTGTGTACCTACGACGGCGGCCACGAATACAACGCACCGTTCACTGGCGCGATTGTTGAGTTTTTCAAGACTGCGTCGAAGCGCTGATCCGGGAGGGGCTGATGGCTGCCTACACGTACCACGATCTGAAGCTGAAGACGATTCAGGACCTGAGAGATATCGCCAAGGACGTTCAACATGACGCCGTGCAGGGTTATTCGCAGATGAACAAAGAGCATCTGCTGCCGGCGTTGTGCAAGGCTCTCGGCATCGAGACGCATGAACATCACGATGTGACTGGTATCGACAAAGCCGCGATTAAAGCCAAACTGCGCGCTCTCAAGAAGGACCGCGATCAGGCGCTGCAGGCTCACGATCATGGCGCTTTGAAAGGCGTGCGGCGCCAGCGCCATAAGCTCAACCGCCAAATCCGGTCACACCTCACCTGACGCGGGGCCACCATGTTCTCGAAATTACTGAAGATTCCCACGAAAGATTTGGCGTTGCCGGGCCGCCAGACGCGGATGCAGGTGCCTGACGTCCACTTCGTCAACGGGCGGCCGCTCGAGCCGCCGTTCCCCGAAGGTCTTGAGCGGGCGATGTTCGGCATGGGATGTTTCTGGGGCGCCGAACGAGCGTTCTGGCAGCTGCCCGGTGTGTACACCACCGCCGTCGGCTACGCCGCCGGGCACACGGAGAATCCGACGTATCGCGAAGTCTGCAGCGGAATGACCGGGCATGCCGAGGTCGTGCTCGTTGTGTTCGATCCTCATGTGGTTCGCTACGACGACCTGCTCAAGGTCTTCTGGGAGAGTCACGATCCGACGCAAGGGATGCGTCAGGGAAACGATGTCGGCACCCAGTATCGTTCCGGAGTCTACTACTTCAGTCCCGAACAGCAGCAGGCGGCCGAGGCTTCGAAAGACGCGTATCAAAAGCGGTTAACGGCGGCCGGATACGACCAGATCACCACCGAGATTGCGCCTGCCCCCGAGTTCTACTACGCAGAGGACTACCACCAGCAATATCTCGCCAAGAATCCCGGAGGCTACTGCGGCCTGGGAGGAACCGGCGTCAGTTGTCCCGTCGGCATCGTCACCGATCAGTCTCAGGCTGTCGGACACTAGGCCCGGTCCATCGACCGTTGCTGGTACCTTCCACTGTCCAACGACAGGCTACGTCATTCTTCCGTGGCCGAGCCGCTTCCGATCGATCCTCACATCGAGTCCATCATCGCGCACGTTCGCAAAACGCGCGCGGTGATCGTGACGGCGCAGCCTGGCGCCGGTAAGACCACGCGGGTCCCACCGGCACTCGTTCCCGACGGTCCGGTCATCCTCCTTCAGCCCCGTCGTATGGCGGCCCGCGCCATCGCACAGCGAATCGCCGCGGAGCGGGGTTGGACGGTCGGCCGGGAGATCGGCTGGCAGGTCCGATTCGAGCGCCGCTTTTCGGCAGCCACACGGCTTCTGGTCGTCACGGAGGGTGTGCTGACGGCAAAGCTTCAGCGAGATCCGTTGCTCTCCGACGTTCTAACCGTTGTCATCGACGAATTTCACGAGCGCAGCCTGAATGTCGATCTGGCCATCGCGCTCGCCAAGCAAGCGTGGCTGGCCCGTCGCGATCTGCGACTGGTCGTCATGTCCGCCACACTCGATGCAGGAGCAGTGTCCGCGTTCCTCGGCGGCTGTCCGATCATCACGGTTCCGGGACGTCTCTTTCCCATCGAGATCCGACACGCAGAGCATCAATCGGTCACAGAGGCGGCGGTTGACGCAGTTGCGGCATCGACGGGCGATGTGCTGTGCTTTCTTGCTGGTGCTGCCGAGATTCGGCAGGTGTGCAGAGAGCTCGACGGCGCAATCGATCGGGCCGCCATCGACATTGTTCCCTTACACGGATCCCTCGAGGCATCTGACCAGGATGCAGCCCTTCGACCTTCATCGTCCCGCCGGCGAATCGTCGTGGCGACGAACATCGCCGAGACGTCGGTGACGGTGCCTGGCGTGACGGCTGTCGTTGACTCCGGCTTTCACAAAGTCGCCCGGTATGACGCCGAGCGCGCCATCGATAGCCTCAGTCGCGAGCGAATCACCGCCGACGCTGCCGATCAACGCGCCGGCCGGGCCGGGCGGGTCGCGCCAGGTGTTGTCTGGCGGCTGTGGAATGTTCGCGACCGCCTGCGTCCTCATCGCGAGCCGGAAGTTCATCGCGTGGACCTCTCGGCCGCCATTCTCGACATTATCTCGTGGGGTGGCACGCCACGGGAGCTGGAATGGTTCGAGGCTCCACGTGACGAGGCGATCGAATCGGCCGAACGCCTTCTCGAGCGCCTGGGCGCCCTCCACGAAGGAAAGCTCACCGAGATCGGCGATCGAATACGCCAGTTGCCCCTTCATCCGCGCCTCGCCCGGATGCTGATTGCGAGCGGCGGCGCACGGGAAATGGCCCAGGTGTGCGCCGTATTGTCCGAACGCCATGCCAGCCCTCGCCGATCGCATTCGACTTCTTCGGACCTGCTGTCGGCCATCGATGAGTGGGAGAGCGCGCCTCCTCACGTGAAGCGCGCCGCGCGGGAAATTGAAAACATGGTTCGAGCGGCGACCCTCGCCGAGCGACCGCTTGGATTCGAGGGCCGACTGGACGAGGCTTCGTTTCGACGAGCGGTTCTCTCCGGCTACACAGACCGAGTGGCCCAGCGACGTGAACCAGGTTCGCAACGCGTGCGTTTGGCGTCGGGTTCGGGGGCTACGGTTGGCGATGAGAGCGGCGTGCGCGAAGGCGAGTTCCTCGTTGCGGTCGATCTGCAGGCGGCGCCCCATGAGGCGCGGATTCGCGTGGCCAGCCGCGTTGAGCGGGAGTGGTTGTTGCCGACGCATTCCGAGATCGTGCATCGCTTCGATCGGAAATCCGGTATCGTCCGCGCCTCGAAGGTGGACCGCTTTGAGGCGCTGGTTCTGGCTGAACATCCTGCTGACCCAGATCCCCGATTGGCGACGGATCTGTTGGTCGACGCCTGGCTCGCTCGCGGGCCGCGGGACGATGACACGCAAGTTCTTCGACGGCTGAAGTTTGCTGGTCAGACGCTCGAGGTCGAAGACCTCGTACGGACAGCAGCTCGCGATGTCCGGTCGCTGGACGAGGTGAAGCTCGGAGCCGCGGTGCCCCCTGATGTCGCGCGCGTAATGAACCGCAATGCGCCGGAATCGATCACACTCCCGAGCGGCCGCGCGGCACGGCTCGAGTACCTGGCCGATGGCGGTGTTTCGGCCTCGGTCAAGCTTCAGGAATTGTTCGGGCTGGCCGAAACGCCGCGCCTTGGTCCGCGGCGGGAGCCCGTTCTCTTCTCGCTGCTGGCGCCAAATGGCAGGCCGGTGCAAGTCACCCGCGACCTGCGTAGTTTCTGGGAGCGCACTTATCCGGAAGTCCGAAAGGAGTTGCGGGGGCGATATCCCAGGCACCCTTGGCCGGACGATCCCTGGAAGGCGACGCCAACCGCGCGCGTCAAACGTCGGTGACTTCGGTCACGGCTCGGACGTGGGCTACAATCACCCGCTTTCAGATGAATGTCCCGCGTGTGAAGCGACGTGGCGATGCCACTGCCAGAGGTCGTCGGCGTGTCGTCGCTGTTATCGGATCGGGAGACGTCGCGGATCCTCACTGCTCGGAAGTCGGCCGTCTCATAGCGACGCTCGGGTTCGACCTTCTCACAGGAGGAGGACGAGGCGTGATGGCGGAAGTCAGCCGCGCGTTCTTCGAGGTCTCAACGCGTCGGGGACTGAGCATCGGCGTGGTCCCGGCCACTGTTGAGCCGCTGGCCGCTCTCGAAAAGCGGGAGGCGCGAGACGGGGAGTACGTGTTGCCGACGGGTTACCCGAACGAATGGGTCGAAATTGCGATCTACACGCACCTACCCGATAGCGGCTCGGAAGGGGCGCTGAGGTCGAGCCGAAACCACATCAACGTGCTGTCGGCCGACGCCATCGTTGCGTTGCCGGGCGGCGCGGGCACCATTTCAGAAATCTGGCTGGCCACTGCGTACGGTGTACCAATCGTCGCGTACGGCGATCATCACGGACGAGTACCTTACGGCATCCCGTCTGCTGAATCCGTCGACGACCTCCAGGCTTTTCTGGCTCGCTATGCCTTATAGCTTCGACGCGATGAGACCGTCGACGTGCACCTCGAGTTGATGGTTGACCCGAATACCATAAAGCCCGTCGGTCTTTGCCGTGAGGGCGGTTTTCGGTGTGCTGTGCACGACGGCCCCATTGATGACGTAATCGATTTTGTCTGCCATCACGCGAACTTCAAGCGCGTTGGTGGACTTGCCGCTCGCATCGGGTTTCTTCACGGCATCGCTCGCGGTTGCCCCCGCCACATTCCGCGCTGAGGCGTCGCCCTCTCGCTTCTTGATCAGCCACGTACCGTCCTGGCCCACCACGAAGTAGATGTAGCTCTGGCCCGATCCTTCGAGATTGCTCCCACCGAAGACCAGGCCGTAGTAGTTCGTGTGACTGCTCGGTCGCTGCAGGACGAACGTGCCCTTGAGCGAATAGTTTCCGGTGATGGTGTTCGCAGGGTTCCAGAAGACGCCCGCCTGCGGAGCGGTGACATGAAAACCCGACCCCATCGCCGCGAATTTGATGGAACCGGCGGCGTCCGGGTCCGTGGCGCTCGTGCTCCGATCGGCGCGTACCAGCCAACCCCGTGGCGCTTGTGCTGTCACGGGTGCGATGGCGAACAGCACGAGCAGCACTATAGAAACCAGGCGTCTCATGTGGCTCTCCTTCTTGAGAAGCTTCTGTCTTGCGTGACAGCGTGTGTGGATCTATTTCTTCAACTCGTTGTAGACGGCTTCGATGTTCGTCTTGATGCGCATCGCCTGCGGTGTCTCGTAGCCCTGGTATTTGGCGGGTGTCTTGTACGCCGCCGCAGCTTCATCCGCGCTCTTGCCCGCTTTCATCTGGTTTTCCGCCCAGGCGACAAAGTCGTTGTTGAAGCTGGCATATTCCTGCAGATCTGCGGGCTTCATCAGCGGAGTGTGTCCGGTGATGATGGTGTCCACGGTTCGATTCGCCGCGGCATACGCCTTGGCAAGGGTCTTCGGATGCTCGACGACGCTGCCGCCGTTTGCCACGTCGATGAACGGCAGATCCTTCCAGGCGAACATATCGCCGGCATGCATCACCCGAAGAGTCGGGAACACGACAAAGGTATCGCCGTTCGTGTGCCCGCGGCCGAAATAGTGCAGGTCGATTTGATTCTTGCCGCTCCCCAGCGTCATCTTGTCTTTGTAGGTTCGCTTGGGCAGGAAGCCGACCTTGTCGCCCTTGAAGGCATCCATCCGTTCCATATTGGCCTTCGTGTTTTCCTGCACCACGCTGTCAACAGTGGTGCCGAAGAACTCGTTGCTGCCGGTATGGTCTCCGTGCGCGTGAGTGTTGATGATGGTTGTGATCGGTTTGTCCGTGACGGTCTTAATCCGGTCGACGATCGCTTGCCCCCACCCTGGAAGCTTCGTGTCTACGATCACGACCCCTGCATCGGTGACGAGCACCGCGACATTGCCACCGCTGAAGGCGTCGCGGTTCGCCACGCCCGAGCCGGTGACGATGTAGAGGTTGTCTTTGACTTTCTCGATCTTCGTCGCGGCGAGAGCCGCGGCCGACGGCCCTGCCGGCGGCGCCTGTGTTGCGGCCGCGACTATCGACAAGGCGCCGACGACGACCAGCGCCGCGAGAGATATTCCTCGCCTCATCGGGGCTCTCCTCGCTATTTCTTGTCCAGCTCGTTGTACGCCGTCTGAATGACGCCTTTGATGCCACCAAGGAACGTATTGACCTGATAGCCTTGGTACTTGTTCCGGAATCTTGTATTCGTCAGCAGCCTGATCGACCGTTTTGCCTGCCTTCTTCTGGGTTTCAATCCACTTGGCCAGGTCGGTGTTGAACTCGGCGTATTGCTTCAAGTCCGCCGGCTTCATGAGCGGACTGTGGCCGGTGATGATCGTGTCGACATCCTTGATGCCCGAAGCCACCTTGGCCAGCGTATTTCCATAACTTACCACGCTGCCGCCGTTGTTGCCGTCCACGATCGGCGTCGTCTTGCCCGCGAAAGCGTCGCCGCTGTGCATCACTCGCAAAGAGCGGAAAACGACGAAGCTGTCGCCGTTCGTGTGCGCCGGCCCGAAATAGTAGAGGTCGATCTGTTCAGCGCCCTTGCCGATGGACAATTTGTCTTTATAGGTTTTCTTGGGCAGAAACACGGACTTGTCGCCCTTGAAGGCGTCCATTTTCTCCATGTTTGTCTTCGTGTTCTCCTGCGCCACTATCTCAACGGTTGCGCCGAAGAATTCGTTGCTGCCGTTGTGGTCCCCATGTGTATGGGAGGTCCTCTGAGGCCCACGGCCTCCGCCCTCGCCGCGACCCTGCCCTGCACCCGCCGGTGGATTCTGAAATCCGGCGACCGCCATCGACAGCGCCCCGACTCCGATGACGACACCGAGCACCATCCCGCGCTTCATGGACGTCTCCCTCCAAACAGGTCGAACAGATCAGCCCGTAACGGTACCACGAAACCGAAGGAATCGCTCAGGCTGGAAAGAACACTCGCTGCACGAACCAGAAGGCCCCGGCTGCCATGACAACGAGTGAGCCAGCGAACGCCACTCGGCGGCCGGCCGACTCGCTTCGGGATCGGAGCATCGCGAGCAGAAACGCGACACCGATGACGACCGCCAGCTGTCCGATCTCGACGCCGACATTGAACGAGAACAGCGACCAGCCAAGCGCCCGGCTGGGCAAATCCATCTCGCGCAGGACGTTGGCGAATCCGAAGCCGTGGATGAAGCCGAATGCAAACGCGATCCACGCTCGCACGTCCCGTCCTCCCTGCGCCAGCAGGTTGTCAGCGCCCACGTAGACGATGCTCAACGCGATGGCGGGCTCGATGATGCGGGCTGGCGGGCTGACGATATTCAGTGCAGCGAGGGACAACGTGATGCTGTGCGCGAGCGTGAACGAGGTGACCACGAAAAACAGCTGGCGCGCGGTTCCGCCGAGGAGCAGCAAGCCAATCAGGAACAGCAGGTGATCGGGCCCAATCAGGATGTGATGGACTCCCGCCGGTACGAATTTGCGGATGACCGCGGTGACACCTTGCCTGGTGCCCGCGAAATATTCGAATGTCTGCCGGCCGCGATCGAGGATGGCCTGTGTGAGCGCGTCGCCTTCGTACACGTTGACGAATGTCTGGTGATTCGGGTCGTACGGGAACATCGACGCCGTGATTTCGAGGCGTCCCGGCGGCGCGGGCGATTCGTAGCGCAGTTCAAAACGGACTGACTGCCGGTCGCTCAGGATCTCTGGTGTAGCCGACCACGCGGGCATCAGCAAGCGACCGTCGGCCGACAGCGCGAGGCGAGGGGCCAGCAGCGCGACCATCGCGTCCGAACGCTGAGCGACAACCTCCGGTTTCAAGAGGTCTTCCGGGGGCGTGACGTTGAGATCGTGCGCAAGGTCGAACACGTGGGCAACGAGCGTCACGTTCACAGCGCCCGTGTTGATGCGCACGTCGAAGTAGCTGAACGGCACCGGATGGGCCATGGCCGGCCGGGGCGCCGCCAAAATCAGGCCGGCGACGACCACCAGAGGCCGGAATCGACGATGCCCAGGCCGGGTCACGGTCGATCATGGTAGCGTACGAAGACGCACATCGCGTCTCGAGACCCGTGCTCTTCCCGAGTTGCCCTTCAACCGAACTGATCGCGCCCGGCGCGTTCCACCTACACCAATATCTCCCGCTCCAGCGTCAGCGTGCGCTGGTCGAGCAGTGTCTTGCACTTGTCGACGGCGACGTTCCGGCGTACGTCCCAATCGTGCGGGGCGGCGGCAGGATGCACGTGCGGATGCTGTGCCTTGGCCGCCACTGGAACGGTGCCACCTACACCTATGAGGCGACACGAAGCGATTTCGACGGACGGCCTGCGCCCCCTTTGCCCGAGGAGTTTCGTGCGCTGGCGCACGAGATGGCTGTTTCTGTGGGGATGACGCTCGATGCCGATCTCTGCATCCTCAACTACTACGATACCGACGGGCGGATGGGACTGCACCAGGACAAAGACGAGAGCGAGGGATCTCTCGCGTCGGGCCTGCCGGTCGTATCGGTGTCGCTTGGAGCCAGCGCCCGCTTTCTGTTCGGTGGAACGAGGCGGCGCGATCCCGTACAGGCGCTTCGGCTTGATTCGGGTGACGGCTTCGTCTTCGGCGGCGCGGCCAGGCTGCGGTACCACGGGGTCTCACGCATCCTTCCAGATACGGTGCCACCGGGCCTCGACATGGCTGGACGGTTCAATCTGACGTTCAGGCAGTACCGACGTCTAGCTCGGAGGTGATAGCCGGTCCCGCAAACGGTCAGGCTGTTCTGACCTCGATGCTCGAGTTCCAACTGTCTGCCGAAGGCACATCGAACATCACCTTGACACCGACGCGTGTGCCCTGACCCGGCGCCGAATGGATTGCCAGCTTCCCGCCGAGGACGTGCACGCGCTCGCGCATGCTCACGAGCCCGAGCCCGCGACCGTCGTGACTCGCCAATGTGAATCCGACCCCTGAGTCGGCAATCTGAAGTTGGAGTCCATCATCCGTTCCGGTCAAGTGAACGAGCGCCTGCCTGGCGGAGCTGTGCTTCACGACGTTGTGTAGTGCCTCTTGCACGATCCGGAACAAGCCCAACGAGACTTCCGGAGGAATTCGCGCAGGCACGTCGTTGTGCGTGAACGTGACATCGATCGGATGTTGGTCCGCGATCTCCCGGCAGAAGCTTCGAATGCAGGCGACCAGGCCCAACGCCTCGAGCTTGGAAGGATGAAGTTGGTACGAGAGGCGATGGACGTCGGTGGCGATCTGCCCCGCCTGGTCGGTCAGCTTGCGGAGCCGTTCCACGACGCCCGCCGCTAACGCGCCTTGTGACAGGTGATCGAGCTCCATCGTCAGCAATGCCAGCTTCTGACTCAGGTCGTCGTGAAGCTCGCGGGCAATCCGCCGCCGTTCGACTTCCTGCGCAGCGATGAGCCTACCGCCCAAATGGCGGATTTCCTCGTTGGTGGCTTGCAGCGCGGCCTTGTTGTCGCGCAACGCTTTTTCGGCCCGACGTCGTTCGGTCACGTCGCGCACGATGGACAAGATCTTGTCGTCTTCGCAAGCCACCAGGCGAAGCTCGAAGTAACGATCTTCGTCCGCGATCCGCAGGTCGTAGTCGATGATGCACGGTTCCTCGGACGCCACCGCGCGCTCCAGGCTGCTCATGAAGAGCTCCGACACGTACGGGGGCATCACATCCCTGATGTTCTTGCCGAGAAACTTGTCGGGAGGCACGAACAGATCCCGAGCGTCCTTCGCCTGGTAATCGAGGAACACCCCGTCCCGGCTGGTCAGGAACATCATGTCCGGCAGCGCTCTGAGAATCGCCCGGTTCCGGGCCTCACTGTGCTGCAGAGCTTCCTCGGAGCGCTTGCGCTCGGCGATGTCCTTGCCAATTCCTTGCAGCTCGACAGCACGACCGGAGCCGTCGACGATGACGCGATCGATCCATTGCTGCCAGAAGGTCCTGCCGTCCGGTGTACGAATTTCGAACTCATGGGTATCGGCCCGCGGCCGCTCAACGAGGGACTGGACGTACGCGCGAACTTGATCGTGGAGATCCTCTGGCAACAAGTCGACGAACTTCGTGCCGATTAGCTCCTCGGATGTCTTTCCCCAGAAGCTGCAGTACGCGTCGTTGACATACGTCAGTGTCAGATCCGGACGGTAGTGGCACACGAGCTCGGGCTGGAGCTTCACGAAACTGCGATACCGTTCCTCGCTGTCGCGCCACGCTCGTTCGGCGCGCCGCCGCCGAGCCCGTTGAATGAGCAGCGCTCCAGTAAGGCCCATCTGGATCGCGAAGAGTGAAACGGCGCCAATGACGTACCGCTGGTACTGATCCCAGAATGTCAGCCGGCGAAAAAGAACGGCGCTGCCCGCCGGCAGCTGGCTGTCTCGAATTCGCCATCGCTCGAGCTGGCGCCAGTCGAACTGAGGCACCGTCACGGCACGTCCGACGGGGAAGTCATAGATTCGGCTTCCGTTTGCAACCCGAAGCGCGATTTCGGCGATTCGCGCGCCGTTGGCGGACGAGCTGACCATGTAGCCACCGACGATGCCGTGGCCAAGATACGCGTCGTACGCGCCGTAGATGGGTAGATCGACGGCACGAGCGATCGCCTCGAGCGCGTCTGAAGCGGTCACACGGTTGCCGGCGACATCGGTACTTTGCCGAATGTAGAGAACAATCGCGCCGGGAGGAGCCGAGCTCAGTTTTGAGACGATGTCAGCGGTTGGAAGGTCGATGAGATAGTGAACGGCAACCCGCTCGTCAAACTCCCGAAGCTCTCCTTGTATGTCGTTCACAAAATTCGATGGTTCGGGCGGAGGGGCGAGCACCACGAAGACGTCGTTGGCGTTCGGATGCAACCGCAAGGCGAAGTCGAGTGTGCTTCGATGGTCGGTTCCCCACAGCAGGCCGGTCCGAGCGATATCGTCGCTGGTGGTCAACTCGGGACCGTTGGCTGCGCAGAAGACAACCGGCACACCCGGGAAGAGGTCCCCTCGGTTCTTCAGCAAAAGCTCAGCGGCTGCGCTGCCGAAGACGACGATCACGTCGAGCGGCCGGCCGGAGTACTTCTGGCGGAGATACTCGCGCATCAGCCGCAGGTCGCTGTCGCTGGAGAAACGACGACTGTCGATGAATTCGGAATAGAAATCAACCGCCGTTCCGAACGTCTGCTGGAGACTCGAATCGAACAACTTGGTCAGGGGTGAATCGCGGTGGTGGGAGTACACAGCGAGCACCGTCTCCGCGCGCGACGTTTCCGCCGCCAGCGCACTCGACTCAAGCCCGGCGCCCAGCATTGACAGGGTCAATGCCGCCCTTCCAAGCGCCGCCAGCAGAAGCTTCACTGTCATTTGGTCCCTGCCCGCAAGGAATAATCTGAGCGTAAAAGACGAGACGCCCGGACCATCCCCACTCCCATCGCTAAGATATTGATTCGATACTGAATCCTAACCCGAGGCGGGCTGAAATGGTCCGGTTTTCGCGCCGGCAGACATTTGTGTGTGAAACGCGTGAAATTGCTAGTTGCATGTACCCGCGAAAACTGTATCCTCAAGCGTCGTGCCGGAGCCTTGGATCGCTTCCTCGAATACCTCGAACCGCCTCCCGAGGCCGAGGGTGCTCCTGGCTGACGATCACCTCGCAGTATTGAAATCGGTCAAGCGCCTGCTCGCGGCCGACTTCGACGTCGTCGCTGCCGTCGCCGACGGATCGCAGGCCTTGGATGCTTCGCTCCGCCTGGATCCGGACGTGGTCGTGCTGGATGTCACGATGCCCGGGCTCGACGGGTTTCAAACCGCTCAGGAACTGAAGCGCATCGGATCGCGGGCCAGGATCGTATTTCTGAGCATGCACGAAGCAGAAGACTACGTCGCGACCGCGGTGGCATCCGGTGCGAGCGCCTATGTTCTGAAAACGCGGATCCGGCCGGACCTGCCAAGCGCCGTGAACCATGCACTGGCCCAACGGCTGTTCGTGCCATCTCTCACATCTCTCTTTGCGGTGCTCGATGGTGGCGGCGCGCACGCCGTGCAGTTCTATGCCAATAGTCAGCCTTTCCTGGACGAAGTCAGCAGGTTCCTGGGCCTGGCCCTCCGACGCCGTGACCCGGCTGTCGTTTTGGCGGATGGACCGAATCGTACCGGTATCGCCGAGCGGTTGGAGGCGAGTGGTGTGGACGTCGCCCGTGCCGTGAAGGAAGGGCGGTATCTCGCGATAGATACCGCCGACGCCGTGTCGCAGATAATCCGGGACGGGCGAGTTGATCCCGATCGTGTCGCGGAAATGGTCGACAATCTCGAGCGGCTCCGCGTCACGATCAGTCCAAGCTCGCGTCTGACGATAGTTGGGGAAGTTTCCGTGCTGTTGTGTCAGCACGGCAACTTCGAAGCGGCGATCCAGCTCGAACGTCTATGGGACGATCTGACTCGTCCACTTCCGTTTGTCACCGTTTGCGGCTATCCCATCGACTGCCTTCGCGATGATGGCCACCCCGAGCTCTTCTTCAAGGTATGTGCACATCACGGCGCGGTAACCCACGCGTCGGTCGCCGGCTTCGCAATCTGATCTGTTCGGCGCTTCCTACGGCAGCATCGCAGTGATGTTCCGCTTTGGCACTTCTCCGACCGGGATCCGCGCGACCTCTTTCATGGACTTGATGTCAATCGCCGAGACAAAATTTGATCCGGCAATCGCGACATACGCCACTTTGCTGTCGGGAGTGAGCGTCACCCAGTTGGGATCAACTCCCTGAATTTCGGTCGTGCCGATCAGCTTCAGGTCGGGCAGAGAGTACCAGTACACGGCGCTGTTGAGCCGGCTATTGACGATCAATGTGGCGCCGTCCGCCGTGACCGCCATGCCGTGGGATACATTGCCGCCGACCGTCACCGGGCTTTTCCCCGCGGCGATTGGAGGAAGCGTAACTCTGGTAACTTCCTTGTGAG
This sequence comes from uncultured Acidobacteriota bacterium, assembly GCA_963780685.1. Lineage (GTDB taxonomy): Bacteria > Acidobacteriota > Vicinamibacteria > Vicinamibacterales > CAVVIG01 > CAVRXZ01. The sequence continues at coordinate 272,266 of CAWACZ010000013.1, read as the reverse complement.
TCGCGAAGTCGACGACGGCGAAGCCATTGAACTCGGAAAGCTGAACGAACGCCCGCTTCGTGCTCCCATCCGGATTCCGCTCGAACGCCATCGGACGGACACCCAAATCGAAGTCCAATACCCACGCTGGCTGTTCGGTTTGCGCGTCGATGACGGTCATGTTCTTTCCCGCTATCGACCCGGCGACGACGTAACGGCCATCCGGCGTCACGTATGTGTTGTGCACCGCGCCTTTGACGGGGATGCTTTTCGCATTCGTCAGAGACGGAGTATCAATCACATCGACAGCCCCGGGTGCCTGGGCGATTGCGACATATACCCGTCGACCATCGCGACCGATCGAGATGTTGTTCGGCCGGCCGTTCAGCGGGATCTTCTTCGTCACCTTCAGCGTTTTGACGTCGACGACATCCAACGTGGAATCCGCCTCGTTGCTGACGTAGATCCGGCTTCCATCCGGCGCCGCCGCCGCCCCGTGACCGACCTCGATGCCGGTAATCTCGCCCACGACCTTGTTCGTCGAGGGATCGATGATGTGTACGTTGTCGCCGGCGCTATTGGTCTGGATGATTCGAACCTTGCCGGCGGTCGTCGCCGCGACGGTCCCGGCAGATTGGCCCCGCGCCCACGCCGCGAGCGTCTGCCATTCCGGGTCGTTTTGCGACTTCCAATGCTTGCCTCCGTTATGGTACAGGTCCCCCCCTGCATCGGTGGCCAGCGGATGGATCAGCAGTCGGCTCGAGAGCGGGTTGCCAGCCGTGACTATCCGTTGGACTACCTGGAAGTTCTTGAGTGATGCCTCTTCGTTCCAGGTCGTGCTCCCAGCCGGGAGCGGCTGGAGGGGCAAGGGAGTGCGCCCGATGTGGCACGAGACGCACCGCGCGTGACCGGGCCGCTTGGCCGTGAAGATCGGCTGCACGCTCGCCTTGAAATACTCGAAATCGAGCGATGGCGAGGGAGGGGCCGCCTGCTGCATCAGCAGCGCCGCGGCGACCGGCAACAAAGAAAGGATCGGCATGAAAGAGCCTCCTTGTCGGGACAGCGCATGTTACGCCCGAGTCGCCGTTGCGGCAACAACGTCCGGATTCGAGCCCGCCCGCTCCTACGGTCGCGGGAAGCCGCTACGGGAGTGGCGCCGGCAGATCGGAACTGCCCATCAGGAATTTGTCGACACCGCGCGCCGCGCTCCGCCCTTCGGCGATCGCCCACACGATTAGGGACTGGCCTCGCTGCATGTCGCCCGCGGTAAAGACGCCGGGCACACTGGTCATCCAATTCTCGTCGCGCCAGACGTTCCCCCGGTCGGTCATGCGGACGCCGAGCGACTCGAGCATTCCTCCGCGCTCGGGCCCCAGGAAGCCCATCGCCAGCAAGACAAGGTCGGCGCGGAGCGTGAAATCGCTGCTTGGAATCGGTTTGATATCGAGCCGGCCATTCTGGTTCGAGATCTCGACCTTGGTGCCATGAAGCGTGTGTACGCGTCGGTCTCCGTTGCCCGTGAACTTTTCGGTGGACACGGCGTACAGTCGCTCGCCGCCTTCTTCGTGCGCTGACGAAACGCGGAAGATATTTGGCCAGAGCGGCCAGGGGTTCGTGTCCGCCCGCTGATCCGGGGGCCTTGTGAGCAGCTCGAGTTGGTGGACGGACCGGGCTCCCTGGCGGTGCGCCGTCCCGAGACAGTCGGCCCCCGTGTCGCCACCACCGATGATGATGACGTGCTTGTCTTTGGCGCTGATGAACTCGTGGTCGGGGATGCGGTCTCCTTCGTTGCGCCGGTTTTGCAGCGGGAGGTACTCCATCGCGAAATGAATCCCCTTGAGCTCCCGCCCGGGTACTCTCGAATCCCGCGCTGCCGTCGCCCCGCCGGCGAGTACCAAGGCTTCGAACTCGTGACGGAGCTCGGCGACCGAGATATTGCCGCCCACGTTGCAGCCCGTGCGGAAAATGATGCCTTCGTCGCGCATGATGTCGAGGCGGCGATTGAGGAACCGCTTCTCCATCTTGAACTCTGGGATGCCGTACCGCATCAGCCCGCCGATGCGATCGGCGCGCTCGAACACCGTGACCCAGTGCCCGGCGCGGTTGAGTTGATCGGCTGCCGCGAGGCCGGCCGGTCCCGAGCCGACGACGGCCACGCGCTTGCCGGTGCGCACCTCCGGTGGATTCGCGGTGACCCAACCTTCTTGAAACGCCCGCTCGATGATCGAGACCTCGATCGATTTGATGGTCACCGGGTCGTCGTTGATGCCGAGCACGCAGGAGCCCTCGCACGGCGCCGGACAGAGCCTGCCGGTGAACTCCGGAAAATTGTTTGTCGCGTGGAGGCGATCGATTGCAGCGTGCCACCGATCGCGATAGACGAGATCGTTCCAGTCAGGGATCAAATTGCCGAGCGGGCAGCCTTGGTGGCAAAAGGGGATCCCGCAATCCATGCAGCGAGCGGCTTGTCCCGTGAGGACCGGCTGGGGATACGGAAGGTACACCTCTCGCCAGTCGTGGATACGCTCCACGACTGGACGGGTCGGGTGCTTCTTGCGCTGGACTTCCAGAAACCCGGTGACTTTGCCCATATGCGAGGGTCCAACCAGAGTCGGAAACGGTCTGCCGTTCAGGCGCGGACGGCGACCAGCTCTGCGAATTCTGCCGTCCGGCCCTCCGCCTCGGCTCGCTTCTGCGCATTCAGGACGCGCTTGTAGTCTCTCGGCATCACTTTGGTGAACCGCCGCACGGCGCTCGACCAGTCGAGCAGGATGCGCGAGGCGAAATTGCTACCCGTGTGGTGACGGTGCCGGGTGATGAGATCCTTGACCAATTCGAGGTCTTCGAGCTCTTCGAAGGGCTCGAGCTCGACGAACTCCGGGTTGCAGCGCCGCGCAAAGCTGCCGGTCGTGTCGAAGACATACGCGACTCCACCGCTCATGCCCGCGGCGAAATTGCGTCCTGTATGTCCCAGGACGACCACGCAGCCTCCCGTCATGTACCTCGCAACCATGATCGCCCACGCCTTCCACGACGGCCGTCGCGCCGCTGTTGCGCACCGCAAAGCGTTCGCCGGCGCGTCCTGAAATGTAGGCTTCGCCACTGGTCGCTCCATACAGCACCACATTGCCGGCGATGATGTTGTCTTCGGGCACGAACGTCGCCTGCAACGGAGGATAGATGATCAACTTGCCGCCGGAAAGTCCCTTTCCAAGATAGTCGTTCGAGTCGCCTTCGAGCGTCATCGTGATGCCCTTCGGCACGAAGGCGCCGAAGCTCTGGCCTGCTGATCCAATGAAGTGCAGTTGGATCGTGTCGTCCGGGAGGCCGCTGCTGCCGTACCGTCGGGTGACTTCGTAGCCGAGCATCGTGCCGACCGTTCGATTGACATTGCGGATGGGAAGCCTGAGTGACACGGGCGTTCGGTGCTCGAGCGCGGCGGCACTCTTCGCGATGAGCTCGTTGTCGAGCGCTCGTTCGAGACGGTGATCCTGTTGACGGACGCACCGAGGTAGCGTGTCGTACGCGACCTCCGGCTGGTGGAGGATCGCGGAAAAGTCGAGTCCTTTCGCCTTCCAGTGATCGAGCGCCGGCGTATAGTCCAACCGGTCCACCCGGCCAATCATCTCGTCCATCGTCCGGAATCCGAGCTCCGCCATGTACTCGCGGACTTCCTCGGCGATGAATCGGAAGAAGTTTTCGACGAATTCGGGGCTGCCGGTGAAGCTTTTCCGCAGCTCGGGGTCCTGAGTGGCGATGCCGACCGGGCAGGTGTTGAGATGGCAGACTCGCATCATGATGCAGCCCGAGACCACCAGCGGAGCCGTCGCGAATCCAAACTCCTCGGCGCCCATGAGCGCGGCGATGACGACGTCGCGGCCGGTCTTCATCTGGCCGTCCACCTGCACGACGATCCGGTCGCGCAGTCCGTTCAACATCAGCACCTGCTGCGTTTCGGCGAGCCCGAGCTCCCACGGCACGCCGCCGTGCTTGATACTCGTCTGGGGCGACGCACCCGTGCCGCCGTCGTGGCCCGAGATCAGTACGACGTCGGCGTGGGCTTTGGCCACCCCGGCGGCGACCGTGCCGACGCCCGCGATGGCGACCAGCTTCACGTGAATCCTGGCCCTGGGGTTCGAGTTCTTCAGGTCGTGAATCAGTTGCGCCAGGTCCTCGATGGAGTAGATGTCGTGGTGCGGCGGCGGAGAAATGAGGCCGACGCCCGGCGTCGCATGGCGAACCTTGGCGATCCAGGGATACACCTTGGTGCCCGGAAGCTGACCGCCCTCGCCCGGCTTTGCGCCCTGCGCCATCTTGATCTGGAGATCGTCGCAGTTGACCAAGTATTCGCTCGTGACGCCGAAGCGTGCCGACGCAACCTGCTTCACCGCGCTTCGCCGGGAGTCGCCATTCGCGTCCGGGATGTAACGCGCCGGGTCTTCGCCGCCTTCACCGGTGTTCGACTTGCCACCCAGCCGGTTCATTGCGATCGCCAGGGTCTCGTGCGCTTCCTGGCTGATCGATCCGTACGACATGGCACCAGTGGCGAAGCGCCTGAAGATGCGCTCGACGGGCTCGACCTCCTCGATCGGGATCTTCCGGTCCGTCGGCTTGAGCGTCAGCAGGCCGCGCAGCGTGGCACGATCGCGGCTCTGGTCGTCGACGAGCTTCGTGTACTCCTTGAAAATCGAATACTGGCCGCTTCGCGTCGAATGCTGCAGCTTGAAGACCGTGTCCGGGTTGAACAAGTGATATTCGCCGTCCCGGCGCCACTGGTATTCGCCCCCCCACTCGAGATCTTCCTGCCCACCTGAGCGAACTGGAAACGCATGCCGATGGCGCTTCAGCACCTCGTCGGCGATCACGTCCAAGCCGATGCCGCCGATGCGGGACGCGGTCCAGGTGAAGTACCGGTCCACGAAATCCTTGTCGAGGCCGACGGCCTCGAAAATCTGCGCGCCACAATAGCTTTGCAGCGTCGAGATGCCCATCTTGGACATCACCTTCAGAATGCCCTTGTTGAGCGCCTTGATGTAGTTCTTGACCGCCTTTTCGTGCGTGACGCCGACGAGCAGCCCGTCGCGGATCATGACGTCGAGCGTTTCGAACGCGAGGTACGGGTTGACCACGCCGGCGCCGTATCCCATCAGAAGCGCACAGTGATGAACCTCGCGTGCGTCGCCCGATTCGAGGACCAGCGCGCACCGCGTCCGCGTTCCTTCCCGGACCAGGTGATGGTGCACGCCCGCCGTCGCCAGGAGACTTGGAATGGGCGCGCGGTCACGGTCGAAGCCGCGGTCGGACAAAATGATGATGGTGTAGCCCGAGCGAACCGCCGCGCTCGCGCGGACCTTCAACTCCTCCAGCGCCCGTTCGAGGCCGCGGCCCCCTTTGCGCGCATCGAAGAGCATCGGAAGCGTGATCGACCGGAACGCCGGCTCGTAGATGTGTCGCAGCTTTGCGAGCTGGTCGTTGTCGATGACCGGATACTTGATGGCGATCTGCCGGCATGATTCGGGACGGGGTCGAGGAGGTTGCCCTCCGGTCCGATCGTCGACCCCATGGCGGTGACCAGCTCCTCGCGAATGGCGTCGAGCGGCGGATTCGTGACCTGCGCGAACACCTGTTTGAAGTAGTCGTAGAGCAGCCGCGGACGGGCCGACAGAACAGCGAGTGCTGTGTCGGTGCCCATCGAGCCGATCGGTTCTTCGCCACCGGTCGCCATCGGCGCCAAAAGAAGCCGCAAATCCTCGTGCGTGTAGCCGAACGACTGCTGTCGGCGAAGGACTGCCTCGGGACTGGGCGGCGGCAGGTAGGGCGCCTCCGGCAGATCTTCGATGTCGACGAGGTTCTCTGCCAGCCATTGCGCGTACGGCTCGGCCGCTGCGAGCTCGCGCTTGATCTCGTCGTCAGAAACGATTCGTCCCCGAACGGTGTCGACGAGGAAGATTCGACCCGGATGCAACCGCTCCTTCGTGAGGACGTTCTCGGGCGGAATATCGAGCACGCCGACCTCAGATGCCATGATGACGAGATCGTCCTTGGTCACGTAGTACCGCGAAGGCCGCAAGCCGTTCCGATCGAGGACGGCGCCGACAACAGCGCCGTCCGTAAACGCGATCGACGCGGGGCCGTCCCATGGCTCCATCAGCGACGAGTGGAACTCGTAGAACGCCTTGAGCTCGGGCCTCATGCTTTCGTGGCCGGACCACGGCTCAGGGATCATCATCAGGACCGCATGCGGCAGCGACCGCCCGGTCATCACCAGGAACTCGAGAACGTTGTCGAATATCGCCGTATCGCTCCCGCCTTCGCGGATGATCGGCAGAATTTTCTTGAGATCGTCGCCGAGCCGATCCGACTGCAGCAGGCCCTCGCGTGCGCGCATCCAGTTGATGTTCCCGCGCAATGTGTTGATCTCACCGTTGTGCGCGACGAAGCGGTAGGGATGCGCGAGCGGCCATGACGGAAACGTATTCGTGCTGAACCGCTGGTGCACGAGCGCGAGCGCCGATTCGACGTCGGGATCGAGCAGGTCGGGAAATGTCGCCTCGATCTGATCGGCAATCAGCATGCCCTTGTAGATCAACGTCCGCGACGACAAGCTCGGAAAGTAGAAAGCCTGGCGTTCGGCCAGCCCCAGGCCATCGGCTTCGTGCTCGATCCGCTTCCGGATGACATACAGCTTGCGTTCGAACCACGTCACCGTGCCCGATGCGGCTGGCGCCGATTTCCGTGCAGGCTGACCCGACGCCGCCGCCCGCTCGCCAGGGTTCGAGCCCTGCGGCTCTTCAGGCGTGTCGCCGGCCCCGATGAATACCTGCTCGATTGTCGGCTTGGTGGCCAGCGCGGACGCGCCAATGCCGGCGTCGGCCGTCGGAACCAGGCGCCAGCCGAGGACATGCTGTCCCTCTTCACGAACGATTCGCTCGACGAGCCGACGGCACACCTCGCGTTCGGCAGCGACACGTGGCAGAAAGACCAGACCGCAGCCATACTGGCCCGCCGCAGGCAGCACCATGCCGAGATCAGCCGTGACCTTCCTCAGAAACTTGTCAGGTGTTTGAATCAGGATCCCGGCGCCGTCGCCTGTGTTTGCTTCGCAGCCGCACGCTCCCCGGTGCAGCAGGTTGATGAGCACCTGCAGCCCTTTTTCGATCACGGTGTGCGAGCGACGCCCCTTGATGTCCACGACGAATCCGACGCCGCAGGCGTCGTGCTCGTGGCGGGGATCGTACAAACCGGCGGCGTCGGGTAGCCGGGGGACAGGTTGCTCACGCATAAGCAGCTCTCAGCATCAGCTATCAGCTGTCAGCTATCAGCTGTCAGCTCAGTTTTCAGTTCTCGACTTTCGGCTCGGCATCCCGGCTTGCACATCTCGCAGCCTCCAGATGAGGGGTTGAAGGCTGTGAGCTGAGAGCAGAAAGCGTCCGACGTGTGAAGTGCTTTTTATGCCCGAGGTCAACCCAGAAGTAAAATACAATGATCACATATGATGCATGATAAATACAGATAGATGACCTGAAGGCCTCTCTTCCCCGGGAGGCTTATCGATGAGCTGGACGCGCCGCCAGAGCTCCAAAACGCATCACCTTGCCGGCACCGCACTTGCTGAAACAGAAGGCATGGATAACCTCGGCCGCGCACGGCAACGGATGAGGTGGATTGGCATTGGTGCCCTCGTCATATTTGCGCAATGCGGGCACGGGCCAACAGCGCCCACGGCTGGCCCCAGCTCACCCGCCCCGACACCGGAAGCAACGTATTCAGTCTCCGAATTCGTCGCCGGTGTGACGACTGTCGATGGAATGGCTGCGACGATGAGGCCGGGAGCGGCGCCACAGCCGAACGGCGGCCCATCGGTAGCGTTGCCACCGACATCCTCGACGACTGTGGTCAGCCCCGGTTCGACGGTCGTGCGGCTGAGTGCCCCGCAGCCCTTCCAGCTTGTCTATCTGTCCGTCGGGAATGTTCCCAAGAAAGTTGGCGGCTTCTGGCAATTGCAGCTCCCTTCACCCTCAACCGATCTCCTTCTCGTCGTGAAGGTGTCCGGCCAAGTTCCGTCTCCGACCTTCGACCTCACGTACGCGGTCTCGTCACAGACCGGAGTAGTCGGGCCCTACAGCGACGTACGGACCAACGTCATCAGAGGGACGAGCGACCTGGAAATCAGCGTCTGGTGGGACAAGCCGAGCGATGTGGATCTCAACGTCATCGAGCCCTCAGGCGAGGAAGTCTACTGGGGCAACAACATTTCGGCCAGCGGCGGGATGCTCGACCAGGACTCGAACATCGACTGCCAGATTGACAACAAGAACAACGAGAGCATTCGCTGGACGAACGCCCCTTCCGGAACCTACACCGTTCGGCTCGACTACTTCAGCAGTTGCGGTGTCGTCGGCGACACGAAGTACGTGGTGGCTGTCAACCACAATGGGACCACCGAGCTGTTCCAGGGCACCCTGAGCGGAACAGGAAGTAACGGCGCCACGGGCCAGGAGAGAGTCATCACACACGTGACCCATGCTGGCGGCGGAAGCCCGATACCCGTGGTCACGAACCGTGCGGCTCCACCCGCGCCCCAATCGGGAACGAAGCGAAGGCTGCCGGCAACGGGAAGTTAGAAGATTGATGTCTGAAGTTAGAAGTTAGAAGACGCCGCGCGCTGGGGCGACCACCGGCGGTAGAGGTGGGTCTTCCGCCTTCGCATGAACCTTCCGCCTTCGCTTTGGCAGAAGCGGTCAGACCCGACTGCGAACGTCGCACACCATCCGACCGCGATCTAAGAGAGACGCGCCGCCACACGGGTCAGAAAGACGCCATCAGATCGCACGAATCCCCAGCATCGTCTCGCATGCGAAGCAGCGGCAGCCGTCCTCATGGCTCGCAGTGTCGGAGACTCACGCTCGTTGGAAGCTTGGCTCTTTCAGAATGCGCCCGCCAGTGCCGCTGACATTTGGGACCCCGCAGAACATGGGGCCGCGTTCCTCAAGAGGTGTTGTCGAATGCAGCTCCCCACCTTGAGCGCGTGCGCCAAATTGTGATCGACTCGCGTGAGCTGGGAGTTACTTCAGTTTGCAGTTCCCCAGTTGCGCTGACTCGCCGGTCGGTTCGCAGCAGGATCGCCGAGGCGCCGGGTTCTGCCGGCCTTGTCGACGGACTCATCCCTTCCTGCCGAATTCAGGCTGAATGCTGACGAATAGCTGTGGAGCGTCGGGATGTTTCCGCGTGGCGAGCCGGCGAGCAATGCTTGGCGCTACTGTTCGTAGGCCAGGAACTGGATCAGGACTCGCTTTCTCGGTCCCCCTGAGAGCCATTCCCTCTCGCCATGCGCACCGAAATGTGTTGCGCAACGTGACATGTTGCGATAGCCTGCTCGCGATGGCGACGGCATCGGCCGACGTGGCGCGGGTGAAGGTGCGACGACTGGCCGCGGAGCTGGGAGGTCAAAGTCACGTGGCTCGCCTGCTTCGCGTGGACCGTTCGCGCATCACGCGCTGGCTCGCCGGAGAGCAGCCCGACCCGGCGAACCGCGCCAAACTCGAGGCGTTGGAGTTCGTGCTCGCGCGGCTCCTCCAGACATTCTCCTCCCAGACGGCCCGGAAGTGGCTGACAGGCCTCAATGCCCATCTCGGCAACCGCCGGCCGATCGACCTGATCGCCCGCAACCGCGTGGCCGAGGTGCTGGCCGCCCTGGAACAGGCCGATCTCGATTCGTACGCGTAGCAGCCCGCTGGTGGAATTATTCCGTGTCTTCGACTGGGATGGCGCCACGCTCGGCCGGGCGGCCGGCGGCCCGTTGTTCGTCGCCCGCGAGCGTCAAGGTTCGGGCCGTCATGACGCCCCGCTGGCGTATGGCGCGTGTTACTGCTCGCGCCACGCCGTGTCGGCCGTCGCCGAATCGATTCAGTATCTGCGCGGACACCTGCTCACCGATGAGGACTTCGCTCGAGTAAGCGGGCGGCGAAAGGCGCTCGCGCGACTCTGGCTGGATGACGCCGTCAGTCTGATTGACCTCGACGATCCACGCGTACTGCTGGCCCGGAGGCTGCGCCCGTCCCAGGCGGCCACCCGGCTGCGCCTCATCACCCAGCGCATCGCAGTCGCGCTGTTCGAAGAGGGGGCGGCCGGCTTCTCCTGGTGGTCTTCTCTGGAGGCCAGTTGGACGAACCTCACTCTGTACTCCGAGCGAGCGTCGGCCCACCTGTCGCTGATTGATCGACCGGCTTGGCTCTCGACCACGCTCCCGGTCGTCAAGGAGGCGGCCGTAGAGCTGGGCATTTCGACCTGAGTCCTTGGATCTCACGCGAAATCCAGGTTCTCGGTAATTCGTGTCCCGTCCTTGCGGAACGCGTCTGCGAGCAGGCGAATTCGGCGCTTCGCCTCAGTGAGATCGTGGTTGTCGAGATTGATGTTCAGCAGGTCGATGTACCATGGGAGCTTGACGTCTCCCAGGACGTAGGTCTCTGCGATCTCGCGGGCAATCGGTAGCGTCGTGCCCTTCGAGACGTCGTGCACGTCGCGGTTGCGGGCCCGCTGCAGCTTCTCGTATTCCTCAGTCAGCAGGCGTAAGAACAACTGGCTCGTGAACCTATCGCCGACTTTTACCCCGATCTCGTCTGGGCCGGTCAACGCAGCGCCCTTGTGGAGCCATTCCCAGAGGATGCCGAGGCGGATCTCGCCGGTGGCCATGTCTTCCATCAGGTACAAAACGTCGTCGTTCCCGAAAAAGTCGGCAGGCTTGAGTGCCGCAGCCTGAAGACCCTGGCCGAAGGCGTTTCCGTATTGGATGGCGACGCTGAGGAGATCGCGTGCGCCTCGAACCGTTCGCGGCGCCGGTTCGAGCTCGACCAAGGCATCCGCATCGGCGCGAGTGTAGGCGAGCGGTGGAAACTTCCGTCCGAGCTGGTTGGCCTGTCCGACGCGCTCCCACACCGGGCGGACGATGTGAACCATCTTCCAATGAGCCACCCACTTGCCGCATGCTCCCTCGCGCTGCTCGCGCTCGGCCCCGGCGACCGCCCGCTTCATGCTTGCTTCGACGCCCGCTTTCGAACCAACCGGGATATTGGGTTCCATGCCGCCCTGCCACAACGCAAACTGACCCAACTTGTCCGGGGTGCTGCAGGCGCGCCGGACGCGGTCCTCGTAGTTGCGCATGTAGCCGTAGGTCATCGTGATGGTATCGATGTTGGGATTGACGAAGTCGGGGTCCCAGGCCATCGAATCGGCGACGCTGTTGATGTAGTCCCATCGGCCGGTGTTGAAGCCAATGAAGTGCGTGCCGAGCGCTGCCCGGATCTCCATTAACTGGAACGCGGCTTCGAACTGCTCGACGAGCACGTAGACCTTGATGGTTCCAACGGCCAGTCCCAAGTGCTCCTCGAGCGCGGTCAGGATGTCGTGCCACAGAGCCGCTTCCTCAGCAGTCTGAATCTTTGGCAGATAAAGGACCAGCGAGGAGCCGGCGCCGAGCAGCCTTCGCTGGTTGTTGACGATGTAGAGCGTGGTGTCGACGATCGACGCGGAGAACCCTGCTCCGTCGGCGCGTCGGACGTGCCGGTCGTCGAGGTGAAGGCCTCGCGGTCTGAAGATCTTCGTGGTGAAGTCCAGCTGCCTCTTCCAATCCGCAATCGTGGCGTGGCCGAAGAACTCCTGAGCCCAGCGGTTCATTTCGGCACTGACCTCTTCAGCGGCTTTCATGAACACCGGGTCTCGATGGATGGCCAGCTTCAGATTTCGCTGGTTGTCCAGCGACATCGTCGATACCTGTCCGAGCGCGTCCTCTCCGTCGAACATCCAGCCGTCGGCACCTGAGAGGAGCGCGTGGGCGATGTTGCGGATGCTCCGTTCGACAGGCGCCTGCGGCTTTGCGGCGGGGCCAGTGCCCTGGATCCACTGGCGCTGGAGGTCGGCTGGGATCTCGCTCCCGACGAACGCGCCGTCTCGAGCATCCTGAACCTTGATGTTGGTTCGGGCGATGATCGATCCGGGGTCGAGAAACGTGATGCGCTGCTTGTTTCGGGCTCGAGCGGCGCGACGCTCAATCCGTCCGGCCATGACCGCCTTCCGGTCGTCGTCCAATATTGCCAGGGCCGCGAGGGCGGACAAGGCGTCCGGAGTGAACACGTCGGCGTAATTGGTTTGCAGTCCCGTGCGGAACTCCAGGCGAGGCGGCGCGGCGGTCGAGGAAGCGGAAGAGTGAACGGGTCGGCGGTCGTCTGCAGTCATGGTGTCATCTTCACTCACAGATCAAGTGCGACTCAGCAAGCGTATCCGCATCGGCTTCAACAGCAAGATTGCGAGCAGTGCAGCAACGATATCGAAAACTGCGGCAATCACGAAAGCGACTACCCATGTGCCGGTGGCGGCAACAAGCCAGGCGCCGGCCAGCACGAGCAGCGAAGCCGTCCCTTTAGCTGTGTAGAGAAACCCGTAATTGGCCGTGGCGTAGCGGCGTCCGAACATGTCGGCGCAAATTGCCGGAAAGAGGCTATAGATTTCACCCCAGGCGAAAAAGAGCAGTCCCGAAAAGACGACAAATGCCACAGCATTGTCTGCGTACATCAGCAGCAGAACCTTGCCGAGGCCCTCGAGCGCAAACGCAATGAACATGGTGTTCTCGCGCCCCAGCCGGTCGGAGACCCACCCAAAGAACGGCCGCGTCAGACCGTTCAAGACGCGATCGATGGCCAAGGCGAAGGGCAACGCCGCCAGGGTCACGCCGACGAGCGTCACCGGCACCCCGGCAATTTTGTAGTCCTCGGCCATGGAAGCGAGTTGGGCCGTCGCCATCAGGCCGCCGGTGGCCATCATGGTGAACATCGCATAGAGAAGCCAGAAGATCGGCGTCCGAACCACCTCCCCGGGGGTCCAGTCATGCCTGGACTGCTGGACGTTTCCGCTGCGCACGCTGGGAACCTCGCCCTCGCGCGGCGCCCGGAAGAGCAGGGCCAGGCCGATGATCACCGCTCCTTGCGCAATTCCAAAGGTGAAAAAGGCGGACTCGTAGCCACGATCCCGGATCATGTTCACGATTGGAACGACCGTGAGGGCCGAGCCCATGCCGTAGCCTGCTGCAGTCAAGCCCGCAGCCAGCCCGCGGTGGTCGGGAAACCACTTCAACGCATTACCCACCGAACCGCCGTACACGATGCCGCCGCCAATTCCTGCGAGCACCGCGCCCAGGTACAGCTGTCCCAGCGATGTCGCGTACGCGTTGGTGACCCAGCCGGCTGCCACCAAAAAACCAGCAAGGATGAACAACTTGCGCAAGCCGAACTTGTCGATCAGCCAGCCCTCGACGGGGACCAGCCACGTCTCCATCAGGATAAACACCGTAAAGGCAACCTGAATCGCGGGGCGGCCCCAGCCAAATTTCTGGTTGATCGGTTCCACGAACATCGTCCAGCCATATTGCAGGTTGGCGATGGCCACCATGCACGTCATGCCCGCTACCAACTGCATGACCCGATAACCCATCGAAACCGGGATTGCTCGCTCTATCGCGGCCGTGCTCAAAGCTCGCCTCCTGCTTTCAAGCATCGTGAAGTCGCCCAAGGATACGCTCTCGCCGCGCGGTTCGTCACGCGAACGCTTCTACGCTATCTGACGGCGGGATCGATACGCTCTTCCCGTCCATCCTGGCGACTGGTTCGGTACGCGCCACGCGTCGAACTGCGGCTTCTTCTACAGCGCAAAAGAAGAGTCGCGGCCATTCTGGCCGCAACGGAACCGGGGCCCGCCGACTATCGTCCCGGATCGAGATCTCTCAAAACGACCTGTAGCACTTGCGACGCCAGTCGTGCGTCGCGTTCAGAGACGGCCGCGTCGGCGCGAAGCAGACCGTCGGCATCCATCAGTTCACGATAGCGCCACGCAACTGGAGGCAGGCGGGCGCAGCCGCCACGAATGAGTCCTGCGCGTTCGGCGCACGCGATCCGCGCCTCGAACGACCAATCGGTTACGCGTCCTTCGGGCATGCCCTTTTTGATCTTCAGTTGGTCTGCGTGTGTCAGCGCGTCGGTGACGATGGCTTCGAGAAGCCCACAGGCGGCGGTCAACGCTGCGTCAAAACGACGCGCCTCGAGTGCGTTTCGGCTGTCGAGATACGCCGCCTCCAGGACCGGTCGCAGCGTCGCATCATGAACGAAGTCGAATCGGCGGACCGGCGGCGCCCCCTGCGACTGCCTGTTGCCGCCGTTCCCGTCCAGAGTGGCGAGAGACGCCGAGGCCTGGTTCAGCACCTCGACCATCCGCCTGACGATATCCGCCGCGGCGGCATCTTCCACGGCTGCTCCGCCAGCCGGCCGGATGAGAAACGCCTGACTGAACGCCCGCGAAAGCCAATGCGATTTCACCCCGCCCGAGAGCGTGTTGACAATAGCGGCGCACTCCCCTTGCCAGAGGCGGGTGAGCTGCGGTGCGTCGGAGTCCGCAGGCTCGGACGCCAATCGAGCCTGGAGGACGCGTCCCTCGTTGGCCAGCTGCTCGAGACGTGCGAGATAGGCATCAATCACGATGACGACTCAACCACACCTGCAGGCGTCCGCTGGCGGCGAACGGGTTGACGACCAGAAGCGGCCTTGGCGGAGGCGGGTGGCGCCCCGTTCGCCGATCGCACGCTTTCCACAGCGCTTGACGCTGGCACGTTGTGCATCAGGTTGGCGATCTGATCGATGTGATCGTGCATCGCTCGGGCGGCCGCGTCCGGATCGCGCTGCTTCACCGCGGTGACAATAGCTTCATGGCCCTCGAGCGATCGTTCGGGACGGCCTTTCTGCCGCAAGGTTTGCTTACGCGATTCCACCAGAAGATTGTTCAGCGTTTCCATGATGTGCACGATGACGCGGTTGCGCGTCGAGCGGGCGAGCGCAGCGTGAAACTCCGTGTCTTCCGCGATGGCCGAGTGGCCGGTTTTCAGCTTGCGTCGTTGCGCGCCGAGCACCCGCTCGAAGGCCGTGAGATCGTCCTCGGTCACCCGTAGAGCGGCCACGCGCGCGACGGCGGGCTCGAACATGCGCCGCACGTCCATGAGCTCGTCCTGGAGATCGGATCGGTAGGAGAGCACGGTGGCCAATGGCGCGACCAGACGGTCGACTGACAGCTCCTGTGGAAACGTGCCTTGGCCATGACGCATCTCCAGAAGGCCGAGCATTTCGAGCATCCGGAGCGCATCGCGAACCGAACCGCGACTGACGCCGAAGCGGCGGGCCAGCACGCGCTCGGAGGGAAGCGCGCGGCCAGGTTCGAACGTCGAGTCGAGAATCAGCCGCCGGAGCCGATCCGCGATTTCTTCAGGAATTCGGGTCTTTTTGATCGGCTCGAGGAGCTTCGACTGGCGTCCCTGCGCACCCCGCGCGAGGCCGCGGCGAGGCTTGACAGGCCTACTGCCCGATGTCAGACTGGACCGCCTAACTGGTCCGACCACCGGGCCAGTTTAACAGAAGCGGCAAGCCAAAAGTAGAACTTGGAGAGTCGGTTCGAGTTCATCGCCTCGGGCTCGCCCCGCGCCGTGTCCCGCGCCATCGAGGAGTACGCCGCGGAACAGCGGACCGTCAACGCCATCGTCGTGCCCTGGGAAAGCGACCGCACGACGGTGAGCATGTCGGTGACAGCCGCGACCGGCGATGGGTGGGCGATCGAGCACACGAATCTCGGCACGATCCGGCTGACCGATGTCGGCAACGATTGCACCCGTGTGGACGCGGCGGCGGACGACCGAAACCACCCGGAACAGCAGAAGCGGTCAGCCCTCTTCGAGCGCTTTGCGCAGCAGATCCAGAAGCGGTTTCAAATCGCCTCATGAACGATTCCACGACGCCGCCCCTCACCGCCAGCGTCACGCTTCGTACCACCGAGGCGCGCGTCGAGGACGTGGGCCATGCGATCGGGCGGCTGGCTCCGGTCGATCTCTCACGGATTGGTGCGCGGCCGGGCGATGTGTTGAAGATCGTCGGCCAGACGGTTGCCGTTGCACGAGCGGAGGTATCGGACGACAGTCAGGACGGGACGATCCAAATTGACGGCACGCTGCGGAGCAATTGCGGCGCCGGACTGGGGGAGCAGGTCTCGGTGACCTCGGTCGAGCATTCTCAAGCCGTGGCCGTTCGTCTGACGCCCCAATGGATCGGCGCGGCCCCGGCGATCATCGCGCCAGATCGCATTCTCGAGGATCTCCAGGGCGTCCCCGTGCTGAACGGATGCGTTGTCCGGGTCCCGACGTATACCAAGGCCGTCAACTTCCAGGTCGTCCGCACGATTCCGTCCGGGCCGGTGGTTGTCGGCAAGCGCACCGACATCCGGATCGTCGAGGGCGAACAGATTCCGGGTCGAGCGGCGCCCGGTGTCTCGTACGAGGATATTGGCGGGCTGGAGCGCGAGGTCGCGCGAGTGCGAGAGATCGTCGAGCTGCCGCTCAAACATTCGCGAATTTTCGAGCGGCTCGGGATCCTGGCGCCGAAGGGCGTCTTGTTGTACGGCCCGCCTGGGACGGGCAAGACCCTGCTCGCGCGTGCCGTCGCGGCTGAAAGCCGCGTGCATTTCATTCACCTCAATGGCCCCGACATCATGCGCAAGTTCTACGGGGAGAGCGAGGCGAAGCTCCGCGAAGTCTTCGAAGAGGCCGCGCGCCGGGCGCCGGCGATCTTGTTCATCGACGAAATCGATGCAGTCGCCCCGAAACGCGCCGAGGTGGCCGGCGAGGTCGAGAAGCGGGTCGTCGCCCAGCTGTTGAGCCTGATGGATGGATTCGTTTCCCGCGGGCAGGTCATCGTCATGGGCGCCACGAATATTCCGGAGGTGCTGGATCCCGCGCTCCGACGGCCGGGCCGGTTCGATCGGGAAATCGAAATTGGCGTGCCGAATACTCAGGCTCGGCTTCAGATCTTGAAGATTCACACGCGCGCCATGCCGCTCGGACCGGACGTGAAGCTCGCCGAGATCGCAGAACATTCCCACGGATTCGTCGGCGCCGATCTCGAAGCGTTGTGCCAGGAAGTCGGGATGATCACGCTGCGCCGTTATCTGGCGGCGCCGCCCGGCGTCGGCGAGATCGTGCAGCAGAAGGCCGATGCTGCTGCCTCCGACGATCTCGGCGCCCTTCAGGTCACCCGTGACGATTTTCTGGCGGGGCTCCGCGAGGTCGAACCGAGCGCCACGCGCGAATTCTTCATCGAAAGAAGCCCGTCGACGTTTGCTTCGCTCGCCGGCTTGACAGAGGTCAAACGTCTGCTCGAGGCAGTGGTCGATCACGCCCATACGAGCGACGCTGTTTACGAGCAGGTGGGGTTGGCGCCGCCGCGCGGCATCCTGCTCGTCGGCCCTTCTGGAACCGGCAAGACGGCCATGGCGCGCGCCCTCTCGGGTGAGAAGCAACTTCCGCTGATCACGATCGACGGCCCTCAGTTGTTCTCGAAGTGGCTCGGTGAATCCGAAAGAGCGCTGCGCGAAGTCTTCAAGAAGGCCAGACGCGCGGCACCGTGCATCCTGTTCTTCGACACGGTCGATGCTGTGGCGCCGAAGCTGGCGATCGACTATGCCGGTCCGGACGTGCATCCGAGGATTCTCAGCCAGCTGATGCGGGAGATCGACAATTTGCGGGACGTGAAGGGTGTGATCCTCCTGGCTGCGACCGATCGCCCCGAACGCGTCGAGCCCGCGCTCTTGCGCAGCGGACGATTCGACTATATCGTTCCGTTCGCCAAGCCTGACGAGCGCGATCGGGCCGAGATCATCCGGTTGTGTTGCCGGAAAGTCCCGCTCGCCTCGGATGTCGATGTTGACGAGCTTGCCCGCTGCACTGATGGGCTGACCGGCGCCGATGTCGAAAGCTTGTGCAAGAAGGCCACGCTGCTGGCGATTGCGGAATGGCAACGAGTGGCTCGCTCCGGAACGTTCGCTGTGGGCAAGAGTGACTTCGAAACGGTATTGGCCAGTTCGAGAACCCGGTACGTTGAACCTGAACCTTGAACCTGGAACCTGGAACCTGGAACCACGAGCGTCACTATGTATAAGGAACTGACCGTTTGGACCCGCGGCATCATCATGGACAAGGAAGGCCGCGACATCGTCAATTCGGTCTCGGCCGCGAGTCGGCTCGAAGGCATGTTTTCTCAGGCAATGGAGAACTACGTCGACAATCCCGATCGGACCAACGCCCCGACGCGGAAGTATTGCCGTGTGAGCGACACTGAAATCGAGAACGCCCTCACGTACGAGAACGAGCAGCCCAACATCGTCGTGCTCGTGGAGCAAACGATGGTCAAGGGATGGGATTACATGCGTGGGATGCCGCCCGGGGGAACCCTGGTGATCAATACGCATTACTCACCGGAGTACATGATGCGCTTCGTTCCAGGTCCCGAACGGCTGGCTCAGCTCGTGTGTGTCGATGCGGCGAAGCTGGCCGATCACAAGTGGCTGTACTACCGGTTGGGCGAGCTCGGCCTGGATCGCCTGTCAACGGAGGGTGCCGCGGAGCGCAGCAAGGCCATCGCTCCCGACATCGCGGCACCGCTCATCGCCGCTGTCGTCAAGACAACTGGGATCGTGAAACTCGAGACGATCGAGCCGATGATTGCGAACAAGGCGGCGTTTCGCGCCGCTCTCGACGATCTGCACGTGCTGCCGCTCAATCCGGTCGCCGCTTAAGGGCATCAGGAACTCGAGGCACTAAGCACCAGGCACACCGCGAGGATCAGGATCATCATGTCAACCCAAGGCACTCACATCCCCGATTGGCTGCAAGTTCCCTTTGCCGGGATTACGCCGGCTCCGTCACAGACGAAGGGACAGGATCTGTTTCCGACCGGCAACTGGCGTGCGATCCGGCCCGTGTACCGCGACAAGATGCCACCGTGCAACAACGCCTGTGGCACGAACGAAAAGATCCAGGGGTATCTGGATCTCGTGAAACGCGGCAAGTATCTCGACGCGTACGCCCTCATCAAAGAGGACATGCCATTCCCGTCGATCACCGGCCGGGTCTGCTATCACCCGTGCGAACAGGCCTGCAATCGCGGCCAACATGACGAGGCGATTTCCATCCGTGCGGTCGAGCGCTTTCTCGGCGACCTTGGCCAGGCATTGCCGCGAGATGTGGTCAAAGCTGGAGCACCCAACGGCAAAAAAGTCGCCGTGGTCGGATCGGGTCCTGCTGGGCACAGCGCCGCCTACCAACTGGCGCGCCTCGGCTATGCCGTGACGATTTTCGAGAAATCGCCGAAAGCCGGCGGCCTCAATCGCGGCGGCATCCCCGACTGGGTTCTTCCCCAGGACGTGCTCGATCGAGAGGTCGAGCGTCTCGTGGAATTAGGAATCACGATTAAGACGAATACCGAAGTTGGGAAGGATGTGACGTGGGAGTCTCTGAAGAAGGACTACGACGCGTGCGTGCTCGCCGTCGGTCTCACCGAGCCGAACAGCGTGAAGGCCGACGGTGAAAACAAGGACGGCGTGCTTTATGGGCTTCCGTTCCTGCGCGATATCGGCATGGGCACATCGAAGGCGAAGCTTGGTCCGCGCGTCGCGGTCATCGGCGGGGGGAACACGGCTATCGACTGCGCGCGAGAAGCATTCCGGCAAGGCGCGCAAGAAGTCACGATGATCACGGTGGAGAGCAACAGCAGCGAGATGCCGTGCGTGCCTGAAGACCTGCATGACATGCTCGAGGAGGGCGTGGAGCTGATGCACGGTCGGGCGATGACCGCGGTCCTTGGCAATGGCAAGGTCGAGGCGCTGCAACTCCATTCCGCGCGATTTACCGGCGCCATCAACGCGTCGCCGATTGCGATCGATCGGGAAGCCCAGGCGGAGCGGTTTGCGGCGGATAACGTGATCATCGCCGTGGGCCAACATGCGTCGCTCGGGTGGCTGCCGGCCGAATTCAAGAACGAGCGCGGCACCATCAAAGTGGATCGTTTCGGGCGCCTGGGCGATACGAACTTTTTCGCGGCCGGCGACATCGTTCAGCTGGGTTCGGGACAGCCACTGATGGTCGTGAACGCCGTCGGCGACGGCAAGCGCGTCGCCTTCAGCCTCGACAAAGTGGTCCGTGGTGATGTGTTGCAGTCCCGGACGATTCCGCTCGACGTGATCACCGATCTCAATCGGATGAACATGACGTACTTCCCGCACTTCCCGCGCGTGCAGCAGGTGATGCTGGCGCCGGCGAGCCGGCGCAAGACGCAGGACGAGGTGATTCAGGCGTACACCGAGGAGCAGGCCGTCGAGGAAGCCAATCGCTGCTTCAGCTGTGGAACCTGCAACGCCTGCGACAACTGCTATCTGGTATGTCCCGAGCCGTGCATCATTCGTCACGATCGATCGAACGGGCTCTATAAGATCCTGGTTGACTACTGCAAAGGCTGCCGCGTGTGCATCGAAGAGTGCCCGACCGGCTGCCTCGAAGGTGTACCCGAGCTGGATTTCGATTCCGGTGTCGTGCGCATGGACACAGCGTTTGCCATCACACAGGGGCTGCACGGACGGCAGGCGGAAGAGTTGAGAAAGTTGCCGGATCAGCCGCCGAAGGATATCGAGAATTGGAGATAAGGTCGGAGGCTAGGGGCTAGGGGCTAGAGGCTAGCGGCTAGAGGCGCGGAGGCGCTATCCTGGAAGGCCAGCCCCCAGTGTCCAGCCAAGCCTCCAGCCTCTACGACGGAGTGAGATATGGCAACCGTTCTCGACAAGAAAGAAGACCGTCCGAATTAACGGCTGCGTTGCCGCGGCGCAGGCGGCCAAGTACGCCGATGTCGACGTGATCACGGCGTACCCCATCCGACCTTACACGGCGACCATGATGGCGTTGGCGCAGATGGTGGCCAACGGAGAGCTCGATGCCGAGTACATCGTGGCTGACAGCGAGCACGCGCAATTGAGCATCGCGCACGGCGCGTCGTCGAGCGGGGCGCGGGTGTTCACCGGGAGCTCCGGTGTCGGCGTCCAGTACGGCTACGAGCTCTATTCGCCTATCTCGGGCAGTCGCATGCCCGTGCAGATGATGATTGCCGACCGGACGCTGGATCCGCCCGGCGACTTCGGATCGGAGCACACCGACGCGCTGTCGACGCGCGATATGGGCTGGCTGATGGGGTGGTCCTGCGACGCACAGGAGGCATTCGACAACCACATCATGGCGTTTCGGATCGGGGAAGATCCCCGCGTCCTGCTGCCCCAGATGGTGTGCCAGGACGGGTTCTTCGTGTCCCACATCACGACCGACTGCGAGCTGCCCGACCCGGGTCAGGTGAAGGAGTTTCTGCCGCCGTACAAGCATCCGTACCCCCTCGATCCTCGCCATCCCGTTTCGCACGGCCCGCAGATCATGCCCGAGCAGGGTCCGCCGTTGCAGCTCGAACGCGCGCGCGCGATGGAAGGCTCCATGCCTGTCATCGAGCAGGTCCACGAGGAGTTCGCCCGAATTTTCGGCCGCCGGTACGACCCGTGGATCGAAGAATTCATGACCGATGGCGCCGAGGTCGTGTTCTTCATGCAGGGTGGTCATGCCGTCACGGCGCGCCATGCGATTCGGCACATGCGGGAGCGCGGGGCCAAGGTGGGGCTGGCGCGGCTCCGGACAATCCGCCCCTATCCGACGGAGCGGGTCAGGGAGGTTCTCGCCCGGTTCAAGGTTGTGGGGGTCATCGAAACCAACATGGGCCTCGGCAGCGTCAGCAGCGGAGGCTCACTGTACGCGGAAGTTTGCGCAGCGCTTTACGAAAGCGCTCAGCGGCCACTGGTGTTTTCGTTCATGGCAGGCATGGGCGGCGAAGCGATTGTCCTGAAAGAGTTCTACTGGATGACGCACAAAATGCTCGAGGCTCAGAAGCGCGGGAAGATCGAGAAAAGAACGCACTGGGTCGGATTTGAGGAGTAGGGCAAGGGATTGCGGATTTCAGAGTCCAAATTGTAGATTGATGAGCTGACAGCCCGAAAGCTGATGGCTGACAGCTGATCGCTGGCAACTGGAAGCTGTTGTGGAGACAACTAAATGCCTGCCATAGAAGTTCAACGTCAGATGCTGCCGCTCTTCGGCAGCCCGAACCAGGGAGCGCGGTTTTACAACCCCGACCTGCCGCAGACCGAGCCGTTCGTGCCCGGTCATCGGACGTGCGCCGGATGTGGTCCGTCGATCCAGTACCGCATGACGAGCAAGGCGGCAGGCGACAACACGATTCTGGTCGGGCCCACCGGCTGCATGTACGTCGCGAACAGCTCGTACCTGTGCACCCCCTACAACGTGCCCTGGGCGCACACACAGATTGGGAGCGCGGGCAGCTTCACCGCGGGAGTGGCCGCGGCGTACGAAGCGATGATCCGGAAGGGCAAGTGGAAGGGACCCTTTCCCAACATCATTTGTGAAGCTGGCGACGGCAGCGCGTCGGACATCGGCATCGGTTCGATTTCCGGCGCCCTTTACCGGAATCACGACTGCTTGATCATCTGCTACGACAACGAGCAGTACGCGAACACCGGCATTCAGGCATCGTCGCGAACGCCGTACGGCGGAATGACGACGTTCACGCCTCCCGGTCCCAAGATTCCGGAAGCGAAAAAGCTGTTTCCGAAGGATCTGGCGCGCATGATGGCGGCCGGGCATCCCCACTGCTATGTCGCGACCGCCAGTGTCGGCTATCCGATCGACTTGATGAACAAGGTGCGCAAAGGGCTGAATCAACGCGGTTCGTCGTTCCTGATGGTCTACACGCCTTGTCAGAAGGGGTTCGTCTACGAGACGCCGCGCTCCATCGATCTGGGCCGACTTGTCGTTGAGTGCGGACTCTATCCGGTCTGGGAATGGGATCCCGAACGGCGAGCGTACGACTACAGCTTCCGACCGGCCAGCATGAGACCTGTGGCCGAGTATCTGAAGCTGCAAGGGCGCTTCGGTCATCTCCATGCCGAGCACATCGCGACGCTCCAGGGTTTTGCCAACGAGCAGTGGCGCATGATGGGCGTGGAGGTACCAGAGGCGTTGATCCGGGCCGCCGATCCGAGAGCGCACGTCGATATGGCGTCCGCGGAGGCTGCGGCTGCCATCGCGCACACAGTGTGATCGTGAAATGCAGAATGAAAAATGCAGAATGCAAAATGCGAAATGTGACATGCAAAATGCTGACGAGCGTATGAACATGCATTCTGCATTTGCCATTTTGCATTTGCCGATTCTAAAACTATGAGCGAAGCAACCAATCCTGCGCCGGCCCAAGAAAGCTACATCGTCGCCGAAGGAAAGAAGCGCGGCTCAACACGGGACGTCCGCGCGGAGGCGTCGCACGACCGCTTCTGCACGGTGGTGCGCGTCCATCCCGGCGACGCCATCCTCAATGACAACTGGCACACGCGCGAGGTGTTCAACCATACGAAGGACAACTTCGAGGGGTACACCTTTGCGATGCGGACGCTCGAAGCCTGGGGCGCCGTGATCGAGAGCGACAACCGGGCGTTTTACACGGCAGGTGGGCGGGTGTGGGTCCTGGATCTCGAGCCAGCCGCGGGAAAGAAGAAGAGGCTCGAACAGCCCTCCCTGAGCCCTAAGCCCTGAGCCCTGATGTGCCCCCCCGCCGCGTGCTCTTGATCGACGACACGCCGGAGATCGCCGAACTCCTGACATTTGCCCTGCGCGACAACGGCTACCAGGTGACGACCTCCGGGTTCACGACGGCCGTCAACGAGCTCATCGCCGACGAACACGCCGATGCCGTCGTGCTCGATTGCTCGATGTTCAACATGAGCGAAGCGCTGTTCGACATCGTGCGCGATCATTCCGACCATGCCGACCTGCCGATGGTGATCATCAGCGACACGCCTCAGGAAGCCGACGCGAGCCTCCGCGCCCGGGAGGCCCGACGTGTGCTGCTGATTCCGAAGCCGTTCACCGGGTCGCAGGTCGCGCGAGCGCTCGATCAGCTTCTCGCGCAGCCTGCCTAGCACGAGTCCTTCAAGAACGAATTTCGACCATGCCGATTTGGAGCATGAACGACTGGCAATTCCTCGAGCGCCAGGTCGTCACGGACCCGCAGGGCCGTCAATGGTCCGTTGCGCTCATGGACGTGCTCGGACAGGCGGGCGATCCCGAAGTGCCCAACAGCTTGCTGGAGCTGCAATATGCGTCGGGCAGGTTCTTCACACTGGTCTTTTCCGCGTCGGGAACCTTGCAGCGGGAACGGGGATATCCCTCACTGGCCGAGGCCACCACCTCGTACGACCGCCTGCTGGTCGAGATTTTCGATGGCACAGTCGATCCAGCGCAGCCAGTATTTCGGCAGGATTTGGAAGATTAGCCGCCAAAGTGTCGGCTGCCCGAGCCGTTCGAATCTACCAGCGTTGGTCGGTACAGGTCCTCCCGCTTCCAGTGGCCGATTCGAACCACGCGTTCACGCCGGAGGCGCTTGAACAGCACCGTCCGGCCGGCAGTCGCCAGGTCAGCGTTCTTGGTGATCGGGACGAGCTTGGCCACCGGCCGGCCGTGACTCGTGATGATGTAGGTGTGGCCCTCGCGAACGCTTCGCAGGAGTCTCGAGAACAGTCGATTCGCTTCGGCGGCGGACACGGCGCTGGGCATATGTCTATGAAGTAGTGAGATTAACTATTATAGATCCGAGGTGGCGAGAAGTTCCCCGCCCGCCCCGCCCATTCGTCTCAACGTGGTGATCAACTGGCTTGACGAACTGAAGCGCCTGGTGCCGTCGCCGTGATTCGTGCTCGTCGCTTCGGGCGCCGTTTACCCTCGGCACCGGCCCCCGTGGGTCATCGTGCAAGGGCGTCCGGAGGGGCGGTTCGGGTCAGGACGCACGAACCACATGCGCCGTCACGAGCGTGACATCGTCACGATATGGATGTTGGCCTCGATGGCGGTCGACATCCGCGAGCAGCGCGTCGAGCAATGACGAGCCGCCGTTCGCATGTCGATTGATCGCGGCCCTGATCCGATCCTCGCCAAGTTCGTTGTCCGTGATGAAGGCTTCCGAAACGCCGTCGGTGTAAAGGAGAACGTGGTCTCCTTCTGCGATCGGGACAGACATCTGAGTCCATGAGGGGGACTCGATCGCAGGGGACACGAGTGGCCCGCTGCTCGCCAAACGGCCAAGAATGCGCTCGCGCCTCCAGACCAAGCCGGGAGGATGGCCCGCGTTGACGAACGTGAGGCGCCCCTCGTCAGGCGCCACCAGCGCCGCGACCAACGTCACGAATCGCTCGGACGTGAAGGCAGCCAAACCGCTCGACACGCGCTCGACGACGGCGAGCGGTTCGTAGGCGTCGACGTGCGATGCTCGGAAGGCGGCCTTCACGACGCCTGTCAGCATCGCGGCAGACGCACCATGGCCGGCGACGTCCGCAATCAGAAGCGCGGTTCGCCCATTGGAGGAGAGAGCGTAGTCGTACAGATCGCCGCCCAACTCGGAACAGGGTGTATAGCGGCAACAGACATCGACTCCACCAATCCTTGCCTCGGCGTCCGGCAGCAGTCCTCGCTGAAAAGCGCGAGCGTGCGATAACTCGGCTTCGAGCCGCTGGACGTGTCGACGGTTCTCTTCGCGATGCCACCGAAGGTCGAGGCAGCGGTCGACCAGCGTCTTGAGCACCTCTCGATCGAACGGCTTCTGGATGAAATAGAAGGCGCGACCTCGAATAGCCCGCACGAGCTTCTCGTCCTGGTCTTCGAGGCTGCCAGTCATCAGGATGACATCCAGATCGGGTTGAACCGCCTTCAGCCGAGCCATCAGTTCGAATCCGTCGAGCTCGGGCATTCGGATATCGAGGATGGCGAGCTCTGGTCTGAAGTCTGCGGCCACGCTCGCGGCTTCGCGCGAAGAGCTGCTTCCGATCACGTGATGTTTCCCGCCCAGGACCCGCTCGATCGCGCGGAGCATGCCCGGCTCGTCGTCGACTACAAGGATGCGCGACGCCTTCATGATTCCTGCTGCTGTTGTGTGGCGGATGCCGACGGGACGGTCACATCGACCCGCGTGCCCCGGCCGGGCTCGCTCTGGATCCGGATGGTGCCTCCGGCTTCCCAGATGATCGAGCGGCAAATCGTCAGACCGAGGCCGGTTCCGTTCGGCTTGGTCGTGAAGAACGGTTCGAGCACTCGCGTCAGATGCTCGGCGGCGATGCCGCTCCCGCCGTCGACAATTGCGATCACCACGCCCTCATGGCGGTGCTGCGCACCCACCGAAAGATTCCCGCCTCGGCCGCTGGCCTCTCGCGCGTTGGTAATCAGGTTCAGCAGCACTTGCTCGAGCTCGCTTTGACCGCACGCGACCGCAGGAAGGTCGTCGGGAATCTCGATGGTGAGATGAATGCCGCGCCGATCGATGCCGTTCTTGAGAATGGCCAACGCCGTGTCGACGGCGGCACGAACGTGCCCGACGCGGGCCCGGCGCGCGTCGCCCCGCGAGAAGGAGAGCATGCCTCCGAAAATCCGGCGGCAGATCTGCAGTGACCGCTGAAGTTGTTCGAGGTCTTCCCGCCACACCGAGGGTTCGAGTTGTCCCCGCTGCAGGTCGTCTTGCATCTGCTGGACCAACGGCAGCATCGATCCAAGGGCGTTGTTCACGTCGTGCGATACGCTTCGCGCCAGGTCGGCCATCGCATGCTTTCGTTCGGCCGTCAACATGCGCGCCTGCAGCGATTCGGTGCGATTGAGGATGTCGATGGCAATCGCCGCCTGCGACCGGAAGTGGTCGACGAGTGCGGCGTCGAATTCCGTGAGCTTTCCAGGCCGTCGTCCGGCGATCTTCAAGAGTCCGAAGACGCCGTTTCGGCCAACCAGCGGCGCGCAAAGCATCGAGTCTTCCTGCTGATCGCGTCCCGCGTTGTAGTCGAGCCACTCGGCAAGCAGTACAACCGGCCTCCCGCCCCACTCGTGCCAGCGTCCGCCGCGGCGATCGAAGCCGTGGATCTCGCCCGACTCGAGCACCAATCTGATTTGATCGCTCAGGCCCAGCTGGAGACCGATGCGTTGGCTCTTGGCCTTGGTCCACGCGATCTGCTCCGCCACGACCTCGAAGGCATCGCCGCTTTCATCGCGAATCAACAGCGTGGACGAGTGATCGTAGCTGGTAAGAGAACGGAGGCCATCCAGGATCTGGTAGAAGAGGTCCTTTGGATGGAGCTGTTCCATGATCTTTCTGTCGATCCGATCGCGGACGCCCAGCATTCGTTCCCGATCCATGCGCTGGATCGCTTCCGAGGCGATGGCGGCGATCCGTCTCAGGAGGTGTTCGTCGTGCCGCTCGTAGGGCCTCTCCCGCCGCATGACCGCCAGCGCCGCCCAGGCACCACCTCGTCGACGCAGAGGGGCGATCAGTACATCGTCGCGGCGCGGCGGATGCTCCTCGCGAATGAAACGGGCAAGCAGACCGAGGTCCCACTGGCCGCCCTTCGGCACCGCGAACAGCAGTTGGGCGCCAGGCGCGCCTTCTCGTGGCATGGCTATGCAGCCGTGGCTGGCGTCGAGCGCCTCGCGCGCGTCCCGTAAGACATGACGAAGCGCCTTCTGCGGGCCTTGGACGCGCTTCAGATGCGTGGACAATCGGTCGAGGAACTTGAGGGACTCGAGTTCCTGTGCCGGAGACAGCATGCGTGACTCCAGATTGGGAAGCCCCGGCGCAAGAGAGAACACCAGACGCCGGAGGTTCTAACGAATCGCAATCGGCGCAACGGTGGACCCGGTTCCACCCTGAATCTTCAGCGGCTCGACGATTAACGCAAACTCATAAACCTGCCGCGCCGCCAGCTCGTCCAACTTCAAGTTTTCCAGAAGGTGAATGCCATTGACGACAAGCATGATCTGATGAACGGGCCCCGCGAGATTGCGAATTCGGATTGGGAGAGATCTCAATCCCCCGCGGTGTCGGAACCAACGAGCATCGGATCCTGTCGCGCAAGCCATTCGGCAGCAGCGATGCCGATGCCCGGGCGGCCGCTCGCCCTGATATTGGCATTCTCTTGCCCCAGAGCTTGCCCCAGCCGGTGTGAATGATCACCGCGTCTCCAGGCTGAATCGTCAGGTTCTGTCGGGATAGCGCCTGCTGCAAGTCCTGCGCGCTGATTTCGTGGCTGTTCGGGAAGCATATCAATGCCCTTCAAGCCGCGACATCGATCATGACGCCTCGAGTCATCAGCGCGCCGACCCTCTCGATACCCAGTTTCGTGAAGCCAGTTCGGCTCGAGATGTCGTCCAGCTTGAAACAGTTGTACATGCTGTTGTCGATCATCTGGTGGCTGAAGGTGTCGAACTGTGTACCCACCTGACCGATTTCCGAGACGACGAGTTCCTCGTTCGAACCTCGGCGGTTCGGATCCGCTATCCTGGCGACTTCGCTTTGTAAAGTTTCAAAGCGACGGCCCGGCCGGAAAGTGGCATCGACTCCGAGAACACGCGGCCCAGTTCGAACACTTCGCCGGTCCGGATCAAGCGAGTCGCCCGCAGCACGGTCTCGGGCTTCATGTGGTTGCCCGACCCTCGCTGGTCACCGGCTCCCCATTTCGAAGGGCAGCGCTGACTCATCCGAGGGGCGGCTGCCAGGTCTGACCAAAGGCCGCGCCGCTCCAGATAGCTCATGACCATGGCCGCCATCAATGACGTTGTGTCACGCATGTCGTTCCCCCTTTTTGCGAGTCTCTTCGATCTGCTCGATTTCCAGCCGTTCGACGGCAAGCTCGAGGATTTGAGTACGACGTTCAGTATCTGTGCCCGGGAATCTTGTCGAGCGGCGAATTGCGGTTTCTCACCGTGTTCTCGATCGCGCGTAGCAGTCGCCATCGTCCAAGACGATGTCGAGGATCACGTCGGGCCTGGGCGCGTCGGCTGTTCTGCTCATGCGTCTGTCTAACTGGCGAAGCCTTATACAATACTTGGCCGCTCGTGGCTACACCCTGGCTTTCACAAGGAGTCGAACATGCTGAAGTGGAAATTCACGGCGTTCCTCGGGCTCGTGTTTGGCGCGGTTGGTATGGGCTGGGGCTTGCGCAGCAGCAGAAAGCCGGAGGATTCTACGAGTTGCGAATCTACACCGCCCAGCCAGGAAAGCGAGACGCACTTGCCGAGCGCTTCGCGAAGCGAACGGCCGCGATTTACGCCAGATACGGCATCACGAACGTCGGCTACTGGATCCCCCAGCAAAGCGATCCCGAACTTGGCATCAGCGCCGAGAACACGTTTATCTACATGCGTGCGTATCCCTCGAAGGAAGAGCGCGACAAGCGTCTGAAAGCCGCTCGAGACGATCCCGAATTCGCCGAAGTCGTGCTCAAGCAGGAGCGGGATCCCGATGCGAAGCTCATCGTAAAGGCGCACAACATCGACATG
This sequence comes from uncultured Acidobacteriota bacterium, assembly GCA_963780685.1. Classification (GTDB taxonomy): domain Bacteria; phylum Acidobacteriota; class Vicinamibacteria; order Vicinamibacterales; family CAVVIG01; genus CAVRXZ01. The sequence continues at coordinate 242,970 of CAWACZ010000013.1, read as the reverse complement.
GTGCCAAACGGCACCTACTCGGCGGTTACGTTAAGCCGTAGGAAGGTGCCAGGAAACCGGTGAAAACGATTCGAACTGGTCGAGCTATTGACCGCCGGCGACCTGCGGCCTGGCGTAGATCGGGCCCTTTACGGTGCGGTGCGAAAGATACTGCCACTGTCCGTTGCGCTTGGCATACACCCTTTCGAACCACACGGTGAAGCGCGTGCGGTCCGGCTGCGCGTTCTTGAAGTCAGCGACGTACCGTACGTAACGTTTCTCGACAGATCACCGGAGCAGCGACCGATACTAGCACGGCCAGCGCGGTCGGCTTCGGTGCCGTAATTTTCCGATGCCGATCGCGCTTCCGTGGATGTATAACGAGGCCGGAACCGGCAACTTGGAGTGTCCGATGCTCGAATCTTCGGGACTGCTCGCCCGCCAACGACACCGTCTGAGGCCAATCTGGATGTGGGCATCTGCTGGTGTTCTCTTTGCCGCTGCCCTCGGACCAAGCGCCTCGTCAGCTCAAGACAAGACCGTGCACCTCAATCCTGTGATCGCAAAGCTCGCGGAGGGCAAAACGGTCTACGGTCTGATTACGAGCGATCTGTCCCTCGCGAACGCGCGCGACACAGCGCGAGCTCCGGTCGACTTCGTCTACGTCGACATGGAGCACAACCCGCTCGACTTTCCCGGGCTGAACATCTTCCTGATGGGAATGACCGATCGGAGCGCGATTCTCAAGAAGGGCAATTTGCAGCCCAATGTCGCGCTCTTCGCGCGCTTTCCGCCCGAGGCGGACCAATCGCAATGGGTGGTCAAGCAGGCGTTGGACATCGGGCTGATGGGCGTCATCTTCAATGGCGTCGACTCGAAGGAGCAGGCACTGCTGGCGGTTCGGAGCATGCGGTATCCGCAGTTGAAGGGCTCGCCGCGCATGGAGCCAGCCGGGTTGCGCGGCTACGGGCCGACCGGGGCGATGTGGATCTGGGGCCTGGGCCCGGCCGAATACGAGCGACATGCCGACGTCTGGCCGTTGAACCCGGACGGCGACCTTCTGGCGACGATCATGATCGAGTCCGTTGACGGGTTGAAGCGACTCGACGAGATAGCGTCGGTCCCAGGCGTAGGTGCGCTCTTCCTCGGAGCCGGCGCCGACCTGTCGAGATCGCTCGGTGTGGCCCAGAACGCACCCGAACTGGAAGCCGCATTCCAGCAGGTGTTGAAGGCGTGCAAGGCGCACAAGGTGGCCTGCGCCGTCACGGCCAACTCGGCCGATGATGTCGCGCGGCGTGTGAGGGAAGGTTGGAACATCATTCGGTCGACGGTTCCCGCCATCACCGCGGGCCGCGCGCTTCTCGGCGAGCGGTAGCTGGCCTGCCATGGAGAGCACAATGACCACCCGTCAGTTCATCGCAGCGATTGTGGCGGCTTTCGGTTTCGCCGCCCTCCCGGGCGAACCTGTCGCACAGAGCGCGGAGCTTCGTGTGTTGGCCTCCAACGGCGTGAAGTCCGCGATGGAGGAGCTCCTGCCGCAGTGCGAACGCGCGACCGGCCGCCGGCTGGCCATCCGATTCAACTCCTCGTCCTCGCTCAAGCAAAGTATCGAAACAGGCGAGGGATTCGACGTCGTCATCGCCACCTCCGATCTCGTTGACACGTTGATCAAGGACGGCCGAATTCAATCAGGCTCTCGATCCGGAGTCGCGCGGTCCGGCATTGGCGTTGGGATTCGCAGAGGGGCGGCAAGACCCGATATCACCACGCCGGAAGCGCTGAAGCGGACGCTGCAAAACGCGAAATCGATCACTTACGCCCAGGATGGCGCCAGCCGGCCCCACATCGCCAAGATGCTTGATGGGTTCGGGATCGCCGAGGCGATGAAGTCCAAGACGATCCTCGAACAGGGGTCGATCCGCTCGACGGCTCGGGTCGCGCAGGGTGACGCGGAGCTCGTCATCACGCTCATCAGCGAGATTCTGCCGATCCAAGGCATCGAACTTCTGGGCCCTCTTCCCGATTCGCTGCAAAGCTACGTGTCGTTTGCGGCCGGTGTTGGCAGCAAGTCCGGCGATTCCCAGGCCGCCAAATCGCTGATTGGTTTCCTGACGGGGCCAATTGCCGCGGCAACGCTCAAGGCCAAGGGTCTCGAGCCGCGCGAGAGGTGAAACTATGGAGGATCGAGTCAATCGCAGGCGGCTTCGAGCTGCGGCTGTCGCTGTCGCGGCAGTTGTGCTCGCAGCGGGCTCGAGTCGCGGCGCCGGCGGCGCTCCCCAAACGGCGAGCACCGATAAGCCGCCGACGCCAAGGAGCCTCCGGCTGTATGTGTTCGATTGCGGCCTGATCAACGTGAATAGAGCCGGAACCGAGCGCTACAAGGTGACGCCCGAGGAAGTGGGAGAGACCCGATTTTCGGTGCCGTGTTTTCTCGCCGCGCATCCCAGAGGGACACTGTTGTGGGATCTCGGCGTCATTCCGGACGCAGTCGTTGAAGCTGCCGCACAAGGCGCGCGGGCCGACGTCAACGTGACGGCCGCCGCGGTCGTGACGCGAACGCTCAGGAGTCAATTGGCCGAAATCGGCTATCGCCCTGCGGATGTGACCTACTTCGCCATCTCCCATGCGCACATCGACCATACGGCAAACATGAACCAGTTTGCGGCATCGACCTGGCTGGCTAGGCCGGCCGAGCGCGCGTTCATGTGGGAGGAGAACAACGCCCGCGTCAACCCGTCGTTCTACACGCAGTTGAAGACCAGCAAGTCGACAGACCTGAAAGCAGACGAGCACGACGTGTTTGGAGACGGTCAGGTGGTCATCAAGTCAGCGCCTGGACACTCCCCGGGACATCAGGTGTTGGTCCTGAGACTGGCTTCGACCGGGCGAGTGATGTTGAGTGGCGACCTCTACCACTATCCACAGGAGCGCACGTTGCGACGGCCGCCGCCCGACACCGAGTTCAATGTTCAGCAATCGGCGGCCTCTCGCGTGATGATCGAAGAGTACTTGCGGAACACCAGCACGCAGCTTTGGATCGAACACGACTTTGTGGCGAACGCGAAGCTCAAGAAGGCACCGGCCTACTACGACTGAGCGCGCGGGACGCGTCCTGATACACTGCAAGTCGGAGAAGGCACATGAAGACGAGCCCGGCCGGATTTGTCAGCAGCGTCGGTGACATGAGGAATCTGATGGTCAGGACGGTAAGGATTGCAAGGACTGCGGGAATCGTCGCGATCGCGGTGGTTGCCGTCATGAACTCCGGGACGCGTCTCCTCGCGCATCATTCGTTCGCGGCGCAGTACGACGCGACCAAAGCGATCCGGGTGACTGGCACGCTGACGAAGGTCGAGTGGACCAATCCACATATCTACTTTTACGTCGACGTGAAAGAGGAAAGCGGTCAGGTCGTCAAGTGGAGCTGTGAAGCCGCCGCCCCAGGTGCGCTGTCAAGACGAGGATTCAAGAAGGGCGATCTCAAGCTCGGCGACATGGTCATTGTCGATGGGTATCGCGCCAAGGACGGCTCGCACCTCATGGATGCCAGACGGGTGACGCTGCCTGACGGGCGGATCGTGTCTGGTGCGACCGCCGGCGATGGCGGCCCGCAGCCGGCCCAGAACCGCTAGCGCCGTTCCAAGGAGTTCGCAGTGAGCACGAAGCCTCTCGGCCAGCACATCGTTACGACGGCAGCCTTCATCGCCGCGCTGTTGTCAGGCGCTGCGTTCGGGCAGGAGCGCAGCTTGACCGCCGTCGACGTCAAGTCCGCAACGCCCAGACCGACTCCTCGGATGGCCGACGGGCGGCCCGACTTGAGCGGCTACTGGAAGGGCACGCGCGACACGACGCCAGTCGGCAATATCGGGAAGGACCTCCCCGGCTGGAAGTTGCCGCTGACGCCAGCGGGCGAGGCGGCGCTTCAACACAACCTCACCGCGACCGTCGATCCCGAGGCCTTGTGCATCATTGGCGGAATCCCGCGGCACAACGCGAGCGGCCTGCCCTTCGAAATACTCCAAGGTGCAAACAAGATCGTGTTCATGTACTGGTACAGCTACTTCCGACTGATTCCGATCGATCCCAACCGAAAGCACTCGGAGGATCCCGATCCTTCATTTTTTGGCGAGGAGATTGGGCGTTGGGAGGGCGACACGCTCGTGATCGATTCGATTGGTTTCAAGGACGAAAAGGTCTGGATCGACGAGAACGCCAATCCCCACAGCGACGCGCTGCACGTGGTGGAGCGCTGGACCAGACCCGACGCCGACCATATTCACGTCGAGACTCTGATTGAAGATCCGAAGTTCTACACGAGATCCTTCACCTACTCGCGGACATGGGTGCTTGGCCAACCCGACGAGGAGATCAAGGAATACTCGTGCAGCGAGAACAACGCGAACCGAGACCATCTCGGGTTTGGGCCCGGACCCATCAGGCCGGACGGGACGCGCGGCTATGTCGATCCGGCGCCCCTCCCACCGCCGATTCCGAGAGCGCCAACCCCGCCCAGGCAGTAAAGGCGGCCGGGTGCCAGGCATTGAGGCGTGGCCCGTTCCGAGACACTCTCAACACTCGCTCTTGCCAGTTCCTCCCGCGCACGTCGGATTCCTGACTCCGAGCCTGTACGCAGCGTTTGACGTGCCGAGCGTGCGGAAACCGCGCTGTGGTGCCGAAAAATGGAAACGTGATGTCTGGCTGGATTGAGGATGTCGGCACGGTACCCAGGCGAACAACGCCTCGTTGGACCTGGCCGGCGTTGGCGTTCCTCGCCGCGTGCGTGCCATTCTTCCACGGTGTAAGCCTGACGAACATCTTCTACGTCCGCGACCTGACGATGTTTTTCTGGCCGCGGCACCTCTGGATTCGAAGCCGGCTGTTGGCTGGCGGTTGGCCGATGTGGGATCCGTACGCCGCCGCTGGTCAAGCGATCTTTCCTGACGCACTCAATCAGATGTTCCTGCCTCCGGTCCTGTTGCTCCGGGCGCTTTTTCCCGCGGTCGTCGGTTTCAATCTGATTGTGGTTGCACCGTTTCCTCTCGCGGCCATCGGGGCATGGTTGTTTTTCCGGCGTCGCGTGTCTGATGGGGCCGCCACTCTGGGCGCCGTCGTGTTTGCCGCCAGCGGCGCTGTCATTTCCACGAGCAATTTTCCGAACCTGTCCTGGTCTATCGCATGGATGCCCTGGATCTTATGGGCTGTCGATCGCGATCAGTGGGCGCCATCAATCCGCACCTTCACACTCGTCGCGGTGTTCGTCGCACTGCAAATGCTGTCCGGCGAACCGGTCACGATGATGGGGACCATGGCGTTGGTCGTTGCCTACATCGTGTCCGGCGCCGGCTATGCGGGATCGACGGGCGCACGGATCGGCGCCCTCGCGCGTGTCGTGGGGGCGATGGCCGCAGCGGGCGTCGTCTCGGCGGTTCAGTTGGTGCCGATGACACTCGCGGCCCAGGAATCGCAGCGAGGGTTGCTGAAGGCCAATTACTTCTGGTCGCTCCACCCTCTGTGGCTGCTCGAGTCGGTCCTGCCTCACGTGTTCGGCCACTCGTACTTCGGATACGACCAGCAAATGCCTTGGCTCCGGCCCCTCAACAGCGGCCGCGATCCGTTTTTCTACTCGCTCTATGTCGGTCCCGTCGTACTGCTGTTGAGCATGCTGGGCGCTCTTGCGGGGCCGCGTCGTTGGCGAATCTTCTGGTTCGTCGTCGTGGTCGTGGCGGTCGTTCTCTCGTTCGGCGACTACACGCCGGTCTATCCGGCGCTCCAGCAGATCGTGCCGGTGGTTCGCAGTTTCCGGTTTCCTGTGAAGTTCTTCCTCTTCGCATCGCTCGGTCTCGCGGCGCTCGTGGCCAACGCGGCTCAGGGGCTTCAACTGCGGGCAAGCTCTCGCGATTCCGCGATGCCGGAGCGCTGGGCAGTCCGTGTGATGATCGGAACCGGTCTTGCCGCCGGGGCGGCGCTCGTCGCATTAATCGGCCTGGTTCTCGTCGTACCCTTCACAGGCGCCCGCGCATTCCATGCACTCGGCGTGATGGTCGACGTCACCGATCCGGTAGCGGGGGCGGCGTTTCTCTTCGACAGCGTTCCACCCGTCGCCACGCGCGTGCTGTTTCTGCTCACTGCCAGCGCACTTCTCGCGTACCTCGGATGGGTGGCAAGGCGTGAAGCAAAGCTTGCCCGCCCCTTGCTCTTCGGTCTGGCGATGATCGAGTTGCTCGCCGCAAACGCCGACCTGAATCCAGTGCTGCCCGCCTCGCAGCTTGGCCCGCCGTCGTGGACCGCTGCCGTGCGAGCGCATCCGGCAGACCGCTTCTACTTTGGCGGCAAGTTCCGCGGGACGCTCATCGAGCACGACATCGACATGCCGCGAGCGCAGTGGCGCCCTCCCCGCGGTTTCAATGTGGAAGAAGGACGCGCAGTGATGATGGCCAATCTGGTCATGACGCCAGCGGCGTGGGGCGTGCGCGAGCTGATGTCCTACGATTTGCCGGTACTCTGGCCGATCGAGCGAGCCTACGCCGAGGATCGGTTTGAAAAATCCACCCGTGACGAACGCCTGCGCTTCCTCTCGCGCGGCGGTGTCCGGTACCGCCTCCTCGGCGCGCCACCCTTGCCGGACATCGAGCCGGTTCAACCTGTTGGCGAAAACTTCCCGGGAATGGCCGTCTACGAGTGCGCACCGGAGACTCGCCGCGCCTATGTCGTCGAATCTGCGTTGGTGCTCCCGGATGTCAAGGCGCAGCTTTCGCGCCTTTTCGACGAATCGTTTGAGGCCGAGTCCAGCGTCATGTTGGAGCGCCCGGCTCCAGCATTCGCCGGAGCAAGGGGTGAGCCGGCACCAGCGTCAGCTCGCATCACGCATGACACGGCACACGAGGTTGTCGTCGAAGCGTCGGCAGGTCCTCAGGGCGGCTACCTTGTACTCCTCGACTCCTACGATCCCTATTGGAGGGTCGAGGCAGACGGGCAGCCCGCGCCGTTGCTGCGAGCCAACGCGCTCTACCGCGCCGTGTACCTCGCACCGGGTCGCCACGCCGTCAGGTTTGCTTATCGGCCCACGCCCTTGTACCTCTGTGCTGCCGCTTCCGGTTTTGCGGTGCTCGCCCTCGCCTTCCTTGCGCTCAGAGGTCCGCGACGCGATCGCGACGCGGTTCGAGTCGGCGGAGCTCAAGCTCCAAGCGAACCGACGCCTGGATTGGCCGAGAGCCCTCTCCGTTAGACATCACCCCGCATTACAATCGACACGCAATCGTGTCAGGACGTCATGATTGAACGCGCGGAGAACGACCCATCCTCGCGTCGCAAGAGGGGGCGGACATGAAAAAGGGATTCATCGTGTTGGTCATTCTGCTCGCCGGCGTGACCATCTTCGCTCAGTCACCTTCGCCGCCGACGCGGCTCGCCCGGATCGACCGCGTTCTGCAGCAGTACGTGGACGAGGGCCGCATCGCCGGCGCCGTCGCGCTCGTGCTGCGGGACGGACAGCCCGTGTACGAGCGGGCAGTCGGATGGAGTGACAAAGAAGCGGGACGACGAATGACGCTCGACACGATATTCCGCATCGCGTCGCAGACAAAAGCGATCACGAGCGCGGCCATTCTGACGCTGTTCGAAGAGGCCAAAATCGGGTTGAACGATCCGGTTGGCCGCTTCATTCCGACATTTGCAAAGACGACCGTCGCTGTGAGGGGCGACGCCGGAGTCGCCATCCTGCCGGCCAAGCGTGCGATCACCATTCGTGACCTGCTGACGCACACGGCAGGCATCTCATATGGAACGGAGAGTCAAGTCGCCGCCGAGTATGAGTCAAAAGGCTTGGGCCCCGCCGCGGGGTACGGCTGGTACACAGCCGACAAGAACGAGTCGGTCTGCGACACGATGGAGCGGCTCGGCACGCTTCCGTTCGTTGCTCAGCCCGGCGAAGCCTGGGTGTACGGCTACAACACCGACATCCTCGGCTGTGTCGTCGAACGGGCCTCGGGGGTTCCGCTCGACGAATTCGTGCGAACCCGAATCACGGAGCCGCTCGGGATGAAGGACACTCGCTTCTTCCTCCCGGTCGACCAACGCGACCGGTTGGCGGCGTTGTACTCGAGCGGAGGAGACGGGCGGATCGTTCGGGCGCCGGAAGGGCCGAAGGGTCAAGGTGCCTATGTCGACGGCCCTCGGCGAAGCTTTTCAGGCGGCGCCGGCCTGCTGTCGACGGCCCGCGACTACGCGCGATTTCTCGAGATGGTCCGCAACGGTGGCGTGCTGGGAGGCGTTCGCATTCTGGCGCCCCGGACGGTCGCGCTGATGACAACCAACCAAGTCGGCTCGCTTCACTCAGCAAACGGCCTCGGGTTTGGCCTTGGCTTCGAGACGACCGACCGCTTTGGCGCCAATGGCATGGACGCGGTCGGCGCGTTCGGCTGGGGTGGCGCATACGGCACGCTCTATAGAGTCGACTCGGATGCGCAGTTGGTCATGGTCTTGATGATTCAACTGCTTCCGAACGCCACCGATATCCGTGAAAAATTTCCAACACTCGTTTATCAAGCCCTGGTGGACATGCCCGTCAAAGCAACCGAACCGACCCGCCGCACTGGAACGACGCCCTGATCCTGTCGCCCAGCCTCGCATGAATCCTGACCGCACGGTCTTACTCCGTCCGTACCATAGCCAGTAAGTAGTTTTAAATGAATAACTTATAGGATAGATCTAGAGCCATGTTGCATATAGTCTATCGACTCAATAGACTATGTCGAAGTTCTGGCCAACCATGTTGACGCGAAAAGCCAAATACGGTCTGAAAGCGATGCTGCAGCTCGCACGCGAGCACGACCGGGGCCCAGTTCTGATTGGCCGGCTCGCCGACCACGACCGACTGCCAAAGAAATTCCTCGAAAGCATTCTCCTCGAGCTGAAACGTCGCGGCCTGGTCAAGAGTCGCAAGGGACCTCACGGCGGCTATCAACTTGGTCGAGCACCGGATCGCATCAGCATCGGCGAAGTGATCCGGACGCTCGACGGCCCGCTTGCTCTGGTCTCTTGCGTCAGCCAGACGGCCTATGCGCGGTGCGACGAATGCGTGACCGAGCACGATTGCGCCGTCCGCCGGGTGTTTCAGGAAGTGCGGGACCAGACGGCACGAATACTCGACGGAACGACCCTGGCGTCAGCAGTCCGCGCCGAATTCGACGTGCGCGAGTCACCGGTCCCGCCCGGGTTCGTGCAATTCGGTGACGGCCAATGACGACACCCTCGAGGAAACATCAGACACGCCCAGGACGCTGTCGGTGCGCATGTAGCGTGCCGGCGACGCCGGGTTGACTGAGAGTCGGATAGCCCCACCAAGCACCTCCGCTTCTCCCTCCCGGACGACCGGCCATCCTGCTCGAACAATCCTGACAACGAAGCGAACGCCGGATAGTCCGGATACCAATGAGGAGAAACGGAATGAGGTCGTTGAGAGTTGTTGCGGTCGCGGTCATGGCCGCGGCCTTGTTGATGCCGACCGTGCTCATCGCCCAAAGCGGGTCGGGTGTTCTCACGGGTACCGTGAAGGATTCGAGTGGAGGAGCCGTTCCGGGCGCGCAAGTCATCGTCGTGAACGAGGACACGAAGGTCGGTGTCGAGGAGGTCACGAATCAGGAAGGCGTGTATCGAATCGGCGCGCTGCGGCCCGGGTCGTATCGCATAGAGGTCGTGCTCGACGGGTTCGAAGCCCCTGCCCAGCGCACGGCGGTCACTCCCGACCGTATGACGACGGTCGACGTTACACTGACGCCCTCGAGGATCTCTCAGACAGTCGTTGTGACTGCACGTCGAGTGGAGGAGGCCATTCAGGAAGTGCCGATTCCGGTCTCGGTGCTGAGCGGCGAGCTCGTCGAGAGCGCTGGTGCGTTCAACGTGAACCGCGTCAAGGAGTTGATTCCGACGGTCCAGTTCTATTCATCCAATCCACGCAACTCGGTGGTGACCATCCGCGGCATTGGCGCGCCGTTTGGCCTCGCCAATGACGGCATCGAACCCGGAGTTGGCCTGTACGTGGACGGCGTCTTCTATGCGCGGCCTGCAGCCGCCACCCTCGACTTCCTCGACGTCGAGCGGGTCGAGGTGTTGCGCGGGCCGCAGGGAACGCTTTTTGGCAAGAATACAACCGCCGGTGCCATCAACGTCACGAGCCGCAGGCCCCGCTTCACCCGCGAGACTGACTTCGAGCTGGCGTACGGCAGCTTTGAGTTCCTGCAGGCGAAGGGCTCCGTCTCGGGACCTCTGGGCCAGAAGGTTGCCGGACGACTGTCGTTCTCGGGCACCGGCCGCGGCGGCTTCCTCTTCAATACCGTCACTCAAGACGACACGAACGGCCTCAATAACCTGGGCATCAGGGGCCAGCTGCTGGTCACTCCTTCGAAAGCACTCGCGGTAACGGTGGCGGCGGACCACACGCGGCAACGTCCCGAGGGCTACGCCCAGGTGGTGGTGGGCGTTGCACCGACGCTGCGTCCGGCGAATCGACAGTACGCACAGATCGCCGCCGATCTCACCTACCAGCCTCCGAGCTTCAACGCGTTCGATCGCCTGGTGGATACCGACACGCCCTGGCAGTCCAACCAGGACCTGGGCGGCGCCGCACTGACCATCGACTGGAACGTCGGCGGTGGCCGATTGACCTCGGCCACTGCCTGGCGCTACTGGAACTGGGATCCTTCGAACGATCGGGACTTCATCGGTTTGCCCGTGACGACCATCTCCGCCGCTCCATCTACGCAGCGGCAGTGGACGCAGGAGGTTCGGTACGCCGGAGCGCTGTCACCGCGCTTGAATCTCGTGGCCGGCGTCTTCGCGTTCCGCCAGGCACTCGACTCTCATCCGTCCTTCAAACAGGAGCAGGGTTCGGCTGCGGCGCGCTTTCTTCTGACACCGAGCGCGTTGGCGGCGACACCCGGGCTGCTCGACGGTTACGGATTCGACCAGTACCTGAGATTTGGGAATGTGAGCGCGGCGGTGTTTGGTCAGATCGAGTGGGCGTTCACGGATCGCCTCCGACTGCTTCCCGGCCTGCGGTTCAACTACGACCAGAAAGAGGTGGACTTCGACCAGCAGGTGTATGGCGGTCTGCAGACGACGGATCCCGCGTTGATCGCGCTGCAGCGCTCCGTCCTTGCGCCGCAGGCCTATGCGACGAATGTCGATGACACGAACACGTCGGGTCAGTTGACGCTCGCCTACCGGATCGCTCATAACGCCAACGGATACGCGACCTATGCGACCGGCTTCAAGTCGGTCGGCCTCAATCTCAACGGCGTCCCGACCGATGCGTTGGGCAATCCGGTACTTTCGGCCGCGACCGTCAAGCCCGAGGACGTGCGTCACTTCGAAGTCGGTTTGAAAACCGAGCCCCGTCAGGGTGTGATGGCGAACGTCACCGTGTTCGACACGGGAATCCAAGACTTTCAGACGCAGGTCGTGAACGCGCAGGTCGGCGTCCTGCGAGGCTATCTCGCCAACGCCGAGAGAGTGCGCGTGCGAGGCGCCGAGTTCGACGGCAGCGCTCGGGTGACCAACCGGCTTTCGTTCTACGGGGCTGCCGCCTATACCGATGGCATCTATGTTTCCTTTCCGGACGCGCCGCCGCCGCTCGAAGAAACGGGTGGGCCGCCGGTCAAGGACATCTCGGGTTCCATTCTGCCTGGCATCTCGAAATGGGCGCTCTCGGTGGGCGGCGAGTACAGCCATCCGGCGACAGTCTTTGCCACGTCCGGCACGTTCTTTGGCGCGATCGACGCCAGTTACCGGTCCTCGTTCTCGTCAAGCCCTTCGGCGTCGAGGTACATGATGGTTGATGGCTACGGGCTGCTCAACGGGCGCGTCGGGTTCCGGTGGGGAAATGGCTGGGATCTGTTTCTCTGGTCGCGCAACCTTCTGGATACGGACTATTTCGAGTTTCTCACCGCGCAGCCCGGCAACTCTGGACTCATCGTCGGTCTGCCTGGAGATCCCAGAACCGTGGGCGTGACCCTCCGGATGTCGATCCGGAAGTGACCGACGAGAACCGAAGCGCTTCTGACGCGTTCGTTTCGCTACAGGCTGCCAAACCTTGCAGGAAAGATTCTGATTCGATGATCGAACGCATCAAAGGCCATCTCGATCCTCGGGTTGCCGAGTACCGCGACGTCGCAGAACCCGAGCTCGTCAAGTCGCGCGGTCTTTTTGTTGCGGAAGGACGTAGCGTCCTGCAGCGGGTCATCGAGGCGGAACGCTACCAGGTCCGGTCGGTGCTTGTGAACGATGCCGCGTTCAGAAGTCTCGAGCCGTCCTTGACACGACTCGGGCAACGGGTACCGGTCTATATCTGTGACGCGGGCGAGTTTCCCGCCATCACCGGCCACAACCTTCATCGAGGCTGCCTGGCCCTTGTCGAACGACCGTTGCCGAGCACGTTGAACGATCTCCTGGCGGAGGCGCCGCCTCGCGCGAGGCTCGTCGTTTTGGAAGGCGTGACCAATGCCGACAACGTCGGGGGTGTCTTCCGTAACGCCGCAGCCTTCGGTGCCCATGCGGTACTGCTGAGTCCGACCTGCTGCGATCCGCTGTATCGAAAAGCGATTCGCACGTCGATGGCTGCCACGCTTCGCGTGCCATTCGCGCGATTCGACGAATGGCCCGAAGGCCTGAAGGTTCTGCACGCGCATGGCTTTGCGCTTGTCGCGTTGACCCCGCGCATGCCGTCCGATGCTCTTGATGACTTCGCGAGTGGATCCGGTCCAACTCGTCTCGCCCTGCTGGTCGGTACCGAAGGGGAGGGCTTGAGTCCGGATGCGGAGGCGTTGGCGGACTACCGGGTTCGGATTCCGATCGCCCCGCAAATCGATTCCCTCAACCTGGCGGTCGCCGCCGGCATCGCGTTGCATCGGCTCTCGGGATCGGATTCGTGAAACGCCGTCCGACGAGACGGACGACGGGGCGCAAAGCACTCGACGCCTGGCCGGGGTCCGCCGCTCTGACAACGTCGGATCAGAAGGTCAGGCGTGTCATCGAAGTCGCTCGCGACACTGCAGCCGATCGATGCGATCGGTGGGCCCGCATGTAACCGCGACGCGCTCGCTGAAGGTGAGAGGGTCCCGGGCGTTGTCCGGGTCGCCGAAGCGGACACGGAACGATAAGGATCGCGCCGCCGGGTCCACCGTGATCTTGCCGTCCAGACTGCTGTCGAACAACTCCGGGTTCATGTGGTGGTTGTAGCGGCCGAACCAATCCTCGCCACGCTCGTCATAGGCTCGGGCGACACGCTCGATGAACGCCTTGCGCACGGCTTGATAGGGCTTTGGCGGATAGATCTGCCTGCCAAATCGGGTCACGGGGTTGAACACCGAGATCTGGAGCGAATGAGTCGAAGCAAAATGAATCTGGCTGTGGTGATACACGACGGTCTCGTCGGGAAGCATCGCGAGCCTCCAGCCATAGATCGCCCGTACCGGCTTCAGATCTCGGGACAGGATGATCAGACGCTCCGCCGACGGATTGATGTGTGAGCCGAGATAAATGAACTGGCCCGTACGCGTCAGGCTGACAATGCTGTTGCCGAGCCCTGCAACACCACCAGGACCTACCGTGGCGTGCTGCCATTTCGACGACACGCGATCCAGCTGCGCGACGTGTAGCGTACCGTGACTGTCGAAAAACGCCGCGATCGCTTCGCGCTCGTCGGCATCGATTGTCGAGCCGATGACCGGCAGGCTCGACAATCCTTGAGGAAGCTGAGTGATGTCGGTGACGCCCTGCTGGGACAACGCTTCTTGCAACGTCAGTCGTTGAGCCATGGGCTGTGTGGCCAGCGAGCCCAGAAGAAGGACCAGGCCCACGACACAGACGAGGATGCTCGCAGCGAGCGATTTGACTAGCGGCCGAACCATGAGGTTGAGAAAGGTCCGAATGGGGGAGTGCAAGTCGCACGACCGGGATGGTAGGCGAACGCTCCTTCTTGGAGCTTGAACGTGAACGTTCCCCCGAAGTGCTCGAAGACATAGATTTCGGTCTGCTGATTGGGATCGACGAACCCGCGGGGAGACTGGCCCTTCGGAGCACCGGCGAAGCCGACGCTATCGCCAACGCTTTGGCCGGGGACGATTCGCACGAAGTATCGACCGTTTTCACTGAAGACGTTCTGCCCAGCGGCCGCAGGCCAATCATCGGCCTCCGTGCCTGGCGTGCAGAACAGCGTAAGGATCAGGGCACCGGCGGCCTTCTTCATGCTGTCGATCCTGCACCGAGTATCGGCCCCCCACGCGTAATTCGCCAGTCCAGTGCGGACAGGCGAATCCATGGCCTGTCAACGGCCGAGGCCGGCATCAAGTGGCATCGGCGCCGGCGGCCCCGCTATACTGCGAAGGCAAATCATCAGGTTGCACCGGTTACGTGACGCTGCGAGGAAACGATCGTTTGTGGCTATACCCGTCGAGTACGCATCACAGCGGCGAATCCGCGAGCGCAACAAGCTCTACTACCGGTTCAATCATTGGCCCATCTGGATCTTCGTCTTCTTCATCGCACCCGGGCCGCTGACCTTCGACCTGTTCGAGCGCGGGTTTGACGCGCGGATGGCGCTGTGGCTCGGTGCCGTTCTGGTCGCCACTGCGATCGCCGGCCTGTGTGGTCAGTTGCCTGGCGTCGAACCGAGGCCTTACATCATCCGCTTCACCGAGGATCGCCCTAATCCTCTGTACCGCCGTATCTGCTACACCTTTGCATGGAGCGAGGTGATCACGTTTGCTATCCTCAATATCAGCGGTCTTGTCGTCGCTATCGTGACGGGCCGCTGGTATTTGAAAGAGATCTATCGTGTGGCGTACTTTCCGCTCGCCGGGTCAATCTGGCTGCTTGGGGCTCTCGGGCAGCTGCCGCGCGTCAAAGCGTCGACCAAAGGTGAGGGACACGAGCGGCGCTACTTCTACGGATCGGTGTGGGCCGTTTGTCTGGCGCAGCCGGTATTGTGGTTATTGTGGAAGGTACTGCCGCGAACGACGGGCGCCGACTTGTTCAAGTTGTTCGTGTTCGTCGCAATTCTGGCATTCGTTGGAAATCTCGCGCGGCTCGGCCGCCTGCCCCGAACACGCCCGATCGTCCCTGGCGAACTGGCCGTTTCGGATTGATTCAGGGAGCCACCTTCTGCAGTCACCGGCTGCCAATCGCGAAGTCACGAAGATCCCGAGGGCCTCAGGTGGCTTTGGCAATGGCAACTTCGTGCCTCGTCGTGCGCTTCGTGTCTCCGTGGTGTACGTGTGGCACGCATGAAAGCATCGCGGCAGGGATGGGAAGGATGGGACGAATACGCCCCATTCTACGATTGGGAAAATGCGAGAACGCTGGGTCGTCGAGACGTTCCGTTCTGGCGTCGAATGATTGCGTCGACTCGAGGACCGATCCTCGAGCTGGGCTGTGGGACTGGCCGCGTGTCATTGCCGCTCGTACGCGCAGGTGCGTCGTTGGTTGGGATCGATCGCTCACCCTCGATGCTGGCTCGCCTGCATCGTCGCCTCGAGCGGACGGGCCTTGGTGAGAACGGCCGCGGGGGGAAGGCGTCACGGACTGTCAGCCAAGGGCGCCTGACGCTCGTGCGCGGCGACATTCGAGCGCTCCCATTCGCACCCGCCCGGTTTTCGATGGTCGTGGCGCCGTACGGCGTTCTCCAATCACTGCTCGGCAACCGCGATCTCCACGCGACCCTCGAGTCTGTGCATCGGGTCCTCGTTCGGGGAGGGATCTTCGGCATCGATCTCGTGCCGGATGTGCCGAACTGGCGCGAGTACAACAACAAGGTTCAGCTTCGGGGTCGACGAGCTGGCGGGGCTCATCTCACCCTGATTGAGTCGGTCCGCCAGGATCGGCGACGGCGCTTGACGCTGTTCGCCCAGCGGTACGTGGAGCGTCGGGGCACCCGTCGAACCGAGCACCGATTCGAGTTGGCGTTCCGTACGCTCGCCGTGCCCGACATGATAAGGCGGTTGGACCGTGCGCGATTTCGCGTCGAGGCGGTGTTGGGCGATTATCGCGGTCGGGCGTGGGACGAGCGGGCCGATGTCTGGATCATTCTGGCCCGACGAGCCTGAACGAAAACAGGAAACGTTGGTGTGGTAAGATTTTCGCGCCTTAATTCGTTGGTTTTTTTGGAGTTCTGCCATGTCCGGCCATTCCAAATGGCACTCAATCAAGCACAAGAAGGGCGCGGCTGACGCCAAGCGCGGCAAGATCTTCACACGCCTCATCAAGGAACTGACCGTCGCAGCGCGTGTGGGTGGCGGGGATCCCGACATGAACCCCCGGCTGCGAACGATCATTGCCGACGCCAAGCAGAACAACATGCCTGCCGAGAACATCAAGCGGGCGATCCGCCGAGGCACCGGCGAAGAGCCTGGCGTGTCCTACGAAGAAGCTCAGTACGAAGGATACGGACCGGGCGGCGCTGCGCTCATCATCGATGTGCTGACGGACAACAAGAATCGAACCGTCGGGGAGCTACGGCATCTGCTCGAAAAACATGGCGGGAACCTTGCTGCCGCGAATGCCGTCGCCTGGATGTTCTCCAAGAAGGGTTACATCGTCATCGAGAAATCGAAGGCCGACGAAGAGCAGCTGATGAGTGCGGTTTTGGACGCAGGAGCCGACGACTTGCAGGACGATGTCGACAACTGGGAGGTGTTCAGCGTCCCTGACGTATTCCCGGCGGTGCATGACGCGGTCAAGGGATTGGGTGTCGAACCGGCGACCGCGCAGGTCTCGATGATCCCGCAGAACTACGTCAAGCTCGAAGGCAAGCCCGCTCAGCAAATGGTCAAGCTGATGGAAGCGCTCGAGGACCATGACGACGTCCAACACGTGTGGTCGAACTTCGATATTGCGGAAAAGGAGATCGAGGCGTCGCTCGCGTGAGAATTTTTGGGATCGATCCCGGCTCCGAGCGCACGGGCTATGGCTGCCTCGATAGCGACGGGTCGCGTCACCGCCTGGTCACCTGTGGAGCCATCACCAGTCCCCAGCCGCTCGCCTTCCCGGACAAGCTGCTCACGATTCACACACAGCTCAAAGCACTTCTTCAGGAATGCCGACCCGACTGCGTCGCCGTGGAGAATCTCTTCTTTGCAGCCAACGTGCGAAGCGCGCTCAAGCTCGGCCATGCGCGCGGTGTCGCCATGTTGGCAGCAGTCGAAGCGGGCGTGCCAGTGGTCGAGTACACGCCGGCTGAAATCAAACGGGCCGTCGTGGGCTATGGACGGGCCGAAAAGCATCAGATCCAGCAAATGGTCAAGCTGATACTCCGCTTGCCGACGCTACCCGTTCCACACGACGCCGCCGACGCCCTCGCTGTCGCGATATGTCACGTCCACTCGCACGCGGCGCTTCGCGCCGGCTCGACTCCGGCCACCGCCCGGAACAAGGCCATGACGAGTTGGCGACATTATCGGATCGAACGCTGAGCGGTTCTGAGCCCTGGTGCCGGGTTCCTGGCTCGTACCTGGTCTGTGGTTCTGGGTGCGGCCGGGTTTTCAAGGAACCCTCATGCGTGCCAATGCAGCACCAGGAACCAAGCAGGGACGAGGAACGGGAAACCGGGCACCGACGTGATTGCACACCTGCGCGGCAGGATTCTTGAGAAGCATCCGAATCGGTTGGTCGTCGACGTCGCTGGCGTTGGCTACCACGTCTTCGTGCCACTGTCGACGTTTTATGGTCTTGGCACTCCTGGAAGTGAGATCACTCTCCGGATTCATACGCACGTGCGGGAGGATGCGCTCTCCTTATATGGCTTTGCGACGGTACTGGAACAGGATTTGTTCGAGCGGCTCATCGGCGTGAGCGGCATCGGGCCAAAGCTCGCGCTTGCCGTGTTGTCAGGGATCGAACCGCTGGAGCTCGTGCAGGCCATTCAGCGGGGCGACGTCGCGCGTCTCACGTCCATACCCGGCGTCGGCAAGAAGACCTCCGAGCGGATCGTGCTGGAGCTGAAGGATTGTTTGCCGCCTGCACGGGCTGAAGAACCTGGAGCGGCGCCTGGTACCATAGAGCCTTCCCCGCTCCGCGAGGATGTCCTCTCTGCCTTGGTGAACCTGGGCTATCATCGGCCGCTCGCGGAGAAGGCCGTGGATGCTGCCGTCAAGACGGCTTCTGACGGCGACTTCGAGCGGACATTGAAGCAGGCGCTCCGCGAGCTGGCTCGGTGAAACACGAATCATGACCGATCCTCGCCTGGTCACGGCCGTGCGCGTCGACGAAGACGCCCAGTACGAAGCCGGGCTGCGGCCGCGAACCCTCGACGAGTACATCGGGCAGGACCGGGTCCGCGAAAACCTGCAGGTCGCGATCGCCGCCGCCAGGCAGCGCGGCGAGCCAATCGACCATGTGCTCTTGCACGGCCCGCCCGGGCTTGGCAAGACCACGCTCGCGCACGTGATTGCGAACGAAATGGGCGTGGCCATTCGCGCCACATCCGGCCCGGCGATCGAGAAGCCGGGCGATCTCGTCGGCATCGTGACGAACCTCGCCGCCGGCGAGGTGCTGTTCATCGACGAGATCCACCGGATGTCGCCGGCCATCGAAGAAATCCTCTATCCGGCCCTGGAGGATTACGAAGTCGACATCGTGATCGGCCAGGGGCCCAGTGCGCGAACCGTCAAAATGCGCCTGGAGCGCTTCACGCTGATCGGCGCGACCACGCGGACGGGTCTGCTCACGTCGCCGCTGCGCTCCCGCTTCGGCATCGCACACCGGCTCGAGTTCTACACGCCCGCCGACCTCGAGGAAATCGTACGCCGATCCGCGAAGATTCTCGACGTGCCAATCGACGATCCGGCCAGCGCTGAAATCGCGCGTCGGGCCCGTGGGACGCCGCGCATCGCCAACCGGCTGCTGCGGCGCGTTCGCGACTACGCACAGGTCCGCGCGGGTGGTCGCATCACGCTCGAGGTCGCTCATGCCGGGCTCCAGCTGCTCGAAGTCGACGAGCACGGATTCGACGAAGTCGACCGCCGGCTGCTCCGGACGATCATCGAAAAGTTCAGTGGCGGTCCCGTTGGCCTCAATACGTTGGCGGCGGCGATCAGCGAAGAAAAGGACGCCATCGAGGACATCTACGAGCCGTTCCTGATCCAGATCGGCTTCCTCGACAGGACTCCCCGTGGCCGCGTCGCGACGCCGCGCGCCTACGGTTACTTCGGGCTCGCGCAGCCCGGGAGGACGACACGACTGTGGTAACCGACACTTCGACCCGCCCAGCGCGGATTCGCAAGCCAAGGGCCGGTGGACGGCCCACGACAATCGCCTCGCTCGCCACCTACGTCCCGCCGCGGGTGCTGACCAACGCCGATCTGGAAAAGATGCTGGACACGAGCGACGAATGGATCGTGCAGCGCGTCGGCATCCGCGAACGACACATCGCGGCTCCAGGTGTGGCCACATCCGACCTCGGCAAAGAGGCGGCGTTGGCGGCGATCACCAGAGCGGGCCTCACGCCCCGCGACATCGAGGTCATCGTGGTCGGCACGGTGACGCCGGACATGATGTTTCCCAGCACCGCCTGCCTGATTCAACAGAAGATCGGCGCGCCCAACGCATGGGGGTTCGACCTCAGCGCCGCATGTTCGGCGTTCACCTATTCGCTGACGACGGCCAGCCAGTTGGTGGCGACCGGGGCGTACGAACACGTGCTGGTGGTGGGCGCCGACGTCATGTCGAGCATCCTGGACTACACCGACAGGTCGACGTGTGTGCTCTTCGGCGACGGCGCTGGCGCCGTGATCGTGTCACCGGCCGGCGACGGGCAAGGCGCAATCCTCGACTTCGAGCACGAGATAGACGGCAGCGGCGGTCCGGCGCTGTGCATGCCGGCTGGCGGCAGTCTCCGGCCGCCGTCGCACGAGACCGTCGACCAGCGGCTGCACTACGTCAAGCAGGACGGCCGGGCTGTCTTCAAGTTTGCCGTCCGGAAGACCGAGGAGATTGCCCGCCGCGTGCTCGAGCGCAACAATCTGAGGACGAACGACCTCGATCTGTTTGTGTCGCATCAAGCCAACCGACGCATTATTGCGGCCGCGGCGGAGAACCTCGAGCTCGACCCCGACAAGGTGGTCATCAACATCGAGCGCTTCGGCAATACAACCGCGGCGACGATTCCTCTGGCGTTGGACGATGCCGTCTGTGCCGGACGATTGAAAAAGGGCGACCTGGTTCTGCTCGCCTCGGTTGGCGCAGGATTCACGGTCGGAGCCGTGTTGTTGCGATGGGGGTTCTAGGCAAGTCCCGGGTTTTTCTGCTCTCACCTGCCAATTGCGGAGGGGTGCGGGCCAGGCAGGTCCTGTCGCCGCGGGCCCGGTTCGCCCTGGCGGAGCAGTTGCGCACGCGCGAGGGTGCGCAGCTTGGCGAGGTGTTCGCGTTTGTCAGCGGATTGTATTTCAGGGGCAAGCTCGCGTACGCGCGCCGCTTCGCCGCGGTCCCGGAGATGGGCAACCCGGTTGTCGGCCAGGGCATCCACGTCATCACCACGACCGCTGGCCTTCGCAGCGCTGACACGCGTGTGGACCCGTCCGCGCTACGCGCCTTCGCCAGGGGCGACGTGCATCCGGACAATGCCACGTATCGGGGCCCGCTCGAGCAAAGTTCACGGGCGCTCCTGCGCGAGATCGGTCCCGACTGCGAGGTCGTGCTGCTCGGTAGCGTGGCCTCGCCCAAGTACGTCGATGTACCTGCTCGCCATCTTCGGCGATCAGCTTCGGTTCCCGATCGACTTCGTCGGGCGTGGCGACATGAGCCGTGGGGGCCTCCTCCTGCGACAAGTCGAAGAAGGGCGCGAGCTGGAGTACGCGCCCGTGGCCGGCGCCGTGTTGCACGGCGCTCGTCCCCCCAAACTCCCGCCGCTCAAGCGCGGACGCGGAGGGGTTGCGGGCCTCACGAGCCTATGAGAAGAGTGCCCTGCGTTTACCGCAGAGCACGCAGAGATCGCCGAGAATTCCGAAGGATTCCTTGCTCGGCGGACTCGGCGGTTGACGTATTTCCCTGCAGATTCGCCCGCCTAGAATTACGCGGCCATGCCACGCCGTTCCATCGTGATCCCTCGCAACACCGACAACGTCGTGTTCGACATCGACGGCTTCGAGGTGCGTCTGACCAATCTGCGGAAGATCTTCTGGTCGGAGCTCGGCCTGACCAAAGGAGATCTCCTGCAGTACTACGCGGACGTGGCCGACGTCCTCCTGCCGCACTTGCGCGACCGGGCGATGGTGATGAAGCGCTATCCGCACGGGGCGGCGGGCGCCTTCTTTTTCATGAAGCGCGCACCGTCTCCGCGCCCGAAGTGGATCCGGATCTGCGAGATTGATCACGGCTCCGGCAACGTCATCAACTTTCCGATGATCCAAGATCGGGCGGCACTGATGTGGGTCGTGAACCTGGGGTGCATCGACCTCAATCAGTGGTACGCACGTTGTGACGAGCTCGACAAGCCCGACTACCTGCACTTCGATCTCGACCCTGGCATCGGTGCGGTATTTGAAAACGTGCGCGAGGCCTCGCTGATCGTGCGCGACGCGCTCGAGACCCTGCAGATGCCGTCGCTCGTGAAGACGACCGGTTCGAAGGGCCTCCACGTCTACGTCCCCATCGTCCGGGGGCCGACGCAAAAAGATGTATGGACGTTCGCCAAAGCGCTCGCCCACGAGCTGGCGTCTCGCCATCCCACGCGTCTGACCGCCGAATATCGTGTCGCGAAGCGGCCGCGCGGTCGCGTGCTCGTGGACTACAACCAGAACGCGTGGGGCCGCACGCTCGCGTCGATCTATTCAGTCCGTCCCCGGCCTGAGGCGACTGTGTCCATGCCAGTCACTTGGAAGGAGATCGAGCGGGGGATTCGCATGGAGGACTTCACGACCCGTAACGCGCCGTCTCGCGTCGCGAAGCTCGGTGATCTCTGGGCGCCTCTGAACAAGACACGAGGGCGATTCGACTTGGCGAAATACGTGTGAAATCGGCTCAACCAACGCCCTGCACTGGACATGAAGAACCCGGAGAATCAACCTGGTCGACATGTGATTTTCCTCCGTGGCCTCCATGGTGTTGAGGTTGATTTGATTGGCCATGGACGTCACTGACTTCGATTTTGATCTTCCCCACGAGCTTGTCGCTCAAGAGCCCGCCGCCCAACGCGATGGAGCGCGACTGCTGTTTTTGCACCGCGACTCGGGCGCCTTCTCACACCGGCTTGTCACCGACCTGCCGGGGCTGCTTCGTCAGAATGACGTGCTCGTCGTCAACAACACCCGGGTGTTTCCGGCGCGGCTCCTGGGTCGCCGGCTGCCGGGCGGCGGCCGCGTCGAATGCCTGCTGATTGGTCGCCTCGACGAGAGCGACGACCAGTGGGAGGCGCTGATGCATCCGGGCCAACGCCTCGGTCCCGGCGCTCGCGTCGTGTTCGAAGGGGCCCGCACCCTTCATGGCGAAGTGCTCGCCCAGCGCCACTACGGTCGCCGCGTGATCCGGTTGTGGACGGCCGATGGCTCATCGATCGACGAAGTCGTGGACGCAATCGGCCACGTGCCGCTTCCTCCGTACATCAAGCGCGCCGATCGGGCAGATGATCGCGATCGGTACCAGACGGTTTTCGCACGGCAACGCGGATCGGTTGCGGCGCCGACGGCCGGGTTGCACATGACCGAGCGCCTGATCGACGCGATTGAGGCTCGCGGAGTCGCCTTGGTGGAGATCACGCTGCACGTGGGCTATGGAACCTTTCAGCCCGTGCGCGTCGAGCATGTCGAGGATCATCGACTAGCGTCCGAACGCTGCGAGATTTCGGCACCGGCCGCTGCCCGCATCAATCGTGCGCTCGACGAGGGTCGCCGTATCGTTGCTGTAGGAACGACGACGACACGGGCGCTGGAGTCGGCGGCTTCCGATGGACACATTCGCGCAGGCATTCGTTCGACCGACTTGTTCATCTACCCGGGCTTTGAATTTCGCGTGATTGGCGGACTGATGACCAACTTTCATCTTCCGCGGTCATCGCTGTTGATGCTGGTCGCAGCCTTCGCCGGCCGTGAACGGGTGCTCACCGCGTACGCGGCTGCAATCGCCGACCGATATCGCTTCTACAGCTATGGCGATGCGATGCTCATTCTCTGAAATTCAGCTTTCAGTTGTCAGCTTTCAGCTGTGAAGAACTGTAGCGCAGGCCTTCCGCCTTCGCTGAAGCTCCGGCGGACCGCCGTAGCCTTGGCGGAGGCTGGTTAGGCCTGCTTCGTCGGGCAGCCCTGGCAGCCCTGAAGGGCTGCGCTACATCGCTGCGATTTCTTCACTGGCAGCCCTGAAGGGCCGCGCTACATCGCTGCGATTTCTTCACATGCTCTGAGTGCTGACAGCTGCGAGCTGATAGCGGTAACATGAAACGTTCAGCCGGAGTAGCTCAGTTGGTGAGAGCACGCGTCTCATAAGCGCGGGGTCGGCGGTTCGAATCCGCCCTCCGGCACCAGCCTTCGCCCACGTCGCCTTGAGCGGGCTACGGCTGGCAAGCCCGCGACATTCTGCTCTCGGCGAAGGCTGTCCGCCGAAGCTTGGCTTGGGCGACAGGCCAAGCGAAGGTGGACTGGTCAGATGACTCCGCTCCTCGAACGCGTGCGTCTGTTCATCCGCCGGCACAACCTGGCCGACTCGAGGTACTCGTGTGCTGGTGGCCGTATCGGGCGGATCTGATTCGGTCGCACTGACACACATCCTCCGGGACCTTCACGCGGCGGGGGACTTCTGCGTCGTCGGTCTGGCCCATTTCAATCATCAGCTTCGCGCCGCCGCCGACGAGGACGAGCGGTTCTGCGCGCATCTGGCCGAAACGCTTGGCTGGCCGATCTGCGTGGAACGGGAAGACGTGGCCGCCCTTGCCAAACGAGAACATCTCTCCATCGAAGTGGCCGCGCGCTCGGCTCGCCACGCGTTTCTCGAACGCGCACGAATCCACCTGGCCGCCGACGTCGTCGCGGTCGCGCACACGCGCGATGATCAGGCAGAGACGTTCTTGTTGCGCCTTGTCAGGGGCGCCGGGCCACGAGGGCTCGCTGCCATGCACCCGCGCAACGGAGCCGTGATCCGACCTTTGTTGACGTGCCGGCGCAGCGAATTGCGAGCGTATCTTCGGGCCGGACAGGTGGCCTACGTCGAAGACGAGTCGAATACAGACGTCAGCATCCCGCGCAACAGAGTTAGAGCGGAGTTGGTCCCGCTGCTCGAGCAACGATTCAATCCCCAGATCGTCAACGTCCTGGCCGATGAGGCCGATATTGCTCGGGACACTCTGCAGTGGATTGAGGCCGAAGCCGATGAACTCTTGGCGAGAAGTCTGGATAGTCGACCTGCGACGCCCAAGGAGCCGTCCTCCCTCAATGAATCTGCTGCCTCGAGCCTGTCGATTTCTGAGTTAAACGTTGGCATCCTCATGGCTGCACCTTTGGCGCTGCGTCGGTTCGCCCTGTGGCGCGCCATGACCGGAGCCGCCGGCGGAAGGCCCGTTTCCTTCGACCACGTGGAATCCGCCTTTCGCTTGACCGAGCGGGCCGAGGCGGGCGCGATTGATTTTCCTGGGCACCGGGTGGAACGCATCGGCCCCGTGCTCGTCTTAAAGAGTAGGTCCGCCGCGGCACCCGGGCGATCCACACGGGACGGTTCGAACGATTTCGACTACCAGTTGTCCATACCGGGTGAGGTCGTTGTGCCGTCCATTCAGTCCGTGATTTCGGCTGAAACATGGCCGGCAGGGGTGGAAGACGCGAGGGCGCTGAGCGCGGACCCGGCAGTTGCCGTCGTGCGGCACGACCTCTGCAATGGCCACCTGCGCGTAAGAAACCGGCATCCGGGCGATCGATTCCGGCCACTCGGCGTGGGCGGAACAAAGAAACTGCAGGATTTTTTCGTGGACCGAAAAGTGCCACGGCACCGCCGCGACAACGTGCCGTTGGTGGTCGACGAGACGGGCCGAATCATCTGGGTGGCCGGTTACGGAATTGACGAGTCGTTTCGAGTAACGGACGCCGCGCAAGCCGTGGTAGTCTTGAGACTTAAGTTGCTGGGAGGCCCTGCGTGAGCTCGACGTTCAAGAGTCTGGTGTTCTGGATGGTGCTGGTCGTGGTCGGCGTCCTCATCTGGAATTTCTCGACGAAGTTCCAGCAGAGTGACCGCCCGGTCAAGTTCAGCGAGTTCATGTCGTGGGTCGAAGGCGGCACCGTCGTCAGCGTCGACATTACCGGTCAGGAAATCGCCGGCCGCACCAAGAGCGGCGAACCTTTCCACTCGTACGCGCCCAATCAATACGAGGGCCTGGTCAACAAGCTCATCGATCGCGGCGTGATGGTGAACGCCAAGGAGCCGACCACCAGCCCCTGGGCGTCCCTGATTTATTCATACGGTCCGATTCTGCTGTTTGGCGGTTTCTGGATCTTCTTCATGCGCCAGATGCAGAGCGGCGGCAACAAGGCCCTGTCTTTCGGCAAGAGCAAGGCGAAGCTCTCGTCGAGCTCACAGAAGAAGGTCACGTTCAAGGACGTCGCCGGCGTCGACGAAGCAAAGGAAGAGCTTCAAGAAATCATCGAATTCCTGAAAGAACCGCAAAAGTTTCAGAAGCTCGGCGGCCGTATCCCGAAGGGCGTCCTCTTGATGGGCCCCCCCGGCACCGGTAAGACGCTGCTAGCCCGGGCGGTTGCGGGCGAGGCGAACGTGCCGTTCTTCTCGATCAGCGGCTCGGATTTCGTCGAAATGTTCGTGGGCGTCGGTGCCAGCCGCGTACGGGATCTGTTCGAACAGGGCAAGAAGAACGCCCCGTGCATCGTCTTTATCGATGAGATCGACGCCGTCGGCCGCCATCGTGGCGCCGGTCTGGGCGGCGGCCACGACGAGCGCGAACAGACGTTGAACCAGCTTCTGGTCGAGATGGACGGCTTCGAATCGAACGAGGGCGTCATTCTCGTTGCCGCGACGAATCGTCCCGATGTCCTGGATCCGGCGCTTCTTCGCCCGGGGCGCTTCGACCGCCGAATCGTCGTCAACCGACCGGACGTGAAGGGCCGCGAAGGCATTCTCTCGGTGCACACGCGCAAGATCCCGATGTCCGACGATGTCGAAATCACGACGCTGGCGCGGGGCACGGCGGGTTTTTCAGGTGCCGATCTCGCCAACCTCGTGAACGAGGCGGCGTTGAACGCGGCACGCTACAACCAGAAGGTCGTGCGCATGCACGACTTCGAGTTTGCGAAAGACAAGGTCTTGATGGGCTCCGAGCGTCGCTCGATGATCATCAGCGACGATGAAAAGCGGGTGACGGCGATTCACGAGGCGGGGCATGCCCTGCTGACCGTCCTGCTGCCGCATGCTGATCCGATTCACAAAGTGACGATCATTCCCCGTGGCATGGCGCTCGGCCTCACGCAGCAGTTGCCGGCCGACGAAAAGCACAATTACTCGCGCGATTATCTGAACGATCAAATCGCGATCTTGCTCGGCGGCCGCATCGCCGAGGAGGTTACGCTGGCGAGCCTGACGACCGGCGCCGGCAACGACCTCGAGCGCGCGACCGACCTGGCTCGTCGTATGGTGTGCGAATGGGGCATGAGCGACGCCATGGGTCCGCTGACCTTCGGCAAGAAGGAAGAGCAGATCTTTCTTGGCCGCGAAATCGCGCAGCACCAGGATTACAGCGAGGACACGGCGCTCAAGATCGATCACGAGGTCAAGCGCTTCGTCACCGACAACTACCAGCGCGCTCACGCCATCCTGACCGAGAGCAAGGAAACGCTGATCAAGATCGCCGATGCGCTCCTCACCCATGAAGTGCTCGACGCCGATCAGGTGAGACGACTGGCCGCGGGGCTCTCACTCGACGAGCCGCAAAACGCCGTTCCTCGTCCATCCGCCCCGGAAGAGGATCAGTCGCGACCGCGCCAGAAGGAACGGGCTTCGCTGGTGCCTGCGCTGAACAAGCCACTTCCGCAGGAGTAACTAACGCAATTTACAATTTACAATTCACGATGACCTAGGCGACGTTCGGCCGTTCGACTTGCGCGGTCGCTTTGTGATTTGTGAACTGTAAATTGGATGCCGTTCCCTCTCCGACGTCTCTACCGCGTCCCTCTGCCGGACAACCGCACTCTCGAGCTCGGCGATCGGTGTCTGGTGATGGGTATCGTCAATGTCACACCGGACTCGTTCGCCGAGGCCGACTCGAAGCTCGAGCCGGCGCGCGCCATCGATCTCGCACTGGAGATGGAAGCGCAGGGCGCCGACCTGATAGATGTCGGTGGCGAGTCCACGCGGCCAGGGTCCGAGCCGTTGACCGCCGAACAGGAGCTTGCCCGAGTCCTGCCGGTCGTACGTGGCTTGCGGGAGCGCTTGCGGGTCCCGATCTCGATTGACACCTATAAAGCGTCGGTCGCACGGGCGGCGCTGGATCTGGGGGCATCGCTGGTGAACGATATCAGCGGTCTCCAATACGACCCGATGCTCGCCGGGGTCGTCGCGGAACGAGGTGCGGGCCTCGTGTTGATGCACACGCGCGGGCGGCCGAGCACGATGTATGCCGACGCCGACTATCGGGATGTGGCTGCGGATGTCGCCACCGAGCTGAAGGCGAGCGTCGACGTGGCCCAGGCTGCCGGGGTACCGGTGGAGCGGATCGTCGTGGATCCGGGCATTGGGTTTGCCAAACGGCCGGCGCACAGCTATGGTGTGCTGGCACAGCTGGGCCGGATTGCCGCCGCCGTCGGTCGGCCGCTGCTCGTCGGGCCGTCGCGCAAGTCGTTTCTTCGCCACGCGCTCGACGAGCGACCCGCCACCGAGCGCGATTGGGGCACCGCGGCCGCGGTCGCAGCCGCGGTCCTCGGCGGGGCTCACATCGTGCGCGTCCACGCCGTTGGCGAAATGGTGCAGGTCGTGCGAGTCGCAGACGAAATACGGAGGCACGCGGAGTAGGTGTTGAAACCTTGTTTGACCATTTGAGTTGGCTCACGGCGTTCTTGAGGCGCCCACCCATCAGTTGGTGGGACATCCTCGATATCCTCGTGGTGTCACTGCTCATCTACGAGGTCCTCAAACTCATTCGGGGGACGCGCGCGGTGCAGATGGCGCTCGGGGGCGGCCTCCTGGTTGCCCTGTTTTACGGATCGCGCTGGAGTCATCTCGAGACGGTTAATTGGCTGATCCGCAATGTGCTCAGCTACAGCGTCTTCGCGTTCATCGTGCTGTTTCAGTCGGACATCAGACGGGCGCTGGCCCACCTGGGCCGTGCGCCGTTTTTCAGATACTTCGCCGAGCCCGAGTCGGCTGAAGAGTCGCTCGAGGAGCTCGTCGTCGCAACGAGCGTGCTTTCGACGCAGCGAATCGGTGCGATTATCGCGATCGAGCGGGAAATCGGGCTGCGGAACTATATCGAGGGCGGGATTCCACTCGACGCGACGCTCACCTACGACCTCCTCATCAGCATCTTCCAACCATCGTCGCCGCTGCACGATGGCGCCGTGATCGTTCAAGAAGACCGCGTGGCGGCCGCCGCGTGCTTTCTGCCCCTGACCGTCAACCCGAAGCACGGCAAGCAGCTCGGCTCGCGACATCGCGCGGCCATCGGCCTGACCGAGGAGAACGATTCGGTGGCGATTGTCGTCTCCGAGGAAACCGGCAACATCTCTCTGGTTGCAGACGGCAAGATCGAGCGCAGCCTGCAAGTAGACGATCTCCGCGGACAACTTCGTGCCCTTTTGCTCCAGCGCCGGCCGCCGGCGGCGAAGCGCAACCTCGCGTACACAGGATTCATGGCGCGGTCACTTCACGCACAACCCGGCCGCGAAGCGGCCAGGGCACAAGGCCTGGTGGTACCACCCCGCTCCGATGACTAGGGGCGCGAGTGAGTAGACAATGACTCTCTGGCCTTTTCGTCATTTCGCCCTCAAGCTGTGGTCCGTCGCGCTCGCGGTCCTGCTGTGGATGGTCGTCGCGGGGGAAGAGACCGTTGAACGCGGCATGCGGATTCCGCTCGAACTGCAGCAGTTCCCGGGGGGTCTCGAGCTGCAGACCGAAGCGCCCTCGACCGTTGACGTACGCGTCCGTGGAGGTTCCGGAGCCCTCAGCCGTCTGTCGCCAGTCGACATCGTCGCTGTTCTGGACTTGCGCGATGCTCAGCCGGGGCAACGGCTGTTCCATGTGACGCCCGATCAGGTTCGAGTGCCCTTCGGCCTGGAGATCGTCCAGATCACGCCGGCAACCATCGCACTGGTGTTCGAGACCTCGGCGAGCAAGCAAGTGCCGGTCGTTCCGGCAATCGAGGGCAGGCCCGCCCCAGGGTTCGTGGTCGGTCGGATGTCGGCCGATCCTCCCACAGTCGAAATCGTCGGGCCTGAGAGCTCTGTCAAGCGTGCCGCCGCGGCATTGACCGAACCGGTCTCGGTGGCGGGCGCCAAGGAAGACGTGCGCCATACGGTGACGGTTGGCATGCTGGATTCCACGTTGCGCCTGAGGACCTCTCGCTCGGCGATCGTTGACGTGCAAATCGCTCCAGCACCGGCCGAACGAACGCTTCGGAATGTCGCGGTCCGATTGCGGAACCTGTCCCCGCTTTTGACGGCGCAATCAAGTCCCTCGACAATCGAGGTCGGCGTCCGCGGCACACGGGAAGGTCTGGCTGGCGTGGGTGGCGACGATATCGACGCCTACGTCGATCTCGCCGGCCTCGGTGTTGGCCAATACTCCCTCTCGGTACGGGCCGACACGATGCGAGACGTAGGAGTGACGCGAATCGATCCCGCCGTGGTCCGCGTGCGAATCGCCAGTGGCCAGAACTGATCCCGACGCCGCGTTCGTGATCCCCCGTCTTTTCGGAACAGATGGTGTACGCGGCGTCGCTGGTCGGTACCCTCTCGATCGGCCGACGGTGCGTCGCCTCGGCGCCGCGCTCGTACGGGCGCTTCCCGAGCGCTCGGCGTCGACAAGGCTGCTGCTTGGCCGCGACACCCGCGAATCCGGTGCCTGGATCGAGGAGGAGCTTGCGCACGGTGCATCCGGCGAAGGGGCCTCGGTGCTGAGTGCGGGCGTGGTCCCAACGCCCGCTGTGGCCTATCTGACCCGCGCGGCCGAGTACGACGCAGGAGTCGTCATTTCGGCGTCGCACAACCTGTTTACGGATAACGGCATCAAGGTTTTTTCGGGCCGCGGTGAGAAATTCACGGAACGTGTCGAGCGGCAGGTTGAGGCGATCGTGGCTGACGTGTCCTGGACGGCCAGAGAGGGCCAGGCCGGTCCGGTGGCGCGAGCGGATCTCGTGGGACCGTACCTCGAGCATCTGCGAGCCTTGCTTCCCGACCACATCCGGGTCCGCAATCTGCTCGGAATCGATTGCGCGAACGGTGCTACGACGAGGGTTGCGCCGGAGCTCTTCGAAAGCCTCGGCCTCCAGACGGTGGTCATCGGCAACAACCCCACCGGCCGCAACATCAACCTGGCCTGCGGCTCGACGCATCCAGAGACGCTGGCGAGTTCGGTCGTGGCCCGTGGCTGCAAGCTGGGCGTGGCCTTCGACGGCGACGGCGATCGGGCGATTTTCGTCGACCATGCCGGACAGGTTGTCAACGGCGACGCCGTTCTATTCATGTGCGCCCGCCAGCTTCAAAAGGAGGGCCGCCTGAAAGGCGACGCGATTGTGGCCACCGTGATGAGCAACATCGGGCTCGAGCTCGCGCTCGGCAAGCTCGGAATCGGTCTGGTCCGTTGTCCCGTTGGCGATAAGTATGTGATGGAGGAAATGCTCAGCCGAGGGTTGTCGCTCGGCGGCGAACAGTCGGGCCATCTCATCTTCTCGGACTATTTGTTTACCGGCGACGGCTTGTGTACCGCGCTCAACGTCTTGAGAACAATCGCGCTCACGGGCCGGACGCTTGCCGACCTGGCGGCCGATCTCGTCACGTATCCCCAGGTCCTTTTGAACGTCCACGTGCGCGACAGGGTCGACTTGCACGAGGTGCCGGCGATCTCAGAGGCGATGTCCCGCGTCGAGAACCGGCTCAAGGGTCAGGGGCGCTTGCTCGTTCGATATTCCGGAACAGAGCCCCTTCTCCGAATCATGCTGGAGGGCACGCATGAACACGAGATCCGCACGTGGGGTCAGGAGATCGTGGACGTCGTGAAAGAACATCTCGGATGAAGTGTCCTGCAGCCTGAAGCCCGGAGCCTGAAGCCCGGAGCCTGAAGCCTGGAGCCTGAAACTTTTTTGCCCGCAATGATTCGGCTGTCAGTAAACGTCAACAAGGTCGCCACGCTTCGCAACTCGCGTGGGGGCTCGGTGCCGAGCGTGCTGGACGCCGTCGACATCTGCCTCGCAGCCGGCGTTCCTGGCATCACCGCGCACCCGCGCGCCGATCGGCGGCACATCACCCCGGACGACGTCCGTGCGATCGCGCGTCATCTCCAGGGACGGCAGCCTCGCGTCGAGTTCAACATCGAGGGCGATCCGCGACCGGAGCTGCTCGAATTGGTTCGGGAGGTCAGGCCAGATCAGTGCACCCTCGTGCCTGTCGTGCCTGGCGAAATCACGAGTCACTGTGGATGGACGCCCGGCGCGCCAACTTCGGAAATAGCTGAAGTCGTCGAGGACCTTCGGTCGCGCGGCATCAGAGTCAGTCTGTTCGTCGATCCTCGCTCAGACTCCATCGACTGGGCGGCATCGGTGGGCGCGGACCGAGTTGAGCTATACACCGAACCCTACGCCCGCGCCTTTGAAGCGGGGCCCGAACAGGGAAGTCGCTCGTTTCACATATATGCCGAGGCGGCAAGGCACGCAGTCTCACGTCGAGTAGGTGTCAACGCCGGACACGATCTCGATTTGCAGAACCTCGTCCTTTTCCGTTCGCTGCCCGGCCTCGAAGAAGTCTCGATTGGCCATGCGATTATCGCGCGCGCCCTTTTCGTCGGCCTTTCGACCGTTGTTCACGAGTACCTGGAAGTTCTCGCAGCCGGTCGATCGGTCGGCTGATATGGATCGCACAAACAGCGTTTTTCCACCGGCTCTTCACGCTTTGCGATTGGGAACAGCCGGCGGGACGGTCTGAAGACCGTCCCCTACTCGACTGCCGACGAGCGTAGTCGGTACTGACAGCGGTGCCTGGACATCGGCAGGAACGGTCCTTGGACCGTTCCTGCTATGATCGATTGCACGGTGAGATCCGAATCTATCGCGTTTGCCATCGCTGGTGTCGTGTTCGGTCTGATCGCCGGCTGGGTGATCGGTTCGCAACAAGCGACCGTGCGGCCGCCTGCCACGCCCATCCAGGCGAGCGCCCCTGCTCCCTCCGGCGAAAGCGGTACGACACGTGCCGCGCTGCTCGATGAAGCGCAAGTCAAAGCACTGACATCAGTGGCCGAACGCGAGCCGTCGAACGCGCAGCCGCGCGTGCAACTCGGCAACCTCTACTTCGATGCCGAACGGTACGACGACGCGATCAAGTGGTACGGCGAAGCGGTCAAGTTGTCGCCAAATGACGTGAACGTCAGCACGGATCTCGGCGTCTGCTATTACTACACCAATCAGCCCGACAAGGCGCTCGAGCAATTCGACCGCTCTCTGAAGATCGATCCCAATCACGTCAAAACCCTGCTGAATCTCGGCATCGTCAGGGCGTTTGGCAAGCAGGATCTCGATGGCGCGGCCCAAGCCTGGCAGCAGGTCCTGAAGCTCGCGCCTGACAGTCCGGAAGGGCAGGCGGCAAAACGCGCGCTGGAGAGCTTCAGGTCGGCGCACCCCGGCATCGGCGGTAGTCAGGCACAGAAGCCGGGTCCATGATCATGCTTCGACTGGCCCTGGGAATCCTCCTCGTGCTGCTGGTGGTCCGCGCATTGTGGCGGGTGATCGGCGGCGTGATTGAAGGCATTGGCGGGCAGGAGCGACGTATTCCGGAGCGCGGCGAACAGATGGTTCGGGATCCGGTTTGTGGCACGTTCGTGCTGCCCGACCGCGCCGTGGTCTTGCCCAATGGCTCCGAGCGCGTTTTTTTCTGCTCGACGACTTGTCGTGACGCCTATCAGATAAGAGGCAAGACGACGCGTGCCGGGTCGTCGCGAAGCGCCGCCAGATGACCACTGAGAGCTCGCTCCGCGGCGATATCGTCGAAGTCGGCCGCCGGATGTACGCGCGCGGATACACGGCTTCGAACGACGGGAATATCAGCGTCCGCCTGGACGCCAATCACCTGCTCATGACGCCGAAAGGCGTAGCCAAGGGATTCATGTCGCCCGACATGATGTGCATCACCGATCTCGAGGGGCGCAAGCTGCAAGGCGACCGCGATCCGTCCTCCGAGATGCTGATGCACCTCGAGGTCTACCAGCAGCGGCCCGATGTGCAGGCGGTCGTTCACGCGCATCCCCCGACCGCAACAGGGTTCGCGGTCGCTGGCATCCCACTGACACGGGCGGTGCTGGCCGAGGTCCTGACAACCCTCGGCAGCATTCCGATTGCCGAGTACGCCACCCCGTCGACCAACGAACTGCCGGCCGCCGTCCGCAAGTACATCAGGGCGCACGACGGGATGCTCCTGGCCAACCACGGCGCGCTGACGGTAGGTGCCGATCTGTTCGCCGCCTACTTCAAGATGGAAACGATCGAGCACTTCGCCAAGATCAGCCTTGTCGCTCGCTTGCTCGGACGGGAAAATCTGATCGCCCGCGAGGAAGTGGAGCGTCTTCAAGGGCTCCGCGGGACTTATGGCATCAAGGCGCCGGCCCCGCTCTGCGACGATGGGTCGAGCGACGTGGCAGATGATGCGAGCTGCCAGGTCGTGGAAGCTCCCGAAGGCCGCGGCTTGCGACTCGTTCCGGACATGGCCGAACGCTCGACCCGGCCGCAGGTTCCACGAACCGATGACGAAACAGAAATTCGGTTAACATACCGCGAACTCTCCGCGCTGATTGAGGAAGCCATCCGCAATTTGCGGTAACGCGAGAACCGGTAAAGCCACAGGTCTCTGTGCTTTTGCATGTCTAGAAGGAGTTGACAATGGGCGAGGCGCTCGGGATGGTTGAAACCAAGGGCCTGGTCGCGATGATCGAGGCCGCCGACGCGATGGTCAAGGCGGCGAAGGTCACGCTGGTCGGCTGGGAGAAGATCGGGGCAGGCTACGTGACAGCGATCGTCCGTGGTGACGTGGCCGCCGTCAAAGCAGCAACCGATGCAGGCGCCGCCGCGGCGCGCCGCGTCGGCGAGCTCGTGTCGGTTCACGTCATCCCGCGTCCCCATGCGAACCTCGAGGACGCGCTGCCAATCGGAAAGGCAAGCGGGGTGAAAGCATAAAAAATTCCAAGGTTCCAAGGTTCCAGGGTTCCAAGGTTCCAAGGTTCAAGGGTTCGAAACCCTGTAATCCTGGAACCCCGAACCCGGGAACCTGAAACCGAGAACCCTGGAACCTGGAACCTGGAACTCTGGAACCCTTGAAGTGCTCCTCGCCAAAGTCGTCGGAACCGTCGTAGCGACCAGAAAAGACCCGCGACTGGTCAGCAGCAAGCTGCTGGTCGCCCGACCGATCGATCCTCACGGCAAGCCTGAAGGCCACTACCTCGTAGCCGTCGATACAGTGGACGCCGGCGTCGGGGAAACCGTTCTCATCGTCAGTGGCAGTTCGGCCCGGATGGCGGCTGGCCTCAAAGACTGTCCGGTGGACGCTGCGATCGTCGGGATTGTGGATGCCGTCGAGGTCAACGAATAAACCCCAATGCAGCTGGCGAAAGTCATTGGAAACGTGGTGGCGACCCGCAAGGACGAGAATCTCCGGGCCATCAAGCTGCTTGTGGTTCAGCCCCTGACGCCGGAACGGCAACCGGCGGGTCGTCCCTTGGTGGCTGTTGATGCGGTAGGAGCGGGCGTCGGCGAGGAAGTGTTTTTCGTCCGCGGCAAAGAAGCGAGTTTTCCATTCCACCCGGTGGAGCCGCCCGTGGATGCCGCGATCGTCGGCATCGTCGATCACTGGACCGTCGACGAGGTATGAATCTCGAGATTTGAGGATGTGAGGATGTGAGAATTTGAGGATTTGGGTTCTGCGAATCTAGAATATTTTGAAGTCATCAGATTTTCAGATTCTCAAATTCTCACATTCTCAAATCCTCAAATTGAATGATGCAGATCGCGCGAGTGATTGGAACGGTCGTGTCGACCCAAAAGCATGGCAAGTTCGAGGGCGCAAAGCTTCTGCTGGTGCAGCCGCTCCAGGCCAACGACGACACCCCTCGAGGCTTTCCGCTCCTTGCAGTCGACGGCGTCGGCGCCGGCGTTTCCGAAAAAGTCCTGATCGTGCTCGAAGGACGCGCCGCCGGCGACGCGCTCGGCAAGAGGTGGGCGCCGGTTGACGCGGCAATTGTCGGGATCATCGATCATGTCGATATCGAAGACTGATGCACGGCGATTCTGTCCTCTATGACGGACGCGGAACTTCGTGAGCTCGTGCGAGAGTCGATCGCCCGTCACCTGCTGGGAGACGTTCCCCGCGTAGTTCCGGCCAGAGCGGTCGCGGACCACGCGAGCCATGCGGTCTTCCAAGTGACGCGCGGCGGTGATGGCGACGGTGCCTGTCTGATCGAGCCGACGGTTCGCTGCAATCACTGCAGTTACTGTCAGTCGTATGGGCACTAACAGGGCAGGAGGGGCCCGATGAGCTTATGCCAAACATTCTCGTCACTCGCGGCTTGCCCTCAGCCGTCATCGCCAGACTTCAGGAGATCGGTTCGGTCGAGCTGCACTCGGACGGTGGGATGGCCCCGGATGCGTTGCGCCAGCGCGTGGTCGACAAGGATGCACTGGTCTGCGTGGTCACCGACGATATCAACCAGTGTGTCCTCGACGCAGGCGCCAGGCTGAAAGTCGTCGCAAACGTCGCCGTTGGCTATAACAACATCAACGTGCCATACGCCCGCACTCGCGGGATCGTCGTCACCAATACGCCAGATGTCCTGACCGAGTCGGTAGCAGACTTCACCTGGGCGATGATCCTCGCCATCACGCGGCGCCTATCAGAAGGCGAACGCGTTATTCGCCGGGGAGCGTGGAAAGGGTGGGCATTCGATTTCATGCTTGGGACGGAGCTGAGGGGGAAGCAGCTCGGCCTGATCGGCTTTGGCCGCATAGGCCGGGCCGTGGCCGCGCGTGCGACCGCCTTCGGCATGCGCGTGGCCTATTCCGATGTGATTACAGTCGACGGGCCGTACGAGAAGATGACGCTCGATCGGCTCCTCAACACGTCGGACGTCGTCTCCTTGCATGTGTCGCTCGGCCCAGACACGCGTCACCTGATCGACAAGCGCGCCCTCGCGCGGATGAAGCGTTCGGCCTACCTCGTCAATACGTCAAGAGGCCCGGTCCTCGACGAGGCAGCCGTCGCCTGGGCGTTGCAGCAGCGACTGATCGCTGGCGCCGCGCTCGACGTCTTCGAGAACGAGCCGACTGTTCATCCCGATTTGCTGTCGCTCGAGAACGTGCTGCTCGTGCCGCACCTTGCCAGCGCTACGACAGAGACTCGGACCGCGATGGCGAATCTGGCGGTCGACAACGTCGCGGCCGTGCTTGGCGGCCGCGCGCCGCTGACGCCTGTTCTCGAATGAAACGATCCTCCAGGAAGAAGCCGTTGGCGCCGGTCGAGCCGGTCATGCGTGCGTTGGCACGCGCCATTGACGGGCTCGACCTCCCGGCAGTCGAAAAGATCTCCCACGACCAGGCAGAAGACGCCTTTCAGGTCCTGATCGCCACCTTGCTGTCCGCACGGACGCAGGACGCGACGACGCTCGCCGCGTCAACGAGGCTGTTCAAGGTCGCCCGGACGCCGCGCACCATGGCCAGGCTGACGGTCAAGCAGCTCGAGCGCCTGATCTATCCAGCCAGCTTCTACCGGCACAAGGCCCGCCACGTGAAGGCGACGTGCCGCATTCTCGTCGATCGGTTCGGAGGGCGAGTGCCCGCGACCATGGACGAGTTGCTGACGCTCCCGGGTGTGGGCAGGAAAACAGCCAACCTCGTCCTGATTCTCGCCTTCAAGAGCTTGAAGAACATTTGCGTCGATACACACGTGCATCGAATTTCAAATCGACTCGGTTGGGTGACGACGAGAACGCCGGCCGAGACAGAACAAGCTCTGTATCGAGTGACCGATGACCGATGGTGGCCGTACATCAATCTCTACCTTGTTTCCTGGGGACAAAACGTCTGCAGACCGGTCCATCCCCGCTGCGGCGAATGTGTCCTCAGCCAACTTTGTCCGAGAGCGGGGGTGACCCGCGTTGCCAGAATGACTCCACAGCGGGTGGCCGTATGACCGGTCGCGTGTCCTATGTTGTCGCCGCCGCCATCGGCCTCGCGGTGTTCACCTGGTCCGAACGGGCGTTCATCGTCGCCCAAAAGGCCTCTGTGCCAGTGATCGTGGTCGAAACGTCGAGGGGGAGTTTTTCGTTCGACACGTACCCGGACGAGGCGCCCAAGACCGTGAAGCACGTCGTCGAGTTGGTTGAACGCGGCTTCTACAACGGTCTACGTTTCCATCGCGTGATTCCCGGGTTCGTGATTCAGTGGGGAGATCCGCAATCGCGCGATCTGTCGAAAGAGGCGCTCTGGGGTCGAGGCTCTGCAGCGGCCAGCGAAACGCCGATTGGCGCGGCGGAAATCACGAAGAAGCGCACACACACCAAAGGGGCCGTCGCGATCTCGCACTTCGGCAACCCTGTGCTCGGCGACAGTCAACTGTATGTGACGTTGGCGGCTCGCGCCGACCTCGACGGGAAGTACGCGGTATTCGGGCGGGTGATTTCTGGCAGCGATGTCGTTGACGCCATTCAGAAGGGCGACGTCATCAACCGCATGTACGTGAAGGAATGAATCGGCAGTCTACGATTGCCGATTTACGGTTGCCGATTTCGGTCAATCGTTCTGCGTCAAAAGGAGATCGGCGTTCGATCGTAGATTGACAATTCCCGTAAGCTCCGGATACTTGACGATGAATTCTTCCGGGTACTCACCTTCGATTGGCTCGCCAAGCTGTTTCTTGATCATCGCCGCATTGGCGACTGATTTGGCCGAGAAGTGATTGTTGGTGTAGAGATACATCTTCTTCACAAGCCGTCGGGCAGCATCTGCTGTATCGGAGAACTCTTTGAGCTCCTCGGCGGAGTACAGATAGTCGTAGCGATCCTCGGCCTTGGCGTGACGCCACCAGGTCTTCGCGTTTCGGCCGTGCAGCCGCATGTAATAGAAGCTTTCGACGTTCGGCAGGTAGTTCTGCCGGATTGAAAATCGAAATTTGGGCTCATCGATCTGAACCCAGGCGACGCCCAACTCGTTGAGCATCTCGAGCGTCTCGCCAACATGGTCGCTCCAGCTTGCGTGGCGAAGCTCCACGGCAACCGGATATCCGGCCAGAGCGCGAAGCAGATGGCCGAGGTACTCGCGTGAGGCCGGAACGTCCTTGAAACTTGCCGGGAACTGTGCCAGAAGCGCTCCAAGCTTGCCCGTCGATGCGAGCGGCTCGATCCCGGCGCGGAACTCGTCCAGGTCCGCCTGATTCGGCCGCGCCAGCGCGTCGAGCATCTCCCGCTCGGGTGGCTCATCGAACGTCAACCGCTCGTCGGCCTTCGACAGGCGGCGTGAGAGCGTCTGCTTGAACATCTCAGGGTGCGTGAACTTCTGATAGAGCTTGACCGAGAATTCGAAGCCCTCAGGCGTGCGATCTGCCCACTGCCGACAGACGTCCGCCCGCGGCAATCCATAGAAAGTCGAGTTGACCTCGACTGTGTCGAAGTGCTCCGCGTAGAAGGAGAGCTCGTCGAACCCCTTTGGTCGTTTGCGTGCCGGCGGGTAAAAAATACCGTTCCACGTGCCGCGGCCGGTGGGGTAGTTCCAGCCGGAGGTGCCGATTCGAACGTTAGAGCCTGGCGTACTCATCCTTGTCGAAGCCGAAGATGACTCTCGAAGCCTTGATGAGGATCGGTCGCTTGATCAGATTCGGGTTTTTCATCATCAGATCAATGGCTTCTTTCTTGGATCGCGGCAAGGGCCGCTCTTTGAAAATCGGGCTGCGCCTGCTGACATAGTCGAGAAAGTGTTCGGCTTGAATGTGTCGTTCCAGGAATTCCCGCGAGGGAGGCTCCCGGTTGATGTCGAGCTCGTGGACGTCGACGCGCGCCTGCTCCAGAAAACTTCTGGCGTTTCTGCACGTGGTTCAGGTCGGTTTCCAATAAAAGGTCGGTTTCGCCATAGGCGTAGAATACCGGATCTGGCCGATTCATGAGCCCATGCTGACTGTCAACGAGATCTTCTACTCAATCCAAGGCGAATCGTCTCGAGCGGGCCGCCCCTGCGTGTTCGTCCGGCTCACGGCCTGCGACCTTCGCTGTACATGGTGCGACACGCCGTACGCATTTTACGAGGGCCGCAAGCAGTCCGTCGAGGATGTCGTGGCGGCCGTCGAGCAGCACGATTGCCCGCTCGTCGAGATCACGGGCGGCGAGCCTTTGCTCCAGGAGGACGTGTACGCCCTGATGGAGCGTTTGCTCGAGCGCGGACGCACCGTCATGCTCGAAACCGGTGGCCACCGGCCGGTCGATCGCGTCCCTGCTGCCGTGGTGAAGATCATCGACGTCAAGTGTCCAGGCAGCGGGGAGGCCGTAAACAACGACTGGGCGAATCTCGACCGGCTGTCGCCGCACGACGAGGTGAAGTTCGTCGTGATGGACCGCGCTGACTACGAGTTCGCGCGCGACGTCATCCAGCGTCTCCAGCTGGCGTCTCGCTGTGCGGCCATCCTCATCTCACCGGTGCACCGTGTTCTGGAACCGAAGACGCTCTCGGAATGGATCCTCGCGGATCGCCTGCCGGTGCGTTTGCAGCTCCAGTTGCACAAGTACATCTGGACGCCCGACACACGAGGCGTCTGAATCATGCGAGCGATAGCCCTCCTGAGCGGCGGCCTCGACTCCTACACCGCCGCGGCGATTGCCCGATCTGAGGGCTTCCGCCTCTATGCGCTCACAATTGATTACGGGCAGCGACACTTGCGGGAAATCGAGTCGGCTCGTGCCGTCGCCCGATGGCTGGCGGTCGAGAAGCACCTCGAGCTGACTGTCGATCTCCGCGCGATTGGCGGATCGTCCCTCACGTCCGACGTCAGCGTTCCACGCGATCGGGACGTGACGGCGACTGGCATCCCCTCGACGTACGTGCCCGCCCGAAACACGATTTTCCTGTCGCTTGCACTCGGATGGGCCGAAGTGCTCGAAGCCCAGGACATCGTCATCGGTGTGAATGCTCTCGACTACTCGGGTTACCCGGATTGTCGGCCAGAGTTCATCGCCGCCTTCGAGGCGCTGGCGTCGGTCGCTACGCGATCGGGCGTCGAAGGAGGACGCGTTCGAGTTCGAACCCCCCTGATTTCGATGACGAAGGCCCAAATCATCAGGCGCGGCGTCGAGCTCGGGCTCGATTACCGCCTGACAACCAGCTGTTACGATCCCGACCCTGGCGGGCGGCCGTGCGGCCATTGCGACAGTTGCATACTGCGCGCGAAAGGCTTCGAGGATGCTGGTGTCTTAGACCCGCTCTTGCAGCCGGGCTTGGCGCTTCCGGATTGAGCGTGCGCCTCTGCGAGGTTCCTGGCTCAGCGCTAGAGAATTGACGTTAGCACGCTCTGGTAGCGCAGCCCTTTGGGGCTGCTTTCGGCGGGCGGCGGCAGGACTCACGGGATTAGGTGGAGTGCGCCTCCTCGCTATCGGCGACCAGACGCCAACCCACGGTCCAGTTTTGGGCGCGCAAGCGATCGCTCCACTGAATTGCGCTCGAGCAGTCATCGAAGTCGCGAACGCCCAGCGGCCGGCCGTTCACGAACCACATGACCCACGCACCGCTGCTCTGAAACCCGATGACAGCATGGGCGAAGTGGGCTTCGCCCCGGCGCATCCGCCACATGACCGTCGGCTCGTCGTAGGTGGCCGACACAGGCTGGTCCATGACGCGGTTCGCAGGCAAGGACAATACCGCCGGGCCGCATCGGCCAAGCCGCTGATTTCGGACGAAACGGTCGATGAGAGTTCGACGGGGGGCAGAATAAAGGTCTTGATCTTGTTGTCGGGGTACGGTCACCCTTGCGAATTCATCAGCACGCTGCACCCGGCGTCCAGCGACGCGGCAGCGAATCCGGAGGTCCGGCGGTGAAGACCACATTGATTCTTGTCCTGACGGGCGCCCTGATCGGTGCGGCCGTCGCGTCGTGGGTCGTGCCGCCGGCTCTGACGTGGTACTCCGCACCAGGTGGGCTTCCCCAAGGCGCCCAGATCCCGGCCGTCGTCCAGATTCCCGATGTCATCCGCTACGCAACCACGAAGCTCATACGTGGACAGGAGATCGGTGCCGCCATTGGCGCCGCCGTCGGGCTCGTCCTCGGGATCGTCATGGGAGTGAAAGGTCGAGCGCGCGCACGCGAATCGAAGCTCCAGCCGCCCGGCCAGCCCCAGGCTACCGCCTGAATCGCGCCAGGCGGACCAGGATGGCGTCGGTGGCTCGATCGATTTCGTCGGCGAGTGTTTCGAAGTTGTTGGCGAGAATCGAGAAGACCAACGGTTCTCCATCGGCGGCCTTCACGTAGCCGGACACTCCACGCGCATTGGCAATCGAGCCTGTCTTGGCGCGGACGTTGTTCTCGGCAGGCGTGTTCTTCATCCGGCTTTGGAGCGTGCCGTCCCTCCCGGCGATCGGCAGCGTCTCTTCGAACGTGTCGCGCAGCCCTTGAACATGCCGTGCCCGCGCGAGAACGGCGACGAGCGTCTCGGGCGTGACCAGGTTGTAGCGCGATAGTCCAGAGCCGTCGATCATGACCAGTCCGGTGGGGGAGACCGCCCACGAGTCCAACGTCGATCTCACCGCTTCTCGACCGCCTTGTATGCCTGGCGCCCCTGCGGCCGCGCCCATTGTCTTGAGCAGCGTTTCGGCGTAAAGGTTCTGGCTCCACTTCATCATCCTTATCGCCAGCGTGGAAAGCGGGGGAGAGCGATAGCTGGCGATCGTCGTCGCGTCCGAGAGCGACGGTGAGCTGGGCAGGTCGTCGATATCGACGGCCGCGCCCTGTACGTCGATACCATGCGCGACCAATGTGGCGCGCAGCGCGT
The DNA here is from genome assembly GCA_963780685.1 of uncultured Acidobacteriota bacterium. Classification (GTDB taxonomy): domain Bacteria; phylum Acidobacteriota; class Vicinamibacteria; order Vicinamibacterales; family CAVVIG01; genus CAVRXZ01. The sequence goes on along the minus strand of CAWACZ010000013.1, from coordinate 200,817 downwards.
TGACGAAGTATTGAGTCGGATTGTCGACCGACACTCTGACGGCGATCGGCGTCGAGCCAACCGGCAGCGTCCCGCGCAGCGCGAGACGTGGACTGCCCGGCAGGCGACGGGTCGTCACCGCGGACAGGGTGCCAACGGCCGTGGTCGTGAGGTCGCTGCGAACGTCGAGGCCGCTATTGTCCGGTGCGATCGAGACGAGCGCCGGGCTTCCAACCGAGTCGGCGGGGGTGGCTGTCACCCAGACGGCGTTTTCGTTGAGCTGCAGGGCGCCGACGCCGGCTGCGTACCCGCTCGCCAGATAGTCCCACGCCCAACCCGGTCCGAGCGTTTCGTCCTCGAAGGCGTTGTCGTCTCCGATGATGCGGCCGGTTATCGCTTCAATGCCGGCCGCTTTGACTCGTTCTGCCCACAGATCGAGCACATCGCTCCCCAGCCCTTCATGACTGATCGTCGGGTCGCCCGATCCGACGACCACGAGGTCGCCCTCCAGCTTCCCCGCCGCGATCGAGCCAGCTGCGACCAGACGCGTTTCGTAGGTATACGACCACCCGAGACGTTCGGCAGCCGTCAAGAGGGTGACAATTTTCATGTTCGACGCCGGCATCATCAGCTTGCCGGCATTCAGCGCATAGAGCGTATCGTTGGTGGCCAGCGATCGGACCAGAACACCCCAGTAGGTGCGTTCCAGCGCGGGACGACCGAGGATGCTTTCGATGTCGCGTCGAAGCGTAGTAACGGCCGTTTGGGCGGAGTTGGTCGGAACGGCGGCGCCAGGAGCGACGTGGCCCGACCAGAGCACGGCAACTATGGCGAAGGCGAGAGCCGTGGTGTGTCGCTGCTTCTTCTTTTCGGCGGTCACAGGTCCTCAGCATCCGCCGGCGAGGCGAACACCGTCTGCCCGATGGTCCGCGCACTGCGCTTCGACGAGCGGAACGGGCCTCCGGCTCCCGAACTACTTCACGAGCTCGTCCAACGTCTTGTTGGCTTCGGTGAAGTCGGTTGTGTCGACTTTGGCTGCGCCAGGTTCGCCGGGACGTGAGGCGTAGACGTCTTCCCCGACTTTGCCGAAGCTGACGCGTTCTTCCTTCTTGTTGTCGTCGAACTTGGCGACCACAGTCATCGCCGGGGCGTCGAGGCCGGTCTTGGCGGACGAGTCGACAAACGACGCCGCGCGCATGTTTGACACGCGGCTGATCAGCGAGTCGATCTTGTCCTTGTCGGCATCTGCGGGGTTGGGGGCCACGCGACGCCATTTGTCGGGCGCTTCGGTCCCCTCGCCCTTGACCTTTTCGAAGGCGACCGTCTGGCCGCTTCTGGTGAATTCGACCCGGTTCACGTTATACGAGCGGAACTCGAACACATCTTTGCGGCGGTACTCGTCCGCGGCCTTTTTCAACTCATCGAGGAGGGCGCCGTCGAGCGTCACGACGGAGGATTTCGACGCATCGCGCGCGTAGACGGTATTGTCTTCCGCCTTTGTGCCGACGAGCAGCGTCGCCCGCGCACTGCCCATTTTCACGTCGACGCTGGCCGCTGGTTTGTCGAGGCCGTACTTCTTCAAGTCGGCCGGCGTTGCAGCGTCGGCCATGATCGACTTCATGGCGGCGGACTGCAGACGTCCAAGCAGCCCCTCCACGGTCCCGTAATCGGCGCGGACCTGGATGGGCTGTGTGATCTTCCACTCCATGTTGTCTTTGGCGACCTGCAGCGTCTTGTCACCAGCCTTCACGTCGAGGCCGTCCACTTTGTCGCGCTCGAAGGTCAGCATCGCCTTGTCGCGCAGCTCGAAGGTCGATCGGTTGAGAGTCGTTTCTTGATGGGCCGGGATGAGGAACACCTTGTTCTCGTTGTTGCGCCGCGCGAACAAGTCGGAACCAGTAGGGGACTTCTCTCCGATGAGCAGCCGACGGTAGTCCTGGTCTCCCGCAGCCTTGAAATTGACCTCGATGCGGGGTGTGAGAAGACCGTACTCGTTCAGATCAGCTGGATTTTCGTCGATCACACGAACGATCTCGAGCTGACCGAGCGCATTGGCGATACCGGAGGCTTCGGACTCGTCCGCTTTCGCGGCAATCGGGGCTGTGAGCTGCCATGCGGTGCCGTCCTTCTTGAGCGTCGTGACGTCGCCTTTGTCGGACGCGACCTTCAACTCTTCGATTTTGCCGGCCTCGATTCCAGCGAATACCTTTTCCTGCTTCGAGGCGGTCTCGGCTGGTTTCTTCCAGGTGACGAAGTAGATGTACGCGCCGAGCCCGATGAGCACGGCGACCAATGCAATCGTGGAGCGCAATCCTCGCATTTACCGTCTCCGCCACCAGGTGTAAACGCCCGATCCAAAGATCAGTCCAGGGATGATGAGGAGCGAAAGCCACTGGATGTTGGCCTGTTGCGTCGCTGTCAGCGTGATGCGCCGGTCGTCGGGCTCCTTGGGACGAATCGAAATGAGGTTCTCCTGTTGCGACAGCCAGCCGATCGCGTTCATGTAGAGATCCCGGTTGCCTTGAATTCCGAGGCCCGAGTTGGCGACGAAGTCCGAATCGCCGATGAGGGCCACCCGAGTCTCTGGCTTGGCTCCCGCATCCTCGCCAGGCTTGGACGGATCGGTGGGTGGCGCGGACGCAGATACAACCCCTCCGATGGGTATCGGGCCCTTTCGGTCGCCCTTGCCTTCGTCGAGCGAGACCTCACCAGATGCCAGCAGCGACTTGATGTCGGCTTCGGCCCAGCTGCGCGCGCTCGTTTCGATGAACGTTTGTCCGGTATGACCGTTGACGCCGCCGGAGACGGGTGTGATCGAGCGGGCGAGCGGAAAAGCCGTGAGAAAGTTGAACCGCTCGGTGATCTGATGTGACGGGTAGCTTGCGACAACGGGCACCGAGGCGTCGGTCCCGATCAGGCGCCCCATACCACTCACGTCGACCACGACGTCGTTGCCGACATCGAAGCCCCAATCGTGCGCCAGTGCGATGAGATTTGTGAGAGGCGGGCTGTCAGGCTTGTCGGGTGGATCCAACTCGAGCAGGAGCTTTCCCGATTTTTCGAGGTACTTCTTGAGCGCGTCGATTTCATTCGGGAAGAAGTCGATCTTCGGGCCGGCAACGATCAAGACCGACGTGTCATCGGGCACCGCGCCCACTTGCGCGATGGCAACTTTGTCAACGGCGTAGTTCTCGCGGCCGAGCGCCTGCGCGATCGAAGCGTAGCCGTTTGGATCCGAGGATGTTGTATCTCGCTCGCCGTGCCCCTGCGTGAAATAGATCTTCCGCTGCTGTCCGGACACGACCTTGATGATGCCATTCGTCAAGTCCTGCTCGGTGTCGCTTGTGACCCGCTCCGTGCGCCCTTTGTGCTCGAGGATGATGGTCCCGTACTGCTGAATCTGGTTCTGCCTCGCAACCGCCGGCTTCTTGTCAGGGTCGACATATTCGGTCGTGACCTGTTTCGAGACGTATTCGTATTCCTTCAATCGATCGCGGTAGCGATCGAATTCGGCATCCTGCACGAAGACCTTGATCTGAAGCGGCGAATCCAGCTTGGCGAGTACATTGCGGCTCTGATCGGAGAGACTGAATTGCTTGCTGGCGGTCAGATCCCAGCGCTTGTTTTGCTTGGCCCCGATGTAGTTGATCGCCACCAGGATGGCGAGTACGACGAGAACGCTGACGCCCGCCAGCGTCCCATAACGCGCTTGGCGGCGCGTGAACATCTTCGCGATCTCGCGCCATTGGCTGAGCGTATAGGCCAGGACGCAAATCAGTCCGGCCCATGCCAGATAGAACGCGTACTGTTCCCGGGACGGCAGGCCGAAACGGATCCCGACCGCTGCGAAGACCAGCAGCATGCCGAGCCAACCAACCCAATTGAGAATTCGGTTCAACATATTTTCAAGCTCTCACTGCACAGCTACCAGCTTCCAGCAACCAGCTTCCAGCTGGACCCCGCACGTTCGTTAGCCTCGCCACCGCTCGCTGTCGACAGACTTCGCGGTCAAAAAGAGCCCGAAGGCGATGAAGCTTAAGTAGTAAATGAGATGTGTGGTGTCGAGCACGCCCTTGGCGAAATCATCAAAGTGTCCGACGATCGACAGGTAATTGGTCAGATCGTTCACCGTCGGGCCCGAAAAGCTTCCTATCCAGTTGATCACCCACAGAAACAGAAACACACCGAAGGTGACCATGAATGCGACCACCTGGTTCTTGGTGAGAGTCGAGACGAAGAGACCCACAGAAATAAAACATCCACCGAGCAGCAGCAGGCCGAGATAGGCCGTGAGAATTGGCTTCCACTCGGGGCTGCCGTAGATGAACAGAAGCCCCACGTGAATCAGTGAAATCGCCAGCATGATGACGTAAAGTGCCAGAGCTCCGAGAAACTTGCCAATCACAATTTGAAGATCCGTAATCGGCGACGTGAGGAGCAATTCGATAGTGCCCGAGCGCTTTTCTTCCGAATAGGTCCGCATCGTGATGGCCGGCATCATGAACAGCACCAGGATCGTCACGTTCTGCAGCAACGGTCGAAGCAACATCTGGTTGACGTTCATCGATTGCGCGCCGCCCCCGAATTGGCCCATCTGCATGCTCTGGCGGACGAAGAATGCCAGGATCGCGATGTAGAAGTAGCCATAGAGCAGCGCGAAGACTCCGATCACGATGTAGGCTATCGGCGACGCGAAGTACGACTTCAGTTCCTTGTGCGCAATTGCCAGGATGTTACGCATGTTCGGTCTCACCTTCGGCGGGCGACGGCTCGCCTTCCGCCCTGTCGCTTTCGTCCACCGCGGACGTCGGCGCCTCCTCGGTCGTGAGCGAAAGGAAGATCTCTTCGAGGCTCATGCGCATCGGTCTCAGCTCCAGAAGTCCCCAGCCGCTGCCGACGACCGCCCGAGCGAGATCCCGACGCACGTCGAACCCCCGTTCGCTATCGACCTCGTAACCGACGATGCCGTCGCGCCGATCGGATTCGACAACGCGGGTCACGCCTGCAAGACCGGCCAGAACACCCGTGGCATCGGCGCCGTTCGCGTCCACTTGCAGGTACATGGTCTCGGATCCGCGGAGCCGTGCGGTCAGGTTATCTGGCGTATCCACCGCCACCACCCGGCCCTTGTTGATAATCACGACGCGCTGGCACGTCTGGGACACCTCTGGCAGGATGTGAGTGCTGAGGATGATCGTGTGATCGCCAGCGAGCTCCTTGATGAGCCGACGTGTATCGATGATTTGCTTGGGATCGAGACCGGCGGTCGGTTCGTCGAGGATGAGCACTTCGGGGTTGTGAATCAGGGCCTGCGCGAGTCCCACCCGCTGCCGATATCCTTTGGACAGCTTCGAACACAGGCGGTCGCCCATATCCGCGATCTGGGTCCGCGCCATGACGCTCCGAACCCGCGACTGTCGGTCTGCAGCCAACACGCCTTTCACCTTGGCCACAAACTGCAGGTACTCCAAAACGGTCATGTCGGGATAGAGCGGCGGCGTTTCCGGCAGATACCCGGTCCGACGTTTGGCTTCGAGAGGCTGGTCGAACACGTCGAATCCGGCGACGATGGCTTGGCCTTCGGTGGCCGGCATATAGCCCGTCAGAATCCGCATCGTCGTCGTCTTGCCGGCGCCGTTGGGTCCCAGAAAGCCCAGGATTTCTCCCCGCTCGACCCGGAAACTGACATCATCGACGGCCGTGACACGGCCATAACGTTTTGTGAGGTGCTGTACCGCAATCACGAGGCGGCTCTCCTATTAGTTGGTCGGCGCCTTGACTAATTGCGCCAGCCGAAAATGCTAACCGAACGGAGCAAAAGTGGGCAAGCTGTCATGCCATTTAGCGGCCACGCTATCATGCGACCGTCGGCGAAGCGCATTTCGACCAACCCCAAGCACGCTGCACAAGGAGATGACATGCCTGTAGACGTCGGATCGAAGGCCCCGGACTTCACCCTGATGAATCAGGACCGCCAGCCCGTGACGCTCAGCGAGCTCAGAGGCCGGCCACTCGTGATCGCATTTTTTCCGGCCGCGTTCAGCTCGGTTTGCCAGAAGGAGCTGTGCACCTTTCGAGATTCGGTGGCCGAGCTCAATCGGGCAAAAGCCCAGGTGGTCGGCATCAGCGTCGACACGTTCTTTGCCTTGAAAGCCTTTCAAGATCAGCAAAGTCTGAACTTTCCCCTTTTGAGCGATTTCAACAAGCAGGTCATTCGAGATTACGGGGCGTTCAACGAGGACATGATCGGCCTCAAGGGCATAGCCAAGCGAGCTGTGTTCGTTCTGGACAAAGACGGCATCGTGCGGTATCGAGAAGTTCTCGACGATGCGCGAAACGAGCCGAACTACAAGAAGGTCTTCGAGACGCTTGGCACGTTCTAACTAAGACGCCGGCGGCGGGGGACTGGGTGCCGGGGCTGGAGGGCGGACGAGACGACCGCCGCGAACCTCCGACAGCTCTCCCAGTCTCCAGTCTGCTTTAGCCCACTCCGCGCCCCATTAGCCTACTCCGCGCCGGAGTCTGAACCGAAAGCCCTGGCCCCAAGTCCCAGCCTCAAGTCCCCAGCCTGGAGGTATACTGAACATATGAGCAATTGTTCATATATTCAGGAGTGCTGCTGATGGTGACCAAAGGTCAGCCGCCGGCCGACGACACCTGCGACGTCTTTCACCTGGACCCCGCGAAAGTTTCAGCGCTCAAGACCCGACTTCTCTCGGAGAACTCGGTAAGCGCCCTGGCCGAAACCTTTCGAGTACTGGGCGATCTGACTCGCGTGCGCATTCTGGACGCGCTGTCGCGGTCGGAGCTTTGTGTCTGTGATATCGCGCGCCTGCTCGGGTTGAGCGAATCGGCCGTTTCGCATCAGCTGCGTTTGCTGCGAGGCATGCGGCTCGTGCGTCCCCGGCGTGAGGGACGAATGATGTTCTACACGCTTGACGATCTGCACATCGTCCGCCTCTTCGAACAGGGGTTGGAGCACGTCGAAGAACGGGCGCCGGCCGGGCCGCGACAACCAGCCACCTCCGCGCCGCCAGGCGATCAGAGTGGCTCGGAGTCGAATCGGGAGGCGGCCACCGGTCTTGGACCTGGGGTCGTCAGCCGGCGCAGTACCGGCGAGCTGCGTCACGAGAGATAGTCGAGTGGCGACGCCCCCTGCCTGCGCGGTTTGTGAGCTGCATGCCGAGTCGACGTTCAAGGTCGAAGGGATGGACTGCCGCGAAGAAGTCGCATTGATCGAGCGTCGATTCAAACATCTGTCTGGAGTCGAAGATTTTACCGCCGACGTGATCGGGCAGCGGCTGCTCGTGAAGTACGACGCCGCCAAGCTTTCGGCGTCGGCGATTGCCGAAGCTGTCGCCGACGCAGGCATGCGCGCGTGGCTCGAACACGAAGAGCCGATCGTGATGGCGGATGGGGCGGCGCGTCGCCGCTGGATTCTGCTGTCCGCAGCAGCCCTCGCGTTCGCAACCGCGCTGGCCATCGACATGGTTGTCGAGGCGCCATGGTGGACGCGCATCCTCTACGGAATCGCCCTGGCGGCCAGCGTCTCGATTACAGCCCGCAGAGCGTGGAACGCCGTTCGGGCACGATCGCTCGACATCAACGTTTTGATGCTCATTGCGGCGTCTGGCGCGGTGATCCTCGATCAGTGGTCGGAGGCTGCGGCCGTCACGTTTCTGTTCGCCACGGCTCAGATGCTTGAAGCCCGGACGATGGAGCGCGCCCGCAGCGCCGTCCGCGCGCTGATGGATCTGACGCCGGCCGAAGCGCTCGTCCATGACGATGCGGGAGAGCGCCGCGTAGACGTCGAGGAGATCGCGCCGGGAGCGGTAATCGTCGTGAAGCCAGGCGAGAAGATTCCGCTCGACGGCGAGGTCGTCACAGGCCAGAGCGCCGTCAATCAAGCTCCAGTGACAGGCGAGTCGCTTCCAGTGGACAAAGCGCCTGGCGACGAGGTGTTCGCCGGCACCATCAACGGTCGCGGCGCACTCGACGTGCGAGTGACCCGGGCCCGCAGGGACACCACACTCGCTCGAATCATTCACCTGGTGGAGCGCGCGCAGTCTCAGCGCGCTCCCACCCAAACTCTGGTCGATCGCTTTGCACGCGTGTACACCCCGTCGGTCATCGTGCTCGCCATTCTGCTGGCCGTTCTGCCGCCACTGCTGGCGGGCGCAGCCTGGGAGGCCTGGATCTATCGGGCGCTGGTGCTGCTCGTCGTGTCGTGCCCCTGTGCGCTCGTCATTTCCACGCCCGTGTCCGTGGTCGCGGCATTGGCAGCCGCGGCTCGAAAAGGCGTGCTCATCAAAGGTGGCGTGCATTTAGAGCGGACCAGTCGCGTACGGTGCGTCGCATTCGACAAAACCGGAACGTTGACGAAGGGGACGCCCGAGGTCGTCGATGTCGTGGCGTTCAATGGCCTCCCGCCTCGAGCGATCGTCACGCTGGCGGCGTCCATCGAGCGGCGGTCCGAGCATCCGATCGGTCAGGCGATCCTCCAGTACGCCGCTGGCGCCGGAATCTCAGTCGTAGCTGGCGAGGACGTTCGATCGCTGGTCGGACGGGGCGCGGAAGGACTGGTGGAAGGGGCCCGTGTGTTGGTCGGCAATCATCGGCTGTTCGAGGAACGGCAATTGTGTTCCAGGGCCATCCATGAAGGCTGGCATCGGTGGAGCGCAACGGGCCGAACAGCCGTGCTCGTCGCGCGAAACGATGAAGTGATCGGGATGATCGCCGTGGCGGATCGGCCGCGTGAGACCGGGCGAGAGGCGCTCGACCTGCTTCGTCGTCAAGGAATTGAGTCGCTCGTCTTGCTGACGGGTGACGCGGAGGGGCCCGCGCGAGCGATTGCCGCGGAGTTTGGCGTGGACGACTGTCGGGCCGAACTGCTGCCCGAAGACAAGGTTGCGGCCGTCGCGGATTTGCGGCGTCGGTACGGTTCGGTGGCGATGGTCGGTGACGGTGTGAACGATGCCCCCGCGCTGGCGTCGGCCGATGTCGGGATTGCCATGGGTGCGGCGGGCACCGACGCCGCGCTCGAAACCGCCGACGTGGCGCTGATGGCCGACGAGTTGCTGAAAATCCCCTATGCGTTCCGCCTCAGTCGCGCGACGGTCCGCAATGTCAAGGCGAACCTGGCCATCTCGCTTGTCATGAAGGCCGCCTTCATCGTCCTCGCCGTCGGCGGTGTCGCCACGCTCTGGATGGCAGTCGTGGCCGATACCGGGGCGTCGGTCATCGTCATTGCGAACGCGCTGCGGCTACTCCGGGCGGAGTAGAGCGGGTCGTCGCTCGGCGGTGTCGACTCACCCCGCAGAAAATCACTTCAACTCGCTGATGGCTCTGTCGGGAGCGCCGCCGCCTTTTCGGAGTCAGCCTTGTAATCCGGCCTGGAGAGCCACACGCTCGCCACGCGAAGGCCCTCGAGCGCTTCGATGCGCATCAACCGGCCCTCGACGTCGATCGTGTCGCCGACGTGCGGGCGCCGGCCAAGGCGTCCCAGGACGAAACCGCCGACCGTCATGTAGGTGGTGGCGTCGATGTGTAGCGCAAAGCGCTCGTTGACGTCGGTCACCAGCACAAGGCCGTCGATTTTCGCCGACCCGTCTGGAAGCGTCTCGACGGTCGCGGATTCTCCGAATCCGCGCCCGAGGTTGCCGACGATGCGCGCCATGAGCGATTCGAACGTGACCAGGCCGGCCGTCCCGCCGTACTCGTCGATGACGATGGCTTCGCGAACCGCCCGACGGCGCATTTCTGCCAGCAGATCGGCGGCGCCGAGCGTTTCTGGAACGGTGAGCGCCTCGCGCGCGAGCGCAGCCAGGTGAATGGGGCTGCCCGCCGTGATTACCTTCAAGAGGTCCGTGACGTGCATGATTCCGATGACGTGGTCGAGATCCTCGCGGTAGACCGGCACCCGGGCGTGGCCGTAGCGGGTGATGAGCGCCACGACCTCGTCGGACGGTGCGTCAGCAGACACCGCGACGATTTCCGTGCGAGGAACCATCACCTGGCCGGCCGTCAGATCGGCGAAACCGAAGACACGGTGCAGCATCTGCTCCTCGTGCTCTTCCAGGACGCCTGCTTCCTGACTCGCCGTCACCAGCATTTTCAGCTCTTCCTCCGAGTGCACGAGCGCGTGCCCTCTGGAACCGCGCATGCCGAGCAGATTCACCACGGATCGTCCCATGCCGTTCAACAACTTGATGAACGGCCAGAACGTCTTCATGAACAGCTCGGTCGGCTTGACCACGATCAGGGCCGTCGCCTCGGCGCGTTCCAGGGCGATTGTTTTCGGGGCGAGCTCGCCGAGGACGATATGCAGGGCCGTGATCAACGCGAACGCAATGGCGATCGCGAGGCTGTGAGCCGTCGTCTCGGCCACCGGCGCCGGCATGAACGCGAAGATGGGTTCGATGAACGATGCGATCGCCGGCTCACCAATCCATCCCAAGCCGATACTCGCCATGGTGATCCCGAGTTGAGTCGCGGCGATGTATCGATCCGGATCGCTGACCGCGCGGCGTACGGCGCGGGCCCCGCGGTGTCCCTCGGCGAGCAGCTGATCGACCCTGGTCTTCCGGACCGTGACGATCGAGAATTCCGCGGCAACGAAGAATCCGTTGAGGAACACCAGCGCCAAGACGGCACCGAGCCGCCAGGCAATGCCGGCCAGCGAGTAATCCATCAAAGCCTCTCGCCACTGGTGGGCGACCAGCCGGTCTGGAGCTCATCGTCCAGACACACCCACCCGCTCACCAGCTTACTCAATTACCAATTTCTGCCTTCAGGCTTTTCGGTTGGTGAAGAAATGTGCGTCGACAAAGGTGTCGATCAGCGTCTGGCTGCTCGCGTCGACCTTCTCGAACTGGATGCCCATGCCCACGCGACGATCGCTCCAGGCGACACGTCCTTCGACGTCGATGTCTCGCTTGGACCCAGGCGTGCGGAATCGCACCTTGATTTTCGTGCCGGCGTCAAGCGGACTGGTCGTCCGGATCGCGATCCCGCCGTGGCTGAGGTTCAGCGCGAGGGCGGCGGCGATGGTGTTGCCAAAGCGGTACTGCACTGGAATGCCGAGCACGACACGGGGGCTGCTGCGACGATTGAAGCTGTCTGGGAAGAGATGGGGGGCCAACGACGGCAGAATGTGTTGGGCCGCGCTGTATTCGTTGACGTAGCCCGCGATTCCGAGCGTCGAAAGGTCGCGCACTTCGTCAGCGCTGGCGATCGTCCCGCTGAAGATCAGAATCGGAAGCCGTCCGTCGTCGACCTTTCGAAGCGTTCGGACGAGATCGACGCCAGGAGTGTTCGACAAACGCAGATCGAGGACGATGAGATCGATGGTTTCTGAATCGGAGCGCACCCGCGTCAACAGCTCTGCCGCATTTTTCACTGCGATGGCCCGGTGACCGGCATGCTCGAGCGCCGACTGAAACCGATCGCGTACGAACGCCGTGTCGTCGGCGATCACGACCGTCTTCGCGCTTACTGCCGCACCAGTCATGAAAAAACGTATCGGAGTTCGGCGTCCGGAGCGTTAGGCTGCGTTGCAGTTGTGCGCACGAAATCGCTATAATCCGGACACTTATCGCGATCGCGCCCGCTCGCGCGGATTCTGGCACGTCGCCGACTCAATTGCCAAAAACCGTCTCGCGGATACGACGCGCCGAGGAGACATATGGCCAGCTGCCCCGAATGCGACGCCGATATCGAAGTCGACGAGTTCGATGTCGATAAAGGCGATCGCTTGAGCTGCCCCGAATGCGGCTCCAATCTCGAAGTCACCAGCCTCTCGCCGATTGAGCTCGACATCGCACCGGAAGACGACGAGGAAGAAGACGACGACGACGATGATGATGACGTGACTGATGACCTCGAGGACACCGACGACGACGAAGAGGCCGACGACGGTGACGAGGAAGACGAGGATTTTGAGGAATGATCGAGAAGCAGCTGGCGCTCGAGCGCACATTGTCGTCGCTGGGCTCCGTCGTGGTGGCGTACAGCGGAGGAGTGGACAGCGCCTATCTCGCGTGCGTAGCGGGCCGCACGCTGGGTAACCGGGCCTGGGCCATTACCGCCGCCAGCGCCAGTTATCCCGAGCGCCACCGCGCCATCGCCATTCAAATTGCAGAGCGTTTCGGCCTCCATCACGAAATCATCCAAACGCACGAGCTCGACCTCGAGGAGTATCGTGCCAACCCAGTCAACCGCTGCTACTACTGCAAGCGCGAGCTCTATACGCATCTCGCGCGGATCGCCGACGATCGTCACGCAGTCGTCGTCGACGGCAACAACGCCGATGATCGAGGCGATTATCGCCCGGGTCGGCAAGCCGCGCGAGAATTCGGGGTTCGCAGCCCACTCGACGAAGTCGATCTGAACAAGCACGAGATCCGCGAGCTTGCCCGCCGCGCGGGTCTGCCCACGTGGGACGAGCCGGCATCTGCGTGTCTGTCGTCGCGGATCCCGTATCACCACGAAGTCACCGACGAGAAGCTTCGCACGATTGAGCGGGCCGAGCAGTCGTTGCGTGGATTGGGGTTCCGCGTGGTCCGCGTCCGCCACCACGATGACCTGGCTCGCATAGAAATCGGCTGTGACGAAATCGCCCGCGCGCTCGAACCCGAGACGAGTGCCGCGATCGTGCGGGAGTTGAAGGCCGCAGGATATCGCCACGTGACACTCGATCTGCAGGGGTATCGGTCGGGCAGTCTCAACGAAGGTCTTTTTCTGCGACCGGCTTGACCCGACGGTCCCGCCGCGACCCATCCGATGCGCCACCCTCTTGCAGGCTCCGGAATAGGGTGATGCCGCGAGGGTTCCGACGGGTCTCATTGCCTGTCCGTTTCTGACACAGCTTCGTTAGAATGCCACCTGTGGAATCGTCCGATCGCCTGCCTGTGGTCGGTGGGATTCGGCGTTACACGGTTGCCGCGGCTCTGGCCGTCGCCTTTCTCGTCGCACATATCCCATATCTTCCACCTTCGCTCGAGGATCTCGATTCGATTAACTTCGCGTTGGGCGTTCGTGATTTCGACGTCGCCAATCACCAGCCCCATCCGCCCGGCTACCCGATTTACATTGGTCTCGCCAAGATCGCACACGCGCTGATTCCAGTCGAGTCGCGAGCGTTGGCTGCGATCGGCATTGTCGCAGGCGCACTTGGGGTCTTCGCGCTGATGGCGCTTTTCTCACGAGTCGAGCGCGACCCGACCTCCGGCGCACGCTCGTTCGTCGCTACGCTTCTGACGATAACAGCTCCCCTGTACTGGTTCACCGCGGTTCGGCCACTCAGCGATATCGTGGGTCTTGTCGCGGCTCTCGGCGCCCAAGCCGCCATCGTCTCGGCCACGACGCGGACCGGCTTTGTCCTGGCGGCTTTCGGAAGCGGGCTTGCAATCGGCATCCGATCGCAGGCGGCCTGGCTCACGATACCCCTTCTTGGCCTGATGATCCTCAGGCAACCGGCCGCACGCCGCGCTCGCATCTTCATCGACGTCGCGACGGCTTCCGTGGTCGGGTTCGCCGTTTGGGCGATCCCCCTCATCGCCTTGAATGGCGGACCGGCATCGTACTGGCGCGCCTTGTTCAGCCAGGGGGCCGAAGACTTGAGCGGCGTTCAGATGCTGTGGACGACCCCGACGCCGCGGCAGTTCGTACGGACGATGTTTTACACGTTCCTCGGACCATGGGCGGTGTGGCCGGTTGCGGCCGCCGTTCTGCTGGCGGCCGCCGCCGGCGCCGCGCACATGTTGTTGCGTGCCCCCCGAGCGCTCGCTGTGCTCGGTGTTGCATTCGGACCGTACCTCCTCTTCCATTTCCTCTTTCAGGAAACGGTGACGACGCGGTATGCGCTTCCGCTGGTGCCGCTGGCTGGGTATCTGGCTGCCCGGGGGTTGGAACTCGTGGGGTCGAGGCCGGCGATCGTGATCGCGGTCTGTATTGCCGCGTTCAATGCCCACGTCGGTGGCACCTCAGTCGCCGCGTATGCCCGGGAAAAGGCGCCCGTGTTTCGAATGTTGGAAGACATGAGACGCGCCGCCGGCCAGACATCTGGGCTGCCGACGCTGGCGATGGACCGCCGGGCAGCGTTCGACCTGCGTCGGGCGATCGCCTGGGTCGGTGATGACATGCCGGCCCTTGCAAGCCGACTTCCGTCGCCGCCGCAACACGAGTGGCTGGAGCTCGTGAAGCACTGGAACGGTCCGGGTCAACCGCAGACCGGGATGGCCTGGTTCATCGCCGATCCGCTGCGCACGGACATCGATCTGGTCCAGCATCCCGACCCGACTGAATACGGGTGGGCGCTGCCGTATCCCGTCCTGATTGGAGGCGTACGGCCCAACGCCATGCACTGGTATCGAATGACGCGCCCGGACTGGTATGTGGGAGAGGGCTGGGCGTTGACGCCGGAAGCAGCCGGCGTATCGACCGCCGCCGGACGTTTTCCCGTGAGTGGGCCGATCGACGCCTGGGTGAAGAAAGGGTTCCGCGCACTGGTAATTGGCGGCCGGAATCTGAGTCAGGGGGACCCCCCTGCCCGGGTGACCGTCGATCTCGACGAGGGGGGCGTCCAACTCGACACCTTCATGGCCCCGCCTGGCGGCGCGTTCCTTCGGGTGTTGACGTTCGACGAGCCTGGGCCGGTGCAGACCGGAGAAACCCGCTACGCGAAGGTCAGCGTGGCGGCCACGACCGGGAGCCATGTGGCAATCGAACAGTTCGATGCTTCAGGCGGACGGCCCGTCTTCGGGTTCGGCGACGGGTGGCACGAGCAGGAGTACAACCCGGCGACCGGCCTCAGGTGGAGGTGGTTGAGCGAGCGGGGTGAGATTCGTCTTCATGCCCCGCGAGGGACGAGCGTTGTGCTCCATGTCGAAGGGGAGTCGCCCTTGGAATACTTCACGCGGCCGTCCCGCCTCATCATCCGTGCCGGCGATCGCATTGTTCGGGAAGAAATGCTTCAATCGGATTTCTCATTCGATACGGTGATTCCATCGGAACTCCTGACCGGACCGGTCAGTACCCTGACGCTCGAAACCGATCAGACCTATGTTCCGGCGGAGCGCAGCCGCCGAACCCAGGATCGGCGCCACCTGGGTCTCCGGATTTTCAAGTGCCGGCTGCGACCGGTGGACCCGCCGGCTTCCTAGCCAGGCAGATGAGCGAGCTGCCAAACGGGGTATCGAGGTGTCGAACCCAGGCGCTTTCCAGCAGCAAGAGGCCGGTCAGCAGCGAATTGAGTGGAGCCGGCGGGACGGAGATCTCGTGGGTGGCGTCCCCTTCAGAGGCCAACCCCCGCCATCGTTGTGCCGTGCGGACTGCGACGAGCGGAAGAAAGAGCGTGCAGTTCGTGTAAGTGATGCGTTCGACGGTGAGGCCAGCGCCGGTGACCAGGTTCCGAAGTTCTCGACGGCTATACCGCCGCACTTCTCGGCTCAGGACGGAATGGTCGCCCCGCAGGGCGTGCATGGCGGCGACGTTGATCAGGACGTATCCTCCCGGGCGCGTCATGCGGAACATCTCGGCGACAGCCGCGTGCTCATCGCGTTCCTCGAGGGAATACAAGACGTCGAACGAGGTCACCAAATCGAAGGCATTGCTCGGGAACGGGGCTGCCGCGATGGAGGCGCGAACCAGCCTAAAGCGTCCAAGCGCTCGGCCGATACTCAGGCCGACAGGGGAGAGATTCGAAACCGACGGCGCTACCGAAGCGGCCCAGCATCTCGATGTTGGCACCGGTCCCGCAACCGCAGTCGAGAATGCGTGCGCTCCGATTCCTGCCGACGGCGCGTTCGATAAGCGGCGTAGCAAAGGCACGAAAGCCTCGAAACCAGAAGTGACGTCCCTCAGCGTCAGCCGTCGCTCGGAGCAAATGTTCCACGTTGGGGATTGTACCGTTTCATCAAAAGCGCTACGATTCGTCGACACCACCGATCACAAGTTTGCAGGTTTGCGACGCTTGAGGAGTAGTTCTATGATGCGCGCTCAAAGATTCGGTTGGATTCTTTCAGCAATCCTTGCCGTGGGCATCACGGCATCGGCCTGTGGAAAGAAAGTTCCACCGGCTGCTCCGGCTCCGCCGCCGCCAGCGGCGGCACCGGCCTCGCCGCCGGCGCCTCCACCTCCGCCGGCACCGGCGCCCACTCCGGCGCCGACGCCCCGTGCCCTGAACGACGAAGAAGTCTTTTCCCGGAAATCACTCGAGCAGTTGAACGCGGAGAGGCCACTGGGCGATGCATTCTTCGACTATGACAAGTCGGAAATCCGGCAGGACGGCCGGGTCGCGCTGCAGAAGAATGCGGAGTTCATGAAGAAGTGGTCGAGCGTTGTCGTGTCGGTCGAGGGGCACTGCGACGCGCGCGGGAGCTCCGAATACAACCTCGCGCTCGGCAGCCGGCGTGCCGGTGCCGTGAAGGAGTATCTGGTTGGTCTCGGGGTGCCAGCTAGTCGCGTCACGGTCCTCAGCAAGGGCAAAGAGCAGCCGTTCTGCAACGATGAATCCGAAAACTGCTGGCAGCAAAACCGGCGGGGACACTTCATCGTTACGGCTAAGTAGGGGCAGGTAGGGCAGGTAGGGCAGGTAGGGCAGGTAGGGCAGGTAGGGCAGGTAGGGCAGGTAGGGCAGGTAGGGCAGGTAGGGCAGGTAGGGCAGGTAGGCCGTCACTGTTTGCCAGGCCCCGCCCTTCCTGCCTATCCAGCCCCTCCTGCCCGTCCGCCTAAGATCCTTGTCAGTTCGTCCTCCGACACCCGGTATTTCGCCGCCTTTTTTCCTTCTATCAACAGAACCGGGATCTCGAGACCGTACCGGGCCTCGAGCTGCGGATCGGTCGTGATGTCCACGACTTCGATGGTCAGGGGAACCGATCGCGCGACACGCTCGACGACCGCCTTCATCTCGTCGCAGAGGTGACACCCGGGCCGGGAGTACAACCTGAGAGCGGGCACTATGTGCTGCTTCGTTCCGCGAGGGCTCGTTCTGTGTCGAGTGTGCCGACGAGATCTGCGATGCGCGAAATCTGATGCCGGCGCATGTAGTCGCGGATACCCTCGAGCAGTTTTGGCCAGATGAACGGATCCACGAAGTTGGCCGTACCGACCTGGACGGCGGATGCCCCGGCGATCATGAACTCGAGAGCGTCCCGGGCTTCGGTGATGCCGCCCATTCCTAGAATCGGAATCTTCACGACCTCTCGACATTCGTACACCATTCGCACGGCGATAGGTCGAATCGCCGGCCCGCTCAGCCCACCGACAATGTTCGAAATTTTCGGCCGTCGGGTTTCGACGTCGATGACCATGGCCAGAAACGTGTTGACGAGCGACACAGCATCAGCGCCTGCCTCTTGAGCGGCTTTGGCGAACGACGGCACGTCGGTCACGTTCGGCGTCAGCTTCGGGACAATCGGCAACATCGTCGCCTTGCGGACGGCGCTGACCACATCGAACGTTCCGGTCAGGCTGCAGCCGAACGTGATCCCGCCTTCTTTGATGTTGGGACACGAGATGTTCAGTTCGAGCGCGGCGACTCCCTCGGCGTCGGAAAGAATTCGGGCCAGCTCTGCGTACTCGTCCACCGTCGTGCCGCAGATATTGACAATCACCGTCGCCCCTCTGGCGCGGAGCTCCGGAAGCTTTTCATCGATAAAACGGTGGACTCCGATCCCCTGCAGCCCGATGGCGTTCAACATTCCAGCCGGCGTTTCAACGATGCGCGGGGGCGGATGGCCTTCGCGTTCTGCCAGGAACAGTCCCTTGACGGCAATCCCGCCGAGCGATGCCAGGTCGACCGCATCGGCGTACTCGACGCCGTATCCGAAGCAGCCGCTTGCTGCGATCAGCGGATTCTTGAGGATCAGTGAGCCGATTTGAACTGAGAGATCCATATTACGTGGGGCTCCCCGCTGCCCCGCTCCGCTCCCTCGACCTTCGGCTTCGCTCAGGTCGACCCTGAGCATCGTCGAAGGGTCGCGCGGCTATTAATCCCACACGATTCTGATCTCCGGGCAGTACCGGCCCCGAGAGACACGAGCGCACGTGATGGAAACCGCCTTCCTGCGTTCGCATCGGGACAACGCAGCTGTAACAGCCGCCCAGGCCACACCCCATGATTCGTTCCACCGAAACCTGGCTTGGGCATCCGTAGCGGGCCGCGGCTTTTGCGGCTGCGACCAGCATGCCTTCCGGGCCGCACGCATACACCATGGGAGGCGCGCCGGCGGATCGTGACGCCAGGCGTCGCTCGAGCGGCGCGATGATACGGCCGCGTTCGCCGCCACTGCCATCTTCCGTGGTGAGCACGAGTTCGACACCGAGCTCCCGGAAGAAGTCGAGATAGAAGAGCTCACCGGCACTGCGAGCGCCATAGAACAAGAACGACTTGACGCCTCGTGCGCGCAGGGACTGCGCTAGAACGGCGAATGGGGCCAGGCCGACGCCACCCGCCACCATCCAGGCTTCCGTCGGCTGGTCGACGACCGAGAAGGGGCGTCCGAGCGGGCCCAGGCAATCAACCCGTTGGCCTGGCTGGGCGGCGTAGAGCAGGCCCGTCGATACGCCGATGTGTTTGTTGAGAATCGTGATGCCGGCGGGGTTCCCTTGAGAATCCCTCAGCACCTCGAAAACCGAGAACGGCCGGCGCAGCAGTGGATCGTGCGATCGGGCCGCCTTGAGCATGACGAACTGGCCTGCCGATGCGGCGGCGGCAATCGCGGGCGCCGCGAGCGCAAGGACGTTGTAGCTGCCCGACAGTGGACGGTTGGCGATCACCTCCGCCGCGATGTCGATGGGCATCGCGGAAGTATACTGCACAGAATTTGGTGCCCAGCGGCACCAGGCACCAACGAGGCACCACGCACCAAGCATTAGGAACCTTGTGATGCGCTACCTGCGCATGCTGAGCAACTCGATCTTGGCTGGGATGCTGGCTGCGTGGTTCGTGTTGACGCTCGTCCTTCAGCTCAACCCGGCGCTGCCTCTGCATCCGTCTCGCTTGATGCCCCTTGCCACGGCGGTAGGAGGGTTCTATGCCGTCCACCTGACGGTTGTTTTCTATCTCCTGCTCGTCGTGCGCCAATTGCTCGGGCGGGAAGTGTTCTCGCCGGGATGGCTGAGTGTCGGCATCCTCACGTGGCTCGCTGCGACGGCCGCGCTGGCTGGCGCCGCGCTCATGTGGGCCAACTTGTGGACATTCGAGGCGGTGCTCGAGCCAGAGACCCGGCGGCGTCTTGCGAATGGGGCTCTGATCCTGGTCATGTCGGCAGCGTGGTTCGTCTTTGTCGCGCTGCTTCGAGGACACTTGGGCGCATCGCGCAGGCCAATCTGGGGCCCATTGTTTGCGGCTGTCCTGATTGGATCACTTGTCGCACCGCTCGCCGTGCGGGGCCAGGGTGCGCCACCGTCGTCGGAAGCCCGCACCGTGGTCGCATCAGACCTCGATCTGAGCGTGCCTGAGAGGGTTGAACGCCTCACGATGATTGCGATCGACGCGGCATCGCTCGACTTCATCACTCGAGCGACGGCAGAAGGCCGTTTGCCGAATTTCGGGCGCATCCTCGATGCCGGCGCGGTGATGCGCCTCGCCACGTTGCGTCCGACCTCGGCGGAGGCAGTCTGGACTGCCGCGGCTACTGGAAAGCTGCCACAGAAAAATGGCGTTCGCTCGGCCGGCAGCTATCGTCTGCCGCGCGGCGGCGACCGGATACAACTGCTGCCCGACTACTGTTTTTCACATTTCCTCGTCCGGTTCGGCTTCCTGATCGAGGAGCCGCATAGCTCCGCAACCTTCACGACGCGGCCCTTGTGGGACATTCTGGGTGCCCTGGGGATATCGGTCGGCGTGGTCGGCTGGCCGTTGACCTACCCGGCACCCGCCGTACGGGGCTTTGTCGTCAGCGATTCGTATCCCCGGCTGCTTGCGACTCCGTCGGGAATCGAGGATCCGTCGGCGGTGTACCCGTCCGACCTTCAGTTGCATGCGTTTCGTGCCGCCGAAGCGGCGGACGAGTCTGTGGTGCCGGTGCTTCAGGCGACGGGCCTCTCGCGTCGTTTCGAGACGCCCGCCCGACTGGATCGTGCGTGACGAGCGCATCGCTCGAGAGCTGGCCGTGGTTCGCCCGACGCAGCTTTCAATCGTCCGTTATCAGAGTCTCGATTCGATCGGGCATCACTTTCTTCGGTTCGCGTCGCCCAGCGAGTTCGGAGACGTGACCGACGACGAACGGCGGAGGCTGGGGTCGGTGCTCGAGCGACACTACAGCCTGATTGACGATGTCATCGGAAGAGCCATCGCAACGCTCGGCCCTGACGACCTGTTGCTGGTCGTGTCTGGCTATGGGATGGAGCCGATGGGGTTCGTGAAACGCCTGCTGGAACGGCTGTTTGGCGATCCCGATTTGAGCGGCACCCACGAAACGGCGCCCGATGGATTCCTGATGGCGTATGGCGGGCCGGTCGTCCGCGGCCGCTCCAGCAGCCGCGCATCAATCGTCGATATCGTGCCGACCGTCTTGTATTTTCTCGGACTGCCTATCGGACGGGACATGGATGGGCAGGCGCGCACGG
The DNA here is from genome assembly GCA_963780685.1 of uncultured Acidobacteriota bacterium. Classification (GTDB taxonomy): domain Bacteria; phylum Acidobacteriota; class Vicinamibacteria; order Vicinamibacterales; family CAVVIG01; genus CAVRXZ01. Next base: position 180,267 of record CAWACZ010000013.1, on the reverse strand, counting down.
ATCTCTTCCGTCCGTCGTTGACCGAGGAACGCCCGATTACGTATATCCCCACTTACGATCGGTAGTTGACAGCGAGAATCTCAAATACCTCAGATTCTCAAATGCTATAATGACTCCGCTTCGACTCTTTAACGCGCTCCAGCGAGGGCGCGAAGAGGTGCCACATGCCGATCGCCGCACTGGATCTCCGAATCTCCAGATTCTCTAATCCTCAAGTCCTCAAATCCTCACATCCTGCGATTCAGGAGTCGGGGGCCCCGTGTCTGTCGTGATGGACGCCGACCGCATGGCGCGGACGCTCGCTCGAATCGCCCATGAAATCGTCGAGAGAAACCGGGGCATCGACGAATTGGCGTTGGTCGGAATCCGGACGCGCGGCGTGCCGCTCGCTCGGCGGATTGCCCGCGCGATTGTCGACATCAACGGACACGATGTCCCGACAGGAGCGCTCGACATCACGCTCTATCGTGACGACCTCATGCGCCACGCCGTCGGGCCGCAGCCTGTCGTGCGTCGCACCGAGATTCCGTTCTCCATAGACGAGAAGCGAATCCTGCTTGTGGACGATGTCCTGTACACGGGGCGAACGATTCGCGCCGCGCTCGATGCGCTCATCGATTTTGGTCGTCCACGATCGATTCAACTCGTCGTGTTCGTCGACCGCGGCCACCGCGAGTTGCCGATCAAGGCCGACTACGTTGGCAAGAACCTGCCGACCTCGCTTTCGCAAAGCGTCCAGGTACACCTGTCTGAAATCGACGGCCGCGATGAGGTGGAGATCCAGGAATCATGAAGAAAGACCTGCTCGGCATCGCGGACCTCACGAGCGAGGAGATCTACCTCATCCTCGACACCGCTGAAGCGATGCGCGAGATCGGCCAGCGCCCGATCAAGAAAGTGCCGACGCTCCGCGGCAAGACGGTGGTCAATCTGTTTTTCGAGCCCAGCACCCGGACGCGCACGTCCTTCGAGATCGCCGAGAAGCGGCTGAGCGCCGACACGCTCAATATCGCCATCGCAACCTCGAGTGTTCTCAAAGGCGAGACACTGGCAGATACCGCCCTGAACATCGAGGCCATGTCGCCCGACATGATTGTGCTGCGCCACGCCGCTTCCGGCGCCTGTCACCTGCTTTCGCGCATCTGCAAGTCGAGAATCATCAATGCAGGCGACGGCATGCACGAGCATCCGACGCAGGCGCTGCTCGACGCCTTCACGATTCGCGAGCACAAGCGGCGGATCGAAGGGCTCAAGGTGGCAGTCGTCGGCGACCTGCTCCACAGTCGTGTGTTGCGGTCCAACGTGCTGCTGCTGACAAAATTGGGTGCCGAAGTCTGGCTGAGCGGTCCGCCAACCATGGTGCCTGCGGGCATCGAGCGGCTGGGGGTTCGGGTCACGACCTCGGTCGACGAAGCAGTGTCCGACGCGGACGTGATCATGATGCTTCGCATTCAGCAGGAGCGAATGCAAGGCGCCTTTTTTCCCTCGGTCCGCGAATACTTCACGGTATTCGGCATGACATCCGATCGCGTCAAGCGCGCCAAACCGGACGTCATCATCATGCATCCGGGACCCATGAACCGCGGCGTGGAGATTGCGTCCGATGTCGCCGACGGCCCCTATTCGGTGATTCTCGAGCAGGTCGCCAACGGCGTGGCGGTCCGCATGGCGGTGCTGTACCTGCTGGCTGGCGGCCCGGAAGAGATGGACTAGACGATGAAGCGGTTGTTGCGGGGAGGTCGGATCGTCGATCCGATGAACGGTCGGGACGGCACGTTCGATCTGTTGATCGATGGCGATCGGATTTCGCGTGTCGGGCGTGGGATTCCGGTCGAAGCCGACGCACTGGTGGTCGAGATTCCGTCCGGTCTCGTTGTCTGTCCCGGCTTCATCGACATGCACGTACACCTCCGCGAGCCCGGACAGGAGCACAAGGAGACGGTCGCCAGCGGTACTGCGGCAGCTGTCGCGGGTGGCTTTACGGCCGTTGCGTGCATGCCCAACACGGTACCCGTCAACGATAATGCCGGCGTGACGGAGTACATCCTGAACAAAGCTGCCGAAGCGAAACTCGCGCGCGTGTACCCGATCGGCGCAGTCTCGCGCGGTCAGAAGGGCGAGCACCTCGCCGACATCGCCGAGTTACGTCGAGCCGGATGCGTCGCGGTTTCAGACGATGGCCGTCCGGTGGCGACGGCACTCCTGATGCGCCGCGCACTGGAGTACGCCGGCATGTTCAATATGGCCGTGATTGATCACTGCGAGGATCAATCGCTCAAAGGCGACGGGGTGGCCCACGAAGGCTTCTCTGCGTCGGCGCTTGGGCTGCGGGGCATTCCAGGCGAGGCCGAGTCGATCATGGTGCAGCGCGACGTCGCACTTGCCGAGCTCACCCGCGGCGTGGTGCACATCGCCCACATGAGCGCCCGACAGTCGCTCGACGCCGTCCGGTACGGCAAGGCGCGAGGCGCCCGGGTCACGTGCGAAGTAACGCCGCATCACTTCGGCTTGACGGACGAGATGCTGGCCGCGCCCCGGCCGTACGACACGAACGTCAAGATGAACCCTCCGCTCCGCGATGTCATGGACCGGGACGCGATGGTTGAGGGGATCGTCGACGGCACCGTCGACGCCATCGCCACGGACCATGCCCCGCATCACTACGACGAGAAGCACGTGGAGTTCGACCAGGCGCCATTCGGAATCACGGGACTCGAAACCGCGGTCTCCCTGTCGCTCGATCGGCTGGTGCACACGGGACGCGTGACGCTCGCCCGCCTGGTCGAGCTGCTGGCCGTGAATCCAGCGCGGATTCTTAACGTGACAGGGGGCTTGCTGTCCGAAGGCGCTCCGGCCGACGTCACGATCCTTGCCCCCGACCTGCCCGTGACCGTCTCGGCGGCCGGCATGCGATCAAGATCCAGGAATACGCCGTTCGATGGCTGGCAGCTGAGGGGAGGGGTCGCCGCGACCATCGTTGGTGGACGGGTTGTCTTCGTGAATGATGAGGCAGACCTTGCCAAACTCAGAACTCAGAACTTCGAACTCAGAAGGACTTAGGTCGCAACGGCTCGACCGCCTCACTCGACGCAAGCTTATTGACCAGGATGATCCGAAGCCAGAATCTGGACTCGCGGGCCTCACGCAACACGATGCCATTCTTAAACGCGAACTCTCGGCGTGTGTACGCAGATTTTGCTTCTTCAGCATTTGCACCGACTGACGTTCCAGCGCGAAGAAGCTGCCCCGCGATCGGCCGGTAGGCGCCAGGTCGACGTGCAAGGACAAGACACAACGCCACAATTTCACACGAAAAGAGAAAGGTTCGTTCGCACAGATCGCGCGGCTTGGGTTGAGTCACTTGAAGCGACGATTCAAGAAGCGAACCACCGTGAAGCTGAAGACCGAACCGCCAGCGTGTCGCGCCCTCTCGGGCGGCGCGCGGATTGGAACGGCGCGTTCAGCGCACCAATCGAGCGCGCGAAGTCCTTCTGAGTTCCGAGTTCTGAGCTCTTAGTTTTATTGAGGCGTGAGCCTGAGACGTCCACCCGCGCCTCGCTCGACTTCAGCCCGCTCCATCCTCATCGGCCGATGCTTCAGGCTGCGCCAATTCTCGAGAAAATCATCGTAGTACCGTGACTGTGGATGGCCCGACTGACCAACGGCGTCGAGGAAGCGGCTGTCGTTAGCCGGCGACAAGTCGATGATTTGTCGATAGCTGGCCACCGACAGCTGGTCGTAAGGACTGTCGGTCGAAACCGTTCCGACAGCGATCGTGCTCCAGTCGCCGGCACTCGGCACGGATCGACTCAAGAGAAAGCCCAAGATACGATCAAGACCCTGGTGGGGAAACTTCGCTCGGTGAAGAGCATCCCAGCGCCATCTCGGCATGTCGTTGCCCAGATGCCGTGTCAGGTCCTCAATCGCCTCGTTCAAAGCCTTCGTCACAACGAGCTCGCACGTCTCCTTTCCGGGTGTGCGGGAGTCATCGCACCAGAAGTCACGGTGTGCCTGGCCAGCGCCACTCGTGGCCCCGCCGGCCACGCCACGACCTTCGACCGACCCTGCGTCTTCTACAGGTGAACCCGAATCCGCGGCTAGCGTCCGCAACAGGAAGCGCGTGACGAATGAGAAACGCCCTTGGTAGCTTTCCGTGGTCAGTTGGCCGAGCTGATCGCTCAAGAGCGCCGGTGCAAGGCGCAGAAACCACGCCGCGAAGATGGCTGCCGCTGCGCTGTCTCCCCGCGCGTCATGGTTCCATTGCCGAAGCATCCGAACCGCCGAGGCATCAGCGGCTTTTTGGGGACGCACCCGCTCCAGCATCACCGGCAGCATCGTCCGCGCGTGCAACGAGACCGTGTCGGCCTGGATGACCGAGAAATCATCGGACGTGAGCTTGGTCTTGCCGCGCAGCAGTTCCGCTATCCGCTGGGCACGATACGACTCGGGCCAATCGACGCCGAGCAGAAACTTGTAGCTCTCGGGCATCGGCCGCTGGTTGGCGGTGATGATGGCATGCTCAGGCGGGTCGACGACACGCGGCAGCTGGTCGAACGGTACCCAGCCTATCCACTCGGATTCGCCGGTCCATCCCTGCGCCGGCAGCCGTCCGTCGCCACGTGCGCGAATTGGAATCCTGCCAGGAGCGCAGTACCCGATGTGTCCGGCAACATCGGCATACACGAAGTTTTGAGACGGTACGACGAAGTCGCCGAGCGCCGCAATGAAGTCGGCCCAGTTGCGAACCTCGCTGATTCTCATCATCGCCACAAGGGTCGTGTCATCGGGATCGAGCGCCGTCCATCGGAAGGCCAATGGCTCGAGCGGGGGCAGGGCCCGCCTGGCTGCCGATTGGCTGGCTGCGTTGTTCGCGTTGATCGCATCAGAGACCAGAGGGCCGTGACGAGAGACTCGGACGTCAATTTTCACTGGTTCCTGTCCCTTGATTTGGATCGTTTCTGGAATGACCTGAAGCGCTTCTTGTATGCCTCGGAACTCGGCGAACTTCCCGGAGGGGTCGATCTTTTCAAGAAACAAGTCCTCGACGTCGGCGGCGACGTTGGTCGCGCCCCAGGCGACGAAACGATTCCGTCCAAGGATCATGGCGGGCGTTCCGGGGAATGTGGCTCCAATGGCGTCATAGTCGCCGGCCGAAATGTGTGCCAGATACCAGATCGAGGGCAGGCGGGCCGTCAGATGTGGATCGTTCGCCAGGAGGGGCAGACCAGTCGCCGTGAGTGTGCCATCGACGACCCAATTGTTGGAGCCGAGCGACTCGGTGACGCTACCACCGAGGAGCAGGTCCCGGACGGTCGGCAGTCCTTCGGCCAGTGAAGCGCTCAAGGCACCGGTCCACGAGCCGTGCTCGCCAGCCGCCGCGGCGCTCAGGAACGCTGCACTGCGATGGGGAAAGCGCTCGGCGTTCAAGTCGTCAGGCGTTCGTGTCGCTTGGGCGGAGGATAAGCCCAGAATACTCAATCCACCGTTCGCGTACGGCGGCATCAACTCCGCCAGCCCTTCCGGGCCGACCCTGCCTAGGATGTCGTGCCGAAGCAGTTCCAATGAATAGTTTGCGCTCAAGTCCCAAGCCACCATCTTCTGCCAGACGACGACATCGGCGCCGTCCCAGGGCTCCGGCTCGAAACGGAGCAGTGCGAACTCCGGGGGAAGGGCACTCCCCCGGTGCGTGGCAAGAAACGCATTCACGCCGGCGACGTACGCTTCGACCTGGGTCTTGGTTGGCGCCGGAATGTGCGCCCATGCTTCGCGCGCAGCGCGTCCGAAACCAACCGTGCGGAGAAAGCGATCTTGTGGCAACGTCGCGGAGCCGAAAATCTCGGAAAGCCTGCCGAACCCGAGCCGGCGTTGAAACTCCATTTGCCAGAGTCGGTCCTGCGCGTGGACGTACCCAAGGCCGTAAAGCCCATCGAGCTTCGTCGACGCGAACACATGTGGGACGGCATCCATGTCCCGGACGATTTCCACGGACGCGGAAATCCCGTCCACCTGGATCGCTCCATTCAAGACAGGTAGTGATTGTCGAGCGTAGAAGTAGACGGCGACTCCTGCGGCGACCGCCAGAATCACGATAAAGGTGAGCGCTCTCGTTAGAAAACGCATGGGGCAATGATAACCGGACACTCAGAGGGATGAAGGCGGTCAGCGTAGAATACCTTCCGGTTCGAATCTTCATTTCCAGCATTTCGACATGAGAGCAACGTTGACGCCTGCGTTCGACGAACAATTACTCAAAAGCACGCTGGATCGACTTTACACAGAATTCAACTACGCGGATTCTGCGACCGATCCCATTCAAATCGTCAGACGGTACGAGCGGCCGGACGACCGTGAGGTCGTCGGATTCTGTTCGGCAGCGCTCGCGTTTGGTCGGGTCGGCAGCGTGCTGCACTCGATCGAGCGGCTGCTGGCGGTCACAGGCGATCGACCGGCGGCGTACGTCCGCGAGTTCGATCCGCTTCGTCAGCGAAAGGCCTTTGCGAACCTGGTCCATCGCTGGACGAGTGGCGCGGACCTGATGGCGCTGTTGTGGCTTCTCAGGCAGATGATGGAACGTTCCGGATCGATCGAAGGATTTTTCCTCGACGGATACGATCCGGCGTCCCCTGACATTTCGGACGCGCTCGAAAGCTTCTCGACTCGGGCCTTGAAGCTCGACGTCGAGGCGGCTTACGGACGTGGGCCTCGCCGGCGTGCCGTGCGTTTCTTCTTTCCGCGGCCCTCGGCCGGCAGCGGCTGCAAGCGTTTGAATCTATTTCTTCGCTGGATGGTACGTCGCGACGCCCTCGATCTCGGCGTGTGGTCGAGGGTCGTGCCGGCCAAGCTCGTGGTGCCGCTCGACACGCACGTCATTCGCGTCGGGCGTTGTCTGCGATTGACCCGTTACACGAGCCCGGGATGGGCGATGGCCCGCGATATCACCTCGACCCTCAGTCGGCTGGATCCGGACGATCCGGTGAAGTACGATTTTGCCCTCTGCCACCTGGGCATGATGAACGCCTGCGGGTTCAATCGTGCACAGGTTGATGCGCAGTGTCCGCTGCGTGGGGTCTGCCGACCACGGATTCGTAGACCGCGGCGGTCCCCTCGACCATCCGTTCGACGGTGAACCGCTCGGCGACGCGTGCGAGCGCCGCCTCACCCATTTGCTGTCTCAGCCGGGCGTCCTTCAGTAAGTGAACGATCTCGCGCGCCATTGCGGGATGATCCCGAGGCTCGACAAGCACGCCAGTCCGGCCGTCCTCGACGATTTCCGGAATTCCTCCCGCCCGTGTCGCCACGGACGCACGCGAGCAGGCCATGGCGTCAAGGAGCGAGGTGCCCAAGCCTTCGGTCACCGAGCTCATCACGAATAGATCCAATCCTTTGATGCAGCCGAGCACGTCGGCTCGGAAACCGGGCAGCAGAACATGCTTTTCCAGATGGTGCTCTCGGACCTGGCGCTCGAGTTGTTCGCGCAGGTCGCCTTCGCCAAAGATGATGAACCGCGTCTCCGGAATTTCTCGAACGACGAGGCGAGCCGCCTCGATGAGATGCCGTTGGCCCTTGTGGGGGACGAGTGCCGCGACATTTCCCACGACCGGCGCCCCGTGCGGCAGCCAAAAAGCTTCGTGAACATTGACGGGCGCGGCCGCGTTCACGTGTTCCAGATCGATGCCTTCATGGACGGTCGTCGTTCGCTCGGACGGCACGCCGTCGGCGACGAGCATTTTTCGAATGGCTTCAGAGGCTGCGATGAAGCGGTCGACCTGCCGGTGCTTCCAGCGCGAGAACGAGTTTCGATTCAGATGGAAATCGACTCTGCGGGAAACGATCAGCGCCGGTGTCGGAGTCGGCGGCCCGAACGACAGACCGAGCGACGCCATCGCGGTCCCGTGAGCATCGTGGGCGTGAACGATATCCGGCCGTAGACGCTTGACCACGCGCGAGAGCCGCCACGCCGCCGACAAGTCGATTTCCGTACCGAGGGACGATGGGGATGAGGTCGAGGCCCTCCTGTGCCCGCCGTCGAAGCTCGCCCTCGGGATGTGCGACGAGCGATGCACGCTGGCCGATCTCCCGGAGGCCGTTTACGGTCAACAGGACCTGATTCTGGCCGCCCCTCCAGGTTCGAGCGGTGTCTATATGGAGAGAGAACATTCAGGGCTCAGGGCTCAGGATCCGGGCGTTCTCGATCGTCGCCCTGAGCCTGATGTTGAATCTCCCACAGCTTGGCAAACTTCAGGAAGACGTAATAGGCATTCATGGCCGAGATGATCAGTCCTGGAGTACCGTCTCGGAACCCGCCGCGCAGCACGTAGTTGCGCAAGAACGCAAGGGGAGGGTGCCCGACCAGGTGGAGCAGGCCGGCTTTCTGGTCCGCCTCGTACATCTGGCTCGCTGCGAACGTGGTGTAGCGGTCGATGGTTTCCAGGTGCTCGGCGATGTCGCGGTACGCGAGGTGCTGCAGTTCGCCCCTCAACCGACCAACCGATCCACGCACCGACACGGACTCGTGCACGTAGCGACCGGTCCAATCGGCTGCCCGGCGGTCGTACAGGCGGAGCTGATCGTCGGGATACCAATCCGTTGTGCGAATCCAGCGGCCGAGATGCCACGTCACCCTGGGAATTCGATACCCTCCGTACGCGGGTTCAGCCGCCAGCGTCGACTTGATTTCATCGGCCAGATTCGGCGACACGCGCTCGTCGGCATCGAGCGAGAGAATCCAGTCGTGGCTCGCGACCGATGCGGCATAGTTCTTTTGTGCGACGTATCCAGGCCAATCACGCGCGATCACGCGGTCGGTGTATTGCCGCGCGATCGCCACGGTCTCGTCGCTGCTCCACGAGTCGACGACAACGAGCTCGTCAGCCCAGGCGACCGATTTCAGCGCGTCGCCAATATTTGCCGCTTCGTTCTTGGTGATGACCGTGACCGAGAGCTTCGGCACGGGGGGAGTGTATCCGACGGCAGGTAGGGCAGGTGGGCCAGGTGGGCCAGGCAGGTCGGGTAGGTCGGGTAGGTCGGACCAGACCTACCTGACCCACCAGACCTACCTGACCCACCAGACCTTCTACTGCGAGATGATGACGCCTCCGGCTGTCTGAACCGAGCTGCCGCTCGTCGTCCCGTCGTTCGTCGTCCCGTCGGTGGGCCCGCCGCCTGCCCCGGGCGGCGTGAGCGGCACCATTTGGACCGCCTCGAAATTGACGAGCGACTTGTTGTAGTCGGCAATCGCGCGAATCTCCAGCGTGCGCGCCTGAGCGAGATCGCGTTGCGCCTGGAAGACGAAAAAGCTGGTGGACAGGCCGGCTGCCTGCTTCTTTTCTTCCGCTTCCAGCTTCTTTTCCTGCAGCTCGCGAGACGCGCGCGCCGACCTGACACGCTGCTGGTTGGTTCGGACCTGCCGGGCGGCATCGCGCACCTGCGTGGCGATCTGCAGTTGAAGGTTCTTGATCTGGGTCTGAGTCTTCTGTGACTGCAGTCTCGCGCGTGAGAGACTCGCGTCCGCCGTGCTGGTTCCTATGGGATAGCTGATCGACACACCGACCGTCCAGTTTGGAAAGGAATTCTGAAAGATGTCACCGAGCGCCGAGTTGAAGCTGCGATTGGCGACGATGCTCCGGGCGGGTATCACGCCGGATGTGATCGAGGAAAAATCGACCGGGCTCAGCTGCGTCCCGCCGGTGCCGGTCGCAATGTAGTTCACGTTTGCTGCGATATCAGGCAATGACTGGTTCCGGTAGTACCGAATGTTGATGTCGCTCTGGGCGACGCTGTTCTTCGGCCTGCGACAGATCGGAGCGCTTGTCGAGCGCGTTGCGAATGGCGGCATCGACGTCGATCGCCTGCTCCTGGAACGGCGCCGCATCGCTCGGCTCGATGGTCGTCGTCCAAAAATCCGCCATGTCAGGGTCGAAGATGAGGGCACGCAGCCGATCCTCGTTTCGCTTGATCTCGGCCTCTGCGATGATGACGTTCTGCTCGTTGGACGCCACTTCGGCCTGCGCCTGAATGATGTCGATGGGCGCCATCGTCCCGACCTCGACCCGGCGTTGGTTGTCTCGAAGCGAGCGCTCGGCCAGCTCGAGCGACTGACGCTGGGCGGTGAGGTTGTTGATCCCGTACGACAGATCCCAGTATGCGTTCTTCACGTTCCGTGTGGTCTGAACGATCACCGCCTGGAGTTGAACGTCGGACAGGTCGCGGAGCTTCGCGCTCAGTTGCACCTGTTGGCGCACCTGGTCAATCCTGAAATCCCGAAGAAGCGGCTGCGAATAGTTCAGGTTCACGGCGGACTGAAGCTGCGGGCTGAAGTTCAAGAAAACACTTGTCGTCGTGTCCCGGTTGTTGTTCCAGTTCGCGCTGTAGACGCCTCCCCATGGGAGGAGCTGGTTGAGCCCGATGCCATTCGCGAAGCGGCCGTTCTCGACACTGGTGGCTCCGCCTGAGAGCGAGCTCGTCGACCGTTGCGTCTGGCCATTCCTCGAAAAGTTTCCGACAAGGCTCGGCGCCCAGAACGAGCGCGACTGGGCCACGCCGACGTCCTGAATCTGCGGCTCGAAACGCTGGATCCGGATGCCCAGGTTCTGTTCGAGCGCGAGCCTTACCGCGTCGTCAATGGAGAGGCGCCGTACGGGTTCGGTGGAAGAGCCTGCGGGCACTTGTCCGCCGAGGGGGTTCATCGAAAACGCCGGGGTTTGCGCCGTCGCGACCGCCGGCAGCCCACCCAGCGCAGCGGCCAGGACGGCCAGTTGGACCGCTATACGGCGCCTTGCGAGGCTCTTGTCCACGTTATCGGGGTTGTATAGCGGTCTCGACGAGCGGAGGCGGGGGTGTGGGGCGGAGCCCCAGGTTAGTTGGATTCGACGCAGGAGGCGATGCATGGAAAACTCCGTGAAAGAGACAGTAATGTTCTGAAGAATAGACGGTTGCGGCGGGCGTTCGGTTCGTTGAGAGCGCTGAATTGTATACTGGCCGAATCTCCCCTCATAATCCCGAGGTTCACTTGAGATAGCGTAGCTCCCAGCCGTCAGCTTTCAGCTTTCAGGCGACGCGTTGTTGCTGATGAGCTGAGAGCTGAAGGCTATGTCAATGACCACCTTCAAGATCACGCTCGCCTACGACGGCACCGACTTTGTGGGCTGGCAGCGGCAGGCGTCTGGCACATCCGGCAAGTCTATTCAGGGCTTGCTCGAAGAGGCGCTTCGAGAGCTCGATCAACGCGACGTCACTGTGGTCGGCGCCGGGCGCACCGACGCGGGCGTGCATGCACGCGGACAGGTCGCCAGTTTCTCCCTTGTGCGATCAATTGAGGGGCCAACGCTCGTCGGTGCGCTGAATGCGCGCCTGCCCCGGGATGTGCGGGTCCTGGAGGCGGAGACCGCGCCTGACACGTTCAACGCTCGCTTCGAGGCCACGGCGAAGACGTACCGGTATCGGATTTGGAACGCCGACGTTCTCGATCCATTCGAGCGGCGCTACGCATGGCATCTGATCGGAACGCTGAATCGAGATGCGATGGCATCGGCCGCAAAGGTCATTGTAGGAAGGCACGACTTTGCCGCTTTTCAAGCAGCAGGCGGCTCGGCGAGATCGACGGTGCGGGAAGTATTTTCGTCGAGCATCGTCGCAGGGCTCCAACCCTGTTCCAATGACGACGCGAGCCGGCGGATGGAATGGGCGGCGACAGGACGTGGGGCTTGCGAGCCGTTGATCACGTACGAAATCGCCGGCGACGGATTCCTTCGCCACATGGTCCGCGCGATTGCCGGCACGCTGGTCGAAATCGGCCGCGGCCGTCGGCCGATCGACTGGATCGGCGAAGTCCTCGCGGGCCGCGATCGTTCGCACGCGGGACCGACAGCTCCTGCCGAGGGACTCGTCCTCGTTGCGGTGGAGTATAGTAGCGAGGCGAAGCTTCGTAGTTAGGTACCATGTCGCTCGACCAACTCCTCGCCTGGATTCAACCGGGTTCACCCGACGAACTCCTGGCGCGTCAGGTCAACTTCGATCGATTGCCGGCCCACGTGGCCATCATCATGGATGGCAACGGGCGCTGGGCGGCTCAACGGCACCTTCCGCGTGTCGAGGGTCATCGGGCCGGCATCGATTCGGTCCGCGACATCGTCGAAACGTCGGCACGCGTCGGGATCGGCGTTCTCACGCTGTATGCCTTCTCGGTCGAGAACTGGAAACGTCCCCGTACAGAAATCAACACGTTGATGACGCTCTTGAAGCGGTATCTGCGCCTCGAGCTTCGCACGTTGCTCGTCAACAACATCAGGTTCCAGGTGATCGGACGGCCGGAAGAGTTGGCACCCGACGTCCGAGAGGAACTGGAAACCGGGATCCGCAAGACCTCCGCCAACACGGGGATGCAGTTCAACATCGCGTTGAACTACGGCGGCCGCGCCGAGATCGTCGACGCGGCTCGGCGTGCGATCGCCGCCGGTCTCCAGCCAGACGAGCTCAACGAACGACGCTTTGGCGAATTCCTTTACACGGCCGGCCAGCCCGATCCGGATTTGTTGATTCGAACCAGCGGCGAGATGCGCATCAGCAACTTCCTGTTGTGGCAAATTGCCTACTCGGAAATCTGGGTGACGGAGACGCTCTGGCCGGATTTCCGCAGGCGCCATCTGCTCGAAGCCATCGTGGCTTACCAAAAACGCGATCGCCGATACGGTGGCATTGCCCCGCCGGTCGCGCTCGGCGTCAAGTGATCGGTGAACCACTCCAGGCTGGAGTGGCAGGAAGGGCTGGAAGGGCTGGAGGGGCCGGAGCACTCACCTTCCCGCCTCTCCCGCCCGTCCAGCCTTTCCGCCGCGAAAGCGCCTCATGACCCGTCTCCTGAGCGGCGTCGTTCTTGTGGCCATCGCGATTGCCGTCGTGTGGTTCGCGCCGCTCCCGATCTTCGAGGCTGTCGCGTTTGCGATATTGTTCGCGGCCGTCGAGGAGCTCTGCGCGTTCTTCGTTGCGAGTGGCGTTGCGGTGCCCAAATGGCCCGCGATGGCGGGCGCGTTGATGACGCTCGCAACCTTTTCCGAGACCATCAGCCGTCGTGAACTGCCGATAGAGGTGCTGCTGATGGCGGAGCTCATCGCGATGGCCTTTGTGACGCTGAGCTCGTGGCGCGAGGGTTCGAATCCGTTGATCACGATTCCGGCCGCGATGTTTCCGTCTCTGTATCCCGCGATTCCCATCGGCTCGGTGGTTGCCATCCGTGAGGCAGCAGGCGCCGGGCCCCTGTTCCTCCTGATGCTGACTGTGATCGCGAGTGATACCGCCCAGTACTACACTGGTCGAGCGGTGGGGCATCGTCCCCTTGCAGCGGCGGTGAGCCCGAACAAGACGATTGAAGGGGCAATCGGCGGGTTCGTGATCGGTGCGTCCGTCTTCGCATGGGCGGGTTCCTGGTGGCTCCCCATGCTGCCACTCGGTGTTCGCGTCGTTCTCGGTGCCGGCATTGTTGCGGCAGGGATCGCGGGCGATCTGTTCGAATCGATGCTCAAGCGCAGCGCGGGAATGAAGGACAGCGCCGCGATCATCCCCGGGCACGGTGGCATCCTCGACCGTATCGACGCCCTGCTCTTTGCAGCGCCGTTCTACTACGTTGTGCTCAAGTACGTTTAACTGTCAGCTTTCAGTTGTCAGCGGTCAGCGGTCAGCTTGCTCCAGACGGTCAGGCCGACACCGACAGCTGATAGCTGACTGCGCACGGCTGATAGCTGATAGCTGGGAGCTGGGAGCTGTTCTGTGAAACGCCTCGCCATTCTGGGATCGACGGGATCGATCGGCCAAAGTGCCCTGGCGGTAGTCGACCGCCATCCCGACCGGCTGACGATCGTCGGCTTGGCGGCCGGCGAGAACGCCACTCTGCTGGCCGAGCAGGTGGCGCGCTACCGCCCCAAGGTTGTTGCGTTGGCGTCGGGCGCCGCGGTCGATCAGTTGAAGCAAATCGGATCGGTGGGCACGCATGTTGTCGGCACGGGACGTGATGGTCTCGCGGCCGTGGCTTCCCACCCCGAAGTCGATCTGGTCTTGTGCGCCTCGTCGGGCACGGATGGTCTCGAAGCAGTGTTGGCCGCCATCGAGCAACGGAAGACGATCGCGCTCGCGAACAAGGAAGTGCTCGTCATGGCAGGCAGCCTTGTCACCGAGGCTGCCCGTCGCTACGGGGTGACGATGCTGCCGGTCGACAGCGAGCACAACGCCATTCATCAGTGCCTGCACGGGCGCGAGCTGTCCGACGTGAAACGGCTGGTTCTGACCGCCTCGGGAGGGCCGTTCCGAGGCCGTTCATCGTTCGAGCTGTCGCAAGTGACCGCGTCCGACGCCTTGCAACACCCGACGTGGCGAATGGGACGCAAAATCACCATCGACTCTGCCACCCTGATGAACAAGGGCCTCGAGGTCATCGAAGCGCGGTGGCTGTTTGGTGTCCGCGCGGACCAGATTGACGTCGTGATTCATCCCCAGTCGGTGGTCCATTCCATGGTTGAGCTGACGGACGGCTCGATTATCGCGCAGCTGGGAGTGACCGATATGCGGCTGCCGATTCAATACGCCTTCTCTTTTCCGGAACGCTGGGCCGCCATGCTCCCGTCCCTCGACCTCGCCCGCGCGGGGCGGCTCGACTTCGATCTGCCCGATACCCACACGTTCCCCTGCTTGCGCCTGGCCTATCGGGCCCTCGAAGCCGAAGACAGTCTGCCGGTGGTCCTCAATGCGGCCAACGAAATCGCTGTGGCGCGGTTTTTGGAGGGTCGAATCGGGTTCGTGTCCATTCCTCATGTGATCGAGCGCACGATGGACGCTCACCAAACCGCTGCTGTACAAACGCTTGCGGCGGTACGAGCATTGGACACCTGGGCCCGCGAGTATTCCCGGGAAGTGGCGAGCGAGGTAGAATCGAGTGTCTAAAGGCTTGAGGATCTCCGCGTGATTACGATTCTGGCATTCGCATTCGTACTTGGCGTCCTCGTGTTCGTCCACGAGCTCGGTCACTTTCTGGCGGCAAAACGGGTCGGCATTCGAGTGCTGAAGTTTCAGCTCGGTTTCAATCCCACCATTCTGAGCGTTCGCCGGGGCGACACGGAGTACAGCATTGGCGCGCTGCCGTTCGGCGGCTACGTCAAGATGGCGGGCGAGACCCTGGAGGACGCGCGCACCGGTCGCGACGATGAATTCCTGTCGAAGACGAAGTGGCAGCGCTTTCAGGTGCTGATCATGGGCCCGGTCATGAACGTCCTCCTGGCGCTCGTGATCACGGCCGCGTTGTTTTATCGAGGCATCGAGGTGCCGGTCTTCGAAGATCAGCCGCCGGTTGTCGGCGTGGTTGCCGCCGACTCAGCCGCCGAGCGGGCCGACATCCGGCCCGGCGATCGGGTAGTCGCGGTGGCCGGGCGTTCGGTTGATACGTGGGAGACATTCTCGATAGCGATTGGCACCCGCCCCAACCGCGAGGTTGCGATCGACCTGATCCGCGACGGGCGCGCCATGACGCGTCAAGTCACGCCGGAGGTGGCGACCGGTCAGGGCCGAATCGAGTTTGGCGAGATCGGCGTGTTTCCCGACACGCATCCGCGTCTTCTTTCCGTCAACGCCGGGGAACCTGGCGAGCGCGGAGGACTCAGGGCAGGCGACGTGATTGCCGCGGTCGACGGCAAGCCGATCACGTTCTCGACGCAGTTCAGGGAGGCGATCGCGAAGCACCCCGAACAGACCATGGCCCTGTCGATCATCCGTGACGGGATGCCCCAGACCCTATCGCTCACGGCGGGCAGGAAAGGCGATATTGGTTGGCTTGGAGTCTTGCCAGTCGACGAGACAAAGGTGATCAACCCCGGGCCCGTCGAAGCCATTTCGATGAGCGTCCGGAAAAACATTCGCGACGGGTCGCTGATCTTCCAGACCTTGATGGGCTTGCTCACACGTGAGACATCGCCCAAACAACTGATGGGACCGCTGGGCATCGCGCAGCTGTCTGGAGAGTCCGCTCAACTAGGCTGGACGAGTCTTTTCAGCCTGATGGCCATGATCAGCTTGAACCTGGGACTGCTGAACCTGCTGCCGATTCCGATCCTCGACGGTGGTCACATCACGATCATGGCACTCGAAGGCATTGCCCGACGCGACTTCAGCGTGCGGGTGAAGGAAAAAATGCTGCTTGCCGGATTCGTGGTTTTGATGATGCTGATGGTGACGGTCATCTATAACGATCTGACGCGTATCAGTTGGTTCGAGCGCCTCATGCCCTGGCGGTAATCAATTTACAATTGACAATTTGGAATTAGGAAGCGGCACTGCTCCTCTCTCGACAGGAGAAAACATGCGTCGCACTTTGGTCGTCGCTTTCCTTCTGGCCGCGGCCCTTGTAAAGCCGACCGCTGTGTTGGCCCAGGAGCCGCCGTCCTCCCCTCCAGCCGAGTGGGGGCCGATGAGCATCAACCTCGAGGACGTCCCGTATCCCCATCCGGTCTCGTATTACTCCTTCACGCTTGAGGGTCACGACGTACGCATGGCGTACATGGACGTCGCGCCCGTGGCTACGCCGAACGGCAAGAGCGTAATACTCCTGCACGGCATGAACTTCTTCGGCGAGGCCTGGGCGGAGACCGTCGAGATTCTTCGCAAGGAAGGTTATCGTGTCGTCGTGCCCGACCAGATCGGGTACGGCCGATCGTCAAAGCCGATTCTGCACTATTCCATCAGCACGCACGCCTCGAATACCAAACGCCTCATCGATCATCTCGGCATCAGGACGACGGATGTGGTGACGCACTCGATGGGCGGGATGGTGGCCAGCCGCTTCGCCTCGTCTTATCCCGACGCGGTCGGCAACCTGGCGATGATCAATCAAATCGGCCTGACCGACGCGCGCCTGCAGCGCCCGTGGCGGGATACCTCGGAGGTGTACAAGGCCGCGCTCGCCCGCGACTATGCCGAGATCATGAGGGGGATGCGGGCCTATTATGTGAAGTGGAAACCCGAGTACATGAAGTACGTGAGGATTCACTACGGCTGGATCAGAAGCGGCGAATGGCCGCACATGGCGATGGTCCGCGCGCTGCAGCAACAGGCGATCTATGCGGACCCGGTTGTCAACGACTGGCCGCGCATCAAGGCCCGCACGCTCGTCATCGGCGGCGAAAAAGACGGCGCCGACTACCCCGGGCAGGCCAGACGCGTGGCTGAGACCGTGCAGAACGGTCAGCTCTACATCATCCCCAATGTCGGTCACAATCCTCAGTTCGAGGCGCCCGAACTGTTGTATCCGCCCCTCCTGCGGTTTCTGAGAGGCGAAGATGTCGGGACCCGGAAGACGGCGACGGGGCGGACGTCCAACTAACGTGGGGCTCTGCCCCACATCCCCACCTCCGCTCATCGAGCGACGGGCAGGCTCGCCGAAGCGAAGGAAGGGCCGCGGCGCGTCCCCTCGCGATCATGGACATTCTAGATGACCAGTCATAGAATATGACCATGAAGCAGATCCCAGCCGCAAAGTTCAAGGAGCAGTGCCTGTCGTTGCTCGACGAGGTGGACCCGGAAGGCATTGTGATCACAAAACGCGGCAAGCCGGTGGCGAGGCTCATCCCGTTCGCCGCCGATTCGGCCAGCCTCATCGGATCCCTCGCAGGGAAGCTCAGGATCAAGGGCGACGTCCTCTCCACGAGGCTCGACTGGGATGCTGAACGTTGACACCCACGTGTTGCTCTACGCGGTGACCGGCGCGCTGACCTCGCGGGAAAGGCGGCTGCTCAGCACCGAACGCTGGAGCATTTCTGCGATAGTCCTCTGGGAAATTGCCAAGCTGGCTCAACTGGGCCGAATCGCGGTGGATCTCGAAGATGTGAACGTCGCTCGCGTGCTGGGGCGGGTGCATGTCTGGCCCCTGACACGCGAGATCGCGCGTACGAGCACGCGTCTGGATGTCCGCGGTGATCCCGCCGATGAGCTGATCGCGGCGACGAGCATCGTGCAGAACGTCCCCCTCGTGACCAGGGACCGGACCTTGCTCAGATCCAAGTTGATTCCGCTGGCCCGCTGACTGGAGGCTGGTCGAGGGGGTCGACGCTGCAGGAGAGGCTCGAGACTGGGGACTCGGGGCTTGGAGGAGTCCAGTCTCCAGGCCCCAGCCTCCAGCCCCGGATGGTATCCTATTGGCATGCGAACTACCATTGATAAGGCAGGACGCGTGGTCATTCCGGCCGCCTTGCGCGAGCGTGCCGGGCTCTCCGCCGGGTCCGAGCTCGAGGCCACCGGCGACGAGCTGGGCATCCGGCTGGTGCGCGTCGCCGCGGGGCCACGGCTCGTCAAAGTAGGCCCGCGGCTCGTCGCCCGGCCGTCGGTGGCGCCCAACAGTCGTCCCACCGTCGATATTGCTGCGGTCATCGAAGAAGAGCGGAATCGCTGGCCGTGAGCGTCTTCTTCGACACCAGCGTCCTGCTCGGCGGACTCGTCGACTTCGGCCCTCAAAGCGCCCCTGCACAGTCGCTGCTGCACGAGGTCGCGGGGAAACGGGTCACGGCGCCCACAACGGCCTGGCATTGCTGTCTCGAATTCTTCTCCGTGGCGACGCGGCTCCCCCCGGAATTCAGACTGGCGCCGGGTGACGCCGTGAGGCTTCTGGAAGAGGAGGTGTTTGCGAGGATGGCCGTGCACGATTTGCCGGGCAGCGGCCGCATCCCGATGTTGCGCGCGGCAGCGGGCGACGCCGTCGCCGGCGGCCGTATCTACGACGCGCACATCGCCGAGGTCGCGCGTGCCGTGGGCGCAGAGGTCGTGGTCACGGACAACCGGCGGCACTTTCTGACGGCGCTTCGCTACGGCATGCGGGTCGACACACCAGCAGAGTTTCTGGCTGGGCTCAGACGGAAGCGTTCCTGAGCCGACGCACAAACGCGAGAACAGTGAAGCGCATCCTGGATATCTTGGTCGTCTGACGAATCGGCCGGAGCCGCGGCTCGCTCGAGCACCGGACTAAAGAAATCGCCGCGGGCAATCGCGTAGAATTCCCGCGCAGCCTATGGCGCTGGCCCCTGGCACGCGAGTCGGCCCCTACGAAATCACCGCGCAGCTCGGCGTGGGCGGAATGGGCGAGGTGTGGCGCGCGCGGGACACGAACCTGGACCGCGACGTGGCGATCAAGGTCCTGCCCGAGTCACTGGCCGCCGATGCCGAACGAATCGCGCGGTTCGAGCGTGAGGCCAAAACGCTCGCCACGCTGAACCATCCCAACATCGCCACCATCTACGGCTTCGAAAAGGCCGACCCGTCGACGGGCTCTGGGCAGGCGTCCGTGCGCGCGTTGGTGATGGAGCTGGTCGAGGGCCCGACGCTTCAGCAGAGGCTGGGGGCTGGGGGCACGGGGCTGGGGCTTCCGATCGATGAGGCACTTGAAATCGCGCGGCAGATTGCCGAAGCGCTCGAAGCGGCGCACGACCAGGGCATCATCCATCGGGACCTCAAACCCGCGAACGTCAAGCTGCGACCCGATGGCATGGTGAAAGTGCTCGACTTCGGGTTGGCGAAGATGCTCGAGGCGGGAGGGGCAGCAGCGGCGGGAGAGGCAGGAGGGGCGGAGAGGCAGGACGGGCTGGAAGGGCAGGAGGGGCTGGAGGGGCAGGAAGGGCGGGAGGGGCGGGTCAGTTAGGTCAGGATGTAGCGCAGGGCTTCAGCCCTGCATTGACGAATTTGCCCACGATCACCACGCCTGCGATGACGCAGGCCGGCGTGATTCTCGGGACGGCGGCCTATATGAGCCCGGAACAGGCCAAAGGGCGCCAGGCGGACAAGCGCAGCGACGTGTGGGCCTTCGGCTGCGTGCTCTACGAGATGCTGACGGGCAAGCGCGCGTTCGAGGGCGAGGATGTCAGCGACACGCTAGCTGCGGTGCTGCGCGGCGAGCCCGACCAGGATCGGATGCCTGCCGACGTGCCGGCTTCGATCCGTTCTCTCATCGACGGATGTCTGAAGAAGGATCGCAAGCAGCGAATCGGCGATATCTCCACCGCGCTCTTTCTTCTGCGGCAGCCGCCCAATGCACCCGCGCCAGCATCGACGATGCAGGCGGCTCAACGGCCGTTGTGGAGGCGCGCGATGTCCGGTGCTGGCGGCCGGAATCGTGGGGGCCCTGGTCGCCGGCACTGCGTTGCGGACATTGACGCCCACATCCTCCTCACCGTTGATCGTCACTCGATTTCCCGTCGCGCTCGGAGAAAGCGAGACGTTTGCAGCCTCAGGTCTCCGATTGGTCGCAGTTTCCCCAGACGGTACGAAAGTGGTGTATGCGGCGGTTGAGGTCGAAGGCGACACCCCCGAGGCGCGACAGCGGAGGGTGGTGCAACGGCTGTACGTGCGGTCGATGTCCGAGACCACGACGAGGCGGATTCCAGACACGGAGTACTCACAAGGATCGATGGGCGAGCCGGGTTTCTCGCCGGATGGCCAATCACTCGTGTTTTTCACGGCGACGGATCGTGGCTTCCCGCCAAATGGCGTGCTCAAGCGGATGAACCTCGCCGGGGGAGCAGCGACCACGCTCTGTGAGGTCGAGACTCCGCTGGGGATGAGCTGGAGCGGTGACCATATTGTCTTTGGTCAGCGCTCGAAGGGCGTCATGCGGGTGCCGGCGAATGGGGGTAAGCCGGAAGTGCTCGTCGCTGTCAAAGACAACGAGGCGGCACAGGGACCGCAGTTGTTGCAGGGCGGACGTTCGGTGCTATTCACGTTGGCAACCGGTATCACTGACCCCCTGGGACCCGGTGCGGACGTGTGGGATAAGGCCAGCATTGTCGTGCAATCGCTCGAGTCCGGCAAGCGGAAGACGTTGATCGACGGTGGAAGCGACGCCCGGTATGTGCCGACAGGCCATCTCGTCTATGCCCTCGAGGGGACGCTTCTCGCGGTGCCGTTCGATGCCGCCCGCCTCGAGGTGCTCGGCGATCCGGTACGTGTGGTCGAAGGTGTTGCGCGGTCGCGCTTAGGCGCAGGCGTACGTTACCGGCGCCGCGCACTTCAGTGTGTCCGACACAGGATCGCTCGTGTACCTTCCGGGGCCCGTCGCCGCGTCGTCGTCGCCGCTGCAGGATCTGGCTCTGCTCGGCCGCAACGGCAACATGGAGCCTCTTAAGCTCTCACCCGCGATGTACGAGTTCCCACGCATTTCACCCGACGGCAAGCAGGTCGCAGTAGGCGTCAATGATGACAAAGCGGCGAACGTGTGGATTTACGATCTGTCCGGCACGAGCGCGATACGCCAACTGACATTCGGGGGACGGAATCGGTTCCCCACGTGGTCGCACGACAGTCGATATGTCGCGTTTCAATCGGACCGCGAGGGTGACCTTGCGATTTTTCGGCAGCGTGCCGACGGCAGCCAGCAAGCGGAACGGCTGATGAAACCGGAGCAGGGAACATCCCACGTTCCGAATTCGTGGTCTCCTGACGGCAAGCATTTGCTGTACGAGGTCAATTCTGAATCGAAGTTTTCACTGTGGGTTCTCTCGCTTCAGGACAACAAGGGGGCGCCCTTTGGTGCGGTGCAGTCGTCATCCGTTCCGCCATCGGCCGCTTTCTCACCTGATGGCCGATGGGTGGCCTACCAATCCGACGAGGTTCCCAATCCCACGATCTTTGTTCAAGCGTTCCCCAGCATGGGCGTACCGCTACGGATCGCAACAAGGGGACGTCACCCCCAGTGGTCACCGGGTGGACAGCAGCTCTTCTACACTGTAGACATTCGCGTCTTCGCCGTGAACGTCAAGACACAGCCGAGCCTCACGTTCACGGCGCCCACGCTCGTCACTCAAGGATTCAACAACGCACCGATGACAAGGACTTACGATGTCAGCTCTGACGGCAATCGCTTTCTCGGTGTCACCGAAGCTGCCGGGCAGACGCCGTTAAGAACGAATACCGTGCGGCGGATCGAAGTCGTGTTGAACTGGTTCGAAGATCTCAAGCGCCTTGCGCCGAGGAAGTGACCGACCGATCGGAGCAACTCAGAAGCCGGTGCAGTCTTGCCCCCGGCTTCACACGAGCGTCTCGAGCAGCGCCACGGCGGGTGCCACACGGATGCCTTCTGGCGTCTGATAGTCCTGGGTGCCCTCGGCGTGAATCTGCCAGGCCGCGCAGCCGGGAAACTTGGCCTTCAGGTAACGCAGGCTCGAATCGACGGTGACGTCTCCGAGCTTGCACTCCACCATCAAGACGGGCTTACGGCGGTCCGTGACGAGGAAGTCGACCTCGCGGCCATCGACGTCGCGAAAGTACCGGAGCTCCAGATCGAGCCCTTCGACATCCTGCCGGAAATGGACCCACTTCAGCAGGTGCACGGCCACGAGGTTCTCGAACGAGGCGCCGGGCGAGGGGGGCAGCGTCCAATCGAGATGGTAGTGCTTGGGGCTCTTCTTGATTGCACGCACGCGCGGGCTGCCAAATGGGTGAATGAGCAGTAGCGCGTAGAGCCGTTCGAGGAGCGTCACCCAGCGAGCGAGCGTCTTGTGGCTCACCTCGAGGTCTTCCCGCAAGCTGTTGATCGACAGCGGAGACCCGACGAGTTCCGGCAGCCGAAGCGCGAGCAACTCGAGGCGGCCGATGTCGTCGACGCGTTCCAGGGCGACGAGCTCATCGCGAATCAGCAGATTCCGGTGCTCCCTCGACCAGCGCCTGGCTTCACGCGCCGAGCCTCCAAAGAACGGCTCGGGGAATCCGCCAAGCGTCCGTAAGGCGCGCCAGTCGGCAACCGACGACACGCCGAGCTCGGCCACCGTGAGCGGATGCAACCGCAACAGGTGATAGCGCCCCTGCAGCGAATCGCCGCCGAAGCGATAGAAGTCGAGCCGGGCGCTCCCGGTCACCAGGATTCGCTGGCCCTCGGGCCGGCCGTCCCACAGGCCTTTCAGGTAGTTCCGCCAGCCGCGAAACTTGTGCAGCTCGTCGAAAACCCAGAACGACCCCCGAGGCAGCCGCCGCGTGAGAATACGCTCGCGGTCGCTCGCCACGTCCCAATTGAGGTAACCGGCGCGTGCACCCGGGAGCGACCGTGCGAAGGTTGTCTTGCCGACCTGCCGCGCGCCGGCGACGAACACCATGCGGCGTTCGAGGTCCTGGCGCACCTGGGTGTCCAGGTATCGCGCCCGATCTGCCATGACAGGCATTTTCACCCATAGGTAAATTTGTTGGCAATGAATTTCACCCTGAGGTGTGAATCTCTCAGTCAAAACCGGGCACCGGTGTGGCCGTTCCATTGTTCGATACCAACGTCATCTCTTCATCCCCTACGACGTCAGTCCTGACGGCCGATTCCTGCTGAACACCGTCGTCGAAGCGCAGACACCTGCGGCTTCACCCGTGACTATTGTTCTGAACTGGGAGAGCGCGCTGAGGAGTGACAGCTCGATTTAGGCGTGTGGTTGACCGATCGTAGCAACTCAGAATGCAGTCTCACCCGCGCGAGAGCCGCCCGACTTCCCGGAACGCCGAAAGCGCACGATCGACCATGTCGTCGGACGCAGTCAGGCTGATTCGAAAATAGCCGGGTGCGTTCATGAGGCTGCCTGGCAGCACGAAGACGTTGCGATCGGCAAGGTGATTCCAAAGCTGCACCGGGTCGCCCGAAGGCCACCTGCTCCAAAGATAAAACGTGCCTTCCGGGGGAAGCACGTCGTAACCGTTCTCAGTCAGAACGCTCATCAAGCAGTCGCGCCGCCGCGTCAGCGCCGCCTGATCGATGGACAGCGTCTCGAGGTCCGGTATGGCGTACTGCATGACGGCATTCGGGAAGCACCAGCCGAGAGCCATTTGCGCCGAGAACATCGAATCGCTGAAGCCTCGACGCTCCGCGTCCGGCATGAGCGGCGAAATCGCCAGGTAGCCGAGTCGTTGCCCTGGGGCGAGTAGAACCTTGCCGTAGCTATAAGAGATGAACGTCCACGGATAGACCGACGCTGGGCTGTCGAAGCCCCGGCCGTCGAACCGCAGCCGGCGGTAGGGTTCATCTGACAGCAGGTAGATGCGGCGGCCGATGCGGGCGGAGGCGCGTTCGAGAAGGTCCGCCACTTTCTCCAACATCTCACGGGAATAAATACGCCCGGTCGGATTGTGCGGAGTATTGATAATGAGAAGGCGCGTCTTCGAGCCGATCGCCGCATCAATGGCGTCCAGATCCAGATCGAAGGAAGGCGTCTTGAGCGTGACCTTGCGCGGCACCGCGGCCGCGGCGAGCAGCAGCGGTTCGTAGCAGAACCAAGCCGGCTCCGAGAAGATCGCCTCGTCGCCGGCGTCGAGGACGTGATGAAAGGCGACCATGATCGCGGCGAACGCCCCCGTCGTCAGCGCGATGTCCGCGGGGGCGAAGACCAGGCCCAGTTCTTTGCCAACACGCCCCGCCAGGAATGCTTGCGGTTCCTCTTCACTCGTCTTGTAAGCGAACCAGTTCTTGTCGTGCGGCTGTGCCCGGTCGCGAATTGCCGCGACGAGGCCCGGCAGCGGCATTTCGTGAGGATTGCCGAAGGTGAAGTCGGAAATGCCGGGATCGGATCGCCGCTCGGCGTACCGCGAGGACGAATAGAAGCGCCTGACGGCAGAGAAGGCCGCGTCCGCGGCCCGGATGCGATATGACGTCGGCATTTCAACCACACTACGGCCGCTGTGTGAGCGTAACGTTGCAGCCCAGCTCGAGCGCGAAGCGGCCGCGAGCCCGCGGCTCGTGCGGGCAGCGCCTGCCCTCGTGGCGGCGAATCGCTATGGGTTGGCTCAAAATAGGCCGCAGGCTTAAGACTTCAGGCGTCAGCCCCAGCCCCCAGCCCCTGGCCTCCAGCCCCCGATGACCTACTTCCTCAACATCGCCGTCCAGTTCAACACGACCGTGATCGGCGCCGAGGCCGCCTCGGCCGATTCGGGCTCGGTGTTGATGATGAATCGCTGGCCGTCGGCGGTCGCGTCGTATCGAAGCACACGGGCGATAATCGTGCCGCTTGTGGACATGCGTGTCTGAAAGAGCGCCTTGGGCACGCCGAAGTCAAGCGTCTGGCCGGCCGTCACGTCCACAGCCATCAGCTTGCGGTCGAGAGAGATGAAGTACAGCTCTTTACCATCCCGCCTCCACCGCGGCTGCATGCCACCATCGGTTGAAATCCGGACCTTCCGCGCACCGCCCCTGGGGAACGACTCGACGTAGATGTGCCGGGATGGCCCGCGCTTCCTGATGTGAAGAGCGGGAACCGGACGGGCGATCGAGAAAATCGCGCCCTCAGGAGTAAACCATGACGGCGGCTACCGTGGTACGGTCAGCGGCTGCCTGAAACGCCTCGCGCGTTCGCTCGAGCCCGAACGTGGCGGTCGCGAGGGCCTTTGCGTTGAAGAGTCCAGCCTCGATTAGCCTGACGAATCGGGGAATATCGCGCATCGGATTGGCGCCTGCCAGGTTTCCTGGTTGATGACTCTTCGCGCCATTGGCCCATTGGTTGGCTGGAATCGTCACGACGCTATTGGGTGGGTGGCCACCACTCGTCGTCACGACATGGCCGACTGGGGAACAGAGATCCCAAGCCTGCTGCAGCGACAGAATGCCGGTTGGATCCGGCCCCGCTTCGGCTTTCGGCGCGAACAGGTCGCCGCCAACGGCTTCAATCACGAAGTCGGGTCCGATATTGCCGCCCCCGGCCAGCCGTCTGTCGGTCTTCCCCTTACACAGGTCCCGAACCCGCTGAACGAGATTGTTGCCTTCGACGTTCGGGTCGAGCGCGACCGTGGCGCCGAGTGCAAGGGCCGCCTCGCGACGGTACCGGATCGGGTCGACGGAGATAATCTGCGCTGCACCCTGGATTCGTGCGCCCTGAATCGCGGCGAGCCCAATCGGACCTGCCCCCAGGACGACGACGTCCGAGCCGCTCTCGACGCGAACCTTGGTCGTGGTTGCCGCAAGGCCACAGAGACCGGTGTCATGCAACATGGCGAGCTCGACCGATGAAACCTGCGTGAACACCGGTACGCACGATTCCTCGAAGACAACCATCAGCTCCGAACAACATGGCGTAAAGCCTGTTACTTTTGTCCCGTCCTGCATCTCTGCTATCGGTGCGTTCGGATCCCCACCTCCGTTTGTCAGCAGACAGTGATCGGCACGCCCGCGAAGGCACGCGTAGCAGGCGCCACACTGTCTCGTCCCAGCGACGACGACCCTGTCGCCAACCGCCACTCGGTTGACCCTCGAGCCGATCTCAATCACGGTGCCGACGCCACCATGGCCGGGAATGAACGCTTGCGACACATTGGTCGACCCCAGGCCCTGAGCCGTCGTCGTATAACAAATCTGGGCCGCTTCGCTTCGAAGCACCACTTGGCGTGGTGAGATCGGGAGCAGCCTGAGTTCCCGCACCAACGCGCCGGTACCGAATCTCACGTAGGCTCGAAACCGTTGTCCGCTGCTGCTTGGCGTCTGTTGCGGACGAGTCGTCGTCTGGCCGGCGGCGGCGCCGCCACCCAGCATGCTGGCCCCTGCGGCAACGGTTGCCATCCCCTTTTTGAGCAGGCCGCGACGAGACACGTTCGATGACCTTGGGCGCGCCTCAGCATTCTCGGAGCGAGCCGTCCGCGCGGATTTCGGGGCCATGGGCTTCCTCCTGTGTTGTCAAATCAACGCGCCGAACAACACGCGTGTCTGATCCGCCGTGATGTCCTAATCCATGAAGTCCCACCACAGACACAACATCGACCGAGCCCAAGCGATTGATCAAGAAGACCTGAAGGTCACTGCCCGCGCTGAGCCGGCCTGGACAAGTACGCTTTCGACGCCGCCTCATCCTTGAGCGGTGTGACCTTGTCCGGATCGATCCGAACCATCAGATAGTCGATGTGATCGTCGATCTTCGTGAACCAGTGGCCGGTGCCCGCCGGTATGACGACGACGTCTCCGGCTTTGATCTGATACGCGACGCCATTGCGAATCTCCGATCCGTTGTTTCCCGGGCCGTTGAACTCGCGGACCGTCTGCAACGTGGCGGGGCGCCGCTGCCGGTTGGTGATGTCGGGGCCAAGGACCAACGTCGCCGAGCCGTCGATGATGTGGTAGACCTCGCTGACCTGGTCGTGCTCCGCCACCGAGTTTGGCGCAGGCGCGTCCAGCTTCCCGCGATGGACCATTCCGATGCCGATGTGCGCCTTTCCGATCTCGACATCTCTGACCTGCTGATCCGTCAGCCGTTCCTCAATCGCCTTCTTCGTATACGCCTCGAGCTCGCTGGCGGGGATGTGGTACCCGGGACACATGTTGCACGTGGGCTGCGGGTCCGTCGGGTTGATTTTCGCCTGCGCCATCAGCGCCGCAACGACGCACGCTGCGGCGGCCAGTCCGATCAGAATGCTCTTCATGTGCACCTCGCTACCGGGCTCGGGGCCAGGGCACGCCCTGCTCAGCCATCGTGACAAGCCCCAGGCCCTTAACGCTTTGGACGTTCACTGAGAGAGCGCCTATTGTCGCTCAGAATACGGCCAGCGGATTGACCTTCGAGTCGATCCAACCCGAGGTGCTGCGAGACTCTCGCGCATTGCCAGAATGTTGACCTGCAACGTTTTGCGGTCGATAATCCCTCACCTCGAAGCGCAGCTCAGTCTTCTCTGGCGAAAGAGTCGTCAAGGAGGCCCACAGGAGATCGCTGCCATGCGAACTGGGCTCAAGAGCGCGATTGCCGCCAGTTCGGTCGTGCTTGTCGCGGCCGTGCTCTGGATGCAGACACATTCAATCCTGGGTCAGCCAGCTGCGTACAGAGCTGCACGAACGGCGGACGGCAGGCCCGATCTGAACGGCGTCTGGCAGGTTCTCAACACCGCCAATTACGACATTCAGGCGCACGACGCCCGCCCAGCACTGGCGCTTATCCCAGCGGCGCCGCAGGCGGGCGCTGCCGGACTCGTCCGGGCCACACCCATCGCCCTTCCCGCGCCCGCCGTACGGGCCTTTGGCGCGGTGGGCGGAGTGCCGGCGGGAGAAGGCGTCGTGGAGGGGGATGCGATCCCGTACCAGCCATGGGCGGCCGCCAAAAAGAAGGAGAATCAGGACCACTGGCTGGAACGCGACCCCGAGATCAAATGCTACATGCCCGGTGTGCCCCGAGCGACTTACATGCCGTATCCCTTTCAGATACTGCAAGGGACGAACAAGATCGTCTTCGCCTACGAGTTTGCTGGCGCCACCCGGACCGTGCATTTTGACAAGGTCGGGAACAGTCCTGGCCCGACGTGGATGGGATGGTCCCGCGGCCGATGGGAGGGAGAGACGCTCGTGGTGGACGTGACGGACTTCAACGACCAGACCTGGTTCGACAGATCGGGCAATTTCCACAGCGAGGCGCTCCATGTGATCGAGCGATACACACCGGTGAGCCCCTATCACCTTATGTACGAGGTTACCATCGAAGACCCGAAGGTCTTCACGCGTCCCTGGAAGATGAGCATGCCGATCTACCGTCGGTTCGAACGCGGCAAGCAGCTCCATGAGTACAAGTGCGTGGAGTTCGTCGAACAGCTGATGTACGGGCATCTCGGCGTCGTCGACCCGGCAACGGGCCAGCAGAATAAGTAGAGAGCCCCGAATTCTCATTTCTCAATTTCGTGACAACACCCGGAGGAGGCTCGGATGAACCGTGTTGTGGCGGCGGTGGGACTCGTCGTGGCGCTGGCCTCTGTCCCATCGGCCCAGAACCCGCCAGCGCCAAACGCACCTGACGCGAAACGCTGGACCGGGCTTCGGACTGCCTGGGGCGACCCTGACCTTCAGGGTGTCTGGAGGTACGAGGCAAGCATCCCGCTCGAACGACCGCAACAGCTTGCGGGACGAGAGTTCCTGACCGATGAAGAGGTCGCGCAGAGACAACGCACCGAAAATGATCAGGCCGAGAAGCGACTGGCCGGCGTGGACGGCACCGACATCGGGCGCCGTCCGGTGTCCGAATCGCCGATTCGCGGGAACGAGTACAACAGCTTCTGGCAGGACCACGGACGACCACGCCGGGTGTACAGGCAGACGTCTCTGGTTGTCGAACCGCGAGATGGACGAATCCCCTATACGGCGGACGCGCGCGGGGCGGAAGCGAGGTCGGCCGCCCACTACGGAACCGGCCCCTACGAGTCCTTTCTCGACCCCGACACTGGGGAACGATGTCTCACCGACGGCGTGACGGCCATGATGTGGCAGGGGCCCAACGGCGGGCATAATCGCATCGTGCAGAGTCCAGGATTCGTGACGATTCTTCATGAAGAGTACGGCGACCGGCGCATCATCCCGGTGGACGGGCGTCCGCATCGAATCACGCGCCAGTGGTTCGGAGACGCGGTTGGCCACTGGGAGGGCAACACGCTCGTCGTCGACACCACGAACTTTCTCGACAGGACGCACTACGAATGGGTCTCCATTCTCACGCGTCCCTCCGAAACCTTGCACCTCGTCGAACGCTTCACGCGGATTAGCGCGGACGAGATGGAGTACAGGATCACGGTCGAGGATCCGACGACGTTTACAAGGCCCTGGACGGCCCAGATTCCGATCATGCGGCTGTCCGATGACACGCAGATCTACGAGTACGCCTGCCACGAGGGCAACTACGCGATGCCGAATCTCCTGAGTGGCGGCCGCGCCGATGCGGCCAAGAAAAAGACGGAAGGGAGGTAGCTCTCATGCGCGCGAGCCTGGTGGTGCTGATGGCCGGTCTGGGCTTGACGCTTGTCTCGGCGCCTGTCCGGGCGCATCATGCCTTTGCGGCCGAGTTCGACGCGGAGAAGCCCGTCAAGTTGCAGGGTACCGTCACGAAAATGGAATGGATCAACCCTCACACCTGGATCCACATCGACGTGAAGGCTCCGAACGGCAAAGTGGAAAGCTGGATGATCGAAGGGGGGCCGCCCAACGCGTTGTCCAGGCGCGGCTTTACGCGGGATTCGTTGCCCGTCGGGGCAGAGATCCTCGTGGAGGGATTCCAGGCCAAAGACGGATCCTTGAGGGCGAACGGCCGGGACCTGACACTCGCCGACGGCCGGAAGCTGTTCGTCGGCTCGTCGGGCACCGGCGCGCCAAAGGACGGACGCGATCCGGGCGAGAGGTAACGCAGCCTTCAGACTTCTTTCATCGCCTCCCGCGCTGCCGCGATGGTTTTCTCGACATCTGCCTGCGTATGCGCTGCAGAGAGGAACCACGCTTCAAATTGTGATGGCGGTGGATAGACGCCTCGCGCAAGCATTCCTCTGAAAAACGCCGCGTAACGTCGCACGTCGGCGCTGACCGCGGACGCGTAATCGCGGACTTGACGATCGGTGAAGAACGGAGTCAGAAGCGAACCCGCAGTGTTGACCTGCACGGCCACGCCCGCCTCTCGGGCCGCGTCGGCGATTCCGGCCGCAAGGCGGTTGGTCAGTCCGCGCAGCGATTCGAACAGTCTCGGCGTCAACCGATCGAGGCTCCAGATTCCCGCGGTCATCGCGAGCGGGTTTCCCGAGAGCGTTCCCGCTTGATAGACAGGACCGGCTGGCGCGACCAGGTTCATGAGGTCCGCGCGTCCGCCGTACGCACCAACCGGCAGCCCGCCGCCGATGATCTTGCCGAGGCAGGTCAGATCCGGTCTGACCCGATAGACCGCTTGCGCGCCGCCCGCAGCCGCGCGGAAGCCGGAGATCACCTCGTCGAAAATGAGTAGCGCACCGTGCTCATCACACATCCTGCGCAAAGCCGGAAGGAACCCGTCGGCCGGCGGCACGACTCCCATATTGCCGGCAATCGGTTCGACGATGAGCGCGGCAACCTCACCCGGATACCTCCCGAAAATTCGACGGACCGAATCGGGATCGTTGTAGCTGGCGAGAAGGGTGTCCCCAGACGCCCCGTGGGTGACACCCGGACTGGTGGGCACGCCGAGCGTCAGCGCACCCGACCCCGCCTGCACGAGAAACGAATCGGCGTGACCGTGGTAGCACCCCTCGAACTTGATGATTCGGTCGCGGCCGGCAGCGGCCCGCGCCACCCGGATTGCACTCATCGCGGCCTCGGTGCCCGAATTCACGAAGCGGACGCGCTCGAGCGAAGGCATCAGCCGCCTGACCCGCTCGCCGAGCTCGATTTCAAGGGGACTGGGCGCTCCGAAGCTCGTGCCGTCGTTCAGCGCCGTCTTCAGGCGCTTGAGGAGAGCGGGTGGGGAATGACCGTGAATCAAGGGGCCCCACGACATCACGTAGTCGATGAATTCATTGCCGTCGACGTCGCGGAGCCGCGCGCCACGGGCGCGCTTGATGAACAGCGGAGCGCTATCGACGGACTTGAATGCCCGGACGGGGCTGTCGACGCCGCCGGGGAGGATCTTGCACGCGCGCGCGAAAAGGCTCGATGACTTCGAGGTGCGCATGGTCAATGCAACATGCACAATGCCGAATGCAACACGTGAAAGTGCATCCTGCATTCTACATTTTGCATTTCACTATCCTTACCCTATGGCCCGAGCGGCCTCGCGTGCGTAGTACGTGATGATGATGTCTGCTCCCGCGCGACGAATTGCCGTCAGCAACTCGAGCATCGAGCGTTCCTCGTCGAGCCAGCCGTTGCGAGCGGCCGCCTTCAGCATCGAATACTCGCCGCTCACCTGGTAGGCGGCCGTCGGATAGCCGAACGTCTCCTTGACGCGGGTGATGACGTCCAGATAGGGGCCCGCCGGTTTCACCATCACGATATCGGCGCCTTCTTCGATGTCTTGTGCCACTTCGCGCAGCGCCTCGCGACCGTTGGCGACATCCATCTGGTGCGTCCTTCGGTCGCCAAACCTGGGCGCCGAGCCAGCTGCATCGCGGAAAGGCCCATAGAACGCGGAGTAGTACTTTGCCGCGTAGGACATGATCGCCGTCTGCTCGAAGCCGCGCTCGTCGAGGGCCTGGCGGATGGCTCCAACTCGCCCATCCATCATGTCCGAGGGGGCGACCATGTCGGCTCCCGCCGCAGCATGAGAAACCGCAGCACGGACGAGCTGCTCGACGCTCGGGTCGTTCGCGATCTCGTCGTTGATGACGACGCCACAGTGTCCGTGGTCGGTGTACTCGCACAAACAGACGTCCGTGGCCACCAGCACGCCGGAAACAGCCCGCTTGATTGCGCGGATGGCCGACTGCACCGGCGCCTGCGGATTGTACGCGGCGGAACCGACGGCGTCCTTACGGTCGGGAATCCCGAACAGCAGGACGCTGCGAATTCCCTCACTGCGTGCGGCTTCGACTTCCCGGACCGACTCATCGACCGAGAGATTGTAGACGCCCGGCATCGACGGCACCTCTCGCCGCACGCCCTCGCCCTCGCATACGAAGAGCGGCAGCACGAACAAGTCGGGTGAAAGGCGCGTCTCCCGCACGAGAGCGCGGATGGTCTCCGATGCGCGCAGCCGGCGTAGCCGCTTCGTGAGCTTCAGCGTCGCGTGGGCCTGGGTCGGATGCATGGCGCTCTCGATCAAGGAAGGGCTTGCTGTTTCTGAAAGTGCTGGACGATGGCCTCGACGAGCATCGGCACAGTGTACTGCGGCGGCATGACGGTCGTTTGAATGTTGCAACGGGTGGCTGCTTCGGCCGTGACGGGGCCGATTGACGCGACCACCGTCGTGCGCAGAAGGTCCGCCGCAGGCTCGGCGCCCAGTGCGTTCACGAAACTTCGGACTGCCGAAGGACTGGTAAACGTGACCACGTCGATCCGGCGTTCGAGCAACATCCCGTAGATGTCCGGCTCGCCTTCCCGCTCTGGCTCGACGACCGTGCGATAGGCCACGACCTCGGTAACGTCGGCACCACGCATGCGGAGCTCTTCAGCCACGATTTCCCGACCGATATCGGCACGTGGCAGGAGGAAGCGCAGTCCGCGGACATCGGCGGTGTCCGAAATCGCTCGCGCCAGGGCCTCTCCCCGGAACTCCGCCGGCGTGAGGTCGACTTTGAGCCCGTAACGCCCGAGCCGAGCGGCGGTCGCGAGACCCACGGCACAGAGCTTGACGCCCTTGAGCTCGCGCAAATCGTGGGGCGTGGCCAGCAGCCGACGAATGAAGATCTCGACGGCGTTCGCGCTCGAAAAGACAATCCAGTCGAAGCTCGCAATTCTTTGACAGGCGGCGTCCAACGAGCTGAAGTCTTCGGGCGGCAGGATTCGGATCATCGGGGCCTCGACAGCCTCCGCGCCCATCGATTCGAGCAAATCCACGAGCTCCGCCGCCTGCTCCCGCGGACGGGTCACGAGGACACGCTTGCCAAACAATGGGCGAACGTCGAACCACTGCAAATGTGCGCGAAGTCCGGCGACACGGCCGACGACCAAGACCGCCGGTCGCCGATCGGTCGACTGCTTGGTCAACTTCGCGATGTCGTCGAGCGTTCCGACGAGCGTTTCTTGCGTGGGTAAGGTACCCGAGTAAACGACGGCGGCCGAATCGTCTGCTGGCCGCCCGTGCGAAAGGAGTGCGCTGACAATCTGCTGCAGGCGCTGCGGACCCGCATAGCAGACAATCGTGCCGTCCAGGCGTGCGAGGCTATCCCAGTCCACCGAAGGTCTGGTCTTGCCGTCGTCCTCGTGGCCGCGAACGAAGCAAAGCGTGTCGCCGCCGCCCGGATAGGTAATGGGAATGCCGGCATAGCACGGAGCGCCTATGCCGACAGGAACACCCGGCACGACCTCGAAGCGGACGCCTTGTTCGTGCAGGAACAGCGCCTCGGTCCCACCGCTGTCGAAGACGAACGGATCACCCCACTTGAGACGGGCGACCGTTTTGCCCTCGCGCGCTTTTTCGGCCAACAGGTAGCAGATGGCTTCCTGTTCGAGCGGCTGCGGCGCGGCCAGGCCCACGTCGATCGTTTCGGCGTCGGGTCTGGCGTGGCGCAGCAGTCGTGCATGGACCAGGTGGTCGTAGAGCACGACGTCAGCCGACTCCAAATGCCGCAGACCGCGTGCGGTGATCAGGCCTGGATCTCCCGGGCCGGCGCCGATCAGGTAGACGATGCTGGACATTCGCGGTAGTCGTTAATCCTGAGGCCTGGACCCTGAGGCCTGAGCCCTGAGACCTGTCGAGACCTGCGCCAGAATTTCCTCGGCGCCCTCTGCCAGGAGCTCGGCTGCGACCCGTTCGCCCAGAGCAGCCGCGTCCTTTTGTAAGCCGCGTGCGCGGCCGTGAATGGCGCGACTGCCGTCCGGCGCGACCACGGCCGCTACGAGCTCCAGAGTTTCGGCATCGATCGGCGACGCCAACGCGCCGATTGGTGTCTGGCACCCGCCACCCAAAGCGGCGACAAGTGCCCGCTCCGCGGTCAGCGCGGCTCCGGACACCGGATCGTCGACCCGCTCGACGGCTCGCCCGACCTGGTCGTCGTCGACGCACGTCTGAATGGCCACGATGCCTTGTCCAGGCGCGGGAACGCAAGCAGGGGCGGGCAATGTCAACGCGATTCGCGAGGCGAACCCGAGGCGCCGAAGACCCGCTGCGGCAAGGACCAGCGCGTCGTGCTCGCCCTCCTCGAGCTTGCGAAGTCGTGTGTCGAGATTACCGCGAATGTTCGCAAACCGCGCGCCTGGCATCAGCCTGGTCAGCTGCGCGACACGTCGCACGCTGCCCGTGCCCAGAATCGGGTGTTCGCCGAGCGCGGCTATGAGATCTTCCAGACTGCACATGGTTGAAGCCGGTGAGCTCGCGGTGTCGAGGGTCTGACCGGTCGCGGATCGCGCCTTCTGAAGACGGGGCGCGAACGGGGTGCGACTCGGAAGCACCACCGCATCGAGCGGATCTTCTCTGGGCAAGACCGCCGCGATGCGCAGACCGTCCGGCAGGATGGCCGGCATGTCCTTGCTGCTGTGCACGGCGAGATCGATGTCATGGCGGAGAAGCGCATCCTCGATTTCCTTGACGAAGAGGCGTTTCCCCCCAATCTCCGAGAGTGGCGCTTCTGCCAATCGATCGCCTGACGTCTTGATCGTCACGATGCGGCACTCGGGTCCGCCTTCTCGAACGATCCGGTCGGCAACGGCATGGGCCTGCCACAATGCCAGTTGGCTGCCGCGCGTGCCGAGTCGCAGTTGCCGAAGAACGGCCATATTGGGATCTTATGGTGTCTCCGCGTCCGCCAGGCTCCCGCGGTGACCAGAATTCGTGGGTCAGCGTTTGCCGCCTGGCCTCGCTCGCGTGAATGGCTCCACGCGTCTGTCGATAAACTCGGCATTATCCGAGCCAGTCGCCCGATCGCCGAGGTTCCGGGCCGATTCCGGGCCTTTCGACGTCCAGGGATTTTCCGCGGCTTCGTTGGGTTTTTCGTCCGTCGCGAGGTCCCCCCTGACGCGTTCTCCCTCCTCTTCGTCTTCGGTGGCCCCAGCGAGTCGAAACAGTCGTGTCAGCGCTTCCGTATAGACGCCGATTGTGTCGGCGTCGCCGAGCGACTTGAGCTGCTCGGTCGGAGCCAGCAGCAGTTTTTCGACGATGAGATGAGTGATTTCATCGACCCGCGCCCGCGCCTCCTCGCGCGCGTGCGGCGCAAGCGCTGTCAACTTGAAGTCGAGCCGCTCCAGCTCCGTCCGTCTGATCCGGTCGAAATGCTGACGAAGCGCGACGACGGTCGGGATCGCACCGCGCGCCCGAAACCACGCGGCGAACTTCGTCAGTTCGTCGGCCACGATCGACTCGGCGCGAGCGACTTCGCTGGCCCGCCGCTCGAGATTTTCGCGTACCGTGGCTTGGAGATCGTCGATGTTGTACAGAAACACCTGTTCGATTTCACCGGCAGCGGCCTCGACGTCCCGCGGCACGGCGATGTCGATGATGAACAACGGCCGGTTCCGGCGGAGCCGCATGACGGCTTCGATGCGCGCCTTCGTGAGAATCGGCGAGGTTGCTCCGGTCGCGGTGATCACGATATCGCTCGATCCGATCGCGACATCCATGTCGTCCCACGCCGCCGCCGTCGCTCCCCGGATGGCCTGCGCGGTCCGTGCCGCATGGACCATCGTTCGGCTGACGATGGTCACGTACTGCACGCCTTGCGACTGCATGTGGCGTGCGGTGAACTTGCCCATCTCGCCGGCGCCGATGACCACGACGCTTCGACCGCTCAAATCCCCGAAGATTTTCTTGGCCAGCGACACTGCCGCGTAGCCAATCGAAACTGCCCCGGCGCCAACGCCTGTTTCGGTCCGCACGCGTTTGCCGACCGCGAACGACGAGTGGAACAGCCGGTTGAGCACGGGACCGGCGGTCCGGACCTCGCCCGCAATCGAGTAGGCTTCTTTCACCTGCCCCAGAATCTGCGGCTCGCCGACGACGAGCGAATCGAGACCCGCTGCGACTCGGAAGAGATGCCGTGCCGCGTCCAGATTGCTGGCGTCGTACACATGGGCGACGATCGCGGGCAGTTCGACCCCGTTGAAGTCGCTGACGAAGTTCACCAGATCGGTCCGCGTGGCAGCGATATCGTCACAGGCCACGTACACCTCGGCGCGATTGCACGTCGAGAGGACGACGGTTTCGCGTGCCGAGCCGCGCGCCGCGAGCGCCTGCAGCGCGCGCGCGAGGCCGCGAACGTGGAAATCGAGCCGCTCCCGCAATTCAATGGGGGCGGTCTTGTGACTGACGCCGACGACTAGAAGGTGCATACGAACAAATTCTTAGATTCTCAAATTCCTCAGTTCAGAAATTGTGGCTCCTCGTCAAGAAGTAGCTGATCGGCACGAAATTGAGGAGGACGATCGCGAACCCCACGGCCGACAGATACGCGGCCCGCCGGCCGCCCCAGCCGATTCGGCGCGCCGCGAAGAGCTCGAACGAGTACGTCACCCAGCAGACCAACGCGACGAAGATTTTTGGATCCTGCAGCGACATCGCTTGCACGCGCAAATCGTGGGGGGCATAAGCCCGTGCATCGGCCGCCCAGACACCGCCCGAGATCAAGCCGACTGTCAGAAAAATCCAGCCGATGACAATCGCGACGTGGTTCATGCGGTCGAGGACCTGCAACGACGGCAGCCGCGCGTAGAAGAAGCCAAGGTGCTTGGCTTTGATTTCTTTGAACAAGAGCACGTAGGTGATGCCGATCACGCCCGCAATCGCGAAGCTCGCGTACGCGAACAGAAGCGACGAGACGTGAATGCCGAACAATGGCCCTCGGAGCACGGCAGCCCGCTCTTCGATAGACGGCTGAAAAGCGGTCATGGCATCGAGAACGACAAGCAGCGGCAGGATGAAGACACCCATGGCGCGCTCGTCGGTGGTGATTTCTGTGTAGAGGTACGCCAGCGCCAGCAGCCAGACGAACGTCGAAATAGCCGACGTCGCGCTGACGACCGGTATATGACCGTACTCGACGGTCTGCATGCCGATGACGAAGGTATGCGCCAGCGCGGCGAAGACGAGCGTCGTGGTCGCGGCGCGCCCCACCACGACGTTTCGAGTGGCGAAGTGCCACACGTAGGCAACCAAAGCCGCGCTGTATAGCGCGAGGAGGAGGACGTTCATTTCAGTTCAGGTAAAGCCTGGTGAGGTCGGGTAGGTCAGGTAAGCCGGGTAGGCCGGGTACAATCCAAACCCACCAGACCCACCAGGCCGACCCGACCCACCAGACCCGCCCGTGCCCAGTTTAATGCGAAGTGGGGGCGAAGTAGCCCTGCTTTGTCCGCGCCGCGAGCTGGCTGCCGTTCACACGAATGACGATGCGGCGCCAGGCGCCGTCGCGGCGGGGATTGCGCGACGTATAGCCAACGGTATACTGACTCGACAGCTCGTCGGCGATCTGCCCGTAGACCTTCTCCAGCTCCTGGACCTGATTCGGAAAGAACGCCCGTCCTCCCGTTTCCTGTGAGAGCTGTCGAAGGGCGAACTCGGCCTCTTTGAAGGCTCTGCTTTCGTTCGAGGTTTCGTTCGAACGAAGTCCGATGGCATAGATTGCCGTTTCGGACCGCTTGGCCAAATCGAGGACTTCTTCGAACGGCAGGAGGCTCGACGTGTCCTCGCCATCAGAGAGCACGACGATGGCTCGACGCCGGATTTCCTCGATATTCGTGGCCACGATCTTCTTCAGATCCTTGAGGGCGATGTAGATGGCGTTGTAGAGCGAGGTCGACCCGCCGGCGGATGTCTTGCGGATCGCCTGTTCGAGTTCGGCGGCGTTGTTCGTGAAGTTCGCGATGATCGTCACGCGGCTGTCGAAGTCGATGACTTCCGCAAGATCCTGCGGCCGCGCCCGACGCACGAAGCCAATGGCGGCTTCCTGGGCCGTCGGGAGTTTCGCGTCCATGCTCGCGCTCGTGTCGATCATCAGCACGAGCGCGATGGGCAGATTCGTCTTGTTGAAAAACGTCACGTCCTGTTTCATGCCGTCTTCGAACACGTTGAAGTCGCCCTGCTCGAGGTCTGTGACATACCGGCCGGTCCCGTCGCTCACGGTCACGTTCAAGGAGACCAGTTCGACGCCCGCCCGGAACGAAGGTTGTTGGCCAGCCGGCGCTGGCGCCTGCGGCTCGCGGCCGGGTGGCTGCGCCGCGCGCTCTTGCGCGGCGGTCGTGTCGATCACCCGGACCGCCGCGACCATGGCCGCGAGAGCGAGGGTTATCGCGAACTTGCCGATCAGCTGACGGTTCATCGCTTGTCCTGTTCGCGCGGTTCCTTGACCGCGGTTCCACGTGCCGTCAACCCGGGACGCGTGGCCTTGACCGTCACCTGTTCTGGCGGAATCAGCGATTGTGGTCTGGCATACGTGACGCGGTACTGATTTTTCAGTTGTGACGCCAGTCGCTTGAGTGTGGTCGGCAGCGCCGAGACGGCCAGCAGCGATTCACGAGCCCCTCCCGACACGAGCGGTCCCTGATCCAGCACTGCGGAGCGGTTGCGCGCGTCCTCGTCGATCTCGTTCGACGGCGGTCCCAACACGATGACGTTGAAGGCGGCACCGACCTCCTTCAGCGGTTTCAGGACGGTCTCGTAGGCGCGCGAGCTGTATTCGGGTCCTTCGGTGACAATCGCCACGATCACCGG
Source organism: uncultured Acidobacteriota bacterium (assembly GCA_963780685.1). Lineage (GTDB taxonomy): Bacteria > Acidobacteriota > Vicinamibacteria > Vicinamibacterales > CAVVIG01 > CAVRXZ01. Next base: position 141,250 of record CAWACZ010000013.1, on the reverse strand, counting down.
TCGGGGCGTCTCCCGCTTGGTGAATCCCCGGCACACTTCGATCACACCGTCCAGCAGATAGCTGGCGCTCTGGCGCTGCTCGAACACGCGATTGACACCCTGCATCACCTTCGCACGGTCGGTCGACGCATCGGCCAGGATCGTCGGCCGTTCGGCGAGAGCGATGATCGACAGCTCGTGTTTGGTGCCGTTCATCATGTCCGTGACGAAGCTCTCGAGCCCGACGCGGATATCCCGAATGTAGTCTCGGGATGCCTGACTGTTGTCGACCATGACCGCGATCTGCATCGGCTGGTCGGCTGGATCGACACGCAAGATCTCGCGCGTCGTGTTGTCTTCTCGGATTTGGAAGTCGGATGGACCGAGGTCCGGCACCGGCGCGCCGGCCTCGTCCACGACGCTCACGTACATCGAGCGCTGCAGAGCCTGCGCGCGGGGCGTTGCAGGGTACAGTGCCGATGCTGCGGCCACCAACGCAGCCAACGCGATATGGGCTTTCACGACATCAGTATAGGTCTCGCTTTTTGGCATCGTCAAAGAAAATCGCTGGCCTAAAGTAGTTTGAAATCTGTCAGTTGCGGCAGATGACCTTGAGCGCGGCATCGACCGCGGCTTTCTTGACACCCCTCGGGTCGCATGCTATAAACCGAAGCCGCTCTCGCAGTTCACCACTACAATTCACAATTCGCAGAGAAAAAGAGAGAGCGGGAACGCTGCCCGAGTGTCTTCATGGTGTCCGCGTATATTCCAATTGCCATCTTCGTGGTCGTCGCGACAGGCTTCGCGGTGTTCACGCTCGTGGTTTCCCGGCTGCTGCACTCGGAGAAATACAATAAGGTGAAGCTCGAGCCCTACGAGTGCGGCATCGAGCCCCTGACCGACGCCCGCGATCGATACAGCATCCGCTATTACCTGGTCGCGATGCTGTTCGTCATTTTCGACGTCGAGACGGTCTTCATGTTTCCGTGGGCGGTCATCTTCGACAAGTTGCTGCTGTTCGGCCTCATCGAAATGATCGTCTTCATCTTCATTCTCGTCGTCGGCTACTTCTACGCGTGGCGAAAAGGGGCGCTGGAATGGGTTTAGGGGTGTGGGGCGGAGCCCCACGTAACATGAATGGCTGAGGAACCCAAGGGCCCGTCCGAGACGCCCGCGCCACCGGCCAAGGCGGCGACACCCGCGGCACCGCCAGCGAAACCCGCCGCACCGGCCAAGCCGCCCGCTGCCGCCGAGCATCCTCCCAAGGCTGCCGCGCCGACGGGGCCGCCGGATCCGCCGCCACCTGCCGACGCGACGCCACCGGCGTTCATTGCGACCTTGCAGGCCGCCGTACCCGGCGGCGTATCCCATCTCAGCTACTGGGTCGGCGACTGGACGATCGTGGTGCCTGCCGCACAACTCCGAGTGGTCGCGCGCCATCTTCGCGAGGCGGCTGACGCCGCGTTCGACTTGTGTTCCGACGTGACGGCTACGGACTGGCCGCCTCGCGCCGAGCGGTTCGACGTGGTGTATTGCCTCTACTCGACCCGTCACCGTCACCGTATCCGTGTGAAAGTGCAGGCCAGGGCGGACGACCCCGTGCCGTCGGTGACACCGATCTGGCCGTCCGCGAACTGGCTCGAGCGCGAGGTCTACGACATGTTCGGCGTGAACTTCACCGAACATCCCGACAGGCGTCGCATATTGATGCCGGAAGACTGGCAGGGCTTTCCGCAGCGCAAGGATTACCCGCTCGAGGGCCCCGGCGAGCTGCTGATGGAGAATCCGCTCGATTGGCTGAAGCTGCGGCAGGCTCGAGAAGAAGCAGACATCGAATGACGGGCAGCGTGCACGCTGCACGACAGGTTTGACTCCAATGGCCATGACCACCGTTCGTCACGGCGCGATGTTCGACACGAACGAGCTCGTGATCAACATGGGCCCGCAACATCCGAGCACGCATGGCGTCTTGAGAGTCGTGCTGCGCCTCGATGGCGAGAAGGTGGTCGATGCCGACGTCGTGATCGGCTATTTGCATCGAGGGATCGAGAAGCTCTGCGAGAACCGCAACTGGACGCAGATCGTGCTCTTGACCGACCGCATGGACTACGTGGCGGCGGCGACGAGCAACGTCGGCTATTGCGAAACGGTCGAGAAGCTCATGTCGCTGGAAGTGCCGCGCCGAGCGCGCTACGTGCGCACGATTCTCTGCGAGCTCCAGCGTATCGCCAGCCATTGCCTGTGGGTCGGCACCCATGCCATGGACATCGGCGCCATGACGGTCTTCCTGTACGCATTCCGAGAGCGCGAGTTGATCCTGGATCTCTTCGAAGAGTTCTGCGGCGCCCGCCTGACCTACAACTCGATGCGCATCGGGGGACTTCCGCTCGACGTGCCGCCGGGATGGGACAAGAAAGTCCTGGAGTTCTGTCGAATCATGGAGGACAAGGTCGGGGAGTACGAGGAGTTGCTGACCCACAACCGCATCTGGCTCGAGCGCACGCGCAACATCGGCGTGATCGACGGACCGGAAGCCGTGGCGATCGGGTTGAGCGGTCCGGCCCTTCGCGGTTCGGGTGTTCCGCGCGACGTGCGGAAGGACGAGCCCTATGCGGCGTACGACGAAATGCAATTCGACGTGGCAATCGGCACGCGCGGCGATACCTACGATCGGTACCTCGTCCGGATGGAAGAATTCCGCCAGTCGCTTCGGATTATCCGGCAGGCGACCGAGGGCCTGCCCGAAGGGCCGATTGTCGGCAAGGTTCCACGGCTCATCAAGCCGCCCGCAGGGGAAACGTATCATGCGATCGAGTCGCCGAAGGGCGAGCTTGGCTACTTCATCGTCAGCGACGGCAAGTCGACGAATCCGTATCGATTCCGCGTCCGGCCACCTTCGTTCTGCAACCTTCAGGCGCTCAGAAGACTCGTCCGTGGCCATCTCGTCGCCGACGTCGTGGCGTTGATCGGATCGATCGATATCGTGCTCGGAGAGGTCGACCGTTGATGGCGGCTCGCTCCTCGTGCCTCGACACAGCACCCACCAGGCCCCAGGCCCCGGGCCCCAGGCACCGATGATCGACCTATTCGTTATTCCGCTGCTGAAGATCCTGATCGTGCTCAACGCGACGCTGGTTGCGGTCACCTACATGGTGCTTCTCGAGCGCAAGGTAATCGCCTGGGCGCAGTCGCGGCTCGGGCCGATGCGGGTGGGACCGTACGGCGTCCTGCAGCCGATTGCCGACGCGGTCAAGCTGATCATCAAGGAAGACATCACGCCAGTCCGGGCAGATAAATGGGTCTTCACGGCTGCGCCGATCATCTCGATGGTGCCCGCGCTGATCGTGTACGCCGTGATTCCGTTTGGACCGGAGGTGAGCCTGTTCGGCCGAAGGGTTTCGCTGTACATCACCGACATCAACGTCGGCCTCTTGTACGTCGTCTCTGTCGCGTCGGTCGGCGTCTACGGCATCATCCTCGCGGGCTATGCGTCGAACAGCAAATATCCGTTGCTCGCCAGCTTGCGCGCGTCGGCGCAGCTCATCAGCTACGAAGTCGCGGTGACGTTGACGCTGGTCAGCGTCATTCTGATGTCCGGCTCACTCAGCATGGTGGGCATCGTCAACGCGCAGTACAACGCGCACGTCTGGTTCGCGTTCGTGCAGCCGCTCGCGTTCGTGATCTTCTTCATCGGTGGTCTGGCCGAGACCAATCGCGCGCCGTTCGATTTGCCCGAGGCCGAGCAGGAGCTGACCGGCGGCTTCCATACCGAATACAGCGGGATGCGGTTCGCGCTGTTCTTCCTGGCCGAGTACGCGAACATGATTGTCGTGGCCTCAGTAGCGACCACGCTGTTCTGGGGCGGCTGGCTGCGGCCGTTCCCGAACGTCGCCGCTCTGGGATTCCTCGATTTCATCCCGAGCTGGACCTGGTTCTTGATCAAGTCGTTTGTCTTCTTGTACGTGTTCATCTGGGTCCGCGCCACGCTGCCACGGTATCGATACGACCAGCTCATGCGACTGGGATGGAAGGTGCTGATTCCGCTGGCGATCGCGAATCTTGTGGTGACGGGGATTGTCAAGGTCCTCGTGCAGTATTGAGGCAGGTAGGGCGAGTGAGGCGGGTAGGGCAGGTAGGGCAGGTAGGGGTATGGGCGAAGCGATAGCCTTCTACATTCTGTCGGCGTTCATCCTTGGATTCGCCGTGCTCGTGATCACGACGAAAGACACGGTGCACAGCGTATTGTTTCTGGTGCTCGACTTTCTGTTCGTGGCCGCGCTCTACGTGCTGCTGGCCGCGCCGTTCCTCGCCGTGATTCAGGTTCTTGTGTACGCCGGCGGGATCGTCGTGCTGTATCTGTTCGTCGTCATGCTCGTGAACCTGAAGCGGCCGCCCGAGGCGCACCAGGATCCGCACCGGCGGACAAGGCTCGGGTTCGGACTCGCCGTCCTGGTCCTCCTCGAACTTGCCGTCATCGGGTTGTATCAGACGGTGCAGCCTGCGCCGACCGCCGCGTCGAGCCCGCTGCCTGTGACCGGCAACACCGAGCAGGTGGGCTGGCTGCTCTACACGAACTATCTCATTCCCTTCGAGATCGCATCGATGTTGCTGTTGGTTGCGATGATCGGCGCGATCGTGCTGGCGAAGCGGGAATTGTGAGGCGCCGAGCATCGTGGCGGAGCGGGGCGTTTGGGGTCCCCGCGGAGCCGGACCGGGGGATGGGGCCCCCGGAGTGATGATGATCGGCGCGATCGTGCTGGCGAAGCGGGAATTGTGAGGCGCCGAGCATCGTGGCGGAGCGGGGCGTTTGGGGTCCCCGCGGAGCCGGACCGGGGGATAGGGGCCCCCGGAGTGATGATGATCGGCGCGATCGTGCTGGCGAAGCGGGAATTGTGAGGCGCCGAGCATCGTGGCGGAGCGGGGCGTTTGGGGTCCCCGCGGAGCCGGACCGGGGGATAGGGGCCCCCGGAGTGATGATGATCGGCGCGATCGTGCTGGCGAAGCGAGAATTGTGAGGCGCCGAGCTCGCGGGCGGAGCTGGAAGCTGGAAGCTGGGACCTGTTCACTGGAAGCTGGTAGCCGGAAGCTGGTAGCTGGTAGCGACACGCTCATGATCACACCAACCCATTACATGCTCCTGTCGGCCGCGCTTTTCATGATCGGCGTCGTCGGCGTGATGATCCGGCGCAACATCATCGTCATTTTCATGTCGATCGAATTGATCCTGAACGCCGTGAACATCAACCTCGTGGCGTTCTCGAATCAGTTGCAGGATGCAATCGGTCAGGTGTTTGCGGTTTTCGTGATTGCCGTCGCGGCCGCTGAGGCAGCCGTGGGGCTCGGCATCATCCTCGCGTTCTATCGGAACAAAGAGACCGTCAATATCGACGAAATGAACTTGATGAAATGGTGAATAAGGTCAGGTGAGTCAGGTAGGTCAGGTAGGCCGGGTGGGTCCGGGTGGGTCACGTCCGTCGGACAGGTCGGGAGCAGGTCAGTCCGTTTTGCCCTACCCGACCCACCTGACCCACCCGACCCACCTGACTTGATAACAACGCGATGAGATACATCTGGCTGATTCCCCTGCTGCCGGGCATCGGTGCGGCCGTCAACGGCCTCGTCGGCATCCGATATTTCTCGCGCAAGGTCGCTGGGCTGACTGCTTGCGCGACGATGGTCGCGGCGCTGGGCATCTCTCTTTTGGCGTTCTGGGAGCTTCTCGCTCTTCCGCCGGCTGAACGCGCGTTCGACGTCACTCTCGCGCAGTGGATCCCGTCGATTCCGCTCGCACTGAGCAACGGCACGATCGGCAGCTTTCAAGTGTCGTGGGGGTTCAGGCTCGATCCGTTGTCCGCGATGATGATTCTCATCGTCACAGGCATCGGCACCCTCATCCACGTGTACTCGACGGCCTACATGGCCGAAGAGCCGAGGGGCGGGGTGGCTCGCTTCTTCTGCTACCTCAACCTCTTTTGCTTTTTCATGCTCATGCTCGTTCTGGGAAGCAATTTCCTGGTGATGTTCGTGGGTTGGGAAGGCGTGGGTCTCTGCTCGTATCTGTTGATCGGCTACTGGTACGAGAAGCAGAGCGCGTCGGATGCCGGCAAGAAGGCCTTCATCACCAATCGGGTCGGCGATTGGGGCTTTGTCCTGGGCGTGTTTCTCATCTACTCCACGTTTGGCACGTTCGACTTTCGAGCCGTTCAAAATGCCGCCGCTTCGATGCCGGTCGAAACTGCGCAGTTTGGTGTGCTGTCGCTGATTTGTCTGCTGCTGTTCATTGGCGCAACCGGGAAGAGCGCCCAGATTCCTCTCTACGTCTGGCTCCCCGATGCCATGGAAGGCCCCACGCCGGTCTCTGCGCTGATCCACGCCGCGACGATGGTGACGGCCGGCGTCTATATGGTGGGCCGCAACGCCGTGCTGTTCTCGCACGCGCCGATGGTGATGGAGATCGTCGCGATTGTTGGTGTGTTGACGGCGTTGATGGCGGCGTCGATCGGCCTCGTGCAGTACGACATCAAACGGGTCCTTGCGTACTCGACCGTCTCGCAGCTTGGGCTACATGTTCACCGCGATGGGAGTTGGCGCGTATGCCGCGGGTGCGTTCCACCTGATGACGCACGCGTTTTTCAAAGCGCTGCTCTTCCTTGCGAGCGGCTCGGTCATCCACGCCATGGCCGGCGAGCAGGACATGCGTCGAATGGGCGGCCTGAAGCGATACCTGCCGGTCACCTTCGTGACGATGATGGTCGGGACGCTGGCCATTGCGGGCATCCCGCCTTTGTCGGGCTTCTTCAGCAAGGACGAGATCCTGTTCCGCGCGTTTCTCAGCTACAAGGCGATTTGGGTCCTCGCGGTCATTACCGCATTCATGACGGCGTTCTACATGTTCCGGCTCATGTCGATGACCTTCTTCGGCGGGTACCGTGGTCCTGCGTGGGAATCCCACGGTCACGACGTGGCGCCTGCGGCTGACGACGCACACGGGCAGCCACATGGTCGGAGCGCACGGGGCCGCTCATCCGGTCGCAACCTCACACGATGCAACCAGCCACGGCGGCCACGGACATGGTGCGTGGCACGGTCCCCACGAATCTCCCAGCCCGATGACCGTTCCATTGATGGCCCTTGCCGTCGGAGCCATCGTCGCTGGGTTCGTCGGTATCCCGGCGGCTCTCGGCGGCGGCAACGCGATTGAACATTTCCTCGAGCCGAGCTTCACCGCCGAGCACTCCATCGCGTCGAGCGCGCCGACAGGTGCCGCAACCGAGCCGGCGCAAGGCGAAACCGAGCACGAAGGCGAGCACGCGTCGACTGCGACCGAGCTGGGCTTGATGGGATTCTCGGTGGTCGTCGCCGTGGCCGGCATCCTGCTGGCACGGAAGATTTACGTCAGCAATCCGGAGATCTCCGACCGTCTGGCGCAACGATGGGCCGGGGCACACCGAGTACTGTCGAACAAGTACCTACGTCGACGAGTTGTACAACTCGACTGTCGTGTCGGGAACGTTTGCAAGCGGCCGCGGGCTCTGGGCTGTGGATCGGCGAGTCGTCGACGGGGCGGTGAACGGGACGGGCTGGATCACGATCATCAGCGCATGGTTCTCGGGGCTGACGGATCGGACGGTCGTCGATGGTTTGGTAAACCTGGTCGGACGAATCTGCGAAGAAGGCAGCTTCTGGTTCCGCAAGTTGCAGACCGGGCTCGTGCAGAACTATGCCTTGCTGATGTTGTTCGGTGTCTTTGCGTTCGTCAGCATTTATCTGCTGGCCAGGTAGGGCAGGTAGGGCAGGTAGGGCAGGTAGGGCAGGTAGGTCGGGTAGGCCGGGTAGGTCGGGTAGGTCAGGTAGGTCGGGTAGGTCAGGTGGGGCGGGTAGGCCGGGTAGGTCGGGTAGGTCAGGTAGGTCGGGTAGGCCAGGTAGGTCGGGTAGGCCGGGTAACTCTGGAGTTTTGGTTTTACCCACCTGGCCCACCAGACCCACCTAGATCCCGAAGAAGCCATCAAAAATGACTAGTCACTTACTGTCCGTCATTCTCTTCACGCCATTGGCCGGCGCGTTCATCCTGCTTCTCATCGACAAGCGGAACCAGAACGCCATCCGGTGGATTGCGAACGTCGTCGCGTTGCTCGGGTTCGCGGTTTCGGTGCCCCTTTGGTACTGGTACGACCCGTCGAACGCGGACTTCCAGTTCGTCGAGCGCGCGCCGTGGATCCCGTCGGTCGGGGCGGAATATTTCCTCGGTGTCGATGGCTTCAGTGCGTTGCTCATCCTGCTGACCACCATGATGGGTTTCATTGCCATCCTGTCGTCCTGGACGGCGATCACGGAGCGCGTCAAGGAGTTCTACATCTTCATGCTCGTCCTGCAGACCGGGATGCTGGGCGCGTTCATGGCGCTCGACTTCCTGCTGTTCTTCCTGTTCTGGGAGGTGATGCTGGTGCCGATGTACTTCCTCATCGGCATCTGGGGCAGCGCCAACCGGCTGTATTCGGCCATCAAGTTCTTTCTCTACACATTGGTCGGCAGCGTCGTGATGCTGTTGGGCATCCTGGCGATCTACTTCCACAACCACAGCGCCACCGGCGTTTATACGTTCGACATCACCCAGTTCCACAGAATGAATCTGCCGTACGACCTGCAGTGGTGGGTCTTCCTGGCGTTCTTCCTTGGATTTGCGATCAAAGTGCCGATGTTCCCGTTCCACACCTGGTTACCCGACGCCCATACCGACGCGCCTACGGCCGGCTCGGTGATTCTGGCGGCCGTGCTCCTCAAAATGGGGACCTACGGGTTCTTGCGATTCAGTCTGCCGATTCTGCCGGAGGCGTCGCGCAGCTTCGTGCCGATGATCGTGTTCCTCTCGATCATCGGCATTGTCTACGGTGCGCTCGTCGCGCTCGCGCAGAAGGATTGGAAGAGGCTCGTCGCGTATTCATCGGTCAGCCATATGGCGATGGTGATGCTCGGCATGTTCGCGCTCAATCCGGTTGGCATCACCGGCAGCATCATTCAACAGATCAACCACGGAATCTCGACAGGGGCGCTCTTCTTGATCGTCGGCATCGTGTATGAACGCCGGCACACGCGCGAAATCTCAGAATATGGCGGTCTGTCGAAGGTGATGCCCGTCTATGCCGCCGTGTTCCTGATCATGACGATGTCGTCGATCGGGTTGCCGACGTTGAACGGCTTCATTGGCGAGCTCCTGATCCTTCAAGGCGTGTTCGTCGCCAGCAAGGTCTGGGCGCTCTTCGCGGCGAGCGGCATCGTCCTGGGCGCGGCGTACATGCTGTACCTCTACCAGCGCACGATGTTCGGGAAAGTCGAGAACCCCAAGAACGAGGCGCTGCTCGATCTCGATCACCGCGAGTTTGCGACGTTCGCGCCGCTGCTGATTCTTGCCGTGTGGATCGGCTTGTATCCGGCGCCTTTCCTACGCAGGCTTGAAACTTCGGTGCAGCACGTCATGTCGCGCGTCAACCCGCAGTACGCCGCTGCGAGCGGGGCTGGAAGCGACAGGTGGGTCGGGTGGGTCAGGTGGGTCAGGTGGGGGTCGGGTAGGGCAGGCAGGGCAGGCAGGGCAGGTGGGGCAGGTGGGGCAGGTGGGGAATACGGAGAGCATCGGTGCCAACGTTGCGGCTTTGCCTGCTGGTCAGTCGCCGGCCCGGCCCGGGGACCCGCGCTGATGCCTCCAGGGATTTCGGCGAGCGACTTCTATTACATCCTGCCGGAGCTCGTGCTCACGGCCGGCGCGCTCGTGGTGCTCATCGCCGACGTGATGTTGCCCCGCGGCAGCAAGGTGCTCGTCCGGGTGACGCTTCTGGTCATTGCCGCGACGTTCGCCTCGCTCCTGCCGTTCGGCGAGACTCATGTGGAAGTGGCGCGAGGGCTCATTGCGGTTGATCGGTTCGCCCTCTTCTTCAAAGTGGTATTTCTCGCGGCCGCCGCGATGACGGTGTTGATGTCGGTCCGCTATCTCGAAATCGAGGGCGCCAGTCCCGGCGAGTACTACTTCCTGATTCTCTGTGCCACGCTCGGCATGATGATCATGGCGGGCGGCATCGATCTCATCACCATCTTCATCGGCCTCGAGACGATGGCCATCTCGTTCTACATTCTGGCTGGTTTCATCAAGCCGAATCAGCGGTCGAACGAAGCCGCGGTGAAGTACTTTCTGCTTGGCGCATTCTCGCTCGGGATTCTGCTCTACGGCATGTCCTTGATGTACGGCCTGTCGGGCACCACGAACCTGCGGATCATGTCGACGATCTTCGTGGGGCAGGAGCGCGATCCGCGGCTCGCCCTGGCCGTCATTCTCGTCGTCGCGGGTGTGGGCTTCAAGATTGCGGCGGTGCCGTTCCACATGTGGGCGCCGGACGTTTACGAGGGTGCGCCGACGCCCGTTACGGCATTCCTGTCGGTCGGGTCCAAGGCTGCGTCTTTCGCGATGCTGCTTCGGATCTTCCTCGAAGGGTTGCCATCGATGAGCGCCGATTGGCGGATGTTGTTCGAGGCGCTGGCGATCGTCACGATGACGGTTGGCAATCTGGCTGCACTGACGCAAACCAATCTCAAGCGAATGCTCGCGTACTCCTCGATCGCGCACGCGGGCTACGTGCTGATTGGAGTCGTCGCGGGCACGCCCCGCGGGGTGTCGGCGATGCTGATCTACCTCCTCATCTATTCATTCATGCAGCTCGGGGCCTTTGCGGTCATCGTCATGATGCGGAGGCAGGACGTGGTCGGCGACGAGTTGAAGGATTTCAGCGGCCTCCATGTCCGCCATCCGTTGGCGGCGTTCGCGATGCTGTTGTTCATGTTGTCGCTGGGCGGCATTCCGCCGACGGCAGGGTTCATGGGCAAGTTCTGGTTGTTCGGCGCGGCGATCGATGCCGGCTACGTCTGGCTGGCCGTCATCGGCGTGTTGAACAGCGCGGTTTCGCTGTACTACTACATCCGCATTGTCGTCTTCATGTATGTGAAGCCTCCGGGCGCCGGCTCCGAGCCCACCGCGAGCCCGTCACTCGGGTTCGCGCTCGCAGTCGCTGTTGTCGCCACCCTCGCGCTCGGCGTGTATCCGAAGCTGTTGTTCGAGCTCGCCGAGGCATCGGCGCGCACGCTGGGCGCCTCGGGCATCACGGCGGCGTCGCTGGGCAGGTAGGGCGGGTGGGCCGGGTAGGTCGGGTGGGCCGGGTAGGTCAGGTGGGCCGGGTAGGGCGGGTGGGGCAGGTAGGTCAGGTAGGCCGGGTAGGTCAGGTAGGTCAGGTAGGTAGGGTACGGCGCGCCGCAAGTCGGGTGCGTCCACCGGGTCGAATGGACATGGCACTTCACTTGATTAGATCAAGCGGTGAACATGTCACTCAGTCATCATTCACTCGTTGCATGGCAAAGGGCTGACGACCTATTCATCAAGCTCCATCAGCTTTCCTTGAAGGCATTTCCGACTAGCGAGCGGTACGAACTTGGCACGCAATTACGGCGGGCCGCGTATTCGGTTGCTGCGAACATCGTTGAAGGATTTTCAAGACGTCAGCGCCGGGATCGATTGCATTTTCTGAACATCGCGGAGTCGTCGCTCGCTGAGGTGGGCTACTGCATTCATGTGGCCAAAAGGCTTGGCTATATCTCCGAAACCACCGAGTACGACCTCGAACTCGAGGTGAAGTCTGTGGGCGCGCCGCTGTCCGGCTTGGTCCGCTCGACCCGTGCCGCGTCGACGTCCAGTTGAGCGTCGTTCGCGTCGTCCCTTCATTTGTACCTGGTGCGAACTGTACCTCGGCTGCGAACGCCGTTCTGCGTTGAACCTACCCGCCCCACCCGGCCCACCTGACCCACCCGCCCGACGTGTGTCCGCGAATGCGTGAACTTTTTCACAAGGTACGCTATACTCCCAGTCACCCGGCTTGGGCAGGGCCGTAACCGTGCGGTACGCTTGAGGTCATGTCCGCTGATCGGCGCTCCGCCGGATGGATCCGCTACTCCGGCATCGGCCTCGAACTGGCCGGGGCAACCGCCGGCCTCGCACTCGTCGGTTACTGGATCGACGGGCGATTTGGCACGAGCCCGTGGGGCATTCTGGGCGGCGTCACTCTCGGCATTGTCGGCGGCCTCTACAATCTGGTGAGGGCATCGCTCGACGCGATCCGCGAAGCCAGAGCTGAAGACGCCGACGCCGAGGAGAAGGGGTGAGCCGACGCTACGCCCGCTTCCTGGGCCTGGCCTTCGCGATTGTCGTGGGGCTCTGCGCAGTGGGCTGGCTGCCGACGCGCCGTCTGGCCGGGCCGCAGGCGGTGTCCGCGATGATTGCCGGCTGCGCGATTAGCCTGCTGTCAGCCGCGCTGGCCGGGTGCCTGCTGACTGCCGTCCCCGCGGACACACCCCAGGTCCGCATGCAGCGCAGCTTCCTGGCGATGATTGTCAGGCTGGTTGCGGTACTCGTGCTGGGCATCGCGGCGGCGCTCAGCGGAGAATTTGCGCGGGCCCCGCTGCTGTTCTGGCTGGCGACGGCATATGTGGCGCTGCTCCCGATCGAAGTGAGACTCGCGATTGTATGACTCAAGCGCACGCGACCGAACCGCAGGGAACTGAACAAGAGAGCCCGCTCGAACACATCGTTCAGCATCCGCTGATTGAGCGGCCGGCGCACCTCGGTCCACTGACACCGAACGGAACGATCACGCTGTTTTCCGATCAAATCGCGATGATCGTCCTGGCCGGTCTGCTGTTGATCGTCCTGGTGCCGATGCTGATCAAGCGGCGGCGGGGGAGCCACGGCGTCGATGCGATGGTGCCCGCGGGCTCCGCCAACATGCTCGAAGCCGTGTGCGATTACCTTCGGAAGGAAGTCGCGGAACCAGCGCTCCACGAGCACACGGATCGCTTCATCAAGTACATCTGGAGCGTCTTCTTTTTCGTGCTGACGGTGAACATCCTCGGCCTCCTGCCGATTCCGGCCGTGTCGAGTCTGTTCGGCACGCACCTCGGCGGGACCGCCACCGGCAACATCTGGGTGACGGCGACGCTGGCCATCGTGACCATGGTCATGATGGTGATCAACGGCCTTCGCCTGGGCGGCAAGGCGTACCTCGCGCATTTCTGTCCGGGACCACTGTGGTTGGCGCCTCTGCTCGTCCCCGTCGAGATCATCGGACTCGTGGCGAAGGTATTCGCGCTGGCTGTCCGTCTCTTCGCAAACATGATCGCCGGGCACATTCTCCTCGCGGTGCTGCTGTCGTTCATCCTGAGCGCCGGCGCGGCGAGCGCCACGATGGGACTCGGGATCGCGGTGCCGGTGGTCGTCGCCAGCGTGGCGATCAATCTCCTCGAACTGTTCGTCGCGTTCCTGCAGGCGTTCATCTTCACGTTCCTGACCACGCTGTTCATTGGCATGTCAATCGTGTTTCATCACGATGAACATCCCAGGCACCAGCCGACGACACACTAAAAGTGAGAAGTCTGAAGTCTGAAGGCAGAAGTGAGAACCTCCAAGAATCTCGTCATGCTCGCGAGGACGGGGCACATGCGGGCCGAGGCGTGACTGCGATGACGAGTCGGATGAACGGCTGCTCCCCGTGCGGCCGACAAGGAAAGGGAACGGACGTATGGATCGGATGAAGCTCACCAGGCTAGCCCTCGGATTTCTCGTGGTCGGCGTCGGGCTCGTGTTGTTGCCCGCGACCGTGCTCGCGCAGGAGGCCGAGAGGACGCTCATCACGAGCACCGGAGCGGGGTGGTTGGGCGGCGCGATTGGCGCCGGTCTCGCGATCATGGGCGGAGCCGCTGGCATCGGCCGGATCGGTGGGTCGGCCGTTGAATCGATGGCACGCCAGCCTGCGGCGGCCGGTCAAATTTCAACGGCGATGATCATCACGGCCGCGATGATCGAAGGCGCGACACTCTTTGCCGTGGTCGTCGGGTTGATGGCGGTGCTGAAGTAGACATCGAGCTTGCACCTGCGCGAGCCGGAGACCGGGCTCCGGCTCCGTTTGTTCTAGACCGGAAATCACTTGACTGGACTTGGTAAGTGAGGGCGCTCACCCACCACGTTCAGTCACGTGGTTTCCGCAATCAGGAAGGATCCATGAAACAGCGAACTGCGTTCGTCACCGCAGTCATCTCGACCGTGTTGCCCGCCGCCGCCTCGGCGCAGGAACACGGAGGCGGGCTCAGTCCCTTTTCGGGGAATGTCGGCAACGCTCTTTGGACTCTGGTGATTTTTGTCCTCGTCGTGGCGATCCTCGGCAAGTTCGCTTGGGGACCGATTCTCGAGTTGTTGAAGGCCCGCGAAGCCTTTATTCATGACGCGCTCAGCAGCGCCAAGCGCCAGAAAGAGGCCGCCGACGCCAGTCTGAAGGAGTACACCGAGAAGCTTCAGGCGGCGCGTCTCGAAGCCGAGTCGATCATCTCCCAGGGGCGCGCCGATGCGGAGCGCGTCCGGGAGGAGTTGAAGAAGAAAGCTCGAGCCGAAGCGGCCACGATCGTCCAGAATGCCGAGCGACAGATTCGACTCGAAACAGGCCGCGCGCTCCAGCAAATCCGTCACGAAGCGGCCGATCTCTCCGTGATGATCGCGTCGAAGCTCATCCAGCGGAATCTCTCGAAGGAAGACAACGAGAAGCTGATCGAAGAAGCTCTCAAGCAGGTCGAGACCCGCCGGCACTGATCGTTTTCTCGGGTCGCCCGTCAAGCCCCCAAGACGAAAGAGAAGCGAAATTGAGCTGATTCTCGCGATGGAACCAGCTCCGAAATTTTGGATTCGTAAGGGACGAACATCGTCGGATCCGGTGACTAATTGCGGCATAACGATGACGTAACGACGTGGCCGAGGTATGATCGACGACGTTTTTGCGGGTCAGCGTGGGACATTTCAGGGGTTGCAGCGGTTCACCCATCTCCGTCGAACAAGACCAACGCCTCGCGTCCGGCGCGATACGGGCTGCCTGTTAGGTCGTCCCCACCAAAGATCGGAAGGGGCGGCCCCGCAGAAGGAGCCACTCGAGTCAAGAAATTGGATCGCCCAAGAAACGTGTGACGAACCGCTCGTTGTGCGTGACGAACGGTACGCGCCGGGTTCCAGTTCTGCCGTTAGCAATCTATAACTAGGCATAACGCGGCAGGCTGGCCTGCCCGCGACTCCAGAAACACTAGCAGTGCCGAACTGAGGGAGCCCGTCTGTTAGCTCACCGTGCGGTAGACGTTTGAAGCTTCATCGCCACTGTTGCGCCCCAACCAAGGAGTCATGTGCTCATGAAAGGCAAGATTGCGCTGCTGACGGCAGGTCTGATCCTCGGGCTGGTGTCGAACGGCTTGGCTCAGGGCGCCCAAACGGGGACCATTCGAGGCACGGTCCTCGATACCCAGCGCGGCGTCATGCCTGGTGTGACGGTGACCGTCACCTCGCCAGCGCTGCAGGGGCCTCGCAGCATCGTGACCGACGGTCAAGGCGGCTTCTCGCTCAGGAACCTGCCGGCCGGTGACTACGAAATCACCTTCGAGCTCAGCGGGTTTGCGGTCGTCAAACAGAAATCGACGCTGCCGCTCGGCCTCACGCTCGAAGAAAACGTCACGATGCAACCCGCGAACATCGAGCTCACCGTGACGGTCGCTGCCGAAACGCCGGCCCCGATCACGACGCCGATCGTCGGCGCGAACTTCAAGCACGACGAAATCGACGCGCTTGCGACCCCAAGAACTCTGCAGGGGATTGCGACGCTCGCGCCCGGACTCACCACGAACACGCCCAACCGGAATCAAGTGGTCATCAACGGCGCATTTGCGTTCGACAACGTGTTCATGGTGAACGGCGTGGACGTCAACGACAACCTGCTGGGTTCGCCGCAGGACCTGTTCATCGAGGACGGGATCGAGGAAACGCAAGTGCTCGCGTCAGGAATCCCGGCCGAGTACGGGCGCTTCACGGGTGGCGTGGTCAATGCCATCACCAAGAGCGGCGGGAATCGCTTCTCGGGCAGTTTCCGCACGAACTTCTCGAATCCGCAATGGACGGTGCAGACCCCGTTCGAGAAGTGCGATCCCGCCGTGACGGCGGCGAGTTGTGCACCGGCTCCGGAACGACCGGACGACCTGCAGTTCGTGTACGAGGGCACGCTGGGAGGTCCCCTGGTGAGGGACAGGCTGTGGTTCTTTGGGGCAGGCCGGCATTCGAAGCTCTCCAACGCCAGCACGCTTCCGATCACGAATAGCGCAAACGTCCTGACGAACACCAACAAGCGGGGCGAGATCAAGGTGACCGGCACACCGATGCCAAACCACACGATCCAGGGTGGCTACCTGAACAGCCCTACCGAAGAGGTCAGCCGGCCGACGTTCTCTTTTACGATCGACCCTGCCGCGGTCCTCAGCCATCCCACCTACCCGAACTGGTACACCTTTGTGAATTATCGAGGAGTATTGGGGGCCAGGCTTCTTGGCGAGGCTCAGTATTCGACTCGAAAGTTCAGACGCCTGGACACGGGCGGCACCAGCACGAACATCGTCGATTCGCCGATCATCACGCTGACTCAACAGCAGGCGCACTACAACGCTCCGTATTTCGATTCGACCGACCCGGAAGACCGGAACAATTCGCAGCTGACGGGGAATTTCACGTACTTCGTCGACAGCGGCAAACGAGGACGCCACGAGATCAAGGGTGGCTACGAATGGTTTCGGAGCCAGAATGTCGGCGGAAACTCGCAAACGGCCACTGGCTACGTGATCTGGGCGGATCTTGCAGAGGACGCCGCCGGCACTCCGCTGCGCGATGCAAACGGCCGACTGATCCCGACCTTCGTGCCGAACCTGACGCAAAACGAGAACTGGATCCCGGTGAGAGGGGCATTGATCAACGTCGATACCCAGTCGTTGTTCGCGCAAGACCACTGGGCCATCAACGGTCACTGGTCCGCCGATCTGGGCGTCAGGTACGAGCGCGCGCGCTCTGAGGCAACCGGCGGGCTGGTCGGCATCGACACCGATACGATCGTTCCGCGGCTGGGGGCATCGTACGACGTGGAGGGCAACGGCCGTCACATCGTTCACGTCACGTACGGGCACTATGGAGGCCGATACAACGAGGCGCAAGTGAACAGCAACACGATCGCGGGCAATCCAAATGTCCTGTATGGCGTGTACGTCGGACCACCAGGCGAAGGGCGAGACTTTGCCCCGGGCTTCGACCCATCCAACTACGTGCCATACGGAGGGATCTTCCCCACGTCCACGGTGTTCTTCGAGGAGGGCCTGTCCGCGCCGGTCGTCCGGGAATTCACGACGTCGTACGGGACCAGCATCAGGGACGGCAAGGGCTATGCGGCGGCGACGTACATCTGGCGCGACACGAACAACTTCATCGAGGATTTCATCACGCTGTCGAACGGTGTCACGACCGTCGAGGAGAATGGTGGAGTCTTCACATTCACGAACCAGATCTACCAGAACACCAACATCGCCAACCGAACCTATCAGGCCCTGGAGTTTCAGGGCCGACACAATCTGTCGAACAGGTGGACGCTGAACGGCAGCTACACAGTGCAGTTGACGAACGAGGGCAACTACGAAGGCGAAGCCGCGAATCAACCGGGCATCACGAGCCGAATCGGCGACTACCCGGAAATCTTCGATGCGGTGCGTCACTTCCCGGACGGCCGTCTCTTCAACTTCCAGCGGCACAAGCTCGTTCTGTGGAGCATCTACAATGCGGCGCTTGGCCGGTTCGGCGACACCTCGATATCCGGCCTCTGGCGCGTCAACTCCGGTACGACCTACAGCTTGGCGGCGGCTGGACAACCCTTGACGCAGACTCAACTGTCAACGCTCTCTGCCGTTGGCTATCCGGACGCGCCGACCGATCAAACGGTCTACTTTGACGGGCGTGGCTCGGAACAGTTCGCGGGCTACGGTGTGTTGGACTTCGATGTGAATTACAACGTCCCAGTGTTCAAAACGTTGCGTCCCTGGGTGAAGTTCGACATTTTCAACCTGTTCAACAATCAGAAGCTGATCACGTGGAACACGGCTGTGCGTCAGGATCCGAATAGCCCGAAGGACTCGCTCGGGTTGGCCACGGAGTACATCCAGGGCAGCAGCTTTGGAAAAGCGACGGCCAACACGAATTTCCCACAGCCGTTCTATGCGGGACAGGTCCAGACCGGCGGACGCACGTTCCTCCTGGCCGTCGGATTCAGATTCTGACAAGAGGCCAGGTAGGTCGGGTAGGTCGGGTAGGTCTGGTGGGTCGGGTAGGTCTGGTAGGTCGGGTGGGGCAGGTAGGGCGGGTAGGCCAGGTACCGTCACCCACCAGGCTCACCTGACCCACCTGACCGACCTGACCCACCCGACCCACCTGACCCACCTGACCCACCTGACCATTTCGTCACCGCGTCACGCCGCGACCGTTGACCCGCGCTCCTGGTATTCGGACACCAAGCTGGACGTCATTGCCACTCGACGACCCGACGGGCACCAGGTATTCGATCATCAATTCGGGCGCGAGGCGGTCCGCAAGACGGTCGAGCGCCGCCTGATACGAAGCGGCGGCATAGATCGTCGTGAACTGCCCCTGGGTCTCTTCGGTGAGCGCTCGCAATGTCTCCGTGGACCGCGGCGGCGCATCGCTCGTTCCTCCCGGCGCGTTTCCAAGCACGACAACGTGGACGGTCGCGCCGCTCTCGAGGATCGGCGTGAGAAGCTCGTCGGGAATGCTGCTGATGGGCGTTGCCGAGACGACCACGATCGCGGAGAACGGCGCCTCCACGTCGCGGATGGCACGGGCGGCGGCCACGACGCCTTGAAGCAACGTTTGCCCTGACGCGATCGCCTTCACGCCTTCCAGTCGATCGATCACCACCGCGCGGTCATCGTCGAGCGTGGCAATGATTTCGGGCGGCTCGGCCAGTGCGATGCCGACGGCCCGGTGTCCGACGCGACCGATGAACCGGGCGGCCGCCTGGCGAATCGTTTCGAAATCATTGGCATCCTGTGCGTTGTCCAGCACCACGACGATTGGATAGTCGGCCACTCGTACCGATAGCACCTCGCGTGGCTGTCCGGTCTCACGGATGACGAAGTCGTCAGCGTCGATGTCGACCATCGTCCTGCCGCGGTTGTCGACAACCGTGGCCAGGACGGTGCGGCTGGCGCCGATCTGCTGCGTGGCGGCGCTCGCACCCGGCCGCGGCCAGGCTATGACGAGCGCAAGAGCGAGATAGCGAAGCAAACCGGCGGGATTATACGCCCCGAGCGCGACGTCGATGTCGCCGGACTCGCATGAAGGGAAGCGATTCTCCTCCGAGCGATGCGTTCCAGCAGATCGGTGGCGAGGCCGCCGACTTGCCGCGCCGGCGCCACCGTCCTGTGGCGAAGATATGACAAAAATAACAAAAGTTTGGATCGCCCTCGAGCACTGACCGGAAATAACAGGAAAAATTGGTGTGAATCTCGTGTGACAAGGTTAGTATTTCTAGTGACTAATGTCACCTTTTCCGGGACGAGTTCAACGTTTTGAAGAACGAAGGGTCTTCAGAAAGATCTCGGCCGGGTCGGGGCACTGCTGATAGTGCTGAGCGGACGGAGAGGCGTCATTTTTATTTAGAAGAGTTGGAAGGAGTCAACCCAATGGATTTTCGGTTTCGTCATCTAATAGCAGTTCTCGCAGCCTTTCTGGTCTGCGCCACAATGGCGCCGGCGCAGGAGATCACGGGAACTGTCAGAGGAAGGATCCTGGACGCACAAGGACTTCCAGTCCCGGGCGTCGTCGTGACGGCCACGGGCGGACAGGGCGTGAAATCGGCGACAACGGACGCCGAGGGACGTTTTACGATTCCCTTCCTGACGCCAGGCACCTACGCCGTCCGGGCAGAGCTCCAAGGCTTCAAGGCTGCCGAGCAGAAAGAACTCACCGTGAGCGTCGGGCAGACGGTAGAGGTCCCGCTCAGAATGGAAGTGGGCGGTGTGGCCGAGACTATTGAAGTCCAAGCCGCCTCGAGCGTCATCAACACGGCGTCGACGACGATCGGCGCGGTGCTGTCGGCGAACCGGCTCGCCCTGGTACCGGTAGGACGGCGTGTCAGCGACGCGCTGTACGTGTCGCCGGGTGTCAGCAATTCCGGCATGGTCGGACGCGCGAACCCGTCGATTTCCGGCGGCACCGGTCTCGAGAACAATTACGTGGTCGACGGCGCAAACGTCACGAACACCGGCTACGGCGGGCTCGGGTCGTACTCCATCGTCTTCGGTTCGCTCGGCAGTGCGACACCGTACGACTTCGTCCAGGAGATTCAGGTGAAGACCGGCGGCTACGACGCCGAGTTCGGCCAGGCGACCGGTGGCGTGGTCAACGTCATCACCAAAAGCGGGTCGAACGACTATAAAGGCTCGCTATTCGCTTACACGCAGCCCGATTGGCTCGAGGGCGGGTGGAAGCAGTTTCAGTCGACCAACGGAAGCGTGAATACCACTTCAACGAGGAACAGTGAATTTGGCGCGGAAGGCGGCGGGCCGATCCTGAGGAACAGGATGTTCTTCTTCGGCGCGATCGCCCCATCGTGGCAGACGCGCACGCAGACCGCGCCGCCAGGCTTTCCGCTGGCGAGCCTCGGGGAGGTAGACCGAGACCGCAGCAGCACCAATTACGCCGCAAAGGTGACCGCGCAACTTGGCAGCCCACATCGTGTGGATGCCTCGTTCTTCGGCGATCCTTCTCACGGCGACCTTGGGCCGCAGCGCACGTCGGCCCTGCTTCGGACTACCACCTCCGGCTTCAGTACGCTGGACTACGGCGGGCATCAACAGACCGTGCGTTACAACGGCATTCTCAGCAGCGGGTTTCTTGTCGAGGCATCGTGGGCGCGGTCGAATAACACGATTGACGAGCTGCCCTCAGAGGACACGTGGTCAATCAACGACAGGCGAGTCACCCCGAGCCGCATCAGCGGTGGGATCGGCAACTACGAGCAGGGGAACTCGAGCACCAACCTGCAGTACTCGATCAAAGCGACGAATATCTTCGGCGGCCATCAAGTCAAGTACGGTTTCCAGTACCGACAACGTCGACTACCTCCAGGTCGGCAACCGGACGGGCCCGACTTTCACGGCTCCGGACGGCCGCCAGACGGCGACGGGCGCCTCGATTGACATATTGTCCGATCCTGTCTTTGGGTCGATCTGGCGGGTCACCCGCGCCAACTTCAACACCACGCGACCCACCACTCAGGACTACTACAACTTCTTCGTGCAGGACTCGTGGCAAGTCGGCAGCCGGCTGACGCTCAATCTGGGGCTCCGCTACGAGCAGGAGAAGCTGGCCGGCACGATCGTCGATAACTTCGAGCTGAAGAACAACTGGGCTCCTCGGCTCGGCGCGACGTTCGATCCCACAGGCACCGGCCGCACGAAAATTTACGGCAATTGGGGCCGGTACTTCGCACGGATTCCCAACGACCTCGCGGCGCGCGCCCTGTCGGCCGACGACGGGTTCACCCGTGGAGACTATTTCGACGCAGGCCTCACGCGGATTGTGCCAGAAGGGACGGAGGCACTGGGCGTCACGAGGCATTTCATCGTAGCTGGCGTCGGCGCTGACCTCATCGACCCCGAAACGAAGCTCTCGTACCAGGACGAGGTCGTCGCCGGGTTCGAGCGCGAGTTCATGTTGAATACGACGTTCGGCGTTCGCTATATCTATCGGAACTTCGGACGCGTGCTGGAGGACGTGGCGAACTGTCCGATGGTGGCGTACGAGCTGCCACAGAGCTCGAGTGCATGCGGCAATGTCGAGGTACATTCTGACGAATCCAAGCATTAACACGCCAATCAATCCTGCTGCCACATTCCTCGGCGCCTCTTTCGACGATCCAGTGCACAAGTACAACGCGATCGAACTGACGCTCAACCGCCGCGCCGCCAACTGGTCGGCCCTGGCGTCGTACCGGTACTCACGACTGCGCGGCAATTTCGAGGGCTTCTTCCGCGACGACAACGGGCAGTCGGACCCCGGGATCTCATCGCTCTACGATTTCCCGACCAACGATCCGAGCTACTCGACGATCGGCGGGCCTCAGTTCGGGTACGCGGGCGACATCCGTTTCCTCGGCGACCCGGACGGCATCCTGCCTCTGGACCGGCCGAACCAGGTCAAGCTGTACGGCAACTACACGTTCGCTGCGGGTCTGAACCTGGGCTTGGGCTTCAACATGAGCGACGGGAGACCGCTCACGCCGTTTGCGGCCAACCCGAATTACCAAAGCGATGGCGAGATTCCCGAAGCAGCGCGCGGTTCGGGCATCCAGACCATCGACGGGTTCAAAACGCGATCCCCCTTCGAGAGTCAGGTGGACGTGCAGGCTTCGTACGCGCTCAAGATGGGCGGCACACGACGCCTGACGTTCCTTGCGGACGTGTTCAACCTGTTCAACCAGCGGCGCACAATCGGATACGACTACTCGACCCAGTTGGATCCGAATACGGCGAACCCGGATTTCGGCAAGCCGGTCATGTCCTTGCTGAGCGGCACACCGCCCCAGTTCCAGGCTCCGATCAACATTCGCGCCGGCATCCGGTTCGAGTTCTAGTAACAGGCCCAGGCGCGCGAGGCACTGGTTGGAAGTTTGGGGGGCCACTTCGGTGGCCCCCTTGTTTTTTGGGGCCGCTATGCAGAGTTTGATGTAGACCGTTATGCGGACGCCATGCGAGGATTCTGTTCCGAGCCTGGGATCCGGGGCGGAGCCCGGGGGTAGTTAGGAGGTGCCGGATGCGTCGGCCGTTCTCTCTGATGATCGGCTTACTGATCCTTGGTAGCTCGAGCATCGTCGCACAGAAGATCGCGGACGAGCCCAGCCGGCAGGAGGCGCTCCGACTCTTTCGAAATGGCCAGCAGTTCATGGCGTCCGAACAGTTCGAGCGCGCCGCCGACGCCTTCTCGGGTGCGATTGCGAAGGATGGTCTGCTGACGGTTGCTCATTACGGTCTCGGACAGGCCTACATGAACCTGGAGCGGTTCTCCGACGCCGTTGCCGCATACAAGGGCTGCATCGATGCCTCACGCACACTTCACGGCCTGCGACAAACCAATCAATTCGAAGTCGATCGGCAACGCCAGGATTCGATTCGGGCGTTGAAGGAGACGCTCGGACCCAATGTGAAGATGGACCCGCTCAAACAGACGCAGGTCGAGCAGCAGTTGCGCGACTTGGAGAACCAGCGCACGTCCATCGATGCACCCTTTCAGGCACCCGCTGAAGTGCTGCTCGCGATCGGGAGCGCATATTTCAGAAAAGGCGACCGTGAGGAGGCCGAAATCGAGTGGAAAGCCGCCATTGCCGTGAACCCCAAGCTCGGCGAGGCCCACAACAATCTCGCCGTCATTTACATGCAGTCCGGCCGTCTCGATGAGGCGGAACAGGAGCTCAAGCTGGCGGAGAAGAGCGGCTTCCGGGTGAACCCGCAGTTCAAGACGGATCTGAAGAAAAAGACCGCGGGCCGCTAGAGGCCTTGACCGACTCGATTCCGAGTTTTTGAGTCAAGTTTTCGGTCAAGGCCGTCCGCGCGGCAGCGCGGCGTTATTGAGCAATGTGACCTAGCGAGGCGGAGCCTCTCGGTGGTCTGAGGCGCAGCCTCGCTAGTCATCAGGCATCCGCGCTCAGCGGGTCCGAGCGAGGAGCCTGAGGGTTGGGTCCCCGTGGAACCGCTGCCGGCCCTCGGCCCTCAAGGCTTCGGCCCGCCCCCGCTCGCCCATCATCGTCCAGGCTCGCGCAGCCAGGCCGTAGGCCTCGGGCGTGGGCGTCATGCTCGTGAGCTCGCTGAGGACGCGCTCAGCGTCCTCCGGCCGTTCGGCGGATCGGTAGGCTACTGCCAGGCCGGCGCGCGCCGCGAGGTTGTGCGGAAACGCATCGAGCTCCTGTTTGAACTCCGCGATCGATTCGTCCCATCGCTCCAGGCGCGCGAGCGTCTCGGCGGTGTAGTAGTGGAGATCCGTCAACTGAGTGGCGCTCGCACGTGACGCAGTCCCGGCTTCCTGGAAGTGGGGGAGCGCGTCCTCATGATGACCCTGACTGTGCCAGATCAGACCCTCCACGAATTCTCCCAACGGAACAGAGCCGTCGGTGCGCTCCGCGTTCGCGGCCCGCGTTCGTGCGGCGTCGTAGTCCTTACGGGCCACTGCGACCCGGGCGAGAATCTGCTCGGCCTCAACCAGTGTTTCCGAAGCTGACGTTGATGCGCGCGCCAAGGCCCTTTCGGCATCGCGCTGCGCTTCGTCGTATCGCCCGAGCCTGAAGCGCAATCTGGCCGCAGCGAGCAACGTGCTGGCATCCTCCGGCAGGAGCGCAGCCGAGCGTTCGTAGGCGCGTGACGCCTGTTCAAGCCTTCCGGCGCGCTCGAGCACGCGGCCCAATTGCCGCCAGGCGTCTGCCATCATCGGATTGTCGCTGACGAGACGCTGCAGCACCTCGACCGCGGCGCCGAGTCGGGTTTGCGCGAACAATTGGGCTGCTTGCCGATAGGCCTCGAGAATCTGAGATCCGTCCTTGGGATCGATTGCGTCGTCACCGGTCGTCCCCTTGGCGGGAATAGGGGATCCGACGTACCCGAGCGCCTCGAACCGCTCTCGCTCGTCTTCGGTGACTTCCCGTGGTTGCGGAACGACTGCGCCAGCGGTCAATTTCTCGAGCCTGTCGCGGAGCGCCTGTCGAGTGGCGTTCTGGCCCTCCGCCAGGTTGTACTCCTCCTGCACATCGGTCGTCAGGTCGTACAACTCCTCCTTCGGTGCCTGGATGTACCGGTAGCGTCCGTCGGTGAATGCGGTCAATCCGGCCCACCCGAAGTGGTAAAGCCCGTACAGGGCTTCTGAATAAACGGGCTCGGGTTCCAGCCGGCCGGTGCCATCGAGCAACGGCTTGAGCGATCGGCCGTGGAGGTTGCCAGGCGTCGGTGCCCTTGCGAGATCCAGAATCGTCGGCACGAGGTCCGCGTGTTGAACGACGTCATCGATTCGTCGGCCGCCGCCGAGGCTGCCGGCAGGCTTCACAATCAAAGGCACGCGTACGGCTTCTTCGTACACGAAGAGCCCATGCTCCTGTTCCCCATGGTCGCCCAGGCCTTCTCCGTGGTCCGACAACACGACGATCGTCGAGCGATCGTACAGCTGGTGCGACTTGAGGTATCGGATGAAGCCGCCGACAATCTCGTCGGCGTACGCGATCTCTCCGTCGTACGGCTCGTAGCTGGAGTAGCGCGCGGGCGGCGCATACGGCTTGTGCGGCTCGTACAAGTGGAGGAAAAGAAAGACCCGCGGCGATTCCTGCTGGCCGAGCCATCGCTGTGCGATTTCCGCAGCTTCAGCACCATCGCGCTGCAGCGGTTGTCCAACGGTCGCCTCGGTTGAAGCTGGCAGTGTTCCGTCGTCGAAGAAATCGAATCCTTGACCGATACCGGTTTCCTTGCGCAGCGTGTACGCCGACACGACGCCCCCTGTCGTGAAGCCGCGTTCGCGCAACATCTGTGGCAGGAGCCGTTCACCCGGCTTCAGAACGAAGCCAACGTTGTCACGCACGCCAGTCTCGAAGGGTAACCGGCCCGTCAGCAGCGACGCGTGGGCGGGAAGCGTTTGCGGCGAGTGCGAATACGCGCGTTCGAACACCGCTCCGTCTGCGGCAAGAGCGTCGAGGGCGGGCGTCTTGATCTTCTGGTAGCCGTAGAGCGGCAGGCGATCGGCTCGAAGTGTGTCGATTGAGATCAGGATGATCGGCCCGTTGACGGGAGCCGACGCGCGCGCATAGCGCCATCCGCCGATCGCCGCGAGGCCCGTGCCGAGTGCCGCGAGCACCAGGATGAACGTGAAACGCAACGGATGGGCCACGTCGACCTACGGGATGGCTTGCAAGGTGCCAGAGTGCAACGTTCGGGCAGACCAGGCGGGAGGTGCCAAGCACTCGGCACCTTCACGTTGCACCTTGCACTCTGCACCCTTCACGACGATACCTATTGTTACTATTGCAACTGGTCGAGGGCGGCTTTGGCCTGGGTTGCTTCAGGCGAGATTGGATCGACCGCGATGACCTGCGACATCGCTTTCCTGGCGGTTTCCTTGTCGCCTTTGGCCATCGCCATGGTGCCGAGCTTGAGGCGCGGCTTCCCCCACGAGGCGTCGGCATCCGCCGCTTTTTGATACCACTTGGCCGCTTCTTCGGGCTGATTTCTCGCAACGTTGATCTCGGCGAGGCTGTAAAAAGCGTCCCGATCTGCGCCGGCCGTTTCGACGGCACGCAGCAAAATTTGTTCAGCCGTGTCCGGATTGCCTTTTTCCAGGTAGGCCATCGCTTTGCCGACGCTTGCCTTCGGGTTGTCGGGCTCGACTTTCAGCAGCTCGTCGTAGGCCGCGATGGCTTTGTCGTAATCCTTGAGGTTGCGGTACGCCGCTGCAATCTGCAGGTTGACCACTGCGAGCGAGGGCGCAGCGTTCAGGATGGAGCGGTAGCCGCCAATCGCCTGCTCGAACTTCTTGTCGGCGAAGAGCACTTCAGCCGTAGCGAGCTGCCACTGCAGTTCCTTGGCGGTAATGCCTTCGACGCCTGCCGGCGGGCGAACGATTGCCTTTTGCAGCGTGAAGGTCAAAGGTGGGGTTGGCGTCGAAGTCCTGACGATATTCAGCTCGAGGAATTGGGATTGATAGCCCGGTGCCTCGGCTGTGAACGACCACTCGCCCCTGACCAGGCCGATGATGGCAAACCGTCCTTTGTCGTCGGTTGCGGACGTAATCGTCTTCAGTGAAGCGTCGGGATTTTCCGCGCGAACCGTCGCCCCCTTGATCGGCTGGCCGGTCGAATCCCTGACGAGGCCGCCGGCACGCGCGACCTGCGCAGTTGCAACGCCCGCCGAGCCCCCGAGAAGGCTGACCGTGAGCACGGACGTGCCCACGCTTCGGAGATAGCTAAAGTGGCGCATGTTCAAGCCCTCTGAAAGCGCAGCGTCACGATACGCGAAAACAGCCCAGTATAGCGTGAAAATGACCGCATTCGACGCGCCGGTTGGCCATCGCCCCGGGTCGCGCCAACGACCCTTCGACCCGGCTCAGGGTCGTCCCGAGCAACGTCGAGGGACGAGGCAGTCGGCCGCCCGCCCCTCGACTGCGCTCGGGGCGCCCTGAGCAGGAGTCGAAGGGCGCGAGCCGCAGGCGCTTCCGCCTCCGCCAAGGCTTCGGCGAGACTCGCCGAAGCTCGCCCGATTGCGTTAGAGGGCGACCAGGTCGGTTGGATTAGAGCAACCAGGTTGGTTGGTAGAGAAGGATGTACACCAGGACGCCCGTTATGGACACGTACAGCCAGATTGGAAACGTCCAGCGCGCGATGCGCCGGTGCTGTGGATACCGCGCTTTCAGCCCACGGGACAGCGTGATGATTGCGAGCGGCAGCACAGCCGCTGCCAGCGTGACGTGTGTGATGAGGATCGTGAAATAGATCGGCCGGACGAGGCCTTGTCGAGTGAATCGGACCGACCCCACCTGGCCATGATAGATGAGATAACAAACCAGAAATATCGACGAAGTGATGAACGCTGCAATCATGAATCGACGATGCTGTTCGATTCGGTGGGCGCGCATCAGCAAATAGCCGATGACCAACAGCGCGCCTGAGATCGCGTTGAGGCTGGCATTGACGGCGGGCAGGTCTTCAAGTCTCAAGATGGAAGGCTCAAGGCTCAAGCGCTCAAGGCTCAACTCAAGGCTGAGGCGTGGGCCTTGGACCTAGACTTTGTCCCAGATCATCGAGGCCCAGAGCAAAGGCAGGTACACGATCGAGCCGACGAAAAGGGTCCGGGCCGACGCGTCCGTTCGAGACTGCGCAAACCGAGCGGCCAGCCAAAGCAGCGTTGCTCCCAAACCCAGCGCGACCGCGAGATAGGTCGGGCCGGTGACGCCGATGAAGCTCGGTACGAAACTCGCGGGCAACAGAGCCGCCGCGTAAATCACCGCCTGGCGCCCCGTTCTTCGCCCGTCAGGTTCGATGACCGGCAAGATTGGAAAATTCGCCTTGCTGTAGTCGTCGCGATACAGCCAGGCAATGGCCATGAAATGAGGAATCTGCCAGAGGAAGACGATCGCGAACAACGCAGTGCCACCTAGCGAAAATGCTCCCTGGGCCGCTGTCCACCCAATGAGCGGTGGAAGCGCACCAGGCACTGCACCGATCAGCGTCGCGAACGGCGAACGCCGTTTCATCGGCGTGTACACGATCAAATACACGATAAGGGTGGTTGCGGCGAGGAAGGCCGCGAGAAGATTGGCACGAGCAGCGAGTATCGCCAACCCTGCCGCGGCCAGCACGAGCCCGAAGACGCGGGCATCGGTGGGAGCCACCCGCCCATCGGGCAGCGGTCGCGTCCGCGTGCGGCGCATCAGGGCATCCGTGTCCCGCTCGTACACCTGATTCAAGACCGCCGCGCCCCCTGCAACGAGCGCCGTGCCCGCAACCGCTTCCAACAATCGCCAGTCAACCAGGCGCGCGCCGCCAAGGTAGTAGCCGGCGGCGCTGGTGGCGACCACGAGCGCGTTCAGCCTGGGCTTTGTGAGCGACACATAGTCCGCGAGCCGCGTCGATGGTCGTGCGATGCCCAGGTGGGCCGGGACTGCGTCGGCGTTCTTCAAGCTTTCGCTCCTCGGCCCGCGTGGAGGCCCGCATCAGTGTCCGGCTGAAGCCGGACACTACGTACGATCGGGACCTCACGGACGATGGGGACCCCATCGACGTCTGGGTCGCCCGTGTACGTAGTGTCCGCCTTTAGGCGGACCCTTAGACCAGGCGCTCGTTGGATCGGGTCCGGAAAGACCGAGCGCCAGCTTCTCAACGTAAGGACGAGCGATGTCGCGAGCACGAGGGCACCACAGACGACGTGGAGGCTGTTGATCCAGACGTTGAGGCCACTGAGAACGGTAGATGCACCGAGCGTGACCTGGACTGCTCCGAGCGCCACGAGAAACACCGCCGGTCGCGTGAGCTCACGTCGTTCGAGATGACGATGCCGGACGCGGATCCAGGTTGCAAGCAGGCCAGCGACAACGACCAGCGCACCGACACGATGAGAAAAGTGAATAGCGATCCCGCCGTCCCAGCGCGTTGGCAGCAGATGGCCGAACATCAAGGGAAAATCCGGAATCGCCAGGCCGGCGCCCGTGTGCCTCATGGTCGCGCCCAGCAGGATTTGGGTCCCGACGACACCGGTCGTCGCCGTCGCGAGCGCCCTCAGTCGCGGATCATCAGCGGACTTCCCGAGCCTGGAATAGCCGTCGATCCAGGCCGGCGACGTAAACAGGGCGATGGAGACGACGAGGCAGAAGAAAATCTCGGCGAGCCCGGCATGCGCCGTCGAAATGGCAGCCGGAAGAAAGAACAGGACGGTCAGCCCGCCCAGGACGCCTTGTGTGATGACGGTACCCAGTGCCGCAAGACCGAGCCATTTCACCCATCGGCGCGGCTCTTTCCACCACAGCCAGCTGGCGAGGATGATGGTCAGGAACCCGACGCCGCTGGCAATGAGACGATGGCCGTGCTCGTAAAAGATTCCCCCGACCCACTTCGAAGGCGGGAACGTGAACATGTTCCAGCCGTACGACGTCGGCCAATCAGGGACGGAGAGACCCGAGCCGGTGCTCGTGACCAGACTGCCGGCGAGGATGAGCAAGACAGTGCAGCCGGCGAGGAACGTTGCGAACCTATGGAGCATCTATCGGTCGGGTAGGTCAGGTGGGTCGGGTAGGTCAGCTGGGCCGACGAGTCTGGTGGATCGAGTAGGTCGGGTTGCGAATGTAGGTCAGGCCTAACGCACCTGATCCACCCGACTCACCCCATCAACCGACTTTACCTGACCCACCCGACTTACCTGACCCACCCGACCTAGCGGGCCCCTGTTAATCCGTCGATGTAGCGCCGGCGGGCGCCTTGAACGTGAAGTTGACGTCCTTGGATTCTTTCGCGGCAATGGTGACGCTCTGCGTCATCGGTCCGAGCTTCTCGTGCCACGCTTCGATTGTATAGGTGCCAGGCGGCAGGCCCTTCAGCTCGAACTTACCGGACGAGTCGGTCGTCGCAAAGAACGGATGGTCGAGCACGCCGACATAGGCATTCATCCAGCCGTGCACGTCGCACTTGAAAGGCACCATGACTTCCTTGGCCGTGAACGTGTGTTTCGTCTTCATCCCCTGAATGGGCTGGCCGGTGTTGAACTCTTTGTTGCCCTTCGGCAAGGCGTGAATGTTGTGCAGGGTCGGATCGCTATTGACGATCTCGATTTCCTGGCCGACTCGCACGCCAAACACGTGCGGGTGGTAGCGGCACTGCTTCTGGTCGATGTTGGCCATCCCTGTCGGAGGGTCGTACACGTAGTTGCCGAGTCCGTCTTTCACGTAGACGAAGACGTTGGCGAGCGACTTGCCGTCGCTGCCGACTGCGAAGGTTTCCTGGAGCTGTGGGCCTTTGGCTTCCTTGAGGCAGACAGGATCAGCGTTCATCTTGATCGGTTCGTTCTTCGGCGCGGTGCCGTCGAGTGTCACCACTCCCTTGACATCGCCTGCGGTTGCCAAGTCGACCTTCTGGCCAGCGGGCGCGTCCGCGGGGGTTGAAGGCGCCGAGGTGCTTTCGCTGCTGCCACCGCCGCACGCCGTGATCGAGGCTGCGAGTGTCAGGCCAAGAGTGCTGACCCACATGTTTCTCAGACGCATGATTTCTCCTAAGCTAGAAAAGAACGATACAGTCCCTACGAGATCGACTTTCAATCATACCCCATGGCGGATGGCCGCCGGATGCTTTCGCGTTCGGCGACATCGCTGTCATTGCTGTCATTGCTGTCATTGCTTTCAGGGCGCTCCAGCTTCACGCAGCTTTCGCTCGACCCGATCCTGAATCCAATGGGGATCCCACCATTCAACGGGATTGACCGGCCGTCCACCGACGAGCATCGTGAAATGCAGGTGATCGCCTCCGGCCAGGCCCGTCATGCCGCTCCGGCCGACTGTCTGTCCTTTGGTGACCGAGTCGCCTACCTTCACGTCCACTGACGAGAGGTGGCCGTACAACGACTGGACGCCCATTCCATGGTCGATGATGACGCAATTTCCATAAATGCCGAGCCACCCGGAGTGGGCGATGGTGCCGGCGTTCGCCGCCACGATGGCCACTCGACTGGTCACCGCGAGATCGAATCCCAGGTGCACCTGCTGATCCACTTCTCGCCCCTGGTAGAAGTAGGTTCGATGGTCGGCGAAAGACGCCTCGACTTGCGAGTTTCCAAGCTGGACGAATGGACCGTTCCACAGGCGGGTGGGCGACGTCTTCGAAGCGAGTGCGGTGATCGCGTCGGCATTGATGCGCCGGAGTTCGCCATTGATTTTCAAGAAGGCCTCCAGCTTGCCATCCTTGTCCTCGGGTGGGTTGATCTTCAGCTCGGGCGACTGCGCCAGGATTTCTGGAACGACACGGTTCAGAAACTTGTCGTCCAGTTCGATGCGACTGCGTTTGAACGGCTTGTTGAACACGTCATCGACAAAGGCCGTATGCGCCTCATTCCCGGCTTCGTCGCGTGCGAACGCGGCAATCGTCGTCTGGCGATCCTGGTCGTGAAGCAGGGCGAAGAAAGCCGCCCGCACTCCCGGCTCCGCGCCGGCGACGCCGATACCGGACGCGTCGAAGCCGCGATATTCGACCTCGCCGACCCGAACGCCCGACTGAACATCATTCGGCGACACCCGGTAGACGACAAACTCCGATCCGCCATGGTTGACATAGTGATGGGTCGACAC
This sequence comes from uncultured Acidobacteriota bacterium, assembly GCA_963780685.1. Lineage (GTDB taxonomy): Bacteria > Acidobacteriota > Vicinamibacteria > Vicinamibacterales > CAVVIG01 > CAVRXZ01. The sequence goes on along the minus strand of CAWACZ010000013.1, from coordinate 109,482 downwards.
GACCGAGATTCGCGGCGGCTCGAGACGAACCTGAATGTCTTTGGCGGTACGTGCCCGTGAGAGTTCGTAAATTCAGGAACGATGGTCTCGTCGCCGTCACGACAATCCGCGCCGTGCCCGACTGGAGCTCGGGTACGCTCCGTTTCCCGAATGGCCGCGAAATCCGCACGTGATTCGCGTCGGTTTGCGTCATGCCTTCGGTCGATGCGCCGTCTAGCGCGAATAGGGGAATCGTTCGGCCGCCTTGCTCGAGGGCGATCGTGAGCGACTTGAACAGTCCCTTTGGCGCTTCCGCGGTCACCTCGAGCGTGCCATCCAGTCCCGCGACCTTTTCCGGCTTGTCGATCGTCAGCTGAGGCGGGGCGCCGCGTCCGGCAGCCCAGTAGAGTCCCCCGGCCGTGATGGCCACGACGATGACCAAGATTGTGAAGAAGCGGAGCATAAGCTGGATCATAGAGCCGCGACGGGTACCAAGGCCATATCAGGAGTGCGCAGGAGTGCGCCGTAATTGCGGCGGCGTCCTGAGCCGCAGTGGACTCACTGGACGGCGCTATCCTTTGTGGTACTATTTGGGGTTTGGCGAGTGGCGGTATCGTCTAGGGGTCAGGACACGTGGTTCTCAGCCACGGGACCGGGGTTCGAATCCCCGTACCGCTACCAGAAAAGTGCAACGTCGGCCATCCCCGCGAAGATCCGGCCGAAAGTACCAGTGGCTGCGCCGCGGTTATGACGGCGGGCAGACGACGCCACAGGCACTGAAATCGATGCAGAGCTCCGGGTCGTCGATAACGTGGATTACGCACCCGTAGCCACACGCACCGGCTTCGGCCAGGAGATTCCCTTAGCGATATCCCAGACGCTTGGCCGCTCGTCCCCTCCAATCCAGACGCCAAGGCCCATTCGCCCGACATCGACTGTATTGCTGAAACCTGGCCACTTGCTCAGATCACCCCACGTCTCGAACATCTCTCCTGTCCAGCGTATGTCGTCGAAGATTACCAGTGCGCCTTGACGAAGACGGCGGGTTAGCTGCTCGAAGATGTCTAGTGTCGGCTGACGCCGATGATCGCCGTCGACATAGGCAAGGTCGATGCGCAACTCTGGCGCGAGCAGTCGCGGGACAGTCTCTTCGAACGGCCCGAGCACGAGGCAGGCCTCAGCTTGATTCAGGCCTACCAACCGCTTACCCTGACGTACATCCCGAGCGACGTCGAAGGACCCTCCAAGGGCATCCGTTGTCCGGAATCCGCAGCGGCGAAACGTCGCCTTTGCCAGATCGAGGCGGGCGGCAGAGCCATCCAGGCCGTAGGAACTGCCGGCAAGAGGGCGCCAGCGCGAGATACGACCCGGAGATGCCCACCGCCGTCCCGAATTCGCAGATCGTTTCCGCCGCCAGGCGCGGGCGCAGAGATGGAGGAACAACCCCCACTGACGGTTCACGCTTGCATTCGACCCAAGCTTGCTCGCGGGCGCTTCGAGTCAAGCCAACCCATTTACGCGGCAGCGGCACGACCTCTAAATGGCCGGGGAGACATCGACCGGCAAGACGCCAGTCACCATGGCGAACTGCCACGTGTCGCTGTACTGCTGCCAATGCACGACCTTGCCGTCGCGGAAATCCCAGACGTGCGCAACCTGCGCGTCAAGCGGCTTTCCTGTGGCTTGACCGTTCCGCGGTAGCGCGCCTCGGCCAATACAGTCTCGCCGCAGCCGACGACGCGTCGAACGTCGATTGAGAATCCGTCGAAATCCTGGGGAATGCGCGCGATGACGCCTTCGAGCACCGCCTGAGGGCCGACGAATGGCCCGCCCGGCCAGTAGGTGATGTGCTGGCCTCCTGCCACTCGACCTTGTCGTCGAGCGCCGCCATCAGCTTCGTGATGTCGCCCTTTTCAAACGCCTCGTAGACGCCGCGAACCGTCGACACGTTGTCAGCCATAGTCCCCCTCATCTGGCGAGCTGGCGAGAATCACCGCCGCTGTGGCAGTGCGGCATCATAGTTGGAATGGAGCTCTCTGAGTTGGAGAGAAAACGTCATGTGGGCCAGAATCTCCGCGTTGGCTTGGATGCCTCGATGGCAGGGAGACACCATAGATGGCCGATGTCATCCCGCGTGTGATGCTCGCGACATCCGCGGCGAGTCTGCCAACTGGCCCAGCCTGGACGTACGAAGTCAAATGGGACGGCTACCGCGCGATTGCCGTGAAGGACGGGTCGCGTATTCGGCTGGTCTCGCGGAACGAAAAGAATCTAACCCGCGATTACCCGCAAGTGGTTGCCGCCCTCAGCGGCCTCAAACCGGCACAGCTCGTATTGGACGGCGAGATAGTGGCTCTTGATGGAAATGGACGACCGTCCTTCCAGGCACTGCAACACCGTTCGACTTCAGGTCTGGCGCTCGTCTACTACGCGTTCGATCTTCTGTCACTCAACGGCAAGTCGCTCGTGCAACTTCCGCTCATGGATCGTCGGCGGGCGTTGGCGAATGTCATCAAAGGGTCGAAGCTGCTCCTGTCGGAACCGCTCTCGGGGGACGTAGCCGAGATTCAACGGGCAATTCAAGAATACGGGCTCGAAGGTGTCGTCGCGAAGCGAAGAGACTCTGTGTACCGCCCCGGTCAGCGCAGCGACGCCTGGATCAAGGTCAAGTTCAGTCCGCAGCAGGAGTTCGTGATCGGGGGATATAAGCCAGCCGCGAAAGACTTCGATTCCATACTGGTCGGCTACTATGATGGCAGACGGTTATACTTTGCGGCCAAAGTTCGCGCCGGGTTCACGATACACACCAGGTCCGAGATCTTCAGACTGATCGTCAAGCATGAACAGGCGCGTTGTCCTTTCGTCAATCTGCCAAACAGCATCGGGCGAAGCCGCTGGGGCACCGGGGTCACCGCTGACGACATGAAAGTGCTTCGATGGATTAAGCCCGTTCAGGTCGTTCAGGTTGCGTTCGTCGAGTGGACGAGAGACCGTCTGCTCAGGCATCCGAAGTTCATCGGCTTGCGAGACGACAAGTCTGCTCGAGCCGTGCGCCGAGAATCCGCTATTCCTTCTTGACCACCGCCTGAACCTGCAGCGAGTCACCGATCTCCGTCGTCACCGTCAGCGTGACGATTTCGCCCTCTTTGAGCTCGCGCTTGAGATCCAGGAGAAGCAGGTGATTGCCTTTTGGTCCCATATACGCCCAGTCGTGAGGGGGCACGGTGACGAATTCCACCGCCTTCGAGGCTGCCTCGCCAGCGAGGCTGGCATCCCGAAGCTCAACTTTTTCAGCGACGTCGGCGACAGCGGACTTCAAATAGACATCGTACATCGTCGTGTTCTCGAAGTTCGCGAACGCCATCGCGCGCGTCTCGCCACCCGCCGGAAGCTTGACCCAGGCATTGGAGGCCGTGACCCGTCTTTCCTGGCCGGCGGTCACATCGACAGTCATGAGTGCCAGAGAAAGCACTGTTCCAGTCAGCACCCGATTGGCCCGTACCCGCATGCGACGCTCCTTGTATCAGCGAAGGCCGGCTTCATTGTAGGGTCCCATTCTAAGAGTTGGACGACTCTTTTGCGTTTGCGCGAGCCCTGAGCACTGGGCAGGCGTGTCGACAGTGAAGACTTTGGAACGCCGGCCGTCCGTCGAGCTGTATCCGAGGTCGAAAGCCTGCGCTCGCGACACGCCGTTGGTTCGCAACACCGTCCTCGAGTCGGCCCGCCGTTCGATCGAGCTCTCGCAGGTACTATCGCCGGATGCACAGCCTCGATCTGATCTTCACGCTCACGGGTGGTCTCGGCGCCGCACTGGTGTTTGGCTACCTCACACAGCGCGTCGGACTCTCTCCGATCGTGGGCTATCTGCTTGCCGGCACGCTCGTCGGTCCATATACCCCCGGATATGTGGCGAATGTGGGCCTCGCGGATCAGCTGGCCGAGATTGGCGTCATCCTGTTGATGTTTGGCGTCGGCCTGCAACTTCACGTCGAGGAGCTGCTTGCCGTTCGTCACGTCGCTATACCTGGCGCGATTGCCCAAAGTGCGATTGCGACCGCGCTGGGTGCCGCCATCGCTGCGGCGTTCGGGTGGGGTTGGTCCGCCGGCGTCATCTTCGGCATGGCGCTGGCGGTCGCCAGTACCGGTGGTGCTGATTCGCATCCTCTCGGACAACCGCGACCTCCACACGCCAACCGGACACATCGCCGTTGGCTGGCTGGTCGTCGAGGACCTGTTTACGGTCGTGGCTTTGGTGGTGCTGCCGGCCTTGTTCGCGCCGGAGGCGTCGACGCCTCTTGCAATCGGACTTGCGATCACGGCCGTCAAGATTGGCGCGTTGGTGGCCTTCACGATTGGAATCGGCAACCGAGTCATTCCGCGGATGCTCGACTACGTCGCCCTGACTGGCTCACGCGAGCTGTTCACACTGACCATTCTCGTGCTCGCGCTGGGTATCGCCGTCGGATCGGCGATGATCTTCGGCGCTTCGATGGCATTGGGGGCGTTCCTTGCAGGGTTGGTCGTGGGGCGGTCCGACTACAGCCTCCGGGCCGCATCGGAGGCCTTGCCGATGCGGGACGCCTTTGCTGTGCTCTTCTTCGTGGCAGTCGGGATGCTTCTCGAGCCCGGGTTCCTGCTCGAGGCTCCTGGTCTCATCGCTGCGACGTTGGCGGTCGTGATCGTCGGCAAGCCCCTGGTGGCGTTTCTGATCGTGCGGCTCTTGAACTACCCGTTTCGAGTCGCCCTGGCAATCGCGGTGGCGCTCGCACAGATCGGCGAATTCTCATTCATTCTCTCGAATATCGGCAGGGATCTGGGCATCCTCACGCGCGACGCAAGCAATGCCCTGGTCGTCGTCTCAATCGTGTCCATCGTGCTGAATCCGCTCCTTTATCGCCTGGTCACGCCAGTCGAACGCTGGACGGCATCGCACCCGCGCTTGTGGCGGCTCCTCAACCCGCGCGTTGTCGACGCTCGCGGAGAGATCTCGCGGCCCAAACTCGATCCACGCAACCACGCCGTCGTCGTCGGATACGGTCCGACGGGACGGACGGTCACTCGCCTCCTGCAGGACAACAGCATCGAACCGACAGTCATCGAATTGAACATGGAGACGGTGCGGGCGCTTCGGGAACGGGGAGTTGAAGCCATCTACGGCGATGCCACTCGCCGCGACACGCTCGTGGCCGCTAAAGTCGCTGAGGCGGGCAGTCTCGTTCTGACTTCCGCCGGCATGGGGAACAGCGCCGACGTCATTCGCGCGGCCCGCGAAATGAATCCCGCCATCCGCGTGCTCGCCCGAGCTGCATACCTCCGCGATTTACCAGATCTCAAGAAGGCTGGCGCCGATGTCATTTTTACCGGAGAAGGGGAAGTCGCGTTGGCGTTTACCGAAGCGATTCTGCATGGCCTTGGGGCCACTCCGGAGCAGATCGATCGAGAGCGTCGTCGTGCTCACGTCGAACTGTTCGGGGAGTCTCCGGCTTGAGGCCGGCGGCCGACCCGGCCGCTTTCAGGCTGCCTTGAGCACGACGCCGTCACGCTCGGCGATCGCCCGGGCCACCAGCGCACCGCTGTGCAGCGCTCCTTCCATGTAGCCCATGAACGCGTAGCTCGTGTACTCGCCGGCGAAATGAAGTCGGCTGGTACGCTGCCACAGCAGCGGGCCGATGGTGGTCACTTGTCCCGGCGCCGGAAACGAGTACGACCCTTTCGTCCAGACGTCCGACGGCCAATCCATGAAGCGGCCTTTGACGAAGCTGGGACGGATCCCCCGATACACCTTCGAGAGCTCCGCCAAGTAGTGCTCGAAGCGCGCGGCTGCCGGCCAGCCGCGGCAGGTGTCGACGTCCGGCCCTCCTGAGAACGCCACGAGTGCTGCGCCTGGACCCCTCTGGTTGTCCGTACCTTCCCAGGTCAAGTTGATGGGGCCGTCCGACAGTATGTCCGGACCCAGCCCGGCGCGCCGCCAGAAGCGATCCTTCAGCGCGATCAAACACTTCACGTTCATCCCCATCTGTGGCGAAAGGGTGGATGGAAGCACTGGATCGAACGCAATCTTGTTCCACACGGGCGGTGGCGCCGTCACAATCACATCGTCCGCCTCCAGGGTGCGGCCGCTGGCCAGCCTGACGCTCACGTCCCGATCGCGAACGGAAACGCCTTCGACGGGGGTCGAAAGGAGAACGCGCGAGGGACCAATCGCCTCGCGCAGCTTCGTGGCCAGCTGCTGGTTGCCCCCGCGACACCGATAGATCTCCGAATCGGTCCAGAACTTCTCGAGGCCATGCCCCTTGATCATCGCCAGGTTTCCGAGGTAACTCTGCCACTCGGTTCTCACGCCGTTGTCGGCAGTCAGCATTGCATCCAGCGCAATCTTGCAACGCTCGGACGCCTGCGCTCCCTGAATCCAGGACGCCAGCGATCGGCGGTCCAGCATTTCGGCGTTGGAGGAGGTCCACGGGCGATCCGGGTCGGCAATTTGCGCGGCGTCGGCATTCATCGGGGCAACAACGGTCTCGAGCTCTTTCCAGAGCGCTTCCGCATCATCGGCGCTGAGCTGCTTGCCGCCAAGGACGATCGGATAGGCGAGATCTTCGTCCTCGGTCACGTCGAGAAACTCAAGGCCGAAGCGCGTTGCGTAAGACACCCAGGTCGGGTGGTTCGAGCCGATCAACTCGGCGCCGCCCTCGACGTTCTTTCCGGGGACGAAGTCGGCAAAGCTTATGACGCGGCCGCCGATCCGGTTGCGCGCCTCGACAACCGTGACTTCGTAGCCAGCTCGACTCAGCTCGTAGGCGGCTGTCAGTCCGCTGAAGCCGGCGCCGACCACGACGACCTTGCGCCCCGATTGAGCGGCCAGATCGAATCGCTCGCTGAGCAGGAGACCTGCCGCCGCGGCGAGGCTGCTCTTGAGCATCTGGCGGCGGGTCAGGCCGTCGTCTCGCCTACCGAACCGTCGGGCCAGATGTGCGTACAGTTGTGGCATTTTTCTCCACCTCGGGCTCCGCCTCGGGGTCAAACCCCGATTCGACCACGAGCTGGGGTCTGACCCCAGCAATTGGGGTCTGACCCCTCATTCGAGCGTGAACCATTGCACCTCGACGCGCCGATTCTGGGCGGAGTCGGACGATGAGGGCTCCTCCCAGCCACGGCCGACGATGTCGATGCGCATCGATTCGACCTTGTACCGATCGACGAGCTGTTTTCGAATTTCGGCCGCGCGATCCTTGCTCAGTTCGACGGCGCGCAACGCTTGTGTTCGAACGTACGTCTCGCCGCCTTTACGACGGAATTCCGCTACCAATGCGTTGTCGACATGTCCTCTGAGCAGGAGCGTCGACCCCGGGCTCACCTGCAGCAGTTTGCGAATCGCCTCGAGATTGCGGAGGTTCTCTTGATTCGTGACGTCGAGCGCCGCCGAGTTCGGATCGAAGAGAAACCGGATGTCCTTGCTCAAAAGAGGGTCGACTTCGAGCGTGCCTTTGGCGGCCGCGCGGATCGGAGCAATCGCCATCGTCTGATCTTTGTAGGTTCCCGCTTTGTCGAGCGCCTGCAGGTGCTTGATATCGAGGAATCGTTCGGAATCGACAGGATCCTTGATCAACTGGCTTCCATAGGCGTAGATGGCCGACTGGTAGATCCCAGGGAAACTTCCAGCTTGATCGATCTCGCCCGAGAAGAAGGCCAGATTTTCTGGCAGGTTCGAGAGATGGACGTTAGCCAGTTCTGCTTTGGCCTCGTCGCGGCTCCACTTGAAGGCGCTACCGACCAGGTCGAGATAGTCGGCCTGCCGGTCACGGACCATGCGGTTGCCTTCCAGTAGTCCGTGAACAAGGCCGGCGACGATCTGCGGTTGCTGTTCCGCGAGGCCTCGATGCACGACCAGGACGTCAGCGATGATCAAGAGGTTCCGATTCGTCGTCAGCGTGTGCACCGCGGGTCCGCCTTGCTGCACCACCTCTGAAACCTTGGGTTGCCAGGTGAGACATCCGGCAATCCGGTTCTTGCCCGATTTCAGATCCTTCAGGAACAGATCGCCGGCGCCAAAACCATCCTCGGTATAGATCACGTTAATCCGCTCCGGGTCGACCTGTGCGTCGATGTCGCCGATCGCCGTGACCCCTAGGCCTGCTTCCTGAGCCAGGTACCTGAGGAAGAAATCCACTTCAGTGAACTGTGCGGTGGCGATGACCTTGCCCTTGAGGTCGTTGATCCGCTTGATCTCCTTTCGAACGACCAGGCCATCGGCCCCCCGAGAGAAGCCGATTTGCGCCGGCACGACGGCATGAAGCTGGCGACCGTAAGCGGCGAGCACGTCTACCGTGGTCACCGAGGCCGCAACTTTCCCCTCGTTCAGCTCCGACCACCGCTCGTCCTCACTGACGGTCAGCTTGACCTTGAAACCGTGCTGTTTGAAGAACACGGAGTTCTCGTTCGGCTCGAGGCCGCCGTTTGCGGCAACCAGACCCGCGTAGCCGGCGTATTCGCTGATCTCCACCGGAACGATGTTGTCCTTGAGCTGAAACGGTGCCGGCGGCGCCAGTTTCGGCACTTCGACCTGGACCTCGGCGACGCCTGCGGCATCGCGATCCCCGGTTTCTGACGCCGGAGCGCCGGATCGGTCTCCACCTGGACGCCAGCCGAGCATGTAGACGCCAAGAGCAACGAGCCCACCGACCAACAGAATCGAGATCAGTCTGCCGAGCATCGTGAAACGAGGCGCTGCCATCATCCCTCCTTCGGACCAATCTCCTTGGCGGCGGCCGGTGCCTGAGTCGCTGGCGTCTGGATGCCCTGCGTGGCCAGGAACTCGGCAAGCGCCGTTTGCTCGAGCGCCCGTCGCTCGTTTTCTTTCTCCTGAACCTTCTCGATATCCACCATGTCTTTGGCCACACGCGCCTTGCCGGCCGAGACCTCGTATCGCTTCTGCAGGATCTCTTCGACAGTCTTCATCGTGTCGCCGAGATCACCGATGCGGAACCCCACGCCACTGAGCGCGGTCGCCGCTTCGGCCTGCGCTTCCTTGATCTTGACCTGCGACAGCTGCTTCTCGAGGCCGCGCACCTTGTCTTCGAACTCCTGTTGGGCGACTTTCGCCTGCCGAAGATTCGCCTGATATGCGTCCTCGGTTTCACTCAGCTCGGCGGTGTCGGTCACCAGGTCGCCCTTGATCTCCTGCAGCTCGCGGGCGAGGCTTCCCGCGAGTTCGAGGTTGCCAGCGCTGTGATTCGCCAGGATCCGGCGCTCGAGCTCCTGAGCCCGCGTGGCCTTTTGTCTGACCTGGCTCTTCAGCCGCTCGGCCACGCCGGCCATCTTGGCCAGCGCCAGGTTGTACTGCGTCATCTTTTCGCGAAATTCCGATCGCGCTGCCTCCATCAGCGCCTCCGGGTTCGACTCTTCGATGCCACTGATGAACAAGCCCAGAAAGCCTTTGAACAGCCGGCCGATGCGCGCGAATAGCGCCATGTGGTTCCCCTCTCTAGTTGGCCCAGCAAGAGCCTCTCCCCGAGATGTCACACGAATCGTCGCAACTCGTCGATCCGGGCTTCGAGCTGGTCGGGATCGATGCTGCGATACCGATCCGGCAAGAAGCGCGCGTCCGTGCATTCCTTCACTGCCACCAGGTCCATGTATTCGAGCTGGCGGGTGTGAGCGCTGGGGCGGACCTCCCGCAAGACCGCTTCGAGCAGGGCCTTCAGCGGTTGCTTCGGCTCCGTCTGAAGCTCCCACGTTCGCAACGCGCGCACGAGCACCCCTTCGACTTCGTTGCCGCCGAGCCCGACGTGTGCTGAGAGATCCGGCATGTCGTCGCTGGTCAACGGCAGCTGCAGCTTTCGCCCGATAGCGGTGATGAGGTGCTGCAACTCTTCCTGGTTCTGCGGCGGAAAGAGCGGAATGTGCACGTCGAGCCGGCCCTGACGTTTCAGATCGACCTCCAGGAGATCCGGACGTGATGTGGCGAACACCCAGATGATGCGCCCGCGATTGCGGGTCTCGGACAGCTCCTTGGCCAGCATCGCGTACACCCGTCCGGACAGCCCGCTATCGCCCTCGCTCGATTCACGTCGGCCAGCCATTTGATCGGCTTCGTCCACGAAGACGACCACCTGTCCAATCGCGTGCAGCACAGCAAAGATCTTCTCCAGGTTCGACTCGGTCGCGCCGACCCATCGGTCCCGGAAGTTCTTGAAGATCGCACAGGGCACGCCCAGTTCACCGGCCCAGCACTGGACGATGAACGTCTTTCCGGTGCCGATCCGACCGGTGATGAGATAACCCATCGGCATCGCCCGCAAGGCACCCCGATGGAGCAGGTCGGCGTCCTGGCGCAGCCATGTCTTGACCGCATCATGCCCGGCGACGTTATCCAGCGTGAAAGGCGATTCGATGAACTCCAGCAGCCCTTGACACTCCCGTTCGATCGTCTTCTTCTTGATCTCGGTGAGCCAGGCGTTGGTCAATGTCCGGCGATTCCCGAGGGCCAGTGCAATCGCGGTGCGGGCGCCGACCCGGCTCAGCCCGGTCAGCCTGGCCGCGAGCACCTCGATCGAGACCTCGCACTTGGCTCGAAGATCCGGATATTGCGACGCTTCGAGCGCGCGGATGTACTCGAGCATCTCGGCTTCGTTCGGCAACGGGAGATGGATGGCCACCGCGTGCGGATTCTCGACGACGAGCTCGTTGAGGTCGTGCAGAGCCTCGGTGATGAACACGGTGACGATATTGGACTGGAGGATCGTCGAGTCGTTCGCCCAGCCGAGCGCCTTGACGACGTTCGCGCTGAAAGGTCCACCAAGCTGTACGGCGTCGCCGCGCGGTACCACGAACTGCGCGAAGTCCACGACGACGGCAACCTTCTTGGGGAAGTCCGCGGATTCCGCCGCCCTCGAGCCCGCGCAGGTTGAGCGTCCGAAGCAGATAACGGTCGATGAGCTCGAGTGCCGAGCCCGGTTCTCGTGCGAGCGAGAGCGCTTTCGAGCCGTTGCTTTCCGGGCCGAGCGCTTGTTCCAGCCATCTGGCCCAGTCCTCCGCGCCACGGGTTGCCCGCACGCCCCGGCTCCGATCGTAGTGGAGTACGACGTCGTAGCCGGCAAACATCACCTCGTCCAGGAAGCTCTTGAGCGCCAGCAGGCGATCGCCGGACGGAACGACGTCGAAGACATTTCCGTGCAGCAGGAACTGCGCAGTCGATCCCGAGCGAAACAGATCGCGAAGATGAGCGGCCCATGCCGGCAGTGCCGCGGTCGTCGTCACTGGCTCTCCTTCGCGCGTGGAGCCGAGGTGAGCGGCGGTGGATCGGTCAGGAGATCCTCCATCGCGCCCAACACCTGGTGCTGGTCGCGAATCCACTGACCGGTTCCTCCCAGGGTCGCGACGATTTGATCGATCCGCCGCGACAGCGCCTCGGGATCTGTCGAAAGCGCCGCCTGTTCTCGAATCAGCTCGACCTGTTCTTCGATCCTCGTGAGCTCCGCGCGAACGAATGCGAGCTTCTGCCGAGCCTCGGTTTGTTGGGCCACGCGTTGTCGGAGAATATCGGCCTGGCTGGTCAGACTATGGCGAAGATCATCGCCGAGCTCGCGGTTGGTAAGTTGCGCGTCGAGGTCCCGCAGCCGGTTGTCGATGGCCTCGCCGCGTTGCGCCTCGCTCAGAACACGCTCGATGGCCTGCCTTGCAGTAAGCAATTTGAGGTACATCCATAGCAGACGGTTCAGCCCATCGTTCTGTTCCCGAAGTCCGAGCTCTGCATGATCGCTGTGGGCCTGCTGATCGAGGATCGCTTGACACCGTGTCGCCAGCGCCAGGTATTGCCTCCGCTCGGGCTCGCTCAAACGCGCCAGCAGGTCATCGAGCTTCACGCGCCACTCGCGTTCCGACCCGGTGACCTCCGACATGTCGATCGCGCGCTGAAACCGCGGATTGGTCGCGAGCATGGCGAGATATCCCAGCTCGAGGCCCGCCCCTAGGACCCAGAAACCCTGGTTGGCCATTCCCAGCAAGGCGAATGCTCCGAGCGCGATCCAGTTCGGCGCCACGAACATCCCGAATGGACGTGCGTTGAACGCCGCGAATACGTAGTCGAAGAACCCACGGGTTTGGGCCATCGGGTCGTTGCCCAATTGTCGGTCAGGACTGAAACGCGATCAACCGAGCTGGCGCCGCGTGAAAGGAGGGTATGGTACCGGCGACGCCGCCAGCCGACGACTGATCGGGCAGATTCCTACTGAGCGCCCGACTCGCGGAGCAAGAGCTTGATTTCCTCGGCTTCGAGCGATTCGCTTCGGAGCAGCTCCTCGGCCAGCGCTCGGAGCGGCTCGCGATTTCGCTCGATCAGATCCTTCGCGCAGTCGTAGCCGCTCATGACAACCTTCCGGATCTCCTCGTCCACGCGTTGAGCCGTCGCTTCGCTCGCTGTATGCAGCCGATTCGAATCAAAGGGAGGCGGGCCGGTCCGGAAGGCGAGCGGACCGAGATCCGACATTCCCCATTCGCAGACCATCTGCTGAGCGATGTCGGTGGCGCGCTCGATGTCGTTGGCTGCGCCGCTGGTTACATGGTTCATGAACAGCTCTTCGGCCACGCGTCCGCCCATGAGCACGGCGACCTGGGCGTCGAGATAGTCCTTGGTGTAGGTGTGCCGGTCGGTCTCTGGAAGTTGCATCGTCACACCCATGGCATGGCCACGAGGGATGATGGTGACCTTGTGCAGCGGATCCGCGTGAGGTAACAGGGCCGCCACGACCGCGTGGCCTGCCTCGTGGTATGCACAGTTGATCCGCTCGTGCTCGGTGAGGGCGAGCGATCGGCGCTCGACGCCCATCAGCACCTTATCGCGCGCCGCGCACAAGTCCAGGTCGCCGATCGTCTTCCGGCCGGCCCGGGCCGCAAAAAGCGCCGCTTCGTTGACCAGGTTGGCGAGATCGGCACCCGAGAAACCGGGCGTTCCCCTCGCGATGGACCGGAGATCGACCGCCGATTCCATCGACATCTTCCGGGTGTGCACCCTGAGGATGGCTTCGCGTCCCTTGAGGTCGGGATTGCCGACCGTTACTTGCCGGTCGAAACGGCCCGGGCGGAGGAGTGCCGGGTCCAGGATGTCGTGACGGTTGGTCGCCGCGATCACCACGACACCTTCGTGCGTTTCGAAGCCGTCCATCTCGACCAGCAGCTGGTTCAAGGTCTGTTCGCGCTCCTCGTGACTGAGCGAATGGCCTCCTCGGCTCCGTCCGACCGCGTCGAGCTCGTCGATGAAGACGATGCACGACTTGTGACGGCGCGCGTCGCGGAAGAGTCGTCTCACGCGCGAGGCGCCGACGCCCGCGTACATCTCGACGAAGTCAGAACCGCTCGCAAACATGAATGGCACGCCTGCTTCCCCGGCGATCGACCGCGCCAGGAGGGTCTTGCCAGTTCCGGGCGGTCCGACGAGCAGCACACCCTTGGGAATTCGTCCGCCGATTTCGACGAAGCGATGAGGCTCGCGCAGGAAATCGACGATCTCTCTCACTTCGTCCTTTGCTTCGTCCACTCCCGCGACGTCCTGGAAGGTGATCACGCTGTCGCCCTGCTCGGCGATGCGCGCTCCGCCGGAAACCGACGGAATGCGGCCTTCTGTCGCGCGGTACACAGTGAAGCCCAACAGCGCCAGAAATGCGATCGCGATCACCATCGCGCTCCAGCTCAAGGTCCCCGGAGCCTCTGCGTTTGTGACTTCGACTCGAACCCGACGGCTCACCAAATCGTTGATGAATGTCGAATTGGCTGCCAGGAAGTCGGGGGGCGCGATCGTCTGGGCCGCGCGACCGTTGCGAAGCACGACGTCGATCTTGTGCTGACCAAACATCACCTGGGCGACGGCATCAGCTTCAATCTGCTGCACGAACTCGGAGAACGCCATGGTCTCGGGTTTCGGGGACTCCTTGATGCGATCGACGACAGCTGCAGCAGCTGCGAGTCCGACGATGGCGGCGATGAGAATGAAGAAGCGCGGGCGGCGAAAACGACGCAAATCCACAAACGATCCATTCGCGAAAATGGCTGCACGGAGGGAGTGTAGAAGGCCCTCACAACAACCGGGCCTCCGAGGAACCCCGCCCACGGGCGGCAGCCTTAGTGAAATTGGAAAAAGAGCCTTCCGCTGGGGATCGGAATGTGGAGAGATCTTACATCGGCGAAGCGACACTGTAAATGACTCAACCGCGAAGAGCCGCGGTTTTTTCGCCTCGACCGCCGCGCATTTTCATGAAACGTTGTGCGCCTGCGCGGCGGTCTGAGCCGATCGCTGCCTCGGAATTTCCCGCCTAGCGATCCCAGGTCCTACCGAACTCTCGAAATCCTCGCTCGTACCCTCGCAAAAACGCTGCACGGTACTCCTGCCTGTACTGGCCACGTGAGCCGTACCTGTCGTCGTATTCATGATCGCCGTCACGGTACCGTTTGGCGCGCTGCGGATTGTAGCCGTCACGATCCCGGGCGTCGTCTCGACCCTCGGCGTATCCGTCTTGATAGCCGACCTGCGGCGCCGGTGAATACGACCGATTCGGCCACCAGCCGCCTTGCGGGCCGCGGACCGCACCATATCGCGGCCCACGGAAGCCGCGATACCCTTCTGTGTAGCCAGCAGCGTATCCCTCCCGAAAGATTCTTCGGTAGGCTTCCTTATCACCCCGCGAGCGACTGTAGCCATTGTCGGCGTCGCGATAGTCGTCGTCGCGCGCGTACTCGAAGCGGCGCCCGTGGCGGACGTCGTCGGCTCCTTGCTCCAGCCCCTCTCGGTATCCGTTGTCGTACGCACGTCGGTCAAAGCCGAGATAATCACGCTGGTTTGAGTAGGAACGGGTCTGCGCCGCGTATGCAGGTCCTGCGGCAATCACTGTTGCTCCAACGACTAAAGCCGGAACGTATCGATTTAGATTGAACACGGTCGGGCTCCTCATCTTTTCTGCTGCCAGTTCCATACGACCCGCGATGCTCGGGTCCCACTGGTCCACCCGGCAGCCGCTGGCGTAACCGCAGATTTCAAGGGAGGTGCCACACTGAACAGTCTGTTTCCTTAGAAAATGCCTGGTGAGTTCGCCGCCTGCCCTTTTCAACTGTCCTCTCACGACGACGACTCAACGGGCGGCCTGGCTATCGAGTGGCGAGCCTAGAAGGGCTCCGATATTCACAAGGCGCGTCAGGCATGAGCCGTCCACGGGATCGTTCCGCGTTTCCGGGACGATCACGAGGTTGCCAGATCCTTTTCCTGCTGCATCACTTGCACCCGCTTGTGCCTTCTGCGTACAATCGCTCGGCTCAGCGCAATTCAGGGTGGGGCAGCAAGGAACAGGCGAGGTCGATATGCGCCCCACGGCCCCCGACGATATCCGCGAGGATAGGAAGAAATGGACAAGGCAACCACTGTAGGTGCCGTGGCGCACGGTCACGCCCACGAGCACGCGCACGAAGAACTGGGCTTTTGGCGCAAGTATGTGTTTTCACTCGATCACAAGGTGATCGGCATTCAGTACGCCATCACGGGCCTGCTCTTCCTGCTGTTTGGCTTCACATTGATGATGATCATGCGATTTCAGCTGGCCTATCCCGGCCGGCCGATCCCGCTGATCGGTAACTGGTTGGGCGTCGCCAACGCCCCGGGCGGCATCATGCTGCCGGAGTTCTACAACCAGTTGGGGGCGATGCACGGCACCATCATGGTGTTTCTCGGGGTCGTGCCGCTCGCAGTGGGCGGGTTCGGCAACTTCGTCGTGCCGCTGCAGATCGGTGCCCCCGACATGGCATTCCCGAAGCTCAACATGATGAGCTATTGGGTGTACTTCCTTGGCGGCGTCGTGATGCTGGTCAGCTTCTTCGTTCCGGGCGGTGCTGCGAACTCGGGCTGGACGTCTTACGCTCCGCTGTCTATAACGGCACTCGGAAGCGGGCAGACGCTGTGGCTGATCGGGATGATTTTCCTGATCACTTCATCGCTTCTTGGCTCGATCAACTTCATCGTGACCATCGTGCAGCTGCGCGCCAAGGGCCTCAGCTTCATGCGGCTGCCCTTCTTCGTCTGGGCACAGCTCGTCACGGCCTTCCTTCTCCTCCTTGCGTTTCCTCCGCTCGAAGCTGCGGGCGTTCTCCAGTTGATGGATCGCGTTGCGGGAACGAGCTTCTTTCTCCCCAGCGGCCTGGTCGTGAGCGGGAAACCGATGGAGGTGGCCGGACAGGGGAATCCGCTGCTCTGGCAGCATCTGTTCTGGTTCCTGGCTCATCCTGAAGTCTACGTGCTCGTTCTGCCTGCGATGGGCATCGTGTCCGAGGTTATTGCGAACAACACGCGCAAGCCGCTCTGGGGGTACAAAGCGCTCGTGTATTCGGTGATTTTCCTTGGCTTCATGTCGTTCGTCGTGTGGGCCCACCACATGTTCATGACCGGCATGGGCACCGCGATGAGCGCGTTCTTCCAGACGACGACGATGATTATTTCGATCCCGTCGGTCGTCATCCTGACGGCGCTGCTGCTCTCGCTGTGGGGAGCCTCCATCCGTTTCACGACGCCGATGCTCTTCGCGCTCGCTTTTCTCCCGATGTTCGGCATTGGCGGGTTGACCGGCCTGCCGCTCGGTCTGGCGCCACCTGATATTCACCTGCACGACACGTACTACGTAATCGCGCACTTCCACTACGTCGTGGCGCCAGGAACGATTTTCGCCCTCTTCGCGGGGATCTGACTATTGGTTCCCCAAGGCCACCGGCAAGAAGATGAACGACATCCTCGGACAGCTTCACTTCTGGGGGTCTTTCATCTGCATCAACCTCGTGTTCCTGCCGATGTTCATCCAGGGGCTCGGCGGCATGAACCGCCGCTTGTACGACGGCGGCGCCCAGTACGCGCACAACGCCAGCCTGCTGAAATGGAACCTCGTCATCGGGTTCGCCGCGTGGGGATTGGGCCTGTTTCAGATTCCGTTCATCATCAATTTCTTCTCGAGTCTGAAATGGGGGAAGGCCGTCGACGAGAACCCCTGGGAGGCCACGACGCTCGAATGGTCGGCACCGTCGCCGCCTGGACACGGCAATTTCGTGACCGAGCCGGTGGTTTACCGTGGGCCAGTACGAGTACAGCGTGCCGGGCGCGGCGAAGGACTTCACGCCGCAGTTCGAGCCGGAGAGGGCGTGAGGTAGCGGGTCGCTATGAACATTCCCTATACAGTCGAAGAGCGACGCGATACCGGGCTCGCCAACGGCAAGCTGGGCATCTGGCTGTTTCTGGCGTCGGAAGTGATGCTGTTCGGGGCACTCTTTTCCACGTACATCATCCTGCGCGTCGGTGCCTCCCAATGGCCAAGAGGCGAGTTGGACGTCTGGCTCGGGATGGCCAACACCTTCATTCTGATCGGCTCGTCGGTCACGATGGTCATGGCGTGGGCCTCGCTGAAGCTGAAGAATTGGTCGAAGCATCGCCTGTACTTGATCCTGACCTTCGTGCTGGCCGGGATCTTCCTCGTGAACAAGTACTTCGAGTACGCCGATCACCTGACTCGCGGCGAGGGGCCCTCGCACAACACGTTCCTGGCGATCTACTTCACGCTGACCGGTCTCCACGGTCTGCACATCCTCGGTGGAATGGCCGTCATGGCGTATTTCCTGGGGCCTGGCGCCGGACTCTGGAAGAAGAACGCTGAACAGTTCACCAACCGGATCGAGTACACAGGGCTGTACTGGCATTTCGTCGATCTCGTGTGGATCTTCCTGTTCCCCGTGTTGTATTTGTTGTAACGACACATGTTCCCGGAGTAGCCGATGTCCGACGCGGCCGAAGTCAAGAAGAGCATTCGCAAGTACTGGATCATTGGCGCCACGCTGTTCGTCTTCACGGTGCTGACCGTTGCGGCGAATCAGATTCACTTGGTGGTTCCACTGGCGATTACGGTCGCGTTGATCATCGCGGCAATGAAAGGCTCGATGGTCGCCGCGGTGTTCATGCACTTGAACCACGAGAAGCGTTGGATTTACGGTGCACTGCTGCTGACCGTCGCGTTCTTCATTGTGCTGATATTCGTGCCGTTACTGACCACGTTGGACACGATCGGTACGTTGTCGGAATCGGCCCGGGTGCCCGTGCAGCCGAGTGGCCACTGATATGTCGCTTCGGGCTTTTCACCTGTTGTTCATCGCCCTGTCAGTTGTTCTCGCGGCGTTCTTTGGCGCGTGGGCGATAGGCCAGTACCAGATTGAGCATCGACTGGTGTTCGTCGCAGCCGCCGTCGTCTCTTTCGTCGCGGCATGCGGCTTGGCCGCCTACGGCACGCTGTTTCAACGCAAGACGCGGAACCTGTAACTCATGCGCACAGCACTTGCGACGTTGGGCGTGCTTGCCGTACCGAACGCGCTCCTGGCGTGCCCGGTGTGCTTCGGCCAGAACGATTCGCCGCTCGCTTCCGCGATGCAAATGGGCATCTTCGCGATGCTCATGATCACAGTCGGAGTTCTCGTGGCGTTTGCGAGCTTTTTCATTCAACTCATGAGACGGGCGCGTCTGGCCTCGGAATCCGACACAGACGGGCCACCGACGCTCGATACGCAGGGCAAGACTGGACACTACACGCCAGGCGCCCACGGAGGAGTTGCTTAAATGCTGGGGTATCTCGGGTTACCGGTTGCCGCATCGACTCATGCCGGCGAAATCGACCAGATGATGGTGCTGGTCCACTGGTTGATGCTGCTGCTCTTTGTCGGCTGGGGCGCCTTCTTCCTCTTCGTGCTGGTCCGTTTCCGGAGCGGCGCCAATCCGAGGGCCAACTACACCGGCGCAAAAGGCAAGGTCGCCAAAGCGACGGAAATCGCGGTTGGCGTGGTCGAAGTCGCCTTGCTCATCTTTTACGCGATTCCTGCGTGGGCGACACGCGTTCGGGATCTTCCAGCGGAGAGCGAAGCGGTGGTCGTTCGCGTGGTGGGCGAGCAGTTCGCCTGGAACGTGCAATATCCCGGCGCCGATGGCAGGTTCGGCAGAACCGACATCAAGTTGGTGTCTGCCGACAATCCGCTCGGTCTGGATCGCACCGACCAGAACGCCAAAGACGACATCACGACCATCAACCAGCTGAACGTTCCCATCGATCGTCCGGTGCTCGTACATCTCATGAGCAAGGACGTGATCCACAGCTTCGGGCTGTACGAAATGCGCGTCAAGCAGGATGCGATTCCGGGGTTGGACATCCCCGTCTGGTTCATTCCGAATCGCCTTGGCGAGTACGAGATTGCTTGCTCTCAGCTCTGCGGCCTCGGCCATTTCAGGATGCGCGGCTTTATCACCGTCCAAAACGCCACCGATTTCAGGCAATGGATGACTGAGCAGGAGAAAGAGCTGGCAAGCACCAACTGAGTCGGTCCTGCGAGCGTCACGTGCAGCGGCCGACGCGCTGCACGTTGATGTGGCCTTTGCTTTGACTGCCCGCCTTCGACGTCGGTCCTTCATGTCCCGTCACAGGTGGTCCATCTCCCGCCCGGCCGATCGTTGCGCTCATGATTCGGCGTTGTCTTCAAAGCTCGGCCGCTCCACCACGAGAATGCTAGGAACGTGATTCACCGGATCCGTACCCTCGATGCACACGCGGCCGGCGAACCGCTCCGACTCGTCGTCGATGGCTTTCCTCCGGTGCGCGGTCGTACGATGCTCGAGAAAAGAGATTGGGTGCAGAAAAGACACGACCGGTTGCGTCGGGCGCTCATGCTCGAGCCCCGTGGGCATGCCGACATGTACGGCGCAGTGCTCACGGAGCCAGTGAGTGCAGGCTCCCACGCCGGTGTTCTCTTCATGCATAACCAGGGTTACAGCACGATGTGTGGACACGGCATCATCGCAGTGACGACCATCGCGCTCGAGCGCGGCCTGCTCATGCCCGGCGGCGACGGACTGTCGATCGTGTTCGACACTCCCGCAGGGAGCGTTCGCGCGCGGGCCACGCGCCAGACGAACGAACGTGTCGTCAGTGTGGCGTTTTCGAACGTGCCGTCCTTCGTCTTGCACGGAGGTCTCGTCGCCAATCTGGGCGCTCGCCAGATTCGAGTGGACGTGGCGTTTGGCGGCGCGTTTTACGCCATCGTGGACAGCGAGTCCGTCGGTCTGGCTCTCGACCCCGCGCATCTCCCTGAGCTCCGTCGTACAGGCATGCAGATCAAGCACGCTGTCGAAGCAACTCGCAGGATCGCTCATCCGCTCGAGCCAGACCTGGAGGGCATCTACGGAACCATCTTCACCGGTCCTCCGCACGATTCGCGGGCCGACCTTCGAAATGTGGCCATCTTTGCCGACGCGCAGGTCGATCGCTCGCCATGCGGCACGGGCACTGCGGCGGTGATGGCCGTCATCGATGCCATGGGTTTGCTCAGCGAAGAGAAGCCCTTCATACACGAGAGCGTTGTCGACACGGTCTTCACCGGGAGGCTTGTCGGCCGGACTCGGGTTGGCGACTACGAGGCGATTGTTCCTGAAATCGAAGGCTCAGCCTGGATCACCGGGGAGCACACCTTCCTCATCGATGACGAGGATCCGTTGCGAGAGGGGTTTCGGTTGTAGCGCTGGAACCTCTTGGCATCGACCCAGCGAACCGGGGCAGGACGCGTTTAGTATCCGATCGCCAGTCCGTCCTTCCGCGGGTCCGATCCTCCCATCAGGACGCCGGTCCGCGGATCAATCAGGATGCCCTGGAACCCGCCGAATGCGCCGATTGCTTCCGACACGGAATGCCCACGCTGGATCAACCCGGACCGTGCGGCTTCGGGGACGGCGCTCTCGACGAAAACACCGAAACTTCCGTGGTTCACGCGGGCTGCTTCGCCGGCCTCCTGGAGATTCATCCCGAAATCGATCAGGTTGACCAGCACTTGAGTGTGACCCTGGGCCTGATGGTCGCCGCCCATCACGCCAAACGACAGCCACGGCTTTCCATCTCGCATCACGAACGCAGGCACCAGCGTGTGCATCGGACGTTTGTGCGGTCCCACCTGATTCGGATGCCCGGGCCTGAGGTTGAACAGTGCTCCGCGATTGTGAAGCACGATGCCGGTGTCGCCGGCCACGATCCCCGATCCAAAATCTGAAAAGAGCGACTGAATGAGCGATACGACGTTGCCCTTGCCGTCGGCAACCGTGAGATAGATGGTGTCGCCGCGATCCTGTCCGGTCAGGTTCTCCTCGCGCTCACTGCGGGCAGCCCCAGCGTATCCTTCCGCCGCCCGCGCGGGGTTGATTTCCCTGCGCCTCATGGCCGCGTAATCTTTCGACAAAAGCGTTGCAAGCAGCCGGGGCGGCACGAATTGGGGATCGGCCAGCGACGCCGCGCGATCGGCGAACGCGATCCGCTTGGCCTCGACCAGGAGATGCAGATACTCGGCTGAATTGTGACCGAGCGATTTGATGTCGAATCCCTCGAGGATGTTCAGCATTTCGAGGGCGACGAATCCCTGCGCGTTCGGCGGCAACTCGTAGATCTCGTACCCGCGGTAATTCGTCGAAATTGGATCGACCCAGTCGGACTTGTGTTCCGCGAAGTCACGCGCATCCAGGAGCCCTCGCCGGTTCTTGAGGTCCGCAACCATGGCCGCCGCAACAGGTCCCGTGTAAAAGACGTCGCGCCCGCCGGCGGCGATCTGCTGCAGCGTGCGGCTCAGGTTCGGATTGGCGAAGATCTCACCTGGCCTGGGCGCAAGGCCTCCGCGGAGGAAGGTTCTTGCCGCCGCAGGATCGGCGGACAGTTTGGCTTCAGCCGACTGCCAGGCGCCGCTGATGATTTCAGGGACGGGATAGCCGTTCGTTGCGTAGTCGATCGCCGGTGCCAACAGGCGCGATAGAGGCAGCGATCCATACGCGGTCAGAAGCGTGGTCCACCCGTCGACCACGCCCGGCACAGTCACGGAGTGGACTCCGCTTCCGGGGACCACCGCCAGGCCGTGCTCCGCAAACGATTCGGGCGTGGCGGCGTATCCCGATCGTCCACTCGCGTTCAGGCCGCGCAGTTGTTTCGTCTTGTTGTCATAGACGATTGCGAACAAGTCCCCGCCGATGCCGGTCATGGTCGGTTCGACGACCGCAAGAACAGCTGCGGCAGCAATGGCGGCATCGACGGCATTGCCGCCGTCTTGAAGAACCTTGAGGCCAGCGACCGATGCCAGAGGCTGGCTCGTTGCGATCATTCCGTTGCGTCCCAAAACGACCGATCGGGTCGAGTGCGGGTTGTCCGCGGGCCGGTCACCCGGGCGGGGTTGTCCGCGTTCGGGGTTTTGCGCGTGCAGGGCAGCCATGACGAGAAATGACAGAACAGTGCCAGCAGACAGGAATCTCACGGCCATCTCGAAGATTAGTGTTGGAGCTGCACCCGCGCCAGCCGATCCAGCAGCTTCGGCAGGGTTTCTGCCTCGATCGCGAATGCGCTCAAGTGAGGTGTCCACGAAAGCTTGTAGCTCTTTGCCATCGCGGAGACCCAAATCTGCCGGACTGGCGCGTTAGGCGATACGACGAAACGCGCAGCTTCAGGCTCCTCGAACAAGAGGTTCAACACGCCGTCCTGAAGCTCGATCTCGAAGCCTTCCTGGTCGGCCAGCGGCAGGAGGGCGCGCCGGGCCTGCTCGATGGCCTCATCACTCTTGACTCGAAATTCCTGCTCAGTCAGGCCAGCCATGAACCTACTAAACCTTTCCCGACGTTCGACCGTCTAACCTCGATGAAGGCAGGTAATGGTCATGCGCGAATGGACGTTTTCAGCCACCGCAGAATGGGTGGTCGGCGCACTTCTGGTGGCGGTGATTCTCGCCACGCTGTTCGTCTGAGCGTGGTCTACTCCTTACTCAGCGAAAATTTGTCGGCGTCGGCGACATAGCTGCGCCGCGCCCGTGCCGTCATTCCGGGCTGCTTCATCCTGAGTGTCAGTTTGTGCACGCGGCCGTCGAGATCGGTTGGCACGAATCCAAGCACATATTGGCTGTGCAGCTCTTGAGCGACGCGCGTGAACGTCGGCGCTAGGTCGCTCGTCTTGTCCAATTCAAAATAGCCACCGCCAGTTTCCTCTGCGATCTTTCTCAACCCACCGTCCGGCTTCGAACGGACCTGACGCTGGCCGTTGAAGAAGTTGCTTTCGAGGCCGATGGCGTAAACCATCACCTCCTCTTCACGCGCCCGATCCAGGACCGCGCCTCGTTTGACCCGGCTCGATGTGTCGTCGCCGTCGGTGAAAACGAGAATGACACGACGCCCTTCGATGCTTTGCAGCTCATCGAGGCTCGCCCACATCGCGTCCCAGAGACGTGTGCCGTTTCCGAAGTCGAGATCCTTGACATCGCCGATGAGCTCGTCGCGATTGCTCGTGAAGCGCGCGTTGAACTGAATCTTGTCGTTGAAGGCTCCGACGCGTCCCTTGTCCTTCGGGAGGAGGCGAATCAAGAATTGTTCGGCGGCGGTTTTCAGCAGCGCAATCGATCCCGTCATGCTCCCGCTCGTGTCCAGCATGACGACCACGGTGACTGCCTGGACCTCGCTTTCAAAGAAGACGATCGGCTGCACTTTGTCGTTGTCGAGAATCTCGAAGTCGTCCTTGATCAAATTGGGAACGAGCCGCCTCTGAGCGTCCGTCACCGTGGCGAAGAGCGAGACGAGCTCCGTGCCCGATCTGAAGGTCGGCTGCTGGGCGAGCGCGAGAGTCGACGCCGACGCGACGACGCCAACGAGCAGCGCCAGTCGTGGGGAGACGGACAGTTTTGCGAAACCCGTCGCCGCGAAGACACGGACGAACCTCAAAGCCCTTTGCCTCATGCTGACAGCTTACAGCAATCGAAGTTCTTGACGGGCGGTTCTCGAAAGCGCTCTCGCGAGCGCGTGACGTCGGTCGGGGTTGCTGACGGTTCTCTCTCGGTCGCCAGCGCCGTTGACTGGCACGATGACGGTCAACGGTCGCCATTCCCGACTTGACCGGTCGGATTTGACGGAAGTACACTGACCAAAATCCTGAGACTCAGTCTCATTTTGTAGAGACTCCCGATGCTTCAAGCGTTCGTCGTCACGCTCCGCGAGGGGCTCGAAGCCTTCCTCATCGTGGCCATCAGTCTCGCGTACCTCAAGAAGAGCGGGCGGCGCGAGCTGGTGCCGGCCGTCCATTGGGGCATCGCCCTTTCGATTCTCCTCAGCATCGGCGCCGCCATCCTGTTCCAACGGGCTGCCAACCAGGCGCTTTGGGAAGGCGTTCTGGCAATCATCGCGGCGCTCTCGGTGGCATCGTTGACCGTCCATATGTGGCGGACGGCGCGACACATCAAGTCGGACATCGAAGGCTATTTGTCGGCTTCGGCGCTGAAGACCGGCACAGCCGCGTTCGCCGGCGTGTTTCTGTTCACGCTCTTCATGATTACGCGCGAAGGGATGGAAACGGCGTTGCTGTTGGGCACGCTGCTGTTGCAGCAGACACCCGCCAACATCATCCTCGGCGCGATCATCGGCATCGTCGTCGCGGCTTTTGTCGCCTGGCTCTGGTCGCACTACGGCCACCGGGTCAATCTCGCGTTGTTCTTTCAGGTGACGGCTGTTTTTCTCCTCGTCTTCGTCGTGCAATTGCTCATCTACGGATTCCACGAGCTGACCGAAGCAAACATCTTCCCGTATAGCGAGCCGTTGCACCTTGCGACGGAGCCATACGGCCCAGATGGCCGTTTTGGCCAGTACCTCAGTTACCTTCTGGTCATGCTGCCGCTTGGTTGGCTGATCATGAGCGGCATTCGCAGTCCGCGTAAGCGAGTCGCCCAATAGCTGGCCCTCCCGCCGCGATTCCGACGCCGTCCCCTGGTCTACGGCACAGCTACCTCGACTGGACAAGAGGAGTGGCCGTCGTGTTGATGATTGCCGCGCATACCTTTGATGCCTGGACGCATCCGGCCGCTCGAGGCACCCTCGGCTTCAGGCTGGCCACGTTTCTCGGAGGTTTTGCGGCACCGCTCTTTCTTTGGCTGGCGGGGGTCAGCGTGGTGCTATCGGTCGTCAACGCTGATCGGCGAACAGGCAACCAGAGGGCAGCGATCAGGAACGTCGTTCGTCGTGGGCTGGAGATATTCGTTCTCGCATTCCTGTTCCGCCTTCAGGCCTTTGTCGTCAGTCCTGGAAGCCATCCCATCACGTTGTTCCGAGTCGACATCTTGAACATCATGGGGCCAGCTATCGCTATCGCAGGAGCAGTCTGGGGGCTGCTGGCGTCAAATGCTTCGAGGGCAGTCACTTACGGTGTTCTGGCCTGTGCATTCTCGATGGCAACGCCGGTCGTCCGGACGTCAACGCTCGTCGACGCGCTGCCGATCTGGGTTGGCTGGTACATCCGCCCTGCCGGCGAACACACGACGTTTACTGCCTTTCCTTGGGCCGGATTTGTCTTCGCCGGGGCGGCGTGTGGGGTGCTCCTATCTTCGACGCGAGAGCAAGCCAGTCGTTGGCGCGTCCATGTCGGGCTTGCGTCCGCGGGGCTGATGCTTTTCGGGCTCGGCGTGTTGACGTCCTATTTCCCGTCGCTCTACGCGCAGTCTTCGTTTTGGACGAGCTCTCCGACCTACTTCGCTATACGAGTGGGCCTTCTGATGATGACCTTGTCGGCGATGTACGGGTTATCCGGTATAACGCAGCGTGGACAGCTGTTCGAGCCGTTAGCTCGACTGGGACGGAATTCTCTCTTCGTCTACTGGATCCACGTCGAGCTCGTGTATGGCTACGCATCCTGGGGGATCCGCCGCAGTCTGCCAATGTGGGGCGCTGTTATAGCCTTCGTCGTCTTTTGCCTGCTTATGTATGGCGCAGGAGCCTTCCGCGACCGCGTTGCGCACGCCTGGCGAGCCCGAAACAGGGGTATAAACCAAGGGGCAGCCGCGACGTCAGGGGGATTCAGTTTGGCCACTCTCAAACGATTGCCTATTTCTCGGGCAAACGGCCAATCTGCTTGATCGACTGCTGGACAGGCCTCGCGCGAGCCGGTCCGTTCCTTCCTCGACGAAACAACAGAACCCATTAGGAAACAGACAGTTATCGAGCCTGACCCCGGAAGACTGGCCGATGGAGGGGCGGAGAAAGAGCAAAAAACCGTTGAGATATCCGCCGCTCGCTCGTTACAATTCGCCTCTTTGGAGCCTCCCCAACGGGGCCCACCACTGGCGTCCGGGACTCAGCCTATGATCAACGTCGCCGCGATTCGCATGCACCAGTTCGGGGTGCAGTTCTACCAAGCCTCGCTGACTGCCAGCGACATCGACAAACTCGTTCGATTCGAGGTCCTGAGCTATGGCGACACCACCCAGCCGCCCGTGCGGGGTGTGAAGCCACGACCCGGTGCTCCGGCGTCCAAGGTGAACTGGGACTTGCTCGAACGGCGCATTGCGTCGAACGAAAAGGCGTATCAGCGACAGATCATTCGCCGAAAGATCGATGAGCTGGTCCAGTACTACGAGCAGTGCCGGCAGGCGCGCGATCTGCCGTCGATTCCAGGCGCGGTGATCATCTCCTGCGACGAGAAGCTGACCTTTCAGGCGGCGGACGAGGATTCGCGCGTCGGAATCCTGAAGGTGCCCGAGCGCGAAGGCATTCTTCGCGCGATCGATGGCCAGCACCGGCTCTTAGCGCTGCACGCCGACATCGATCGGTTCCAGGGCGAAGACTTCAGCGTCCCGGCTATCGTGTTCGACCGCCTCCCTGAAGATCACGTCGTCCAGATGTTCGTCACGATTAATGCCAAGCACACGAGGCTCAACGCGTCGCATTTGGTCAGTCTGTCGGGCCGCCAGCTGTACAGGGACGAAAACCTTGCTACGGCGCACGACGTGGTCCGGGCGCTCAACGATCGGGAAGACTCACCGCTGTACGACGAGATCAAGTTGCTGGGCGTCGGTCGAGGTCGGGTGGCCCAGGCGCCGCTGGCTCAGGAGCTGAAGAAGCTGTTTGCGTCCGATGCGTTCAGTGGTCCCCGTAAGTCTGGCGACTTCCGCGAAGATGCGAAGAAGTTTTTCGTGAACTACTTCAAGCAAATCGCATTGGTTTTCGGCGGAGCCTGGAACGGGCGCAAGTACAGCATCCGTTCGGCGTCGGCCCTTCGAGCGTTCATTCGCGTCGCGCCCGACGTCATCCGTCGTCTGGATCAGGAGCACGCAGACCGATCCGACTTCCGCGCGATCGGCCGCGTGATCGCCCCTTGGGGCCGGCGAATCGGCGACCTCCGCTTCGAGACCGACGGCGCGTGGAAGCGAGCCGGCACGACCGTTGATTCCCTGGTCAAAGAGCTCCGGCTCGCTCTCCAGTATCCAGAGGGCGCGGCGGTCTAGCGCCCGCAAACTTAGAATTTACAATAGACAATCCCTGAGACGACGAGGCGCGGGGACCGCCCTCGTTAGTAGGGAGACCGCCCTCGCTTTGTAGATGTAGCTTCCGAATCGTGAATTCATGGCGACGCTCATAATCACCGGCGGAGCGGGATTCATTGGATCGAATCTGGTCCGCTACGCGCTCGCTCACACAGCCCACCGAATCGTCGTCATCGACAAGCTGACGTACGCGGGCAACCTGTTGAACCTCGAGGAACCTTTGAAGGATGACCGTCTCACCTTCGTCAAGGCGGACATTGCCGATTGGGGGGCGATGGCGAGGGTATTTCGTGAGTCGCGTCCGAACGGTGTGGTGAATCTCGCCGCCGAGACGCACGTCGACCGCTCGATTGACGGGCCGCGAGCATTTGTCGAAACGAACGTCGTGGGAACGCTCGTATTGCTGGAGACTTCGCGTCGGCTGGTGGCGGAAATGGGGTCCGAGGCCGGTCGGTCCTTTCGGTTTCTTCACGTGTCGACCGACGAAGTCTACGGTACGCTCGGACCGAGCGGACTCTTCGATGAGGAGACACCGTACGCACCGAATTCACCGTATGCCGCGAGCAAGGCGTCGGCGGACCATTTGGTGCGGGCGTACTATCACACGTACGGCCTGCCCACTCTTACGACGAACTGTTCCAACAACTATGGTCCGTTTCAGTATCCGGAGAAGTTGATCCCTTTGATGGTGCTCAACGCGCTCGATGGCAAGCCGCTGCCAATCTACGGCGACGGAGCCAACGTTCGCGATTGGCTGCACGTTGACGATCACTGTGCCGGAATCCTGCTCGTACACCAGGAAGGACGCGTCGGCGAGCGCTACAATATCGGAGGTGGCAACGAACGCACGAATGTGGAAATCGTGGACGGAATTTGTGACGCGCTCGAAGAGTTGTGGCCGCACCCCTCGAACCCCGCCTTGCGCAATCGACCCGGCTATCGAGATCTGAAGACCTTTGTCGCGGATCGGCCCGGTCACGATCGCCGATACGCCATCGACGCGACGAAGATTCGTCGCGAGCTCGGCTGGTCTCCCCGGTATGCCTTTCAGGACGGACTCAATGCGACGGTCCGCTGGTACCTCGAGCACCGCGACTGGTGCGAGGCGGTGCAGGCCGGTCGATATGGTCGCGAACGTCTGGGACTTGGCTGATGAGCATCACCTCGGTGGACCACCAACGCACGATGCTGAAGGGCATCCTCCTTGCCGGCGGAACGGGATCGAGGCTTCATCCGTTGACGCGTGCCGTCAGCAAGCAGCTCATCCCCATCTACAACAAGCCGATGCTCTATTACCCGCTGTCGACTTTGATGCTGGCGGGTATTCGAACAATCCTCGTGATCACCACACCTCATGAGCAGTCTGGCTTTCAGCGGCTGCTCGGAGACGGCTCGGAAATCGGCCTGCACATCGAATATGCAGCGCAGCCCAGTCCGGACGGACTTGCCCAGGCATTCATCATCGGCGCACGCTTCGTGGGCGATGACCGCGTCGCGCTCGCTCTTGGCGACAACATTTTCTACGGCGCGCACTTTTCCGACTATCTGCGAAGCGCGGTGGCCCGGGAGGTGGGCGCGACCGTCTTCGGCTATCAGGTGCGCGATCCGGAGCGCTACGGCGTGGTGGAATTCGACTCAGCCGGCCACGCCGTCAGCCTCGAAGAAAAGCCCGCGACGCCCAAATCGTCCTACGCCGTCACAGGCTTGTACTTCTACGACAACCAAGTCGTGGACATGGCGGCCAAGCTCAAGCCATCGCCGCGCGGCGAATTGGAAATCACCGATATCAACCGGGGGTACCTGGAGCGATCGCAGCTATTCGTCGAGAAGCTGGCCCGAGGGATCGCGTGGCTCGACACTGGCACCCACGAGTCGCTGGTGCAGGCGGCGAACTACATTCAAGCCCTCGAGGAGCGTCAAGGCTTGATGGTCGCTTGTCTCGAGGAGATTGCTTACCGAATGGGATACATCACGGCGGGCGAACTGCAGCGGCTGGCCCGTACGATGGAATCGAGTTCGGTACGGCCGCTATCTGTTTCGAGTCCTCGACCAGGAGTCGTAGGCATGCGGTTCGTGCCGACCGAATTGGACGGTGTCATCCTCGTTGAACCCGAGGTATTTTGGGACGAGCGCGGGTTCTTTCTCGAAACTTACCACGCTGACAAGTATCGGGCCGGCGGTATCGATGGCCCGTTCGTGCAGGACAACCATTCACGGTCGGTCGGCGGGACTCTCCGCGGACTTCACATGCAACTCCGCCTGCCGCAAGGCAAGCTGATTCGAGTGATCGAGGGAGAGATCTTCGACGTCGCGGTCGACTTGAGACGCGGGTCGCCGACCTTCGGCCGCTGGGCAGGGGCCACGCTCTCGGCCGACAACTTTAGACAGTGCTACGTGCCGCCCGGATTTGCACACGGCTTCTGTGTCATGAGCGCCTTTGCGCAGGTGGAATACAAGTGTACGGACCTGTACGACGAGGCGAGCGAGATCGGCGTCGCCTGGAACGATCCTGCCCTCGCCATCGCCTGGCCTGTTGAAAAGCCGCTGCTGTCCGAACGCGATTTGAAACATCCCCCTTTGGCTCGTTTGCTCGATCTGTTGCCCGAGTGGTCGGATGATCGACGGAAGACGACGCTTGCAGATTTGTAATGCCGTCGCCAAAATTTGTGCTCCGTCGAACAGACAACTGGTGGCGATCGGGCGTTTTGCTGGAAACGGCGAGGGCACGGCCCTTGCCATCTCGATCGAACAGTCGACGGTCTGATTACGGCAGGGCGCCGTGAATGCTGGGGGAGCCAGACCGAAGACGATGGGCACCGTAATTACACGGTGCCCTTTCTTTGTACTCACCCGAGTGCGGCACGCCAGCCGCCCGCCATTTTCCGTCTATCATCACCAAGAACACGGCCACGAACGCTCAAGGTCGTTTCCCCAAAAAGAGCTCTTCGTCTCTTCGGCGCCTCGTGATAAATAGCGGGCGATGGCGTCTCTACGCATCGATATCAATGCCGATGTCGGCGAGGCTTTTGGCGCATACACCCTTGGTGACGACGCTGGCTTGATGGGCGCCATCACGTCGGCCAATATCGCCGCCGGGTTCCATGCCGGCGACCCTTCCGTGCTACGCGCAACGATTCGCCTGGCCAAGGCTCACGGCGTCGCCATTGGGGCGCATCCGGGATTTCCTGACCTGGCGGGCTTCGGGCGTCGCGAGATGAGCGTGAGCCCCCAGGAGGCCGAGGACTTCGTCCTTTACCAAGTCGCCGCCGTCGCAGGGGTTGCCGCCGCCGAGGGCGCGACACTTCAGCATGTCAAACCTCATGGAGCGCTGTTCAACATGGCGGCGCGGCACGCTGAGCTGGCCACTGCGATTGCCAGAGCGACAGCCGCGTGCGATCGTTCGCTCATTCTCTTCGGTCTGTCGGCATCGCAGATTCTCGAAGCCGGTCGAGCGGTGGGACTCCGCGTGGCCGCCGAGGTCTTCGCGGATCGTGCGTACCAAGCTGATGGATCGCTTGTCTCGAGAAGCACTCCCGGAGCGGTCATTCACGACCCGGCCGTGGTCGTTTCCCGTGCAGTGCGAATGGTGAAGGAGCGAGTGGTCGAGGCGATCGACGGCACCCTTCTGTCGGTGGATGCCGATACAATCTGCATCCATAGCGACACCCCCGGTGCCGAGCGTCTCGCTGCGAAGCTTCGCGCAGGGCTCGAGTTGGCGGGCGTCGTCGTCAAGGCGCCCCGAGTTCCGTGATTGTTCCGGTCAGAGAGTGTCGGCACTGGAGAGAATCGATGGCATCCAGGTTCATCGTCGCAGCATTCCTTACCGTTGGTTTGGCCGTTGCCTTGGCAGGTCAGCGCGGCACGACTGAAACACCCGGCTCGCCGGCGGCCGCACGTCTTCCACGCAACGCCGCCGAGTTCGATGAATTGTTTCGTCAGGTTTCCAATTGGGGTCGATGGGGAAAGGACGACCAGCTCGGCTCGGCCAACCTCGTCACCGAAGCCAAGCGGAAGCAAGCGGCAGCCCTGGTCAAAGTCGGGATGTCAGTATCACTGGCGCACAATCCCTTGACCGAGCGGGCCGTCGACAATCCGAGTCCGTTCGAGCACACGATGAGCCCGCCCGGATTCTTTCTGGACACGTACAAGGTTTTCTATCACGGCTACGCGCACAGCCACATCGACGCCTTGTGTCACATCCTGTACAAAGGCCAGACCTACAACGGCTACGCGTCCGCCGATGTCAACATCGAGAAAGGGTGCACGAAGCTCGGCATCGAAAACCTCAAGAACGGCGTCGTCACCCGCGGCATCCTGCTCGACATTCCACGTCTCAAGAATCAGCCGTATCTGGAGCCGGGAACTGCCGTTTACGTCGAAGATCTTGAAGCGTGGGAAAAGGCGGCTGGTGTCAAGGTGGCGTCGGGCGATGCCATCTTGCTGCGAACCGGTCGCTGGTCGAGGCGTGAGAAGGTTGGGCCATGGAACGTCGCCCAGAATGCCGCCGGTGTGCATGCGTCCGTCGCACCCTGGATCAAAGCAAGAGGTGCAGCGTTCGTGGGAAGCGATGCGGCGCTCGACGTCACGCCCTCTCTCGTCGAGGGCATCAATCTGCCGGTGCACACGCTGATGATCACTGCGCTTGGCATCAACCTGCTGGACAATCAGGATCTCGAAGCGCTTGCTGAAGCGTGTGCGAAACTGAACCGATGGGCGTTCATGTTGACGATTGCGCCGGTGCCGGTGACCGGCGGGACGGGCTCGCCGGTCAACGCGCTGGCCACGTTCTAGGAAGGTTGAAGTTGAAACTTCAAACTTGAGACTTCTTCTCGTCCCGAAGGACCCGCCGCAGCACCTTGCCGACCATCGTTTTCGGCAACTCAGTACGAAATTCGAAGACTGACGGAATCTTGTGGGGCGCGAGCCGTTCCTGACAGAACGCGCGCAATTCCGTGGCGGTCGTGTCGACTCCTGCGCGGAGCACGATCCAGGCGTGAACGACTTCGCCTTTTGTCGTGTCCATGACGCCGGCAACGCCGACCTCGGCGACGGCCGGATGAGTGGCCAGGACCTCTTCGACCTCGCGCGGCCACACCTGATGGCCGCTCTTCGGCTTGATGAGATCCTTCAGCCGATCGACGATGAAGACGTAACCTTCGTTGTCGAGGTATCCGAGATCCCCGGTGTGCAGCCAGCAACGCGTGCCGTCTTCGTCGACGTGATTTCGCAAAACGAGACCACTCTCTTCCGGACGATTCCAATATCCGGCCATCAGTTGCGGCGCCGAGAACGCAATCTCGCCGACCTCGTTCAGAGGAAGCACCCGCGTGCCATCGTCAGGATCGAAAATCCGAACGTGAACGTCTGGAAGTGGCATTCCGACCGAACCTATCTTGCTTTGGCCGGAGGCCGGGTTTATGCAGAGCGCCATCATGGCTTCGGTCAACGAATATCCTTCGACGATGCGGCCGCCGGTGAGCGCCTCGAAGCGCTGCTTCGTCTCGGCCATCAACGGGGCCGCGCCCGAGAAGCAGATCTTGATCGATTTGAAGTCTGCCTTCCCCTTCTGCACGTCAGGGTGGTTGAGCAGTGCGATGTACAACGTCGGCACTCCATTGAAGAAGGCCGGCCTCACCCGCCGAATGGTCGCGAGCAGATCGGGCAAATCGCGGGGATTGGGGACGAGCGCCAGCGAATTGCCATTGACGAAGGCCAGACCTTGGATCCCGACGTTGGCGTAGACATGGAATAGCGGCAGTGGCGCAAAGATGACGTCCTCGGGACGCATCACGGATTTCGTCCATGCCTGAATCTGCAGTCCGGCGAAGACGTACGCGGCATGACTGCCGACGGCTCCCTTAGGCGTACCGGTCGTCCCTCCGCTCATCAGCAGCACCGCAGGATCGTCGGGTGCGATCGGGGCCCGATCCGGACTCCGTCCCGTGTGAGCGGCCAGTAGACGGGACCAGTCGTGATCTTGAGAGGCGAGGGCTACCCGATGGCCGTCGCGTTTCTCGCGCGCGACCGTGAAGAGGAACCGTAGTGCCGCCGGGAAATATTCCTTGATGTTCGTGGCGATGACGCGCTTGAGAGGGGTGCGTCCCTGCACCTGCTTGAGTTGCGTATAGAAGCGCGTCAATACGACTATCGTCTCGACGGCTTGATCGCGAAGCGGCCCTTCCAGCTCACGCCCGGTGTAGGTCGGGTTCAGAGGAGCGATGATCGCTCCGATCTTCCACGCGGCGAATTGAGCGATCAGGAACTGAGGACAATTTGGAAGGAGAAGGGCAATCCGGTCTCCGAGTCGGATTCCGAGCTCGGCAAATGCGGCAGCACACGCGTCGCTGAGGCTGTCGAGGGTTCCGTAAGTCATCGTGGCGCCCTTGAACGAGAGCGCCGGGCGATTCGACTGCTGGCGCGAAAAGTCCGCCAGATAGTCGACCAACGTTCGCTTGGGGTAGGGGGTGAGCGTCCGCGGCACGCCCGCATCGTAGTGGTCGAGCCAGGGTGCCAGGGAGTCTCGGAAATTCAAGGCAAAAGGGTAGCTCAGATTTCGGGTAACAGTCTCCTACACAGCTGCCTGGGGCGCGAGCAACATCAGGAGCAGGGCCTTCTGGCCATGCAAGCGGTTTTCGGCCTGATCGAAGACAATCGACGCAGACGATTCAAATACTTCCGCTGTGACCTCTTCGCCTTGATGGGCCGGCAGACAATGCATGAACAACGCATCCGGCTTGGCCAGGGCCATCAGATCGTCGGTCACCTGGTAGTTGGCGAAGATCTGACGGCGAATCGCTGCTTCTTCCTCCTTGCCCATCGACGTCCACGTATCGGTGTAGACGGCGTCGACACCCGCGACGGCGTCGGCCGGTTCGCTGAAGAGTCGAAGCCGCGCGCCATGACGGGCGGCATGCGTCGACTGTTGCACCACGTTGTCAGGCAACTGATAGCCGTCCGGGCTGGCGACATGGAGGTTGACGCCCAGCATCGCCGACGCATAGGCGAGCGACGTCGCCACGTTGTTGCCGTCGCCGACGAAGGCGATCGTGCGGCCGCGCAGCGTTCCCCAGCGCTCCCGCAGCGTCAGCATGTCCGCCACGACCTGACAGGGATGTTCGTCGTCGGTGAGCGCATTGATGACGTGAAGGGCCCATGCAAAGCCGGCGAACTGTTCGAGCGCGCGCTGGGAGAACGTTCTGATCACAACCGCGTCGACCCATCGCTCGAGGCTTCGCGCGATGTCGGCGACTGGCTCGCGTTGTCCGAGCGCGACATCGGGCTGCAGGCCGATGGCGCGTCCGCCGAGCTCCCGCACCGCGACCTCGAACGTCGTTCGCGTTCGCAGCGACGATTTTTCGAACAGCATCGCAACGTACCGGCCGTTGAGCGCGGCAGTCGTCGGCGCCTGCAACCCCAACGCCCGGTCCGCTTTCAGCCGCGCACCGAGCTCGAGGCAACGTTCGAGCTCGCCGGCATCGAAATCGAGGACCGAAAGAAAGTCCTTGCGCCGGGTTACCGTCAGGTCTGTCATAGCTCTCCCAGAAATCTCAGGTCCGGTAGTCTGCGTTGATGCGCACATACTCGGCGCTGAAATCGCATGTCCAGACGGTTGACGCCGCGCGACCTACGCCAAGATCGACCGACACCTCGATTTCCTTGCGCCTCAGATATTCCGCCGCCTCGGGTGCCGCCTCGTCGTACGGCCGTCCGTTTCTGAAGAGCACGGTCCCGCCAATCGTGACCGCTGCCCGGGACAGGTCGAGAGCGACGCCGGCCCGGCCAGCGACGGCAATCAACCGTCCCCAGTTCGGGTCGCCCCCGTGGATTGCGGTTTTGACAAGTGGCGAGTTGGCGATGGCCTTGGCGGTCCGGCGAGCCTCTTCGGGCGTGGCAGCGCCCGTCACGGTCACGGCGACGAGCTTGGTGGCCCCCTCTCCTCCCCGGACAATGCCGAGTGCGAGCTCGTGGCACACCGAGCGCAAACCACCGACGAATACTCCGTAATTCGACTCGTTGACCTCGCCACCCGCGACGCCATTGGCGAGGAACATCACGCAATCGTTCGTCGAGCATTCGCCGTCCACGGTGATCGCGTTGAAGGTGTCGTCGACGGCTTCCCGAAGCGCGCGATTGAGCAATGATGGGGAGACTGACGCATCCGTCGTGATGAAGGCCAGCATCGTGGCCATCATCGGCTCGATCATGCCGGACCCCTTGGCCATACCGCCAATCCCTATCGTGCGGCCGCCGATCGTCACCTGCGTGGCTGCTTCCTTGGGGAACGGATCGGTGGTCATGATGGCGCGGGCGGCCGCCGCTCCCTGGTCGGTCCCGAGTGACGCGAGAGCAGCCGGCAGTCCGCTTCGAACTTTCGCGATAGGAAGCGACACGCCGATCACACCGGTTGAGGCCACGAGCACCTGTTCGACAGGGCAGCCAACCGCTCGCGCCGTTTCCCCGGCCATTTCGCGCGCCACCTGGAGGCCTTCGTCTCCCGTACAGGCGTTCGCGCATCCACTGTTGACGACAATCGCCCGCGCAACGCCCTGCGAGCGCGCGAGATGTTCTCGGGAAATCAGGACCGGCGCAGCCTGGACGCGATTGGTTGTGAACACCGCGGCCGCCGCGGCTGGGACATCGGAAACGAGGAGCGCGAGGTCGAGCGGGCCTGCTGCCTGCGACCGTGCCGCATCGGGGCGGTCACCCGCTCGCTTGATGCCGGCGCTGACACCTGCCGCCCGAAAGCCCAGCGGCGTCGTGACACCGCCCCGGAGGGTGACGCTCGTCAGATGCTCCCTCCGTCCGCTTCGACAATCGCGAGCGCGGCATCCAGCCGGGCAAGCCCTTCGTCGATCTCGTCGACCGTGATCACCAGCGGCGGGAGGAGCCGCACCACCTTTTCTGCCGTCCGATTCACGATGACGCGCTGCGATAGTGCCGCCGGCACGACCGGTGTGGCGTCGCGCTTCAGCTCCAAGCCCCACATCAAACCGGCGCCCCGCACGTCCTTGATAATGCCGTGCGCTGCGGCCATCGCTTCGAGGCGTCGTTGAACGTGGCGGCCGGTTCGTGCGATGTGTGCAAGCAGACCACCGTCGACCAGCTCGCCGAGCACACAGAGCGCCGCGCGGCACGCGAGCAGGTTCCCACCGTACGTGCTTCCGTGGTCGCCGAACGAGATCGTTCGTGCGACCTCCTCGCCGATCAGTGCCGCGCCAATCGGCACGCCTCCACCCAGTGCCTTCCCCAGAGACACCAGCTGAGGCTTCAATCCGATTGTCGTGAAGTGGAACGGGGTGCCGGTTCGTCCGAGCCCGCACTGCACTTCGTCGGCGATCAGAAGGGCCCCCGTCCGGCGACAGGCCTCGGTGATCGCTGCGACAAAAGCGGGCGTCAGGGGTCGGACGCCGCCTTCACCCTGAATCGGCTCCACAATCACCGCCGCAGTCGACGCCGACACAGCTGCGATCATCGCGTCCGGATCGTTGGCTGGCACGAACCGAACACCCGCCAGGAGAGGCTGGAACGGGGTTCGATAGTGCTCGTCGGAGGTCACCGACAACGATCCGAACTGTACGCCCATGAAAGGATTCTTCCAACGCGACGAATTCGGTCCTTGGCTCGTTGCTGGTGTGCCAGTAGCGGCGTGCGAACTTCAGGCACGCCTCAACGGCTTCAGTGCCGCTGTTGCAGAAGAAGGCACGTGGCAAGCCAGACATGTTGGCCAGGCGTTCAGCCAGCTGCCCCTGCAGCGGATGAAAGAAGAGATTCGATGTGTGCAACAGCGTGCCTGCCTGCTCCGCAATCGCCCGCGACAACCCGGGATGGGCATGT
This sequence comes from uncultured Acidobacteriota bacterium, assembly GCA_963780685.1. Lineage (GTDB taxonomy): Bacteria > Acidobacteriota > Vicinamibacteria > Vicinamibacterales > CAVVIG01 > CAVRXZ01. Next base: position 72,309 of record CAWACZ010000013.1, on the reverse strand, counting down.
CCAAGCGACGCAACGCCGATGCCGGAGAGCAGGTCCAGGTATTCGCGACCTTCGGAGTCGTACAACCGAACGCCCTCACCCCGGACGAACGTCACCGGCGAACGGCGATACGTCTGCAGCACGTGGCGGGCTTCGAGCGACTGAACGTCAGCGACTTCCGTCGTCATGAGCTACCTTTCGACATTTTCCAGACTCGAGCCCATTCAGGCAAGTAGGAGCCGATTTAGCGGCGGGCTTCCAACGGCTTGACGAGTCGCGTCCCTTTGACCGTTGCGTTTCCCTTCGCAGCGTCTTCGAGCACAGCTTCATCCCGCCCGTCGACCATGACGACGTCTTCAACCCCGTGGGCGAAGGCCTGCTGGCATGCCTGTAGTTTCGCAATCATACCGGCGGTAGCCGTTCCGTCGGCCATCAGCCGCGCAATAGCCGGTGGATCGAGCTCTGGGATCGTCGCGCGATCCTTCCCGAGTACACCAGGTGTCGTGCCAGCGATGACGAGCCGCCTCGCACTCAAGCGAGCTGCCACATGACCTGCGAAGGTGTCGGCGTTCACATTGAAGAGGCGGCCGTCCTGACCGATGCCGATGGAGGCGACGACCGGCACGAAACCGTCGTCCAGCAACGTCGTGAGTACGCGCACGTTTGCACGCTCCACCGGCACGCCGACGCGACCCAGATCGACGACACGTCCGTCGACTGTCCGGTGAGGCGGCGCCGCCTCCGACAGCCCGCATCCTGCGTCCGCACCAGTCAACCCGACGGCGGGGACTCCGGCGGCGGTCAATGCAGATACCACACGCGTATTTACCGTCCCGGCGAGGACGGATACGACGACATCCAGAGTCGGCTCGTCTGTGATTCGGAGGCCATCGACTTGCCGTTTCTCGATGCCGGCAGCCTGCAAGGCGGCGTCGATCTCCCGTCCCCCGCCATGAACAATCGCCAGCGGCGTCGTCGCGGCGAGGCGATGAACGGCCGCCACGATGACGTCCAACCGTAGTGGGTCCTCGAGCAGTTCGCCGCCAAATTTCAGGACGAGAGGCTTCACCTCTTGGGAACTCTCGCAGTCCTCTCGGCGCTCGAAACGAGCCGACTCGGTCCAGCCTCAATCGGGCGCGTCACCACAACCCTGTGCGTTCGTCGAGGCCCAGCATGACATTGAGATTCTGCACTGCCTGGCCGGAGGCGCCCTTGAGGAGGTTGTCGATGACCGAAACCAGAACCGCGCGGCCCGACGGGTCGACGCGCCATCCGATGTCGCAGAAATTCGTGTGCGCGACGTGCTTGATTTCCGGCAGCGCCGCGCCAACGAGCCGGACAAACGGAGCAGCAGCGTAGGTGGCTTGGTACACCTGTGAGAGCGATTCCTCGGTCGTGCCGGCGACGAGCCTGACGTACACGGTGGACAGAATGCCACGATCCAGCGGCACGAGGTGAGGGACGAATGTGATCGCGTGTGTCGCGGCACTGGCACGTGTGACGCCTTGCTCGATTTCGGCGCCGTGCCGATGACCGAAGACGCCGTACGCGGAAACGCTGTCGTGACACTCAGAAAAATGCGTGCGCTCAGAAGGCGTCTTGCCCGCACCTGACACGCCAGACTTGGCGTCGACCACGACGTCGGAATTCGGCGCCAGGAGACCTGCGCCGGCAAGCGGCGCCAGCGCAAGAAGTGTCGCCGTCGGATAACATCCCGGGTTGGCGACCAGCCGAGCGTCGGCGAGGGCGTCGCGTTCGATTTCGGTCAAGCCGTAAACGAGCCCGGCTGGAATGCGCTCGGTCTCGGGATACCATCGCGCCCGGACCGCTTCATTGGTCAGCCGAAAAGCGCCCGACAAATCGATGACGCGGACGCCTGCCTCGACGAGGGCCGGAGCCAGGCTGGCTGCCGCCGTATCTGGCAACGCCAGGAATACCACGTCCGCCTCGCGCAACAACTCCGGAGAGAGGGGCGTGATTTCTCCGCTCCACAATCGAGCAAGCGCCGGGAGCTTCCTCGACGCGGTCGTCCCCGACGACATGGCGGCCGTCACCGTGACGGACGGATGGCGCGACAGGATCCGGAGAAGTTCCTGACCCGTATAGCCGGTCGCGCCCGCAATCGCCACGCGCGCTGGCGCGGCGGCGCTCGCCGTTCGCGCCGTTGACCCAGGTTGAACCAGTGTATGCATCGAAAAGAATACTTATACACAGCAACCGCGATTCGATCAACAAAAATCGATGTATAATCGGTTGCCGCCTGGGGGTCAATGAAAGCGCGCCGACAAGCCGTCATCCTGGACCTGATTGACCGCGATGCGCTCCACAGCCAGGAGCAATTGCGCCGACGCCTGCACCAGCGCGGATTCGACGCGACGCAGGCCACCATTTCGAGGGACATCAAGGATCTCGGGCTCGTCAAGCGCGCCGGCGACGGGGCATACCAACGGCCGAGCCGGGACCTCGCCAGTCCAGAAACAGCGCTCGCCGCACTCGAGCGGGCCGCGGGCGAGTTCCTCCGCCGCACCGATCGCGTGCAGCAGCTCGTCGTTCTTCGGACTGGTCGCGGAGAAGCGCCGGCGCTCGCGGAAGCGATCGACCGCGCACAGCTGTCGGAGGCTGTCGGGACGATTCAAGGCGACGACACCATTCTGGTCGTGGCGCGAGACGCTCGCCGCGCCGCTGCGCTCGCCAGGCGGTTGGCGCGGCTTGCCGGTCGATGAGTTCAATGAGAGTTTGAGGCAGGTGCATGAGGGCTCCGCGTGGTCAGCCCTCAACCCTCAGGCCAGCGAAAGAGGAGTCGGGCATGGAACGGATCGTATTGGCGTACTCGGGTGGGCTGGACACGTCGGTAGCCATTCCTTGGCTGGCCGAGCACTACCACGCCGAGATCATTGCGGTGACGATGGACCTTGGGCAGGGAAAGGAGCTCGAGGCCGTTCGGGAGCGCGCCCTCGCCACAGGCGCGGCCCGCGCTCACGTATTGGATCTGCGTGAAGAGTTCGCAAGGGACTACGTTCTTCCCGCTTTGAAGGCTGACGCCATCTACGAGGACAAGTACCCGATGGCCACCTCTCTGGGGCGTCCCTTGATCGCGCAGAAGCTCGTGGAAATAGCCGAACTCGAGGACGCAACGGCTGTGGCCCACGGATGCACGGGCAAAGGCAACGACCAGGTGCGTCTCGACGTGACCACTCGCGCGCTCAACCCCCGATTGAAAGTGATCGCTCCAGCTCGAGTGTGGGGAATGACACGCCCAGAGGAGATTGAATTCGCTCGCCGCCACGGCGTGCCAGTACCCGCGACGGTGGAGAGCCCTTACAGTACCGACACCAATCTGTGGGGCCGCTCGATCGAGTGCGGCGTGCTCGAGGATCCGTGGCAGGAACCGCCGGAGGACATCTATGCATTGACCAAATCTCCCGCCGAGTGCCCGAACCAGCCGGCTTACGTCGAGGTCGCATTCGAGCGGGGCGTCCCGACGGCAATCAACGGCGTGACCATGTCGCTGCTCGACCTGATCCAAAGCTTGAGCACGATTGCCGGCACGCACGGCGTCGGGCGGATTGACATGGTCGAAAACCGCCTGGTCGGGATCAAGTCGCGGGAAATTTACGAGGCGCCGGCGGCCGTCGTTCTCCACGCAGCCCATAAGGAGCTCCAGAAATTCGTGACGACACGCGACCTGGACCGTGTCGCCCGCTTCGTCAGTCTCCAGTACGCCGACATCGTCTACAACGGCTTGTGGTTCACGCCGACGCGCGAGGCGCTGGATGCTTTCGTCGACAAGGTGCAGGAGCGGGTGACCGGCAACGTGAGACTGAAGCTGTTCAGAGGCGACTGCCGGGTGGTCGGGCGTAAGTCGCCGTTCGCGCTCTACGAGCACGCTCTGGCGACCTACGATGCGGGTGACACGTTCGATCAGTCTGCTGCCGAAGGGTTCATCAAGATCTTTGGACTGCCGGTTGAAACGAGCGCCCGGAAAGCGCCCAAGACCGTCGATCAGCGGACCGCGGTCGGTAGCCGCGTGCGGTGACAGCCAGAGGAGTCGCGGCGAGGCGGCCGGCTGACGCGCGTAGAGGCCGGCGGACTGACGGCTGATGACTACGTTGTGGTCCGGACGGTTCGGGACGCCGCCAGATGCCGCGGCTTTTGAGTTCGGTCGTTCTCTCCCTTTCGATCGTCGGCTCTTCGAAGACGATGTCGCGGGCAGCTCGGCCTGGGCACGTGCGCTCGTCAGGGCCGGTGTCATCGCCTCCGACGACGGTCTGAAGATTGAACAGACGCTCTCCGACGTCCTCGAGCTCGGCCGGAAGGAACCAGCGGTCCTCGACGGCCCAGACGAAGACATCCACAGTTTCGTGGAGCGGATGCTCGTCGAACGGCTGGGCGACACCGGTCGGCGACTCCACACCGGCCGGTCGCGCAACGAACAAGTTTCCCTCGACCTCCGCCTGTACCTTCGGCGTCGCATTCCGATCTTGTTGCGTGGCCTGGAAGCCTGCATTGGCGCTCTCGCCCGGCAGGCAGCGTCTGCCTCCGACGCGCTCATGCCTTCGTTCACCCATCTGCGGCCAGCACAGCCAATCCTGGTTGCGCACTTCTTCCTCGCACATGTGGCGGCGCTTCGGCGCGACCACGATTGGCTGTCGAGCGCGCGGTCCGAGGCCGATGCTCTGCCGCTCGGGTCCGGAGCCGTCGCAGGGACGAGCTATGCGATTGACGTCCAGCAGCTGGCGCGCGAACTCGGCTTCTCCCGGGTCGTTGCAAACAGCATCGACGCGTCCTCGGATCGTGACTTTGCGGCAACGTTCCTCTATTCGTGTGCGATGACGATGGTGCACCTCAGTCGAATGGCGGAGGATCTGATCATCTTCTGCGGCGACGAGCATCGGTTCTTTGACATCGCCGACGCGCTCAGCACAGGCAGCAGCTTGATGCCGCAGAAAAAGAATCCCGATCCGCTCGAGCTCGTCCGTGGCAAGACGGGTCGTTCGCTCGGTCACCTGATGGCGCTGTTGACCACGCTCAAAGGGCTGCCGAGCGGGTACAACAAAGATATTCAGGAAGACAAGGAGGCCGTTTTCGACGCCGAAGACACGCTGCTCGGGAGTCTGGCCGCCAGTCGTGCGGTCGTCGACGGTTTGACGCTGAATCGACAGCGCGCAGAGTCCGCGGCCTCGGGCTTGCTGCTGGCAACGGATGTCGCAGACTACCTTGTCGGGCGCGGCGTTCCGTTCCGGCGAGCGCACGAAATTGTCGGCACCCTTGTCCGAAAGCTGGTCTCCGAGGGTCGAGACTTCGGCTCGCTGTCGCCTGGTGAATGGCGCGATGCGAGTGATGCCTTTGGCGATGATGTCATCACTCGCGTGACGTCCCGTGCTTCGGTCGCTGCCAAGCGAACACCGCAGTCCACGGCGCCCGACGCCGTCGGGGCCGTTTTGGCGGAGGTCCAGCAGTGGCTTAGCCGCGTGCCCGCCTAAGCAGGCACCGGTATTGCCACCCCGAAACAAGCTCTGTTAGTATGGCAACGCCTTTCGCAGTTTCTCCCCCGCTAAGAGGCTCCTTCGGGAGAGTTTGATGCAGCAGCGCCAGCTTCGGCTTGGTGACATTCTGGACGATTATTGTCCTCGTGAGCGGCGCGTGACCAACCACGCGGTTGTGGCCATGGTCGGCGCGGACGTGAAACAGACACGTTGCACGACCTGCGAAGCCGAGCACGAATACAAGCACGCCAAAGTGCCTCGCCATCGCAAGAAGACGGACACGACTGCGGCATTGGCCCAGGGTGGGGCCAGCGGCCCCAAGCGGGTCATGCATGACATCGCGCACGAGGCTGAGGCGGAAGGGACGGATGTCCCGTCCAATGGCGGAGAAAAGGTAGTTATCGACGCGGCTGAGGAACCAAGACCCGAGGCTCAGCTGTCTGCTGGTGACGAACCGTTGCCGTCCAGTGAGGAGTCCGAGGCCGAAGACGAGATCGACACCGAAGAAGGCCCGGTTCATCGCCCGCTGATTCGCGCGACGTTGCCTCGTCCCGATGGACAGCCGCCACCGACTCGGCCGGCTCCCGAGTTTACGATTCGACAGCCGGCCGGACGCCCGGGACGATTTCGTCCGCGCCACCATCGCGGCCAGTTGCCGTTTCCGGGCAACCGGTCGGGCAATATGTCGGGCGGCGGCGGGATGTCGCGGCCCGGTGGGCGCCCGCAGATGTCGCGATCGGGGAAGCGCCTCGGCCCTGGACGCAAGCGCTCAAAGTGAATCTTGCCTGACCTGTCTGGAAAACACGGCCTGGTTGTCGGCATCGCAAACAAGCGATCGATCTCGTGGGCAATCGCTCAAGCCGCATCGGCGGCAGGCGCGCGCCTTGCCCTGACCTATCAGGGCGATCGGCTCGCCGAAAACGTCAGTGAGCTCGCAGCCACGATTGACGCCCCGTTGTTGCGGCCGTGTGATGTCACAGACGACCAACAGATTGCAGAGGTGGCGTCGGCCATCGATCGCGAGTTCGGCGGTCTCGATTTCCTGGTCCACGGCGCTGCCTTCGCACCGAAGGCCGATCTGGACAATCCTTTCGTGCAGACCTCGCGCGAGGGCTTTCGCATCGCGCTCGACGTGAGCGCCTATTCCCTGATTGCTCTCACCCGCGCTGTGGCTCCCTTGATGGAGCGCCGGGGCGGTGGCAGCATCGTCACGCTGACCTATCTCGGCAGCCAGCGCGTCTTCACCAACTACAATGTGATGGGCGTGGCGAAGGCGGCGCTCGAGGCCTCGGTCCGCTATCTGGCGAGCGATCTCGGCGTCCGGAACATCCGGGTGAACGCCGTGTCGGCCGGCCCGATCAAAACGCTTGCTGCGTCGGGAATCAAGGATTTCTCGAGCATCCGTCACGCCTACCCGGAACGAGCGCCTCTTCGACGAAACATCGAAGTCGACGAGGTTGCCGGGGCGGCCCTCTTTCTGCTGAGCCCTGCGTCGGCTGGCATTACTGGCGAGGTTCTCTTCGTCGACGCCGGTTATCACATCACCGGCGTCTAACTCACGTGGGGCTCCGCCCCACACCCCGGCTCGGTCGCTCGCGGGGCCCCGACGCCCCGCGCCGCTCCCCTCGCAGGCGCGCCGTGCGCGCCGAGCTTAGCCCATCGTGGGCCGACCGACCCTCAAGCTTCCCCATCGAGCAGTCTTCGGGGAACTGAGTACGGGGTTCTCGTTTCGAACCGCATAACGGGCTAAGCTCAAAACTCCATGCCTGTACGTCGCGTGCGAGGCGTGCTCTTGAGGCTCGTCCGCCGCCGGTGGTTGTCGTCTGGCATCGGTCTGGCGATGGTGGCGCCTGCCGCGTGGATCGAATTCAGCGGCTGCTGCGGAGCGTGGTGGGTGGAAGGGCTCGGTCTGCTTTTGGGTGCCACCGGCGTGGCGCTCGTGTGGACGGGCCTGGCCGGAGTGCGACCGGACTGGATCGAAACTCGAGCGGAACAGCTAAACGGATAGAGAATCGTTGGCGGTCCGCTTGCCTTCCGATGTCTCGGACTTGTTCAGCTTGCGACGCGTCTTGTCGCGGTACATCCGTCCGTCTGCTGTCGCGAGCAGCGCTTCGTACGAGTCGCCGTCGTGCGGGTAAACGGCGACACCGGCGCTGAGCGCAAGCGGAAGAATCTCACCGGGTCTCGCCTCGAACCGCAGGTCGTTAACGGCGCGCTGCAGGTACTGTCGTTTGCGCTCTGCCTCCTCGGCATCGCAGCCCGACAAGATCACGATGAATTCGTCGCCCGCGTAACGGACGCAGATATCGCAGGCCCTGATCGACGTCCTCAGAGCATTGCCGACGTCGCGTAGAGCGCGGTCACCGACATGGTGGCCGTACGTGTCGTTGATACCCTTGAAGCCGTCGAGGTCCATGACCAGGAACGCGACCTCGGACCGCAAGCGGTCCGCCCGGGTCAGCTCGCGCGTCAAATGCATGAACATGAAGCGCGTGTTCGGCAGGCCGGTCAACGTATCGGTGAGCGAAGCGTGATGTGTCTGCTCGAAGACAATCGAATGATGAATGACGGCCGCCGCCTGTTCTGATATCCGTTCGAGCAGCCGCTGGTGATCTTCGGTGTAGACCGACGGCTCCGTGTGGTAAGCGGACAGGGCGCCGATCAGGCGATCGTTGAACATGAGCGGGCAGACGAGCGCCGATTCGAGTGTAGTGGGCGAGCCCGAGTGGCCGGCGGCGTCGAAGTCCGCACGCGGTCGGCCGTTCACCAGCGGCCGCCGATGTCGCGCGACCCACCCGGTCAGCCCCTGGCCGTCGCGGATGGTGAATTGCTGGATGAGGTCGGCTTCATCGCCGGTGGCGAATCGGCAACGGAGGGTGCCGGCATCATCCACGCGAAGGAAAAGGGCGCAGCTCGAGAACGGGACGAGAGTGCTCAGCTTCGACGATATCAGGGCCATCGTGTCTGCGACCCCGAGACTGCTGCCCATCGCCTGGGCGATCTCGTACAACGCGTAAATCTCACGATGGGCAAGGGCGATATCGTCAAAGACCGATGCGTTGGCGCTTTCCAGGGTGGCGCCGAGTAGAGGTTGGCTTCGAGCCGCGGCTCTGATTGGCATCGCTCCCTGCTGACTGGATTCGGCTTCCGCGGCCAGCGACGGATACAGGGAAACGAAGGTCTGAACCACGCGCGGGTCGAGCGCCTTGCCACTTTCCTGTCTCAGGAGATCCAATGCGGACTCGACGCCCATCGCACGCTCGTATGGTCGATCTGATATCAGGGCATCGAAATAGTCGACCACCGACAAGATCCGGGCGCCGAGGGGAATTTCTTCACCAGCGAGACCGGCGGGATAGCCCTTGCCATCCCAGCGCTCATGGTGACAGAGGATCAGCGGCGCGACTGGATACGGAAACGGGACCCCCCCGATAATCTCCGCACCGATCTGCGGATGGACCCGGATCTTCTGGAACTCCTCCTGGGTGAGCGGTCCGGGCTTGGACAGGATATGGTCCGGCACGGCAAGCTTGCCGATGTCGTGCAGCAGGGAAGCGGTCTTGACGCCCTGGATCTCCGTGTCAGACATCCCAAGCGCGCGACTGAGGCCGGCTGCGTACACCTGAGCGCGTCGAACGTGCCGTTGACCGATCTCGTCCTTGGCGTCGATGGCCAGCGCAAGCGCTTCTATCGTGGCGAGATGCAGGTCCGACATCTCCTGGACGTGACGCTTCTGGTCCACGATGCGCCCCACGAGAAGCTTGTAGGTCCGGTACGCGAGGCAGAGGGCGACGACAGCGACGAGCGCCATCCACGTGCTGACGCGCGCGAAGATGGAGTGTGGCGCAAGCGCAACGGCCGCCGCGGTTCCGGCGACAAGCACACTGATAACGTACAGGCGTGCGGCGAGCGAGAACTCCTTCATCGGGACCTGGACTGACGGACGGCGGGCGCTACAGTCTGAGGGGTTCGACAATAATACGACAGATTCGGTCGCCGCGCTTCAGGCGTTCGATTCGGGCTCGCGGCGTTTTCCAGTCCGGGCTTCCGGTTCGAGGCCGTACTCGACGATTTTTCGGTAAAGCGTGCCGCGGCTGATGTCCAGCACGCGGGCGGCTTCCTTCTTGTTCCACCTGACGCCTTCGAGAACGCGGACGATGTGCGCGCGTTCTGCACTGGCGAGCGTCGGGAGGTGGTCGTTTGGTTGTTCCCGAGTCGGGCCGGAGGCGTGCAGGAATTCGACATCGGTCGCGCGGATCGTCCGGCCAGGCGCCGACAGCGCTGCCCGCGAGACGGTGCTTTCCAGCTCTCGGATGTTGCCTGGCCACGGATAGCCGATGAGCAGGTCGAGAGCTTCGCGCGAGAACGCCTTGCTGTCGAGCGGCAGTCCTTGGGCGGCGCAATACCGCGCCAGAAATCGCTGCGCCAGTACCGGGATGTCGACTTGACGCTCTTTGAGCGAAGGGAGCCGGATCGCAAAGGCGTTGACGCGGTAGTAGAGATCTTCTCGAAACCGGCTGTCGCGCACGAACTGCTCGAGCGGCCGGTTGGTCGCCGAAATCAACCGGAAATCGACCGAGATCGATTTCTGGCCCCCCAGGCGTTCGAAACGTCTTTCCTCCAGCACGCGCAGCAGCTTGGCCTGGGCGATCAATGACATGTCGCCGATTTCATCGAGGAAGAGCGTGCCCTCGTTGGCCAGCTCGAGCCGGCCCGGTTTGCGGTCGTGGGCCCCTGTGAACGCGCCCTTTTCGTACCCGAAAATCTCGGACTCGAAAAGCGTGTCGGGCAGCGCTGCGCAGTTGACGGCTTGGAATTTCGCGGCGCTCCGGCGGCTCAATTCGTGGATCATCCGCGCGACAACTTCCTTGCCAGAGCCCGTGGGTCCCAGTATCAGCACCGAAATATCCGACTTCGCGGCTGTACGGATCCATTCGAACACGATGAGCATTTTCTCGTCGCGCCCGATCATCTCGCGGAAGCGCTGGACCGAAGGGGACTGGTCCTCCGTGCTGACCGCGGCACGGCGCTCGAGAAAACCGTCGAGGAGGTCAGCGGTACCCTCGTGTGTCGGACGCGTGGCCGCGTAGCGGGGTGGTGTCCCCGGGACCATGCGGGCAACGCCGAAATCCACCAATTCGCGGACGCAGTTCTCGACGTCCATCCGCAGGCGTCCAAACGTCTGCATGAGGGAATCGCCGTCGAAGCTTTCGTTGGGCCGCGAGCTGAGGTACCTGAGGATTCCCGCCCGAAGGGGCGATTGAACCAGCGTTCGGAATCGTGTCTCCGCGTCGCCGCTGGCTTCCGTTGGTCGTACCGCCGCTGCTGCTGTGCTGGCGCGTCGAGCCGTAAAAATCAGATCGTCCATCGGTGGCGTCTCAGATTATCGGTCGGCAACGCGTCGAAGGTTAGGCCAGACTAGAGAAAAAGTGTAAACCCGGACAACCCCTAGCCTTTGACGGGCGGCCGACCGGGAATGGCCTCCTGGGGGGCGGGAACGGTCGATCCTGCGCCGCGGTAGTAGGCCGTCTGGTATTGCTCAATCAGTGCCTTCATCCGGACCGCATCGGCCTTATGGTGTCCGTGGCATCGGATGGGGTTGGCGCCGCCGGTGGTTTCGATAAGGACGTCGGACAGCAGCAATCTGGTGTCTATCTTGACCGACGCAACGTGGGCCATGTGAATCGACTCTTCCTGCTTGCCTATCCATCGTGGCGTGTAGTGAACGACGCTCGTCGGGGTAATGAGGACCTGGGTAGGGAACCAATGGTTTTGGGAGCTCAATCGACTGGCTCGAAAGACGTCTCCCGGCGCGAAGGGCCGTCCTTTCCGAAAGAGAATCCAGAGGAAGAGGGCGAGCATGGCGCCGACGGTGACGGCGACCCACCCCAGCCAGGCCCATTCCTCCCCCATGACGGCTGATGTTAAGCTATTTGTTGAGGTTCTGAGCCAAACCCCAGAAGCTCGACGCTGAGTTTCAGAGTGGGCACACTCTCCACCGAGCTTGCGCCGCACGCCGAGCACCTCTCACCCCGGCCCCGGATCTACGCCGACGCCAACGTCCCGGCAGGAATCGTCGCGTACATGCGCGCCCGACTAGATTGGGACGTGCTGTTCGTCCTGGAGGAGGACGAGCTGCGCAGGGCACCCGATGCCAGGCACTACCGACTGGCGCATCAGCTGAGGCGAACCCTGGTTACGATGGACCGCGATTACCTGGACGACCGGCGGTTTCCCCCGGCCGAAGGAGGCGGGGTGTTGGTAGTCCACGCTCCCGACGAGCGTCTGCTGTCCGCGCTACTCGATCGCGTCGATCGTGCGTTGTTCCGGCCCGCATCCGAGGGAGGCGAAGTGTCGTCCTCGACACTTCCCCTCGTCGGTCGGAAACTGCACGTACACACCGACTGGAACATGTCACCAACGTGAGGCTCACGGAGGGACAGCCCGACCCGATTCAGCCGAACCTGTCGTTCCACGCTGTCGTCTAAGACGAACGATGATGGCCTCGCGCGCGTTTGTCGGCAGCATCCCTTGCGCGTCGATTCTTGCCGCGTTTCTGGCGCCGGCGTGCGCGCCGCGGCCGGTCAACGAGGCCCTGGTCGAGCAAGTCGAACAGGTCGAGCGAGATGAGAGGCGCTTTTCCGTGGTGGGCCGGCCCGAACTCGTCCTCACGACGTGGGATGCCTCGATCGACATTCGGACGTGGGATCGACCCGAAGTGCAGGTGAAGGTCGAAGGTCAGGGACTGAGCAAGGAAGAAGCCGCCGCCATCGAGATTGATGCTACGCAACGCGATCGTCAGCTCATCGTCGGCTTGCGCGAAAGAAAGGAAGATCCGTGGTTCTTCGGCGTTCACTGGAGGGGTTGGGGACGCGTGACGCTCGTCGTGACCACACCCGCAGCCTCTGATCTTCGGGCGAGGAGTGGCGACGGATCTATTTCCGTACAGGGACTCTCCGGCAGAATTGATCTGCGGGCCGGCGATGGCAGCATACGAGGACGCGATTTGACGGGCACTGTCCGCGCGCAGACTGGTGATGGTTCGATCGGCCTCGAAGGTGTGAATGGGCGCTTGGACGCCCGCAGCGGTGACGGGAGCATCCTCGTGGCGGGCAAACTGGCGGGGCTGCGCCTGAGAGCCGGCGACGGCAGCATCACCGTGCATCCCGCGGAGGACGCGAACGACGACAGCTGGGACATCAAAACCGGCGACGGCTCGATCACTCTCGAGCTTCCTGGCGGGTTCAATGCCGAGATGGACGCCTACACCGGAGATGGCCACATCAATCTGGACGATGTCACGATCTCTAGCGTCAGTGGGCGGGCTCGTGAAGGCCGCTTGCGCGGCCGACTGGGCTCCGGCGGACGCGCTATCTATCTGCGGGCGGGTGACGGTTCGATCAGCCTGAAGCGTTCTTAGTCGCCCACGGGCGACCCTACCTTGGCTCTCCTCGAATATTCGAACTGTCCGCGTAGGTTGTCGGGTCCTCGACGCCCGCCTCTGCGAATGCATCGTGTCGCTCTCGACACTTGCTGCAGGCGCCACAATGTTGAAGCGCGATTGCACTCTGCACGAGGCTGCGCGGATTCATGCAGGACATGGTCAGCTCGAACGGCACTCCGTGTGCGGCGCCCCGACGGATCACGTCAGCTTTGCTGATTCCTGCATATGGGGCCTCGATCTCAATATGGTGGGCGAGTCCCAGACTGAGTGCGTGTGAGAGTGCCGAGCGAAATTCGGGAGTTGCATCCGGAAACGGATTGTGGGCGAGCGTTCCGAGGACGATCCGGTCGATATCGGCCGACGCACCATAGATTGCTGCTTTCGCCAGCAACACGATATTCCGGCCGGGCAAGTACACATCTTCGTCAGGGGTGTGGTAATCGGGTGGACGGCCTTGTATTGCCCAGTGCGTGGGTGGGTAAACATCACGCATGTCAACCGCCAGCGAAACGAGGTGCGCGACGCGGCCGTCGGTTGCCGCGCGTTCCAGGAACCGCGAAATCATCTCGCGTTCGGCCGCTTCCCAGGCGAGGCCAACGCTGACGTACAAGGGCTGAACCTCGTGTCGTGTCGCTTCTTCGGTCATGAGAACCGCGCTGTCGAGACCGCCCGAGAGAAGGACTGCAGTTCGCATTTGGTGTCGGGGAATCTGATAGTCTTAGTCCGAAATCAAGCAGTCACGCGTCGCCAGTTCACACGATCGACACATGTATTCTGTCACCAAGCGCATCGACTTCTGCTACGGCCATCGTCTTCTCGACTACGACGGCATCTGCAAACATCCGCACGGGCACAACGCGGTCGCCGAGATCGAAGTTCGTACGAAAACGCTCGACGCCCGAAACATGGTGTGCGACTTCACCGATATCAAGAACGTCGTGAAGGGCTGGATCGACAAAGAACTCGACCACAAGATGATTCTGCGCCACGATGACCCGCTGGTTGGGGCCCTGCGGCAGCTGGGCGAGCCGCTGTACTTGCTCGACAGCAATCCCACTGTGGAACGGATAGCCCGTCTCATCTTCGAGTACGCCAGCAAACAGGGGCTGCCAGTCGTGCGCGTGAAAGTCTGGGAAACGCCGACCTCGTTTGCCGAGTATTCTTCCGAGACTTGAGCGGTTCGAGATTCAAGCTGATCGTCTTCGATCTCGATGGAACCCTCGTCGATTCACGTCGCGACATTGCCGATTCGGCAAACGACACGCTAGTCGAGTGCGGTGCGAAGCAGCTGCCTGAAGAGGTCATCGGACGGATGGTTGGCGACGGGGCCCCGACACTTATTGCCCGTGCTTTCGAGGCAGCCGGCGTGACCAAGCCAGCCGATGCGTTGGATCGATTCCTGGCGATCTATCGAAGGCGTCTGCTGAACCATACACGACCCTATGAGGGAATCCCGGAGTTGCTGACGAGCCTCGGTGCGGAGGCGGCCCTCGCAGTGCTCACCAACAAGCCGCTCGAAGCAACGCAGCAGATTCTCGCGGGATTGCATCTGAGTCCCCACTTCTTGCCTGGCCGGGTGGTGGCCGGAGATGGGCCATTTCCACGCAAACCGGATCCCGCCGGGCTACGGCACCTGATCTCATGTGTGGACGTCGTGCCAGAGACGACCCTTCTCGTCGGCGATTCGATGATCGACTGGCACACCGGCCAGCGGGCAGGTGTCAAAGTGTGTATGGCGCGTTACGGCTTTGGCTGGGATACCCTTGCCGTTCCGGGGGACGGATGGGTGGTAGACGAGCCGGCGGAGGTGTTGATGCTTCTGTAGCGTTCTGCTACGGCATCTTAGGCCTTGTTGTCGGTTTGCTATTCACCGGGCGAGCCGTTCCAGAACGAGACGGGCAGTTTTTCTGGCATTACCGTTGCTCTTCAGTGGCTTACGGTGGGTGTCGTACGTTTCCAGGAAACCCTCGGAGGAGTTCGATGACGAGTTCGGTGGCCCGTCCGCGCGTGCTGCTCGTTGACGACTATAGGGACGCGAGGGACATGTACGGCCAATACCTCGAGTATTCCGGCTATCAGGTCAGCCAGGCCGCGAACGGCGTCGAGGCGCTCCAGCGGGCGCTCGAAGACCAGCCGGCTATCATCCTGATGGATCTGTCGCTCCCGATCATGGACGGCTGGGAGGCCACCCGCAGGCTCAAGGCCGACCACCGAACTGCTGGCATTCCCGTGGTTGCGCTCACTGGCCATGCCCTCGCTGGCGTTTCCGAGCGCGCGAGAGAGGCGGGTTGCGACGCCTTTGTCACCAAGCCATGCCTCCCGGAAGATCTCGTAAGAGAGATCAAGCGTGTCCTGGAGGCCGTGCCGGCTACGGTCTCGAGGGCAACCACAGCCGCCGGACCGTCCGCCAACTACGGTCACGGCAACGGGGGCCTCTAGAACACGCGGAGGGCGCTTCTCGAACTCCATCTCTGTCATTTCTTGTTTCATCTCTGTCAGCTGCTGTCCTCAAGCGAGCCACCTCACGCCCAAACCGTGCTCACGTCACCCGCCCCGGCCATCCCATCCGCTGACGCGCCGATCTGCGCAGAAATGAACTCAGCCTCTCCTTTCTGAGCCCGCTTCTTCAGCGACACCCGAGCGGATATCACTTGACAGGGACTAGTCCCGAGGGTATTTTGATGGCTCAAAATATGGACTTTGACTCATCGACCGCACGACGGCTGCTCGTCGCCGTGATTGTCAGTGCGCAAATACTGCTCGGGGGCCAACCAGGCGCCGCGCAAACGTCGTCCACGGCCTCTCAAGAAGCTGCTGCTTCGAGCACGGGGCCGATCTCGGGCTACATGGATTTCCACTTCAACAAGGAGGATGGCCAGGATGGTGTGGTCGACTTCCACAGATTTGTCCTTGTGATCAATCACAGCTTTTCTTCCAGGCTTCGCTTCGTAGGCGAGCTCGAACTTGAGCACGCCCTGGTCGAAGGTCTCGAAGAAAAAGGCGAGCTCGAGCTCGAACAGGCATACATAGACTTTCTCTTGAAGCGGGAGTTCAACGTACGGGCGGGGATGGTGCTGATGCCGATCGGCATCATCAACGAGAGGCACGAGCCGCCCGTCTACAACGGCGTCGAGCGCCCATTTGTCGACACCGTGATCATTCCGACGACCTGGTTCGAAGCCGGTGCTGGCGTCCATGGTGAGCTGCTAGGCGGCTTTCGGTACCGCGGCTACGTGACGGCGCCGTTGGACGCTCTCGAGTTCACCGCTGCTGAAGGCATTCGCGAGGGGCGGCAGAAAGGTTCTGAGGCCAACGTCGGCAGCCTCGCTCTGACGGGTCGAGTTGAATATCTGGGGATCCGCAACCTCGTGCTTGGCGCCAGCGGCTGGCGCGGCAAGTCGAACTTCTCGATCCCGAGGCTGGCCACGACGGTCGGCGTCGCTGAAGTGGACGGTCGCTACCGTCACCGCCGCCTGGAGCTGCGTGGCGAGTTTGCACGGGTCAGTATCTCCGACGCAGCGCAGCTCAATGACGCCCTCGCGCGCTTGACCGGCGTGTCGCCCAATGTGGCCGAGGGCCTTCAGGGCTTCTACGGTGAAGCCGCCTACCGGGTCTGGGCGGCAGGTTCACCGCGGGATCTGGTCGCGTTTGTTCGCTACGAGAACTTCGACACGCAGCATCGAATGCCGGTTGGATTCCTGCCTCTGAAAGAGTTCGACCGGGACGCCTGGGTCTTCGGGCTGACCTACTATCCCGACCCCGACATCGCGGTGAAGGCCGACTACGTTCGAATGCGCAATCAGAGCAACGTCGTGAAGTCGCCGAACTCGTTCAATGTCGGCCTTGGGTGGTGGTTCTGATGTGGATGGAGCGTTTATGAACCTCGGGCGAGTCGCGGCGGCGCTCGGCGTGGTGCTTCTCGTCGGAGAGCTTCTGCTGGCCCGACAAGATGCCCCGCGCGTTGTTTACATCACGGCGGAGCGTTTTTCTTTTTCCCCGTCGCAGGTTTCCATTCGGCTGGGCGAGGAAGTCGAGTTTCGGATCACCAGCGAGGACACCTCGCACGGGTTCCGCATTGCCGGCACGTCGGTGAATGCCGCGATTCCCAAACGAGGCCACGGAGAACTGGCGATGAGGTTCCGGCCGGATCGTCCGGGGCGCTACAAGATCGAATGCAACCGGATGTGCGGTGCCGGCCATGACTTCATGCAAGGGGTGGTGATCGTCGAAGATCCGACGGCACCGAAAACCGCGAGATGACCGCCCGCATTCGAACGACCAGAGCGATCGTCGGGAACTTGGGGCTTGTTTTCATCCTCGCCGTCGCCGGCACGATGCCCCGGGGGCAGGAGCGGCCCCTCAATCCCGGCGATCCGCTCCCGGGAATTTCTCCTACCGAGTTTTCGGAGTTTCGACTGGGGCTGGAGGATTTCACCGAAGTCGAGACGGCTGAAGAAGGCCTCGGGCCAGCCTTCAACGGAACGAGTTGCGCCGTGTGTCACAGCGTCCCGGCGATCGGGGGCGGCGGGGTGATGCTCGAAACGCGCGCCGGTTATCGCGACGAGGACAACCGGCATCTTGGGCTCAATGAGGCTGGCGACACCCTTGTCCACTTGTTCTCCATTCCCAACCACCTGTGCCAGCCCATCATGCCAGACGGCGCGAACGTGGTGGCGCGGCGTGCGCCGATTCCTCTATTCGGTGCGGGTCTGGTTGAAGCGATCGCGGATGAGACGTTGCTAGCACTCGAAGATCCGTTGGACCGCAACCGCGACGGCGTCAGCGGACGCGCTGCGCTGGTCACGGACGTCGCCACAGGTCAGCGTCGCGTTGGCCGCTTCGGCTGGAAGGCACAGCACGCGACGCTGCTGTCGTTCGGGGCCGATGCGTACCGGAACGAAATGGGGATCACCAACGACTTGTTTCCGCAAGAGACGGGATTCGGAGTCACCGAGTCGCAGATGCGCCGGTGCGATCCGATCCCCGATCCCGAGGACATTCGGGATCCTTCGACTGGCCGCCGAGGGATCGACAATTTCGAGGCATTCATGCGCTTTCTTGCCCCCGTCGGTCGCACGAATGTGGACGACACCGCGCGGGAGGGCGAGCGCGTATTTACCGCCATCGGATGTGCGACCTGTCACGTTCCATCACTCGTGACAACGCCGAATGTTCATCCAGCTTTCAACCGCAAGTCCGTTCCGCTTTTCTCAGACCTGCTCCTCCACGACATCGGTACGGGAGACGGGATTCGTCAGGCTTCGGCCGAGCCCGAAGAGATACGCACGCCTTCACTGTGGGGACTCCGGTTGAGACGGCCGCTGTTGCACGACGGCAGCGCACCGACCGTCGACCAAGCGATCCGCCGACACGGGAACGAGGCGGAACTGGCGCGGCACGGTGCCGAGAGATTGTCGCCCTCTGAGCGCACCGCGTTGAACGCCTTCCTTCACTCGCTCTAGGCGTCGAGAATCATTCAGGAGCGCTCGAGCTCGACGAGCAGCTTCGACGCGGCTCGTGCACCGATGGTAGTCGTTCTGCCGTTCTTTCCGCGCAGACGGACTGAATCGGCCGCGGCATCGCGGCTTTCCACTTCTACGAGCTCGCCAGGCTTCAGGTCGTTCTTTTCAATGAACCTCAGGAACGCGGGATCCTGGTCGGTGATCCGAATCACTTTGAGCGATGTTCCCAGGGGACAAGTGAGTAGCGTGTCGAGATTTCGCCGCGCAATCGCCCCGTCTGGATTCGGAATCGGGTCGCCATGAGGATCGTGCGTGGGGCGGCCGAGCATCTGATCAATTCGTTCGATGAGCCGCTCTGAGACGACATGCTCCAACTGTTCTGCTTCGTCGTGCACCTCAGCCCAGCTCATGCCCATCACCTGAACCAGGAAGAGCTCCACGAGGCGATGGCGACGCAGGACGAGACCGGCGAGCCGTTCACCGGCAGCCGTCAGTCGGACGCCGCTATATGGTTCGTAGTCGGCTAGGCCCGATTCCGCCAGCGCCTTCACCATTGTGGTGGCCGTTCCTGGGGCGACGCCCAGGGACGAAGCCACTTGCCCCATCGGCACCAACCGCTCGGTGCCCGTCAGCCCCGACTGGCCGTGATAAATGGCCTTCAGATAGTTCTCAACGGTGCTGGAGGGCAGCATCGACTTTTCCGAATTGTACCAGGAATTTCAGTGAATTTTGGTGAACTAAGCTTGACTTTTTGGTCTGCCACCTATAAATTTTGATAAGTCAAATAACCATGGGTATCCGTCTATCCCGGCGGTCGTGGCTGCACCTCGCGGGTCTGGGAACCCTGGCGGGCGGCACGGCGGTGACCCGTCCGTTAGCGGGTTCGGCTCAGGGTGTTGCGGTGCCGCACGACGTCGCCTCCCACGGGATTCACGCGATGGGCACGGTCGGGCGCGTGTCGACCGAACGATTCGACCCGATGGTGTACCTGCGGAGTTGGAATTTTTCCCATCTGCCCGAATCGCAACGCTCCAGCTTCTATCAGGAGACCAAACGATCGGACGGTACGTTGTTACGCGAGTATCAAATTTTTGCCGTCGATCGAGAGCTCGAGATCGCTCCGGGCCTCTTCTTTCCGGCCTGGACCTACAACGGGCAGGTTCCTGGACCGACGATTCGTGCCACGCAAGGTGATCGGATTCGAGTGAACTTTCTCAATCAGGGGTCGCATCCGCACACCATTCATTTTCACGGATGGCATCCGCCGGCAATGGACGGGTCTTTTGAAGCTCATCAGGTGGCACCGGGCGAAGGCTTCACCTACGAGTTCGACGCCGAGCCATTTGGGCTCCATCTCTATCACTGCCACGCCGTTCCGCTGAAGCGCCATATCCACAAAGGGCTCTACGGCGTCTTCATCATCGATCCCAGGGGCGGCCGGCCGCCGGCCGACGAGCTGGTCATGATGATGAATGCATTCGACACGAACTTCGATGCGGAGAACGAGGTGTACGCGGTCAACACCGTCGCCAACTGCTACGTGCACGATCCAATCCGCGTCACGGTCGGTCGTCTGGTCCGAATGTACGTCGTCAACGTCACTGAGTTCGACTTCGTGAACAGCCTGCATCTGCATGGCATGTTCTTCGATGTCTATCGCACCGGGACATCGCTCGCGCCTCAGGACCACACCGATACGCTGATGTTGTGTCAAGGCGAGCGCGCGATTCTGGAAACAACCTGGCGGTACCCGGGCGATTTCATGTTTCACGCGCATCAGAGCGAGTTTGCCGAGCTTGGCTGGATGGGAACGCTTCGAGCGGAGGCAGCGCCCGGTGAGTCGTGACATGGTCGACACAGCTCGCCGGCTCACGTCGCCCCGCACATGGGCAATTGCGCTGTTGCCAGTTGCGTTGCTGGCGGGCCTCGTCTATTTGATGGTCCGTACGAAACCGGCCGACTCCCTGAGACCGCAGGGCGCCCCGCCCGTGGAACGGTTGGCGATTCCTCGAGTTGAGCTGACGCCGAACGGGATCATCGCGACGGTGCTCAACGATGGACCGGATCCCGTCACGATCGCGCAAGTGCAGGTCGACGAAGCGGTACTGGCAGTACACGATTGAACCGGGTTCGACGCTCGCGCATTTGCAACGGGCGACGCTGAGGATTCCGTATCCATGGGTTCAGGGCGAGGCACATCTCGTCCGAGTCGTGACGTCAACCGGGACCACCTTCGATCATCAAGTGGCGGTGGCGGTCGAAACGCCCAGGCCGGGTCTTCGGTATTTGGGCGTCTTTGCGTTGATCGGGCTGTACGTCGGCGTCATTCCCGTCGCGATTGGGCTGCTTTGGTTCCCGTTGATGGCTCGATTGGGGAAGGGAGGCCTCGACTTCGGTACTGGCGCTCACCGTCGGCCTTCTGATCTTCTTGATGGTGGATGCAACGACAGAAGGATTGGAGGCGGCCGAAACGATCCCACGCTCGTACCAACCTACTGTCCTCTTCGCGTTCGCCGCCGGGGCGTCGTACCTTGCGCTGGCCGGCCTCAGCCGGTGGCTCCGCGGTCGGCGAGCCGGCAGTGGCGAGTCGGCGAACCCCGGCTGGATTCTGGCGCTCCTCGTGGCGATCGGAATCGGCTTGCACAACTTCGGCGAAGGACTGGCGATCGCGGCCGCATTTGCGCTGGGCGAGGCGGCGCTTGGCAGCCTGCTGATCATTGGCTTCACGCTACACAACACGACCGAGGGACTTGCGATGGTCGCGCCGTTGGCTCGAACCGGCGGATCGGCGCGTGTACCAATCGGTGCTCTGGCGCGTCTGGGATTGATTGGTGGCGTTCCGACGATTGCCGGGGCCTGGCTCGGGGGGTTTGTTTACTCGCCGGTGTGGGCCCTGCTATGTCTCGGCCTCGGTGTGGGGGCAATCGGTCAGGTCGTGATCCAGGTGCTCGGTCAAATGGCCGGGGACGAGCCGCTCGTGAGCTATATGGCGAGCGGTCCAATGATGGCCGGCCTTTTCACCGGGTTCATCGTGATGTACGCAACCGGCATGTTGATTGGGTAATCGTCAATGCAGCCGAGTAAAGGAAATCGAGTGACGAAAACGTTGATGACCTACCGCACGCGTCTGATGGCGGTGACGGCAATCGTACTGGTGGCCTTAGGCCTTGCTACGCTTCTACCGCTCGTTGCCGGATCAGTCGAGCCACGCGAGATTCTGGTCGTCGCACGACAGATGTCGTTTTACGTGGGTGACGGACAAACGGAGAACCCGACCATTCAGGTGAGCCCGGGCGAACGAATCCGCATTACCCTGATCAACCGAGATCCTGGCTTCGATCACGACTTCGCCGTAGCGGCATGGGATGTCAGCACGCCAGTGCTTCGCGGCGAGGGCCGCAATTCCATCGTTGTACAGGTGCCCGATACCCCGGGCGCAACGACCTACGTGTGCTCACGCCACTCCTCAATGATGAAGGGCACCATTGAAGTCATCGCGTCCGGCACCGTCGCCTCACCCGGGCGCTGACGCCAACCCACTCAGCCAGGCCCTTTCCACTCCCGAAAGCAAGCGCCGATATGTACGGCGGCTCTTTGCCACGATTGCCGACCGCTACGATTTCATCACCGTCGCTCTGTCATACGGTCAGGATCGGCGATGGAAACGACGACTAGTGGATCTGGCCGCGCCAGCACCGGGGACGCTGGCTCTTGACGCGGCGAGCGGAACCGGCGATATCGCCTGGGAGCTTCTATCCAGGGGTGCGCATGTCGTCGCTCTCGACATCACGCCGCGAATGATTGAGTTGACGCGCACGAAAACTGCGGGAAGGCCAGTGAGGCTCCTGGTCGGCGATATGGCGGCCTTGCCGTTTCCGAGCTGTTCGTTCGACCTCGTGACCACCGGATATGGTCTCCGGAACGTGCCGGACCTCGAAACTGCCATCGACGAGCTCTTCCGGGTATTGCGGCCGGGTGGCCAGGCCTTATCGCTGGATTTCAATCGACCCAAGGGTCGCGTGGTGTGTTCGATGTATCTGTCGTACCTGGCTGTGGTGGGGGGTGCGCTTGGATGGTTGCTGCATCGCGACCCGGATACATATCGCTATATTCCGGCGTCACTGCGGAAGTATCCAGCCGCCGATGGCGTTGCCCGTCTGTTGGAGGCGCGAGGATTCGTCCGGGTCGCGCACTTTCCAATGCTCGGTGGACTGATGTCGATACATCAGGCATTCAGAGACTGAGATGGAGATCGACACATCACGCTGGTCGGGCGAGGGCGAATTCACGGCGCTGCTCGTGGAACGATTGCGTCAGGTGCCGGAGATTACACTGATACGCGTCGAGGACGCCCCATCGACACGCTCGGAAGCCGACTACAACTTCATCAGCAACGAGGTGTTTGTCGTTTTCGCTCGGGTGGCGCGTCAACAACCGACCCGTCGATTCGGCTTCCTGCCTGGTTCGCGAACTGTGGCTGAGAAAGCCATGACCGTCCGCGGACTCGAAGCGGCGCTCGCCACGATTCCCGACATCGGTGCGCCAGACTACTCAGATGATGCGATGCTGCAATATCTGAGAACGGAAAGAATCGTGCCGCCGTACCAAACGCGGGGCTACAAGCTGGTCGAACTCGTCCGGGTCTACGAAGTGAAAGACGAGACGATGTCGAAGAGCTAAGGCCGTCTAGGGATCACCGCTCAAAGAATGGCTCGAGCTCCTTCATGACGAACGTGACCACGTCCTCCTCGGTCAGCTCCCGAATCGGCTTCTCAATTCGCAGCGGTGTTTCAGACTCGATGACACGTCGGCCGCGGGTGCGCCTCGTATGCCCGATGACGTGCGGCTGGTCGCCGCTTGTGTCGAGCAGCAGCTCCACGTAGTCATCCCCGGAACGGTCAGACATCAGGCGCACACTGCCTGCCGGTGTGAATACCGAGAACATGTGATTCTCAGCGCGCAGCACGCCAGCGATTTGCCGGAACAGCGGAATCGCAATCTCTGTCAGGAAGCCTTCGAACTCGCCCGTCGCTTCATCCGTCCGCACTCGTCGTTCAGCGGCCGCTCGCTTGGCGCGTTCGATCGTCTCTCGAATGTGTCTCCTGACTTGTGAGATTTCCAATCAGATGGCCCCTCTTTCGCGGATTGATTCAATGTCCGCCGTGCTCAGGCCGAGGTCGTTGCGCAGCACTGAGTCGGTGTGTTGTCCCAGAGTGGGCGGTGCCATTCGGATCGCTCCGGGCGTTTCGGACAGCTTGACGGGCACGCCCAGCAGCCGGATTGCGCCGATCGTCGCGTGTTCGGCCCGAGCGATCATCTCTCGTGCATCCAGCTGGGGATCGGTAAAGACTTCGCCCAGGTCTCTCACCGATCCGCACGGAACTCCGGCGCCGGTCAGGCGCGCGATCCATTCGCCGCGCGTCCGGCGCTGCAAACATTCGGTCAGAATCGGTCTGAGCTCGGCGTATCCCGTCACGCGAAGGCGGTTGGTCGCAAAGCGCTCGTCGAGATCGAGGCCTGCAACCGCGCAGAAGCGGCGCCATTGGTCGTCGTTGCCGACCGCAAGCACGAAATCACCGTCCGACGCGGCAAACGTTTCATACGGCACAATGGTCGGATGGCGATTGCCGATCCGTTGGGGTGCGGAGCCAGTCGCAAAAAAGATCGACGCTTGGTACGTCAGCAGCGCGGCGACCGAATCGAGCATTCCGATATCCACCAACTGTCCACGTCCTGTGCGCTGCCGGCCGAGCAGCGCCAGCAACACGCCCTGGGCCGCGAACATCCCCGTCACAATGTCGCCGATGGCGACACCGAGACGGTAGGGCGGGCCGTCGGCCGCCCCGGTCACGCTCATCAAGCCGCCTTCGGCCTGAATGACAGCGTCGTATCCTGCTTCGTTGCGCCGCGGTCCCGTGTGGCCAAACCCGGAAATCGAGCAATAGATCAATTGTGGGTGTTTGGCGGCCAGACCAGCGTAGTCGAGACCGAGCTTGCCGAGCGTTCCGGGGCGGAAGTTCTCGATCAGGACATCGCTCCTGGCGATGAGCCGGTCGAGGATCGCTCGTCCGTCTGGCTTTTTGAAGTCGAGCGTGACGCTTTCCTTGTTCCGATTGATGCTGAGGAAATAGGCGCTTTCGCCGTCGACGAACGGCGGACCCCAGCCGCGGGTATCGTCTCCCTTTCCGGGCTGTTCGACTTTGATGACGCGCGCCCCCATGTCGCCGAGGAGCATCGTGCAGTAGGGTCCCGACAACACTCTGGTGAGATCGAGAATCGTGATGCCGTCGAGTGGAGCAGTCATAGCGGAGCGGATAACTGTACTCTCTTTCGTCGGTGCAAGCTGATCCGGCAGGGTGGACTATACTGGCCGATGACCCGCCTGCCGTGAACCTTTAGAGGATCGCTCCGAGCGATTTCACCGTATGCAGCACGCCTTTCTTGCTCTTTTTGCGTCGCTGACCGTTGCCACGCCGGCGCTGGCGCAGAATGCGCCGCTGCCGGCGGTTCCCACAATTCTCACGACGGGTGACGCCATCGTGCGACGCCCGCCAGATGTTGCGTATTTGACGATCGGCGTAGAAACGCGAGCCAAGAGTCCGCGCGATGCGCAGCGCCAGAATGCTGAGGCCATGGCCGGCGTCCAAGGCCAGTTCGCGACCGCCGGGATCCCGAAAGAGGCGCAGAGAACCCTCGGCCTTTGGCTGGAGCAGGAGTTCGACACGCCCGGCGGCCGCCGGGTGGCGCGAGGGTTCGTCGCACGCAATACGCTCGAGGTAAGAATCGAGGACGTGGGGCGTGCTGGAGAGCTTGCCGACGCGGTCGTGCAGGGCGGTGCGACATCGTTGCATGGCATCCGATTCGATTTGAAGGATCGAGCAGGAACCGAGCGAGAGGCGCTTCGCGCAGCCGTGGCTGATGCGCGTGCTCGCGCCGATGCGGCCGCTGCCGGCGCAGGTGGAGCAGTCGATCGGATCCTGAAAATCGAGGACTCACGAACCGAGTCCGGGCCACCACGCCCCTACATGCGCGCCGAGGCCACAGCGGTTGCCGCGGCATCCACGGCCGTCGAACCGGGTCTCATCGAAATTCGCGCTCAGGTCGCGCTCACGGTGTCGATGAAGTGAAAACGCCGAGACCACCTCACGCTATCGGATGTTGCCGAGGACGCGGTCGTCACAGGCGGCTCTTCATCCATATCAGCAGATAGCCCACACCAATAGCGATAAGGGTGCCGCGTTCGCTGAAAAACGTATCGCGCCACGAATGGCGGACGTGTGTCGTTTCATTCGATGGAGAGGACGCCGTTCGAAACGCTGGAATCCAGCGAGGCACCTCAGTCATGTACTCTCGATACTCTTCGCCACAGCGTGACTGGAGCAGCTGCTCCTCCCACAGGACGATCGCGTGATATTCCATCCCCAGGACGACGATGAAGAGCGGAACGATCCAGGCGATCTGTGCAATCAGGGCAAAACCGACCCACAAGGCAATATTGGCGAGATACAAGGGATTTCGAACGATTGCAAATGGGCCCGTCCGGACCAGCGGCCCCAGTCGATCGCTCCGAGTGCGGGAGATCGCGCCGATGTGATGCACCGCCCACAAACGAATGACCTCACTGACTGCGACAATGACCGACCCGATCGCGACCAAGAGCGTCGCGTTTGAGCGTTCAGTGGCGGGAATTGCCAGCAGGGCCACGAAGAGCGGAACCGGAATCCAGGTGCGTTGTCGGAAGAGCCAGGCGCCCGCGCGCACGAGTCGCGAATCGCTTTTGACGGTGGGATCCAAACGGTTGCAGCAGTCTGACGCTCATCAGCAGCGATGTCAAAAACTCGGCGCCGTTTTTCGACCTGGGTTGCTGTGGGTTTTCCGCATTGATATAATTCGGACTAGTTCGGTCGGATATCTTCAATGGCCTCACCGCCTAGTTTGAGCACAGCTGATCGGATCGGGTCCTCGGTTTTGGACCTCATCGGTCGAACACCGCTCGTTCGACTCCACCGGATCGAGCGCGACATGCCTGGCGTCGAGCTTTGGGCGAAGGCTGAGTGGCAGAATCCAGGCGGTTCGGTGAAGGATCGGGCTGCCGCACGGATGATTCTCGAGGGAGAGGAATCAGGAGCGCTGACGCCCGATCGCACAATTCTCGATGCAACCTCAGGCAACACTGGAATCGCCTATGCGATGGTGGGGGCGGCGCGGGGATACCGGGTCAAGCTGTGCATGCCGGCCAATGCCAGTCCAGAGCGGAAGATGATCCTGCGCGCCCTTGGCGCCGAGCTCGTCTTGACCGATCCCCTGGAAGCCACTGACGGAGCGATCCTCGAAGCCCGGCGGCTGAAGGCAACCGAGCCCGACAAGTACTTTTATCCGGACCAGTACAACAACGATGGGAACTGGCGTGCGCACTACGACACGACCGGCCCCGAGATTATCGAACAGACGAGTGGCAAGCTGACGCATTTCGTGGCCGGTCTGGGCACGAGCGGCACGTTCGTTGGCACTGGTCGCCGTCTGCGGAAGTTCAATCCGGCCATCAAATTGATCTCGTTTCAACCGAGCGGGCCGTTTCACGGGTTGGAAGGCCTGAAGCACATGGAATCGGCCATCGTGCCAGGCATTTACGATCCTTCCGTCGCTGACGAAGATCTGCGAGTCGAAAGTGAACGCGCCTACGACATGGTGAGACGTCTGGCCCGGGAGGAAGGACTATTGGCCGGAATTTCGTCGGGCGCCGCGCTTGCGGCTGCGGTGCAGGTGGCCAAGCGGCTCGAACGAGGCATCATCGTGACTGTTTTTCCAGACGGCGCCGAGAAGTATCTGACCGAGAAGTTTTGGGAGGCCGATGACTAGCTCTCGACTGGTGCTGGACGCGGCCGTGACGAACGCGATCCGCAGACATGGTGAAGAAGCCTATCCCCATGAGTGCTGCGGTGCGTTACTCGGTCAGGCTGCTCACACGACCGCGGTCGTCGCGCTGGAAAATACAACGGAAGAAGGGCCTCGTCGTCGTTTCCTCGTTCGTCCGTCGGACTACCGGCTGGCTGAACAGCGAGCCGCCGAGCTTGGCCTCGAGCTGCTCGGCTTCTATCATTCTCATCCCGATCACCCTGCGCGTCCCTCGCAGTACCGATCTGGACCATGCGTGGCCGACGTTTGCGTACATCATTGTCGCGGTTGCCGCGGGCGCCGCAGGCGAGATGACAGTGTGGTGGTTGAAAGAGGACCGGACAACCTTCGAAAAGGGCGAGCTTCATGGCAACGAAAATTCTGATTCCGACACCGCTCAGACCGTACACGGACAAGAAGGACGCGGTTGACGCCAACGGTGCCACTGTTGGCGAGCTGCTTGCCGACTTGACGACAAAACATGCGGGACTGAAGGCGCACCTGTACAACGATCAGGGCAAGCTTCGGAGCTTCGTCAACGTGTATGTGAACGACGAAGACATCCGCTACCTGCAGAAGGAGCAAACACCGGTCGGGCCCGGCGACACGATTAGCATCATCCCGTCGGTCGCCGGAGGGGTCGAGACGGTCGCCGATCCGACTCAAGCACCCGCGGCGTCGGACCTTCCGCAGCTGACCAATGACGAAATCAAACGTTATAGCCGGCACCTCATCATGCCGGAGGTGGGTGTAGATGGTCAGCGGAAGCTGAAGGCCGCGAAGGTACTGTGCATCGGCGCGGGTGGATTGGGATCGCCAGTCGCCATGTATCTGGCGGCCGCAGGCGTCGGCACGCTCGGGATTGTCGATTTCGATGTCGTCGATTTCAGCAACTTGCAGCGGCAGATCCTGCACGGTACGCCGGATGTCGGACGGTCGAAACTCGCCTCAGCCAAGGATCGGCTGGAAGCGATCAATCCGGAAATCAGAATCGAGACCTACGACACGGCACTCAGTTCCGAAAACGCCCTCGATCTGTTCAGGCCGTACGACGTCATCGTCGACGGCACGGACAACTTTCCGACGCGCTATCTGGTGAACGATGCGTGCGTACTTCTCGGCAAGCCGAACGCGTACGGCAGTATCTTCCGGTTCGAAGGGCAGGCCTCCGTGTTCGGCGCGAAGGACGGTCCTTGCTACCGCTGCTTGTATCCAGAGCCGCCTCCGCCCGGGCTCGTGCCGAGTTGCGCGGAAGGCGGGGTCCTGGGTGTGCTGCCCGGGGTCATCGGAACGATTCAAGCGATGGAGACCATCAAGCTCATTCTCGGCGTCGGTGAGCCTCTCGTTGGCCGATTCTTGATCTTCGACGCGTTGCGGATGAAGTTCCGCGAGTTGAAGCTCCGCAAAGATCCAGATTGCCCGGTGTGCGGCACCCACCCGACCGTCAAAGCGCTTATCGACTACGAGCAGTTCTGCGGCATCCCTGCGGCCGCATCGGAGCCTGTTGCTGTGACTAGTAATGCGACCGAAATCTCATCCGTGGAGCTCAAGCAGCGACTCGACCGGGGTGATCAGCTGACGATCGTCGACGTCCGCGAGCCGAACGAGTTTCAAATCAATCGCATCGCGGGTTCGACGCTCATCCCGCTTGGCGACATACCCAGGCGATATTCCGAGCTCGACCCTGCTGACGAGATTGTCGTGCACTGCAAGGTGGGAGGCCGGAGCGCCAAAGCGGCGGACTTTCTACGTTCGGTCGGGTTCAAACGGGTGCTGAACCTGAAAGGGGGCATCCTGGACTGGATTGACAAGGTCGACCCGAGCCAGCCGAAGTATTGACGTCTAAAAGACTTCCACCGAGTTGTCCTGGGAGCCGAAGGACCCATGCCGGGGCTTGGTGTAGGCTGCCGTGCTCCGAATGCTAGCCTCTGGTCGCCGGAGAGTGTTAAAATCGGACTGGTCCGGTCGTATTTCAACGGGGCTATATGCTGAGGCTCTCCAAGAAAGCCGATTACGCGCTCATTGCCATGAAGCACTTGGCGCTCCATGGCGAGCGGGGTTCCTCGAGCGCTCGTGAGATTGCCGAGCAGTACGACATCCCGATTGAATTGATGGCCAAAGTGCTTCAGCGCCTTGTGCAACGGGGTCTTTTGGCCTCGCATCAAGGAACGCGGGGCGGGTATCAGCTATCGCGTTTGCCTATGCAGATTACGGTTGCCGACGTCATTCAGGCCATCGATGGTCCAGTGACGGTGACCGCCTGCTCGACCGACGACAACAACTGTGAACAGTTCGCGAAATGCAACGTGCGGGATCCGCTCTGGCGGGTCAGGGAGCGCATTCTGAGGGCCCTCGGCGAGTGCACGATCGCCGAGCTGGCAGCTGAGCCTCCCGCGCCCGCGCCAGCTCACGCAGCCGTATTGCACACAAACTTGTAGAGATGAACGTAGCGCGGGTTCTTGCCCCGTGGAGAACGTAATGGCCATCAAGCTTCCGATTTACATGGACTACCACGCGACGACACCCGTTGACCCGCGCGTGGTCGACGCGATGATGCCGTATTTCACGGAGCATTTCGGCAACGCCGCCAGCCGCAACCATCCATTCGGTTGGGAAGCCGAGGAAGCCGTCGACAAGGCGCGCAAGCAGGTCGCGGATCTCATCGGCGCCAACGCCAAGGAGGTTGTCTTTACCAGCGGTGCGACCGAATCGGACAACCTCGCGATCAAGGGCGTCGCCGAGATGTATCGCGAGAAGGGCAACCACATCATTACGTGCGTCACCGAACACAAGGCTGTGATCGATACGTGTAAACGCCTCGAGAAGGAAGGCTACCGCGTGACGTATCTGCCGGTTCGGAAAGACGGGATGGTCGACCTCGACGAGTTGCAGCAGGCCATTGGCGACAAGACGATTCTCATCACCATCATGACCGCCAATAACGAGATCGGCGTCATCCAGCCGATTGCGGAGATTGGCGCCATTGCGAAAGCGAAGGGAGTGCTCTTCCATACCGATGCCGTACAGGCCGTCGGCAAAGTGCCTTTCGGCGTCAACGACCTGAAAGTCGACTTGGCATCGATGAGCGCCCACAAGATGTACGGACCGAAGGGCGTTGGCGCGTTGTATGTGAGACGCCGGAACCCTCGAGTCCTCCTGGCTCCGATCATCGACGGCGGCGGCCACGAGCGCGGCATGCGGTCAGGGACGCTCAATGTGCCCGGCATCGTCGGGTTCGGCAAGGCCGCTGAGTTATGCATGCAGGAGATGGCGAGCGACGGCGAGCGGTTGCGCAAGCTTCGCGCGCGATTGAACGAGCGATTGCACGAGCGGCTGGACGAAATCTACATCAACGGCTCAATGGACCATCGTCTGCCCCATAACCTGAATATCAGCTTTGCGTACGTTGAAGGCGAGTCGCTGCTGATGGGCATCAACGAAGTCGCCGTTTCGTCGGGTTCGGCTTGCACGTCAGCCAGCTTGGAACCGTCTGTACGTCCTGAAGGCGCTTGGCGCGGGCGACGATCTCGCGCACTCGTCGATTCGGTTCGGTCTCGGACGTTGGACCACCGAAGAGGAAGTCGACTACGTCGCAGACAAGCTGGCCCAGGTGGTCACGCGTCTGCGTGAGATGTCCCCGTTGTACGAACTCGCCAAAGAAGGCGTGGATCTTTCGACGATGCAGTGGCAGGTGAATTAGTTGGTTGTCCGATCTTCAATTCGGACGACTCGTACGGAGCGTTCGCGTTTCAGCCGAAGCTGAGAGGTCAAAACATGGCGTATTCGAGCAAGGTCATCGATCACTACGAGCACCCCCGCAATGTCGGTTCGCTGCCAAAAGACGATCCGAATGTGGGAACGGGTCTCGTCGGCGCACCCGAGTGCGGCGACGTGATGAAGCTGCAGGTCAAGGTCAACCCGGACACCGGGGTCATCGACGACGCGAAGTTCAAGACATTCGGATGCGGATCGGCGATCGCAAGCTCGAGCCTCGCCACCGAATGGCTGAAAGGCAAGACGGTTGACGAAGCCCTTGCCATCAAGAACACCGACATCGTGACCGAGCTCAGCCTGCCGCCGGTGAAGATCCATTGTTCGGTGCTCGCCGAAGACGCGATCAAGGCGGCGATTTCCGACTACAAGAAGAAGCAGCAGGTAAGCTCGACGCAGTCGGCCGATACGCATCAGCAACCCACCGCGTAGCCGGTCACCGGACGTCGGTGGGATTGGGACCAAGCGCGGCGTAGCGCATGATGACATGGGATCGTGGGAACGAGGCCCACGCCAAGGTTACGTAATGATCCAAATCTCCGAAACAGCGGCGCGCAAAATCCGGACGCTGATGGCCAAGCAGGGCGTCACCGAGGGCGGGTTGCGCGTGGGCGTGAAGGGCGGCGGATGTTCGGGCCTGAGCTATACGTTCGCCTGGGAAAAGCAGGCGCGGATCGGCGACGAAGTATTCGACGGTCCAGAAGGCGCCAAAATCTTCGTTGACCGGAAAAGCTTGCTGTATTTGAACGGGACCGTGCTCGATTACGACACAAGCCTGATGACCAAGGGCTTCGTGTTCAACAACCCGAACGCGAAGAGTTCCTGCGGCTGCGGCAGCTCCTTCGGCGCGTAGCCACGCACGGCCGCGCGTATGACCTCGCACATGTCGGCGCCGACGCTTCAGGTCTGCAGGAGCTGCGGCGGCGGGGCGCCCATCGACGTGCACTTCTGCCCGCAGTGCACCAAGATTCTCACGCTCGGCCGGCACGGGGACTACTTCGGATTCTTCGGTCTGC
Organism: uncultured Acidobacteriota bacterium; assembly: GCA_963780685.1. Lineage (GTDB taxonomy): Bacteria > Acidobacteriota > Vicinamibacteria > Vicinamibacterales > CAVVIG01 > CAVRXZ01. The sequence goes on along the minus strand of CAWACZ010000013.1, from coordinate 40,256 downwards.
CGCGCAAGCTGAATATCGATGCGGCAGATCTCGACCGCCGGTTCCGCTCGCTCAGTCGGCAGTTCCATCCCGACTACTTCTACAACGCGACGGCAGCCGAACGTCGGGCGAGTCTCGAACGGAGCTCCTATCTGAACGATGCCTACCGCACGCTTCGCCAGCCCCTGGCCCGAGTTGAGTACCTCCTTCAGCTGGAGGGGCTGGCAGCCCGTGGACCCGAGGAGGCCGCCAAGCAGGTGCCTGCGACGCTTCTCGAAGAGGTGTTCACGCTCAACGAGGAGCTCGACGAAATTCGGGCGTTGCGCGCTCGCGGTGCAACGGCTGACGAATGGAAACACAGCCTGGAGCGTGCGGCCGGACCTATCGAGGCGAGGCGCGCCGAGCACGAAGAGCAGGTGACGGCACTTTCCGCCCGATGGGATTCGCTTGTCGACGGCGGAGCAGTCGAGTCGGAGCGTCGTGCGGTGCTCGAGGCGCTGCGCGAGCGGGTGCTCGAACGAAACTACATCAACAACCTGCTCGCAGGGATCGAGCGGGAGCTGTCGGATGACAAATAGCTACCACGTCCGCCGTGTCCTCAGTGGTGGAGAGTTGTCGACTGTATGAGCAAGGTTGTCGGCATCGACCTCGGCACGACGAACAGCCTTGTCGCCTACGTGAAAGACAACGTTCCGGTCGTGATCCGGGATCGTTCGGGCGATGCGCTCGTGCCATCGATTGTCTCGGTTTCGACGGACGGCACGATCTACGTTGGCCGCGAGGCTCAGCGCCGGCTCATGACCGAGGCCGGCCGCACCGTATATTCGGTCAAGCGCTTCATGGGCAGAGGGGTCGACGATGTGCGTGGCGAGGCGAAGCTGCTTCCCTTCAAGGTCGGCGGCGACGCGTCGGGTGTCGTGCGTATCGGACTTGGCGAACGGGAATTCACGCCACCTGAAATCTCCGCATTCATTCTTCGTGACTTGAAGCGGCGGGCCGAGGACTTCTTCTCGGGCCAGGGCGAGGTCGACGCGGAAGTGGATCGCGCGGTGATCACGGTGCCCGCGTACTTCAACGACGCGCAGCGCACGGCGACGCGCGACGCCGGACGTCTCGCCGGCCTCGAAGTGCTGCGTATCATCAACGAGCCGACGGCGGCGTCGCTTGCGTATGGGCTCGATAAGCGGCACGCTGGACTCATCGCCGTCTACGATCTGGGCGGCGGCACGTTCGACATATCCATCCTTCGGGTCGAAGACGGCGTCTTCCAGGTCTTGTCGACCAACGGCGATACGCATCTCGGCGGCGACGACATCGATCTGTTGCTTCTTGGGCACGTGCTCGAGGATCTCGACTCCGCGTCGCCGTCTTACATCGCGTCAGGTTTGAGCCAGACAGCCGGGAGCCAGCATCGTACCGCCGAGGACGTGCAGGCCATTCGATATGCGGTCATCCAGGCGAAATGGGATCTCTCGGAGCGGGAGGAGACCGCGCTGCTCGGCCGGCGCATCACGCGTGCGTGGTTCGAAACATTGATTCGTCCTGTCGTCGACCGAACCCTGGCGCCGTGTCGTCAGGCGTTGGCCGACGCCGAACTCGACCCCTCGCAGATCGATGAAGTGGTTCTGGTCGGTGGATCGACGCGCATCCCACTCGTCCGCCATCTCGTCGCCGAGCTGTTCGGCAGGACGCCGCACAGCGAGCTCAATCCCGACGAAGTGGTGGCCCTCGGTGCGGCCGTTCAAGCCGACATCTTGATCACCGGCAACCGCGAGCTGCTCCTGCTCGACGTGACGCCCCTGTCGCTCGGCATCGAGACGATGGGCGGTGTGATGTCCAAGATCATCCTTCGCAACTCGACGATTCCGGCCACCGGAAGCGAGATGTTCACCACGTTCGCGGAGAACCAGACGGCTGTCGACATCCACGTCCTGCAGGGCGAGCGCGAACTGGTGGCCGACAATCGATCCCTCGCCAGGTTCAAGCTTCGCGGTATTCCGCCGATGCCGGCGGGCATGCCTCGTGTGCAGGTGCAGTTCCAGATCGATGCGAACGGCATCTTGAGCGTGACGGCGCGGGAGCTGCGAACCAACGCCGAGCAGAGTATCGACGTCAAGCCGTCGTATGGATTGACGGACGAAGAAGTCGAGCGGATGCTCCTCGATTCGTTCGAGCACGCGGAGGCCGATTTCGCCGCGCGACTCTTGATCGACGCGCGGAATGAAGCCGAGACGGTGATCCTGGCAACTGAGAAATCACTGCGCGCCCAGGAGTTCGTCGACATTGCCGCGACTGAGCTCGCTCCGGGAGAGCACGAGAGCATCCGGTTGGCGCTCGCGGATCTCAAAACGGTGCTGAACGGCCAGGATCGCGAGGCCATCCAACAAAAGACCCACGCCCTGAACGATGCCACGCGCCATCTTGCCGAGGTCATGATGAACCGATCGGTTCAGGCAGCGTTGACGGGACGCAATGTCGATCATCTGTAAGACGTCTGGCCTGTTTCGGTCTCCCGATCGCCAGCGTTGAAAGAGGCGAAATGCCGAAGGTGACTTTTATCATTGACGGGGAAGCACAAACGGTCGAGTTCGAGCACGGCCAACTGCCTTACTCGCATCACGGTAAGCCCGAATCCTTCCTCGACGTCGCGAAGAATTTCGACATCCATCTCGAGCATGCCTGCGGAGGAAGTTGTGCGTGTACGACGTGCCACGTCATCATCAAGCAAGGCGAGCAGCACCTGAGCGAGATGCAGGACGACGAAGCCGACCGTCTCGATACGGCTTGGGGCCTGACTGCGCAGTCGCGTCTCGGTTGTCAGGCGGTCATTTCGGGCGATGTCGTCTGCGAACTGCCGATGTACACCCGAAACTACGTGCAGGAGGGCGGCGGAATCCAACTCGGCAAATCGGACCGCCGAGAGCGGACCGAAATCGGGCGGTAATGGAGGCAGAGCCGTGAAGTGGATCGACGCCGAAGATATCGGAATTGCGTTGGCAGAGAAGTATCCGGACCTGGACCCGCTCACCGTTCGTTTCACGGACCTGCGCGAGCGCGTATTGGCTCTCGACGGTTTCGATGACGATCCCAAAACGTCGAACGAGCCGAAGCTCGAGGCGATTCAGATGGCCTGGCTGGAAGAGTATCAGGAAAGTGGAAAGTGAAAAGTTGAAAGTGGAAAGTGATTAGGGTCTGAATTGAAATGGGACTGCGCGCAATGCTCCGCCCGGGGATGCGCACCTACCTCATTCCCCTTGGCGCGGGTGTAACGCTGACCATCAGCGCCTTTCTGCCGTGGGTCGTCGTCAATGGCGTGGCGACGAAGGGCGTTCCTGACATGCCCGGACTTTGGGTTGCGGGACTGGGAGTTGTGGCCGCAGTCCTCGCCACCCTGAGCCTGATCACCCGCAAGAATTCTCGTCACCCCCTGTTAGTCGTTGGCCTGGTCGCGCTCGGCATCTTGTTTCTGGCGTGGCGGATTCTTCCGCGCCTGGCGGGTGAACGCGCCCTCACCGTGTCCCAAGCGATGGCCATTGTCGAGAACACGCCGATGTCCGCCGCGCCCATCGCGCTGGTTGGCACCGGAATCTACGTCGGGCTCGCTGCTGCGACGGTGCTCGTCTGTTTCGGATTGACCATTGTCGTCAGGCGAGCCGCTACTCCATACGTCGTCGAGGAGCTTGATGATGATGTCTGATCGCGATTCCTTCCTTTGCCGGTGAAACCGCAGCTCTGACGGGCATGACGATCAGCTCGGAACCATGAAAGTCCGTATCGCTCACAGTCCGGATTCCGACGATGCGTTCATGTTCTATGGACTGGCCAGTGGATTTGTCTCGTCCGGTGGCTTCGACATCGAACAGGTACTGTCGGATATCGAGACCCTGAACCGCGCTGCCTTCGAGGGGACGTACGAGATCACCGCCGTCTCTTTTCATGCCTATGCGCACCTGACCGACCGGTACGTTCTCCTGCCGCACGGCGCCAGCATGGGTGATCGTTACGGTCCTATCGTCGTTTCCAAGAAGGACGGTCCATCGTCGCTGTCCGGCATTCGCGTGGGAGTGCCGGGGGAGCTGACCACCGCCTTCCTCACCTTGCGGCTCTTCGAACCGGACGTCCTGTTCAAGGTGATGCCGTTCGACAAAATCCAGGATGCTGTCCAGTCCGGCGAGATTGAGGCCGGCCTGCTGATTCATGAAGGGCAGCTGACCTACCGCGACGAGGGCTTGAAGAAGATCGTGGATCTCGGTGAATGGTGGGCCAATCGGACGGGGGGATTGCCACTTCCACTTGGTGCGAATATCATCCGTCGCGATCTGGGGCCAGCCATCCCGACTCTGTCTCGGATCGTGCAACAGAGCATTGCGTACGGTCTCGATCATCGAGAGGATGCGGTCGAATACGCGATGAAGTTTGGCAGGGGACTGGATCGGGCGCAAACGGATCGCTTCGTCGACATGTACGTGAACGACTTGACGCTCGACTACGGCGATCGCGGCCGGGCGGCCGTTTTCAAGCTGCTCGGCGATGCCCGGACCGCGGGGCTGCTGCCGAAGCCCGTTCACATCGAGTTTGCGTCGTAAGATCGTTGGGAGCGCCCGGTGGTGCCGGATCCGGAGGACTCGCCATGAGATTCAGTCGCAAGGAATTCTTTCGTGTCGTCGGGCGCGCTACCGCGGGCTCGGCACTGGCCTCCGCGATTGGCAGCCGCGAGCTCGTTGCCAGCCAGGCAGCGGTCAAGCCGAAGAAGGTCGAAGGGGCGGCAATCAAAGGGGCGACCGCTGCGGTCAAGCGGTTCATCGCCACGACCAGCTTGAAAGACATTCCGCAGGAGGCGGTTCATCAGGCGAAGCGATGCCTGGTCGATGGTATCGGCGTGATTCTGGCTGGCTCGACGGTACCGGGCAGTGTCATTGTCCGCCAGTATGTGCGGTCGCTAGCAGACAAGAAGGAAGCGACGGCCTTTGGCCCTGAGACGTTGATGGCGCCCGCAGCGCTGGCCGCCCTGGCGAATGGGGCGAGCGGCCACGCGATGGACTACGACGATACGCAGCTGTCGACGACCCCGGATCGAACCTTCGGCTTGCTTACTCATCCGACGGTGCCGGCGCTTGCTGCAGCGCTGGCGATTTCCGAGCGCAGCGGCTTGTCCGGCGCCGCATTTCTCGAGGCGTTTCTCGTCGGGTTCGAGGTGGAGTGCAAGATTGCCGAAGCGATCGATCCCGTTCACTACACGAACGGCTTTCACAGCTCGGGCACCATCGGAACGTTCGGAGCAGCAACCGCCGCCGCGAAGCTGTTGAAGCTGAACGAAACGCAGGTTGGGCACATGTTGGCGATCGCATCGAGCCTCGCGAGTGGCATCCGCGTCAACTTCGGGACGATGACCAAGCCGCTGCACGTGGGACGTGCGTCGGAGAATGGCGTGTTTGCCGCCGAACTGGCCGCCAGAGGATTCACGGGCGGTGACGACGGTCTCGATGGGCAATGGGGATTCTTTCAGGTGCTCGGACGCGGCGCCGATTTGGATCGGATCGTCCCGGTTCTCGGCAAGCCGTACACCATTCTCAGCCCGGGTGTGTCGATCAAGCCATACCCTTGCGGCTCGCTCAGCCATCCCAGCCTGGATGCCATGCTCAAGTTAGTGGTCGATCACGATTTGAAGCCGGCGCAGGTGCGTGCCGTCCGACTGCGAGCCGGTTCGAACATCCTCGAGCCGCTTCGCTACAAGACGGCCAAAACCGAGCTCGAAGCGAAGTTCTCGATTCCATTCCTGCTGAGCACGATCCTCATCCGGAGGAAGGCCGGCATCCGCGAGTTCACCGACGAGTTCGTCGCCAGCGAGCCTGTTCAGCAGATGATGACGCGCGTCACTGGTGTCTTCGATGCGAACATCGAGGCGCAGGGCTTCGACAAGATTCGCAGCATCGTCGAAGTGGATCTGACCGATGGGCGCACATTGACCCAGCCATCTGATGACAAGTATCGCGGCGGCCCGGACCGGCCGTTCACCCGAGAAGAGCTCCATGACAAGTTCGCCGATTGTGCACAGCTCGTCTTGACGCCGGATCGCATCCAAAGGGCCCTGACCCAGATCGAATCGATCGACACGCTGAAAGACGTCAAGGAGCTGGTTCGAACGCTCGTGCCCGACGCTCCGGCCAGGCGGGCCTGAGCATCAGACGCGCGAGACGGACACGCCTAGAGCGCCTTGGCCGACCCGCCGTGTGTCTCGCGGCTGGAGCCGAGGCCGTCGAGACGCTCGCCCGGGGCGATCGTCGGGTCGATCTCAAGTCCGTGGACATGGGCGAGCAGTGCATGAAGCTGGCGGACGCCCTCGGTGAGGCAGGCGGGTCCCGGTTGCAGGATGTAGGTCGACTTCACCTCGAACAATCTGTCGGACTTGACGGCACTGACGCCGCTCCAGCCTTCGCGCGATCGAATAGCGGACTTCTTCACTTTCTTGCCGCACCACGACGCGAAAATCACTTCAGGATCGCGCTGCGCGACTTGCGAAGGGGCGACAATTCGATCCCTGTCCGAGCGACGCCTTCGACAGCTCGGGAAAGAGCGGCGTGCCGCCGGCAATCTCGACCAACTCTTCGACCCAGCGGATGCCCGAGATGATGGGGTCGTCCCACTCTTCGAAAAATACCCGAAGCCGGCGTGGAAACCTGGCCGCGGACGCGCGAATCAGATCGAGATCCGATTCGAGTCGAGTGGCAAGCCGTTCGGCGTCGGTCTGACAGCCCACCAGGCCGCCCAACATGCGAATCATCTGGAGAATTTCCGCGACGGTGCGCTGGTTGAATGTGACGACGGTCAGGCCGCGGCGAACGAGCTCGGCCGCGAGCGCGGCCTGCAGGTCGGAGAATGCCAGAACGAGGTCCGGTCGCAACGCCTCGATCTTGTCGAACCGCGCGTTGATGAACGCCGACACTTTCGGTTTCATCCGCGCCTCCGGCGGCCGGACCGTGTAACCGGACACCCCGACGACGCGATCGCCCTGGCCGAGCAAGTAGAGCGTCTCGGTCGTTTCCTCGGTCAAGCAGACGATGCGTTCGGGATAGGGAGCCACTGGCTTTTTCTGCTTCGGTGCGTCAGATAGTGGATCGGCAAAAGGAACCTGGTGTCAATGCCTGCTCCCACGCCAACTGACCAGTTCGTCGCCAGCCGAAGTACGCGCGGCTGGGGAACCGCTGACCAACAGTGCGTCCAAAGGCACTGTATGGCATTGCATGGGTCGGCCAGGAGGCCAGCATACCAAGGGCCAAAAGGCAACGCGCGGTTGCTCAGGCATTCATTTTTTCGTAACATTACGTGTTCGCGCCCGAAGGCTTCGGACATTCTTACAGACAAACGGCGCCAACCGAGTGGGCCCGGGTGGGCCGAAGACGCCGTAGAGCGTTGTAGAGGGCAGGAGACCGCATGAGCAAAAGTTCGACCGTCACCGTACGCGAGAGGCCAGTGGAACATGTAGCTTCAGCGACGGTCGGCGGCCTTACGGTTCATGGAGAGACCTTCGTCGTTCAAACCGACCAGCGCATCGAGCTCGTCGATCTCACCAACCGCGTGATGGAGTTCGTCCGTCGTTTCAACATGCGTGAAGGGCTGGTCAGCCTGTGGTCGATGCACACGACCTGCGCGCTGTTCATCAACGAGTTCCAAACCGCGTTGTTGTCCGACATCCGCCGCTTCCTCGAGCAGATGGTCGCTCGCGACGCGGAGTGGATGCACAACGATCCCGAACATTCGGATTGCGATCGGATGAACGCCGATTCGCATTTGCGCGCGCTGCTGCTGGGTCATAGCCTCACGCTGCAGGTCAGTGGAGGTGAGGTCGTGCTCGGGCAGTGGCAGAGAATCCTGATGGCCGAGCTCGACGGCCCTCGGGCGCGATCGCTGCGCATTCAAATCTTCGGCGTTTCCTGAGGGCCGCGGGGCCATGCGCTCGCGGCTTGCCAACGCCAACCTGCTCGACATCGCAGACAAGCTCGATGCCGGCGAGCGGCTGACGCTCGCCGACGGATGCCGGCTGTTCGACTGCGCGGATCTGCTCGCGGTGGGCCGACTCGCCAATCGAGAGCGCGAGAAGCGGCACGGCGGCCGCACGTTCTACAACTACAACATCCGACTCGAGGCGACCAACGTGTGCGTGGCGAGCTGTCTGTTCTGCTCCTTCGCGCGGCTCAAACCCGGCGACCCCGGCGCGTACACGATGTCGCTCGAACAGGCGTGGAACAAGCTCCGCGTGCGGGGTGATCAGCCGCTGACCGAAGTACACGTCGTCAACGGCCTGCATCCGGACCTGCCATTCGACTATTACACCGAGCTGCTGCGCGGCTTCAAACGGATCCGTCCGGAAATTCACCTGAAGTGCTTCACGGCGGTCGAGATCGCGTTCTTTGCGGACTTGTACGGGATGAGCGACGAGCAAGTGTTACGCGAGTTGATGGCTGCCGGTCTCAATTCCCTTCCCGGCGGCGGTGCTGAGATTTTCGCCGAGCGCGTGCGGCGCAAGATCTCGTCACGACAAATGCGGAACCGACCGGTTCCTGGACATTCACCGGACCGCCCATCGTCTCGGCCTCCGGTCGAACGTCACGATGCTCTACGGCCACATCGAGACGCCCGAGGAGCGCGTCGACCACATGCTGCGGGCGAGGGCGCTGCAGGACGAAACAGGTGGTTTTCAGGCATTCATTCCGCTCGCGTTTCATCCCGACAACAACCAGATGCGAAAGCTCCCCGCGCCGAGCGGCGTCGAGACCCTGCGGGTCCATGCGGTCGCCCGGCTGATGCTCGACAACATTCCGCACGTCAAGGCGTTCTGGATCGCTACCGGCGTCGAGATGGCGCAGGCGGCGCTGTGGTTCGGAGTCGACGACCTCGACGGCACGGTCCAGGAAGAAAAGATCTATCACATGGCCGGCGCCCGAACGCCCGAGGCGATGACACCGCACCAGATCGAGCGGCTGATCAAGGCGGCTGGCCGCGAGCCGATCGAGCGCGACACGCTCTACAACGTCGTCACGCATGCCTGAAAGGTCCAGCTCGGAATAACGCGCCGACCTCCAGTGTTATAATTGTTGTCACTGCCAAGCGCGACTCGAACGAGCGGGGGCGCTTGGCTTTTTCGCGTCTCTGGTTTGCGAAAATTTTCACAAGCTCACATGTTGCTGCCGATTTTGACCGCGTACGAGAAGGAACACATCGGGGAGCGCCAGCCGCTTCCGGAGCGATATCTCGGCCTCACCGACGAGGAAATGGACGTCCGCATCGCCGCTGCCCGGGCCGCGCTCGGGCAGCGCCTCGTGATCCTCGGCCACCACTATCAGCGAGACGAGGTCATCAAGTTCGCCGACTACACCGGCGATTCGTTCAAGCTCGCCCGGCACGTCAGCGGCCATCCGGAGGCAGATTTCATCGTGTTCTGCGGCGTGCATTTCATGGCGGAAAGCGCCGATGTGCTGAGCGCCGACCACCAGCAAGTCATCCTTCCCGATCTTGCGGCCGGGTGTTCGATGGCTGACATGGTCGATCTCGAACAGTTGGAGATGTGCTGGAGCGATCTCGAGCAGATGGGGATGTCGCGGGTGGTTCCCGTCACGTACATCAACTCTGCGGCGGCCGTCAAAGCGTTCTGTGGCGAGCGCGGCGGAGTCGTCTGCACATCGTCGAACGCGGCGGCGACTCTCCGCTGGGCGTGGGAGCGCGGCGAGCAGATTCTGTTCCTGCCCGACCAGCATCTTGGACGCAACTCGGCCTATGCGATGGGCGTTCCGCTCGACGAGATGGTTGTCTGGGATCCGAGCGAGATCTGGGGCGGTCTGGATGCCGACGCCGTGAAGCGTGCGCGCATCATTCTCTGGAAAGGCCATTGCTCGGTTCACACGCGCTTTACCGTGCGGCAGATCGAGAACATTCGGCGCGAGCACCCGGGTGTTCGCGTGATTGTGCATCCGGAAGTGCCGTGGGATGTGGTCCAGGCGGCCGACGATTCCGGATCGACCGAATACATCATCAAGCAGGTGTCAGGCAGTCCCTCCGGCTCGGTGTGGGCGGTCGGCACCGAGATTCACCTCGTGAATCGGCTGGCGCGGCAACTGCAGCCCGACCGTACCGTGCTCTCCCTCGATCAATTCGGCTGTCTCTGCTCGACGATGTTTCGCGTGTCGCCGAATCATCTGTTGTGGATCCTGGAGGGCTTGGTAGACGGCGAGGTCCACAACCGGATCGTCGTTCCTGACGACCGGAAATACTGGACGAAGGTCGCGCTCGATCGGATGTTGACGATTCAATAGATAGCTAGGAGGACGTTCGATGGCTCATACGCTCCCGCCTCTTCCGTACGCATTTGATGCGCTCGAACCGCACATCGACAAGCAGACGATGGAGATCCATCACGGCAAGCATCACGCTGCGTACGTCAACAACCTGAACGCCGCGCTCGAAAAGCATCCCGGTTTGCAGTCGAAGAGCATCGATGAACTCTTGCGCAGCATCACTAGCGTTCCCGAAGAGATTCGCACGGCGGTTCGAAACAACGGCGGCGGGCACGCGAACCATTCGATGTTCTGGCAGATCATGGGGCCGAACGGCGGCGGTCAGCCGAGCGGGGCCATTGCAGACGCCATCAACTCGTCGTTTGGCGGATTCGACTCATTCAAGGAGCAGTTCGCGAAGGCTGGTGTCGGCCGTTTCGGCAGCGGTTGGGCGTGGGTGATTGATCAGGGCGGGAAGCTGGCGATTGAGAGCACGGCCAACCAGGACAGCCCGGTGATGGAAGGAAAGAAGATCGTCTTCGGGCTCGACGTCTGGGAGCACGCCTACTATCTCAAATACCAGAATCGCCGCCCCGACTACATCAACGCCTGGTGGAACGTCGTGAATTGGGCGGAGGTCAATAAGAGGCTTCGCTGACTCCAGGCCGGGTGGGTCTGGTGGGCCTGGTGAGGCGGGTAGGTCCGCACCTGACACCTACCTAGACCTACCTGACCTACCTGACCCGCCTGACTCACCTGACCTACCTGACTCACCTGACCCACCTGGACTCAGCTGACCTACCTGACTCACCTGACCTACCTGACCCACCTGACCTACAAGACCTGTGATCCTGTTCCTGTTCCTCACGCACCTCGCGCTCGGCATCGTCTTTACACTCGTCCTCGTATCGCGCCACGCGGGAGTGAAGTTTTTTCGCTTCAACGCCGGCTTGGCCGCTGCGCTGATCGCCGTGGCGTTTGTGTTTCGACCCACCGAAATCGAGCCGACGATCGCCACTCGAGTAGGCATTGCAGCGCTGGCCGTCGCAGAAGCCGCCATCGTGGTGTATTGGATGACGGTTGGGCGGGTGCTTGCCTCCATTCGCCCAGCTCTCGTCTGGGTGGCATGCAGCGCAGGCTTGGTTGTCCTTCTGGCGCAGGCGATGGCCGCCACGGCGGGCGGTGCGATTGATGCCAAAGTGCTGACGATCGCCAGCTTTCTCAGTTCATCGGCGCTCCTCGGCGGGGCCTCGACGGCGATGATTCTCGGGCACTGGTACCTGGTCATCCCGTCGATGGAGGTTTCTCACCTTCAGTCGATTGTCAAGGTGCACATTGCGTCGACGGTGGTGCGGATTGTCGTCGTGGTGGCTGCGGTGGTCGTCGCCATTGAGACGTGGCAGCCGGGTCTTGGCCCCAGCTTCTGGCACTACATCACGTCGGTTGACGGTGTCTTCTTCTGGCAGCGCGTGCTGTTCGGCCTCGGTGGGCCAGCGCTGCTTTCCTATCTCACGTGGGAAACGGCAAAGATCAGATCGACACAATCCGCGACCGGAATCCTCTACGTGGATTTCTTCACAGTGGTTGTCGGCGAGGTGCTGGCGAAGTATCTCCTGCTCGCGACTCGCGTGCCCGTGTAGTAGACTGCGGCCATCCGCGTCGCCTTCGCTCCATGGCTGAATTCGCCGGTGCGTCCTGTAGTACACTCAATTTTTTGCGGATTGCATCGCGGTCCGGAACCTGTGCAATTTCAGCCTACGAACCGCGTCAGGGCCGGAAGGCAGCAGCGCTCAGTGGATCCTGAAATGTGCCGCAGCCACTCCGGGCCGCGGTCCAGTCCGTAAGGTCGATGTCCTACCAAGTCCTCGCGCGCAAATGGCGTCCGCAGCGGTTCGACGATGTCGTTGGACAGCAGGCGGTCACCCGCACACTTCGAAATGCTCTGACCAGCGGGCGCCTGGCGCAGGCGTTCGTGTTCGCGGGGCCGCGAGGCGTCGGGAAGACGACCACCGCCCGCATCCTCGCTCGTGCGTTGAACTGCGCGAACGGCCCCACGGCGGAACCGTGCGGCCGCTGCGACGCCTGCACGGAGATTGCCGAAGGCCGTGACATCGACGTGTTGGAAATCGACGCCGCGACGCATACCGGCATCGACAACGTCCGGGATGTGATCATTTCCGGTCTGGCCATCCTCCCTGTTCGCGACCGCTACAAGGTGTTCATCATCGACGAGGTGCATCAGCTCTCGACGCCGTCGTTCAACGCGCTGCTCAAGTCGATCGAAGAGCCGCCGCCGCACGTGGTCTTCATGATGGCCACGACCGAGCTCGAGAAGATCCCCGAGACGGTGACGTCGCGTTCGCAGGTCTACGAGCTCCGCACGATCAGCGCGAAGTTGATTGCTGAACAGCTCCGCCGAATTGTGGACGCCGAGCAGATGACAGCCGGCGACGATGTCCTGCAGCTGATCGCACGCGACGCCGAAGGAAGCATGCGCGATGCGCAGAGCAAGCTCGATCAGGTCATCGCGTTCACCGGGAAGACCATCGCGGCCGACGATGTCTCGACGGTGCTGGGCCTGGTTGGGCGCGATCTTCTGCTCGACACCGTTCAGGCGGTTGCCGACGAAGACGCGTCGGCCGCCTTCGTGCTGGCCGGCCGAGCCGTCGAGATGGGCTACGACCTGCGGCTGGTCTGCCGGGAGTTGTCGCGAGTGGTCCGCGATCTCCTCGTGTTGAACGTCGATCCGTCGCGGGCGAGCGATTCGGAGATCGCAGCGGAAGGCGAGCGCGATCGTCTCATCGCGATGGCTGCCAGGTTCTCTCGAGAGGATTTGCTGCGCGCGTTCGACCTCCTCACGCGTGCCGAGGCTGACATTCGGGGCGCCGCGCAGCCGCGGTACCACCTCGAGATGGCGCTCTTGCGCTGGATTCATCTGCGAAAGCTCGTGCCAATCGAAGAGCTCATTGCCGGCGCCGGCGCGACTCCGAGTACCTGGACGTTCCGCGCCCGTGAAGACGGTCCCGTCGAAGGCGCCACAATCTGCGCCGGCTGCAGGAGCAGGCACCATCGGGCGGCCGACTGGAGGAGCGTCCGGCTCGAGCCGGTCAACGGTTGCGGCATCTGAGCCAGGCGGGACGGCTTCGAGCGATCACCTGACGTTCAAAGACGCGTTTCTCGCGGAGATCCGAAAGACCAAGGCCGTCTTCTATAACACGGTGGTTGCACAGGCCCAGAGGATCGACGTCGCCGGGGACAAGGTGACGTTCACCTTCTCATCGACACAACGCACGCTCCGAGAAGTGTTCGATCAGAGCCGCACGTGGCTTGAATCGGCGGCCGAGAGAGTGGCTGGGCGAAAGGTAGCTGTCGGCGCTGTGCAAGCCGAGGCGCCCGCCGTGGCGCAGCCGGTGCCCGCCGCACCCGATCCCGAGACGACCAAGCAGTCGTCGCTTCGCGAGCAGGCCCTCGCCGATGCCGGTGTCCAGGCACTGCTCGACGTGTTTCCCGCAGAAATTCGAGACATCGAAGAACTGAAATAGGTCCAGGAACCTGGACGCGCGAACGGCGGACGCATCTGCGCTGCACCGGTGCGGAAGGCATACCATGAACATTCAACAGATGATGAAACAGGCGCAGCAGATGCAAGAGCGCCTGCAACAGCAGATGGCCGAGCTCCGCACCGAGGGAAACGCAGGTGGCGGGATGGTCACCGCCGTCGTCAACGGCGCCAAGCAGGTGCAATCGCTCAAGATTGATCCCGAGGTGGTGTCGAAAGACGATGTCGAGATGCTGCAGGACCTCATCGTCGCGGCCATCAACGACGCTCAGCGCAAGGCCGACGAAGAGATGGCGCAGAAGATGGGCGGCATGATGGGCGGGCTCAAGCTGCCCGGACTGTAGAATTCACAATTTACAATTGTCGCTTCCTCCCTCGCTTCTCCGTCTCGTCGAAGAGCTGCAGCGTTTGCCTGGAATCGGCCCCAAGGGCGCGCAGCGGCTGGCCTTCCATATTCTCAAGACCCCGCGCGACACGATCGATCGACTGATCGATGCCGTTCGCGACGTGAAGGATCGCATCACGTATTGTTCGGTGTGCAACAACATCACGGACGTCGATCCCTGCGTGTTTTGCAGCAATCCCGACCGCGATCATCGAACCATCTGCGTCGTGGAGGAGCCCCCGAACGTTGCCGCCATCGAGAAGACGCGAGAATTCAAGGGCGTCTATCACGTGTTGATGGGGGCGCTGTCGCCGCTGCAGGGTGTCGGACCGGACGACCTCAAGATCAAAAACCTTCTTGCGCGACTATCGAATGGTGTGGGCGAGGTGATTCTGGCCACGAATCCGAACGTCGAAGGCGAGGCGACGGCCATCTACCTGGCGCGCTTGCTGAAGCCGCTCGGCGTGAAGGTGACGCGCATCGCGATGGGCGTGCCGGTGGGAAGCGATCTCGAGTATACCGACGAAGTGACGATGAACAAGGCGATGGAAGGGCGGCGTGAGGTTTGATTCGGCGTGATGCTGCCGACCTCGTACGAAACCCTCGCCGCAATTGCCCTCGTGCTCGGCGGCGCCATCGCCTGCTTCGCCGGGTACAGGTTGTTCCGGCTCGTTCTGGCCATCTACGGATTCATTGCCGGCGCGATGCTCGCCAGCTCGATGATGGGCAGCAGCAACGCGTTCGGCATGGTCCTGGCCGCGCTCGTCGGAGGTCTGATTGGCTCGCTTGTTCTGTTCTTCGCCTACTTTGTCGGGATCGCGCTCGTGGGGGCCGGCCTCGGCGCGTTCCTGGTGCACGTCGGGTGGGCTCAGGTATCGGCGGCCGATCCGCCGGTGGCGATCATCATCCTGTTTGTCGCGCTGGGCACGATCGCCGCGCTGGTGCTGCAGCAGTACGTCATCATCGTGAGCACCGCGTTCTCGGGTGCCTGGACCGTGATACTTGGGGCGACGACGCTGATGGCCGCTCGCGCTCCGCTACGCGGTCGTTCGACTCCTGACGTCTGGGTCCTGTATCCGTTTACCCCAGGCGGATCGCGCCGATGGGTAGTCCTGGCGTGGATTGTCTTGGGACTCCTCGGCACGGCGGTGCAGGTGCGCATGGCCGGCCGGAAGCGTTGAGTGCGTTGACCGACTTTGCCGGGATTCGTTAGTATTAGCGGTTACTGCCGTTCGGCGCGGCCCACCTGTTCCTCAGTAGCTCAATGGCAGAGCATCCGGCTGTTAACCGGAGGGTTGCTGGTTCGAGTCCAGCCTGAGGAGCCAATCTTTTCAATGAGTTGGCGTCGTCGCCCCATCCGGGATCTGAACAATTCTGAACAATTCGGATCCGATGCGATCCGCCGCCAAGCGCGCGGCACCGTCGAGCACCTGGGTATAGACGTTGATTGTGGTGTCGACTTTGGTGTGTCCCATGGTCTGCGCGATCACCTTCGCTGGCACGCCCTTGTCGTGTGCCCACGAGGAATACGTTCGCCTGAATGTCAGCCACGTCACCCGTTGCAGGCCCGCCGCCTGACACGCCGGCCAGACCCACCGCCGCAAGACGTTGTTGGGTGAGATCGGTTTGCCAGACACCGTCGAGAAGATGAGCTCGTGTGCCGCCGTCCTTTTTGCTCGTGCCTTCCAGTCCTCCAGGAGCTGCAGCCCAGCACCGGGCATTGGGATGGTCCGCAAACTGGCCATTGTCTTCGGATCGTCGAATACCCCTTCATAGACCGCGGCACGAACTTGCAAGCTTCGATTCGTCAGATGAAGTCCCACCAACGCAAGGCAAACAACTCACCCCGTCGAAGCCCGGCTGAGCAGTGCGAGCCCGTAGTGTCTCATTGCTCGGCCAGCCCTTTGCGGCCTGAGATCGGGTCCGTGATATAGACTCTGCCGCCGTGCTCGATCCGTCGTCCCTCCGCTGGCTCTTGACCGGCTGGTTGGCTGGTTCGACCAACGGCAGCAGGCCGCCGTGGCCTATCTGATCGAAGAGAATCGCCTCCTGCGCCGCAGCTCGGCGGGCGGCGCCTGCGTTGACCGATGAGGATCGGCGGCGGCTCGCCATGCGGCCATCGGCTGGGCCGTCGCGCGCTTGCGGGACATCGCCACGATCGTCACGCCCGACACGATTCTCCGCTGGCATCGACAGCTGATCGCGCGCAAATGGACGTACGCGAACGCCGGGCGAGTCGGCGCGGCGTGCTCGCGGAGATCCGGCGGCTGGTCGTGCGCATGGCCGAGGAGAATCCCACCTGGGGCTACACGCGGATCGAGGCGCGCTGAAGAATGTCGGGCCATCGGGTCGGCCGCTCGACGGTCGCGCGGATCCTGAAGGCGCATGGGCTGCCGCCGGTGCCGGAGCGGCCGACGTCGTGGCAGACGTTCCTGCGGGCGCATTGGGGCGCGATCGCTGGCGCGGATTTCTTCACGACGGAGGTCTGGACGTGGCGCGGCCTGGTGACGTTCTACACCGTCTTCGTGATCGACCTCGCCTCACGGCGCGTGCAGATCGTCGGGCTCGACACCGCATCCCGATGAGCGCTTCATGCAACAAGTCGTCGCACGTTGACGGCCGCGGAGACGGGCTGCTGGTCAGCCACCGCGTGCTGATCTGCGATCGGGATCGGAAGTGGAGCGCGGAAGTGCGAGCAGCTGTTGGGCGAGGCGGGCATTCGCGTGGTGCAGACGCCGTTTCAGGCGCCGAATGCGAATGCGTACGCCGAACGCTTCGTGCGATCGATCAAAGAAGAGTGCCTCGACCGGATGATTCCGCTCGGCGAGCGGCACTTTCGGCGAGCGGTCGCGGAATTCGTCGATCACTATCATTGGGAGCGGAATCATCAGGGGTTGGGAACGTGCTCATCGACGGGTCGCACGGGCGATCGGGGGCGGCCGCGATGCATCGCCGCGCCGCGGCTCGGTGGGCTGCTCAATTACTACGAGCGAGCGGCGTGATCAGTTGGATCGGCAGAGCGATGGGACACTACGAGGTTGTTTCAGAAAGGCGGGCGTGATGGCCTGGGATGACGAAACTCGAGCAATTGACGACCAAAGCCTATGAGACCTTCGGCTGGGGCACGTTTCAGGCGGCGCTCGCGCGAGCACGGGCCGCTACGATCACCCACAAAATGGAACCGATCCAGGTGGCAGCCGAATCGAACCAGCTTGCGGCGTGGATGGTTGACAACGGGATGACGAACGGCAGCATCGCAGCGACGAGCGCGCTCTATGAGGCACTCAGAACCGAACTCCGTCAGCTGATGCGTGAACACTGATGAGGACGCAATGATCGCCGCTATCTATGGAAGGCAACGACCCAACAGGTCACGTCGCTTCAGGCTAGCCGCGAACAGAACTGATGCTTCGACTGATGGGCGAATACGACGGACTGAGGCAGGAGATCAAGTCTCTACGTGATTGGTCGAATTCAAATGTAGAGACCCGTGTGCGGAGGTTTGCATAAGGTAAATGGATTCACCTTGATGGGGGCTTGGGATCCGCCGGATCGAACCGCACAATCAGCACCGTGATATTGTCGCGGCCGCCGGCTTCGTTCGCCTGCGCCACCAGTTTCGTACAGGCGGTCTCCGGATCCGCGTCCGCCTTAAGGATGGCAGCGATCGCATCCTCCGTCATCATCTCGGTCAATCCATCGGTACACAGCAGCAGACGATCGCCGGCATGAACGTTCAGCGCGTGAGCTTCGACGTACACGCCCACTTCAGCGCCTCCGACCACGTTAGTGATGACGTGGCGGAGGCGGTGCCCTGCGACCTCATCCGGCCGAATCTCTCCCCGGCGGACCATCTCCGCCATGAGAGTGTGATCATGCGTGAGCTGATACAGCTCGTCATCCCCATACAGGTACGCTCGGCTGTCCCCAACATGGACGACACACAGCTGTGCGTCGAGCTGGAACGCCATCGTCACCGTAGTGCCCATCCCGCCCAATTCCGGGTGCTCCGTCGCTTCCTCAAGGATGCGCGCGTCAGCTTCGCGGAGTGCCTCTGGAACTCGGTGAGGACTCTCTGGGCCTCGGGCGCATTCGAGTCGAAGAACCACTTGAATGTATTGAGTGTGAACTGCTCGATGGCGACGACCGCAAGGGCGCTAGCGCGTTCGCCGGCGCGGTGTCCGCCCATGCCGTCGGCTACGAGAAACAGGTGGCCGCGTTCCATCCCGAACTGCGCCTTCGGTTCCGGCAGGCTCGTCTGCCAGATGCGCATGGCCTTGGTGAGTTCAGCGCTGAGGAACTGATCCTCATTGGATGGGCGCACGCGCCCCTTGTCAGTGATTCCGAACGCCTTCACCGCCAGCGCGCGGTGTCCAATCTTCGCATCAGACTCACTATTCATGGGCATGTGAGCCTCGTTCGTGGTACACGTCAGATCCTAGCGGCTGCTCGTCGCGGAGTTACACGGTAAAGCATCGTTCGCAAAGCACCACACCGGCCGCTCATCACAAAGACCAAACCCCGATTGTGCTAAAGGGTCGTGAGGCGCCAGCGGGATGACAGTCTACTGAGATCAGACGGTGGGGCGCCAATGTCCCCAGCCCGTCACGCTCCTCAAGCGTGTAGAGCTGGCCTGAAGGGTGCAGTAATTCAGGCTCTGCATGTCGGTAGACTTCAGCAGAGCGGGCAGGAGACCAATTCGTAGAATAGGCGGTAACTGGATTGCTCCGGCGGCTCCGTGGTGCTCTCGCTGTGTTACTTCGTGCTTCGGGGCGTCCTGCTGCTGACTACCTTCTGCTGTCGCTCCAAGGATTTCAAAGAGCTGGAAATCCTTGTGCTTCGGCATGACCTGGCCGTTCTGCGCCGCCAGACGAGGCGTCCGGCGATCACGACGGTTGACCGGCTGTTCTTGGCGGCGGCGAGTCGGCTCCTGCCGAGAGAACGCTGGCGATCCTTCATCATCTCGCCGGCCACATTGCTTCGGTGGCATCGACGCTTGGTGGCGAAACGGTGGACGTATCCACGTCCAATCGGTCGTCCGCCGATGCGAGCTGAGATTCGAGCGCTGGTGACCCGTCTTGCGCGAGAGAACCCGCGGTGGGGTGATCAACGGATCGTCGGTGAGTTGAAGGGTCTTGGGGTGGTGGTCTCAGCGACGACGGTCCGGACATGGCTGCGAGCAACGCGACTCGGACCGGCTGGTTCACGCCGGGGGCTGACTTGGCGCGAGTTCATCCGGCCACACCAGAGGCACAGCCTGTTGGCGGTCGATTTCTTCACCGTGGAGACGATCTGGCTGCAACGGGTGTACGTGCTGTTCTTTATCGAGTTGGGCAGTCGTCGTGTGCATCTCGCCGGATGCACGCCAAATCCGAACGCGCCATGGGTCACCCAACAGGCCCGGCAACTGACGTGGACCTTGGCGGAGCGCCCGGAGCCGGTTCGTTTCCTCATTCGCGATCGGGACCAGAAGTTTACGGACGGTTTTGATTCAATTTTTCGAAGCGACCGGATCGAGATCGTTCGCACGCCGTTTTGCACGCCGCAAGCCAATGGGGTGGCGGAGCGGTTCGTGCGCACCGTTCGCTCGGAGTGTCTCGATTGGCTGTTGGTCCTCGACTGCCAGCATCTCGAGCACGTACTTTCCGTCTTCACAGATCACTACAACGGCCATCGTTCTCACCGGGCCTTGCGCCTCACACCACCCAGGCCGATACCTCCAGCAGTGACAGATTGGAGCGGCACTCGGGTCCAACGTCGTGATCGACTTGGTGGTGTGATTCACGAGTACGGGCGCGCGGCGTGACCGGATTTCTGAACCCTACACGATCGGAAGCATTAGCGGCGAAACAGACGGCGACCTCTAACCCGCGCCGAAGCCGGGGACCAGTCGATGCCCCAGGAAAGCGTCATCGGAAACCCGTCCCTCAAGAACGGATAGATAAACGTATGGGCGAACCGGAAGGCAAACAGATGGGCCAAAAGAGCGCTAAGACTGCCGGCAGGCGCGGCGTGCGACGCTAACCCTTCAACCAGCCGCCCAAAAGGTGAGGTGCCATCGAGCCCATATGAGGCTTTGTTTCTTAGTGACTCCAGCTGTGAAGCGCTCGGATGTAGTTCGCGCGCTCGAAATCGCCGGGGTCGGCCACCGTTTTGAGGCTGACACGCCCGCGCATCTCCTCAACGGAAGGCACCCTGTTCCACTCCATCCACGCCACCAGCTTCTCGACCATCGTGGTCAGAAACGCAGGGCCATGGCGGAGGAGCGCCGAGACCATCTGCACGACGTGGGCCCCGGCGAGAATCGCTTTGACGCCGTCATTCCACGTCTCGATGCCACCGGTCACCGCCAAAGATGGACGCACGCGGTCGTGGAGAATCGCGAGCCATCGCAACCGCAGGAGGAGCTCCGAGCTTCGTGACAGCTCAAGCGTTGGACTGGCTGTCAGCGTACGAGTGTCGATGTCCGGCTGGTAGAACCGATTGAAGATGACCAGGCCGTCCACGCGCGCTTGGTCGAGACGGCTCGCCATGTTGCCGAACGCCGTGAAAAACGGCGACAACTTGACGGAAACCGGAATCCGCAGATCCCGCTTCAGATCGGCGACCGCGTTGATGATCAGCGTCTCGATCGCGATCGCGGGCACGGAGAAATCAGTCACGACCTCGTAGAAATTGACTTCCAGCGCGTCGGCGCCCGCCTCCTGCAGCAGACGCGCGTGTTTCAGCCAGGCCTCCGCGGTCGTTCCGTTCAGCGAGGCAATCACCGGCACGCGGACCGCCTCCTTGACACGCCGCAGGTGCTCGAGGTGCTCCTCAGGCGCGAAGGGATACTCCGCGGACGGCGGGAACGCCGCGAGCCGCGCAGCAAACTGCAGGTCGTCGCTCGCGCCCATACCGCGGATCCGTCCGGATTGTGCTTCCGTAATCTGCTCCTCGAACAGCGAGTGGAGGACGATCGCCGCGGCGCCGGCGTCCTCGAGGCGTCTCACGCCGTCGAGGTGCGCGCTGAGCGGCGACGCGCCAGCCATGAACGGGTGCCGGAGGTGCAATCCCATGTACGACGTCGACGTATCCACGGAGGACGTTCGTGACGAACCAATAGACACCATGCAAATGTCCCCCATCATCAGTTGACCTGCCTCGACATGAGCTTCGCTAGCGACCCGCGATCAATGACGGAGACGAGCGCGACGCCCACGAGAACGAGGAGCAGCGAAGATGCGGCAGCACCGAAAAGGCGAACGCAGTGTCAAGGTGTCACTGCCCGTCAGTCGATGCAACCCGAATCCACAGCACGTCAGACACCAGGTCAAGAATCACTGTATGCGGGCGACACAAACACCGTCTGTATAAGACCGCACATCTCACGCTCACGCTCCGCGTTAAGCTCGTCCCGTGTCCCTACTAAGAATTCAATTCGCCGGCCCGGATTGATGCTGCGCCGGTCCGAACGGTAAGTGGTCGACTGGGCAGCAGCTATGCTGCTCATCGTTGCGCGAGCCTTGTTCGGCTCATCGCCGTGCTGTGTTCAGGTCGCGAGAGCTGAGGCCAATGCGGACTGACTCGCAAAACAACGACCTGGCCGAGCGGGGGAGAGTGCGACTACGCCGCGCGGCGGTCGTAGCGGTGGTGCAGGCCGCCGACGAGTGGAATGGCGACGACTGCGGCCGAGCGTTGGTGGCGCGATCGGCCGGGGGTGCGGCGAGTCCTTCGCCAGCGAGAGATGCGTTCGCGATTGGTGGTAGTACGTCAGGTACCGACTCAAGACGCGAACCAATCCAGTTCCATTCACGACGATCACGTGATCGAGGCACTCGCGTCGGATGGAGCCGACGAGCCGCTCCGCATACGCGTTCTGCCACGGCGAACGAGGGGCGGTGCGGAGTTCCTCGATGCCCATGCCGCTCGCGGTCGCGGCGAGCGCAGCAAACGCGTGGTCGCGATCATGAACGAGATAGCGCGGAGCCGTGTCTTCGGGAAACGCCTCGCGGAGTTGTTGCGCGGTCCACGGGGCGGTCGGATGCGCGGTGACGGCGACGTGAGCCACGCGCCGACGCTGGTGGGTCAGAATAACCAACACGAACAGCAGTCGACAAGTGATGGTCGGCACGACGAAGAAATCGGCGGCCGCGATCTGGTCGATGTGATTGGCGAGAAACGTCCGCCAGGTCTGGGACGGCGGGCGCTGGCGACGCGCCATGTACTTCGCGACCGTGGCTTCGCAGACGTCGATGCCAAGCTTCAAGAGCTCGCCGTGGATCCTCGGTGCGCCCCACAGCGGATTCATGTCCGACATCGTGCGAATCAAGGCGCGGACGTCACAAGGAACCGCGGGTCGGCCCGGACGGTGCCGACTTTTCCAGGTCCAGAGCAGGCGGAAACCCTGCCGATGCCAGGCGAGAACGGTCTCGGGCTTGACGATGACGACCGCCGCCCGCCATCCTCGCCACACGCCTGACAGCCAGACCCAGAGCAGCCGGTCGGATCGGGTGAGCCGGACGCGGCGCGGGCGGGTCCGTTCCAGGACCTGGAGCTGATGTCGCAACGCGAGAATCTCAAGCTGCAGTGCAGCTCGATCGCAGAGTGATGCGCGCAGGGTGAAGAGCAACGAAACGATGACGGATCGCATCGGCGAAGACCCTATCCGCCGAAGCTGGCAACGTCAATGGTTTCAAGAAGAACCGAATTCTTGGTATGCACAACGCAATGATCGCCGCTATCTATGGAAGGCAACGACCCAACAGGTCACGTCGCTTCAGGCTAGCCGCGAACAGAACTGATGCTTCGACTGATGGGCGAATACGACGGACTTAGGCAGGAGATAAAGTCTCTACGTGATTGGTCGAATTCAAATGTAGAGACCCGTGTGCGGAGGTTTGCATAAGGTAAATGGATTCACCTTGATGGGGGCTTGGGATCCGCCGGATCGAACCGCACAATCAGCACCGTGATATTGTCGCGGCCGCCGGCTTCGTTCGCCTGCGCCACCAGTTTCGTACAGGCGGTCTCCGGATCCGCGTCCGCCTTAAGGATGGCCGCGATCGCATCCTCCGTCATCATCTCGGTCAATCCATCGGTACACAGCAGCAGACGATCGCCGGCATGAACGTTCAGCGCGTGAGCTTCGACGTACACGCCCACTTCAGCGCCTCCGACCACGTTAGTGATGACGTGGCGGAGGCGGTGCCCTGCGACCTCATCCGGCCGAATCTCTCCCCGGCGGACCATCTCCGCCATGAGAGTGTGATCATGCGTGAGCTGATACAGCTCGTCATCCCCATACAGGTACGCTCGGCTGTCCCCAACATGGACGACACACAGCTGTGCGTCGAGCTGGAACGCCATCGTAACCGTAGTGCCCATCCCGCCCAATTCCGGGTGCTCCGTCGCTTCCTCAAGGATGCGCGCGTCAGCTTGGCGGAGTGCCTTCTGGAACTCGGTGAGGACTCTCTGGGCCTCGGGCGCATTCGAGTCGAAGAACCACTTGAATGTATTGAGTGTGAACTGCTCGATGGCGACGACCGCAAGGGCGCTAGCGTGTTCGCCGGCGCGGTGTCCGCCCATGCCGTCGGCTACGAGAAACAGGTGGCCGCGTTCCATCCCGAACTGCGCCTTCGGTTCCGGCAGGCTCGTCTGCCAGATGCGCATGGCTTTGGTGAGTTCAGCGCTGAGGAACTGATCCTCATTGGATGGGCGCACGCGCCCCTTGTCAGTGATTCCGAAAGCCTTCACCGCCAGCGCGCGGTGTCCAATCTTCGCATCAGACTCACTATTCATGGGCATGTGAGCCTCGTTCGTGGTGCACGACAGATCCTAGCGGCTGCTCGTCGCGGAGTTACACGGTAAAGCATCGTTCGCAAAGCACCACACCGGCCGCTCATCACAAAGACCAAACCCCGATTGTGCTAAAGGGTCGTGAGGCGCCAGCGGGATCACAGTCTACTGAGATCAGACGGTGGGGCGCCAATGTCCCCAGCCCGTCACGCTCCTCAAGCGTGTAGAGCTGGCCTCATGGTCAAGGACGCGAGCCGATGGCCAGCGTTGCGTTTGGGACTAACAGATCAAGATGGGAGATTGTTGCGAGATTCAACGCGACACGGCCGGGAATTGGCGAAGGGATCGCAGCACCGATTGAGGTAACCGTCAACATCGTGTGGCTCGATACCGAGCAGGATCTTGGTGACTGATCAACCCGGAGGAAGGAATGTCAGCGCGCATGACGACGGCCATTAGCGGGCTTCAGCCGGACGACTGAGCTGCGCTGTCCTGCGCCGGAACAGAACGGGATCGAACTGCAGGAGCGGCAGCGATTGCAGGAGTCGACCGCCGACCACGTTAGCTGTTGGATACGCTCCAGATGCAGGTGCCGATGCCATCGCCTTCATCGATCGCGACTATCCATTCCAGCGGTAGAAGACATGGGGTCACCGCGCCGGTCGCTCGTGCCAGAACGCATCGTTGGGTTCACGGACGCCTGACGCCGCAGCGTCTTCAACAAGTTCGAGAAAGTGAACCCTACCAAGCGCATCGCCTACAACGAACCGCTGCGACCCATCAGGAATCACGACGGTGGGCGTGGCATCAAAATGGAAGACGAGCGCGGGGTCATTCCCGTCGATGACATGATAACGGAACGTTCGGTTGCTCCACGACACCAGCCGCCCGTTGGGCAGCTCCAGCGCGCCTTCGACCCACTCCTCGTGGCCCGTCAGCAGACGGCCCTCGCCCGTCGCCAGGTCCCACAACTGCGCGCCGTCCCGGCCCCACAACAACACCCGCCCATCACGGAGCGCCAGCGCGCCGTCGACCCATCCCTCGTAGCCCCACAGTTGGCGGCCCTCGCCTGTCGCCAAGTCCCACATCCGTAGCGTCCGGTCGGTACTCCACGACAACACCCGCCTGTCCGGAAGCACGACTGCGCCCTGAATCCAACCGTCGTGGCCCCTCAGCGCGCGCCCCTGGCCCGTCCCCAAGTCCCACACCCGCAACGTGGAGTCCCGGCTCCACGACAACATCCGCCCGTCGGCCAGCATGAGCACACCGTCTACGCAATCCTTGTGACCCCTCAACGCGCGCCCCTGGCCCGTCCCCAAGTCCCACACCCGCAACGTGCGGTCCTGGCTCCACGATAACACCCGTCCGTCGGGCAGCACACGCGCACCGCCGATCCAACGTGATGGCCGATCAGTGGGTTCCCCTCGCCTGTCGCGAGATCCCATACCCGCAAAGTGCGGTCCCAGCTCCACGACAGCACCCGCCCGTCAGGCAGCACCAACGCGCCGTCGACCCCCTGCTGATAACCCCAATCCGTACGGCGTTGCTTGTGGCCCGCCAGCGCCCAACTTTCGCCTTTCAGTGAGTCCCAGACCCGCAGCGTGGCGTCCGCGCTCCACGACATACCCTCCCGTCAGGCGGTACCAGCGCGCCGCGCACCGCCGCGTAATGTCCTGTCAGCGGGCGGCTTTCGCCGTTCGCCAGGTCCCAGACTCGCAGGGTCGCGTCCGGGCTCCACGACAACACTCGCCTGCCCGGCAGCATTAGCGCCCCGGTGACCTTCGCATGGTGCCCTATCAGCGCCCGGCCCTGAGCCGTGGCCAGGTCGCACACGCGCAGACTTCGGTCGTCCCACGCACCGCTCCACGTCAGTGCCTGCCCTTCCGGCAGCATCAGCGCGCCAGACACCCAACCCTGGTGGCGTATCACATCGCGGCTCTCGCCGGTCGCCAGGTCAGACAGCCGCAGTGTCCCATCGCCGCTCCACGACAGTACCCGCCCGTCCGGCAGCACCTGCGCACCCTGGACGTGATCGTTGTGGCGCGTCACTTGGCGGCTCTCGTCGGTCGCCAAATCCCACAGCCGCAGCGTCCCGTCGTCACCCCACGACAGTACGCGCCAGTCGTTTAGCAGTAGCGCGCCGTTGACCCAGCCGTCGTGGCCCGTCAGCGGCCAGCGCTCGCCAGTTGCCAGGTTCCACACCGCGAGGGTCCCATCGGCACTCCACGACAGCACGCGGTCGTCGGGCAGCATCAGTGCGCCAAAAATCGCATCGTCGTGGCCGGTCAGCGCCTGGCTTTCGCCTGTCGTCAGGTCCCACACACGGAGTGTCGCGTCCTGGCTCCACGACAACACCCGACCATCCGGCAGTACCAGTGCACCGTAAACCCCATCGTTGTGGCCGGCCAGCACCCGGCCTTTGCCTGTCGTCAGGTCCCACACGCGGAGCGTCGCGTCCTGGCTCCACGACAGCACCCGACCATCCGGCAGCACCAGCGCGTCATATATCTGGTTTTCGTGGCCCGTCAGTGTGCGGCCTTCGCCCGTTACGAGCCTCCACACCCGCAGTGTCAGATCCCCGCTCCAGGACAACACTTGTCCCGTGGGCAGGACCACCGCGCCGTCAACGGAACCCTCGTGACCAACCAGCGAGCGGCCCTCGCGGGTCATCGGGTTCCACACCCGCAGGGTCCAATCGGCGCTCCACGACAGTACCTCCTCGTCGGGCAGCAGCAGCGCACCCGTGACCAGATCATCGTGGCCCGTCAGGAGGTCCCCCTCGCCCGTCGCCAGGTTCCACACCCGCAGCGTTGCGTCGTTGCTCCACGACAACACGCGCCCGTCGGGCAACAGTAACGCGCCGTTGACCCCGGCAGCATGCAGCATGGTTTGCACGAGCCCGCCGGCTGGTCCCTGCAGGTTGGCCCACCGGGCGTGCAACCGAGGGACTGTTGCAATGCGTGACAGGGCGTCCCGGAATGCGTCCAGCCGATCAGAGATCCCTGCTGGGAGTCGTCCGCTTAACCGCTCGCAGAATTGGCTGGGATCCGACGCGAGTGCCGGGAGCGACAGTCGCACCGCCCCGTGAATCATCTCGAGATCGCGGTCACCACGAATCCAGCCGAACGCTCGCATCACGGCATACGGCCCAATGGCCCGCAATTGCGCATTGAGCCACTCCGGGGTGAGCAGCAGCGCCCGCAGTTCGTCGAGTCGTCCGGCCTCATGCATAGGACAGGAAAACACGCGGAGATGATGTCATGACCGCGCAGAGTGTCACGCCCGGCGTGCGTCGGCGAAGCAAGGATCGCACGCCGCAGCTTGAACCTCGCGCCACCAAATGGCCGACCGTCGAATGAACAGCCGCCTGGGACGAAACCGATCATTGTCAAGCGCCGTGATTGTCTCGGCGGACTGCTCCATGAATATCGCCGAGCGGCGTGAGCCGGATCGAACTTCCGCACCCCACACGATCTGGCTACAACGGTTGTACGTGCTCTTCTTCATTGAGTTAGGCAGCCGCTGCGTGCATCTGGCTGGTTGTTCATCGCATCCGAACTCGCAATGGGTGACCCAGCAGGCCCGGCAGCTGACGTGGACGTGGCCTGAGCGCCCGGAACCGGTTCGCTTCCTGATTCGCGATCGAGACCAGAAATTCACGGCCGCTTTCGACGAGGTGTTTCGCAGCGACGGGATCGAGGTTCTGCGTACGCCGTTTCGTGCCCCGCAAGCGAACGGGGTGGCGGAGCGGTTCGTGCGGACCGTCCGCTCCGAGTGTCTAGACTGGCTCTTGATCCTCGATCGCCACCATCTCGAGCGGGTGCTTCGCGTGTTCGTTGACCACTACAACGGCCATCGCCCTCACCGGTCGTTGCGCCTGACATCACCACAGCCGACACGCTCAGCGATGGAGGCATGGAGCGGCGGGCAGGTCCTGCGGCGCGATCGGCTTGGGGGTGTCATTCATGGTACGCTGTCGCGGCGTGATCGGGTTTGTGAACCCTACAGCATGATCGACCGCTACCTCCACGTGACAGCGCAGCCAGAGGACGTCGTCCGCGCCATCTCCAAGGTCGCTCAGGTCTTCGCCAAGGAGAATTACACGCCGGGCCCGAGCGTCGGCCGCAGCGGCGAGCCGCGCTCGTTGCTATTGCGGTCGGCATTGGCTTTGGTGGCTTCAATGCGATTGATGACTTCCAGGTAAGCTCGCGCGGCGGATTCGAGAATATTGGTGCTGATGCCCGCGCCGCGATAGGACCGGCCGTTGTGTTCGACCGTGAGGAGCGCTTCGCCTTGCGCGTCCTCTCCGACGGTCACGCTGCGCACTTCGAACGTCCGCAACTGCACCTGAATACCGGTTGCGTGGTCGATGGCTTTGACCACAGCGTCGACGGGTCCGTCGGCGGCTTGATCGTGGGTGACGACGCGGCCGTCGGTGTGCGCGAGCCTGACCGTGACGCGCGCCGGTTGATTGTCGTGCGTGGCGACGCTCAGAGATTGCAGCGACCAGGGCCCGCGCTTCATTTTCCGAGCGCATGACCAACGCTTCGATGTCGCCGTCGAAGAGCTCTTTCTTCCTGTCGGCCAATGCTTTGAATTCTGTCGAACAGTTGATTGAGCTCGCCATCGCTGACGTCAAAGCCGAGCTCCTTCACGCGCTCGCGAAACGCGTGACGGCCGCTATGCTTGCCGAGCACGAGATTGGTGCGCGACAGCCCCACATCCTGGGGACGCATGATCTCGTAGGTCGAATGATGCTTGAGCATGCCGTGTTGATGAATGCCGGCTTCGTGCGCGAAGGCGTTTTCACCGACGATGGCTTTATTGCGCGGAATGGGCATGCCGGTGATCTGCGACACCAGGCGACTCGTTGGAAAGAGGCGTGTCGTATGAATCCCGGTATTCACTCCCAACACATTCTCGCGGGTCTTGATCGCCATGACCGCTTCCTCGAGCGAGCAATTGCCGGCGCGTTCGCCGATGCCGTTGATCGTGCATTCGATTTGCCGTGCGCCGGCGCGCACCGCGGCTAGGCTATTTGCGACCGCCATCCCCAAGTCGTTGTGGCAGTGAACGGAGAGCACGGCCTTGCCGACATTGCGCACGTTGCGTGTGAGGTACGAAAAGACTTCGTAGAATTCTTCGGGCACTGCATAGCCGACGGTATCGGGGATATTGATCGTTGTGGCGCCGGCTTCGATCGCGGCCTCAACCACCTGCGCGAGAAACTCGAGCTCAGTGCGCGACGCGTCTTCCGGCGAGAATTCCACGTCGGCGCATAAACTGCGTGCGAACGTCACGCCCTCGACCGCGGTCTGGACGATCTGTTCCTTCGCCATGTTGAGTTTGTGTTCGCGATGAATCGCGCTGGTGGCGAGAAAGACGTGGATGCGCGGACGCGCGGCGTCCTTCAACGCGCGCCACGCAGCGTCGATGTCGTCTCGATTGCAGCGCGCGAGGCCCGCGATGATCGGACCGCGTACCTCGCGAGCCACAAGATTCACCGCTTCCCAATCGCCCCTCGAGGCGATCGGGAAGCCGGCTTCGATCACGTCAACCCCGAGTTCCGCGAGCGCCTTCGCGACCCGCAGCTTTTCCGGCTGCGTCATGCTGCAGCCGGGCGACTGCTCGCCGTCGCGCAGCGTGGTGTCGAAGATGAGGACGCGGTTGGGGTCGGTCATCTTCTTATCTCGACGACGGTGCGGCACAGGCGAAGTTCGCAGCGTCGTTCACGTCGCCCGAGCCGCGGTATTGCGCCACCTGCGGATAGGGGCACAGCGGCCGGGTGAGCGGCTTCGACGGATCATCGGTGGCGCGTCCGGTGCCGACCAGGCGTTCCGGCGCGACGCCTCGCTCGACCCATCGTTCCAGTGCGGTGAAGATATCGCGCTCAGGATCCCGGCTGGCCGCCGCTCCACCGCCCCCGTTGCCGAAACTGTTCGGGCCCGAGCCGCCACCGCAGTGCGCCATTCCGGGCACGAGAAACAGCCGGTAGAAATCCTCGGTCGGCGGAGCGCCAGGCGTGCGCGCATCCGGGTATTTCGAGAGAAAGGCGCGCACGGTCTCGTAGTACTCGATCGAACTCGGCGCTGGAATGGCGGCGTCTCCCCACCCGTGGTACTGAATGAGCTTCCCGCCTGACGCACGGAATGACCGCAGGTCAGGGCTGGTCGCGTTGAGGACCGGTCCCGCCTTCGCATCGCCGATGCTCACGTCGCGATCGAAGTCGAGCATCCGGAAATTCCACTTCGGGTCCTCGAATACCGCCGCCCCGTAGTAGCTGTTGCCGAACGCGAACTGGATGGCGCCTGCGGCGTTCGCCGGCGTGATCCAGGTGCCCCAGCTGCCCGGCACCGCTTCCGTCCCGGGCGGCTGTCCGACGAAGAGGCGTTCCTGGGTGCGCGGATTGCGCGGTCCCTCGTAGACCTTCTGCAGCGCATCGACCTGGGCTTTGGGCAGACAATCGGCCGCGTCCGCTCCCTTGCAGACGAGCACGGCCGGATCGAACGTGCAGGCGCGCGGATTCTCGATCAAGCCGTCAGCCACGCCGTCGAGACGATCGCATGCGGCCATGACGGCGCGCTGGATGACGGGGAGCTTGGCGGGCGGGATCGCGCTGTCCGGCGTGGCCAGGAGCGCGCGTTCGTTCCACACGAACGCGGTGAACAAGCGCGACCAGTTGTTCGCCGGCGCGCCGGCGAGGATGCCGTTGAAGTCTTCCGGAAAGCGCTGCGCCTCCATCAGCGCTTCGCGGCCGCCGTCGGAGCAGCCGTTGAAGTAGCTTCGCTCCGGGTCCCGGCCGTAGAACGCGCGGATGATCGCTTTGGACTGCATCGCGGTTTCATGCACGGCGCGATACCCGAAGTCGATCAGTTTCTCCGGATGCCCGATGGCCCAGTTCGCGCCGCCGCCACCTTCATGGCCATTGTCGGTGCCGGCGACGGCGTAACCGCGGCGCAACGGCTCTGCAAAGGAGGCGGTGTTGATGGCGCCTGCCCAGCCACCGTTGCCTTCCTGCCGGTACTTGGCGTTCCAGGCGGACGCCGCCGGCAGCCAGAGGGCAAACTTGATTTCAGAATCGCGGCTCGGACGTATCACGCCGCGAACGTCGCAATGGGCGGGGACCGTGCCAGGACTCGCCGGCGGCGCACCCGGAGCGGCGGGCGCCGGTGCGGCGCCTTCCGGCACGCTCGTCGCCGAGGTGATGAGCGTGTAGGGCAGCTTCAGATTCACCAGGTTCTCGCACCCTTGCTGCGCATACGCAGCGTGGCTGCCGAACAGGATAGTCGCCGGTATGAGCCACGAGACTCTTGTCAGCACGTTGTCTCCTCTCTGCGCGACCCTTCAGGTCGGCTCCACGTCGTTCGCCCGGGCGGTGGTCAGCTCCGCCACGGTAATCTCCCGCATCCTGAACTTCTGAACTTTCCCGGTGACCGTCATCGGGAATTCGCTGGTGAACCTGATGTACCGCGGGATCTTGAAGGTCGCGATCTGGCCGCGACAGAAATCGCGAAACTCCTCCTCGGTTGCGGTGACGCCGTCACGCAGCCGGATCCACGCGCAGACCTCTTCGCCGTACTTGTGATCGGGCACGCCAATCACCTGCACCTCGCTGACCTTCTCATGCGTGTGCAGGAACTCTTCGATCTCGCGTGGATAGACGTTCTCACCCCCGCGGATGATCATGTCCTTGATGCGGCCGGTGATCGCCACGTAGCCGTCGCCGTTCATGACGGCGAGGTCGCCGCTGTGCATCCAGCGCGCCGCGTCGATCGCGGCGGCGGTCGCGTCGTCATCGTTCCAGTACCCGAGCATGACGGCGTAGCCGCGCGTGCACAGCTCCCCTGGCGTGCCGCGCGGAACGGTCGCGCCGGTTTCCGGGTTGACGATCTTGCATTCGAGGTGCGGCAGCACGCGGCCGACCGTCGACACCCGAAGCTCAATCGGATCGTCAATCTGGGACTGGACTGCTGATGACACGCCACGAGCGCGTCGCGGTCGCCCCACCGTTCGGCCGCACCGTCCAGGGCTCCGCCGATGGTGTCCGCGATCAGAGGCGAGGTCCCGACGCCGTGAACGTAGGAGAGGTTCACCTCGACGCCCTCATGGCGATTGGTGCTTTTCGCGAGGCGCGGTCCTCGCCCGTGCTCCGCAGGGCCTCGACGAAATCCTCGACAGCATTTGGCTGTCCGTCGTTGTCGCGGTAGACGAGCGTCAGCGCGCTGGCGGCCCGCGCCGCCGACAGAGGGATCACGATCAGTCCGGCAGGGGCGGTGAGGCTCGAGACAGCGGCGCGCGGAACGATCCCGATGCCGAGGCCGTTGGCAACCGCCTGCTTCAGACTGTCAACGCCCGGCATGACGACAAACAATCCTGTGGAAGCGCGGAATCAGTGGCACCCTTCGAGACGGGCGTCGGCAGTGGCACACCAGCCAGCGTGACGAGCCGGGCGGAATGCAGAATCGTCATCGGCAGCTCGCGCCAGGACGCAAAGGGGTGTCTCGTTGGCAGCAGGACGCAGAAGCCGGCAGACAGGACGGGCACCTGCACCGAGGACAACGGCGCGGGCACACGTTCCCTGGTCGTGACGCCGATGTCGATGGTCCCCGCTCCGACTTCCCCGAGGGTGTCCAGGTCGGCCACGCGCCGGAACTCGATGCTGACGTGCGGCTGTTTGGCGAGGAAGATCGGCAACGCCGGCAGCAGGACGTGAGCGGCTGCTTCATCACCGCCGATTCGCAAGACCGCGCGGTCCCGCTGCGAGAGTTGCCGAATCGTTGCCGCCGCTTCGTCGGCCATTCTGAGCAATCGGATCGCCTCGGGCAGAAGGGCATCGCCTGCCTGCGTCAGCGTGGGGTGCTTCGCACTGCGATCGAACAAACGCTCGCCCAGATCCTCTTCAAGGCGGCGGATAGCCTGGCTCACCGCCGGCTGGGTTCGACAAGAGTTTGATCGCGGCCAGCGAGAAGCTGTGTTCGGCGGCGACCGTGACGAAGGTCTTGAGTTCTCCGAGGTCCATAGGTCCTCAAAAAGCAAAAGGGCCATCACCCTTGCGGATGATGGCCCTTTGTGTTGCTGAACTTGTGGGAACTACATCATCCGGCGGCGAGGGTGCTTCCCAGAAGCAGCCCCAGGCTAAGCAGGAGGACGCCCAGCACCAGTGCGAGGATCGACATGACCGACACATCGGGCGTCAGTGCCGCGACGCCCGGATTGCCGCCGATCCTCGACAGGTTCATGAGGCCGGATTATTGTTGCGCCAGCTTCGCGTGTCAAGAGTCAGTCCCGTCGCCTGTATCCCACTCGAGGCGTACCGGGCGTGAAGGCCGATCTGCTATCGTCCCTGGACGAGGTCGCGGCCGATGATCATCCTGCGGATTTCGCTCGTGCCCGCGCCGATTTCGTAGAGCTTGGCGTCGCGCAGGAGCCGTCCGGCAGGGTATTCGTTGACATAGCCGTTGCCGCCAGGCACTGGATGGCGTCCAGCGCGGCGCGGGTGGCGGACTCGGCGGCGAAGAGGATGGCGCCGACGGCATCCTTGTTGGTGATCCGGCCGCGGTCGCACGCCTGGGCCGCTGAGTAGATATACGCGCGGGCGGCGCTGAGCCGCGTGTACATGTCGGCGACCTTGCCCTGAATGAGCTGGATGAACGTGATCGCGTCCGTGGCCAGGTGTTCTATCGAAGTCGCCGGTGCGCCACTGGACGCGCCGATGCCTCGATTGTCGAAGATGATCACGTGATGCTTTGCCGCGAAACCATCAACAACCCGAGGGTCCCAGTTGTCCAGGACGGCAGCCAGGTGGACGAGAAACACCACCGGGGTGCCGGGATTGTTCGTCCCGAGCTCCCGATACACGAACTCCACTCCGCCTGCGGTGATCGTTCGCGTTGGCACGTTCGTCCAATTGACATTCAGGTCCTGCGATCCAGTCATGTTGCTGCTCTCCTGTCGGCGATGAACGTAACCCCAGTGTTCACCTGACCCGCCGCGTTTCACTTCAGTGATACGACGACCTTGCCTTTTGCGCGTCCTGCTTCGACATAGGCCATGGCCTCCTTGGTCGATGCGAAGGGGAAGACCCGATCCACGACCGGGCGAATGATTCCGTCATCGATGAGAGACGTGATCTCGGTCAACTGGCCGCCGTTCGCTCTCATGAACAGAAACGAGTATTGTGCCTGGCGGCGCTTTGCTTTCGCTGTAATCCCGTAGCTCAAGGCACCCATGATCATTCTCAAGACCCATGACGCGCCGATGCTTCGCGCAAACGCGGCATCGGGTGGACCCGAGATGGAAATGAGCTGTCCACCGGGCTTGAGCACGCGCAGAGATTTCTCGAGCGTCACCTTGTCCAGGCTGTTCAAGACCACGTCGTAGTCACGGAGGACGTCTGCGAAGTCTTCCTTCTTGTAATCGATCACGATGTCGGCCCCGAGGCTTCTGACCAGATCCACGTTGGCCGTGCTCGTGGTCGTCGCCACCGTCGCGCCGACGTGCTTCGCCAGCTGAATGGCAAATGTGCCCACACCACCCGAACCCGCGTGGATGAGAACCTTTTGTCCGTGTTTCAGATTCGCTCTTTCGATCAGCGCCTGCCACGCGGTCAAGCCGACCAGGGGGATGGAAGCCGCTTCTTCCATGGTGAGTGCTTTGGGCTTGATCGCCACGTCATCTTCTTTGATCGCAATGAACTCCGCGAATGCACCGATTCGCCCGTCAGCCGGCCGCGCATAGACTTCGTCGCCGGGCTTGAATCGACGCACTCGAGATCCGACCCGGACCACGACCCCGGCCACGTCATGGCCCAAAATGAGCGGCAGGCGATACGGCAGAATGCGCTTGAACTCGCCGTTTCTGATTTTGGAATCCAGAAGGTTGACGCCAGCGGCGTGAATCTGGACCAAGACGTCATCCTCCCGCAGCTCCGGGTCTGGCATGTCGCCAGCCCGCACGCGGTCGGCGCTTCCGTAACGATCGAGGATGAATGCCTTCATTGATGTTGTCTCTCGACTTCAGGCCATCGATGCGCCCATCGAGGTCTGCGAGTCTTAGGCAGCGGCCGGGACCCCTGCGACCTGCCGCTCGAGTCCCTTCGGATCCGCGAAGAAGGCCGGCCCCGTGCCCTGGCTCATCTTGTCGGGAAAGATCTCCTCGTTGCCCGCGATGATGCCCGCGACAATCGCCCGCGCGGCGTCCGCCGGCGACGCCTTCTCGAGCGTCAGCACCTCGCCCATCTTGGTGTCAATCGGGCCGGGATACACGCCAAACACCTGCGTGTTCTGCCCCCGCAGCATCGCGCGCGTGACCTGCGTGAGCGAGTGCGTCGCGGCCTTCGAGGCGCTGTACGCCGCGAGAATCGGGAAGCTGACGAACGAGGCCACCGAGTTGAGGTTGGCGATGGCGCCGCCGCCATTCTTCGCGAGTACCGGCGCGAAGGCCTGCGTGACCGCGAAGGTGCCGAGGAAGTTCACTTCCATCTCCTGTCGCCCGCCCTCGATCCACTTCGGATCAGTGAAGTCGCCACCGAAGAAGCCGACGATGCCCGCGTTGTTGACCAGGAGGTCTACGTCCGTCGCGGTCGCGGCGGCGGTCGCGATCTGCGCCGCGTTGGTCACATCGAGCTGGAGCGGCACGACGCGTGAGCCGTGGCGGTCCACGAGCGGGTCGAGCGTCGAGATGTTGCGGGCGGCGGTGTACACCTTTTTCACGCCGGCCGCGACGAGCGCGTCCACGATGGCTTCGCCGATGCCACGGTTGGCGCCGGTGACGAGTGCGGTCTTGCCTGAGAGTGCGTAACCCATGTTGAGACTCCTGACGATCTCGCGATGCGCGAGACTGAACGCGGCAACCACCTGCGGGAAGCCGAGAACAGACCGTTCTGTCTATTCATGCCGTTGACAATAGACCGATCTGTCTATATTGTCAAGGGGTGCCGCAGAAAGCCAGGAAACGGGCGAAAACCTCCGAAATCGGCGTCCGTGACCGCCTCCTCGACGCCGCCGATCGCCTGTTCTACCGGGAGGGCGTGCGGGCCGTGGGTATCGACCGCGTCCTGGCGGAGGCCGACGCGGCGAAGGCGTCGCTCTATCAGCACTTCGGCTGCAAGGACCAGCTCGTGGCGTCGTACCTCGAGCGCCGAACCGTGGACGCCCGCGCGCACATCGAGGCGTACCTCGCCGACACGCCGCCGTCACAACGCGCGCTCAAGTTTTTCGACTGGGTGGTGGAGTGGGCGGAGTCGAAGGACTTCCGCGGGTGCCCGTTGCAGCATACGGTGAGCGAGCTCACCGATGCGGCGCACCCGGCGCGCGCCATTGCGCACGGTCAGCGAGAGTGGTTCGCGGAGCGTTTCCGCGAGTGGACGACGGCGGCGGGCGTGAAGGACCCGAAAGCGACGGCTCGCGCTCTTGTCGTGCTGTTCGACGGCGCCGTCGCGGGGTCCGAGGTTGACGGGCCGCAGCGGGCGAGCGACGCTCGATGGATGGCCAAGAAGTTGTTGGCCGGCTGAACGCGCGCGCTCTCCTCACTTCTACGGAACGAGGTTCGTTGAACTGCGGTTTAGCAAACCGATTTCGTGGACACGAATGGATTGGCGCCGACGTCCAGTGTGACGGCTGGTGGTCCCAGGTCGCGACCGCGAGGTTCACGAAGCCAGCCTACAACCGGAACAGGCGGTTGAACTTGACGACCCAGGCGCGGTTGCGAAGCGACGTCGACGTTGGGCGCAGTTCGTCGGTGTTGAAGTCGTCCGTGTAGACGACGAACAGCTCGCTGCCGGGACGATACTCCCAGCGGAAGCGCACGTTGCTGCCGAACGAGGAGCCGGCGGTGTTGTACTGCACGATGCCGCTCACGAACATCCGCGGCGTGATCGTGTACGTCGCGCGCGTGCGCGCGACCTTGGCGGTGAACGAGCCTTGCACGAGGTCGACCCAGTTGATCGAGAAGCTCGGCTCCAGCGAGACCTGCGGCGTGACCTGCAGCCGCGCCGCGTTGAGCGCGATCGACTTGCGGTCGCCGTTGTAGAACGTGCCGAACTCGTAGACGACCTCGCCCGAATACCGCCGCTGCTGGCCGCCGATGTAGCCGATGCGCGTGGTGTGAAAGTCGTAGCTGCCGATCGGCAGCGTGACGCCGGTCGCAATCGCGAAACGGACGCACCAGGCGCTCGAAGCTGTCCGTGTAGACCACGCTGAACAGGTCGCTGTTGGTGAACTCGGTTTCGAAGCGCCCGCTCGCCTCGCGCGTGTCGAGGCGGTCCTGGTTGTTCGTCAGGTAATTGAGGCTCGCCTGCGTCGTCAGCTTGCGGAGGTGCGGCACGCCCTTCGGGCGCGGGCTGTAGCGGAGCAGGCCGAAGTTCCGCCGCATGTCGGTGCGGCGCACGAAGCCGATCTCGGGCAGGAAGTTCGGCTCGACGACGAGGCGCTCGGCCTGGACGCCGTACTTGTCGGCGTTGTAATCGAAGAACCCGCGGTAGCTCAGGTTGTCGCCGTCGCGTCCCTCGGTCTCGGTCGCGGCGAGGTACGCGTCGAAGCGGACGTTCTGGTAGAACGACATCGCCGCATCGAGGCCGTAGCCGTCGTTGGCGCCGGTGCGGCCCGGCGTCGCCGTGCGATGCGTGAACATGCCGCCGATGCTGCTGCGGCGCAGGATGTCGCGCTTGGCGCGGAGCACGGTGAAGTTCGCCGAGTCGATTCTTGCCGCCTCGTCATCGCCGGTCTGCACGTTGATCGCGCCGAAGGTGAACTTGCCGGCCTTGCCGGTGGTGCGCCCGCCGGCGAGGATCGGAATCACGCGCGACTGGTCGAGGCCGATGCGGCGGCTGAAGAACAGGTACGGCGTGTCGCCGGAGCCGGCGCCGAGTCCGGCGCTGGCCCGTCCCGCAAACGCGAACGTGCCGAGGCCCTCGAGAAAGAAATCGCGCTTCTCGGGGAAGAACAGGTTGAACCGGGTCAGGTTGACCTGCTGTTCGTCGACCTCCACCTGGGCGAAGTCGGTGTTGACCGTGAGATCGGCGGTGATGTTCTGCGTGATGCCGTACTTCACGTCGCCGCCGATGCGGCCGTTGCCGTCGTTGTTCGACGCAGCGGCGTCACCGTGTTGTCGGTCGACAGGCCGGCGAGCGCGAACGGCTTCAGCTCCGAGGTTGCGGCCGCCCGACGGCACCTGCAGGCCTTCGAGGTTGCCGGCCGACGACACCTTCAACAGGCCGCGAAACGTCGTCAGCGCGCGCGGCACCTGCGCGAGGTACGACCATTCGTTCTTCCATCGCACGACCCGCCGCAGGTTGACGCCCCACACCTGATCGGTGCCCGGGCTGATAGCGCAGCGACTTGAACGGGATCGCCATCTCGATCGTCCAGCCGCCGTCGAAGTCGCCGGTGCGCACGTCCCACACGGTGTTCCAGTCGGCGTTGGGCGGGCCCTCGTCGGTGACCTGGCTGTCGGCCAGGCCGCCGATCGCGTTCGCGTAGAAGATGTAGCCGTTGCGCTTGTCGTGGAAGGTGTCGAACAGCACGCCGAAGGAGTCGTTCTGCCGCAGCTGGCTGGTGTCGCGGCGCATCTCGTTGGCGACGCGCCGCTCGGGATGCGATTCCCAGTTCCGCGCCGAGATGTAGACGTTGTCGTTGTCGAAGAAGATCCACGCCTCGGTCTTCTCGGTGGCCGGCTTGAATTCGTCCGGCTCCTGCTGCACGAAGTCGGTGATCGCCGGCGTGGCCTTGTAGATCTCCTCGTCGAGGCGGCCGTCGATGCGGATCGGCTGCGCCGTCGCGATGGGCGCGGACGGTCGGCGGGGCGTGCCTTGCGGACCGCGTTCTGGGCCGAGGGTCGCCGCCGTGGCGGTCACGACCAGCACCAGGCGCCGACAGACGACACATGCGCGCATGCATCGGCAGGAATGCTATCTGCGTAGTGACTTGCATTTTGCAAGTTACATCGTAGACTTCCCTGGTCATGCCCGCCCGCGCCCGCCGCTCGCGCTGCCCGGTCGCCTGCACGCTCGATGTGCTCGGCGATCGCTGGTCGCTGCTCGTGGTCCGCGACGTGATGCGCGGCAAGCGCCGCTACGCGGACTTCCTCGAATCTCCCGAGGGCATCCCGACCAACATCCTGGCCGACCGCCTGAAACGGCTGGTCGCGAAAGGGGTCATCGATCCGCCGCTACAGCCAGCACCCGCCGCGCTTCGAGTACTCGCTGACCGCGAAAGGCGAGGACCTGCGGCCGGTCATGCGGGCGATGGTGGAGTGGGGCGTTCGTCACGCCGGCGGCCGGACTCCGCCCCCCATTCCCCAACAGACGCCCGTGAACGCACGCAAATAGGGACTCTCATCTCGTCGAGGCCGGCACCACAGCCGCCGAGAGTCGAACGACCACGCGCGAGGATGTCGCCTCATCGGCGCCCAACCTATCGCGCCGGTGTTCTGGCGAAGGCCTGGCTCCTTCGGCGACTGTCGCCGCAACAGTGACGCCGGTCGGCGTTCTGGCGTCGCCGAACTAGTTTGGGCACCCGTAACGATCGTTCGACAATTCCATGCGTTCCCCGATGGCGCGCGTTGTGCGTCATTGAGGTTTCTCCTCTGTGTCTCGTAGCACGCTGACGCCGCGATTGCCCGACCGGGCCACTGCGCGCCGCGAGCCACGGTCTGCCGCGCCAGTTCTCCAATCTGTCTACTGCCATAGACAGGTCTCGACACCATCAGTTATCATGATCTTGTGACCGCGAAGGACCTTCGGCGCATCCTGAGGCCTTCGGTTGCGTCGAGAGCCGGCAACACGGCTCGCATTTGCGCATCGAATGCGGCCGGTGTGTGACGACCGTGCCGGTTCATGCTGGTGAAGACATCGGGCCTGGTCTGCTGCGCCGCATCGAGCGGGACTTGGAGCCGTGCCTCGGAAAGGGATGGTTGAAGAAGCCGCTGAAGTCTTATCGTGTAGCCTACGAACGAGACGAGTCGGGTTGGTGGGTCGCTACCGTGCGCGGTGTACGCGGCTGCCACACACAGGGTCGCACCGTCGACGAGGCTCGGCGCCGCATCCGAGAGGCGCTGGACCTCTTTGTCGACGATGCGCGCAAGGCTCCCATCGTGGACGACGTGAAGCTGCCGAGTGCTGCGACGAGGGCAATTCGGGCCTACGCGACTCTTCGCAAGAAGGCCGACGAAGAAGACCGGCGGGCAGCCCGCGCCGCTCGACGCGCTGTCCGCGTTTTGCGAACCGGGGACTGAAGATGAGCGCGCGTGATGCCGCTCGTCTCTTGGAGCTGTCCCATCAGCGCGTGCACCA
>CAWACZ010000012.1:0-397543 GCA_963780685.1 uncultured Acidobacteriota bacterium | reverse complement strand
CACCGACTCCTCCCAATTCGTCCCAATAAACCAGCGTCTCGTCTCCTAACATTTGTGTCGCTTTGGCACGCGTCGGCATTTAGTTCACGGACAGAAGGCGGACGTCTTCTTCTTGAGGCTGTCGCGTATCTCCGGCGAGCACGATCCAAAGAACGAAGTCCCGTTCGAGCGTCGACTCCCACAGTCCTAGTGGGAAGTCGACTGAGAGCATGCTCACCTCGGGGATCTCTGCAATTTGCCTGTCCCTT
Organism: uncultured Acidobacteriota bacterium; assembly: GCA_963780685.1. GTDB lineage: Bacteria > Acidobacteriota > Vicinamibacteria > Vicinamibacterales > CAVVIG01 > CAVRXZ01. Next base: position 397,295 of record CAWACZ010000012.1, on the reverse strand, counting down.
CTCACACTCGCATAGGTACGCGCGGCACAACCCCCTCAGCACCTAAGTTGACGCGCTCCCGGTGATGCCTTGCAGACACTGGCGTTTCGGCGCGAATCCGCAGAGGACGCACCCGAGCTGCACGGCTGCGCCATCAGTTGACTGCCAACACCTGTGAGGTGTAGTCTCCCAACACATGACGCCTGACAAGCATGACGTCCTCTACGGCACCCTTGGCTTGATGATCATCAAGACATTGGAGGCGTTGGGCCCGCTGCACGGGTATCGCATTGCGCGGCGAATCGAACAGATCAGCGGGAACCAGCTTGCGCTCAATCAGGGCACCCTGTATCCGGCGCTGCTCAAACTGCAGCAGATGGGGTGGATTTCGTCCAAATGGGGCACATCCGAGAGCGGCCGTCGCGTGAGGATTTACACCCTCACCCATGCGGGGCGCAGGGAGCTCCAGAAAGAAGAAGCGCAGTGGCAGCGCGCAACGAGCATTGTTGAGCGCTTCTTGAAGATTTCGGAGAACCTCTCGTGACACACCTGCGCACCGTCTTATCGCGACTCTGGGCTCTCCTGCGTTCTCGACAGATGGATCGCGACCTCGACGACGAGATCGCGAGCCATCTTGCGGAGGCCAAAGACGAGTACATCCAACAGGGCCTTTCCCCCGAAGGTGCGCACTATGCGGCCTTGCGCAGCTTCGGTGGAGTCACGCAGGCCAGGCAGGTCCATCACCAGGTTCGATCGTTCGCCTGGCTGGACGACTTCCGGCAGGATCTGCGCTTCACCATTCGAGCCCTGCGGCACAGTCCCGGATTTGCCTCGGTAGCCATACTGACACTGGCACTCGGTATCGGGATGACCACGGCGGTCTTCAGCGTCTTTAACGCTGTGGTGCTGCGCCCCGTCGCGTATCCCGACCCAGACCGTCTGGTGTGGCTGTCCACAGTCGATGCGGACGGAGAGCCCGGTATCGTCACAGCTCCTGACTTCGTTGATTGGCGAGAGCAAGCCGAGTCATTCGACAGCATGGTCGCGTATGGGAGCGGAGATTTCACGCTGGCATCAGCCGAGGGCGCAACCCGCGTCCGGCATGCCGGCGTCACAGAGGACTTTTGGAGGTTGACGGGCGCCCAGCCGGCTTCCGGGCGGCTGCCGCGGCCAGGAGAACGCGGTGTCGTGTTGCTGTCCGACGGGTTTGCGCAGCGGTGGTTCTCCTCGGACCAGGAGGTCGTGGGTAGGAGCGTGACCATTGATGGACGCCCAGTCACTATCATCGGCGTGCTTCCACGCGACTTCCGGTTTCACTTTCCGCGCTCGGCCTTCACAGGCTCTCGGCCCAACGTCGACGTCTATCGTTCTCTCTTGGTGTCGTCCGCACGCAGCGGCCCAATCCAGCTGCTCAATGTCGTCGCGAGGCTACGACCCGGTGTCACCCTCGAACGCGCGCGAGCGGAGATGGAGGCGGTCCGTGCGCGCATTGCCCAGGCGCACCCAAGTCCGTTCGACGATCGTCGAAGGCTGCGTATGGTGCCGCTGCAAGAACAGCTGATGGGCGGGGCGCGGCTCGCGCTTCTCGTCATGTTGGCGGCGGTCGTTTTTGTGCTGCTGATTGCCTGCGGCAACGCGGCCAACCTGTTGCTCGCCCGTGCATCGGTGAGGCACAGAGAGATCGCGATTCGCATCGCTATCGGGGCCGGCCGTGGACGGGTCCTGAAGCAGTCGCTCGTTGAAACTCTCGTGCTGGCGACGAGCGGGACCGCGGCCGGGCTCCTGATCGCCAAACTCGGTATCGAAATGATCCTGCGCATCAATCCGCAGGCGGCTCCGCGACTGACCGAGACAGATATCGACATTCGAGTGCTCGGCGTCGTCCTCTCCGTGTCCGTACTGTCGGCGTTTATCTTTGGACTGGCGCCGGCACTGGCATTGTGGAGGGTGGATCCGAATCATGCCTTGAAAGACCGAGCGAGGAGTGTTTCCGCTGGCGTCAGCCACGTTCGCATTCGACGGCTGCTTGTTGGCGCCGAACTCGCGCTCGCATTGGTGCTCCTGATCGGTGCAGGCCTGATGTTGAAGAGCGTGTGGCACATGAACGCATACCCGCCTGGATTCGAGCCCGGGCAGGTTCTGTCGATGGAGCTCGAACTCTCTGGACGAGAATACTCCGAGCCGCAGAAGAGGATAGCGTTTGTCGATGCGCTGCTCGAGGCGGTTCGCGCAGAAGCGGGTGTCGAAGCGGCGAGTATTTCTACGCATGGCTCTTTCCAGACCCAGACGCAAACTCTGATCACGGAAGGCGAGCGCCCTCTCAGTCCCGAAGAACGCGCTGGGCGGTCGCCGATCATGATCAACGTGACGTCGGAGGGACTGCCGCGCGTCATGGGCTTACGTATCGTGCGTGGACGATGGATCAACGACAACGAGCGGGCGGTGGTGATCAACGAAACCCTCGCCCGACGAGACTTCAGCGGATCCGATCCGATTGGGCGCCGCATTCGGCTTGTTGCGCCCCAAAGTCCAGTGCTTACGATTGTCGGCATCGTGGCGGACCTGAGATATTCCAAGCTCGACGCGATGCCGGAAGCGGAGGTTTACGTTCCGTATCGGTCCGGCGACCCGTTTGGCCTGTTTGGCTTTTTTGCGCTGATTCGGACCACAGGTGATCCGTTAGCGCTGGCGTCGAGTATTCGAAACCTCGTATCGAAGATCGACAGGACCCAGGTTCCAGATGCAGTGATGACCCTCGAGCAGGCGCTCGCAGATTCGATCGCCCCGCGGCGACTCAACCTCTTCTTGCTCGGCACCTTCGCGATCGCCGCGCTTGTACTCGCAATGATTGGAACCTACGGAGTGATGGCGTACTCCGTGACACAACCAGTACACGAAATCGGCATCAGGATCGCGTTGGGCGCCCAGCGCGCTGAGGTTATCAGGATGATCGTCCGCCAAGGGGTGAGTGTGACGCTCGCAGCAATCGGCGTGGGTCTGATCGGTGCGCTGGCCCTTAGCAGCATCATGGAGGGGCTGCTCTACGGCGTCGAGCCAAGGGACCCATTGACGTTCGCGATCGCGGCCGTTGCGCTGACGGCGACTGCCGTTGTCGCCTGCTGGGCCCCTGCGCTTAAAGCCGCCCAAGCGGACCCGACGATTGCACTCAGATACGAGTAGCGACCGCGACTGCTGCGCGGGTTCCTGAGCGGGTCGCGATGCAGTTGACCGGACGAAAAACACGGTCAGTCTTCGACAGGTACAACATCGTCGCGGAGGACGACCTCCGAAATGGTGTCGACCAGCTCGCCGCCTATGTGGAGCAACTGTCGATCGACCCCAAGGTCATCACGCTGCGAAAGGCTGCGGGGTAATCAGAACACGGACAATCGGCACCTTTGCGCAATTGCCCGCGCATCAGGAGTCCGCAGATTTCCAAGTAAAATGGCCATGCGGAGGGATGGCCGAGTGGTCGATGGCGGTGGTCTTGAAAACCACTGCACGGGAAACCGTGCCGGGGGTTCGAATCCCTCTCCCTCCGCCACCGAAAGGAGTTGATTCAGCGCCAGCTTCAGCGCGCCAAACTAACGCCCGTAAGCATTGGACTTGTCAGTCGACGTGAGAGTGCATGATGCCCTCGCTCGGAATGGCCGGCTTGAAGCGTCCGTGACAGCCCTCCACACCTCGACGAGCTGGCCGTTGACGGCCACCAGGGCCTCCTGGTTCTTCGCTTCGGCCGGATTGGCAGAAGTTTGCCGAGGCGGTGTCGAACGGCGGCCTAGCAGCGCCAAGGCTGCCCGACGCACACGACCACCGGGCAGGCCGGAGCCGTGATTCCGCCGACAAAAGCGTAACGGTCCTTCTGCAGGATTGACGATTCCAGCCTCACCATACGCGGAATGGGTGCGTTCGCGCCGGCACATACTTTGCGCTGCGCAGGAGACGCTTCCGCGCCGCAAAGAACCAACAAACATGCACCCTGTGGCCTGCAGCTGCACGGAGCTCAACATGGCACATACCAGCAACACCGTTCCACTCAGATCACGTTCGCCCCGCTCGCTCGTCATCTGCGCGGTTTTCAGTGGCCTGCCGATGGTGGCAGCATGCGGAGCGCTGGCCGGGGACAAGACGGCGTGCGATGGGCTCGTGTACAAAGAGTCCGGCCTCGCGCGCACAGAATACGTTCCTTGCGCAGGGGAAATGATGGCGACGCTCGACCAGCTTGACACGCAGATCGAGAAGATGATCGGCGGCGACGAGAACGCGCGCTCCGAAGCGCGGACCAGCGTGCGGAAACTCGGCAGCCTGATGAAGAAGGCGGGAGGCCGTAACTTGCTGGAGCAGTGGGACGATCGCGCCTTGACGAGTCTGAACATCGACATCTCGAATGCCTACGCGCACCATCAGGCCTGCATGATGGTCGCGGGCCAGCTTTTCGGCCGAGCGCCTCTCGGCGACGAGAAGTACCGCGACGCCGCAAAGTCGGAGTGCAGCGCATATCAACGCTCGTACGAAGAGGCAAGCCGTGCGTATCGATACTTGCGGTAGACCCGCGGCGGTGCTCACCGCGCTGCTGTGCGCCGGCGCGGTGCTTGTCGGTTGTGCGCGAACCGAGGAGTATCAGCTCGGTCAGCGCATCGACATGGGACCGTATTCATTCGAAGTCGCTGGCGCTGATGAGGGCACATGGGCCTCGGAGCCAACTGTCTCCATTCTCTTTCGCCTCGATCGCGACGATACGGCTCCCTTTACGACCGATTTCTGGCAGTCGTTCGCATACAAAATGGAAATCGTTGATGCGGCTGGCAATGCCTTCCCGGTCGATCCCCACCCCCAGTCGCCCATCTACAGAGCGGGACGATACCGGTCCGATCGCTACCTCGCCGAGGTTAAGCTCAGCCCCTCCCATGAGGGTGTCCGCGACAGCGCTCGGATTGGCAGGACCGCCGGCGATTTCAGGCTGATCATCGACAATCCGGCCCCCGAAGGTGATCAGCCGCGTCGCGTGGCGATCCAGCTTCGGTGAGGGAGGGGCTCGTCTGATGTCGCACGCCGAACCTTCGGGCCGTGTGCCCCTTCTTGCCGGCCTTAGCGCCGCGTTCATCGCCGTCTCGTTCGGCTACCTTCACAGGATGGTCTTTCTCGACTGGCCCGACATCGCCCTCGACGGCCCGGGACCGATGCTCGCGTACTTCGCGGCCGGCACAGTCTTCCAGTTCGGCATTCCTATTTTGTGTCTTGCTGCGTTCATTTTCGGCGCGTCCGCTCGGCATCTGTGGACGACGAGAATCGGGCTCGCATGTGCCGGTGCCGCGTTCGTGGGCTACGCGCTCTACGTTCGCGCCTGTCTGGACATGATCCGTTAGCCGCAGGCGAGCGGTCGCCAAGCGATTGACTACCCGGCCCTTCATTGCCTGTCCGCACCCGTTGTCATGTGTCGTTGGCGCCGATCATCGCGCCGCGCCGTTTCAGGTCGGCGCGAATCTGAGCGTAGTGGGTCACTACCTCGTCCGTGAGATCGAAAGCTTCTCCGGCTTTCGTGCGGATCTGGCGGATCGTGAGGAAGTTTAGATCCAGTAAGTCCCTTGTTTCCAACAACAAAAGTGGTTCGAATCCCACCCTCTCCGCCATCCAACTCGCTTCCGTCTCGCCTCCCTAGCCGACACTTGACCACGCCCTCGCGATCGATCAGATCATCACAACTGCCGCCTGTGGTAACGGCAGGCCGCTGAAAGGTTGGAGCGCACTGAGTCGCATATCGTCGCCATCCGTCCGCGTTATCGTCGTCGGAGCGGGAGCGTTCGGCGGATGGGCGGCGCTTTCACTGGTGAGGCGAGGCGCACGCGTCACGCTCGTCGATGCCTGGGGTCCGGCCAATTCACGGGCGAGCTCGGGTGACGAGACCCGCCTGATCCGCGGAATGTACAACGGCGACGCGCTGTACACCGACATGGTCGTTCGGGCTTTCGCCCTGTGGCGTGAAGCGGAAAAGCGCTGGGGCCAGACGATCCTTTTTCCCACCGGTGCCCTTTATATCTTTCCTGGTGATGATGCATTCGCAAAGAAATCGTTGCCGGTGATGAGCGATCGCGGCATCGCAGTGGAGTTGCTGACCCCGGAGGAAGCCGCGCAGCGCTTTCCCCAAATCGGTTTCGATGACGTGCGTGTCGCGTATTTCGAGCCCGGCGCCGGTGTGCTCCGCGCGCGCGTGTCCTGTGAGCTGGTTTGTGACAGTGTCGAACGCGAGGGCGGCGCCTACCGCCAAGCCCATGTGCGCCTTGGTCGCATCGATGCCGGCCGTCTCGCCACCGTCGCGTTGGACGATGGCAGCACGCTCGAGGGGGACGCATTCGTCTTTGCGTGCGGGCCATGGCTGGGCCGCCTGTTTCCAGATGTGATCGGCGACGGCATCGCGGCGACGCGTCAGGCCGTCGTGTATCTCGGAACTCCCCCTGGAAACGAACGTTTCAGTTGGAGATCGTTTCCCGGTTGGATGGATTTTGGGGAGCCAAGGCGGTATGGCATGGCGGGCAGCGAGCGTCGGGGGGTGAAGATCGGCGAGGACACGCCGGGTGAAGCGATCGATCCGACCACGCTCGAGCGCGTCATCTCGCCTGAAGAAATTGTTCGCGCGCGGGATTTCGCAAAGCGACGGTTTCCGATGCTCGCCGACCAGCCAGTCGTCGAGACGCGCATCTGCCAGTATGAATACTCACCCGAGGCCGACTTCCTCGTCGATGTGCATCCGCAGGCGAGCAACGTCTGGCTAATCGGCGGAGGATCGGGCCATGGCTTCAAAATGGGTCCCGCGTTGGGCGAGTACGTGGCGCGGCTCGTGCTCGATGGGGAAAAGCCGCATCAGCGGTTCACGTACGCCAACTTCTCAGCCGCTCGCGTCCGCATACGCGGCAGCGCACGGCAGGCCCATTCGTGAGCGGCGCCAGCCTCAATAAGAACGCCTGCAAATCACGGAGACTCGAAGATCACGAGGCACTCGTTGCTTCAGCTCTTCGCTCCAGTTGAGCACGACTTGGTCTTTACGCGTCCGGGACCCGGCGGGAGGATTTGAGAGGAGAAGATGGCGGTACCGATCGACTCCAGGTGCCGACTTCAAGCTCCAACTCTACGACGTGATTCGCCGAGGTGCGGTGCCGCAGCCTGATGCGTATGAGCGATCTCGTGGCGGTGCGATTCGCGATCTTGTCGCGGCCCCTAGCTTCGCCGAACCGGCGCGCGGGCTAGAACGGTGGTGCCACGTGTCGATTGCGACTCGATGAACAGCTCGCCACCTACCAGCTTCAGACGTTCCTTCATGCTGGTCAGGCCGAGTCCCAGCCCTCGACTCGCCGCATCGACGTCGAAGCCAACGCCTTCATCACGAATGGCGAGATGGACGGCGTCCCCGGTTCCGCGAAGATGCACATCGAAATGCCGGACCCGGCTGTGTCGCACCGCGTTCTGCAGGGCTTCCTGGAGGACCCGGAAGAGACAGAGCGACACGTCTGGCGGAACACTCGCCGGAACGTTCTCGCAGCGGAAATCAATCTCGACGTTTTTCTGCGCCGAGAGCTCCCCGCAGAAACCCCGTATCGCGGCCACAACGCCCAGATGCAGCAGCCGTGGCGGGTGCAGCTCGTGTGACAGCGCCTGCACATCGGTAATGATCTCCGCGGTCTGCTTCTGAAGCGCATCCACGCAACTGAGCGCCTCCCCCAGGAATCCGGCTTCAGTCCTTTCATCTGTTCCAGCGCCATCGCCAGCAATGCGAGGCGCTGACCGATGTCGTCGTGCAGGTCTCTGGCAATCCTGGCGCGCTCTGACTCCTGGGCCTCAATGAGACGACGATTCACGCTGGACAGCATTTCTTCGGCAAGCTTGCGCTCCGTAATGTCCTGGACCGTGCCGCGGAGCCCTGCGATGTGGCCGGTGGAATCGCGCTGGGCCTCTCCGCGGGCCATGATCCATCGGTGCGTGCCGTCGGCGCGGACCATCTCCAGAACGAGTTCGTAGGGTGCGCCGGTGAGGAGGGCCGTTTCGACGCCGCCTCGCAGCCGATCCCAGCTCTCGCGGGTATAGAGCTGTGCGTGTTCCTTGTAGTTCACGGCCGGCAAGCCCGGATCGCGGCCGGCGATGCGATACAGCTCCTCGGACCACACGACCGCGTCGGTATCCGGGTTCCACTGCCAGGCGCCGACTCCAGCGAGGCGCTGGACTTCCTTGAGCTCCATCTCCTTGCGCCGCAAAGACTCCTCGGCGTCCTTGCGTTCGGTGATGTCCACGGCCATGCCCAGCATCCGCTCCGGGTCGCCGCTCTGTGAGTAGTAGAACTGGCCCTTGGCTGCCACCCACCGCACCGTGCCGTTGGACCACAAGACGCGGAACTCCGCCGCGTATGGTGAGCGGCTCTCGATTGCCTCCTTGACAGCCTTCGAGACCAGGCCCCGGTCTTCCGGATGCACCGAACGGCGGAAATCTTCGACGTGTCCGACGTAGATATTGGAGGGAATGCCGAAGATGGTAGGCAGGTCGCCGAACCATGTATCGCGGTTCGTCTTGAGATCCCATTCCCAGCCCACGGACTTGCCCGACTCCATGGCCAGCCGGAGCCGATCGTTGGCGTCGTTGCGCTCGGCTTCAGCGCGCCTGAACTCCGAGACGTCGAAGCACGCGCCGATGTAACCAGCGAACGAACCGTCGGGATCGAAGAGCGGCGCCGCATTGTCCAAGACCCACCGGTATTCGCCGTCATGCCGCCGAAGCCGATATTCCATCATGAACGGTTCACGACGGTCGAAGGCGCGGGTGTACGTGTCCAGGCGATGCTGCAAATCTGCGGCGTGAACGCCGTCTGCCCAACCATCGCCGATCTCGGACTCGAGGGGTCGCCCGGTGAAGTCGAGCCACGGCTTGTTGAAGTAGGTGCAGCGCTTGTCGGAGCCAGAAATCCAGACGAGTAGCGGCAATCTATCCGCCACCAGCCGGAACAGCCTGTCACTGTCTCGGTACGATGGAGTGCCGACGCTCATATGGCCACCTCAGTTGTCTCGCGAAGGTCCGGATGTGACTGCGCTGTGCTCAGCTGCGCGCATCAATTGTATCCGCCGGGCCGGCCGCGATATTGGCCTCGACGCGGTGATGCGGCTACTGGAAGGGTTCCGACAAGCCTATCGAGAACCGGCTCAAGTATGTCGAGCGCAACGTCTTGTGCCTGTCCTGAGCGGCGTCTATACTGGCTCCGCCAGTACGCACACCCGCAGGCTTCGCACGTCGCCTCCCTGTTGAAACCAGGCAAGTGAAGTCGTGAGGGCAGAATGACTCCAAAGCCCCGACCGAGACTGAGAGCCGCTCTCCTGATGTTTCTGTGCGCGGCCGTCCCGGCAGTTGGACAGGCTCAGGCGGTTGCCCCCAACATCCCACGCGGTCCAGATGGCAAACCAGATCTGAGCGGCATATGGCAGGTGCTGAACAGCGCCGCCTGGGACTTGCAGGATCACACCGGGGCTCTCAACGTGCCGCCGGGACAGAGCGTTGTCGAGGGCGGAACGATCCCCTATCTGCCAGCCGCTGCCGCAAAGCAGCGGGACAACTTCGAGCACCGAGACACCGACGATCCGGCGGAAGTCACCTGTTACCTTCCGGGGGTCCCCAGGGCGACTTACATGCCCTTCCCGTTCGAAATCATTCAGACGCCGAAGCTGATCGTCTTCTCTTACGAATTCGCGCATGCGCGACGTCACGTCTTCATGGACGGGTCACCCCATCCGACCGGCTTTCCGGATTTCTGGATGGGAGACTCGCGCGGGCGCTGGGAAGGCGACACCCTGGTGGTGGATGTCACCAACCTGGACGAGCGCACGTGGCTCGATCGCGCCGGAAACTTTCACAGCGATGCCCTGCACGTGGTGGAGCGCTACACGCTCATCGACGCCGGGCACATCATGTACGAGGCGACCCTCGAGGATCCCAAAGTGTTCTCGCGGCCCTGGAAGATCACGATGCCGCTCTATCGCCGCATAGAGAAGAACGTCAAGATCCTGGAGTATGAGTGCGTGCACTACCTCCAGGACAAGAGGTATGGCACCGCCAAACCCGTAGGAGTGCAGCAATGAAAGCCGCCCTGTCAGGAATGTCAGGAATGTCAGGAATGTCAGGAATGTCAGGAATGTCAAGAGTATGCGGAATATCCGCCGCGATTCTCGCTCGCGGTCGTGACAGGCGTCCCGGTGAACGGTCAGGAGAAGGCGGCCCCGAAGTACGTTGCGCCGCGCACGGCCGACGGTCATCCTGATATGCAGGGCGCCTGGGCGCGTCGTGGCGTCGCCCTTCAAGAAGCCAACGCTCCAACCACCCCGTTGAGCGACTTCGGGAGCACCGGCCAACCCTATCCCACGGTCTTCAACACCGGCGTATTCACGACGCAGGACCGGTCCGTCCTTCAGGGGCGCCCTGCGGGCGTGATCGATCCGGCCGATCGTGTGCTGCCGTGGCTGCCGGAAGCGGATGCCGCCCGTCGCGCGTTCATCCCCAAGATGATCCCTCCGGCTTCTTTGGCCTACGTCGAAAAGGCTGCACGCTGCGTGCTGCCGGGTCCAATCGAAGCCGACGACAGGCACCCCTATCAGATCGTCCAGCGTCCGGGCTACTTCGTGATCATGTACGAATACAACCACGTGACCCGTGTCATCCCGACCGACGGACGTCCGCACGTCGGGCCCAACATCCGCCTGTTCATGGGGGATCCCGTCGGCCACTGGGAGGGCGAGACTCTGGTGGTGGATACCACCAACTTCAACGACAAGACATCCTTGAGTCGCACCGTCCCGTACCATAGCGACGCCCTGCACACCATCGAGCGCTACACGAGAATCGATCCCAACATCCTCGACTACCAGATCACGATCGAAGATCCGAAGATGTTTACGCGACCGATCAAGATCGCCGGCACGTTTCAGGCCGCAGATCCGAAGACCGAACTGATGGAATTCGCCTGCGCCGAAGGCAGCCAGGTTCTCCCGAACGTGTTCGGGTTCGAGCTGGCACCTGGCCGCGCGCCGGCCAACCGGTGACGGCAGGTAAACGAGAAAGCAGGAGATGTACCGATGAAGACCAGACTGTGCTTGCTGGTAGCCGTCGCCGCGCTGCTCGCGTTCCACCCTTCGGTCGTTGCCCATCATTCCTTTGCCGCCGAATTCGACCAGAACCAACCCGTGACGGTGAATGGAGCGGTCAACAGGATGGACTGGGTGAATCCGCACTCCTGGATTTACGTTGATGTGAAAGGCACCGACGGGACCGTGGTCACCTGGCGATTCGAAATGGGCCCGCCGAACGCCCTGCTGCGCATGGGCTGGAGGAAGGATTCGATCCCGCCAGGCACGCCGGTCAAAATCGAAGGCTACCGCGCCAAGTCCGGTCAGCCAGTGGCGAACGCCAAGACCGTGACGCTTCCCGATGGCCGCGAGCTGTTCTCAGGCGGCTCGACGCCCGCGGCGATCAACGAAGCTCCCGCGGCACCCAGACCGTAGGACCGCAGCCGAAGGCCGCTCTGGCGCCGGCGACGAGGTCACGAACAGCGTCAGCATCGAAGACTGCTAGGATCAACCCATTCCACGAGCTTCCCTTCGGTTTGTCGGCATCCTGCTGGTTCGTCAGCGCAGGCGCGGCGGCCACCGTCGCTCCAGCCCGATTCATTCGTTTTGCCGAAGCCCGGCCGATTCTGACCGAGCTGGCGGGCAAGCTTCCGTCCGAGCTCAACACGCTGACTCCAGCGCAGCTGGAAATCGCATGGCCGGCCTGGATCGAGGGCCACGACCGCGAGGTCCGCGCGCGGCTCGATCAGGGCGACGAAGACACCATCGTCAACTGGATGCTGTTCGGCACGTCGTTTACGTCGAGACCACGCGCGGTGCTCGGCGAAGTCGAATCGGGCGCGGCAGGGGATCGGGAGCTGGTGGTGCGCCGGACCATCGAGCTCATCTCGGGTCGCCTCGACGACCTGCTGGAGGCGCTGGCCGCGCCTGGCACTGACGAGCGCCGGCTGTTTGTCCGCGCCTTCTTACAGCGAAAAGGGCTTCGCATCAGGACTGCTGCGGACAGGGAAGCGGCACGAGATTACCTGCTCGGCGCCGTCGTGCGCGTGGCCAGCGAACAGGAGCAGATCGATCAGGAACTCGGCGCAACGAGCGGCAGCGACCCTATGACCGAGTTCGTCCAGCGCTCCCGGCTGTTCCGATCGCGCGGCCTGTCGCTCGACACCTCGCTCGCTGCCAACTATTCGGTCGAGCAGGCGCTGGCGGCGATGAAGGCGCGTGGGCTGCTCAAGCCTGGCGCCGTCAGACGCGTGGCGATCGTCGGTCCCGGGCTCGACTTTGCCGACAAGGACGTCGGTTTCGATATCTATCCGCCACAGAGCCTGCAGCCTTTTGCCGTTCTTGATTCGCTCGAGCGGCTGCGTCTTGCGCCCTCGCCCGGCGATCCGGAGATCGCGCTGCTCGACATCAGCCCGCGGATCATCGATCACGTGACACAGGCTCGGGCGCGGGCCGCGAGAAACATCGGCTATACGCTGAACCTGCCGCTGCCCCGGCGCACGCCGTGGCTCCCCGAGGTTCGCACGTACTGGCAGACGTTCGGCGATCAGTTGGGGGCGCCCGCCCAGCCGACGGGGTCGAAGGCGATTACGGACGTGGCTGAACTGCGGGCCGTGCGTGCGAGACCGTCTGCTGTTCGGCGCATGTCGGTGCTGGATGTGAACATCGTGACCAACCGCCTGGACGGTGAACTGTTCGATCTCGTGATTGCCACGAACGTGTTCATTTACTACGACGTGCTCGACCAGGCGCTGGCGATGTCGAATGTCGAAGCCATGCTGAAGCCCGGCGCGTTTCTGCTGGCGAACTTCTCGGCGCCGCGTCTGGCGTCTGTCACGATTCGCCCGGTCGACACGACGACGACCCTCTACGCGCGCGCCCGCGACGGCACCGAGGACATCCTCGACTTCATCGTCTGGTACGAAGCGCACGCGAATTGAGCGGGCGTTCTCCGGTTTTATTCGTCCTCTCTGCGGGTTGATAGTGGTCCCATGGTCGACTCACGAGGCCGCGTAACGGGCCTTCTGGCCCTTGTGTTGTTGGCAGCCTGTTCTGATCGGCCTGCCGCGCCGAAGCCTTCGTCTACGCCTGCTGGCGAAGGCGGGCCGTCGGCTCGGGGTGGAGGAGTGGTTCACCGACCGCGCCCGTGAATCGGGCCTCGACTTCGTCCACTTCAACGGCATGACGGGCGGGTTCCTCTTTCCCGAAGTCATACCGCCCGGCGTTGCGCTGCTCGACTACGACGGCGACGGGGATCTCGACGTCTTCGTGGCGCAAGGACAAATGCTCGGAAAGAAGGCGCCCAGCGAAGCGTTGCGCCTCCCGCAAGGTCAGCTGAAGAGTCGCCTGTACCGCAACGATCTCGAGGTTCACGTGGACGGTACACGTACGCTGCGCTTTGCCGACGTCACCGATGCCAGCGGGATCGTCGTGCGCGGGTACGCCATGGGCGCCGCAACCGGCGACTTCGACAACAATGGCTGCGTCGACTTGTACGTGACCAACCTCGAACGGAGCCAACTGTTCCGCAACAGCTGCGACGGAACGTTTTCCGACGTGTCGAGGGAGAGTCGTGCCGAAGATCGCGGGTGGAGTGTCTCAGCGGCGTTCGTCGATTACGACCGGGACGGCTGGCTCGATCTCTTCGTCGGGAATTACGTCCATTACACCGTCGAACGGAACAAACCCTGTCTCCACTCGATCGGCAGTCTTCTCGACTACTGTCCGCCGAGCTTGTACCCGCCGCAACCTGACCGCCTCTATCACAACAACCGCGACGGGACGTTCACCGACGTCACCGCCGCCGCGGGCATGGGGCGCGAGTTCGGCCCGGCGCTCGGCGTCTCGACCGCCGACTTCAATCGCGACGGCTGGATCGACATCTACGTCGCCAATGACGGCGCGCCGAACCAGCTGTGGATCAACCGGCACGACGGCACCTTCACAAATACGGCGCTGCTCGCGGGTGCCGCGCTCGGTGCTGACGGTGAAGCCAAGGGGAGCATGGGTGTCGACGCCGCCGATTTCGACCACGATGGCGACGAAGACCTGTTCATCACCGAGCTCGCCGGTGAGGGACACGATCTCTACGTGAACGACGGATCCGGCGTCTTCGACGAACGGGCCGCCGGCGCAGGCATCAGGCTCCCAAGCCTGCCATACACGGGCTTCGGCACGGCGTGGTTCGACTTCGACAACGATGGCTGGCTGGACATCCTGACGGTTAACGGAGCGGTCAGGCATACGGCCGACGCGCTCACGCGGAACGAAACGTTTTCACTGCAGCAGCCCAAGCAGTTGTTCCGCAATCTTGGCAACGGGCGATTCGCGGATGTCACCGGGCAGGCCGGCGCGGTCTTCACGCAGGCCGAGGTCAGTCGCGGTGCCGCGTTCGGCGATGTCGACAACGACGGCGACACGGACGTCGTGGTGGCGAATGACAACGGGCCGATCAGGCTGCTGATCAACCACGTCGGCAGCCGCAAACATTGGGTGGGGGTGCGGGTGTTGGGGCGCGCAGGGTCCGTGACATGGTTGGCGCGCGTGTCGGGAATTGCTTTCCGCCCCTCGACTGACGCTCGGGGCGACGGCCGACGCTGTGGCGTCGGGCCAGAGCCGACGGCAGCTATGCGTCCGCCAACGATCCGAGAGTGCTCGTCGGTCTCGGCGACACGGCGAAGATTGCCAGAGTCCGCGTCGAATGGCCTGGCGGGAACGCCGAAGAGTGGACCGATGTGCCCGTCGATCGATACACGACGCTCGTCGAAGGATCCGGACGGCCGACGCGATGAAATGCACGCAAGTCGCAGAATGCAATATGTCACGCGCCCGCCTCGGACGGAGAGAAACTCGCAATGAACAATGCGCATGCGCATCTCCGTCGCTTGTGCATTTTGCATTGGCATTCGAACAGGCGCATACGGCCGTCCCGAACCGGCCGCTCCTGCGCTGCGCCAGGTGGCGCTGCCGGATCTCTCGCGCCTCGAGGAATCGGTCCAGGCCCAGCTGCGCGAACGCGACGCGGCCCTTACCGCGAAACGGAATGATCCCGGAGCGGCCGGCGCCGATCTCGGGACGGAATACGGTGAGATGGGCAAGCTGCTGATGGCTGCCGGCTTCCGCGATGCGGCGGAAGCGGCGCTCCTCAACGCGCAGGCGCTCGCACCGGGCGACATGCGCTGGCCCTATTACCTCGGGGACTTGTACAGGACGAACGGGGACATTCCCAAGGCGGTGGCCGCCTTCGAGCGGGCGCTGCGGTTGGCGCCCAACGACGTGCCAACGGTGATCTGGCTCGCCGAAGCCGCTCTCGATCAGGGACAACCGGATGCCGCCGAACGCCTCTTCACGAAAGCCCTCACACTCGAGCCTCGCTCGGTCGCCGCGCATTATGGCCTCGGACGCGCCGCCCTGGCCGGACAGGAGTATGCTCGAGCCGCACAGCATCTCGAAGAGGCACTCGCGCTCGACAGCAAAGCGTCGGTCATCCACTATTCGCTGGCGATGGTGTACCGTGGCCTTGGCGACAGTCCCAGAGCGGAATCGCACCTGCAACAGCGCGGCACGCTGCAGATACGGCCCGACCCGTTGAGGAAAGCGCTCGACGACTTGCTCCACAGCGCGCTCACCTACGAAAAGAACGCCGACGTCGCCGGCAGCCGAGGCGAGTGGGCCGCCGCAGCGGAGTACCTCAGAAAGGCCGTGGCCCTGGCTCCGACGCGGGCGTCGCCGCGTCACAAGCTGGGCACGGCGCTCTTCTATATGGGCGATCGGCGTGGCGCCTTCCAACAGTTCCAGGAGGCGCTGCGGCTGTCACCGGACTTCGCCGCGGCACATTACGCGCTCGGCGTGATCCACGAGGACGCCGGCGAACATCAACTGGCGATCAAGTCCTTCCTGTCTGCGCTCGAATCGGATCCCCTCTCTGTCGACGCGCGTTTGGGGCTGGCCGACGCGTTGAGGCGCAGTGGACAGCTGGAACGGTCGCTGTCGGAGTACGAGCGCATCTTGAGCATCGACCCCGGCGCGTCCAGGGCGCGAGCCGGCTATGCGGCGGCCCTATCGGAACTCAAAAGGACTACGATAGCTTCCCCAAGATGAAAGCCGGAGCGACTCGCGCGGCCTGCCTGCTGGTCCTCGGCGCGCTGGCAGGTTCCGAGATTCGATCTCACCCCCGCCAGGTTCCTGGCCAGTCTGCGCAAGTGCTGCGTTCGGACGAAGTGACTCTGCGCGTCATTGTCGTCGACTCGGCAGAGCAGGCACAGCGTCTCGTCACCCGGCTGAATGGCGGCGAGGATTTCATCGCCCTGGCCCGGGCCGAATCGATCGATCCGACCGCGGGTGCGGGCGGTTTCCTGGGCAGGGTGACGCGCTCGACGTTGCCCCCGGTGCTGAGAGACGCCCTGGTGGGCGTCGCCCCGGGTCAACTGAGTCCAGTGGTTCAGATCCCCATTGGATTTGCCATCCTGAAGGTCGTCGAAGACACCGATCCGGCGAACCGAAGCATGAACGCGACAGATGCCGCCGACAGTCCCACCTTGGCGACGCGAGCGAGCGTGAAATACGTGATCGACGTGAGCGGGCTCATCGAAGCAGAGGCCGCCCTGCAGGCATTTCCCAAGCCGGCCAACTGGGACCAGAATCCGCGCGCGATTTGCGACCTACGTCGCCAATCCCTGGCGTCGTCGCAGCGGGCGCTCGAAGATTTCTTGTCGCCCGAGAAACAGGCCCTTCGCGCTTCGCGACCGCCCTTTGACATCATGCAGGCCCACTACGCGCTGGCTCAGCTCCATGCCTATCAAGGCCGGATGGATCGGGCGCTCGATCAGTATCAGCGGGCCTACGAGACCGCACGCGCCGGCGTGCCCGATGCCACACGGAGGATGGAAGAAGCGTTGGGCGTCGCCTACCTGCACAAATCCGGACTCGAGAACGGCGTTCATCGCGCACCTGGAGAACTCTGCCTGTTTCCGCCCTTCGACTACCGCTCGGGGCGGCCGGGTCCGTCGTACGCCAAGACCCGGGACTCGGAAAGAGCCATCGAGCACTTCCTGGATTTCCTGAAGCACCGGCCCGACGACCTCGAGGTCCGATGGCTTCTCAATCTCGCGTACATGACCATCGGCCGTTATCCGGAGAGGGTTCCACCCGCCTATCTGATTCCGCCGGCAGCTTTCGCGTCCACGGAAGACCTGGGGCATTTCCGCGACGTGGCTCCGCAGGCTGGCCTGAATGTCATCGCGACAGCGGGAGGACTCATCGTCGACGACTTCGCCGGCAACGGGCGCTTCGACGTCGTCACGTCCAACTTCGACAGTTGCGGTCCCCTGCACTACTTCCGCAACAACGGGGATGGCACGTTCACCGAACGGACGTCCGCAGCGGGGCTCGACGGCCAGCTGGGCGGGCTGAACATGGTTCAGACCGACTACAACAACGACGGCTGCAAGGACATCCTCGTGCTGCGCGGCGGGTGGGAGCTGCCCCAGCGCAAGTCGCTGCTGCGGAACAACTGCGACGGCACCTTCACGGATGTGACGTCCGCAAGCGGATTGGCAGAACCTGCGACGAGCACGCAAACTGCGGCGTGGGCGGACATCAACAACGATGGACTGCTCGACCTGTTCGTCGGCAACGAGGATCGCGCCTCGCAGTTGTTTCTGAACAAGGGCGGGAGTGCCTTCGAAGACATTTCTCGCGCTGCGGCTGTCGATCGCGTCGCGTTTACCAAGGGGGTGAGCGCGGGGGACTATGACAACGACGGATTCGTGGACTTCTACGTCTCGAATTTCAACGGGAACAACTTTCTGTATAGGAACAATCACGACAACACGTTCACCGAGCTGGGCCGTGCGGCAGGGGTACCTGGGCCCGGCCACGGTTTTGCGACCTGGTTCTTCGACTACGACAATGACGGATGGTTGGATCTCTTCGCGACGAGTTATTTCACTTCGGTCGACGAATCGGTACGGACGTATCTCGGTCTGGCCCACAACGCGGCGCCACTGAAACTCTACAAAAACATGGGAGATGGGAGCTTCCGGGACGTCACGACAGAGGTGGGCCTCGCCAAGGTGTTCATGCCGATGGGCGCGAATTTCGGGGACATCGACAACGACGGCTTTCTCGATATCCGTCTGGGCACTGGAAACCCGTCCTACGCTTCACTCCTTCCCAATGTGCTCCTTCGCAACAAGGAGGGGCAGTCGTTCGCGGACGTCACCGCCTCCTCAGGGACCGGTGAGCTGCATAAGGGGCACGGCATTGCCTTCGCCGATCTGGACAATGACGGCGACGAAGAGATCATCGCTGAAATCGGCGGTGCGACGCCTGGAGACAGTCATCCACTGCGACTGTTCGAGAATCCCGGTCACGGAAACGACTGGATTGGCCTGAGGCTCGTGGGTGTCAGGAGCAACCGTGCGGCGATCGGCGCTCGAATCAAGGTGACCGTCGAAAACGATGGGCGCGGCAGCCGCTCGATCTATCGGTCTGTCGGGAGTGGCGGGTCCTTCGGTGCTTCACCTCTGGAGCAGCACATCGGCCTGGGCAAGTCGGCGCGGATCGTCGACCTCGAGATCTGGTGGCCCGCCAGCAACACGCGCCAACGCCTTGGGGGCCTCGAGAAGAATCAAACCGTGGAGATCACCGAGCTCACGCGGAACTACCCGAGGCTCGAACGGCGGCCGATCCGCCTCGGGGGCGCGAGGAAGCCTGAATAGGGGTTCGGACGGAGGTTCGTCCTCATCCAAAAACCCGGAGGGGTGGCTAGATTGCGTCAAATTCGTGACAAATTCAGCTTGACATGCATTCTCGACAATATTAGGTTGCTCCCCGGTCCACACAATCTCAAACGCAGGCGTTGGGCACTCGTCACAAACAGGCAGGGAGGTCAGCGATGGTCAGTCTAGGCCGGCGTTCCCCTTGGCTCCTGGTCGTGTTGCTCGTGTTGCTCTTACCATCGGCGGCCCATGCGCAGGCCGCGATCACCGGTGTCGTCACGGACAGCTCGGGGGCGGTGCTACCTGGCGTGACGGTTGAAGCCGCCAGCCCCGTGCTGATTGAAAAGGTTCGATCGGTCGTCAGCGATGCCACTGGCCGGTACCGTATCGTCGACCTGCGGCCGGGCACCTACTCCTTGACCTTCTCGTTGACGGGCTTCAGCAGTGTCAAGCGCGAAGGCATCGAGCTGTCGGGGAACTTCGTGGCGAGCGTGGACACCAGACTTTCGATCGGCGCAATCCAGGAAACAGTGACGGTGAGCGGCGAGTCGCCGATCGTCGACGTGCAGAGCACCAAGTCGCAGCAGACCATCGGCCGGGACGTTCTCTCCTCGATTGCCTCCTCGCGGAACATCAACGGCATTCAGGCACTCATTCCTGGCGCGAATATGCAAGGTGATCAAGGCGGCCTCACCGGGTCGATGCAGGGCGGGGCCACCACCATCCACGGCGGGCGCGCGAACGATTCGCGAATCTATGCTGATGGCATCAACATGGGATGGGCGGGCACCGGCGGCGGCGGCGGGCAGATGCCCCAGGTAGCCACCGCGCAGGAAATCGTGATGACCACCGCGGGCGGGAACGCCGAAGCCGAAACGGGCGGCTTCGTTTTCAACGCCGTTCCGCGCGAGGGTGGGAACAGCTTCAGCGGCCAGTTCAACTACAGCGGCTCGGGCAACTCGCTACAAGGCAGCAACTACACGGACGAGCTCAAGGCGGCGGGTCTGCGGGCGCCGTTCGAGCTGCTCAACGTGTACGACGTCAGCGGCATGTACGGCGGCCGGATCAAGATGGACAAGCTGTGGTTCTATGGGACCTACCGCCAGGTCGGGGGGGAGCGCACGGTGCCGGGCATGTTCGTGAACAAGAACGCTGGCAACCCGAATTCCTGGGTCGTGGACTTCGACCGAACGCAGCAGGCGTTCAACAACAGCCTGGAACGCCAGGGGACGATACGGCTGACATGGCAGGCGACCCCGCGCAACAAGTTCAATTTCCACTGGTCCGAGCAATACAACGACGCGAACTACGGCACCGGTGGGGGCGCCGGGGTGCCGCCGACGACGCCGGAAGCGTCGAGCCGGGTGCTCTACATTCCGTCCCGGCAACCGCATGCCACCTGGCAGTCGCCGATCACGGGCAAGTTGCTCGCCGAGGCCGGCTGGGGCATGTATCAGGCGCGGTACCGCTTCGGTCCACGCAACGACGACGTATTCAACAAGGCGATGATCCAGCGGCTCGAGCAAAGCGGCGAGCCCGGTTGCGTCGCCACGGGAGACTGCCTCCCGGGCCTGTTCTCCAGGATGCCCCGTGCCCCGGGCCAGGGTGGATTCACGCATTCGTTGATCGGGAACCTGGCCGCCCTGCGCGCGTCGCTGACGTATGTCACCGGCGCGCACAACATGAAGTTCGGCTACCAGGGCGGGTTCGGCAATCCGTCCCAGACCTACCAGAACTACACGCAGGTCGTGCAGGTCCGGACGAATTTTGGCGTACCGAACCAGCTGACGCAGACCATCTCGGTAGGACCCGACACGAAGTACGTCCGCAATCTGATCCCGATGAACTTGTACGCGCAGGATCAGTGGACGCGCAACCGCCTGACCTTGCACGGCGGCGTGCGGTACGACTCTCTTTCCTCGAACTATCCCGACCAGGGCATTGGTGGCCCTGGATGGCCGTATGCCCCGAACGAGCTTTTCTTTCCAGCCGGGTCGACGCCCGGGTACGAGTGGAAGGACATCGCGCCGCGCCTGGGCGTGGCCTACGACGTGTTCGGGAACGGGAAGACGGCCGTCCGGTTCAACCTCGGCAGGTACGTGGAAGCCATCACGGCGAGCAATAACGATCTGGACATGAACCCGCTGATTCGCACGGCCACGAACACGAACCGCGGCTGGGCTGACGGCATAAACCCGATCACTGGTGCGCCGGCGCTTCCGGTCGGAGACCCGCGGCGCGGCAACTTCGTCCCGGACTGCGATCTCAACAACCCAGCAGCGAACGGCGAATGTGCGGCGATGGACACCCAGACCATTGGAAAGCCGGTGTTCGTCAGGTCCTTCGATCCCGGCTTCGTTGGCGGCTGGGGCACCCGGCCGAACAACTGGGGGCTCGGCCTGTCGGTTCAGCACGAAGTGATGCCACGGGTCTCCGTGACCGTTGCCTACAATCGCAACTGGTGGGACAACTGGTATGTCGTGGACAACCGGGCGACCAACTTCGAGGACTACACGCCGTTCAGCATCAACGCGCCGTCCGATCCGCGGCTGCCGAATGGCGGCGGTTACACGATCAGCGACCTATACAACCTCGTGCCGGCAAAGGTTGGGCAGCAGGACGAGCTCGCCCAGTCGTACAAGAACTTCGCCGCTCAGTCGGAGAACTGGCAGGGCGTGGACTTCAGTGTTGTGGCTCGGCTGCGGAATGGTCTCACGGTGCAGGCCGGCACGAGCACCGGGCGCAAGTACGCAGACGGCTGCGCCGTCCGGGCCAAGTTGCCGGAGCTTGGCACCGGCACAGTTCTAGGCGCGGCGGGAACATTTACAAACAGTTCTGTGACGGCGAACGTCAATGCTCTCGGCGGAGGCGCATACGCCCTCTCGGTGACGAACCCCTATTGCCGCATCGCGGAACCCTACAGAACGGACTTCCGAGGGCTCGCCACGTATACGATTCCGAAAGTGGACGTCCAGGTGTCCGGGACATGGGTGAGCATCCCTGGGGACTCCCTGCGGGCGGACTTCACGGTGACCAATGCCTGGATTGCCGCCGGGCCGCAGCCGCTCGGCCGGCTTCTCACTGGTGCGCCCACCGCAACCGTGAACCTGATTCAGCCGGCCACGTTGTGGGGCGAGCGGAACAACAACATCGATCTGCGCGTCGCGAAGATTCTCCGGTTCGGCGGGACGCGATCCCAGGTTGGCGTCGACATCTTCAACTTGATGAACGCCGACACTGCGACAAACTACAACTATGGGTTCGTGCCGGGTGGCTCGTGGCTGACGCCGACGACCATTGTTCCGGCGCGGTACGCCAGGATCAGCGTACAGTTCGACTTCTAAAGAACCAGAGTCGTTTCAAATCATTCGTTGGACACTCTCAGGCCCGCTCTCGTCCGGAGGGCGGGCCTTTTCTTTGGCGCGGTCCACTGGTGAACCGTGCTGGTCCTCGGTCCTTGGGTCTTTGTCCGTGGTCCGTCCTGTGGTCCCTGGTCCAGCTGGTTCGCTGAATGGTATCTGGACAAATGACGAGGGACGGACTGAGGACCAAGCCCAACGGACAAAGGACAGGCTTCTACAAGGAAACAGAAAATGCACTAGCCCTGCGCGGCGCGCCAACCCCGGTCGGTGTACGTCTTGCGCACCGCTTCAACATACGGGACCGGGGCGACAGTCGCACCGATTTCCATCTGACGGTGTCGTTCGACAGCCGGCTTCGACGTGCCGCCATCCTCTTCGCCCCAGATGAACGTCACCTTGGTTCCTGGCTTGGCATATTGCGCGTCGAGGACTGCGATCGTGAGCATCTTGCGCTCGCTGGCGCTGTAGCCGATCCACGTTGAGATGCCGACCGTCCTGCCGCCGACGACTACCTTGTCGTAGGGATGCATCGAATAGACGGCCGACGGGAACTCGATGAACTTCGCCCGCTCGCCCGGCTCGAGCTGGCTGCCGATCGCGCGCAGCACGTCCGCGTTGTCCAGCACGAGAGTGGCTTTCTTGCGGTGTGGTCCCTCGGCCATCCTCTGCAAAGCTTCACGGCCAATGAAGTCGTGCTCGAAATCGATGAACGTCCCGTAGCCCATGTCCCAGGGCGTCAGGTAGTAGTCCTCGATTCTCTTCGAGACGAAGCTCCCGCCGATCGAGGCTTGGGCCTCGTAGCTGTCGGCGCTCAGCCATTGCGCGGTAGGGCTTCATCTTCTCGCCGGAATAAATCGCCGGAAGCGGCGAAGGGATCCAGCCCGATTCCAGCGTGTTGGACGAATAGGCGCGACCGCCTGCCTGGCGCAGCCCGAACTGTTCGCCGGCCTTCACGATCGCTTCGCGAACCGCCTCGCCCTCGGCGTAAGGCCCGGAGAGTTCGAATCCCGGCTGGCCAGCCATGCCGTGGCGCAAAGCCGTCACCTGCTTGCCGGCGATCGTCATGTCGCTCATGTGGAAGAACTTGATCGGAGGCGGCTCCTTGCCGAGCACCTTTGATATGACCTGCATGGCCGCCGGGCCCTGGACCTGGAATCGGTAGTGCCTGCGGTTGAAGGGATCCTTGCGTGCGGCGGAGCGCTCGTCGAACTCGAGCTTCACGTCGTAACGCTCGGTTTCCGCGTGGAAGCGGATCCACGTGAGCGCCGGAATGCGCCCGACCAGATTGAAGCGCGTCTCCGCCATGGGGTACATGATGACGTCGCCGATCACATAGCCGTCGTGGCTGCACGGCACGAACTGCTTCGCCTTGTCGAGTGCGAGGTTCTTGAACGTGTTCATGCCAAGGCGGGACAGCAACTTCACCGCGTCCGGCCCTTCGACGGTCAATTCGGCCATGTGGTACGAGAGCGTGAACAGGACGCAGGTTTTCTGCCACGCCTCCTGCTCGTCGCGCCAGTTGGTGAACTCGGGCGGAACCCCGGGATAAGGGTTGGCGCCGGTCCGCAAGTTCCGCAGCATATCCACTGGATTACCCGAGGTCTGAATCAAATCTTCCAAGCTTTTGCGGCTCATTGGGACTCCTAGGTCGTGTGATTCCGGAGCATGAAGATAATGGATTCGACAGAGCGTATCAACCGATGTCGGCCTCGCTCCCACGTCGGCAGTCGTGCACATACGGTAGACTGCGCGCGAGGTGCGCCATGTACTTGAACCTTTTTCAGCTCGCGTCCCTCGCGATCGTGGGTTGGATCCCCCTCATCTTCTTTCCTACGTGGCGCGGCACACGCCGCCTCGCTGAAAGCGCGTTCTTTCCGATCTATATCGCGGTCTTGTATGCATTTGGCGTGGGCGCACTGCTGATGCAGGTCGGCCCTGGATTCATCGCCGATTTCGGGACGGCCGAAGGTGTGGCTCGGCTCCTCGCGCGGCAGGAAATCGCGTGGATTGCGTGGCTGCACATTCTCGCGTTCGATCAGGTGATCGGCCTCATCATCTACCGGGAAAACATGCGGCGCCGCCACGTGCCGATACTGGTGCAGTCGGCGCTGCTCTTCCTGACGCTGATGTTCGGCCCCCTGGGCTATCTTGCATTCGTGCTGGTTCGTGTGGCGCGGCTCGGCACGGGTGCGTTTGGTCCTGACGAGAACCTGCCGGCAGAGCGCAGGCACGAAAGCGCCGCCGCTGGCGCCGACGCGCCACCGACGATGCGGCAGATCCTTCAGACCTACGGGGACGAGCGCGGTCTCACCGCGACGGCTCTCGTCGGCGTGGGCCTGGGGCTCGTAGCCGTGCTGGTGACCGCGCTGCGCGGCAGGGCTGTCCCGCCAGAAGGCGACCTGATGAGGGCTGCCACCTTCGACCTCGCGGTCGGCCTCTTCATGCTGTCGCTCATCCCATGGCTGCCGGTGTCCGGGTTCAGCACCGCCGCGCGGCGGCGCTGGCGCGCCTGGTCGATCGGTCTGTCGCTGTACGCGTTCGTCACTGAGACGATCCAGCAGTTCCGCGGCATTGATCCGCGGTTTTCACAGGCCGAGCCGGTGAGCCAGGTCTTTGGCCTCCTCCTTTTCGTCTCGGCGCTGGCAATCACCGTGCTCTCCATTTCACTTGCCGCGCGCGCCTTCGAGTCGCCCGCGAGCGGCCGGCGCGGACTGCTGGTGATCGCAGGCCGGTGGGCAGGCGTGTCAATGCTCATCGGGTTTCTTGCGGGGATCTGGCTGAGCGCCAATCAGGGACGCTTCGTGGCCCCGGCTGGCAACCTGCTGCCGTTGCATGCCGCCGGGTTCCACGCCGTCCAGGCAATCCCGCTCGTCGCGCTGCTGCTAGCCTGGTCGCCGATTCCTGTCGGAACCGCCCGGCGCTGGGTACACTTGGCGGGCACCGCGTGGGCTGTTGGATGCACGGCACTCTGGTGGCAGACAGCGCAGGGGCGTGCGGTCACCGATTTCGCAGGCGCCAGCGTCCTCGGCGTCATCCTTTTCGCGGTGTGGGCGCTAGTCGCCCTGCGCGCACTCGTCGCATGGCGACAAGTCATGCCGGCCAGCGTTGAAGTGTGATGAACCCTACAGAACGGACTTCCGAGGGGTCAACACCGCTTGGGGTTGTCTCACCGGCCCGGATCACGGGGCCGGAGATCGCCGGTGAGGACCTGCGATCCGCGGTTGCCGCCACCCTGCCCGGCCGCGCCGCACGGGTGGCCACGGCCGACGCCCGCAGCTGCGCGACAGGCCGCGGTGGTGTCGGCCGCCCGCCGCCGTCGGAGCACGCCGACCTCATGAATGCCGGAAGGCGCGCGAGGCGATGGTTCCGCGTCGACTCTGGACCGCGTGATCCGTGCCTTGGGGATCAGCTGTGCCGGTGCATGCCACGCACGTGACCGTCGTGGAAGCTATCCCTTATAGCGCTCTTCGGTGTAGCGCGAGACTGTGTCAGTCCGGGGGGTCTGGTCCGCCAGACTGGCCGCTCGTAAGTCCGGTCGTGCTCGAAGTGCGGTCGCCCGTCCATGCGAGTTTCGGAGCAAGGACCGAGGTCGACGAACTACAACGGACCGAGACCGGACGAAGGACAAGGACTGCCGCTACATCCAACTGGGATCGCTCAGTCGACGCGCAGGCGGAAGGGTGCGCAAGCCGAGCGCGGCTTCCCGGCGGAGTTCGGCGGCAGGCGGCCGACACCACTGCGGCCGATCACCGCAAGTGCGAGAAGACGTCGCCAAGCGCACCGGCAGCTGCGGCCCCGGACCCGCTACGCCTTTGTGAAAACCGCTGGAGCCCTGCGAATCGACGGAGTCGCAGCCCTGACCAGCCTCCGCCAAGGCTTCGGCGGTCCGCCGTAGCTTCAGCGAAGGCGGAAGGGCTGCGCTACGTTCGAAACAGAAGTTCCTCATAGGTCAGCTGACAAGGCGCGTCAGATCTGAGACGTGTCTCACCTGATCGAATCGGTGGATGAGCGCCAGGCTCTCCTCGATGCGCTTCGCTGGCAGGCTCGATTCCGGCATCAGGGCGCGGTACTTGGCGTCGACGTCGCCCCAGTCGATGCCGCGCGGCCCGGATCCTCGCGGCGCATCGACGCTGCTCGAATACCTGGCGCCGGCCTTGGTGACGATCGTGACCGTCCCGCCCCAGCTCCATTTGTAGTGAACCGGCGGCGGCGACGGGTCGGGTTCGACGAGATCCATGAGGCGCGCGACCACGGGATTGTGAATCTTCTCGGGCGTCGCGTGGACCCACGAGAAATCTCTGTCGGCCACTGCAGATGCAATGAAGTAAGGCAGGCTGTGGATCGCTTCGACCATGTCCTTCGGGCGCTGTCCGGCCGCGATGGTTCGACCTTGCGCGCCCGCGACGAGAATCCCGGCGACCTGGTCCGGCGACACGCCCGACTGCCGCGCCGCGTCGACGGCCGCCTCGACTGACGGGTGAAACGCGTGGGCGCCGGGCACGAGCTTGATCGCCAGATGCGTCACGATGTCCCACTCTTGGCCAAAGTCGCGAGTGAGTGCGCTCGTGTCCGCCTGTTCGCCGCCAAAGACCGCGAGAAAGCCGCGCGACGCTTCCAGCATGTCCTCGTTGGCCGTGTACCCGCGGCCGGCGGCCTGTACGGCGTTCACCGCCGCGAGCGCCGCGTTACCCGCGTGATACTCACGCGCCCAGCTGTTCGTGCCGATCGCCAACCCGCCCATCGTCGTCGCGACCAGAGAGAGCGCGTGCGCCATCTGCTCGTCGGTCAACTTGAGAAGTTTGGCCGCCGTGACGACTCCGCCGAAGGCGACGATGACCGAGGCGTGGAAGCCTTGCCTGTTGGGGCCCAGCGCCTCGCCGATCCTGCCGGCAGCCTCGTAGCCTGCCACGATCGCGCAAAGCAGGTCCTGACCGGTGGCGCCCGTTCGCTCCCCGACGGCCAGGCCCGTGGACGTGACGGTCGTGCCGGTATGAGCCACGTTTCGCAGGTCGCTGTCGTCGGAGGCGGAGGCGTCGCTGAGCATCGCGTTGACTCGCGCGGTGTCGCCGACAGGCAGCTTCGCGCCATCGAACCAGACGGTCGCCTCCGGCCTGCCGCCGCGCTCCTTGGCCAGATCGCGGACGATGCGGGCCGAGCCGATCAGCGAGCCGGAGGCGGCGCTGGCCAGCGTGCTCGCGGATGATCATCTTGGCGCGGTCGATGGCGATGGCCGGCAGCTCGCCGAATTTCGTCGCGTTGAGCGAGCGCGCCAGCGTCAGCGCGAGGCTCGGAGTTCCCGCTCGCTGGTTCTGTTGCGCCAGCGGCGGATGGCCATCGAAGAGGGCAGAAACTGTCGAGCGATCGCGCCGGCCGGCGATCGGGCCGACGGCAAACGCGGCCAACAACTCGCGGCGAGTCAGGACTCTCATGGTTCAGAGTTTGCCCGAACGGCGACCCTAGCGCACTTTCATTTTCGTGTAGCGTTCGGTCTTGTCGGTGTCACACGTCATGATGGCAGCTTGGCGCGCGGCCGGCATCGGCCGTCGGCCGCCCGCGCGACCGGCCGCCGTGGTGCCGGCCGCCCGCCGCCGTCGGAGCACGCCGACCTCACGAAGGCCGGAAGGCGCGCGAGGCGCTGGTGGCGCGTCGACTTCGGGCCGCGTGATCCGTGCCGTGGGGATCGGCTGTGCCGGTGCATGCCACGCACGCGACCGTCGTGGAAGCCAGCACCTAGTCGACGCGCGAGCGGAAGGGTGCGCAAGCCGAGCGCGGCTTCCCGGCGTGCGCAGTTCGGCGGCAGGCGGTCGGTACCACGGCGGCCGATCTCAGCAGGTGCGAGAAGACGTCGCCAAGCGCATCCGCACCTGCGGCCGTGGACCCGCTACACCTTGTGAAAACCGCCGTAGTCTGCAACGGGTCGGCTCGGAGGTTCAACCTTTGACGCGGTCTGACATTTCGGGCCCTCGGCGTCCCACGTAAGGTGCCGCTGTCCCGCGGTGGACCGGCCGCGCGTCGAGCAACAGGTTATCCGGAGCCGACTCCTCGAAGTCCGCCAGCTGGTGATCCTGGCAGAGGCGCGGAACGCGAGCGGAAGGCCACTTCCTCGATATAGACGCCGGGTGCCAGGTACTCAGGCATGGGTCGGGCTCAGCGCCATCCGCCACATTCGGAACCCGAGATAGGTCACCCACAACGTGATCGCGATCGAGGCGATCGGGAACAACACGTAGAAAGCCAGCCACGATTCGCCACTCATCACTTGAATGCCGGCCGCCGCGAAGCCGATCAAGCCGGACACCAGGCCGACCCAGCCCGTCCACGGGCGGTACCTGGTGCTATGAAGCATGGCGACTCCATAAAGCACCGGCGCCGCCCCGAAGAGGAACAGCATGCCGCCGACCGAGAAGGTGAGCGATAGCTCGAACACCGCGTTGCCCGCCGCGAGGAGCAGTTCCTTGTCTTCACCCGTGCTTCTGTTCCAGGCGTGCGCCAGCGATGTCACAGCCACCGCCTCGGTCAGCATCAACGCGAGCCCGAACACAGCCCCCAGGATCGCCATGTGCCACGCGAACCGCGCCCACGTCGCACCGGGTTGGTCTTGGATCGAGCGTGACAGCTCGCGCAGGCCGTTCAGCAGAATCGCCAGCCCAATCGCGATGACGAGGTGGTCGGCGGCCCACATCCGATGGCGGACAACGACGTCGAACAGGTTGGCTGCGCTGTCGAGCTGTCCAGGCTCACGTGGGTGGAAGATGTTACCGGCGAACGTGAGCATGCCGCCGGCGAATGCGGCTGCCCCGCCCAGTCGCAATTCATGTCGCTGAGACATCGTCGCCCTCCGTTGTCGAAGAAGCCGTGCACCGGGTGTTCCCTACCGCTCTTCGATAGGATAGGCAGGTGCTGCATCAACTTCTAGGGGCAAGCCCGGCATTGGCGGCTGTCCGCGAAGAACTGGCGCGTCTGCTCGCGCGTCCAACGGCTTCGCCGAAACGGCTGCCCCCCGTTCTGATTCAGGGAGAGACAGGGACGGGGAAAGGGCTCGTCGCGCGCCTGATTCACGGGATGGGGCCCCGGTCGGACGCGCCGTTCGTCGACGTCAACTGCGCGGCCATTCCCGACACGCTGCTCGAAGCCGAGATCTTCGGGTTCGAGCGCGGCGCGTTCACCGACGCCAAACAAGCCAAGCCCGGGCTGCTTCAGGTCGCGCATCGCGGCACGATCTTCCTCGATGAGATCGGACTCATGCCCGAGGCGCTCCAGGCCAAGCTGCTCAAGGCTCTCGAGGATCGGTCGGTGAGGCGCCTGGGCGGGACTCGCGCGGAACCGGCGGATGCCTGGGTGCTTGCGGCAACGAGCGAGGATCTGGCCTCCGCGATTCGCAGCCGGCGGTTTCGCGAGGATCTCTATCATCGTCTCGCGGTCATGACGCTGCAGCTGCCGCCGCTGCGCGAGCGCGAGACCGACGTCCTGCTCCTCGCGCGTCACTACCTGGACCGGGCCTGCAGTGAGTACGGTCTGCCGCTTAAAACCCTCTCCTCAGACGCTGAGACGGCACTTCTGGCGTACACGTGGCCGGGCAACGTCCGAGAGCTGGCCAACCTGATGGAACGAGTGGCGCTGCTGTCCGATGCCGAGCAGGTGCCGGTGGCGGCCTTGCGTCTGCCGCGCGCGCCGCGCCTGGCCGCGGCCCACGTTCGGACTGTCGAGAGCGTCGACGAGCAGATGGCATCCCTGGAACGCGCCCGCATCGAGGAAGCGCTCCGTGCCGAGGAGTGGAATATCTCTCGTGCCGCCGCACGGCTGGGTCTGCCGCGAAACACGCTTCGCTACCGCATGGTACGCCACGGCCTCACCGAGGGCGGCGACGCTTCGACCCACCGTAAATCCGGGGCGACGCCGGCTCGACTCGCCGACGAGAAGCCCGCGCGCGGAGCGGCTGTCCCTTCACCGGTGCGATGGCAGCCGGCGCGCATCACCTTCCTCCAGGCGCTGGTGCTCGACGATGAAGAGACAGTCGTGGAGCACGAACGGACTCGCGTCCTCGAAGAGATCGCGGCCAAAGTCAGCGCCTTCGGTGGGCGGATTCTCGAAATCGGCGCCTCGTCCGTGAGGGCCGCATTTGGCCTGGACATCGTCGAGGACGCCGCTTGCCATGCAGCCCACGCCGCCTTCGCCGTCCAGCGGACCACCGCCGCCTCGCTTGTGCCAGCCAAGCTGCCGCAGGTGCGAATTGCCCTTCACACAGACGAGATTCTCGTCGGGCGGCTCGAGGATCGTGTCGAGCTCGACGCCGACGCGCGGCGAGCAGCCCAGTACGTGCTCGAAGCGATCCTCGCCACGACGCCCGGTGATCCGATCGTTGCATCCCCGGCAACGAAGCCCTTCCTTGAACGCCGATTCGACGTCGAGCCGGTCGGAGCAGCGTCCGAGGACCGAGGGCCGTGGCGAGTCGTGGGTCTCGTGGACAGCGATCGCCACTCGAGTCCGTTCGTGTCGCGTGCCCGTGAAATCGCGCTGCTCGACGATCTGCTGGCGCAGGTCGAAGAAGGACGTGGCCAGGCCGTGCTCCTCGCCGGTGATGCTGGGATCGGCAAGACGCGGCTGCTGCACGAGTTCCGTCGGCGGACCAGAGGTCGCGCGGCGTGGCTGCAGGGATCTGCCGTCTCCTTCGGCGGCTCGCTGCCGTTCCATCCGCTCATCGACCTGCTCAAGCACGCGTTCTCGATTCAGCCCAGCGACTCCGACGCGGTGATTGGCGATCGGATAGACAAAACGACGGCCGCGTTCGGCGAGGCCTTCCGGCCCTCCGTGCGATTTCTTCGATCGCTCATGTCGATCGACGCGGGCGACTCGTCGCTCGGGCAGCTCGATCCGAAGCTTCGCCGCGCCGGCATTTTCGAAGCGATCGGGCGGTTTCTCCACGCTTCGTCGGAAGCGCGCCCACTGATCGTGGTCCTCGAGGATCTGCACTGGATGGATCAGGCCACGGGCGAGTTCCTGGCCCTGATGGTCGAGCGTCTCACGTCCGGACGGATTCTGCTGTGCGTGACGCACCGGACCGGATACACGCCGCCCTTTGCGCCGCTCGCGTTCGGCACGCAGCTCACGCTCTCGAGAGTGTCGCCGATGGACAGCACGGCGATTGGCTGCTCGGTCCTCGAAGCCGCGGCGCTTTCGCCCGAGCTGCAGCAGTTCATCGACGAAAAAACCGAGGGCAACCCGTTCTTCGTGGAAGAGGTCCTGCGTTCGTTGCAGGAGCGGGGCCTGCTCGCGCGGCGCGGGGACCAGGTCGGGCTGTTGCGGCCCGTCGCGAAGGTCGATGTTCCCGACAGTGTGCAGGACGTCCTGCTCGGGCGCCTCGAGCGGCTCGATCCCGGATCGCGCGACGCCCTGCGAGTGGCCGCCGTGATCGGCCGCGAGTTTCCGCGGCGCGTGCTCGAGCGCGTCGTCTCGGACGCGTACACGACGCTCGAGGATCGCCTTCGTTCGTTGCGATCGGCTGCGCTGATTCACAACGCGCGGGTCTGGCCGGAAGTGACCTACGTGTTCAATCACGCGCTGACCCATGAAGTGGCTTACCAGGCGCAGACCGAAACCGAGCGGCGGGCGCAGCACGCCCGCATCGGCGAAGCCATGGAGCAGTTGTACGCGGACCGGCTGTCGGAACATTCCGGCGTCCTCGCGCACCATTTCACACAGGCGCAGCGATGGGACAAGTCGCTCGAGTACCTGCTGGCCGCCGCTCAACAGGCCGAGCGCACCTTCGCCACGCGTGAGGCGCTGGCGCTGTACGACGAGGCCCTGCGCGCGGCCGAACGGCTGGCCGGGGGAGTGGGCGACCCCAACACACGGATCGGGATTCACGAGGCCAAGGCGCGGCTGTACTTCGTCACCAGTGATTTCGAGCGTTCAACGGCTGAGGGCGAGCGGATCCTGCCGCTCGCGAGACTGACCGGCAGTCGCATCAAGGAAGCCGAGGCCCTGGCCACGGTCGCTTGGGCGTCGTTGTGGGGTCGTAATCTCGATGCGGCGATTCGCTTTTCGCGGGAGGCGCTCGAGGTGGCCGAGCCCGCCGGCGCACTCGCAGTCCAGGGCCGGGCGCACTTTACAATCGGGTTCGCTCGCGCCGTGACGGGCGTCCTCGAAGAGAGTCATGTCGAGATTGGAAAAGCGACAGAGATCAGCACCGCCGCAGGCGATGCGGTTCATCGATCGTTGTCGCTGACGGCAGCGGGCCTGCTGAGAAACTGGGCGGGCGACTACCCCGAGGCCGCGCGCCTCCAGGCTGAAGGTCTGGCACTGGCGCGAGAGCGAGGGCTGCTCGTGCCGCTGCTGTTCAGCTGTTTCCTCCGCGGATTGACTCTCACGGGAAAAGGCGATTACGACGAGGCATTGGCCTTGTTCACGGAAGGGCTCTCGCTCGCGGAGCGTGTCGGCGACGAAGCGATCCATCATCGACTGCTCAACTGCCTCGGCTGGCTGTACGCCGACCTCGGGGATCTCGATCGTGCCGAGGAGCTCAACGCGATGAGCGCGCGGATCGGTCGCCGGCGCGGAGATCCTGGAACGCAGCCGAACGCCGAGCTCAATCTCGCCGAGATCTTCCGCGCCCGAGGTGATCTGGTCCGCGCCCAGGAACAGTACGACGCCGTCTTCAAGTACTGGAAGAATTCGCCTCCCAACGGCTGGATGCGATTCCGGTATTCGATTCGGATGTTCGCGGACATGGGCGAGCTGGCGCTTGCGCGGGGCGATCTCAGCACCGCGCGATCGCACAGCGCCGAGTGCCTCGAGCTGGCGGCCCGGACGGGCTCGCGCAAGAATCTGGCGAAAGGATGGCGGCTGGCAGCAGAAATTGCGCGAGCCGGGCGCGACTGGGACACGGCCGAAGGTCATTTTCGAACGTCGCGAGACCTTGCCGTTTCCCTGGGAAATCCTGTTCAACACTGGAAGGCGGAGCTCGCTCTCGGAGGCTTCCTGCAGGGCGCGGGGCGTACCGACGAGGCGCAGCGTGCATTCCATCGTGCCTTCTCTGTGATGCAACACGTGCATCAGTCCCTTCGGCAGCAGCCTCTGCGAGACGCCTTCGAGAAAAACCCAGACCTGCGCATCGTTCAGAGTCTGGTCGCCAGCGTCTGACCCGCGGGCATGCGGCACGAGGCGGGGCCAAAGGCCCCGCCCCGGACCCCGGCTACGACAGGATGAGCGACTGTCGTGCGGCCGTCGTGCGGACATAAAACAGGATGGTCGCCGTCCCGACGAGCCCGAGCGAGAGGGCGAACAGCTGGGCACCAACGCCGACTGCGGCCAGCGCGGGAATGCTGACGCCGAGCCCGGTCCACATCGAGAGGAGCGCGAGCGCCTTGCTCCTGCGCTCCATCCCCCGGGTCTCCCTGAATCGCAGCAGCGATGGTCCGAGCCAGGGGTTGCGCTCGAGCCAGGCCTCGAGGGTCGGCGAGCTTCGTGCAAACAGATACGACGCTGCAATCACGAACACCGTCGTCGGCAGGCCAGGGACGAAGACGCCGACGATCCCCAGCGCGGCCGAGAGCATGCCGAGCGCCGCAAAAAGCACCCGGCGGATGGGTCGTTCAGTTCTGACATTCATGACAATCTCCTGCCCTGGGCCAAACGTCACGCGCGGGCGCCCACGGTCTTGACGGCCTCTGCGGCGCGTCGCGTCGGAATTGGAACGATCATCGGGACGCGCCGCTTGTAGTCCGCGTACTCGGGATGCGCGTCGATCAGATCGCGCTCTTCCAGCTGAACCGCCATCAGGATGTAGGTCGTCGTCACCACCGCGAAGAACAGATGCGTGACCGTCATCGTCGGAGCGGCCCAGAACGCGAACAGCCACCCGAGGTACAGCGGGTGCCTGATCAGGCGATAGGGCCCGGGCGTGACGAACGGAAGCGGCCGGTACTCACGACCTCGCAGATACAGCCACACCTGGCGCAGCCCGAACAGATCGAAGTGGTTGATGAGAAACGTGGTGACGAGCACCAGAAGCCAGCCGAACGCGAAGGCCGCATAGGTGACCGCTCGCCATGTCGGATTCTGGATGTCCCAGACCACTCCGCCAAGCGGGCTCCACTGCCAGAAGAGCAGGATGAGGGCGAGGCTGCTGGCGAGCACGTAAGTGCTGCGCTCGGCTGCCTGCGGCAGCACGCGAAGCAGCGCCCGCTTGAACCATGGCCGCGCCATCACGCTGTGCTGAACGGCGAAGAGGCCGAGCAGACCCAGGTTGATCAAGAGGGCCGTGCCGAAGGGCGCCGTCGGCGACGAGTCGAGCGACTTCGGCACGACCAGGTTGCCGACGAATCCAACGGCATATAGATAGGTCAGGAAGAACGCGCTGTAGGCCGTCACCCCATATGCGAACACCAGCAGTCTGCTCATCATCACACGCCTCCATTCTTCGCACCTGAAACAGCAACCGCTAACGCGTACCTCACTCGCAATCTGCTCGCACGCTTAAAACCACTCACTTCGGGGCTAGGCGCAGGGCGCTCCGCAGGAGCCTGCCGCCGGCGCCACGACACGCGCGACGACGCGCCTTGTGGCGGGCAGCGGGAGTCGATCAACCAGCCAGCCCATAACGGCAACGCCATCGATGGCTCGGCGCGCCGCGAATCCGGCCAGCCGGCCTGACATCGTCTGTTGCGGCGCGTACCCGCGGTCCGCGAGCCCGGCGACGATCAGCATCAGGAACAACCCGAGCGCTCCGAGTGTCCGGTCGACGGTGGTGGAGAGAGCCCGGTGCGTCATCACAACCTCCTGAAGCAGCCCGCGGCTCCAGCTGACCGCAAGGGGCATTCCTGGTTGAGTTATCCCTTAACTGATGCTGCTGCAGTAGGTTGGCGACGAGGGTCCTGACGAAGGCAGGTGTCGGATGTCGAAACTTGGGCAGTTCGACAGGGGCTCGGGAGCGCTGGCGCGCGGACGGCCTTGACCGAAACTTGACTCAAAAACTCGGAATCGAGTCGGTCAAGGCCTCTAGGGCGAGCTTGGAGGAGTGTTCCAATACGGCGGCAGATTCGACTTGGTGTTCAGGAGAATTTCCAGAATAGCCTGCCGATCTTCGTCGGAGAGGCTCCCGTACTTATCGCTGCCTTCCTTGGCGGTCAACACGTCGTACAAACGTCGGTACACGCGTTGTCGAACCGCAGTCGGCATCCCGTCGAAGAGCTCGCTGTAAATCATGTACGACAACGGATATCGGAACAGGCGTGTTCGCAAATCAAATTCACGCAACGAGCGTCCGGTGTCATCGCGTGGCCCACGATCGGCAAATGTCCGGGCGAACGCAGACGTGCCCGCGGTCGGCTCCCGGAGAGGCGCTTCGTCGGCGAACAGCATGTATCGCACAAGATCATCGAGCTCGGCGTCGAAACGCTCGAGAAAGGCCTCGCTGATTCCGACGGAGCGCTCGGCGCGGCGGTACTGAAAGCTGACGGCGTTGATACGGTTGGTCATGCCGACTTGATGCTCGAGGGTCATCAGCGCGACGATATCGCTCGAGCCGATCAAATGCTTTGAAACGTCGAACTTGTCCTCGAGCTTCGTCTGATTCTGCGTGCCGCTCTGCTGCAGATCGAACGGGCGATCCGGATCGCGTGCAACGGCGTTCCCCATGTGTTTCTGGGAGCCGTGCGTGCCGGTGACATACCAGCCGCCCCAGCGATCTTCAAAGGGCGTTCGGTGGTCAATCGTGGCGATGAACGAGCCCGTAAAGGCAGGCGTGCCGTCGGCGCTTGGAAACACCGACGCCAGGCTCAGAGCCGGAGCACCCTTGTTTCCAGGACCGTGGCAGAACAAGCATTCCACACCTCGACGTTGGAAGCGCGGTCGCTCGGTCTGCTTTGTCGACAGGGTATAGAACGCCACGCCGTCGGTGGGATCCAGCGCTGCCAGTTCGTACACATCGGCGCCAGGCACCGCACCGACCGAAACGTTGTCGTTGAAATAGAGTGCTCGAGGATTCTTCGGATTGATGAGCGCTTGCTGAAAGCTCGTCTTCGAGAACACCAACACCTGAGAATCGACTTCAACGCCAAGATGCTCGAGCAAGCTCGGAAGATAGCCTGAGTCCTGGCGATAGTCGAGTGTCACCGCTCCTGTCTCGACCTGTTTACCGAGCCGCGCAATCGCATCGTTTTGCGGCTTTTCGTTCTGGGCCTGGACGCCCACGAGGAAGGTGACGATTGCAGCCGGCACGAGAATCGAGATGCCGAATGTTCGGCACCGACGCAGTCGCTCGTTCATGGTGGTCTCGAAATGCGCCGTCCGGCGCTCGGTCGCCTGTGGTCTGCAAGGATCGTGTCAGCTCGATCGTGTCGTCTTTGCTTCAGGATCCGACCGGCGGACGGTGAGAGATCGGCGGCGGGTGGGGATTATTTCGCATGGAAGGGGAAACATTCGCAGCCGGCTGGGCGTGGCCTTGGAGCGAGGGTGGTCTGTTATCCAATGACACCGGCGCGACGCAACCGTTCAAGGATCAGGTCGGCCGCCTGCTCGGGAGTCACGCGCGCCGTGTCGATCCGGATCTCGGGATTTTCCGGCTCTTCATAGGGTGAATCGATGCCGGTAAAATTCTTGAGCTCTCCCCGTCTGGCCTTCCTGTAGAGCCCCTTCGGGTCGCGCGTCTCGGCAACCGCCAGCGGCGTGTCGACGAACATTTCGAAGAACTCGTCCGGCAGTACCAACTCGCGCGCCATGCGGCGCTCCGCGCGGAACGGCGAGATGAAAGCCACGAGAACGATCAACCCGGCATCGACCATCAGGCGCGATACCTCTGCGACGCGGCGGATATTTTCGACGCGGTCCGCGTCTTTGAAGCCCAAATCCTTGTTCAAGCCGTGCCGAACGTTGTCGCCGTCCAGAAGGTAGGTGTGGTGTCCAAGCGCGCAGAGCCGCTGTTCGACGATATTGGCGATGGTCGACTTGCCGGCGCCCGACAAACCGGTGAACCACAGGACGCACGGCCGCTGTCCTTTCAGATTGGCTCGCGCCGACTTGTCGACGTCGACTTGCTGCCAGCGGACGTTCTCGGACCGCCGCAGCGCAAACTGCAGCAGGCCGGCGCCGACCGCGGCATTGGTGATGCGATCGATGAGGATGAAGCCGCCAAGGTCGCGATTTTCGTGGTACGGCTCGAACACGATTGGCCGATCGAGCTCCAGGTCGCATACGCCAATCTCGTTGAGCTCGAGCTGCTTGACTGCGACATGTTCCAGGGTATTGACGTCCACCTTGTACTTCAGCGGCGCCACGGTGGCCGCGGCCGTTTGGGTCGCAACCTTCATGAGATAGGTCCGTCCCGGCAGCATCGGCCGCTCGGACATCCAGACGATAGTGGCTTCGAATTGATGGGCAACGGCCGGAGGGGCACTCCCTGCGGCCAGCACGTCGCCACGGCTCACGTCGATTTCGTCCGCAAGCGTCACGACGACGGACTGTCCGGCGACGGCGACGTCGGCGGCGCGGTCACCGACGAAAATCCGGGTCACGCGCGTCTCGAAATCGGACGGAAGCACGCGGACGAGGTCGCCGGTGCGAACCGCCCCGCTCACGATTGCACCTGCGAATCCTCGAAAGT
The DNA here is from genome assembly GCA_963780685.1 of uncultured Acidobacteriota bacterium. GTDB lineage: Bacteria > Acidobacteriota > Vicinamibacteria > Vicinamibacterales > CAVVIG01 > CAVRXZ01. The sequence goes on along the minus strand of CAWACZ010000012.1, from coordinate 359,545 downwards.
CGTGGTTCGGCCGATTCACCCACTGCACCGGCAACCGAAAAGGCTTGGCCACGACGTCGTCGCCCACCGGAACCGTTTCGAGGTGCTCGATCACGGTCGGTCCTTCGTACCATCGCAACTCGTCGCTGCGGCGTACGACGTTCTGGCCGTGAACGGCCGAGATCGGAATCGCTGTGATTTCCGACAGTCCGATCGACGCGGCAAAGTTGCGGTAGTCCGCTTCAATGTGCGCGAAAACGTCGCGGGAGTACGCCACCAGATCCATCTTGTTGACCGCCAGCACGATGCGCCGGATACCCAGGAGCGACACGAGAAAGCTGTGACGCCGGGTCTGCGTGAGGATTCCCTTTCGGGCATCGACCAGGATGACGGCGAGGTCGGCGGTTGACGCGCCGGTGATCATGTTGCGCGTGTACTGCTCGTGACCGGGAGTATCCGCGACGATGAACTTGCGCCTGGCGGTCGAGAAGAACCGGTAGGCGACGTCGATCGTGATGCCCTGTTCGCGCTCGGCCGACAGGCCGTCGACCAGCAGCGCGAAGTCGAGCTCGCCGCCGCGTGTGCCCATTTTCCTGGAATCGGCGGCGAGCGCGGCGAGCTGATCCTCGAAGATCAGTTTGGCTTCGTACAGCATGCGGCCAATCAGCGTCGACTTCCCGTCGTCGACGCTGCCGCAGGTGATGAACCGGAGCAGGTCCTTCCGCTCGTGCGAGCGGAGGTACGTCTCGATGTCGCTCGCCGCTTCGGATGCTCGGACCGTCAAAAATACCCCTCGATTTTCTTTTTTTCCATCGACGCCGATTGATCGTGGTCGATGACGCGCCCCTGGCGCTCCGAATGATGTGTCAACAGCATCTCGCCAATGATGTCTGGAAGCGTCGTCGCGTCACTCTCGATGGCGCCGGTGAGAGGATAACAGCCTAGCGTTCGAAACCGCACCATTCTCATTTCAGGCTTTTCACCCGGCGTCAGCGGCATCCGATCGTCGTCGACCATGATCCAGGCATCGTCCCGGCGTACGATCGGCCGTTGCCGGGCGAAATACAGCGGGACGATCGGAATGTTCTCGAGGTGGATGTAGCGCCAGATGTCGAGCTCCGTCCAGTTCGACAGGGGAAACACCCGCAGACTCTCGCCGGTGCGCTTCCGCGCGTTGTAGAGACGCCACAGCTCGGGCCGTTGCTGCTTTGGATCCCAACGATGCTGCGGGGAGCGGATCGAGAACACTCGTTCTTTTGCCCGCGACTTCTCCTCGTCCCGGCGGGCGCCGCCAAAGGCCGCGTCGAAACCGTGCCTGTCGAGGGCCTGCTTCAGTGCCTGCGTCTTCATGATGTCGGTATACAGGGCCGACCCATGCTGGAAAGGATTGATGCCCATCTCCAGCCCCTCGGCGTTGGTGTAGACGCGGAGATCGAGCGCAAGGCGTTTCGCGGTGTCGTCCCGGAAGGCGATCATGTCCCGAAACTTCCAGGTCGTGTCGATGTGGAGCAACGGAAAGGGAGGAGCGGCGGGGAAAAAGGCCTTCATGGCCAGGTGCAGCATCACCGAGCTGTCTTTCCCGATGGAATAGAGCATGACCGGTCGCTCGCACTCGGCGACGACCTCGCGCATGATGTGGATGCTCTCGCCCTCGAGGCGCTGGAGATCGGTAAGTTCCATTGAGAAGTAGCCCGGACATCGGCCGGGCGCCGCAAATTGGATGCCGTCAATCGCGAAGCCGACAGACAATATCTGCGGGGGTCCGTTCGGTAGAGCGGCGCAAAGTCTGCCGCTGACATGGAATCTGTCTGCCGGCTGCTTGAATGTCGGGGGCCCTGCAAGGAGTCCCTGTCACGACAGTTTGGATGATCGGCGCCTGGCTATCGTCACGTCGGACGTCGATCTTCCCAGTCAACCCAATCAACCGGATGGGCCGCGAGATAGGCGCTCACGGCTTCGCCAATCGTCGCAAAGAAGGTCTGCTCGCCGAGGCGCGTGAAGAGCCCGAAGCGCTTCAGCTTGTCCTTGACCGGGTCCTTCATTTCGGCGAAGCACAACTCGACCCCCGCGCCGTGCAGTGCATCGTCGAGCTCGGCGATCATGTCGGCTGCCGTGACGTCCACGCTGGTGACCGGCTCGGCCGCAACCACGACCCAATTGACTGGCGTCGGGGAGCCCGCGACCGCGTCCAACACACGCTTGTGGAACAGCTCGGCGTTGGCGAAGAAAAGCGGCGCGTCCCAGCGGAACAACACCAGGCCGGGGATCACGCGCGCGTCCGGGTATCGCGCGATATCGTGATAACCCTTGACGCGTTCGACGCGGCCGAGAACGGCCGAATGCGGGCGCCAGCCGTCCCAGAGGAACTCAATCACGGCAATCACGATCGCGAGCGCGATGCCGGGAATGGCGCCAAACACCGCCACACCCGCGAAGCAGGCGATCGAAAGCCAGAACTCCCAGCGTTGAATGCGATAGATGCGGCGAAGGTCGGAGACTTCGATCAACCCGATCGCCGCAGCGATGACGACGGCGGCCAGGGCGGCCTGCGGGAGATTCTGGAGCAGCGCCGGCGCAAGCAACAAGAGCAGTGCGACGGCAAGCGCGCCGCCGACTCCCGTCAGCTGGGTCCTCGCCCCGGCTGCCTCGGCAACCGGTGTCCGCGACGAGCTGCTGCTGACGGGGAAGCCCTGAAAGAAGCCTGCCGCCAGATTGGCGGCGCCGAGGGCCACCATCTCCTGGTTCGGGTCCACCGTCGTGCGCAGGCGCGCCGCGTAGGTTCGCGAAAGCACGCTCGTGTCGGCAAACGAAACGAGAGCGACTGCAAGGCCACCCATGAGAACCGCCGTGGCATCACCGACTGTGACGTTCGGCACCCGGAGCGCAGGCAATCCAGGCGGCAACGGACCGAGCACCGCCACACCTGCCTCCGCAGCCAGACCAGACATCGCCACCACGACGGTGGCCGCAACGACGGCGATCAGAAGGCCCGGGACGCGCGGCCAGCGCTTCAGGAGCAGGATGAGAGCGAGTGTGCCGGCGCCAATCGCAAATGCCGCCACGTTCGTGCGCCCCGCGAAGACTCCCTGACCAATCGCCGACGCCTGGCGTAAGGGTCCGCTCGCGTCGACGGAGAAGCCGAGGAGCTTGGGGATCTGGCTCAGCATCACCGTCAGCGCGATGCCGTTCATGTAGCCGTAGCGGATCGGCTTCGACAGCAGCTCCGTAATGAAGCCGAGGCGAGCCAGGCCGGCGGCAACGCAGACGACGCCGGAAACGAGTGCCATCGCTCCGGCCAGCGCGATCGCACGCTGAGGGTCGCCTGCTGAAAGGGGCGCCACGACGGCGAGGATCACGGGGGCAAGCGCCGAATCCGGGCTCAGGACGAGAATCCGGCTCGGACCGAACAGCGCGTACGCGAGAAGCGGCACGATGGTCGCGTAGAGACCGGTGATGCCTGGCAATCCGGATGCTTCGGCGTACGCGATGCCGACCGGCACGAGCATGGTGGTGATGACGAGGCCAGCGACGAGGTCGTCGCGTAGCCAGGACGCCTCGTACCCGCGCAGGGTGATCAACCCGGGAAGCCAGCGCATCCAGCCGGTGCGGGTCGCGTGCGTCACATCGCGCGTGATGCGACCGGGCTCGGCCGGCGGGTCGCTTGAGCGCGACTCAGTCATGGATAACGAGTAGCTTGCCTGCCTTCAGATCAGCAGCTTCGCGCGGTCTCGGCGAGTGTGGGATTGCGGCACAGCGTCCGGAGGGCGTCGCGCAGGTTACGAGCGAGGGCGCCGGCTGCCGCTACTGCGCGCTCAACAGGATCCCGGTGTACTGCATCTCTTCCCACGTCTGATCGCCCCACAGCACGTCTTTCGTCGGATCCGGGTTGAACCTGTTCGCGCTCGAATTGTCGTACCACGCCGTCGAGATGATTTTCGAACCCTTCGGCAGCTGCAACGGCTCTTTGAACATGTAGTAAGTCTGCCAGTTGAAGTCGTATCGCGGTACGGACAGGATCGATCGCCTCTCGCCGTCGGGCAGCACCAGCGTGTACGCCCACTTCTTGCCGCGAAGATGCGTGTGGGGGAAGAGGCCCCACACCGTCGAGTCGCGTACGAACTCGAGGTCTGTGCTCACCGCGACGTCGGCGGCGCCGGCCGGCAGGTTCAGCGTGCCATTGATGAACTGCTGTGCGCGCAACTCCCGAGGGGATGGATCCTTGGCAAAAATGATTCCGACGCCCGTGCGGTCGAACCCCGCTTTGCCGTTGGTGGTGTAGTGCATCTGAAACTCGAGAGTGCCCCCAGCCTCGAGCCGGAAGGCCATTCCCTCCGGGGCCCCCTGCGGATTCGTGCCTGGAGCGTAGGTGGCAATGAGACGTCGGAGCATGTCCGGCGAAGGCGGGCGACGCGGACGCTGTCCTTGGATCCGTTGCTTTTGCTCGGGAGTGACGGAGTCTCGCTGGTTGGGCCGCGCCAACGGCGCAGGCGGGGTATCGGGTTTCGCGATGTGGAAAACGAGGACATGGTGAACGAGCTCGCGGTTGCCCGGCCTCACCTCGACTGACTGCACCCACTTCGGCTCGGTGAAGTTCGTCGGCACGTAGAGGTGCTCGTATTCGATGGTCCCCCGCGCCGGAATCTGGTAGTCCTCCTGCATCTCGAGAATGACGTCAGGTGTGCCAAGGGACCAGCCATCGGCAAAGACCGGCGGCTGCGGCAAATCCTTCGAGTCGCCGGCGGGCGCGCCGCCGTCCGCCCAGGCAATCAGCGTCTGTCGTTCCTCGTCGGTCAGCACGCGCTCGTTGGCGAAGGTGCCTGCCGGCGCGTCCGCGTGCCAGGGCGGCATCGTCCGAGCGCCGATCGCCTTGGAGATGGCGCGGGCCCACGGTCGCGCCTGTTCATAGGTCAACAACGACATCGGCGCGATGTCTCCAGGCCGATGGCAACTGACGCAGTGTTTGTAGAGGATCGGTGCTGCGTCCTTGCTGAACGTCGGGACAATCGCGCCAGAACTGAGGTCCTGCGTGTTGGTGGGAACGCCAGACAGCCCACCCACCAAGATCGTCGAGAATCCCAGGACGGAAAGCGATGTGCGCATCAGCCAACTCCCGCGTTATAGGTGCGCACATGCTAAATGCGCGCTACCGCGAATTATAGACTGTTGCGCGAGGCAAGGGCCGTCCTAGGATGGCCCTCATGGAGGCTGCGAACTGGGCTACGGAACGGGCCAGCAGACTTCCGTCTTCCAATCCTTGGGATCTGGATACTCGGCCGGATCGGTGATATCGGACTCCCAGGGGGCACCGGCCGCCGGGACCCCGTTCGATTCCATGGCAGGCCTAAAAGGCCTGCGCTACGTACGAGCATCGATGGCGCCCGTGAGCCTTGCCCAGCGTTGCGCCTCGGCTGCCGGCAGGATGCGCCGCTCAATGTAGCGCAGGGCTTCAGCCCTGCCCGCGGCGGCGCACCTCAACGCCTCGCCACAAAATACTTGCGATCGACCCCGGGCGGCTTCAGGCAGGACTTCCGCGTTCTCCAGTTGCTTGGCGGTGGCAGGCCTGAAGGCCCGCGCTACATCATGCGGTTGCGTCTCTCGTTCACCTCGCGCCGCTCCGGTCTACACTGAGCATCCTCGGTCCCCGGGCTCGTGTGATCGCCAAGACAAGGAATCGACATGAATCGTTCCTCGAACAAGTACCAATGGTTGGCGCTTGGGGACTTGAACGGGTTCTTTGGCCTGGCGTTCGACAACCTGACCGTGCTCTCGTTTCTCGCCGGCACGCTGATCCTCGTCTTCAGGTTCCCGGCCGACATCGTCTACACGAAGATGTTTCCGGGCACCGCCTTCGGAGTGCTCGTCGGCGATCTGGTCTACACCTGGATGGCGTTTCGGCTCGCGCAGCGGACGGGGAGCCGTACTGTGACGGCGATGCCGCTGGGACTCGACACGCCGTCCACCATCGGGATGGCGCTCATCGTCCTGGGGCCGGCGTTCGTCAGGTTGAAAGCCGAAGGCATGACGGAACGCGATGCCGCGATGATGACCTGGTACATCGGCATGGCCACGATGGTCATGATCGGCGTGTTCAAACTCGTCCTGTCGTTCATGGGGCCCTGGGTCCAGCGAGTGGTGCCGCAGGCCGGGCTGCTCGGCTCGATTGCGGGCATCGGCCTGGCGCTGATCGGTCTTGCGCCGTTGGTGGATGTTTTCGCCATGCCGATCATCGGGATGCTGTCGCTCGGCTTGATTCTCTATTCGCTGGTGGCGGGCATCCGGCTGCCGGGCAACTTTCCAAGCGTGTTCGCCGCCATCATCCTGGGCACCGGCATCTATTACGCGTTCGGGGCGACCGGCTGGATGGGCGGCACGTACGCCGGGCCACCGCCGGTCGATCTCCATTTCGGCCTCCCAACCCCGACGCTCGAATTCACAAACGGCTTCACGCGGGCTCTGACATACCTGCCGATCTCCATTCCATTCGGCCTGTTGACGGTTGTCGGCGGCATCAACGTCACAGAGAGCGCGCGGGTCGCCGGGGACAGCTACAACACGAGGAGCATCTTGCTGACGGAAGCGATCGCCACCTTGATCGCGGGTGTGTGTGGCGGCGTGGCGCAGACCACGCCATACATCGGCCAGCCTGCATTCAAACGGATGGGCGCGCGCGCAGGCTACACGTTGTTGGCGGGTCTGTTCATCGGACTCGGGGGCATGCTCGGCTACGTCTCCTTCTTCGTCGAGCTGATTCCGCGCGCCGTCCTTGCGCCAATCCTGATCTTCGTGGCGCTGGAAATCGTCGCCGAGTCGTTTCGGGCATGTCCCGCGCGGCATTTTGCGGCGGTCGCCTTCGCCTTCTTCCCCACCGTTGCGAGGCTCATCGGCATCAGGCTGGGCAATCCCGAGATCGTCTCGCCGGAAAACTTCCAACGCCTGCTCGAGGCGCCGGGCAAATCGCTGCCGGAAACGCTGGTCACCATTGCGCTCGGGAATGGGTTTATCCTGACCGCGATGCTCTGGGGCGGCTTTCTCGCGGAGCTCATCGATCGCCGTCTGATCATCTCGGCGACCTACTTGCTAATCATGGCGGCGTTGACGTTCTTTGGAGTGATCCATTCCGCGTCACCCGACGGCTTGATGTATCTGCCATGGACCCTGGGACCCGTTGCCCAGAAGATTCCGTATCAATTTGCGCTCGCCTATGCCGTTCTGGCGGCAATGCTGCTCCTGTTGGCATTCACGACGGAGTCGCGCGAGCCGGCCAAGTCGCACGAGTAAACGCGGAGCAGTGCCCCATGAAGCTTGCCGAGACGTTCATTCGATCGCTGCCAAAGGTCCTGCTCCACGACCATCTCGATGGCGGCTTGAGGCCGCAGACGATCATCGAGCTGGCGAAGGCTGAACACTACGACGCTCTTCCGACGACCGACGCAGACGACCTGGCCAACTGGTTTCATCGTGGCGCCCGGCGGGGAAGTCTGCCGCTCTATCTGGAGGGATTTGCTCACACCTGCGGCGTGATGCAAACCGACGAAGCCCTCGAACGCGTCGCCTACGAAATGATGGAGGACATGCACAAGGACGGCGTGGTGTACGTCGAAACGCGCTTTGCTCCAGTCTTCCATACCGAAAAAGGGCTGCACTGGGACGATGTCGTGACCGCCGTGCTGAAGGGCCTCGAACGCGGAAAGAAGGAGTTCGGCGTCGAGTACGGGTTGATCGTCTGCGCCATGCGGAACATGAAGCTCTCAACAGAGATGGCGGAGTTGGCCGTGGATTTTCGCGAGCGTGGGGTCGTCGGGTTCGATCTGGCCGGCGAGGAAGGCGGGTTCCCGCCGAAGCGGCACATCGACGCGTTCCACTACATCCAACGCGAGAATTTCAACATCACCATTCATGCGGGGGAGGCGTTCGGCAAGGAAAGCATCTGGCAGGCCATCCAATGGTGCGGCGCCCATCGCATCGGTCACGCGACGCGGCTGATTGAGGACATCGGGATCGACGACCACGATCCAACCAAGATTGTCAAAATGGGATATCTCGCCCAATACATTCTCGACAAGCGCATCCCGCTGGAAATCTGCTTGAGCAGCAACGTGGATACGGGCGCGGCGGAGAGCCTCGCACAGCACCCCTTCGGCATCTACCACCGGTACAATTTCCGGGTCACGCTGAACACCGACGACCGCCTGATGAGCGACACGACGATGACGAAGGAATTCAAACTGGCCCACGAGGTGTTCAAGCTCGGCGTCGAGGACTTGGAGAAGGTGACGATCAACTCGATGAAGAGTGCGTTTCTTCCACATAACCGCCGCATTCAGCTCATTTACGACGTGATCAAGCCAGGCTACACAGCAGCGGGGACGACACTCAACATCCCGCAGCAATCGGCGTAGAGTGTGGTATTCGGGCCGGGCCGTCCGGATGCGCGCAACACGAGGCCAGCCGAAGGGGGGGCATTGTCATGCACATTTCGCGTTATCTGCTCTCGATTTCCGTGTTCCTCGCAGGTCTCTCGGTCGCCGACGCTTCCGCGATGCAGGCGACGAGGGACATCAAGCTCATCTCGAGTTCGGGTGCGCGCGCCATGGCGGACGCGTGTACCGCGTGGGCCGAGCAGAACAAACAGATCGTGGCGATGGCGGTCCTGGATTGGGGCGGCAATCTCATCGAGTTCCATGCCATGGACGGCGCGCCGATGAACGCCATCGACACGGCGCTCTTGAAGGCGAAGTCGGCGTTGCGCTGGCGTCGCCCGACCTCTGAAACCAACAGGATCGTGCGAAGCGGCGAGAATCTGGCGCCAACCTTCATGAACGATTTCCCGCAGCCCGGCGCGCTGCCCATCATCGTCAATGGCCAGGTGATCGGCGCAATGGGGGTTTCCGGCGCCGATGGCGAGAAATGCGCGCAGGCCGCCATCGACGCGGTGTTCAAGGGACAGGCGACCACTTCGTCGAGGTAGGGATTCTTGTAGCGCAGGCCTTTAGGCCAACGCCGTTCGAAAATTCGTGGCTGACCGCACAGTGGTCAGTTGCGCGACGCGACCCGCGGCGGGAAGCATCGCGGGCCGTCGCGCCGGTTCCGTCAGCCCGAAAACGGCGTTGCGCTCGCCGCCCTGTCGCTGGCGCGGCCGTCCTGCTGATTCGCGACATCGCTCCGATCAACGAGTCCCGCCTCGGGCAACGCCTCGGTCCGGGTGACCTCGCGGCAGACGGCCGCGCAGGCCTCGGCTTCACGCCGTTTTTCCAGCAGCGGTGGCGGGCTGACTCCAAACGGCGCGCGACCCGCGACGCTTCCCGCCACGGCTCCGAGCCGTCGCGGGCGGCTGGGGGAACACAGTAGACGCGGAGGGTCGACGATGACGGCCCGACGCGTCAGCTGACGACCCTCCGCCGTGTCGGCTCTCGGCGCCAAATGTGGCCACCGCTCAGCAGCACAAGCTTCGGCTCATTGAATTTCCGAACGGCATTAGAGCGCTTTTCTTTTCGGTGTAGTCCGCGATCGACTTTGTGTCAGTCCTTGGTCCGGGGTTCTTGGTCCTTGGGTCCGTCGCCGATCTTGGGCCGCGCTTGGTCCTAAGTCCTTGGTCGTGCTCGAAGTGCGGTCGCCCGTCCATGCGAGGTTCGCCCGCAGCCAAGACCGAGGACGACCAAGAACTACGAACGGACCAAGAAACCAAGGACGAAGGACAAAGGACTGACCGCTACATCCAACTGGGATTTGCTCTAGCCTTTAGGCCTTGGCCCCGCGGGCAGCCCTGACCAGTCTCCGCCAAGGCTTCGGCGGTCCGCCGTAGGTTCAGCGAAGGCAGAAGGGCTGCGCTACAACTCATTTCGCAGCTGCTCTTAGTTCTTCAGAAGCGTGCCCCAGTCGGCCACGGTGATTGCCGCCGTCACACTTGCGGTCTCTTGCTCAATTCGCGCAACAGCCATGCTTTCGCGAATCGCCAGTCGCGCTTCACCGTGTCGCGTGAGATGTGCAGCGCTTCCGCGGTCTCGTCGAGATTCAGCCCGCCGAAGAACTTCAGCTCCACCACCTGGCTCTTGCGCGGATGATCCACGGCGAGCTTCTGCAGCGCCTCGTCAACCGCGACCAGATCGTCGCCCGGCCCCGTGGCAGCGATCATCGCGTCGTTCAGCGTGATCTTCTGGACCCCACCACCGCGCTTGTCGCGCCCGCGCGCCCGCGCGAACTCCACGAGAATTCGTCGCATGGTGCGAGCGGCCATGGCAAGGAAATGCGCCCGATTCTGCCAGTGCACTCGCTTGATCTCGACCAGCCGCAGGTAGGCCTCGTTCACCAGCGCCGTGGGTTGCAGGGTGTGACCTACTGGTTCCCGTCTCATATAGCGTCGTGCCAGGCGGCGCAACTCGTCCTCCACGAGCGGCATCAGTCGATCGAAGGCTGACGCGTCGCCCCGTTCCCAAGCAAGCAGCAGCTCGGTCGGAGTCGGAGATGGGCGGGAGATAGCCCCCATTCTAATGCCAGGGGATCCGACTGCCCGGTCTCGTGCTTCCAGCCTCCGTGCGTGCCCCTCTTTGACGTTCCCTGTCGCCTTGGGTGTCGAGGACCGCCAAGCGGTCCGGGAGGGCGAAGGTCATGTCATCGCGCCACCGCACCCAGTGGATCGGTTCTCGATATCTTCAGGCGGTGGGGGTGGCCGCCTTCGTCTGCGCGCTTGCACGGCCCGTCGCCACTGCTGCCGCAGCCCAGTTGATGCCTCGCGTACGGTCGGACAACCCCGAAATTTCGACACTGATCGAAGAGGGAAGGGCGCGCTCGGCCACATTCCAGCGGCTCGTCGACACCATCGACCGCACCGACGGGATCGTGTACCTCGAAGAAGGCAAGTGTTTGAACAGCGTCCATGCGTGCCTGATGCTGTCGGTCCAGGTGGCGGGTCCTAACCGGATCCTGCACGTGAAGATCAACGTTCGCCGGCGCCGGGCGGAAGTGATCTCCGCCATCGGGCACGAGCTGCGGCACGTCGTCGAAGCGCTCAGCCAGCCGAAAGTCAGAGACAGCGCCGCCATCTACATGTTCTTCAAGCACGAAGGTGCGAGCGACACCGGCAGATTCGAGACACCTGCAGCCGTTGAGGCAGGACGCATGGTCGAGGCGGAGCTCGCAGCGAGTGGGAAACGAAAACCGAGTGGGAAACCAAGGCAATGAGACGACGCGAGCGATGGTCCGCGTCGCTCAGCCGGGGCTGCCTTTCTTACGGCTTTGGTTTCCAGTTCAGGACGACCGTGATCGGAAGTGTGACCTCTTTGACCGTGTGCACCAGGAAACGTTGTCCGTCCTGGGACACCATGTAGTGCCGCGCGTAGAAGGTCGTCGGCGACATAGGCAGTTGCAGAGTGAATAGCGATACCGGTGCGCCGACGTCTACGGTCCCGCTCTGCGAGTCGAGACGGATGGGCACCGCCATCAGGCGGCTGTCTGGCGCGATGTAGAAGAGCTCGCTTCCGTCACGCCGCCAGCGCGCCTGGACACCCCCATCGCTCGAAACTAGCCATTTGCGTCCAGGCCCTGGAAAAGGCTGGACGTAAATCTCAACCCGGCCGGTTTCGTTCGACTGAAACGCGATCCACCGGCCGTCTGGAGAGAACTGCCCATTCGACTCGTGGAACGTCTTCGACTCGACGACAGGAAACGCTTTTCGATCGCCAGCCACTGGCACGGCCCATACATCATCTGGCATGCGGGGGCCGAACTGACGCGCAGCGAGGATGAATCGTCCATCGGGCGACCAATCGCTCGGAGGCCCGATTTCGCCGCTTGCCAGCAGCTCGTCGTTTCCGGTTCCATCGGCGGACTTCACGTGAAGGGCGAACGTGCCTGTCCTGTTCGAGGCGAACGCGATGCGGTGGCCGTCCGGGGACCAGACCGGAAGGATGTCGAACGCGGGGTCGACCGTCAATCGGGTGGGTACGCCTCGACCGAGGTCCAGCAGCCAGACATCGGCTGGCCCCCCGCCGAGATTTCGAGTGATCGCCAAGTGATGGCCGTCTGGGGACAGCGAGGAACTGAGAGAGGAAGCGATGTCAGAACCAGCAATAGCCTCGAGTGCAGTACCCGGACCGATCGAACCAGACGAATTGCGACTGCACGCCCGACGGACCCGCCCGATAGGCGATAGGACCGGCAGCCGATGCCGACAGCGCAAACAGTCCCATGCCTGGGCTCGTGACTATCTGATCCGCAACGGTGGTCGGACTCCCGTCGAGTCGATGCCGGACTGGATCGAACGGCTGCGCGAACAGCGTGCCTTGCCGAACGAAGAGGAGATGCCCGGACGCGTACGTTCCGGCGACCGCATCAATGATGCGCCGTGGCTGGTCAGAGGCTCCGAGGAGGCCGAGATAGACGCCTGGCGCCGTCCCCCCCATGGCGGTGAACAGAAAATGGCGGCCGTCAGGCAAGAAACGAGGAGCCAGTTGGGTACTTGTCTCCGGGGTGACCTGCGTCACCGCTGTCGGCTCTCCTCCGCCGACCGAGACCCGGGAGATTGGATTATTCCCCCCTGAAGCGATGAGCACCGTTCCCTCCTCGTTCCAGGCACTGCCGACTCCACCGCCGCCACCTCCTAGCAGCTGCACGGATTCTGCGTCGACGTCGATGCGCTTGAGCTGCCCGTTTGCGGAGAACCCAACCGAGCGACTATCCGGCGACCAGAACGGCCGCGTCGCATCGTCGGTCCCGGCGAGCGGCCGCGCAGAAACGGCGGCCAGTGACCGCAGCCAGAGACGTGACTTCCCGTCAGACGTGGCCACGAAGACCAGTGTCTTACCATCAGAGGATATGGCAAACGACGTCGGATCCGAAGTGGGTGGCGTTGTGACCTCGAGGCGAACTTCGTCGCCCCCGATTGTTGGCCGCGTCAGATAGCGTGTGCCGACTGCCACGCCAGCCGCGACCGCCGCAGCGCTGCGACCCACCACAATCGCTCGCGACGTTTCCGCTGCTGGCGCCGGTGCGGCACCAGTTAGTGGAGCTCCCGGCTCGCTAAGCGCCTCTTCCATCTGAAATCGAGCGTCGGCGATATCGCGAAGCCTGCGCTGAGGATCCTTTTGCAGACAGCGTCGCAGCAGGTCCCGAACTTTTTGTGGTGTCGCCGACGGCAATGCCTGCGCGTCTGGCTCATGTTCGAGAATCGCGGCCAAGGTGTCTGAGACCGTCTCACCGCCGAACGCGGCGCGACCGGTGAGCATCTCGTACAACACGCAGCCAAACGCCCAGATATCGGTCCGTTTGTCGACCGGCTTCCCACGCGCCTGCTCGGGACTCATGTAGGCCGCAGTCCCGAGAATCACCCCGTCTCGTCGTACGCGGCGAGGCTGAAGGTCGGGGACTGACGTCCAGGTCGGGGCCGGACTCGCCGCTGCGTCGCCGCCTTCGCCAGGCCGAAGTCGAGGACTTTGACGACGCCTTGAGGCGTGATCTTGATGTTGGCCGGTTTCAGATCGCGGTGGACGATCCCTTTGTCGTGGGCGGCCTCCAGCGCGTCGGCGATCTGGCCCGCGATCGTCAGTGTCTCGCGGACGGGGATGGCCCCTTGAGCAATACGCGCCGCGAGTGTCTCGCCCTCGACCAGTTCGAGGATAAGCGCCGGCGTGCCGTCGATATCCTCGACGCCGTAGATGGCGCCGATGTGCGGATGGTTCAATGCCGCCAGCGACCGCGCCTCCCGATCGAAGCGGGCCCGCCGCTCAGAATCGGTGGTGAAGATGCGGGGGAGGATCTTGATCGCGACATCGCGGCCGAGTTTCGTATCGTTCGCCCGATACACCTCTCCCATGCCCCCGGTGCCCAACAGGCCGAGAATTCGATGCGTACCGACCCGTCGGCCGACGAACGAGGACGGCTCCGCGGTCGGTCGCCGGCCGATCAGTTCCAGCGCCGGCCGCTCGAGAAGGGCACTCGCACCGCTGGCGTGCGCGAGCAACGATTCGACTTCCTGGCGCAGCGTTTCGTTTCCCCCACACGCCTCGCGCAGAAACGCCGCGCGCTCATCCGGATTTCGCTCGAGCGCCGCCTCGAAGAGCCCGTCGACCGTCGTCCAGCGGGGGTCGTTCATGGGTCCGCGCCATTCTAACAACGCGCTGCTTGGACGGGTCAAGGCGCGATTGCGCCGTTTCGCGTTCGCGGTCAGGCGTCGTGCGATTGTTCGCTCAATGCTTCGGCTTCCAGTTCAGGACGACCGTGATCGGAAGCGTGACGGGCCTGGCGGTATTCACCAGAAATCGTTGGCCGTCTGGCGAGACCATGTAATGCCGCGCATAGGGGGAGCGAGGGACGGGGCCAGTCAGGCCAGAAGCGAAGAGTGGCATTGGCGTACCAACGTTCACCCGATCTGAATCGAACTGAACTAGCACCGCCATGAGCCGATTGTCCGGTGCGAGGTAAAAGACTTCCTTGCCGTCGTGCCTCCAGCGCACCTGGACGCCGCCGTCGCTCGAAATCCGCGTCCTGGGTCCCGGACCTGGAAACGGCTGGAGGTAAATCTCCATCTCGCCGGACTCGTTCGACTGGTACGCGATCCACTTGCCGTCGGGCGAGAACTGGCCGTTCTCTTCATGAAACGGCGTCTGAACCACGGGGAATGCCTTTCGGTGACCATCCACCGGCAAGGCCCAGATGTCGTCGCGCTGAAGTCCGAGGGCGCGTTGGCGCGCATAAAGTATGAACTGTCCATCGGGTGACCAGTCGCTTGGAGGTCCCGCTTCTTCATCAGCCAAAAGCAGTCGTTCGTCTTCGGCACCGGATGCCGGTTTCACGTAAGGGTCGGGCGTACCCCTGCGGTTCGAGCCGAACGCGATCTGCAAGCCGTCTGGAGACCAGATCGGTATAACGTCGAACGCCTTGTCAAACGTGAATCGGCTTGGTACGCGCCGGTCTGAGATCGAAAAGCCAGATATCCGTGCTCGTGGCGGTCGCGTCCCCGGCGACGTTTCGAGCAGTTGCCAACCGTCGACCGTCTGGTGACAGCGAGGAACTGTGTGCCCCATTGTCGAAGCCATCAATAGTGTCAACCGCCCTGCCGGATCGGTCGAACCAGACGAATTGGCGCGGCGGCATTGGCGGTCCGGTCCGATAGACGATTGCCCCAGCCGCGGACGCCGAGAAAGGCATCGCTCCTCCGAACGAGGAAGCCACAATCTGATCAGTCACCGTGATTGGGTCGCCGGTGAGCTCCAGTCGCACCGGATCGAAGGACCGCGCGAACAGAGTGCCTTCACGCACAAAGAGAAGATGCCCGGACGAGGTATATGTGGCTGCCCGCGCGTCGAGGATTCGTTTTGGCGGCTCGGATGCTCCAAGCTGGCCGACGTAGATGCCGGACTCGGTGCCCGACGCGTGAAACAGAAAACGGCGTCCGTCGGGCAGGAACACTGGTAACTCGAGGACGCTCGTCTGTAGGCTCGGTTTCACCGCGACGGTCGGCTCTCCGCCGGTGGCCGAGACACGTTGGAGCGGGCCGTCGGGGGTGTTACTGAAGAGGATCGTGTCGTCCCAGTTCCAGGCGCCTCCGCCATTGCCGGCGCCTAATATCCGTACCGATCCGTTGTCGAGGTCGATGCGCTTGAGTTGAAACCTGGCGAAGAACCCGATGGATCGGCTATCGGGTGACCAGAACGGACGCTGGCCGTCATCGGTTCCAGCGAGTGGGCGGGGCGTGACGGTGTCCAGCGACCGCAACCAAAGCTGGCTCTTTCCGTCGGAGGTTGCGCCAAAGACCAGAGTACTCCCGTCGGGCGACACAGCCAGCGAGAACGGGTCGTAGGTCGGCGGTGTGGTGATCTCGAGACGAAGCTCCGGTGGTACAAGCGGGGCTCTGCTTCCATACCAGAGACCGCCGGCGGTCGCGGCAGCGACGGTGCCCATCAGCGCGCCTACCAACGCTGGCCGCACGCGAGCTCCTCGGACGGGCGGCGTCGGCGCGCCTACTGCAACGGCGCCTGCGGGCTCGTTGATCGCGTCCTCGATTTCCAAACGCGCGTCGGCCACGTCATGGAGGCGGCGGGCCACATCCTTTTCGAGGCAGCGCCGTAACAGCTTCCTGATACTTGCGGGCGTGGCCACGGGTAGCGCGGTCCAATCCGGCTCCCGGTCCAGAATCGCTGCGAGCGTATCGGTGACTGTCGCGGCCGGGAACACCGTGCGCGCCGCGAGCATTTCGTAGAGCACACACCCAAACGCCCAGACGTCGGTCCGCTTGTCCACATGCTTGCCACGCGCCTGCTCGGGACTCATGTAGGCCGCAGTCCCGAGAATCACCCCTTCTCTCGTCCCGTGGGTGAATGTCGGCGAGTTCGACAGGGCACCGGGGCTGTCCTGCGCCAATCCCCTCCCGCCCTTCCAGCCCCTCCCGCCTCTCCTGCCGACAGTTTCGCCAGGCCGAAGTCGAGGACTTTGACGACGCCTTGAGGCGTGATCTTGATGTTGGCCGGTTTCAGATCGCGGTGGACGATCCCTTTCTCGTGCGCGGCCTCCAGCGCGTAGGCGATTTGCTGCGCGATGGTAGCGCCTCGCCGATCGGTAGCGGGCCCCCGCGCAGGCGGTCGGCCAGCGTCTCACCTTCGACGAGCTCGAGAATGAGCGCAGGGGTGCCGTCGATATCCTCGACGGCGTAGATGGCACCGATGTGCGGATGGTTCAACGCCGCCAGCGACCGGGCCTCCCGATCGAAGCGGGCGCGCCGCTCAGGGTCGGTGATGAAGATGCGGGGGAGGATTTTGATGGCGACGTCGCGGCCCAGTTTCGCATCGTTAGCGCGATAGACCTCGCCCATTCCGCCGCTACCGAGCAGGCCGACAATTCGATGCGTCCGAGCTGGCGGCCGACCATCGATGACTGTTGTTCGGTCCGGTCGTCCTCCAACGAGTTCCAGCGCCGGCCGCTCGAGAAATGCACTCGCACTGCTGGCGTGGGCGAGCAATGATTCCACTTCCTGGAGCAGGGTCTCGTTTCCCCACATGCCTCGCGCAGAAACGCGGCCCGTTCGTGCGGGGCCCGCTCGAGCGCCGCCTCAAACAGGCCGTCGACCGTCGTCCAGCGCGGATCGTTCATGTGAATCAGCCGCCAGGTCGTCCAGCTGCCAGATCTGTTTCCAGCGATCAGGCGTTATTTCGTCTGGCGCCGGACAGCTCCCGCGCCAACCAGGCCTTGGCCAACCGCGAGTCGCGCATCACCGTGTCCGGCGCCACCCTCAAGACCACGGCTACTTCCTCCACCGTCAGGCCGCCGAAAAAGCGCAGCTCGATCACCCGACTGCGGCGCTCGTCCATCTTCGCGAGCGCCTGGAGCGCGTCGTCCAACGCCACCACGTCCAGGGGCGCCTCGTGGGCGGCGAGCAGGCCTTCGTCCAACGTCACCCTGACGCCGCCGTCGCGTTTCTGATTGCGCCTGGCCCGGGCCGAGTCGACGAGGATCCGCCGCATCAGACGGGCGGCCATCGCCAGAAAATGCGCCCGATCCTGCCAGTCCATCCGCCCGACGTCGAGCAAACGGAGGTAAGCCTCGTTCACGAGCGCCGTGGCCTGAAGGCTATTACCGCAGGCCCGTGACATCAAGAAGAGGTGCAGCGATTCGCGCATTTTACGCCACTTTTTCGCGGTTTCTAGGTTTCTGCCGCGTTTTCCGCCTCCGTGCGCGAGGAGGGAGACGCCATGGCACAAACCAAGGCGGGGGCTCGCGTTAGGAGTGGTGACGGTGGCCGCAATCCTGTCGTCGGATCGCGCCGATGCGACGGCCAGACAAAACCCGGGTGACGTGGAGAGGCCCGTCGCTACAGCAGATCCGCGCGTGCGTACTGAAGATCCTGTGGTGTCCGCCCTGATTCAGCAGGCGACCGATCTATCGCCGACGTTCCGACGCCTCGTGGGGGCCATCCAAGCCACAGACGGGGTGGTATACGTCCAGCGTGGCCGCTGCGGGCACTACGTCCGCGCCTGCCTTCCGTTCTGGATGACCGTCGCCGGTCCGAACAGAATCCTGCGCGTGGTCCTGGACGATCGCAAGACGGACGGAGACGAGATGGAGGCGATGGCATTACTGGCGCACGAGCTGAGGCATGCACTCGAAGTCCTTGGTGAGCCGAGCATCAAGACGGGCAGCGGGATGTACCACTTTTACAGGCGGGGTCCGTCGATCCCGGGGGGAAACGTTCGAGACGCAGGCAGCAATCAATACGGGAAACGTAGTGTACAGAGAACTCAAGCGGCCCCCGGGCCAACGCAAATGACTACAACACTACGCGACTCGTTAGTAATCGGGCGTTCGATTGTGCTCGCAGTCTCGGTTACTTTGTCGGCACGAGGCGCTTCAGCTCCTCGGTCCAGTTGAGCACCACACGGACCTCGGCGAGTGTCCCGGCTGGACCCTCGCCCGACGCTGATGCGACGCTCACGAATCGCCCGTCCGCCAGCACGTCGTATCCACGGACATCTGTGGAGAGGAGTCCTGGCAGTGGCGCCCGGGTGATCTCGATCGGCGTTCCGAAGGCGATTGAAGGTTGCACGGTAACGGGAACCGACACGAGAGGTCTGGTCGCGCCCGGTACGTAGAAGATGCTCTTGCCGTCGGGGGCCCAGACCGGATGGTAATCGAGCAGCCTCTTCGGCACCTGGCGCTTCACTCCCGTAGGGGGAAATTGTTCGACGAACACGCCCCTGTTTGGCGAGAGAGTGCCTCCCGCTCTCTCGGTCGAGGCGTAGGCAACCCATCGTCCATCCGGTGAGAAGCTCGCGCTCAGCGATTCAGCGGACTGGACCTGTCCGAACGGCTCGGCCTTCAGCCCAACCAGCGTCAACACCCACAGGGCATGCACCGGTCCTCTGCGAACGGAGAACAGCAGTCGGGTGCCGTCGGCTGACCACGATTCCGGAACGTGCGCTTCGCTCTCGAGCGGACTCGTCAGTCGCTCCGCGGCGCCGCCATCGACAAGCTGCCACCAGATTGCACGGTCGTGAGCCGACTGAAACGTCACACGCCGGCTATCAGCTGACCAGACTGGAAAGCGGCTCTGTCCTCCAAACGTCAAACGCTGGATCTCGGCTTTGCCAGACAAATCGTACGTCCAGATGTCAGATGAGCCGCTCTCGGCCCGGCCCACGGCCACGACACGGCCGTTGGGAGAGACTCGGGGATGCGCGTAGACAGCGGGTGGAACCCTCAGCGGCGCCCGGTTATCGTGACCGTCGCCGATCTCAAGACCGCGCGCGCCGGAGAACCCAGTAGCCGGGCCGGGGACGTACACAAGCGTGCCGGTTTCCGAGATCGCCAGTTGAGCGCTGCCGTTCGTGCCGCCGGTTGCCCTTCGAACGCCCACGACGACAGGCATCGCCGCTCCCGTGACCGCGAGCGTTTCGGGATCGAAAGCTACCGCGTACATGGTCCCACCGATCGCATATAAGAGGTGCCCGGGTTCGACGTACCGAGCGTCCGATCCGCCCTCGATCAGGATGCGGCGGCTGCCGTCGACAAGCGACTGGGCCACGATCTTGGCCCTCTCCCAACGGTCATCGCCAGCATCCTTTGCCAACGTGAAGACGATGGTTCGTCCACCGGGCAGCATGCGGGGTGCGTGCACGATTTCATCCGAGGCGACGCTGACGATGCGTTGCGGGCTGCCACCATCCGGGGCCACCCGAAGAATCCCCCCTCCGGCCGTGACGCCCATCAGGATGCCATCGCGACCCCAACTGAGACCGGAAATTTGGGTCCCTTCGAACGTCGCGACAGTCGATGCCGTGCCCCCGCTGAAGGGGACGCGTCGGAGCGCAAGACCTGCGGTCACGAACGCAATCGAGTTGCCGTCCGGTGCAAAGACGGGGTTCAGTGCGGATGTCTCGGGGTCCGTCACAGGACGAGACTCCAACTCGCCGAGGGCGCGAACGTAGATTCGCCCGTTCGCGTTGTAGGCCATTCTCGTTCCATCGGGCGAGATCGCAACGATGTGATGAACGGTTCCCGTGAAGGGGCCCTCGGGCGTGAAGGAGAACCGCGCAACATCCGGCGGACGAGGCGTTGGTCGCAGCATCCACACGCCAGCGCCGGCGATGACGGATCCCATGGCCGCGGCAATTGCGACCGGGATCGCGTTCTTCCAGCGCGGTCCGGCGGTCGCGGTATCTGTCGGAGGCCTGATCGGTGTACGCGGCATCGCACCGCTGGCGCCCAGCTCTCTCAGAATGAACTTCGGCGTCGACATGTCGGACACGCGCTGGCGCGCATCCTTGACGAGGCAGCCCTTCGCCAATGCGACGACAGGCGCGGGGACATCGGCGGGGACCAAGGACCAATCAGGCTCGTTCTTGAGAACACTCGCGATCGTGTCGCTGGTGTCCTCATCTTCAAACGCCCGGCGCCCGCTCAGCATCTCGTAGAGCACGCAGCCGAACGCCCAGATGTCGGCGCGCCTATCGACGGCCTTTCCGCGCGCCTGCTCGGGGCTCATGTAGGCGGCCGTGCCGAGAATCATCCCGGCCTTCGTCATCGCCGGTGTCGTGATCGTCGGCGACGACAGGCTCGGCGACGAACCGGCCGCGGGCTCCATCGCCTTTGCGAGCCCGAAGTCCAGCACCTTCACCGTGCCGTCAGCGCGCACCTTGATGTTGGCGGGTTTCAAGTCGCGGTGAATGATGCCCTGCTCGTGCGCCGCTTCGAGCGCGTCCGCGATTTGCTTCGCAATGGGGAGCGCTTCATCGATCGAAATCGGGCCGCGCGAGATGCGCTGCGATAAATCCTCGCCCTCGACGAGCTCCATCACCAGCGCGGTGAAGTCCGCGGTCTTTTCTAGTCCATAGATTGCCGCAATGTTCGTATGGTTGAGGGCCGCGAGGACTTCCGCTTCGCGCTGAAACCGCGCCAGGCGATCCGCATCGCCGGCCACGGAGGCGGGCAACGCCTTGATCGCCACCGACCGCTTCAGATTGCTGTCAGTTGCGCGATACACCTCACCCATGCCGCCGACACCGATCTGCGCGGTGATGTCATAGACGCCGAGGCGCGTGCCAGGAGTGAGAGGCAAGTGGCCGGAAGTATAGCGTTTACGGTCGCGAGGAGGCGATCACTCTTGTGACGACGGAGCTCTTACTCCGGCGGTAGTCGGGCGGCAGGAATTCCCAGCGCTAGCGCGATCTCACGAAGCTTTGTCTTGATCATCTGAGCGTTCCGCGGTCCCATGCGGAGCAGCTGCTTCTGCGCGTCCGACATCCTCTCGAGGCGCGCGTCGGTGAACGCGTACCCAATCCCTTCGTCGGCGGGCTTCACCTGAAGCGGGCTGTTCAGCGTTGGCGTGCCGAGCATGGCGACGATGGCCTGCTCGAGAACCTGGTCGAACCGCCGGTCTGGACTGCCCAGCTCGCCGTAGGCTTCCTCGATGCGCGGTTTGAGCGTGGCGTAGAGCTTCGCCGCGCCGGCCGAATCGACCGACGCAACCGCGTCGGCCAGCGCCGAGTACCTGTTGTAGCTCTTGGGGTCGATATAAGACTTGCCGTTCGCCTCAAAGATCGCGAAGGGTGACGCCGGGCGCAGCACGCTCAGCTGCTTCGCGGGCGCCTTCCCTTCCCCGATGTTGACGACGACAACCGTGAAGTTGCGGATGAGTCCATTGGTCGCGAGCCATGTAGCGACGACTGGATGTTCGGACAGCGCCCGGACGAGCATACGGACGACGGGGTCGCTCTCGGCCAGTGGCGGAACGACGACAGGCTCGGCTTCGCCACCGAGAGCCCGCGGTGCTTCCGCAACCGGAGCGGCAGGCGGAGGCGCTGTCGCTTCGGGCGCCGGAGTCTGTCGCCTTCCCACCATGACATAGGCGACAACTCCCACTGCAACCGCCAGCAGAGCTGCAGCAATCCACCACTTAATCGGCGACGGCGGCGGTTCTTCTGGCGCTGCCCCCCGTAGCGTCGGGTGAAGATCGTAGTCGTGGAAGTCGCTCATCTGTCAGTCCGGTCTCAGATCGATGACGCCAAGTTACCACTGAAGGCACAGGGTCGCGGAGTTCAATCGTACATGTCCGATCCTCTGCTTCCTCTGTGTCCTCCGCGGTGGAGAGTTCTCCGTGGTGGAGAGTTCTCTACCGCAACGTTGTGGTCGCTTCCGCCGTGCCGCTGCGGCCTTCGTCGTCGGCGAACGTCACGACAATTGTGACGCGTGCGGCATCGCTGTGGCCTGAAAAGGAAGGTGCACAATTTCCCAACGTGTCCCAGCCGGCATCGAAAAGGTCGAGCGTTGCGCCGGGCGCAACTCGGATCGGAGCTGTCCAGCACCCAGGACCCGTACTGTGCCTGACGGTCCCATTCACCGACGATTCGATCTTCTGGATGGTCGCGCCGCTCTTGCCGCTGGTCTCCGTCAGCTTGAACCGTTCGTTGAAAACGGACCCTCCCGACTTGTCGAACCGCGTCGTGACGAAGAATCCAGACACCGTCAACACCGCCACTGGTGTGGGAGACACGAACACGGTCGTCGACGGAATGAGAGGCGACCCGCACACGAAGACGATCAACGAGGCGGGCAGCACAGCAGCGAGGGGGAGGAGATGAAAAGGGTTCAAGGTGGGCCCCAGAAGCTGCGTACTCATAGCAGAGAGCGGCATCATCATTCAACGGCAAACCGACGAGTTTGGATGGGCGCGACAATCGAGGCGTTGCGTATGATTGATGCTCGGCGGCGCGATAATCGACAGATTCGTAACGAGGAGAAGGCATGGAAATCGGGATGATTGGGCTGGGGCGCATGGGCGCCAACATGGTCAGGCGGCTGATGAAGGCCGGTCATGCCTGCGTCGTGCACGACCGGTCGCCGCAGTCGATGGAAGCCCTCGCCAGGGATGGCGCAGTGGCGGCCGCCTCGTTGGCGGACCTGGTCGGCAGGCTTTCGAAACCGCGCACGATCTGTCTGATGGTTCCCGTCTCAACCGTCGATGCCATCATCGATGCCCTCGCGCCCCTTCTTCAGCCCGACGACGCCATCATTGACGGTGGCAACTCGCACTACCACGACGACATCGCCCGCGGCCGTCGGCTGGCCCCGAAAGGGCTGCGCTACGTCGACATGGGCACGAGCGGCGGCGTCTGGGGGCTGGAACGCGGCTACTGTTTGATGATCGGCGGCGAGGCAGAGGTTTTCCGGCGGCTCGAGCCGATGTTTGCCGCCCTGGCGCCGGGCGTGGGCGATATACCGCGCACCGCAGGACGCGCGGGGTCTGCGAACACGTCAGAGCGGGGATATCTGCACTGTGGTCCCGTTGGCGCCGGCCATTTCGTAAAGATGATTCACAACGGTATCGAATACGGCCTCATGGCCGCCTACGCCGAAGGGTTGAATATCCTTCGTCATGCAAACATCGGGAAAGCCGACCGCGTCCCGGATGCCGAGACCA
Organism: uncultured Acidobacteriota bacterium; assembly: GCA_963780685.1. Classification (GTDB taxonomy): domain Bacteria; phylum Acidobacteriota; class Vicinamibacteria; order Vicinamibacterales; family CAVVIG01; genus CAVRXZ01. Next base: position 336,165 of record CAWACZ010000012.1, on the reverse strand, counting down.
CTCCTCTGCGGAATCCCGAACATTTTCAATACGACTTCGACATTGCCGCGATCACCGAAGTGTGGCGGCGTGGCAGCGTCGTCGGCTCGTGGCTGCTGGACCTCACCGCTGCTGCGTTTGTGAAGGATCCAGCGCTCGACGGCTTCGCCGGGCGTGTGTCCGACTCCGGTGAAGGCCGGTGGACGCTGCAAGCCGCAAATGAAGAAGGTGTGCCCGCGCACGTGCTGTCGGCGGCGCTGTTCGAGCGCTTCGCCTCGCGCGGTGAAGACGAATTCCAGAACCGTGTGCTCTCGGCGATGCGCTTCGCATTTGGCGGGCACGTGGAGCGGACATGACCGATCGGCTGAAGTCCGACGCGCTGGTCTTCTTCGGGATGAGCGGAGATCTCGCGTACAAGAAGATCTTCCCGGCTCTGCAGGCGCTGGTCCGGCGGGGAAAGGTCGATGGCCTGGTCGTCGGCGTGTCGCGATCGCCGTGGACAACGGAGCAGCTCGTCGAGCGCGCCCGCTCCAGCATCGTCGAACACAGCCACCTCGACCCGGTGGCGTTCCCGAAGCTCGCGTCTCTCTTTCGACATGTGTCGGGCGATTACGCGGACCCCGACATGTTCGTCCGCCTTCGCGGCGTGCTGGCGGGCGCGAAGAGCCCGCTCTTCTACCTGGCGATTCCGCCCAGCCTGTTCCCGGTGGTGATCAACAACCTATCGGCCTGCGGCTGCGCGGCTCAGGGACGGGTCGTCATCGAAAAGCCGTTTGGACGGGACCTGGCATCGGCGCGGGCGCTCAACGCGACACTTCGCAACGCGTTTCCCGAGGAATCGATCTTCCGCATCGATCACTACCTGGGCAAGGAGGCGGTGCAGAACATTCTGTATTTCCGCTTCGCGAACGCATTCCTCGAGCCAGTGTGGAATCGGCACCACGTCGAAACCGTCCAGATCACCATGGCCGAGCATTTCGGGGTCGAGGGCCGAGGGAAGTTCTACGAAGAAGTCGGCGTCGTCCGGGACGTCATACAGAACCATCTGCTGCAGATCGTCAGCTACCTGGCGATGGAAGCGCCCTCGTCGACCTACGCAGAGGCCATTCGTGACGAGCAGGCCAAAGTGCTGCGCACCGTGCGACCGCTCTCGACCGACAAAACGGTATTCGGGCAGTTTCGAAGCTACCGCGAAGAAGCCGGCGTCGCGCCGGATTCGGTCGTTCCCACATACGCGGCACACCATTTGTTCATCGATTCATGGCGTTGGGAGGGAGTGCCCTTTTACGTGCGCGCAGGGAAATGCCTCCAAAGCACCTGCACCGAGGTTGTCGTCGAATTGAAGCCGGCCCCCGCCGTCGTGTTCAAGGAAGCGCAACCGCGCAATGGAAACTACGTCCGCTTCCGCCTCGCACCGCAAGTAGCAATTGCAATCGGTGCGCGCGCCAAGGCCCCGGGCGAGGGGATGTCCGGCCGGCCGGTCGAGTTGTCCGTGGTCGAGGAGGACAGCGCCCTGCGACTGGATGCGTACGATCGCCTGATCGGAGACGCCATGGCAGGCGACGCGACGCTTTTTGCCCGTCAAGACGTTGTGGAGGCCGCGTGGTCGATTGTGGATCCGGTTCTTCACGGCCACAGCGAGATCAATACGTACGAATGTGGCAGCTGGGGACCGGCGCCGGCGGACCGCCTGGTCGCTGACGTTGGCGGCTGGACCGGAAGCCCGACAGCCGAATAACGTGTCTGCCGCGCCCGAAAGCCACCACCGCCTCGGCATTCCCGAAGTCGTCGTCGACAGCACCCCAGCGCTGGCCGAAAGGCTGGCATCCGATTTCTTGACAGAAGGAAACCGCGCGGTGGCCCGACACGAGCTCTGCTCGATCGCGCTGCCGGGTGGTTCGGTCGCGACGAGCTTCTTCCCCCGCCTCGCTCGCGTTCCCTTCGACTGGTCACGGACCGAATTTTTTTGGGCGGATGAACGAGCGGTTCCGCCTCACGACGCCGAATCGAACTATGGGCTCGCTTGGTCGCTTTGGCTCGAAACCGCGAAGGTCCCCTCCGAACGGATCCATCGAATGCCAGCGGACGATCCAGATACTGTCCGGGCAGCGGCGATGTACACCGCGGAATTGCAACGAATCGCAGGCACTCCACCGCGTCTCGACCTCGTCCTGCTGGGTGTGGGTCCAGATGGGCACGTCGCATCGCTGTTCCCAGGCCATCCTGTTTCGGCGGACGACCGAAACTTCGTCGCCGTCGTCGAAGACGCGCCGAAGCCGCCCAGCCGGCGGATGACTTTGACGATGGGTGTGCTCGCAAACGCCGACCGAGTTGTGCTCGTCGCGCTCGGGCGTACGAAGGCGGATGCCATCCGCGACGCGCTGATTCGTCCCGAATCTCAGTTGCCGATTGCGAGAGTGATGCGTCGGGCGGCGCGAACGCTCGTCTTGCTCGATCCGGATGCCGCGAGCTTGATCGAAGCGAGCGCCTTCCGAAGATGAGCGTCGAAATTTTTTTTGCGAGAGTACTCCACGGTCGTCTCGTGCGCGTCGAGATGCGCTATCATTAGCCGCAACCATTTCGCCACCGCATCCCAGACCATTGTCCGATCCACTCATCGCTCTCTTAAGCAAAAGGATGTCGCGCGTGTCCCAGTCGCCGGACAGAGACGTGCAGAAAACCGATTTGACGCTTTCGCCGCCACCGCTTCGTTCGGCCGACGATGATTTCGACGAGTTCACGATGCCCGAGAGTGGGGCGTCTGCCAGAGAAGGCTTGCCGCCAAGCTACAAGATGCGTGCGGACCGCCACTATCTCGATCGGATGTCGGATTCGGTTGGTCTACCCGTTCGAATGATTCCCGTCGAGCAATTCGAGGACTTCGAATCAGCGGACGCTCTGCGAGTGGCGCCCGGGCATCCATTGGCTGCCTCGATTGCCGCACACGGGGTGCTGCAACCGTTGCTTGTCGCCAGGAATGATGGTCGGTACAAGGTGATTGCAGGCCGTCACCGATTGGCCGCCGCCTGCGCGGTCGGGCTGAACGCGGTTCCTTGCCTCGTATACGACGTCGGCGAGGACGAGGCGGACGTGCTTGCTGCCGCCGATAACGTTCGTGGCGGGTCGCCGGCGACCGTCGTTCAACCCTTGCCGGTCAACGTCGCCGGCATCCTGCAGGAAATCACTGCGGACCTCATCCGCTTGGATCGCTCGGCCGCGTTGCTTCGTCACGCGTCGAACGGATTGGCCTTCTACAGGACCGCCGTCGACTTGATTGCTGCCCAGACGTGGCGGACGAGCTGGGTAGCGAACGCCACCGCACTCGTCCTCGGCGATCAACAACCCACCGGGCGTCCACGACCACTGGCGGCCATCGTCGAACGCGTGACGCAGGGCTTCGAGCCGGAAATGCGACTCTGTGGCGGCCAATTGCAGGCAAGCGTCGGGGCTGCCGCGTCGATAGCCATCGACGGAATGCTGGGGGAAGCCGCTCTCACCGGAGCCATCCTCACGACGCTCGGTATGCTGCAGGACGTCTCGCAGCCGGTCGTCGAGGTCCGCGCAGTCGCGCGGGACAAAGGCGTTGCGGCGCTCGAGGTGGCCCAGCAGCACGTTCCGCTCGACCTCGAACTGGCCCGGGGCTTTACCGACGTCACGCTCGCCGCAAAGGGCCAGCTCAGTGTGGGCCTGGCGGGCCACGCCCTGCGCGCGATTTCGGCCCAATATCGCGGATCGGCCGTTTTGCTTGGCGACATCGACCGCGGCAGCGTCGTTCGGTTGACGTTTCGGGTCTAAGAGCCTCTAACAAAACCCCGACGAGCGCGCTTGCCAGGTAAACCCTGCTACTTCGTCGGCACACGCGCCTTCAGCTCCTCGAGCCAGTTCTGCACGAGGATCATCTGCGAGGCGGAGATCGGAGCCCGGTCCTTCTGCTTGACCATCAGAAAGCGCTGACCGTCAGGCGACACGTCGTAGGGACGAATAAACGCCGTCGCGCCGTACCGTCCTTCGAAAAGCATACGCGGCGGGCTGGCAACAAATGCCGGGGCCGCCGTGACGGCCACAGCCATCATTCTTGTTACGCTCGCCTGTCCGCCTAATGTCGCCGTCGTCGTGTAGAACAACTCCCGGCCGTCGCGCGACTAGGCAGGCGCGGTTCCACCGTCGGTCGAGATGTGATGTCGCGATCCGAGATCGGGGAATGGCTGAACGTACACCTCGTTCTTGCCGGATTCGTTCGAGACGTACGCAATCCAATGACCATCCGGAGAGATGTCCGGATAGTACTCGTCTGCCTTGCCGTGCAGCAGAGGCGTTTTGTGGTGAGTCCCTGCGACGTCGACGAGCACGATGTCGTAGTTTTCTTTTCTCTCGACCCCGACGATCGTGTGGCCGTCCGGCGTCCAGGACGCCGCGTGACTCGGACAATCGCAGGTCACGAGCCGATCCGGAGTGCCGCTGCCGTCGGCTGAGACCAGGAACGCGTTTTCTTCGACGCCGGCGACCGTTGACGAAAAGGCGATGCGGTTACCGTCGGGCGCCCAAATGCTCCGCGTATTCCGACCTTCGACGTTGACGCGCGTGAGCGACCGCCGCGCCAGATCGTAGATCCAGACGTTGCGATCCCCTTGCGTCCACAGAGTAATGAGCTTTCCGTCCGGCGACAGTCGAGGCGACAAATATGGCCGTACCGGCAGCGGCAGCGGCTCTTCGGCGCCGGTGCGACTCACCCAGACGAGGGTTCGTTCGGCGTCCGGAAAGATGCTGCCCGGCGCGTAGAGCAGCGAGCCGCCCGAGGAGACGGCGAACTGTCCAGCGCCGCTGTCGAACGTCTCGTTCGTCGTATTGGCCGACTGCATGACTCCGGCCACGACGCCAATCCCTCCGCCAGTGACCTTCAGGCTTGCTAGATCGAACGGCGCCGCCATCATCGTGCCACGCTGCAGGTACACGACATGTCCGGAGGCTACGTATCTCCCATCGGCCGCCGATTCGAGCCGCGCGCGGCGCGATCCATTCGCCAGCTCCTGCACGACCACCTCCGTGTCGTCCCATTTCGGAAGGGGCGTGTGGGTGACGGTGAAGAGGACCGCCCGGCTGCCCGGGAGTATCTGCGGCAGTAAGTGCTTCAGCTCGCCTTTCTTCCTGTCTGGTTGCGTCACACGCTCCGGTGTTCCGCCAGTAGCGCTGACGCGCCACAATCCATCGCGCTCAAGCGAGTACACGATCGATCCGTCGTCACCCCAATTTGCGCCGAACATCTCGCCGGCCAATTCGCAGATGGTCGTCGGCGGTCCGCCACTCACGGCAACTTTGCGTAGCGCATCCTGGGCGGAAAAGCCCATCCACTTGCCATCGGGTGAAAAGAACGGGTTCGATGCGCCGTTTGTACCGGCAATCGGCATCGCTTCAAGCTGGTTCAGCGCGCGTACGTACAACTGCTGGCGCCCTCCTAATGAGGCGCTGAACACGATTGATTGCCCGTCGGGTGACCAGGCCATCGACGTCCGGCTCGGACGTCCTTCGTTGGTCGTCTCGTCCGTTGGAAACGCCAGGAGATGTTCAGCCGGTAGCGTCGTCACGATCGAACGGACGACTTCACGACTCGGCGCGGGCGAAAGGCGTTTGACGACGACGGCGGATGCGACGGCGCCGAGCCCGATTGCGAGAGCCGCCAACAAGAAGATCGGCGCGCGGATTGCGGGAGCGGATACTACTGTTGGCGGTGCCGTGGACGCGGTCCGTGTCTCGTGGGTGGAGGCGAGCCATTTCAGTTCAGTCGTGACATCGCGTGCGCTCTGCCAGCGATTATCGGGATTCTTCGCCAGACATTTGGCGACGATGTGATCGAGTGACGAGGGTGCGAGCGGCTGCAGGGATGTCAACGCCGGCGGATCGTGCTCGAGGATTGCAGCGATCAGGCTCGCGTGGCTTCTGCCTTCGAATGCCTTTCGACCGCTGACTAGTTCGTACACGAGCGCGCCAAAGGCGAAGATGTCGCTGCGCGCGTCGGCTTCTTGCCCTTCGAGCTGCTCTGGAGCCATGTACTGAAACGTGCCCAGAATGGTGCCTTGCGCCGTCAGGTTGGCGGGCGTAGTCGGCAGCATCGACAAGCCGGTGGCTGCCGCGCTTGCCCCACTGGTCTTCGCCAATCCGAAGTCAAGGAGCTTCGCGCTGCCCTTCGTGAGCATCACGTTGCCCGGCTTCAGATCGCGGTGGACGATGCCGTGGCGATGCGCGACGCTCAATGCGTCCGCAATCTGAGTCGCGATCTTCAGAGCCTCATCGAGCGGCATTGCGCCCTTTTTCAGCCGCTGCTCCAGCGTCTCGCCCTCGAGGTACTCCATCACGAGAAACGCGGGCCCGACACCCTTGCCGACATCGTAGAGCGTGCAGATGTGCGGATGCGTGAGCTGCGAGATCGCGCGGGCCTCGCGGTCAAAGCGCTCACGAAACTGTGGATCGGACGCCAGACTCTCAGGCAGGATCTTAATGGCGACGGCACGATCCAAACGCGTGTCGCGCGCTTTGTAGACTTCGCCCATCCCGCCCGCGCCGATGGCAGCGACGATTTCGTAGGGGCCAAGGCGCGTGCCGGAGGACATCGACATGTGGCGAAGCTGATTCTAGCGGCGGGAGCCGCCCACGGCAAAGAGAGAAGAGACGTTTACCCGCTCAACCCGTCCACCAGTTCTTTCGCAGTGACTGCCAACAACCTAAGGGAGCCACTGCAAATTTGAGGATTTGAGGATTTGAGAATTTGAGGATTTAAAGACCCGGCATTACAAAGCCAATGGTCAGTAAGGATCCTCAAGTCCTCAAATCCTTAATCCTTAAATCCTTAGATCCTCAAATTCTCAAACGATTCGTTTCAGAACCTCGCCCATCCCCTCGCCGCGTAGTACGCCAGTCCCAAAACCTCGTGAACGACCTCGTGGGTGAGGTCCAGTCCCTGCTCGCTTGGTAGCAGCCAGCTGCTCCACGGCTTCGACAGCTCGGTGTCACGGGCGATTGCGGGAATCGCGTCGATGCCCACAGCGCGAAAGGTGGCAAGCGAGCGCCGCATGTGCGTGTCCGAGGTGACGAGGATCACATGCTCGACTTCGAGCGAACGAAGTCTGGGTGCGAGGCGCATGGCTTCGTCGCGTGTAGTGCGCGCATCGGTGTCCACGAGAATGCGCGGGGCTGGGATCCCGAGCTGGACGAGCGCATCGCGTTTAACGGCACGTGAAGGTTGCGCGTCTTGCCGGATTCCCGAAGCGCCTTCCGAACAAACGAGCCACGCGTCCGGAGCCAGCTTGTAGACCCGGTAGGCTTCCCACAGCCGAGCCGCGCTGATTCGACCCGGAAAGGCAAATTGACGCCCTTCCCAGTTCACCACGAAGTCGCTGAACGCGTTCAACAGAACAATCGCGATTCGCCCGGATGGGATGCTCGAAGCCGACAGCGGCTGATAACCAACAACGAGAAGCCGGCCCACGGCGTACGGAATGACGTAGATGCTGCTGAGCGTGTAGGCGGCCACCGCCACAATGATCAGCCGGCGGGCGCCGCGTGACGTGGGCCGGCGCGAGAGCCAGAGCGCCCCCGCGGCGAGGAAGATAAGCAGTCCGCCAGGTGAGAAGACAAGGCGGACCAGGTGGGCCATATGGCTAAGAGGGCGCGGACCTCACTCGATCAGACGGCTTGCTCGCCCGTGCGAATCCGATAGCTCTCGCCAACCGGCATGACGAAGACGCGTCCGTCGCCAATCTCACCCGTCCGCGCCGCTTTGATGATCGCCTTGATCGCTTCGTCGGCGACGTCGTCCTCGATGACGAGCTCGATCTCCATCTTCGGCAGGAGGCTGACGTTGTATTCCTTGCCCCGGTAAATCGCCGTGTGACCCTTCTGCTTGCCGTGCCCGCGCACTTCGGTCACGGTCATGCCGGAGATGTTCAGCGCCTCGAGCGCCTCCCGGACGTCGTCCACCTTGTTGGGCCGGACGATGGCCTTAATCAACTTCATCGGTTCCCTCCAGCATCCGTTGCAGGTCGTCGGTCAACGCGGTCTGCGCGGCTTCGGTCAGCTTCGAACCGCCGGCCGTGATGTGAAACACGTCGATCGCCCTGGCCCCTTCCGTCGAGATCAACACGAGGTCGACGTCGCAGCCGTGGCGCGACATGACGCGACTGATCCGGTGCAGCAGCCCAATCGCGTTGCTGGCGATGATATCCAGAATCGTGTATCGCTGTGACGACTGATTGTCTGCGTGGATCACGGGAGAGACCGGTTGAACGGGTCGATGGTTCAGAACGCTGTGCTCGCGCGCGCGAATCCGCGCCGTGACGTCGATATGGCCCGACACCGCCGCCTCGAGCACCTGGAGAACCCGCGCTTGCCCGTCGGGGTTCAATTCGAGAAACCGCTCCTCATCGGTGAACTGGAAGGTGTCCAGCACCAGGCCATTCGGGTTCGTCATCGCCTGCCCGCGCGTGATGTCCATGCCGAACGACGACAACACTCCGCAGATGTTGGAAAAAAGGAACGGCTTGTCGAGCGTGACAACCGTCAGCTCCCACTGCGCGCCCTTGCGCTCGAGCGACGCGTGGATGTGATCGGGCTTGATGTCGCGCGAGAGCTGCACGTGCCGGTAGATCGCATCCGGCTCGAACAGATGCAGATATCGGCGGGGCAGGCCCTCGAGAAAGCGCTTGATCTCCTCTTCAGAGACGTCCGCCGGGCGGCCGGCAAGGAGCTTGGCGACGTCCGACTGGTCTCGCTGGATGAGCTCGTCGCCGTAGGCGAGCGTCAAGTGGTTGTAGGTGTCGACGTAGAGCCGCCAGAGCAGCTCTTCCCTCCACGGGGTCAGCGTCTCGGGGCTCACCGCTTCCACGTCCACGAGCGTCAGGAGGCACAGCATTTTCAGCCGCTCCTCGATGCCGACAACCCCGGCGAACTGCTTGACGATTTCGGGATCCTCGGTGTCGCGCCGGAACGCGACGAGCGACATCTTCAGATGGCTCTCGATGAGGAATTCGATCACGGCCCGCGATTCTTGAGGGATGTCGAGGCGGTCGAACATCCGCCGCGCCAACCGGACGCTCTCGATGTGATGGTCCTGGTCCTGCCACTTGCCGACGTCGTGATAGAGAAGAGCCAGGACCAGGAGCTCTGGCGCCGGGAGGTCGGCGAGCAGTCCCGAAAACCGACCCCGACTCGGCGTCGATGGAGTCGTGAGTCGCTCCAGGTTTCGGATCGTCAGCAGCGTGTGCTCGTCGACGGTGTACTTGTGATAGAAGTCGCGGACGACGCGGCAGTAGATCCGCTGAAATTCCGGGAACATCCGGCCGAGGACGCCGCGGTCGTGCATCTCCGAGAGACGGGCGTAGAGCCCGGCCCGCGGCTTCAGAAACTTCATCAGAGCATCGCGCTCGGTCGCTGATGGAAAGAAGTCCTGGCCCGAATAGCGGTCGACGTGCTGCTGGATCAACGCCAGCGCTTCGTCCGCGACGTCAGTCTCGTGATCGATGGCCGCCTGAAACGCATGGATCCAACTCTGAGGCTCCCGCCCGGCGCGCTGGGTGTCGACGAAGCGGATGCCGTCGCGCGACCGAACGAGGTTGACGCCGACGGGAGTCGGGGCCGCCTGACGCGCCCACTCGAGCGATCGACTCACGAAACGGGCGTGGTGGAAGTAGTCGCTCATCAACCGCTCGACGCGCTGCTGCGGCTGCGCCCCCGCATACCCCATCAGCTGTGCCGTCTTCTCTTGAAGCTGGTGGCTGAGGACGTTCTGGTTGCGCTTCCGTTCGAGGTGCACGATGGAACGGACGCGCAGGAGGAAGTCCTCGGCTTCGTCCAGCCGCGCGGGATCCACCGGCCCGTGGTCGAGCAGCGCCGGATCGGTCAGCCTCGCGATCGTCCGCACCGCCAGCAGATCGCGCAGCGCGCCCGGCGCATCCTTGGTATCCGGCTCGAGCTGATACAGCGTGCCGTTGAAGTTGGCGTGCCGCGCGTCAATCAGCGCCTGCAGCGACGCGAGAATGGAGGCGTGCGTTTCGGGCCGGTGAAATGCGGCCGTGAAGCGGGCGTACAGTCCAGGGTCGCCGACGATCCGCCGGGCGTCCAGCAGGGCGAGCAGAAATTCGGGATTGTCCGCTTCGAGGGCCGCGAAGTCGCCGAGCTCCCGCACCTGGTGGCCGACCGCCAGATGGAGATCCCACAGCGGGTGGAGGAATCCCCGGAGGAATCGCTCGTCGCCGGCGCCAATCGGTCCTTCGAAGAGGACCAGCACGTCGACGTCCGAATACAGGGTGAGGTGTCGCCGTCCGTATCCACCAAGGGCGAGGACGGCGACCGGCTGCCCGGCGGGCGACGCCTCGAAAAAAAGCCGCTGCAGCAGCGTGTCGACGCGGTCGGCATAGCACTCGACGGCGGCCCGACCCGCGGATCCGTGGTTGGTCTCGCGAATCAGCTCCTGACGGGCGGCTTCGAGCACCGCCATCGGACCGGCGCCGGCCGGCGATTGGCTATTCGTCGTATCCACGGACCCTCGTCATAGGAGCTCACCATCGTAAACGAAAACCGCATCGTGGGTTGAGGCGGGTCGGGACCGGCTCGCCCGGAGTGCGTGACAGGGCTGGCACGGGGCCCCCGACGGCCAGCCGCAGACAGGGCGGCTCGCGAGGCCCGCCGATCGAGCTCACGCGCAAGCCAAGCGGCCACACATCACAAGGCGACAAAAATGTTGATGACGGGCCATCGATTTCAACCAAATTGTCCGGCGCCCTTGTCACCCACAGTGCGTCAACGACTTTCGGAGACGCGAGCCGCACGAATTCATCCGCGCTCGCACCGCTGGCGCGCCTCGCGTGATGTGTGGCGCTCAATGGCCCTCGTCTTGCTCTTTCTCGATCTGCCGGCACACAACACGCGCACGGTCGAAAATCAAAGTTCTCAATCTGACAGGGTCGGATTGGAACACGTCGCGAAGTTGACGTAGCGCGGCACGTCTGGGGAGCCGGCAAAATGGCTGTTGGACAGCCGCTCCGCTACGCATGGACATCGAGGCCGAGGGACGCAAGTTGTCGTGATCAGAAAACAGCGGTGCACTTTCATGATCGAGCCGGATCTCCTCGCCCGGCTTCAGTCCATTACGGCGCGAACCGGGTTGTCGAAGTCCGAGCAGATTCGGCAGGGCATCCGCTGGTGGCTGGAATCGAGGGAATGGCCGGGTACGGCAGAGCGCTCCAGCAGGGCGGCAGCGCGGGTCGGGTCGCGCGCGCACGCCGCCCGCGGCGCGTCGAAGAAGCGCCGGTAAGGAGTCGACGTTTCAGCCAAATCTACATTAATGTTGGATTATGAAGCCATCCATACGTAATCGTCCCTCCATTCGCATACCGCCAATTCGGGGCGAGGCGTTTTCCGAACAAATCGCGCAATCGTGCGGCGTCGATCGACGTTCGAGTGGAGCCGGTCTTGCACGTCAGCGGGCCGGTACGGTGTGTCGCCATTGATGTGTTCGGCGACCAGCCAACTGATTTCTGATCCCAGAACGTTGTCACGGCAAGTGGCGCCGCGCCAGCTTGCTCCGAGGAGGTCCGCGCGATGATCAATCGATCTGTCAGTTCACGAGCCGGCGTGTGGGTTGCTGGCGTATGTCTCATGACGATGGCCGCCGCACCGGCGTCGGCCCAGGAGAACGGTGCCATCCAGTCAGCATTGCAGTCCGCCGGCCAGACGGCTGCAGCCGACGCGGTGTCGGCGATCGCGGAACCGCAGGCGGCTCCCGCTGCCCCGGACCCCAATACCGGCAACATCGCCCTGACCGCCAACTTCGACCTCCTGCCCGGGACGGCCTATGTCTTTCGTGGGATCACCCAGGAATCCGATCCGGAGATCACGATGTGGCCCTCGGGCGACCTTGGGATCACTCTTCATTCCGGCGACTCGGGCGTGAAAACGGTCAGCGTGAACACCGGTATCTGGAACAGCCTGCACACGGGATCGTCCGGGCTCGATGGCCCGAACGAAAAACTCCACTACGAGTTGGACTACTACGCGACACTGACGTTGGGCTTTAGCGGCGTCAATTTCGCGACGACCTACACTGCGTACACGAGCCCGAACGACATGTTCGGCACGACCCACGAGATCGCGTTCAAGTTCTCGCCGGCCTACCGCTACGGGCCGTACGCCCTGCTGGCGCAGGAATTGTCGGGCGGCGCCGACGGCGGACCGAATGAGGGCACGTATCTCGAGATCGGTCTGGCAGGTCCGAGCTGGGCACTTACTGGTGGAAAATTCTCGGTGGCGATTCCCGTGAAGCTGGGGTTGAGCTTGAACGACTATTATGAGCACCCCGTCACCGGTGAGGACCATGCGTTCGGGTTCTTCGACGTCGGCGTGCTGGTCACCATTCCGATCAGCAATGTGTCGAGCTCGTACGGAAGCTGGAACTTCCACGTCGGCGGCGACATTCTCTGGTTCGGGGACACGACGAAGTACTTCAACAACGACGAGTCGACCAAGGGCGGATTCTATTTTGGGTTCGGATTTACGTACTAAGAGCGCGTTGCGAAATTAGCCACGGCCTCTTGTAGCGCAGGCCTTTAGGCCTGCCACCGGCCGCGGGGCAGCCCTGAAGGGCTGCGCTACGAGTAGCTTTGCAACGCGCTCTAAAGGGCTGGACGGGCAGGAAAGGCTGGAAGGGCAGGTGGGGCGGGTAGGGCAGGTGGGTCGGGCCCACCCGACCTACCCGGCCAGTGGGTGTCAGGTGCGGAATCGGTGCGCATCCACGGCGTATTTCCGCACTTTGTAGTTGAAGACCCGTTCCGTCGTGTCGAGGAGCCGGGCCGCTTTGGCCCGGTTTCCTCGCGTCGTCTTCAAGGCGTCCTGAATCAGGTCCTTTTCGTAAGCGGCCACCGCGTCTTCCATGGACACGCGGGTGACGGTGCCGGAGGATTCCGCAGTCTGCAGCGAGGGCGGCAGGTGATGCCCATGAATCACCTGACCGTCGCACACGAGCACGGCGCGCTCGAGCGCGTTCTCGAGCTCGCGCACGTTGCCCGGCCAGTGGTAGCTCATGAGCATGTCGATGGCCGGCGTGGAGATCCGTTTGATCATCTTGTTGTGCTCGCGCGAGAACTTCTCCACGAAATGGTCCGCCAGTAGCAGCAGATCCGCTTTCCGGTCGCGCAGCGGCGGCACGAAGATCGTGAAGACATTCAGCCGGTAGAAGAGGTCCTCGCGGAATTTTCCCTCGGTGATCCCTTTCTCCATGTCCTGGTTCGTCGCGGCGATGAGCCGAACGTTCACCTTCACCGTGTCGGTTCCGCCAAGCCGCTCGAATTCGCGCTCCTGCAGGACGCGCAGCAGCTTGACCTGCGTGCCGGGATTGACGTCGCCGATCTCGTCGAGAAACAGCGTGCCTCCCTCCGCCATGTCGAAGCGCCCCTTCTTGCGTGCCTGCGCGCCGGTGAACGCGCCTTTTTCGTAGCCGAAGAGCTCGGATTCGATCAGGCTCTCCGGCAGGGCCGCGCAGCTCACTTTGACGAACGGCTTCTTGGCTCGGAGCGAGTTGTAATGGATGGCGTGCGCGATCAGCTCTTTGCCTGTCCCCGACTCGCCGCGAATCAGGACGGTCGTGTTGGTCTTGGCGACCTGGGCGACCTGCTCGTACATCTCTCGCACCGGGCCGCTCGTGCCAATGATGTTCGAGAAGTCGTACCGCTCCCGCAGTTCCTGCCGGAGGTGCGTGTTCTCGGCGAGCAGGCGGCGGCGTTCGTCGTCGACAGCGCGCTGGATCTTGATGGCTTGCGCGACCATCGACGCCACGACCCCGAGGAACTTGACGCTGCTATCGAAATCGCGCTCGGGCTTGAACCGGAGGTCGACGCCCAGTGCGCCGACAGCCTTGCGGTTCAAGAGGATCGGCGCGCAGACAAAGCTGAGCTCCTCCCGCCCAAGCTCCCGTCGGGCCGCGCGGTGCAGGAAGTCGGGCTCCTTGCTGACACGAGGCACGACCACCGGCTTGCTGCTTTCGACGACGCGCCCGGTGATGCCTTCGCCGACGCGGTAGCGGACACTCTGCGCGGCCTCCTCGAGCCCGTCGGCCGCTTCGACCATCAATTCGCCGTTCTCGGCGAGCAACGTCACCATGCTCCTGATGGCGCCGTGGCGCTTGGCGAGAATCTCGAGGACGCGGTGGAGCGCCGACTTCAAGTTCAGCGTGCCGGACAACGCCTGGCTCACTTCGAGCAGCGTCGCCAGGCGGCGGGTTTCGCGGGTATCGTTTCCGTCGGTGCCTTTCGGTTTCATCATTGAGGCTGCGGACGCGTCCCTGGCCGCTAGCGGGAGAGGGCCCTACAGGATGGTAGGACGAAAAGACGTATCCTACAGCATCGTATCAGCTATCAGCTAGCTGCCAGCTTCCAGCTATCAGCTACCAGCTGCTTTACAGCTGCCAGCAAAGCTCTCAGAAGAAATCGCACTGATGTAGCGCAGTCCCTTTAGGGCTGCCTGAAAAGCAGGCCTGAAGGCCTGCGCTACTTCATACACTCTCAGCTTTCAGCTCTCAGCTGTCGGTTCTCGACCGTCAGCGCTCAGCTGTCCACGCTGCGATTGGGGAAGCCCACCGGAACCTGTGAGCTCAGCTGAAGGCGGATATCTGAGAACCGAGAAACTGAAAACTGAGAACTCAGAACTGAACTCAAAACTGAGAGCTGACAGCTGAGAGCTGCTCTTGACCGATCGTCGATTCGACCAATGGCTGGCGGCGCTCGAATCGCGGCACCTTGCCGAGCTGAAGTTTTCTGAAGTCTCGCGGGCGCTGCGCGCCCTGTCTTCCACGTACGTCGAGCGGCGGCAGACGATCGATCGCGGCGCCGCGCTCACCGGCGCAGGCAAGCGCGCGGCGTTCGCGCTGTTCTACGCCCCGATCCACTACCTGATCGTTCGTGAAATCGTCCGCGCCCTGCCACACGGTACCGAGACGCCGGCGCCGATCGTGGACCTGGGCTGCGGGACAGGTGCCGCCGGTGCTGCCTGGGCTGCTGCCTGCGGGCGGTCGCCCCAGCTTCTCGGAATCGACCGACACCGATGGGCGTTGTCCGAAGCGGTCCACACCTACCGCCAATTCGACCTCGCGGCGCGCGTACGTCTCGCGAATCTCGTCGAGGCGCCGCTTCCGAAGCCGCCGGTGTCGATGCTTGCGGCATTTACGATGAACGAGCTGCCTGAGAGCGCGCGAGACTCGCTGCTGGAGCAGATGCTCGAGCGTCAGCGGCGTTCGGACGACAGGGAAGGCGGCCAGACGCCCAGAGTCCTGATCGTCGAACCGGTCGCCGGGTTTGTCGCGCCCTGGTGGGACCGCTGGGGCCAGGCCTTCGTCGCGGCCGGCGGCCGGTCGGACGTGTGGCGTTTTCGCGTCGATCTCCCCCCGATCGTCGCCAAGCTCGATCGCGCCGCCGGGCTGAATCATCAGGAGCTGACCGCCCGCTCCCTCTGGGTATAGGGCAATGCCTGTCGGAAATTCAGTGAGCCGAAAGCTTGTGCTGCTGAGCGTTGGCCACATTGGCGCCGAGAGCCGACACGGCGGAGGGTCGTCAGCTGGCGCGTCGGGCCGTCACGTCGACCCGGAAAACCCGCGCTCCGTTCGAACGCTGGCGCTGCGCGGCGGTCTTACCAACTTGCGGCATCGCTCAGATCAACGAGCCCCGTCCGGGATGCTTGGGGCCCTCGGGTGACATCGCGAGAGACCGCCGCGAACTCACTCACTGCGCGCGGGTTTTCCTGACGCGTGACGGGTCGCCTTCACGGCCCTTGCGCCAGCCGACGACCCTCCGCGTCTACGGTTCCCCCAGCCGCCAGCGACGGCTCGGAGCCGTGGCGGGAAGCGTCGCGGGCCGCGCGCCGTTTGGAGTCAGCCCGCCACCGCTGCGGGAAAAACGGCGTGAAGCCGAGGCCTGCGCGGCCGTCTGCCGCGAGGTCACCCGGACCGAGGCGTTACCCGAGGCGGGACTCGTTGATCGGAGCGATGTCGCGAATAAGCAGGACGGCCGCGCCAGCGACAGGGCGGCGAGCGCAACGCCGTTTTTCGGGCTGACGGAACCGGCGCGACGGCCCGCGATGCTTCCCGCCGCGGGGCGCGTCGCGCAACTGACCGCTGTGCGGTCAGCCACGAATTTCCGAACGCATTAGCGTATAGGCTGTGACTATGGTTGTGGGCAGGCGACGGCTGATGGTGCTGGCGATACCTCTCGTGTGGCTCTCCGTGCAGGAGAGCCGTGCGCTCGAGCCGCCGACGCTGCGAGTCGACTACTTTCATACGGGGAACGCGACCGAGGAGAGGTTCAGCCTCGATCGCATCGTCGTGGAACCGCTCGCGTGGCCCGGCAATCCGACGCGGCCGCTCGACGAAACCAACCGCGGCAAATACTTCTTCGAGGTGACCGACGCCGCGACCGGTCGGGTCGTCTTTTCTCGTGGCTTCAGCTCGATCTACGGCGAGTGGGAAACGACGGCCGAAGCCAAAGCCGTGAACCGCACCTTTTCCGAGTCGCTCCGTTTTCCGCTCGTGGACAAGCCGGTCCGAGTGGTCGTGAAGAAGCGGGATGCCAAAAACGGCTTCGTCGAAGTCTGGGCCTTCTCGATCGACCCGACCGACAAGTTCATCGAACGCGGAGCCGGGGTCCCGGCAGGACCGCTGCTCAAGTTTCATCAGAGTGGCGACCCGGCGACGAAGCTGGATTCTGCTGATCCTCTGCGACGGCTATACCTCTGCCCAGCGGGGAAAGTTCGAGCGCGACGCCCGTCGTCTGCTCGGCGAGCTGCTGGCGACGTCGCCTTTCAAAGAGCGCCAGCACGACATCAACGTATGGGGCCTCTGTCCGCCGTCTGCGCAGGCCGGCATCAGCAGGCCGTCGCAGCGCATCTATCGGCGGACGCCGCTCGCCACCACCTACGACGCGTTCGATTCGGAGCGGTACATCCTCACGTTCGACAACCGCGCGTTCCGGGACATTGCTGCCAATGCGCCCTACGACGTCGTCGAAATCCTGGCGAACACGGCGACGTATGGTGGAGGGGGCATCTATGGCCTCTATGGCACGGTTGCCGCCGACAGTGCATGGGCACCGTACATCTTCGTCCACGAATTCGGCCATCATCTGGCCGCCCTTGCCGACGAGTACTACACGTCGGACGTCGCCTACCTGCCCGCATCGGATCGTGTGGAACCGTGGGAGCCCAATGTCACGGCG
Organism: uncultured Acidobacteriota bacterium; assembly: GCA_963780685.1. Taxonomy (GTDB): domain Bacteria; phylum Acidobacteriota; class Vicinamibacteria; order Vicinamibacterales; family CAVVIG01; genus CAVRXZ01. The sequence continues at coordinate 318,943 of CAWACZ010000012.1, read as the reverse complement.
CTCCTCGATCCGGCGCAGTTGAAGTGGAAGGACCTGGTGGCCGCAGACACGCCGCTGCCGACGCCGTGGCGAAAGGACGAGTTCGAGGAGCATGCCAGGCGAGGCCGGGAGCGGAGGCGCGAAATCCGCGCGGCGAACCGGCCCGAGGCCGAGATGGACGCACTGTTCCGCGAGGAGCTCGAACGCGACACGGCGCTGCTCGGCAGCGCGCCCGTACGGGGACCAGAGTGGGAGCCTTCGAGGGCGCCAACTACGAGGCTCGAGGGTTTTTCCGCCCCGAGGCGGACTGTGTGATGTTCACGCGCGATAAGGTCGGCTTCTGTGCCGTCTGCCGCCGCGCCATCGCCGCGACTCTCGACTTATACAGCCACCAATAGTCTGGACCCAGAGGTGCTTGACCTTGGGTGGGTGCTTCGTCACACTAGCGCCCTGATCACACTCTCAAGAATGGAAGGCACATATGCAGGATGACTTTGATGACGGTCTCGAACTTCCTGACGACGAACTGATGGGCGAGTCGGGGCCGTCGGACCTGGGTGTCATCGAAGCGGAGGTGGAGGAGGCGGAAGTCATCCCTGCTCCTGCGGCCGCCCGAAGCACCGGACGAGCCCCTACAGCCTCACCCCGAGCCGCCAGTATGCCTGCTCCACAAGCCGCGAAGCGCCCGGCGAAGCGGAAACCGGCGACGAAGGTGGCCAAGAAGACCGCCAAGAAGACAGCCAGGAAGTCAGCCAAGGCTGCGCGGCCGAAGAAGAGTGGCCGCAAGATGAGCGCGAAGTCGGCGCGAAAACCATCGCGCACCGCTCGCCGCGGCAAGAAGCGCAGCCGTCGTCGCTGAGCGAGGCGGTTCGTCCCGAAAAGCTGCGGAAACCACCGTCCGCGTGCGCTCTCACACGCGTCCTCCGAGGCGATTGATCCGCGGAACCCGAACCGCGACCAGTCTGGCTGCGGCTCGCCGCGGGGCGGCATGCAAAACCGGCCTCTGACTCCTTGTATTTGTCGAGCGATCCTTATCGCCTCCCCCCTGCGCGGATCGATTAGACAGCTCCGCGGGCGGAATGGCTTAACGGTTTGAATCCCCACGCCGCGTCAGTCGCCGACGTTCTCGCCGAACTCGATTCCCGGGCGTCCGGGCTGTCCGAGGACGAGGCTGCCCGCCGCCTGCAGAAATACGGTCCGAACCGCCTCGAGCTCGCGAAGCCCGTCTCTGCACTCAAAATCCTGGGGGATCAGCTCCGCAGCATTGTCGTCGTGCTCTTGGTCGTTGCCGCGGCGATCTCCTTGACACTCGGCGACTGGATTGAAGCGGCGGCCATCGCGGTGGTGCTGGCGATCAACACGGTGATCGGCTTCGTGACGGAACTGCGCGCGAGGCGCGCCATGGCGGCGCTGCTTCGGCTCGACGTGCCGCGCGCGTTCGTCGTGCGGGGTGGACAGGCGCATGGCGTCGACGCGCACGGCCTCGTGCCGGGCGACGTGATTGCGATCGACGCGGGGCAGCAGGTGCCGGCGGATGGCCGCGTGATCGAAGAGGTCGATCTTCGCAGTGACGAGGCGTCGCTGACGGGCGAATCGCTGCCGGTCTCGAAGTCCACGGCGGTGGTGCCTTCAGATACTCCGCTCGCAGACCGCATCAACATGGTCTACAAGGGCACGACGGTTGTCGCCGGCACGGCTCGGGTTCTCGTGACCGCCACCGGTGGCCGTACGGAGATCGGCCGAATCGGGATCCTGACCGGCGGTGTGCACGAGGAACGGACGCCTTTGGAACGACGGCTCGACGAGCTCGGCCGCCGTCTCGTCTGGCTCGCACTCGCAGTCGCCGCATTCGTCGCCGTGCTCGGCGCGTTTCAGGGCGCTCCGCTTGCGCTGGTGATCGAGATGGGTATCGCGCTCGCCGTCGCAGCCGTCCCGGAAGCGCTGCCGGCGGTGGCGACGATTGCGCTTGCGGTCGGAGTCAGTCGGATGGCGCGGCGTCGCGCCCTCGTCCGCCGTCTGCCCGCAGTCGAGGCGCTCGGGTCTACGACGGTCGTGTGCACCGACAAGACGCGCACGCTGACATCCGGCGACATGACGGTCGTGCGGCTGTGGGCGGCGGGTCGGGACGTGCACCTCTCACGAGGCGACGGGCCGCCGGCGATCGATCCGTCTCTGCGTCATGCCTTCGAAGTCGCGGCGCTCGCAAGCCGCGGTTTGGCCAAACGCGACGGTGATGCCGCTGCTCCGGTGAGCGATCCTGTGGACACCGCTTTTCTGCGCGCAGCGGATCTCGCCGGCATCGATCGCTCCCGCCTGGTCGAAGAGCGTCCGTCCGAGGGATTCGTCCCGTTTTCAAGCGAGCGGAAGCGGATGGCGTCGTTCCATCGGCTCGACGGCATTCTCAACGCGTACGTGAAGGGCGCGCCGCGGCAGGTGCTGGCCATCGCCGGGCAGGGGCCCGATGGCCAACCGCTGGACGACGGCGGCCGGCAGAAGCTCCTGTCGGTGAACGAGACGTACGCACGCGCCGGTCTTCGCGTACTGGCCCTTGCGTTCGGGCCGGTCGAGCAGGCGACCGAAGCCGCATTGAAGAACCTGAAATTCGTGGGCTTCGCCGGTCTGATGGATCCGCCCGCGCCGGGCGTGCGCGAGACGATCGGGCGATTGCGCGCCGCCGGGCTCCGGACGGTGATGCTGACGGGAGACCAGCGGCTCACCGCCGAAGCGGTCGGCCAGGAGCTCGGCGTGCTGTCCGGCGACACCCAGGTCGTCGACGGGCGTCAGCTCGATGCCATGTCACAACAGGAGCTCGAGGCCAAAGTCCCGCACATCAGCGCGTTCAGCCGCATCAACCCCGAACACAAGCTGTCGATTGTCAGCGCGATGCAATCCCGCGGTGAAATCGTGGCGATGTTGGGCGACGGGATCAACGATGCTGCTGCGCTCAAAAAGGCGGATGTCGGTGTGGCGATGGGGACGCGGGGCACCGACGTGGCGAAGGAAGCCGCTTCGATTGTGCTGCAAGACGATCGCTTCGAGACGATTGCGGCGGCTGTCGAAGAAGGGCGAATCATTTTCGACAACATCCGCAAGTTCGTCTTCTACCTCTTCAGTTGCAACGTCGCTGAAGTATTCGTGCTTCTCGGCTGCGCCCTCGCCGGGCTTCCGATGCCGCTGACGCCGCTGCAGGTGCTCTGGCTCAACATGGTCACGGACACCTTTCCAGCGCTCGCGCTGGCGTTGGAGCCGGGCGAATCGGACGTCATGAATCGGCCGCCCCGAGACCCTCGCGAGGCGATCCTCTCGAGACAGTTCCTGACCAGCATCCTTTTCTATGGCGGGCTCATCACCGCCTCGACGCTCGCTGCGTACCTATGGTCGCTTCGTGAGGCGCCGCAGCAGGCGGTGACGGTGGCGTTCATGGTGCTGGCGCTCGCCCAGACGTTCCATCTCGGGAACGCGCGCAGCTCGAAACCGGTGCTGAGCCTCGCGCGTATCGGGGCGAATCGCTACGCGTTGGGCGCGATTGCGTTGACGGTGGGACTCCAACTGGCGGCGATGTACGTCGAGCCGCTGGCCAGAGTATTGCGCGTGGTCAGACTGGGCGGCCGCGAGTGGGCGGTCGTCCTCGCGCTCTCGGCTCTTCCGGCCGTCGTGGGCCAGATCGCAAAGCTGTGGCAGAACAGGCGTGAACCTGCTCAGTTGATCTGAATCTTGACCTGGCGACTGAGCGCGGTTCCGGGCACACGGGCCGTAATCGTCGCCAGGCCAGGCGATGCGCCGCTGCCGGCGATGAATTCGGCGGTTGCCTGTTCGTCGGTGTTGCTGCGGCGCACGTTGACAAATGTTCCAAAGGGACCTCCCGTCGCATCCTCCACCGCTGAAAAATCGACAACAGTGTTGACGGTCACTCTGCCTACCGTGCGGCTGAGCGTGGCGGTGATCGAGGCTGACGAAGTGTCGGATGCGTCGAGCTGGAGGGGCGAGACCCTGAGCGCGAGCGCGTCCGGCAGCGCGGGAAGGAATGTCATAGTTTCGGTCGCAGAAAATCCGCCCGCGGTTGCCGTGACCAACGCGGACCCCAGGGCCCGTGGCGCATGGAGAAGCGCTCGCGCGACGCCATCGTCGGCAGCCGTCACCGAGGTCGAGCGCAGGTTCTCATCCTGCGCAGAGAACGAGCCACTCGTCGTCTGAAACGTGACGGCCCTGTTGGTGACGCCCTGGTTGAGCTCCGCGCGCAGCTGGACCTGCGACGCGCCGTCGGCCGGAAGCGTGCTGTTCGAAATGAAGATTCGGATGACGCTGCCGCTGGCAACGGTGTCGAAGGTGACATTGATCGAGCGTGACGCCTCGATGACTTCTCCCCGTTTGATGTCGGCCGTCACCACAACGCTGCCCGGGCGCGTGTCGCTCTGGAGGACGGCGACGGCGCGGCCCGCGCTGTCGACCGACACCTGAGAGCTCGTGAGGGTGCCCCGCGTCGCCTTGAACGCCACCTGCAGCACGCGATCGGCGCGGGGATTCAGTTGAACGATCAGCTGTGTGGTCGAGAATCCGTCCGCGGGTATGGCGGTCGGGGACGCCTCGAGTGTCAGAATCTCGCTCGGTTCGACGAGTGCGTTCCGATCGTAGCAGCCCGCGCCGAGCACTCCAGCCAGGAGCAGCAGCAGGCTCACCGCAGCGGTCCGATCGCGGGGGACCGGAATCATGAGAGGACGATGACCCGGCATGCGGAACCGCTCGTGCCCGGCGCCTTCAGCCCGACTCGAAAGAAGGCAAGGTCTATGTCCGCTGGCGCAAAGATTTTTTTGGTGAACTCGAACGGCCTGGCGTTGGTGGGAATGCGCACCTGCTCCTCGGACTCCTTGACCGGGTCCGAGTCCAGAGGTTCCCATGACAGCTCGTTGTCCTTCCCAAGGGTAAACGTCAGCGTGTGATCGGCAGGTCCTTCGTCGTCGCTCAACGTGACCTTGAACGTCACCTTGGCTGGAAATGACACCTCGCTTGGCTCCGGCGCCAGCTTCTTTTCGATGATGATCACGCGTTCCTCCTTCCGACCTACTTGGGGAACAAGCCGGAGAACGCCGGTGCCATGTTGATGTCGAAGGATAGCCCCACGTACGGCGTCACGGCCACCGAGGTCTGAGTGATGAGCGGGTTCACATCGGCTTCCTTGAACACGAGCACGCCGCCGCCGGCGCGCACGCTCGGGGTCAGCCGGATGCCTGCGCCAATCAGCAGCGAGTTGTGGGAGTCTCTGAGATCGGACGCACGCCGGCTGGCATCCTCGATCGTCGTGGTGATCCCGATGGTCAGCGCGAAGCGGCGGCTGAAGCTTCCCTTGTCGCGCAGCGAAGCATTCTTGTTCACCGGCCGGAAATAGATGTTCGTCGCCGCGTAAAAGGCCATCGTTTCGAGATCCCAGGGGTACGCGATACCGGCGTCGAGGCTGACGTAGGCGTTACGGTTCATGTCGGCCGACAGGACGCTCGACCCGAGGGAAATCCTGATGACGCGCGCCTCGAGCTCGATGGCGGTGATCAGCGCGTTGCCAGCGAGCCGGAGACTGTCGTATTCGCGCCCGAACAGCGAGGCGAACCGCTGCATCCGCGCGACCTCGGTTTCCATCATCCGAATCGTGTTTTCCGCCCCCTGGTTGTTGGCGTCTCGCGCCATCCGCACGGCCTCGTCCAGCGAGTTCAAGACCGCGTCGAAATTGTAGGGAGCCGGATCGAAAGGGGTGCCAATTGTCAGCGCACTCCTGGGGTCGGGCAGCGTGAGTCCTCGTGCGCTCGGGAGCGCTGCCAGGACTTGTTCCGAGAGGAACTGTCTTGCGTCGCCAAGATTCCCTGCGAGATCGCTCAGCGCGTCGTTCTGACCTTGATAGTCGCGGCGGCGGCTCTCCGCGGCTTCGGCCTGGTCGAGGACGTCGGCCATCAGTCGCACGAACCGATCCCCCCTGGTGACCAGGCGGGCAGGATGAAACAGGTTGCCTTCCGGAATCACCGCTGGAACCGCGCGCCGCCGCCCAATCTCCTGGATTTGCATCGACAACTGATTCTGGATGTTCTGCACCATCGTCACGGACACCGAGTCGGAGCTCTCGTCCTCGGCAAGGGGCACGAAAACATTCGAGACGACGCGTCGCGCCTCGGCCGCGAATTCGGCCTGAGGAACCGAACCGCGGAGGTCGAAGCAGAAAATGAAGTAGCGTTGAGGCTCCAACCCGTCCACGAGAAGCTTGAAGGTCGTGCCCGTTCCTTCCCAGCTCGAGGTCCCGACAAGCCGAGCGCCCGCATTGGGGCTGCTCTCGCAAGTGTTCGCGACCTTGAACGCCGTCACGATCGCGGTGACCGCACCCTTGGCCCTGACCTCGTAGGTACTCAGGGCTATCGCCGTGAAATTCGGCTCGATGGTGCCGGTGAAGAAGAAGGGCACGTCGAACGGCAGGCGGCTCTGGATGATCGCGTCGTCCAGCGACACGGTGACGCTGACACCAGGACTGTCATCTGCTGCCGCCCCTGGCTGAGGCGCTCCCGCGGGAAGCCCCTGCGCCCGGGCAGGCACGCCCGATGCGAGCAGGCTCATCGAGAGCAGGGCACGTGCTGCGACAATCAGCCGGTCGGGCCTGACCCAGGGGAGCATCTGCTAGGCCGTTCTCGGCACACTCAGCCCCAGCTCCTCGATCATCTGCTCCCGGATGCGAAACTTCTGCACCTTGCCGGTGACGGTCATCGGGAATTCGGTCGTGAAGCGGATGTGCCGCGGAATCTTGTATGTCGCGATCTGGCCCCGGCAGTACTCACGAACTTCCTCGGGCGTCAGCGAGCGGCCTTCGCGCAAGCGAATCCAGGCGCACACTTCTTCTCCGTACTTGGCATCAGGAACGCCAACCACCTGCACCTCGCTGATGTGGGGATGCGCGTGGAGAAACTCTTCGATCTCCCGCGGGTAGATGTTCTCCCCGCCGCGGATGATCATGTCTTTCAGCCGCCCCACGATGTTCACATATCCATCGTCTCGCATCACCGCCAGGTCGCCGGTGTGCATCCAGCGCGCCGCGTCGATCGCTGCAGCCGTGGCGCCGGGATCTTTCCAGTACCCGAGCATCACCGCATAGCCGCGCGTGCAGAGTTCTCCAGGCTCCCCACGCGGGACCGTTGCGCCCGTTTGCGGATCGACGATCTTGCATTCGAGATGCGGATGGATGCGACCGATCGTGGAGACGCGGGCCTCCAGCGGATCGTCCACGACCGACTGAAACGACACCGGCGACGTTTCGGTCATACCGTACGCGATCGTGACTTCCGGCATGTGCATCCGCCCGATCACCTGATGCATCACCTCCACCGGACAAGGCGAGCCGGCCATGATCCCGGTCCGGAGCGACCCGAGGGCCTCGCTCGAGCACGCCGGATGATCGAGCTGCGCGATGAACATCGTCGGCACGCCGTACATCGACGTGCAGCGCTCCTCCTGGGCGGCCCGGAGGCATGCCTCGGCATCGAACGATTCGGCGGGAAGTACGAGCGCGCTGCCGTGCGTCAGCGCAGCGAGGCTGCCGAGCACGCAGCCGAAGCAGTGATAGAACGGCACCGGCATGCAGATGCGATCCTGCGGCGTGTAGCGCAGGCGCTCGCCGACGAAGAAGCCGTTGTTCAAGATGTTGTGATGGGAAAGTGTCGCGCCTTTCGGCGCGCCGGTCGTTCCCGAGGTGTACTGAATGTTGGCCGGGTCGTCGAACTGGAGTGCGGCCTCGCGCTCGCGCAGCTGCGACATCGGCACGGTGTCGCCGAGCGCGCGGAGCTCTTGCCAGGCCATCGCACCGGGTGCGCCGTCGCCGAGATACACGAGCGTTCGCAGCGAAGGCAGCCGCGCCGGCACGAGTTCCGTCAACATCGCCGTGTAGTCCGCATTGCGAAAGCCACGCGCGGCGATGAGCAGCGAAACCCCGGACTGCACGAGGGCGTACTCGAGCTCGCGCAAACGATAAGCGGGGTTGATGTTGACGAGAACGGCGCCAGTCTTCGCGGCAGCGTGTTGCGTCACGACCCATTCGGCGCGGTTGGGACTCCAGATGCCGACGCGGTCGCCGTGTGCCACGCCGAGCGCCAGAAGGCCACGCGCGATGCGCTCGGCCTCCGCATGAAGCTCGCGATAGGTGTAGCGCAGGTTCTGATGGCGCGAGACGAGCGCCTCGTGATCGCCAAACGCAGCGGTGATGCGGTCGAGACACTGGCCGAGGGTCTCGCCGAGCAGCGGGACGTCGCTGGGCCCGCTGACGTAAGAGGCTGCCATCAGGGGCGGATTATAGTGCTGGCTGGGGGCTGGGGGCTGGAGGGCTGAGAGCTGGAGGCTAGATCGTAGCGCAGGCCTTTAGGCCTGCCCGTCGCCAAGCGACTGCCTGATGCCGCCGACGTCAGGGCGCGATGAGACGGAGCTTCGGAAAGTAAGTCCGGTACCGCCGGGCATCTCGGGTCAGGAGTGTCAATCCGGCGATGGCCGCGTGCGCGCCAATGAAGAAATCCGGCAACGCCCCTGTCTTGGTTCCGCCGCGACGACGATACCGAACGAATGCTTTGGCCGCCAGGAACGCCGCTTCCCACGGCAGTGACGCCCGCAAGTAGAAGTCGGGTGGGAGCGCCTCGTCGAGCGCTTCGAGCGTCTCGTACCGCGTCGAGACTTCAGCGTAGATGATCAGATTGATGACAAGCGGCCCTCGCTCGGCCGCTTCGCTGAGCATGGCCCCCGACCAGTCGAACCACTCTTCGTCCTGGGTGGCGACGTCGAGGATCACGTTCGAGTCGACGAGCGTCGCACTCACTTCTCGCCCCGCGTCATCGCCATGATCTGATCCGTCGTCAGCCCTGGCTTGGGCACGCTGCCGCGAAGCCGGGCGACGATCATCTGTCCGCGCGTTTTCCTGTTCCGCGCTTTCCGAATCCGAACGCTGTCGCCGACGACGTCGAATTCGACCTCGCAGTGGGGAAGCAGGCCGAGCCGGTCTCGGATGTCCTGGGGAATGGTCACTTGCCCCTTGGTCGTCAGTCGCATTGAGTATTACTCCTACCAGTAATACTCGAACACGCCAGGCCGAGAGTCAACCGTCCTCCCCGAACACGCGGCGGACGAGAGCATTTTGCACTTCTTCGTAGCGTCCGCCTTCAGGCGAACCTCGCCCTGTCCGGCTAAAGCCGGACACTACGTACAAATGAAAAGCAGTCTAGCCGCGACCGCCGGTCAGGCCTCGCCGCTAGTTGGCGTTCGAGACGGGCCCGTAAGTCTTGCTGAAGCCGTTGCGGCCGTTCGTGACCGTGAAGCTCCCGTCGGTTTGCGCGGAGACCTTGATCCAGTGCGCCGGTCCGTTGTGTTGCGGCCCTGCGGGACCCGGCGCCCCTCGCGCCGGGGGCGTGAGAGGAGTGACCGGCATGGTGGGCGCCTGATTGTCGAAGGCGTTCGCGATGAACAACCCTGGAGCCGTGTACTCCTGTCCGCCAAGCTCGGAGAAATGCACCTGCCACACGTCTTCGAGCCGCGGAGAGGCGAGAAGAATCTTCATCGCCTGCGGTTGGCCGCCTTTGCGAGGCCCGTTGTTCATGATGGTGACTCGTGGCTGAACGGCATGCACGAGCACCTCGGAATTGGAGCTGGGTTGGCCATGGCGCGATGCCATCAGCAGATCGACGGTCCCGATGCGGTTCGTCGGACAGTTGAGGTCGAACTCCTGGTTCCACGGCAGGTCGCCGAGATAGAGCACGCGAAACTTTCCGAAGGTCACGTGACTCCCCACCGATTGCTCGTCTTCGGTATTGCCTACGGGAGCTCCAGAGACCGGGTTGGTCGCGTGTTTCGTGAACGACGTGCAATACGGATTCGGTTTGCCGGCGCCGGACAGCGAAGCCTGGATAACCTGACCACCGGCACTCAGGATGCGCCAGTCCAAGCCCCTCACCGCGATCCGGTCGCCCGGCTTCACGATCCTGTGCGTCGCTTTGCCGTAGAGCTGCGCATACTCCTGCAGCAGCTGATCGATCTGTGGACCGGGTTGGACGTTCGGTCCGTGGTCGATGAACTCGCGAACGGGAACGCTCGACGAGAGCTCCAGAACGCCGCCAACGTGATCGCCGTGGAAGTGCGTGGTAATCAGATGATCGATCTGCGTCAGGCCGGCATCCTTGACCGCCGCCATGATCCGGGCCGCATCACGGGGCGCGGCAGCGCCGCCGTTTCCCGTATCGATGAGCACCGACTCACCCGAGGGAGCGACGTAGAGTTGAGCGTTGCCGCCCTCGACGTCCACCACATAGATATCCAGTGTGTTCGTCTGGCGCGTTTGGGCGACGACCAGGACGCACGAGACTGCGGCAGCCAGACAGGCGGCGATTGTTGCTCGCATTGCAAGAGTCCTCACGCTTCTGCACAACCCCGGCCCGCGCCGGCGCCGCGACCACTCGCCCGGCGCCGACCGAGATCACTGAACAAGGTCATTGAAAATGATCCAGCCTGAGCACATGGCCCATTTCGTAGTAGCCCCGTGGGCTGGGATGAATGCCATCGCCGCAGTTGAACGGCGGATGTATCAAGTCCGCGTTCTTTGGATCCTGAACGACTTTGTCGAAGTCGAGGACCGCGTCGAACCCGGCCTTCGTGCGGATCCATTGGTTCACGTCGTTTCGAATCCGGGTTTTTGCCGCGTTCCAGCCGGTGTTGTTCTCGGCCGGAGGGCGGTTGTGTCGCGGGATGATCGTGACGCCGACGACCTTCAGTCCCCGAGCCTTCACGCGCGTGATGATCTCCTGCAGCCCGCCGATGACTTGGGCGGCCGGCGCATCGCGGCGGATATCGTTGGTTCCCATGAACAGAATGACGTGCGTCACGCCGTGGTGAGCCAGCACGTCGCGGTCGAGCCGCTCGAGGCCCGGAGGACTGTCGGGCGGTGGTTGAAGCGCCTCGCGGGTCACTGTGTTGCCCCCGATTCCCTCGTTGACGACCGCCTTGTACGCGCGGGTTCCCCGACCGGCTGCATCAAGCGCCAGACGCAGCGCCAGCCAGTCCTCCCAGCGGTCGTGGGCGTCGAGAGTCGAGCAGGTGCCGTCTGTAATGGAATCACCGAACGCGACGATCGATCCAGTCGAGGTCGGCGAGGACACATCGATGGCCTTCAACCAGAAAAGAGAGCTGGTGGTGGCGGTGAACGGCATGGCCATTTCTTCTGCTGCCAGATCGCCGCCGCCGTTCGTCGTCATGTAGGACGTGACTTGCGCCCCGGTATGCTGGCTGGGCCGGACGTTGGCGTCTGGGATGAAGAGACTGACTGCCAGATCCTGCTGACCCAGAACATCCATCGATACCGGATCGCTCGTGACGCTGCCGCCTGGTGGGATCGTTGCGCTCGGGGACTTGTTGAACAGGACCTGTCGATTCGAGCCTGATGCGAGCGCAGCTCCCTGAATGCGCTGCCCCACGTAGGCCCTGCCGATTGCGAGCGGAGCAGTCCCGAACGCGTTGTCGAGCCGAATCCGGACCGCCTCGCCGGGAATCGTGACCCTCGCGATCATGCGGACGGTTGCATTCGTCACCGTCGATGTGCCGAGCGTCTGCTGAGAAGTGCTCCAGGCGGTGATCCATCGAGGCTCCGCGGCCGGCCGCTGAAGCGCGACGATGGTCGACCCAAGAAGCACGGCGCCGACGGCCGCGATGAAAATTCTGAGGAGCAGGGCAGGGTTAGTCATAGCGTGATGCCATGCAGCCCTAAAGGGCTGCGCTACGTTAGTCGGATCCTCCACTACGTTCGTCGGGCAGCCCTAAAGGGCTGCGCTACGTTTGTCGGGCAGCCCTAAAGGGCTGCGCTACATTTGTCGGGCGCTCCACTTATCGTTTGATCGCGAGTTTCTGGAGGCCCGCGCTGGTCTGGGCAATGTAGAGGTTCCCTTTCGCGTCGATCGCGATTTGATGGCCGCCGCCGATCATCCCGGGAACCTTGATCGATCCCGCAATCTCGAGCGACTTGCGATCGACGACAACGATCTCGTCGCCATTGCCGACGTACAGAAACTGCTGGCCCGGGTCGTGAGACAGCGCAAGGTTTCGCGCGAAGGGCGTCGACGTTCTGACCAACTGCTTTACGAACTTTCCGTCGGGCGTGAACGTCTGCACGCGCCGGTTCTCGCGATCGGCGACGTACACCATGCCGTCCTTCGCCACGCGCATCGCGTGCACGATGCTGAAATTCTGCGGACCCGGGCCGTCCGGAAAACTCGTCGGCGTCACCACCTCGCAGTGGTCGTCGTCGACCGGCTTGTTGCCGAAGGCGCCCCACATGCGCTTGAAGGCGCCGGTGTCCGCGTCGAATACGGCGATCCGGTGATTGCCGTACCCGTCGGCGACGAACAATTCGTTGGTCGGCGCGTGCACCCACGCATCGGCGGGCCGGTGCAGGTTCTGCGTGTCTGCGTTGCCTTTGCTCTGGTTGCTGCGGCCGATCTGCATGACGAACTTGCCGTCCTCGGTGAACTTCAGCAGCTGATCGTCAGCGACCGGCTTCAGCCCGGGCAGGCCATTGGTCGGACAGTTGTTGCCGCCGAGCCAGACAAAGCCTTTGTGGTCCACGTGGATCCCGTGCTCGCGTTCCGGCCATTCATAGCCGCTGCCGGCTCCACCCCAGGCCTTGACGAAATTTCCCTCGGCGTCGAACACCATCACCGGCGGAGCAGCCATGGCCGCCTGGTCCGGCTTGAGCGTGCGCGGACGGTGGAGAAGCCAGACCCGATCCTGTGCGTCGATCGCGAAGCTGGACGCGTCGCCAAGCTTCCACTTTGATGGCACTTTGGGCCAGGCGCGATCCACTTCGAACGCGGGCAGGCTGCTCGCTTTGGCCGTCTGCGCATTGACGGCCGCACGGGGAATCCAACCCGTGTGGATTCCAGCGACGACGACGGCGGTTGCCAGAACCGCGCGGCGGAGATTCGTGTGTTTCACGAGCGCCTCCTTGTTCAGAACACCAATCAAAGAACCCCAATCACCACCACGGACACAGGGGACACGCGAAAGATCCTATCGTGCTCCGGTGTGACCTTCGTGTCCTCCGTGTCCACCGTGGTGACTATTTCGTTAGTCAATTCGCGAGATACCCCGGCCGCGCCTTGACTGTCGCGCTTCTGGTCTTGACCCGGACTTCGAGTCGGTGCCAGCCCTCCTTCGACACCCCGCGCGGCGAGTAGCTGACGAGATATCGCTGCCGGAACTCGTTGAGAATGCCCAGGAACGTCTTTCCCAGGTCCTGCATCGATTCGGCCTCGAAGAGACGGCCGCCGGTCAGCTCGCTGAGGTCGGGAAGAAACGACGCGTTAGGCGCGCCGCGGGTCGTGACCGCATAGGCCACGACGTCGGAACGCCTGGCCGCGTCCAAAACGAGGTCGGGCGTCAGCCAGCTCGAGGTGTCGAGGCCGTCGCTGAACACAATCATGAGCGCACGGCCGACGTCCGATTCACCGACCATCATTCCCGTGTAGACAGCATCGATCAACGCGGTTTGTCCGTATCCGCCAGCTCTGTTGAGTGCGGAGCGGACGCGCTCGAGCTCCCCGGTCAGAGTCGCGCCCCCGACGACCGCGTGGCTGAACAGGACGAGGCCCGCCTGATCCTCGCGCCTCAAACCATCGAGGACGACGTTGGCGCCATGACGCAGATGGGTGAGGCGATCGCCGACGACACTGCTGCTCATGTCGAGCACGAAGATCAGATTGAGTGGCACCTGCTCGAAGCTGACCAGGTCCACATCCTGCGGGACGCCGTTGTCCAACACCTGAAAGTCTCCGGCTCCCAGACCGAGGACCGCGTTGCCCTTCTCGGTGACCAGCACGTCCACGCGCACCGCTTCGACCTTGGTCGAAAAGGCCGGCTCCTGTGGTGCGAGGGATGCCGAACACGCCAGCACGAGCACTCCCACGAACGACGCTCTCTTCATGCTCAGTGTTCCTCTAGAGGGAGGAACAGCGCGGCGCGCATCTCGTGCATCATTGCCTCCGCCTTGTCGCCGGGGTCGTGGAAGTACGACCACCACGGGTCGTCACGCTGGCTGTCGTCGGCCGGAAGATTCAGCACCTGCTGGATGGCGCGAAGCGCACCGCCGCGATCGCCGGTGCGGCGAGCGAGTTGGCTGAGAGCCAGGTGAGGAGATTGAGCGCGGGGATAGAGTGCTGCAGCCTTGTCGAAGGATTGCCGCGCCAGGTCCGCGTGCTCGAGCCACTGCTCTTCAGCGCCGAGGAACAACCACGCGTAGTAGCGCGTCGGCGAGTCGTTCGCGGTGGTGGTGGCATGCCGCAGTTCACGTGCAGCCTCTTCGTGACGTCCTTGGAGCCCGACGACTCGTCCGAGGTGGACGCGCGCTTCTGGGTAGCTCCCGTCGAGCTCGACGGCGCGACGAAAAAACTCTTCCGCCCGCCGAAGATTCGAACGCGCTGAACCGACCGACGTGGGTGGCAATCCTGATTGGGCTGCGGTGTGAATGAAGGTTTGAATTTCAGGGGCAGCGAACGTTTCGTGGACCAATCCACTGGCCGCGAAGATGAGGGGGTCCGTGGCGTAGATCCGGCGTCCGCGTTCGAGATGGGGAACGGATTGCGCCAGCAGTGCGCGTTTCTCGAAGAACGCGGCGATGGCACGGTACCAGAGACGCGCCGTCGCATCGTGCGACGGGTCCGGCGTGATCTCGTCGAGCAGGAGACGGGCGACGTCCCAGTGCGCCCCTTCCGCCTTCGTCCCTTCCTGGCGCCCGTCCTGGACCAGCACCGAGCCCCGCCGCTCCAGAAGGAGACGTGGCTCGTTGGCGGATTCCGGCAGCCGGTCCGCTGCGGATGGCACGAGCAAGGCGATGTCCGTGTGCAGCAGGGCCGCGCGCTTCACGAGTTGATTGGCGATAAGTCTTGACTGCGCCTCGGTGAGTCCCAACCTCCACGATTGCCGGACCGTCCGCCACGCCTCTGCTTCCGCCAGCTGCTGCAACTGCTCCAGTTCCGTCCCGCTGAAAGCTCGAACCCCACGCGGAAACTTCGAGCTGTCGGGTCTGACGATCACGTGAAGGAGGGCTTTGAGGTCGAAGAGAAGCATCTCGAGCTCTCTTCTGGACCACGACGCGACGAGCGTTGCGGCGCTGCTCTCGGTCGCCGGCAGATGTCGGTGGATCGCGTCGATCCAGGCACGCAGGCGCCCGAGGTCGTGGTCGATGCGAGTCGCCGACGGCGATCTCCCGGAAGGACTCTGTGCGGCAGCGGCCGCCGTAGTGACGACAATGAGAGCGACCGCCAGCAGCAATCGCAGCACAGGCTTGCTCATGCCTCGTACTGCAACACGTTCATCCCGCCGTTCCAGTCGCTGACGAACATCAGCCCTTCGGTCGTGACGTAGATATCGGCGCTCTTTGCCGCGAGCGCGACATTCGGCCGAGGGTCGATGAGCCGGGCAGGCGCTGGCGGAATCCACGACGCCAATTCCTTCGGCGCGAACGCGTTCCTGATGTCGAAGACGCGAACGCCCGCATTGTTGTAGGTGGCAAACACCGTGTCTTCGCTGCGAAAGGATCCCGGACGATTCTCGTGGAGGTTGTGGGGCCCGAACGTCCCTTTCGCGCAGAAGTCGCGGTCGAGCGGCGTCGGCAACGTGGACACCGGGACTGGATTCTCTGGTGCGCGCACGTCCACCACGAAAGTATGAAACGTGCCTTTGGCGCACTGCTCAGCGTTGGCCTCGTCGGCGACCACGGCCAGCCCCCGGCCCGGAAGCGGGAGCGCCGTGTGAGTGCCGCCGGGAAATGGCGGCGACCAATTGATGCGGGAGAGCAGCTTCGGCCTGGCCGGGTCGCTGATGTCGTGGATGGTGAGTCCGCCATCACGCCACGCGCCATACCCGCGGTCGCCCGCAACGATCATGTGATGCAGCGCAACCCGTCGTCCCTGCGGCCAGGCCGGTGTTTCACCGCCGGCCCGATGCATGCCGGGCAGCCACCAGCGCGACACGATCTCCGGCTTCGTCAGATCCCCCAGATCGACGATGCACAGAATGTGATCGGTGAAGCCGTCGAAGTGAGCGGAGACGTAGGCGTAGCGACCACCAGGCCACCACAGACGGTTGATGCCGAACCCGGGCATCTCGAGAAACGCAATCTCCCGCATCTCGGCGGGCTTGGAGATGTCGTGGATGCTCAGGCCCGATCGGAACTTCTTGCGATTGGTGATGCTGTCGACGAGTGCGTTTTCAAAATACCCCCGCAGGTTGTCGTACGACTGCATCGCGACGATGTTGGCGCCGTTGGCGAGAAGGAGCAGATCGTCGGCGACCTGCAGATGGTGCGTGCGGGTGTTCACGCCCGCTGTGAAGAACCCCACCGGCTTCAGCCGTCGCGGATCCGCGGCATCGAGGATGGTGACGCCGTCGCTGAACATGTGGCCGACGTAGATGTGGCGGCGGTTGGCCATCACCTGTACGCCGTCGGGACGTCCGCCCTGGTCGCTGTAAGAAATGTGCCGGATGCGGCGGCCGATTCCGCGCGATGGCACGGGAGGGTCCGAAGCCGCATACGTCCCGGCGGGCGCCCACGACGCCGCGAGGGCCAGCAGGCCTTTCAGGTGTTCACGGCGACTGATGCTTGCCATGCGACCTTCGGCTCGAGGAGTCCACAGTCCAGAACCGGCCCGATCGTATCAAAAGGGCGGGTGCGAAACGCGTGGCGCTCGCCGAGCACAGCCACGTGCCGGAAGTCGACCGCAGGGCCGCTCACCAGCGCCAGTTCACCCGGTAGATGTAGCCGACGAGAGGCTTTCCACATCTGTCACAAGTGACAGCCACGGGAACGTGCGCTGCTTCACACGAACTGCCGGATCTGCATAGATCCTTGGCTATCGCTGCGCAATTCTGACCGCGATCAATGCGGACGACCGTAGCAGTCGCGGCAAGCGCTGCTCGAGAACGCATTCGTCTCGCGTCCGCGCACTTGTGCCACCTGAGACCCAAGACGAACCAAACAGAAAGAGGCGAGCTCATGTCCACGAAGAACAACTACAGCGTTGAAGAATGGAAAGCGATCTCGTCGGCGCCGGTTGCGGCTGGCCTCCTGATCACGCTGGCCGACGCCAGCGGTCCGGTCGGCATCGCGAAGGAGGCGATGGCCGTCGGCAAAGCGATCTCGGAGTCGACGTCGGGTGACGCGCCCGAAATCGTACGAGCTCTCGCGGAGAGCGTGAAGAGCGGCGGTGGCAGGCCGGAGCTGCCCGAGATACCGAAGGGCGATCGCGCGCAGACGAAAGATGCGTTGATCGGCGTCATCAAAACCGCCGTCGGAGCGGTGCAGACGAAATCGCCGGCCGAGGCTGGAAGTTACAAGACGTGGCTGGCGTCTGTCGCAGAAAAAGTCTCGAAAGCGTCGAAGGAGGGCGGCTTCCTCGGCATCGGAGGAACGTTGGTCAGCAGCGAGGAGCAGGAGGCGCTCACACAGCTGGCTGATGTTCTCGGAACGAGCGCGCGGCAGACAACGAAGGAGTCGTGAAGAAGGGAACGTGATCGCTCGGAAGGAGGCAACATGTTCGAGCAACTCGTAAACGAAGCGGCGTCACGCTCGAGCGTGCCCGTAGCAAACGTGTCGGCACTTTTGCGCGGGGTTCTCTATCTCATCACCAGCGAGCGGACAGGAGGAGTCGATGGCTTCGTCGACCTTTGCCGCCGTTCCGGTTTCGGCGACGCCCTCGTCTCGTGGTTCGGCGGGAAACAGGGAAAGCCGATTACGACAACGCATCTCGAATCGGCGCTGGGCACGAGTACGCTCGACAAGCTGGCGAACTCGAGCGGTCTGACGCGTGCGTCGGCGACGTCGGCGCTCGCCTTCTTGTTGCCCAGGGTGATGGGTCTCCTGACGCCAAATCGCGTTCTTCCGTCGAACAGTGCCCTTCTGTCTCACCTCTCGGGATATGTTGACCGCCCGATTGGGCGGGCGGTGCCGGTGCCGCCTCAGCGGGTCGAGCGACGAGGCTGGCCCAGCTGGCTGCCATGGGCCGCCGCCGCGCTCATTGCGCTGGTCGGATGGTTGTGGTGGCGTGGACCGACGGGCCCGATTGATCCACAGCTGACGCTGTCCAATCGAGACGGCAGAGTCACCTACTCGGGGCTCGTCAGCGACGAGGCGACGCGGACGACGATTGTCCGGGCGTTGAATACGACCTTCGGCGAGACCAACGTCTCTGGCGATCTGCGCACCGATCGCAGCGTGAAGCCGGCGTCGTGGCTGCCGCGTCTCGACGATCTCCTTACCTCGGTGAAGAACCCGGGCGTCGAGCTTGCGCTCGACGGCGATGCGATCAATCTCGGCGGATGGTTGTCTGCGGCCGAGCGACAGGCGATCGGCGACAAGGTGCGTGGCGTCGTCGGCGCGACCGCGACCATCGGCACCGTCACGGATCCGGCGATGGAAGCGGTGCGAGCCGCCAACGACAAGGCGGTGACGGCGCTGAAAGCGCCCGGAACGTCGGGCGTCGCTCCCGGCTCGGTCGTTCAAGCCATCAACCTCGCGATCATCAATTTCCCGACCGGGAGCGCCCAGATCTCGACCGACAGCATGGATGTCCTTCAGAACTCGGCGGCGGCGATCAGGGCGATGCCGAGCGGATCCAGGATCGAGATCAGCGGCCACACCGACAATACCGGCGATGCGGCCAGCAATCTCAGGCTGGCCCAGGCGCGCGCGGATGCGGTCAAGAGCGCGCTGGTGGGAGCCGGAGTGTCGGCGGCAACCCTGACCGCGACGGGCTATGGGGACAGTCGGCCTCGCGCCTCGAACGACACGGAGTTCGGACGATTCCAGAACCGTCGGATCGAATACTCGGTTGCGCCGTAGCGTGTTAGATACGTCGATCTGAAATGATCTACGTCGATTCTTTTTTCTGTCTCTTCAGAATCTCGTCGATCAGGAACAAGTCCGTGAGGAGCGCTCGCAGGTGCATCGAAGCGTTGAGATTGTCGATGAACTGCGAGCTGATGGAGGGCTGCGCCAGGACGAGCTCGATCGCCATCAGCGCGCGGCGGGCATCGGCGTCGAGCACCGCGTGAAAGGCCCGATAGCGATCCGCCGGCTCGAATCGCTCCCGCTCGACCATCGCCGCGAAGACATCGCCAATTCCTGTCAGGGCCCGAGCCGCCAGCGTCAGAGACTGCCGAAGCTGGCCGCCCGATTGGCTGCCGGCGTCGCCGGTGAGCCCCTGAGCGGCATACGCCAGCATGAATTCGTAGCTTTCTTCGATGGTGTTGCAGCGGCGCTGGAATTCGTCGCGCATAGATCGTTCCGAACGCCGAACGTTCCGAACGCCCGAACGATCCGAACGTTCCTATTCAAACATGCGCCTTCAATGGCTCGTGCATCCGTCGGCCGTTCTCGAGTGACATGAGGACGAGGTCCGCTGTCACCGGCGCGCGGCGGAAGATCTCGTCGCCCACCGCGTCGGCAATGGCGTTCAAAACCGCGCCGAAGCCGGCGCCGACAGGTGGCTCGCCGACGCCGCGTGCGCCGACCGGTGTTTCGGGATCCGGCATGTCGAGCGCCACCGTGTGCATGGTGGCCGGGATGTCGAGGATTGTCAGCGGCTTGCTGTAGTGGAACCGACCGGTGAGCGAGACCCCGTATTGCGGATCGACCACCGACTTCTGGAAGAGCGCATGGGCAACGCCGAGATTGAGGCCGCCCTTGATCTGCGCGAGGAGACTCCGCGGATTGATGACGGTGCCGACGTCGCCGACGCCGAGCACGTCCACGAGCCTCACGCTGCCCGTCTCGACATCGACTTCGACCTCGGCGAAGCCGATCACGAACGAATAGGTGGCGCCATCGCGCGGATGGGTGTCCTTTGCGACGCCCATCAATCCGAGACCGGCGAGCGCCGCCGCCGATCGCTTCGTCATGGCATTGACATCGTCGGGGACCTCGTGGCCGTCGTATTTGCCGCCCAGTTCTATCGCGCGTCTGGCGGCCTGCGCGTAGCTCATGCCGCGCGCGGGGGCGCCACGCCGGTACACACGTTCGCCGCCGATCTCGAAGTCGTCCGGCGAGCCACCGAGGTCGCGCGCCGCAATCTCCTGCAGCTTTCGTTTCGCATCCATCGCGCCCGCGTAGTTCGCGCGCGTCATCGCATGCGTCGTCTGGCTGCCGACCGAGAGGCAGGTCCAGGGGAGATGCTTGCCCGTATCGCCCCAGACGACCTCGACGTTCTGCCAGCCCACGTCCAGGACTTCGGCGGCAACGCGCGCCAGATCCATCACGGAGTGGGTGCCCAGATTGCCGACGCCCGACTGCACGTAGAGCTTGCCGTCCGGCCGGATGGTCATGATGCTGTCCCATCCGATCGAGCCGGCGCCGTGCGGTCCGACGGTCACGCCCACGCCGCGCACCTTCGATCCCTGCCGCTGGCCCGCGCGGGTTTTCCGTCCGCTCCAGTCGAAGAGCGCGGCCCCACGATCCAGCGCCTCCCTGACAAACGCGCTGGTGACGTGGTTCCGCTGACCGTTCGGACCCACCGGTCCAAACAGCGCCTTCCCGGCCGGCGCATTGATCTTTCGAATCGCCACCTGGTCGATCCCGAGCTGGCGCGCGGCCTTGCTGACGACCGGCTCGATGATGCCGTTCGCTTGCATCGGCCCCGGCGACCGTTGCTGCGATCGTGGCGGCGTATTGGTCAACACGTTGACGGCGCGCCAGCGCATCGCCGGAGGCTGGTAGATGAGCGACGCCGCGAGGCCGGCAGAGCGATGGTCGCCCAACGGGCCGTAGGCGCCCGTGTCCTGGACGATGAAGAGGTCGAGCGCGGTGACCCTTCCGTCCTTCGCAAATCCCATCTTCACGCGTCCCGTCATGTTGGTCCGCGCGCGTCCGATGTAGCTTTCCTCCTCGCGGCTGATCCGCATCATGACCGGCGCATTCGCCTTGCGCGCCAGCAGCGCGGGAATCGCCATCGACACCGCGCCGCCACCCTTGCTTCCGAATCCGCCGCCGGTGTACTCGCAGATCAGGACCACCTGCGTCGGTTCGATGCCGACCCAGCGCGCGATGTTGCCCTGTGTCTGCGCCACGCTCTGTGTGGAGGCATGGATGAACAGCTTGCCGTTCTGCCAGTACGCCATCGCGCTGCGCGTTTCCATCGGGTGATGGCCTGTCGACTGCACGACGAACGTCTCGTCCAGCACGAGCGCGGCGTCCTTGAATCCAGCGTCAAGGTCGCCGTACGACCACTCCTCGAGCGGCGACCCCATCGGCAGGCGTCCGTTCTCGGCGTCTGCAAAGTCCGCGTCGGTCCACTTGATCGTTTGAAGCGGTGGAGGAGCGGGCGGTCCCGGCGGACCCTGCCCTGGCGGAGGCGGCGCTCCCCACGCGTTGCCGTCGAGGCGAGCATTCGGACCGTCAGGCCGCAGGCTTTCGAGCGGATCGGTCACGAAGGGCAGCAGCTCCAGATCGACCGTGATCCGTTCAACGGCTTCCGCGGCGGTCGGCTCGTCGACGGCGGCCACCGCGAGGATCGGCTCGCCCTGATAGCGCGGCTCGTTCGTCAGCGCCCGCTCGACGCCACCCGGCAGCTCGGGGAGATCGTCCGCCGTGAGGATCGCCTTGACCCCCGGCATGGCCAGCGCCTGGCTCGTGTCGATGCCGCGGACGCGCGCGTGCGGCATCGGGCTGAGGAGGAGCTTTGTGAACAGCATGCCGTCGGCGCGAAAGTCTTCGGCATATCGCGCTCGTCCGGTCACCTTGGCGATCTGATCAGCGGGCGTGTAGTTCTGGCCGATGTACTTGCCAGGCATCGATGTTCCTCGAATATGCGGTTTGCCTGAACTCTAGACCTCGATTCTGCCACTGTCAACGAACTCGGTGCAGGTTCAAGATTGCCGGTCGTGTGAGCCCGTGGTCAACGTTGGCCAATGACCACCCGCCACCGCCCACGCTTTCGTTTTCACCGATACGGGTCACTAGTTGAGTTCGGTCGATCCAACCTGGCATCAGGGCGCAAGTAGCCGTGACTGACGTGGCGTGAGGAACCCGCTCAGACACCGAGCAGAGACTTGACGCCGCCGATGATCAGCTGCTCGAGAGGGAACGCGAAGAGCACCAGCGGGAGGAACGGCAGGCCGGTTGAAGCCGCCAGCATGATGATTTGTGTCCCGGAAATCGGCACGATTCGCATGTCGCCTATGACGCCGAAGCTGTTGCCCAGGTCGGCCAGCGACTGGAGGTCGGCCGTGCCCAGGATCGGTTCGTCACGTTCGGCGCCGCCTCGAAGCCATTTGGCGTCGAACGCACGCGCGTAGACTGTCGCGTATGCGCCATACTCGAGCAGACCCCGCTGCTTCACGTCGAGCAGCCGCCTCGAGAAAAGGAAAAGCGGGACGATCATTGCTGCCGTCACGCCCACAACCACGGCCGACACGGGCACGGCAAACTGCGCAAGCGCGGCGCCACCGAATCTGATCTGTTCCGCAAAGCTCGCGGCCAGGATGGCCGACAGGGCAAAGCTCAGCGGTGACAAGTCCACATGGGCGACGCCCAGCGACCCAAGGCCCCCTGCCCTGTCCGGATGCGTCGGGAGCAGTCGCAGTTCGAGCCGCGAGATCTTCCAGAGGAGTCGACCCCAGACGAAGAGTCGCCAGATCCATCGCCAGAACAGAAACTGGAAGAACGGAAGGCTCACCAGCGTGTACCACCAGCCCGCGAGCGAGAGCCGGCCGTCGCCCGTTGTCCGCCAGGTCGCAACCCCGGTCGGCAGGTCGGTGCGGAGCCCTGAGTAAATCGAGGCGAGCGTGACGACCACAAGCAGCGCCTCTACAGACCACGAGTCCCACCACTTGCGCGCCTGGCGCCATGCCCTCTCGAAACGCGGCACATCCCGCGCAGCCACGAGCTGGCCCTGGAGCATCCTGTTCAGGACCTCTGAGATTCGCCCGCTGAACAGCGATTCCGCGAAAAAGAACAACGGGATCACCAGGAGAAGCCTGGTGTGCGTGCCGTAGCTCTGAGGAAACGCAATCGTGCGCCCGCCGAGGAGGGTGCCTTCGAACGCGGTCAGGACCACTAGCGGGACCCACGTGAGAACGGCGATGGCCATGCCAAGTCGGACGAGGCCCCAACGGCCCGGCAGAATACCGACGGCCGTGGCAACGCGGTACAGCAGGCCATAGCCTCCGAACGGCACGTCGCCCAGACCAATCTCGTACGCCTCGGGCGTCGAGCTCATTTGAAGACGGTCCTGCGCTCGCTCTCGGGGGTTCACCACGGTCCCTCAGAGTATTTCATCCCGCGCCCGTCGGCGAATGCATCGCAGACGCGGGCAATCCAGGGTCGATTGACGTCACCATCCTGCCAGAGGCGGCGGTCCGATTCCAGTGGCCTGGGCGCGTTTTCGACTGCCGGCGGTCAACGGCGATCGCCTCGAGCTGCAACAGGTGCTGCTGAACCTCATCGCCAACAGCATCGACGCGATGGAGAGCGTCGATCCCGGCTCGCGGCTGATCGAAGTCTCTTCGTCCCTGGCGCCGGAAGGAATCGTGAAAGTGTCGGTGAGCGACCGCGGGATCGGCCTCGACGGCGTAGATATGCAGAAAATGTTCTCGCTCTCGTATACGACGAAAGCGACCGGCAGCGGGGTCGGGCTCTCAATCAGCCGCTCAATCGTCGAAGCGCATGGCGGCAAGCTGTGGGCCGAGCGGAACGCAGGCCGTGGAGCCACGTTCTGCTTTACCGTTCCCATTCACTCGACGGTCGTCGCAGCCTGAAATATCGTTAGTGAGCAGCTCATGCGGGCGACCAGCCTCAGGACTCCAGCTTGTTGCACATGACCGGAAACTCACCTAGAGTTCGGCTGTCCCAAGCGACATCGCAAGGAGGTCGAATGGAACGTTACTTCGGCGTGATTTTCGCCCGCGACGCCGACGCCATCCGGTCGTTACAGAAATTCGAGCTCGACGTCTTTCCACAGACGGCGAAGAAGTCCGACCGTGACCCGGACTTTCCATTTTCCATTGACGGACTCCTGACCACAGCTGAAATCGAGGCGGTCGTGAAAGCAGGCTACCGCGTCCAAATTCAGGAGTCCGCCGAGAAACGCACCCAAGCGGCCGAGGTTCCCGCCGAGTTTCGCGACTGGCTGCAGGGCATGGAGGCCGAACTGACCCGGGAGCGAGCCGTCGTCAAGAAGAAGACGACCAGCAAGAAGGCCACCAGCAAGAAGTAACTGCCGCATCGCTTCCGCTTGACGAGGGGAGCCCACGCCATGCCCTATCTGTCAGTCACGGCCATTTCAGACGCCATCAATCACATCGCGATAACGTATCCGGCCCTCGCGCAGATCATCGCGCTGCCCGAGCCATCGGTCGAAGGCCGGCAGATTAGAGCCTTGAAGATTGCACACGGCGGTGGTTCCAGACGCACGGGCGTGCTTTTCCTCGGCGGCACTCATGCGCGCGAACTCGTGAATCCCGAGACCTTGCTGAGTTTCGCGATACGCCTATGCGACGCCTACACCAACAACACGGGGCTGACCTTCGGTCCTAAAGCCTTCCAGCCTTCGGCCATCCAGACTGTGGTCAATGGTCTCGACATCTTCATGCTGCCGCTCGTCAATCCGGATGGACGCCAATTCTGTCTGATGCCAGGCGGCGACCCCTGGTGGCGCAAGAACCGCTCTGATCATCCAGGGCTCGCGTGTCGCGGCGTCGATCTCAACCGCAATTGTGATTTTCTCTGGTCGAGCGGCATCGGCACCAGCAGCAATGCCTGCGCCGACATCTTCAAGGGTCCTGGAGCGTTCTCCGAGCCGGAGACACGCAATGTGCGTTGGATGATCGACACGTTCACCAATCTCGCCTGTATGATCGACATTCATTCCTACAGCGAGCTGGTCCTTTATCCGTGGGGCGACGACGAGAACCAGAGCACGGATCCCAACCAGAATTTCCAGAACCCGGCCTTCGATGGTCAGCGAGGGGTGGTCGGCTCCGGCTATAAGGAATACATCCCGTCCGGTGACTTGCACGATAACGAAGTAATGGCGGCCCGGATTCGCGACGCCATTGCAGCCGTGCGCGGCCGCGTCTACACGGCGCAGCAGAGCATCACTCTCTATCCGACGACCGGGACCACACACGACTACGCCTATGCACGCCATTTCGTCGACACCGGGCGCCGCCGGATCCTGGGCTTCACGCTGGAGACTGCGCGCGAGTTCCAACCGCCCGACGTGGAGAAGAACAACGTGATCACCGAGGTCTCGGCCGGCCTCATGGAATGCTTGCTCGAGACGCTTTGCCCTGCCGACGTCGTGCAGGCACTCGAGGATGCGCTCTTCCCACTGCGCGCGTTGCGACGCTTCCGGGACCGTTACGTGCTGAAGACGGCTGCGGGGGCCAGGTACGACAAGCTGTTCCGCGCGCACTCGCTGGAGCTATCTGCGCTGGCGATCGAGGACAAGGCGACACGGTCCGCGGGGAGTGCGCTCTTGCGCATCGCGGGACGCTTCTTCAACACCAAGGACGAAGTCCTGCCCCGGAAGATTGCCAAGGAGGATCTGGCCGAGACCGAGAAGGCGCTTGCTGTCGTGCGAAAGAGCGCCAGCCAGAAACTCAAGGCCACTATTGATTCGGCTCTCACGGATCTGAAACGGCTGCAAGGAAAGCCGCTGACCGACGCGTTCAAATCGCTGGACGCGCTGGAGGACGGCGCGACTGCCAGGAAGACCAGACTCCCGGCCGTAAGCTCAGGCGGTAAAGGAAGGAAGCCCCCGAAAAAGGCCGTCAAGACGGCCAAGAAGCGGCATCGTTAGTCAGCCAACGCTCCCGCATTCCTTCAATCTCGTGCACACTGCGCCGTTCGGATCCTTCCTGTTCCAGCTCGGCTACAACAGACGACCCGTGTTGAGTTTTGTGAGCCATGACGTTCTTCTCAATCATGACGTGTCGCGACAATCTCACTGAGGGTGCCACGCGACTCAACGGTCGCTAGATCGCAAGCCCATCAATGAAGCAGGTCTCGAATGATCAACGCGCGATCAAACGATCCGCGTGTGCCTTCACCAACAATTTGCGGCTTCCGCGAATGGAACCATGCCAATATCCACGGTGCTCTGACGGCCGATGTGGACTGTCACATCCGGTCGATGCGGTCAGAGGGTCGATCGGCGTCACGCGCGTCCTCGCCTCCGCGTTGGCGAGCGCTTTCACGCACGTCGTTGCGCCGCCTGACGACCATTGGCCACTTGGCGAATGGGTTTCGTGTGACAACTGTAGCGCCCCCGGTGACGCGCTACACAATCATTCTCGGCCGTCACCGGAATAACTCCAGGAGGAAACCGTATGGCGAAGAAACGCATCCTTCAGCGCGCACAGAGGCGCGCGGCACGTGACGGCGGCCCGGCGGCGCCTCGTACTGCGCGCGGCCCAGCCAGGACCCCTGTGATTGTGACCTTCAAGCCCAAGGACCAGCGGCGGGACAAGACCGACAAAGTACAGATTGTCATGGACTCCATCTCGTCGCGTGTCCAGGTCTTCGACGTGACTCCGCCGCCGGCTGGCGTTGCACCGGAAGAGGTCGCCTTGGATGTCAACCTCTATGAAGCGCCTATCGTTTCGCTCTCGCTGACCAACCAGGAGATCGCGGCGCTTCGTGCCAATCCCAACGTGGCCATGGTCGAGGACGATGGACAGTGCTACGCGCTTCCCGAATCGCTGGTCTTTGAGGGGCAGCCAGCACCGCAGGCCGAGACGGTGCCCGTCGGCGTGCAGCAGGTGAAGGCGCCGCTGGCGTGGGGGTGCTCACGGGGTAGGGGCATCAGGGTGGCGATTCTCGATACCGGCATCGACGCTGGACATCCGGATCTCGCGCCGAACCTGAAAGGCGCCGTCAGTTTCGTGCCTGGCGAGACGCCAGCCGATGGCAACAGCCACGGTACGCACTGCGCCGGCACAATCGGCGCGGTGATGAACGGATCAGGCGTTGTCGGCGTGGCACCCGAGGCTTGGCTCTACGCTGTGAAGGTGCTATCCAACTCCGGTAGCGGTAATTGGAGCTGGCTTATCAGCGGCCTCAACTGGTGCGTGCAGAACCAGATCAAGATCGCCAGTATGAGCCTGGGCGGCGACGGTGCGCCAACGGCGCTCGAGGCCACCTGCAACGCGGCGTTCAACGCAGGTGTGCTCCTGATTGCGGCGGCGGGCAACAGCGGTCCCGGCATGAACACGGTCGGTCAGCCGGGCAAGTACAAGAACGTCATCGCCGTGTCGGCGATCGACAGTGCGAACGTCATCGCCACGTTCAGCAGCCGCGGACCGGAGGTCGAAATCGCGGCTCCCGGCGTGCAGGTGCTCTCGACCATCCCGGGAGGCGGCTTCGGACAGAAGAGCGGCACGAGCATGGCGTGCCCGCACGTGTCGGGCGGCGCCGCAGTCGTCTGGGGCGCGCATCGGTTTGCCACCAACGTACAGATCTGGAACCTGCTGGCATCGGCGGCTGACAACCTCGGGCCGCCTGGGTGGGATCAGCTGTACGGATATGGCAGGCTCGATGTCGATCAGGCGGCGCTGGCGATGGTTCCCGCGCCGGCCTTCCCGCTCAAGCCCTGACTTGGAGCCGCTCGTTTGGTGAGACGGGGGTCGGCCAGCTTGACGGCCGACCCCCTCCTTTCGAGGGTCAAAATGGAGATTGAAGTTCATCCGCTCGTCCCGGATCCGGTGCTCCCGACGGCCGCGCCGCCATCCACACGAGCGGAGGTGCCGCAGGGCTATGGCGTCCAGGAACAATGCCTGCCTTTCACAGCGGCGGCATCCGCTGGTCTGCTGATCCGCGCGCCGTTCTCGTTCGGCTTCTGCGACTCGGCGTCGGTCCCGGCAGCGGCGCGTGGCTTCGCAGCCCCGTTCCGGTCTTCCGCACACGATGCCGCGTACTGCTTCTATATCCAGGATCGCCCGTCGAGCCGCTTTGCAGGCAACGCCTTCCTGGCAGCGCCTATTCCCTATGTTGATCCGGAGGGAGAGCACCACCTGCACAACGCCGTGCACCCGGGCCTCAGCTTCTTCGACCGCTCCGATCAGGCGGCGATGTTCAAGCTGCACCTGCCATATGTGATTCGGACCCCGGAGGGTGTTGACACTCTGTTCTTGTCGCCGATCAATCGGCCTGGACCTTTCCAGATTGTCTCGGGTCTCGTCGAGACCGACTGGTATGCACACCCGGTGAATCTTGTCGCACACCTTCCGCCCGGGCCAATTCATGTAACAGCGGGGGACGTCGTGGCTCAGGTGGTGTTTGTGCACCGGAGCGGGAGAGCCGCGCGCATCTCGGTGGTGGAGCTGTCGTCAGCACCGAGCCAGGTGCTCCAGCACGATCTGCTGCGGTGGTATGTGGCCCACAACCAGGACCGCAGCGCGTACAAGAAGCTCGCTCGAAGCCGGCATGGACGCTTGGAGGCGTCCACCGAAGGAACAGACGAGGCGAATCAGGGCCTCGAACGTTCGAGTTAGTCTGGCTCTCTCAGCGCCCGGACGCCTCCGGTGTCCTGCTCGACCATCGCGACGTTGTCGAGCTGCGCCACGGCGAGGGCCTGTTTCGGTGTCATCGTGCCCATCAGGAGGGGCGGATTGTCAATCCGCTGGTCGATGAGCATCCCCTCGGCGGCGACGCCGGTCGCGCTGGTGCCCGGGCGCATCGTGACGATGAAGTAAAGCCGAGTGTCGGGGTCGTCGCGGCTCAAAGCTTCAAGCCGCCGGCGAAGCTCGAGTTCGAGAGTATCCGCCATGATGCGCCGTTCCTTCGTCGGCCCTGAACTACGATGCCTTGCCCGACTGCCGCCCGTCAACCTCGTCCCTTCTGACGAGAGCAGATTTTGACGGTCCTGGTACCAATCGCGAGCCGCTACTAAAGCATTTCCGGTTGTACAGTGTCCGCCTTCAGCGGACAGCGCGAAGTCCGCTGAAGCCGGACACTACGTACAACGGCAATGAAACCGCTTTAATTCAGGGCGTCGACAACGCAAAGACGTTCCCGTCGGGATCCTTGAAGACTGCCGCCGTCCCCCAATCGGCTTTCTGCGGCTCCTGCACGAACTCGACGCCCTTCGCCTTCAGCTCCGACGCCGTCGCCACGACATCGTCGGCCACAAAGGTGATGTTCATCATGCCGCCGATTATCTGCTCCTGGCCCGACGCGGTGAAGAGCACCACCTTCGTGTCAGCGCGCGGGATGCCGAGCTCGATCCAGCGCTGCGTGTCGTCGTACGGACTGTCCGTGATGACGCGCATGCCGAGCTTCTTCGTGTAGAACTCGAGCGCGCGATCCTGATCGCGAACCGGGATGCTGACGAACTTGACGCCTTTGATCATCGCGTGTTCCTCCTACACAGGCTGATCGACCGGCGCCGACCCGGAGGGGCTCGCGTTGAACATCCATTGGGCGAGCATGCCGCCCGCGTACCCGCCGACGATCCTGAGACCGAAGGCGATGATGTACATCACGCGATGGTCGGGCCGCGCGCCGAAGATGAAGCCAACGGTCAGGACGACGCTGACAACGCCGACGAGGAGGCCGTGCAGGATGAAGGCGGATGTCAGCCTGCGCGCCGCCCAGAGAACCGAGAGGACCGTCATGATCGCGCCTGTCGCAGGCGCCACGTAATAGCCGACTTCCTCGCCCAGTGAGTTGTACTGGGCGTCGGTCATCGTGGGCGTCAGGAGCGTGTAGGCGCTAATGACCGCAAACAGGACTGCGATCACGCCCACTTCAGACATGACTGCCGCAATCAGAATGCGCCCCCAGCGAATGCTCCTCATGGTGTCTTGCCTCCGCGGATCAAACCAGCGAGTGATTCGATGGTCGGCTCCGTCTCGGACGCATGATCGACAAATCGAGTGTTGAGTGCAAGGCCTGTATTGCCTACTATGGCATCGGCTGCTATAGCCAGAGCTCGAGGATGATGCCGTGAGCACAATCGCGATTGATGAATACGTTCTGGACTCACTGATGCCCGATCTCGTCGGTCACGATCGCCAGCCGTCCGCGTTCCTCGTGTACCTGAATCTCTGGCGGCTGACGCACGGCAACGGCCAGGGCACCGCACAGGTCGCGCTGCAGGACATCGCTGAAGCGACAGGACTCTCGAAGCGAGCTGTGCAGGATGCGTTGGGATGGCTCGTGAAGCGGAAGCTGATAGGCGTCTCGCGCGCCAGCATCACCGCAGTACCGGTTTACACGGTCCTTCGCCCCTGGAGACGCTGAACGCTGCGGCGCCGGTGTGGCATGGCGTCGCGGAACCCGTAGTCGCGGAGCACGTAGCGCAGGCCTTCAGGCCTGCCCGGTGTAGCAGGCGTCGCGGGACCGTAGCGCAGGCCTTTCGCGCAATGCCTTTCGGAAATTCAATGAGCCGAACGCTTGTGCTGCTGCGGTGGCCACATGTGGCACCGCGAGCCGACTCGGCGGAGGGCCGTCAGCTGGCGCGTCGGGCCGTCATCGTCGACCCGGAAAACCCGCGCTCCGTTCGACCTCTGGCGCTGCGCGGCGGTCCTACCAACTTGCGGCATCGCTCCGATCAACGAGCCCCGTCAGGGATGCTTGGGGCCCGCGGGTGACATCGCGAGAGACCGCCGCGAACGAACTCACTGCGCGCGGGTTTTCCTGACGCGTGACGGGTCGACTTCACGGCCCTTGCGCCAGCTGACGACCCTCCGTGTCAGCGGCCGCCGGCGCCGGCTCGGAGCCGTGGCGGGAAGCGTCTCGGGCCGCGCGCCGTTTGGAGTCAGCCCGCCACGAGTGCAGGAAAAACGGCGTGAAGCCGAGGCCTGCGCGGCCGTCTGCCGCGAGGTCACCCGGAGCGGGGCGTTGCCCGAGGCGGGACTCGTTGATCGGAGCGATGTCGCGAACCGGCAGGACGGCCGCGCCAGCGGAAGGACGACGAGCGCAACGCCGTTTTTCGGGCTGACGGAACCGGCGCGACGGCCCGAGATGCTTCCCACCACGGATCGCGTCGCGCAATTGACGGCTGTGCGGTCAGCCACGAGAATTTCCGAACGGCATTAGCCTTTCGCGCACATTTCATTTTCGCGCAGCGTTCGGTTTGCCACGTGTCGCATTGTCGTGGTGGCCGCGCCGCTGCGGGTGGCCACGGCCGACGCCCCGCGCGAGAGGCCGCGGTGGTGCCGGCCGCCGTCGGAGCACGCCGACGTCACGAATGCCGGAAGGCGCGCGAGGCGCTGGTGCCGCGTCGAGTTCGGTCAACGTGATCCGTGTCGTGGGGATTAGCAACGTCGGTGCATGCCACGCACGCGACCGTCGTGGAAGCCAATTCCTACTCGACGCGCGGGCGAAGGGTGCGCAAGCCGAGCGCGGCTTCCCGCCCTTCGACTTTGCTCAGGGCGTGCTGAGCAACGTCGAACACGGCGTGCGGAGTTCGGCGGCAGGCGGTCGGTACCACTGCGGCCGATCACAGTGCCGTTGACCCCGGGGCGCGGCCGCAGGTTTTCGGCCGAGATTCGATGATCTGGCACAGTAGCAGTAGGCCTGCCGTTATGGCATGCGTTGCGAATGTCGATCAGTTCTCGCGTTCGCGGCGACATCATGGACGTCAACTGCGGACCGCGCCATAGCCAAGCCTTCCCCGCGGCTGGAGACTGGACGCATTGCTCTTGGTGGAAGACAGGGCTCCAACCAGGACGAGCATCGTCACGATCTGGACAAGGACGAAGGTGACCACCAACAGCGGCCGGCCCGCGAGATATTGCTCTGGGCCCGCAATCGTCGTAAAGAACAGAGAAATGTTCGCGAGGTTGCCGACCACGATGACCGCCAGCAGCCCTCGACTTCCCTGGTAGACCCACCAGCACAACACGCCATAGAGCAGTTCGATCGCGAATGCCACCGCCGGCGCGCCATCGTAGAGCCCCAGCCCAAGCCGCGGAAATGGCGAACCCGGCCACAGCGCGATGTCGGGCGCGTGCGTGAGGAGGTCCAAGACGAGGTGCGACGCGATCCCGATGCCCACGGCGCGACCCATGGCGGGTCGGCCGAGCCCCTTTTCGATGGCCAGCCAGGCCATCACCGCAGCCAGAACTGCCGTGACCACGGAGTGTGAGTAGGGCATGTACGACAAATGGATGTCGGCGACGCTCCGCACTGTAGATGCCGTGGTCGTGCGTTCCACTCCCAGATAGTTGAGGGCGACCCACGCGAACTCCATGGCCTGCACGGATACGAGGAGCGGCGCGAGCGGCGCCGATGGAAAGCGGCGTTTGACGAGAAGCGCGGTGGCGGCGTGGTCGGCGGCAAACATGAAGTCCTCCGACTCTCTTGAAGCGGACTTCTGCTCTCGTCCTAGTTAGAACGCGTTGCAGAATTCACGACGTCAACCGCGGAGCTATGAGAGCGGGCCGATGCGGTTAAGCTCCTGACAGTGTTCAACGCTGGAAGGAGGCTGCAATGATCGCAACGACCCGCCCTGAGCTTGGTAGTGTAAGCGAGCCACGGTGTATGTCGCGTTCGAGTTGGGTAAGAAGGAGTGGAAGCTCGCCGTGACATCGGGATTCGGTATCGAGCCGCGG
The DNA here is from genome assembly GCA_963780685.1 of uncultured Acidobacteriota bacterium. Taxonomy (GTDB): domain Bacteria; phylum Acidobacteriota; class Vicinamibacteria; order Vicinamibacterales; family CAVVIG01; genus CAVRXZ01. The sequence continues at coordinate 286,372 of CAWACZ010000012.1, read as the reverse complement.
TTGCGGACGGTCCCGAGTGGCGATTGGCGAGCCGTGGAGCGTGTGCTGCGCACGGGCGACGGCGGTTCGGGTTACCGGCGCAGGCGCGGGTAGTGAGTTGTTACGAAGCGGGGCGCGACGGCTTCTGGGTGCACCGCGCGCTGACGCAGCTGGGGGTAGCGAATCGGGTGGTGGACTCGGCGAGCATCGAGGTGAACCGACGCGCGCGGCGGGCCAAGACGGATCGACTCGATGCGCTCAAGCTCGTGCGGATGCTGGTGCGCGTGTGCTGTGGGGAGGGGCGCGTGTGGCGTGAAGTGCACGTCCCGACCCCCGCGGAGGAGGCCGCGCGCCAGGTCAGTCGCGAGCGGACGGCCTTAACGCAAGAGCAGACGCGCGTGATCAATCAAATGCGCGGCTGGCTGGCCACCTGGGGAAGCACCCTGCCGGCGCGCCGGCCCGGCTGGTGGACAAGGGTGCGCGATTGGGCGGGCGAGGCGGTGCCGGTCGAAGTGCAAGCGCGGCTGGCACGGGCGGAGGTGCGCCTCCAAGTGGTTGAGCGCCAGATTGCGGAACTCGAGGCCCAGCAGCAGACAGCGCTCACGACAGCACCCGCGAGGAGCGCGTTACGGCAGTTGGTCCGGCTAAAGGGGGTGGCGACCACGAGGCGTCAGTGTTGCTCGATGAGGGGCTCGTGTGGCGCGCCTTCCGCAATCGTCGGCAATCGGCGGGCTGCTCGGCTTTGCGCCGACGCCGTATGACAGCGGCGAGTCGAAGCGGGAGCAAGGGATCAGTCGCGCCGGCAATGTGCGGTTGCAGGCATCAGTATTCAGCTCGCGTGAATTGGGTGCGCTGGCAACCGCTCGTGCTCTGACGCGGTGGTATCGGGAGCACTTCGGGACGGGCAAACGCGCGCGCCGGATTGGGATTGTGGCAGTGGCGCGCAGGCTCGTGATCGCGCTGTGGCGATATGTCACGACCGGGGTGGTCCCGGAAGGCGCGATGTGAAACTCGCATAGGCGGACGTCGAACATGCGCGCTGCGCACGACCGCGGCAGGTCGCCCGCGCGACCGTCGCAGAGAAGGTGTCGCAGCAATTGTGTCCGGATTGAACTGTACAGTCTCTGGGCCGCGCGAGTCGCGCGAGCCCGGATAAAGGCAGCGCTGGTCACCACCACGCTCACATCCACCCGCGTACACAGTAGAAGGTGTGCGGTGTGTGGCATCGCAACTACAACAGGCATCGTCCACGCGCCTGCGCGCCACTGTGGAGGCGGCCTGCTCGGCGGCGACACGCTCGACCAGATCGTTTTTAGTGACGCGTCGAGCTTACAACGGCCCGCAACATAGAAGGCCGCAGAGCACGCAGAGCAAAATCCTCTTTCTCGGCGTCCTCGGCGTGCTCCGCGGTTAATTGTGAAACGCACTCTTAGGAAGTCACAGCTGGTAGCACCGCAAGAAAGACGCCACTCGGCTCGAGCGCGAAGCGTCGCCATCTACGGGATGTGTTCGCGACGGCTCAACAGCTTCTTACTTCCTGGGCCCAGTCTGCCAGTTCAGCACCACGGTGAACTGCGACTGGCCCCCAGACTGAACCGGTGCCACGAACAAGAAGCGTTGGCCGTCTGGTGTGACATCCCACGGCGCGGGACCGCGCCGGCCCGTGGCGTTCAGCGTGTTGAAGCCCCGCGGCGCCTGAAACAGCGGTGTCGCAGCGCCGACATGCCATGGGTTGTAGGAGATCGCGACCGCCATGACCGTGCCGTCGGCCGCCACGTAGAACAACTCCTTGCCGTCTCCGCGCCACCTCGGACTGTGGCCGCCACCGCTCGACACGATCAGCCGATTCTCGGCATCAGGGAACGTTCGAAGCTGGACTTCATCGCGTCCTGACTCATTCGAGGTGAGCGCCACCCAGCGGGAGGCGTCTTGCAGATTTGGCGAGAACTGCGCCTGGCTCTCGGCGGCCTCCGAGCGAAGGAATGGGATAGCTTTTGGAGCGCCGTCGAGCGAAAGCGCCCACAGATCCGAGTTCGTTTTCGAGTCCACTACCACATACAACAAATAGCGCCCATCCCGCGACCAGCTCGTGGCTGCCGTCCGATCCCCGGCCGATCGAAACAGCTCTTCTTCCTGCCCCGTGCCGCCGGTCGGTTTCTGAAGCAAGGCCGTCTCGAGCCCGGCCATGTTCCCGCTGAAGGCGATGCGGCTGCCGTCCGGAGACCAAACAGGGGCTTCAGAGCCCGCTGTGGATGTGAACCGGCTGCTTCTGCCGCTCGCCGAAGTCGAGCAACCACAAAGTTGCGCTTGACGTAACCTGGGGATTGACGCGGACGACAACCGCTCGTGTGGCGTCGGGCGACAGATTGAGCCCGCCGTGGAGCCCGGGTTCCGACACACGACCGATCAGACGTCCCTGCCGATCGAACCATGTCAGCTGCGAGCTCTCTTCGGCACTCCTGTAGACCAGAATGTCGTTGTCGGACGCAGACACCGTGGCCGTATCGAGGTAGGAGTGCACCCGTTCACTGACCAGAATGGGGTCACCGGACAACTCGAGCCGCCGCTCGTCGAACGTCTGGGCCATCAGGTTCCCGTCTCTGAGGAACAACAGCCTTCCGGGTCCTCCGTCGGAGGCGCGTGCGTAAATCGGGCTCGTGGTGGTCGCCACGAGACGTCGCGACTCCTGTTCCTCGGGGCGCACATCGAGCGAGCCCATGAAGATTCCGGTTCGTTCGGGGTTGGTTCGGTAAACCTGCAGGTAGAGGAAATGACGTCCGTCCGGCAGGAACACCGGCGTGAGATGAGCGTTTTCCCCACGAGACGAATCCACCATCGTAGCTGGCGCGACCTCGCCGCCGGCATCAGACACTCGCATGATGCCTCCGCCGATGGCGCCGAACAGGATCACGCCCTCGCGGTTCCACGAGCCACCGATGGCGGGCTGGCGGAGCTCGCAGATGGTCTGGGCCAGACCACCAGACACGTCGATTTTCTTGAGCACGCCCCCCGCATCGTAAGCAATGAATCGGCTATCGGGAGACCAGAACGGCGGCGGAGCCGCCTGCCCGATCTCTGTACCCTGCAGCGGGCGATCTTCGAGCGATCCGAGGTCTCGCACCCACACTCGCATGACGCGGTCGGAACCGCTCGCCAGGTAGGCGAGATATCGGCCGTCGGGCGAGATTGCCGACGCGGCGCTTGCGGGCAGATCCCCAGGCGGGGCGATTTGGAAACGCACGGGCTGAGGGGCCGGCGGCGTTGTGCGCCAGGGTGCCAGGGCTGCGACGGCCGCTGCGATCGCGAACGCGGCCGCGACGGTCCAGGGTATCCATCCCGAATGGCCGCGCCGGGCCACAGGTCCCGGCTCGTCTTGGTCGAGCAACAACTGGGCGTCGCCAATATCGTGAAGTCGGCGCTTCGGGTTCTTCTGCAAGCACGCACGCAACAGAGATTGCGTTCTGACGGGGACCCGGCTCCAGTCGGGCTCGACGTGGAGGACTGCGGCAATCGTGTCGGCGACGGTCTGACGTGCGAACAGCGGAGCGCCCGTCAGCATCTCGAACAAAACCACGCCGAAAGCCCAAATGTCGGCGCGTTTGTCGACGGGCTCCCCGCGCGCCTGCTCGGGGCTCATGTACGCGACAGTGCCAAGAATGACGCCGACCCGAGTCATCGAGGGAGCCATGATGGTTGGTGACGCCGTGATGTCGGCATTGATGGCCGACACTGGCTCCAACGCTTTGGCCAATCCAAAGTCCAACACCTTCACCGTGCCATCCGGCCGCAGCTTCACGTTCGCGGGCTTCAAATCGCGATGAACGATCCCCATCTCGTGCGCGGCTTCGAGCGCCTCGGCGATCTGCTTGGCGATGGGCAGCGCTTCGTCAATCTGCAGGGCGCCGCGCGCGATGCGATCGGCGAGTGTCGGACCTTCAACCAGCTCCAGAACGAGCGCTCGGACTGCGCTCGTTTCCTCCACGCCGTAAATGTGCGCGATGTTCGGATGATTGAGCGAGGCGAGCACGTGCGACTCGCGCTCGAATCGGGCAACGCGATCAGGATCGGCGGCCAGGCTGGCTGGCAAGACTTTGATCGCCACGTCGCGATGCAATTTTCGGTCGCGCGCGCGATACACCTCGCCCATGCCGCCGACACCGAGCGCAGCGACGATTTCGTATGGGCCGAGGCAGTCGCCGGTAACGAGCGCCATCAACAGACCGGACAGCCGGTGACGCTCATTGTAGTGGGCTCTCGAGAAGCGAGGAAGGCCGTCCAGATGACGCCGCGGAGGATCAGCTCGTCGATCACCGCCGCTTCGATCGCCGAGCGACCTTGCGCGCGCTCATCGCCACGCGAATCGCCGCGTTGGCCCAGGCGGCGAGCTGTGCCGAGTCCTCGATGACGCCGGCCGGCACCTGGTAGTACGGCATGGTCATCGCTCTGTCGGCGTACGGCTTGAACACGGTCATGCCGGCGGCCTCGTAGGCATGCCGGTTCGAGTCGTCCACCTTGAAATAGAGGGTGTCGGCGGCAAGGAGGCCGAAGAAGAGGTCGTCGGCGTACAGACCCACGCCGCCGAACATCGCCCGCGCCCGGACCTGGTCGACGCCCGCGAGCTGCTCCAGCACGTACTCGCGGAAGCCTTCCGTGACCCGCATGGACGTCAGGCGTCCGCGGCTCGCGGCCGGCCCTTTGGCGCCGGGCTTCTGGCGACCGACTGGAGGCTTGCCTGGCACGGTGCCCAGCCTATCGCGTTTTTCATGAGCGTGTAGCGGCTGTAGAGGTGCAGTCGTTGTTGTCGAAATGAAGGGCCCGCCGGAGAGTTCGCCACGCGAAAATGGGTCGGTCCCAGCCCAGTTTTCGCGGGCGTCGGACATCGGCCGGGACCACCCGGGCGGCCGCGCCGGAACCGCAGTCCTTCGGTTCGTACCCTTCCGCCGCCGCGGCGATCAGGGGGTAGTTCCCACAACATCTGTCTCGCGCAATCACCGCCAGGGGTCATGCCAGCAGCACGGATCACGGGGCCGGAGATCGCCGCGCGGAGAACCTGCGGCCCGCGGTTGCTGCGAACGCGCCCGGCCGCGCCGCACGGGTGGCCCGCCCGATGCCCGGCGCCCGCGAATGCCTGAGAGCTGTGAGGGCCGGGCGCCAGCCGCCGTCGAAGCACGCCGACGTCATCCCGTGCCGGAAGCCGCGCGCGGCGCAGGTGGGGCGTCGACTTCGGTCTGCGTGATCCGTGGCGTGCGCATCAGCTGTGGCGGTGCATGCCACGCACGTGACCGTCGCCGAAGCCAGCTGATAGTCGACGCCGGGGCGAGAGAGGGGGCAAGCCGCGCGCGGCTTCCCGGCGTGCGAAGTTCGGCGGCAGGCGGCCGGTCCTCACGGCTCTCAGGGCCTCCCGCGCGTGGCGAACTCTCCGGCGGGCCTTTCAGTTTCGACAACAACGACTGCGGCTAGGACCTCTGAGGCTCAACTGATCTTCGCGATGTGTATTATCCGATCGCGTAACGGATCGCGTCAGACCGCGAAAGCCTGGCTGTTCCGAGAGCTCACTCGAGCTTCGCGGTCCACTTCTGATTTCTGACTTCTAAGTTCTGACTTCTGACCTCGGATTGCTAGGTCTGGAACCAGCGGCCCATAGCGCGTCCGCGGCCGGTGCGGGCGACTCCTGCGCTCCTCGAGGTCTCCGGGCGCAGCGGGAGGTGAATCTTCACCTCCATGTCGCCGCCTGGTTCCGCTTTCATCCACAAATGACCACCGCAGTCGCCGATCAGCGCCTGCAGCGCCCCGAGGTCGACGCCAGGACGTTCTGACGTCGCCTTGTTTGCGGCGCCTTCGACGGGCCCGCGAACGCCGTTCGGCCAGCCCGCCCGAGCGGGCGCCTTGACTTCGGTGACGGTAATCAGCGCGTGCGCCCCCTGGCGGACGTTCGGGTACTTCGTGACGAAGTTGCGGTCGACCGTCACCCGAGCCAACTGGACGATCAGCCGACCGCCGGACGGCATCCGTGCGCGTCCGTACGCCGCCACGTTGACGAGGACCCGCTCGACACGCTCGCCTTCGACATCGACGTTGAGGGCAGAGACCTTCTTGGGGAGCACGAGCTCGATGTCGTCGCCCGCCACTTGCTTCAGGACCGGCTCCAAATCCTGCAATACCCTGTTGACGTCGACCGGTTCGACGGCCCTGGTCTGTTTGTCGCCGTACGCGGAGAGTTGTCGCAAGAAGCTGGCGGCGCGCGTCACTTCGCCAAAGATCAGCTCGCCCTGATGACGCTGGGCCGTGTTACTGCCGACCGTGGCCAGCCATTGCTGCCCGTCCTGACTGACGTTGCGGAGCAGGTTGTCGCAGGTGACCGCGACTTCCGAGGCGAGACGTCCCACGGCTTCCATCCGTTGAGCCTGGCGAAGCCTCTCTTCCACGGCACGAAGGCTCGTCAGGTCCTCCGCCACGATCTCGACGGCGTCGGCGGACACCGGGGACGCGCGCAGCCGCATGATGAGGCGGCTGCCGTCCTTCTTCTTCCAGATGCTGTCGACCGGTTCCCTTGGGTTGCTTTGGCAGCGCTCGATGAGCCACCGGAGGTCGTCGGCCGACTCGAACACCAACGCGGCAAAATCGAGCGCGCGCAGCTGATCGACGGTTCGATACCCGAGGGCGGTGAGCAGCGCTCGATTGGCGTCCTGGAGCACACCCGCGCGACTGCACCGCAGAATGCCCAGGGGGCTCTGCTCGAACTGCCGGCGGTTCTCCACGCGGCTCGCGTCGAGCTGACTCGTCAACTGCGGCACGCGGTCGGCCTCGAGTTGCAACGCGTCCCGACGGATTCTCGTGGCTCGAACTCCCGCGTGAGGGCGTTGAGGTCGTTGTGCAGTTTCTCGACCTGTTGGCCGCGAGCCGCCAAAGCCGCGCGAAGCTCGCTCTCGAGTTTCGCAGACGTCTGTTGGGCCGCCTGCTGCGACGCGGCGTGGCGCGCCGCCTGATCCTTCAGCTGTCCGTCACGTTCGACCACGAGCTGGTCGACCCTGGCCAGTTCCGCGGCGTGCTCGGTCGTGACGCGCTCGAGCGTCTGCAGCGCGTCGGCGCGGACCTGATCCAGCGTTTGCCGGACGGCGGCATAGTCGTGGCCGAGGCGCTGGAGCTCGGCCTCTTTCGTTTGTCGCACGCGCTCGAAATTCTCTTTCGCGTCGTCGTGAGCGCGCGACAGCCCCTGCAGCTGCTCCTGAGTGTCGGCGAGCGACCGATGAAGCGCGTCACGCTCGACATTGAGAGCTCGGAGTCGCTCCTGCAGGTCGGCCAGCTTGCCCTCGTAGTCGGCCCGCTCCCGAGCGAGCTGTTCGGTGAGGCGCGTCTCGATCTCGCGCATCCGCAGCAACAGAACGGCGGACTGGTCGAGGAACGTTTGTCGTGCCTGCTCGGCAGCCCCGCGCGTTTCCGCCAGATCGCGCTCGACCGCGTTTCGCGCCTCGACCTCCTGGGCCAGGCGCGTATCGAAGTCCGCCCGCAGCTGATCCATCTGCTGCGTTGCCGCCGTGCGCACCGCGTGAGCCCGCTCTTCGGCGTCCCTGAGCGCCGCGTGGGTATCGACCAGTCGCCGTTTGAGGGCGTCCCGGGTCGTGGAGGCCGCGGCAAGTTCCGATTCTCGCTGCGTGAGTCGCTCGGCCGCCGCGATGGCATTCGAGGCGCTCTCCTGTCGGACCCGCTCCAGCGTCGCCTGTGCCTCGCGCAGCTGTTGAACGACGGCCTCGCGGGCCGCCATGGTCTGGGCCAGCCTGGTCTCGTATTGCCCCTGCAGCTCGGCGAGGTGCGTGGCGGCCGTTTCCATAGCGGACGCGTGTAGCCGTTCGGCGTCCGCGAGCGTCCGTTCGAGCGCAGCGTGCGCAGCGGAAGCCTGCGCCAACTGCGTGGTGTACTCGGTATGCTGCTCCGAGAGTCTGGCCTCCGCCGAAGTCATCTCCGACGTGTATCGCTCTTGGGCGTCGCGAAGCGCTGCCTCAGCGTGCAGCAGGTCCTGCCGGGTCGCGCTCAGGGTCTGTTCGAGGGCCTGGCGTGTCCCGACTTCCTGAGCGAGCCGGGCGTCGAACTCCATCTGCCGCTCGGTGGCGTGTTGTGCCGCGGCTAAACGTTCGCTCGCCCCCTGTTGCTCCGCAGTTTGAAGCGCGGTGCCGGCCTCAGCCAGCCGGCGTTCGAGCGTCTCTGCGTTCGCTTCGGCTTTGGCGAGCTCCGCCTCGCGTTGTGCAAGCCGCTGGGCGGCTGCCGTGGCCTCGGCCGCACGCTCGTGGCGAACCCGTTCGAGCCTCGATTGGGTTTCACCGAACTGTCGATCGACTGCATCCTTGGCGGCAGCTGCCTGGGCCAACCGGGTCTCGTACTCGCGTTGCCGATCGGCGAATTGCCTCGCGGCTGTTTTCATCTCGGCCGTGTGCCGCTCCTGGGCGTCGGCCAGGGTCCGCTCGAGCGCCGCGTGGGCGGATGCCGCCTGCGTCAACCGGGCCTCGAACTGGCTTTGCCGTTCGGCAAATTGCCCGGCGGCCCTGGTCATTTCCGACGAATGCCGCTGTTGCGCGTCAGCAAGCGTCTGCTCGAGCACCGCGTAGGCGGATGCCGCCTGTTTCAACCGGTTCTCGTACTGGCTTTGCCGTTCGGCAAATTGCCCGGCGGCCCTGGTCATTTCCGACGAATGCCGCTGTTGCGCGTCGGCCAGGGTCTGCTCGAGTGCCGCGTAGGCGGATGCCGCCTGTGCCAACCGTGTCTCGAGGGCTGCCTGCCGCTCCGCGAACTGTGCCGCAGCCCGTGCTGACTCTTTCTCGAACTCCGCCTGGCGTTGCGCAGCTTGCTGTTTCGCAGCGAGCCGGTCGGCAGCGGCGCGCTGTTCGCTGGCCTCCAGAGCGGTGTTGCCATCGGCCAGCCTGCCTTCGAGCACCTGTCGATTCGCGGCGGCTTCGGCCAGTTCTGCTTCCCGCATCGAAAGCCGTTCGGCCGCGGCGGCGGCGTCGACCGCTCGTTCCTGATGGGAGCGCTCGAGGGATGCCTCGACCTCGCGCAGCTGTTGGTCCACGACGTCCCGAGCCGCCGCGGCCTGTGCCAGGCGAGTCTCGTATTCGACCTGCCGGTCGGCAAACTGCGCGGCGGCGGTGGTCATGTTCGACGTGTGCCGTCGCTCGGCGTTGCGAATGGCCGCCTGCGTTTCGGCGACCTTGTTCCGGGCAGCGGAGAGTCTCTGCTCGAGCGCCTCACGCCTGGCTGCCTCCTGATCGAATCGAGCCGTCATCTCCGCCTGCCACTGCGCCGCTTGCTGTTCCGCAGCCGCCTGCTCGGCCGCCGCGCGTTGTTCGGCATTCTGGAGCGCCGTTTCGGTGTCGCCGAGCCGACGTTCGAGTGTCTGGCGGATAGCGTTGGCCTTGGCGAGCTCTTCCTCTCGTCGCGTGATCTGCTCGGCCGCCGCGGTCGCCTCGGCCCGATGGTCTTGTTGAAGTCGTTCTGATGTCGCCGTAACTTCGTGCAATTGGCGATCGACAGCATCCCGAGCCGCCGCGACTTCTGCCAACCGAGCCTCGAACTGCGCTTGCTGTTCGGTGAGCTGAGCGGCCGCCGTCGTCACGGCCGAAGCACGCCGATCCTCGGACTCCTGGAGCGTCGTCTCCGCGCGCTCGAGTTTCCGGCGAGTCGCCACGAGGCTCCGATCGAGCGTGTCGTACTTCTCGACTTGCGCCGCCAGAGCCGCCTCGAACTCTGCCCGCCGTCGTGCAGCCTCGTCTGTCACGGCCAATCGTTCAGCCGCGGATCGACGCATCGCTTCGTGCAGAGCTCCTTCGGCCTCGGCCAATCGATTCTCGAGGGCCTGTCGCACCCCAGTGGCTTCCGCGAGCTCCGTGTCGCGCGCCGCGAGTCGCTCGGTCGTCGCTTCGACATCAGCGGCTCGCTCCCGGAGCGAGGTTTCGGCGGCAGCCAGTCTCTGTTCGAGCGTCCGAAGGGCCTCCCCGGCTTCAGCCAGCTCCGTTTCACGTTGCGTCAGTCGCGCGGTCGTTGCGTCGACATCTGCAGCTCGCGCCCGGAGCGAAATGTCGGCGGCAGCCAATCTCTGTTCGAGCGTCCGAAGGGTCTGAGCGGCCTCGGCGAGCTCCGTTTCACGTTGCGTGAGTCGCTCGGCCACTGCATCGGCGTCGGCTGCGCGGTCTTGCTGGGCCCGTTCCAGGGCCAGCGCCGTCTCGTTGAGCTGCCGCTCCAGCGCGTCGCGCGAGCGGACGACGTGCGCCAGACTGACGGCGAATGCTTCACCACGTTGGGCGAGCTGGTCGGCGAAGGACGCCGCTTCCGACCTGCGCACGTGATCGGCGCGCTCGACGGCCGCATCTGCGTCGACGAGCTTCTGCTCGAGCGCCTCTCGGGCCTCGGTGAGTTGAGCTGACGCCGCGTCGTACAGCGACTGCTGTTCGGCGAGTCGCTCGGCCGCGGCCGCCATCTCGGATGTATGACGGCGCTCAGCAACCTGAAGCGCGGCTTCCGAGGTTGCCAGCTTCTGGATCAGAACATTTCGCTGCTTGAGCTCCTGATTGACACGCGCCTGGAATTCCGCCTGCCGCTCCGAGATTTGTTGTCCGGTTGTCCGTTCGGCCGACACGCGCTGCTCGGCTTCCTGGAGGGCTCTTTGTGCATCGGCAAGCTGCCTTTCGAGCGACTCGCGAATGGCGGTAGCCTCGGCCTTGGCGGCGGCGAGCTCGGCTCCCCGTCGTGAAAGATGCTCGGAGGCCACGGCAGTCTCCACCGCGCGAGTCCGCTGTGCCCGCTCGAGGGCTTCCGTGGCCTGGTTCAACTGCTCAATGAGCGTGTCGCGCGAGCGGACAACCTGCGTAAGGCGGCTCAAGGATTCCGAAGCTTGCTGAACGGCCAGGTCGGACGAGGCGGCCGCTGTTGCGCGGAGCTGTTCGGCCCGCTGTAGAGCAACATCGGCCTTTGCCAGTTTCTGTTCGACTGCGTCGCGGTTGATGCGCTCGTGTTCGACGGCCGCCTGCCAGCGTGCTTCGCTTTCGCGCAGGCGTTCATTCGCTGCGCTCAAGGCGTTCAAGCGCCGTTCGGTTTCGAGCTCGGCGGCTTGCGCGTCGCGGACCTGCTGTTCGAGCCGCTCTCGAATCGCGGCATCGGCTGCCGCGGCATGCCGGTTCTCCTGGGCTTCCTTCGGATCTCGATGAGGTGCCGTCTGCGTGCTCTGTACGCGCTCGCGGTGGTGCCGATCGAGTCGGAAGAACAGCGCTCGGAACGGGTCTTTCGCCTTGACGACGTGTTCGGCGGCTCCCAACTTGAGCGCGGGGATCACCAGCTCTTCGTCCCACTCCACGACGAAGATCACCGGAACGGGGAGTTGACGCCCGACCACATCTTTGAGGATTGCAAAGGTATCCACACCCGGATGGTCGTGCTCGATCAGGAGCACGTCGAACGGGAGGGGCTTTCCAGCGACGGCGGACTCCGAGGGGATCGGCTCGAAGCGCCCGTTCGCCCCCGGTGCGGCTTCGATGAGCTCGAATCGAACACCGGGCGCTTTCGAGACACTCCCGCGCAAGCGCCGCGTCTCCGACATACAACACGCGGAGCGGACGCAACCGCGCCTGAGCCCGGCGCTGCGTCCGACCGATCATGGCCGTCAAGTTGGGGAAGAGCGCCTGGTTCTTGACCACGTAGTCGTCTGCCCCCGCCAGAAGCGCCGCGAGCGGAGGCCCCGCGTTCTCCGGCGCGACGACGACTATGGGTGCCGTCAGCCCCAGACCGCGGACATGGCCCACGAGCGAGGCACAGCTCTGACTCTGGACCTGGGCGTCAACGACAACCGCAGAAAGATCCTGGTTCTCGTCTACCCACCGCCTCGCATCGTCCAGGCGGCCCGCCCAGGCGACTGTGACGTCTTGGGCAATACTGCGAAGCGCCGTCGCGGCAAACTTCGCGTCGTTTCCTTCGTTCGCCGTATAAAGAATCTTCATGTAGGCACACGTCGGGGCGGGGGAGGCTAGGGCGATTTTTCTATCGGCCAGAACCCGTCACGACTGCAGAGGTTGTCGGCCTACCCCTGCGGTCGCGGCCTGTTCCTCGATACGCCTGGCCTGCTGCTCGCGGACGGGCAATTGAATCCTCCTCCGGCTATCGCTATGCTCGACGCAACTTTGCTGGTTCGGGAAGCCGGAGCCCAACGGTTCGAGGAGATGCGATGGCCGAGGAGGATTCTGAAAACCGAGCTCGAGCGCTTGAGAGCGGAGAACGAGCGGCTCAAGACTGCGCGCGCGCGAGGCGTCACGCTAAAAGTGAGTGAGAAGGGTGGAGTTTCGCTCTACGGTCTCGGCCGATTTCCCGTGACGCTCTACAAGGAACAGTGGTCAAAGCTGCTCGAGATGACTGACGAGATTCGAGCGTTTATTCGGGAGAACGAGTCGCGCCTGAAGTCCAAAGGGGATTGAAGGTTACCTGAGACGCTTCCGGAAATGCTCCCGCCAGTTCGGTGGGAGCGCAGACAGCTCCGCGGCCTGCCGCACGAGCCGCTGGTCGGCGCCGTCATCTGAGTAGAGGCGGAAGATCTCGGCCACGCTGAGGCTGTCGTTTTTCCCCGCCGTCAACGTCACCTCGTCGTCCGAACCGACCTCCCCCTCACGCGCGATCGACAGATAGAACCCGCAGCGACCGCTCTGGTGAAAACGCTTGACCATGTCGGGTCGATTGAAGCGGATCCCCAGCTTGAAGCACGGCATGCGAGGTTGGGTGACGACGAACTCGGCAGAGCCGGCGCGCAGCGTGTCACCGATTTGCACGCGATCCTCGAGAATACCTGCGGTCGTCAGGTTCTCGCCGAAGTTGCCCCAGGCAAGCTCGGCGTCCGGGAGCTCTCGCTTCCAGAATTCGTAGTGCTCCGATGGATAGACGTAGACGGCCTTGTTGACGCCGCCGTGAACGGTCGGGTCGGATTGCTCGTCGCCGTCGAGATTGTGCGGCTTCACGCGTACTCGACCGCTCACCGGTGATTTGAAGATCGACGTCAGAACGAGTTGTCCCTGCCACGGGATCTGACGTGGGCGTCCCACGTTGATCGAGACGATCCTCATTCCCCATGGTCCCACAGATGCGAGGTCCTACGCAGTCGTCTTTCCGCGGCTTCGGGGTTTCTACGCGGCGGCGGCGCGCTCGCGATAAAACGCAATCAGGTCCATGCTTTTCGCTGGGGCAACGTCGAGCTGCCGGAGCATGGTCGTGACCTGCCCGCGGTGATACGACCCGTGATTCACGAGATGCTGAAGCTGACACCAGAACGCCTGTCTCTGGCTCGTGCCGTCAAGGGCTCGGTACTCCATCGGATGATTGATGCCATCTTCACCGAGACGATCGAGGACCGCGCGGACCTTCTGTTCCTGTGTCTTCCACATGGTGCGAATGTCCGACAGCTTGTCGGGAAAGGTGCGCACGTCCGGCAAGTCTTGAGGCGCCCCTCCTTCCCACCGGGAACACCAGAGCCAGTCGGCCCCATAAAGGTGCGCCAGCGTGTCACGGATCGACGAGAAGCTGTTTCCGAGGTTCTTTGTGTACTGTTCCGGCGTCAGGCGCTCGACGGCGTCGAGCAGCCGGTCGCGCGCCCAGTAGTGGTAGTTCACCAGCGTCTGCAAATCCTGAAGATCCATCGGCCTCCTCCTGTGACGCCATTCTGTCGTAGATGAGGTCGCAGCGACACGAAAGCTGCGGTGAAGAACTCTCCACCACGGAGGACACAGGGGACGCGGAGGATCACCCTTGTACGATTGATAGCGCCGAGAAGCAGCACGCACTCCCACAAGATCAGGGTGCCCAGCGGATGAACACCTGTCGGGAGAACGAACCATAACCGGATGCGTCCACGCGCACCCAGTCTCCCGCTCGCATCATCAGCGAACCCGTCGTCAGTACAGGCTCGCGGCGCCAGAGCAAGGTCCGCAAAGTCCGGCTGGGGGTCTCTGAACCCTGCCATGAGTCCGAAACGCATCGCCGGGATGGCGTTCTGATCGACCGCGGGGCACTCGGCGTTCGACCACTCCGACCAGGAGGCGCGTATGGACGTTGCACAGACCTCCTTTGCGCCTGGTTGTGCCAGAGTCTGCTCTCTCCCGGTGAAAGCCAGGGAGCTGCCCGGATACACAATCGCCGAGACGTCGACGGTCGGGCCCGGCCCCGATGGGACGGTCAGATTCCCAAGACTTCGGGTCAGCTCGAGAATCGAACCGCCACGGAAATCCGTACCGGCCGGCGCGATAGGCGAGATATCGCGGAAAGCCGTTGCTTCGCCGAACAATCAGCGCGTTCCGGTCGGAGTCGAAGCGATCGACGACATAGTCGGCGCTCGATTGCGAAACGTCGTAGCTACCTCCCTCGAACTGTCGGGGTGCGTCGGCAAGATCGGGATCGCCTGCGTTCAAGAGTGACCGCAGGAACACCGAGGCCTCGCCGTCTGGCTTCGTGTCTTTGTGGTGCCAAAACGGTCCTTCGCGGCGCGGCCAACGTTGGAAGGCATGGCGCTCGAGAGCGATGGTCGTGCGGCCTTCAGCGTGATGGATACGTGGAACCGGATCGCTTAGGGATATTGGTGGCCCGCCATGAATATCGATGATGTGGGCGACCGGTTCTCTGGAGGCAGACGGTGTCTCCCGATAGAAGAGCTCATTGTGACGAATGCGCTGGTCCTCGACGATCACGTAAGTCGTGTTCGTGAGCACGGCACCGTTTGGAAGCGTCGCGGTTTCCGTCGCCGTTTCGACAGCTGTACAGCCACTTGTCCACACGCAAAGCAAGAGCACAGCCAGAGAAAATTCGCCCTGTTTTGACAAGTGGCGTTTTATTGGGGCAGCTGCTGCGATTCTAACAGACGGGCGCGGGGTCCAGGGTCACGCGCGGTGACCGATGTCGCCTCAACCGACGTGGACTCGCGGACGTCGAAATGGATTGGGCTCGTTCTGCCGGAGAACCTCCCGGGTTACCGGCGCCGTATCCCCTTCGCCAAGGGCCAGGAACTTCAGCAGGTAGGCGATGGGGTTGCCTTCGGTCCAGCCGAAGTAGGCGTGCGGCATCTGTCCAGTTCTGTCGCGGATGTACAAGAGCAGCGCGGCGATCGAGTTCGGGACTGCGGCGCTCTGACAACGCAGCACCCGATACGGGCCCACCCACGCGCCTTCGACGTCGAGGAAGTGGCTGAACTGCGAGGCGTCCCCCGGACGGATTTCGAGAAACAGCACCGGATCTTCCTCCGGAATGTGGTGCGAGTCGCGTGCTTCGTTCAGCTTGGCTTCGTATTCCTGCAGCGATCCGTCTCCAGGCCGGTTGGCGACGATGCGGATGGCCCGGCCCCGCGTGACCTCCTCGATGAATTGCCCCGCCCGCTCGTCTGGCCTGACTCCGAGCACGCGTAGCTCAGTCGAGCGGAGGGTGCGTGAGATCAGGGATGTCACCACGATGGCCGCGATGAACAGCGCCGCAATCTTGGCGCCTTCCGGGCGCTCGAACATGTTCGTCAGCGTCGTGTAGACGAATACCGCCGTGATGATCAGAAACGGCATGGCGCCAGACGACCGGCGCACCGCATTGATGGCCACGGCCAGTGCCGCAGAGGTCATCAGCACCAGAACACCGGTGGCATACGCGCCGCCTTGTGCGTCGACGTCGGCCTTGAACAACCACGTGATGACGAGGGCAATGACCGTGATGATGATGACGAGCGGCCGGTTCGCCCGGGCCCATTCAGGGGCCATCCCGTAGCGTGGCAAGTACCGTGGCACCAGATTCAGGAGGCCCGCCAGCGCCGAGGCGCCCGCAAACCACAGGATGAGCACCGTGCTGATGTCGTACAGCGTACCGAACCACGCCCCAAGCCGCCTGTGGGCCAAGTACGCCAGCGCTCGGTCGTCGGCAGGCCCGCCCATCTGGAGGGCGTCCGGCGGAATCAAGATGGTCGTCACCACGCTGCTGGCGAGCAGCAAGAGGCTCATGATCAGGGCCGCCGTGCGCAGCAACTTCTTCGTGTTGCGAATCCGGCCGACCGGCGCTTCCTCGGTATCGGTCTTGTCGCCCCGAACGAGCGGCATCACCGCCACGCCGGTTTCGAATCCGGACAGGCCGAGGGCAAGCTTCGGAAAGAGAAACAACGCCATGACGGCCATCATGGCGGGGCTCCCGTGCGCCTTGAGGAGCGAGCCGCTCCAGCTGCGCACGAGCTCGGGATTCCGCGCGATCGCGAGAAGGCCGTCGACGAGCACGACCACGTTGAGCAGCAGGTAGACAGCGACGAGAACCACGGCGAGCGAAATCGCTTCGCCAAATCCTCTGAGAAAGATCGCACCCAACATCACGAGCAGCGTCATCGTCACCAGTACAGGATGGTCCAGCCATCCGGGTACGAGCGGGTTTTCAATGAGATGGGCTGCGGCATCGGCGGCCGACAAGGTGATGGTGATCACGAAGCTCGTGGCAGCAAATCCAAGCAGACACAGCACGACGACCTTGCCCTTCCAGCGGGGAAACAGGTTCTCGAGCATCAGGATGCTCCCCTGACCATAAGGGCTCGACGCGGCGACGCGGTTGTACATCGGCAACGCGCCGAAAAGCGTCAGGAGAACGAGGACGAGTGTCGCCAGCGGAGCGAGGGAGCCGGCCGCCAGAAATGCGATGCTCGGCTGGTAGGCGAGTGTCGAAAAGTAGTCGACACCGGTGAGGCACATGACCTTCCACCACGCGCTCGTGTGCCCGGCCCTGGGAACTGGTCCGGCGGGCGGTTCAAGGCCTTGATACAGCCAATCGTGGATTCGCTGTTTCCAGAGTCCTTGTGCGCTGGGGGTCCGTGCGTCAGCTGATGTGGAGCCGCCGACCGCGCGCAACATCGGGATGGCCGCGGCCGAATACTCCAGTGGTAGCCAGCCGAGCAGCGCCTTCAGACGCCAGGACGTCGAGCGGTCGGCGCCATCAGAGGCTTTCCCGGTCAGCATCACAATCGTTGCCGCATCCTCGTCATCGTCGTCCGCAACTCGCCAAGGGTTTTGCCCGAGAGCGTCCAAACTCCGAAGGATCGTTTGAAGTCTAGCGTGGCCGATGCGTGTCGTCCAACCGAGTAGTGGATTCGATACCTTCGTCCAATAGACGCGCACTCGTGGATCAACGCGCGGCTTCCCGTGGTGTAGGGGTGGCGAACCTGAGCAATCTCCACCACTGAGGACACAGGGGACACGGAGGAGCACCCTTGTACGATTTAAGCCAGAATCGTTGAATCAGCCCATCGAGGCTGTGGCATGCGGCAGGTTCATCATTTGCGCGAGTCTGGGCCAGTGATGGCTCGCGGCAACGGCTGCCGACCGGACAGTTCGCGAACATGACGGCGAACGACTCGCGGCTGATCGATTGTCACTTCGTACCAGTGCGCCGCCGCTTCGATTTCCGAGCGCAACAGGTGATACACGCCCTTCCCCATGAGAGGTCGCGGCGCGTCTCCATGCTTGCGGACCAGTCTGCTGCACGTGCTCTGCTCTCCGAGCGTGCCAGGGCTCCGGCGAGGAAGCCCGCAACACAGTCGAATGTGAGGGCGTCAAGGATACGCCTTTTCTGCGAGAGCCGAACCGCTTCCGCAATTCTTCCAGTCGCCATGTAGGTCTCGGCGAGGATCGAAGTGGGGAGTCGACATTGTTGTCATCGATGTTCCTCGGGCTTTGTGCAGCTCCTCCAGCGGGCGATCGTCCATGCCCAGACTGTTCAAGTGGTTTCCCAGGACGGCGCGCCAAAGTGATTCAGTGGATCGCGATCGACCGCCCGCTCCATTTGAGCCATCGCCTCGCGCCGCGGCCGAGCGGCTAGCAGGTACAGGCTAGCATAGGCCCAACGGGAATCCGCCGACACCGCGCTCCCGCTCATGGCCTTGCTGAAGTGTTCGGCGGCCGATGGCCAGTCGTAGTCAAGGGCGGCAGCCACCCCGCCAAGCACCGCGTGTGGGTTGCTATCGGAGGATCCAGCTCAGGGCAATCCGCGCCTCCGCTTCGGATGAGATCGGCACCTCGGTTCAACGTGCTGCCGCCACCGGACGTCGCTGACAGGAAATCCGCCTGAGCCCGAGCTCGCGTGGGGTTCGCGTACTTGCGGGTCCAACGCCATGGCCTGCTCGGTAAGCATTCCTTCGCGCGGACGAATCCAGACTGGCGCGAGACGTTGAGCGGTGGTGCCGGCCCCGAGTACGCCTCGTAGGCAGCAGGTCCGGCGTGTGTCGCGGCGGCGCCGGCTTGCCCGCCAGCCTGACTTGCAGGCGCCGGCGTGATAGCCTGCGCGATCTCGTCCTGGATTGCGAAGACGTCCGCGAGCTCGCGGTCGTATCGCTCCGACCAGAGGTGGCTTCCGTCGGCGGCAGCAATGAGCTGCGCGGTGATGCGAATCCGATTACCCGCCTTGCGCACGCTCCCTTCGAGCACGTGCGCGACGCCGAGCGTCTCGGCGATCCGCCTGATGTCGTCGTGCTTGCCCTTGAACGCGAACGCCGACGTCCGGGCGATCACCTTCAGCCCCGGCACGTGGGTCAGGGCGTTGATGATCTCTTCCGCCAGGCCGTCGCTGAAATATTCGTTCTCGGGATCGGCGCTCATGTTCGTGAAGGCGAGGACCGCGATCGATGCTCGCGGCTCCTCAGGCCCTTCGATCAGCTCACGCGCCGTCTTTTCCAGCGCCATCCTCACATCCGCCATCGTCTGAAACCGGTCGCCGGGTCGTTTCTGGAGACACCGTCGCACGGTGCGCTCGAGCGCTGCTGGCGCCTGGAGGGATGGCGGGTCGTCACTCAACACGGCGTTCAACACATGCAGAGTCGTCGTGCCGCTGAACGCGCGGCTGCCCGACACCATTTCGTAGAGGACCGCGCCGAAACTGAAAATGTCGGACCGTGCGTCGAGCGGCTTGCCTTCGGCCTGCTCCGGCGACATGTACGCCGCCGTGCCCGCGACGATGCCCTCGGTCGTGCGGGTGACGTCCTGCTCCGCCGTCATGACTTTCGCCAGGCCGAAGTCGAGCACCTTCGCGCGGCCGTCCCTGGTGACCAGGATGTTCGCCGGCTTGAGATCGCGGTGAAGTATGCCCTTCTGATGGGCGGCGCCGAGAGCATCGGCGACCTGCAGGGCCAGCCGGACACCCTCTGCTGGGGCGAGCGGTCCGCGGAGTGGCTCGCCCTCGACGTACTCCAGCACGAGATAGCCCGGACCCACGTCGTGAATCTGACAAATGTGCGGATGGTTCAACGATGCGATCGCGCGGGCTTCCTGTTCGAAGCGACGCAGGCGGTCGGCGTCAGCCGCAAACGTCTCCGGCAGGACCTTGATGGCCACGTCCCGCCCGAGGCGAGGATCGCGCGCCTTCCACACCTCACCCATGCCCCCGGCCCCGATCGGCGAGACCACTTCATACGGACCAAGGCGAGTGCCGGGTCGGATCGTCACGGATGGCCCTCGGATGTCAGGCGACTGACTCCGGCAGGTTCATCATGCGCGCCAGCTTGGCCCAATGCGGGCTGGCCCGCAATTCGTCCGTGTAGAGAGAGTTGGCATATATCACGGCGAACAGGTCGCGTGCGTCGATCATCTTCTCGTACCAGTCAGCGGCGGCGTCGATCTCCGAGCACAACAGGTGGTACCAAGTGCGACCCCAGATGGGAGTTGGCGAGTCGCCCAGTTCCTTGAGGAGCGCCGCCGCCCGCTCTTTTTCCCCGAGCCGGACCAACGACGCCGCAAGGAGTCCCGTCGCCATGGATTGCTGGGGGAAGTTGCGATGTGCCCTCTCTTCGGAAGCCACGGCATCGGCGACTCTCCCGAGGGCCAGGTAGACCTCGCCGAGCGTCATATGCGGCATCAGTTCGTTCTGGGCGATGTCGAGCGCCTTGAGACCTTCCTGCAGTGCCTCGTCGTACCTCCCGGCAGTTACCAGGTGGGCCACCAGAATGCCTCGCCAGGTAACGTTCAGGGGATCCTGTTCCACTGCCCGTCGTATCTCTGCCGAGGATTCCTCGAAACGGCCGAAGGTGCTCAGATACAGGCTGGCATAGGCCCATCGGGCCTCGGCCGAGACAGACGGATTGCCCAGCGCCGACTGGAATTCGCGCAGCGCTTCTGGCCAGTTGTAGTCGTGAGCCGCCGCGACCGCACCCAGCAGGAAGTGTGGGTCGGCCTCGAAGGGTTCCATCTCCAAGGCTCGAAGGGCTTCCCGGCGAATGAGTGGCGCGACCTCCCTCATGGGTCTGAGAGCGTGCGTAGCCATGAAGAGATAACTCAAACCCAAGAGCGCATGGGGCGCGCCGTACTCCGGATCGAGCGCGATCGCCCGCTCGCACCATTCCTTGCCCCGGGCATGCGCTTCCGGCGTGAAGCTTCTCAAGTGATGCCGCGCCTTCAGAAAGGCTTCGTAAGCCGGGAACGTGGGCGTGTGTCGGACCGCTTTGGAGGTGAGCTTCAACTTCAGTGCGTCGGCGATGGCTTGCGCGATTTCGTCCTGGATGGTGAAGACGTCGGTGAGCTCGCGGTCGTAGCGTTCGGACCAGAGGTGATAGCCGTCTTCGGCGTTGATGAGCTGTGCGGTGACGCGGATGCGGCTGCCGGCGCGTCGGACGCTGCCTTCAAGGATGGTGCTCACGCGCAAGGCTTCGGCGATCTTCGTGATGTCCTGCTCTTTGCCCCGGAAGGCAAACGCCGATGTGCGGGCCGTGACCTTGAGGGCGGGAACGTGGGCCAGAAGATTCATGATCTCCTCGGCCAGTCCATCGCTGAAGTATTCGTCGTCGGGGTCGCGGCTCATGTTGGCGAAGGGCAGCACGGCGATGGACGGTTGCTGGTCGGCCGGCCTGACTACCGCCTGTGCCAACTCCGCAGCGACTTCACCCATTGTTTGGAACCGTTCCGACGCGTCCTTCGCGAGACAACGCCGCACGATCCGTTGGAGCGGGATGGGGGCCTGAAGCGTTCGAGGCTCGTCGCGCAAGACCGCGCTCAAGACATCGGCCGTGGAGCGTCCGCCGAACGCCGGGGCACCCGCGAGCATCTCGTACAGCACTGCGCCGAAACTGAAGATGTCCGACCGCTCATCGAGCGCACGCCCCTGCGCTTGCTCGGGCGACATGTAGGCCGCCGTGCCGATGATGGTGCCTTCCTTGGTGCGTGTGACGTCGCTCTCGTCGGCGGCCATCAGCTTGGCCAGGCCGAAGTCGAGCAGCTTCGCATTTCCCTCGCGCGTCACCATGATATTGGCCGGTTTCAGGTCGCGGTGCAGGATGTCGCGCCGGTGTGCGGCCTGGAGCGCGCTGACAATCTGGAGACCGAGCCGCACGGCGTCCTCCGGCGGCACCGGCCCACGCGGCGGCACGCCCTCGATGTACTCGAGCACGAGGTAGCCGGGCCCGATGTCGTAAATCTGGCAAATATGCGGATGGTTCAAGCCTGCGATCGCGCGCGCTTCTTCTTCGAACCGGCGCAGGCGCTCGGGGTCTGCGGCGAACTGCGCGGGCAGGACTTTGATCGCCACGTCGCGCCCAAGGCGCGGATCGCGCGCCTTCCACACCTCGCCCATTCCGCCTTCGCCCAGCTTGTCCAGGACTCGATAGGGACCGAGGGTTTTATCGATCACGTTCGACGAGTCCTCTTCTGGGCTTCGGCGAGACCTCGCCGCAGTTCGCGCGCCACATCGCGTCCGCGAACGGAGGCGGGACCGCCTGCGCCGATGGCCGAGAGCACTTCGTAAGGTCCGATACGAGAGCCGGGCGCAAGCGTCACCGTCGCGGCTTCCAGTTCAAGATCAGCCTGACCGGCGAGTCGGGGGCCTCGACGATGGTGTTCATCAGAAACGCCTGCCCATCGGCAGACACGATGTACTGCGAGCCGGGCTTAGCCAGTTGGATCGCGGGGCCGACGCGCGTGGTGAAGAGAGCGACGGGGACGCCGCCGAGGGGCTTGCCGTCCCCAGCGACCTGAAGCGGGACCTCCATCAGGCGTCCGTCCACGCCAATGTAGAACAGTGCGCGACCATCGGGCCGCCAGCGCACTTGAGCACCACCGCCGGTGGAAACTTGCGTCGCGGCCCCCGGGCCGGGAAACGGATGCAGGTACACCTCGAACCGGCCCGAGCTGTTGGACGGATACGCAATCCACCTCCCGTCAGGAGAGAACTGCCCGTCAAGTTCGTCGGATTCCGTCTGAATCATCGGGAAAGGTTTCCCATCCCCCTTCAGCGGCAGGATCCACAAGTCGGCGCCCAAGTCGGTACCAAGCGTGTGGTACAGCAGGAACTGACCATCCGGCGACCAGTCGTTGACGATAGCTCCAACGCCGCCAAGACCGAGCAGCAGTTCCTCGCTCTCGAAGCCTGTCGTCCGCTTCTGGTACAGACCAAACGCGTCGTCCCGGTTCGACAGGAACGCGATGCGGTTCCCATCGGGAGACCAGACTGGGAACACGTCTTCCTTGGGGTGGGTGGTAAAACGCGTGATGACTCCGCGGCGCGTCTCCAGAAGCCAGATATCGGCATTGCCGGTCGCGTCGCGTTTCAGAGCAGCCAGTTGACTCCGATCGGGGGAGGCCGATGGAGAAGTCCAGTTATCAGGATTCCCGACCTTTCGGATCTCTTTGCCGGACCGGTCGACCCAGACGAACTGCCGTTCTGCATGCGCAGACCCGTTACGAAAAGCGATCGCTCCTCCAGCCGCCGCTGATATCGCGGCAGATCCGAAGTTGAAGACGGAACCGGTCGTGCCTTCCTCCACCGGAAACGGCGTGCCTTTCAACTCGAGCCGCTCGGTGTCGAATTCCTGGGCGAATACCGTTTTCTGACGGGCGAAAATGATGTGTCCAGACGTGTATGTCGCGGCCGAATCCGCATCGAACAGCCTGCGCGCCGTCGACCCATCGAGTTGCGCCAGCCAGACACCGCGTACGTCGGGATCGGCGTTCACGTAGTACAGAAAATGACGGCCGTCCGGGAGAAACTGTGGAAACGAGTGACCGGCGTGAGTCTTCTGGAGCTGCGTCACCGCCATCCCCACGCCACCGCCGGACGCGGACGTGCGAGAGATCGGGCTGGCCGGAGTCGCAGCGAAGAGCACCACGCCTTCGCGATTCCACGAACCACCTCCCCACAAGGCCCGGGTCAAGGTCCGCACCAATCCGCCGTCGAGATCGACGCGCTTGAGGCGGCCGTCCGCATAGAACGCTATCGAACGGCTATCCGGCGACCAGAATGGCCACGCTGCGCCGTCTGTTCCTGGCAACGGACGTGACGCGACCGAGTCGAGCGGGCGCACCCACAAACGCGGCTGTCCCTCCACGCCTGCCACGAACACCAGCGTCTGTCCATCGGGGGACAAGGCCAAGGACGCGAGATCTTCCGGTTGCGAGACAGGCGGCGTGTTGATCTCAACACGCACTTCGTGGGGCGGCGGAATTCTCGAACGAAAAGCCCATGCACCCGCGCCGAGAGCGACCAAGGACAGACCCAACACTGCTGCGATCCAGAGGAACCGTTCTCTGCGATGGGCAGGTGTCGCGAGAGGACGCGCAGCTGATTCGCCTCGCGCGTCGAGCTCGAGGCGCGCGTCGCCAATGTCGCGGAGGCGCCGCTTATGGTCCTTCTCGAGACAGCGCTTGAGAAGCGTGGTGATCGGTTCGGGCACCTGCGGGCCCAACTTCTCCCAATTGGGCTCGGCGCGCAGGACGGCGGCGATCGTATCCGACATCCCGTCGGCTTCGAATGCGCGGGAGCCCGTGAGCATCTCGTAGAGCACGCAGCCAAAGGCCCATACGTCGCTGCGCTTATCGGCCTGGTGTCCGCGTCCTGTTCCGGACTCATGTACGCGGCCGAGCCCAACACCACGCCGGCCCGCGTCATCGCCGGGCTCGTGATCGTCGGGGACTGCGACACCCCCCCGGCGCCGAGCGCAGGCTCCAATGCTTTCGCAAGGCCAAAGTCCAGGACCTTGACCGTGCCGTCCGATCGAACCTTGATGTTCGCCGGCTTCAGGTCGCGATGGATGATGCCGTGCTCGTGCGCAGCATCGAGGGCGTCGGCGATCTGTCGCGCGATCGGCAGCGCCTCTTCGAGCAGCATGGGCTGGCCCGCGATCCGGTCGCCAAGCGTCGGTCCATCAACGAGCTCGAGGACGAGCGCGCGTGCCTCGGTCGAGAGCTCGAATCCGTAAATCGCGGCGATGTTGGGGTGGTTCAGGGACGCCAGCAATTGCGCCTCGCGTTCGAAGCGAGCGAGCCTGTCGGTATCAGAGGCAAAAGCCTCTGGCAAGACCTTGAGTGCGACGTCCCGGTTGAGCGTTTTGTCGCGCGCGCGATACACTTCGCCCATGCCTCCGGCCCCGAGGGGAGACACCACTTCATAGGGACCGAGGCGAGAGCCCGGTTTGAGGATCACGAGTGCGAGGGATTATATGCGGGTCTAACCTCGCGCAGCCTGCATCGCGCGCCGTTCCTCGCCGTAGGGATCGTTGACCAACCGGCTCTCGCTGTTGAACACCATCGTCGGGCGCTTCACTGGATCGAAGGGAGCCCATGTCGGCAATCCCCGATGGCTGGGATTGCCGGTTCGCGCGAACGAGACCCACGCCTCGCTCATGGCCTGCGCGAGTTCATAGCGTTCTCTTCCGGTGCCGGTCATGTACTGCATGTCATCAACGTGGTCGAAGACAAACGGTAGCTCCAGGCAGTGCATGGAGCGGAGCTTGCCTCCCCGCATGGGCGAGCGCCAGTTGAAGTAGTAAAGAAACGCGGGAGCTTTTCCCTGCGCGAACTTCCGTTCCGCTAACGTGTAGGCCGACAGTCGGAGGGGCGAGTTGTCGCCCGTCATCACGGCCGCCAGATCGCCGGGGGTGTCTTTGGGGCGATGGGATCTGTACAGCGCGATCAGCCGGCTCGCCTCGGCATCGTCGACCGGGACGATGCGCTTGACCTGGTCGCGCAGTGCGGCGTCGTCGACAGGTTCCATCGTCCAGTACCGGATCGTCAGGCGCACCGTACGGCACGCCTTCGGTTTCGTTCGATCCGCACAGGATCGGAATCGTTGCCGAGATGTCCGACGCCACCGGTTCGAAAGGATGGGCGGGAATCGTCCGCCCGTCCACGACAGGTGTGTACCGCAACGAGATGTCTGTGGCAGGGCCTGGCAGTCCGGCCTGCCCGCCGGCGCGGCCCGATCCGCCTGTGAGAGCATCGACGATTCGTCCAACCGGCATCCTCTGCAGCTGGTCGGCATCTCCAGGTTTTACGCCGAGGCGCGAGAGCAGCACCTCGGCCGCCTCGATCGCGCGCGGCGGTTCGAGTCCTGTGATTGCCGTGTCGGCGAGCGTGCTCATGATGATCGCGCGATGAAAGAGTCCCTTCGCCGAAGGCGTGGCGGTGAGCATGGCCGTTTTTCCACCACCGCCCGATTGGCCGAAGATCGTGACGCTCCTCGGGTTTCCGCCGAACGCGTCGATGTTGTCGCGCACCCATTCGAGCGCGACCACCAGATCGAGGAGCCCCAGGTTGCTCGTGCGCGAGAACTTCTCACCGGTGCCGGGGAGCCCGGCTAAATACAGGTTGCCGAGGGCGTGGAGGCGATGGGTGACCGTGACGACCACCACGTCGTGTTTACGCGCGAGCTCGCGACCGTTGTAGAAGGTGGCGTTGCCCGAACCGGTCCTGAATCCCCCGCCGTGGAACCAGACCATCACCGGGCGGGTGGCACCGCGTTCGGCCCGAGGCGTCCATACATCGAGACGAAGACAGTCTTCGTCCATCGGTCCCCGTCCGACCAGCGCGTCGCCAATCTCGGGAATCATCGGTCGGAACGGTTGAGGCGCTCTGGGGCCGTATTCGTAGGCTTCGACAACCCCAGTCCAGGGTGCTGGGCCGGCCGCGGGCATGAATCGTCGTTCACCTGCCGTCGACAGTCCGTATCGGATCCCCTTGAAAGCCGCGACGCCGCTCTCGAGGAGACCGCGAACTTTCCCGGTCGTGGTTTCGACGACGGGGCCTTCGGTCGTGTTTCGAGCTTGGGCTTGGAGATGCGCCACCGATCTGGCGAACACGGTGTGCATCGGCAACGAGCCGGCCAGTTCGAGGAACGATCGGCGGTTCATGTCCCTTGTCGCTTCCGCTCAGAGACAAAGTACCACGGTCACCGCCGACCGGCGTTTTGCGCGACTGGATTCGACGCGCGGGCGGGGGAGGCCTTGGCCGGGGCCACCCCTGCGGATGTCGCGCGCGGCTTTTTCAGACGGTCGTGAATGACGTGATGACGAGAGAGCTCCCGCCATCTGTCGGACTACTTCGCGGCTTCGACGCTGACCACCAGGGCCTGCGTGTAGGTAATCTCGATCCGATTGCCGGCCTTGACTCCCTCGAGATTCTTCTTGTCCTCGACCTTCCGCGTGACGACTCGGCCGTTCTCGGTCGTCACCGTGATGGACGGCACGGCCATGTCCACCGCTTTCACGGTGACCGTCATCTTTTCCTGAGTGGCGAGGCTTCCGGCAGGACGGGCGCTCTTGGCCCGATTCAACGCCGCCTCGAAGCTGGTGCCGTCGGATTTCGCCCCCGGCTTGAGGAGCTGAAACACGAGTGATTCGTAGTACGTCATCCTGACCCTGTTGCCCACCTTCAGCTCGTTGAACCGAGGCATTTGGTCTGGGGGGACCACGAACGTGTCTTCCTCGCCCTTTTCATTCTTCAGCGTCACAGTCCGCGCCGTCGTATCGATCGCCGTGATCGTGCCGATGGCCGTCACCGAATTCGCTTTCGTCACGGCCTGTTGAGCGAGCGCCGACGAAACTCCCCCCAGCCACAGAGCGATTGCCAGAGCCGTCGTGATCTTTCGTTTCATGAATCCTCCTCGTTGAGCACTTCTGACTTTACGAACTCTTTCGCACCCGTCCAGCCGTCACCAGGCGAAACTATCCGCCACAAGGATAGAAACGCACACGAACATGAGATATGCACATTCGGCAACCCCACGGCCCGACTCATCGCATGGCCGCGCCGCGTGTATTCTTGCACAATGACACTCCGGAGCGCTCTTCGCCTGGAGCTGCTCGGCGGCTTCCAGGTGTTCGTCAATGGCCGCCCGGCCGTCCGTCTCCCGAGCGCACGACAGCAGCAGCTCGTCACCTACCTGGTTCTCCATGCCCGCAGCGCTCCGATCCAACGCCAGCAGATCGCAGGTTCATTCTGGCCGGAATCGAGCAATCCACAGGCGCTGACCAACCTCCGCCGCGAGCTGCACCATCTGCGGGAAGGATGGCCCGAGCTCGACGCCCTCGTCGATGCAGGCTCGCGGACACTCAGGTGGTGCGGAGAGGCCCTCGCGTCCGTGGATGTGGTTACCTTCGAGGCCGCCGCCGACCGCGGCCTCCAGGGAGATCGTGCGTCGCTCGAGCAAGCCGCCGATGTGTACAAAGGCGATCTCCTGCCCGACTGCACGGGCGAATGGATTGAGGCCGACCGGGAACGTCTCCGCCAGCGCGCAAGGGCAGTCCTGACGCGCCTTGTCGAGGTACTGGAGCGAGATCGGGCCTTTGGGGAGGCGATCGAGCATGCGCAGCAGCTGCTGCGCCTCGACGCGCTCGACGAACCGGCCTGGTGTGCGCTGATGCGGTGTCACGCGCGCCGCGGCGAGCGTCCCACTGCACTTCACCTCTATCAGCAGTGCGCCGCATTGTTGAAGAAGGAACTCGGAATCCAGCCAAGCGCGGCGACGCGCATGACCTACAGAGAGATTCTCGACCTCGACGATGCGGCGCCTGTCGTCCCGGCACTGCCGCGCACGGCCGTGTATCCGCTCGTCGGCCGCCACGACGAATGGCACGCGCTGCTCGACGCATGGCGCGACGCCGCGACCGGCAGGCCGCAGCTTTTCTTGATTCGCGGTGAAGCAGGCATCGGCAAGACCAGGCTCGCTGAAGAACTGGTCGACTGGTGCCGCCTCAAGAGCATCAGCGCGATGACGGCCCGTTGTTATGCCGGCGAAGGACGCCTGGCGTACGCACCCATTGCTGCCTGGCTGAAGAGCGAGGCGCTGCAGTCGACGCTGACGAGGCTCGACGCCTCCTGGCTGACGGACGTCGCCAGGCTTTGTCCCGAGGTGATTGCTGCACGCCCCGAGGTCCCGGAACCCGACCGCCAGCTCGAGAGCTGGCAGCGCGTGCGCTTTTTCGAGGCGCTGGCGCAGACATTCCGCTCGGCGGCGCCGCTCGTCCTGGTCGTCGACGACCTGCAATGGGTGGACGCGGACACCATCGAATGGCTGCAGTATTTCCTGAGGTCGACGGCCGACCCCCGCTGCCTCGTTGTCGGCACGGTGCGCGCCGAAGAGGAGCAGGACAATCCCCAACTCGAACGGCTGCTCGTGCATCTCGACCGAGACGACCTGATGACCGCGATCACACTCGGCCCGCTCGACCGGTCGGCGACTGCCGAATTGGCCGGAGCAGTCGCCGAGCATCCGCTGGACGAGGCGGCGCTGGCGACCACTTTTCGCGAGACCGAAGGTCATCCGCTGTTCATCGTGGAGCTCGGACGCATGGAGCCGGCGAGGCAGCCGGCCGCCCCGGCTGACAACGCGCCGCCACGAGTCCAATCGGTTGTCGCCGCGCGACTGGCGCTCCTCTCGGACGAGGCGCGCGCGGCCGCCGAGGTCGCGGCAGCGCTGGGGCGCGATTTCCGGTTCGACATTCTCGCGCAAGCCAGCGACCTCGAGGAGGACGCGCTCGTCCGCGCGCTCGACGAGCTCTGGCGGCGTCATATCGTCCGCGTTCAGGCTGAAGAGCGGTGGGATTTCAGCCACGACCGGATCCGCGAGGTCGCGTACGGCGCAATCGGGCCCGCGCGCCGGCGCCTGATTCACCGGCGAATCGCGCAAGGGATGGAATTGCTGTTTGCCAATCGTCTGGACGAGGTCAGCGCCTCGATCGCCGTGCACCTCGATCGCGGCGGTCAGCCGGCGCGCGCGGTTCCATTTCTCGAGCGTGCCGCCGCGGTGGCGACCCGCGTGTCGGCCAACGAGGAAGCCATTCGTTGTCTGACGCACGCGCTGTCGCTGCTCGAGAGACTCCCGGCGGGCCGGGATCGCGACGAGCGGGAGCTGGCTCTGCGATCGAGCCTTTCGGTGGCCCTGAATTCCGCGCGCGGCTATGCGGCGCCGGAGGTCGAGGAGAATCTCAATCGCGTGTTCACGTTGTCGCGCGCCGACGGGCGCGGGGACGTGCCCGTGCGTTGGCTCTGGGTCGCGTTCACGATGCGCTACATGCTCGGCGATTTGAAAGGCACTCGCGAGGTGTCGGAGCAGGCGCTCGCGCGCAGCAGCGCGGATCCGTCGTGCCGCTGCGAGGCGCACCACGCCATGGGCGGCACCCTGTCGAGTGTCGGCGAGCTCGACGCCTCGCGCGAGCATTTCGAGGCGGCTCTGACGGCGTATGACGAGCGGCATCCGCAGCGCTCAGCCCTGGGATCGGACCTTGGTGTGTTCGCGCACGCCTGGTACGCGCACGCTCTGTGGCTGCTCGGCGACGAGGACGCCGCCCTCGCGCACGCCGAGGAGGGCGTCGCGCTCGCTCGGCGACTGGATCATCTATATAGCCAGACGCTCGCGCTCGCCTACGCCGGTCTCCTTCATCAGATGCGTCGCGACGTGGACCGGGTGCGTGATTGCGCCGAATCGGTTGTGGCGCTGTGCGAACGGTGCGGATTCGCCTATTACGGCGACTGGGCCCAGGTACTTATTGGATGGGCGCAGGGACAGGAACGGCCCGCCGACGGCATCGCGACGATCGAGTCGGCGCTCGAACGGCTCGATGCAAAGCGCGCGCAGGCGCGCCGGCCGTACTACCTGTCGTTGCTCGCCGAGACGCACAGCCTCGGCGGGAATCGGGATCGGACGGCCTCCGTTCTGGATCTCGCCATTACCATGGCACTCGAGCGGGCTGACGTGTGGTGGCTTCCCGCGCTGTATCTCCAGAGGAGCGAGCTCGAGTCGACACCGGATCGCGAAGGAATGCTGCGACGGGGGCTCGAGCTGGCACGCGCGCAGAACAGCCGAAGCCTGGAGCGGCGAATTCTCGCTTCGTCGTTTGCAGGATCGATTTGAGCATTCGTGACGCGTCCCCGGACTCCCCAGTAAAAAACTGCAGTTACGGCAGAACGATCTCACGAACGCTTTGGGAACGCTCGGCCTCATAGGCTGTCCCCTTCAGGAGGAAGCTTATGAGCATCACACGCCGTGCCGTCTGTCTCGGGTCAGTTGCCTTGGGCCTCATCGTCACGATCGCACCGGGGGTCGCCCAGTCCACGCATGTCTTGGTGCCGGCGGACAAGGTGCAGTGGGGGCCGGCTCCGCCCCATCTGCCCGCCGGGGCGCAGATCAGTGTCCTGGAGGGAAATCCGTCGGAAAAGGGCGCGGTGACGCTGCGCCTGAAGTTCCCGGCGAATTA
The DNA here is from genome assembly GCA_963780685.1 of uncultured Acidobacteriota bacterium. Classification (GTDB taxonomy): domain Bacteria; phylum Acidobacteriota; class Vicinamibacteria; order Vicinamibacterales; family CAVVIG01; genus CAVRXZ01. The sequence goes on along the minus strand of CAWACZ010000012.1, from coordinate 255,924 downwards.
CGCCATTCCGCCGCACTGGCACAGCATGACCGAGCGCGTGACAGTGCTGTCCGGGGCCCTTCACGTCGGAATGGGCGACAAGCTGGACCGTCAAGCCTCGCAGACCCTGGAGCCGGGCGGGTTCGTCTCGCTCCCGGCAAGGATGCATCACTTCGCATGGACCGCAGAGCCGACGGTGGTCCAGATCAATCTGGAAGGCCCGTTCGACATCTTCTATGTCAACCCGGCCGACGCGCCGCAACAGCCGTTGACCAAGCGCTAATCCAGGAGCCGACTTGAGTTGGCCGGCCAGCGCCCGCCGAAAGCAGCCCTGAAGGGCTGCGCTACCAGAGCGGGCCAGCGCCAACTCGAGCGAAACTTGTTCGGCTGCAATCCCGCGTGCGCGGCGCCATCATCCAACCTGGTGACGCCGCGTACGATTCCGCCCGCAAGGTCTACAACGGCACGATCGACAAACGATAGCGATGGCGTTCGGCGTCTCGGTATCAGCGGTCCACTGAAGAGGGGTTCAAGCCGTGGCCCTGGCTGCCCGGTGTCGCCCAACCTCTTTTCAGCCGCTCTCGATCGACCTGTCGCCCTCGCAAAAACACCTGAGAAATCCTGCGAGTGCTTCTGATGTCGTCAAGCGGGTTGGCGTCGAGGACCACGAAGTCTGCGCTCTTGCCCGCGGCAATCATGCCGAGATCGTCTTGTCCGAGAATCTCGGCCGCCGTGCTGGTCGCTGCCACGATCGCCTTGGCCGGGCTGATGCCCGCCATCACCAAGTTCTCCAGCTCCGCATGCATCGTCCAGCCGATGAACTGGTCGCCCTGTTGACCGCCGCCGTCGGTGCCGACGCCGATCTTGACTCCGGCGTCGCTCAGCCGCTTGATGCCGCTGGCCAGCCGCTCCCACGCGGCTTGCGACCGCGCGAGCTGCTCGGGATTCCTGATCGGAAACCGCCCCTGCAGCCGCTTGATCTGCTCCGGCCGCACCGTCTCGAGGATGAGCGGATGCACCGGGTCCAGCCACGGTGCGTAGACGGCGCGGTGGGGCCCGCCGAGGGCCGACAGCACGGCGACGTTCGGACGCTGCTTGAACAGCGCCACCAGTTCGTTGTCCACTTCACTGATCATGTGGGCGAAGACGTCGATGCCGGCGCGCAGCAGATCTTTCGCGACTCTGGGGTCGGTTGCGTGGACGGCCACGCGCAGGCCATTCTTGTGTGCTTCGTCAAGGATGGCGGTGTAGAGATCGGGGGTCAACGTTTTCACGGCGCCACCGCGGTCGTCGACCCACGTTTTGATCAACCTGACCCTTCGAGGCACCAGCTCCTGCACCGACGCGCGAGCGCCTGCGACCGTTGTGATCGGAAATGCCGCCTGTCGCATGTTGTCAGGGCTGATCTCCTCGAGTGGCGAGAGGCCTCGGCCAGCTGTCAGGAAGCGGGCAGCATCGGGATGTTTCCCCGCCATGATTTCGTCGCGCAGTTGGAACGGCAGCTCGCCGAAGTCCGTGCCCATGGCCTGGCTGGCCGCGACGCCGAAGTACGCGAAGCGGTGCATGTGGTCGAGGATGTTCTCGCGGGTGTAGTTCATGGCCCCGCTCGTCATGTTGTTCATGTAACCGATGTGCGAGTGGCCATCGACAAGCGCTGGAATGACGGTCTTGCCTGTCAGGTCGATGCGGACCGCGTCCGCTGGGGCTTGTAGTTCGCCGCGACGTCCGACGCGAGTGAAGTGCCCGCTTTCGACGAGGAAAGCCGAGCGTTCGGTGGGCGCTGTCCCGTCGCCCGTGATGAGTCTGGCGCCCTCATAGAGCGTTGCAACGGCAGGCGTCGTCGTCCGCTGTGCCGATCCTTGCACGATGATCGAAGCGGCCACCGCATACCCGATCATCAGCGCCTGCCGTCGCATCGAGCCCTCCTTCGGACCACGATCTCGTACGGGGCAAGACGGCTGCCCGGAGCGAGCGGCATGGTGAAGACGTTGAAATTATACGCGCCGCGGTTCGCGATAAATACGACCCGGCGAACCGCGATTGGTTGAACGCACGACGTCGAAGTCACACCGACGTACGAAGAAGCGCGGCGGGTGGCCCGTCGGAGCTGGGTGTGGGGATGATGCGATGGGATCTGCCGCGGACGGCAACTGCCAACCGGTGTCGGCCGGATGGCGCGAATAGCCTGAACCCCCACGGCGATTCGCTCGGTGTCGAAGGCTCGAAGCAAATGGACGATTCCCCGTCGAATCGGAAGCTGAACGTTTGCAGGGGGTGCGAGAGTCCCATGCCGACGGCCTTCACGTACGCTTCTTTGAGCGTCCAGATCTCGATGAAGCGAACCTGGCGCTCGCTCTCGGGACACGCGTGGAGGTCGGCGACCTCGAGCGGCGAGAAGTACCGAGTGGCTAGTTCAAGTGGCTGAGTGCGTCTGTCGGTCGCTTCGACGTCAATCCCCACATCGTCACCTCGAGTGATGACACACGCCGCCAACCCGTCGGTATGAGCCAGATTGAACGCGATGTTCGTTGACGCGAAGTCATCGGCGAGCGCGGGCTTTCCGAACTGATTTGCGACGAACCGCCAGGCCTTCGGCTCCACGGCTGCGTACGTCGACAGCGCTCGTCGAAGCAGCCCGTGCGCGACGATGAACTGCAGCCGATCGCGCTCGAAAACAAGGCGGTTTGCACGATCGCGCTCGGTTGACGAGAGCGTCTGCATCGCGGCGTCACGGCCTTCCGCATCGACTTCCCCGGTGAGGCTGTAGTGGACGCGGACGTCCTGTGGGTCGAGCGTCATGGGCACGGGCAGATGATCGCACTACAATCGGTCGTCTTGCATAGGGCTTTACTGCATTGCACTCTTTAGGCTGGTCCGAATGGCACGTGGGTTCGAGAGCAAAGACGTCGAATTCCAGCAGGCCGAAGCAAGCCGCTCGAAAGCGACGGGACGATCCCTCACCCCGGCGGAGCGGGAGGCGGAAGCGAAACGTCGCAGCGTTGAGCTGGCGCTTTCGAAGGCGCGGGTGGAACGCGAAGCCGCGAGGAATCTGCATCATCGCCGGATGCTGGATCAGGCCATTCAGGCGCTGGAAAACGAGCTTCGGAACCAGTCCTGACCTTCGAGTGCGCCTTCCCGGCCCGTGCTACCATCGGCCCGTCATATCGCATCAGGAGCGTCAGCCATGCCAAGCAGTCGACTCATCCGCTCGCTCATCGGCCTTGGAGGCCTCGGCGTCGGCACCGTTCTGAGCTCATTCCTTTTTCTGACCACTTCCCAGGCGCAGCAGCCGGCGAGCGAGGTCGCGATCGATCGCGATGACATCGGCGGCGTGGTCAGCGGGCCGAAAGGTCCGGAGGCCGGGGTCTGGGTGATCGCCGAGACGCGCGATCTGCCGGTCCGCTACATCAAGAGCGTCGTCACAGACGACCGCGGCCGCTACGTCTTGCCGGATCTGCCACAGGCGGCCTACCAGGTGTGGGCGCGAGGGTACGGCCTCGTCGACAGTGCGAAAGCGACCGCGAAGCCTGGACAACAGCTGAACATCACGGCGACGGTGGCGCCCAACGAGGCGGCCGCGGCCCACTACTATCCCGCAATCTATTGGTACTCGATGCTCAAGATTCCTGCCGCGGACCAGTTTGGCGGCACGAGCAGCATTCCGGCTCGTCTGACGCAGACGAACTGGATCAGCGCGATGAAGAACACCGGCTGCATCGGGTGTCATCAGCTCGGTCAGGAGTCTACGCGCACGATTCCGGCTGCCCTCGGCAACTTCACGTCCCCGGCCGACGCCTGGCGCCGGCGCGTGCAGTCGGGTCAGGCGGGCCAGATGATGCTCGGACAGCTGACGGGCCTCGGCGACGTGTCGTTCGCGAGCTACGGCGACTGGACCGATCGCATCGCCAAGGGTGAGCTGCCGTTCGCCAAGCCTCCTCGACCGCAAGGCGTGGAGCGGAACATCGTCGTCACGCTGCGCGACTGGATGAACGACAAGCAGTACCTCCACGACTTGATCGCGAGCGACCGGCGCCATCCCAATGTGAACGCTTACGGACCGGTGTACGGATCGCCGGAGTACAGCTCCGATCTCATCCCGATCCTCGACCCAGTGAAGAATGTCGCCACGACGTTCAAGGCGCCCGTGCGCGACCCGGAGATGCCGCTCAACCTTGGGCCGGGCCACGCCGCCGGGCTCGATCCGACGATGCCGTCGCCGTACTGGGGTAACGAGCGGATCTGGGAAACGCGGGTCAACAACCACAACTCGATGTTCGGCCGCGACGGAAAGCTCTGGCTGGCCGCCTCGGTTCGTGGCGCGGACAACCCGGCCTTCTGTAAGCAGGGCTCGGATCATCCATCGGCGAAGGCGTTTCCGATGGACCGCGCGGTCCGTCATCTGGCAGTGTTCGATCCGAAGACGCAGAAATACTCGTACGTCGATACCTGCTTCTCGACGCATCATCTCCAGTTTGGTTACGACGGCAACGACACGCTCTGGACGAGTGGCGGTGGCCCGGTCGTCGGGTGGTTGAACTCGAAGATGTTCCTCGAGACCGGCGATGCCGCGAAATCACAGGGCTGGACGGTGCTCGTCCTCGACACCAACGGCAACGGCAAACGCGATGCCTATGTCGAGGGCAACGATCCGCCCGACCCGACCAAGGACACGCGCCTCATTTCCCCGTTCTATGCCGTGATGCCGAGCCCGGCTGACGGTTCCGTGTGGGGCTCGACTCTTGGCGTTCCGGGCGCCGTCGTGAGGCTCGCGCCCGGTTCGAACCCGCCCAGCACTGCGCTGGCCGAGATTTATCGCGTGCCGATGCCGGGCTTCGGCGCGCGTGGCGCGGACATCGACCGCCAGGGCGTGGTGTGGGTGTCGCTCGGCAGCGGCCACATCGGCAGCTTCGATCGCCGCAAGTGCAAGGCGCCGCTCAACGGACCCAATGCCACCGGCGATCACTGCCCCGAAGGCTGGTCGTTCCATCAGTACCCGGTCCAGGGTTCCGGGGCATCGGCGAGAACAGCGCCGAGTCGAGCTACTACTCGTGGGTCGACCAGCACAACACGTTCGGGCTGGGGAATGATGTGCCGATGTCTACAGGAAATCTGAACGACGGCATCATCGCGTACGCGGGCGGCCGCATGGTCGTGCTCCGCGTGCCGTATCCGCTTGGCTTCTATGCGAAGGGCTTCGACGGACGCATCGACGATCCGAACGCGGGCTGGAAAGGACGTGGGTTGTGGGCCGCCAACGGCGACCGTACGCCGTGGCTCGTCGAAGGCGGGAAGGGTACGCGCCCGCTGGCCGCGCACTTCCAGTTGCGACCGGATCCACTGGCGAAGTAGACGCGCTCGATTCCCGCCATATAATCCACGGTCACGACTCATCCTACTCCCGCACGGGCCGCTTCGCGGTCCGTGCGGGATTCAATCCGTTTGAAACGCCATCGATGAGACGCTGACGAAAATGTCAGCTGCCACTCCGCGGAGATGTTCTACCTGCGAGCGGCAAACAGATGGCCGTCCCGACGCGTTCGTCGCCACATAATCCACAGCCACGAAGTATTCCACTCGACATCGGAAAAGCTCCGGTCCGTCGCGATCTCAAAAATACATTTCTGCAATCGCCGGAAGCTCGGCGACGAGTTCACTCCTCATTTCCCGTGAATTTATTGTTTAGCGCATGAGTGCAAATTGCTGCACAATCAGCGCCCGCGACAAACGTCGACGCTGATCGCGCACGCAAATGCAGAAAGGAAGAGCACTCATGCCAGCCGACCAATTGCAGACCAAGCCGATGCTCCGTCCGACAATCGCGTGTGCCGTGCTCGCGTTCGCCCTGTCCGCGTGCGATGACGATGCCGTGCGCACGGGCGTGCCTGTCGTCTTTGCGCCATCGCCGGCCGTCGCGGCCACCATCAGTCAGCCGCCTTTCTTTTCGCCCAACGACTGTGTCGGCAATCCGAACGTGACGTTCCCGTTTACCATCGTCATCTCGGCATTCGAAACCGTGGACGTCGATCGAGTCACCATCCAATTGATCGACGGCTCGTCTTTGGGCGGGCCGATGGTGTCCGTGCCCAAGCCGGGGTTGACGCGCCAGTTCGGTTCGACGCTCGTCGTAGCCGGGACGTCGAGGCCGTTCAGTTTTCAGCCGCAGTTCCCGTGCGGTGTGTATCCGCGCTCGGTGTCAGCGGACATTGCGTACGTGGACGCCCGAGGGACGATGCGGAACTTCACCGTCGAGCGTTCACTTCGGTGATTCGGCTCGGCGCCTGACAAAGCAGCGCCATTTGACGAGGCGTTCGCCCGGTGGCGATAATCACGGAAGCGTGAAACCTTCCTTCGGCCGGCTCGCCGTGAGCGTGCTTCTGGCTCCATACATCGCGCTCTCCGCGATGGCACCCGCGCACCTTCACGAGCATGACGACCATGCACCGGCGGCTGTGCATCGACATGTGCAGCTTCATTCAATCGCGGCGCACGACCGCGACCACCCCGAGCTTGCCGACGACGATGACCACGTCGTCTGGCTGGATGGGGTGGCAAGGTTCCAGCCCGGTTACCAGTTGACGGTCCCGGCCTTGCCGGCGACCGCATGGCCTGAATCGGTCCCTGCGTTGGCCGAGTGGGCATCGCCACCTGATTACGATACGGCGCCCCCACACGGTCCTCCGAGAGCCTGTCTTTCCCTCCGCGGCCCTCCTCGTTTATCCGCCTGATCTGATCTGACGGACCTTTCCGTCGTCTATCTCGTGATCCGTTCATTCGAGGTGTTATGCGCAGAGATGTGCTCTGCGCCGCCCTGGCGGTGGTGTGGATGCCGCTCGGTGTCGGCGCGCAAACGTTGACGTTGACCGAGTCCGATGCCTTGGCGCGACTCTCGTCAGACAGTCCTCGCGTGCGGGCAATCCGCACGGCTGTTGACATGGCGCGGGTTGATGTCCTGACTGCAGGGCGATGGCCAAATCCGCAACCGGGCCTGACACGCGAGTCGGTGGCGGGAGTCACCGAGTACCTCACGACGGTGTCGCAGGTGCTGCCCATCACCGGACGCCGCGGGCTGGACGTGCATTCAGCGGAGGCGCTGGTGTCGGCCAGCTCGAGCCGTGCCGATGATGGGGTCCGGCGCCTTCGCACGGAGCTGCGACTCGCCTTCGCAGACCTCGTGGCGGCCCAGGCGCGGGAGCGTGAGCTGACGAGCGCATGGGATTGTCTTCGCGAACTGGCGGACGCCCTGGCGAAACGTGAGAACGCTGGTGATGCCGCGGGATTCGATCGTCTTCGTGCCGAGCGCGAGGCGCTCGACATCGAGGCCGACCGGGCGCTGGTGGTCATCGAACGAGCAAGCGCCCAGGCGAGGCTGGCGAGCTACTTCGGCGACGGCACGGACGCCTCTCTGCTCGTGGCGCTGCCCGGCGGGCCGTCCGCGGCCGCGATCCCGGCACTCGAGACACTACTCGGGCACGCGGAATCGACGCGCGGTGAGCTCGTCGCGCTGCGGCACGACCTCGAGTCGGCGGAGTTCGCGGCTCAGGCCGCCGACCGTCGGCGCGTGCCCGAGCCGGAGATCGTCGCCGGCACCAAGTCGTCGAACCTCGGCGGTGGAGATGTCGGCAGCGTCATCACCGTCCGCGCGACGATCCCGCTGTTCGATCGATCGGCAGCGGAACGCGCGCTCGCCCAGGCACGGATGGCTCAGGCGAACTCGCGTGCTTCGTCATTTCGTCTCGTCCTTCGCGGAGAGGTGGCCGCGCTTCGCGAGGCGGTCATTCAGCGACGCATGGTGGCCGAGCGGTATCGGTCCGACGCCTTGAACAGCGCCGCCCAGATTGAACGGATTGCGCAGGTGAGCTACGACGCCGGTGAACGGGGCATCTTGGAGTTGCTCGACGCCTATCGGATTGGTGCCTCCGCGCGCGTGCGTCAGGCAACCCTCGACCTCGCGGTACGACGAGCTGAGATCGAGCTGACATTTGCGAGTGGTTGGGAGATTCCACAATGACCGCAAAACTGACGGCTCTCCTGTTGCTCGGTGCGCTTGGTTTCGCCGGTTGCGGACGGGCCGCACCGGTTCAGAGTCCTGGAGCTGTAACGACGCTTGACGTGACGCATTGGACCGACAAGACCGAGCTGTTCATGGAATACCCACCGCTCGTCGCGGGCCGCTCCGCGCTTTTCGCGGTGCACTTGACGAGGCTCGCCGACTTTGCGCCCGTCGCCGACGGCCAGGCCAGGGTCGAGTTCACACCGGAGGCTGGCGGTCAGCCGACAGTCTTGACGGGTCCGCGACCGTCCCGGCCCGGAGCGTTTCGCATTGAAGCCGTTCCGCCTCCAGCCGGCCGGTACCGGTGGACGCTGATTCTCGAGGTGCCGGGACTCGTCGATCGACATGACCTTGGGTCGGTCACGGTCTTTGCCGATGAGCGGGCCGCCAGAGCCAGCGGCGAGCAGGCAGCCCCGGAAGCGGCTACAGCGATCGCGTATCTCAAGGAACAGCAATGGACCAATCCATTCGCGACGACGCCTGTGCAGGAGGTGGAGGTACGTGCGTCAATCCGGGTCCCGGCGACGGTGCATCCGCTGCCGGGCGGTGAGGCGATGGTGGCGGCGCCGGCGGCCGGCCGGTTCACCACCGACGTGTTGCTGTCGATTGGCACGCGCGTCCGCGCGGGGCAGGTCCTTGGACGTCTGGAGCCGCGGCTCGCCACGGGTGCCGACCGCGCCACGCTCGAGGCGGACGTTGCAGAGGCGCGCGCTGCGTTCGAAGCCGCGCGCGTCGAGCTGGCGCGGGCGGAGCGGCTCCTCGCCGAGCGGGCGGTGCCGGCTCGCCGAGTGGACGACGCACGCCGCACCATCACTGTGGCAGAGGCCCGGCTGCGAGCGGCCGAGGCGCGGCTCGCGCAACGTGACGAAACGCTCCGTGCGGGTGGCGGTGCGGCCGCCGGCAACGCGTTCGTGCTGCGTGCGCCAATCGCTGGTCGATTGGCGGAGGTAAACGCGACGCTGGGCGCTTCTTATGATGAAGGGACTCCGCTCTTCAAGATCGTGCGGACGGACCGCGTCGAGTTGGAAGTCCAGGTTCCGTCGGCCGAGGTGGTAGTGGCGCGCCAGGCCGGCGGACTCGCGCTCGAAATTCCGGGAATCGCCTCGCCGTTCATGCTCGAGCCGCGCCACCTGCATGATTCCGGCGTCATCCATCCAGGAACCCAGGCGCTCGGGCTTCAGATGGAGATCGAAAATCCCGGAGAGCAATTGCTGGTCGGTCAGGCTGGCACGGCAGTCCTGTACGCGCGCGAGCGTCAGCGAGTCCCAGGCGTCCCGAGTGCGGCGGTGCTGATGGAGGCCGGCCGTCCATACGTGTTCGTACAGGTTGGAGGTGAGAAGTTTGTGCGCCGGTTCATCGAGATTGCCGCGAAAGATGGCGACCTGGTGGGAATCACCAGCGGTGTGAAGTCCGGGGAGCGGGTCGTCACCCGGGGCGCATACGAGGTGCACTTAGCGTCCGCGGCGTCTGGGCTGCCCGCCGAAGGCCATGTTCACTAGATGGGCAGGGCCCCGGAGTAATCAATGAAAAAGCTGATCCAATGGTCGATTGATCATCACTGGATGGTTCTGGCGCTGTCGATCGTGCTCGCCGGCGCTGGTATGTGGACTGCCCGAGCCATGCCGGTCGACGTCTTTCCTGATTTGACGGCGCCGACGGTCACGATTCTCATCGAAGGACGCGGCATGGCGCCCGAGGAGATGGAAACGCTCGTGACCTTTCCGATCGAAGCCGCTATCAACGGCGCGTCCGACGTACGGCGCGTCCGCTCTGCAACTGCCGTTGGCATTGCGGTCGTCTGGGTGGAATTCGACTGGGGCACCGACATTTTTCGAGCGCGTCAGGTGGTTGCCGAGAAGCTGGCGCTGGTCGGCGGTAGCCTCCCCCCACAAGCCGAGCGGCCCATCCTGGCGCCAATCTCGTCGATCATGGGCGAGATTCTGTTTTTTGCGATTTCGTCGGACGCTGACGATCCGCTGACTCTTCGCACAATGGCGGACACCCTGGTCCGACGGCGGCTGCTCGCAGTGGCCGGTGTGTCGCAGGTGACACCCATTGGCGGGTCCGAACGCCAGTTTCAGGTCGTGGTCCATCCAGATCAGCTCCGCGCCAACAACATCAGTGTCAACGAGCTGCTGAACGCCGTGCGGGGCGCGAGCCAGAACACGTCGGCTGGCATATATGTGGAGGGTCCGCAGGAGTACGTGCTGGAGACGATCGGGCGCGCGCGCACGCCGGCCGACATCGGCGACACCGTCGTGACACTGCACGGCGACCGCTCGGTGTTGGTCCGCGATATCGCCGAGGTGCGCGTAGGTGGTGCGCTGAAACGGGGCGAGGGTTCACGCAACGGGAAGCCCGCGGTCATCGTCGGCGTACAGAAACAGCCAGGAGCCAACACTGTTGAATTGACCGCGCGACTCGATCGCGAGCTCGATGCGATTCAACGGGAGCTGTCGCGCGGAATGACGATCGATCGCCGCATCTTCCGGCAAGCTGACTTCATCGAGGTCGCGATCCACAACGTCGTCAACGCCCTGCGCGACGGCGCGCTGCTCGTCATCCTCATCGTGGTGTTGTTTCTCGCCAACCTCCGGGCAGCGGCGATTACGCTGACCGCCATGCCGTTGTCGCTGGCCGCCGCCGTTCTCGTATTACGGGCGTTCGATGCGACCATCAACACGATGACGCTTGGAGGAATGGCCATCGCAATCGGTGCGTTGGTCGACGATGCGATCATCGATGTGGAAAACGTAGTCCGACGGTTGCGCGAGAACGCGGTTAGGCCGCCGGGCGAGCAGCAGGCCGCTGCTGCCGTCGTGTGTGATGCGACACTCGAGATCCGGACCTCGATTGTGTTCGCGACCGTCATCATCGTTCTCGTATTCATGCCAGTCTTCGGGCTGTCCGGGGTGGAAGGCCGGCTCCTGACGCCGCTCGCATTCGCGTACATCGTGGCGCTGCTGGCGTCACTGGGTGTGGCGATCATCGTCACACCGGCGCTGTCCTACGCGTTCTTGCCGAACGCGAAGTCGATCCTGCAGGGGCACGACGGCTGGCTGACGCGGTGGCTCAAGGCGCGGTTTGCGAAAGCGCTGCCCCTGGCTCTCGATCGGCCGCGTTTGATCGTGGTCGTGGCGGGCAGCCTGCTGGCAGCCGCCCTCGTGGCGACGACACGCATGGGCAGCGCGTTTCTTCCCGAATTCAATGAGGGGTCGTTGACCGTCCAGGCGAATACACTCCCGGGTACATCGCTTCCAAAATCGGACGAGATTGGCCGCCGTGTCGAACAGATCCTGCTGGCACAGCCGGAGGTCGTGGCGACCGCACGCCGTACCGGCCGGGCCGAGTATGACGAACACGTACAGGGCGTCGAAGCAGCCGAGATCGATGTCGGACTGCGGGAGGGCGGCCGCCCGCGTGGGGTGTTGCTGGCGGAGCTCCGCCGGGGATTCTCGGCTCTCCCAGGCACGAACGTGACAATCGGTCAGCCTATCTCGCATCGCATCGACCACATGCTGTCGGGCACGCGAGCCAACATCGCGGTGAAGATCTTTGGCGATGATTTGCTGACGCTGCGACGGCTCGGCGAGCAGGTCCGGGATGTCATGGTTCGAATCCCGGGCGCCGTCGACGTGTCGCTGGAGCAGCAGACAGAAGTCCCGGTCGTGCGATTCGTACTGAATCGGACGGCCATCGGCCGCTACGGACTGCGGCCCAATGACGTCGCCGAGGCGGTAGAGACGAGCTTTGCCGGAGCGCGTGTTGGTCGCGTCTTCGATCGAGCCACGGCGTTCGACATCGTGGTGAAGTTTGATCCAGCGGCGCAGGCCGATTTCGACCGTCTGGCAGGGTTGCCCATCGACACACCGAATAGCGGGCCGGTCCCTATTCGAGTGCTTGCCGATGTCCGGCGGGAACGCGGACCGAACATGATCCAGCGGGAAAACGTGCAGCGTCGTATCGTGATCTCGAGCAACGTCGCCGGCCGGGACCTGGGGAGCGTCGTCGAGGACATGCGAGCGACGATTGCCGCTGCCGTCTCGCTGCCGGCCGGCTATCGGGTCGAATATGGCGGGCAGTTCGAGAGCGAGCAAAGCGCGTCACGTCGGCTGCTGGTCCTCGGGGCAGGCGTCGTCGTAGGAGTCTTCATGCTGCTCGTGCTCGCGTTCGGGCAAGCGCGCGACGCGCTCCTCGTGATGGTGAACCTGCCACTGGCGCTGATTGGCGGGGTCGTTGGCGTTTACCTGTCGGGCGGCGTCCTGAGCGTGGCGTCGATGATCGGTTTCATCACGTTATTCGGGATTGCGACGCGCAATGGCATCATGCTCGTTTCGCACGTTCGTCATCTGATGGAGCAGGAAGGCGTGACCGACTTCCGCGAAGCTATCGAGCGGGGCACGTGCGAACGTCTCATTCCGATCGTCATGACCGCCATGGCCGCAGGACTGGCGCTGATTCCGCTGGCAGTGGGCGGCGGCAGGGCGGGTAGTGAGATTCAGACGCCGATGGCGATCGTCATCCTATTCGGCCTAGTGACGTCGACGTTACTGAACATGTTCGTCGTGCCCACTCTTTACCTGAAATATGGCCGCCTCGGCGGCTGAGCGTGAATGACGATCCTTTTGAAGCCGATGCGCCTGTAGGTCGCGAGAATTGAGTAGGATTAGCCCCATCACGGACGACACGCCGGAGCGATCGTCCGGTCGGCGGTTTTCGCAGGAGGGCTCCCCATGAGACTGCCACCTTCACGGCGAGAGTTGTTGGTGTTCGTCGGGCTGCTGGTTGCCGGATGCGGGGCCGGTCAATCACCGGCCCAACAGGAGCCCACGGCGGATTCGGCGTCCGCGACGGTGACGCTCGTCGTTGACGGAATGATATGAGAGGGCTGCATTGCCGCAGTGCGGTCCGCACTGTTAGAGGTCAAAGGCGTCACGCGCGCCCGGGTGACGCTCGAGAATCACGAGGCGGTCGTGACCTACGACCCGCGCGAGGCCACGGTGCAGAGTCTGATTGGCGCGGTCGACACCGCGCCGGGGCCCCAGGGGCCTTCTCCGTATAAGGCAAAGGTCAAGGAATAAGACGCCAATTGATGAGGACGTGAATGGTTGCGTGATCGGTCGATGTGCCACTGCCGCCGATCATCACGAAGCGTTGGTTGTCCGGCGTCACGTCGTAGTCGGCGGCATCCATCGAGCCTTTTTCGAACTCGCCTTCGAAGAGCTGACGGGGCTGCGCGCCGCGAGCCGGACGGCCGTCGGCCATCAGCAGGGCCATCAGCCTGGTGCCGACACGATAGAAGATCTCGCTTCCATCTCGCGCCCAGACCGGCTCGGTCCCACCGCCGTCCGACAGCTGCAGTTTGCGGCCGGAGTCAGCCACAGACCGAACGAACACTTCGTCACGTCCTGATTCGTTGGAGACGTGCGCGATCCAACGGCCATCCGGTGAGAAGCGCGGCGCGCTTTCGTCGAATGGCGAAGTGAGGAACGGCCGGGCCTCGCGGTCTTCGTCCAGCCGCAGAAGCCAGATGTCGCGGCCCGTGCTGGGGTGTCGTTCGACGAACGCCAGCGTACGTCCGTCGGGAGACCACGACCCCGGCAACTGGATGTTGTCGCTGGTCGCCAACCGTTCCGCCGCCCTCTGCTGACCGATCGTCGTCCAAAACAGATTTGGCGTTCCGCCCGCGTTCGAGCTGAACGTCACGCGTTGGCTATCGGGCGTCCAAATTGGCAGGGCCGCGTTGACGCCGAACGTCAGCTGGTTCAGCGTCCCGGCGGTCATGTCGTAGACCCAGAGATCTTCGGTCGAGCCTTCGATGGTCACCAGGAGTTTTCGACCGTCGGGCGACAGTCGCGGCTCTCGGTAAGCTTGAAGAGGAGCGGCAAACGGCGTGGCCACGCCGCTGCGATCGACGGTTGTGAGGCGCCGCCGGTTCGATTCGAATTCACCCGTGACGTAGACCGCTGTGCCCAATGGCGACACGCTCAGTTGTGCGGCGCCGTCGAACGATTGGAGGACGTTTTCCAGGAGTCGGATGGGCGTACCTGAGGTTTTGAGACTGGCTGGATCGAAAGGCACGGCCATGATTGCGCCGCCTCGCGCATAGAGCAGATGGCCTGACGCGAGGTAGCGAGGATTCGTCCCGCCCTGCACGAGCACCGAACGCTCTGGCGAGCCCAGCTTCTGCGCGACGATCTGCGCGTCGTCCCAGTGACCGAGCGGTACCGACGGTGTAGATGACTGTCTTGCCGTCCGGCAGCAGCTCGGGCCAGCGATGGCTGAACTCTCCTTTGTCCGCCGCCAGGGTCGTCACGCGCTCCGGCATGCCGCCATTGGCGGACACGCGTGAAAGTGCCGATCCCGTTCCGGCTGCGAACACAATCGTGTCGCCGGCGCCCCAACTGCCACCGACGCCGACCCGCGCCTCGGTGAGCGTCACCGGAGACCCACCCGCGGTCGGCACTTTCTTGAGCTGGCCGTCCGCAAAGAACGCGAGCCATCGACCGTCCGGCGAGAAGAACGGGGCAATCGCATTGGTCGTTCCGTCAATGGCGGTTGTCTCCAGGCCGTTCATCGGCCGGAGGAACAACTGTGATTGACCGCTCCGTGACCCGACGTACGCCATGACCGATCCATCGGGTGCGATCGCGACCGACGGAAAATCCAACCCTGCGAGTCTCTCGTTCGCAGGCAGCGCAATGACGAAGCGTCCGCTGGGGAGCGTTGGCACCTGCGGCTCGGACCTCAGGCTCCACATCGCAATCGCACCCGCCACCGCTCCCGCCGCCGCCACCGCGAGCATCCGCGGCCACTCCGTTTGCAGGCTGCGTGCGGCAGTCGGGCTTGCCTCGAGCTCGGTCGTCATGGCAGGCCGATTGAGAGCCTCTTCGATCTCGAGCCGGGCATCGCCCATGTCTCGCAGCCGTGCCTTGATGTCCTTTTGGAGACAGCGGTTCAGGAGGCGCGTCACGTTCGTCGAGGTGCCGGCTGGCAGGCGACTCCAATCCGGATCCGTTTTCAGAACGCCGGCCAGAATTTCCGCCAGCGTCTCACCCTTGAACGCTGGCCGTCCTGCGAGCATCTCGTAACAGTACGCAGCCAAATGCGAAGACGTCCGTGCGTCGGTCGACGACCTGGCCCTTTGCCTGTTCCGGAGACATGTACCCCGCAGTGCCGAGAATCATGCCGATACTGGTTGCAGCGACGGTAAGGGTCGGCGAGTTCGTCAGATTCACTTCGGCGGCCTCGCCCGACAGCGCTTTCGCGAGACCAAAGTCCAGGACCTTCACGACGCCGTCCGGCGTGACCCTGATATTGGCTGGCTTGAGATCGCGGTGGACGATACCCTTGTCGTGCGCTGTTTCGAGGGCTTCGGCGATTTGCCGCGCGATTGTGAGGGCTTCGGTGACTTCCAGAGATCGAGCGGGCCGGCTGGCCAGCAGATCGCCGAGCGTCTGCCCGGGAACGAGCTCCATCACCAGGAAGAGCATGCCGTCGGCTTCGTCGAGTTCGTAAATGCTGGCGACGTGCGGGTGATTGAGCGCGGCAAGTACCTGCGCTTCGCGGCGAAATCGGGCGAGGTGCTCCGCGTCGGTCAGGGGCTGACGGATGATCTTCAACGCCACGTCGCGGTTCAGCCTGGAATCGCGCGCGCGATACACCTCGCCCATGCCGCCTGCGCCGATCGCAGCGACCACCTCATAGGCGCCAATTTGAGAGCCAGGCCCCACTAACATGACTAGCTCGGATAGTGGTATCGTAACGCCCCATGCGCGTCTTACCCAAGATGGCCGGTTGGATTTCCTTGGCCGTAGCGTTGGCGACAGCGGTCACTGCCGCAGGCGGACTGAAGGTGGGTGACGTCGCCCCTTCGTTCTCGCTGCGGGGGTCTGACGGGAAGCAGTACACCCTTGCGGATTACAAGGGGAAACAGGCAGTCGTCCTCGCGTGGTTTGCGAAGGCGTTCTCTCCCGCTTGAACGGCCGAGTGCAAGTCACTCCGTGAGAGTGGCGACGACTTTCGGGCGTTCGACGTGGCCTATTTCGCCGCCAGCGTCGACCAGCTGGACGCCAACCAGGCCTTCGCGCGGTCCCTGGGTGTGGACTATCCGCTGCTCAGCGATCCGGACAAGAGCGTCGCGAAGGCATACGGTGTCGTTGATGAAGATCAACCGTTCGCTTCGCGTTGGACCTTCTACATCGGCGTCGACGGCCGGATCCTCTATATCGACAAACAGGTGAGCCCCGCGACGCACGGGCGGACCGTCGCAGCCAAGCTGGCCGAACTCGGCGTCGCCAGACGTCGACCACCTCGTTGACCGATCACGTCGCGCCGCTCCACGGGTCGCGTCCCCAGGCTTCCGGCCGATCCGCTACGGGTGGCCCCGACGCGCGCCGCACGCCCGGGCGACCGGCCGCGGTGGTGGCGGGCGGTACCACTGCGGGGATCGCAGCCTCTTCGGACGCCGCTCTTACATACGCCGCGGAAGCCTCGACTGCGATCGCTCGCGCAACGCCAAGTTCGAGGAGCTCAAACGTCAGGGCGCCGATGCCGGCACCGACATCCAAGAGCGATCCGTTTCGTTGCCCCAGCCGTGACGAGCGCGTCGCGTAGCAGCCGAGTCGTGACTCCCGCGCCGTTCCGCCGATAGGTGGTGAGATCTCGTTGAGCAATCTTCTCGGTGAACTGCCGTTCCGCTGCATCTTGGAAGGTCGAGCAACAGGGCATCTCTCGGGTTCCTGGTTCAAGGTTCAGGGTTCAGGGGTTCTGCGTGTCCGAGGTTCCCGAGCGACAGCGTTTCTTCCATTCGGATCGCGACCACCAGGCCGGAGATGAGCGTCACGGCAGCCACGACTCGCATCGCGCCGGCCAGCCCCAACCAGTCGGCGCAGATGCCGGCCAACAGTGCGCCGATCGCATAGCCGAGATCTCGCCACAATCTGTACACGCCCACGGCCGATGCCCGCCATGACGGGTGCGCCACATCGCCGATCGCTGCGAGCAGCGTTGGATAAACCATCGCCGTACCGGCGCCAAGCAAGATGGCGCCGACCGCGCAACCCGCGAACCCCGTCGAGACGCTGACGAGACCAATCGCTGCGGCCTGAATCCACATCCCGCCGGTGATGAGCCATTTGCGGCCAATCATGTCGGAAAGGGCCCCCGTCACAAGCTGGCCCACGCCCCACGTCAGCGGATAGATGGCGGCGAGCACTCCGATTTGCGCGAAGTCCATGCTTGCCGCGGCGAAGAAGAGTGGGAAGAGCCCCCAGGCCATCCCGTCATTGAGGTTGTTCACCAGACCCGCCTGGCTCACTGCAGACAAGTCGCGATCAGAAACTGTCGTGCGCCAGAAGACTTCTCGGGCGCCGAGGCGGCTTGGGGCCGAACCGCGCTGCTGTGCCTCCAATGCGGCGTGCGGCGCCGTCTCTCGAACGAGTGCCGAGAGGACGAGGCCCAACGCGACAAACGCGACGCCCAGATAGAACGGTTGCGGCCGCAGACCGGTGCGCGCCGCAATGACACCCGTGGCGAACGCAGCCGCGGCGACGGCGACGTAGCCGGCGAACTCGTTCAGTCCCATCGCCAGGCCGCGGCGAGCCGGACCAACCAGATCGATCTTCATGATGACGGTCGTCGACCAGGTGAATCCCTGACTGACGCCCAGCAGCCCGTTCGCAACCAGAATCCACGCCCAACTCGGCGCCCACATCAGCAGGAACGGGACGGGCACTGCGACCAGCCAGCCGGCAATGAGTATCTGTTTGCGTCCGAGACGGTCGGCGAGGCGGCCGGCGACGTAGTTGGTCGCCGCCTTGGTCAGACCGAAGACTACGATGAACGAGAGCGCGGCTGTACGTGCAGCCAGCTGAAAGTCGTGCTCGGCGATGGCGGGGAGAAGGCTGCGCTCGAGGCCGACCATCGCGCCAACGAATGCGTTGACGAGGACCAGCAGCGCGAATTGCGCGGCGTTCTCGCGCAGGCCAAGGCGGATCTGAATAGGAGCCGCCACGGCGTCGATCATACGGAGATCTCTGTCTCCTCACGAAGACCACGATTGGACGCGAGGATGCGCTCCATGGCCTCGGGTTTGGGCGGTACATCGCTGAGTGCCGCAATGAACGCGCTCTGCTCCAGCGACAACATCGGGTTCCAGCGTCGTTCGAACGCTATCGTGCTCGTCGGTTTGCCGCTCAATCCGGTGCCACACACCGAGCCCGAGAAGTGCCCCGGGTAGATCTCCACGTCGCCGGGCAGGGTCAGCAGCTTCTGGTGAATACTCGCGTGCAGCTGTCCGGCATTTTCCTCGGCATGGCCGGGAAGATCGGGTCGTCCGACGGCTCCCACAAACAGCGTGTCACCCGTCAGGACAAACCAGGGAGCTGGCCCTCGCCTGAGGTCGGTGACGACCAAGCAGATGCTTTCCGGTGAATGTCCCGGCGTGTGCAGTACGGTGACCCTTGTATTTCCCAACTCGATCTGTTGTCCATCTTGCAGAGGCGTGAATGGCAGCCTCACGTCCGCCGATTCGTGCAGGCAGTAGCTGGCTCCGGTTCGTCGGGCCAGCTCCGGCCCGCCCGATCGATGATCGGCATGGACGTGCGTGTCGATGACGTGCGTAATGTGCATGTTCTTGGCGGTCGCGAAAGCGGCATAGGCCTCCACGTCGTCGGTGCGCGCGTCTACTACTGCGCATTTGCCGAGCGTGCCGCAGCCGAAGAGGTAGGCGGCGCAGCCGAGGTCGAAATAGTAGAAAGGTCGAAAAATCATGATCGCACCTGTGCTATCGGCTGGCGGTCGCCGACTTGACGATGTCCTTCTTCGTGCTGCCGACGATCGCGATCAATTCCTGCTGTTCCTGCTGCGGTACCTTGAACTGTTCTAATGTCCGTCTGAAATCTGCGACCATTGCATCCCACTCAGCCTGCGTGATGTTGAGATGGTCATGTGACTCCTTCATCGCTCGGCCCGTGTACCTGCATGGACCACCGGTGACCTCGCACACGAGCGCCGTAACTTGGAATTTCAAGCCTGCTTTCGGGACTCGTGCCCGCGCGGCGTTGATGGCGGGATTGGCGTTGAGTGTTGCGTTGACGAGCAAGCGCTCGATGAAGTCGTCCACAACCGTCGCGATGCTGTACGCGCCCCCGAGCCGGTCGTACAGCGTCTTCTGAGCCGTTTGCGCCGCAGCCTGGCTGGCCCACGCGGAAAGCATGGTCGTGACGACAACGATCAGAGCGGGAGCAATGGACCGTCGAATCGCTACCTTCATTGTCATGATGAGCCTCCTCTTTCGAGATAGCCGGGTGGGCCTATCGTCGCGACGCCACGAGATTCACACCGCCGACGCCGTACCGTCTCGCCGTCCGCTCTTTGGTCGTTCCTGCGAAGCAATCGAATCGGGCGACGATGCGCACATCGTCGAAGCCGGCCGCCGCAAAGGCGTCGACAAGCTCTGCTTCCAGCAGAGCGCCGGCGATTCAACCGGTCCAGAGATCGATGTCGCGAAGGGTGCTTTCCGGCAGGATCTCCTTGATCACGATGTCGGCAATCTGTACACCGCCGCCGCGCTTCAAGACGCGGGCGATCTCGCCGATGGCTTTGTGTTTGTCGGGTACGAGGTTCAGCACGCCGTTCGAAATGACCACGTCGACGCTGGCATCTTCGAGCGGCAGGCGCGTTGCATCGCCATCACGCACGTCGACATGAGCGAGTCCGCATTGCACGGCTCCCGCTGATGCTCGTGCTCGCATTGCTTCGGTCATGTCCACGCCAATCGCGCGGCCGGCAGGTCCGACATGCCGCGCAGCGAGGAGTAGATCGGTTCCAGATCCACAGCCGACGTCGAGCACGACGGCTGCCTTCTCGATGGGCCTGATAGCGTGAGGATTGCCAACACCCGCGAATGACGACGTGACCGTGATGGGGAGAGTGGCGAGCTCCGCCGCGTCGTAGCCGAGCCTGGTAACGGCGTACTCTGGTCCACGATGAAAGTGGAACGAGCCTTCGGGCGTGGCGGCGACCTGCGAATACATCGTCTGAATTTCGGCGCGTAGCGTCACGGTGTCGAAATCAACGGGGCACGTCATCGCCACATGTCACCTCCACCTCTCGTGCAGGGCTTCGATCTACACGCGTACGACCTTCCGGTCGCGCCGCGCGAACAGGAACTGGTAAACAACCGAAGGGATGCAGATATCCGTCAAGCTGACGAGAGTGGCGAGGACGACTATCGCTCCTCCGAGGATGTAGCCAAGCGCAGGCTGACCTCCTTCGAACGCCATCGCCGTACCAGCGAGCCAGAGTGCCGCCACGCCGCACGCGAACCGTCTTGGAGCTCGATTGACCGGAAGTGGTTGCGTCCTCGTCAGGAACCGAATAGCGAAGTTGTAGAGGAAATCAAACGGATGTCTGGGAAACAGCGCGCCGGCAGCAGCGGTTGCCGCAAGCGCCCACAACATCGACGGAGAGGCGAGGAGAGTCCCAATGGCGATGCCCGTGGCGCAGAGAGCCGGGGTGAACCGCAGCCACCTGCCGATCTGTCGCAGCGCAACATCGTCCAGCAGAAACCCCTGGACCTCGAGGCGTCGTCGCATCACGGCTTTCTCCATCATTCACCTCCGATCACGTGCGCGCTCGAGGGGTCTGCGGTCGGTCAGCGTCGCCACGACAAGCGAATCAAACCGACGTCAGCAGGCGCTTTCGAGGACGGCGTGAACCGCGCCGTCGCGGCCGTCCTGGCACCGCCGGCGCGTCGCTCCCTCGTGCAATGGGAAATCCCGCCGCGCGCCACTCCGGAAATCCCTCGAGCAGACGCCGGGCGCGGCGGCGACTCTTTAGAAGGAGTTCGACCGCTCGATCGGCGTACACACAGTAGGGGCCACGGCAGTACGCCACGTACTCCTTGTCGACTGGCAGCGACCGCAGACGTTTCTGGAGCTGGTCGATGGGAACCGAAATCGCGCCGGCGATATGGCCCGCCTGGTACTCGGCTGCGGGCCGGGCGTCGAGAATGATGACGTCGCTCGCCCGCGCCCGATCCAGCAGATCGCGCATGCGCACCGGCTCGGCGTCGGAACGGTCCCCGAAGTGCTCGCGCACGAGGCGATCCAAGTCGGCGAGACGTCGCTCGGCCACCGTGTGCAGGGCGGCACAGAGGTCGAAGACCGACGGGTCGACGAGCCGGTAGTGGACGAATAGGCCTTGTTTGCGGCTTTCGACCAGCGCGGCTTGTCGCAGCGCTTGCAGATGCTGAGAAGCATTCGCCAGCGACAAGCCCATCTCCGTCGCCAGGGAATCGACCGTGCGTTCGCTCTGTGCGAGCAGTTCGAGCATCTCGATGCGATGCGGGCTGGCGAGCGCCTTGCCGAGGCGAGCGAACTGACCGTAGAGGCGGTCCTTGAAGGTTCGGTGGGGATCGGTCATAGTCAAGTAATCAATAGATTACTTGACTAGTGCATGTCAAGAGGTTTAGCAATGCCGGTGCATGCCACGCACGTGACCGTCGTGGGCGTGACCGTGTCGGCCGTCACCTTCGTGACGGATCGAAGCCGCACTGTGTGACCGAAACTGGACCGGTGGGATCGCTAAGTGCCGACCCGTGTGCCGCCGATGACGATACTCGCCGCGTCAATCAATTCGTCGTGCGAAGGGAACTTGCCGAGACCGGAGGGGCCCTCCTGGCCCTCGATGTGGGCCCACCGCACGACGCCGCCGCGGTCGATCAGGAACTGGCCTTTCAACTGCGTAAACGCCGACTCGAAGTCCCGCTGATCGGCCGGCGTGCTCTGATAGCCGTCGAGCGCGTTGAGGGCGGCCCCTGCGGCGGGCACCGGCAGCGGTGCCGGGAGCTCTCCAGTCGGGTTGATCTGTGTGTTCGCCATCGCTTGCATCAACTCGGACGTAGGCTCCGGCCGCGGCACACGGTACGAGCGGTGGGTGACGAGATTCGGGTCGGCGCCGAGCGCCATGCGCGTCGGTCTGAACTTGAAATAAAGCCGCGCATTCTCCACGTCGGTGCCGACAACGGCCAGCGAATCGACGCCGAGCGATTTCAGGCGGTCGGACGAGACGGCCATCTGGGCCAGCGCACGCCGGCAGAACGGGCAGTACAGGCCCCTGAACAGGCCGAGCAGCAGCGGCGTCCTTCCGCGGTAGTCTGCCAACGAAATCATCCGATCCTCGTGCACGGCCGACACGGCGAAGTCGGGCGCGGGCTCTCCGGGCTGAACCGGCATCTGGCCTGATAGCGACATGGGATCAACCTTTTCCAAGATTCAACGGCCTCTGAACGTTTCTCTCGACCTGCGAGCTGACAATTCTACGTCAACACAAGAACGGGAGCAGGAGTAGCGCATCGGGATCGAGACCGGTCCGTTCGCACAGCTGCTGAGCTTTCACCATGAATTCTTCCGCACGACCGCGGTCGCCTCGATCCAGGTGGATCGTGGCGAGGCCGTCGTAGCAGGGGAAGATCAACTGCGGCTCGCCGATCTTTTCAGCCAGCGCGAGCGCCTCGTGATACTCCTCTTGCGCCTTCTCGAGCTCGCCGCGGCATTGATGGATCTGCGCCATGACGACGAGCGGAACGGCGAGATGGTCCAGCTGCCCCAGCTCGCGGTCGAGCGCGACGGCCGTCTGCGCCGCCTCAAGGCCTTCTGTTTCGCACCTTTCGGTCAACGCGCAGTACGCGGCCGCGAGGTTCGCGTAAATATACGACTGGAGCGACGGTGCGCCGATCCTCGACGCCAGCTCGAGCCCCGTCAGCGACACGTCGATCGCACGTTGCGGCTCGACGGAACTGTAGAGGACTCCGAGATTGGCGTAGGCGCGGCAGGCGACGTCGAGCAGTCCCAGATCCCGTGACGCGGCGAGGCTGCGCTCGATGCGCTCGCGGGCGGCGTCGAGCTGCCCGGACCGTGCCAGCGCGACGCCGATCGTATTGGTGGCCTGCGCGATCGCCGTTGTCGCCGCTTTGCGGACCTGCGACCCGTCGGACGCAGGCGCGGTGAGCGCGAGCTCCGCCGATTGCAGCGCGCGCTCCGCCCACTCGCGTGCCTGGTCGTTGTCTCCGCTGCGAAACGCGGCGAGCCCCAGCTCCTGATAAAGGTGGGCCGATTCGAGGTGCGCCGTTGCTCCGGCGAGGGCCTCCAGTGCCCGACGATACGCCGCCATCGCCTCGGCACGATCGCCGGCCTGCCAATGGAGCGTGCCGGTCTTGCGGGCGACGCGCGCCTGATCGACCGGCGCCTGTGCGGCGCGGTAAGCGGCGCTGACTGTTTCGTAGTGTTCCATCGCTGCGGCGCGATCGCCTTGCAGTGCCAGCAGGTCCGCGAGCGTTTCCTGCACCGAAAGCCGCTCTCGTTCGTGGCCGCTCGTATCCTTCAACACCTCGAGGGCCCGGCGATAATGCTGGACCGCTTCTTCGGTGGCATACACGACGTGCGCGGCGTCGCCAGCCGTGATCAGCGCGCGGGCGGCTCGACCGGGGTCGGCCAGGCGGCCGGCACAGTACAGATGATGCGCGATCCCGGATGTGTACACGCGGGACTCTCGGTCGAGCCGCGCCATCGCGTCGGCGACGCGCAAGTGCAGCCGTTGCCGGCGAAGCTGGGGAATCGCGCCGGTCAGCATCTGGCAAATGAACTGATGGGCAAAGCGCCACATGGTGTCGCGGCGCCCCGAAGGGCCTCTCAGGATCCGGGCTTGCTCGGCCTCGTCCAGCGCCGAGAGCAGCGTATCGCTGTCGATTTCGGCGACCTCTTCGAGCAGGTCGGGCTCGAACTGACGGCCAATCACCGCCGCGGCTTTCAGCACGTTCTGCGTTTCGGGCGAGACGCGCTGAATCCGGCGCTCCAGCACGATGCGCACCGTGTCGGGAATCTCGACATCGTCGAGGTCGATGTTGCGCGTCCAGTGGTTGCGGGCGTCGAACAGCCGTCCTTCGTCCTTCAGGTGCCGGAACAGCTCGGCGATGAACAGCGGATTTCCGCCGGTGTGCTCGGCGAATTTCCGGACGAGCGCGGCCGGCGGGTTTGGCTGGCCGAGCGCTGCGAGCACGCCCTGCACTTCGGGTTGTGTCAACGGGCGCAGCGCGATCGTACGGGCGTGGCGCTGGCCGACCAGCTGATCGAGCGCGGCCTTGATCGACTGTGATGCGGGAATCCCCTGACCACGGACCCGGTCCAGCAGGTTGTGAAGCCTGCCCCTGCCAGGGCCAGTGGGGGCGACGTCCACCTCGCGGTACGCCGCGATGACGAGGATCGGGAGGTTGGCGAGCTGCTGCGCCAGCTGCTGCGTCAGCTGAACGGTCGACTCGTCTGCCCACTGCAGATCGTCGATGAAGATCACGAGCGGCATGGAGCGACCGCTTCGAGTGAGGAACTCGCGGACATTCGTGAACAGGTATCGTTGCTGCAGCTGCGGCGGCAACTCCAGCGGCGCCGCCATGTCGGGGAACAGATGATGCAGCTCCGGTATCAGTTTCGCCAGTTCGGGCGCGCTCGCACCGACCGCCTCGCGAAACAGTGCGGCGGGCATCAGCCGGGAGGCCTCCTCGAGCACTTCGATGTACGGGATGAGCGCAGGCGTGTCCTCCTGCTCGTAGCATCGGCCAACGAGCGTCTGACATCCGAGCCGCCGCGCCGCCGTCAGGGCATCTTCCGCCAGTCGAGTTTTTCCGATACCCGCGTCTCCGACCAGCAGGACGAGGCTGCCTCGACCGGACCTTGCCTGGTGAAGGCTTTGCAGCAGCTGCGCCCCCTCAGCGTCGCGCCCAATCAGCGTGGCGCTGTCATCGCTTGCCGGCCGCTCGACAACGGCCGGCGCCGCGAGCGACGAAGACATGTCGACCGAAAGGCCGCGCAGAGCGCTGCGGACGTCGCCGAAGGACTGATATCGCGCGGCCTGATCCTTCGCCAGCAGCCGTGCCAGAAGGGCATCGAGCGCAGGCGGAATCGCCGGCAGGCGGCCGCGGAGCGTCGGCGCCGGCTCGCCGAGAATGGCCGCGAAAGTGGCGGTGATCCCCCCGCGATGGAACGGATTGGTTCCCGAGACCACCTCATACAGCAGAATGCCGAACGCGAAAATATCGGATCGGCGATCGGCTGGTTCGCCGCGGATCTGTTCCGGCGCCATGTAGGCCGGCGTGCCTTTCACGACGGCATCCGTCACCGCAATCGTGACGGTCGCCGCCTGGTCGACGGCGGCGGCCCGCGGCAAGCGGGTCGCCAACCCGAAGTCCATGACTTTGATGTGCTGGTCCTCGGTGAGCATGACGTTCGCCGGCTTGAGATCGCGGTGAACGACGAGCCGCTTGTGCGCCGCGTCGAGCGCCTCGGCGATCTCTTCCGCCACCCGGAGCGCCTCTCCAAGCGGCAGCGGCCCGCCGCGCAGCCGCCGTTCGAGCGACTCGCCGCGGACGTACTCCATGGCGATGCAGGGGCGGCCGTTGTGCGTCGTGACTTCGTAAATCGAGCAGATGAACGGATGGTCGAGAGCGGCTGCGGCTCGGGCCTCGCTGAGCAGTTGCTCCAGGCCGTCTCTTTCGCGGGGCTCGCTGACGAACTTGAGCGCAACCTTGCGGTCGAGCATCACATCGTCGGCGAGACAGACCTCTCCCATGCCTCCGCGGCCGATGATTTCGACGATCTCATAGCGGGGCTCAGCCGCGCCGAACGCCATTGATGGGCCAGTCGAACGATTCTATAGCGTCGACGCCGGAACCTTTCATGCCCCAAGGGTTCCCCCCGCGGACGAAGCGCGGCTGAGAGTAAGATTTCCCTCCCCGTCCTGCTCACCCGGCGCCTGTCATGCCGGGTCGGTGAGTGCGAAAGAAAGGTGGACCTGTGCGCAATGTCCTGGACTCGAAGAGCGTGAAGAAGCTCGCGATCGACGCGGCGTGTCTCGCGGTGGCGCTGCTATTGGTTCCGTCGGCGAGCGCCCAGGTGCAGGAAGTCGACGTGACCGGCGGCCGCGTCGCCGGCGTGCTGGCAAACGGCATCGTCTCGTTCAAGGGCATTCCGTTTGCCGCTCCACCGGTGGGACCGCTGCGGTGGAAGGCGCCGCAGCCCGTTAGGCCGTGGACGGGCGTGAAGCAGGCCGCCGCATTCGGGCCGAGCTGCGTGCAGGATCCGAACTTTGCAAGGTTGTTCGGCGCGCCACCCGAGATCAACGAGGACTGCCTCTATCTCAACGTCTGGACGCCGGCGAAGACGGCGGGCGAGGCACTGCCAGTGATGGTGTGGATCTACGGCGGCGGTTTCGTGGGCGGCCAGACGAGTGTTCCGGCCTACGATGGGACGCGGCTCGCTGAGAAGGGTGTCGTCCTGGTCAGCGTCGCCTACAGGGTGGGTGCGTTCGGATTCCTCGCCCACGCCGAGCTCAGTCGCGAGAGCGGCAAGGGTTCGGGCAACTACGGCCTCCAGGATCAGATCGAGGGGCTTCGTTGGGTGAAGGCCAACATCGCGAAGTTTGGCGGGGATCCCGCGCGCGTCACGATCTTCGGCGAATCCGCGGGCGGCATCGCCGTGAGCATGTTGGCCGCGTCGCCAGCCGCAAAAGGCTTGTTTCAACGCGCGATCTCCGAAAGCGGCGGCAACTTCGGCCCCCCGCGGTTCGCCAACGAAGGCGGACAGAACGTCCCGCCGCTCAAGGTGGCGGAGGCAACGGGGCAGAGCTTTCTCGCCAAGCTCGGCGCGAAGGACATCGCTGCCGCGCGCGAGCTGAGCGTCGACCAGCTGCAAACGGCCCAGGGCCCGGGCTTGCAGGGCGGCTTCTGGCCGGTCTTCGACGGCGACGTGCTGCCGGGCGATCAGTACGAGCTGTACAAGGCGGGGCGTTTCTACGACACGCCCGTGCTCATCGGCACGAACTCGGACGAAGGCGCCTTGTTTGCGCAACCCGGCATGACAAAGGCGCTCTTCGAATCGCAGATTCGCGAAGGCTACGGCAAACACGCCGACGCGATTCTCGCCGCATATCCGCATGCCACCGACGCGGAAGCGGCCAAAGCCGGCAAGGACATCTTCCGCGACTACGGCGTTCGCGTGGCCCACGTGGGCGTGGGCGATGCTGCAGGCCGAGAAGGGCAAGGGGAAGGCGTACGTCTATTACTTCGACCATCGGACGCCGCAGTCGCCGAATGGTGCCAATCACGGCGCGGAAATCGGCTACGTATTTCGCACGCTTGGCGCCTCGAGTGGTCCACTTGGTGCGGCCGGCCCGCCCCGCCCTGAGGACCACGCGATGTCAGATCTCGTGAGCAGTTACTGGGTGAACTTCGCGAAGAACGGCGACCCGAATGGGCCGGGTCTGCCCGCCTGGCCCGCGTTTACTCCCACCGCTCAGAACGCCATGCATTTCGACGGACGGTCGAGCGCTCGACCGGTGCCGAACATGCCTCAGCTCAAGGCGCTCGACGGTTACTACGCGTGGCGGCGCGACGAGGCGAAGGCGAAGACGGTGCGTTGAGGCCGGGAGGTTGAAATGAGAGGACGTACTTTCCGTGGAGTCGTGGTCGGACTCTGTACGCTGGCATTCTCACAAACGGACACGCCAGCCGCCGGGCCGCAAGCGTCGGCCGTGGCTTCGACATCACAAGTGACCTCCGGCGGGAGGAGCGGTGGGCAAGGGGGCGGCATACAGGGAAACGCTGGCGCCGAGCCGTGCACGCATTCGCCCATCTGCAACTGGGGAAGGGAGCGCAACCTCATCTCTCATGAACTGCGCACGCCCGATATGGGTTTCACCTACGCCTACCCGTTCGCGTTGCCCGAGGGCGGTGGTGGTGTCGCGGCGGTCGCGATCAATTCGAAGGGACACCTGTTCGCTTTTCAGCGCAACGCCGCCGGAAAGCCACAGTTGTTCGAGTTCGATCAGAACCAGAAGCTGGTCCGCGCAATCGGCGACGAGGTGATCGGCCACCAGAACAAGGCACATGGCATGGCCATCGACCGAGAGGACAACATCTGGATCTGCGACGAGCATGGCGACACCGTGATGAAGCTGAGTCCCGAGGGAAAGCTCCTGATGACCATCGGTGTGAGGGGACAACGGGGTGATTGGGACGAGGCCAAGGGACAAAGACTTCTCTGGCAGCCGCTGCACGTCGCCTTCGCCCCGAATGGCGACGTCTATATCGGCCAGGGTCATGCGAACGAGAGTCCCAACGACACCGACAAGTCTCCGACCAACAGGATTGGCGCCGCGCGCGTCCTGCACCTCGACAAGAACGGCAAGTTCATCAATCAGTGGTTCGGAAACCGTGCCGGCCAGGGACACTTCAGCATGGTCCATGGGATTGCCATCAATCCGAACAACGGCGACGTGTATATCGCCGATCGCGAGGAATATCGCCTTGTCGTTTACGACAAAGACGGCAAGTTCATCAAAACGATTCAAATGAGAAACCTCACGTGCGCGCTCTATGTGGACCCGCACAAACAGCTCTGGCTGGCGACCGGTCAGGACGGTCAAATCTTCAAGATTGACTGGGATGGCAACGTGCTTGGTGCGGTCGGCAACGGACCGGGGAGAGGGGACGGCCAGTTCGTCGAATCCAACTACATGGCCATGGATTCGCAAGGCAATCTCTATTCAGGCGACACGAGCGTCGGCCGGATCACGAAAATGGTAGCGGCGAAAAAGTAACGATCGGCGCTTTCGCGGCGAATCCTTCGCCGCCGACGAATCGACCAGCATGTTTCGCACTCACGTCGGTGCGGACGCGATCTGACAAAGTCGAACTCAAGACTGACAGGGGCCATCACTCGACATGGAGGAATATGGCAGCCGCGATTGAACTGGGTGTGAACACCTTCGGAGACGTCACTGTCGACTCCGAGGGGCGATCTCTCTCGCAGGCCGAAACGCTTCGACACGTGATAGACGAAGGAGAGCTCGCGGATCAAGTCGGGCTCGACGCCTTCGGCGTCGGCGAACATCACCGCAGGGATTTTTCCATTTCTGCTTCCGAAGTGGTCCTCGCCGCGATTGCGGCAAGGTCCAGGCGCATTCGGCTGGGGACCGCGGTCACGGTGTTGAGCACGGACGACCCGGTTCGCGTCTTCGAGCGTTTTTCGACGCTCAATGCGATTTCGAGCGGGCGCGCGGAGGTGATGGTCGGGCGGGGCTCGTTCACGGAGTCGTTTCCGCTGTTCGGCTACGACCTCGCCCATTACGAGCCGCTGTTCGAGGAAAAGCTCAATCTCTTCGCCGAGCTGCTCAAGAATCAGCCGGTGACGTGGAAAGGACAACTGCGCGCGTCGCTCAGCGGCCAGGTCGTGTATCCACCGATCGAAACGGGCACGCTCCGCACGTGGGTGGGCGTCGGCGGCAGCCCGGAATCGGTCGTCCGCGCCGCCTACTACGGACTGCCGCTGATTCTGGCGATCATCGGCGGAAACCCCCTACGATTTTTGCCATATGCGCAGCTCTACCATCAGTCGCTCGAGCGATTCGAGAAGCCGATACAGCCAATCGGCGCGCATTCACCGGGTCACCTCGCGGCGACCGACGAGCAAGCCAAAGAGGAGTTGTGGCCGCACCACGCGGGTTTGATGAATCGGATCGGCGCCGAGCGCGGGTGGCCGCCCATCACGCGCGCCGGGTTCGAGCGAGAGGCCGGGCCCGACGGCGCGCTGTTCGTCGGCTCTCCCGAAACGGTTGCCCAGAAAATCGTCGCGACGATGAAAGGCCTCGGTCTCTCTCGATTCGACCTCAAGTACGCCGAATGGCACGTTGCCGCACGACAAATTGATGACGAGCCTCGAGCTGTACGGAACCAAGGTGGTGCCCAGAGTCCGCGAGTTGCTCGCATGAGGATGGATTATCGCCTGATGAGCTGAAATGGAAGCCTCGAGCAGGCCGACCAGGCCGACGAAGTCGTTCGCGCCGAGTGAAACACCGGCGGTGCGGCGACTCCCGGAACACCGTCCTGGTTTCTGTGCCTCGCGACTGGCTGGCGTTCTGGGCGCGTTTGCTCCTGGCGCGTACGCTCAGTAGCGCGGGACGGCCGGATCGACGAGCAACGACCATGCGTCGATCCCGCCCTGCAAATTGTAGAGATTCCGGAATCCCTCACGGCGGAAGTACTCGGCGGCGCCCTGACTGCGCACGCCGTGGTGGCACTGGAAGACGATGGCCGTATCCCGATCGCGGAGAAGCAGCTCGTCGTGATACGCCCGGTCGAGCAAGCGAGAGCCGTCGATGGCGGCGATCGCACGTTCGTCCACGGTCCGGACATCGACGAGCTCGATGGCGGCGCCGCTCGAGAGGAGCGCCTTCAGATCCGGCGCCGCCAGCTGGCGAACCGGCGGGGGCTCGTGTGCCACATCCTTCATAGCGTCGTGCGCAGCCACTTTTCGAGAGAGGCGGCAATGGCGAGGCTGTTTCGAACTGCGAGGCGAAGAACTGGTCGAAGACCGGGTCGCCATGCATCCCCGGTCCCGGCCACTGTGTGCAGCCTGGCCTGCGGGTACGGGCGCATGCGCGCCGGCGCAGTAAACAGGTTCTCCAGATTCGCAATGTCGCTGGTGCCCCTCGGCCCGTACGCGCGCTCCAGGTAAATCGACTTGCCGCGCCCGGGCTGATCCACTGTATAGACCGGCCAGCCGCTGTTGAGAAAGTAGTCCGCCCAGCCCGATCGATCGTCGGGCGTGCCCGTGTAGGTGGTCGCCTGCTGACCGGCCCCGTGGATCATCACCACCGGGTACCTCGTCGTCGGCGCACCGCTGGTCCGGACGGGGATCTGATACCGCACGTACATCTGGCCCGACATGTACGTCGGATTGGCCGGGTTGTCGTACTGACCGCCCACGTAGAAGTACCCTTGACTCCTGATCGCCAACGTTCCAACCGGAAAGGCCGCACGAGCGGCGACGAACAAGAGGGGAAACAGGAGAGGCATTCCCAGCAATGGAGCCGCGCGTTTCAGAGCCGATCTCGTCCTCATTTGACGTGCCTTCGTGCGCAGGCCATCACGAACGTGGCGCGCGCCCTGCACGGTGAAGAGGATAGCCCGCCTCGAGGGGGATAGCCCGCATTAAGATGGTCACGTTGATCGGGCACATCCCGTCGTCGCGGGCGGGCGACTGTACAGCCGCAACCAAGCGACGGTGGCTCCCCAGGGACATTCGTTCGAGGTGACGCCATGACCGACCGCCGGCAGTGGTTTCCGTTCGCGGCCGATTCCACGGCGACCCGTCGAGAGTTTCTCGCGCGGCTTGGCGCCGCCGGCGCTTTAGCGGTGATGAGCCGCGCCGCCGGTGCTGCACAGAGTCGTGTGACAAAGATGAACGTCCGCGGCGGCGCCATCGACGTGCATCATCATCACGCGCCACCCGCATTGAACGGCGGGCGGGGGGCGGCGGTAGGCTCGAGGGGTGCAGCACCTCCGGGAGCCGCCCGAGGCCGGGCGAGGGGGAGCGACTGGACGCCCGATCAATCTCTCGAAGCCATGGACAAGTTTGGCATCAGCGTCGCCATTCTCTCCATGACGCAGATGGGCGATCTGCTGTACAGCGGCACCGAAGGCGGGCGGACCGCCGTCAGAACGGGCAACGAATACGGCGCCAGGCTCGTGCAGCAATACCCGAAGCGATACGGCCTGTTCGGTGGTGTCCCGCTTCCGGACCTCGACGGGACGTTGAAGGAAATCGAGTATTGCTACGACACGTTGAGAGTCGACGGCGTCGGCATCTACACCAACGACAACAAGGGCCGCTGGCCCGGCGACAACTACTTCGAGCCGATGTGGCAGGAGCTCAATCGACGCAACGCCGTCGTGTTCGTGCATCCGCTGGCTCCTACCTGCTGCAACAACCTCGGTACGGAGCAGCCGCGAACATGCTCGAGTACGATTTCGACGTCACCCGGGCCGTCACGAGCATCGTCGTCAACGGCGTGATGTTCCGCTATCCCAACATCCGCTTCATCACCGTACATTCCGGTGGAACGGTGCCGATGCTGGCTGGACGCATGAAGGATCGCTATCCGGACGATGGCGAGCGGTTGAAGTACATTCCCAATGGCCTGTGGGCCGAATTGAGGAAGTGGTATTACGACATCGCGCACGCCAGCTTTTCGTTCCCGATGTCGGCGATGATGAAGTTCATGCCTCCCGACCGCATCCTCTTTGGAACGGACTACTCGCCGGAGCCCATCGAAACGACGGTCGACGAGCTTCCCAATCTGGGACTCTCGAAGGAGTTCATGCAGATGATGGCTCGAGGCAATGCCGAGCGGTTGTTTCCGCGCTTCAAGGTGTAGTGCTTTATGAAATGGGTTCAACGCTTCAAGGCGGCAGTGCTCACGAGCGCGTCGGCGGTTGTGCTGTCGGGTGTCGCCTCGGTCGCACAGGGGCCCGGTGGATACAATCCGATCGGGCCGGGCGTTTCTCTCGCCGGCAATTGGGGTCCGGTCTTCCACGAAGATCAACGCGAGCGCGGACCCGGTCCCGAACTGGCGAATTACCTCGGGATTCCGCTCACTGACGGGGCGCGGATGTATGGGCTGGCGTGGGATGCTTCGCGTTTCACCATCCCCGAGCATCAATGCGAAGTTCACATCGTGTCGTACATCTACCGCGGACCGTTCAATCTTCGAATCTGGGAAGAACGCGATCCAGTGTCGCAGAAGCTGATCGCCATCAAGCAGTACCTCGACAACTATCAGCAGACACGGACGATCTGGATGGACGATCGGCCGCACCCTTCTGAGGCCGCACCGCATACGTGGATGGGCTTTTCGACCGGCAAGTGGGAAGGCAATATCTTGACGGTCTACACCACGCACCTCAAATGGGGATGGCTGCGACGCAACGGGTTGCGACACACCGACCAGGCGACGCTGACCGAACACTTCATCCGCCACGGCGACCATCTCACGCACACCTCCGTACTGAGCGATCCGATTACGCTGAGTGAACCGCTCATCAGAACGACGGATTTGCTGCTCCGAGTTCAGAACGGCCAGACGTGGTTGTATCCGTGCGCGTCTGTCGTCGAGATCGATCGGCCTGCGGGCACCGTGCCCCACTATCAACCTGGAGCGAATCCGTTTCTGCGCGAATTTGCCGACCTCCACAAGATTCCGCTGGAAGCGGCCCTGGGCGGGGCGGAGACCATCTACCCCGAATACCAGGCGACGTTGAAGAAGACGGGTGGCAAATGAAAGCACTGGTTGCCTCGTTGGCGTTCGTCAGCTTCCTGGTCGTCACGACGCTCGCTCAATCGAGCGCGGGTGGCATTGAAATCCTGAGGGTCCAGGGGAATGTGTTCCTTCTGACGGGCGCCGGCTCGAATGTCACCGTGCAGGTTGGCGACACCGGAGTTCTGGTGGTGGACACCGGCGTGGCCGAGAAGGCCGAGCAGGTGGTCGCCGCGATCCGGACGCTGTCGGACAAGCCGATTCAGTACATCGTCAACACGCATATGCACCCGGATCACACGGGCGGCAACGATACCGTCCGGAAAGCCGGCTTGACGTATGTGGGGGCGAACATCACCGGCAATCTCAGGGACGCGGGCGTCGGGGCACAGATCTACGCCCACGACAACGTGCTGCAGCGGATGAGCGCGCCGACCGGTGCGCGCGCCGAGATTCCCTTCGGATCGTGGCCGACCGAAACCTATCGGTCGGGACGCAAGCAGCTCTTCTTCAACGGTGAGGCTGTCGAAATCATCCACCAGCCTGCGGCGCACACTGATGGTGACAGCCTGGTCTTTTTTCGCCGCTCCGACGTCGTCGCCACCGGCGACATCTTCGTGACGACGAGCTATCCCTTCATCGACCTGGAACGGGGCGGCAGCATCCAAGGTGAGATCGACGCGTTGAACAGGATCCTCGAGCTCACCGTGGTCGGTTTCCAAGACGAGGGAGGCACCTACATCGTTCCCGGGCACGGTCGCATCTGCGATCAACCCGACCTGCTCGAGTACCGGGACATGGTGACCATCATTCGCGACCGGATTCAGGCGGCGATCGGCAAGGGCATGACGCTCGATCAGGTGAAAGCGGCCGGTCTGACGAAGGACTACGACGGCCGATATGGCGCGAAGTCTGGTTCCGGTACGCCGGAGAGATTTGTCGAGGCTGTCTACAAGAGCCTGACCGCGAACAGGTAAATGAAGACCGTTCGTTTTTGCATTCTTGCCGTCGCCCTTCTCCCGGCCGTCGTTGCCGGGTCAGCGAGCGCCCAGGCGCCCAACGCGCCACAGCGGGGCGCAGCTCCGAGGGACGCGGCGCCGGTCGATCTGACTGGGTACTGGGTGTCGGTCGTGACCGAAGACTGGCTCTATCGGATGGTGACGCCGGCCAAGGGCGACTACGCGAGCCTGCCGCTCAACGCCGAGGGGCGGAAAGTCGCCGACGCGTGGGATCCCGGCAAGGACGAAGCGGCAGGCAATCAATGCAAGGCCTACGGAGCCGCGGCGATCATGCGCGTGCCGGGACGCTTGCACATCACGTGGCAGGACGCCAACACGCTCAAGGTGGAGATGGATAGCGGGACGCAGACGCGTCTGCTGCAGTTTGGCACGACGCCGGCCGGCAAGGGTGGCGACTGGCAGGGCGTTTCCACCGCGTCCTGGGACGTGGCGGCCGGCGCGCGAGGGCCAGTTCCTGGCGGCGGCCTGAAGGTGACGACCACGCGGTTGAAGCCCGGATATCTGCGAAAGAACGGTGTGCCGTACAGTGCGAACGCGCAGGTGACCGATACTACGATCGCGTCAACGAGGCGAATGGCGATTCCTGGGTGATCGTAAAAGCGATCGTCGACGATCCGACGTACCTGAACGGTCCCTTCATCACGAGTACGCACTTCAAGAAGCAACCCGATTCGACAGGTTGGAATCCTACACCGTGTGCGGCGCGGTGATCGCGAGGACCACCATCGAACTCCCGGCGACTTGGAGGGCCAATTGTCCGTCGGCCGTGAAACGAACTTCAGCGCACGGATGCGACCGGTGAAACGCCGAGCCCTTCTCGTTTTCGAGGGAGATTTCGTCGATTTCGGAAGCCTGGCTCCGTGGGGAGTTCGGCGCGTAGCGCGTCGATCGAAGGTAGCGCCGGCCATGGCCGGTGGCCGTCACTGCGCTGGCGCGCCCATCAACTGGCGAAGCAACGCCGCGGTGCTCTCCCGTACGACGGCGTGGCATCACCGCCACGGCGTCTTCGCCCATCCGAGCGCAAGATCGAGAGGGGTGAAACCCGCCTTGTTCTTCGCGTGCAGATCGGCGCCGCGTTCCGCCAGCAGCTTCACCACGCGATCGCCACGCCTGACTGCGGCGTGCAGAGCGGTGTTGCCGGCCTTGTTGCCGCGTTGACGGGCAGGCCGCGGTCGAGCAGCAGCGGACCGCCTGACAGCGCACCTTCCTCGGTGGGCACGCGGATTCGCGGCCCTTCGCCGCGCAATGACCCGAGCCCCTGGCCGGCGGCAATCATCAGCAGCGTCGTGCCGTCGGGCAACGCCGCCCACGGATCGGCGCCCCACTCGAGCAGCAGGCGCATCGACCCGACATCGTTCGTCCGTGCGGCGCGCATCAGCGGCGTCGCGCCTTTGCCGAAATTCAGTGTCGCGCCGGATCGAGAGATCTTGAGCGGCGTGCCGCCTTAAGCTGGCGTTCGGGTCGGCGCCATGGGCGAGCAGCCGTTCGACGAGCCCGGCGCCGTCGAGCGTGTCGCGCGGATCGGCGCCGGCCGGCTCTGACCCACTGCAGCGTGTTCCACTCGACGGCGGCGTACAGCGCCGCCATGCCGGTGTAGTCCGCGATATTCGGATCGGCGCCGTGCTCGAGCAGCATCGCGGCGAGATCGAAGTGCGCGTTGATGATCGCGTAGACCAGCGCGGTGGTGCCGACGCGTTCTCGGCTCGCTTCGCATGTCGTCGGTGAGCGTCACGTCGTCTGCGGCAGCGCCACGGCTTGGATCTCGGCGCCGGGTCCACGAGCGCGCGCGCCGCGTCGAGCGCGCCTTCGCGCGCCGCGTACATCAGCGGCGTCCGGCCGCCGCGCGGAACGGCATATTCGGCCCGCCGCTCTTCGGGAACTCGAGCTCCGGCGCCGCGACGTCCGCCGAGCGGCGTTGATGTCAGCGCCGAGCGACACCAGCGCGCGGACGACGCTCGGCGTGGTTCTCGGCGGCCGCCCACATCAGCGCCGGTCTCGCCGAACCAGTTCTCCCGCGCGTTGACGTCGGCGCCGCGCGCGCGAGCAGCCTTCACGGCGTCGACGCTGCCGGCGCGCGCCGCGGTCATCAGCAGCTGTCTCGCCTTCGGCGTTGGCGGTGTTGAGGGCTCGCGCCCGCCTCGAGCAGCGTCCCGATGAAGCCGCGCTGCCGTTGGTGGCGGCCAGCCGGAGCGGCGTGACGCCGTAGCGGTTCGCCGCGTTCCGGCCCTCGCGCCGGCGCTTGAGGCAGCAGCCACCATCTCGCGGTCGTCGGCACGCACCGCCCAGTGCAGCGCCGTGGTGCCGTCGGCCTCCGGCGGCGTTGACGTCGACGCGCTGCGCGAGCAGCGCGTGGACGCGGCCGGTCGCCGTGCTTGACCGCGGCGATGACGGCATCGATCGACCGGCGGCTCGAGCGTGACGGCGAGCGCCATGAAACAGCCACGCCG
This sequence comes from uncultured Acidobacteriota bacterium, assembly GCA_963780685.1. GTDB lineage: Bacteria > Acidobacteriota > Vicinamibacteria > Vicinamibacterales > CAVVIG01 > CAVRXZ01. Next base: position 219,280 of record CAWACZ010000012.1, on the reverse strand, counting down.
CCACGCAGGCACGGAGACACGAGCGACCGAAAGACCGACTTACGATCCTGATCCTGCGCCTTGAGGCCTGATGACAGCCCTGGTCCGAGTCCTGGGTCCTCGGCAGTCACAGCTCCAACCGTCCCGTGCTGACCCCGAGCGTCGATCTCAGCACCGAACTCTGCGCCAGTCGAGCATGGCGTTGGCGAGCTGCGTCCCCTTCGGGGCCGCGAGTGACGGTTGCCCTTGATGAGGCCGCCGCCCTTCCCCGCCAGCAGCAGCGGCACGTCGAGCGCCGAGTGGCTGTTGCTGTCGCTCATGCCGCTGCCCCAGAGGATCACCGAGTGATCGAGCAGCGAGCCGTCGCCATCGGGCGTGGTCCGCAGCCGCTCGAGGAACCGGCCGAACAGCTCGATCTGCGAGGTGTTGATCTTCACGAGGGCTCGAGCTTTTCCGGCTCGTTCCCGTGATGCGAGATGTGATGCCACGGCTCGTTGATCCCGAGGTTCGGGAACACGAGCTGGCTGGCTTCGCGGTTCATCATGAAGGTGAACACGCGGGTCAGATCGGCTTCGTAGGCGACCGCCATCAGCTCGAACATCACCGCTCACGTGCTCCTCGAACGACGCCGGCATGCCGACCGGCGCCTGGGCATCGCGATCGTTTCGCTCGCCTGACGCTCGGCCCGCTGAATACGCTGCTCGATCTCCGGACGTGCTCGAGATACTCGTTCAGACCGCCGCGTCGCGACGCCGAGGCCGCGCTCGAGCGACGCGACGTCCTGGCGCACCGAATCGAGAATGCTCTGATCGGCCTTCATGCGCGCGAGCCGATCCGCCGGCCGTCCCCGGCCGGCCGACATCCGCTCGAAGATCGACACGCGGATTGATCTCCATCGGCAGCGGCGTCGTCGGCCCCTTCCACGCGATGGTGCTCATGTAGGCGCAGCTGTAGCCCACGTCGCACGCGCCGATGTAGCCGGCCTGATCCTCGGTCGCAATCTCGACGACGGGAACACCGTGTCCTTGCCGATCGACCCCGCCGCGACCTGATCGAGAGAGATGCCGGCGGTAGAAGTCTTCGGCTTCGGTCCGCTTCGGCGACGATCCGGTGAGCCATGTCGAGTGCTGACCGCGTGCGTGCCGCCGGGCGGACGATCGAGGTTCGAAACGACCAAGCGATCGGGAACCGTCTCGAGCGGCTCAGGATCGGCGAGAACTCGAATCCGGGCCCGTCGTCGACGGCGTCCAGTGCTCGGGCAGCTCGCCCATCGGCACGAACACGGCGCCGAACCGGAGCGCCGGCTGCGCCGCCGTCTTCGCCAGCGCCGTCGCCGCGGGCACCATCGCGTCGAGGAACGGAACGCCAGCGTCGCGCCCACGCCTTGAGGACCGCCCGCCGCGACACCGACCGTCTTAGTGATGAAGATCGTCGTTCGCTCCTGTGAGCCTGAAGTCCCGCCGGCTACCGTGACCGATCCTGGTCCCCCGCCGTACGCATCAGGAAAGGTGCACTGTGGACGATGCCGAGCACGAGCGACGAAAAGCGATAGTTCCCGTCACGCGCGTCACGGACAACCGACCGGACGACGGACATGTCGGCGGCGGTCAGTCCGCGTCCCACGGCGTAAGTCAGCAGCTTTTCCGTAAACGTCCGAACAAACGTCTCCGGCTCGCGACGACCTGACGCAGCGCCATCGCGCCGTCGACCTTCGTGCCGTCGACCAGTTGTCCCGAGGCGTCGATCCGTCGCCCAGCGTTCCCCCGTCTCGAGTGCGCCAGGCGCCGACGGCGTCGAAATTCTCGAGCGCGAACCCGATCGGATCGAGCACGCGGTGGCACGATGCGCACGCGGGGTTCGCGCGGTGCTGTCCAGCGACTCGCGGCCCGAGCGCGGCTTCTCGGGCCGCTCCTCGTCGTCCAGCGCCGGCACGTCGTCGGGCGGCGGCGCGGGCGACACGCCGATGATGTTCTCCAGCACCCACTTGCCGCGCAGCACGGGCGAGGTCCGGTGAGCGTGCGAGGTCGCCATCAGAATGGCGCCCTTGCCGAGCAGTCCCCGACGCTCGTCGCTGACGGTCACGCGGCGAAACTGAGTGCCGTAAATCCTCGGCATGCCGTAGTGCCTGGCGAGCCGCTCATTCACGAAGCTGTAGTCCGCAGTCATCAAATCGAGAACGCCGCGATCCTCGTCGACGACGCTCTGGAAGAACAGTTCCACCTCACGCACCATCGCGCGGCGCAGGTCGTCGTCGAAGTCAGGGAACTGGAACGAGTTCGGCACCTTGTCGCGGAGGTTCCGCAGATAGAGCCACTGGCCGGCGAAGTTGCTGACCAGCGCCTCGGCCTTGGGATCGGCGAGCATGCGGCGGACCTGTTGATCGAGCACCGTGCCGATCCCTCAGCTGCCCCCTTCCCCGCGACGCCGAGCAACTCGTCGTCGGGATGCTGCTCCAGAGGAAGAACGACAGGCGCGACGCGAGCGCCAGGTCGACAGCCGGTAGACCGTCCCCGGGGCGATGCCGGCCGGATCCGGTTCCACGCGCAGCAGGAACTTGGGGCTGGCGAGCACCCGCCGCAGGGCCATGTCGATGCCGCCGTCGAACGTGCCGGCCTGCTGTCGTCCGCGCTCGAAGAAGTCGACGAGGATCTGCACGTCGCCGTCGGTCAGATCGCCGCGGTAGGCGCGACGGGCCAGCCGCGCCAGGATTGTGCGTGCGCAGGGCACCTCGTCGGCCGCTCCGGCGGGCCGGCAGACGAAAATCGCGCGGCGGCTCGGCGTATCGCCGACACCGGTCGGATTGAGCGGACCGGTCATGAAGAACTGGTCGATGTGGGGATGACCCGAGAAGTCGATCGTGTCGGCGGAGCTGCGGATGTACGACTGGAGGCGGCGCGAATTGTAGCCGTGCGTCTTCGCGAGGAACGTCACCGCGATGTCGCGCGGACCCGCCTTCATGGGCACACGAACCGTGAACCGCTCGTCGATCTCGTCTCCAGTCGTTGTCGGGTTGTCGCTCGACGCCGTGACATCCAGGTCGCCGCCGAACGAGGCCAGATGGACTCGCTGGCCGTCGACGCTGATCTCGAGCTGGTGCGGAAACTCGAGGCCGCGCATCGTGCCCAGATTGGTCCGAAACAGCTTGACCTTGAACGGTACTCGCCATCGAGCGGGATGTTCCGCCGGATGACGAAGCCGCCGACCGTGCCGAGTGGCAATCCTTCGACATGGCGCGACTGCGAGGCGTCCTGGCGCACGCGGTACACCTCGCCCATCGGCGGCGTCTTGGGATCACCGATGGCGAGCGCGCTGATCCGGCCCGCCGCAGACAGGTAGCTTTCGAGGAGGACCGGGGACAACCCGAGCACGTCGGCAATGTTGTCGAACCCGGCGCTCGAATCGTCGGCGGGGAGCAGCGGGGCCGGATCGATCTCAAGCGCGAGCAGGTCGCGGATCGCGTTGGCGTACTCGGCGCGATTCAGACGGTGCACGAGCGGCCGGCCCGGCTGCGGGTTCGCGGCCGCGACGCGGTCGAGCGACGTCTCGAGCGACGACACCAGCGCCCGCCGCTGCTCGTCGGACGGCGCGGGCCGGCCCGGCGGCGGCATCATGCCGGAGCGCACCTTCCGAACGACCTTTTCCCACAGTTCGATGTTGCTGCCAACGTTGGCGGGGTCGGCGACGTCGAGCGATAACCCGCCCGTTTTCAGCCGCGCATTGTGACAGGCGACACAGTATCTATCGAGCTGCGCCCGGTCGGCGGCACCGCTGTTTTCGGCCTGAGGGCCCTGGGAAAAGCGGGAGCCCTGGAGCCGGAGCCCTGGGAGCCCTGGGAGCTCTGACTGGCCGCCTGAGGAACACCAAGCCCGGCAGTCGTCGAGCAAAACACGGCCGAAACGAGGGCAACCGCAAATGAAACCTTCATCGAACAGTCCTTTAGTATCTCACGCCTGGACGGGCGAACCATCTACATGACGTGGCCACCCACTGCCGTCGCATCCTCCAAGCTCCTGACGGTGGAAGGCGCAGGGCATGGGTTCTTCGGCGCGAACGCGAAGCGGGTCAATCTGGAAATGGTCGCCTGGTTCGAGAAGTACCCGCAACGACGATAGGTGCGTCTGAAGTCGGCACGAGGCACCCAGGCACGGTCAGTGAACGTGACGAAGTCGTGAGTGTTATTCTCTCGGCGTGAGCAGACGCCGCGGAGCCTCGGCCATCATCGCCATCTGTCTTCTGGCCGGCCTGACCGCCTTCGCCCAGCGCGAGCGAGGGTTCTTCGGCGGGCGATTCACGCCGTTTCATCCCGATCCGAACGTCGCGTACGATGCCCGATTCACGTTTGTCCGCCTCAAGTACGAGACGGCGCCCGGCGGCTACTGGTGGCGCGGTCTTCCCTCGTGGGCGCATGGGTATCCGCTCGCCGAGCAGAATCTGATGAAGATCATGAAAGAGGTGAGCCTGCTCGATGCCCACGACGACACCATCAACACGCTGACGCTGGACGACCCGGAGATCTTCAAGTACCCCGTCGCCTACATCATCGAGGCCAGCTGGTGGACCTTGACCGATCGCGAAGCCGAAGGGCTGCGGACGTACCTCCAGAAAGGCGGCTTCCTGATCGTCGACGACTTCAAGCGGGAAGGCGACTTCGGCAGTCCCGGCTGGGCGGTGTTCGAAGCCAACATGCGACGGGTGTTCCCCGATGTTCGCTTCTTCGACATGAAGCCGACGCATCCAATCTTCCATGCCTTCTTCGAGATTGACGACCTCGACATCGTGCCGCAGGCCTACAACGCTGGAAAGCCGATCTTCCGCGGCGTCTTCGAGGACAACGATCCAGAGAAGCGGCTTCAGGCGATCGTCAACTACAACACTGACGTGTCCCAGGTCCTGGGAGTGGTCGGGCAGCGGCCTGCGCCCGATCGACGATACGAACGAGGCCTATAAGCTCGGCGTCAACTACTTGATCTACGGCCTCACTCACTGAACCAAGCTGGGCAGCGGTTTCAGCGGTTGCTGAAAAAGCCAGCACGGCTGCTTGACACCGCCATGCATATGCAGTAACATGCATATGTATGGAGATGCAAGCCGCTGTCTTTCAGACCCTCGCGGATCCGAGCCGCTTCCAGATTGTCGAGGCGCTGCTTGGCGGCGAACAAGCGGTCAACGACCTGGTCGCGCGGATGGACATCCACCAATCGGGAGTGTCGCGGCACCTCCGGATTCTCGAAGAGGCCGGGTTCGTTCAGGTGAGGCCTGACGGCCCGCACCGCCTGTACTCGTTGCGGCCCGAACCGTTTCGGGCTCTGGACACCTGGGTCGCACAATACCGCGCCTTGTGGATCGCACGCCTCGACGCCTTTGGCGACGCGCTCGCGCGCAGGCAGCAGGCGCGCCGACGCTCCCGCCGTACACGGAGGACGCCATGACAGACACGCTCAAGACCAGCGCCGGTGTGCCCGGCTCTCGGAACCGCATCACGCTCGAACGGGTGTATCGAGCCGAGCTTCAAGACGTGTGGGACCTGTGGACCACCAAGGACGGTATCGAATCGTGGTGGGGTCCCGGTGGATTCGCGGTCACGGTTCGGAAGCTCAATCTTCGTCCCGGAGGCGAGCTCCTCTACGCGATGACTGCCGTCCACCCGCCCCAGATCGAGTTTATGAAAAAGGCGGGCATGCCGCTCACGCAGGAATGCCGCATCACGTTCACCGAGGTCGAGCCGCCGCGCCGGCTGGCGTACCTCCACCTCACCGATTTCATCCCCGGCGTCGACCCGTACGATGTGGCCACTGTGGTCGAACTGCGGCCGACCGCCGCCGGCGTCCGAATGATCCTGACATTCGACGCCATGCACAGCGACGAATGGACCGAGCGAGCCAAGATGGGCTGGGAGAGCGAGCTCGACAAGCTGGCGGCCGTGGTCCAGGCAATTGATAGCCGCCGCACCGGTGGCCAGCCATGACCGCAGACTCTCGTTTCGCGTCACACCGGACGAAGTGTGGCCGCGGTGGCCGCGGGATTGGTCGCCACCGCGCTGCTCTCGGTCGGCACCGACGCCGTCATGCACGCGAGCGGTGTATTTCCTCCTTGGGGCGAATCGATGACTGATGGGCTCTTCGTGTGGGCAACCGTCTACCGGGTCGTCTCCACCGTGCTCGGAGGCTACCTCACCGCCGCGCTGGCCCCTCGACGACCCATCTGGCATGTCATGGTGCTCGGCGCGGTCGGGATGCTCGCGGCGACGATTGGCGCCGTTGCCACTTGGAATGCCGGGCCGGCGTTCGGACCGAGATGGTATCCGATTCTTCTAATCGTGACCGCCTTGCCGTGCGTGTGGGCGGGCGGCATGCTGCGTGTGCGTCACGCGGCCCACTCAGAACGTGACCGTTACGCGGGAGTCGAATCCGCCCCCGCGAAACCCCCACGTGGGACGGATGCGCAGTAAGCCGATTCGGCAGATCGACTCCCGCGAGAACGTCCGGGGACGACCTCCCATTCGACAACCAGCCGGCCCCCACCAAGACGCTCGAGACCGCATCGACCGCGTAGGATCCAAAAATAGTCGCCTCGCCCAGTCGTCGGTCGCCCACAGGAAAAAGCGCCATCGCTTCCGCAATGATGTCCGGTGCGTATCGTGTTTGGACCTCCCAGAAGTAGCGCCGTCCCACCAGGAAGGTTGGCACATGCGTTCCGGTGGTGGTCCAGCCCAGCACGTATCCTGCATGGGTCCTCGAGCGGCGACGCAGCATCGAGTCGAGCATTCGACCGTCCGGCGGGTCGGTGGGGAACATCAATCGTTCGACGCGGACGTCGCTGAACGCGCGTCTCAGCCAAGGCGTATGGCCGACGATGTCGCGTCGATCGGCGCGCGACAGCGAGGCGCGGCTGAACCAGTCTTGCAGCTCGATGGCCGGAGACAGCGCGTAAGGCTGACACGTCTCACGATCCGGCGGAGGTGAAGCCGGACCGCAGAGTCGCACCGAAGTCTCTCCTCGAAGATCCATGTACAAAGACCGATATCGACCCCACGTCGCGCCGCGATCGCGGATGCCCCACAACAGCTTTGTCGTAGCCGTGCTGTCGATTTTGGGGTGAACTGTCCGTCACGATTGATATCTGGCGCCATTGCGTGGGATCCGTGCTCGATGAGCACGGCGATTGGCGGGGCGAGTGTTTCGCCGTCACCTGCCAGATACTGATTCGGTGGAATGCTGCCATCGTGGGCGTTTGTGACCACTCGCTCGATCCGAAATGCTTTTGTCGCCCACTCCTCGTCCGGGTGGTCGGGGGCGCCGCCTGTACCGAGCGGTCGCAACACGAATACACGCGCTCCAGGTCGTGAGGATGGTTATCGGCACGCGATAGGGCAGCCAGGTACACGGACCGAGAACTGGTTGAATACGTAGTAGCACCAGGACCTCGGCGACGACCTCCGCACGTCCGTCTACCAGCCGCGAGAACACCCGGTACTGCACGGCGCTGCGCCGGACCTTTTCGTCAATCGACAACGCTCGATAGTGCGCCGCACGTTCGGAGTGACTGCCCAGGCGTGTGCGAAGATCGAGCAGGTGTTCTTCCGCAGCCTCCAACACACGAGACGAGTCGAGCGGGAATACGGGGCTTGTCGGAAAGTATTCTTCCAACGGATGAAAGACGAGCACGGGTGCAAATGCTCTGGCGATGGCCGAGCGCTCCGCGGTCGAAAGCACGACCGTCCGTTCGGCCGCCGCAGCCGGCAAAGTGCCCCCAGCCGCCCCTAGCAGGACGAACCCAAGCACGGCATGACGTAAGGACAGCATCCTTCCGGAGTATCGGGCGATCGCGCTTGGTCCCCAGGCCGCCCTGTTCGATGGGAGCGGCGATACACCACTAGTTCTGCAACACCAGAAAGCCGCCGGCGCGGGCGAAGGTCCCGGCGGCGGCGCTTTGTCGGGTCCTCGCGCGCTCCACCACTTCCACGTACCTCGTGAGCTGGCGCAGCGGCTTCAGGTACGGGTCGTTCTCGATGGCGGTTACCGCGACGAAACCCAGGTCGACGGATCCCTCGAGCGTGACGACGGCCTGGTCGACCAGACCCAGCATGGCGTAGAGCTGGGCGACATAGAAGAGTCCCTCCCCGTCGTTGAATTCGTTGAATCCTGCGAGCCCGGCGAGCGCCGTTTGCGCCTCGTCACGACGGCCCTCCAACGTGGCGCGAAACGCGGTGCACAAGCTCTTCAGCGTCGGAACGGCGCTGAAGCGTTCCTCCTCGCGTCGCGCGGCGGCGATGGCCTCTCCTGTGCGACCCATCGCACCCAGGACGCGAGCTTCCAAGGGATCGGTGCTCTGGTGGCCCTGCTCGAGCGCCCGTCCGTAATCGCCTCGCATGTAGTAGGTATGAAGCACGCTCGTCGTGACCGTCGGGTCGAGCCGGCGGGCATGGTCGTGTGCGGCGAGCGACTCGTCGAGCAGCCCGCAATAGCGACACGCATGAACGAGCGCTGCGTACACTTCCGGCTCGGCGCGTCGCTGCCGCGCCCGATCGAGGAGGCGTTCGAGCGCCGCGTCTGCGCGTCCCACGTCGATCTCGAGTTGCGCGTAGTAGTAGTGCGCCGCACCATTGTCGCGATCGAGCTCGAGCGCGCGCTGAAACGCCGCTTCCGCGTCCGCGAGTCGTGCGCGATTCTCGAACTTGCCCAGGACGCGATCGAGACGCCCTCGCTCGGCCCAGGCCGGCGCGAACGCCGGGTCCAGCGCGACCGATTGTTCGAACAGCGCCCGCGCCTGCCGCCAGCTGCTCGGCTCCATTCGAAGCTGCATCCCTCGGAGGTACAAATCGAAGGCCTTGTGATTCGCCGGGCCAGCCTGCGGTCGTCGCGCCTGGTCGCGTGACGTGAGGGGTAGCGCCTCGACCGTACGCCGTGCGAGGGTCTCGTGGAGCTCGAACACCGCACTGGCGTCCACAACCGTGCCGTACCGACCACAAGACGTCGCCGGCCGGCGCCGTCACCAGCTGGGCGCTGACACGCAGGCGATCGTTCGACGACAGAATCGAGCCGGTCAGGACGGCGTCCACCGCCAGCTCGGACGCGATGCGGTTCAGATCGGGTGAGGCGTCCGCGTACGCGGCCGACTTGATGGTCGATCGCAGCACCAGCGACTCCAGGCCGGACAGCGACGTCGTAATCGCGTCCGCCAGACTCGACCGCAGGTAGTCGATATCCGGATCCGCCTTGAGCAGGCGAAACGGGAGCACTGCCAGGCGCGTGACGGCTCGTGTTTCGATCGGCGGGTCCGAACCGAGGGATGCCAGCGCCGCCTGAAGCTCCGACGCCATTCGGTCGATCGTCGGGTAGCGATTGTCGGCCCTCTTCGCCAGCGCGCGATGAATCACGCGGTCGAGCGCGGAAATGGCCGGCGAGCCCGTCAGCACGGGAGGCGTGTCGTAGAGCACGGCATGAATGAGGGCCGCGAGCGTCGTGCCCACGAAGGGCGGTCGCCCGGTGACCATCTCGAACAGCATCACGCCGAGCGAGAACAGGTCCGCCCGTGCGTCGACGGAATCGCCCGATAGCTGTTCCGGCGCGGCATACTGCGGTGTGCCGACGATGACGCCGGCCTGCGTCACGCCCGCCATCGTTTCGTTGTCGTGGGTGTCGATCGGCCGCGCGAGCCCGAAGTCGAGGAGCTTCAGGCCAGACCGGGTGACGAAGACATTCGACGGCTTCAGATCGCGGTGGACGATGGCGTGATGGTGAAGGACGGCGAGCCCTTCACCGATGGCCAGCGCCCATCGCAGCGCCTGGTCGGGTGGAAGCGGCCGTCCCAGCCTCGCGCTGAGCGGATCTCCCTGCACGAGCTCCATCACGAGGTAGGGGCGGCCGTCCCATTCGCCCAGATCGAAAACCTGACAAATCAGCGGATGCGAGATCGCGGCCGCGGCGCGCGCCTCCCGCACGAGGCGGGCTCGGGCGATGGCGTCATCGGCCCGAAGCAGCTTGATGGCGACCCGCCGCCCCAACCTTGGATCGTCGGCCTCATAGACGATGCCCATCCCGCCTTCGCCAAGCTTCGAGACCACGCGGTAGTGCGCAATCTGGGCGGGAATCGACATGCGTTGGCATCGAGTATACGGGACCGGCCCGCCGCCACTTCGGTCGGAGCCATGTTCGCGCGCCCTGAACCGTCTGCCTTCAGTTTGTCCGCATTCACTGTGAGTTCCACGCGATACTTGTTTTCGGGAGCGGGCGACCATGTTGCGGCAACCGCCTTGTTGTCAAACAGCGTGATCGATTCGAACACCGGCTGGCTGGATTGTGCCGACCTGTTGGCGGCGAAGATTTCGAGTGCTTCTAAGGGAATTTCCATGCCGCAGCGTCCTGATCGCACCGAGGCCGCGCCGTATTACTTCACGTATATCGATCAAGTTCCGGATGGGGATATCTGCGCGCAGCTGGTGGTGCAGCTCCCTGAGGTGCTCCAACTCGCGCGCGGCATCACGGAGACACAGTCGCTTCACCGCTATGCGCCAGGGAAGTGGAGCATCCGCGACGTGATGAATCACCTGGCGGACTGCGAGCGGCTGTTCGTGGCTCGCGCCTTCTGGTTTGCTCGTGGTTTCGAGAGTCCGCTACCGAGCTTCGACCAGGAGGTTGCCGTATCGGCTGCCCACGCCGACAATCGGCCATGGGCGGACATCGTTGTGGAGTTCGAGGCGGTTCGAGGCGCGACCATCGCCTTCTTTCCGATCGCTGCCGGCGGATGGGTGGGCGCGGCGCGGTGTCGCCAGCGGCAACCCGTTCACGGTTCGGGCGCTCGCTTACATGTGCATCGGGCACGTTGCTCACCACATCGGCCATCCTACGCGAGCGATACCTGTCCGCGTGATGTGATCTCCGAAGCCGTTGCCAGCTGCAATGTGCTGCACCACAAGTACTCGGCTTGCTCCAAGGCGAGTCACCGATGGGATCGCGATCATCGCTGTGCTCGTCCGTCGTATCGATAGCAGCCTCCCGTTTCGAGTGTCGTGCAGCGGCGCCACGACCGCTGGTATGCTGCTGGCTTCTGGAGCCGAGTCGAGAACAGCGACGGCCGCTTCAGGAATCGGACGCTCGCATGTGAACTGAACTGTTCGGCTTGGACACACTCGGCATCCCGGACAGGTTCGCGAACGGTGGCGGCAGACTAGACAGACGACATGCGCGATACGTCTCTCGAGAGCAGGCCATCCGTGGCCCACGTGACCGGTGCAGGGACGTCGCCCACGCGTCCCTTGGTACTCGCGACGATCTCTTTTACGCTGTCGTTCGCTGCGTGGGGCCTCATTGGCGGACTGGCGTCTGTCTTCAGCAGTCTCTATGGGCTGACGGCGTCGCAGACGGCGCTGTTGGTTGCCGTGCCGGTGTTGCTCGGCTCGTTGGCGCGGCTGCCGATGGGCATGCTGACGGATCGATTCGGCGGCCGCCTGGTCTTCACCGCGCTCCTGGCTTTCTCCTCACTGGCGGCGTTCCTCGTTCCGCTGACGAGCAGCTTCGGCTCGCTGCTCGTAGCGGCTTTCCTCATCGGCATGGCTGGGTCGTCCTTCGCGGTAGGGGCGGCCTTCGTGTCCCGCTGGACCCCGGCGGCTCGACAGGGCACCGCCCTCGGCGTCTACGGTCTGGGGACGATGGGGCAATCGCTTGCCGTCTTCGCCGGCCCGGTGGTGGCCGCTCGCCTGGGCTGGGAAGTGGTGTTCCGGGGCACCAGCGCGCTTCTCCTGGGTTGGGCCGTCGCCTACTTCGTGTTCGCGCGGAATCCCCCGCAGGCCGGGCGTCCCGCCACGGTCGCCGCGATGACCGCGGTCCTGCGGCGCGCGCCTACCGCCTGGCTGCTCGGCGCATTCTACTTCCTGACATTCGGGGGATTCGTCGCGTTCTCGATCTACCTGCCGACGCTGCTGCGTGCGCAGTTCGGCCTGGCCCCTGCGGACGCCGGATTCCGAGCGGCTGGATTCGTCGTGCTCGCCACGCTCATGCGGCCCGTCGGCGGGTGGCTGGCGGACCGGATCGGCGGCGCCCAGGTCCTGTCGTGGGTCTTCGGCGGCGTCGCCCTGTTCTCGCTGCTTCTGACCTGGCCGTCGATGGTGCCGTTCACGGTCGGCGCGCTCGGGTGCGCGATGCTGATGGGACTGGGAAACGGCGCCGTCTTCAAGCTGGTCCCGGAACGCTTCCCGAAAGACACCGGCACGGTGACCGGCCTCGTCGGCGCCCTCGGCGGTCTCGGCGGGTTCTTCCCGCCGCTCCTGCTCGGCGTCTTCCGCGATCGACTCGGCGCCATCTGGCCCGGGTTCCTCCTCCTGTCCGCGACCGCACTGTTGCTGCGCGCGGCGAATCAGCGTGTCTTCCGTCCAGGCGACGTCGAATGGACGCGGTCTCTCCCGGTGGCCGCGCGTCAGGCGCTCGAGCGTGTCAGAGCCGGCGCGTGGGCAGCGCTCGTCACGGCCACGTTGGCCGCGGCGATCGTCGTCGGGTCGCGAAACCTGCAGCACTTCGACGCGGCGCTCGTCGGCTACACGTTCGCGACGCTCTTTGCGGCGTTCGGGATCAGCTATCGGTACGCGATGTGGCTGCAGCGTCCGCCGACGCGCATGTACTGGCGTCGCGGATGGCAGGCCTTCCTTCTCACGGCGCGCGCTGGCCGGCAACACGGTCAGCCTCGGGTCGCCGCGCGCTGCTGGAGTTCGCGGCCAATGCGTACATCTTCCGGCGCGGCCGGCTCCGTGGGCTCGCGCACTGGCTGATCATGTGGGGCTGCGTGCTTGCTGCTGCGATCACGTTCCCGCTGGTCTGGGGCTGGATTCACTTCGAAACGGTTCCCGGTGACCTGCACAGGTACCGCACCTTCGTGTTCGGCATCCCGATGCAGGACTTTCCCGTGGAGTCCGCGTTCGCCTTCGTCATCTTCCATGGGCTGGTCTGGTCGTCGTTCCTGGTCATCGCTGGCGTGATGCTCGCCTTCCGGCGCCGCATGATCGACCACGGCGCTGTCGCCGTGCAGCAGTTCGGGCAGGACATCCTGCCGCTGCTGCTGCTCTTCGCGATCAGCATGACGGGGCTGATGCTCACGGCCAGCTACACGTGGATGCGGGGCTACGCGTACGAGTTCCTCGCGATTCTCCATGCCGCCACGGTGATCGTGACGCTGCTCTGGCTGCCGTTCGGCAAGCTGTTCCACGTCTTTCAACGGCCGGCCCAGCTCGGCGTCGGCTTCTACAAGGACGCAGGCGCTCGCGGCCAGCAGGCCGCTTGCCGCCGCTGCGGGCAACCGTATGCCTCGCTGCCGATGGTTCGCGATCTCACCGTCGTCGAGCAGGAACTCGGCTTTCAGTACCAGTTGTCCGGCGGCGGGCACTACCAAGACGTTTGCCCCAAGTGCCGCCGCGCACTCTTCGGTCTGGCGCAGGGAGCGTTGTGGCAGCACTACTTGAACGCTCGGCCGCCTTCGCCTGATAGCTTCGGCGGGCCAAGTGACGAACGAGAGGCAGGGTAGCCGGCGTGGCCGAAGTTCCGGTCGATCCCCTTCGCATCATCGAACGGTTCGGGCCGCACCTGTCCGCGATGACGGGCGTTCGGCTGTCGACCAGCGTCGAGCCGGATCGGCTCGTGAAGACGCATTGCTGTTTCTGCGGGCAGCAATGCGGCATTCAGCTCAAGGTCCGCGACAATCAGGTGATTGGCTTCGAGCCATGGGAAGACTTCCCGTTCAATCGCGGCATGCTCTGCCCGAAGGGCGTGAAGCGCTACCTCCAGGGCTCGCATCCCGATCGGTTGACGACGGCGTTGCGGCGGGATACGTCCTCGGCGTCGGGATTCAGTCCGCTGCCGTACGCGGACGCCATCAGCCGTGTCGCCGCCGAGATCGGCCGCATTCAGCACACGCACGGCGCCGGCGCCATCGGCCTCCTCGGCGGCGCGAGCCTGACGACAGAGAAGACCTATCTGCTCGGCAAGTTCGCGCGCGTCTGCCTGAAGACGCCGTTCATCGACTACAACGGACGGCTGTGCATGGTCAGCGCCGGCGCCGCGAACAAGAAGGCGTTCGGCATCGACCGCACCACGAATCCGTGGTCCGACATGGTCGGGACCGAGGTGATTTGGGTCGCCGGCTCGAACGTGGCCGAGTGCTCGCCGATCACCACGAACTACATCTGGCAGGCGCGCGAGCAGGGCGCGAAGATCATCGTCCAGGATCCGCGCATCACGCCCGCTGCCCGGACTTGCGACTTGTACCTGCCTGTGAAGCCAGGGCGTGACGCGGCGCTCTTTGCCGGCGTGCTGCAGATCATGATCGAGCGCGACTGGCTCGATCACGCGTTCATCGACGCCCACACGGTCGGCTTCGAGCAGGCTGGCGGCGTACTGCCGGGAGTGGACGCTGCCTCGGACCGCTGAAGTGACCGGCGTGCCGAAGCGGGCGCTGATGCAGGCTGCCGAATGGTGGGGGACGGCGAAGACGAGCTTCCTCTTCCACGCCCGCGGCATCGAGCACCACTCGAACGGGGTCCAGAACGCGCTCGGCACGATCAACCTCGTGCTCGCGTCGGGACGGATCGGCAAGCCGAAGAGCGGCTACGGCACCATCGTCGGCCAGGCCAACGGACAGGGCGGTCGCGAGCACGGGCAGAAGTGCGATCAGCTCCCAGGTTGGCGGGACATCAGCAACCCTGAACACCGGCGATACATCGCTGGCGTCTGGGGGATTGACGAGCAGGAGCTTCCAGGGCCAGGTGTTGACGCCTACGAGCTGTTCCGCAAGATCGATCGCGGTGAGATCAAGGGGCTGCTGTCGATTTGCTTCAACCCGAAGGTATCGCTTCCGGACAACGCGTTCATCACGCGCTGTCTCGAGAAGCTCGAGTTCTACACCGCCATCGACTTCTTCCTCAACGACACGGCGTGGCACGCCGACATCGTGCTGCCCGGCAGTCTGCACGAGGAAGATGAGGGCACGGTCACGCAGGTCGAGGGGCGCATCATCAAGATCAACAAGGCGGTGGAATGCCCGGGCGACGCGCGCGAGGACTGGCGCATCATCCAGGACATCGCGCAGGCCCTGGGCAGGCCGCGCGGCTTCACCTTCCGCCAGCCGCGCGAGATCTTCGAGGAACTTCGCGTCGCCAGCAAGGGCGGTGTTGCGGACTACTCGGGCGTGACCTACGAGAAGATCACAGAGCAGCTCGGCGTCTTCTGGCCGTGCTACAGCGAGGACCCGCGCACCGGTGCCGCCATCGATGACCATCCCGGCACGCCGCGCCTCTTCGAGCGCGGCAGCTACAACCCAGTCGCCAAAGGCAGCGGACCGTTCTACTTTCCCGACGGCCGCGCGCGCTTCAACGTCGCGGAGTATCGCCCGCCGGTTGACGATGCCAGCGAGGAGTATCCGATCTACCTGACCACTGGCCGGGTCGTCAGCCAGTTCCTCTCCGGCACGCAGACGCGCCGGATCGGACCGTTGGTGCAACAGTACGCCGAGCCGCGAATCGAGATGCATCCGCGGCTGGCAGCGAAGCTCGGGATCGCGGACGGCGATTGGACGACGGCCGAGACCCGGCGCGGGACCATCACGCTCAAAGCGCAGGTAGTGACCACGATCCGTCCGGACACGATCTTCATCCCCTATCACTGGGCCGGCCGGAAGAGCGCGAACCAACTGACGGTAGCCGCCCAGGACCCGATCAGCAAGATCCCGCAGTACAAGGTATGCGGGTGCCTCGTGCGCAGGGCGGATGGACCGCCGGACTACGCGGCGGTGCTCGAGCCGCAGCAATAGACGGGCACGACCATCACCATGGGCAAACCGGACTACCTGCACTTCTTCATCGATCCAAACCGCTGCATCGGCTGCCAGGCCTGCGTGCAGGCATGCTCCGAGTGCGACACGCACCGCGGCGAATCGATGATTCACCTCGAATATGTGAACCGGTCGGAGAGCGTGCAGACCGTGCCCGTCGTCTGCATGCACTGCGACCAGCCCACCTGCGCCGAGGTGTGTCCGGCGGACGCCATCAAGCGCACCGGCGACGGGGTGGTGCAATCGGCACGGAAGCCACGCTGCATCGCCTGCGGGAACTGCGTGGTGGCCTGCCCGTTCGGCGTGCCCGAGCTCTACGAAGACCGCAAGATCATGATGAAGTGCGACATGTGTTACGACCGGTCGAGCGTCGGCAAGAAGCCGATGTGCGCGACCGTGTGCCCGAGCCAGGCGCTCTTCTTCGGCACGCGAGAGCAGATCGAACAGCTGCGGCCTCTCTCGACGCCCGTCAACACCTTCCAGTTCGGCCATCAGACGATCACCACGCAGGTGTACGTGATGGTGCCCCGAAAGCTGGCGACTGTGGCGCCGCACGTCGATGTCACCGCGGCGATGGAAGAGCAGCCCCGGAGCCGGGCAGTGGCGCTGAAGGTCGTGACCCCACCCGCCGCGGCGCCCGCTGAGTACGACCCGTTCACCGAGGTCGAGGTGTAGCGATGACCGACGTCGGTCCCGATCCACGTCGCCCGGTCGATCCCGCAATCAACTCGCCGGGACGTGAAGGTCTCACCGGAACGGCTCCCGCGAGCCTCTACGCGCCCCCGCTCGAGCGTGAGCAGATCACCATCGCACCGAACTTCGCACCGGCCGACGCCCAGCCCGCCTGGCGGCAGGACTTCCCGATCGACTGGCCGCAGGATCTCTATGTCGAGCGCCGGGACTTCATGAAGTTCCTCGTGCTGACCAGCGCGGCGTTCACGCTGGGACAGGTGTGGATTGGCGTCCAGAACTGGTACCGGAAGCGCTCTGGCCAGCCGGCAATGCAGCGGATTGCTTCGATCGACGATATGGCCGTCGGCGGGGTGGTTGTCTTCACTTACCCTGACGAACACGAACCCTGTTTGTTGGTGCGGCTGACCACGAACGAGTTCGTCGCCTTCGGCCAGAAGTGCACGCACTTGTCTTGTGCCGTGATTCCCCGGCCGGCCGAGAACAGCTTCTACTGTCCCTGCCACGAAGGGCGGTTCGACCTCAGGACGGGCGCGCCCACCGCCGGGCCGCCGCGCCGGCCGTTGACACGGATCGTGCTCGCCATCAGAGGGCGGGAGATCTACGCCGTCGCGATCGAGGAGAGGACAACATGAGCGCTTCGGCGCAGCGGCCGTTCAGCCGCGACCAGCGGACGATCATCGTCTACGGGATGCTGGTCTTCGTCCTGATCGTCGTGATTCTTCAACTCTGGCTGCTCACCGCGACCATGAACGCCTGGCTCGGTGGAGATGCTTCTGTGGTCTGGCCGGCAGCTGCAGTGAGTGCGGGTGGGTTGGGCCTGAACGTCGGGCTGCTCATCTATCTGCGGCGCATCGAGCGCACTAGAAGGGCTGGAGCTTAAGAAGGTCATGGCGAGCACGCTTCCGCCCGGTGAACTGTGGGCGTTGGAAGATCTCGTCACGCCGACCGCACAAGGCATCGCAAGCCGTGTACTGGCGCGGACAGCAGCGGGCAATATCACGCTCTTCGCCTTCGACGCGGGTGAAGAACTATCAGAGCACACCGCACCTTTTGATGCGCTCGTGCTCACCCTGTCCGGAGCGCTCGTTCTGACTATCGGCGGTCGCGAAGTGCGGACCATCCCGCAATCCCTGGTGCTGATGCCCGCGAACGTGCCTCACGCTGTTCGGGCCGCGGAAGCGTCACGCATGCTCCTGGTCATGCTGCGTGAACCAACAGCGTAAGAGAAGAAATAACATCACACCTCCTGTCGGCATTCGCAGCTAGAACTCAATCACAAACCCGGCAGACGGCACGATGGGCAACAGCGAATCGGTGACGCCATTCAGTTGTCCATTGCGGCCGACCGAATACGGCACGTTCCGCTCGTTGCGGCGGTTCAGCACGTTGGCGACTTCCACGAACAGCGTGACGCGGCGTCCCGACCACGACACGGCGCGGTCGGCGCGGACGTCAAGGCGGGCATAGACGGGCAGCCGCAGCGTGTTGCGCAGATCGGTGAGGCCAAAGAACAGCGGTCGCTCGCCGCCGAACAGCGGGGGAGCATTCGGCGAGAATGTTTGCTGTCCAACATAGCCTGTGATCGGATAGTTGCTGCCGTAACGAAACTTCGCGCCAAGGCTCGAGCGGTTCGACAGGCGATAGAGCGCGTAGGTCGACAGGCTGTGACGCTGATCGTAGTCATTCCAAAACCGCTCGCCTGTCACCACATCGTCGTAACGATGTCGAGAGTATGCGTACGCGATCCAGCCTGACAGGGCATCCGGTGCGTCGCGGCGGAGAAGGACCTCGACACCATCCGCGCGGCCGCTCAGGCGATTCGACCATCGCGCATCGCCGCGCCCCAGCACAATCGTTCCGTCGGTCAATCGCCGCGGCTCCGAGTCCGCGATCCGCAAGACGTCGCGCTCGTCGCGTCGATAGCCCGTTACCTGCAGACTCACTGAATCAGCGAACGTCCGGACGATGGCGAGGTCCGCGTGCGCCGCGCGCTCGGGACGGAGATGCGGGTCGCCGTTGAGACCGTTCAGCATCGTGAGATCGGGGAACTGTCGGTAGATACCCGCACCACCGCTAAGTTGCATCGTGCTTGTCATCGCCCATTCGCCGGTGATCCATGGCGACGACGTGGTCGTGTCGGTGGCCTGCCAGCGATCCACGCGAGCTCCCGGAGTGATGATGACCGGGCCCATGCGCGCCGATAGTTGTGCGTACGCGGAGGCCGCGCCGCCGGTCGCCGAGTAGTTGCTGAGCGTCACCGGCTCGGTCGCGCCGTCGAAGGTGCGTTGCCGCGCGCGGGCCGCAGTCGATCGCAGCACGTCGCCGCCGAACTCGGCGATCCATCCATCGCGGAGCGCGTAGGTCGCGTCGGCGCGCCAGCCGACGTCGTTCGCCTCGCCGCCATCGAGCAGCACGTCGTTCTTGTTGACGTTCCTGAAGTCCATCCCCGTCACATACACACGCTGCGATACCGCAAGCCGCGCGGCCGGCGTATACCGCCACGTGGCGGCCGTGAGCCAGGCGCGGCTTCTCGCCTGCACCTCGTCATTCACGCCGAGATCCTCCGGCGCTTCGTCGAAGAGCGAGCGGCCGATCACCGTCAGCAACTGCAGCTGGTGACGTGGGTTCACGTCGAAGGTGACTTTGCCGAGCGCGTCACTGAATCCGAATCCGACGCTCCCCTCGGGATCGATGCGATCGAGCAGGAAGTCGAGATAGCTGCGCCGCACGGAGGCGACCCACGCCCCGCGGCCGCTTGCGAATGGGCCCTCGCCAATCGCATTCGCGCTGGTTCCGCTCAGCCCCACACGGCCGTGGACGCCCTCGCGGTCGCCGTCGCGCGTACTCAGATCGATTTGCGCGCTGAGCCGGCGGCCCAGGCGTTGCGGGTAACTGCCCGGCCGCAGCGACGCTGCACCGAGTGCCTCGCTGTTGACCATCGCAATCGAACCGCCGTCAGGCACGGCGTGAATCGTATGGATCAAGTACGGAGCCGGGATGCCGTCGATCGCCAGGCCGAGATGACGGAAGCTGCTGCCGCGCACGGCGAACTCGCTATAGAAGTCGTTGGTCGAGGTTGCGGAGGGGAGCGCCTGCAGCGCGCGCAGCGGATCGTCCAGCATCACCCCGCGCAACGCCTGCAGATCGCGTCCGTGCAGGACGGAACCGCCAGGCGCGCCGTCCGTGTCGTCGCGGACCGAGCCCTCGACGGTCACGACTTCTTCATAGCGGCCCGCGCCTTCCGAGAGCTCGATCACCAACTCCTCTGTCGCACCGACGCCGACGTCAACGACGTGACGGACGATGGCGTAGCCGATTAAGAACGCCGAGATCGTGTGCCGGCCTGGTGGCAGCGACAGCGTGAACGCGCCCGTTGCGTCGGTGTCCGCAAACACCGATTGATGCTCGACGTGGACCACGACCCGGGCCAGCGGCTGGTTGGAGCGCGCATCGACGACGCGGCCCTCGATCGTCGCGGTTTGTGCGTCGGCGGCGTTGGCCGACGCGTAGACCAGCCACGCGGCCGCCCAGCAGATACTGTTCATCGACCTCATCTTGTGATACCTCCTTCGCAGACCGTGCGCGTCGACCGCGAGCACGCCCTGTGCCATCACGAGGGGGCCGAATGTGGCGGCAATTGCACGAGGCGGCGGCCGCCAGTGTCGCCACCAATGGACAATACATGGTCATTCTGACAATAGATTGTCAGTATTAGGTGACAGCGGCAGCGAGATCGTCATGACACAACAGTGGAAGCGAGCCAATCGCAGGGACGGACACGGGGACAAGTGGTGGCGCCAGCTCTACGAGTTCTTCGACGAAAACGTGCGGGTGTACCTGCGCCTCAGCGCGCTCGCCGCCAAAATGCACGGCAAGGGCCCATTGTCGGGACCGCGCCGCACCGTGCTGCTTGGCCTCGCGCGGTCGGGGCCGCGCACGGTCGCGCAGATGGCGCGGGAGCGCGAGCAGTCACGGCAGCGCTTTCAGCCACTGGTCAACGCCCTGATCGCGGACGGTCTTCTGGAGGCGGTGCCGAACCCCGCGCACAGGCAATCGCCGCTCATCGCGCTGACGGCCAAGGGCGAAAGGGCGGTTCAACGGATTCAACAGATTGAGGTCGAATGGCGCCCGCGCCTGAACTTACAAGTGTCCACGATGCGGCTGAAGGACACGGTTGAAGTCATGCAGCTGATTCGAACGGAACTCGAGCGGCTGGTGCACGACGATTCCATTCATCGCAGATCACGAAGAAGGTCTCGTCCATGAGGCGGACCACGCTCAGCGAAGACGAGATTGCGTTGTGACTACCAAAGAACACCGTGCGCAATCGACATGGGCGTGGCTGGAGCGATCCGTCGCGACTGGTCGATGATCGAAGGGCCAAAGCCCGCCATGGCCACGCTGACCATGAACACGGCCGTACCGACGTAGAACCAGCGACCACTCGCCGGCCGGCGCGTCACTGTCGGCGGACTGATCACCCCAGTGGTGTCACAGGTCATACGCGACACCGGCTGCAGCCGTAATGGCGAGCTGGGCCTTCAGCGTGCTGTGACTCCATGTGAACTTCCAGAAGTCGTGGACGGCGAGCGTATACGCCGTTCGCCAGGACCGAATGAAAGTTGACGCTCAGAGACCCGCGAAAGAACCGCCATCTGTCGTATGTGCCAGCTTGCAGCCAGCGCAGCCGAAAGGCTACTCGCTTCCTTCTTCTTGCGTGAGCTGGTGCACGCGCTGATGCGACAGCCCCAGGAGACGAGCCGCATCGCGCGCGCTCATCTTCAGTCTTCCGGTCCGCAATACGCGGACGGCGCGTCGAGCCGCGCGGGCCGCCCGCCGGTCTTCTTCGTCGGCCTTTTTGCGAAGAGTCGCGTAGGCCCGAATCGCCCTCGTCGCAGCACGCGGCAGCTTCACGTCGTCCACGATCGGAGCCCTGCGCGCATTGTCGACGAACAGTTCCAGCGCCTCTCGGATGCGGCGCCGAGCCTCGTCGACGGTGCGACCCTGCGTGTGGCAACCTCGCACACCGCGCACGGTGGCGACCCACCACCCCGACTCGTCTCGCTCGTACGCCACGCGATAAGACTTCACGGCTTCTTCAACCATCCCTTTCCGAGGCACGGCTCCAAGTCGCGCTCGATACGGCGCAGCAGACCGGGCCCGATGTCCTCACCCGCATGAACCGTACGGTCGTCACACAGTGGCCGCATTCGACGCGTCGATGCGAGCCCCGTTGCCGGCTCTCGACGCAACCGAGGGACCTGAGGATGCGCCGAAGGTCCTTCCCGGTCACGAGACCCAGGATAGCCGAGGGTTGTCCGATGTGTCTATCGCAGTAGACAGATGGATGGATCGCGAGCCTGCTACACAAGTACGCGACCGGGCGGCTCAAAGAAATCTGAGGAGCGGCCCTGGCGGTTTTGCCAAGGGACTTCCGGCTCTCGACCATCTTCGGTTTTCGTAGCACATCCAGCAGGTTCAAAAGACCTCGGATCGCGCGAGAGGGCTCGTGTCGGTTGTGAAGACGCTGTCGGTTTTGGCGACGCGCACCTCGTCTTCCCTTGACCGTCTAAGTAAGACTGTGCTCTACTGACACTCACCAAGACGCTCTAAGTGAGCCGCGTCGGGGAGGAGTCGGATCGATGGCGGTGCGGAAAGGCGATCTGCTGCAGGGCACGCTGGATCTCCTCGTGCTGAAAGTGCTGGGGGCGGGACCAAATCACGGCTACGGCATCGCGACGCGGCTGCATCAGCTCTCCGATGATGTGCTGCGCGTGGAAGAGGGATCGCTCTATCCGGCGCTCTATCGCATGGAAGAACAGGGCCTGATCGAGGCCGAATGGCGCCCCACCAGCAACAACCGCAACGCCAAGTTCTACGCGCTGACGCGGAAGGGACGCCGCGCGGCGCAGGCCGAGCTCGACGGCTGGCTGCGGCTGTCCGGCGCCGTCGCGCGCGTGCTGCGCGCGCTCGAGCAGGAGGCGTGACATGGCCCTGCGACCGCCGCGCTTCATTCGCCGCGTACTCGCATTGTTCCAATGGCGCTCGAGGGATCGCGACATGGAGCGCGAGATGGCGTTCCATGTCGATTCGCTCGCACGCGACTACGCTCGTGACGGGCTGAGCGACGTCGACGCGCAACGCGCCGCCCGGCGGCAGTTCGGCAATCTGACGCGGCTCAAGGAGCGCGGCCACGACGAGCGGACGATGCGCGTTGCAGAAGATGTCGCGCGAGACGTCAGACACGCGGCTCGTGGTCTCTGGCGCAGCCCAGGCTTTTCGCTCGCCGTGATCCTGACGCTGGCCCTCGGCATCGGCGGCAACACCGCTGTCTTCTCCGTCGTCGATCAGCTCCTGCTGCGGCCGCTGCCGTACCCAGACGGCGACCAGCTCGTGATGGTCGACGAGTTGTCTGGTCGCAACTCGCGCGCCGACGTCTCGCCCGCCAACTGGCTCGACTGGCAGCGCGAGAGCCGCACGTTTCGACGATTCGCCGCCTGGCGAGGCGTGCGTCGTTCACGCTGACCGGCGCCGGCGAGCCGCGACGCGTGAACGCGCAACTGGTGTCATCGGAATTCTTTCCTCTGCTCGGCGTCGCACCGCTCCTTGGCCGCACGATCTCCGATGAGGACGACCGTCCGAACGGCCCACGCGTCGCCGTGCTCAGCTACCGCGCCTGGCAGGACCAGCTGGGTGGCGATCGGCGCGCCATCGGCCGCACGGTCCAGCTCGACGATCGCCCGTACGAGATCGTCGGCGTGATGCCCGCCGGCTTTCGCTTCGTGCAGCAGGATGTCGACGTGTGGACCGCATCGCAGCTCGATCGAAACCGCCCGTGGCGGGAGACGACCGACGGACGTTTCATCCACGTCGTCGGACGCCTCGCCGACGGCGCGACGATCGGCACGGCCCGATCGGAGATGGAGGGCATCGCGCGGCGTCTCGCCGCGACGTACACGTTCAACAAGAACACGAGCGTGACCGTGACGCCTCTCCGCGAGGTGCTCACGGGCCAGGTGCGGACGTCGGTGCTCGTGCTCTTCGCCGGCGTGGGCGTGCTGCTCGCCATTGCCTGCTTCAACGTCGCCAACATGCTCCTGGCGCGATCGGCGTCGCGCCAGCGCGAGATCGCGATTCGCGCGTCACTCGGGGCGGGACGCTGGGCGATTGCGCGATCGCTGCTGGTCGAAAGCCTGCTGCTCGCCGGCGCCGGCGGCGCGCTCGGCCTCGCGCTCGCGCGCGGGAGTCTCGACGCGCTGCTCGCCGTGGCCCCCACGAACCTGCTCGGCGTCTCCGAGCTGTTCATCGATCGACGCGTGCTGATGTACGCGTTCGGCCTGTCGCTCGCGACAGGCGCGATCGCCGGCCTCGCACCGACGATCCTGTTCGCGCGGCGATCGATGGCCGACGCGTTGCGGACGCGCGGCTCGAAGGCCGGTCACGCGCCCCGTGTGCGACAGGCGCTCGTCGTCGTTCAAGTCGCCATGACCGTCGTCCTGCTCTGCGGCGCCGGTGTCCTCGTTCGCACGCTCATCGCGCTGGATCGCGCGCCCCTGGGATTCGACGCCCACGACGTGCTCACGATGAGGGTGGCGATCTCGCCGGCGCGATATCCAGACGAGCGCCCCCGCGACTTCTATCGCGAGGCGCTGACGCGCCTTCGCGCGTTGCCGGGCATCGAATCCGCGGCCGCGGCGGCAAGCACTGCCGATGATCGGCAGTCCTCGCGGCGGAACGAGGTTTCATGAGCTCGGCGCGCCGGAACGCCCGGTCAACGATCGGCCGTCCACCGTCGTGCGGATGGTCGCGCCCGGATATTTCCGCACGCTTCGCATTCCCGTGCTGCGTGGACGCGAATTCACCGACGCGGACAACGCGAATCCGATGGCCGGATTCGTCGTCAACGAGACGTTCGCCCGGAGCTACCTCTCGGGACGCGATCCGCTCGCGACGTCCATTTCCGTCCGGATGCAGGACGAGAATCCGCACCTGCCGATCATCGGCGTCGTCGGCGACGTGAGCGAAGGCTCGGTGAGGGTCGCGCCGCAGCCGACCGTGTTCTACAGTCACGGCCGCATGCCATGGGCGACGATGACGCTCTTCGTGCGCGGACGCCAGCCGGAGTCGCTCGTCAAGCCGGTCACCGCGGCATTGCACGAGCTCGATCCAACGCTGGTGGTCTCGAACGTTCGCACGATCGAGCGCGCGTTGGCCGAGAGTCTGGCGCGCGAACGCATCAGCGCGCTCATCTCGACGAGCTTCGGCGTCGGCGGTCTGCTGCTGGCGGCGCTCGGACTCTACGGTTTGCTCGCCTATCTCGTCGCTGAACGGACGAAGGACATCGGCATCCGCATCGCGCTTGGCGCGCGGGTGGCACGCATCACAGGATCGGTCGTCGCCGGCGGCCTCGCGCTCGTCGCCATCGGCGCCGCCATCGGCATCGCCGGCTCGCTGCTGCTCCTGCGCTCGCTCGGCACGCTGCTCTTCGGCGTCACGCCGTACGACGTCCCGACGTACGCGATCGTCGTCGTGCTGCTGGGCGCCATCGCCGCGCTCGCGTCCTACCTGCCCGCGCGCCGCGCCGCGCGCATCGAGCCGCTGACGGCGCTCCGACAGGAGTAGAACCATGCGGTCGCAGGCCCGACGCTCCCACAATCCAATGGCACTCAGGGATTCCAGCTGCTCCAAAGGACTGCGGGCCTGATCGTCAGGCGCTGGACGCGAGCAACTGTCACGTATACTTGCAGACGCGCGGTGAGGTGGCCGAGAGGCTGAAGGCGGCGGTTTGCTAAACCGTTATACGGGCTAAAACCTGTATCCAGGGTTCGAATCCCTGCCTCACCGCCAACCTTCGCTCACCGTGCCACGCGCGTGCGCTACGGTTGGCAAGCCAAGCGAAGGTTGTCCGCCGACCTGTCCGCCGTAGCACAGTGTGCGAAGGTGGAAGCGCATAGCGCGAAGGTGGACTTTGCCATCACCCAGTTCCGAAACTCGTCCCAAACACCCCGGCCAATCCCTCGCGGGTCTATTCCGGAGATCATAGGTAACATCACTTTCGGGCCCCCGCAAGTCCTTGCCAGCGAGCACATACAAAGAAATCGAAGTCAGCTCGGCCACCTCTTTGCTCGATCCGGCCGGACAAGTTAATCTCGCTGGCCTAGCGGTCTTGACCCCAAGAGGTGTGAGTGTTTGAGTCAAGTTTTTCAGGCTGCAAGTTTGACCTCCTCAAGGAACGTGGCGAGCGCGGCGTCGAGACGATCGAACGCACGCTGCGCACGGACTGAGCCCGACGGCTGCAGGGACGAAGCGGGACGGAGCGCGCGGGTATAGAGCCGCGCATAGAACATCGCCACCGGCGCGCCGGCGGCGGTAATGCGATAGCGGTGGCTGTGCGGCACCCGTTCGATGAGCCCGTGCAGCCGGAGCCGCCGCAGGTCGTACGTCATCGCGCCCGTTGAATAGGTGTCGGGGTGTTGACTCAGCAGCTGTGCGACGTGATCGCGGAGCTCGCGATGTCGGAAACCGGTGGGGGCGAGGGCGAAGAGACAGAGCGCGTGCATGAGCGCCTGGACGCGGCGGTCGCCGAAGCGCAGGCCAGCGGCCCGTTGATCGTGGACGACGACGGGTGATGTGACGGTGTGCAGGCGGTCTTCGCCGATCAGGCAGTCGTGGCTCAGAGATTCGACGCACAAGAGGCGCCGGTTGGCAGCAAAGCCGATCTCCCGCAGGGCGGGCAGATTGCAAAGCGCACGACCAATGGCGAAGTCGTAGGTGTCGTTGATGGTGGTTTCCGTACGAAGGGCCTGACCTTCTTTGTGATGCTGCTTGACCTTGGTTTTCTTGTACTCAACGTGGAGTGAAGGCACGACCCCCTCGGTCAACACGCGCGTGCGAAACCGCCCGGGCGTGCGGCGGGTGACGCGGCGCGTGAAGATCAGCTGCATCTGATCGGGCCGGCCGAGATCGAGATTCTCGCGGATGACCTCTTCGAAGAAACAGCGACCCGTGCGCGGCCGGTCGAGGACTTGGGTCAAGGCGAACTCGGCTTGGAGGATCGAGAGCTGATAGCGATAGCCCGCGGCCCGATGCGCCGGCGTAAAGGGATGCGGCAAGCGCCGGAGCCACTTGCGGAACATCGCGTCGATCTTGGTGGCGTCAAGCGTCTCCGCGATCCGCTGCACGCGGCGACCGTTGTCGCTCGATCGGATCCCGTTGTCCAACGGCTCAAATGGGACCTCGCGGTGGGTGAGCTGCCGTTTCAGCCACTCATGGCCGTTTAGACAGAGCTTCGCCGGATACGGGAAGTACGAGCAGAACTTGATGAACAGCGGACCGAAGTCGCGGTCCAGGATGTAGACGTAGTAATGATTGACCATCGCGGTCGACCGGATGATCCACGGATAGACGCCCCGAGCATCCCGCCGTTTCTCGGTGCGGAACACCGACGCCTTCTCCTGCGCTTTGCCGATGAACAGGACCCCTTCGTCCCCGGTGAAGGCGGCGAGGTACTGCTGCGCCACATCGTCCTTGCGTTGCCCCTTCTCGAACGTCACCAGATCGACGCCCTCGGTGGCGGCGAACCGCTCGATCGCGTCGACGAATCGTTGACTCATCGGCGCCACCATCACCGTCGAAGGGACGCCGAGCTGCGTCTTGACGAAGTAGACAAAGCCGGCGCCGGTCTGGAGCGACGGCACGTAGGCGTTGAGGTACATCCGGTCGATCGCTTCCAATTCGAACGTCACGTGGTCGTGGAGGATTTCAGCAACGCTTTTGTGTACCATCGTCTCGGAGCTCCCGGAGAGCGCGGCCCAAGTGGCCACCGACCCCAAGAGGGTCTATTACGTAGGCGCAGGCTTTCAACCCCTGCCTGCTCCCGGGGCTCCTTTTCTACTAACGAGGCCGTGCCTCAGACCGTGTCCAGCTCTCCAATAACTTCACAACATGCTTGACGGTCTGAGGCAGGGCCTCGTTAGACATAGCACGGACTCTGTCCGCGAAAATTCCGACTCGCCTGTGGTTCTTTCACGACCCAGACGACGGCGGGCCGACCCACTGCCCAATCTGTGGGGCTGCGCTCGAGACGAACCTGAAATGGGGCACTGGAAGATGCCCGAAGTGTCCTATCCAGGTCTGAGCGATCATTCTCCGAGATTGAGCCCAACAGGAGTTTGCAGCCGTCGGCGGGCGGTGCGATCATGAGCCGCCGCGGCTGAAACGCGGACGTTCGGCCGACAAACTTCCGAGAACGGTGCTTTCTCAAAATGCCGACGCGAAGACAAAAACGACTTGCCGCGCAGCCGACCGGTAAAGGCTCCGGCACGGTCAATCACTTCCGACCTCACCCCTGGCATGGATTGGAGGCTGGTCCTGATCCGCCTGAGGTTCTCAACGCGTACATCGAGATCACGCCGTTCGACCTCATGAAGTATGAGGTTGACAAAGTATCCGGGTATCTTCGCGTCGATCGACCGCAGCGCTCCTCCGCACAGCACCCGACGCTGTACGGGTTTGTCCCACGCACCTACTGTGACGAGCGCGTGCGCAGCCTCGCGCCGACGGCGAAACGAGGCGATGGCGATCCTTTGGATATCTGCGTTCTCAGCGAACGGGCGATTGCCCGGAACGAAATCATCGTCCGCAGTCGGGTCATCGGCGGTCTGCAGATGATCGACGGGGGAGAGGCCGACGACAAGCTCATCAGCGTGCTGGACAACGACTATGTGTGGGGCCGGGCTCGCGATGTCAGCGACGTACCTTCTGTGCTCGTGGAGCGCCTTCAACATTACTTCTTGACCTACAAACTCGTGCCGGGTCAGCGCGTGCAGGCCCGTATCGCTACGGTGTATGGAAGGGTGCACGCTCTCAAGGTCGTGCGAGCGGCGATGGCTGACTACGACGACAACTTCGTGCTCTAGCTTAACTAATCACCACGAAGGACACCGAGGACGCGGAGGTTTAAACGTACAAGACTGATCCTCCGTGGCCCCCGTGTCCTCTGTGGTGGAGAGAGTTCTTCACCAGAAAGTAGCTAGGGATTGTATGGCGGCTCAACCAGGCGCTGCACCCGACTGGCGGCGTGGCTGCATGGCCACCGGCGGGTGAGCGCCGGACGTTAGCGGATGGAGACGACGCCGACGCGGGAAGCCCTGTGCCGGTGCGGAGGGAGCATGCGTAGAGTCGCCATCATTGTCGCGGTACTGAGCTCATGGTCCGGCCTCCCAGTAGTTGGCCAAGCCCCGTCCGCAACGAGTGACGTTGCACCCGCCACCGTCGTCAAGATGCCGAGTGCATCGCTCGGACGCGAGCAGGTCGCGACGATTCTGCTTCCTGCGACCTATAGTGGGTCGCGTCAGCGCTATCCGGTCGTGTATCTGCTGCATGGTGGCGGTCAGGACCACACCGCGTTCGCAACGCGCGGCTGGTTTGGGGGACTGGCCTCGCGCGACGTGATCGTTGTGACGCCATCGGTCGGCGACAGCTGGTACGTGAACAGCGTGGCCGATGAGAACGCGAAGTACGAGGATTTCGTCGTCAAAGACCTGATCGAGTACGTGGACGGACAGTACCGGACGATTGCATCCCGCGAGGGTCGGGCCATCGCGGGTGTCTCGATGGGGGCATGGGGTGCCATGATGCTCGGTTTGAAGCACCATCAGCTCTTCGGGGCGGTCGGCGCGTTCAGCGCCCCCTTCGGCATTTCGAGACAGGACCCGAAGATCGACATGACGTCACGAACGCAGCAGCGCTTCGGTGCGCCCGAGACGCCCGAGCGTCGAGAACGGGACCCCGGCACGTTGGCGTCGACGATTCCAGTGGAGTCCGTTCCTTTGCTGTACCTGGCCTGCGGCAATCAGGACATCTTTGTCGCCGACAATCGACGATTCGTCGAGCGACTGACGGCACGCAAGATCCCGTACGAATACCGCGAGGTGTCGCCGTTCGGGCATTCGTGGGACGTGTGGGACGGACAGCTCGTGATCTTTGTCGACATCATGTCGAGGCGCTGGAGCCGAGGCCTGGAACGACCGTAGAGTCTCACACACTGGCTACCACATCCAATGGAGCCGACGCGCCGCTCTTCTGGTGCCGCGTGGCGCCCCGGCGCGCGGCTCATTCGTGACGTTATGCGGCAGCAGTCGCGCGCGCGGGCAATAGCAAAGGGGGTGAAGCATGTCAGGAGTTTCGCGGGCAAGCTGTCAGACGTGAGCGCGGATGAGGCGGCGTACTACGCCGCGCAGCCGCCGTGGTTCGTTGTCGCGACGGACATCGCGCTCGTTGCAGCGGTCGCGCCGCCGTTGCCCTGCTGCTGCGTAGCCGCACAGCTCCGTGGTTGTTCGCGATCTCACTGGTCGCTGTATTCGTCACCAACGTCTACGATCTCGTCGCGGGGACGTCGCGCGTGCTCGTCGATCGAGGCGCGCTGATCGTGACCATCATCATCGCAGTGCTCGCGATCCTGCAGCTCGCGTATGCAGTGATAATGAAGAGGCGTGCCGTTCTTGCGTGAGCCGCCGGGTAACACGCAGTTGCAGCGGACCGTGATACGGCATCGTGTGCGCGCCGCGATGCGCGCACCTCGCGATACCACACAAGAATGATCTCGATCTTGGAGCCGACTATGGGAGTTGCCCCAATGACTCACAGTCGCTACGCAGCGCTCTTTGGAATGGCTGCGGGTGTATTGTGCTGGTCGGCGATGTTCGTGTTTGCAGCGTTGAGACCGTCGTATTCCCACCTCGTGAACGCGGTCAGCGAGCTCGGCGCTATCGACGCGCCCAATGCCCTGCTGTGGAACCTGATCGGATTCATGACTCCAGGTTTATTGTTGGCGTTTGCTGGCGCTGCCATTGCCGCCTCGGTCTCCTCGAAGGGGTGGAGGACCGCGGCGTTCTGGCTGCTAATAGTTTCCGGGTTGGCGTTCGCTGGAACCGGCGTGTTTCCCGCTGAAATGCGAGATGGGGCGGTGCTTGTGACGTCTGCGTCCACGCGGGGTCACTTCATCATGTCCCTGGTTCACGGCATAGCCTGGGTGATCGCCACGCTGCTACTCGTTGTTCCAATGAAACGAAGTACGAATTGGCGTGACTGGTTTGTGGTGAACGTCGCTCTGGTCGCACTTGTACTCGGGGCGGTGTTTGGTCTCAGGGGCAGGCTGTCCGACGCGCTCGTCCAACGGATCGCGGGCGCTCTGTACTTTGCGTGGTTCTTTGTCCTTTCATTCAGACTTTTTCAGCTGGGGGCCAATCGCGTTGCGTCCTGATCTCGTAACTCAGGTGCCGGTTGCTCCGCGTAAGTCGGATTGACCACCGAGTTGAGTGTGGCCGACAGGAGGAAAGTGACAGATCGACTGGTCGTGCTGAAGACCGTACAGTGGTTCCTCCGGCTCTCTCTCGCGATCGGCTTTCTCTCCGCGGTCGCCGATCGATTTGGGTTGTGGGGCCCACCTGGGACAGCCGGCGTCGCCTGGGGAGCGTGGGCTCCGTTCGTCGACTACGTTGCCAAACTCAACTGGTTCGCCGCGCCCTCCATCGTTCCCATCCTGGCATGGGTGGCCACGGTCGCTGAGGTGGCTCTCGCTCTGGGTCTTCTCCTCGGCTGGCAGCTTCGCTGGTTTGCTCTCGGTAGCGGTCTTCTATTGCTGGCCTTCGCCCTGACGATGACGTTTGCTCTGGGAATCAAGGCACCCCTGGATTATTCCGTGTTTGCCGCGAGCGCTGGCGCATTCTTTCTGGCCGCCTCGACACATGACCCCACCCGCTGATCTCGACGCGACGCTCTTGGCTGCTTGGCGCACCAACAATCGCGTCACCGAATACCTTGTCGAGCACCTGCCCGCTGCACTCTGGGACGCCTCGGTTCCGGGGGCGCCCCGGCGCACCATCCGCATGATCGCCGGGCATGTGCACAACGCCCGCTGCATGTGGCTCAAGACCCTTGGTCAGGAACACGGGATCGCTGTCCCTGCTGCCGTCGACCGGCACAAGGTCACGCGTCGTGAATTGCTTTCCGCGCTTAGGCGTAGTAGCAGAGGGATCGCCGCGCTGCTCGAGCTCGGTATCGCTGCAGGAGGCCGTGTGCCTCCGTCGAAGGCCTATGTGTGGCGCAACCTGCCTCTGGACGTCTCCCATGTTCTGACGTACTTCGTCGCGCATGAGGGCCATCACCGGGGACAAATCGTCATGCTGGCGCGTCAGCTCGGTCATCGGCTCCCGGTGAACATTTCCGCCGGCCTTTGGCAGTGGACCAAACGCGTGCAGGAGGCGCGGGACAAGCCCTAGCGTGCTCGGTACAACAGGAGCTCGCTCTTATTCGCACGGTCTACGAACGCCCCCACCAGGCCACCAACACCAGACAACAGAAGTGGCGCTCCGACTTTCGCGGAGGGCAGGACGTAGCCGTCCTGCGAGCCAACTGCGGCCAAGATGGCGAGCGCCGCGCCCAAGCCGATGGCTGCACCGATGGCAATCCCGTTCGTGAGACTGTCCCGTGTGTCCGGTGCAACGACGCTGTCGATCTGCGACGTCGGAATGCTGAACTCCCTTCCGACCCGATCCGTCAGGGCCAGAACCGCAGGCCCGATCGCCTTGAAGGCACCTTCGAGATGCCCTCCGCTTTTCAAGGTGACGACAAGCGGCGAGCCCGGCTGGAGCGCCTCGACCTTTTCCCAACTTCCAGCAATCACTCCACCATGCCGGGCGCTGGGTGAGGTTTGCACCAGACCTGACCCGTGTCGAGCGATCGAGGCGCAGGCTGCAGTCAAAGAGGTCGCAGACAAGACGAGCAGAATGGACGCCGTTCGTAGGTGGCCCAACATGTCGTCACCTTGTCGCTCAAAGGGCGGTGGCAATGACGTGCCCTCTGACACATGCGAATCGGGCGATAAAATCGGCTCATGCCGCGGGATGAGGTTCAGTGAGGTGCTCGTCCCCGACCGATTTCCCTGTGGCTGACAGCTTTCCAGATCTCGCGTCGGTCCGGAGCGCCTGGTGGGCCAGCTAATCGTTTGCCCGCAACTATTAATTGCATAGACTTCAGACAGATGTCGCCCACCTCCGCCTCGCGTCAGGAGTTGCTGCTGGGCCAGGTATCGGTCGCCTCGCGTGCGTCAGTCGTCACGTATAGGACGACGATGCCCGGGTGAAGGCGAAACGTTGACGTACCTGTTCACGCGCGCCAACCAGGACTTGCTGGACGTGTTCGCCTGGTCGAACGTGCTCCTGGCCTTCGACTACGACGGCACGCTGGCCCCGCTGGTGAACGCTCCGGCACGGGCCACCATGCGGCTCTCCACGCGGCGATTGCTCAGGCGTGCAAGCAAGCTCTATCCCTGCGTGGTGATCTCTGGCCGCGCACAGCGCGATGCGCTCGGCCGCCTGCGGGGCGTCGAAGTCTGTCGGGTTGTCGGTAATCATGGAGCCGAACCATCGCCCGGAGCAGAGGCGCTGCGGCGTCGGGTGAGGCAATGGCTGCCTGTCTTGAAAAGCCGCCTATCCCGGCACCAGGGAGTGATTGTTGAAGACAAGGGATTCTCGGTCGCCGTTCACTATCGGCAGGCCCGACAGAGGAACGCGGCGCGCCGAGCCATTCTGACAGTCGCGCGCTCACTCAATGACGTGCGGATCATCGGCGGCAAGCTCGTGGTCAACTTTGTAGTGCCGGACGCCCCGCACAAGGGACTGGCCCTGGAGCGCGAACGCGCCCACTTCGCGTGCGATACGGTCATCTATGTCGGAGATGATGAGACCGATGAGGATGTGTTTCAACTCGACCGACCGGGGCGACTGCTCTCAATCCGAGTGGGACAAAAGCGTACGTCGGCCGCCCCGTACTACATCCGCAATCAGGCGGAGATCGACAGACTGCTCGAGTCACTCATTGCGCTGCGCGGAGACCGCCAATGACTGAGATGCGGAGCCGGTCAGATCTCATGCAACCGGAACTGCCGCTTGGCGGCGCGATCGACTTTCTTCAACGAACGCTCAAGACAACGGCGCGGCGCGACCTCGACGCCGTGCGGGTCGTGCTGAGCAAGTTGGCGCACGAGCTTGACGATGGCCCCCGATCTCGAGTCATCGGTGAGGTCGCTCGGTCATGAATCGTTAATGGAGACCAGCAGCCCCTATCGGCCCCGGGTGTCGCGCGAGACGCGGTTGCTGCTCACAGCCGGAGTACTAGCCGTCGCCGCGCTGTGGCTCCTGGCTCGCATCAGATTCCCGGAGCGTCCCGTCACGCCCAATCCGGTCCCGTCGGTCCTCGGCCAGCTCGCCAGTGGTCCGAAGTACGACGACCTCGCTGGAGAGATCGCGCAGCTCCAGACGCGTGTTCAGCCTTCGCTCCTCGCGATCGAGGTTTCGTCAGCCACCGCAGGTCCGCTGCAGACCGCGTACCGGACCGCCGCAATCAGACTTCGCGACGACCTTGCCGTAACGTGGATCCAGCCTGGGTCGAACCGAGAGCGGTTGAACGACGCGACACTCCTTGCTCACGATGCCGCTTCTGGCCTGACGGTCGCGCGTGTACCGATTTCGACGCCCACATCTCCTCCGGTGCCGTGGACGCGACGCGAACCAAGGCAATCACGCTACCTCATCGCCAGTGACGTCTCACCAGATGGCGTGTCGCTGCACCCCGTGTTCGTGGGCTCGCTCGATCCGATCGAAAGCGCGCTGTGGTCCGACCGTCTCTGGGCCGTGCCGGCGCGCACCGATTTAGCGCCTGGATCGTTCCTGTTCACCAATAGCGCGGAGTTGGTGGGTCTGGTGATCGCCTACGGTGGGAGGCTGGTCATCGTGCCGGGTGGGACCGTTCTTGCGGAAGCGGATCGTTTGCTCACCATGCCGCCGGGCCCCGCAGGGACATTTGGCATCGAGGTGCAGGACCTGACACCATCCGTCGCCATCGTCACCGGCGCTTTGATGGGGGTGGTCGTCACCTGGGTTGACGCGGACGGCGCCGGCGGGGAGCAATTGATGGTTGGCGACGTCATCGAGGCGATTGACGGTCTGGCGCTCGCAAGTCGCCAGCATTGGGACGTTCGCATGGCTCGTCTAACGGTCGGCGAGACCCTCACGCTTCGGCTCCGCCGCCACGGCGAGCTCCGCGAGGTGGCATTGGTGGGGAGGGCCCCTGCGGCGCGGCCCGCGAGTCGGTCCCTTGGTCTCACCCTGCGAGCGCGGACGAAGATCGGAGCTGAAGTGGTCCGTGTCGAGCGGGCGTCCGCAGCCGATCTGGGAGGACTGGCCGTCGGAGACGTGATCACGCTCATCGCCAACGTGCAAGCGCCCACGCCGACCGAGGTCGTGCAGTCGTTCGGCTCCGTTGATCAGGGTCAGCGCGTGATGGTGGCCGTCACGCGCGGCGACGCTCATTTTGTGACGACCTTGGAACGATGATCCCGTATCCGGCCGGCAATCCGTTCGGCCGTCTTGATCCGTCTCTCGACTCCGCCCACGAAGAGCTCGGACAGTTGCTGGGCCCGGATGGACGCCGGTCACGAGGCTGGCGCGGGTTGGTGGGGTGGTCGCGTACCTCGGCTCCGGTGGCTCTACTGCTGACGGCAGGAATCGCTTTCGGCCCTCAGGGCATCAACCTCCTGTCCCTCGGGACGCTGCCCTTGCTCGAACCTGCCGTGCCCGTTGCGCTCGCGGCCCTGGGCGTGCTCGTTGGGTTGGGTGTGGGCGCCCGTCAAACGGACGACCGTCGCGTCTACGGGGCCGCGTGCATCACGAGCGGAATCACCATGCTCGTCGTTTCGGCCGGGTTCGCGGTGGTGACGCTCGTCGTGATGTCGTCGATGGCCCGGCTGTTCTGGCCCTTCATCCTGACCAGCGGTATCTGCGCGGCAACCTCGCTCACGCTGCCGGCCGGCAATCCCCTGGAACGCAGGACGACGGCCGCCAACCGCGTAATCGAGCTCGGCGTCCTGCTACCGATCGTGGCGGGTGGCCTCATGCTGGCGTGGCTGCGTGCGGGTTCCCCCTCAGGAGGTGCTGTCCTCGTGGCACAGGTGATCGCCGTCACCCTTGCTCTAGCCGCCGCCGCATGGTTGCTATTGACGCGGGCCTCTTCTGAAACCGAAGAACGCGTATTTGCCGTTTCGGCCCTGTTGCTCGTCGGTGGCGTCGCGGACGCCCTTTCGCTGTCCGCGCTATTCGGTGGACTGGTCGCTGGTGTGTTCTGGCGGTATGCCGGACGACATCCGCGCGACACCATCCGTCGGGACGTGCTCTTTGTGCAGCACCCCTTCCTGGTGCTCGTGCTGCTGGTCGCCGGGGCTCGTGCCGATCTGTCGCTCTCGTCGTTCGCACTTGGAGCGGCCTACGTCGTGCTGCGGGTCTTCGGGCAGTTGGCTGGCGGCACTCTGGCGAGGCGCGTCGCCGGTGTGCACGCGCCTCGCGATCTCGGGCTCTACCTCCTCCCGCCGGGAGTCTTCGGCGTGGCGTTCGCCCTGAACGCGGTCAGCGTCGTCGGCCCAGAGGCGTCGATGCTGCTCGCGGCCGTGGTGGCGGGCACCATCGGCTCCGAGGTCGTCGCACTCTTCCTATTTCCTCGGAGGGTGGGCGAGTGACGCGCCTGCTAGCGCTTGCGTTGGCGGTCGGCGCGATGGCCTCGGTGCGCGAACTCCGCATCCAGGCCACGGTCGGGTCGGCGGCCACCGCGCTGGCACTCGGGTTCGCGCTGATGGGCGCGTCGGTCACGGGTGACGCGCTGCGACGGTTCAATCTCCCGCGCGTGACCGGGTATCTCCTCTTTGGTGTCGTCGTCGGGCCGTCGCTTGGCAATCTGATCACCGAGTCGATGGCCACTCAGCTTCAAGTGGTGACCGGGGTCGCCACGACTCTGATCGCGCTCATCGCCGGCCTGACGTTGAGCGTCGAACGCCTCGGGTCACGACTCGCGGCGATCACACGCATGACCGTCACGACCCTTATCGTGGCCATGGTCGGGCTATCGGCAGTGGCGTGGGCGGTGTGGCCGTGGTTGCCCATTGCGCCCGACGCCGTCGGATCCCAGCGGCTGGTCATGCTGGCCCTGCTGGTCGTGATGGTCGTCTCGTTCTCGCCGACGATGACCGCGGCGGTGGTCGCGGACTCAGGAGCACGTGGCCGGCTGAGCGACACGGTGCTGGCGATCGTTGTGCTCGCCGATCTCGTGATGTTGGTGTTGTTCTCGGTGTCGATGCAGCTGGCGCGCGTCGTGTTCGACACGGGCGAAGGCCAAGGCGTGGAGGTGCTGACGCGACTCGCGTGGGAGATTGGGGGGGCCGTCGCCTTCGGCGTCCTGATCGGCGTCTTGTTTGCGCTCTACCTGCGCTACATCGGACGGGAGATCACGCTGGTCCTGCTGGCGGTGTGTGCCGTGCTGAGTCAGGTTGGCACGACGCAGCAGCTCCAGCCGCTGCTGGCGGCGCTTGCCGCAGGCGTGGTCATCGAGAACCTCTCCGTCGCGCAGGGTGACGCGCTGCGGGCGGCGGTGCGCCGTGGCGCGCCGCCGGTGCTGGTCGTCTTCTTCGTCGCGGTTGGCGTGTCCCTTCGGCTCGACGCACTGGCCGCCATCGGACCGAGCGCAGTTGCGCTGTCCGCGGTCAGACTCGGCTTCATCAGGCTTGGCGCGCGCGCAGGCGTCAGGCTGTCTGAACTTCCCGAGCCGATCGGGACGTATGCGTGGACGGGCCTGGTGTCCCAAGCCGGGATTACGCTGGGGTTCGCGTCCGTCGTCGCCTCAGAGTTTCCGGGGTGGGGCAACCAGTTGCAACTGCTGCTGGTCGCGTCGATCGCGATTCACGAGCTCGTGGGACCGATTCTGTTCCGCCGCGGGTTGGTCCAGGCCGGTGATCTCGATGCGCACGCGCCTCGCCCCCTTGTGGTCGTGTCCAACCGCGAACCGTACCTCCACAGCGAGGATCAGGACGGCCGCATTGTCGTGAAACCCACGACGGGTGGTGTCACCGTGGCACTGGACGCCCTGATGCGCGAACGAGGCGGCGTGTGGATCGCCCACGGGGCTGGCCCGGTGGACCGGTTGGTCGTCGATGCCACCGACAAGGTGCGCGTACCCCCCGAGAGCCCCTCGTACGAGCTTCGGCGTCTCTGGCTCGAAGAGCCCACCTTCTCCGCGTACTACGGAGGCTTCGCGAACGAGGGCCTATGGCCCTTGTGCCATGTGGTCGACGTCCGCCCGCAATTTCGGAGCGACGATTGGGCGGCCTATCAAGATATCAACGCGCGCTTCGCTGCCGCGATTCACGCGGAGCTCGGAGCATCAGAGTCGCCAGTGTTCATCCAGGATTATCACCTCGCCCTCGTGGCGCCGGCGTTACGAGCCCTGAGGCCCGGCGCACGCACCGCCCTCTTCTGGCATATCCCGTGGCCCTATCCCGATCGTCTTCGCATCTGTCCCTGGCGGCGCGAGCTTGTCGCAGGGCTGCTGGCCAACGACCTGATTGCCTTTCAACTCGAACGCGATCGCCGAAATTTCCTGATGGCCGCTGAAGAAGAGCTGCGCGCAGAGGTGGAGATCGAATCGTCACGAGTCAGGTTCGGCGGGCGCTATAGCATGGTGGTCTCGGTGCCCATCGGTGTTGACTACGACCGCATCCAAAGCTTTGCCGCTGACCCAGCGCTCCTGGCGGAACAGCACCGTCTGCGGGAGCTGCTCGGCCTTCAGGCTGACATCATCGGGCTCGGCGTCGATCGTCTCGACTACACCAAGGGCATCCCTGAGCGTCTCGACGCGCTCGATGCGCTCATGGCGCAGCGGCCGGACCTGCGTGGGAAGCTGACATTCGTGCAGATTGGCGTGCCGTCGCGTTCGGATCTCCAGAGCTATGCGGCGATTGAAGCGGAGATCGGACAGCGGATTGCCGCGATCAACGCGCGTTACGTCGTTCCGGGTGGCGCACCCGTGGTCTCCTACTACACCACACCCCTCGGGGCATTCAGCCTCGTCGCCCTCTACCGTCTCGCCAATTTCTGCATTGTCAGTTCTCTGCACGACGGGATGAACCTCGTGGCCAAGGAGTTCGTCGCAGCCCGTGACGATGAACGCGGCGTACTCGTGCTCAGCGCTCTGGCAGGCGCCGCGCAGGAACTCGAGGATGCGGTGATCATCAATCCGTACGACATCGATGCGTTCGCAACCGCCCTCGCAGGTGCAATAGGCATGACGAGCGAGGAGCAGAGGAGGCGTATGCAGGCCATGCGGAAGGTGGTCGCGGGACGGAACGTCTTCAACTGGGCGTCCGACATTCTGGAGGGTCTCGAGAGTCTCTGGACCAAGCCGTTGCTCTATTCGGTCCGAGGGTGGGAGGAGACGTCCGTGTGAAGTCAGCACCGAGCTCTTTCTCTGCTTGGCCACCGATAGCCATGGCTGTTGAAAAACGTAATAGCGACCACGTTTTTGTAATTGACGGACCCGGCGCCGCCGGCGGCGCAGGAGGAATGCCGCGGTCCGCCCACTGCCAGCCCGAGCCATCCCAGTGCATGAGGTGCAAACGCCACTGAGGCCGCCCGATTGACCAAGGCCCTCTCGACACAAAGACGTTGATCCGCCGATTGCCCGTACTGGCAAGAACCGTGATTACACTCAGGTCCCCACCATTATGTTTGCGGTTCCTGGAGGAGCCCCGAGATCGGCCACGTGCCAGCTGGATCCGTCCATATGCGTGACCTGCAATGACGACGTGGGCCCACCTGTCGAAAAGAGATAGATACTTTGCTGCCCCTCGCACCCACGCCCTTCACATCCATCAAAATAGGGAAGATAGCCCGCATTAGGCGATTCCCGGCGGGCTCGCGCCGGCGGGCCATGTTGACGGAAGATCCCTTATCAGACGGCGCCTCGCTGTCTCGGACAGCGGTGTATGACTGGACGATCCCAAGGGGATGGAACATGCGCGATGCCTACATTCGGCAGGCCTCTAGATCTCGCGCTGACGGAGCGATATCGGGGACTCTGAGTGCCATGAGCGATACAGTCATCACGGTCGAGGGGCTGTCCAAGCGGTACATCATCGATCACGAGTTCGGAAACGGTGACGGCCTTCGGCATGCTCTCGAGCGCGCTGTCCGTGCGCCAGTGCGCTGGCTGCGCTCGATGAACGAGCGCAAGCCGGCGGAAGAATTCTGGGCGTTGCGGGATGTCGGGATGAACGTCGGCCGGGGGGAGGTCGTCGGCATCATCGGCCGCAACGGCGCGGGCAAGTCGACGCTCCTCAAGATTCTGAGTCGCATCACCGAGCCGACAACGGGTCAGGTCCGCATCCGGGGTCGCGTTGCCAGCCTGCTGGAGGTGGGAACAGGCTTTCATCCGGATCTGACCGGGCGCGAAAACATCTTTCTCAACGGCGCCATCCTTGGCATGAGCCGCTTGGAGATCAGGAGAAAGTTCGACGAGATCGTTGCCTTTGCCGAAATCGAGAAATTCCTCGATACGCCGGTCAAACGGTATTCCTCTGGCATGTACGTGCGTCTCGCGTTCTCGGTGGCCGCTCACCTCGAGCCTGAAATCCTGGTTGTCGACGAGGTGCTCGCAGTCGGCGACTCGGTATTCCAAAGGAAGTGCATCGATCGAATGACCGAAGTGAGCCGGACGGGCCGCACCGTGCTCTTCGTCACTCACAACCTGGCAGCGTTACGCGCGTTGTGCCAACGGGCAATCGTTCTCGACTCCGGCCGGGCCGTATTTGATGGCTCGGTTGAAGCGGGCATTCTTTGCTATCAGCCGTCAACGCCCGTTGGCGGGGCGTTGATCGATCTGTCGACGGTTCAGAGAGCCACTGGTGCACAGGAGCTCGTATTCGAGCGGATCACATTCGAAACGATGCCGGTCCCGTTCGGCCAGCCGATTCGCCTGAGATTGCGTCTGCGATCGACGGCAGAGCGGCGGGTGTTTCGAGAACTGGACTTCGGCATCTCAATCAGAGACAAAGAGGGAAATTACGTCATTCACTGCTGTAACAGGTTCACGAACACACTTTTGGAACACGATGGGGACGATCGCGAATACGCTGTGGAGATCGAGAATTTCTTGAAATCCAATATCTATGTCGTCACGCTGTTTCTCCGAAGTAAGGAGACGGTACAGGATTGGTTGACTGACGTGATTTCATTCGAGATTGCCGAGGGAAATCCCTACGGCTATTATCGGCCGTCAGAAATCCAAGGCGCGACCTTGCCGCGATTCAGTTTTCGGAAGGACTAGCATGAAGAAGCACGAGTTGAGTTCTCGGACAGCCGCTAGGCAGGCGGCCAGTCCCGCATGGGCGTTATGCTGAAAACCCCAGTCGCTCTGATCATCTTCCGCCGGCCTGAGCCGACCGCGCAGGTGTTGACGGCGATAGCGCAGGTAAGGCCGCAGAAGCTTTTCGTCATTGCTGACGGGCCGCGGCCGGGTCGTCCCACGGACGAAGCGCGATGCGCCGCAGCCCGCGCGGTCGTGGACCGTGTGGATTGGGATTGCGAGGTGATCAAGAATTATTCGGCCACCAATCTCGGCTGTGGTCACCGGCCGGCGACGGGCATCAGCTGGGTCTTCGACCAAGTCGACGAAGCAATTGTCCTGGAGGACGATTGCGTGCCGCATCCGAGCTTCTTCCGCTTCTGTGAGGAGCTGTTGGAGCGCTATCGCGAGGACGAACGGGTGATGCACATCACCGGCAGCACCTACCGCCCTGAGCCGCTCAAGACCCCGTACAGCTACTTCTTTTCCCACTTCAATTGCCCGTGGGGTTGGGCGAGCTGGCGCCGGGCATGGAAGCACTATGACTTGACCCTCAAACTGTGGCCGCAGTTACGTGACACGTCGTGGCTCAACGATATTCTGGAGGATGAGAGTGTCATCCCCTACTGGGGGCCCTATTTCGCACGCGCGCACGAGCGTCAGGGCGACGTCGATTACTGGGATTACCAATGGACCTTCGCCTGTTGGGCGAACAGCGGCCTCTCAATCATGCCTTGCGCCAATCTCGTCTCGAACGTGGGAGTCGGGGCCGATAGCACGAACTTCGGTGGAGACAGCGACCCGATGTGCCACATGCCTGTGCATGAGATGAAGTTTCCGCTGGCCCATCCATCAAGCGTCCTGCGGCGCGCGGACCTGGACAGAGAATTCCTGCAGGAGGTGATTCTTCCTCGTTTCCTTCCTCACGTCCCGCCCTCCCGGCTCCGCCTCCTCGCCTCTCGTCTCTCTCCCAGTTTCATCAAGAGGCAGTACCGCAGGCTGGCTTCGATCCTCGGGCCTCCCACACCACGGAAGCGACAAGAACCTGCGTGACCCACCTTCGCGGGCGCTGACGCCCGGGGGGAATAGGCGCCCCGTTCGATTCTCAACCAACAATGCAGCCCGGCGTTCGGGAGGGTCGCGGAGCGCGTCGCTCGGTCGAGGCAGACCCCCTCCTTATCAAGGGAGCTCGTGGCTATTGCTCCTCAGCCACTGCACCGTCCGCTCGAGGCCGTCGGCGAGCTCCACAGTTGGCCGCCAGCCGGTCAGGGCGTAACACTCGTCGACGTTTGCGCGCCGGACGATCTCGCCAGGACGGTCGGGAAGACCACCAAACAAGGGACGGGTCGACGGGTCGATCAGCTCGACGATCCGCTCGACGACTTCTCTCACGGTGGCAACGTTTCCCGAGCCGATTTCGACGACCTTGCCCTCGACGTCGGCCGCTGTTGCGCACGCGACGAGACCACCCGCCACATCGTCGATGAATATCCAGTCGAACGCGCGCGTCCCGCTACTGAGGGAGGGTGTTTGGCTGCGCAGCAGTGACAACGCTGTATAGGGCACGACTTTCTGCATGTTCTGTGGGCCGGGTCCGTACGTCATGAACACGCGCGCCAACACCACCGGGGCGCCGTAGAGCCGGTGGAACATGCGGCTGTAGGTGCTTGCGGTCCACTTCGCCGCCGCGTACGGCGAAGCCGGCTGAGGCGAAGGATCCGTGTCTTCAGGCTCTTCGAGCGAGGCGGCGAGGATGACCCGCCGACAATCGGAGTCTGCTGCGTACGACAGCACGTTGAGCGTGCTGAGTAGGTGAGCACGCAGCATGGGGAGGACGAGCTCGCGGTCCGGACGTCCGCTCGCTAAGCCGGCGAGGTTGAACAGAATCGTCGGCTTGGCGGCCCTCAGTGCCGCCGCAAGCGCGGATTCGTCGCCAACGTCGACAGCGACGTGCCGCCATCGATCGCTGCGAGCGGGAGCGCCACGCGACATGGCGGTCACTTCGGCGCCGCATGCCTCGAGGCGCGCGCACAGTGCGCGACCGAGGAATCCAGTGCCGCCGAGAACCGTGACCGGCACGTGCAAGAGCGATGACGCTCGTGCCGGATCCTGACCAGCCGCCATCCGTCTCCTTCTCTCCTACGCGGTCGTCGGTTCCTTCTCGGACCTACGCTCGTGTGATGCCGATCGGCCGTGCGGAAGCTGCCGATTATGCCTCACGCAAGGTGTTTTGCTTGCGCCAGCGAACTTGCAAATGAAGAGGCCCAGGCTGCTCGCAGACGACAATGCGGATCAGGGATCGGGGAGGAGTCAATGTCGCGCTTTACGCGACGCCAGCAATCGGTTCACGAATAACTCGTGGCGTCGGAATCGGCAGAATGAACTGTCCGCCGCGCCGCCGGTACTCCTCTTGTTGCTGCATGATCTCGTCCCGCAGGTTCCACGCCAACAGCACGACGTAGTCAGGTGACGGGGACTCGAGCAGTGTTTTCGGATGGAGTACCGGGAGATGCACGCCCGGCATGTACTTGCCCTGCTTGTGAGGACTCCGGTCGACGACATAGTCCAGCAGACGATCGTCGACGCCTGCGGCATTCAGGAGCATCGTCCCCTTGGCGGACACCGCGTACCCAGCGATGCGCTTGCCGTCAGCTTTCAACGACTCGAGCAGCCCTCTGAGCGAGCGTCGGATTGACTGCACTCTCGCGGCGAAATCCCGATAGTAACCGAGGCGAGTGATTCCTAGCCGGTCTTCCTCGGCAAGCAACCGCTTGACGACGTCGGAAGGTTTCCCCGTTCGTTGGATGTACATGCGCAGCGAGCCACCGTGTGTGGGCAGCCATCGCACGTCGACGAGCGTGAGGCCGTGCTGCCCGACCAGTCGGGCGACGGCCGTGACCGAAAAATAGGAGAAGTGCTCGTGATAAATCGTGTCGAACTCGCAGTGTTCGATTAGGTCGCGCACGTACGGCGCCTCGATCACGGCAACGCCGGTGTCCTTCAGGAGGATACGAATACCGTCGACGACGCCGGGCAGATCCGAGACGTGCGCCAGCACGTTGTTCGCGTGAATGACGTCCGCGGCTTTCCCTTCCGCGGCGAGGGCTTCGGCAACCGTCCGCCCGAAAAATTCTTCGCGCACCGGCACACCGATTGCGCGCGATGCTGTGGCCGGCCCGGTCGCCGGGTCGATGCCGAGCACAGGAATTCCGCGCCCTGCGTAGGTGCGGAGAAGGTGCCCGTCGTTCGAGGCAATTTCGACGATCAAGCTGGACGGTCCGAGTCTTCTCGACTCGATCAATTCGAGTGCGTTCCGTCGGCAGTGATTGACCCACGCGTCGGAAACCGAAGAGAAGTACGGATAGTCGGCAAAGAGAATTTCGGGATTCACAGTC
This sequence comes from uncultured Acidobacteriota bacterium, assembly GCA_963780685.1. Taxonomy (GTDB): domain Bacteria; phylum Acidobacteriota; class Vicinamibacteria; order Vicinamibacterales; family CAVVIG01; genus CAVRXZ01. The sequence continues at coordinate 175,181 of CAWACZ010000012.1, read as the reverse complement.
TCGCGAATCTGGACCAACGAGCACGCCTGGCAGAACAGTACGGTCAACGGAAAGCGTGCCTCGCACTCGCTCAATTGGGCTTGTGAAAGAAGGGCATTCGCCAGTGGCATCTCGCCAAGTGACACGATCTCGATGCGATCCCGTCTGCTGCACGCCCTGCAGCCTGCCGTATCCTCGTACATGCGTTTCGTTGGAGCGAATGGTTCTGTCGCCACAGATTCTCCTGAATTGCTTTTTCTCAGCTGATAAGGCGCATCAGATGAGCGGCGAAGGCAAGAGCTATACCCGGCTCATCCGATAAATAAGGCCATAGATTGAGAGACAGTCCATAGAAGTCTCCACACACGGTGACTTCGCAGCGTATTATTACAGACTAATTATGAAATAGACTGCTGTTTAGAGAAAATAAATAGTGTGTAAAGATGATGAGCTTGGGTCCAGCGCGACCGGCTAATGTCGGTTGTCCGATTCCGAGGATATCGAGGCAGAGCGCGTGGGCAATCCTCCCGACATCTGATGCCGCAGGACCGCCTGTTTGCTGTCGAAAATCAGCTCTACTCGGCTCGTCTCGTGAATGAGCCGCTGGTACCGGCAGAGGCGCTCGTACGCAGTGCCGAGCGTTGCGCTAGACAGCATCGCGTAGAAATGGACATCGAATAACCGCGGTCCACGCTCTGGGCGAGATGAAGACCAAGATTCACGTCGCCGGTTTGTGGACCGCTCGGGTAAGCGGGTCCCGGCGGGCTCGCGCCGGCGGGCCAGGTTGACGGAAGTTCCCTTGGACTAACCCGCGCGAACCTGACGCGCTGGCCGTCTGACAACGAACGGTACCCTGCCCCCGAGATTGCTGAATAGTGAACGAATGCATCACCGCCCGCATCACGCCCAATGAATCCATAGCCACGGATGTCGCTGAAACGCTTGACAGTTCCCGTTTCCTGCTCCGTCTTGACCAGACCAGTGTGACCCGGACGGACTGCGGCTTTGGTAAGCGCTTCGGTGAACGCGCGTGTTCGCTCCAGAGGTTCCCGCGCAGGTGACAAGTGTCGACGCACACCTTCCAGCAACTCGCCAGCGCGACGAAAATCCGCTTCAACGATCGCCGAATCATCGAGCCTCGCGAGCAGCCCATCACAGTACTTCTCAAGAGCCTTGCTGTTCAGTGCCGGGAGATCAGCCGCCTCGTTCTGAAGGCGGTGCACCATCAGTAGCTGGTATTTGTCGAGTCGCCAGGTGCGCGGCAGTCGACCATTCAAAAACGCAGTCGTAGGGTTCGAATCCCTGCCTCACCGCCAACTTTCCCCTTTAAATCCGCACGTTCTCGCGTAGATCGCCGGATGGTGCCGCGCTGGTTGCCACGTCGAGCAACCGAATCGCGCTGTCGAGCGGCATGTAGCGTTGCGTCATGCTCAGCTCGGCCGGCCAGCTCCTGAGTTGCCCGAGCTGGAGCCGCACGCATAGCGAGATGTGAGGGCCGGCGATTCTCACGCGGCCACCACGTAGCGAACAGTCGCTATCGGGAAGTCGGTCGGTATTGTCAGTTGCGAGCCCCCCGCAACCACAGAATCTTGTCGGCATCCGGAAGGACTTCGGAGTCCTTCGCGTTGCAAGGCTCGCAAACACCCGGAACCGACGGCATTTGGAGCTGGAGACTCGGAAAATGGCCGACACTCGATCAGGGATGCGCTGCGACCTCACGAGCTGCGTCCGAACGCGATCGCCGCAGTGCCGGTAGGCTCAAGGCAAGATACAACGCGAAGCTGAGACCAAAGGTCACGAACCAGGCGTACGTGTAGAGCGCATCGAGCACGTTGGGGTTCGGCACCTGACCGCCTGGTGTGCCGGCGGCGCGCAGGAACCCGGGCACCACCGGGAGGATTCCCAGTGCGAGCGCCCACATGGCACGAGGATTCATCCCCGCGCGGTACTGGTAGCGGCCGTCCACTTTGAACAGATCCGCTGCCGACAGTTCACATCTTCGCAGCACCCAGTAGTCGGCAATCAGGATTCCTCCGATCGCTCCCATCAGGCTCGAGTACCCGATCAGCCACGTAAAGATATAGGCGGCCGCATCGGCATAGAGCTTCCACGGCATCATGACGATGCCGATCACCGCCGTGAGCAGCCCGCCGCCGACGTAGCTGATGCGGCGCGGCGCCAGACTCGAGAAGTCGTTCGCTGGCGAAACGACGTTCGCGGCCATGTTGGTCGTGAGCTGAGCCAACATCACGACCAGCGCGCCGAACACGATGACGGGAACGCTGCCGATCCGCGTGATCACGACGACCGGATCCCAGATCGCCTCACCGAACACCACCATCGTCGCGCTCGTGACCGCCACGCCGATGAAGGCAAACGCCGTCATCGTTGCCGGCAAGCCGAGCGCCTGCCCGAGCGCCTGCGATCGCTGGCTCCGCGCGTAGCGCGTGAAGTCTGGAATGTTGAGGCTGAGCGTGGCCCAGTAGCCGACGTTCGCCGTGAGCCCCGCGGGAAACAGCTGCCAGAACGGCACGTGCGTCGTCTGCATGCGCGCAGACTCGCTGAGGATGCGACCGAGACCACCACCTCGGTGCACCGCCCACGCCAGCAGCAGAGCCCCGCCACCGAGAAGCAGCGGCGCCGACCAGCTTTCGAGCTTCTTGATGCCCTCGAGGCCGTTGACGATGATGGCCACCTGCACGATCCAGAAGACCGCGAATGCGATCCAGATGTTCGCGGGGATCCCCGCCCATGCAGGCCATGCGGCCGTCAGCAGCGCATGGAGCGCCAGGCCGCCAATCCACGTTTGAATACCAAACCATCCGCACGCGACGAGCGCGCGGAGGATTGCGGGAACGTTTGCGCCTTTCACGCCGAAACTGGCGCGGCAGAGCACGGGAAACGACACGCCGTACTTCGTACCTGCGTGCGCGTTGAGAATCATCGGCACCAGGACGATCGAGTTGCCCAGAAGAATCGTCATCATCGCCTGCCACCAGGTCATCCCCTGCTGCATGAGCCCCGACGCGAGGGTGTAGGTCGTGATGACCACACTCATGCCGATCCAGAGAGCGGCGATGTGATAGGTGGACCACGTGCGCCGGGCGAGCGGCGTTGGCGCGAGATCGGGATTCCACAGCGGGCTCGCGGAAACGTCTTCGGACAGCTCGACGAAGTCCCGTGCGACCGGTTCCGGCACAGCGTCTAGCGGCACGTTTCCACTAGCGTTCGACGCCGCGTGCGGGTGCGTCGACGGCCGCGTAGCCTTCGGCCTCATAGCCGCCGTGATAGCTCTCGCCCTCCGGCCGCCGAATCTGCGAGTGAGCGACGATGCGTGCGCGGCGCAGCCCGATGAAGTCGTCGAGCGTCGTCCACCCGTACCGATCCATCATCTCTGTCATGCCTGACAGTAAACGCCTCACCACGTTCGGGCCGACAGCCTGATCGAGCATCGCCGCAGTGCACACCTGAACCGTGCCGCAGCCGAGGAGGAAGTAGTTCAGCGCGTGACTGAACTCGGCCACACCGCCGATGCCCGAGAACGACTTGTCTGGAAATGCCTGCGTGAGCTGCGCCATCTTCGCCAGCGACAAGGGCAGAATGGCGGGACCACCGAGGCCGCCGCTCGAGACGAAGCCGTCCACGTTCATCTCGAACTCGAGCGTCTCAGGATCGATGAGCGGCAGCGACGGAAACGTGTTGGACGAGGAGATCGCGTCGGCGCCGCCGAGGAACACGCCGCGGGCCTCGACCACGATGTCGGTGGTGGAGGGAGCGAGCTTGGCCCATACGGGTACGCGCGCCACTTCTTTCACGGCCCGACACACGATGGCGATCAGCTCCGCGTCCTTGCCGATGTTCGAGCCCATGTCCGGGCGATCCATGTGCGGACACGACAGGTTCAACTCGATGGCGTCGGCGCCTTCGTCCTGGCACGCCAGCGCCAGCGTCTGCCAATGACTCAGCTCGGCATCGCTGCCCGAGCCCGCCATGATGGACGTCACGAGCATACGCGTGGGATGCGCCCTCTTGATCCGGCCGATGCGCGGCACCCACCAGTCGAGCGTCTTGTCGGAGATGAGCTCCCAGTTCCACGAGGAGTGCAGCGCGGCGCCCGATCGCTTCTTCATCGAGATCTGCGTCGAGTCGAACGTCGCGCGGAAGAACTTCGTCTTCGGACCGGCCACGTTCACGACCGGATGAAGGCCGATGGTCTTCGTGACCACCCCACCCCATCCGGCGTCGAACGCGCGCAGGATATTCTGCTCGGATTCGGTCGGCGGCGCCGACGCGAGCAGGAATGGGTTCTCGAATCGAAGGCCCGTGAACGAAACAGCCAATTTTTTTCCCATGTGTCAGCCCTTGAAGGGCCCTCCTCCTAACTATAATTGAGCAGGTTCACGGCGCATGCTGTCAATTTGCCCCGCGCCCGCCTCCACGGCGAGCGATGGCTCCCGCCCTGGACCACGGCGTCGCATCCTTCCAGGAGACTCGCATGCCGAGACGAGTGATCGGCGGCCTCATTCAGGCGGCCGCACCGCTGACCGATCCGTCCGTGCCGATCGAGAAAGTCCGCCAGGCCGCGATCGACGTGCACCTGCCACTCATCGAAGAAGCTGGACGGCTCCGCGTGCAGATCCTCGGGCTCCAGGAAATGTTCAACGGCCCGTACTTCTGCCCGTCACAGGACGCCCACTGGTACGATATCGCCGAACCGGTGCCTGGGCCTACCACCGAGCTGATGGCCCAGCACGCCAGCAGACACGGCATGGCGATTGTCGTGCCGGTCTACGAACGGGAGCAGGCGGGCGTCTACTACAACACCGCCGCAGTCTACGACGCCAACGGAACGTATCTGGGCAAGTACCGCAAGAACCACATCCCGCACACGTCCGGGTTCTGGGAGAAGTTCTTCTTCAAGCCGGGAAACCTGGGGTACCCGGTGTTCAGGACGCGGTTCGCGACCATCGGCGTCTACATCTGCTACGACCGCCACTTCCCCGAAGGCGCTCGGCTGCTTGGACTGAACGGGGCCGAGATCGTCTTCAACCCGTCGGCAACCGTCGCTGGACTGTCCCAGTATCTCTGGAAGCTGGAACAGCCCGCGCACGCCGTCGCCAACGGGTACTTCATGGCCTGCAGCAACCGCGTCGGCACCGAGGCGCCCTGGAGCATCGGGCGGTTCTACGGCTCGTCCTACTTCGTCGATCCGCGCGGGAACTTTCTCGCCGTTGGCTCGGAGGACAAGACGGAGCTCGTCGTCGCGGAGATGGATCTCGACATGATCGAAGAGGTCCGCCGCGTGTGGCAGTTCTATAGGGATCGGCGTCCCGAGACCTACAGCCCCATGGCGGAGCTGCTCCCATGACGCTGCTCATCAAGCACGGCACGATCGTCACGGCGACGGATCGCTATCAAGGCGACGTCTTCGTCGACGGCGAGACGATCTCCACCATCGGGACGTCGCTCGCGATCCCGGCCGATCGCACGATCGACGCAACCGGGAAGTATCTCTTCCCCGGCGGCATCGACGTTCACACGCATCTCGACATGCCGTTCGGCGGCACGACATCGGCCGACGATTTCGAGTCGGGGACGGTCGCGGCCGCTCACGGCGGCACGACGACCATCGTGGACTTCGCGATTCAGGTACAAGGGCCAGACGCTCCACCACGCGTGGGAGACGTCGATGAAGAAGGCCGAGGGCAAGGCCGCCATCGACTACGGCTTCCACATGATCGTCACGGATCTGTCGGACCAGGTCGAACAAGAGATGGACGCGCTCGTCCGGCAGGGCGTGACCTCGTTCAAGCTCTTCATGGCCTACCCGGGCGTCTTCATGCTGGACGACGCCACCATCTTCCGGGCGCTGCTGCGGACCGGCAAGAACGGCGGCACGATCTGCATGCACGCCGAAAACGGCGGCGTCATCGACGTGCTGGTGAAACGCGCCTTGGCTGAAGGCAAGACGGCCCCCAAGTATCACGCGCTCACGCGGCCGGCACGTGCGGAAGGCGAGGCGACGCACCGAGCCATTGCGCTCGCGGAGATGGCCGACGTGCCGATCTACATCGTCCACCTCTCGGCCGCGGAAGCGCTCGAGATGGTGACCGAGGCGCGCGACCGTGGTCTGCCTGCGTATGCAGAAACGTGCCCGCAGTACCTCTTCCTGTCCTATGACAACTACGAGGAGCCCGGTTTCGAGGGCGCGAAATACGTCATGAGCCCGCCGCTTCGCGCCAGGGCGAACCAGGATCTGCTGTGGCGTGGGCTCGCCTTCAACGACCTGCAGGCCATCTCGACCGATCACTGCCCGTTCTGTATGAAGGAACAGAAGACGCTCGGCGAAGGCGACTTCTCGAAGATCCCGAATGGCGTGCCCGGCATCGAAACGCGAATGAGCCTGGTTTACGATGGCGGCGTGCGTACGGGCCGCGTCTCGCTCAATCGCTTCGTCGAGCTCACGTCCACGTCGCCGGCGAAGATTTTTGGCCTGTTCCCGCGCAAGGGCACGATCGCGCCAGGTTCGGATGCCGATATCGTCATCTTCGACCCCGAGAAGAAGGTCCGGCTGTCGGCACGCACGCTTCACATGAAGGTGGACTACAACCCCTACGAGGGACGCGAGGTCACGGGTGCAACCGACACGGTCGTTTCCCGAGGGCGCGTGATCGTCGATGCCGGTACGTTCACGGGACGGACTGGGGCCGGGGCCTTCCTGAAGCGACGCCCGCGATGACCGGCGACGAGATCGTCGCGCTCGCGAAGAAGCACACCATCTTCGAATGGGCGGTGCAGGGAGCCGTGGACCCGATTCCTGTGGCGCGCGCCAAGGGCGTGTACTTCTGGACGCCCGAAGGCAAGCGTTTCATCGACTTCAACAGCCAGTTGATGTGCGTCAACATCGGGCACAGCGATCCGCGAGTCGTCAAGGCGATTCGCGATCAGGCCGAGGTCCTGACCTACGTGACGCCGGCCATGGCCACCGAGCCGCGGGCGCGGCTGGGCGCGAAGCTCGCCGCGCTCACGCCGGGCGATCTCGATGTCTTCTTTCTGACCAATGGCGGCGCGGAGGCCAACGAGAACGCCTTCAAGATCGCGCGCGCGTACACGGGCCGCCAGAAGATCCTCGCTCGATACCGTTCGTATCATGGCGGCACCGCAGCGGCGATTGCCGCCACGGGCGAGCCGAGAAGCTGGAGTCAGGCACCGCTGCCGGGCATCGTCCATGTGCTCGACCCGTATCACGGGATCGAGTGCGGATGGGAATCGGCGGAGAGCGCGCTTCGGTATCTCGACGAGGTGATCCAGCTCGAAGGGCCCCACACGATCGCAGCGTTCATCCTCGAGTCGGTGACGGGAACGAACGGGATACTCGTTCCACCTGACGGCTACATGCAGGGCGTGCGTGCGCTCTGCGACAAATACCGCATCCTCATGATTGCCGACGAGGTGATGAGCGGTTTCGGCCGGACGGGCCGGTGGTTCGCGATCGAGCACTGGGGCGTCGTGCCCGACATGATCACGATGGCAAAGGGACTGACGAGCGCCTACGTGCAGCTCGGAGCTGTTGGCATCCGGCAGACGATCGCGGATTTTTTCAACGACAAGCCGTTCCCGGGTGGCCTCACCTACAGCAGCCACCCTCTGGCCTGCGCAACGGCGCTGGCAACGATCGCGGTGTACGAAGAGGACGGCCTCATCGAGCGCGCGGCGCGCACGGGTGCGCTCATGGCCGATCTGCTCGCCGATCTGGCCGCGCGACATCCATCGGTCGGCGCGGTCCGCTCGATCGGGCTCTTCGGGATCGTCGAGCTGGTGAGAAACCGCGCCACGCGCGCGCCGATGGCGCCCTTCAACGGCACGTCGCCCGAGATGGCGGCGCTCGGCACGTTCTTCCGCGACGAAGGGCTCTTCACCTTCGTCCGCTGGAACTACTTCTTCACGAACCCGCCCCTGTCGATCACCGAGGCGGAGCTTCGCGAGGGGTTTGCCATCATAGATCGGGGACTCGCGATCGCCGATCGCGTCGTCGAATAGCGCTCAGGCGATCTCGAAGGCGATCGGTAACACTTCAAAAACGGAATCCACCGGACCGTATCACGACGGTCCGGTGGATTGCTCTGAGCGCCCGATCTCGAGTCAGCGGCGGTGATCTTCGTCCAGTTCGCTCGTCAGGGCGTGATGACCACCAGGTCGTTCGTGACCTTGAATACTCCGCTGATCTCTCGGGCTCTCACTTCCGCAATCTGCTTGTCGCCGGCGTTGTCCACGAATCCAACGAGCGTGGTCCTGCCGTGCTTCACGATGATGTGGATGGCGTAGTCTCCAAAGGGCTGCATGCCCGGGAACCGCGCCGCGTCGACCAGGGCCCGGCGCACGGCGAGCGGGCCTCCCGGCGAGTACCGCGATAGAAAGTCGTCGGTGTAGATTCGGTAGAACGTTGCCCACCTGATCCGATCGTCGTTTTGCGAGGGCGGCAGCTCTTCAATCTCGTTCACCACCTCGTCTACACCGGATACCCGCTTCACCGCCTGTGTCGCGGCGTTCTTCAGATCGCCCCGATACGTGTAGCCCCGAAGCGTGACGGTGCCGCGTTCCATTTCAAAGGAGAGGGCATCGAAAACGCCGTAGTAGGGCAGGCGCTCGAGTGCCCGTCCCACCGACATCTTCGCTTCCTTCTCGGCAATCGACTGCGCGATCGGTGCGGCCGACGCTCCCAGAATGGCCAAAGTCGCTACGCCGCCCGCCAGGGCAGCACGTATCAGGGTCAGGGCAGTTGGACGTCGCATGGCAATCCTCCTCGTTCTGAAATCAGTCTTCAAGTCCGCAACAGACACTCGAACCCGCACCATGGTGGCTCTCGTCTGTTGCAATCTGTTCATCTCATGCTGAGAATAACGGGCGCCGCGCGATACGGTCATGACGCCGTGGTCATGTTTCGGTGATGTTTCAGTAATGGAACCGATCAGGCAGGTCGTGTTCGGGCAGTTTCGGCTCGATGTGGCCAACGAACGCTTATGGAAGGGCTCGCAGGCCATATCGCTGAGGCCGAAGGCGTTTGCCCTGCTCAAGCATTTGGTCGAGCGGCCCGGACAGTTGGTGACCAAGCAACAACTGTTGGAGGCCGTGTGGCCCGCCACCTTCGTCAGTGACGCGGTCCTCAAGGACAGCATCCGGCAGCTGCGCGAGGCCCTGGGCGACGATGCATCGTCCCCGCGGTATATCGAGACGGCGCACCGCCGCGGCTACCGCTTTATCGGACAGATTTCGGACGTGCCGGTTGGAGAGCACGAACCGCCCGCCCGGCCCGCAGCAAGACCCTCGCGGACCGAGCGTCGAGCCGAGCTGCCGCCCTCTCGAACGGCCGTGCTGGGACGAGAGCGAGAGCTTGCCAGACTGCGCGGCTGGCTTGCGCGGAGCTTGGGCGGCGATCGCCAGGTCGTCTTCGTGACCGGAGAGCCGGGCATTGGCAAAACCACGCTTGTGAACGCGCTGCTCGAGGAGGCCGCAGCCGTTGACGGCATGTGGATGGCGCGGGGTCAGTGCTTCGAGCAGTATGGCGCCAGCGAAGCGTACCTGCCCGTGCTCGACGGCTTGTCGCGATTGGCCCGTGCGCCTGGCGGCGAGCGGATGATCGAGGTGCTGCGTCAACACGCGCCGGCCTGGCTCCTTCAACTGCCGGCGCTGATCTCGCCCGCCGATCGAGAGGCGTTGAACAAGCAGGTGATGGGTGCGACGCGCGAGCGGATGCTGCGCGAGATCGCGGACGCCATCGAAACGCTGACCGCCACACAGCCTCTCGTTCTGGTAGTCGAAGACCTCCAGTGGAGCGATCGTTCGACCCTGGACTTGATCGGATTTCTGGCGCGGCGGCGCGATCCGGCGCGGCTCCTCGTCGTCAGCACCTACAGGCCCGTTGAAGTGATCCTGGGCGATCACCCGTTGAAGGGTGTCAAGCGCGAGCTGCAGGCGCATGGGCTGTGTCAGGACCTTCCACTCGAGTACCTGACCGAAGAAGCCGTCACCCAGTATCTGGATCTGAAGATTCCAGGTCTTCATGCCCCGAAGAGGCTGGCACGGTTGATTCACCGCCGCACCGAGGGCAACCCACTCTTCATGGTGAACCTCGTGGACTACCTGATCGATGAACAGGTTCTCGTCGAATCCCAAGGCGAGTGGCACCTGCGGAGCGGCCTCGACGACATCGAATCGGGCGTTCCCGAGAACATCAAGCAATTGATCGAGAAGCAGATCGAGCGTCTCACGCCCGACGAGCGAACGGTTCTGGAAGGCGCAAGTGTCGTCGGGATGGAATGCTCGTCGGTCGCCATTGGCGCGGGGCTCGAGCAGCCCACAGCGTGGGTCGAAGAGCGCTGTGAAGCGCTGGTCCGTCGCTATCAGTTCCTGTCGCCGGCGCGGCTGGTCGAGTTGCCGGACGGCACGATTACGCCGCGCTACAAGTTCACGCACGTGCTGTATCTCGACGTTCCATATGGCTTGCTGCCGCCGATGAGGCGCGCCCAGATCCATCGCCGCGTCGGTCAGTGCGGCGAGGCGATTTACGGCGATCGGGTCAGCGAGATTGCCGCGGAACTGGCGATGCACTTCGAGCAGGGCAGGGACACCTCTCGCGCCGTCAAGTACCTGCTGCAGGCGGCCGACAATGCAGCCCATCGATCGGCCCAGCACGAGGCCGCGGCGCTTGCCCGCCGCGGCCTCCAGTCTCTTGCGACGCTGACTGAAGCGCCCGAGCGCATCGAGCAGGAGCTCCGCCTGCGCATGATCCTTGGTGTCGCGCTCATGGCCACCAAGGGGTTCGCTGCCGCGGAAGTCGAAGAAGTCTGCAACCAGTCGCTTCAGCTGTGTGCGAAACAGGTGGCGTCGCCGCCGGCGTTCATGGTCCGCTGGCTGTTCGGGCTGTTTCACTATTTCCGTGGCGAGATGGAAGCCGCGTATCAGATTGCCGGCCTTCTCGTCGATCTCTCGAAAGAGCTGGAAGATCCCATCTTCGTCCTCGAGGGCCATCGCGCGCTAGGTGTCGCTCTCGTCGATCTTGGTCGTTTCGACGACGCCCTGCGGTCCCTCGATCGCGTGGCGACGCTGTACGAGTCCGCGCACCTGGCTTCGCACGTGTCATTTGCCGGTCAGGATCCCAAGGTGGTGGCCGAGAGTTACGCGGCCCGAGCGCTTTGGGCTCTCGGATATCCGGATCGGGCGTTGGACCGGGTGGGTCGCGCGTTGTCGTTCGCACAGGAGATCTCGCACGCGGAGAGCTCGGTCGTGGCGGTGCACAGTGCCGGCCTTCTCCATCAGCTGCGCGGCGAGCCGGCGCTGGCGCAGGAGCGCGCTGAAACGCTCATCGCACTCGCCGACGAGCACGGGCTGGAGTTGTGGAGCGCCTTCGGAAGCATCAACCGCGGGTGGGCAAGGGTCGATCAAGGGCACGTGGACGAAGGCATCGACGAGCTCCGGCGTGGGCTGACGGCTTACGAGGCGACGGGAGCCAGACTGTGGCGGCCGTATTCACTCGGTCTGCTGGCGCAGGCACTCTCCCGGGCAGCGCGCACCGACGAAGGGCTCGCTCTGGTGACCGAAGCGCTGTCGATCGTCGAGCGCAGCGGGGAGGACTGGGCGACGGCGGAGCTGCTTCGCATCAAGGGCGAGTTGCTGATGGCGCGAGCCAGGAAGGATGACGGAACGAGCCCGACATCTGCCGCCCAGGCCGAGAACGTCCTGAACAACGCGCTCGCCCTCGCAGTACGACAGGCGGCGAAATCGTGGGAATTGAGAGTCGCTGCAAGCCTTGGTCGTCTGTACGAGCAGGTCGGCCGCCGTGCGGATGCCCGGCGAGTCGTCGACCGGAGCTACGGTTGGTTCAGCGAGGGCTTCGAAACGAGAGACCTCAAGGAGGCGAAATCCATTCTGGAACGGCTGGCGCCGAACACGACGAGGGCAGCGACCGGCCGCTCCTGAGGCCGGGACATCACGTAGCACGTAACGTAGCGCAGGCCTTTAGTTTAGGCTAATGCCGTTCGGAAATTCGTGACTGACCGCACAGCGGTCAGTTGCGCGCCGCGACCTGCGGCGTGAAGCATCGCGGGCCGTCGCGCCGGTTCCGTCAGCCCGAAAAACGGCGTTGCGCTCGCCGCCCTGTCGCTGGCGCGGCCGTCCTACCGATTCGCGACATCGCTCCGATCAACGAGTCCCGCCTCGGGCAACGCCTCGGTCCGGGTGACCTCGCGGCAGACGGCCGCGCAGGCCTCGGCTTCACGCCGTTTTTCCAGCAGCGGGGGCGGGCTGACTCCAAACGGCGCGCGGCCCGCGACGCTTCCCGCCACGGCTCGGAGCCGTCGCTGGCGGTTGGCGGAACCGTAGACGCGGAGGGTCGTCGGCTGGCGCAAGGGCCGTGCAGTCGACCCGTCACGCGTCAGGAAAACCCGCGCGCAGTGAGTGAGTTCGCGGCGGTCTCTCGCGATGTCACCCGAGGGCCCCAAGCATCCCGGACGGGGCTCGTTGATCTGAGCGATGCCGCAAGTTAGTAAGACCGCCGCGCAGCGCCAGCGTTCGAACGGAGCGCGGGTTTTCCGGGTCGACGTGACGGCCCGACGCGTCAGCTGACGACCCTCCGCCGTGTCGGCTCTCGGCGCCAACTGTGGCCAACGCTCAGCACCACAAGCGTTCGGCTCATTGAATTTCCGAACGGCATTAGCCTTTAGGGCTGCTTTTTCGAACGCACGGTCACCGGCGTATCAATTCTGATTCTCAAGACGGAACCGGCCGGCAACTCGACGTCCTTCCCTTCGGTTGCCGCGACAACACCTCCGCCACCGATGAGAATGCCGGCAAGCGCGCCTTTCCCGCCGCCGATAATGCCCCCGATAATCGCGCCCACGCCGGCCGCAGCCCCAATCTTGCCAATCTCGCCCTTCACGCCCTCGCTCTCGAGCGCCTGGGTTACCGTTGCGTGAAACGGGTACGAGTGTCCTCGAATCGTGATCCGATCGAAGACCACCGTCATGCTGCCTTTGCGATCGACCCGGCCCGCCTTGTTAACCGAGCTGACGATTCCGCGCACCACCGACCCGGCCGGCACGAGAATGCGATCGCCTTTCCGCAAGTCGATCATCGTCGTCGCTTCGAAGCGATCTTCTACTTGAGCCGTTTTCGAGCTCAATGAGGTCTGCAGCCGAACGTCCAGCTCCGAGCCGGCAGGCAGCTCGTTGTCCGGAGAGAAATCGTCGACGGAGCTTGACCCTGAGGAGGGGGCGTTCCCGCCGGTGCTGTCGCCGCGCGCCCGGCTCGAAATGCTTTCGATGCGGTCGAGCAAATCGGCATATTCACCGCGCAGCACCCTCTCGTTCTTTCGAAGCTTCACACTGAGGTACGTCACCTCATCGCGCGCATCGTCCAGCTCTCCCTCGAGTCTCGACGCTTCTGCTGCGTCCCGACTCTGTAGCTGTGCGATCGCTCCCGATGCGTCCTGGATCCTCTCCTCGAGGCGCTGAATGTCGGACCCGGTCACGGCGTCGAGCTGAGCAGAAGCCGGTCGTGCTACGCCGGATAACAAGGTCAGGGCAAGGACGGGCGATAGAAGAGCTCGCATACTCCGCATGACTGCCTCCAGCTGCGCAATTGCAAGATTCCCGCCCCCGCGGTTTACGGAGGCAATTGAGAAATGGTGGTGGCTGCTGACCTCACGAAGTGTCGACAGTTTCACCAGGATTGGCAGATAGGTTCCATCTCAACCGCGAACGCTCGTTACGGCTGCTTAGGAATGCAGGCCTGAAGGCCTGCGCTACGTTGTGTTGGGACTGAAGGCCTGCGCTACGTTGGCTGTTGTTGGGACTGCGTTTTGCCGACGCGCGAGATGTAGCGCAGCCCTTTAGGGCTGCCTCTCTGGCTCCATCCTTGCTTTCGAGATGTCCCGGAGGGCTTATGCGTTACTTTGTCGCGTGGTTGTTAGGCGTGCCGCTCAGTGTCATCGCGCTTTGGTATATCGTCGGTCATACCGCTTGTGGATAGATTGTGGCGCAATCAGGGAACGCCGATCGTTTTCACAAACGCTCTGGCGATTGCCGATCTCAGCGTCGGAAGTAGTCGTCGGTTTTGTCGATCCAGTCCTGCCGGACTGGACTGAACACATCGATCACGGACGAGTCCTGCAACACCTCGACTTCATGCTCGATCCAGCTCGGGATCTGCAGGACGTCACCCTCGCGAAGCACGATTTCCCTGCCCTCCAGCACGAACTTCAACGCACCGGTGAGCACCTGCGTGATCTGCTCGCTTTCGTGAGCATGGCGGGGGACGACCCCGCCGCGCTTCAATTCGAAGCGCGCGACGGTGATGCCGTCGCCGGTGATGTATTTCCGCTGGATTCCCGTCGCGACCGGTTCGGACGGAACGTCGGCCCAATGATGCTGCGTGACTGTCGCTGGCATTGGAAAGGACCTACTTCGAATCCTTGGCGGCCGTTTCCGCGGCCCGCTTTTCTTCGACGCGAGCGCCCGCCAGAATATTGCCCAGGCCGTAGTTGCCTTCGTGGCACGCGTGCTCGAACAGCGGGCCGATGGTCTTGGCCCAGGGCACTTCGGCGGTCCAGGGTTGTGTCCACGTCGAGGGATCGTCGACGGTGAATTGATAACGGATGGTGTTTTCATCCACGCGCGTAAAGCGCTCGATCAACCGCATGTTCTCGCTCGACCCTTGGAACGGGTTCTTGCCGTTGAAATTCCTGGACTCCACGACCAGCGTCTCGCCCTCCCAACGGCCGCGGTAACTCCCCGTCCACTGTTGGACGTTCTGCGGCAGATGCGGACGCCCATCGAGGGGGATGATCCGAACGTCGTGGATCATCTCGACGAGGATCATGACGTAACCAGGTACTTGCACGATTTGATAGTTGTTGTTGTAGGCGCCCCCCAGCATCGGCGGTCCGATGCGATCCATGATGATGCAGCGGACGCTCAGCGGCTGGTTCTGCGCGGCGTCGTAAGGACCGCCCGCCCGCCTTCTCGCTTCTGCTCGATCGGCGGCCCGCTTCTGTCCTTCCGCCGTCAACGGGGGGAGCTTCCCATCCCTCGGATCCACGATGAGCGACGTGCGCAGATTCGGCGCCAGCGGTCCCTGGCTGCGGTCCAATCCAAATTGCGTGAAGTCGTAGTGGACGTCCGGAATGGTTCCAGGCTCGGTCTGCGCGGATTCGGCCGCGGCCGCTTGTTTGATGCGTTCAGCCACTTCCTCCTTCGTGTAGAACTCCTTGGTGACGTCCTGCGGCCGCTGCAGAGGCACGTACGTGGTGTTCGTCCAGAAACCTTGCAGATCCGGCTGACCGTCCGGCGTGCGTGGAGCGGTCCATTGCTTCGTCTGCTCGGATGACGTCGCGGCTGTCTGGGTGGACTGAGCGATCACAAGCTCAGGCGCCTGCCACACGGCGAGACACAGCGCGATAACACCCAGCGGAGAAAGAATGCGAGAGTTCATAGAAACCTCCCTCGGGGAGACTCGAGGCCCACGCTCCGCGCCGAGAACGCCCCAATATTACAGCCTGCCGCGATTCCTTTGCCCCTTATCTGAAGAGGGCTCAGGGCTCACAGGGCTCAGGGCTCAGGGCTCAGGGCTCAGGGCTGAAGAGTGGACCTCATTGCGGTGCGATCCGGAAGTCCCGGAGATTGGGCGGCACGACGGCTCGCTCGGACGGTTTCTCGACCTGCGGGATCCAATCGTACGGCAGACGGTAGGCGCGATAGACGCGATTTGTTAAGCCATTCTGCGTGAAATACGGACTCACGTACTCCCAGACAATCTCGCCGTTCGGCGTAACCTCGAAGAGACGTCCGTCGGCGCCTTCGGTAATCATCGTGTTGCCGTTGGGCAGCCTCTGAGCGCCGCTCACGTAGTGGCTGAAGAAACGGTAGCTCTCCACGCCCGCGACGGAATACTCCCAGACCTTCGCGAGGGTCACCGGGTTGATTTCGACGACACGCGAATTGCCGCGCCGCACGGCATTCCTCCCGTCGGGCGCGGCCGGATTGGCGGAGCCGTACCCCGCTGCGCCGCCATTGTCGAACACCAGCAGGTTGCCGGCGCCCGTCAGTCCCTTCGGAATGATGTGCGGATTGTGTTGACCGATGATCTGACCCACCTGACGGAGCGCGTCGGACTCGCGGTAGTCTGGTCCCATGCGCCAGACAATCCTCCCGGAACGGCCAACGATGGCGATGATGTTCGACTCGCGGCTGCTGATGACGACGTTGTCGGGCGCGAAGCGCGCGTCCCCTTCGTCGTACCAGTGATTCGGCCCGACGAACGACGCGGCGTTGATGTGCAGCCAGTCGTAGCTATCGCGTGCGCTGTTGAAGCCGATGGCCCGACGAATCGCGGAGCGGGCCTCCTCCGAGAACCCGAACTCGTCGACATGATCGCTGGCACGCCAATCCCACAGGACTCTGCCGTCCGCGGACACCTCGATGAGACGGTCGTCCTCGAGCCGGCGGTCGGTCACCTGGGGGTTGGTCACGTTGCTGTGGGTGAGCAGCAGCGTGCGCTCGCTCGACGTCATCGGCTGGCCGCCCGGCGCGTAGTACCCGGCGGCAAGGCTCGGACGCTGCCAATCGTGGTGCTGCCGCGCCGACCACACCATCTGCCCTCCGGGCGTCTTGACCTGCTCGGTCCGGTCGAAGCGCCAAACCTCTTTGCCGTCCCAATCGAGTTGCACGAGAGCCACCGATTCCTGGTTCGGCGCTCCGCCGCCTGTACCGGCCACCACGAACCCACCCGGGAGAACACGGGCCGGTCCGCCGGCCACTCCAGAAAGACCGGTCCATTGCTTGACGACGCGGCCGTTCATGTCGATCACGACGACGCCTTCGCTCTCGGGCGTGATGAAGACGGTATATCCGCTCCAAGTCCGATCCGGGTGGTAGATGGTCGTACCGGTGGGGTACACGGACGGGGCGCTCGAAAGAACAATCGACATCAGGCCCGCGCTGATCGCGAAGATCTCGACCATCACCCGTAAGCCTCTTCCCGCCAACCTTCGTGTCATGAACATCCCTCCGAGCGTCGCAGCGCGAGTCTTGCGCCGACGTTCATCATCCTAATTCCAGGAACGATCCAGAAAACGGGCGATTTTACAGTCCCGAGCCTTCTCGCGCGGTCGGGCGTGACCGATCGGCCGCCGGCACGCGAATTCGCGACACATCTGAGTTGCCGATTAGAATCGTTGCCGGTGTCGGCTGGCACGGAGAAATCCCGGCAGGAGGAGGTCGGCATGTGGAATCACATCAAAAAGGCATGTGTGTCGGTCGGGTTGATCGCCGCCGGAATGATCGGCGGTTTCCATCTCCGGGCGCAGGCGCCATCGGAAGCCGCTCAACAACCCGTGCCGTCAGCTCCCTCGGACACCGCCGCGATGCGCGCCAACTACGAGCGATGGCGGACGGAATTCAAGACTTGGAGCCGGTGGGGCGCCGATGACAACAAGGGCACGTCGAACCTGATCACGTCCCAAAAAATCCTCGGCGCGATCAAGCTGGTCAAGCGGGGCACCGTGGTTTCGCTCGCTGCGAACGTACCGCAGCAGGTGGCGGCCGACGTCGGCGAGAACGGCCTCTTTCGCCGGACCACGAACGCCATCACGGAAGGAGGCACGAGCGACACCTACTCGGTGAGCTACCACGGGCTGACGATGTCGCACATCGACAGTTGGTGTCACTTCATCGAGAACGGCCAGATGTACAACGGCATTCCGGCCAAGGACAACATCACGCCGGAGGTCGGCTGCAAGAAGGGCGGCGTGATGAACTGGAAGGATGGCATCTTCACGCGCGCCGTTCTATACGACATCGCACAGTTGAAGGGCGTCGAGTGGGTCGAGCCGGGGACGCCGATTACTCGCGCCGATCTCGAGGCCTGGGAGAAGCGTTCGGGCGTGAAGGCTGGTCCGGGAGACGTGGTGCTGCTCTACATCGGCCGCTGGAAGAGACGGGAAAAGGTCGGTCCATGGGCGGGCCAGGTCTCCGGGTACTACGCCGACACGATTCCCTGGCTGCACGAGCGGCTGCCGGCGTTTGTCGGCCACGATTTCAACATCGACTGGAATCCCCGACCGGGCTGGGAAGGGGTGCGCAACCCGATCCACATCGCCGTCCTCAATTGGATGGGTATCAACATCGTCGAAAACCTGAACCTGGAACGCGCCGTCGAAGAAGCGAGGCGAGCGCGACAGTACGAATTTCTGATCACGTTCGCACCACTTCCGGTTGAGGGAGGAACAGGGTCTCCGGTGAATCCCTTGGCGATCTTCTAACGCTGATCGCCCCGCTATCAGCTTTCGGAGCACCGCTGGCGTTGGCAGGATCCGATCGCTATACTGCTGGGCCGGTCCAGTCACTCTGAGCCATGACGGCATCACGTGGCGAATACATCAGTCTGTTCTTGATTGCGCTGGCGACGCTGATGCTGGAGATCCTGCTCACGCGGATTTTCAGCGTCACGCTCTGGTACCACCTGGCGTTCGTCGCAGTGTCGATCGCGATGTTCGGGATGACGGCGGGGGCGGTACTCGTCTATGCGTGTTCGTCGTGGTTCACGCCGGCGAGGACGCGTGGCAACCTCGCCGCCAGCGTCGCGCTGTTCGGCGTGTCGGCCGCCTGGACCGTCGATGCCCATCTTCGGCTCGCGCTCGATCCAGCGCTCATAACGTCGCCGCTGACGCAGTTGATGCTGGCGTACGGGCTCATCGCGGTACCGTTTGTCTTCAGCGGGATCGCTGTCTCGATTCTGTTGACCCAATTCCCCCGGCAGACCAGCTCCCTCTATGCGGCCGACCTGGCCGGGGCGGCCGTGGGCTGCGTGGCGTTGAGTGTCGTCGTCGATCGCGTCGGCGGCCCGCGAGCGGTATTTGTCGTCACCGGCGCCGCGGCGCTGGCGACGCTGATCTTGCTGTTTCAATCGGTCGACAGTCGACGCACCGTTCGATTCGCGGGCGTCCTGAGCCTCGTCGTCCTCGCTTATTTTGCGACCTTCCGTACCGCCCTCGACCGGTCGATTCTCGATCTCGGGTTCTACAAGGGGAACCGCGGCAACACCATCTACGAGAAATGGAACTCGTATTCGCGGATTGCCGTGGCCTATCCGCGCCAAGAGCTGCCATTCGGATGGGGGTTGAGCGACCGCTATCAGCCGACCGACCAGTTGTCGCAGCTGCGCCTGAACATCGACGCGTCGGCCGAGACCGTTCTGACCGAGTTCGATGGCAACCTCGGCCCCCTCGAACACTTGAAATATGACGTGACCAACATCGGCCATTACCTGGTGGACGATGGAAACATCTTCGTCGTGGGGGCGGGCGGCGGCCGCGACGTGCTGTCGGCGCTGGTGTTCAACCAGAAGCGCGTGGTCGCCGCCGAGATGAACAGCGCGATCCTCGACGCGGTGAACGTCCGTTTCGGCGAGTTCACCGGACACCTCGACCGGCATCCGAAGGTCCGGTTCGTCAACGACGAAGCACGCAACTATCTCGCCCGATCGACCGAACGGTTCGACCTGATCCAGTTGTCTCTCATCGATACGTGGGCGGCGACGGCGGCCGGCGCGTTCGTCCTCAGCGAGAACACGCTCTACACCACCGAGGCGTGGAAGCTGTTTCTCGAGCGCCTCACTCCGGAAGGCGTCGTGTCGATGTCGCGATGGTACGGGCGGCCTGTTCCAGCCGAGATGTACAGAGTCGCGGTGCTGGCCACCAGCGCGCTGCGTGCAAGCGGCATCGCGCGCCCCCGCGAGCACGTGGTCATCATCGCCACCAACCGGGGACTTGGTGGCGAAGCCGGCAAAGATCCCGACGTGGCGACTCTGCTGATGAAGCGCACGCCGTTCACGCAACGCGACGTGGACACACTCGAGGACGTGGCGAAGAGGATGGGCTTCGAGATCGTCCTGACACCCCGGGCGGCCGCTGATGCAGGCCTTGACGCGGTTACCGATTCGGCGGCTGTCGATCGGTTCGTCGCCACGTTTTCGCAGGGCGATCTCGCATCGCCGACTGACGATCGGCCGTTCTTCTTCATGATGAACACGGATCTGCTCGACAATCTGTTCGGTCTCGTCACGCTGCTCACGCTGGTGGTCATCGTCGTGCCGGTGTTTCTGAAAGCGGAGCGCCGCGTCGTGGCCGCCCACCTCGCGCTGTCGGTCAGCTTCGCGGCCATCGGTCTGGGGTTCATGCTGATCGAGATCGCCGGCATGCAGCGGCTGCTATTGCTCCTCGGTCACCCGACGTTTTCGCTGTCGGTCGTCCTCGTCGGACTGCTCGTCTCGAGCGGGTTGGGGAGCTTCACGACAGGTTGGATCGCCTCGGAGCGCTTCTTGCGGGCCACGCGAATCCGCCTGGCGCTGCTGGTAGGCGTGCTGATTCTCATCGGGGCCATCACTCCGGCGGCGACCCGGGTCTTTCAGACCTTCTCGACGCCCGTGCGCGTCACGATTGCCCTGATGTTGCTGATGCCAAGCGGGTTCCTGATGGGCATGGTGTTTCCGATCGCGATGAAGATCGCGTTGGCTCGACAGCCCTCCCTGGCGCCCTGGTTGTGGGGCATCAACGGCGCGATGTCGGTGACCGCAAGTGTCATGGCAGTGATCATCTCGTCGAGGTGGGGCATCTCGGTGGCGTGGTGGGCTGGAGTGGCCTGTTACGTGGCCGCGGGGGTCGCCATCGTCAGGTCAGCCGGCTCGTACGAAGTCCCATCGGCGACCTGAGTGATCGCCTCCCGGCTTCTCGTTACATCCAGACCCGCTCGTCGTCCGGGTTCATTTCAGGAGAGGCTGACGCCTCGACGTGGATGATGAGATCCGTGCCGACATCGACGGTCCTGGGAGCTATCTCGTAACCGATCTTCCAGGCATCGAGCTCGTAGACGCCTTTCGGCAAATCCAGGCTCGCCCGGCCGTCTCTGTCCGTCGAGGCCCGATAAACGCCCAGTCGTACGCTCACGTTTTCGAGCGACGTGTCCGTCTCCTTGTCGGTGACTTTCACGGTGACTCGGTGTTCCGGCGTGCTCGCGCTCAGAATGCTGAACGTCGACGACGCCTCGTCGTGTGCCAGTTCCGCCTCGATGCCTGTGAAGATGGCGGACCACACGTGAATCCCTTCCGTCGATGGAGCGACGAGCTGCACCTCGGCAACATATAGCGCGCTCGTGCCAGGCCAAGGCGTGTCGCCGAGTCGGCCCTCGCCGAGACGGGTGCCTGCCTCATCGCAAACGTGGATGAGCTGTCCGGTCAACTGGCATGCTGCCGAGCACTTGACCCCGACCTTCACTGCGATCGGACCGTTCATGACAACCGGCGAAGGCACGCCCCAGACGGCCATGCTGGTCGCATGAGGTCTGGTCGCGACAGAGATCACGTCACGGCTTTCCTCGTGGACGACGCCCTGGTCGTCGTGCTTCGGGAAGAGAATGGTCCAGGCATGCGCGCCAACTTGCGCCGGTGCGTTGAGGGGGAAGTCTTCTGTTTCGTAGATCGCTTCCCCGGAGGCAGACAGTCCGCTCGTCATCAGGACCTCGTCTGCCGCCATCACTTTGACTCGAGCGCCGCTGAGATCGCAGCCATGCGGGCATGAGACCTTGACCTTGAGAACGATCTCGGTGCCCACGTCGAGCTCGGGTGGAACCGGCTGACTGGTCTCGATCCGCGGTTGATGTGTCGCCACGAATGCCTCTGCGAAGCGTCAGGCTTTGCCGCCGTTTAACGCGGCATCGCGACCTGCAATGCGACCAAAGACCACGGCTCTACCCAGGCCATGCTGGGCAAACCCACCCTGCGACTCGCCGGCGCAATACAGGCCCGGTATCACCTGGCCCTGAAGGTCCATCACCTGCGCCTTCGTGTTCGTCCTCAGGCCGGTCAGCGTGTCGTGGAGGATCGGCGTCGACCACGCCGCGTAGAACGGAGGCGTCTGGATTTTGTGCCGCGGGGTTGGCTTCTTGAAGTCGGTGTCGTTGCCCGTGTCCACGAAAGAGTTGTACCTGGCGACGGTCTCTTGCAGCGGCGTCGGGCGGCATCGGACGTGTCTGATAGGGATTCGAAATCTTGCGCGCCAGTTCGACGATTGTGTCTCCGCTGAAGAAGTATTCGGGATCCACGTGCGGCGGCCGGGGGTCCCAGTGCTGCCGCGTCACGGCGTCCTGATCGAAGATCGCCCAGATCGGCCCTCCGCCGTTCAGCTTGGTGGAATTCTGGCTGTGGCCCATCGCGGCGTTGAAGAAATCGTGCCCCGACGCCAGCTCGTTCCAGAATCTCCGACCGGACTGATTGACGAGGATGACGTTTTGCCAATCCACCCCCGCAAGGCCTGACGCGCGGATCCGATCGAAGATCGGACTATCCGGCTGCCAGTGCAGGCTGGCGTAGCCCCACCGACACCCGATGTACGCCGTCTTCGCGAGATACGCACCCGCTTCCATCGTTTGATTCGCCGTCCCCCAGAGCGCTGCCCCGATGGCCATGGCGGCAATCTCGCCGTCGCCGGTTTGCCGAGAGGTACGGTTCGCCGGCCACTTGGTACTCCTCGGTCCGCCTCGGGTCGAACATTCTTCGGAAGTTCACATTGCTCGTATGACCGCCCGTCGCGATCAGCACGCCCTTTTTCGCCTCGATTCGCACGGTGCGGCCTTCGGTCGTTGCCGTGATGCCTAGCACTCTTCCCGAGCTCGGCGACTCGCGGACAATGGACGTCATCTTGTGCCGCAGCAGGATCTTCGCGCCCTTGGCTCTCGCACTTTTCTCGAGCGCGCGGACGAGGCCTGATCCCCGCCTGCTGGGGACCGAGCTGATCAGCTCGCTCTTGATGGGCCATTGGACGCTGGTCCCTTGTCTCGGAACCGTCGACGCAGCACCGGGGCCCGTCGACTCTTCGGTGAACTGCACGCCGTTGGCGACAAGAAATTCAAACGTGGCGGCATTCTCGTCGGCAAACGCGCGCACGAGGTCCCGGTCGCTGTATCGACTTTCGCGGTGGTCGTACCGAACCCAATCCTCGAAGACCTGGTCCGCAGAATCCTGCACTCCGTGCTTCCGTTGTCGACTCGTCCCGCCACCCAGGTGAACGTTGCCGCCGCTCACCATCCCATGTCCACCGATGTCGAAGTTCTCCTCGACCATGATGACGGACGCGCCGTGCTCGAGTGCCGAAACGGCAGCCGCGAGTCCGGACACTCCTGCGCCGATGGTGACGAAATCGGCTGTCAAGTCCCACTGATGCGAGGCATTTCCTTGTGCCGCCAGGTTTGCGCCAAGGCCAGTCACCACGCTCGCGCCGACACCGGCCGCGGCGCCTTTGGTCAGAAAATCTCTTCGACTGACGTCGGCATCGACCGGCTTCTTCGTGCCCATGCGTGCATCCTCGCTTTCAGGATTCGTCGCGTGCTAAGGAATGGCGAATTGTACAGGACGAGCTCGTCGAGGAGCGGCCCGTTCTTGGACGGATGGGTGGCCTGGATACGGTGAGAATCGTGCCGATCGGATCGGGTTGGTCGACACGCGAATCCTGGGGTTTTCAGGAGTGGCCGGCGCGCGTCGGCCGAAAAGCCACTCCTGGGCGAGGCGCGCTTTCTCAGTCGACCGGCACCAGCACCTTTAGAGGCTCTTGGAGTATCGTGCTCACCACCATCCCAGCCTCGAGGTTCCACCTCATTACCCTTCGTCGCCATCACGGTGCCAGCGCCGCCGGCCACCGCGCCAATCGCTGCGCCTTTCCCACCGCCGGCTATGCCGCCAACGACCGCGCCGACGCCGCCGCCGAGCGCTCCCTTCTTGGCATCCTGTTTCGTGTTCGCCGCGGCCTCCTGCTTCACGCGCGAGGCGGCAATCGCGGTGATTTTCGCCGCGCACCATCAGGTGATCGAATTGAAACACGATAGAGGCCTTGCCCTTCACGCGCTTCGACCCGTTCGCCTCGATGACCGATCCGCTCAGGTCTGCGCCCTGAGGCACCACGGTTGTGCCAGAGATGACGATGGATTTGGCGAGAGCTCCTTTGACTCGATCCTCAGGCATGCTCGTATCCGACGCGAGCGGGGTCGCCAAGGTCACGCTGAGTGACGTTCCTGTTGGAATCGTCACCTCGCGGAACTTCGGTGCCGGCGGCTCTGGCGGTGGTGCCGGCGCTGCAGCCGGCGTGGGCGTCCGCGCGGCGGTGGCCGCCGGAGGTGATGCCTCCGCGTTGGCTGGTCGCCCTGATTGGTCGGCTGCGGCCGCCGGTGTCGTCGCGGGAGCGCTCTGTGCTCCTGGCTGTGACGCAGTTGGAGGCGCCGACGCATCGGTGCCGCCCCCAGCCGCTTGCTGGGGAGCCGGTTGCGAGCAACCAACAGCCAACGTTGAAACGAGCGCCAGGATGAAAATCGACCTGATCATGCAACACCTCTTAAATGCAGTTGTGACGGGCAGCGTATTCCTGTTGCGCAGAAAAGCATACTGCCCCTTGGGGCAGTTCCGTATACCTCATCTGCAGCCCGGCCTTGGAGGGCGTCTGCCATGCTGTTGGGGCCGCCGAAAGCGGAGCTGCTGGAATCAAGACAGCGGTACGAAATGGCGTGTTCGTGATGCCCAGATTTCGGAAGACAGAAGTCACCGACGCCGATCTCGACGCGATCGGGTCCTACCTGACGCGCAGCTCGGCACCCCGAAAAGAGGGTCAGTAAGGCACGTCAATCAGGCGATCGACCTTCCGCATGTCCTCGTCGAGGAGCTCCAAAAGCGCCTTGGCGACCGGTCCAGGCCGGCCATCGCCAATCGTCTGGTCGTCCCACTGGACGATTGGCGCGACCTTGACCGAGCTGCCGAGGAGAAGCATCTCTCGAGCCGTACGTCCGTCGGCGATGGTGATGTCGCAGACATCGATATGCCGGAGCAACCCGCGCTCCTGGAGCACGCGTGCGAGTTCCAGCAAACGCAACGACGTGCAGCCCGCGAGGATGTGATCGAACGTCGGATGCTTGAGCGTGCCGTCGCCGGTGACGAATGCGACGTTCATGTTGGAGCACTCACCGACGTGCCCCGCCTCGTCGACGAATACCCCGTTGTCGAATCCAGCTTCCTTGGCCTCCATCTGCATCAGGACATTCGGGAGGTAGTTCGTCGATTTCGTGATGGCGTAGAGCGGCGGCTTGATCGGGTACGTCGTGGTCATGACCCGCAGCCCTTGGGTGTACCAGTGCTCTGGATACGAGAGGCCTGCGAAGACCATGACGAAGAACCCCGGCTCGGCGCCAGCCGCCGGACTCAGCTCGAGGCTGCCCGGGCCGGACGAGAGCCAGTAACGAATCGCGCCATCGCGGCGTCCGCTGGCTGCCGTTGTTTTCACGATGATGTCGCGGATCTCTTGCCGGGAGGCCGGAAGCCGAAGTCTCGATCGCTCGGCGGACCGTTCGAAGCGATCAAGGTGCGCGTCAAGATCGTAAATCCTTCCGTTGACGAGCCCCGCGGTGTCGAAGATGCCGTGCCCGCGGTGGACCATGTGGTCGTCGAACGGAATCATCATCAGCGTGGGATCGGTGACCACACCGCCGAGCTGGCTCGAATAAAAGGCCCAGTAGTTGACTGGCTGCCGGGCGCGGAGCGACGTCATCCTTGCGATCACGTCTTCAGTGGAGAGAATGCGCAACGTGGTATTGGTCGCCGTCATGCGCTTCACTCTAGCAGGTTTGATCGCCTGCATCCGCGATGGCATCGCAACGCTCGGTGACCTTTCGTGAGAGGATAGCGCGGCGGTGGCGCGGAAATCGAGGTGACCGACGATCCGTGGTCAGATTGAGCCCTCCCGCGATCATCTTCTTGGGACACGAACAACGCAGGATTATTCTGAGATCATCACTGACAGACCGGGGGAATCGACATGAGACGTGCGATTGCAGTCGTGGCCATCATCGTCACGATTTGTTCAGTGTCGATGGCAGCACAGTGGCCGAAGTATCAGGCTCCTGGCGTCCCGCGCGACGCGGAGGGCGGTGTCCGGATGGACGCTCCGACGCCGCGGATGCCGGATGGGAAGCCCGACTTGACGGGCAACTGGATCCGGATCAGAGGCGAAGGTGCTTTCGCTCCTCCGGAGCTCGCCGGCCTGTTCCGCAACCGGCCGGCTGCCGCCCAGACGCCGGCGCCGCCTGCGGATCCGAACTCGCCCCCGATTGCCGCTTTCTGGGAGATCGGCGCGAACGTCCCTGGGGGCTTGCCGCTCACGCCATGGGCTGAAGAGCTGAAGAAGCAGCGGATGGCCGCGGACAACAAGGAAAACCCCGATGCGAATTGCCTGCCGATGGGTCTGACGCAGTTCCACACGCATGGCCAGCCGCGCAAGATCATGCAGAACTCCGGGGTGATCGCGATCATGTACGAGGCGAACTACGGCCTTCGCTACATTTACCTCGACGGACGCACGCTGCCGCCGCAGGGCAGTGTGCAGCCGTTCTGGTACGGGTACTCGGTAGGAAGATGGGAAGGCGACATGCTCGTGGTCGAGACGAACAATTTGCGGGGAGCGGAATCGGGCCCCTACGACGGATGGCTTGACGTGCGCGGCAGCCCCTACACGGACCAGGCCAGGTTCACCGAGCGCATTCGCCGGCCGACATACGGCAAGTTGGAAATCGACGTCACGCTCGACGATTCGAAGGCCTACACGAGACCGGTTACGGTTCGCGTCAATCAGCAGATCGCGCCAGACGATGAGATTATCGAGTTCATCTGCAACGAGAATCAGCAGTTCCGGCGGCTCATCAAGATCGATTGAAGACGATGCAAGTTCGTATCAGCGGAAAGAAATCAGCTCCTTCTCCGGCGGCCGCTGCATGCCCTTCTCGTGGCATTCCTCCCAGATTTTCGCCCAGGGGCGGTCATACATGTTGGGTACCTTATAGGAGACATTCATGAAACGCGCACTCGTCCTCGGCACAGTGGTTCTCACCGCTACGCTCTGCGCCGTCGTGTCGGCGTTGCAGTTGCCGCCCACGCCGCCCCCCTCGGTCAAGGGCCTGGTGACCGACAAGCTCAGTGACAACCTTTACGTCATCCGCGGATCCGATCCGCAGGCGTTCGTTGGCGGCAATACGGCCGCGTTCATCCAGGCCAACGGCGTCACGCTCGTCGACTCGAAGGTGCCCGGGTGGGGCCAGCCGCTGATCGAGAAAGTGAAGGAGCTGACCAGCAAGCCGATCACGACGCTGATCAACACTCACACCCACTTCGACCACACGGGCGGCAATCCGGATTTCCCGGCCACGGTGGAAGTCGTGACGCACGAGAACACGGCGCGTTACATGAAGGAGAACAACCCGGTCACCGGTCTCCAGCTCGACGTCCCGGACATCTTCAAGAATTCTGGCGGACGCGGGCTTCCGAAGCGGACCTTCAAGGATCGACTGACGCTCGGCTCCGGCAGCGACCGCGTCGAGTTGCATTACTTCGGCCGGGCCCACACCGGCGGCGACGCCTTCGTCGTCTTCCCATCGGCGCGCGCGCTACACACCGGCGATGCCTTCCCGAACAAAGGCGTGCCGATCATGGACGCCAACAACGGAGGGAGCGGCCTGGAATACGCCGACACGATTGCCAAGGCAGCGGCGCTGTCGAACGTCGACACCGTCATCACCGGCCACGCCAACACGACCTTGACCATCGCAGACGTCAGGGAGTATGCGGACTTCAATCGGGCGTTCGTGGAGCACGTGCGTGCGGCCAAGAAGGCCGGCCAGACGGTGGAGCAGGCGATCAACTGGCAGGTGCCTGAGCGCTTCCTGAAGAACGGCTACACCCAGCCGATGCCGGCCGCGCTTCGGTCGAACGCGCAGGTGGTGTGGAACGAGATCAAGTAGGTTGCTGTGGCTACCTTTCACGACGCAGATAGCCAGCAGGCGTCAAGATTGCGATGCTGCGAAATGGATTCAGATCCAGCAGATCCTTGTCACCGGTCACGAGGACGTCGGCGCGCCCGTTCACGGCGGCCTCGAGGAACTTGTCGTCCCGGGGATCGCGACAAGCCCGAATCTGCTGAACGACTTCGACGACTTCGATCAGGGGCGCAAGTCGAAGGAGCAGCGCGTCACGTCGTTCGCGCGGGACGTAGCGATCGAATTTCGGCGACAGGAGCTTCGTCATCAGCTCGCGAACGGTCGCGGTCGTCGCGACGAGCTGCGCAGTCGTGACGGCGCGGTCGAGCGCCCTGGCCGGAGTCGTCGTCGTGATGAGCAGGCCGCTGATGAGGACGTTGCTGTCGATGACGACGCGCTCACGCGCCATCGTTGGTCAGCAACTGGGCCAGACGTCTTTTGGTGAGCCCTTTCGCAGCCGCCTCCGCAGCCACTTCCTTGCGAAGGTCCACGAACGCCTGAACGTTACCGGCTCGCAGCCGCTCGTACTCGGCCATCGAGAGCACAACGGCGATGTCACGGTCCTGTCGACGGATCACAACCGGGCCGCGTTGCGCCTCGTCGAGAATGGCGCCAAGTCGGTTTTTGGCCTCGGTCGCCGGGACGCTCTTCATGGTGTACCAGGTACAGCTACTTTAGCTATTATAGCTGTTTTAGCGTCTGGGTCACGGCTCCGATTGGAGTTCAGCCGGATCCGCCTTGAGTCTTGCAGAATCCTGGCGCTCAGTGCGGATCTTGCCGTTTTCGATCAGGAACGTCCCGCGCGTGTGGCCATCGTCCGATGCCTGCGTCCGCTGAATTGTCGACGATTCACTTTGCACTTTCCACTTTTGCACTTTTCACTTTTGAGCCTATCCTTAACGCCTGACACCGGAGGGTCGTATGAGGCTTGGCGCTCGATCGCTGGCGTTCGCCGGCATCTGTCTGTCCTGTGCCGTTGCGTTCAATCCAGAGGCGTTCGCGCAACGGGAGCCCCTGGGCTCGCCGCCAGGGCAGCGGGAAGCTGTGGTGCCACCGCCGGCGCGGTTTGCTTCAGCTGAAGAGCACTACAACGCTCTGCTCAAGAAAGCCAACGGCGGCACCAAACATTCGGTCACCTCACTCCCTGATTGGTCGGGCATCTGGCAGTCGGGCATCTCGACCATGAGCATGGCTCATCCGGTCGACGCCCCACTCTCACCCGCTTATCGAGCCAACTACCAAGAGAAGCAGAGACAGGAGCGCGAGGTCGGCGAGGTTTACTACGACCGACTCACACACTGCGAGCCTTCCGCCTACCCGCGATGGCTCGTGGAGCCTTATCACAAGGAATTTGCGCTCGGCGTGAAACAACAGTGGCTGATGCAGGAGTACATGAACGAGACGCGCCGCGTCTACACCGACGGCCGGCCTCACGACACACCAGAGGGGAATACCTGGCTCGGCGATTCGATTGGCTTCTGGGACGGCGACAAGCTCGTCGTCTGGACGACGGCCGTCAAGGCGGCGGACTACTTGCGCGGGTACCCCGACAACAGCGCCGAGCTCCAGGGCATCGAGGTGTGGCAGCGCGTCAAAGGCCAGAACGGCCGGCCCGATCGCATCGTCGTCCAGGCGACCATGTACGATCCGGTCGGCTTGACCGCGCCGTGGAATATCGCGATGTCGTACGTCAAGGCCGACTACGACTATCGGATTCGGTATTGGGACTGCGCGCTGACGAGCAACGACGTGCTCGGAGCGGACGGCAAGACGACGACGATTCTTCCAGGCGAGAAGGGCCACAAGGCGCCCCAGAACGACGTTACGAGAACGCCGGAAGGCAACACGCCGCGGTAAACGCGCACACCGGGAGAAGACACACATGAATCTGCGTTCTGTCGGGGCCGCTCTTGTACTGGCCGGCGTGGCAGCCGGAGCACCGGCCCTCGCGCACCACTCATTCAACATGTTCGACATGAGGCCGGATGCGGAGATTGCCGTCCAGGGCGTCGTCAAGCAATGGGCGCTCATCAACCCGCATTCCTGGCTCACGATCACGGTGACCAATCCGGACGGGACGCAGACGGACTGGTCGTTCGAGGCCGCCGCCGTCGCGCAGCTCATCCCGAAGGGCATCAACATTGGAACCTACAAAGTCGGTTCGAAGGTCATGGTCGTAGCCGGGCCGCTCAAGGATGGCAGGCCGGGAGGCGTGTTGAAGTTCGTGCAGCATGCCGACGGCACGTATACGCTGCCCAACGACGTCGGAAACATCGGCCAACAAGCCCTGGACCGTTGGAAAGCCAAGAATTCCAAATAGGATCGAACGAGCAACGTCAATGGACGGATTAGTCGGTCGTCACAAGCCGCGAGCCTGGGCCTGGTCGCTCGCCATCACCGTGGTCCTCACGCTTGGCGCGTTCGCGCCGCGGGTGGTTGGCCAGGCGCAAAAGGCGGACGATCTCGACGTCGTGCAGCTGCGGCCGAACTTCTATGTGATCGCCGGAGCGGGCGGCAACATCGTCGTGCAGATTGGGCCGGTCGGCGCGATTCTGGTGGATTCTGGTTCCGTGCAGATGTCGGACAAGGTCCTGGCCACGGTCCGGCGTCTGACGACGCTTCCGATCCGCTACATCATCAACACGAGCATGGAAGCCGACCATGTCGGCGGGAACGAGACGCTCGCCAAGGCGGGCCTCAGCATCCTGGCCGGTGCCATCGCCGCGGGCGCCGGCTTGAGCGACGATCTGGTGACCAACGCGGGCGGAGCCAGTGTGCTCGCGCACGAGAACGTCGTCACCCGGATGTCGGCTCCGTCCGGTAGCCAGACGCTCTTTCCGCTGGCGCTCTGGCCGACGAAAACTTTTGCCGCCAAGACCTACGCGATGTACTTGAATGGCGAGGGCATTCAGGTCATCCACGAGCCCGCCGCGCACACCGACGGCGACACCATCGTGTTCTTCCGTCGCGGCGACGTGATTGCGACCGGCGACATCGTCGACACCACCCGGTTCCCGGTCATCGATGTGGAGAAGGGCGGCACCCTTCAAGGCGAGATCGATGCTCTGAACCATCTCATGGATCTGAGCATTCCCAATCTCCCTCTGCAGTGGAATCCCGACCGCACCCTGCTTGTTCCCGGGCACGGCAACGTTCTGGACAAGATCGATCTCCTCGAGTACCGGGATATGGTGACGATTGTCAGGGACAGGATTCAGGATCTGATCGGCCAGGGGAAGACGCTGGAGGAAGTCAAAGCTGCCAATCCCACCCAGGGGTACCGTCGGAAGTACGGCTCCGACACCGGCCCCTGGACGACGGACAAGTTTGTCGAGGTGGTTTTCAAAGAACTCACTTCAAGTAAAAAGTAGAAAGTGGAAAGTGGAAAGTAGGAGGGTTGTGGTGTC
The DNA here is from genome assembly GCA_963780685.1 of uncultured Acidobacteriota bacterium. Taxonomy (GTDB): domain Bacteria; phylum Acidobacteriota; class Vicinamibacteria; order Vicinamibacterales; family CAVVIG01; genus CAVRXZ01. The sequence continues at coordinate 143,908 of CAWACZ010000012.1, read as the reverse complement.
GCGGACGGTCATGACGGCGGCGATAGCGGCTGTGTTTGCGTGCAGTGTGGTCGTTTACGTCCAGGCCCAGCGCGGCGACGGCCCGCCAGTTGTGCCTGCGACGCCGAAAGCCGCCGCACCGATCGATCTGACTGGGTATTGGGTGTCTGTGGTCACGCAGGATTGGCGCTGGCGCATGGTCACGCCCGCCAAGGGCGACTACATGTACATTCCGATGAACCTCGAGGCGAAGAAGGTCGCTGATGCCTGGGATCCTGCGAAGGACGAGGCGGCGGGCGAACAGTGCAAGTCTTATGGCGCCCCTGCGCTCATGAGCGTGCCTGGCCGGCTCCATATCACATGGCAGGACGACAGCACGCTCAAAGTCGACACGGACGCCGGAATGCAGACGCGACTCCTCCATTTCGGCGATTGGAAAGCCCCGGGCGGCGCTCCGCCGACCTGGCAGGGAGATTCGATCGCGCAGTGGCAAATGCCCCGAGCAAATGTTCCGCTGCTTCTGCGACCTGTACCACGAACCGCGGGCAGCGCGCCCGCGCGCGTCCCGACGGGCGGGTCCCTGAAAGTCGTGACGACCCGTTTGCGGCCGGGATACTTGCGCAAGAACGGCGTGCCCTATAGCGCGAGCACGATGCTCACCGAGTATTGGGATCTCTTCAAGCGACCGAACGGAGACCAGTGGATCGCCATCACCACGCAGATCGAGGATCCCGTCTATCTCCGCGAGCCCCGACTCGTCGCTCTGCAATTCAGGAAGGAAGCGGACGCGACGAAATGGGATCCCACGCCTTGCTCGTCGCGGTGGTAACACGAATCGGAGGACCGAGATTCATGGCCAACCCCAAGCTGACTCCCGTTCGAGGTGCCGTGCTGGTACTGACGGCGATGCTGTCGGGTGTTCCGGTTTTTGCCCAGGTCGATCTTTCCGGATGGTGGGCGAAGAGGAACCACATGGACAACAGCTATGCCGTGGAGCCGGTCGATTACCTGGGCATTCCTTTCAACGACGATGGGCGCGCGAGGGCCTTGAGCTACAACATCGCCGCACTCTCGGTGACCGAACGCCAGTGTCAGATGTATACGCCCTTCTACACGCAGACTGGCCCATTCGGCCTGCAGATTACGAGCGAACCCGACCCGATCACCCAGAAGCTGGTTGCGTGGAACATTGCCGGATGGATCGATCGCGATGCCACGACGATCTGGATGGACGGACGTCCGCATCCGTCCAAGAACGCTCCTCACACGCATGGCGGCTTTACGACCGGCGTCTGGGAAGGCGAGACGCTCAGGACTTACACGACACACTTCAAGGTCGGCGACATCAAGCGGCACCGTGGGTTCAACAGCGACGATGCAACGATTACCGAGTACATCGTTCGCCATGGAGATATCTTGACGGTGATGGGCATCATGGAGGATCCCGCCATCCTGGCGGAGCCGTACGTCCTGACGACGCCTTTCAAGCTGGATCCCAGCGGCGCGAGCCTTTTTCCGTTGACGGCCTGCGAGCCAATCGAGGAATTGCCGTACCTGCACGAGAACCTGGCCATCGTTCCGCACTACCTGCCCGGCAAGAATCCATTCATCAACGAGCTCACCGAGAAGCGCAATATCCCGCTCGAGGCGGCGCTGGGCGGTCCTGAAACGATGTATCCGGAGTACCGGAAGAAGCTCAAGGACAAGTACGTGCTGCCGCCTCCCTGCACGTCAGGGTGCGGTGGTCCCCCCACGCCTCCCGCACCTCCGGCGGGCCGAGGTGGGACGGCGGCGCCACGTCAGTAGAACGAGTCACGACCTTTTTACCCGACGGACGCGAACGTATACCCGTGTTCTTGCGCTCGGCTGAGTGCCACGATCCCTGCGGGCACCATGTGGGAGTTCGCAACCAGGCTGCCGACGAGCTCGTTGTAGACGGCGTCGGCCGTTCCCCCGGTTGCTTGCGCCAGTCCACCAGAAAAGAGCCGAGTCGCCAGCTGGCACACAGCAAGATGCACCCCTCGCTTGAGCACGGCGTCCAGAGTGTTGCCGAGACTTGGCAGCGCCGCCCCATGCGAAGCCGAGTTGTAGACATTGATCTTGGCCGGCTGCTTGGTCTGCGGATCGGTGAAGTTGATCCGTTGTGAAATCGTCGGGCCGTACTTCGCCCAGATGGCGTCGTTGTACGCGAACACGGTCGAGAAATGACGCACCACGATGACCACCGCCGAATCGGAGTCCTTCAGGCCGTAACCTGTCTGGCTTGACGTGAGGAAGTTGTTCGCATACAGCAGCGCGTTGCCAAGTCCGTCGGCCGAGGTGGTGTCGAGGACGAGGCGATGTTGACCCGGAAGCTGGTCCAGCCAATCGTCCTGTGTATGACGGCTCGGCTGCTGCCGCCCGCTTCCCGCGGACTGGGCTTGCAACGCCGGAGAGCCAGCGACTAGAGCCGCGCTGAAGGCGGCCGAAACTCCTGTGCCAACGTGTGAAAGAAACGAACGACGGGCAGACCGCAACTGGCTCATTCTGTTCCTCGCTTCCCTGATGATAAGGTTCCGTTTCCAGGCAGAGCTTAGGCCAGCATCCTATTGGTGCCGGCATGGCGTGGTCAAATAGCTGATACCCCGTCGAAGAATATCAGCGGATATACAATAGCCATCCAATGAGTCGCACTCGCATGCCCACCGCACGAGCGGTCCTCGCAGCGCTGATTCTGGCGCTCTCAGTCGTCGTTTCACCTCGACTGCTGGCCAGGGGGCCCTCTCTTTCGGCGAACGGAGCGGCTGCTATTTCTCGGCTTTTGGACGAGACAGCCCGGAAAGGCGATGTGCCGGCGGTGGTCGTGCTGGTGACCAACGCCGACGGCGTCGTGTTCGAGCACGCGGCCGGCAGGCGCGACGTGAGCGCCAACGCGGCGCTGCATGAGGACGCCATCTTCAGGATTGCGTCGATGACCAAGCCGGTGACGTCGGCCGCGATCATGATGCTCGTGGAGTCCGGGCGACTACAGCTTGACGATCCGGCGGGCCGCTATCTGCCGTCAATCGATGCGTTGAAGGTTGTCACCCACGTCAACGCCGATGGGTCGCTCGAGTTGCGACCGCCGAGCCGTGCGATCACGATCCGCGACCTGCTCGCTCACACTTCTGGCATTGGGTACAGCTTCTCCGACCCAACCTTGTTCAAGCTTCAGCAAAGCGGAAAAAGCGAGCAGGACTTCCCTCTCCTCCATGATCCCGGCGAGAAATGGACGTACGGTGCGAGCACGAGGTACCTGGGCGACATCGTCGAACGGGTCTCGGGGCAGCCAATTGATGTCTTCCTGCGCGCGCGCTTGCTGGAACCTCTCGAGATGGCCGACACCTCATTCGAGGTGGCTGCGGGCAGCCGGCCCCGGCTGGTCACGGTGCATCAGCGCACGGATGGCACCTTGACGGAACGGCCGAATCCAGAAGTCGCCCGGAGTCCCGTACGTGGAGACGGCGGCTTGTTCTCCACCGCCCGGGATTACGGAAAGTTCCTGCGCCTGTTCCTGAATGGCGGCCGGGCCGGGTCGAAGCGCCTTCTCACGGAATCGTCGATCCGTGACATGACGCGGAACCAGATCGGTCATTTGGTCATCCAGAGACAGCCGGCTGCAAACTCCGCAGTCAGCAGGCCATTTCCCCTGGGTGGCGGGAGCGAGTACTGGGGATTTGGCGACACCTGGGGCCTGGGGTTCCAACTTGCGGCGCCTACGACCCTGCTTCATCGACGGGCGCCTGGCAGCTACAGTTGGGCGGGCATCAACAACACCTACTTCTGGGTCGATCCGCAGCGAGAGATCGGTATCGTCGTGCTGATGCAGCTGCTTCCTTTCTACGACGAGGCCTGCATCAAGTTGCTGACTGACGTCGAAGAGCTCGTCAACCAATACGTGGGGGAGCCTTCACGATAGGTGGAGGACGCTGCGGCCAGTGCAGGACGACAGTCAGTCTCTTCAAGGTCTAAAGCACGTTTCATTTTCGTGTAGCGTTCGGTCCTGCACGTGTCGCACGCCGTGGTGGCAGCGTCGCGTGCGGCGGGCATCGGCCGTCGCCCCCCGGGCGGACGCGCCGGAACCGCGGTCCTTCGGTCCGTACGCTCCCGCTGCCGCGGCGATCAAGGGGTTCTCCCGGCGACATCCGTCTCGCGCCAACACCACCTGGGGCTTTGCCTGCGACACGGATCACGCGGCCGGAGATCGCCGCGAGGAGGACCTGCGCCCCGCGGTTGCCGCCAACCTTTCCGGCCGCGCCGCTACGGGTGGCCACGGCCGATGCCCGCCGCCCGCCCGCACGACCGGCCGCGGTGGTGCCGGCCGCCCGCCGCCGTCGGAGCACGCCGACGTCACGAATGCCGGAAGGCGCGCGAGGCGCTGGTTGCGCGTCGACTTCGGGCCGCGTGATCCGTGCCGTGGGGATCAGCTGTGCCGGTGCATGCCACGCACGCGACCGTCGTAGAAGCCAACTCCTAGTCGACGCGCCAGCGGGAGGGTGCGCAAGCCGAGCGCGGCTTCCCGGCGTGCGCAGTTCGGCGGCAGGCGGTCGGTACCACTGCGGCCGATCACAGCAGGGGCGAGAAGATGTCGCCAAGCGAACCGGAGCCTGCGGCCCAGAATCCGCTACGCCTTTGTGAAACGCTGTAGTGGGCGCTCCACGCCGAGTGGAGCTAAGGCTTGGCCTTTTCGACCTTCTTGCTCACGCTCAGCTTGTGTTCCGTCCCGTCCTCATCGCGGACGTACACCGTGTTCTTCTGCAGTGCGAACGTCACGGCGGCCCCTGGGACCACATCGACGGAGCGGCGACCGACCGCCACGACATCCTTCAGCTCCAGATGCATCTCGTCGGTCTCGATGATGTAGAGGTAGACGTCGGCCATCGCGCGCATCGAGGGAGACGACGAAGGCTTCGGGCTTCCGAAGGAACTCGACCCGGGCCCGAAGTCCACAATCTGGCGCTTCGTCTGGGTCTCGCCCCAGGTGCCCGTTTGCCATTGTTTTTCCGCGGCGGCGACGGTGATCGTCAGCGCAAGAAGCAGTCCCGCGAACACGCCGTAGTGGCTTCTTCTCATTTGATCCCTGCTCGCTCCTCTTAACTTTCCACTTTCCACTTTCCACTTTCAACTTTAAGAATCCGAGTGTCCGAGCGATTTTTCCGGCGCCACCCGGTCCCGGACGAGCTGCTTCAGCTCTTTGATGTCCGGGAAGCGGTGGCGTTCGGCCCTCGACCAGACGGCCGTCCCGTCGATGCGCACATCGAAGACGCCCCCGAGGCCAGGCACGAGCGTCACGCCCCCGACGTCGTTTTCAAAGGTGGTGAGCAGCTCTTGCGCCATCCACGCGGCCCGCAGCAGCCACCGGCACTGCCGGCAGTATTCGATTTCGACCCGCGGGAGCGCGCTCATTCACCGATTGTACGCGACGGACTCTGAGTGCAGCCCTACAGGGTTGCTCGCGCGGCCGATTGGCAGTGTGTAGCGCAGCCCTTTAGGGCTGCTTCGGCGCCCGAACTGACTTGGCAGGCCTGAAGGCCTGCGCTACAAAGGGCCGTGGCCTTTTCGCCACTACAAAAGGCTGGCGCCATCTCGCCACGCGCATCAACGGGCCGTCACACCCCGCTCGTGACACCAGCTTGGTGTTGCGGTTCCAGCAGCATGTCGAGATCGAGCTCGGGATACAGCGGAAACCGGCCGAGAAGCTGGCGAACACGTCCCGCCGCCTGATCGACCACGGCTTCGTCGAGTGTGTACTTGGCTGAATGTCGAGCGCCCTCTTTTCCAGCGGGCTCTTCTGGGCGGACATTCGACAGGACCAACTTCATCACGTCGGCAATCTCGCGCATCTCGGCGTCCTTCATGCCGAGCGTCGTCACCGCCGGAGTTCCGACTCGGAGGCCGCTCGTGTACCAGGGGCCGTTCGGATCGAACGGGATGGCGTTCCTGTTCAGTGTCACGCCACACTGCCTGAGAGCGCTCTCTGCCTGTCGGCCGTTCACGCCAAAACCCTTCGCAACATCGATCAGCAGCAGATGATTGTCGCTCCCGCCGGTCAAGACCGGCATCCCGAGTCGAATACACGCTTCTGCCAACGCCTTCGTGTTTGCCACGACCCCGGCGGCGTAGCTTCGAAATTCCGGCTGGGACGCCTCGCGAAAGGCGACGGCTTTTGCCGCGATCGCGTGGACGAGAGGACCTCCCAAGGCCATCGGACAACCCTTGTCCACCCATTCGGCCATCTCTTTCTTGCAGAGAACGAAGCCACCTCTGGGACCCCGCAGCGTCTTGTGTGTGGTCGACGTCACGACATGGGCGTGCGCCACCGGGTCGTAGTCGCCGGTGAAGGCCTTGCCGGCCACGAGACCGGCGAAGTGCGCCATGTCGACCATGAAGACAGCGCCCACTTCGTCGGCCATCTCCCGCATCGCGGCGAAATTGAGCTTGCGGGGATAGGCGCTGTAGCCGGCCAGCAGGATGAGCGGACGGATCTCTCGCAACGTCGCTCTCAGTTTGTCCAGACTGATCAGGCCGGTGTCGGCTTCGACGCCGTAGTAGTGGCATTCGAACAAATGGCTCGAGACGTTGTGGCGATAGCCATGCGTGAGATGCCCGCCCGAGTAGTAGTCGAGCGCGAGGAGACGTTGTCCGTGTACTTCCGTGCGCACGCCGTTCCAGTCGGCGAGTGACAGTCGGGTCGGATCCTTTTCGCCGAGCTTCGCAAGGGCCGGAGACTGGACCTTGGCGTTGAGAATCGCCAGGAACGCCACCAGATTCGCGTCGGCGCCCGAGTGAGGCTGGACGTACGCGTGATCGGCGCCAAAGAGCTCGCAGGCCAGGCGTACGGCTTCGGCCTCGATCGTGTCGACGTTGTCGCAGCCCGCATAAAAGCGATGGGCGACGTAGCCTTCGGCGTACTTGTCCGTCAGCAGATTGCCGTGTGCCAGTTGCGTGGCGAGCGACGAGTAGTTTTCGCTGGCGATCAGCTTGAGATTCCGCCGTTGATCGCGAAATTCCCGGACGATGGCGGTGGCGACGATCGGCGAATGCTCGCTGAGCACGTCGAGCGAAGCATAGAACGCGCAAGCGGCGGGATCGAGCTTCGCACCATCGATGCGGCCGAGATAAGAAGTCAGGAAACGTGGCGTTCCAGGCATCAGGGCACCTTCCGGAGGGACTGTACCTCTACGAACCGGTTCAGCGCGCGTCAAGCCGTGCAGGGCGGCGAGCGAGCTCTGGCGCCGGTCTTGATTGGCCGTCTTCCCCGGCCGCTGTGCATTCATTCTTTACAGGCTGCGTGAGTCTTGCGTAACATAATTGGGCTGTCCGCATCTCGATTCCCGCCACTATTCACAGCCCGATCGGCGACACGATCGTTTCAACTGTGGCATGGACGCCAGGAGGGACCGCACGAGGGCGGGCCAGCGTCGAGTCGGGGAATTTCCGGATTTGGGCGAGTGTGTGACCCGGGCAGTCGTCAATGCTGAGAGAGTGAGAGCCAACATGAGCACGACCGCGGATGCCGTGCCCGGAACACCAGGCCGGGGAGCAGCGGCAGAGAAGCAGACACCGTTTCGGTTCTACGACAATCGTCAGAAGTATCTCGCCTTCGTCAACACCTGCAACGAGAAGGCCGTCGTCGCGCAACGCGCCGCACGGGAATTGAGCCAGATGCGGCCGTCGCCGCCGGCTCTTCGCATCTTCGACGCTGGAATGGGCGACGCCACGGTGTTGTCGCGGCTCATGGGCAGCGCCCACCGCGATTTTCCGACCGTACCGCTCCTGGCGGTGGCGAAAGAGATCAGCCTCGAAGACGTTCGACTCGGACTCGAGAAGATGCCGGATCGGTTCTACGAGCACCCCCAAACCGTCGTCGTCATCACGAATCTCAGCTACATGGAGGCGCCGCAGCTGATGCCGGTCGACGGCCAGGCCGGCGCCCTGAACTGGCACACGCTGCGTCTGAGGGGGAAGTCGTCGGTACCAGTACGTCGAGCAGATCGAAGCTCTCGGCCCTGTGCTCTCCAATGGTTGGCAGACGCGGCCCAATCCGAAGACGGGGAATCCAGCGGTTGTGCGGCCATCAGTCCTGGTGATTTACCGCGAAGATTACGAGTTCATGCTCGATGCCGTCATTCCGAAGCCTGGCGTCTCGCCGGGACAATACGATTTCATTCTGGCCTCTCAACCGTGGCGTGCCCGCATGTCCGCGAAGTTCAAAGCACAGAAGGTGCTGGCCCCGCTTGCGCGCAATCTCAGGCCCGGCGGACGGCTGCTGACCGTCCAGTCCTATGGACAGGATCCGGCGCTCGAGATCGTTCAGAAGCTCTGGCCCGGTGAGAATCCGTTCCAGGTCGGCCGTCACGATCTCGTGAAGGCGCTCCAGGCGGAGTTGGGAAGCGAGTTGAGAGATTTCACGATCGACGATCCGCCGGACGAAACAGCGCTCTTCCAGTATCAGATGCACACGTTGCCGTCAGAAATCGGCGACCGCATCGGCACGTCGACGCTCTTTGCCGCATGGAACGCCGTGATCTACGTCAACCAGATCGAGGACGAACGGCTGGATCCGGTCGTGACGTCGGGCTCGTATCTCGACGCGACCCAGGAAGTCCTTCACAAGTACGGCGGCCTGTGGTTCAACGACGAGGCGTTCGTCGTCACACGTCGTGGAGGTGTAAATACTTATCTAACGGGGACGAAGACATGAAGTTGCTCTATGAATTCATCCCAAGACTGGACTTCGTCGATTCTGCTGATAGAGTCAAAGATTTGGTTGACGGATGGAATATTACAGACAGTGCAGGAGGAGCACCTGCGCCCAGCGGCGCCGCCGTCGCCTGTGTGCTCAAGCAGATATATCCGGACAAGATAGCAATACCGATGCTTATCACTAACTACAAGGGCCCAGTGGAAATAGGCGCGGCGGCCCTCGCTGCCGAAGCTATGGGTGTTGACGGTATGCTTCCGGACCCGGGCGATGCGCCGAAACACGGGAACCTGATCAGGACGCGGGAAGATGGCAGCTGTCAAATCATATCGGACCCGGATGAAATCCTCGCCTATCGGCGTTCCACTGGTCCGGCTGAAGAAGTCAGGAACTATCTCAGAAACAAAGTAAAGGTAAGCAAGGTAAAGCTAGGGTGCTTGTTAACTGCGCGCGTACCGGCGGAAAGTGCTATCGAACGCATACAAAACGACTGGGATTTCTGTTTCTTCTTGAGACTCGAAGAGGCGACGCTCCCCAAGCTCAAACAGATAGCCGAAGAATGCAAGCGTCTTGGCAAACCCATCTATCCTTATTTTGTCGTAGGGACACCGCGGAATCAGAAGACTCTAGAGAGAATCGGATGGCCTGCCAGCACAACCATGGATAATGCTGAAACATTTGTCGCCGATCTTGAAGGTGTTGTAAACGGCATAATTCCTACTTGCCTTGGGGACGTTGCAGGAGATATGGAGTTGTTGGAGAGAGTTCAGAAATTCAGAAGTTGAATGGAATTGCGGTTCATGGCTGCGGAGGCGGTGGCTTTCTGCTCAGCTCGATCGCTCTTGGTCTCGCTTCCGGAAGGCGATTTCGACGAATCTGGCGTTGGCGACCGTCGCGTGAGAAGAGCTGAGAGCTGAGAGCTGAAGCAAGCGAGTGATTAGCCCCGCCCCGCGCTCCGGCATGCCATCCGCGTCACTCGCTAAAATGGTACACATTCCGCATGGACAACTTGCGACAACAGGCTCTTCAGGATGCGCTCTCCTCGCGCATCGTCGTCCTCGACGGCGCGATGGGCAGCATTCTGCAGTCGAGGCTCCGAGTCGAGGACTACGGAGGCGCTCATCTCGAGAACTGCACCGACAACGTCTCCAGGGCCAATCCCGGCGTCGTCTACGCGGTCCATGCCAGCTACCTTGAAGCTGGCGCCGACATCATCGAGACCAACTCCTTCAACGGCCATCCGGTGTCGCTCGGCGAATTCGGTCTTCAAGCCGATGTGCACGACATCAACTACGCGGCCGCAGCGCTCGCGCGTACCGCGGCCGATGAGTATTCCGCTCCGGGCCGCCCTCGGTGGGTGGCCGGGGCGATGGGACCCACCACCCGGTCTATCACCGTCACGCGCAACGTCGATTTTCGAACGCTGCGTGACGGGTACTATCTGCAGGCCAAGGCGTTGGTTGAAGGCGGTGTCGACCTGCTGATGATCGAGACCAGTCAGGACACCCGAAATGTGAAATCGGCGTTGCTGGCGATCGATCAGCTTGAGCGGGAACTGGGGATCAACATCCCCGTGCTCGTGTCCGGAACGATCGAGCCGATGGGCACCATGCTCGCCGGTCAAGCAGCCGATGCGTTCTACGCCTCCATCGCGCATCGAAGTCTTCTGGCGGTCGGGCTCAACTGTGCGACCGGTCCCGAGTTCATGACCGACCACATCCGGACCATCCATCAGATGGCGCGGACGCGTGTGTCGTGCTACCCGAACGCCGGCATCCCGAACGAGGAGCTCAAGTATCTGGAGACGCCCGAGTCGTTCGCCGCGCAGCTCGAAAAGTTCGTCGACCAGGGATGGCTGAATCTGGTCGGCGGCTGTTGCGGCACGACGCCGGCGCACATCAAAGCCGTCGCGGACATGGTCGCAGGGAAACCCCCGCGAGCCGTGCCCGGTGAACAGCGGAGCCGGACGTATTTCTCCGGCGTGGATTTGGTCGAATGCGATGAGGCGAGCCGGCCGCTGATTGTCGGCGAGCGCACCAACGTGATCGGCTCACGAGCATTCAAGAATCTCGTCAACGAGGAAAAATGGGAGGAAGCGAGCGACATCGCCCGCCGTCAGGTGCGAAACGGGGCGCAGGTCATCGACATCTGCCTGCAGCAGAGCGAGCGGGACGAGATGGCCGACATTCCTGCGTTTTTCGAACTGCTCATCGCCAAGGTGAAAGCTCCGCTCATGATCGACACCACCGACGCGAAAGCGATCGAGGCGTCGCTCACCTATTGCCAGGGCAAAAGCGTCATCAACTCGATCAATCTGGAGGATGGCGAGGAGAAGTTCGAGCGTGTGGCGCCGTTGGCCCGCAGTTATGGCGCCGCTCTCGTGGTCGGCTGCATCGACGAAGATCCGCAGCAGGCGCAAGCGTTCACGCGAGAGCGCAAGCTCGCCATCGCCGCACCGGAGCTTTCGAGCTGCTGACGGACAAGTACGGGATCCCCGCCGAAGACATCCTGTTCGACGCCCTCGTCTTTCCGTGCGCCACCGGTGACGAGAACTACATCGGCGGTGCGGTGGAAACGATCGAAGGCGTCAGGCTCATCAAGCAGGAACTGCCTCGCGCCAGGAACGTTCTCGGCATCTCGAACATCTCGTTTGGCCTTCCGCCCTCCGCCCGCGAGGTCGTCAATTCGGTGTTCCTGTATCACTGCACGAAGGCCGGCCTCGACCTGGCCATCGTCAACGCGGAGAAGCTCGAGCGCTTTGCATCTCTCGACGCCCAGGAACGCCAGCTTGCAGAGAATCTGTTGTTCAACCGACCGATCAGCGGCGAGCCCGAGGATTGGCGGGAGCAGTCTCAGGAGCAGCGGGTCGCCATCAACCAGCACCACATTGCCGCCATTACCGACCACTTCCGTGGCGTCGTAACCAAGGAGAAGGGATCGCCAGCCCTGCTGCCGCTTGACGCGCGCCTGGCCAATTACATCATCGAGGGCAGCAAGGATGGTCTCGTCCAGGACCTGGATCTCAAACGGGCCGAGGGCGCGACTCCGCTGGACATCATCAACGGCCCCCTGATGAAGGGGATGAACGAGGTGGGCCGGCTGTTCAACAACAACGAGCTCATCGTCGCCGAAGTGCTGCAATCTGCCGAGGCGATGAAAGCCGCGGTCAATCACCTCCAGCAGTTCATGGACAAGGCGGAGACGGCGAGTCGCGGGACGATCGTGCTCGCCACGGTCAAGGGCGACGTCCACGACATCGGCAAGAACCTCGTGGAAATCATCCTGTCGAACAACGGCTACTCGGTGATCAATCTCGGGATCAAGGTACCGCCGGAGGCCTTGATCCGCGCCGTCCGCGAACACAACCCGGACGCCGTCGGGCTGTCCGGGCTTCTGGTGAAGAGCGCGCAGATGATGATTCTGACGGCGAGCGACCTTCACGAAGCCGGGATCACGATTCCGCTGCTCGTCGGCGGGGCAGCGTTATCGAAAAACTTTACGAACGGCAAAATCGCACCAGCCTACGCGGCGCCCACCTTTTATGCCAAGGACGCGATGACAGGGCTCCGTCTGCTGAACGAAATCATGGATCCGGCGACGCGCGATGCCGTGCTCGACTCGCACCTCTTTCTCGCGCCGACCACCGGCGCCGTAGTTTCGGAACCGCCGGTCCCTGTCGTGAGCACGGAGCGAAGCAACAAGGTTCGACTGGACGTCTCGCTTCCGCCGCTTCCGTATGCCGACCGGCGCGTGCGGGCTGTCCCGGATCTCGTCGAGGTCTGGAGCTACATCAATCCGTACATGCTGTATGGCCGGCACCTCGGTTTTCAGGGCCAGTTCGAGCGTCTGCTGGCCGACCGCGATCCGAAGGCGCTGTCGTTGCACGCGGATGTCGAAGACGTCAAACGCCTGGCGGCAGGGTTCATGAAAGTGCGCGCGGTCTGGCGCTTCTTCGAGGCCGAGCGCGACGGCAACACGGTCCATCTGTTCGAGGCGCACGCACGCCCAGCCGATCCACTCATTCACGTTCGGCCGGCAGCCGATGCCGAACGGCTTGTCTCTCAGCGACTACATCCTGCCGGCCACTGCCTCGCGCCGCGACTCCGTTGCGCTGTTCGTCGTGACCGCCGGTGAAGGCATTCGCGAACGCTCGGAGGAAGCGAAGACCGCAGGCCGCTTTTTCGAGGCACACGCGCTGCAAGCCCTGGCCATCGAAACCGCCGAAGGCACGGCCGAATGGCTTCATCGTCGCATCCGCGAGGATTGGGGGTTTCCCGATCCACCCGAGTTGACGATGAGAGAGCGTTTTACGGCCCGTTACCGCGGCAAGCGGTACAGCTTCGGCTATCCGGCCTGTCCGAATCTCGAAGACCAGCAGGGCATGTGGAAGCTGCTCCAGCCCGACGAGATTGGCGTCGCGCTCACCGAGGGCATGATGATGGATCCAGAGGCCAGCGTGAGCGCGCTCGTGTTTCACCATCCGGACTGCACGTACTTCACCGCGGCAATCGCAGCGGAGACCCTCAGCGTTCCTGTCAAGGATTACTGACGCCAGGGTGCTCAAGGGACTGACGCTGCAGGGTGCTCGGCGACTGACGCTGGAGGGTGCTTGGAACTGACGCTGCAGGGTGCTTGGCGACTGACGCTGTAGGGTGCTTAGGGACTGACGCTGCAGGGTGCTCGGCGACTGACGCTGGAGGGTGCTTGGAACTGACGCTGCAGGGTGCTTGGCGCTGACGCTGTAGGGTGCTTAGGGACTGACGCTGCAGGGTGCTCGGCGACTGACGCTGGAGGGTGCTTGGAACTGACGCTGCAGGGTGCTCGGCGACTGACGCCGCAGGGTGCTCGGCCGGTACGCGAAATGCTACGACGGGAAGCGTGGGCGTCCATGATTTTCGAGATCTTGTCGCTTGGCCCTGTCGTACGAGCTGAAGTGCGAAGTCTTTGCATTTACAGACACCGAGCCCTGCGCCAAGGATTTCAAATACCGCGATCAGATCCGCGATGCCAGTGCCTCGGCGCCGCGAAACATTGCTGAAGGATTCGGGCGATTCCGACCCAGCGAGTTCGCGCGATTTCTCGAATACGCCCGTGCTTCAATTCTCGAGACGCAGAACCATCTGATTGATGGACGAGATCGCCACTATCTCGATCACGCGACGTGCTCTCGGCTGATGAACCTGGCCCGCAGCGCGCAGAAAGCGACAACGGGACTGTTGCGCTCCAAACAACGTCAAGCGGCGCAGTCGGCCCACAGGCGACGCCGAGCTCCACGGCAATCACCCTAGAACATCACCCCTGAGCACTCTCGAGCGTCAGCTCAAGCACCCTACCGCGTCAGCGCTCAAGCACCCTACCGCGTCAGCCCTGAGCACCTTGCGTTCGTCTCCGAGCACCCTACCGCGTTCAGTCCCGAGCACCCTGCGAGGCGTCAGCTAAGTGAAGCAAACCCTCGTCCAGGAAAATCCGTCCAAGCCACTGACCCTCAGTAGGGGAAAGGCTCCGCATGAACACGATTGGCTTTTTCGATTCGTTTCGCCAGGACCTTCGCTACGGGGTGCGCGCGCTGCGTCGCAACCCCATGTTCACGGCCGTCGCCCTCTTGACGCTGGGGATCGGTATTGGCGCGACAACCGCTGTCTTCAGCGTCGTGAACAGCGTGCTGATCAAGCCGTTACCCTATCCCAACGCGGACGAACTGGTGGCGCTGCAGCACACCGCGCCGGGAGCTCCCGGGCTGGCGACGGCATCGGGCGACCTTCGCCTGTCGCCCTCGATGTTTTTCACGTACGCCGAGCAGAACCGGACGTTCAAAGACATGGGCCTGTGGTTCGCCAACCTCGCGACGGTGACGGGGATGGCAGAGCCGGAGCAGGTGCGGACGCTCGCGGTGACCGACGGCACCCTTCAGGCGCTCGGCGTTCAGCCCGTCCTGGGACGCTGGCTTTCACAGGCGGACCAGACTCCCAATGGCGCGAGAACCGTGATGCTCAACTACGGCTATTGGCAACGGCGCTTCGGCGGGGAACGGTCCGTTCTTGGACGGAGCATCACCGTCGATTCCCAACCTCGGGAAATCGTGGGTGTCATGCCGAGGGGGTTTCGGATCGTCAACGCGCTCAACACCGAGCCTGATTTGATCCTGCCGCTCGCCTTCAATCGCAGCCAGCTGATCCTTCCCCCGTTTGCCTTTCAGGGCGTCGCGCGGCTCAAGCCGGGCGCGACAATCGTAGAAGCCAGCGCTGACGTCGAGCGGATGGTCCCAATCTGGATGAGCTCCTGGCCGGCGTTCCCGGGTGTCAACCCGCGGATCTATGAGAACTGGAAAATCACGCCGGCTCTTCGTCCGTTGAAACAACAGGTGATCGGCAACGTTGCCAGCGCGCTGTGGGTGCTGATGGGAACGATTGCGATCGTGCTGTTGATCGCCTGCGCCAACGTCGCGAACCTGTTGCTGGTGAGAGCGGATGGGCGGCAGCAGCAGCTCGCCGTCCGTGCTGCGCTCGGCGCCGGGTGGGGTCGAATCGTCAGAGAGCTGATGCTTGAAAGCATGTTGCTGGGGTTGACGGGTGGTGCGCTTGGATTGGGCATCGCGTATGCGGGCCTGCGCGTTCTGGTGGCGATGGGTCCGGCAACGCTTCCGCGCTTGAACGAAATCACCATCGATCCCCGAGCGCTCGGCTTCACCCTGGCGATCTCCCTGCTCTCCGGCCTGTTGTTCGGGCTGATCCCGGCGCTCAAGTACGCCAGTCCGCGGCTCGCACCATCGCTGCATGGCAGCGGGCGAACCGCAAGCCAGAGCCGGGAACGGCATCGGGCCCGGAACATGCTGGTGGTGACCCAGGTCGCGCTCGCACTGGTCCTGCTGATCGGATCCGGGTTGATGATTCGTACGTTCCAGGCCCTGCGCGCCGTCGATCCGGGCTTTACCCGGGCCGCGCAACTTCAGACACTTCGAATCGCCATTCCGCCCGCTCTCGTTCCAGAACCGGAACGCGTCGCCCGAATACAGAAGGACATTGTCGAAAGGCTGTCGGTCATTCCGGGTGTGACGGCGGTCGCGTTTGCGAGCGTCATGCCCATGGAAGGGCTCACGCCCAACTGGGATGCCATCACCGTGGAGGGCAGGGCGTACGCTGACGGCGAGACGCCTGCCTTCCGGTTCTTCAAGTCCGTCTCGCCCGGTCTGTTTCAGACCTCCGGCACGAGGTTGATTGCGGGCCGCGATTTCACCTGGACCGACCTGGACGGCCGCCGCCCGTTCGTGGTCGTGTCGGAGAATCTTGCCCGCGAGCTTTGGGGCGAGCCGTCTGCCGCGATAGGGAAACGAATCCGGCAGGGCACGAGTACGGTCGGGATCACCCAGTGGCAGGAGATCATCGGAGTCGTTCAGGACGTTCGTGACAACGGCGTTCACGCGCCGGCGCCCACGACCGTGTACTGGCCGTCGACAAGGGAAGCCCTCACGCTGGCCGGACAGACGCAGCTGAACGTCGTGCGTGGGATTGCGATCGCGATCAGGAGCGACCGGGCGGACACGGAAAGCTTTCTGAACGACGTCCGACAAGCCGTGTGGTCGGTGGACGGGAGCCTCCCGCTTGCCTCGGTGCGGACGCTGCAGGACATCTACGACAGCTCCATGGCGCGGACCTCCTTCACGCTGGTGATGCTGGCGATCGCGAGCGCCATGGCGCTGGTGCTTGGCGTCGTCGGGATCTACGGAGTCATCTCGTACGCCGTTTCGCAGCGGACCCGCGAGATTGGGATCCGGCTGGCGCTGGGCGTGCAACAGGGTCAGCTGAAAAGGATGTTCGTTCGCGATGGCCTGGCGCTCGCCGGCGTCGGCGTCGCGATCGGGCTCGCTGCGGCGATGGGCCTGACGCGCGCGATGTCGTCACTGCTGTTTGGAGTCAGTGCGTTGGATCCGGTGACGTACCTCGCTGTACCCGTCATTCTGGTGATCGCAGCGCTCATTGCCAGCTATCTGCCGGCACGGCGTGCAGCGGCGATGGATCCGGTCGAGGCCTTGAGGGCGGAATAAAAGGTTCCAGGGTTCCAGGGTTCAAAGGTTCAGGGTTCGAACTCTGGAACCTTTTGTTTATTGCTTCTGAAGTTCTTGAAACATCGTCCCGAAGTTCCCCGCTGGACCGCCGCGCCCGCCCGTCAGGTTGTAGTCCTTGAACTTGTCCGGCAGCTTGAAGTCGGCCATCGCTTGCTCGGGCGTCTTGTTCGCTTTGAGCGATTCGCGCGCGTGAGCGAGGTACAGCCGGTTGAACTCGCCGAAGTCTACGAAGTCCTGCCATTTCATGACGGTGCTGTGTCCGGGAATCACCGTGTCCACGTTCCTGATCCCTGCGGTGGCCCTTCCGATCGTGTCGCCGTACGCAATCCCGCTTCCGCCGTTGCTCACATCGATGAACGGATTTCCTTTCGTCGCAAATACGTCGCCCGCGTGCATCACGCGAGCTTGGCGGAAGACGACAAAGGCATCACCGTTGGTGTGCGCGGCGCCGAAGTAATAGAGGTCGATCGAGTCGTTGCCGCTGAGGAGCGTCATCTTGTCCTTGAACGTCCGGTCCGGCAGCCCGTGCTTCTTGGCCTCTTCCTTGAACGCGTCCATCTTGTCCATGTTGGTCTTGGTGTTTTCCTGGGTCACGATCTCCACCGACGCCGGGAAGAAATCGTTGCTGCCGTTGTGGTCGCCGTGCGTGTGCGTGTTGATGATGTGGGTGATCGGCTTCGGCGTGACGGCCTTCACCTGGTCGAGAATCGC
Source organism: uncultured Acidobacteriota bacterium (assembly GCA_963780685.1). Classification (GTDB taxonomy): domain Bacteria; phylum Acidobacteriota; class Vicinamibacteria; order Vicinamibacterales; family CAVVIG01; genus CAVRXZ01. The sequence continues at coordinate 126,434 of CAWACZ010000012.1, read as the reverse complement.
CTGCCCGTTGTTGGCCAGCTTGGTGTCCACCAGCACCACACCATTCGCGCTGAGGAAAGCCGCGGTATTTCCGCCTTGCCCTGGAATCATGTAGAGGTTGTCGGCAACCTTTTCAGCCGCCCCGACGGGTGGGGCAGTGCCGCGTCCGGCCCCGCGGCCCTGTCCTGCGGGAGCCGCTCCCGCTCCTGCGGGCTGCTGAGCCGCCTGCTGAGCTTGCAGGCCCGCCCCGACCATGGCCAGGACGCCGGCTCCGACGACGATTGCGAGGATTAACGTACGTTTCATAGCGCTCTCCATTTGATTAAGACGGCTCTCCACCGCGGAGGACACAGAGGACGCGGAGGAACCGTTGTGCCGCCCAAGATTGGCCCTCCGTGTCCCCTTCGGTGGTAGCTACTTGCGCATCGCCCTTGAATACGCGTCACACGATAGGCCCGTTTCACGACCCGTGCAAGGCTTTCCGCAGCCTCGACGCGACCAGCGTCAGGGCTTCCGTGCCGGCTGGAATGGTCCCGCTGAACGACACGAATGCATGGATGGTGTCCTCGAAGCATCGATACTCGACCGGAACTCCCGCATCGGCCAATCGATCGGCGTAGGCTTTCCCTTCGTCGCGCAGGATGTCGCATCCTGCTGCCACGATGAGTGCTGGTGGCAGTCCTGTGAGGTCGGGGCTCGCCAGCGGCGAAGCGCGAGGATCCTTTGCCTCCCCCGGAGCGGTCAAGTACATCGACTTGAACCACTCCATCTCGGCCAACGAGAGAAAGTACTCGCCTCCGCCGAATTTTTGGCGAGATGGGTAGATGGAGTGTGTCGAATCGAGATCGACGGAGGGATACAAAAGCGCCTGAAACGCGATCTTCGGACCGCCTTTTGCCTTGGCGAGCTGACAGACCACCGTGCTCAACGTTCCGCCGGCGCTGTCGCCGGTCACCGCGACGCGGTTTGGATCGGCCCCGATCTCCCGCGCATGGTCGACCGCCCAGCAGATCGCCGCGAAGCTGTCGTCGACAGCGGCAGGGAACTTGTGCTCGGGGGCCAGGCGGTAGTCGACACTCACGACGATGGCGTTGGCGTGCTTGCAGTAGAAGCGCGAGATGGCGTCGTGCGTATCGAGATTGCACAATGCCCATCCGCCGCCGTGATACTGCATTACCACCGGCAGCGGTCCGGCGGCCGCCTTCGGCGTGTAAACGCGAACACCTATCTCGCCAGAACCTGCCGGGATCCTGCGATCGCGATCCTCATGCACCTCTGCAAGGGGACCACAGAGCTGCATGGAAAGCCCAGTAGCCGCCGCCCGGGCGTCGCCGATCGGCAGTTCCGACAGCGGCGGACCTCCGGCCGAACTCAGCATGCTCATGAATCCCTGGCTTGCGGTGTCGAGTGGCATCGTATTCTCCACTAATTGCAGCTTCCAGCTTCCAGCTTCCAGCTCCTCAGCTCCGGCTCCCAGCTCCCAGCCTCCAGCCCCTAGCCTCCAGCCCCCAGCTCCTAGCCTCCAGCCCCTAGCCTCTAGCCTGCCTCCAGCGCGTCCTTTACCCGCTCCGGCGTCAATGGCACCTGGCGGATGCGTGCGCCGGTTGCATCGAAGATGGCGTTCGCGATGGCGGCGGGAACGACCGTCACGGCGGTTTCGCCGGCACCCATCGCTTTTCCCTCCGACCTGTTGATGAGCAGCGTTTCGATCGCAGGCACGTCAGCTCCCAGATAGATCGGGCGATACGTGCGCCAGTCGATCGACGTCACCTTCTGGTCGTCCCAGGTCACTTCTTCAGACAACGCGCGGCTCACGCCCTGAAGTGCGCCGCCCTCGAGTTGGTTCTTCAATCCGTCCGGGTTCGAGATCGGCCCGCAGTCATTCGCAATGACCAGGCGCGTGACCGCGACCGCCCCCGTATCCTGGTTGACTTCGACCTCGGCCACGACGGCGCAGTAGCCGTTATCGCCTTCGTACAGCACGCACGAAATGCCTCGGCCGGTCGCAACGCCCGTACGGCGATTGGCTGGCCGCGGCGATGGACGCGCTTCCCAGTTCGCCCCCTTCGCCGCCGCCGTCACGACTTCCCGGAGTCGCGGGTCGCCCAGATGCCGTAGACGATAGTCGACAGGGTCGGCCTTCGCGGCCGCCGCAACCTCGTCCAGGAACGATTCGTGGGCGAACGTGTTCTGCAGGCGGTCTGGCGATCGCAGTGGTCCAGTCCAGAACGGCGACCTGACGTTGTGCGTCAGCACGCGCTGGCTGGCAATTTTTCCCGTTCCTCCACATCGGCCGGCCACGCATCCAGTCACGTACGACGGGACGGCGTTGCTGTTGTTGGCGAATCCCGTCGGATCGGGCGCTGGCGTCCTCGGCGTGAACGCGGCTGGCTGGAAGCCCGCAAGAAAGCCGGTCACGACGTTGCCCGGGTTGTTCGCGCCAGGACGGCCACCCAACGTCGGCGACCAGGCCTCGTGATCCCAGACCACGATCGCATTGTCGGCATCGAGACCAGCGCGCGCGTCGATGACGTAAGCAACGCCGTAGTTCTCCCAGGCCATTTCGTCCTTGCGCGAAAGCTGTACGCGAACCGGCCGCCCGACCGCTTGTGACAAGATCGCCGCGTCGTACGAGACGGTATCCGCGCCATTGCATCCGTAGCAGCCGGCGCCCATTTTGAAGATGATGCGCACGTTCGCCGGTTGCAGACCGAGCAGCGTCGCGGTCGTGCTCTTCAAGGGATGGACGGCCTGGGTCGCCGACCAGATGGTGGCTTTGTCGGACTGCACCTCAGCGACTGCGCACGAGCTCGCGACCGATGCGTGCATCTGGTAAGGATAGTGATAGGTCGCTTTGATCACGCGGGCCGCGCCCGCGAGCTTCTCGTCGACGTCGTGCGAATTCACCCAAAGAGTGTCTCGCGACGGCTTCTGGTTCCGCAGCGTGTCGTGGAACGTACGGTGATTGGGCAATCCGGAACCCGGCGTCCACGTCACTTTCAGCCTGCCGGCCGCCTGCAGCGCCTGCCACGGCTTCTCGGCGACGAGGCCGACGAAGTTGTTCTTGACGACGACCTTCACCACGCCGGGCAGGCCTTGAACAGAGCTTTCGTCGACGCCGGACACGGTTGCGCCGACCGTGGGAGGTCTGACGACGGCGCCATGCAGCATTCCAGGCACTTTGACGTTGTGAACGTACTCGAACTCCCCGGTCACCATCGCGGGGAACTCCACGCGCGGCACGGCAGTTCCGAGGACCTTCCACTCGCCGGGATGTTTCCGCCTGGCGTTTGCATTGACCGCCATCGAGAACGTTTGCCCGCCGATCAACTCGCCGTACCCGATCTTCTTGCTTGGATCCGCCTTGACGCTGATCACGCCGTCGTTGACGGCGAGCTGATCGGGCGGCACGCCGAGACGAGCCGATGCGCGCTGCTGGAGCGCTTCGCGGGCCGTCGCGGCGGCGAGCGCCAGATTGGCCTGATTGAAGTTGGTCGGGTGCGATTGTGCGCCGGACGTCGTTCCCTGATCCGGTGTGACGGCGGTATCGCACTGGATCAACGTCACGCGACTGAACGGCACGGACAGCTCTTCGGCGACCAATTGAGATTGTGCGGTGTAGAGTCCATGGCCCAGCTCGCACTTGCCGGTGTAGGCCGTCACTTGACCGTCCGAGGCGATGGCGATCCAGGCGTCGAGCTGATTGCTGCCGGCGCCATCGAGGCGTTGGGCCAGCACAGAGCCCGGAACAGTCCCAAGCCCGCCGGTTAATTTCGAGGCGCTGAAGCCCACGATCAACGCGCCGGTGCTCTTGAGGAACTTCCGGCGGGATATCCCCGCGCGCTCGAGCGCCGCGTGAGCGTCGGGCGTCATCGGGATGCCGTCCTGCCTCTCCAGCCCTTCCCGCCTCTCCAGCCGATTCTGCCTCGGCTCGGCATGGCCGCAGGCGCTCCCTTCCTGCCGATCCCGCCGTTCCTGCCCTTCGAGCCCTTCCCGCCGGTGTAAGGCCTTCATGCCTTCACCTCCCGCGCATATCGCTGAATCGCGCGAAGCATGCGCACGTTCGACGCGCAGCGGCACAACACGCCTGACATCGCTTGCTGTATCTCCGCATGGTTTGCTTTCGGGTTCCGATCCAGGAATGCCTTTGCCGTCAGAATCACGCCATTGACGCAAAAGCCGCACTGCATCGCCTGTTCGTCGATGAAGGCCTTTTGAATCGGGTGGGGCTTCTGAGTGGTGCCGAGCCCTTCGAGCGTGGTGATTTCGGCGTCGGCGACGGTGCCGACAGGCGTGATGCACGAGCGAATCGCCTGTCCTTTGACGATGATGGTGCAACTCCCGCACTGGCCGAGGCCACAGCCGAACTTCGGTCCACGCAGCCCGAGGTCGTCGCTGAGCACATAGAGCAGCGGGGTCTTTTCGTCGACGTCGACCGTGTGCGTTCGACCGTTGACCTTTAGATTCATGAGCGGTTCCTTGTTCCAGGTTCCGGTTCCAGGTTCCGGTTCTATGTAGCGCAGCCCTTTAGGGCTGCTGGCGGCCGGCACCTCGTGTTATCGCGTTGCCGCCGAGGCCGGGGGCGTACCGGCCTTGACCAGTTCCGCCATCGGGCCTACGCCTCCGTGCCCACCCAGATTCGTATCGACTCTCAGCTTCAAGCCGCGAACCGATTCAAGCAAGTGTACGGCGGTGGGACTCGTCGCGCCGCCGGTTCCCGGAAAAAAGAGATCGCTTTGAAACAGAGCTCGAGCGGACGGAACGTAGGCCAGAACCATGGGCTCGACGTGCGGTGACCCGGTTACGGGGTAAAGCTCGAGGCTCTGGCGGCCGTCGCTGATGACCTTCTTGCCTTCGTACACCTCGATTGATCCGGTCGGCTGGGCTGGCTGCGCCGACCTGCGGCGTTCGAGCTCGTCTGGCGGATTGGTGTGCTTGGCGTCGAGCAGCTCCCGCAAGGCTGCCTCGTGGCCTTTCTCGACGAGGACCGTGGCTCCGAATGCCGCGATTCCGCGCACGCCGCCCGTATGATCGTAGTGATGGTGGGTCACGGCCGCGTACTTGATTGGCTTGCCGGGGAATTGCTGGGCGATGACCCGTGCGAGCGTTTTCGTTTGTGCCTCGGTGTACGGCGCTTCCACAACCGCGAGCCACGTGGGGAATTCCACGATCATGCTGTTGTGTGAATATGTCCGGGCGAAGTAGAGCCCGTCGGCCACCTTCGTCAGTGCGACGCGTGAGAACTCGCCGGCGGCGATCGCTTCGTCGGCTTCCTTGGACGCCTCGTCGGGAATCGCGAACACCTGTTGCGCTGCGGAATCGTTGATCGCGATCGAGGTGTACTGGACCTCGGAATAGTCTTTACCACCTTTGCGGATGGTGATGTGGTGGGGCAGCATGACGCCATCCACCGCCTTGTAGTCATCCAGAATGTATTGCGCCGGCACATCTCCCAGCATCGTCTCGGTGTCGGTCACCTCGTAGCCCACGAGCAGCTTCGATTGAGGATCGAAGTAGAGGCCGACGTCCTCGCCGGATTTCGACGTCGCGTGGGCGTGCTGGGTCATCTTCCCGGCGAACGTCTGGTCCTCGATTCCTGGTGAATCCGATGCGGTCTCGAGCGCGGCCAGCATGACGGCAACGGCGTTGCGCCGCAGCGCCATCTCCGGCGAGTTCTGCGTGCCCCAGCTGAAAAGGCCGCCAGGCGACGTCGCAACGATCGGACGCATGGGGATGATTTCGATGCCGACCGGCTTGCCTCCCCGGCTCGTCAGGACCTCGTGGCGATGCTGCATGAACTCCCCGGCCTGGAGCACATAGTCGAGCGACGCGCGCCCGGAAAGGTCCAGCGTCTCGACGACGTCTTTCAGCTGCGCCGGCATTTCGGGATCGCCGACATGGACGGTCTGGCCCAGGCGCGTTCGAGTGCCGGTCCCGCCTTTCATGACGACCGTCTTGATCGATTTCAGTTTCTCCTCGCCGCCCATGGCGCCCACCGCGTCAGCGACGAGCCGCTTGGGTGTGGGAGCTGGCGAGCATGCCGTCAGCGAGAGGGCCGCGATTGCGAAGACGATTGGACGTCGATCCATTCAGGTCTCTCCTCTGCCGGCGTCACGCCTGGCGGAACGTATTCTAGCCTTCGTTGCGAGGGAGATCCCGAGGCAATCCGCATCGGCCGGGCGTTGTACCAAGCACGCTGCGCCGATTGTCACGGCGTCGATGCCAAGGGCGTTCAGGGCCCGGACTTGACCGTGCCGGGGCGTCGGGCGTCAGCAGCCAGCAGCTCTTTCGGACGAGCGACGGTCGGGTGAGCCGAAAGTGCGGCCCACGATTCCGAGGACGCTCGAGCATTTTTGCACTTCAATGTAGCTTCGGTCTGTTCATCACGAAGAAGACTCGAAGAACACACGAAGTCGGTCGATTTCGGCAGGAAATTGGCCACAGAGTCGTCATGAGCTGCGCTCACCCCGTAGCATGAAAAATTCGAGTACCCTGCGTTCGTGGGTCGGGGACGTCGCGACCGTGCATGGGACCAGTGAGTCCGTACAGAGTCTGACGCGGGAGCTTGAGGAACCCCGTATTGTTGCTGCGAGCACGCCGAGCAGAGTCTTCGAACACGAGCTCCTCCGACCCACGCGAGGAGGGACCCCATGGAGCTCCTGAATGCGCGTTGTACCGGGTTGGATGTGCACCAGGCGACGGTGGTCGCGACGGTGCGGGTGCCGGATGAGCGGGGCGGGCGGCGGAGCGTCACCGAGACGTTCGGCACGATGACGGCCGACCTGCTCGCGTTGCGCGATTGGCTGCAGGCGTATGGGGTGACGCACGTAGCCCTGGAGAGGACCGGGGTTTACTGGAAGCCGGTGTACTACGTGTTGGAAGACGCGTTCACGCTGTTGCTGATCAACATGCAGGAGCTCAAACGCGTCCCGGGCCGCAAGACCGACGTCAAGGATAGCGAATGGCTCGCCCAGCTGCTCGAATGCGGGTTGCTGAAGGCCAGCTTCGTGCCGCCGCCGGCGATCCGCGAGCTGCGGGACCTGACGCGGTATCGGGTGCAGCAGGTCAGGGATCGGGCGCAAGAAGTGAATCGGCTGTGTAAGGTCCTGGAGGACGCCGGCCTCAAGCTGACGACCGTCGTGACCGATGTCATGGGGGCGAGCGGCCGCGCGATGCTGCGCGCGCTGGTCGAGGGCACCACGGACCCGGTCGTGCTCGCCGAGTTGGCCCGCGGCGCACTGCGGAAGAAGCTCCCGGCCCTCCGCCGGGCGCTGCAGGGCCGCTTTCGCCCGCACCATGCGTTTCTGATTGAACAGATCTTTGCGAAGATCGATTTTCTCGACGAGACGCTGGACCGGCTGATGGCCGAGATCGATCGGCGGGTGGGCCCTTTCGACCCGATGCTGGCGGCCCTGGACACGATTCCGGGCGTGAATCGGATCGGGGCGATCAGCATCGTGGCTGAAACGGGCGGCGACATGACCCGCTTTCCCTCCGCCGGCCACTTGTGCAGCTGGGGCTCGATGTGTCCCGGCCAGAACGAGAGCGCCGGGAAGCGGCGCAGCGGCAAGACGCGGAAAGGGAATCGGTATCTGCGCGCGACCTTGATCCAGGCGGCCCTGGGCGCCACCCATAAGAACGGGAGTGCCCTGCAAGCGCGCTATCACCGGGTCAAACGGCATCGCGGGCACAAGAAAGCGGTGGTGGCGGTTGGCCATCAGATCCTCGAGATCGCGTTCCACGTCATGCGCGACGGCGTCACGTACGACGAACTCGGCGCGGACTACTTCGACCGGCGACACGCCGAACGGGCGGTCCGGCGTCACGTCCGGCAACTTGAAGCCCTCGGCTTCCATGTCACGATCGAAAAGGCCGCCTGATTCGAACATCGGGATGGTTAGAGGCACATTTTCTGAGCAGTCATAGATGGCTCTGTGGCCAAGCCTTCTTCGTGTACCTTCGTGCGCTTCGTGTCTTTGTGATCTCATAGCTACATACAACTGTTTCGCCATCGAGTTGACCTCTGACACCACGAAATAGCATGGCAGCTGACTGTCCCCAGCAAACACGGCAAGAATGTAGCGATACTCGACCGAACCGGCGGACACGATGTCGCCCAGCAACACTGCGGTGTCCCTGCCAACCTGAATATGCTGTTTGGGTTTGGCGGACTTGATGGCTGGTGCGTATTTCATAGCGATGGGCGAACGCCGCCTAACGCCTTGGCGTTCACCCGCGGCGGCCCATGGTCGCACCAACCCGCCGACGGCTGCAACGCCAGGTTCGGCGGCCGTTATCGCGTGTGACGTCGAACGACTCTCTGTGCGATCTGCGCCTCGCAGCCCTACGCGTCTGGCGCGACGCATATCGTCACTGCGACGCAACAAATTTGCCGATTGCCAGACGTCCCGACGTTTCATCGTGCGGTGCGAACGCGATGCCTTTCACTTCACTCACGTCAATTGGCGCTCCGGTTTTGGCGTCAGGAGGTTGAAAGAACGGATTCGCGCGAAATTCGTCGAGCGGAATCCGAACCAGCTGCCACACGCCACCCTTCAGGTCCGTCCACGCGGTGTATGCGACACGATTCCGATCCAAGAACGACAAGGAGAACCTCAGGGGATGGGCAGGCTTGATCTGGAATGAAATCGCGCGCGCGCCGGTCCAGTCTTGGCTTTCTGCCACGCACCGCACATCACGCCCCGCCGGGTCATCGGTTGGGACCGGGTATCCACCATCAACACCCGCTCGTCCGAAATGGCGGAATCTCGACCGACGCTCAGGTGGACAGCTGGGTTGACCGCGCGAACGCCAGAGAGTCCATCGTCATAGGCCTGAATGACGATCACAGGTTTCGCCGGGGCGTTGCTGGGGGGCACGATTGACTGCGCCGGCCCATGCGTGAAATTCACACCGCTCGCCGCGCCCAATCCCCACGCGAGAACGAAAAGTCCAGAGATCAGTGTACTGCGCCATGGTCCGCCTAGCGGCTCGGCGATCAGTCGCAAGCGGCACAACGACATCTTTCTATCACGCCAGTCCGGGCAGTGCCGATTGACGGCTGCATCGCCTTGTCAGGCCGTTCTTCCGGGGCGGTCCAGTCGGGCACGAAGCTGCCTCACAGATAGCACGGGATACCCGTTGTGCAGAACGTTAAACAGCAGCAGCCATGCCGCAGTGTCCCACCAGCCGGAGACCAGCGTCCACAACGTGATACCGGCGATCACAACGAAGATGATGAGATGGCCCGCCTCGGGATTCTGTGTCGCTCGAATCATCGTTAGCGCGTTGTTAGACAGCTCCACCGACCAGGTTTGCGGTGACAGGTCCGACACGATGCGGCGTTACGCGTGCTAGCGGCGCCCCCGACCAGCGCCATCGAGGGCAGAAGAATGCCGCTACATGGTCTTGGTCAGCTGCAGAAGCTTGTTCTGGGGATTGGCCAGGTAATTCTCGAAGAAACTGGTCCCATATTCCTTGAGACCATCGGCGCTTATGAACGGGTCGTGCCATTCCGCAGTGAAGCCAATGTCACCTGCGATGCCGTTGAGAAAGCCACGTTCCCAGCGTCGAAACTCAATAGTCAACTCTCGTTCCTTCTCAAATCCTCCGGGATGGAATCGCAGCAAACCACCATTGCCAGGTTCCGCCACTGAAAAGTAGTATCCATACTTCGTCTTGGAATCCGACGGGTCGTGCTTTTCTAGTTCGAACTCAGGGTTGGCAATCATCGTGACAAAACGACCGCCATCAGACAGCGTCACGTGAATCCCTCTCAACGCCGACGCTATTTCCGCCGCATTCTCGAGATAATGTAGCAAATGAATTGCGGTAACTATGTCAAATCGGCGTTCCACATTGAGTGCCAGCACGTCGCCGACTCCGTACGCGATACCGAGTTGCTCGCGCTGTTCGATCGCTTTAGCCCGCTCGATTTGCTTCGGGGACAAATCGATTCCCATCACAGGGTTGGCCGCGCATTCGGTTCTGAATCGCCGCGTATAGAAGCCGTCGCCGCAAGCCAGGTCCAGCAGTGACTTCCCGCGAATATCGCCGAGAGTTCGAAAGATCACCGGATCTTGGCAATGATGATGGTACAGGGCCATCCTTGCCATTCCTTCCTCATAGCGCCCGTCACTCTGTACCTCGTCGTACTTCTGCTTGACACTATCGTGTTGTTCCGCCCGTGAGTGCTTCGTCTGCCGCTTCATGATTCAAGGGTCACCGGTTTCCGCCAGGAGTCTTCTTGGGCTGTCTAACGTTCGTGTTGGGCGGCGCGCCCGCCCCGACGCGCGAAACGGAGAGCGGTAAACGAAAAGCATTGCGGCCGGCAGCGCGTCCGCTCGAACGCGTGGTTAGCCTCGTTCGAGGAAATTTGAGATCGCCTCATTAACGACTTCCGGGTGCGTAACGGGTCCCATGTGCCCGAGACCTTCGAACTCGACGACCTCTACCCGTGGGAGTGCTCGCGTTAGCACCCTTGCCACACCTCGGGACGACGCAGGCGAGTTCTTACCGATCATGTATAGAACTGGAACGTTAAGCTCAGCGAATGCCCGCAGGGGCGTGGGTTCACGGAACAATGCGTGCGCCCAGCCGCGAACGTTGGCGACGGAAGCCGCTATCGGCCCTTTGCGTGGTTCAGGCATGTGATCCCAAGCGCCTGCGCCCATCCAAAAATCGATGAAGCACTTGGCCGCGCGGGCGAGATCGCCGGCGTCGAGCGCGGCGGCTGCGTGCGCGACGGCACTGCGGATACCGTCGGCGTCGTTTGGTGGAGGCGATTCGGCGTCAAGTACCGCGAACAGCGTCGGCTCATACAAGGCCAAGACGCGAACGCGATGGGGTTGTGTGACGGCAGCGATGAGTGCCACGGCGGCACCATAGGAATGCGCGACTACCGCAAAAGGATCACCGGCGCGGGCTAAGACCGGTTCAAGTAGTGCAACTTCATCGCGCAGCCACACCGGCCGATCCGTAGGCCACGCGGGACTCTTGCCCACGCCATACGAATCGGCGGCCAGCACGTGGAACCTGGGTGCAAGCCTCTCCATCAATGCTCGCCACTGGCTCGAACTGCTCGCGTTTGAATGCAGGCAGACGACACCCGTGGCCAGAGCCGACCTCGCGGAAGAACGGGCTGACCGGCTGCATTCAAGCGCCTCCGCTGATAGTCACCGGGCTAAAGCATTTTCCGGTTGTACGTAGTGTCCGCCTTCAGGCGGACAGCCGCGAAGTCCGGCTAAAGCCGGACACTACGTACAACACGGCAATGGAAACCGCTCTAACGGCTTGCCGATCAGCCGCGAGCGGCGTGCCTCGCCTCCGAATCAATGACCTCCGTTCCCGCCGCTCGCCGGCTGCAGCGGCTGTTAGACAGCCGCCGGTACAGACCGGGTACATAGGTAACACAACAAACCGGGAACATGGGTGACATTCACTACGCTGGGGCCCAACGGAGGTTGGTCGATGCCCTGGCTGGAGACGGCACCTATGGAACAACGCGAGCGATTCGTGCGGGACTGGCAGTTGGGTCTGTACACGATGACAGAGCTCGGCGCGCGGTACGCCATCAGCCGCAAGACCGGCTACAAGTGGCTCGAGCGGTTTGACGAAGGCGGGCGCCAGGCGCTGGGCGACCGGAGTCGGGCGCCTCATCACTGTCCTCACCGGATCTCGGACGAGATGGCCCGGCTGATTTGCGACGCGCGCCGACAGCATCCCAGTTGGGGACCGGAAAAACTCCTGCAGTGGCTGGCGCCGCGGCATCCCGCCCTCGACTTGCCGGCGATCAGCACCGCGGGGGATCTCTTGCTCGCAAGGGCCTCGTGAAAAACGGCGCCGCCGACGCACGTTCACACATCCGGGCGTCGTGCCGGCGACGACGACGCACCCGAACGATCTGTGGACGGCGGATTTCAAAGGCCAGTTTCGGACCGGCGATGGGATCTCCTGCTATCCGTTGACCGTCGCCGATCAGCACACGCGGTACCTGCTCGGGTGTCAGGGCCTGTTGTCGACGAACGGCGCTGGCGTCCGCCCGATCTTCGATCGGCTGTTCCGCACGTACGGGCTGCCGCGGGCGATTCGCACCGACAACGGCGTGCCCTTCGCGACCGTGGCGATTCACGGTCTGTCGGCGCTCAATGTGTGGTGGCTGCGGCTCGGCATTCAACACCAGCGGATCCTGCCCGCGCATCCGGAACAAAATGGCGCGCACGAGCGCATGCACAAGACGCTCAAGGCCGAGGCGATTCGACCCGCGCGCAGTCGGCTCGCGATGCAGCAACGGGCGTTCAACCGCTTTCGCGACGAGTACAACCACGAGCGGCCTCACCAGTCGTTGCGCGGTCGAACGCCAGGGTCGCTCTACCGGTCGTCCGCCCGCACCTATACGGGCGAACTGCCGCCGTTCGAGTACCCGGGCCATTTCCTGGTGAAACACGTGACCAACGCCGGCACCTTCCGTTTCAAGAAGCGCGTCCTCTTCATTGCCAACGGGCTCATCCATCACCGCGTGGGTCTTGAGGAGATCCACGACCGCATCTGGTCCATCTATTTCTGTCGCGTCCTCATCGGGCGACTCGATGAACGCGACTATGTGATTCGGGAATAGAATTCGCGGACGCTCTCTGAGAGCTGAAGACCCGCACAGAACGCGGCTCTTCAGCTCCCAGAGAGCGTGTCATCGGCAACCAGAGTGTTACCCATGTTGCCGGTTTACTTTGTTACCGATGTTCCCGGCCGCTCACGCCTGCCCAGGTGGTGGGTGAGCTTGCGTGTCGAATATGGAATGACATCGCTCACCACAGGACTGTCTAACGTTGTTATGCCGCGCACTCGCGGCCGCGTCCAATCCGGGGCGACCAGAGCCGCCAGTGGCTGCCGTGCGCACGGCGAGCCCAGGTACTCCCTTTCAGTGTTCACGCCATCGTGACGATGATCTTGCCCTTATGATCGCCCGTACCAAAGTGCCGAAGGGCTTCTGGTAAATCGGCGAGCTTGTACTGCCCGTCAATCACCGGCAGCAGCTTGCCAGCTTCGAACAGCTTATTCATGTAGGCGAGGTCCTTGTTGGGTCTCAAGCCAACCAAACGCACCTGCTTTTTGGACAGCCGCGATATTACGGGACCGAGGACCAAGGCCTGCAGCAGACGCGGAATGCTGCCGCCGACGGTGACGTAGGCGCCGTTGGGATTCAGGACCCGCGCGTAGGCGAAAGGTGAACGGCTGGTCTTCACATCGAGAATCAGGTCATAGCACCTGTCACCTTTCGTGAAGTCATCTTTCAGATAATCAATGACGTGGTCCGCGCCCATCGCTCGCACCATGTCCAGCTTGCCGACCTTGTCGACGGCCGTCACCTCGACGTCGTGGAGCCTGGCCAACTGCAAGGCGAACGTACCAACCCCCCCGCCGGCGCCGTTCAGGAGGAGCTTTCGGCGGGACTGAATCCGGCCCATGTCAACGAGGCCCTGGACCGCCAACACACCTGCTTGCGGGATGGCGGCAGCTTGCTCGAAGCTCATTTCGGCCGGTTTTGCCGCGATGCTCGCGGCCGGCGCGCAGACATACTCGGCAAACGCGCCGAACCCGCTCATGCACAGGTCGCCGTAGACCTCATCACCGGGCCGAAACGCTTTGACATCTCCACCCACGGCTTCAACACGCCCGGCGATATCACAGCCAAGGATACGCACCCTCGGAGTGAGGAGGCCGTTGAACAGGCGGTTTATCGGCGCGCCCCGGAGCAGCCCCCAGTCCCAGTCGTTGATCGACGCGGCATACACGCGTACGAGAACCTCATTGACCTTGGGCGTCGGTGTCGCCACATCCCTGATTTCGAGGACGTCCGGCGTGCCGTAGCGCTCCATGACAGCTGCCTTCATGAGGTGTCCAAATGTTCGCAGGTCTCAAATGTCGCTTCAAATCTGCGTGCGTATCAGGTACGCCGACGATGGGGCGCGGCAAGAATTGGCGCTCACCCGCGGCGCCGCTCACTGTCAGTTCGACTCATTTCGTTGCACCCCGCGGTGCCGCCGGGTGCAGCGCCTGTTAGCCAGCACGCTGGGTACAGACCGGGTACATAGGTAACACAACAAACCGGGAACATGGGTGACATTCACTACGCTGGGGCCCAACGGAGGTTGGTCGATGCCCTGGCTGGAGACGGCACCTATGGAACAACGCGAGCGATTCGTGCGGGACTGGCAGTTGGGTCTGTACACGATGACAGAGCTCGGCGCGCGGTACGCCATCAGCCGCAAGACCGGCTACAAGTGGCTCGAGCGGTTTGACGAAGGCGGGCGCCAGGCGCTGGGCGACCGGAGTCGGGCGCCTCATCACTGTCCTCACCGGATCTCGGACGAGATGGCCCGGCTGATCTGCGACGCGCGCCGACAGCATCCCAGTTGGGGACCGGAAAAACTCCTGCAGTGGCTGGCGCCGCGGCATCCCGCCCTCGACTTGCCGGCGATCAGCACCGCGGGGGATCTCTTGGCTCGCAAGGGCCTGGTGAAAAAACGGCGCCGCCGACGCACGTTCACACATCCGGGCGTCGTGCCGGCGACGACGACGCACCCGAACGATCTGTGGACGGCGGATTTCAAAGGCCAGTTTCGGACCGGCGATGGGATCTACTGCTATCCGTTGACCGTCGCCGATCAGCACACGCGGTACCTGCTCGGGTGTCAGGGCCTGTTGTCGACGAACGGCGCTGGCGTCCGCCCGATCTTCGATCGGCTGTTCCGCACGTACGGGCTGCCGCGGGCGATTCGCACCGACAACGGCGTGCCCTTCGCGACCGTGGCGATTCACGGTCTGTCGGCGCTCAATGTGTGGTGGCTGCGGCTCGGCATTCAACACCAGCGGATCCTGCCCGCGCATCCGGAACAAAATGGCGCGCACGAGCGCATGCACAAGACGCTCAAGGCCGAGGCGATTCGACCCGCGCGCAGTCGGCTCGCGATGCAGCAACGGGCGTTCAACCGCTTTCGCGACGAGTACAACCACGAGCGGCCTCACCAGTCGTTGCGCGGTCGAACGCCAGGGTCGCTCTACCGGTCGTCCGCCCGCACCTATACGGGCGAACTGCCGCCGTTCGAGTACCCGGGCCATTTCCTGGTGAAACACGTGACCAACGCCGGCACCTTCCGTTTCAAGAAGCGCGTCCTCTTCATTGCCAACGGGCTCATCCATCACCGCGTGGGTCTTGAGGAGATCCACGACGGCATCTGGTCCATCTATTTCTGTCGCGTCCTCATCGGGCGACTCGATGAACGCGACTATGTGATTCGGGCATAGAATTCGCGGACGCTCTCTGAGAGCTGAAGACCCGCACAGAACGCGGCTCTTCAGCTCCCAGAGAGCGTGTCATCGGCAACCAGAGTGTTACCCATGTTGCCGGTTTACTTTGTTACCGATGTTCCCGGCCGCTCACGCTGCCAGCCATTGATTACACGTTCTGACCCAGGACTTTTCGTAGACGCAGGTGTTGATGACCACGAGGATAGTCCGGAAGGCTGTCAACGATCTCGAACCCTAGCTTGCGATAGAACTCCGGCGCTTGGAAGCTGTGGGTTGCGAGCACAATCTGAAAACAGCCGCGGCGTCGTGCCTCCGTTTCCGCCAGTTCGAGAAGACGACGCCCGATCCCCTGCCCGCGATGCTTCTCGTGCACCCAGACCTGACGAATCTCGCAGCAGCCGCCCCATGTGTGCCCGCAGAGCCCGGCGACTACCGCACCCTGAGCATCGCGACCGAAAACAGCAAGACCCAACGCATCGACGAGCCCAGTCGCCTGGGAGTTGAACTCGTACAGACGGTTCTCGAGAAAATCGATCTCTGCTGGCGTCGGATCCGTTCGCATGACCAGCTCTGGAATCGCCATGACGTGCTCCGATGTCTCGACACTAGTCTGGCTCATGGATGTTAGACCGCCCCGTTACGGCGTGCGATCCGCGCAATCCATCTGTCATGCAGGCCTGCTTGAGTCGCCGACTCGAGGATTTCGAAACCCGCCGATCGCAACGCTGAGTCGAGGTCGTCCTCCGACCAATAGGTAAACCAGCGTGGAGCGTCCGGTCCGTATCTCGATGTCTCCCAGGCCTCGCCACTTCCGTATTTGAGCGACACGAAGAGGGCGCCCCACGAGACCAGAACATTACGAATGTCAGACACGGCCGGGACAAGTTGGTCACGGTCGAGATGCAGCAAGGACGCGCACGCCCACACTCCGGCAAGGCAATCTGGCTGAAACGGCAACTGGCTCATATCCGCCTGCACACGTAGCCCGGGAATCTCCTCATGCGCCGCCATCAACATACGCCAGCTTCGGTCGACCGAGATCACGCGCAGGCCGAGCGACCGCAACTCCGCGGAGTCCAAACATGGACCGGCACCCAAGTCGAGGACGGGGGCATCGGAAGGAAGCTGCTCCTTGAACCGCTGCATCCACGGACGCAGCAAGGAGCGGTCTCGACTGCGATCGAGGTATTGATCTGCAACTCGGTCGTAGCTGTCTTGGTTCGTTCGAGTGCGATCCATGAACGCCTTCACGCCGGTCTAACGACCCGCCGCTCAGCCGCGAGCGAATCAGCGACTCGGTCCGGAGCCAGCTGATCGTTGTCCCAACATCGGTGCCGCCGTCGGCTGCAGCGGGTATTAGCCCGCTCAAACTGTTTGGCGATTCAAGTCCGCTCTCGAAGTGAGATCAGCCAAAACGCGGCCGCCCCAGTCAGACCAATCAATGAAGCAAACGCGAACCCGCGGAACGCGCCCGCCGCGCCATCGCCGCCGGCCAACACCGTCCCGACCACAACCGGCAGATTGGCAAAGCCGAGACCGAACAGCAACGCCTGCGTGAGGGTCACAGGGCGCTGTTTCACCATCCATACGGCCGTCGGAAACACCCCCGACGACAGTAACGAACAGGGCGACTATGCCGACGCCGAGCGCTACCGAAATCGCGGCATCAGTCCGATCTGCCGGAAAACCCCCCGCAAGGGTCCGCCCAGTCCGATCCAGCAACAGCAGCGCGAAACTGACGAACGCCACACCGGCAGCCAGGAAGGGCTGCACTGCGAGTCCCCCAAATAACTTCATCTCCTGGGCCGGCGTGGGTGTGCGAGGTTGAGGCCTCACCACGCTGGTTAGGCCCCGGTCTGCATCTGCCAGCGCCACACACGTCCATCCTCCGGGTCCATTACCTCTCCCGCAAAAGTCATCCCCACTTTCTCCAGCACCCGGGTCGATGCGTTCGTCTCCGGGAGCGTGTGGGCGATCACCCGCCGGACCACCGCCGATCGGCTCGCCAGTTCGACAAGCTTCCTGGCCATCTCCGTCGCGTATCCCCGCCCCTCGAATCCTGGGTAGGTGAAGTAGGCGATCTCGACCGCCCCCTCGTCGGTCGGCGGAGTCTTGAACGCGCACGAGCCAACCACCTCGCGCGTGCCCTCATCCACGACGAAGTACCCACCCCATTGCAGCTCGTCCACGCTGACAGGGACCGCGACCAGGGTGCGTCCGACGAGTCGGTGTACGAGATCGGCCACCCGCGCCCAATTATCCTGGACCAGTGCGTCCATGTACTCCGGGTGATTCGCAATCGCCTCCTCGATTGCATGGTCAAGCCTGACTAGCTGGACATTCTTCATTACAACTCAACCTTGTCGGGGCCTAACGTCCGCGCTTCAGCCGCGAAGGCAAACCTCCGCCTTGGCGACGCCTTTCCGCCGGTGTGCGCCTTCGTCGGCTGCAAGCGCCGGTTAGACCGCGGTCGACTGCGCGCGACGACGGCTCGAGTCACTTGAAGTGTTGAGCGCTCTTCTCGTTGTCGGTGCAGAAGTGCTCCAGTAGCTCTGTATCGGGAAGCAGTTGTTGGGCCTGGGTAAAGACGAGAGGTCGCTGGTAGGTGATCGGATCATCGATGGTGATCTGAATCTCCATGCGGCCGAAGGCCAGCCGTCGAAAGCGCTCAGTGACACGCATCGCCTCGCTGTGTGGGTGGCCCGTTCGGTCGAGCCAGCTTCGATCGTTGAAGCCTGTGGAATTGACCACGAGTGTGTCGCCCTCCCACTGGCCGACTGCATAACCCATCCACGTCGGCGCCGGATCTTTGGGCTGGGCACGACCGTCCGTGAAGATTTGCCTGAAGTCGATATTGTTCTCATAGAGAACCACGATCAGGGCTGGAGTTTGAACGATCTTGAAAGGCATAGGATACGTGTTAAGAGACGGCACTCCGGTGGGCTGACACCGCGCTGTCGGATCATCTTGTGAGTGACGCTTTGTGCGTCGCCGGTACTCGGCCTCAGCCCAGGGCATGAACCGAACCTCCTCGGGCTTCATGTCGGCCGTGATGTCCAGAAAGTACGGGGACCGCAGCGTTTCACCGATTCCCTTTGTCGCCAGAGGCCCGGCGTCGGGCAGCCACAGCCCAGACAGGTCGGCCTTGCCGTCGGCCGATCTGGGAGCAGGCGCCAAGAGATTCGGCCGCCCATCGGGCGTTCGCGGGATTCCGCTCGTGGGATGCGTCAGCCATTGTCCAGCGGCAGGTTCGCCGAGGATCGCTGCGCCCAGGAGAAATGCGCCGCCGAATGTGACCAGTCTCATCGTAACCTCGTGAATGCGCGGTAATTCCGATCTTCGATGCATCCCGCTTCCGGCCCTCGTTCGGCGACGCCCGGACGTTCGGCCGGTCTAACGTTTCGAATGAGCGCGCGCGACAGAATACCACCGCGCGTCGGCTCCATTCGAAGGTTAGCCAGCGATTAGGGTTGAACGTGGTGCGCCGGCACGACATCGACTTTCAGATACTTCTTGAAATCGGCCATGTGCTCTCGAATGTCCGCAAGTTGTGTGTCACCAGCAAAACCGCGGCGCCAGGTGCGCCGGTCAATGGTGCCCAACACTACGTAGTCGTGTCGGTGGACTGCGTCGGAGAATCCAGAGGCGATCATGACTCGCTCCAAGTCGGCTCGATGTACGATGAGCGTCTCGCAGAGCACACACAGCCGGCAGGTCTTGTTCAGAAGCACCAATTTCAGCCCATCGAGATTGTCGACATGAATGACCAGCGGGAGTTTGCGAATCCGGGTAGGCGAGTTGCAGCCCGGACACCTCGTGAAACGCTCCCGCACGTGCGGGTTGAGGACGAATGAGTATCGCGCAGGCAACAATCCCATGCGGAGCCGATTGGCGTTTGGACCCGGTGTACGCATTCTGCCGAATTTCGCGCCAGGGGCCGCGCTCCGGACCCGGTTCCAGGGGGCTCGAGCGCGATTTCAGCCATCCTGCGCAGCAGTTCACGATGCAGAGAGATCGTGTGCGTAGAATTCGATCAAACCTTCGATGTGCTGCACGAGCTCAGCGGGCAGTTCCTCTTTGCGAAGCACTCCGGCAGCCACCGCCGATGCGACGGGCGGCTCGAGGTGCGTTGTCGCGTATCTCTTCCAGATCTCCCGCGAACTATCCTGATGGAATCGATGCACAAGATCATTGAGCTCAAACGAATCGATTTCGCCACGTTCCCAACGATCGAATTGGACGCGAAGCTCACTCAAAGCCTTGCGCAGTTCGCGATCATGCGCGATCCCCGCCATTCTCGAACCAGACGTTTGATCCGCTTCGGGACTTCTTGCATGTGTCAATTGGCCTGTCTGGCTAACGACCGCGTTTCAGCCGCGGCGGCCCGTGAAGGTACCGGACGCCGATGGCTGCAAACGCTGGTTAGCTGGCTCGCTTCAAATCCCGACCCAGCAGCTATCGAACGGGAACCGGAAGTCCCGATTCAGCGGGAGGCCCCCAGCACCCGCTGGACGGCCGACACGATGAGACCCGGATCCTCTCGAGGAACGGTGTGAGTCGTGCTGTTTGCCATCACGAGGGTGCCATGAGGAGAGGCCAGGACCCATTCGTTGAGAACTCGGAGTCGATAGCGCACGTCGGCTTGAAAATGCCGCTGGAGATCGAATGGAACCATAAGCGGTACCGCGAGGTACTTCCCGGCGACGATCACGACCATCGGCACGGCAGGAATCTGACGAAGATCTCGATCTGCCAGATTCATTTCGAGCAGCCCGCGCAACACCTGGTTCTCGGCGCGCACCGCTTGGGGTGCGCCTGCCAACAGCGCGGTGAAGCTCGACCAATAGGCCTCGAAGCCCGCACGCCCGACGCCAATCGCCTCGAACGGTGTCAAGTTATCGGCGAGTGACTCGGTCACCATCGGACCCGGATCGACGAAGATGAGTCCCACGACGTCACTGGGGTAGTAACCCGCGAAATAGCGCGCCAGCATGCCGCCCCATGAGAAGCCCACCAGCACATATGGCGGATCGGCGCCAATTTGGCGCAACACTCGTCGAAGTCGGTTGGTCACGTGCCGCGGCGTTGGAGTGGTGTCGTCCCACTCGGAACGCCCCAAACCCGCGCGGTCGTACGCAATGACGGGCGCCATTGACGAGACCTGGGGCAAGATGCCGCCCCATATCTCAAGTGAATTGCTCGCACCCGCCTCAAAGACGACGACGGGTTGTCCTGGACGGCGGTCGTTCAGTCCCATGGCCTGGACGCGCACCGCACGGCCATCGAGATCGATCATTGTCACTCCCGTGAGGGCTGGATTCTGCTGGGCATACGCGCCCGGAGTGACAACCAGCGTTACAACCGCCAGAACTGCCCATCTCATGATGACGCCCAAGCACGCCATTCCAAACCTCCGTTTGGGAGCCACGACGACCACGTTCATGCGTGAGCTGCCCTCCGGAGGTCTCTGCCTTTTCCCGCTGTCGGGCCCCGGCTTACCGCAGCACCCAGTGGACGCCGACGACCACCATCGCGGCGTTGACGCCGAGGTTCTCGCCGCGAGTGCCGGCGTTGGAGATGTGGTGGTTACGGAACTCCAGCATCAGCCCCGGCCCGCGGCGAGTGATACGTTTAATACCCGCGCCCCACACCACCTGGAAATTCCAGATCCGGTCCACCTCCGGCACCTCGAGGGACGTCCAAGCCATCCCGCCGGCCAGGGTGTAGTACGGCGTCCACCGCCGGTCCCTCAGGAAGTAGTGTCGGCCGCCGATGCCGACCACTCCCCCGAGAATGGCGGCGTGGGGGCGATAGTACACGTGCGCCGTCCCTTCGCCGTACAGTTCGAGCCAGTTCGTGACGAACCAGCCCATCTGCGGGTAGAAGCCGAAGTACTGGATGTCGCTGACCGCTTTGCCGTAGCCAGGCCAGCCGTGCAACCACGAATGCCCCCAGCCTCCTGCCAGCGTGCGAGTTCGGTAGCCACGGGCCAGCGGGGCGGGCTCGGCAGTTGTGTCAACCTGTTGCGCTGTGGCCTGCGGGACCAGCAGCAGGGGCAACAACACAGCCAACCCCATCGTCCTCACAACACCCGTCATCCTGTCACACCACCAGCATCCGCCGACGGCCACATGCGGTGGGTCCTCTCGCGGGCGATTCTAGGATCGCGCACCTAACGTGCGAAATGAGCCTCAAGTGGATTCCCTTCGGAGATCCAATAGAAAGTGCCCGTGTCGAGGGACACATACGCTTGGTGTTCCATGGGCGCAGCAAAGCTAACGAAGTCGAATGCCGCCGAGAGATCTTCGTATTTCACGGTGACCACGATTCAGCTTTCGTATTCGGCCTAACTTGTACTGGAGTTACCTCGCCGCCGTCGCAGTCGACGACGGCGTCATCGACGACATCATCTTTCCAACGAACTCATTCAGAGCGGGGATGTCCTTGATCCATCGCACGACCGCGACGATGTCGTTCTCCCAGTCGATGTAGACGATATTGGCACCGTTGCCGACGAAATGGACCGCTGTTTCCGGCGCAGACGGCAGCGTCTTCTTACCGGTGTTCAGGTACCAATTGGCATATCCATAGCCGTCATTGGCTGGTCCTGGGGTGCGCGCCATCTGAATCCACTTCTCCGAAACGATCGCGCGATCCCTCCACTTGCCGTTGCGCAGGAAGAGGTACCCGAACCGCGCCATGTCGTACGCATTGATGAACATCCCGCCGCCCCAGTGGCCGCCGCCCGTCATTGACTGCACTTTTCGGCCGTCGAGCTCGATCCACGAGTTCTCATAGCCATGCCAGCGCCAGGTGGAGGAGGCGCCGATCGGCTCCATGATTTCTTCGCGGAGGACGTCGGGCAGCGGCCGCCGCCAGACCTGCAGCGCCGCCAGCGCCAGGACGTTCATGCGGACGTCGTTATATTTGAAGCGCGTGCCGGGTTCGGACAGCCTGCGGTTCGGCCAGTCACCAGGTTTGTCGCCTTCAGGACGATCGGCCCAGTCCGGCTTGCCCCACAGCGTCCCCTGCCAATCGCTGGTCTGACGAAGCAGGTGATCCCACTTGATCGTCTGGTTGTGCGCCGCCTCGAACAGGTCGACGCCGGGCGGCATGTAGTCGCGCGCGTAGTCGTTGACGTCGCGAATCAGTCCGCGCTGCCACGCGAGACCGACGACGGTCGTCAGGAAGGTCTTCGTCACGCTGAACGTCATATCGACGCTCTTCGGTTCGCCCCATTCGGCGACGATGTATCCGTGACGCATGATGATACCGTTGGCCGCGGCGCGCGGCTTGATCGGGCCGATCGGCGTGTCGAATGGCTCGTTCCGGCCGAATGACGTTGCCAGAGCCAGATTGAGGTCCCGGGGCGCCGGGTTCTCGTTGGCGATCGCCGACTTCACCGCTTCGTCGAGTCGCGCCGAGCTCATCCCGACTTCCTCCGGCTTCTTGTGCTGCCAGTCGAAGCGTTCGGGGAAGTAGGGAGCCGTCGGACCGGAAGCCGCCGCGGATCGTGGCGAGGGTCCTGGACGCTGTGCCTGCGCAATGACCAGGACCGGCAAGGCGAGCAACGATGCGCCGAGCAGGGCGGCGGATGCGTGAGCGCGTGAGATCCTCGTCAGACGAGAGCGTCGTGCCATCTGATCCTCCATTCTTCAATCCACGCCAAGCGCCAACAGCACATTGCCATCTATACGTCTTTCACGAGTTCGACTTGGGAGTAGACATGAAACGGCCCGATTATAGTCAGCTCTCTACTACCAGGCCCCAGCCTCCAACCCCCAGCCTCCAGCCCCCAGCCCCCAGCCTCCAGCCCCTAGCCCCTAGCCCCTAGCCCCCAGCCCCGAGCCGAGCCCCCCTGCTATGATTCCCCCGCGTGACGCGTCTCAGGAGGATGGCATGACGAACCGAATCTCGTTCAAGAGGAAGGCAGCTGGAACGTGCGTGCTTCTTGTCGCCATGCTTGCCTGGTCGAGAGCGGCGGACAACACGTCAACGGCCAGGCCCGAGGAACTCGGCCTGTCCTCGGAGCGTCTTGCGCGGATCGGCGAGTTGATGCAGCGACACATTGCGGCGAAGGACATTTCCGGTGGCGTGACGCTCGTGGCGCGAAAGGGCCGCATTGCGCACCTTGAAGCACACGGCGTGATGGATCTCGAATCGAAGAAACCGATGCCGAAGGATGCCGTCTTCCGCATTGCATCGATGACGAAGCCGGTGACCGGCGTGGCCATCATGATGATGATGGAAGAAGGGAAGCTGCGGCTCGCCGATCCGGTGTCGAAGTTCATTCCTGCCTTCAAAGAGATGAAGGTGGCGGTGGCGTCTCCGAAGCAGGGTCCAACACCAGCCGCGGGCGAGGCTCCGGCATCGCCGCGGTTTTACACCGTTCCCGCCGACCGCGAGGTCACGGTTCGCGATCTGCTGACACACACCTCCGGCCTTGTGAGCGGTCCGATGAGCAGTAGCGAAGCCAGAAAGGCGCCAAGGAAACCGACCGAGACGCTTGCCGACTACATTCCTCGCCTCGCCACGACCCCCCTCGAATTCCAGCCCGGGTCTCGTTGGGCCTACAGCGCCCAGGCCGGGTTCGATGCGCTGGGCCGCATCGTGGAAGTGGTTTCGGGGCAGAGCTTCGATCAGTTCCTCCGGCAGCGCTTGTTCGATCCCCTTGCGATTCGAGACATGTCTTTCTATGCGACGGACGTCCTCCGCCCGCGCATGCCCATGGCGTACGACGTCACACCCAACGGGCTCCAGAAATCAGCCAACCCGGAACGGATGTCGAGCCAGGTCTACTTCATGGGCGCCGGCGGGCTCATCGCCAGCGCCGAGGAATATCTGAAATTCGGCCAGATGCTTCTCAACGGCGGCGAGCTGAATGGCAGGCGCATCTTGAGCCCGCGTACCGTGGACTTGATGGCGTCGGTGCACGCACCGGATACCCTGCCGGGCCGTCCGGTCGGCGAAGGCTTCGGCCTCAGCGTGCGGGTGGTGAAGGATCACGTGGCAGGCAATTCGCGCCTGTCCAACGGCAGCTTCGGCTGGAGCGGCGCGTTCGGCACGCATTTCTGGGTCGACCCGAAGGAAGAGATCGTCGCGGTGTTCATGATTCAAACGCCGATTCGTGAGATGCGGCCGGAGTTCGAGAATGCGGTGATGCAGGCGATCGTCAAGTAGCGACCCCTGCGTCCGGGCCGTGCTCGTGGAACGCCCCTACCGTACCGGCTATTACCCTGGGTCGGGCTCCCTCACCGCCAACTACTTGGTGTCGTAGTTCGCTACCAGGACGTCGGCCATACCCTTCGCCAGGATGCTGTGGGCGCGCGAGTTGGGATGCCAATCGATCGTGGAGTTCGTGAGCGAGTCTCTGCCGATATTTCCCCACCACGAAAGGGTATCGACCACGGGAAAGCCGTACGACTTGCCCACCTTCGATACCTCCGAGAACAGCGCATCCATGGAAGGCGCGTCGGATCCCGATTGTTGTCGCTCTCGATAGAAGAACGTGACGAACCCAATCCCGTGTTGTCGGCACACCTTGGCGATTCTCGCGAGCGCGTCGATTGAGTCCTTGACGCCAGGTGCTCTGCTGTCGAGCGATGCGGGAAGAGTCGACTGAGAATCCCAGAAGACAAAGTGGCCCAGCCGGTACAGCCAACTCTTTTCCAGTAGTGCACGAAGCAGTCGTGGCGGCGTGTCGTCGACAACAGTCGCTTGCGAAACCGAATCAAACGAGGCGTCGATGTCGTTGTACACATAGAGCAGCGTGACGAGATCCGGCTGGATTTCCGCAAAATGACTCGTGAATAGCGCGTGCTCTTGTACCGTGTTGTATCCCCCGATTCCGGCATTGAGGGTTGTGACTTTGTGCCCAAGCCGTCGCGCCAGGATTGATTCCAGCCTGCGCACGAACGTCTCTTCGACTGGCACACCCCATCCAAACGTTATTGAATCTCCCACAAAGAGGATTCGCAATTCGTCGTGCTCTTTCGGCTCCAGCTGGCGATCGCGCAGTCCCAGCGCATTGGTGGAGACGTCCACGCCCACTTGTTGTCCGTGCCAGTTCGAGGGAAGCCTGTAAACAAGAAGTGGATCGGATACATGGTCCGACCAAGCTTTCGCGGTTGCCTCGACGTACGAGATGCCGAACGGGTCGAGGACTCGAACCGCGATTTCCGCCGCAGTAGCCGACACCATCACGGCTGCAAGCGTGATGATGATGCCGTGCCGGACGCGACGGGCCCGGTTGTAGAAGGAGGGGAACTGGACCACGACACATGCGGCCGACACCACGGCGAGACCAACGAGCAGGGCGAAGTACCTCCACGAATACCGTCCAAAGACGTCTCGGTGGAACGACACGTGCGTCGCCATCCTGGCCAGGAGTGTGAAGGAAGCTACGGACGAGATGAAGATTCGAACCCACAGTTGGCGGGTTTTGGAGCGCGAAGCCTCCAAGAACTGAGTGGTCACACCCGGCCCGTCCAGCGTCGAGTCGTCGCTCATTTTTCTATTTGAAAATGACTGGCTTTGCTGAGCCGGCAATAGCGAACATTCTAACACTGCTCAGCTAGGATGATGACCAGATTAGGCACGGGTAGTGGACTCCCTTCCAAAGTGGCCCACTGCCTGGGGCGAAGGAGACACCTTCGACGCCTATTATTGCGTTTAATATCGTAGTTTTACAGCAATTAAGAAGTGCAAATAAATCCGTCTAAATGGCGTGGTACTCCCGGGACTCAGACGTCCCGCGGCGAGCGGACTCGGCGACTGCGTGTGCGGCGTTGTCGCGGCCAACGCGCTCGCAAGCCAACGAATCCGGGCTTGAATCGAGCCATCGGACGATCAACAGTTGCGACTCCTGCGCGTCTACGGGGGCTCCGCGTTCGTAGTCGGTGGCATCAGCAATTGACCAGACCACCTGAAGAACGTCGGCGGAGGGGAGAACCAGGACGGTCATGAGGTGGCATATGACGGATCAGCCGCATCGCGTGGTCATATGCGCGGCGATGGTTCTGGCGTCCGCGGCGTGGCTCTCCGCGCAGGCGCCAGACGGAGAAGCGCTTTACCAGCGGCAGTGCGGGTCTTGTCATGACAGCGGTCTCGATCGCGCTCCCAGTCGCGACGTGTTCCGCGAGATGACGCCGGAACGGGTGCTCGCGGCCATGGAGTCCGGGCCGATGATCACCATGGCGGTCCGTCTCGGCGCGCCCGAACGCCGCGCGGTTGCCGAGTTCGTCACCGGCAAACCATTCACGGAGGGCCTGGCGGCTTCGCCGAAGCCGGAAGCGATGTGCGGTGCAGGAGCGGGTGCATTCAGTCCATCGGCAGGACCGCTTTGGAACGGTTGGGGCGCCAACCTGTCGAACACACGGCTGCAGACCGCCACCATGGCCGCACTCAGCGCCGCTGATGTGCCTCGTCTCAAGGTGAAATGGGCGTTTGGTTTTCCGGGCGACATGATGGCCTACGCGCAGCCGACGGTGGCCGGCGGCCGCGTCTTCGTCGGCAGCCAGGGCGGCAAAGTCTACGCGCTCAGTGCGGCCACCGGCTGCGTGCATTGGTTTTTCGAAACAGTCGGCGCTGTCCGCGCGGCCGTGACCATCGCTCGTCTCGACCTGCCGTCCGGCGCGCGCGAGGCGGCGATCTTCGGCGATCAGGTCGGCAATCTGTACGCGGTCGACGCTGCGACCGGGACGCTGCTCTGGCGGACGAAACTGGACGATTTTCCTACCGCCCGCGTCACCGGATCCCCCGTGTTCCACAAGGGACGGATCTACGTCGGGCTTGCGTCGGGCGAAGAAACCACCGCCGCCGTTCCCGATTACGAATGCTGTCGCTTTCGTGGAAGTCTTGTCGCTCTGAATGCCGTCACCGGCAAGCAGGTGTGGAAGACCTACATGATTCCCGAGGAGGCGCTGCCGACGAAAAAGAATAAAGTAGGGCGGCAGTTGTGGGGGCCCTCGGGCGCGCCAATCTGGACGACCCCAGCCATCGACGAGCGACGCAACGCCCTGTACGTCGGGACCGGCGACAACTACAGCGACCCACCCTCGCGATTGAGCGACGCGTTCGTTGCCATGGATCTCGATTCGGGAAAGATTCTGTGGTCCCGTCAAATGACTGCATCGGATGCCTGGAACGTCGCGTGCCGACTCGACGACACGACCAATTGTCCAGATTCGAACGGCCCCGACGTGGACTTCGCCGCGTCGCCCATTCTCGTGACGCTTCCGAATGGCAAGCGCGCCCTCGTTGCCGGCCAGAAAAACGGCGTCGTCCACGCCCTCGATCCTGACGAAGAGGGGAAGATCCTCTGGCAGGTACGGATCGGCGTCGGCGGCACGCGCGGCGGCGTGCAATGGGGCTCGGCCGCCGACCAATCGAATGTCTACGTCGCGTTGTCCGACATCGGACGGGTCAAGATTCCGAACACGGACAACACCGAGGCGGATCCGAAGCGCGGAGGCGGCATCTGGGCGCTTCGCCTCAGCGACGGCCAGCAGGCTTGGATGACGCCGCCCCCGGCCTGCGGCGAAAGACCTCGATGCAGCCCCGCCCAGTCGGCGGCGGTCAGTGCCATCCCTGGCGTCGCGTTCTCGGGATCGATTGATGGCCACCTGCGCGCGTACTCCACCGGGAACGGCGCGATCCTGTGGGACTTCGACACGGCAGGCCCGCATCGGACCGTCAACGGCGTGCCGGCGCGCGGCGGGTCAATCGATGGCGGAGGTCCTGCGATCGCCGGCGGGATGGTCTTCGCGACGTCCGGCTACCACAACGGCGGCGGCATGCCGGGAAACGTCCTGCTTGCCTTTTCGGTCGAGGGCAAGTAACAGGTTCAAGGGTTCAACGGTTCAATTAGAGCGTCTTGAGGAACGCAATCAAGGCCGCTTTGTCTTCCAGCGTGAGCTTCAGCCCGAATTGATGGCCGGGCACCGCCCGGCTCGTCACCTTGTGGCCTTTGAACCCGGACGGAACGAAATCGTCGCGCAGGCGGGCCGGATCGAACCACTCCTCCAGGGTGGTGACCGAACCGTCGTGGTTGAACATGCCGCGGTACCAAACCCCTCGCAGTGACGGCACCTTATAGAAGCCCGTCCCTTTTCGCGTCTTGAGCGCGAGGCTCGGATCCGTTCCTACCGACACCGTCATCACGTCGGATCGGTTCGGATGATCTGAAGGCAGCGCGAAGCCCTGCGCGAGCGTCAGCTTGTTGTTCGTGTAGAGCGGCGGAGTGTGACAGCCTGCGCAGCCCTCGCGCTCGAAGACTTGCCGGCCGGACGTCGCGCGAGGGTCATTCGCGTTCGGATTCACTGGCGGATCGAGCGAGAAGAGGTACTGCGCCATCGCGAACAGCAACTCATCCGGCATCCTGTAGAGCAGCCTGCGTTGGGCGGTGGTCAGGATGCTGTGCGACCCAAAATCGGCCGAGTCGCAGCACGAGACGAGCGCCGCGTACCGCATGGCGTCCGACGGCCCGCGAAGACGATGAGTGCCTGTGTGGTCGATGTATTTGCGGTCTTTGATGCCGATGAGGTCTGGTACTTTTGTGGGGTAGTACACGCTGCCGTTGAAGCGGGCAAATACCCCGGGCGGAATGGCGCGAGCGAGGCCGCCGATCTCCGTGTCGGACATGGACTTCAGGGCTTCGTGAATATCTCCGCGAATCCAGGGCACGGTGTACTGCCGCCAGGTCCCGATCGATGTCGAGTCGCCCGGAAAGAAGACCGCGGTGCCGCGAGTGGCCAGCTCTCCTATCACGCCATCGAATTCCACGTTGAACGGTGCGCCGTTCAGGAACGTCCCGTCAGCCATGACTCGTGTGTGACAGATGCTGCAGTCGGATACGCTGATCGCCAGACCCTTCGACGTCGGCACCCACCGCAGGCCGAACGCGCGGCCATCTGGTTGTGCCCGGCCCCCTCGCCGCGCATATTCTTCGGCCGACCGCGCGATCGCGATGAGCTGCGGATCTGTGCTCCGAAAAGCCGGCAGGTCCATCTCTTCGAAGACGCGCTTGCCGCTCGCAACCCAATCCGCAGTCGTGCGGGCGCCCGGAGCAATCAGTGGCTCGGGCTTTTTCTCGCGCAGCATCTCCCAGTAGCCCGCCGGTTCGCGGCCTGCAACGTAGACCGGATACGTGCGTACCCACTCAGCATTCGGCGCCGCGTAGTACTCGCGCTCCGAGAAGTGGCCCGGGCGGACGTTCAGGCCCGCGACTGGCGTCGCCCAGTCGGCCAGCTCCCGATCGTTCCAGAACCGCGGCGCTTCGATGGCCCGGTCAGCTTGCGGATCGGCACCACCGGACCGGATGGAGACGCCGGCGAGCACCAGAAACATCAACGGGGCGCCGAATCGGAGCCGCATGAATCAACCTCCCACTCGCACGAATCAACTTGTCCTGTGCTCTCGAGTAGCGCAGCCCTTCCCGCCTTCGCTCGCGGTGCAGATCTCGCCGAGCTTCGGCGAGGTCTCGCCGTAGCGCGTAGCGCGCAGGCGGACAGGGCTGCCCCGCGGCCGACTGCAGGCCTGAAGGCCTGCGCTACACGAAGCCGCGGCCAATTCGCCATGCGCTCTCAGGGTCGCCGCTTCGACCGCGTCCGCTCCGCGTGAGCTTTGAACGCTGCGAGCTCTGTCGTCCAGAATGCCTCGACTTCGTGAAGCCATTCGCGCAGCACCTCGAATGGCTCGGGCTTCAGGCGATAGAGGCTGACGCGCGCGTCGTGCTCGACGCCGTGGTCCTCGATCAACCCGCTTCGGCGCAGTATGCGCAGGTGACGGCTCAATCGAGGGGGGCTCATCGAAAGCGCGGCAGCCAGGTCGCCGGCCCGCTGCGGCTTCTTGCGGAGCAGATCGATCACGCGCCGCCGGGTCGGATCGGCCAATGCCAGCAGCGTCTGGTCCAGGCTGGTGTCTAACATGGTTAGTCGTGACAAGTTACCTCGAAGGACGCCGCGCAAACACCTCCGTGTCCTCCGCGTCCTCCGTGGTGGAGAGTTTTCATCAGCTTCAGTTTTTCGGATCGCGTAGCCGTTGCGTGAACCACCAGTAATGACCCTCTGGATCTATCGCGCCATAACTGCGGTCGGCCCAATAATCCTCGCCGTAGTCATGCACCGCCGGTTCCATGAAGATCTTGGCGCCGGCGGCCTTCGCACGCGCGCAGTGGGCATCGGCATCGTCGACGTAGACCATCAACGATTGCGTAGTTGCCCCGCCGCATGATTTTGGACTCCTGAAATTCACTCTGAAATCTTGCTTCGGTCGTGAGTCGGTGTCGCTCGATCCGACCATCACCACGCCGTCGCCGAACACGAGCTCGGAATGCTCGATGCGTCCTTTGTCGCCTTCGACCTTGAGGCGGACTTCGAAACCGAAGGCGCGGCAGAGCCAATCGATGGCGGCTCCGGCATCATCGTAGAAGATTGACGAGGCGATTCGCGGCCAGCCTTTGGGCGTGTCTTTCATGGCGGGAAATCTCCAGGTTGAGATCGTTGACGGATGGGCCGGATACGTTAATAGTTACGTAAATAATTAACACATACGTTAAGTAACTGTCAAGTACGAGCTCCATGTCAAGAGCGTGCTGATGACGCTCTGGTGCTTGTTCCGCAGTCTTCGTGTCGGGCGGCCGGAGATCGGCTACGCTCATCAGCGAAAGAGATCATGGTTTTACGACTCGCGGCCGCACGTGTCGCCGCCGTCGGGTGGTTGGTCATCCTGGCGGCAACACCAGCCACTGCTGCCTGGCGGCGGATTGACACGCCGAATTTCATCGTGATTGGAGACGTGGGTGAGGGCACGCTGCGCGACGTCGCCGTCAAGTTCGAGAATTTCCGCGAGGGGCTCAGCCGGGTCTTGAGTGACACCGCCACCACGACGGCCGTACCGACCGTGGTGATCGTGTTCCCGTCCGACAAAGCGTTTACTCCCTTCAAACCTTTGTATCAAGGCAAGCCCCTGCCTGTGGCTGGCATCTTTTCACCTGGCTCCGGCGCCAATTACGTACTGATGGTGAACACTCCGCAGGAGACAGCGCAGCGCATCATCTTTCACGAGTACGCGCATCTCGTGATCGCCAACACCATGGCAAACGTGCCGGTCTGGCTCAACGAAGGCCTTGCCGAGTTTTACAGCACATTTCACATGCTCTCGGGCGGGCGCGAGGCCACGCTCGGGCTCGCCATCCCGGAGCACTTGGTGCTGCTGAACACGACGACGCTTCTGTCGACCGACGAGTTGCTGAACGTCGATCGCGACTCGCCTCTGTACAACGAAGGGGAACGGAGGTCGGTCTTTTACGCGCAGTCGTGGGCCCTGACCCACCTCATTCTGGCCGGCCAACCAAGCCGCGCCCGCGAGTTGTCAGCGTTCCTTCAGAGTCTCGCTCAGGGAGTTCCTGAAATTCAGGCATGGAGCCAGGCGTTTGGAATCAATCGTCCAGACGAGCAGCTGCCGGAGTACCTGCGACGTCGGACGCTCAGCTACTATCGATTCCGGTTTCCCGACAAGCTTGCGAGTTTCACTCCAACGGCCAGAGCGATCCCGCAGACGGATGTCGAAGCATTGCTCGCCGACGTCCTCGTTCAGCAACAGCGGTACGACGAAGCGGCTGAACGGCTGGCGGCGGCGCTGCGAGCCGAGCCCGCCAGCCCACGCGCCGCGGTGGCGATGGCCCGTCTCGAAAGCGCTCGGGGATTCGATTCGAGCGCCGAGAAGCGGCTGCTCGACGCGCCCGGGACCGATGACTGGTTCGTCAACTACTACTCCGGCATCCTGTTGGCCGATCTGGTCGCCAGCCAGGGAGGCGCCAATGAGCCTGCGCTTCGCGCTGCTCGCGATCGGCTTGAAGCCGTCAAGCGCGAGCACCCCGACATTCCGAATGTTCTTGTGCGCCTGGCGATGCTGGAGTTGAGCAGCGACGCCGTTCCATCGGCCGAAGCCCTGCAGTCGGTCGAGCGAGCCCGCACCCTGGCGCCTGGCCGGGCCGAGTACCCGTACGTTCATGCGCAGGTCCTGACGCGTCGCTCGCAGTTCGCCGAGGCGCGAGCGGTGCTGGGGCCGCTCATGTCGACGGCTTATCCCCCTGCGGTTCGCGATTCAGCGCGCCGTCTGATGGGACTCGTCGTGGACTTGGAGGCCAGACGACGGGCCCCCGCCGCCTCGCCGGCACAGCTCGCGAGCGTTCCACCAACTTCACCGACCGCTGGCGAGAAAGAGCCGCGCCGCCCGGACTACCCGCAAGGGCGATTCAGACCGGACTTTCGTCAGTTGCAGCCGGGTGAGCAACGTCTGGAGGGCGCTCTCGACCGCGTGGAGTGTTCGACCGACAGCATCGCATTCCACGTCCAGACTGCCGAAGGTCCGCGGCGCCTCCAGGCGAAACGGATGTCGGAGGTCATGTTCATTGCCTATCGCAACGACCTGACCGGCGAAATCAATTGCGGCCCCTTGAAAGAGCCGATGCGCGTTTACGCAACTTGGCGCGCGCAGGCGTCACCCGACGCGGAGATCGTTGTCGCGATCGAGTTTCTTCCCAAAGATCCCTGACGCCGCCTCGTCCTCGACCGCGCGAAGCGCCCTCAACCGCCGGCGCGTTCCATTCCCTTCGCCTTGATCACAGGAAGGACGGTTGGAGACATCAGGAACTTGATGAAGTCCCGGGCGGCACTCGCCTGCTTTGCGCTGGCGCTCACCCCTCCAACCATGACGATGTAGTTCTGAACGTCGGCCGGAAAAGGTCCGAGCATTTCGGCCCCACGGACGGGCAGGATTTCGCTGACGGGCAGAATGCCGAACTCGACCTCGCCGCGGACGATGGACTCGTTGATGGCATCGCCGGTGGCCGCGAGCCTGGTCTTGGGTTTGAGGGCGTCGGCAATCGACAGCTTCTCGATCAGCGCCGCAAAGGCCACGCCGCTCGCACCTTCCTTGGCATATGTGATCGACTTCGCATTCAGCAGGGCGCGCTTGAATGCGTCGACGGTGCTGATGTCTGGCTTCGGTGCCCCCGCACGGATCATGACGGCGAGGCCCGTGCGGGCAATCGCCGTCCGGCTGTCCGCAGCCACTTTGCCCTGTTGGACCAGGTCGTCGACCATCGCGGGCGTGAGAATCGTGACGTCGAACGGCTCGCCAGATTCGATGTTCCGCTTCAGATTGGCGGCGAGGTCGTACGTAATCTGAACCTTGTGCTTGGTGGCGGCTTCGAACTGCGGCGCGAGCTCGTCCACGACGGCCTTGATTCCGACCGAAGACAGAACCTTGATCTCGGCTGCGTTCGCGAGGCCGACGTGAGTCGATACCAGAAGGCCGAGTGCCGCGGCCACAGCCACAACGCGATTGATCATCATGGTGTCCTCTCCAAACGAAACCCGCGGATCACGGCCGATCCGAGCAGGGATTCTACCGGCTAATCGGCGGGAGCGGTCGAATTTGTGGAGCTCGCATTGACTACCCGCTATTCCGAGCTTCCAGCGCCGTTCCCCGATTGTCCCAGTTCCCGCTCAATGGGCGTTCGGGTTCTTCATGTACGAAGGAGCCATGATCAAAAAGGCGACCAGGGAGGTTCGTCCGAGCTGCTCGGCCCCGCCCGTCAGCGGCAAATCGACGCGCACTTCATGGCCGAGTTGAAACGACTGGGCTCGGACTTCCCCTACGAGGAGTTCTGTGACATCGCGCGCTGACCTGCACAAGGGATTCACCGTGTGGTTCACCGGCATGTCGGGAGCTGGCAAGACGACGGCGGCGCGGCTGTTGGAACGTCGCCTTCAGGCTTTGGGCGCGCGTGTCGAAGTCCTGGACGGCGACGTCGTGCGAACGCGACTCTCAAAGGGCCTGGCGACGCGCGACGAAATCCGATCGCGAATCCCCAATTTCGTCGAGATCTACGTGGAATGTCCGATGGACGTGCTCATTCAGCGCGACGTGAAAGGCTTGTACAAACAGGCGCTCAGCGGCGAGATCCTGCAGTTCACCGGCATTTCCGATCCCTACGAGCCGCCGCTCGAGCCGGAAGCGACCATTCATTCCGGCTGGGAAACACCTGAAGAGAGCCTGGACCGAATCTGGACCGTACTCCACGCGCTCGATCTCGTTCACACCGGACTCATCAAGTCCGCATCTGCGGACGTCGGCTGAATCCCCCTGGACGCACAAACGCTCGCACGCATTCGGTCGAGCTGAGACGAACGCAAGAGTCTCGAGCTCATGCGACGCGAAGTGGTCTCATGGTTGCAGGAGCGGCGCCTCGTGGAGGTCGCATGAGAAAACGAATGCTAGCAAGTGCAGCGATTGTGTGTGCTGCATCGATGGCGATTGGCGCGCAGGCTCCATCACCGTCGCAACCAGCTCCCGGCGCGAGCCCCGACCGCATCACGATCACGGGGTGTTTGCAGCCGGCTCCAGCGAGTCAGACGGAGGCAAATGCTCCCGCACCCGACGCGAAAGCAGACTCAACCGGCAAGGGCTTCGTGTTGACCAACGCGAGTGCCGGCCCGGCGAATGCTCCAGGTGAAAGCCAGGCGGTCGCGCGAACGTATCGCCTCGT
This sequence comes from uncultured Acidobacteriota bacterium, assembly GCA_963780685.1. Classification (GTDB taxonomy): domain Bacteria; phylum Acidobacteriota; class Vicinamibacteria; order Vicinamibacterales; family CAVVIG01; genus CAVRXZ01. The sequence continues at coordinate 91,594 of CAWACZ010000012.1, read as the reverse complement.
CGCGAACGACTCGGCACTCAGCCCGCATGCGGGGAAGAAGGTCGAACTCACTGGCACTGTCCAGGATCAAGACAGCTCGGCCCGCACCGAGAAGCCGGCACCGCCCGATGCGTCCCCGAGTGCCGCGGGCGCCGGCGGGCCCAGGCTGGTCGTGGAGTCGGGAAAAGTGTTGTCCGTCTCGTGCGCAGAATAGTTCTTGCTCGATAAAGAAGAATCGGCCTGCGTGGTTCACCGCGCAGGCCGATCTCGCGTCGACCCAGGCGTCTCGGCCTTTCGTGTTGCCGGCCTCTCGGTCAGTCCGGTTTTACGAGCACCGCTCCAGTTGACATCGGTTGGACGCTGCGCTGGTACACGGAGAGGTAGCCCCTCGATTTCGGGAGTATTGGCTCGCCTCGTCGCGATCGTCGTGTCGCAAGCTCACTTTCGGATACGTTGAGATCGAGCATGCGCGTATCGACGTCGATGGTGATGTGATCTCCGTTTTCCACAAGTGATAGCGGACCACCGATTGCCGATTCCGGCGACACTTCGGCAACAGTCAACCCTTTGAGGCAGAGCCCCGAAAGCTGCCCGTCGCACACGAACGCGACATCGTCCTGAAGTCCCGCCGCATCCAACGCGAACACCACCCTTGATGCCGATCCAGCCATGGCTGGTCCACCCTTCGGCCCCATACCCCGGGCCACGAGCACGTGTCCGGGCTTCACCTCGCCTCGTTGGATGCCCTCGATGGCCGCAATCGGGCTCTCGTACACGATGGCCGGGCCGGTGAACCGAGCGTTCCGAGTCGCGCTGCGAATGCCCAGCTTGACGATTGCGCTTTCGGGCGCGAGCGAGCCGTGCAGCACGACGATGGGCGGCTTGTCTGAGAACGGCCGCGTCATCGGCCGGATGACATTCTCGTCGTGCACGGCCGCGTCAATGAGGTTCTCCGCAACCGACAGGCCGGTGACGGTCGTCGCGTGCACGTCGAGGACGGATTCGAGCTGCTTCATCAGTGCCTTGGCGCCGCCGGCGGCCTCGAACGCGTCGATAGTATCGGTGCCGTTCGGGGCGACCGCGCTCAGCACCGGGACCGAGTCGCCGAGATCGTTGAAGAGCTTGAACACGTCGACGTCGACGCCAGCTTCGGACGCGGTGGCTTGCAGATGCTTGATGCAGTTGATCGACCCGCTGACGGCGAGCACGGCCGCCGCGGCGTTGCGGAACGCTCCAGGCGTGAGGATGTCCCTCGGCTTCAGATCGTCCCACACCATGTCCACGATGCGTCGTCCCGAGCGGCGTGCGAAGTCGAACATTTTCGGGCTGTTGGCGAGAACCGGTGCGCCGCCAGGCAGGCTCATGCCGAGCGCTTCGACGACGATGTGCATGGAGTTGGCGGTACCCATGCCGGCGCAGACGCCCGGCCCGCCAATCGCGTGGTCGCACATGCCGCGCAGCTTCTCATGAGACAGCTTGCCGAACATCGCCTGCACCGAACCGAGGAAGACGTCTTCGATGTCGACATGCTTGCCTTCGTAGTGGCCGCTGGGCTGATAGCCGCAGATGACGAGGATCGTCGGGATGTTGAAGCGGCCCGCCGCCATCAAATGGCCCGGCGGCGTCTTATCGCAAGACGACAGGCACACCATGCCATCGAGCTGCGCGCCTTCGACGGCAATCTCGATGTCATTCACGATCAGGTCGCGGCTGGCCAGCATGTAGCCGCCCGCGGCTCCGGCGCTGATGATGAAATCGCTCGGAGCGGCCGTGCGGATCTCGAACGGAAGACCGCCGGCCTCGCGGACGGCGTCCTTGACGACCTTGGCGATGCCATCGAGATGGCTGAAACAGATGGCGAGCTCTGAAGAGCTGTTGACCACCGCAATCTTCGGCTTCAGCATGTCCTCGTCGGTCAGGCCCAGCGCTTTCCACTGCGCGCGCCGGACCGCTTCGCGTGGGGATCCAGGCTCGAAATTGCTTCGCAGGCTTTTCGTCATCGGTCCCTCGATTCAGCGTAATCTTATCGGCATCCATCTACGCGGGAGACACCGTGCAAACTGCCCAGCCTGCCGTAGCCCCCGCCGCCGACACGTCGACGGTTTTGTCGCGGCGCTGGTATCGGCAGTACGTCCTCGGGCTCCTCTTCCTGACCTACGTCTTCAACGTCATCGACCGCTCACCCGTGCTCGGCGTCTCGCTGCAGTTCATCAAGGAAGAATTCCGCGTCAGCGACACGCAGCTCGGGCTGCTAACCGGCATCGCGTTCGCAGTGTTCTACTCGACGCTGGGGATTCCAATCGCGGCGTGGGCCGACCGGTCGAGCCGGCGGAACGTGCTCGCCCTGGCGGTCGCCATGTGGAGCGCGATGACGGCGCTCTGCGGCGCGGCGGCGAACTTCGCGATGCTCTTTGCCGCCCGCGTCGGCACCGCAGTCGGGGAGGCTGGCGGCAGCCCCCCGTCACACTCGCTCATCTCTGACTACTTCCCGAAGAGCGAGCGCGGCAGGGCGTTCGCGATCTTCGCGCTGGGAGTGCCGATCGGGACGGCCATCGGCAACTACTTCGCCGGGCGGAGCATCCAAGCGTTCGGGTGGCGGACGACCTTCGTGCTCGTCGGGCTGCCGGGACTGCTCGTGGCCCTACTCGTGAGGCTCACGATCCTGGAACCGCCGCGCGGTTTTGCCGACGGGACGGCTGGAGCGGCGCGCACGAGAACTCCCGGCATGCTCGAGGCGCTGGCCGTACTGTGGCAGCGCCGCTCGTTCCGGCACCTGAGCTTGGCGGCAGCGCTGCACTCGGTCGTCTGGTACGCGAGCGGCGCGTTCAACGCTGCTTTCCTGATCCGATCGCACCAGATGAGCGCGCGCGAGGCGGGCGATTGGCTCAGCTTGCTTGCCGCTGTCGGTGCGCTGGGAACGTTCGTCGGCGGCTTTGCCGCCGACTGGCTGAGCGTGCGCACGGGCGACAAACGGTGGTACCTGTGGGTTCCCGGGATTGCCACGCTCGTGATGGTGCCGTTCCAGTTCGGCGCGTACCTGCCGAACGACCTTGCGATCGCCGTGCCCTCCTTCGCCATGATGACACTCCTCGCGGCCGTGTTCTTCGGTCCGTCGTTTGCGATGACGCAGGGGCTGGCCCCGCTGAGGATGCGCTCGGTGGCCACGTCGCTGCTCCTTTTCGTGCAGACGTTGATCGGATATGGGTTGGGCCCGCTGATGGCTGGCCGCATCAGCGACTGGTTGATGCCGTCATACGGAGCCAACTCGTTGCGCTGGGCGTTGGTGATGGTCGGCCTGGTGAACGTATGGGCGGCGGTCCACTACTCGTGGGGCGCACGGACGCTGAGGCAGGATCTGGCGGCGACCGAAGCGCTTGCGGCACAGACGGGATAGTTTCAAAGTTCCAAGGTTCCTGGTTCCAAGGTTCCAGGTTCCTGTTTCACGGAGCGCCCTCAGAACCGCAAAACCTTGAACCGCGAACCCTTGAACCGTTGAACCTTTGAACTTGGAACCCGGAACCCCGGAACCTTTACTGATATGTTCCTGACAGATTCCGAAAAGGCGATGCTCGACGGCCATCGCGGCAAGGCCACGCAAAAAGCGATGGAGCTCCTCGTCCGCTACGCGGAAGCGCTGGGCGCCGAGCGGTTCCTCGATACGAACAACGTGGCCGGCGTGCCGGGCTCGGCCAATCCCTTCCTTCAGAATTACTACCTGGCGGCGATCGAGGGCGCGGCGAGCGAGTACGATGTGATCTTCTCGCGGTTCGATCTCGATTCCGACGAGCTCCTCGAGGTACCGCAAGCGCTCGTTCAAACGTGTTGCCTCCAGGGAGGCGCCGATCCCGAGCATTGGCAGACGCTCGGCACAAAGCCGAACGTGTTCAAGATGTATCAGGACCGCGAAGCGTTTGCCGCCGATCACGGTGTGAAGATCCTGAAGACGTGCACGCCGTATTTGGCGGGCACCGTGGCCGCCAGGGGCGAGCATTGCGCCTGGATGGAATCTTCGGCCGTCGTTTACGGCAATTCGGTCCTTGGCGCACGCACGAACACCGAAGGACGCGAAAGTACCAGCGCGGCGATGCTGACCGGGAAGATTCCTGACTGGGGTCTCCACCAGACTGCGAACCGCCGAGGGACCCATCGCATCGATGTCGAGCTGCCGGTCGACAGCGTGATGGATTGGGGCATGCTCGGCTACTTCGTGGGCGATGCAGTGCAGGAGCGGATTCCGGTGTTAGTCGGGCAGTATGGCCAGGCCGATCTGATCAGGCACAAGCACTTCGGTGCCGCCGCTGCTTCGTCGGGCGGCGTCGAGATGTACCACATCGTCGGAGTGACTCCCGAGGCGGACACGCTCGAGGCCGCGTTTGGCCCGAACACGCCTGAAGAGATCTTCAAGTACGGAAAGGCCGAACGGCGTCGCACCTACGAGCAGCTCAACGCCAATGCCAGGGACCCGGACGTCGACTACGTCATGCTCGGCTGCCCGCACTATTCACTCGAACAAGTTCGGGAGGCCAGTCGCCTGCTCGAGGGCCAGCGGATACACGCGAACTGCAACCTCTGGATCTTCACGTCACGCGCCGTCAGGAGCGCCGCAGAGGCCGAGGGCTGCACGAAAATCATCAGCGATGCCGGCGGGTTGTTGATGACCGACACGTGTTCGGCATTCGCGCAGGCGGTCCCGCCAGGGACCAAGGTCGTGGCGCTCGATTCGGCCAAGCAGGCGCACTACCTGCCGGCCATCATGAACGTCCAGGCCTGGTTTGGCTCCACGAAGGACTGTATCGATGCAGCCGTTAGTGGGCGTTGGAGTAGCGGCCTGCCCTAGAAGCCGGCGATTCGCCAAGTATTGGGACGTTTGGGATCGAGGTGCTCGACTGCCCGCGCTGTGGCGGCCGGTTGCGGTTGCTCGCGTTGATCGAGGCGGCGCCTACCTGATCACCTGATCGAGCGCGTCAATCGCATCGCGAAGCTGCCCTTCGCTGACGTAAGGCGCTGGTCCGACCCGCAAAATGCTTCCGCGGCAGTCGGTCCATACATCTCGCGCGCGCAATCCGCGCACAATCTCGCCGGCGCGAGGGCTGCGGATCGCCAAAAACCCTCCTCGGCGCTCGTCAGGCATCGGGACGACCGAAGCGACATCCGGATCGACGTCGAGTCTTTCGAATGCGTCCTTGAGGAATCCAACCTGACGTTGGCTGACGTCGCGAAGGCGCGCCGGTGCCATCCCGTGACGCTGGTGGAACTCGAACACCGCAGCAGCTCGATAGTGTGATGTCGGGTCGTAGGTCGCGCCCGCAAATCGCGCCGGACCGCGACCGTACTTGACATGTTGAGTCGCGTCACCTCGCTCGAGCTCGCCGAATTCGCTGAACCAGCCGGTCAGAACCGGTCGCAAGCGGCAATCGGAAGGCAGCCGGAGAAACGCGTTGCCTTCGCCGAGCTGGCAATATTTGTAGCCGCCGCCGGTCACGAACGCCTCGTTGAGACCGAGCGCTGCAATGTCGAATGGCACAACGTTCAAATGATGGTAGGCGTCGACAAGCAGGGTCGCGCCGTATCGCGAGCAGGCTTCCGCGAGATGCGCCAGGCTGGGGACGATTTCTGCCGTCTCGTAGAGAACTGACGAGACGAGCACGCACGCCACACGATCGTCCACCGCGGCGGCCAGCCGGTCGGCCAGCGTCTCCGCCGGCCGCGCCGGCACAGTGACGATCGTGACGTGCTCTTCTCTGAGCCTGTCAAGCTGACGGCGAATCGTGTGAAACTCGCCGTCCGTCGAAATCAGCGTCCGACGCGAGGCGAGCGGCAGCGCCGACAGCAATCGGATCACGAGCTCGTGCGTGTTCTGGCCGAGCGCAATGTCGCCGGAGGGGTCATTGAGGAGGCGACGGAAGCCCGCTCGCACGAGCGCGGCCTGGGCCTCCGCGCGCTCCCACTTCTGATCCACGAGCTCTGCGGCGTCGCGCCACGCGCGCTGCTGCCCCTCAAACGACACGTCGGGCCATGCCTGATGCGAATGACCGGTGAGGAGCACGCGCTCCGTGACGCGGAACAACGAGTAATGCGACGCAAGATCCGCCGGTGTCGATGTCATAGTTGCGAACGAATCGCCCAGAGGTCGGGAAAGATCGGCCGCCCCACGGTCTCTCGCAGGTAGGCGGCTCCGGCCGACCCACCTGTCCCGGAGCGGGCGCCGATCGTGCGCTCCACCATTTTCACGTGACGATACCGCCACTCCTGAATGCCTTCGTCAAGATCGACGAGGCGCTCGCAGAGCTCGGCGTTCTTTGCATCGCCTTGGTAGATGTTCACGAGCGTCTGCTGAACATCGGTGACTGCGTAGCCTTCGCGCGTGACATAGCGGAGGAAGGCTTCCCACAACGTCGACTCCCGGTAGCGTCGTTCCAGGGCGATGCGCGCTCGTGAGCGGTCGGGGAAACGTCGAATTACCTGTTCCGATTTCACGCCGAGCAGAAACTCGATCTGTCGGAACTGATCCGACTGAAAACCGCTGGCGGCTTCAAGCCGCGCTCGAAAGCTGAGGAATTCGAGCGGCGTCATCGTTTCCAGGATGTCGAGCTGCGCAACCATTACTTTCAGGATGGTCAGAATGCGTTTGAGCGTGTGCTGTGCCCGGTGTGATTCGTCTTGTTCGAGAAGCGCCTTCACGCGATCGAGCTCGTGAAGCAGCTCCTTGAACCACAGCTCGTACACCTGATGAATGATGATGAAGAGCATCTCGTCGTGCTCGGGACCGGTCGATCGGGGTTGCTGCAGCGACAGAAGCTCATCGAGCCTCAGATAGTTGCTGTACGTAACGGCGGCATCAGCATGTTCGGACATCGAAGCCACTCCCGCGAGAGTCATACGCATTCTGTCGCGCGTGTCGCGTTTTAGCCAGATCGCCCGTCTGTCGAAGACAGCGAACACGGGCGAGGCCTGTCCGATAGGAAATCTTCGGTAAACCCGCTCTCGCGTCACGGCCCTAATGGGGGCTATCCTCTTGGCCAAGTATCGGATTTCAGATGGTATGGCCGCCTGCAGGGTGACTGCGTCGTCGGCTTTGGCCCCAATCGAATCCAGGCACCGCCGATCAACTGGAGCATGGATGGCAAGTCGGTGTTCGTCGGACTACAGTACTTCGGGTGCCGGATTGAGATGGATCCGAGCGGCTCGGTGACCAATTGGATGTGGGCGATCGATGACTGAGAACATCGTTCTGAGAGGACGGAAAGTCGTTGGCGGCCGGGCCGAAGGCGAGGCCCTTGTCACGCGCGAGGGCATTCCGGGTTGGGGCGGAGTCAATCCGGTTCAAGGCGTCATCACCGAAACACGCCACGAGCTTCGCGGGCAGAGCTTCAAAGACAAGATTCTCGTCTGTCGAGGCGCGAAGGGCTCGTCGGGCTGGTCGGCGATGTACCACACGGCCCGGCTCGCCGGGCACGGCACCGAAGGCGCTCGTCTTCAACGAGATGACGACGAAGATCGCGCTCGGTGCGGTTGTGATGCGGATCCCCAGCGTCACGGACCTCGACCGCGATCCGCTGGATGTGATCGAGACGGGTGATTGGGTGATTGTCGATGGCGACAAGGGGATGGTGGAGATCAGGAAGCAGCGTTCTCGAATTTGAGGATGTGAGAATGTGAGGATTTGAGAATCTAAGATCGAGGATTTCAGAACGTGAGTTTCGAGGATACCTCAAGTTTCAGATCCTCAGATTCTCACATTCTCAAATTCAAGTATCACTGCGCCATTCCGTCGAGGAGCACGATGTCGGCGTCGGTTTCCATGACCGCTGCATAGATGAACTTGCCATCCGGCGACCACGACACCTGCCGGGCGATCAGGATCGGGCGCTCGCCGAAATCGGTAAGCGGACGAGCGGGACTGCCATCGGTAGGGAACACCCAGATGTTGGTCGTCCCGGCGTCCTTGAGTGGCATCGTGAGCCAACGGTTGTCTGGAGACAACACGTAGCCATGAGGAACGAAGGGAATGCGCGACCGGGCGACGTACGCAAACGGCTGGGACGGTCCGTCTTCGGGCTGCGCTTTGAGAATCTCCCCTTGCGTGCTGACCTGAGGCGAGTAGTAGATCGCCGAGCCGTCTGACGCCACCGCCATGTTCGCGGCGTCACATCGAACGCGAACGGGGGACCCGCCGTCCGCGGGTACCTTCTCGATGCATGTCGAGGTCTGAGCCTCGGTGGTCAACGTGAAGTAGTAGAGCCAGCGGCCATCGCCGGACCAGGCGGCCCCGCGAGCCCGCGGCACCAGTTCACGCAGGCTGCTTCCATCCGGCTTGATCAGCCATTCGCTCGTCGCTCCCGCCTTGCTCCGGATGATCACGATGCGGTCTCCAGCCGGAGACCATAGGGGAATGCCAATGGTCTCGGTCGGGTCCCGCTCGAAGGTGATCTGGCGAGCGTTCGTGCCATCGACCTTCGCGACCCACACATTGACATGCCCTCCGCTGTCGGACAGATAGACGACTTCCTTGCCATCGGGGCTCGCAGACGGCGTCTGGACCTGCCCGGTTTGCCTGGTAATCCGAGTGGCATTCAAGACATTGTCCGCGGGCGAGCCGCTCACCGGGATCTTCCAGATGTCGGACTGCATCCGAACGCGGCTGACGAACAACTTGCCCACCGACGCGATGTCCGGCTCGACGTACGAGACGTCGCCAAACGTCAACTGACGCTCGGGACCTCCATCCCTCGAGACCGTTCGGAGGTTGAAGATCGGCGGATACGCCATGGTGCTTCCAGCCGACGAGGCGTACACGAGACGCGAACCGTCCGGCGTCCACGCGAGGCCTTGGATGTTCTGCGCGCTGGCCACGGTTTTCGGCTCGCCGGCCTCGATATCCACGACGTACACCGCTCTGCTGAACGCGATCTCGATCGCCCCGACAAACGCGATCCGACGGTCGTCCGGCGACCAGCGGGGGGTGCCGAATTCAGCCAGCACGGGCAATCGCATCACCCGCTCCAGTTGTTGTTTCTCACGGTCATAAATCGCCAGAACCACCCCGTTGTCTTGCGTCTGAAACGTGGCGATCCGGCGACCGTCGTGGCTGATGTCGCCTTCTCCGCGGGAGGAGCCGATCAGGCGAGGCGTTCCGCCCAGGGCCGACACTTCCCAGAGCGTCCCCGGGTCTCCATCCTTCGTCGCGTTCGAGAAGTAGATCAGCGAATTGGAGTCGGGAGCCCAACGGGGACGCTCGTGGTCGGCGTCATCACGGGTGACCTGCAGCGGAGCGCCGCCGGCAAGCAAACGCACCCAGACCTGCTTTCGTCCATTCGCCAGAGCAACAAACGCGACGGTCTTGCCATCAGGCGAGACTGCCGGTTGTTCCTCCATCCCGACCGCATCGGTGATGCGCTGGAGTTGAACGGCGTTCGGTACGCTCGCGGCCGGTCTGACCATTAGCGATCGGCCGGCGGCAAACGCGAGTGCCAGCGCCACAGCCGCTCCGCCCGCGACCCACGGCCATACTCGACGGCGGGGCGCGCCGACGACCTCGGTCGCGGGCCTTTCTCCCGAATCGCCCGCTTTCAGTCGACTGAGGCGCCGCAGATCCACGACCATTTCGCGCATGGCCTGGTACCGCTCGGTCGGATCCTTTTCCAGCGCTTTCTCGACCAGCAGCCGAAGCCCGAACGGCAAGTTCTGCGGCAGCGGCGGCGGGGAAGCGTGAATGATCGCCTGGATCAGCTCCAGATCGGTGGGAGCGGCGAACGGCCGTCGACCGGTCAGCAATTCATAGAGCATCACTCCGAACGAGAAGGTGTCGCTGCGCGCGTCAATCGGTCGTCCAGCGGCTTGTTCCGGAGACATGTACGCGATCGTGCCGATGACGAAACCGGGTCGGGTGTGCTGGGTGGCCAGACGCGTGGCGTCGGTCGGTGGCGCGCTTCGTTCGTCGAGCTTGGCGAGGCCGAAATCCGCCAGTTTTGCGTAGCCATTCTTGGCGACCAGGATATTGGCCGGCTTGATGTCGCGGTGGAGAATGCCGGCGGCGTGCGCTGCCGCCAGACCATCGGCGACTCCAGTCAAGAGATCGACAATCTGACGCCACCCACGCTTCTCGGCTTTGGCCCATTCCGCGAGTGTGCCGCCGTCAACGTACTCGGTCACCAGATATTGACGGCCGTCGGCCTCTCCCGCTTCGTGCACCGTCAGAATGTGCGGATGATTGAGGGCCGATGCCATCTTCGCTTCGTGCTGGAAGCGGCGGATGGCCGAATCGCCGGCGAGATCCGACGAGATGAACTTGATCGCCACGGAACGACCGAGCCGCGTGTCCTCGGCGCGGAAGACTTCGCCCATTCCGCCTTCGCCAAGCTTTTCGAGGATTCGGTAAGGGCCAAAATCGGCCCCAATCATTGGCGAGTCCTCGCTCGCGCGACAGCGACACCAGGCTGGAGTTCGCGCACGACGGACGCAATGTGAAGGGAGTTGGCTAATGCGCTCAAGGCAGCCGCATGTTACGCCAAACAATACCGGGAGGCCAAAGGTCGCACGACTGAGAAGGGGTGGTGCGCGTCCTGACCCTAAGAAATCCTGAATCCTACTCTCATCCCAATCGTGGGAATCAACATGAGCTTCTTGCTGAATACATCGCCCTGCGTGTTTGAATCAACGACACCGAACCGTATGATTCTGACGCCGCCTATCCATTCCAGGTTAATCCCGCCTTTAGCCAGCCTCTTTCTAACCGTTACTGAAGCTTCAGGGTAAACAAGGCCGGTGTTTCCAACCAGTTCAATCTTGTCCTCGAGCAACGCCGGCATATCAGTGTTTCTGATCGGGAACACATGTGTATAATCACGTCCCTCACCGTATCTGCTCACGGTCGTTCTATCGAGCGTGGTTCCTGGAATTCCATACAAGATTGCGACCGAGGGGCCAATCGCCCACGACCTTCTGTCAGAAAGCTCGAAGCTGCGATAGAACCTGAGTGACAAATAGGTGCCTTCATCCCATCTCTCGACATCCTTGACTCCCCCAAAACCTGTAAACGCGTAAAAGAGCTCTCGTCTCAAGCCAAGAGAGAATCCCGACAGCAACACCTTGCTTGTCGCGAACTCCTTGTCGATCTCGAATTCGATGCCTTGCCAGTCCAGACCGATACCCTCGTAAGCGCCTTCTACACTCGTTCGATTGAAATCGAAGCGAACGTTTATTCTGGCATCGGAATAGGCGTTCTGCGGAAGCAGGAAAATCAGGAAGGCGAGAGCGAGAGTTCGTGGCACCGCTATCCCCCAGTCAGAGCCTTGAATAGGGGGCGTTCGATGGCTTGACTGGCTTCAACCTGGTCCAATAGGCCGAAGCCATTGTCGCCTTTCGCATCGTCGCCCCCCCACATCGCATACCAGCAGATCATTTCAGGATGGACACTATTGACGATGCGAGGGTAAAACTCTTGAACCCATGCAATATGGGTGTCGGGATTCGCGCTCCCTGTTTCAGTGACCCATAGTCGTTTGCCCGCCAAGCGATCGGCATATTTGTCGATAATCGTCGCGTATCTGCTCAAGGCGTGATTACTGTAGACATTGATGGCAATGATGACATCCATATCGAGCAATCCCAATTGGAAGAATTCCTCCAATTCGGGAGCGCCCGTGCCGCCGCTTCCATATGGCGGTGCGTTCGTCAGCACGACCGTCGGATACCTGCTCTTTACATGGCTGTAGAGATTCTTGAACTTGGACATGTAATAGGCCGGTGTAACAGTAAAAGGATTGACATTGGGGTCTGGATTGCTTATTTCGCCTGCAATTTCCCACACGTCACTGGGATAAGTCGCATGAAGTTTATCGAAGGCGGTTTCCCAGCCGACACTTTCAAGGTCTTTCATGTGAATAATCGAGAAGATGTTCAATCCCAGTCGTCGGGCCTCGAGGTAGTACTCAATGCCTCTTCCGTCGAGATGGGCGTTGAGACGAATCCAACTCATCTTTCCTGATTGTTGAAGCTTTCGCACCGCGTCCATCTGAATGTTGAATGGTCTCCCTCCCGGGCTTTGGACAACCACGCAGGGAGCCCAGGCATACGCTTCATGATCATTCGGCACGGAGGATATTGGCGAGACCGATGTAGGGGATCGCTGACACCCATCGCAGAAGAAAATAGCGATTCCCAGGATCAAAGACAAGCCGACGTGGCATGAAGTGACCCACTTGAAATGTCGATCGATGCAGAGCGATCCATGTACACAGGTGCGCCAGCCAATACGTCGCGAAGAAAGCTTTGTTGGAGAGCGTGAGGCTAGTGCCGACGACTCACGGCGTTTGAGGTCGCACGCCGTGGGTTGTGCGCCCACGAGCTCACTCCGCTGATGATGCCATACGGCCGCGTTACCAGCGCTGATTTCTGGCTAAACGGTTGAGCTGGCCGAACCGGCCCGTTGATTGGTGGTCCCAGGATTCAGTCAGAGAGCCAGATGCCGCGGATGACGTCAGAACCACGTCTCGTTCATGAAGACGTAGACGGCGGTTCGTGGCGTCAAGTCGATCTGGAATCGGCCCGTTGCGATGAACGCCTGACGCGTCGTCGTCGATGATCGAATCGGCGCGGTCCGGTCCGACCGAGGCGTGAATCAGAGATGATCTCAGGCGCAGCCTCGCTAGACTTGATCGTATTCGTCGAAGGCGCATCTGCCAGATCCGACGAGCTGAACCTGATGGCCACGGCACGACCGAGGCGCGTGTCTTCGTGCTCCATACCGAAGAGCAAGGTCGTAAGGAAACGTTCCCCCGCCCCGGGCTGAGTCGCTCCGTCGACGTGCTGCTCAGGCCAGAACGAGTGACGTAAGCAGGTTACGTTGGTCGAAATTTCTATCGGTCTTCCGCGCGCAATGTCATGCGTCACGCAGTCGGCGCACGGCACGCGGCTTGCCACCGTGCCATGCCGAACTTGTGTGTGCATCGAGAAGGACGCGATGCCGGAGCCTCTTCCCTTTTCGACAGGAGTTTCTGTGAGCCACCTTCGACCTGTCTGGACCGCACTGTTTGTGCTGGGGCTGAGCATCGGGGTGACATCGGCGGCACGAGCGCAAGACGCCGCAGCGGCGCTAAAGCTAGCTGAGCCCGACTTCACATTGATCAACTTACCGACGTCGCTGCGCCTGCCGACGTTCGGCAGCGCCTTCCGTGTCACGCATCGTTTCACGCGCCCGCTCGGCGAGGGCGACTTTGGCGATCTCGTCGAGGATCTCTTCGGCCTCGATTCGGGCGCCCGGATCGGGCTCGAGTACCGCTTCGGGATCATCCCCAACGGCCAGATCGGCATCCACCGTACGAGCGACAAGACGATCCAGCTCTTCGCGCAGTACGACTTGTGGCCGCAGGATGAGTCGATGCCCATCGAACTGTCCGTGCTGGGAACGATCGACGGCACCGACAACTTCACGGACCGCTATTCTCCCGCCATCGGCGCGATCGTCTCGCGGACGTTCGGAACCGTGGCGGCCGTCTACGTCGAGCCGATCTGGGTGAACAACACCAATCCAAACCCGAGCGAGCCGGGGAGCGACAACGACACGTTCATGGTCGGACTGGGCGCGCGCGTCCGAATCCGGCCGACGGTTTATCTCGTCGGTGAAGTCGCTCCCAGGACAGGTTACAAGGAAGGGGAAACTCAGGGGGGGTTCGCCATAGAAAAGCGCGCCGGAGGACATACGTTCCAGCTCAACTTCTCGAATGGGTTCGGCACGACCATGGCCAACATTGCGCGGGGCGGACCTCAACTCATCGAGGGCTGGTTCATCGGATTCAATATCTCGCGCAAGTTCTATTAGACCGAGATCAAATGGAGGCATCGGAAAAGATGAGACGTCTCATGAATCTGACGATCGCATGCGCCTGCGTGTGCTGGTCTGTCAGCCTTGTCACAAGTGGAGTTGTCGTGCACGCGGGCGAATCGCAGGCCAGGGGAGCGGATCCAAAAGCCTCTGCGCCGAAGAATCCTGTTCCGAGCACGCCGCAATCGATCGCCGCTGGCAAGTCGCTCTACCAGAAGTATTGCCGGCAGTGTCACGGCGACGACGCCAAGGGAAACGGCCCGCAAGCCCCCGAGGGCACCAATCCGCCGAACCTCACCGACACCACGTGGAATCACGGCTCGAGTGACGCCGAGATTTTCGCCGTGATCAAAGATGGCATCGGTCCGAAGTTCGATATGAAGGGCAACAACAGCAAGATGACGCCGCAGGAGATGTGGAGCATCGTCAACTACCTGCGCAGCATCGGGCCTCAAGATTCGGCGGACTAGCGGCGGCGGCGGCCACGTGCCCGACAACCATCGCTGGGGGCTGCTTCGACCCGCGGACTACCTGATCGCGTTGTCGATCGTCGGTGTCGCAGCGGTCGGCTGCCGTGTCGTCGACGCTCCCCGTTCGCCGGTGTTCACGCCTGCCCATGCGACGGTGGCTGATGCCGCGCGTGATTTTTTCGGCATCCGGCCCGTCGGCGCGCAGCCGTTCCCGTTCCCGCACAAGACGCACATCGAGAAGAAGCTGAAATGCACCGATTACTGTCATGAGAGCGCTGAGAAGGGTCCGATCGCGGGCCTGCCCAGCGTAAAGACCTGCATGATTTGCCACGAATCGATCGCCACCGACAAGCCGCTCATCAAGACCTTGGCGGACCATCAGAAGCGTGGTGTCGACATCGCCTGGCAGCGGGTGTACGGCTACGCTCCCGAGGCGCACGTCAAGTTCAACCACGCACCTCATCTTCGGGCGAATGTCGAGTGCGCGCAATGCCACGGAAGTGTCGCCGAACAAACCGTCGCACAGCGGAACATCGATCTCACGATGGGCTTCTGCGTCAGCTGCCACACCGCCCGAGGAGCGCCGAACGACTGTCTCACCTGTCACTTCTGAAACGCGCCTGATGCTGAAATGGATCGTCGCTCCTTCATCAAGGTCACAGCCGTAACTGGTACGAGCGCCACGCTCGCCAGCTGCGGCAACCCCGACCACGGGTTGATTCGGTTCATTCCGGACGAAGAGCTCGTGCCGGGCGTCGCGACGTGGAAGCCCAGCATGTGCCCGCTCTGTCGTGCCGGGTGCGGGGTGATCGTCAGGGTGATGGAAGGCGACATGGAAACGACTCGCCAGGGTCAGACCGGTCTGGTCAAGGTGGGCCTGGCGAAGAAGCTCGAGGGCAATCCGGCGCATCCCGTGAGCAAGGGCAAGCTCTGCGCCCGGGGGCAGGCCGCCATTCAAGTCACCTATCACCCCGACCGCATCAGGCAACCCCTCGAGCGTACGGGCGCGCGGGGTTCGGGCCAATTCCAGGAGATTCTCATGGGAGCAAGCGCTGGAGCGGCTCGTCTCACGGCTTGATGCCGTTGCCGTGGAAGACCCTGGGTCGCTCGCTTTCCTGGCGCGCCGGCGCACTGGTCTGCGCGACGATCTCGTGGCCCGGTTTCTCGAAGGCTTCGGCGCTCCCCCGGCGCTCTCGTTCGAGCTCTTCTCCGACGATGTCCTCCGGCGCGCGAATCTCGTGAGCTTTGGGTACGAGCAGCTCCCGACCTTCGACCTCGCGCAGTCGCGCTACGTCATTTCATTTGGAGCAGATTTCCTCGGCACGTGGAATTCTCCGGTTGCGCAGAGCGTCGCCTACGGACAGATGCGCCAAGGCAGGCCGGGCGAGCGGGCGAAATTCGTCCAGGTCGAAGCGCGGATGTCGCAGACCGGGGCAAACGCCGACGAATGGCTGCCAGCGCGGCCGGGAACCGAGGGCGTGGTGGCGCTCGGACTGGCGCACGTGATTCTCGCCGCCGGGCTCCGGCCAGCCGGCGCCGCTGGTGCCGCGGGCTCGCTCATCGCGGGCTGGTCCGCAGGATTGCCGGATTACACGCCGGCGCTGGTCGAAGAACGAACCGGCGTCGCCGCAGCGAAACTCACGCGACTGGCCGGTGAGTTGGCCGAGCGCCGGCCCGCCGTCGCGATCATCGGCGGCGCTCCGCTGGCACATACCAACGGACTGTTCGCGGCCGTCGCGGTCAACGCCCTCAATGCCTTGCTCGGCAGCGTCGGGCAACCGGGCGGCGTCTCGTTCATGCCGCAGATTGCGTTCGCGGCCGACACGCGTCGCGCTCGACGTGGTGAACGCACACTCGCGAGTGTCGCGGCCGACATTCTCGCATCGGCTCGATCGCCAGTGGACGTGCTGTTCGTCGACGATGCCAATCCGGTGTTCACGGCGCCGCCCGCGTGGCGCGTGCGCGAGGCGATCCTGAAGGTGCCGTTCATCGCCAGCTTCGGCAGCTTCATCGACGAAACGACCGAGCTGGCGGACCTCATCCTGCCCGACCACTCCTTTCTGGAGTCGTGGTCCGACGGTCGGCCCGAGTCGGGCGCCGCAGAGGCTGTCGCGACGCTGGCGCCGCCGGCGATGCGCCCGCTGTATCAGACGCGGGCGATGCCCGACGTCTTGCTGGAAGTCGGCCGGCGTCTGGCTCGTCCCCTGAGTCCCCCGTTGCCCTGGCAGACGTTCGACGAGTTGTTGATGACGGCGTTCAACGAGCTGCCGTCGCCTCCTCCCTCTGGTTCGCCGGAGGATGCATGGAGCACTGCGGCGCAGCAAGGCGGTTGGTGGGGACAGCAGGTAGGGCGGGTAGGTCAGGTAGGTCAGGTAGGTCGGTAGGGCGGGTAGGGCAGGTGCGGCAGGCCCCCTCCTATCGCTACGAAGATCCGCAATTCGACGGCGACCCGAGTGAGTACCCCTTTCTATTTCTGCCGTACGCGTCGCAGGCGTTTTTGGACGGCTCGCTCGCCCATTTGCCCTGGCTGCAGGAGCTGCCCGACGTCTTGTCGACGGCGATGTGGAGCAGCTGGGTCGAGATCAACCCACGGACTGCCGCGCGCTTCAGTATTAGTGAGGGCGACCTTGTGGAGATTGCATCTCGTCACGGCCGCGTGCGGGCGCCTGCGCTGGTGTCGCCGGGGATTGCCCCCGACGTCATCGCAATGCCCGTGGGTCAGGGCCACGAGAACTTCACCCGGTACGCGACCGGCCGTGGACAGAACCCGGTTGGGCTGCTGGCGCCGCTCACCGAGCCGGCCACGGGTGCGCTGGCATGGGCCGCGACGCGCGTCCGCGTTGCGCGCGTCGGCGACCGAACAGGCGAGCTCATCTTGTTTGCCGGCGAGATGCGCGAGAGACCGCGCGGGCTCGAACGGTAGCGGGGTTCTTTTCACGCGGGTTGATCTCGGCGCGAATGTGTAGCAGGTAGCAGGAGCAGTTCAGTTCACAGGAGACCAGATGGCATCTCGATGGGGCATGGCAGTCGACCTGGATCGTTGCACGGGATGTGAAGCATGCGTCACGGCGTGCCGGGCCGAGAACAACATCCCGACAGTTGGCGCGGAACAGGCGGCCCGCGGCCGCGCCATGCATTGGATTCGGGTCGAGCGTTATTGGGAGGGCGAGTTCCCGGACGTGCGGCTCACGTTCCGGCCGGTGTTGTGCCAGCAGTGCGACGCCGCCCCCTGCGAGCCGGTCTGTCCTACCTACGCGAGCCACCATACAGACGAGGGATTGAACGCCCAGGTTTACAACCGATGCATCGGCACACGCTACTGCGCGAACGCGTGCCCCTACAACGTGCGGTTCTTCAACTTCTTTCATCCCTCCTGGGACAAGCCGCTGCATCTGCAGCTGAACCCCGACGTGTCGGTCCGTGAAGTCGGTGTCATGGAGAAGTGCACTTTCTGCGTTCAGCGCATCAAGACCGCGCAGATTCAGGCCAAGGCCGATGGCGAGCCGCTCGAGGACGGAGACGTGAAGCCGGCGTGCGTGCAGTCGTGTCCGGCCACGGCCCTCGTCTTCGGCGACCTCAACGATCCCGAGAGCGAAGTGTCGCGCCTGTCGCGCTCGTCGCGCGGCGTCAAGCTGCTCGACGATCTCGGAACGCAACCCAAGGTCACATATCTTCAGCGCCAGACGCAGACATGAACGAGTCGCTCCCGGAACGCGTCGACGAGGATCTGCTGCGACCCCTCCTCAGTACGTCGCGACGGTTCTACTTGCTGATCCTCTTCCTCGGGGTCATCGTCGCCACCGGCGTGGGCACATGGCTCTATCAGATGTACTGGGGGTTCGGGCTCACCGGCATCCGCTGGCCGATCTTCTGGGGCTTCTACGTCACGAACTTTGTCTTCTGGATCGGTATCAGCCACGCAGGCACCCTGATCTCCGCCATTCTCCGGCTGGTGAACGCGCGATGGCGTCGTCCGGTCACGAGGTGCGCCGAGGCCATCACAGTCTTCGCGTTGATGATTGGCGCGATGTTTCCAATCATTCATCTCGGCCGGCCGTGGCTGTTCTTCTGGCTCGTGCCGTACCCCAGCGAGCGTGGCATCTGGCCGAACTTCCGGTCGCCCCTGGTCTGGGACTTTTTCGCCATTACGACCTACCTGACTGGCAGCGCGTTGTTTCTGCTGCTGCCCTTGGTGCCCGACTTCGCGCTCGTGCGCGACCGGGCCAGCGGATGGCGGCGTCGGGTCTACGGATTGCTGGCGCTCGGCTGGGAGGGAACGACCAGGCAGTGGCGGCTGCTGGAAACGGCCATGCACATCATGGCGATCGTCATCATTCCGGTCGCCGTTTCGGTTCACACCATCGTCTCGTTCGACTTCTCGATGGCACCCGTGCCCATGTGGCATTCGACGATCTTCGGGCCATATTTCGTCGCCGGTGCGATCTTCTCCGGCATCGCGGCCTTGATCGTCGCCATGGCGTTACTGCGCCGACTGCTGCATCTCGAGCAGTACTTGCGCCCGGTGCACTTCGAGAATCTGGGCAAGCTGCTGCTCGTGATGAGCCTGCTGTGGGCCTACTTCATCTTTGCCGAACGGCTGACCGTCTGGTACGGCAACGAGCCGGCTGAAATGGCGGTCTTCTCTGCGACGCAGCACGGGTCTTTCGCGCCGCTCTTCTGGGCGATGGTGGTGCTGAACTTCCTGATTCCGTTGTCGATTCTGCCGTTCAGGAAGCTCAGAACGATCGCGGGATGCGTGGTGGCGTCATGCGCCGTGCTCGTCGGCATGTGGCTCGAGCGCTTTCTGATCATCGTGCCGTCGCTCGGCCACAAGTATCTGCCGTACAGCTCGGGTACCTACCGACCGCAGCCCGTTGAAATCGTCATTACGATTTCCACGTTCGCCGCAATGGCGCTGTTGTACTCGTTGTTCGCGAAATTCGTTCCGATCATCTCCATCTGGGAGCTGAAGGCCGGCGTGCCCAGACCGCGACCGGCCACGGCTCAGACCCTTGAATGAGGCGAGAGGGTGTGAGAACCGAGCCGTGAGTGTGAATGCGATCTACGCCCTGTTCGGGGATCCAGGTTCGGCGGAGCTCGCCGTCGACCGCCTGCGCGCCGCGGGAGTCGCTGACCTGGAGATTACCGTGATCTCGTCGGAACCGTACGAAGGCTACGACTTCGGGCCTCGCAACATCGGTACGAGGATGCCTTGGATCGCCGGCGCGGCCGGCGCCATGGGTCTCCTCGCCGGGTGCTCGTTGACAGTAGCGACGCAACGGGCCTGGCCGCTTCCGACCGGAGGCATGCCGATTGTCTCGATGTGGCCCAATCTGATCATCATGTTCGAGCTGACCATGCTGTTCGCCATTCTCGGCACCGTCGCCGCGCTGCTGTGGGCGGCGAAGTTGCCCGGTCGTAAGTCGTCGATCTACGACCCTGAGGTCTCGAATGGCCTGATCCTGGTGGGTATCGAGCATCCCCGCGATGACACACTCGCCGTTGTCGAGGAGACGTTGGCGGTGTCGGGCGGGCGCGTCAAGACGGTCGAGTTGTCAAACGTGTAGCAGGGATGGAAAGAACGCCGCCGAAATGCAGAATGCTCAATGCCAAATGCGATGACATTGGTTGTTCATTCTGCATTGTGCATTGTGCATTTTGCTAACCAGTGCTAGACCGTGATCGTCAGGACGTTGTTGGCGAACTGGGTCGGGAACTGACGCAGGGCAATCATCGCCGGTCCGTTCACCACCTGGCCGCTGGTCGAGTATTGCGAGCCGTGGCAGGGACACAGGTAGCGCTGATTCTCGAAGCCCGTGACTACACACTGCTCGTGTGTGCAGATCGCCGTGAGGGCCGTAAACGAGTCCTGAGCCGTGCGCGACACCAGGAATGTGCCTGGGGGCAATGTGCTTTGAACGAGCGCGGCACCTCCGACAGCTGCAAGGGGCGATGACGAGTCAACATTCACCATGATCGCGTTGTTGGCGGTGGTTGAGCTTGCGACGGGAAGCGTCGGGACGGGCGACGGCCCAGCGGGGTTACTCTCGTCGCACCCTTGAAACACCGAGCCGATGGCCACGAGCGACGCGGCCTGGCACGTGTGAACACAAAACTCGCGGCGTGTTTGCATGGTTCTCGGCCTCGTGCAACGCATGTGCCGGGACGCGTGGCTTGATGCGAGGTCGAAATCGGTGGGGAAGCGGTGGAATGCGGCGATCCTGGTCCCGCGCTGTGCGCTACCACGAAAGGGCTTACGCAAATCGTCCTCGAGACAATTCCTCTTGCTGGTGAATATGCTGATTTTCAGCCGCCAGTTGTCGTAGAGTGATTCCTGAGGAGATATCCATGAGCAGAAGGACCCTCGCGTCGCTGGGTGGGTTGCTGGCCGTCGTCGTGATGTCGGCTCCTCTGATCGCTCAGTCGCCGGGCGCCTCCGCGGCAGCCGCGACGAGCACGGGGAAGTCGGCCCCGGGCGGCAAGAAATCGACAGCGCCACGCACGCCGTGGGGCGATCCCGATCTCCAGGGCACGTGGGACTACCGGACGATTACGCCACTCGAACGGCCCGGGAATATGGCTGGGCGCCAGTTCCTCACCGAGCAGGAAGTCAGTCAACTCGAGTCGCGGGCGGCCAAGCGTCTTGATGAACCGCCCGACGAAACCGTGTCGGCCAATACCGTACACGCCCCGTACTGGACCGACCCGGGACGAAAGGTGTTGGACGACAAGCGGACGTCCTTGATCGTGGATCCGGCAGACGGCAGGATTCCTCCGGCGACCGACGAAGCGCAGATGCGCGCGACAACCCGTCGAGCGACTGGCCGGGAAGGCGGCCGTGCCGACGGCCCAGAGGACCGCAGCTTGCTCGAGCGGTGCATCACCTGGGGGCTGCCGACCGCGAGCCTGCCAGGTCTGTACAACAACAACATTCAGATCGTCCAGTCCCCAGGGTACGTGACGATCACCCACGAGATGGTGCATGACGTTCGCGTCGTGCCGCTCGATGGGCGTCCGCATCTCGGCTCGGGAATCCGCCAGTACCTCGGTGATTCGCGCGGCCGCTGGGAGGGAGAGACCCTGGTGGTGGAGACGACCAACTTCTCCGGCAAGACGAATTATCGAGGAGCGAGCGAGAATCTGCGTCTCGTCGAACGCTACAAGCGCATCGATAGCGAGACAATCGGCTACGAGCTCACCGTCGACGACCCGACCACATGGGTCCGGCCGTGGACGGCGGCGTTTCCGATGAGACCGAGTGAGGGGCCGATCTACGAGTACGCGTGTCACGAAGCCAACATGGGCCTGATGAACATGCTCGAAGTGGCGCGCGACGAGGAAAAGGCTGCGCTCAAGAACTAGGAAGTCTGGAGCCTGTAGCCCGTAGCCTGAAGCCTGAAGGAGTCACGATGCGTAACGGGCTTGTCGCCGTGTCTGTCGCGTGCGGTCTCATGCTGGCCGTCGCGCCAATACGCGCGCATCACTCGTTTGCTGCCGAATTCGACGCAACCCAGCCCGTCACGCTGCGTGGCACAGTCGTTCAAATGGATTGGGTGAATCCCCACTCGTGGATCCACCTGGACGTCAAGAATGACGACGGCACGGTCACCAGGTGGATGATCGAAGGCGGGACGCCGAATACGCTGTTCAGGCGCGGGTTCACGAAAGACTCGCTGAAGGCGGGCGCCGAGATCATTGTCGAAGGTTACCGGGCCAAAAACGGCGCGAAGCGGGCAAATGGCCGCGACCTCATGTTCCCTGATGGACGGCGGCTGTTTCTCGGGTCGTCCGGTACTGGTGCGCCGGGCGACGGGCGCGATCCGACAGAAAAGTAAAGGCCCCTCGCCGCGCCGCCGCTTCCGGTCTGACACCGTGTCAGTCGAAGCTCCTCTGCACTAGAATCCGTCTACTCCTATTAAGATCGCGTTGCGAAATTAATGGTAACGCAGCCCTTTAAGGGCTGCCCGCGGCCGATTGCAGACCTAACCAGCCTCCGCCAAGGCTTCGGCGGTCCGCCGTAGCTTCAGCGAAGGCGGAAGGCCTGCGCTACGGGAGGCCGCGGCCAATTTCGCCACGTGCTCTAACCTAAGGGTCCCATGCAAGATCTGAAACAAGACCTGGCGGCGCTGCGGATCGACCGTGCTCCGGAAGGTTCCGGAGCGGGCCGCTGGGTGAAATGGATCATCGGGCTGCTCGTCCTCGCCGCCATCGGAGCCGGCGGTTGGATGTGGGTCGTGCGCGAACGACCCGCAGCGGTTCAGGCAGTCTCGGCAACCCCGCGGGTCGCCGGGACGCAGGCGGCCGTGCTGAATGCGTCGGGGTATGTGACGGCCCGACGCCGCGCGACCGTGTCCTCGAAAATCACCGGCAAGGTCATGGAGGTGAACGTCGAGGAAGGCATGTCCGTCAGAGAAGGCCAGGTGCTCGCGCGCCTGGACGATGCGAATGTCCGAGCGGCGTTGATGCTGGCAGAGGCGCAAGTCGAGGCCGCGCGCCGCAACGTCGCCGAAAACGAAGTCCGGCTCGCCGAAGCGCGTCTCACGCTCGGACGGCGGCAGCAACTCGTCAAAGACGGCATCGCCACGCAAGCCGATGTCGACCAGGCGCAGGCCGAGGTCGACTCGATCAGCGCACGCATCGCCGCCGCGCGGGAGCAGATACGCGTCGCCGAGCGGCAGGTCGACGTGCAGCAGACCGATCTCGACAACACGATTATTCGGGCGCCGTTCAGTGGTGTCGCGATTTCGAAGGACGCCCAACCGGGCGAGATGGTCTCACCGGTTTCGGCCGGTGGCGGCTTCACACGCACGGGGATCAGCACGATCGTCGACATGCGATCGCTCGAGATCGAGGTGGACGTCAACGAGGCGTACATCAATCGAGTCGCGCCGCGCCAGGGCGTGTCGGCCGTGCTCGACGCGTATCCCGAGTGGCAGATTCCGGCCCACGTCATCACGATGGTGCCGACGGCGGATCGCCAGAAAGCCACCGTCCTCGTCCGTATCGGCTTCGAAGCGCTCGATCCGCGGATTCTTCCGGACATGGGTGTGAAAGTGACGTTCCTTCGAGGCGAAGAGGAGCCGGCCGTCGCGCAGGCCAGCAGACCGGCCGCCTCCGCCACGGCTACGGCGAGCCCCGACGAAGCCCAGCGAAGTCGGGCGGTGCTCATCCCGAAGACGGCGGTCCGGACTGAGGACGCGCAGAGTGTCGTCTTCCTGGTCCGGGGGAACCGCGCGGAACGGCGCGCCGTCAAACTCGGTGGACCAGACGGCGACCGCGTCGAAATCATGGCCGGCCTCGGCCCCGGCGACCAGGTGATTGCGCCCCTTCCAACCGATCTCAACGACGGTGCGTTGATCGCTGTGAAATAGTCCGGCTAAAGCCGGACACTACGTAGCGGGACAACACGTACGTAATGTCCGGCTTTAGCCGGACCGCCTAGACGGAGCGACGAATGATGGACGGCAACGGGCTCGTCCGGGTGGCGGGCGTGCACAAATACTTCAGCCGCGGCAGCGAGCGCATCGATGTGCTGCAGGGTGTGAACCTCGATATTCCCAAGGGCGACTTCCTCGCGCTGATGGGGCCGTCGGGTTCCGGCAAGACGACGCTCCTCAATTTGATTGGCGGCCTGGACGCGCCGACGAGCGGCTCGGTCGAAGTCGGCGGCGTTCGCATCAGCGAGCTGGGCGGGGGACGGCTCTCGCGCTGGCGCTCGCAGCACATCGGGTTCGTCTTCCAGCTGTACAATCTGCTGCCGGGTACTGACGGCCGAGCGCAATGTCGAACTGCCGCTGCTGCTGACGAACCTCTCGCGAGCCGAGCGCCGCAAGCATGTCGCCATTGCGTTGAAGATTGTCGGACTCGCCGATCGTTCCAAGCATTACCCTCGCCAGCTGTCCGGTGGCCAGGAGCAACGCGTCGGCATTGCCCGGGCGATCGTGACCGATCCGACACTGCTGCTGTGCGACGAGCCGACCGGCGACCTCGATCGCCGGGCCGGCGATGAGATCCTGGACCTGCTCCAGACGTTGAACAAGGAGCACGGCAAGACGATCGTGATGGTGACGCACGACCCACACGCGGCCGATCGCGCGAAGCGGACCCTGCATCTCGAAAAAGGCACCTTGCTCGAGGCGGTCGCATGAAGTTTCTTCCGCTCGTCTGGCGAAATCTGTGGCGGCGCAAGATCCGCACGATCTTCACGCTGCTGTCGATCTTCATCGCGTTCCTGCTCTTCGGCCTGCTGATGACCATCCGCGCGACGTTTTCGCTCGGCGTCGATATCGCCGGGCTGGACCGGTTGATGGTGATTCACAAGATCAGCATCATCATGCCGTTGCCCGTCTCGTACCAGAGCCGGCTCCAGGCGGTCCCAGGCGTCGAGACGGTCACCCACAACACCTGGTTCGGTGGCCAATATCAGGATCCGTCGAACTTCTTTGCGACGATTGCCGTGGAGCCTGAAAAGTACTTTGGCATGTACCCGGAAGTGCATCTCCCGCCGGAACAGATGCAGGCCTGGCTGGCCGATCGACAGGGCGCGGTCGTGGGCGTGGATCTGGCGAGGCGGTTCGAGTGGAAGGTGGGCGATCGCATTCCGCTCAAAGGCACGATCTATCGAACCAAGGCCGGCAGCGATACTTGGGAATTCAACATCGTCGGCATCTACGACGCCGAGCCGGGGTTCGACAAGTCGCAGTTCTTCTTCCGCTACGACTTTCTCGACGAGGCTCGCGACATCGGCGAAGGATCCATTGGCTGGTACGTGGTCAAGATCGAGGATGCATCCCGGTCGAAGGAGATCGGTGCGACATTCGACGAGATGTTCGCCAATTCGCCCGCCGAGACGAAGACCACGACGGAGAAGGGCTTCATCGACGGCTTCGCCAAACAGGTCGGCGACATCGGCTCGATCATGATCGCGATCCTTGTGGCCGTGCTGTTCACCATCCTCCTGGTCGCCGGCAACACGATGGCACAGGCCGTTCGCGAGCGAACCAGCGAGCTGGCCGTGCTGAAGACGCTCGGATTCTCCAATGTCCGGATCCTGACGCTGGTGCTCATCGAATCCATCTTCGTAGTAATGGTAGGAGGCGGGATGGGCCTCGGCCTCGCCTGGGCGATCGTGTATTTCGTCGGTGACCCGACCGGTGGCTTTCTTTCGCCGTTCTACCTGCCGTCGCGTGACATCGCCAACGGCATCGGCCTGATGGCAGCGGTCGGCGTACTGTCCGGTCTGCTGCCGGCACTCGGCGCCATGCGGATCAAGATCACGGATGCGCTCAGAAAGGCATGAACCCTGAGGATGTCGTTACTCACCCAGATCTTCGCGGTCACCCTGCTCAACCTGAGGACGATTCCGCAACGGCTCGGCTCCTCGGCCGTCGCCGTCGTCGGCATCGCCGGCGTCGTCATTGTCTTCGTCGCCGTGTTGTCCATGGCCGAAGGCTTTTTTGCTGCGCTGCGCGGTGCGGGCTCTCCGGACAGGGCGCTCGTGATGCGGACCGGGGCCAGCGACGAGATGACGAGCGGTCTCGGTGGCCCGGAAACGGACATCATCAAGCAGGCGCCTGCCATCCTTCGGGACGGCCAGCGCGTGCTGGCGTCGGCGGAGCTCTACGTCGTGATCGATCTTCCCAAGCGTTCGACCGGAACACCCGCCAATGTTCCATTGCGTGGTGTGGAGCCGGTGACGCTGCAGGTCCGCAACGAAGCGCGGCTCGTCGAGGGGCGGATGCTGCAGTTCGGGACGAACGAGATCGTCGCCGGGCGCGCCGCGACGCGCCAATTCGACGGGCTCTCGATCGGATCCCAGGTCAAATCCGGCCAAGTCACTTGGAGCGTCGTCGGCGTCTTCGAAACGGGTGGCACCGTTTCAGAGACCGAGCTCTGGGCGGACGCCCGGGTCTTGCAGGGCGCCTACCGCCGGGGCAACAGCTATCAATCTGTCCTGGCGCGCCTCGATTCCCCACAGTCGTACAACACGTTCAAGGATTGGCTGACGTCGAATCCCCAGGTCAACGTCTCGGTGCGTCCCGAGGTCGAGCACTACATCGCCCAGACCGTGACGCTCACGCAACTCATTCGCACGATCGGGTTCGGTATTGCCACGCTGATGGGTATCGGCGCGGTCTTTGGCGCCGTCTTGACGATGTATACGGCGGTGGCGACCCGTTCGCGGGAGATCGCGACACTGCGCGCGCTTGGATTCAACACGGTTTCGGTATTGATCTCCGTGCTCGTCGAGTCGCTGGGCCTGGCGGCGCTTGGCGGAGCCCTCGGCGGTATCGCCGCCTATCTGGCGTTCAACGGCTACCAGACCTCCACGATCAATTTTCAGACGTTCAGCCAGGTCGCATTCGCGTTTGCGGTGACACCCCGCCTCCTCGTCCAAGGCCTCGTGTACGCCCTCGTCATGGGGCTCATCGGCGGACTGTTGCCGGCGGTCAAGGCAGCTCGGCTGCCCATTGCATCGGCCCTTCGCGAGCTGTAGGACTCGGCGAGTTGTAGCGCAGCCCTTCAGGGCTGCCCCACCAAAGCAGGGATAAAGGCTAACGCCGTTCGGAAATTCGTGGCTAACGGAACAGCCGTCAGTTGCGCGACACGATCCGTGGTGGGAAGCATCTCGGGCCGTCGCGCCGGTTCCGTCAGCCCGAAAAACGGCGTTGCGCTCGCCGCCCTTTCGCTGGCGCGGCCGTCCTGCTTATTCGCGACATCGCTCCGATCAACGAGTCCCGCCTCGGGCAACGCCTCGGTCCGGGTGACCTCGCGGCAGACGGCCGCGCAGGCCTCGGCTTCACGCCGTTTTTCCCGCCCCGATGGCGGGCTGACTCCAAACGGCGCGCGGCCCGAGACGCTTCCCGCCACGGCTCCGAGCCGGCGCCGGCGGCCGCTGACACGGGAGGGTCGTCAGCTGGCGCAAGGGCCGTGAAGTCGACCCGTCACGCGTCAGGAAAACCCGCGCGCAGTGAGTGAGTTCGCGGCGGTCTCTCGCGATGTCACCCGAGGGCCCCAAGAATCCCGGACGGGGCTAGTTGATCGGAGCGATGCCGCAAGGTGGTAGGACCGCCGCGCAGCGCCAGAGGTCGAACGGAGCGCGGGTTTTCCGGGTCGACGATGACGGCCCGACGCGCCAGCTGACGGCCCGCCGCCGTGTCGGCTCTCGGCGCCAAATGTGGCCAACGCTCAGCAGCACAAGCTTTCGGCTCATTGAATTTCCGAACGGCATTAGGATAAAGGCCTGCGCTACAGGGATTTTCCACACGGTCTTCAGAGCCGCACCTCCAAGACGTAAGATTTGTCCTCGAGCCGAGGGAACATGACCACGATCTGCCGCACCGCCACTGGAGCGAGGATTGTCGGACTTGCAGCTGCGCTGGCGCTTGCCAGTGGTCCAGCGTTCGCCCAGCACGACTTGTCGGGCGAGTGGAGTGCCCGCTATCACGAAGACCAGGTGCACCGCATTCCCGGACCTGAGCTCGGTGATTACACGGGGCTCCCGATCAATGATGCCGCTCGCTTGAAGGCCGACAGCTGGGACGCGTCGATCCTCACGCTGCGGGAGCATCAGGCCAAGCCGCATCCGTCGACATATTCCCTGCGCGGCCCGGCGAACATTCGGATAAGAAAGGAAGTGGACCCGGTCACCCAGGAGCTCGTCGCCTACGAGCTGTTCGGCACTTTCGGGCAGGCGACGCGGTTGATCTGGTTGGACGGCCGGCCGCATCCACCGGCGTATGCGCCCCACACCTGGGCCGGCTTCTCGACCGGCAGATGGGAAGGCGACACGCTGACCATCACGACCACGCATCTCAAGGCCGGTTGGCTTCAGCGAAACGGCGTCGCCCATAGCGACAGGGCGACGATGACCGAGCATTTCATTCGGCACGGCGATCTGCTGACGGTCGTCAGCTTCGTCTACGACCCGATTTATCTCGAAGAACCGCTCGTACGCAGTTCGAACTGGGTCCTGAACCCGAATCAGGAGATCGGACGCACCCAGTTCGATGTCGTCGATGAGGTCGCGGGCCGAACCAAGGGAGCGGTGCCGCACGATCTGCCCGGGTCGGCGGCTGCGTTGCTCAAGCAAACCGAATTCGCATCCAACCACGGGCTTCCTGCTTCTGCGGCCAGAGGCGGCGCTGCGACGACCTATCCGGAGTATCAAGTCACTCTCAAGGAGCGTGTGGCGTCGGCTGGCAGCAACAAGGGGGAGACTGCAGCGGGAACCTCTGCTCCAAGCGATCGGGACCGAACACAGGCCGGTCGTCCGGCGGAAGATGCGCAAGCCGATCCGTCCGAGCTCCAGATACTTCACGTGCAAGGGAACGTGCACATGCTCGTCGGCGCCGGTGCCAACATCACGCTGCAGGTGGGTGACGAAGGCATCCTGGTCGTGGATACGGGCCCTGCCCGCATGAGCGACCGAATTCAGGCAGCGATCAGGCGGCTTTCGGACAAACCGATTCGCGTGGTGATCAATACACACGTCCATCCCGATCACGTCGGGGGCAACGAGCCGATAGCGAAAGCAGGCAGGTGGCTTGGGGGCAACGCCCCAGGGAATTCCGGCCTCGGCCTCGATGGCGCGAGGGTAATCGCACACGAGCACGTCCTCAACAGGCTGAGCGCGCCAACCGGGACGCAGGCGCCCGCCCCGTTTGCCGCCTGGCCGACCGAGAGCTTCTTTGGCCAGGACAAGGAAATCTTCTTCAATAACGAGGCGATTCAACTCTTCTACCAACCTCAGGCCCATACCGACGGCGACATCATGGTGTTCTTCCGGCGGTCAGATGTCGTCAGTACCGGCGATCTGTTCACCACCACGACCTATCCGGTCATCGACGTGGAGAAGGGCGGCACCGTTCAAGGCGTCATCGACGCGCTGAATCATCTGCTCGACCTCACGATTCCAAAAGACAAGGCGGAAGCTGGCACTTACGTCGTGCCGGGCCATGGGCGCCTTTCCGACGAGGCAGACGTGGTCGAATACCGGGACATGCTGACCATTGTCCGCGACCGTGTTCGGAACCTCATTGAGAAGGGGATGACGCTCGCGCAGGTCAAGGCGGCGGCGCCCACGCTGGACTACGACGGCCGCTATGCGGCAGGTCCTGCCACGACCGATCAGTTCATCGAAACCATCTACCGCGACATCACTCGCCCGACCGAGCGGCCGCCGGCTCGTTAGCGTCCTTGCCCCACGTTTTTCTTCGGCGTTACGTCGTCGCTCCCGCTTCGTCACAGGCGCACGCTACTCTGTGAGAACCACACCGCTTTGACACGACCACGCATCATTTACAGCGCAGGCTTTTGTTTGGAGGGCGTCTATGTTGGCTGATTGTGGGGAGCTCCCCCAGTTCCTGATCAAGCCTGATCGGCGGCGCGTGTCCGAACGCCGCGCGTCTGGCGTCGGAGGGAGGCGGTCGACCGACGAGCTGTCGGATCTCGTCGTGCTCGAATCGGGGCGTTCCGACAGGTGGGATCGAAAAATTCGGATTTCGGAATTCGGAATTGGGAATTCGAGAACGAATCCCGAATCCTTACTTCCAAATTCCGAATTCTGAATTCCAAATTCCAATTCCGAGAGTGTGCCCTACGTCCCGCGTTTGCCTGGGCCGTCTACGAGCGGCTCGAACGCGGTTACCATCCTGTGGGAGTTCTGCCGTTCCGCTTGCTCGTGAAGCACAACCTGCGCCTCGAAGCGTTCGTCGCCAGGACGGCGCGCCGGCGCTCGCCAGTCACCAATGTTTGGCTGGCGCCACTCGCCCGCAGGCGATAGTCGACGGCCCTTGACGTTGTCGCGAAACATCGCGTCCAAGACCTCCAGGACCTTTCGACGGCAGCCTTCGGACTCGATTGGAAACATCAGCTCGACGCGCTTGTCGAGATTGCGGGTCATCCAGTCGGCGCTCGACAGGTACACTTCGATCGCACCGCCGTTGTGGAAGACGAACGCACGCGCATGTTCGAGATAGCGCCCGACGACCGAGACGACCGAAATCGTGTCGCTCAAGCCTTCGACGCCGGGCCGGAGCATGCAGATACCGCGAACATTGAGCCGAATCTGAACTCCTGCTCGTGACGCGGCGTAGAGCGCCTGGATGATCTCCGTGTCGACCAGCGAGTTCATCTTGGCGCGGATTTCCGCAGGCTGCCCGGCTTCAGCCCAGTGAATCTCGCGCTCGATCAGCCTGAGCAGCCGCCCGCGGAGCATGGTCGGCGCCGTCACCAGTTTGCGGAAATGCGGTGGGTCGGAGTAGCCGGTCAGCGCGCTGAAGAAGGCGGACGCGTCCGCGCCGAAGTCGGGGTCCGAGGTCATGAATCCGAAGTCGGTGTACAACGCGCGCCGTCCGATCGTTGTAATTGCCGGTGCCCAGGTGCACGTAGCGTCGAAGACCCGATTTCGTGCGTTTGACGACGAGACAGATTTTTGCGTGGACCTTGTAGTTGCGGACACCGTAAATGACGTGCGCGCCCATTTCCTCGAGGCGCTTCGCCCATTGGATGTTTCGATACTCGTCGAACCGGGCTCTCAGCTCCACGATCACCGTGACCTGCTTGCCGTGGTCGGCCGCGCGGGTCAAGGCCATCACAATCGGTGAGTCGCCGCTCGTTCGATACAGCGTCTGTTTGATCGCCAGAACGTCTGGATCCTCTGCTGCGGCTTCGACCAGGGCGACGACGGGATCGAAGGAGTCGTACGGATGATGCAAGAGCAGATCGCGCTCATCCAGCTCGGAAAAGATGTCATCCTGATCGCGTAGCACGGAAACCGGTTGGATGGGCGTCTCGCGCAGCTCGCTGAAGCCTGGTAGCTCGACGAGCGTCATCAGCACGCGAATATCGAGCGGCCCTGCGAGGCGATACACGTCCTCCGATTCCACGGCGACCAGGTCGCGCCAGCTGGCGAACGCAAGTCTTCGGTCGCCGCGGCCTCGATCTCCAAACGGACGACCGCACTGCGCCGGCGCTTGCGAAGCTCCCGCTCGAGGGCCTCCAGGTACGATTCGCCGCCTTCGTCGTCCTGTTCGAGCTCCGAATCTCTCGTCAATCTGAAGGCCGCAGCCTCGACGATCGTCTGGCCCGGAAACAGAGATTGGCCCTCCGCGCGAACCAGGTCGTCCAAGAGCACGAACGTCGGCGTCTTCGCCCCGGTGACCCGCACGAGGCGAGGCAGTCGAGCAGGGACCTGCACGACCGCGAGGCGGGGCCTGGTGCCGGCTTGATCGGGAGAGAGCCAGAACGCGACGTTGAGGCTCAACGACGACAGCATCGGGAAATGGCCGCTCGAAGTCGATCGCGAGCGGTGTCATTGCCGGCAGCACCTCCTGGCGAAAATGCGCAACCAATCCAGCCCGCGCCTCTGCATCCAGCCGTGATACCGCAACGACGTGGATTCCGTGTTCGGCCAGCGAAGGCATCAGGATCCGCGTGACGAGGTCGTACAGGGCGGCCAGCATCTGGTGGGCGCGTTCGGAAATGGCCGCGAGCTGGCTGGCCGGGCTCATGCCCGACGGATCCGGCCGGACGTTGCCCTCGAGCAGCGCCTGCTTCAAGCCGGCCACTCGGACCATGAAGAATTCGTCGAGATTGGACGCGACGATCGTCGCGAACTTCACGCGCTCGAGCAGCGGGTTCGAGGCGTCGGAGGCCTCCTCGAGGACGCGCTCGTTGAAGGCCAGCCAGGACAGCTCGCGATTGAAAAACGCTTCCGGCCCAGTCGTCACGTCGCGGGGCGCGGTCATCAACGCGTCTCCGCGAGTCTGATGACCACGCGTTTGCCGAAGACGTCGCAGAGCATGTCCGCGCGCGCCGTTGCCGCCAATCGCTCCATGGTCAGGTCGCCGGTGCCCTCGACTTCCAGAACCCAGCCTCGGTCCTCGTCACGAATCCGAACGTCAGTCACTTTTTGAAGGTGCCCGGCATCCAGCGCGTTGGCCACACGAAGCATGGCCGCCAGCTTGTTGACGCGTACGCGTTCGTCGCGGCTCAGGCTCGAGTACGCCAGGTGGGACTTCTGCGGCAGGCCCCGGCGATGATACCGGGCGATGTTACCGACGAGCTGCATGTCGTCTCGCGATAAGACCGAAAATTTCTGACGCCTGCAACAGATACAAGCTGTGCTTGTGGTGGCCGCGCAGGCTCACGAACAATCCGATGTCGTGCAGGAGCGAAGCCACTTCGAGGAGAAGTCGATCGCGTTCCTTGAGCGCATGCTCAGGTGCGAGGTTGTCGAACAGTCGAGTCGCCAGTCGCGCCACCGCGCCGTGCGTGAGGCTCATCGACGTTGTACCTCGTCACCAACCGCTTGGGCGCTTGCCAGCACCTGCGAGCTGAAATCAGCGAGATTCGGCGCCCTGGCCCCCCCGGCGAGCTCGACGAGCAAGCCGGCTCGCAGCGAAACGTCGGGCACGGTGATGCTTTCCGCAGTGGTCGCCGAGGAGGATGCCGCGGTAGACCAGCAGCGCGGGCAGGAGCGTGGCGGCGTCAACCTGCGACAGACGGAAGCGATCGACCAGCATTTCTTCGTCGCAGGTTTCGACTTCGTCGAAAACCCCCAGGAATGCTTCGCGCGACATCTCCCAGACGTGCAGATCGCCGGCCTGGACGGCGCGGCGGGCCGCAAACCGCATGTCGCTCCCGAGCGCGATCATGTGGGTAGCCATGGCCAGGTCGGTGTCGGACACGATGTCGCGGACGATGTTCGTGACCTGCTGGGTCAGCAGCCGGATCCGCTGATCGTGAGGGCCATGCCAGGTGCCGAGTCGCTGGCGGAGTCGAATCGCTCCGAGCGGATAGATGCCGGATTGTGTCGGCTGTCCCCGCCCGAGTAGCGTCAAACCAACGCTTCCGCCACCCACTTCGACCAGCACCGCATGGGCCGCTTGGAGGGCCGGGTGGTCTTGAAGGCTCTCGCGAACGGCGAGGTAGGTGAGTCGACTTTCCTCGGATCCGTCGATGATCTCGACGTCCAGGCCGGTGCGCACGCGGACGCGGTCGAGAAACGTGTCGGCGTTGGCCGCTTCGCGGACGGCACTCGTGGCCACCGCTCGAATGCGCGTCACCCTGTAGCCGGCCATGATGTGGCGGAAGCCGTCAAGGGCGCGCACGGCAGCGTCGATCGTTGCGGCACCGATGCGGCCCGTCGAGAACGTGTCCTGCCCCAGAAGTACTCCGCGAGAGGCCTCTTCGAGGACGACCGGACGATCGTCGGGACCCAGCTGCGCAACGACGAGGCGAACGGCCGACGCACCGATGTCGATGACCGCTGCCGTCTGTTCAGCCGACATGGACGCGCAAGGGGCTATGTTTTACTCGATCGGCGTAACGGGTCTGTAAATGGCCTCGATTCAAGGACTCGCGGCAAGGCCTGTGACCTGATCCTTGGGGGATGAAAGCACGATCGACGTCTGGGTTCGAACCACGCCGATTCGCGCTTTGATCGATTCGTCGAGCAGGCGCTCGAGATGTTGGAGATCGTGCGCCCAAATCTTGAGCAGGTAGGGATATTCGCCCGACACGTGGTGGCATTCCTCGATTTCCGGCATCTTCAGGACTGACTCGACGAGCCTCTGTTCGTTCTTCTTCCCTTCTACAGCGACTTGCACGAATGCGCAGGTGGTGTAGCCGACCGTTCGCGGGTTGATCAGGGCGACGTAGGCGCGCACGTCACCCCGCGCACGGAGCTTCTTCAACCGCTCGTTGACGCCGAAATCGACAAACCGACCCGTTTGCCCAGCTCGGCGAGCGATCGTGAACAGTCCTCTTGGAGAAGGTTCAGGAGTTGGCTGTCGATCGGATCCACGCGGCCCTCACATAATGTGTCTGATGGGCAGGAACAGGAAATATTTGCTGTATTTGGACCATAATATGATAAATATTGCTTAAATGACGAATCAGACAAGACGCTCAACGCCGCACGCTCGTCGAACGATGACGAACAAGCCATTCGTCAGCTCTCTGCAGAATGGATGGCGGCCGTGAAGGCCATGGACATCCCAAAGCTCATGACGCTCGTCACCGAAGATGTGGTGTTCCTGCCGCCGGGTCTTCCGCCATTGCGGGGCAAGCCAGCCATCGAGGCGATGTATAAGAGCTTCTTGCCACAATTCAGCAGTGTCGACCAGCAGGCGGCGCTCGAGGAAGTGGAAGTGGCTGGGGACTGGGCCTTCGCCTGGGGAAGCGAGACCCTCGTGCTGGTTCCTCAGTCTGGTGGATCGCCGATTCAGATGGACGGCAAAGGACTCAGCATCCTGAGGCGGCAGCCGGACGGATCGTGGAAGTTTTCGCGCGCGGTCAACAATGCGCAGCCACGAACTGCAGCTGGCCAGGACGGATAGAGGTGGGACATGCGACGAGCCTGTCACGTACTCCTGCGTCTCCGAAACGCCCAGACGGCCCCAAGGATCCGCCCAGACGGTGAGGAGCGCCGCCACCATCCAGAAACCAGACTCGTCCCGACTCCAGGGGATTCCGCCGATGTTCATCCCGAAGAGGCCTGGAATGATCGTCAGCGGCAGCGCCAGGACGGTCACAACGGTCAAGCACGAACAGCGTGCGGCTGGTTCGCTCGTTGACCAGCGCGACCATCTCTTCCTGAAGCAATCGGATGCGCTCGACCAGGGCCGCGGCGTCCGCCACCGCCACGGACAATTCTTCAGCCGATTGGCGCAGGTCTCGTAGATCGTCGGAGCTGATCCACGTTGGCGGACGGTTGAGCAGTCGAAAGAGCGCGGCTGGTTCCGGGGCGAGCAGTCGCCGCAGGCGAACGAGGACCCGTCGAAAGGAGCCCAGCCTGGTCCGCGCCGCCGCTTCTTCATCCGCGATGAGCTTGTCTTCGATGACGTCGACCTCTTTCGTGGCGTCTCGGACGATCTGAACCAGGACATCTGCCTGGTCGCGCAGGAGATGGGCGAGAAGCTCCGCCGGCGACCGGAAGATCTCGCCCGCTTTCACCGAGGCGCGAAGCCGGTCGACCGAACGAAGCGCCGTGATGCGCGCGCTGACGAGGATGCGGCGATCGACCCACAGGCTCACAGCCGACACGTTGGAGACATCGAATGCGAAGAACCGCACGTCGTTGAGGACGGCGACCAGCGCGTCGCCCTCCTGCTCGACGCGTGTCGATGTCACGTCGTGCAACGATTCGAGGAAGGTCTCGGGCGGTGACAGGTGCTCGCGCAGCCACCGTTCCGCGGCGGCATTCGCGAAATTGAAGTGAAGCCACGCGAAGTGGTCGTCGTCGAGCGCGGGCAGCGCCGCGAGAAACTCTGCGGCCTCGTCGGAATCGAGCGGCCGGCCTGCCTGCCCTGGCACGAAAAGATAGCCGTAAACGAGGCCGGCCTTATCCGACCCATAGGTAGAGTCAAGCAATCTCCAGCGATGCGGAGGGTCTAGAGACGTCCTTCAATCCTGTGGTCGTAGGGTAGCGGCATCGGGCGGCCTGGCAACATCACAGGCATGTAAATTCCGCTTCGAGCACCAGCGTCAGCTCCAAGCACCTCGGTCACCTTGCTGAACAAGGTGATGGATTCCACTTGGAACCGTCGGGCTCGCGCTTGAATTGCATGCTCCTGACGTATGGTCCCGTCAGGTATTGCGGATCTTCAACGATGGCGGTGACGTTGAGGTAGTCGGTACCTCTGTCGGAGAAGCGACCGTAGTACTCGGTGACGATGGCGTCGCCGCTGTATGGCGCGCCGTTTCTGCGGAGATATCCGGGGCGCATGCGTGTCGTCACGACCTTCAGCGTCCCGTTGCGCGCTTGAGATCGCGGTCCTTGCCCCTCCCGGCCCTGGCCGCGTGCCACCTGCCACTGGGCGACGGACACGCCCTGCCACGTCGGTTGATCGCCTGGCGGCCGCGATCTGTCCGAACTGGAAGAGACGTGTCTGCGTCCCAGCGTCGATATCCATCCGCAGCACATCATCTTTCTCCCAGGCGATGCGCAGACGTCCCGGCACCTGCATGATCACGGCCGCACCATAGCTTCGACACTGATTGCCGCTGGCTTCGTCGCGATCCGGATCCCAGGTATCGGCGATCCGACGGCCTTCTGCGTTGAGCGGAAGAACGGCGTAATCGCCTTTGGTCGGCGCGAGCATCCGCCAGCGCCATTCGTTGGTGACCAGAGACACCCAGAACCCCGTGAGATCGATTGGCGCCGCGGCGCGGGGTGTCTGTGGAGGCTGAGGCTGGGCGCCTCTCTGCGCGTCGAGACCGGCCGCCGCCGCGAGCAATACAGTGAGAAAGAGGACGACCGCCGGCTTCACGTTCATGGCGACTTCTTGCTCAGACTTCGATACACCGCGTCGATGAACATGTCGGTGGTCCATGGTCCCGTTGCGGCGCCGTAGCGTGGGTCGTAGTCTTTCGTCGGCCGTGCGGCTTTGACCTGCTGCAACGTCATGCCCTTGCTGACCATGTCCTGAATCCGATCCCGTATGACGGTGACCATATCCCGGTAGTACGCGACATCGGCAGAGTCGCTGAGCCTTCCATGTCCTGGCACGATCATCGTGCCGCCTTCAGTGCGGAACTCGGAGAAGGCGAGGTCCAGAATCCGGTTGAGCGAGTCGATCACGCCGTTGATGGTGCCTCCGCGTTCGAGGTCGATGACCGGATAGTTGGTGGTGGTGTAGATGTCGCCGGTGCTGATGACGTCAGACCCCCGGAACCAGATCAGGCTGTCGCCGTCGGTGTGCGCGGCGGGTTGGTGAACGAGCTGGACGCCTTCCCCGTTGAAGAAGTGACTCAACTTGTAGTAGTCGGTGAAGTAGGTTTCGGTCGGCTGGGCGCGAAAGGGTACCTTCGCGTCCGTCATCCGCAGCAGCACCTTTTCGTGGGCGATGACCGCCGCTCCCTCGGACGCATCTCCGATGTCGCCGGCCACGTTGCCGCCGGTGATCGTCTTCCCCGCCGCCGCAATCTTTTCGTTGCCTCCGGTGTGATCCGGATGCAGGTGTGTAATGAGGATGTAGCGAATCGGTTTGGGGGGCGCCGGCGTCGCCCGCAGCGCCTGAAGCGACGAACGCGTTTCGGATCCGAAGCTCAGTGGCGACTCGCCGGAGCTGCTCAGTTGCTTCTGGAGTTGCTGAACCGCGGTCAGGACCCGATCGCTCATCGTCGCGGTGCCCGAGTCCACCATCAAAACCCCGTCTGGCCCAACCGACAGCGTGATGTTGCCGCCTGCGCCCGCGAGCATGTAGACGGGACCCCGCACGTGCAGGATCTCGACGCCCGCTGTTGAATCCTGCTGGGCGTGGACCATCGTTGCCATGGCCAGGGTCACCACCACGGGAGCGAGTGCGACGACTCGTATCCACATCATCGGCTCCGGACCAATTTGGATTTGAATTCCGGATACATCGACTCCGCGCCGGCGTTGATCAAATCAGCGGGGATGTTGTAGCGCTCGAAATACTGCTTGATCATGGTGTTCGTTCCCGGCAGCAGATGCGGCACGACCCCTTTCGGCCGGACGATTTCGGTCACGACGGTGCACGGATAAGGGGCGACCTGCTGCTGAAGATTCAACCGATAGTTGGAGCTCCAGACCAGAGGCTCGGTCAGGTACACGGGGTCGTACGTCACGATGATCCATGTCAGGAAGTCCCCGTTGCGGACCCAGTATTCGGTCAGCTCGGCCCTGTCGCTCGCCGGCACGCCATTGCGCCGCAGGTAGCTTTCTTTGAGGTGGGTGGTTCTGATCTTGAGAACGTCGCCTTCCCATTCTCCGGTCGAGAAGCCCAGCCAATTGTGTGCGGCGTTCGGTGACGGGTGAGGGCGGCCATCGAGATAGATCGGGATGCGCACCTGCCGCAGCCACTCGGCCTGATATGCCGTGATCTGGCGGGTGACAGGATCCATCAGCTTCGTGATTTGGAGGGCCGCCGGTTCACGTTTGAAGTAGGCCCCGCCGTGCGGTCGGCACTGCCACTCGGGCAGCGTCCAACTGGCCGCGTCCCACGTCTCGGCCCTGGCGCGCGCCGCTTCGTTGGTCGGAATGCCGAACCAATCGCCCACGGGCGGGTTGAGGGAGCTGTCTTCTTCCTGAATGCGAGTCCATTCGCCGGCAAAGTCTGTCTGCGCAGATGCCGGGGCGCTCGGCAATCCGATCAACAGCACGAGCAGAGGCAAGCCGATTCGAGTTCGAACGAAGTGGTTCATGCGCGTCCCCAAACCGAGCAATATGAAAGAACTCCGGCGCTCCTAGAATTTTTCAATCAGCCGCTCGGTGAGCGTCCGCTGCCTCGGCGAGAACTGGCGAACGGCCGCCCGAACGTACGGACGGAACTGCCGCGTGGCATACGCCACGTACCCCACTTGCCGGATTTCGTCGAGCGTGTGCCGGTAGTCGTCCAGCAGGCTCGCGGCGAACACCTGGCCTGTACGGTTGGCGCCAAGTTTAGCGGATGCCGACAGCCAACGTATGCCTTCGGGCAATCTTCGGACTGCCGATAGAGCCAGGATCGAGGATGTTTCGAACACCGACCGATTTTGCCGTGCCGATTCATCCTTGAGCTGAGTCCACAGGCCGCCGATGGCCTCGCGCGAGGGAAGGCGGCCCGGGGGAATCGACCGGGCCTCCTGACGGATCGCCTCCCATTCCCGGCGCAGGCTTTCCACGTCGAGCGGCGGAGTATTCACGGTCGCCGCCAATCGCGACGAGGTCCGCTCCAATCCATCCAGCATGTGATCCACGCTGGTAAACTCCGTGTCCTTGTCCAGGAGGCCCTGCGCTTTGAGCGCGTCGGCGATTTCAGGAATCAGATATCGGCCCATGCCGCAGACGTCTGCGAGCGCCGCGAGGACCCAGACCGGTGAGGCGCGGAATGCGACGAGCCCAAGGACTTCGATGGCATTGCCGGCAGTTCGCCTGACGAGGAAGTCTTTGGTGATGGTCCCGTCGGGAGGGAAGACCCCTTCCGCACCGCCGACCTGCTCGATCAGGTAACGAAGTGTCGTGTCGACGAGGTTTCTGTAGAGCTGACTTCGTCGGACGCTGGAGGGAATCGCGACGTTTCCGAATTCCCGAGCCGCTCCGGCCCCGAGTCCTAATGCCGATCGAACGATCCGCTCGGGCAGCGAGAGCAGGTAGGTCTTTAAAGCTCCACGAGCCATGACGGCCATCCTGATCGGGCAATCTTACATTCCGATGTCCAAGGACGTGGCGGCCGATCGTGACCCGGATCGTTCTTCCGACACTGCTCGTCGTTCGCACGTCTTAATCGATGGTGCCTGCCATCAACGAACGACGTGTCTCAATGTGACGCACTGAAGGGCTGAACGCCGGCCATAGTCGCCACTGGCGGCGACTTTCGTTGGCTGATGGCCGCGGCGCAATCGCACTTCGACCGGGACACGCCGCAGAGAAGCGGAGGATCGTATGGCCCGAGCATGCCTCGCATTGGCCGCAGTCGTCGTGTGTGAGCTGGTCTGCTCGACGCCGGCGGGCGCACAGGTGGCGCCAGTGCCGGAAGGATGGGTCGTCCTCACCGTCGACGAATACCGCGCGCTGCGCGAGAAAGCCACGCCGCCTCCACCGCCACCCGTCGTGTCGCCCGTTGAGGCGACCCTGACGCGGATTGACTACGACCTTCGTGTCGACGGCGACTCGATCGCCGGCCGCGCGCTGATGACGATCGACGTCTTGCGCGAAGGCTGGACGCGCGTTCAGATTCCTGCCGGTTTGATGGTGCGCGACGCGCGCCTCGACGGTCAGCCCGTCCCTCTCGTTGAAGGCCCCCCGCCACACGTGCTGCTGTCGCGTGCGGGACGATTCGTGCTGGCGCTCGATCTCGTGATTCCACTTACCGCGTCGGCTGGAACCGAGTCGATCACCATTCCCGCCTCGCCATCGCCCATCTCGCGCGTGACGTTCGTGTTGCCGAAGAGCGGCGTGGACCTCTCGCCGACCGGCGGATTCATCGCCGACCGCGCGGAAACGGCGGCAGAGACCAGATGGACCACGTTCGGGCGGCCGAATCAACCACTCACGTTGTCCTGGAAACGCAAGGTTGACGATCGGCGTGCGGAGCAACCGCTCCGTCTTCGGGCGCGCGTCACGCAGGTCGTTGGACTGGGCGAGGATATCTGCCAGGTTGCTGTGGCGCTGCGCGTCGAGGTTCTCCAGGGCCTTGCTCGCGAAGTGGTGCTCGCGCTCCCCGCCGGACTCGTAGTCAATCAGGTGAATGGCGCAACGGTTGGCGATTGGGACACGACCGCCGGCATGCTGCGCGTAAGGTTGCTCGAGCCAGCCGCGACCGAGACCTCCTTTGTCGTGCAGGGCGAGACGCGCGCGCCGCGCGAAGGCGCGATCGTCGTGCCGCTCGTGCGCGTGCCGTCTGCCGAGCGCGAAACCGGAGGCGTCGCCGTGGACGTCGTCGGCGCCGGCGAGATCCGCGACCGCCAGGCCCGCGGCCTCGAGCCAGCCGATCCATCGGAGCTCGGGGACCTGGTAGCCAACCGCGAGTCGCCATCGATGATCGCCTTCCGACTTCGGCCTCTGGCCGGCAACGAGGCGCGCTCGCTGACCGTCACGGTCGTTCGCTACACGCCCCAGGCCGTGCTCGTCGCGAACGTCGAAGAGGCCCGGTATCGGCTTCTCGCGTCGGAGGACGGACGATTGCTGGTCGAGGCGCGTTTCGCCGTCCGCAACAACCAGCGCAGCTTTCTCAAGGTGACGATGCCGGCGGGTTCGACGGTGTGGAGTGCCGAGGTCGCGGGACGCCCAATTCGACCCGGCGTGGCGGAGGCAAACGCTGTGCTGCTGCCGCTCGACAAGGGACGCGCCGGCGAAGAAGCGCCGACGTTCGTCGTCCAGCTCGTCTACCTGCAGCGTGTCGACGCATGGCCGATCAACGTCAAGAGAGGACTTGCGCATGTAGATCTGCCGGCGATCGATCTCCCGGTTTCTCGAACCGGGCTCGCGCTTCACTATTCGCCGCGCTTTCAGGTCGAGCTGCAACCGGGGCCATTTCGGATTGCCACGGATCCTGGCCCATTTGCGGAAGCGTTGCGCCCGCGCTTCTCGGCGTCCCCCGCGCCTGCGAGCCCACGTGACGAGCGCGCGGCCGCCGGCCTGCAGGCCCTCGTCGAGCGCTTCAGAAGTGAGCCTGGTGGCCGGACGGTCGTCGGCTCGTTGCCTGTCCACGTCCCTTTCCCGCAATTCGGGCCATCGATCTTCCTGGCCTCCGAGTTGACGGCGGAATCACGGGCGCCGTGGGTGGAACTTGCGTTCAAACGAGCGAAGTCGAACTTCTGAAAGCAGAGCGTAGCGCAGGCCTTTAGGCCTGCTGAAAAGGTGTCACATGACCAAACGCACAATCGCGCCACTTACTGCGCTCTTCACGGTCTTCGCGCACACGCTGACGGCGCAACAACTGCCGCGGCCCGAACTGCCAAGAACGGTCACTCTCGCGCTCGCCGAATACAACCGGTTGGTCGATCTCGCGAGCCGTCCTCCACAGGGTCCGTCCATCGCGCCGGTTGCTGCCGTGGTCGCGAGCACCGAGCTTCGCGTGCGCGTCGAACGTGCTACCGCGCGCGGCGCGTTCACGCTGACGGGGGAGACCCTTCGCGCCGGACTGAGCAAAGTGAATCTGCTGTCCGGTGCGACGCTCGTCGAGGCCAGCGCGGCAGGCCGGCCGCTTCCTCTGATTGCCGAGGGCAACGCGCACACGGCGCTGGTCCCGGGACCGAGTCCGTTCGTGCTGACTCTCGAATGGGGCGCTCCGCTGACATTTGTGCCCGGACGTGCGTCGTTCGTCCTGCCGGTGCCGCAGTCTGGCACGGCGCAGGCCACGATTGACGTTCCCGGGGATCAAGCCGACGTGCATCTGTCGGCCGGCCTCATTACCCGCCGGACGACCAACGCTGGGCGAACGATAGTGGAAGCGACACTCGATCCAGGCTCCGCGACCGAGGTGTGGTGGTCGATGCGCGACAGCGCACCGGTCGCGGCCACTCGCGAGGCTCGGGCCCTCGCAGATGTCTTGACGCTTTTGACGCTCGGCGACTCGGACGTTCGAATGGTGGCGCTCGTCGATCTGACCATCGTGCAGGGCGAGCCGCGCGCGTTCGAAGTGCGGTTGCCGTCCGGTTACGAATTGACGAGCATCTCGGGGAGCACGCTGGAGACGAGCGAACAGCGCGAAGGCAGTGTACTGCTTACCATCGGCGACCTCACCGCACGTCGTCATCAGTTCCTGTTCAGCCTGGAGCGCACGCACGACGGAGGGTCGTTCATGCTCGAGACGCCTTTTCTTTCGGTCGTCGACGTCCAGCGGGAGCGCGGGGAGATTGCCGTGGAAGGCGTCGGCACGCTCGATCTGACTCCGGGCGAGCGTGAGGGTCTGCATCGAATCGACGTCCGCGAGCTCAACCAGGCGTTGCAGTCACTGGCGCGCACCCCAATTCTTTCAGCGTTCCGCTACCAACGCAGCGCGGCGTCCCCTCCGATGTTGGCGTTGGACGTGAAGCGATTTGCAGACGCGGGCGTCCTTGCCGCGGTCGCCGATCATGCTGCGGCGACGACGCTTGTGACGGCGGAAGGGCGGGCGCTCACCGAGGTGACGTTGCGGCTTCGAAATCGGGCGCAGGCGTTTCTCAATGTCACGCTGCCGCCTGGCGCATCAATGGTGTCCGTTGAGGTCGCGGGCGAAGCGGCCAAGCCCGCCCTGGGTGCTGATGGCACGCGCGTGCCGCTGCTCCGGCCGGGCTTTCGTCCCAATGGACCGTATACCGTGTCGTTCGTCTATCTCCACCCAGGGACGCCCTTCGGACGCAAGGGCGACATAGAGATGACGCTGCCGAAAATGGACATGCCAGTAGGTCTCGTGGAGTGGGAAGTCTTCGTGCCCGACAGCTATTCGATGCGGGCGATCGACGGCAACGTTCTCGAGCGACGGGCGTTCAAGCCGTTTTTCGGTCAGGAGGGGGCCGAAGGTGGCGGCGCCGATCGGACCGACGCGAGCTCCGTGGGCGGCGTCGGGTCGGGCCGGGGGCAAGCAGCCGATCGGGTGACGGTCAACGAAGAGGATAAGGAGAAGGACAAGAACAGAGAAGCCCAGAAGAAGGCCGAGCCATCACAGAACGTGATCAACCTCCAGCGTCGCGCCGCTGGAGTGTTGCCGGTACGTGTCGATGTGCCCCGTGCCGGCACATCGCACCAGTTCGTGAAGCCGCTTGTCGTCGATCAGGAGACGCGCGTCAGCTTTCGATACAAGCAGCGGTAGCATGACTCGATTCCGGGGCTGTCTGTGCGCGGTGAGCCGTTTTCGGAAGATTTGTCGCATTCCCTAGGCAGACGAGCCACGATCGAAGTCACGTGCGACTGCGCTTCTCGGAAACGATCGTCATTGCGTATTTCCTGTATCTCGCGGGCCTGGCCCCGTTCGCGAGGATACCGGTCGCCCGCCGTACGCGGGTACTCGTGACGGGGGCGCTTCTCGCAGTGGCCGCTGCGTGGCTGTCACGATTCGACGGCGGATGGCTGTGGCAGGCGCGAAATATCGCGCCCCTCGTCTACCTGCTCGCGGCCTACCGGATGCCGGCACTGCTCGTCGGCGCCTATAGCCCAGCCTTTGAGCAACGGCTCGCAGAGTTCGATCGGCGATGGCTGGGCGGCCGGGAAGGCGCATTTGCGGAACGGGCACCGCGCTGGGTCCTCGAAGGCCTCGAGCTTGCGTATCTTTTTTGCTATCCACTGATCCCCGCGGGCTGGTTGTGTCTCCACTTTCTGGGAGGAGCCGGGCAGGAGGAGCGCTACTGGGCGGCCGTCCTGCTTGCGGCGGCGTTGTGCTATGGCGCGCTGCCGTGGCTGCCGACGCGTCCGCCGCGGGCCATCGAACGGCCTCTCGCCAGCCGATCCAGCGTAAGGCAGCTCAATCTCTTCGTGCTCGATCGGGCGAGCGTTCAGCTCAACACTTTTCCAAGCGGACATGTGGCGATCGCGACTGCCGCGGCACTCGCTGTCGCCGTCGCGCTGCCGGTGGCCGGAGGCCTTCTCGGGTTCGTTGCGCTTGGCATCACGATCGCCAGCGTTGTCGGCCGGTATCACTACGCGGCGGATGCATTGGCTGGAGCAATCGTGGGTCTGACAGCGTTCGTCGTTTCGCAGCTGGCTTGATTCCCAAACCTCCGACAACGGCGGTACCATGGCGCGTGCCCTTTCAGCTGTGGCGCGTCAGGAACACCTGGGACGGCCTCGGCCGCCGCGATCCGCTCTGGGCGGTGCTCACCTGGCCCGACAAACAAGGCAGCAAATGGACGATCGAGGAGTTCCTCGAGACCGGGCGTGCCGAAGTCGACCGCATGATGCAGCACCTCGATCGCGTTCTGCCGTCGTGCCCGCGGCGCCGCGCCTTGGACTTCGGATGCGGCGTCGGTCGCGTGACGCAGGCGCTGGCCGCGCGCTTTCAGCACGTCGTCGGCGTCGACGTGGCCGCGTCCATGATTGCGCAAGCCCGGGAGTTCAATCGTGTCCCCGAGCGCTGCAGCTTCGAGCTGAATCGATCCGCGCACCTTCGTCGGTTCGAGACCGGGAGTTTCGACTTCGTCTATAGCCGCATCGTGTTGCAGCATATGGCGCCGCCGCTCGCTCGCGGATACCTCCGTGAACTCGTGCGGGTTCTGGCACCCGGAGG
This sequence comes from uncultured Acidobacteriota bacterium, assembly GCA_963780685.1. Taxonomy (GTDB): domain Bacteria; phylum Acidobacteriota; class Vicinamibacteria; order Vicinamibacterales; family CAVVIG01; genus CAVRXZ01. The sequence continues at coordinate 46,670 of CAWACZ010000012.1, read as the reverse complement.
GGCGCTCGTCTTTCAACTTCCCGAGCGGATGTCGACCGACTCGATGCAGCTGTTTCTGAATGCGCCGGTTGAAGGCAACGCCTTCAAGCGCCGGCTGCCGCGCCCGTTCGTGCGGATCTGGCGCGCCGTGAAGTATGTCGTCATCTCCACGCGCCGCTTCCATGACATGGAGATGCACGGTATCGACAAGAACGAGGTCGTCGCACTTCTGCAATCGACCGGCGCGCGCATTCTCGATATCCGTGACGACCGCGCGCATGGGACCGACACGCCCGGATTCGATACAGCGTTACAAAGCAGGCCTGAAGGCCTGCGCTACGTCAGTAGTCGCGATGAGCGCAGCCCTTCAGTTTCAGGGCTGCCAAGTAGCGCAGCCCTTCAGAGTCCATGAGCGATGTAGCGCAGCCCTTCAGTGTCCGATGAGCGCGATGTAGCGCAGCCCTTCAGGGCTGCCAAGTGGTGAAGCGACTAATCGGTCCGTTCGAGGTTGTCGTGCAGTCGCTGTTGCAGCTTGGCCAGGTCGACCCGATGCACGGAATCCGATCCGGCAAGGTCGAGACTGTGCGCCGCAGCCGCGCCCATCGCGATGCATGGCCCCATCACGCGGATTGCCGACAGGGCGCGGATGTCGGCATCGACACAGCGGCCAGCCGCGACGATGTTGTCGGCATCCTTGGGGATCATGCACGACAGCGGAATGTAGTAGACGTGGTCCGGCTCGAAACGCTCCCAGTGCACCAGATCCTTGGCATTGTGCAGCTCGACCCACCACGCACAGCGGGCCACCGCATCAGCTGGCCGTTCCCCCTTCTGAATATCGTTCAGCGTGAGCTGTCGTGAGCCGACGATCCAACGCGTTTGCCGCAGGCCTGGATTGCCGTAGGTGCGGATCCGCGCGTTCTCGAAAATCCCGGGAAACTCCGCGCGCAAGAACCGGACGACGTTATCGGCCTGGCGCCGCCCCTCGGAAACCATCGAGGCGGTCGCCAGCGGGTCGAGCGCCGTCTCGAGGTGCGTGACGTTGGCCAGCATGAAATCCTTGCCGGGAAAGTGCATCAGAAATCCATCGTGGCGGACGAGTCCGTATTCGGAGCCTTTCTTCGCCAGCCGCTCGTGCACTTCCGCCACGACCAGATCCTTCACTGCGACGGTGTCGTACCCTTCGATGAGGAAGTTCAGCGAGCCATACACGGGCGCGACCGGCTCGCGGACGTCGAAGCCTGCTTCGTAGGTGACCGTGGCGTCGCCTGAAGCGTCGACATACCCCTGGGCCTCGACCCTCGCGGCGCCGAACCGCGTCGCGAGCTCGAGGCCCGCGACGCGCCGGCCTTCCACGACCACACCTGTCAACACGCTTCCAAGGAGCGCTTGAATACCGGCTTCCTCGATCTTGCGTTCGATCCAGCGGCCAAGCCGAACTTCGTCGGTACTGGAACGTGATGGTGCCGGTCATCGACACGCGGCGGTTCAGCGAGCCTTCCTTCGTCAGGTCCTCGATCGAGATCGTCCGCGATGCCATGTGTGATCTGATACGGCTTCGGGCCATGGGTGTAGAGGCCGATGATCGTCCCGATGATCGATCCGATCGCCTGCCCGCCAAGAGACGGCGCCGCGTCCACGATCACGACCCGGCGGCCCAGCCGAGCCGCTTCGAGGGCTGCGGAGACGCCGGAGATGCCGGCGCCGACGACGCAGATGTCGGCGGTCACGGTTTTTGCGGTGCGTTGTGCGGGGCGGTGCACCGTGCGCGTGGTATTCGGTTCAGGCATGGGTGTGAGTCCGGCGATTATATTCACTCGACGGTTTAGCGCGGAGCCACTTAGTTACAATCGCATCGTGACCGCGCCTCGTGTCAGGTTCGCCCCGTCGCCCACCGGCTATCTTCACGTGGGCGGAGCACGCACGGCGCTCTTCAACTGGCTCTTTGCGCGCAACCAGGGCGGCGTGTTCGTCCTGCGTATCGAAGATACCGACGCCGAACGTTCAGCGGCCGACATGGTCGAGGGCATTCTCGACGGTCTCCGGTGGCTCGGCCTCGATTGGGACGAGGGTCCGAAGATCGATGGGCCGTACGCTCCGTACTTTCAGTCGGAGCGCATTGAGCGATATCGGACCATGGCCGAGAGGCTTGTCGCCGGCGGCCGCGCCTACTACTGCTATTGCCCGCCTGAAGAGCTGAAGGCCAAGCGCGCTGCGGCGGAGCTGGCCGACGGCGGGTGGAAGTACGACCGCACGTGCGCGGCGCTGACGAACAAGGAGATCGCCGCGCGCGAGCAGGCGAAGGCGCCGCGCGCCGTTCGCGTCCGCGTGCCCGAAGGTACGGTGCGATTCGACGACATCGTTCACGGGGCGATCGAAGTGGACGGCGCCACCATCGAAGATTTCGTGATTCTTCGATCCGACGGCCAGCCGACGTACCACTTGTCCGTTGTCGCGGACGATGTGGAGATGGCGATTACGCATGTGGTTCGAGGTGACGACCACATATCGAACACACCCAAGCAAATTTTGCTCTATCAGGCGATCGGCGCGCCGCTGCCGCGGTTCGCGCACGTTCCGTTGATCCTCGGCCCCGACAAGAAGCGCCTGAGCAAGCGTCATGGCGCGACGTCGGTGATGGAATATGCGAGGCAAGGCTATGTCCCCGAAGCGCTTGTCAACTTTCTCGCGCTTCTCGGCTGGTCGCCGGGACGGCAGGTAGGGCAGGTAGGGCAGGTGGGGCGGGAAGGGCGGGAAAGGCAGGAGGGACTGGAGGGGCGGGAAGGGCTGGAGGGGCGGGAAAGGCTGGAGGGGCAGGAAAGGCAGGAGGGGCTGGAGGGACGGGAAGGTATCGGGAAACGAGCGCAAGAGAGCGAACGGGAAATTTTCAGTCGAGACGAACTCGTCTCGATGTTTGCGCTCGAGGGAATCGGAGGTGGCAACGCCGTCTTCAATTCGGAGAAATTGGATTGGTTCAACCAGCAACACATGGCCAGGCTGGCCCCCGACGAGCTGGCTCGGCGGCTCAAGCCGCTGTTCGAGGCGAGCCAGCTGTGGACCGACAGCTATCTCGGCGATCGCCACGCCTGGTTCTTCGCAGTCCTCGAGTTGCTGAAGCCTCGAGCGCGCCGTTTGCAGGACTTCCTGACGCACGGCCGGTTTTTCTTCACGGACGCCATCGAGTACCACGCGGCGGCGGTGGACAAACACCTTCGCGTCGATTCGATGACGGAGCATCTCCTTGCTCTGGACGCCGCATTGGCGGCCCTCCCGGCGTTCGACGCGACCTCCATCGAGGGTGCGCTTCGTTCCACTGCTGAAGCGCGCGGTGTGAAAGCGGCGACACTCATTCATGCCGTACGTGTGGCGCTGACGGGCACTCCGGTAAGCCCGGGACTCTTCGAGGTCGATGGCGCTCGTCGGCCGACAACGCACTCACGAGCGGCTCCGCGCCGTGCCCCACCTGATTTCTTCACCCAAGGCCTGATTCGCCTTGTGTCCGTTCTGCCATCACTTCGCTGACGCCGATTCACTGTATTTGAGGCGTCAGAGACCGAGGCCGTGCGACTTGTGGCTGGCACCTCAGTTGCACCTGAAGCGGTGACGTCCGCGTGCGAGCTGATCAGTGACCGAAGCTGAGCAGCAGCCGATCATGGGTCAGGGTTCCGTCGGGGCCCGCCGGGTTCCACGCCTGACCGGGCACGCGGGTTCGAGCACTCGACTCCGGACACGTAACGATTCCCGTTGGAGGACATGGTGGCAAAAGAGGATCGTGGATTTGCTTCGATGGATCGGAACAAGCAGCGCGAGATCGCAAGCAAGGGTGGCAAGGCGGCGCACCAGAAGGGCACCGCGCACGAGTGGACGTCCGATGAAGCGCGTGAGGCGGGCCGCAAGGGCGGCGTGGCGAGTCATCGTCGCAAGCTGGAGAACGAGGAGAGTGAGGCGAATGCGGGCATGACACCGAGCAGTGATCAGGTGATGGATCGCGACGTCATGTGAGCCCGCGTCGAGTCGCCGTGACCGACCAGTACCCGAGCGTAGCGCGCGTGGTTCGTCCGCTTTTGGACGGCCGTCGAGGTTTGGCTATAATCGGAAGTTCTCGCCCCTCCGCGCGCTGCGCCTGGTACTGGGAGGTCGTTCAACGGTAGGACACGTGGCTCTGGACCACGTTATCGGGGTTCGAATCCCTGCCTCCCAGCCAATCACGTAACCCGTTAGTGCTTCACCACTTCTGCGGATTCTGACGCTGCTGCGAATGGCGGCAGCGGATTGTCACATTCAGTCTCCGTGTGGGAATTTTTCTCCGATTCGCGTCGGCGTGCGTCTTCCAGCTGTCGCTCGTGCGCTTCGCGCTCGATGGCCAGCCCGAGTGCCTTCGCCGTCGATTGCAGGTAGGTCGAGGTCTGGCTGATGTTGGCGTGGCCGAGCAGGTCCCGCGCCTCGATGAGCGACGAGCCCGATTCGAGCACGCGACTGCCGAACTCCCGCCGCAGGTCGTGAAAGTGCAAGTTGATCGCACGGTAGCCTGCCAAAGATTCGGGCGCGAGTTGGTTGTTCTTGCCCTTGACCCATTGCGGCGTGTGGACGTGCGCCTTCAAGACGGCGGTCTGCCACGCCTTCTTGACCGAACCGATGCGCTCGCCAACTTCGTTGCCAAAGACGTAGGCGTCAGGACCGAGCCGCGCGCCGTCTGGCGCGTGTCGCCGCAGGTCGAGCACGGCCGCGAGTCGTGAGCCGACCGGCACTTCACGCGTCGTGTTCGTCTTCCCGGCTGGGAGCACGAGGGATTGCCGCGTCTGTCCCTTGGGTGCGAGAAGGGGCGGTCAGGGTTCGTGATGGCGAACTCGGCCTCGGACGCCCGCTCCTCCGAGCAAAACTCCGCCGCCAGCTTGTCGAGGACCAGGCGGTGGACATCGTGGTCGCCGTCGGCCCGAACATGTTCTACACCGTCACCCTACCGGTGACGCTGTCGTTTCTCGACCGGGGCAAGAAGAAGACGGCACGTGCCGACAGGGTGCTGTTCATTGACGCCCGTCACATCTACCGGCAGATTGACCGCGCCCACCGCGATTGGACGCCCGCGCAGATCGGCTTCATCGCCAACATCGTCCGCCTCTATCGCAGTGAAGACCTTGACTTCTCGCTTGGCGGCGCCGAGGCCGAAGCGAAGGTCAAAGAGGTCTTTGGCAAGAAGCCGAAGTACGCTCGACGTTCTCGGCCTGTGCAGGACGGCGCCGACTAAGGATGTCTCCGCTCAGGGATGGTCGCTTAACCCCGGTCGCTATGTAGGGGTTGCTCCAGGCGAGGCGATTAGCGATGAAGATTTCAAGGAGCAGCTCGAACGCTAAACGAGGAGCTGGAAGCGCTCAACGCTCAGGCCCGGGAATTGGAACAGACCATCGCCAGCAATGTGGTCGAGATTCTCGGGGCTTGACGATGACGGCAAGAGTCAAATGGCCCACGAAGCGTCTTGGCGAGCTGGCCGAGTTCCGCAACGGCGTGAACTACAACAAGAGCAGTTTTGGCACGGGAGTGAAGGTCGTCGGGGTGTCGGACTTCCAGAACTCCACGAAGCCGAAGTATGACGAGCTTGATCAGATAAACCCGGCGGGCCGCCGGTACCGGTCTGGCAAGAGGTTGTCGCGAAACCTCGCATGATGCCCGATGCGGACACGCGACGCGCGTTCAAGGATCTCGTATCGGCGCGCTGGCTCGCCGACGGGCAACTCGAGAACTGGGGCGAGCTCCTCGTCGCCTCGCTCGCCGACGCCACCGCGCTCGACACAGTGCTCGGACGGCTCATCGGTCGCGCCATCCGCGAGCACCACGCTGGTGCGGTTCATTTCCCAGACGCCGCCCTGGCCGAAGCAATGACGATCTGCGAAGCGGAAATCGCCGCAAGTCGCCCGTGGGATCTTTGGGTGCCCGCATACGGGTGAGGGTGGAAGCTCTCGCGCGAAGCGACAGGGCGATGCCGAACACCCTGTAGCTACTGAAAACCCTGTACGGGGTATCGCCGTTGGTGTTGCGCCGCAACGCAGATACGCTCAGCGAGATGATCTCCGTACTCTGTGTCGCTGCTCTGAACCCTTGTAGAGTGCGTCGATTTGATCAAAAGATTAAGACCACGAAGACGTCCAACAGGCGGAACGTCGCGGTGACCACGAGGAAGAGATCGCATGCCACCGCCACGCGCCAGGGTTGCGCACGAACGTGTTCCACCGCTGCGATGGCCGACCGGCCCCAGGCGCACCACCCACCGGCATGTAGCGCCTAACGGTCCGCGGCGAGCCGCGAGTTCCAGGTTTAGTAGCTGTACGGTGCAGAAACACTGTCAAGCCGCGACGTTGTACTCGTGGATCGCCCCACCAAGTCGATCACGACGCAAGACGCACGCGCCACTCCATTCACATGCTGCCTGACGCGTCGGCTCGGGCGGAGCCAAGGCTAAGGCTCGATGGGGCCGATGGCCGTAGTAATGATCGAGGAAGACGCGAACAACCTGCTCGAGATGCTGACCGTTGAGGATGAGGATTGGGCGTGCACCCTGCGAAATGCACACGATGACTGCCCAGTTCGATGAAGAACAGTACGTATATCCGTTGCAGCCAGACCGTCTCCACGGTGAAGAAATCGACCGCGAGCAGGCTCTGGCGATGCGCTCGTATGAATTCGCGCTAGGTCGAACCCGGGCGAGTGCCGATCGGCCCGAGGCCAGTCTCGCAAAGCCATGCCCGCACCGTCGTCGCCGATACCACGACGCCAAGTCCTTTGAGCTCCCCGACGACGCGTTGATATCCCCAACGTGGGTTTTCTCTCGCGAGCCGCAGGACCAGTTCCCGCACTTCTCGATTGATGGGTGGTCGGCCGGCACGACGTGACGGCGTCCATCGCTTCGCGACCAAGCGCCGATGCCAACGGAGCAACGTGGTCGGCGTGATAACGAACGATTGCCGGCGGGCGCGCGGCAGGATGCGGCTCGCCGCCGCCAAGAACAACCGGTCGACCGTCGTCATCGCCGGACGGGTCGTCCGCCGACGTAGGATGCCGAGTTCGTGCTGCAGCACGACGATCTCCAACTCCTTGAAGTCGTGTGAGCGACAGCCCAGGACGGCCAGTCGCAGAACGTGTCGAAGGACCAGGTAGCAGAGCGAGACAAGCACGGGCCTCCAGCGTGGTCAGACATCCGCCCATTTTACGCATCGGCCGGCAGGGGCCTCTTTATCAACGTCATTTCCGGATGGGAACAGGCGGACGTCAGTTGTTGCACCCTTCACCCACACGGCGCAGCTTGCAACCAACGGCTGCCAAATTGCATGGAAGAGCCCTCCGTCCATGCGGCAGGTGCCCCGCAAGCTCGTTGAGCTTAGACCCGTAAAGAAATTGAGCAGCCAGGTAAAATTTTCATCCGTGCCCGCTATGCGCAGCCGCAATGTTTATCTGGTTGGTCCACGCCACCACCATCATTCGGGCCATTCAGGTACGAGAACTTTCATCGATATGTCGGTGTGCCGCTCAGATCGCCTGTCAAGGTAAGAACTTTCGCCGGCCGACTTGGCTACTATCGCCGCATTGGCGACCTCGGTTGGCGACTCGACCAGGCGATCACGGCGCTCACGCCCCGTCCCTACTACTCATTCGGCATCTTCTTGATAGAGCTCGCGGCAGGACTCCACATGGCGTTCCACAGACGTTCCCTCTATCACGCTCTCTACGGTGATACGGATGTCTGGTTACTAGGCTATTTTCGGCGCTTGACGGGAACCCGACTCGTGGCCACGTTCCATGAGCCGTTGCCGAACCTCGAGTGGCTTCAAATCGATCACATCGTTCGAAATCTCGACGCGGCAATCCTGGTTTCCGAGTCACAACGGCCGTATTTCGAGAAACTCTTGCCGTCAGAGCGCATATTCGTCCATCCTCATGGTGTTGATACCAACTTCTTCAAGCCTGCCGAGAACGCGACGGCCGAACCGGTCTGCATCACCGTCGGAGCACATCTGAGAGATTTCGAGACGCTCTCAGCCGTCATGACCTTGGTGCGCGAGCAGATTCCGAACGTTCGATTCATTGCCGTGGGCACCCGAAGGGAAGGAGGAGGGAACTCGCGACTCGATGACGAGAGATTCACCCATTTGGAGCATTTGACCGATGAGCAACTGCGGGAGGCCTACCAGGCGCCAGAATCGCCGTCTTTCCCTTCCGCGACGCGACGGCGAGCAATGCATTGCTTGAAGCCATGGCAACCGGGCTGCCAACGGTCGCCACCGACGTGGGAGGGGTGTCTGAGTGCGTGTCTGAAGATACCGGCATCCTGTGCCAGCCGAGAGATCCACATGCCATGGCCGAGGCCATCTTGAGGCTTCTGACCGACCGTGGTTTTGCCGATCGCATGTCCAAGGCGAGTCGCCTACGCGCAGTGCGGTTCGACTACAGTGAGGTTGCGAAGACCATTGACGATATCTATTCGAGAATCGCCAGTCGGAGAAATGGCCCCAAGGCACCCCGAGCCACGAACGGGTGAGACACATTCGGGCACTCGTTCTCGGACCCACGCGTTAGTCTGCGACGGAACGCCCAGGTGACGCTCGTCACGCCGTCGGCTTGCGCAATACGACGCATTGCACCAGCGCCGGATAATCGCGGCCGATCATATATTTCTCCGATCGCGACTGCACGCGGTCGGCCTCGAACTCGTCAAAACCAAACAACTCTTCCTGTTTGCCCATGATCATCTCCCAATCCTCAGACTCGACCAGCGCGCGCACGTTTTGATTCCAGCCGTAACTGGTTGGATTTGCGCGATGTGAACGGTTGCAGGTTCAAAAACAAATCGATCGTAAGGATAAACGCCCCCCCGGGCTTTAGGCAGCGGAACACATGAGACATCACCTGTCGCATGTCGCGACGCGTGAGGTGCTCGATCACGCTGATCGAAAATGCCCGGTCGAAGCGATCGGCCTCGAGCCCAGCCCTGTCGATGGTCGTGTTGCGCAGCTCGACGTGGGTTTTGAACCAGCGGTTGAGCTTTCGCATTGTCTCTGTGTCGCACGGCCAGCCGACGCCGGCAGCCTCCATGCCGGGATCGACGTTGACCACGTGGCAGCCCACTCTATCGAGCACGAACTGGAATCCCGCCAGACCGCCACCGACCTCGAGCACGTGCATGCCCGTCTCAAGTTTGGCCGTGTGAAAACACCACGGGTATCGAACCGCGCGTCGAGTTGTTGCCCTGGCCGCCGAACGGTCCCTTCCGGCGCCAGATGCGCTCCGGCGAGAGACGCTTCTGTTCCTTCGGCGTCATCAACAACCCGTGGCCGTTGGGCGAGCCCTGGCTCCAGTTCCAGTCGCAGTATTCCGGTGGCATCCACGAAGGTGCGATCATCGGAAAGATGGCGTCTGCTCATCCGACCAGAGAGACGGTACGAACGGGAAACCACAAATGCATCGCTCGGACAATCTACCCCACGAGTCGGGCATGTCAACAAGCATTTCCTGCACACAAGGACTGCGACGTAGCCGTCCCACGGCGCAATTGAGGCGCTCGCGGCATGCCGCCGTCAGCGGCGGGCAAACCCGTGGCGGTGGCGCGTCACGTCGCAATCCCAATTCCCCGCCCGTCGGGTGAGGCGCGGGTATTCAACTATAATCCGGGCGTGACCTCCGTCGCCGATTCACCCACGACAGGTCCGGCCAGCGTTTCCCTACGCGCCGAGCTTCCATACATAGCCGTGCTCCTCGCATGGTTCGCTGGTGCGGGTGCTCTGGGTGCCGGGAAGAATGTCCCGGTCATCGACGACTGGACGTACGCGTGGAGTGTCGAGCAGCTCTTGCGGACAGGGCGGTTCGATGTCCTCGGTTTCAGCGCGGTGTACCCGTTCGCCCTCACGCTCTGGGGTGCGGCGTGGGCGTCATGTTTGGGCTTCTCCTTCGTGACGTTGCGGTTCTCGACGCTTGCGCTCGGCTTCGTCGGCACCGCGGCGGTTACCTGGTCCTGCGGGAGCTTCGCGCCCCGAAGCACATCGCGCTGCTCGGCGCGTTCACGGTGGCGGCAAATCCGACGTTCTTCCTCCTGGCTTCATCGTTCATGACGGACGTGCCGTTCATGGCGTGCACGATGATGGCGTTGCTCTGCTATGTGCGCGCCGGATCGCGGAGGCGTCTCCACTTGGTCTGGTGGGCGGGATGCTGGAGCCTGGCGGCGCTGCTGATCCGGCAAATTGGCCTAATCACTCCGTTAGCCGGCCTGCCGTTGCTGCTTCATTTAGATCGGCACGCCGGAACGCTTCCCCGCCGTCACGTCATCGGAGCGCTCGCCTCGACGTGGATCGCCATGGCACTCAGCTGGTGGGCGCTGATGTCCATCCTCGGGCCCACCTACATATTGACGGAGAACATCGGGCGACTCAAATATGTGCTCATGGTCTCAGCGATGGGTTATCTCGTCGCAAACCTGAACCTGTTGACGTCGATGGCCTTCCACGCCCTGCCAGCGCTGCTGGCGATGGCATCCACGCGAAACCTCTGGCGCTCGGGGAAACTGGTGCTGATGGCAGCTGTTTCCGCCGCAGTATTCTTCGCGGCCGTGGGAGCGATTCCGCAGCCGCTCCAGCCCGGGAACATCTGGAGCGTTCGCGAGCTCGGCCTTGCCCGTGGGCTCGTCAGAGGTCAGCTCATCGCTGACGTGCCCGTGTGGATGGCCACCGTGTTACGCGGTGCGGGGCTTCTGGCCGTCGCCCTTGGTCTTGCGGCTCTCGTCCCCCGCTTTCGGTGGCAGCGCGGCGTTCTTGTCGAGGGGATCTCCGGGGCTGGCTCCTCGATAGCGGCAGCTCTCGAGCGCGCGCGCGCCGCCATTGTGGCGGCACACTCTGCTCCAATCGTCGTATACGGTTGCGCATATTTCGTGGTCGCGAACGTGCTGTGGTTCTACCACGATCGCTACTTGGTGCCAGAGCACGTCGCGTTCGTTATCCTGGCGCTCGGCCGCGACCCAACGTCGGGCCGTGCACCCGTGCTCGCGTGGAGCGTGGTGGCGTTGTTTGCGGCGACGGCCCTGGTAGGAACGCACGACACGCTCCGGTTCAATGAGGTCGTGCGGGATAGCTCGCAGGCCCTCGTCGCTCGCGGTGTGCCTCAATCGGACATCGACTCCGGGTACTGCTGGAATGGCTGGATCCTTTACGCGCACCCGGAGAACCTGGCAAAAGGACTCGACCCCAGCCGCGATGTCCCGTGGGTGTCGACGAAGCGGATGGCGCCGTACGTGCTCGCGACGTCTCCGATGGACGACTATGTCATCGAACGCGAGATCACCTGGAACGATCTGTGGTGGCCGCATCCGAATCGACTGTTCGTGCTCAAACGCAAGTAATTTCGCCGACCGCCGGCTGGCGACTAGGTGCTGACAACCCTATTCCGACCAGAATCCTATGCGGCGGGCGCTTGCGCGGCGTGCGTGCTGTCGCCGCGGCTGCGAACGCGCCGACCGAGACCCAGACTTCTGTTCGAGGGCGCCGCACTCGAGCGGCGTCGATACGCCCTTCACCTCATCTGTCTCTCGTGCCAGCAGGGAATGCGGAGCTCTGTGGCCGATGGACGCCAATGTTCCAATAGCGCATCGAATGCATGCACAACGGCTGAGCCGTAAACCCTCTGGGGGATGCCGGATCAGTGGACCTGCTATTGATCTGGCGCGAGACGCTTCAGGACACCAACGACATGTTACGCGAACGTCGCATCGTCTCTTCTTCGTGGTTTCGCTCGGCAAGCGTCTCGTCTGATCCCCTTCCTGTCGGAGCACTTCAGCCGCGCGGTCTATCTGTGGCAGTACAACGTGGAGCCGGTCGTGATCGGAAGCGAGCAGCCGGATGTGGTCATTCAGGAATGGGTGGGACGGAGGCTGACCGCACAGCTTCGATACAATCCCTGGCAGTAGCGCCTTGAGAGTGCTCCCGGCGGTCTTGATCTCGGCTCACGCGCAGGCCACGTCGAGCAGGCGCGGCAGCGCGCGCGAGGCGTCAAAGCACTCGCGCGCGATCATGCGCGGTGGGGGATGTTCAGGTCTCGTCCCGTCAGGACCAACCGTCCGCCGAAGAGCTTGATGGAAGAGGTCGGCGCTCGCGTGAGAAGTCACGAACGGCTTCCCGGGACGCACCGTGGGAGTCGGCCGTTGTCGTTCGCGAAGGACGATTGGTCTCGGAGCCCGAACGGCTCGAGGGATCGGTGAACGTGCCGCATTCCGTACGACGATCTTCCGAACGGGTGTTCTGTTCTAGGGTCCTGATCCGATCGCTTGGAGCAGCTCGTCGACCGTCTCGGGGTCGTCAAGCGACTTCCCGACGCTCAGTCGGGCGCACATGCGCCGGTACAGCTGATTGGTGGTCAGCAGCTCTGCATGCGTCCCCTGGGCCATGATGCGGCCCTCGTGAAGGACGAGGATACAGTTGGCGTCGCGAATCGTCGAGAGGCGGTGCGCGATGACGATCGTGGTATCGCGGCGCGCAGGCGGCCCAACGCCTCGAATATGGCGGCCTCGGAGATCGCGTCGAGCGAGGAGGTTGGCTCGTCCATGATCAGGATCGGAGCATTCTTGAGCAGCGCCCGCGCGATGCTCAAACGCTGGCGCTCTCCTCCGGACAAGCTGGCGCCCGCCTCGGCAATTGGGGTGTCGTATCCACGCGACAGCCGCATGATGAAATCGTGCGCGTGCGCGGCGCGCGCGGCCTCCTCCACTTCCGCATCGGTCGCGTCGAGACGCCCGTACCGCAGGTTGTCCGCGACGGTGCCGCCGAATAGCACCGCGTCCTGAAGCACGATCGCAATGCGGTCCCGCAGTGACCGCAGGCCATATTTCGATGCGTCCGCGCCGTCGATGAGGACTCGTCCGGAGGTCGGCTCGTAAAACCTCGGAACCAGACTGGCCAGGGTCGACTTGCCCGCTCCGGTCAAACCCACAAGGGCGACCATCTCGCCAGGCCGTGCGAGGAAGCTGATATCGTCCAGGATGGTGCGGTTCTCGTCGTAGGCGAAGCTCACGTGCTCGAACCGTACCTCGCCGGCGATTTTCGACGCATCGATTGCGTCAGGTGGATCCAACGCCTCGGGAACGAGCGCAAATATCTCGCGAACTCGGCGCGAGCTGGCGATCGCGCTCTGCAGCAACCCTGTCGTGTGCGCGATCGATGAGAGCGGGCCGTACCGGCCGCGAGGTAGGCGATGACGACGAGCAGCTCGCCGACCGTCAGCTCGCCGCGCAACACGTGCAGGCCACCAACGGTCACCACGAGCGCGGTGCCGGTGAGCGTGATGGCGGCCACGGCCAGTGTGAATACTGATTCCTGCCATGTGAACCGCAGGCGCGCAGACATCGTCGCGTGACCCGATTCTTCAAAGCGATGCAGCTCGTGCGGCTCGCGCGCGAAGCTCTTCACCACCTTGATCCCCGACAGGATCTCGTACATCCGCTCGATCAGCTTCGACTCCAGCTCCTTGACGCCCTGTGCCCGATCGACCATGCGCTGCGCATAGTAACGGAGGCAGATGAACAGCGGAGGCACGACGGCGAGCGAGAGCAGCGCCAGTGACGAATCGAGGCGCAACAGCACGACGAACATCGCCGCCAGCGTCAGCACGGCGGTGCACAGGCCGAAGAACCCGCTCATGACGAGGTCGTGCACGCAGTACCGCGTCGGCCTCGAGCCGGTATACCGAATCAGCCGTGCGCGTGACGATGTGGTGACGCAGTGACAACGCCTGGAGGTGCGAGAGGAGTCGCGAGCGTAGCGCATAGGCCATTCGCTGGCCGGTATCGACCTGGCACTGCGTGTTGGCGATGGAGACCACCTGCGTCAGTATCTGGAGGACGAGGCCTCCGAACACGACGATGATGAGCAGCGCGACCTGGCTGCCCCCGGCCAGATCGTATTCGAGCGGCGCGAGGGCCGCCGGCCACGGCTTGTTTCCGAGGATGTTGTCAACGACCAGCTTAATCGGCCATGGCGCAGGAGGCCAAGCGCGATGTTGGCGGCGGCAATGAACGACAGCATCGCCATCCGGCCCCGATATGGGCGCACGCACGACCAGGTCCATGCGATCAGCGACATCACTGAATCGCTTGCATCCCGGCCGACACAGTCGTGCCGACGGGCGTCCGGGAGGCAACCGCTACCCACTTGCAGCAGACGGTGTTGCGACAGGTCCACCGCAGTGACGGCGCCGTTCTCACTGGCCACGTGCGACGATCCCCCGCGCCGATACGTCAGGTGCGACGGGGCGACGAACGGCTCGCGGGCGGCGAGCCTCGAGACTACGCCGCCCGGCGCAATCACTCGCGCACTGCCGGCGAAGTACATCGGCCACGTAGATAGTAAGGCGTCGCCCGAACCACGAGAGCGCCAGGGCAGCCGCGCCCGCTAGCTTCCCCGCGACCGCCGGACCTCCGTCGCTGCCGGCGACCAGGCCGCTCACCGCATCGCCGCAGCGGATCCGGTTGTGTCCCATGTCGGCGATGTACTCGTCTCCGTTCGGCGCGATGCCGATATTGGTTGGACCGTTCAAGCGGGCACGCATAGCCGGACCACGGTCGCCGATCTGGGCAGATTCTGCCTGATCGTCCGGTCCCGGATCGCCGTCTCCGGCGATCGTTCGAATCAGGCCCGTGCTCCGCGGGATGGCGCGGATGCGATGGTCCGTGTCGGCGACGTCCAGATCCCCATTGATGCGAAATCCTGGCGGATCCGTTCGGCGCCGGGGAACCACAGTCGTTCTGGTCCGGAGCGAACGTCCCGTACGCCACAGGCTGCCCCAAGTAGCCGCTGGTCGGCGATAGGGATGAACTTACCATTTGAAGACGGATGCGTCACAGTTTCACTCTGCGTCGTCCTAGACGACACGTAGATCTCGTGCGGTAACCGCTGCTCGAACGCTCGACCCGAGGTGACGTGCCTCAAACAACGATCGCCAGCCCGCAGTGCCCGAACCCAACGCAGATTTAGGTTGGTTGTGAGCGAGAGATTCGGAGCGGAGGCGAACGTCGATGAGTTCTATTTTACAGCACGGTCCTGGCCGAGCTGACCGCCGTTTGATCCTGGCCGAGCTAAGCGCCGCTTGAGAGGTGTCCGCGAGGCAGACTTTCAATGGTGCCTGGCGGTGGCCGGAAGACGGGGCCGTCGCCCGTAAATTCGCCGTCCTATGCGTTAACCCGCCCGCGCCCCGAACGGTCCCGCTCGTTCATGCCGCTGCCGCTTGCGCCCGGCTGCGATGACGTGTCTATATGCGGCGACGTATCCGTCCACCATTCTGTCGATGCCGAAACGTTCGACGGCCCTTGCGCGGACGCGGGCCCTGTCCAGCGCGAGCACACGGGGTAACCCGACCACGAGCTCATCGAGCGATGAAAACCTCACTCCTGTCACATCGTTGTCAATGACTTCGCCGACGGCGCCGCGGTCGAGCGCCGCCACTGGCGTTCCGCACGCCATGGCTTCGAGCATGACGAGGCCGAACGGTTTTTCCCGCTGAACCGGAAACAAGAGCGCACGGGCGCCGCCAAGCAGTGCCACCGCTCCTGCGTGGTCGACCTCGCCCGAATAGAGGATCTGGCGTCCGTCGACGTGCGGTTTCACGACCGTCCGGTAGTAGTCGTTTTCGCGGCCTGCCATGAGCAGGCGCATGCTGGTCCGACGGGCCACGTCGATCGCCTGTAGCACGCCCTTCTCTTCCATGAACCGGCCGAGGAACAGCAGGTAGTCATCGGGCTGACTGCGATATGTGAAGGCTTGCGTGTCAATCCCGTGATGGACAGTGGCGACCACGTTCAAGCCGCGCAGCAGGTGTGCCTGTTGCCGCGCGATCGCGATGAACGGCGCGGCGGGATACTGCGACCAGGGCGCGACCTCGCTCGGGCTCGGCGCGTGATGAACGGTCTGCACAATGGGGGTCGCGACCAACCGCGAGAACGCCAGCGATATCGGGGCGGACATTGCCTGATATTGGATGATGTCGAAGTCGTGCGCGCGCTCGACGGCGGCCGCCACGTTCAACATCTCGCACAGCTCCCATGGCCACATCGTCGGATCGTCCCAGTAGCCTTTCGGGAAGGTCGCATGGAGGGTCGCCGATGTGCGCGAGGTGCCGGTCGCAAAAAGAGTCACGCGATGCCCGCGCGCGACGAGCCCTTCAGTCAGGAGCGATGTCAGCAGCTCGATAGAGCTCGATCGCACCGGCGGAATCGACGTGGCGACAGGACCGACCTGAGCGATGCGCAACGAATCCCGTGGCGCTGCTGGTTGAAGCTGCATCTTAAATCTCCTCCACCCTAAGGATATCGTGCGGTGACCTGGGAGAGGCTGACGGACCTCCTGAAAGCCGGGCAAGCGAAGAAACTGGTTCCGGAATTTCTGAAGGATAGCCGCCGTGCGCTCTCGATCCGCGATTACCGCGCGCGGGCTTTTCGAGCGGCTGGTCCTTCGGATCACGACCCAACCCAATCGCCTGTAGCGCGATCTCCTGTTCGTGTGCGACGAGTAGAGTGTTTCCACTTCGACCGCGATAAGCCTGGCAGCGGGCTGGACGCGGCGGAGGATTTTTCCGAACTTGCCTTCGCCGGGGCCGATGTCGAGCACGGTGTCGTGCGCGGCATGTTCGAAATACAGTTTCAGCTCTTGTCGAACGTGGGCAACGACGTGGGCATGTACACAGTATGATGCGCGGCCCGAATTCCGATCTCATCCGTACGCATGGCGTGGCTACGGTCGATATCAGAACGACTGTCTTTTGTTGCTGACTTCTGCCAACCGGGCGTGTCTGTCGCGCGACGGGCCGGGTCGCGTCCGAGCGGACGATTCCCAGAATCGGCGAGCGCACAGCGCGGCGATTCCCGGTGACCGGCCGTCCCGGTGTAGTGGCTGCGCCGTCGCGCGCGACGAAGTCCGGGTGGCATGGGCCACGGCTTTGTGCGAACGTTCGCGGGTGTGTCAGTCTTGAGCCCTGCGCCTATCGACGCTATGATTGCCGCCGGATCAGTCGTGACTGTCGACCTGACCGGACATTCTCTTCTAGCCGTCTTCGCTCATCCTGACGACGAGTCGGTTGCGTGTGGCGGTCTGCTGGCGTGGTGCGCCAGGCTGGGCGCCCGCACGTCGCTGCTCTGTCTCACGCATGGGGAGAACCGGTCTGGTGTGCGGGACATGGTTCTCTATGACGCGCGGGCGCATGAACTCAAGGAGGCAGCGCAGGTCCTCGGCATCGGCGAACTCATTCTGCTCGACTACCCGGACGGATTTCTCCCCTGGATCAACCAGTCTGAGCTGGAAGGTCGCATCACCGCTGAGATTCGACGAGGGCATCCTGACGTCGTCATCACGTTCGGCGCGGATGGCCTCTACTGGCATCCGGATCACATTGCCGTGTCACAACGCACGACGGCGGCCGTTGCAGCATTGGGCGAAGACGCACCGGAACTCTACTACGTTACCATGCCGCTCGGGGTGATGTGGAGAATTGTCAGCGAATTCCCGGACAGTTCCGGGCGGGGGCGCCCAACGCTCCTGGGCGTGGTGGAACTCGACGCGTTCGGTCTCGGCGCCAATCCGCCGACGCTCGTCGCGGACGTTCGCTCATGTGCGGTGCGGAAGCTCACCGCGATCAAGTGTCATCGCACTCAGGTTGCGGATGGCGCGCTGCAGAACATTCCCGATCACGATGCCGCACGCCTCCTCGGAATGGAGCACTTTCATCGAGCCCCGGTGGGGTCCGGTGGCGAGACGTTCATCGACCAGCTTGGAAGAACCGGCGGTGGCGGGACGGCGGTGTCTTCGGCCTAACTCCGGCATTCCCGGAGTCACTTCTGAGACCCTCCCGATGCCGGTTGGCGAAACCGCTGAGCGCCCGATTTTTTCGACTCATGACCGACATCAATCCCAACCACGGATTCCCCGAGTATCGCCGGGGCGATTCGTGAGCTGTGCGGCCGCTTCGGCTCGAGTTACTGGGCAGGCGACGGACGAGCGCGCGGCGTACCCGGAAGAGTTCGTGCGCGCGCTCACCGAGGCTGGATGGCTGGCGGCGTTGAGTCCCGATGCGTACGGCAGCGGCGGCCTGGGAATCGGAGCTCAACTACACGCGCGGACCGTGGCCTGATCGAGGCAAGATGTAGCCTCGAGGTGGCCAGCTTCCGCAGTTCCCTGTAGACGAGGGAGGCTAGGCGATCGTGGGCACCGTTCTCGCCGTCCCGAACCTGCTTGAGCAGGAGCTTTACATCTCCTGGGTGGCCTTCCATATATTCCAGACCGGTCCGCGCGCGCGGCCACCGTTCAGAGCCGACGGTTCCGGCGCGATCCATTCGTGTATGGATGCGGTCCGTCGGCTGGCTGTTCGGGACTCTCCGAGACTCCAGCGATGCTAACCCTCACATCAACTGGACCCCGGGCGGTTTCAAGCTCTCCCGCCTGCACATGCGCCAGCCGGGTCCGCTTTGCGACATCGATGCCAGAACTTGCAACCTCGCCTGAGGGGCAGGCGTTTCGTCCATTTAGGTGGGGTCTACTTCGAGTGTCTGCTGAATCGGATCAAGCCCAGAGCTTCCCGACAGCGTCGTAAATGGCGTCCCGCACGCGAACCGCTGCGGATTCGCTTTCGTCTGCGAGGTGGTCAAGAATCTCAAGGAGCTGTGTCTCGGTCTCTCCAGTCCGAAGAGAATCCCAGTGGCCAACGAGATCGCCGCGGTGAACACGAACATTCGCACGTCTCCCGCCATGCCCGCCGCACGCGACAGGTCGGGAGGCAGATGCGGAGCGAGGGCGGCAGTGACGGCCAGCGCGACGAGAAAGCCCGCGGTCCCGCCGATGCCGGCCAACAACAGGCTCTCCGTCAGAAGTTGTTGTGCGAGCCGGCCGCGGCCTGCACCGAGCGCAACCCGCACCGCCATCTCCGTTTGGCGGGCCGCTGCCCGGCTCAACAAAAGATTCGCGACGTTCGCGCACGCGATCAGCAACACCAGTCCGACTGCGCCAAGAAGCATCTCCAGAGGCGCGCGAACGGTCGCCGTGACCCGCTCCGGCAGGGAGACCGCGGCGATCCCCATGTCCCGGTTGTTGCCGGGATACAGCCGCGCCATATTCGCCGCGATGACGTCGAGTTCCGCCTGGGCCTGCGCCAGCGTCACGTCCGGCGCGAGTCGCGCGATCACCTGTAACACATGCGTGCCGCGCTGCAGTCTCTGAGGATCGAGCGCCATCGGAACCCAGATGTCGGCTTGGCTGCGCGCCTGGAAATCTGCCGCGTGCTCCCGAACTCAAATTCCGCCGGCAGCACACCGACGACCGTGTAGCTCTTGTCGTCCAGCGTGATCGCCTTGCCCACGATGTCGCGGTCCGCGCCGAACCGTTCGCTCCATGTGGCGTAGCTCAGAACGGCGACGCTATGCTGCCAGGCCGGTCCTCCTCCGGAAGAAAATTGCGGCCGAGCATGAACCGGACGCCCAGGACGGAAAAGAAACTCGACGAAACGTTCCCTCCGGCCAACCGCGACGCCTCGCTCTGTCCGCCGAGAATGAAGCTGGACGTGAAGCTGGGCGCGCTCACCGCCGCCATCCCGGTGAACGACCGGCTCGCATCGCGCCAATCCACAAAATTCGCCGGCGCCACGTTGCCCAGCGTCCCGTCGCGCTGCTGTTCCCAAAGCGTCACGACGCGATCTCGGCTCCGCGTAGGGCAACGGCTTGAATAACACCGCATGACACACGCTGAAAATCGCCGTATTCGCACCGATGCCGAGCGCCAGCGTCAGCACGGCTGCCGCCGCGAATCCCGGATTCTTTCGCATCATGCGAGCGGCGTACGTCAGGTCACCGCGCAGCGCCTCGATGGCGGGGAACGTCTGCATGTCTCCTCCGCTCCTCCTGCAATCGCGTCGTGTTGCCGAACTGCCGGCGCGCCGCGCGCATCGCGGCCTCCGCCGTCATGCCCTGCCGGCGATACCGCTCCGCCAGCAGTCGGACGTGTTCTTCGATCTCCGCTTGGAACTCGGGTCGCGCGGCCATTGAGAACGTGGCCGGATCCGCGCCCACACTTCAGAACTTCACCGATCTGACTTCTGGCCCGCCAGCCGCAGCACGCGGCCGATCACGCCGGAAATCCGCTCCCAGTCCTCCGTCTCCTTCGCCAGTTGCTTGAGGCCGCTCTTGGTAATCGAATAGAATTTCGCCTTCCGCTTGTTCTCGGAAGCGCCCCACGCCGCGGTGATCCAGCCCTTCTGCTGGAGCCGCAACAGTGATGTGTATACCGTCCCCTCGTTCAGTTGGAGGACTTCTTCGCTCAACTGCTCCAGCCGGCGGGCGATGCCGAACCCGTGCAGCGGGCCCATCGCCTGGAGCGTCTTCAGAATCATCAGGTCGAGCGTGCCCTGGAGCACCTCCGACTTCTTGTGGACGTCTTTTCCTTTGGACATTGCAAAGAAGATAGCCGTGTTCCTTTGGAATGTCCACAGGTAGGAAGACGCGCCTCTCCCAAACCCTCGAACTTCTGATCGGACCATTCTTCTGGCGTGATCCGCCGTTGAGGCTCAATGAAGTCCGTCGTTTCGGATACGACCGCATGGAATTACCTTACCGTCTGATAGACAGCCAGCCACGGGTTCGCGTTTCAAGCACTTGCAGCGCAGGGCAATTTCAACTCAGGTTCCTGGCTCAATATCTCGCTCGGCAAGAAGTTGCGGCCGGTCGGCCTCACTATTTCACCGACGTGCGGACGCTGTGCCGAGGGAGACATCACCGAACGTGAATCGTCCGTTGTATTCATGAAAGAACGCGTCATAGTTCTCCCGGCCACTCTCAGCGGCGAAGCGGTGAAGCTGGACTCGGGTTACAAGGACTTCCAGCTTCTGGGGTCGTGGTCGAGAATGTCGAACACCTCCCCGACAAAGACGACGTAGCGGCACAGAGAGTGCAGACCAAAGAGTCCGGAGCCTCAGGCCGCGTCAGCAACGGGTGACCACGCCGCGGGTCCCATCGACCGTCACCTCTTCCCCATCTACCAGGCTGGACGTGGCATTCGCCGCCGCAACGACGGCCGGAAGTGCGAACTCGCGAGCGACAATCGCCGTATGCGACAACACGCTGCCGGTGTCGGCGACGATCGCACCCGCCCGTCGAAACACCATCATCCAGGCGGCCGACGTCGTCGGACACACCAGCACCTCGCCCGCTCGCAGCGTGTGCAGCTGGTCGGGCGTCCTGATCACTCTGACCCGCCCTCGGTAAACGCCGGCCGACACGCCAATGCCCACGACCGAGGTCCCGTTCGCCCTGGGCGGCGCGGTGAGCTCATGCTCCATCATCCACAGGATGGCAGCGTTGATCCGGCGCGCCGGCGCGGGGAGCCCGCGCAGGTCAGGCGCCTTCCCCGGCTCGGGGCCGTACGTCATCGGTCCAGGGTTCGCTCGCACCCACGCATGCTCGGCCCTGCGGCGTGAGACGAGGCGACGGACGTCGAGGCGAGTTCGAAGCGCCTCGCGCAACTCGTCTGCGGTGAGCATCACCGCGTCCTCAGCGCGCCCCAGGAGCCCCAGGCTGACCAGTCTCCGCCCAGCTTCGAGGGCGACGCGTCGAAGAAGGCCCGTCGGAAGCTGATCGGTGAGGAGCACGTTGTCTTCCCGAAGCGGATACACGCGTTCGGCGTACGCGAGAGCCGCATCGAACCGTTGACGGGCGGGTCCAGTCAGCTGCGTTCGCGCCTCCTCCACGAGTGCCAACCTGGCGGCCGACAGGTCGCGCGGCCTATCGTCGCTCAGGAGATCAGCGATCAAGTCCGCCACGAGATGCGGTTGATCCGCCACTGTCGGACAGCCCGCCTCTGGACCAATGGGACGCAGCCCCCAGAATTGGAGGTACTGACGGAGTTCCTCCGCAACTGGAGGATCGGTCTCGTCCAGGCGCTTCAGGATGTCCGGCGTTCTGGATTGCAGCAGTTGTCGCGTCGCGCTCCGCTGGCCTGCGCGCCGGGCGAGCGCAGCGAGTGCGTCCGTCGAGGCCGTCGAGGTGTTCGACAGTCCCTGCAGCAGCCCGATCGTTTTCTGCAGGTCCCAACCGAGCAGCTCTTCGCACGCGACCGCCAGCTCGTACAGGCCCACTGTGTGGGGTATGAACAGCGTGAAGTGCAGCTGCAGACACCGGGCATAAAAGGCTTTCAGGTCCTCGAGGTGCAGAAACAGCGCCGCGTCGTCCAAGGCGACGAGATCCAATGCGGCGTGCTGTTCGATCTCGCGCCGCAGACGAGGCCGGTCGTCGGAGGCCCATTTGGCCGGCATCGTCTCGAGCCATCCCGCACCAACCGCCATGGCGGCCGCCCGCAGCTTGCGGCGCATCGAGGGAACAATACGAACCACGAGACCGAGCAGCCACCATGGCGGCGGGTTCTTTCCCCCGTCATCAGGTTCGACGTGGATGTAGGGTTCGTGGCCAATCACCCTGAATTGCATGCTGTCGGGCAGCAATCCCCACGTCGCGATGGCATCGGCAAGGAATTGGTCCGCGCTGTGAAACTGGGTACTGGCTGCGAAGGGGGACAGCGGCTCGGCGAAGTGGGCGGCATCCTTCTGCCACGAGCCTTTCGGGACTTCGATGTCAGGGGCGATCGGCAGTGCCGTAATCGGCCTCGACTGCAGCATCCAGAGCTTATCGCCCGCGACCGCCCACTCGACGTCCTGTGGCGCGAGGCGAGCAGTCTCGGCTCTCCGCGCGAGCGCGGCCACGCGGCGCGCGACCTCTGGCCCAATGGCCTTCTGTGGCTGCGCGATCACCGTTGCGTGCTCATGGGTGACGAGCCATTCGTCCGCATCGATGCCGCCGCTCACGAGCTGGTCTCCGAGACCTCGAGTGGCACTCACGCGCACCTCGTCACGGTTGCCGGTGAGCGGATTGGCAGAGAACGCAACACCGGACACCTCGGCCTCAACCATCCGCTGCACGAGAACCGCCATCGGGCGGGCCGCATAGCCGTAGCTCTCGATGCGCCCGTCATGTGCCGACTTCACGCAGGCCGCTGCGGCTTCCAGTACGGCCTCGGCACCCCGCACGTTCAGCAGCGTGTCGTATTGCCCGGCGAACGACGCGTCGGGCAGATCCTCCGCCAGGCCGGATGATCGGACGGCGACCGGCCCATCACCCAGTCGAGCGAGCGCGGTAGCGATATCGTCACGAGTCGCCTGGACGCCGGCCGGAATCACGAAGCCATCGGGCACATCGAACCCGAGATTTCGCAACATCGCGAGCGTCGCCGCCTTGTGCCCGCAAGCACCGGCGTCAGTGGCGGCATCGAGTGCGAGAAGACTGGACATTGTCGGGACCCTAGCCTCGGCGACGTCGTGTCGCATTGGCGCCTCCCTGCGAACGAGAAGACGACGGCGGCGTGGCGGTGCGCTTGGCGATGGCGGCATCGAGCAGCGTGCGGGTTGCCCAGGCGCTGGCTGCGGCCGCCTCTTCGGTGGACAGTCCGCACTGCTCGGTCAGCAGATGCCAGCCCATCGCCGAGACGAACATACGAATGGCCGCGGTCACCTGCCGCGGCGTGAGTGGTGTTCGGCCGGACTGCTCGCGTGCAATGAGCTTCTCGGCCGTCAGCGAGCGATTGCGCCAGGCCCTCATCGGCCGGCGGTTCCCGATCATCAGCATCACGTACGCGCGGGCGTGTCGGTCGCGCAGCGCCAGCGTCCGATACAGGTCTTCCACGAGGATCGGGAGCGACGCCAGCGACATGGTGGGCGCGGGCGTCCCGCTGCTCGCCTCCAACAACTCGTCCACATAGTCCGCGAACGCGTCGCAGAGAGCCTCGCGTGTCGGGAAGTGGTTGTAGATGGTGCGGTGGGTCACCCCTGCCCGGTCAGCCACCGCCTGAACCGAAAAGCCGATCCCGTCTGTCTCCATGATCACGTCGACCATGGCCTCGAGGATTGCGCGTCGGGTCCGTTGACGAGTGCCGCCGGAGGCCGTAACGTTCATAAATTATGAATTTAGTGCATAGACTATGCACGAGACCCTGCGCATGTCAACCCGCCGTCGCAACCGCCGGCCGGCGCGCCCTCCTGGAAGGACGACATCGTCGCCAGGAACACGAGCGGCGCCATCGGCGCGAGGGTGGCGGGCCACCAGAATCAGGACGAGCCCCAGGCCGAAGGGCACTACCCGCATGCGCCGGATGACCTCGAAGCTCCCGGCCAGATCATTGAGCGATTGGATGTCGGCGCTTCCGAGGAGGGGCTCGCCCGCCGGGGCCGCCCTCGACCAGCGAAAACTCCGGCAGCGCTGAATCGACGGGCTTCCCGACGGCGGGCATCATCGGGTGATCATCGAGCGTTAGGGCCGCCAGCGTTCGCGGTGGCGGCGCTTGCGCCAGGGGCCGTAGGTTTCACAGGGAGTTGCCCTGCGGCGCGAACTCTGCGAGAGACGGGGTCGGGAACGGCGCGACCGCGGCGGCGAATTCGATCGTGGATCCAGGGCCGGACCTCTAGCGAAGCTCCGCCTCAAACCGCCCAGAAAAGACACGTCGGCTCCGCTTCGCTAGGGCAGAATTGTCTTGCCCCGCTCCGCGGGGCGAGACATCTTCTAAGGCCCGCCGAAAACTTGCTTCAAGTGTCATGACTCAGGCCTTAGAAGATGTCTCGTGCTACAGACAGCCGATCCACTGTCGCACCAGTTTCTGAAATGCGGTGCGCCTGGAGCGGAGGTCGTTGAGGTCCTGGAATCGCGCGAACGCCCGATCGGGACTTGCCCACTCGAGGATTCCCGTCGGGTCCGCCACCCCGCGCGCCGACTTCCCGCGAGCCCTCGCGCCCAGGTGCATGATCACCTGGATTCCGTCCTTCGCACGCGGGTGAAGCGTGGCGAAGTATTCCGTCGTGCGGAAGCTCGGCACGTTCCACTTGATGCCCTCGGCGATGGAGCCGTCGGCCGCAAGGATGATCTCCCGGAGCTCCAGCAACGCGCGCTTCGAGGGATGTTTCAACGACCCGAAGAAGGCTTCAACATCGCCGGACTTGCGGTTGTCGAACCTAGATGGCGGCACGTTCGATCTGCCTCGCGAGACATCGCGGCACTAACCGGAGGCCAGTCCGTGTCCTCCCACTGGCTCGGTCACGAACCGTTCGGCGAAGCCCGCTATCAGCGGCCGTGCACGAGCAATGGCTTGCTGTACCGAGGGGAGCGACAGGGACGCCTGATGGCTGGCCTGGTCAGCCCAGACTTCCGTGATCCAGATCGCGTCAGCATCTGACGGATCCTTGGCGATGATGTAGCTACGACAGCCCGGCATCGCGGTCGTGCCCCCCAGGAGAATCGCGATGAGGGCGTCTCGTTGTCCGGGCACCGTTTTCATTCGTCCGATCAGGCCAGTACATCGTGTCTCGCTTCGAGGATTTCACCCATGCAGGGTGCGTCGTGGCGGCGAGGCCAATAGCGACAAACTCGCGTCTCGTGATGGGCATGGTGCCTTCCACTGGTCGGTAGGCAACCTCCAAGCGTCCGCTGCGCCGCCCACCCTCGCCGACAGTTTCCCTTTTGCACAAGTCTACTCGATGGGCGTCAGCAACAGCACCTCGTCGCCGAGCGGCGTCTCGTGCTCGCCACCGCACAGCGTCGATCCGGAGTGAAGCCGCGGCGATTTCGCTATGTTGTCAGAAGCCGGATGGCGATTGAGCTGCTGGATTTCCGGTCCGCTGCACATCATGGAATCGCATGGCGTTGCCATGATCGGGCTCACCGCTGCCGGCTCGGCGCTGGCCGTGCTGGTCGATTCAGGGCGATGGGGCCGGCTGCGTCAGTGAGGGTATGCCTACAACAGCTGGACCATTGGTGAGGTGGAGACATGCTACGCTACGGGCGCTCGAGCCCCGCAGCGATGGCTCGTCATCTTTAGCCCAAGCAATCGCCTCGGAACGACAAGGAAGTTCGCATGCTGGCGACTGTGTCGCGAGCGCTGTCGATGATCGGACTCGTTGCGGCGTCTCTTGCCGCAGAAGTCGTTCAGCGAGGTGCATTCGCGAGCCGATGTCGTGAACGAGCGACCTTCGGCACCGCCGGTCCCTCTGTCGATCCCACCCTTCCCGCAAACCGCATCGTCACCGACATCGACAAGGCGCCCCGGAACGCCACGGGAAGGTCGAGTTCAATTGTGGATGGCCTGGTCTGTTAAGGGGCCGTATCGTCGCAGGCCTAATCCCGAGGTCTGAGAGTCCATCCAGAGAAGGGGGAGCAGATGCCACGCTACCAGCTCTATCGGTTTTGCTCATGCTCGTGCTTGCGAGCGGAGCCGACGCACAGACGGTCAGTTCGACGACCGGTGCGATCGACGGAAGGGTGACCGACACATCGAACGCAGTGCTGCCGGGTGTGACGGTCAGACTCACCAGCGAAGCATTGATGGGCAGCCGCGACACGGTGACGAGCGAAACGGGTACGTTCCGGTTCATTTCGATTACACCGGGTCTCTACACGGTCACGTTCGAGCTGGCGGGCTTCGCGACCGTGAAGCGAACCGACATTCAGGTTGGCGCCGGTTTCACGGCCACTCTGAACATTTCGATGAACGTGGCCGGCCTCGAGGAAGCGGTCACCGTGAGCGGCGCCTCGCCGGTGGTCGATACGCAGTCGACGACAGTCTCGACGAGCTTCGACGCCGCGAAACTCGCGGCGCTGCCCAATGGCAGCAATGACCCGTGGGCGATGCTGGCGGAGACGCCGGCGGTCAAGATGAGCCGCATCGACGTGGGCGGCAGCACGTCGGGCACGCAGACCACCTTCACGACGTATGGCACCGTCGGCCAGCGGCCGTATTACGAAGGGATCAACGGGACGGAATTCACCAACGGCCAACGGCAACTACCCGGACATGAACGCGTTTGACGAAGTGGCCGTGAACACCGTGGGCACCAACGCCGAGATGGGGCCGCCCGGGGTGATGATGGTGTTCGTCGTCAAGTCGGGCGGCAACACGTATCACGGCTCGGCCGGCATCAACTACTCCAACGGCGACTGGCAGTCGTTCAATATCGACGCCGATCAGATTGCCCGGGGCGTGGAGGGCGGCGGCGGGCTCAATCCGGAAGACACCAACCGCCTGACCCTCTTCCGTGACAGCTTCGCGCAGCTGGGCGGCTACATCCAGAAGGACAAGCTGTGGTGGTTTGGCGCGATACGCGAATCCGAGAATCAGCTTCGCCAAACGAACTTCCCGGTGAAACCCTTCAAGACGACGCTGCAGGTCTACCAGGGCAAGGCGACGTATCAGCTGACGCAGAACAACAAGTTCATCGGCTACTACCAGTTCAACACGAAGCGGCAGCCGGACCGGCTCGATCGGTTCCAGTTGAACGCGATCAGCGCGATCCACCCGAACGACGACTCGCAGTTCAAACAGTATCAAGGGAATTTCGTGTCAAGAAATTCGAGTTCAACTCTGTCCTCAGCGACGCCATGTTCCTCGAGATCCGCGCCGGGCAGTGGGGCTACTACCGGAGTTCTCCAACGAAACAACGGCGCCGAGCTACGAGGACACCACCACCCGCATCGTGTCGGGCGCGGCGCAGAACCGGTACGACAGACCGCGCCGCAACCAGGTCCTCGGCTCGCTGAGCTACTTCAAGGAAGGGTTCGGCGGCACGCACAACTTGAAGTTCGGATGGGAAATCTTCCGGGAGACGAACACCGGGGGGTGTTGCATGGCCGGAGCGTACAACGATGTCGTGCACATCCTTCGCAGCGGCGCGCCGCTGGAAGTCTTCCTGCTCGGCAACCCGGCCGAGGCGACCGAGGGCCTCTGGAACACGGGCCTCTACTTGACCGATACGTGGCGGGTCAGCAACAGGGTCACGCTGAACCTCGGCGTCCGGTTCGACCGGTACGACAACTTCCTCTCCGAGCAGAGGCACGAAGCGGATCGCTTCTTCCCGGAGACGGTGGTCTTCCCGGCGGTGGACAACGTGCGCACGTGGAACGTGCCGGCGCCGCGCTTCGGCGTCAGCTACAACGTGACGGGCGACGGCCGCACGGTCGTCAAGGCCAACTGGGGCCTCTACTGGGGCAACCCGGGCACCGCGTCGTCGAACCCGAACGGCTCCTGGCAGAAGCGCCATGTCTGGGTCGACGCGAACGGCGACCGCCTGTGGCAGCCGGGTGAAGAAGGGCGGCTGATCTCGTCGGCGGGCGGCGTCGCCACGACGAGCCTCGATCCGAAGCAGAAGAACGACTACACCTACGACATGTCGGTGTGGCTGGAGCGCGAGCTGATCGCGAACCTCGGCGTGCGCGCCGGCTTCGTCCATCGGGCAGAGCTCCAGCGCCGGGGCACGATCAACACCAACCAGCCCTACGACGCCTTCAACATCGCGACGAGCGTGACCGATCCGGGCCCAGACGGCCGGGTGGGGACGGCCGACGACGGCGGGCCGATCCCGGCGTTCAACCTGGCGGCGGCGTACGTGGGGCTGCCGACGCAGAGCCTCGTGACCAACGTGCCGGGCGAGTCGACGTTCGACACGTGGGAGATCGCGATGAACAAGCGCATGAGCAATCGCTGGTCGGCGTCGGCATCCTACTCGTTCACGTCAGCCCACGCGTATCGGACGGCCTCGAACACCTATCCCCTGAACCCGAATAGCTGCATCAATGCGAACGCGGATTGCCAGGACGAGACGACCGACTACTCGTTCAAGCTGAACGGGTCGTTCGAGCTGCCGGCGGGCATCAGGCTGAGCCCGGTGTACCGCTTCCAGGCGGGGACCAACTTCGCGCGGACGTTCGTCGCGTCGTTGAACTACGCGAACCCGACGCTCAACGCCGAGCCGATGAACGCCAACCGGACGGCGCACGTCAACCTGATCGACATCCGGATCGACCGGGCCATCACGATCGGCGGCAACCGGCTGGCGCCGTTCTTCGATCTCTACAACCTGACCAACAACAACGCCGAGCAGAACATCACGGTGAGCTCGGGCGCCTCGTGGCTGCGTCCGATCAACATCATCCCGCCGCGGTTGATGCGCGTCGGCGTGAAGTTCGACTGGTAACGGGATCTCGAAGGACTGGAGTGACTATCCGGCGTAGTCGCTTGCCGAGGCGACGAGCAGCAACTCCACGCCTTCGTCGGTCCACGCCTCGCCGTGATCGCTGTCGCCCTCCGCGTGGTGGAAGTCGCCCGCCCGCAGGACCCGGCCTTCGACGATCAGCGAGCCGCTGATCACGTAGCACTCCTCCGGCCCGGAGTGGCGATGGGCGGGATACCGGGCGCCCGGCTCGCCCTTGAGCAGCATCGTGACCCGATCCCGCGCCCGGTCGATCGCGAGGATCTTCATCCGCACGCCGGGCACCGCGGTCTCGACCCATTCCCCGTCGGTGGCGGTGATCGTGTGGTTGGACGGCGCGGCAACCCTGGCGAGCAGTGCGTCCCGAACCCCTGGAGACGGCTCCTCGCCACTCGCGCTCGCCGCGATCTCCACGCTCACGTCGTACAGGTAAGCCACCTCCGCGCGCACGCTGGGCGGCAGGGCGGCCAGGCGGGCCTCCAGGTCCCGGCGCTCGTCCGGGTCGAGCGCGCCGATCGCGTCGGCAAGGGCCAGAGCCTGAATGTCGTCCGGGATCATACGGCGTGCTCCAGCCGCTTCCGCATGGCGATCATGCCCGCGCGGATACGCGTCTTCACGGTGCCCAGGGGCAGTCCGAGGCGTTGTGCGAGTTCGCTGTGAGTATACCCCTCGAAAAAGGCCGCTTCGATGAGTTGCCGCTGTTCCGCCGGGAGGCCGGCCAGCGCGTCGGTCAGCGTCCGCCGCCTCTCAGCAATCAATACGGCTGCTTCCGGCGTCTGGATGCCCGTGGCGGGCGCTCGGGCCTCGACTGCGGCGAAGTCGATCGCGGGCGCGTCCACGGTGGCGCGGACCCGCCGGGCTCGCAGGCGATCGATCGCGCAGTTGCGCGCCACGCGCACGATCCACGGCAGCGGTCCGCCCATCCGCGCGTCGTACATCTCGGCTCGCCTCCACACCCGGACGAACGCATCCTGCAGGATCTCCTCCGCCTCTGCGCGATCGCGGACGATGCGCAGGATGAGACCGAAGAGCAGCCGGCTGTGGCGATCGTACAGCTCGGCCAATGCGGCGGTGTCGTGCGCGGCGATTCGCTGCAGGAGGCTGAGGTCAGTGGGATCGGTGGCGTGCATCACGCGAAGTGCAGCAACGATTCTTTCACACAAATCCAATCGCGCGGCTCGACCGTACGTGTCGTGCATGCGGATTTCGCGAAGCTCTTCAGTACTTGGACGCCTTCCTCAACGCGCCGGCTGCATTCGCGCTCGCGGTGATCAACCACGTCACTTGCGTGGCAGCTTCCGATCGAGGAAGTCGAGCATGAGCGCGGCGATGTCGTTGCCCTTCAAGTCTTACGACTTCCTCGAGCGTATTCGACTGGGCGACGGATTTGTCGAAACGGTACTGGGTGATATCGAAGGACTGGAGTGATTACCCGAGATAGTCGCTGGCCGCGGCCACGAGCAGCACCTCCACGCCTTCGTCGGTCCACAGCTCGCCGTGATCGCTGTCGCCCTCCGCGTGGTGGAAGTCGCCCGCCCGCAGGACCCGGCCTTCGACGATCAGCGAGCCGCTGATCACGTAGCACTCCTCCGGCCCGGAGTGACGATGGGCGGGATACCGGGCGCCCGGCTCGCCCTTGAGCAGCATCGTGACCCGATCCCGCGCCCGGTCGATCGCGAGGATCTTCATCCGCACGCCGGGCACCGGGGTCTCGACCCATGCCCCGTCGGTGGCGGTGATCGTGTGGTTGGACGGCGCGGCAACCCTGGCGAGCAGCGCGTCACGGACCCCGGGTGACGGCGTCTCGCCGCTCGCGCTCGACGCGATCTCCACGCTCGCGTCGTAGAGGTGAGCCACCTCCGCGCGCACGCTGGGCGGCAGGGCGGCCAGGCGGGTCTCCAGGTCCCGGCGCTCGTCCGGGTCGAGCGCGCCGATCGCGTCGGCAAGGGCCAGAGCCTGGATGTCGTCCGGGATCATACGGCGTGCTCCAGCCGTTGGCGCATGGCGATCATGCCCGCGCGGATGCGCGTCTTCACGGTGCCCAGCGGCAGTCCGAAGCGTTGTGCGAGTTCGCTGTGAGTATACCCCTCGAAAAAGGCCGCCTCGATGAGCCGCCGCTGTTCCGCCGGGAGGCCGGTCAGCGCGTCGGAAACGTCCGGCGCCTCTCAGCATCTAATACGGCTGCTTCCGGCGTCTGGATGTCCGTGGCGGGCACCGCCTCGGCCACGGCCCGTCGATCGCGGGCGCCGGCGTCGCGTGACGAGCGAGACGCGACTGCGCGACGACGAACTTCCACGGCCTCCAATCCATCCGCGTCGTTCCGACGTAATACCGACGACTCCAGGCTCTGGCCGGTCATGGCGACGCGCCTCCTGGAGTGCTGACGCACCCTGACGGAGGACACATGGCACGACGAAGAACGGCGTATCTGCTGGCGGCCACCGCGCTGCTGGCGGCTCTCACCCCCACACTCGACGCGGCGAATCATCGCGAGGCGCCAATCACGGCCCTCGATCACAAGGCGGACATCACGGACGTCTATGCCTTCATGAGCTACGGTCCCGGCGGCGCCGGCAAGGTCACGCTCATGATGGGCGTGGACCCGCTCCTCGATCCCGCCAACGGGCCCAACTGGTTCCCGTTCGACGACGAGATCCTCTACGAGCTGAAGGTTGACAACAACAACGACGCGCGCGAGGACATCACCATTCAGTTCCGCTTCGAGACCGAGCAGCGGCTCCCCTCGCTCTTTCAGGTCTACGCGGGCATCGGGACCGACGGCGCCGTGGCGCCGTCCAACTCGCCGGCGCCGGTCGCGCCGGGCACGCTCATCGTGCCGCCGCAGATCACCAGCTTCGATTCGCCCGGTCTCGGTCAGCGGCAGCGATACTCGGTGCGCGCGTTCAGCGGGAACCAGCAGTTCGACCTGTTCTCGACGGACGGACGCCCCCTCTACGCGGTTCCCACCAACGTCGGCCCGCGCACGATGGACTATGCGGCGCTCTTCAACCAGGGCATTTACAACCTGCCGTCCGGCATCAAGGTCTTCGCCGGCACCACGGACGATGCCTTCTGGGTGGACCTCGGCGGCGCGTTCGACACGTTCAACCTGCGGAGCTCCGTCGCGCCGGGCGTGCTGAGCGCGGCGCAGGACGCGGCGAACGAGAACTTCGCCGCCGACACCGTCTCGGGCTACGCCGTCAACACGCTGGCCATCGAGATCCCGGTCAGCCTGCTCACGCGGACCGGCCGCGTGGAGCCGGCCACCTCGCCGGCGGCGACCATCGGCGTGTGGGGAACGACGTCGCGCCCGCGCGTGTCCGTGCGCCGCAACACCAACGGCGTGCCGGATCGATCTGGCCTGTTCCGCCAGGTGCAGCGCATGGGCAACGCGTTCATCAACGAGCTCATCATCGGTACGGGCTCGAAGGATCGCTTCAGCATGGACCAGCCCGCGAACGACAGCCAGTTCGCCAGCTTCTTCGCGGATCCCTCGCTCGCGCGCGTGCTGAACGCGCTCACCGGCGGCGTGCTGGCCATCCCGGCGCCAGCCGCGCTTCGACCTGCGGCCGCTCGTGCAGTACGCTGCCGCCCATTGCTGCCGCGGGCACGCCCATGGGCCCCGTGGCCGACATGCTCCGCCTCAACACGGGCGTGGCGCCGACGCCTGTACGCCTCGGCCAGCCGTCTCGGCCTGCTCGGGGGCGACAACGCCGGGTACCCCAACGGCCGTCGCGTCTTCGATGACGTCACCGACATCTCGCTGCGCGTGGTCGCGGGCGGCGTGCTGGCGGCGCCGTTCCCGGGCTTCAACCCCGACATCGGCGGACGCCTCGGCGACGGCGTCAACGTGAACGACTTCCCGTACCTGGAGTCGTTCCCCTACGTGGCGTACTCGCCGAGCGGCCGCGATCGCCGGCACATCGACCCGACCGAGCCCGGCTGCACGGCCGGCGCGGGTGCACCATGCCCGTAGATCAACCGCACGTTACCGAGGGGGCGCCGGCGCGGGCCGGCGCCCTCCGGGGTCGCAACGCGGCGTTTCTCGTTGCCGCGATCCTCGCGACCGGCGCGCTCATCCTGGCCGCTCGTGCCGATCGATCGGACGCGGGCCAGGCGCCGGCGGCGGCCGCGGGCGCAG
Organism: uncultured Acidobacteriota bacterium; assembly: GCA_963780685.1. GTDB lineage: Bacteria > Acidobacteriota > Vicinamibacteria > Vicinamibacterales > CAVVIG01 > CAVRXZ01. The sequence goes on along the minus strand of CAWACZ010000012.1, from coordinate 13,480 downwards.
CCGTGGCGGCGCCGTCCGAGGCGTCCGGCTTCGCCGCCGCCATGCAGGCAGCCGAATCCGGCTCGCCGGCCGAGCGTCGCATCGCCGCCGCCCGCGCGGCGCTCGAGAAGGACCCGAAGCGGGCGAGCCTGTGGAACGATCTCGCGCTCGGGCTGGCCCGGCGCGCCCGGGAAACGGCCGATACCGCGTTCTACCGGGAGGCGTGGACAGCCGCCGAGCGCTCGCTGCAGATCGAGCCGGGCAACCTGGAGGCCCGAAAGCTCCAGGTCTGGATCCTGCTCGGGCAGCACGAGTTCCAGCGGGCCGTCGACACCGCGGAGCAGATCAACCGCTCGATGCCGGATGACGTGCTCGTGTACGGGTTCCTCGTCGACGGCTACACGGAGCTCGGCCGCTACGCCGAGGCCGAGAAGGCGGCGCAGTGGATGCTCGACATGCGGCCGGGCAACGTGCCGGGTCTGACGCGCGCCGCCTACCTCCGCGAGCTGTTCGGCGATCACGAGGGCGCCGTCGAGTTGATGGACACCGCCTACCGGCGAACGGCGCATGCCGAGGTCGAAGACCGCGCGTGGATCCTCACGCAGATCGCGCACCTCTCGCTGCTCACGTGCCGGACCGGCGCGGCCGAGGCGCTGCTCACCGAGGCGTTGAAGCTCTTTCCCGGACTACCACTACGCGCTGGCGCAGATGGCGGAGCTGCGAGCCGCACAGGGGCGCCTTCAGGAGGCGGCCGTGCTGCGCGCGCGGCACGTCGAAGTGGCGCCGCATCCCGAGAACCGCTACGAGCTCGGCGCGGCCCTCGCGCGCGCGGGCAAGTCCGCGGACGCAGAGGTCGAGTGGCAGGCGTTCGAGACGGCGGCTCGCGCCGAGATGAGCGGCTGGGACAACGCCAACGTCGAGCTCATTTACTACTACGTGGACCACGCGGGGCGGCCTGCCGAGGCACTGGCCATCGCCAGGCGCGAGGCGGGGCGCCGCCGCGACGTCAGGACGCTCGAGGCCCTCGCCTGGGCGCTCCAGGCGAACGGCCGATCGAGCGAAGCGAAGACGGAGATGGACAAGGCGCTCGCCGTTGGGATCCGTACGGCCGCGAGCTTCTACCACGCGGGCACGATCGCCGCGGCAGCGGGCGACGCGACCGCGGCGCGGAAGTACTGGGAGCAGTCGCTCTCCACGTGCAGCACGTCAGCGGTCGCCGATTCGGCGCGCGCACGTCTCCAGGGAATGACGGCTGACAAAGGAGCATCGCGTGAGTAAGGTGCGGGCGCGATTTATCACTCGGGCTTTGGGCATACCGAAGTGCAAGCGGACGCTGTGGCGGACGGCGCCAATTCCGTTCCGGAGACCGAAGTCCATCTCGTCCCCGTCCAGCAGATCGCGGACGCGAGTTGGGATCATCCTGCATGCTGCCGACGCCCTGATTTTCGGCACCCCAACCTATATATGGGTACGCCGCCGAGTTCAAGGCGTTCATGGACAAGACCGCGCAGTTCTGGCGAACCGGCCGTGGAAGGACAAACTGGCCGCCGCCTTCACCAATTCCGGCAGCCAGCACGGAGAGCGAACTCACGACGCTATTTCGCTCACGGTGTTCGCGGCTCAGCACGGCATGAACTGGATCAATCGTACCCTGCTGCCTGGACACAACTCGTCGAAAGGCAGTGCCGAGGACCCGAATCGGTTTGGGGGCTTTCTTGGCGCAATGGCCCAATCCAACATGGATGAAGGCCCGGAAGTGGCTCCACCCAGTCCGACAGCGGGCAACCGCCTTTCACCTCGGACGGCGTGTCGCAGAAGCCGCCAGTCGCTGGCGGAAGCAGCCCCGCCCTCGCGTTCACTGCTCAATAGCTATCAGGAAGATCTGTTCGGCGATGTGGAATCAGACGCGGGTGTCAGAACTCTTGGGGATACGGTATCCGATCATCACGTTTGGACGCGCTGAGGTCGAGAACGCCATGGCGGATATCAACACAGCCCTTGAGGCAAGCAAGGAGGCGATGGAGCGGCTGATCGTGACAGGCGAGCGTTGCGGTCCTGCGTGGAACGCGCCACGCGCACCTGGGAAGTGGTCACCCAGTCAGATTATCGAGCACATCGCGCGCTCGCTCGAAGAGTCCGCGAACATGGCGGCCGGCCGCCCATCGACGTTTCCCAGACTGCCGGCGGTGGTTCACCCGCTCCTCCGCAGGTTTCTGTTCACGCGGGTGCTGCGGAAAGGTGCGTTCCCGAAGGCGAGGACGAACAAAGCGATGAATCCTGTGAGTGGGCCTGCAACCGCGGCCGAAGGCCGAGCCCGCCTCGAGACGGCGCATGACGCATTCGACGCGGCGTGTCGGCACTGGCCTCGCACGGCGAACCGATGCGGACCACCATCTTTGGCGTGGTGCCGGTAGCGGATTACGTGCGTTTTATGGAGCTCCACACGCGCCATCACGGCAGGCAGATGGCAGATCCTCAGTAGCTGACACCTCAGGGAACCGGGTTCGTCTCTGCGGGGGGCTACACCGATGGCGAGATTGCGGAAATCATCGCGCACGTGGCGCTGAACGTCGTTCGAACTACTTCAACCGAGCGGCACAAACCGACATCGACTTTCCGTTGGTGACGGCAGGCCAGCTCGCCTAAGAGGCCATGTCTCGCCCCCGCATTGCCGGATTCCGACTCCGCGTCTACATTTTCAAGGATGCCGAGGTCGTCGATTTCGCGGCGCCCTACGGCGTCCTTTCCGTTGCGCGCCGCGTCTATCCTCCTCACCGAGGCGGACATTGGTTTCTAATCGGCCGCTTATTGCCGACATCTTTGCCGGGACCGTGGCCCTACCCGATCCCTGCACATGTGTCGGGAAACGCTGCGGCGCGAGCGCACTGGACAATCGTGACGTCGATCGGGACTCGGTGAGGGGACATCCGATGACGGTGAAGATCTGGAACGGCCCATGTACACTATTACACCGGCCCGGCCCAAGGATTTCGCGGTGCTGCCAGCGATAGAGCTCGCGGCTGCCAGACTCCTTGTTGGCCACGCACCGGAGTCAGTTCTCAACGAGGCGACCAGCGACGAAGTCCTGAAAACCGCCCAACGCCACGGCCATCTCTGGGTTGCCCTCGCGGATGATCTTCCCGTGGGGTTTGCGCACATCGAGGTCATCGAGCCAGCCGTTGCTCATCTCAAGGAGATTGATGTGATCCGCAACACGGGCGCCGCGGCCTCGGGACGAAACTCGTCAAAGCCATCTGCGCTTGGGCGGTCGCTGTGGGCTACCACTCGGTCACGCTCACAACGTTCGGAGACGTCCCGTGGAACATGCCGTTCTTGATGCCTCGACTTGGATTCGAGGTGATCCCGTCGGAGGCGCTCAGTCCTGCCTTGCGTTCGGTCGTCCAAGACGAAACCCGTCGAGGCCTCGATCCCACGCGACGAGTGGCCACGCGACGCCCATGTTGCCGTTCACTGATGGCCGACGACTCCGGCCAGCTCGCCGAAGAGGCCATGTCTCGCCCACGCATTGCCGGATTCCGACTCGGCGTCTATATCTTCAAGGACGCCGAGGTCGTCGATTTTCCGGTGCCTACGGCGTTTTTTCCGTTGCGCGCCGCTTCGATCCCGAACTCGATGCCTTTCTGATTGCCGACCGGCACGACCCGTGCAGGCGCAGGCCGGGTCTGACCGTCGTCCCGCCGAATTACGCTCTGCATGAAACCGAAGATCATGCTCTTCGACGAGCCGACGTCCGCGCTCGACCCGGAGACGGCCAAAGAGGTGTTGGACACGATGGTCGCCCTCGCGGCAGAGGGCAGGACGATGATTTGCGTCACGCACGATGGGATTCGCCCGTCAGGTCGCGAACCGCGTCGTCTTCGTGGACGCCGGCCAGATCGTCGAGGTGAACGAGCCGGCCGCGTTCTTCGACGCGCCCACGGTTTCAGAACGACGTCGCACGACGAAATCTCTCAGAACGAGAACTGAATACCCATGCGCGCGGATCGCGGGAGAGCCGGATGCGTGTGGATGTCTTCCACGCCATCCGCAGGCTCGCCAGGCAGACGCGATGCGTAGAAGTAGTCGATGTCGGAGACGTCTGCGTCGAAGATTTGAACGCCTCCAACACGAGGCGGGCTTTGTTCGACAGGCGATATCCGACTTCGCCATTCCAGATCGTCGTGCTCTTCGAGTTGACACTCCCGTCTTCGATGAGCGGACGAGGGCCGAAATGACGAACGCGGAGACTGCCGAACACGGCTTTCGCGGCTCGATCGTCACGCCGGCCGAGATCACGCGGTCCAAGGCGCCGGGGATCTGCGTTCCTGCGGGATCGTCATCCGTAAAGCGCGCGTTGGTGAACGCCAGATCGGCGTCGACCGTCATCCACGGCGCCAGCCGTGCGTAGTTCGTCCATTCGATCCCGACGCGACGGCTCGGGCGACCGGGTTCCGTCGTCCCTGCGTCGCCCACGAACAGCAGTTCTGAGTCGATGCCCAGGTACCACAGGGCTACCGTCGACTGCAGACCGCGAATGCGGACCGTTCTCATCCCGATCTCCGCACCCTTCGCCCGAACGAGCGGCGTCACGCGATCGACCGGCTCGCCACTCACTGGATCCACAGTGATGGCGGCGCCGCGTGCGTCGTTGCTGTGAAAGCCAGTGCCGGCGTTCATGTACACCTCGGTGCCGGTCCATGGTCCGAAGATCGCGCCCGACCTTCGGACTCACCAGGCCATCAGAGCCATCTCCGGAGTTCAGTGGGTTGTCCGATGTGACCGAAAACTGGTAGCGATCCGCACGGAGCCCGAACGTCGTACGAAACGTACGCGTCCACTCGATTTCGCTTTGCGCATAGACCGCAGCCATCGTCTGTCCGACTTCGTCCTCGCGCGTGGTCGAGAGTCGCTGCCGTCCAGCGGTGCGATACAGGCCCACCGGATCAAGCCAATCACGCCGCAACTGAACGCCGATCGCGCTCTCGGTGTGCCGCTCGAAGAAGTGGCCCAGACGGCGGTAGGTGACCCGGCCTCCGGCAGCAACCCGGCGCTCCGCCTGCTCGAACTGGTCGCCGTTGTCCGGATCGTCGAGGAAGTAGGTGAAATTCGAAAACAGGTTGAGGCTGTTGTGAAGCAGAAAGCCGGTCGCGCGCAGCGATGAGGGGCCGTTCGATCGCTGATACTCGGCAGCGAGGCTCTGACGGTTCGCCTTCCCGCCGTCACTCGCATCGATGAGGCCGAACCGGGGAATGAGCCCCTCGCTGATGGCGCGTTCTGGAACCTGGTCGGTCGAATCCCAGTCGGCCCAGTAGCCCATGCCGGTCAGCGAGAATCCGTTGCGATTGTCGCCACGGCTGTACCGCAGGACGCCATTGACCTTGCGATAGTCGTCCGGCCGCACCCATGGCCCGTCGTTGTGGTTCACCTCGAGCGCACCAAGCAGATATCCACCGCCGACGCGAGGCGAGGCGGCACCAAAGAGGCGTCCCCAGCCGTCATTTCCCGCGCTGACGCGGACGATGGGGCGCTCGAGCTGATTGACGTAGTTGATGTTCGCGGCACCCGCCGCTGAGAAATCTCCCTCGTCGGCGAAGTACGGTCCTTTCTTGAACTGCACGCCGCTGACGAGCTCGGGGATGAGAAAGCTGACGTCCGAATAGCCGTGCGCGTGCGCACCCGTCGGCGTATTGACCGGGACACCCGCGACCGTCGTCGAGAAGTCGGTTCCGTGATCCAGGTTGAAGCCGCGCAGGTAGTATTGATTCGCCTTGCCCTCGCCACTGTGCTGGCTCACGACGAGGCCCGGCACTGTTTCGAGGACTTCGCCGGCGCGCATGATCGGACGCTAGTCGAGCTGCGCAGCAGTGACGGCGCCTTGACTGGCCGCCGCCGCGATGCCCACGAGGTTTGCCGCAGGGTCTTCGACATCGGCGACGTTGCGAAACGTCCCGGCACCCGTCACGATGACATCGGCACTGAGCGAGAGCGTCAGGACGACGTCGGCGTTCACCGACGCGCCGTTCGCCACGCTGACAGACCGTCGCAGCACGCTGAAGTTCAGGAGACGGAATGTCAGCTCGGCGTTGCCCGCTGGCACCGCATCGAACCGGTAGGCCCCGGTGTCGTCTGTCACCGCCGTCAGCTCGCGCGAATTGACCACCAGATCGATCGCGACGCCGGGAAGCACGGCGCCCGTCTGATCGAGCACGCGGCCGCTGACGCGACCCGGCGCTTGCGCGTAGACGTTGACGCCAATGCAGAGAAGAAGGGCTAAGAGAATCGTTGGTATCTCGAGGCTCATCGTCTCTCTTTACGGGAGGTCAGCCGACTCGGATTGGCTGCGGCAATTTGTCGCCCGCCGTCGCTGTGGCGGTACGCTCGGTTCTTGCGACGGCGCGGACGTTTGGGCGGGTCTCGCAGACGAAGCGCGTTGAGGCGCGATATCAACGTCGTTGGTTTGACCCCGAGCATGTCCGCGGCTCCGTCAGGTCCGTAGATCCGTTCCTTCGCGAGTTGAAGCGCGGTGCGAACATTCTGCCGCTCCCGGCGCCGCCACCCAATCTCTGGTATGACTGCCTGCACTGCCACGGGCGCTGACTCATTGAATTTGGCATGGGTCGTTTCTTCCGGTTCGGCTAGCGCACCGTCAAGCCGCAACACACCGCCCCGCGACAACAGCACGGCCCGTTCGATGACGTGTTGCAGTTCGCGAACGTTTCCGGGCCACGCGTAGGCCTCCGCGTTTTGATCGCGCGAGCACTGAGTCTGAGCCCACGCCGCCCGTAACGCTGTGCGGATTGCTCGAGGAAGTGGGTCGCGAGCCGGGGAAGGTCATCGGCTCGCTCGCGGAGCGGTGGCAGCACGATCGGAAACACGCTGAGGCGATAGAACAAGTCGCGGCGGAAATGACCGGAGGCGACTTCCTGTTGAAGGTCCCGTTGGTCGCGGCTATCACCCGGACGCTTACTCTTCGGGTCGTTTCGTCGCCGACGCGTTCGAATCGACCTTCTTGCAACACGCGCAGCAGCTTTCCCGGGAGGTCGGGCGGAATCTCGCCTACCTCATCCAGAAACAGGGTTCCGCCTGCCGCCGCCTGAAACCGGCCGGCGCGGTCGCGCAACGCGCCGGTAAACGCCCCCTTCACGTGGCCGAAGAACTCGCTTTCGAACAGCTCGCGCGGGATCGATGCGCAATTCACGCTGATGAGCGCGCGCTGGCGTCTCGGGCTGCGATCGTGAATCGCGCGCGCGACAAGTTCCTTGCCGGTTCCAGATTCGCCCTGGATTAGCACCGTTGCCGTCGTCGGCGCAACGATGGCGACCTGCTCGATGACATTGCGAAGCGCCGGACTGCTGCCAATGATGCCGTCTGGGGCATCGCTGCGCAGGTCCTCGCGCAGGTAGGTGTTTTCGAGTTCCAGCTGCTCCTTTAGCTGTTCGATCGTCTGAGCGCCCGTGCGTGCGCGATCGCGATCGCCGCGTGGTCGGCAAACTGTACGAAGCCAGGCGAGGTGCGACGGTCGCACGGATCGCGATTGAACACGCCCAGCACGCCCAGGATCTCGCCGTGGAAGATCAGCGGTTGGCCACCAAAGCTGCCGATGCGCTCGTGACGCACCCAATCCGGGCGAGCGATCCAATCGTGATCGCGCGCCACGTCTTCAATGGCGACCCTCTCCCCGCTCGCCGCGATGCGGCCGATCTTCCGCACACCAAGGGGAAATCGCCTGAACGCTTCGTCCGCCGCGACCAGTCGGCGCGGCCGTCCAAGGCCGCGCCGGCACTCGCCGACAGATGAAGGCACTGGGTCTGATTCTGGCACTCCGCGCGCAGCGGGCACGTGGCGCAAATATCCCCGGGCGCAATCAGCCACACGCGGGCCAGCGCCACTGCCGTGTGGGCAACCAGGCCCCCGACGATCTGAGTCAGGACGCGGTCGACCGACGTTTCCGCGGCTTGCGGCCGAATTTGATGATCGGCGGTGTTGAAGGTGTCGCTGAGCGACAGTGGTCGGGTGCGATTCTGCGGCTGCCGGAAGCCGAGATTGGTCCCGCCTGACCTCCGCAGCCGCTGTGTCATGACGCCCTATGATCCGGACACCACCGAGAAGATCATGGAAGTTCTGCGTGAGATTGTTCGCCGGTTCCGCGGAAAGCTCTGTCTGAACGCAGCCGTCCCACCGGGCGGGCCGCGTCGAAAATCGGCCACTCCATCGAACTGATCGCAACTTGAGGTGGTTATCCTGACACCGTTACTCCCGGTCCGCGACGATGACCGTGTTCGTGCCCGCCCGATACGCGCAGTCACACGCCGCAAGCCGCGACGGTCAGGGACGTATGGCGCCATGCCCCGCTGGCGGCGTGACCTCTCAGTCAGGCTTGGGAGTCGAGTGTCAGGAACCAAACTACGCGCACGACACGACGCCGAGGATTGCCATACGCGACACACGCCTCTTCGACGGGCCATTCGCTACGAAGCAAGGACGGCATCAACTACACGACACGCGACTCGGTCGCCGTCAAGACGTGCGCGGACGATTGGCAGTGGCCCAGCAAAGGGGCTGTGAACTGAACAACGCGTTCCGAAGTCAATCCGGCGGAAGAGTCTCGCTCGAACGGTAATTTGAACTCCTCGCGGGTGGTCTGGCATCGTCACCGACTTGGTGCGAGTCACGAATACAACAGCCGGCGATGGTGCTATTCTCCTTCCCTGCCAGTCGCCGAGCGGACCGCGGCAACGCAGCTTCTCCTGCGCCTGAGCACCGACTTGACGATTGACCGCAGGCAGAGGTGAAACTACGAACGGCATGATCCGCGACGTCGGCAGTCACCGCCCGCAGGGCAATACAGCCACGCGAACGTGCCCAACCGCCGAGCCCGGGTTCGACATCGGGTCCACCGATGATTCCCTCGAACGAATGGTCGCGCTGTTCGCGCTCCACGGCGTACATGTACCGCGTGTTCTCCCCTGCGCGTGCCGCATATCTCCACGCTGTTCATCATCCCGACGACGTGCAGCGCGTGCTCGTGACCAATCAGCGCAACTACACCAAGGGCGTCGGCCTGGACCGTGTGAGGCTGCTGCTCGGGAACGGCAGCATGACCAGCGAGGGCGAAGCCTCAAAGCGCCAGCGCGCCATGCTGCACCCCCTCTTTCATCGGCGCATGGTCGCGGGTTTCGCGTGCAGTGTGGCCGCGGCCAATGACCGGCTGATCGATCGGCGGGTGGCGCGGGCCGGCGGCGAGCGGCACGAGCGTCAACGTCGCCGACGAGATGAAGCCGCCTCGCGGTCGAGGTCATCCTGAGCGCGGTGTTCGGCGAGAACCTGAATGACCTGTCGCAGCAGTCCGGCGGCAACCCGTTCGACTTCATCACAACCGTATCGCGCGCGCGACCTGCCGTTCGCGTACCGCCTGCGCTCGCTTACGACGCTCGTGGCCGGTCTGGTCGAGCGCCGTCGCGCCGCTGGCGTCGATCGCGCCGACTATCTCGGCATGCTGATGGCGGCGCGCGACGTGACGACCGGAAGCCCGATGGACGATCGCCAGCTGCTCGACGAGGTGTTGACGATCGTTGTCGCCGGCCATGAAACCACCGCCAGCGCGCTCAACTGGACGTGGCTGTTGCTGGCCAGCGAGGCGGAGGTCGATCTGCGCTTGCACGCCGAGATCTCGGCCAAGCCGCAACCTGCGGTGCCGGCGCTCGCGCAACTGGAATCGCCCCGGTACGCGCGGCAGGTATTGAGCGAGGCGCTGCGCCTGTATCCACCTGGGTGGCTGCTGTCTCGGCGCACCATCGAAGCCGATGTGGTCGGGGGATATGACGTTCCCGCGGGCGCGGACGTGTTGCTCCCCATTCTACCTAATCCATCGCGACGCACGCCACTGGCCGGAGCCAGGCGTGTTCCGCCCTGGAACGCTTCGCGCCTGACGGGGAGGCGACTCGCCCGCGCTTCGCCTACGCGCCGTTTGCCGCTGGGGCACGACGCTGTCTGGGCGAGACGTTCGCCTGGTACGAGATGTTGATGCAAATGGCTAAGGCGGTGGGCCGGTACCGCCTGATCCACGCGTCCGACACACCGGTCGAGCTCGAGGCGCGAATCAACCTGCGCACCCGCAATCCGTTGTGGATGACGATTGCCGTCCGCGAATGAACGAGGCGTCGACGCTCACGGAGATCGTCCAGACCAGTCGCCACATGAGCCGCCGCATCACCTACGTGGACGGCGAGGCCTCATGGCGCGCCGTCTGGTTCGGTGAGATGCACGAGCGAGCGCTTGGGCTCTTGTATCATTTCGAGCGCTGCGGTATGCGGCGCGGCGACACGCTGATTCTCTACGTGTCCCGAACTGAGTCGTTCATCGACGCATTCTGGGGCGCGGTGTTGGGCGGCATCATACCGGTCCCCGTCTCGGTCGGTGCCAGCGATGCGCACCGGATGAAGCTTCTGCGAATCGCACGCTCGCTCGGGAATCCTGGTCCTGTACACTGACCGACGATTGCTCGAAGGTCGTAGGTGTCTCGCTTCGCAGGCGGGCGAGGAGCGCACCTTCGAGACGCTGCGTGGGCGCACGCTGTTGACCGACGATGTAACCGATATCGGCCGCGCCGGCTCACCCGTCCTCGCGCGACCCCACGACACCGCGTTGATTCATTTCTCGTCGGGTTCGACCAGCGAGCCCAAGGCTGTGGTCCTGAGCCACGCCAACATTGTCGCGAACTGGCGGGCCATCACCGCGGCGACCGGCATCGACGAGAACGACAGTCAGTCTGTCGTGGATGCCGCTCACGCACGATATGGGATTGATCGGCTTTCATGTCGTCATGCTCGCCAACGGCGTGGAGACGCTCCTCATGCCGACGGACTTGTTCGTCCGACGACCGCTGCTGTGGCTCGCAGTCGCCTCGCGAGTCGGCGCCTCGCTCCTCTCGTCACCAAACTTTGGCTATCGGCACTATCTCAACGCGCTGGCCGATCTACCGGTGGACGGGCTCGATCTGTCGGCGGTGCGGCTGATCTCCAACGGCGCCGAGCCCATCTCCGCCGGGTTGTGCGACGAGTTTCTTACCCGTCTCGCGCCGGCGAAACTGGCGCGCACGGCGATGTATCCCGTGGCGACGGGCTTGCCGAGGCGTCGCTCGCCGTCGCCTTTCCGGCCCAGAACGCCGCGGTCCGGGCTGTTCGGCTCGACCGCCGCCGGATGAGAGTCGGCAGCGCGGTCGTGCCGGTGGCAAGGGCCGACCCGAACGCGATGGAGATTGTGAGCGAAGGTCGACCCGTCGCGCAGTGCCGCGTGCGTGTCGTTGGCGACAACGACGAAAGCCACTGAGTAGATGGACGGATTGGCCACGTGCACATTGCCGGCGCAAACGTCGCGCGCGGCTACTACAGGAATCCGGAAGCCGACGCAAAGGCCATTACGCGCGATGGGTGGCTGCGAACGGGCGACCTCGGGTTGATCCACGACGGCGAGCTGCATGTGTCCGGCCGCGCCAACGAGATCATGATTGTGGACGGAATGAACTTCCATCCACACGACCTCGAAGCGATCGCCGCGCCGGTCGGGCGCGGTCGAACCGGGAAGGGTCGTGGCCGCGGGCGTTCGTCCGCCGCGCGCTCACACGGACCGTCTCGTGATGTTCGTGATCCACCGAGGGAGCCTGCGCGAGTTCCTGCCCGTCGCCGAACACGTGGCCCGCGTCGTCGGTGAAGGCGCCGCCGTGCACGTGGGGGACGTCGGCGCCGGTCAGGCGCATCCCCAAGACGACGAGCGGCAAGGTCCAGCGCTATCGTCTCGCGCCGCGGCTACGCGGCCGGCGAATTCGTTCAGGACCTCGCGGGGCTCTGCGCTCTTCGCGAGGCTGCGCGCCAAAGTGAACCCTGGCGCACGGACCCGGATTGAGACAACGTTGAACTATATTTTCGCGGCGGTGCTCGAGGGAGGGCACGTCGGCCGCAACGATAATCTGTTCGCGATTGGTGCGACTTCGCTTTCGCTCATCCAGATCCACGAAAGTTACGACTGGCAGGACAGCCGGAACGGTCGCGCTATCCGATTCTATTCGAATTCCCGACGCTCGCCGGGCTCGCCCTCCATATTGAACGAAGGCTCTGCGCGTCCGGATTGAGCCGCCGGTCGATCTCCGTCGGCGTTTATTCCCCGAAACCGCACGCCGATGCAGGACCATCCTTCACCAGGCTTGGAGCTGGCCCACTGCCGGCGGCGATTCCGGCAGCTTACAAGAACCAGATCCAACGACCGCTGGACGGGTGGCATTCGACCCGCTCGTCGAGACGGCTCGTGCTTCCCTGAGGCTGATACGGCATGCATCTGGACTCCGCTTCGGCCCTCCCACTCACGGTGCGCTCGCAGTCACGCCCGCGGACCCCCGGTGGCGTCGTCGATTTCGTCGGTCGCAATCCCGCTTTGGTGGTGTCGCTGACAGTTGGAGAGCGCACCGAGTTGCTCAAGATACTCAGCGCTGGGGTGAATCTGGGCTGGCGGCAAGAATGCGCGGTCATCGAGGCCGCGGCGGCGCACTTGCTCAAGGCGGTCTGGAACGACCCGGCGCAACTGCGCGCCATCACCGACGCGCTCGGGGGCCCGGCGTCGATCAAGTCGCTCCTGCCGTCCGGCTTCACGGATCCTGGGCTCCGCGCGCGGTTGCCTTGGTGATGGCGTCGGGCGCGCGTTGATTCGTCTTGTAGGTCATCGAGCGAGCTGGCGCGGCCGCGATTGCGCCACGAGCCTTGCGACTGACCCACGCGCACGTCGCGAACATCCACCGCCCGACGCAACTGTCCCGGCGCCTGAACGCCGCGGTTCTCCCTTCGCGACGTCGCGCGCGCGGACCTACGCACAGCGGAGGGTTAACCAGAAGGCTTCCCGCTCGATAATCCGGCGGGTTTTCAACTCCTTGACGATCCACGTCGATCTGATCGACCGAGGGCTACAGATCCATCTTGAGCCCAAACGACAATGCTGCTTCCGAGTAAGCCGTGAATTGCCCGAGCGTGGGGCGGCCGTCGTACCACTGCGCGTACATGCGATACGTCCGACCGTTGGTCCGCGTGACGAGCCCACCTTGCAGACACGTATCGAGCCGCGGAGCTCGCTCTTCCAGCAGTGAGAGTCGATTGCTCCGTACGACGCGATCCGGCCCCCGAGGAGGGTGGAAGGCGCTGTACTCGCCGCCCATCTGCCATCGCCGTCGTTCCTGGCCTTCACTCGCATGGGTATGCGATACCGACTCGCCTGAAGGCGCGTGCTGCCCGCGGCCGCCATGACGCCGCCAGTGCGAATTTTTCCCGCGTGTAGTTGGTACGCGCCGCTTGAGTTCGCTCCTGGTACTCATCGCCCAGGTGGGCGGAGATATGCAGTAGCGCCATCTTGAGGCAAACGGTGACGACGATTTCCCGGTCGAGACGGTGAAGCCGTAGTTGCCGTCCCAGCCGATGGCGTAGTTCTTGATTGCGTATCGAAGACGGCGTCGAGCCCGGCA
>CAWACZ010000011.1:0-346824 GCA_963780685.1 uncultured Acidobacteriota bacterium | reverse complement strand
GGCGGCACAGGAGCCGTTGGGCTATGGATGATTTATGGAGCCCGGAACTGGAAGTGGTCGGTGCGGCCGGGTTTCGACCGGGTCATTGCGCTGACGAAAGCGACTCCGGCGGCAGAGCAGAGAAGCCGTTGCGTTGTCACCCCGGTGTCACCCCGGAACTCGAAAAGTGGTCGGGGCGACTGGATTCGAACCAGCGACCCCCTGCGCCCAAGGCAGGTGCGCTACCAGGCTGCGCTACGCCCCGACTCAGGCGATCTTACGCCAAACGCAGCCCTCACTCCCGCTCTGATGTCTGTCCCGTTTCCCCATTCGATCCAGACCTAAAATAGGTGGCCGCATGCTCGCAGCCCATCCATCTGCACTGGATAACGGGGCAAGGCTCGCGACAAATCCAGGGCCCCGAGATCTCGCGGAGTGAATCGCTCGGTAACACGAGGCCTCATCGCGCTCGGCCGACGGTCGGCGCCCGCGTCGCTCGCTACGGCAGTCCGCCCGAGGAGGCCACTTTGGTGACGCTGAGCCAGTGTCATTCCTGCTCGACAATTTCTTCGGCTTCGGGATGCTTCTGCCGAATGAGGATCTCAACGACAGGGTCCAGAAGGTCGACCTGAGCGGATCCTATCGTCTGAATGCCTCAGTCGTCAGCCCCTCGGTCAGAGAGCGGGAAGCTCACTTCCTGGCATGAATGACCGAAGAATTCCGAACCATCCAGTCACGGCCAGGATAGGTGCGCGCCTGATCCACTTGCGTCACGTCCTTGAAGCCGACTCGCTTGAGAATCTGTTCCAAACACAATCTGTTGGGATGCCACCACGTTCGGCTGTCAAGCGTACGGGCTTCACCTCCCATGTACAGCATGCATGGCATGTCAGGAGCGGCATCCGCCATTTGCTGCGCCACGATAAGGAGGCCGTTGCAGAGTGGCGCAAGGGCGACCAGCGCAGCCAGTGGCGAAAACGTGTGCAAGAGAACGTCGCCGACGAAGATCATGTCGAAGGGATCCTTTTGCCCTAACTTCTCCAGCGACAATCGTAGATCCTGGAATGGCAGCGAACGACCTTGAAGCCAAGCACTTCGTGGCAGAATCGGAAAGGACCCTTGATATAGATCTCATCGACCTCTTCCACCGTGTTCACCTGGGCATGTCCCATGAGTTCTCTGATCGTGTGTTCGCGATCCGACCCCAGAGGCATATCCCAGTCCGCGATCGACGGGAGGTCGACTGACACAACGGTCGCGCCTCTCTTTTCAAACTCGCTCTTCGGCAGTCTGCCAAAGCCAGACTAGCAACTCGGTTCGACGACATCAACTCCGAACTGGCTCAGGCCTGCTCATCGCCGATAACAACATTCCCCCGTTCACAAGCCGGACCCGCGCCGCTCGGGCCAGTGCCGGCCGCTCACGGACTTGGACGTCACCGATAACGGCGCAGACCGTTGCAGCAGGTGCGCCCCGTTTGGAGGTGTTTTCGTCGATGACGAAGACATCTACTGGATTGAAGGTTGCCGTCGGAAGGTGGCCGCATCACTCCGCCTTCGTCGGCTTGTCCGGCTTCTTGTCTGACCCATGACGGAACAAGTGACCGCACTTGTCGCACCGGATCCAGTTCTCAACCGGCCATCGAAACCGTTGTGAAAAAAGCACGGCCGCCACCCATCGACTTCCGCAGCGTGGGCACGCCTTCTCGCGGAGTTTCGGATCGTTTGGGTCGGTCACGGCGTTCTGGAGTGTCTGCTTAGACTGGCGCCAACCTCTGGTAGGAACGTCGCGGCACTCGATCTCATAACACCGCATCCGGATCCCGGCGAGAAAAGTCTGCTCCAGATGGAAACATTTGAAGAACGTTTTCTGACCTTGACGGGGACAGGTCTCCTCCCTCAGTATCTGATTACCACTGACTGTTCTTTCCATTTCGTCCGCAGACGTCCGGGGCCGTCGCGCGCATGACCGAACCGAAACGACTCGAGGCTGAAGCGCTCGAGACTGTGATATCAGACGGCGAGGACTTCGTTTGGCCGCTCCCTGTTTCCTCCGCTGACATCGTTTGGCTGGAGCCGAACCCGACAGTCCGGCTGGACGACGAAGTGGGGAGCGCACCTTCGATCCTGCAGATTCAAGATCTGTCTGCCTCGCCGGTGACCCAGCCGCTCATCCAGGACCAAAGCGCGCCCACGGTGACGCATCCGCCAGTGTACGAGCAAAGTGCGCTGCCGTTGTCGCGTTTGCTGTCCCCTCAAGTGGTGTGCGAGTGGCACGACGCCGTGGCCGTCGTCCAGCAAGTCGCCGAGCAGATCATGCATGGTCTTCGCGACGAGCCGAGGGGCAGCATTCCCGACATTCATCGCATCGGAATCGAGCCAAGTGGTCAGTTGCGCGTGCGGCTCGACCCGCGAGGCATCGAGCCCCTCGCACGCGGCCTCGGCCGCTTGTTGTATCGCCTGCTCGCCAATCGGGATAGTCCGGCCGCCGTGCGCCTGATCGTGTCGCAGGCGATGTCCGACCTGCCCACGATTCGATCCGTCGCGGATTTCGTGCGCGAGCTGGCGAGGTGGGAGCGGCCTGTACCGCGCTCAGAAGCTCGCCGAGTTGTACGAGCGAGCACTCAATGCTCCGGACATCAGCCCTTCGCCGCCCGCCATGATCGAGTTCGACCCGCTGGCCGAGCCGGCGACCGTTTCTCCGCTGACCGATGTCGAGGGGTCGCCGCCAGGGCGCTTGGCGTGGAGCCAGGGTGTGATCGAGTCGCTCTTGGCCCTGAAAGCGTCTCGTCCGCTCGTTGCCATCTCCGCTGCTGCAGTCATCTGTCTGGCTCTCGCCATGGTGGCAGCCATGGTTGCGTTGCGGTCCCGTCCCAGTGTCGCTTCCACTCCGGCGGCGAATGCAGAGAAGCCCTCCGGGTCCAATGCGAGTCCGAGTGCCTCAGTAGAGCTGCCGCCGGCAGATGTCGAATCACCACGCGTCGCACGTCCGCCTGCGCCGCCGCCCGTACAACGGACCAACCCGGCAGTGCAGCAGGCGACAGTCCGCGACATAGCGCCTCGCAGCGGCGCAGTGACGTCGGCTCGCAACACGGCGCCGGTCGTCGAGCCATCGCCAGCGAAATCAGTGAACACGCGTCCCGCTCAAGCTGCACCGACAGTTGCGGCCGCAGCGCCGACGCCCGTCGCAGCGCCAACGCCCGCGACAGCGCCAACGATCACCGTTGCGGCACCAACGGTCACGATCGCCGCACCGACGGTCACTGGTCCGCCAACCGTCACGGCTGCTGCGCCAACGACCTCAGCCACGCCAGGAGCACCCGAGCCGGTCGTTCCCGATCGCGTCTATACGAGCATCGATCCGGGAGTGGTCGCGCCCGTGCTGGTCCGGCCATACTTGCCGGAGCTCTCCGATCCGAATGCACCGAATCTGCGATTGGGTGTTCTCGAAGTCGTGATTGGGACCACCGGGTTGGTCGAATCAGTGCGGCTGCGCAGCCCCGAAAATCGTTATAGAGAGCGCTGGTGGCTCTTTGTCGCGAAGAATTGGCAGTTCCGCC
This sequence comes from uncultured Acidobacteriota bacterium, assembly GCA_963780685.1. Classification (GTDB taxonomy): domain Bacteria; phylum Acidobacteriota; class Vicinamibacteria; order Vicinamibacterales; family CAVVIG01; genus CAVRXZ01. Next base: position 343,286 of record CAWACZ010000011.1, on the reverse strand, counting down.
CGGCATACAAGGATGGGCAGCCCGTCAGATATCTCAAGGTGATCCCTTTGACGGACATTCGCCTGTCCGATCCGCAGTAGCCGCCGCTTTTCTTTCGCACCACGATTACCTCACCCGAATCCGCCATGTCGGCTGCAGGGAATCCCTACACCGGCGTCGTCTGGGGAACAGCGGACACAGCGGCTCGTATCGCGATGAACGGACAAAAACGGGGGATTCTTGCCGTTTTTCTTCGATCCGTGTCGCGCCTCTCATGGCACATCGGTTGCTCAAGCGAGGCGTTGCTTGATGGTTACACGCGGACACCTGCCTGCTGGCTGGACCGTTAGTCTTGCCTTTGAGCCGTCAGCCGGCCAGCGCGAAACACCTTCCACTTTCACCCGGGCGGCAGACGTACAGTCGCCGCCCGCGGCCTAGCCTCCAGGCGGTTGGCAGAGTCGAGTCGCGTTCGCGGCGCCCACTGCCCGCAGATCTCGTTGATACTTTCGGTTTGATGCCCGAGCTTTTGGTCGCGACGACCAACGCAGGCAAGTTGCGTGAGATCAACGGACTCCTCGCCGATGTGCCGTTCGATCTCCATTCACTCGCCCACTGGCCGCAACTCGTGGCACCGGAAGAGACCGGCAGAACGTTCGAAGAAAACGCACGCGCCAAGTCGCTCTACTACGCCGCCGCCACCGGACTTCTTACGGTGGCCGAGGACTCGGGGCTGGAGATCGACGCGCTTGGCGGCGCCCCCGGCATCGAGTCTGCCCGTTGGGGTGGAGCCCGGCGCCACCTATCCCGAAAAATTTGCGCTCATCTACGAGACACTTCGCTCAAAGGGAGCCCTCGAGAGCCCGGCACGCTTTGTCTGTGCACTCGCGCTTACGCGCGGAGATCGCGTCCTGTTCGAAACGCGCGGGGTCGTGGACGGCCGAATCGCCCCCGAACCACGAGGCAGCGGCGGGTTCGGATACGACCCCATCTTTTTCTATCCGCCGTTCGGGCGAACGCTCGCAGAGGTGGACGACGAAAAGTCAACGGTCAGCCACAGAGGCCGCGCGTTCGGAGAGTTGAGACGGTTTCTCTTAGATTTGAGGATTTGAGAATGTGAGGATTTGAGGATCTGGACGATCTGAGGATTTGAGGATTTTGGAGGATTTGAGGATTTGGAGGATTCCGGAATCTGGTCGTCTATTGTTGAAGGGTCTCACCCAATTCTCAAATCCTCACATGTTCACAAGTTCTCATAGTCTGCAAATCCTCAAATCCTCACATTCTCAAATTCTTGAATTCTCCAATGTCCTGGTTTCTCATTTCACCAAGTGCCCGACGATGGCGCGCTGTTTCTCGACCAGTTGACGTATCCCGAGATCCGCCAGGTCCAGCAGCGTCGCCAGCGCGTCTCGCCCGAAAGGCATCGCTTCAGCCGTTCCCTGCACCTCGATGAACCTGCCGTCGCCGGTCTTGACGATGTTCATGTCCACGTCGGCTCGCGAGTCGTCGTCATAGGCCAGATCGAGCAGCGGTTCGCCGTCCACGATCCCGACGCTCGTGGCGGCCACATAGTCCGTCAGCGGAATGGCGGCGATGACGTCGCGCGAGCGGAGCGTCTCGAGCGCCAGCGCCAGGGCGACGTACGCGCCCGTGATCGACGCGGTCCGCGTTCCGCCATCGGCCTGGATGACGTCGCAGTCGAGCCAGATCGTTCGCTCGCCGAGCGCTGGCAGGTTCGTCACCGACCGAAGCGACCGTCCGATCAGACGTTGAATCTCTTGCGTGCGTCCGCCGACTTTGCCGGCCGAGGATTCGCGTTGCGTCCGCGTGGATGTCGCACGCGGCAGCATTCCGTATTCGGCAGTCACCCAGCCTTTGCCGCTGTTCCGCAAGAATGGCGGGACACGGTCCTCCACGCTGGCCGTGCAGATGACGCGTGTGCGGCCTGCTTCGATAAGCACTGAGCCTTCGGCGTGCTCCAGATAATGGGGCGTTATCTTCGTCTCCCGAAGCTGATCCGCTGGTCGTTTGTCTGATCGCATTTTTCTCAGCTTTCAGCTTCCAGCTGTCAGCTCTCAGCTTGGGATCTGTGGCGTCCGGTTGTAGCCGGGCCGTGAGCTGAGAGCTGAAAGCTGAAAGCCAGGAATGGCGAGGCTCTATTCTACCCAGGCAAGGTTCTTTTCAAGTGGACGTCGCAGGTCGATGTGGCCGGCCAGCGTCTCGACATGCTTGCCGTCCACGAGGAGCTGAACCGCAGTGACCGCAGGAAGGTTGGCCGTCAGCACGTCGACCAGGGTGTAGACGGTGAGGGCTTCGTTCGTCGAGCCGCCTGAATGACGAGTGACGATCTCGCGGCTGAGATCTACGAAGGCTTCGCCTCGCTCGGTGACGAAGAGCGCCCGCAACATCGTTCCCGGCGGAACGGCGGAAATGTACGGTTCGGTGACCGGCGCGATCTGCGCCTCGATGATGTGCCGCGCTTGTTCGGTCGTGCTTTCGCCGAAGGGCACGTCGCGCTCCAGTCCCATCAGCTTCCCGCCATCGTCCGCGACATAGAAGAGCCGCGCTTTGATCTTCCGCCCGGGTGTTGGCGTCGCAGCAGGCGCGCTGGCCGGAGACGCAGACGGCTGCGGTCTTTCATTACGGCGAGGCGCACCGACAGACACCAGCCAGGCGAGAACCGCGGCTACCACAATGCCCGCGGCCAGCAGGATGGCGCGGCGCGGGGTCATCGTCCGCCCCCGGACTCGATCAGGTCGCGAAATTTCAAAACGGCGTCGTGGATGGTTTGGGCGAATGTGTTCTGGAAATCGGCGCCGACCATCCGCTTTTCTTCAGCTGGATTCGTCAGGTAACCCATCTCGATGAGCACGGCCGGCATGTTGGCTGATTCAAGAACATTCAATGGCGCCCGCTCGATGGACCGTGCGGACAAGGCCACATGCTGACGGAACTCTGCCTCGAGGAGTCTTGCCAGTTCCGCCGACCGGTCGAGATGATGAACCTGCGCCGCGTCCCAAAGCACCAGATCGATATCGCGAGAACCGCCACCGAACGTAGGCATTCGCACCGAGCCCAAAGATGCCCGCGCGGACTGTTCACGACCGAAAGACGCGTAAAGAATCGAGGCGCCTGCCGCGACTTGGTTGAACGACGCATTGGCATGCAGGCTGATGAGCAGGTCGGCCTTGCTGTTGTTCGCCATTGCCGTCCGGTCGTCGAGCGGGACATTGCGGTCGTCGTCCCGCGTCAGCAGGACGCGAATGCCAAGCCGGCTTTCGATGGTCGCCTTGATGCGCCGAGCGGCGGCCAGCACGAGGTCTTTCTCCTTGGCGCCGCCACTGCCTCGCACCCCTTCGTCGTCGCCGCCATGACCCGGGTCGATCGCAATCGTCCGAAACACCGCTGACTGGCCGAGCGCCGAGATGTCCGGAACATCAGGCGTTGGTGCGGCCGGCGAGGTCGGGCCGGGCGGCGCCGGCGGAGCCTCGCGCGCCGCTGACATCAGCTCGATGGTCACTCGCGTTGTCTCGTCAAGCGTTTCGGTGACCGAACGAAACGATACAAAACGCGGACCAAGGTCGATCGCCAACGTACTCGGCTCTACCACCCGAATGGCCCGTATCAGCGCCTGAGGCTGCACGGGTGGAATCGACACCTCCAATGCATCGGCGTCGTATTTGATTGTCAGCACAGCGGTCTCCTGCGACACGGTGCTGGTGCTGCGGGGTGCCGCGTCGACAACGACTCGGGCCGGGTCGCCTCCCTCGAATCGGACGGTCACGCGAGGGACTCGGAGGTCGCCGACCACCAGCAGCCGTGCCGCCTTGCGGAGGTCGAGTCGAGCATCGTAGACGAGTCCCAGCGCGCGGTTGACGAATTCCACGGGAACCAGCCAGCGCCGTCCCGATCGAACCGGCGCGGCAGGCAGCGACACGAGGCGTCCCGCGATCGATGCGAGGGGTTGCTCGGACAGAAGGATGGTTCTGCCCTTGTAGCCGACCGTCAGCGTTCCGAGCGATTCCTCGCGAACGGTCAACTGAAACAGCGCCGACAGATCGTCCAGGAACACGAACTCCTGGTCGTTCATCACGCTCAACGGCAGGGCCCGACGGCCTTCCCTGGAAAGGACGGTCAGCGATGGCTGGGTTGGGCTTTGGCCGACGGCCGGTCCGACGGCACCAAGCAAAAGGAGGCCGCTTGCGACTCCTGCCAGAAAAGAAAAAGACGAGCGAGGCAACTTCAATGGTGGATCTCGATGCCGAACGACCTTCATTGTATCGAAAGCCTGCTACCAGGTACACAGCCCGCTTTTATCTCGAACTCGAACCTGGAACAGAATCTTGGTCATGAATCAATGGCTTGCTGAAGCAATCGAGGAAGCGGAGCGTGGGCGCACGGAAGGTGGCATTCCGATTGGTGCGGTGCTGATTCACCAGGGTGTCGCGATTGGCCGCGGCCACAACCGCCGCATCCAGAAGGGCAGTGCAGTGCTGCACGGCGAGATGGACGCGCTCGAGCAGGCGGGGCGGCTTCCGGCGTCTGTCTATCGGGCGTGCATCATGTACACGACGCTGTCACCGTGTGCGATGTGCAGCGGCGCCATCCTTCTCTATGGCATCCCGCACGTCGTGGTCGGCGAAAATCAGACATTCCAGGGAGAGGAAGAGCTGCTTCGGTCGCGCGGGGTTCGAGTCGAGATTGTGCAGGACGAACGATGCATCCGCATGATGCGGCGTTTCATCGCCGATCATCCGGACCTTTGGAACGAAGACATTGGTGCCGAGTGACCTGAAAAGGGGAGAGCGCCGTGAAGAAATCGCTGTAGCGCAGGGCCTTCAGGCCTGCTTGGTCGGGCAGCCCTAAAGGGCTGCGCTACAGCGGTGAGTTGGGCAGCCTTGAAGGGCTGCGCTACAGCGGTGAGTTAGCGCTCCAACGGCAGGTCTGCGTGGTATGTGAGAGTCTCACCCGGGACGACGTTGACGTCGAACGCAACCGGTCCGTAGCCCGGTGCACGAATCTCGATTCGGTGCGGGCCGGCTTCCAGGTTCATGTGCTGAAACGGATTGTCGAAGTCATCGACCACGCCCATGTAATAGCCGTCAGCGAAGACCTGACCATCTTGAGGAGCATCCTCGATCCTCACGCCGCCGTACGGTCTGCCAGGAATCGCTGAGAAGTACCCGGCTGGCGGTGCGGGGTAGGCGTACGACCCATATGCGGAAGGTCCGTAGTCATAATACGGACTCCCGTAGGTGAAGCCGAAGCTGAACCCCGGACGGTATGCGTAGTAGTACGGCCGATACGGCACGACCCTCACGATTCTCGGTCGAACGTAGTACGGGGCTACCCTCCGAGGTTGAACGACGACAGCGCGAGGCTGAACGACGACAGCGCGATTGTAGGAACGACCCGATGCCCGTCCGCGGTCGTTGCGACCGTGATCTCGACGGCCGTGATCGGCGAACGAAGGCGTCGCCAGCAATGTGAGACCCGCGAAGGCCAGGACAGCGGTGCGAATGGATGCCATGAACGTTTCTCCTGCCAACGTTCTAGGCAAAGGCCCTGCCACTCCGGCGATTCGATTTTTATGAGGTTTTGCGCTGGTTTTCAGCGAGTCTCGCCCAGAGAATCCTCCGCGACGGACAGCGGCTGACCTCTGGCGTGCTCGTGAAGGGATACCTGAACCGTCGTCCTATTTGGGCTCGTCCAGCGTGATTTGCTGCAGTGCAGTGGCGTCGCTCGGCAGTTCCTTGTCGGCGGCCGCGAACTTGTTCTTGCTCAGGATGTAGGCGATTACATCAGCGTATTGCGCCGCCGTCAGCCCACCGGGGTTGTCGAACGGCATCGTCATTCGGGTTTGTTCGAAGAGGGCGCCCATCGTCTTGCCCTTCCAGCCATTCAGGAAATCGGCTCCCGAGAGCGGTGGAGAGGTCCCGCCGCTCAGGTCCTCGAGATGGCAGTTGGCGCACGACACGCTGTACACCGCCTCGCCGCGCTTGGCCTGGTCGGCCGAGTACACGCCGCCAGATACAACTGCCTGCTGCGCCCGCAGACCGGAACCCCGGAGGCCGCCGGCCACGACGGTCCCGACAAGCGCAACAACCCAGACAACCCTCACGACGCATGCAGAGCCGATGACGGAGCGACTGTTCATGTCGATCTTTTACCACGGAACAGCCCCCGCCCGATCAAATTGGTCGAGGCGGCAGAGCTCAACCTACTCTGAATTCTTGACTGGCACGTCGAAGTGGACGGTGTTCACGACGCCGTTCCGTTGAAACTGAACCCACGTCCGATACGTCCTGGCTCGTGGGAAAACTACGCGGAATTCGACTCGTGCCGTGCCGTCGGCGATGAAGGGATGCTGGTGCATCATGTCGATGAGATCGTCGCTCGCCGCGAGCATGTGCGCCCAGGCGCCGAGGTACTTTTCAAGTCCATCATCGGGACTCAACGTGAAGCGCAGTTGTGTTCTCGTGCCGGCGATGGGCTGGGGCGGGATCGTCTCCAGCGAGGCCTGAAGGTTCTCGGCCGTCTTGGGGGAGTAGTCACGGCCGAGCGCCAGTGGAGGGGGAGCCGGGCCCGGAACGAAAACCGTTTTAGTGATCAGTTGCGGCGTGGCGCCATCTGGATAGAAATCACCCAACACGCGAAACATGCCAGGCTTCGGGAAAACGACTCCATATTGAAACGTGCCGTCGCCAGCCTGTGTAGGATGGCCATGTTCGAAGAACTGGAGATCCTGACTGACGACGAATGCGTGAAAGAGCTTTTCGTGAATGACGAGGAAATTCTTTACCGGCCGCCCTTTCCACGGGTCGTGCACGGCGAACTGCAAGGTGGCCGGTTGACGCGCCTGGGGCGGCTGGGGCGCGAGGGTCAAGTCGAGGTGAAAGGCCACTGGATCGGGTATTCCCGCGACCAGCTTCATTCCGCAGCGCACGCAAGTGCCCGGATTGTGGGATCGAACATCCGGATCCATCGGACACACGTAGACGGGATCCTTCGACGGATCCGGAATGGCCGTCTTCTGGGCGCTGACGAGTACGCCGACGGACGCGACGAGCAGCAGAACGCCTAATCCCGGGATTCGCATGTGCATGGGACCTTCGCGCTACTTCGACGCCCTCTTCGCGGGAATCAGTACCGAGCTTGGCGTCTGATGGGACGCCGCGGATCGTCGTGCCAACGGGAAGGATGAGCGGCACACGCAACAAGAACGGATGCCGCTGGCTGTCGCTGTATTCGTGGACCCACACCACTGGCTCGATGCGGCCATCAGGGAACGCGGCGACCACCTGCATGGACTGGCTCGGCGAAATTCGCTCCGGCCACAGGCCATCCAGCGCGAACTCTCGGCGCAATGTCGTTTCGCCTTGAACCATGACGCCGTTTTTCGGCGCCTTGTAAGAAGGCGGCTTGTCGAACTTCGGATCCTTGGGCAGGACGTTCGGATTATTCCCCCGTGGGGCATCGTCCTCGATCCAGTCCGTAATCAGCTCCAGCTGTTCCTGCGTCAATGCCTGATCGTTGCGAAATTCGCCGAAGCCTTTCACCGCACCCCACGGTGGCATGCGGCGAGACAGCACCGCATCCTTGATGGCGACGATCCGCGGCTGGACGTCCTGGTAGGTCATGAGCGGAAAGGCAGTCCCGCCGGGGCGATGACACGATGCGCACTTGTCGTACATAAGCCGAGAGATCTCTCGGTTCCAGGTGATGGGTGTACTCCCGATGTCGTGAGCCGGAACGTTCCGACCCAGACTGCACAGAACGAACGCAATGAGAAGCGCTCGCTTCATAGCTCGGTTTGCACGCGCGCGGCCGACGTCCTTGCGAGGCGACGACGGTGCCATGCGCGGCGGATATCTTCGCCAATCACAAACAGGCAGGGCGTCATGAACAAGACATGGATGGTGGAACTGACCATGCCCCCGATGCTGGGGACAGCGATCGGCTGCATGATTTCCATCCCGGGCCCCGCGGAAAGCGGTATCGGTGCGAGCGACAGGATAGTCGCTGCAACCGTCATCAGTTTCGGCCGGAGCCGCAACGTGGAGCCCGCCACGACCGCGTCCGTATATGACTGGTTCGGTGTCTTACGGTCGAGCGCCTCCCTGATGAAAATGACCATGATGATCCCGGTCTGCACCGCGATGGCGAAAAGCGAGATGTAGCCAACAATGACGGCTGTGGTCATGGGATAGCCCATGATCCACTGGAGAAAGACGCCTCCGATCATCGCGAACGGGACCGAGAGCATGATGAGCACGCTCTCGGTCACAGAGTGAAATGCGACCATCAATAGAACAAAAATGATCACAAGCGTGACGGGCACAACGAACAGCAAGCGCGCCCGGGCCGCCTGGGCATACTGATACAACCCGGTCCACTCGATCGCGTAGCCCGGCGGCAATGTCAGGTTTCCGGCCAGAAACTGTTGCGCCCTTTCAACGTAGTCGGTGGCAGTTCCGCCCTGAAGATCGACGTAGATGTAGCCCGCCAAGTCGCCGTTGTCGTTGCGGACCATTTCCGGCATCTTCCGCACGGATACATCGGCAATCGCGTTCAGCGGCAGCGATCGGCCGTCTGCCGTGACGACCGGCGTGTTCTTGACCTTCTCGAGGGTGTCCGTGTACTCAGGGGAATATTGCATGGCCAGGGGAACGACGGTGGCTCCCTGCTTGATGCCAACCACGTTGTCGCCGCCGATGGCGTAGCGAACGGTCAGCAAGGCCTCGTCGGCGGTGACGCCATGCTCTGCCATCCGTTCGAGATCCTGTTGCACGTCGACGTAGTAGCCTGCTGAAATTCGTTCTGCCAGCACGGACTTGGTCCCTGGGAACGTCCGCAGCAGACCCTCGATCTCCTTCGAGATGTCCTCGATGGTGGAAACCTCGGCGCCTTTGACCTTGATTCCGACCGGTGTTTGCAGGCCGGTACCTTGCATCATCACCCGCGCGCGAATGGGCTGGACCCAGGTGTTGACGTAGCCGACGATGCGCATCGCCTCGTCCATTTCGGCGACGAGCTTGTCCTTCGTCATGCCCGGCCGCCATTTCGACTTGGGCTGAAGCAGGATCGTGGTCTCGACCATGCTGACCGGGGCCGAATCCGTGGACGTATCGGCTCTTCCGAGCTTCCCGAAGACGCGGGCCACCTCCGGAAACTGTTTCAGCTTCTTGTCCATCTGCTGCAGAACCCAGCCCGCCTCACGAGTGGGCAGGCCAGGGAGCGTCGTGGGCATGTAGAGGATCGACCCTTCGTCGACGTCCGGCATGAAGTCCCGTTGAATGCGCCCGAGCAGCAACCCGGCTGGAACGAGCAACAGCAGCCCGGCGATGGTGAATGCGTAGCGGTATCGGATTGCCGTTCCCAGCGCGGAGCGATAGAGCCTGACCGGGGCGCTCTCCTGGAAGTCCCGCGCCGCGATCGTGGTCTCGCGCTTGAAAATCCAGAGCACGATGATTGGGAGCAGGAAGAGCGTCAGCAGCGTCGAGAACACCATCGCGAACGTCTTGCTGTACGCCAGGGGATCGAACAAACGGGCTTCGCGTTCCTCGAGGAAGAAGACCGGCAGGAACGAAGCCAGAATGATCAGGAGAGAGAAGAGCAGGGGCCGCGCTACGGAGGCGATGGAGCGGATGACGATCTCGCGCCTCTCGGCTGCACTTGCGTCCCGATGTCTCGAAAGCTCCGCCGTGCAGTTCTCGACGATGACGATCGTCGCGTCGGCAATTTCACCGATCGCGATGCACAGACCGGCGAGGGAGAACAGGTTGATGGTCTGCCTGAACAATGCCAGCGGCAGCACAGTGAACAGCGTGCTGAGCAGCAGGATGGCGATCGGGCCGACAGCCGTCCGGACGTTTCTCAGGAAGAAAAACACCACGAGGATGAGAACGGCGAGCTCGATGGCGAGCGTTTCGACGAACTGGCGAAGCGTTGCCCAGATCCAGGCAGCCCGATCGTAGGTTGTGACGACCTCCACGCCTTGCGGCAGCGAGGCGCCAATCTGCCGCAGCTTCTGTTCCAGGGTTCGCGTGACCGCCAGCACATTCTGACCCTGCTCCATGATCACGATGCCGCCCACGACCTCGCCCGCGCCGTCGAGGTCTGCCGTGCTCCGGCGCAGGTCGTAGCCGACCTGCAGGTAGCCCACGTCCTTGAGGTGCACCGGCTTGCCGTCGCTGGTGCGGCCAATCACCATGAATTCCAGCTTCTCGAGCTGCTCGGAGTTGATGCCGCCGCGCAGCTGGTACTCGCGGTTCGTGACCTCGATCGTGCGGCCTCCGGCCTCCTGAAAGACGCCCTGAACGGAGTTGATCAGCTGCCGTAACGAGATGCCGGACTTCGCGAGCAGGGGCGGGAACAGCTTGATCTGGTACTGCTTTTCGAGGCCGCCGACCGATGCGACTTCTGCGACCCCGGGCACGGCCTGCAGCGCCCGTTTTATCTGGCTTTCGTTGAGCAACCGCAACTCGCGCAGGTCGTGCGTGCCCTCCTTGTCCATCAACGCGTACTGATAGATCCAGCCCATGCTGCTCGCATTGGGCCCGAGCGTGATGATGGCGTCCGATGGAAGCTGGGGGCGGATGGCATTGATCCGATCCAGGACCAGTTGTTGGATGCGATCGCGCCGCGCCGACTTGTCGAGGATGACGTAAATGAAGGAGTACCCCATGTGCGAGGCGCCTCGAATCGCCTGAATGCCAGGCGATCCGACGAGAGCACGGATCAGGGGTTCGGTGATTTCCGTTTCCAGCAGCTGCGGGCTTCGCGGCCACTTGGCGTACACGACAATTTGAGGATCGGAGATATCCGGGATGGCATCGAGGGCGGTCGTTCGGATCGCGTAAACGCTGACCAGAACGCCCAGCGCGGTCAACAGCCAGACGAACAGTCTGAAGCGGACGACACCCCTAATTATGGTGGTGAGCATTGCTCGTCGGGCCCGCGGCAGGCTGGTCCGTCGTTTTCAGCTTGTACTCCGAATCGATGAAGAAGCTGCCAAACGTGACGACCTGATCGCCCTCTGACAAGCCGTGCATGACCTGCGTGTACAGCTCTCCCTGCAAGATCGTGTGAACTTCCTGCGGTTCGAAATGACCCGGGTGTTTCTGCACGTACACAATCCGGGTATCGCCTTCCTCGATAATCGCTTCGTTCGGGACAGACAGGAACTCGCCCCGTTCGACCACGATTTCAGTGACGTAGGCGCTACTGCCCTGGCGTCCCTGGCTGGTGAGGGTGGCTTCGACCGTGACGCGATCGCCTCGCCGCATCACCCGCGTGATCCGTGCCTGGAACATCGAAGACTTCGACTCCAGCGGAAACGTGCGGACGCGCTGCCCCACCTGCATCAAGGCGGCGTCGGGCGGAAAGACGTCCGCCGTGAGCACCTTGCGGGTCTTGTCGATGGTTCCGGCTGTCCGGACGATCTGCTGGATCGGCCGGACGGCCGCCTGGCTCAGCGTGAGCGTCAGCTCTGTCGCCTGCGACTCGTTGACGGCCGTCCCGGTGATCTGCCCGCGCTGCGACCTCATGCGGGCGCGCTGCCCCGCGTCGGCCGGAGCCGACAGCAGACAGAGCAAAGGATTCGATGGCGACGACGAAGAAGTACGAATCTGCGGAGAACCGATAGTTTTGCACAGCACCGTCACGGGCTTGCGCGGTCGGCCTGCGGGCAGGCCTGACCGGCCTCCGCGATTGGCTGACGGCTGTTTCCGGCGTGGGTCTTCATGCGAAGGCGGAAGCCGCCGCTTCCGGCGGCGCGTCGAGGTTTCTCGCGACGACTCGCACTCGTGCTGTGGCATCGACCTCAACGTTCTATGTCTCAGTGGCAATAGTTGTCCTTGCTGTCCATGATATGCGTGCCCCACGGGAACATGCCGACGTTTGTGACTCGCTCGACCGCTTCGGTCTTCGCGTCGATGATGACGACCGAATGGGTCGTGGACTCGGCCAGATACAGTTTCTCATCAGCCGCATCCGTGGTCGCCGTCTCGAGCTGAATATTCACGCCGATCCGTATCCGGCCCGCCGGCTTCAGCGTCTGCATGTTGTAGACGTACACGAAACCACTGGTCGAGCTGATCACGAACGCCTTCCCTCCGGCGAAGTTGACGCCCGTCATGTCCGGCCCGGCTTCGAGCGTGGCGGCCACCTTGTTGGCCTGGAGATCGATGATCGAAATCGTTTCGTCGCCGTTGTTCGGGGTGATCCCGTACTTGCCGTCGTGGCTCATGTAGATCCGCCAGGGATCGGGGCCCACCCGGATGACCTTGATGACCTTGTCCTCGCGGGGATCGATGACGCCGACCACACCCAGATCGCCGTCGGCCGCATAGAGATACCGTCCGTCATTGCTCGGCGTGGCGATGTTGATGCCCTTGATTTCGCCGAGGTACTTGGCCGGGTCCAGCTTCGCCACGCCCGGCACTTCGGCGACCTGAATCTTCTTCATCAGCTCGTGCCGTCGCACGTCGATCACGCCGACCCAGTGTGCTCCGTAGTTGCCGACGTAGGCCTTGGAGCCGTCAGGGAGAGAATGTGACATTGAGTGGCTCGGCCAGCCCGGGGATGGTCTTGATTTTCGTCAACGACACCATGTCGATGACCGAGATCGAGTCGCCGTCGGGATTGCCCTGGTAGTAGTAGCGGCTGTCGGGCGAGAAGGCCAGATGCTCGGGAGCGATATCGGTCGGGATGACCTTGACCAGCTCCAAGGTGCGGGCATCGATGATGAACGCCTTGTTGGCCCGCGTCCCGCCGGTGACAACGTAACGACCGTCTGGCGACATCATCACCATGTGCGGGTTCACGTTGTTGCCCAGGAACGTGCGCCCGACGATCTTCTTGCTCTTGATGTCCATGAACGCGATATCGTTCGAGTCGCGGTTCACGATCATGACGACCGAGGTCGGATGGGCGACTTTGACGTTCTGAGCCTCGAGACCGGTGCGTGCAACGACTCCGCCGAGAACGAGAAGAAGGCCACACACAATTGCGGCAGCTCTTGAAATACGCGACATCGTTGTTCCTCCTGACGACCGAAACCTAGCCGTACGGGCTCCTCTGAATGTGCCCGAAAGCCGACCTTCCCTGCAAGCCCGGCCAGCCCCGGCATAACGAGACCGTAATGAAAGTACCCTGGCGAACATGCGCTTCATCATCCTCACTCCGGCTGCGATGAAGGTGACCTGGCGCAGCTTCGCTAGAACGCGGCCTGTAAACGCACCCCGGGCAGGAAAAATCCGAACTTGTCGTCGCCCTGAGTGTCGAGCACGTGCTGCAAGTGAAACGCGAGTCGCAGACGCTCCGTGAGTTGAAAATTGTAGTAGCCCTCGAACAGCCTTTCCGACTCGCCCGTGCCGAGGTCCGTTTGAGCGTATCCGATTCCCCAGGCGTCCCAGGGATTGAGGATGATGCCGGTCTTGAACTGGACGCCGAAGCTGTAGAAGTGATCCCGTCCGAAGTCGGCCTCCGCCGTTCCATAGCGCCCAAAGGCCGTCACGGCCGGCGAGAGCTTTTGATCCAGACTCACGCCCAATCCCGTCCTCGTGAAATCCGTCGAGTTGTCGGTGCGAAACCAAAGCCGATAGGTTCCTTCCGGCAGATTGAAGGGCGTGGCCGTGTAGTCGACCTCGGCCAACGAGTAGATCGAGTCCGAGAGATTCGTTGCGTCGTTGTTGCTTTGCTGCAGACCAAGTTTGAAGGCGAAACCATTCTTCGGGTCGTAGACGCCCGCAACGCCGGTCCCGTTGACCGCCAGGCCCAGGGCTGGGTTGTTGACCAGCGCATCGCTCAGAAACTGCGTCGTCTCGTCGTTGGCCGCCGCGTTGTGGTCGAAGTAGTTCGTCAAATCGAGCCGGCCGGCAATGATGGCCAGTCTCTGTGAGAAGAGCTCGGTGCGCAGCCATGTTTCGCGCAGGTTCAATTGGTTTTGGGTGCCGAGCCGGGCCGTGTAGGCGTTGAGCAGCGTCAGAGTCGGAATTTCTTCATCCGGCGTCGAACCGCTGAGGGCGACGACGTCGGCGAAAAACAGCGTGTGCTGGGCCAGGCCGGCCGTGAAGAAGAGGTCGGCCTGGGCCAGCGCGTACGTATGGCCACTGGCGTCGCGCGGTTCCCCGGTGTTTTGGAACGCCGTCTGACTGACGATCGTGGCGTCGACTCCCAGTCCGACCTTGTGCGAGTCGGCGTCTTCGAGCGCTTCCTCAATCTTTTCGTTGATGGTCTGACGCCGATACGTCCGCTCCCGTTGATACGTGACTTGTCTCACCGCGCCGGCCACCGGCTCGTCGGTTTCAACGCCATTTTGGTCGACGAATACCTCGCGCCGCTGGACTCGTGTTTCGGGTTCAGACAGGACGGTGCTCGCCTCCAGCTCGCTGATTCGTTGCTCGAGAGATTTGATGCGATCGAGTAGTGCCTGGGTGTCGGTGCTGCCGCCCGCCCGAGGCGTCAGCTCGGGGCTCCCTGCAATCTCCAGCGGCTCGAGCGTCAGCGTCACGGTCTGGGTTGTCGGAATGGTGATCTCTTGACCTGCGCGCCCGAATCCGGGTGCATCGACCTGCAGGACGTACTGTCCCGCCGGGAGCTGATTGAACGTAAACGAGCCGTCCGCGCCCGAGCGCGTGGTGCGTGGCGGCGGCTGATTGGTGCGCATGCCCGGCATGTTGGCCATCGCCGCCGCACCGGGCGGAGGTAAATCCCTCAGGGATACTTCAGCGTTTGCCACGACGCCGCCCCTGACATCGGCGACGCGGCCATTCAGTGACGTTTGCGCCGAGGCGGTCGTAGCCATCAGCGCGAGCCATAAAGTCCACACGAAGGGACGAAGTCTTCCCATAGGCGACACCTCTGTATGTTGAGCGGCGAGCGGGCCGACTAGCGAATCCTAGTAAGTTCGCATGGGGCAGGCACCTGAAGAGTTTCTGAATTCTTCGTCAGGGGTTGGGGTCGCGCGACGAACTGTCGCAGCTTCGGAACTCTGAAACGAGATCTTCAGGCCGGCAATTACGGTTCTCTTATGGGCTCGTGGGGAGGGCCGTCATCTGAGATCGTCGAGGGCGGAGAGCTCGGGTACGGTCGACCTGACTTGTCTCCACACAAGCAATTGCTTTACGAACCGCCACGCCAGGAATCGCCGGAGTGCGAGCGCCAGTCCGGTCCACACCAACATCGCACCACCCACGCAGGCGACGCCTGCGACGAGTTGCCCGGGCCAGCCGGCCAGTTCGCCGGTGTGACCGAAGCGGACCCAGCCGCGGGCTTTCTGGCCAAGACTCGTGTTCGCGTAGGGCTCCCACCGGGTGATCTCGCCGCTCGTCCCGTCAAGCGTCAGCTGAGAGCGTGCGAACGCGTTCCAGTGGTCGGCGTCGGTCAGCGTAAACGACACCGACCCGCCAGACTGGTTCGCCAGTCTCACGTTCATCGTGGCCCACGTCGGCATCGTCTGCTCGGCCCGCGCAACCAGCATGTCGAGGTTGTCTGGTGGCTGGTATGCTCGGCTCGGTTCACCATCTCGCGCACTCTGGGTGTCGCGTGCCGGACGTTCCGTACCACCGCGGCCGCCTCCCTGAGCGCCGGATCCGCCACTCTGTGCGGCGGGCGCCGGGGGAGTGCTGCCAGTCATTCGGTACAGCAACGAGTTCGCCCACGGGTACGACATCACGACCGCCGTCGCCGTCAGGATGATGAGCACCGGTGCGCACCAGAAGCCGAAGACGTTGTGCCAGTTGAAGTCGCGCGATTTGCCTTGTGCGCGTCCATCGAAAACGGGTCCAGCCTTGACGTGATTGCGGCTCCACTTGCGAGGCCACCAGAGAAAAAGACCGGTGACCGCCAGTCCCAAGAACAGGAGATTCGAGGCGCCGGTCATGGCGCGAGCGGTGGAACGGAATGGACCCTCAGAATCCAAGCCAGCGATGCCAGCTCGTCAAGGCCTGGAAAATCAATCGAGCTCTCAACGCTCCCTCGCCCGTCACCTCTCCAGTGTAGGGATTCACGTACACGGTGCCCTCGCGACCGAACGCGACGGCGGCAGCGACTTCCGGGTGGTTCGTCAGCGTCACGCCCGTCGGACGAGCATCGGATTTGGCCCGAGCGGCGGCCGCCAGCATCGTCCGTACGCTGGCTCGCGCGTCGGGAGAGGCTGGGGCCTTGACCAGACGGACGTCACGCTCGAGGGTTTCGACAATCTGACGCTCGAATGCCAGAAGCGCGCCGGTCACAGACATGATGAGGATGACGAGGCCCGCCGTCACACCTGCCGTGAGGTGGCACCAGAAGAGCACCGTTCGCAGTCGTTTCACGTGTCGCCTCGCGTCTCATCTTTCTAGGTCTAGGCACTTCTGCCTCACAGCTCCGCCCAGCGCCGCAGCAGGTTGTGATACACGCCCGTGAGCTGCAGCGCCGATGGATGATCCGGCATGTCCTGGTTGAGTCGTCGGATTGAAGCGTCGAGATCGAACAGCAGCGTTCGCTCACCGTCGTCGCGAACCATGCTCTGAATCCAGAAGAAGCACGCGATCCGCGCACCTCGCGTGACCGGTCGCACATGATGCAGGCTGGTTGCGGGATAGAGGACCATGTGACCCGCGGGAAGCTTGATTGCATGGGCGCCGTAAATGTCGTCGATGAGGAGCTCGCCTCCGTCGTACTCCTCGGGCGCGCTCAAGAACACAGTCGCGGAGAGATCCGTCCGGATCCGATGTCCCGTGTCGCTGATCTGACGGATCGCGTTGTCGACGTGATTACCAAACGACTGTCCACCTTCGTACCGATTGAACAGCGGCGGAAAGATTCGCAGCGGAAGCGCGGCGGCAATGAACAGCTGATGGCGCTGCAGGGCCGTCAGGATGACATCTCCGATCTGTTCCGCCAGCGGGTGGGATTCGCCGAGCTGCAGGTTGTGCTTGACGCGCGCGGACTGGTGGCCGGCGGTCACACGCCCGTCGACCCAGTCGGCGCCATCCAGCTTTTGCCGGGCATCGGCAACCTGTTCCGCCGTCAAGAGGTCGGGGATGTGGAGCAGCATTGCCCGCTAGAACGCGATGCCTGACGTCAGCAGGAACGAACGAGGGCTCCCGGGGTTGTAGCGGCCGCCATTGTTGTTCACGTTCCTGATGTGACCTCGTTCATCACGTTGTAGACGTTCAGACGCAGAGTCAGACGGTGTGGCACTTGACTCACATGATCGAACCGCTGCCGCGGCTGCTTATAGCTGCGGGCGGGCGTTACGACCGCCTGGCGATGGACAACTCCCGCAACGGTGGGGCGATCATCGAGGACACGTTCGATGCCTTCAGCCCGAAGGTCAGTGCCACCGTGAGACTTGCCGGAATCGAGGGCGACAGCAGGCCGACTGTGAACGTGTACGGCGCCTACTCTCAAGCGTTTCTTCCCCCGCGGCGGCCCAGTTCGCTGATTCCGGCGGACGTACCGCTGGAGCTGACGCCGGAGACCTTCGACAACTAGGAAGTCGGTCTCAAGGCGAGCTCGGCCGGTGGGCGGGCGCTGTTCGAGGCGACGTACCTTTCGCATGTTCGAAGACGGCGTCGTGATCGACAAGCGTCAGGGCCGTTCTTCATTCCGCTCAACGCCGGATCGGTGGCCTACAAAGGCTTCGAGACCGGAATCAAATACGCTGCTACCCCGAAGGTGTCGGTCTACCTGAACGCAGCGTTTTACCGCAATCGATTCGACGATTACGTGATCGAGGGCGAAGACGAAGATATCGTGCTGAACGGCAATCGCCTGCCGATTTCGCCCGATTAAGTCGTGAACTGGGGCGCGAGCTGGAACCCGGCTCGTTCGATCAACGCGACGCTGAACGTCAAACATGTGAGCAGCGTGGCGACCACCGAGTTCAACTCATTCGAGCTCGATCCGTACTCGCTCGTCGATGCGGCAGTCACGTGGCGGAGGGGCCCGCTGCGCGTGACGCTCTCTGGGCACAATCTTTTCAACGTTGACTACTACTGGAATGCAGGCAGTGAGACGGTCGACCCCGGACGCCCGCGCCAGGTGCTCGTGTCGTTCTCGGTGCTCGCGAGATAAGGGGAGTCTGCGCAGTCGACGCAGCAGAAGTGGTTTCATGACCCCGCGGACAGGACCGGCACCGGTTATGAGACCGGCTGTAGTCACTTGGGGGGCGGCTCGGTCCCTGTGTACATGAAATCGACGGTCGTCGTTGCCCCGGCCCTCACCCGAACGGCTTGTGTGATCGGTCCGTATCGCTCGTGCCACGCCTGAATCATGTGTGTGCCTGCCGGTACGTTGGTGATCTCGAACGTCCCGGCGCTGTTGCTCACGGCGAAGTACGGGTGACTGACGATGCCGACATAGGCAGTCATCCAGCTGTGCACATCGCACTTGATGCGCAACATCTCTTCGTCCTTCAGACGAAACGATTGCACCATCCCGGCTTTCGGCTCACTGACGTTGAACTGGTTATTGCGGGCCGACAGGCTGTGGACGTTGTGCAGCAGTTCGTCGCTGTTTCGGACCTGAAGCGTCTGACCGACACGAGCGCCGACGACGCGGGGCAGATAGATGCAGCCTCGTTGATCGATCATGACCGGCTCGGCGGGTACGGGAGATTGAGGAAACGATCCTTCGAGTTTGACGAAGACGTTGGCCAGGCTGCCGTCGACGGTCGCGACGACAGTCTCCTGGATGACACGCTTCCCGGCGTTGATCCGGGCGCACATGGGATCCATGCCCATCCGGATGACCGGGTTTCCGGGCAGCTTGCCATTCAAACGGACGTGGCCCTTGATGCTGCCGCGACTGCCGCCCTGCGCCGAGAGCGGGGCGGGCGTTCCAGGCGTCGCCCCAGCGATGATCAACCAGCCCGCGAGCGAGGCGACAAGGCTGCGCGCTATTGCGCCGGGGCGGGCGCCCCTTGGCCAGGGTACCAGTACTTCAGGTGGCAGTTTTCGCATGCGACGTCGATCCCTTCACCGGCGTCCAGAAGGCCCTCAGCGCTCTTCGCGTCGATCGCTTTCAACGCAGGCATGGCAGCGTCGTGCAGCGCGCCCGCGAGCTTGACCCAGGTTGCCGGATCCTTGTCGATCAGCTCCTGAATCTGCGCGGGCTCGAGCTCGATCCCCGGGAACTCGGACTTGTGCGTGTCCTCGGCGACTCGGCGTCCTGCGACCAACAACAGATTGGAAGCCTCAACCAGCCGGATCGCATGATGTCGCACCGTGGCCCAGTCTTCATCGGTCCGTGGCCGTCGCTCCTCGGTGCCGGCTGCGCTGACGATTGTCGCGACAGATTCCCACAGGCCGTCCGCAGACGGATCGACGACCGAGTCCATGATGTCCTTGATCGTGGCGGTGGGTCGGAAGACCGGCTCCGGCTCACGAGCTCGATTGCATGCGACGACGACAAACACGGAAGTACTCAATAGGAAAAGCCAAAGAAACCTTCGCATGACCTGTCGTTCCTCCTACCTAGTCGTTGGTCAGCGACCAACCACCAATATACGTTGTCGCCCAGGGTTGCTCGTAATCGTAGCCGAGTCCGCCTGAAGAGTTTCTGAATTCACTGTCAGAGATGCCTTCAGTCAATGGCGTAAGGAATTGGTAAAACGCCTCACGCGTCTTACCAGAGAGCACGCTATCGATTCACATTCCCGATCGTGCTGGCCGGATATCGCAGGCCGGCGGTGGCGCCCTTCGGCGCAGCGCCATCCAACTTGAGCAGGTCCTCGCCCGTGAGCTGCACGTTGAGGGCGCCGACGTTCTCTTCGACATATGACACGTGCTTAGCGCCAAAAATTGGGACGACCGTCCGACTCTGCGAGAGCAGCCACGCGAGAGCGAGCTGAGCCAGAGTGCAGTGCTTCGCGGCAGCGATAGGCTCGACCCTCCGAACGATCCCCAGATTGCGATTGAAATTGTCCTCGTGGAATCGCGGATGGTCGTGACGGCGGTCGCCGGCCTCGATGTCGCTCGGCTTCTTGAAGCGGCCGGTCAAAAACCCGCGTCCGAGTGGCGCATAGGCGACGAATCCGATGCCCAGCTCCGTGCACGTCGCGAGTACCTCGTCCTCCGGATCGCGCGTCCAGAGCGAGTACTCGCTCTGGATGGCCGCGATCGGATGGACGGCATGGGCGCGACGGATCGTCGCGGCGGCGGCTTCAGACAGGCCGATGAACCGAACCTTGCCCGCATCCACCAGCTCGCTCATCGCGCCGACGGTGTCCTCGATTGGAACGTTCGGGTCGACGCGGTGTTGATAGTACAGGTCGATTGTCTCGACGCCAAGGCGTGCCAATGACGCGTCGCACGCGCTCCGGACGTACTCGGGCCTCCCGTTGATACCGAGATTCCGCCCGTCCTCTGTGCGAACCTGACCGAATTTCGACGCGATGACAACCTCGGCGCGGCGGCCTCGGACGGCTGCTCCGACCAGCCGCTCATTCTTGAACGGCCCGTACATGTCGGCCGTATCGACCAGTGTGATTCCCAGCTCGAGGGCGCGGTGAATGGTGGCGGTCGATTCGACGTCGTCTTTCGGGGAATAGAATTCCGACATCCCCATGCATCCGAGCCCGAGCGCCGAGACGACGAGGCCTTGCGAGCCCAAGTGGCGAGTGTCCATACGCGACTCTTTGCCAAAACCTCCAACCAAGGAAGGCAAAAACTGCGTCATCTGGGGTCAGACCCCGGTGACGGGTCGTAGCGGGGTCTGACCCCACCTAAAACTTGCGCGCCCACGTCGATGGCCAACGTTCGACCACGATCTTCTTCTCTGTATAGAAGTCGATGGCGTCCCGGCCCTGCGCGTGAAGATCGCCGAAGAAGCTGTCTTTCCAACCAGAGAACGGGAAGTAGGCCATCGGAGCAGCCACGCCTACGTTGATCCCGACGTTGCCGCACCGCGTTTCGTAACGAAACTGACGGGCGGCCGCGCCGCTGCTGGTGAACAGGCAGGCCATGTTGCCGTAGGCCGACCGATTCACGAGCTCGATCGCTTCGTCAATCGTCTTCGCGCGCATCATGCTCAACACGGGGCCAAACACTTCCGTTCGCGCCAGCTCGCTGGCCGGATCGACGTCCGCCAACACGGTGGGTCTGATGAAGTTCCCTCGTTCGTAGCCAGCCACCTTCGCAGCACGGCCGTCGACGAGCGGCTTCGCCCCTTCGGCGACCCCCACGGCAATCAGACCCTCGATGCGTTGACGGCTGGCTGGCGAAATGACGGGCCCCATCTCGACGCCGGCGTCGAGACCGTAGCCGATCTTTCGTTTGGCCGCCGTTTCACTGATCTGCCGGGCGAAGACGTCCGACGCGTCGGCAACGGTGATGACGACCGAAGAAGCGAGGCAGCGCTGACCGGCGCAACCGAACGCCGAATCCGCCGCGATGCGCGTCGTCATGTCCATGTCGGCGTCGGGAAGAATCACGATCGGGTTCTTGGCGCCTCCCTGGCACTGCGCGCGTTTGCCATTGGCCGCCGCACGCGCGTAGACGTACCGCGCGACCGGAGTCGATCCGACAAACGAGATCGCTCGCACGTCGGGGTGATCGAGAAGAGCGTCGACGACAGCCTTGCCACCATGAACGAGGTTGACCACCCCGGGCGGGAAACCACAGGTTTCGATCAGCTGGAAGATGCGACCCATGGTCATGGGCGTCTTCTCGGATGGCTTCAGGATGAGCGTGTTCCCGCACGCGACCGCGTACGGCAGGAACCACAGGGGAATCATCCCGGGAAAATTGAATGGCGTGATCGCGGCGACGATGCCGACCGGCTGGCGGACCATCAGTTCGTCGATGCCGGATGCGATGTCCTCGAGATTGCTGCCCATCATCAGCGAGGGGATTCCAGTCGCGACCTCGACGTTTTCGAGACCACGCTTGAGCTCGCCTTCGGCCTCGACCAGGGTCTTGCCGCATTCCTGCGTGATCACGCGCGCCAAATCGGTGAAGTGCGCGTCGAGCAGTGCCTTCAATCGAAACAATGGTTGAATGCGATCGCCCGGCGGCGTGCGCCGCCAGGCGGGAAGCGCTGCACCCGCCGCCCGAACAGCTTTGTCTACCTGGATGGCCGACGACATCGGTGCGGCAACGAGCACCTCGCCGGTGGCTGGATTGTGAATGGGGAATGTTTCGGACACCGTCGAAACCTCCCACTGTCCGCCGATATAGTTCATCAGCGTGCCTGCTTCGATCATTTGATCTCCGTTCTCATCTCATCAAGCTTCCAGCTACCAGCTTCGCACGGACCGCTCGGCATGTGATCTTTGCCCGAAACTGACGGCTGACAGCTGACAGCAGATAGCTGATAACTGATAGCTTCACGGTACAACGATCGCCCGTCCAACAATTTCACCGCGGGCCAGCATTTCGTACGCCACACCGGCTTCGGCGAGGGGAAATCGCCTGGTGACGATGGTCTCGGGCCGGAACGTGCCGCGAGCGGCCATCCGGATGATTTCCGGCATATCCGCGCGCGTGCGCGCGCCGTACGACCCGATGATGCGAAGTCCGCGGCGGACGAGTCGCGTAATCTCGACCGGAGCCGTCGTCTTGCCCGGGGCGATGCCGACGGCCACCATCCGGCCGCCGTCGCCGATGATGTCGAGCGCTTGAACGAACGTCTCCGGCCGACCGAGCACTTCAAACGCGACGTCGACGCCGTGGCCGTCGGTCAGCTCCCGCACCCGCTCGGTCGCATTGGTCGTCGTGGCGTTGATGACGTCTGTCGCTCCGACGCGTCGCGCGATTCGAGCTTATCGTCCCGCACGTCGACCGCGATGATTTGCGACGCGCCGAACGCATGAGCGATCTGGACGACGTTCAGCCCGACGCCGCCGACCGCGACCACGGCGACGCGCTCGCCGCCGCGGAGATCCGCGCCATGTCGTATCGCGCCGTACGCGGTGAACACCGCGCATCCCAGGACCGAGGATTCGAGCAGCGGGAGACCAGCCGGCAGCGGAAAGATGTCGGTCGCCGGGACGACGGCGTACTCGGCCAGCCCGGCCATCGAATACATCCATAAGGTCGAACCGTCGGGCCGTCGGAGTCGGGACGTGCCGTCGTAGAGCGTGCCCTTCAGCCGGTTCATCGCGAAAAAATTGTCGCAGAGATCATCGCGCCCGATGGCGCACAGCCGACACCGACCGCATGGCATGATGAACGCCGAAACGACCGCGGTTCCCGGCGCCGGTCCGGCGACACCTGGTCCAAGCGCGACAACGGTCCCGGAAATCTCGTGCCCGAGCACTGCGGGTGTGGGGAATGCCACTTCTGCCTTGATCACGTGGAGATCGGTGTGACAGACACCGCACGCGTTCACTTTGACGAGGACCTCGCCGTCCCGCGGTTCGGGAATCGGGATCTGCTCCACGTGCAGTGTCCCCGGAGCGGCGTCGAGAATCGCGGCTGTCATCAGTTGCATAAAGAAGAATCACGAATCTGAGAATTTCAGGATTTGAGAATTTGAGAATCTAAGGAACTGATTTTGCGGATGTAGAGGATCTGCGGATTTGAGGAATTTGGGTCCCATCTGACAACTGGAGAAAAGATGTTGCGTTATCAGGTTTCAAATCCTCAAATCCTTAGATTACAGATTATTCTCCCGTCACTCCGCCTCGATGTCGTAGCGCAGCGTTTCGGTGGCCATCACCACTGCGACGATGGTGATCAACGCCATGCCGGCCACATAGAGGGCCAGCGCGCCGCGCCCGTAACCGTAGCCGAGCAGCGCCGTCGCGATGATGGGCGACAGGCCGCCGGCCAGAACCGATGACAACTGCGCTCCAAGCGACGCGCCGCTGTACCGGACGCGCGTCCCGAACAGTTCCGAGAGGAAGGCCGCCTGTGGGGCGTACATGGCGGCATGCGAGAACACGAACGTCAGGATCAACGCCAGCCAGACCAGAGGCGGCGACGCTGTGTCCAGCAGCCAGAACAACGGATACGCCAGGACCGCCGTGGCGATCGCTCCAAAGAGATAGACCGGACGTCGACCCACGCGATCCGAGATCGCACCGAACAGCGGGATCGCCGGCAATTCGAGCGCGGACGCCAGCAAGATCCCGTTGAGGACGATCGTGCGGTCCATGCGCACATGTTGTGTCGCATAGACGAGCGCAAACACGCTGTAGATGTAGAACGCGCCGTTTTCCGCAAAGCGAGCGCCCATCGCAAGCAGTACCTGCTTCGGGTATCGGCGCAGCACTTCCACGATAGGCTGGTGGGATTCTCGGCGGGAATCCTTGAGCTTCGCGAACGCGGGCGTTTCCAGGAGCCGTAGCCGGATGAGCAATCCGACGCCCACCAACACCAGGCTGAGCAGGAAGGGCACACGCCAACCCCACGACAGAAAATCTTCTTCAGGCAGGCGCGCGAAGAGCAGGAAGACGAGATTCGCCAGAAGGAGTCCCGCTGGGACGCCGATTTGCGGCCAGCTTCCGTAGAACCCGCGCTTGCCCGGAGGTGCATGTTCGATGGCCATCAGCACGGCGCCGCCCCATTCCCCGCCGACGCCAAATCCTTGCGCGATGCGGAGAATCACCAGCAGCACCGCCGCCATCGGACCAATCGTTTCGTAGGTCGGCAACAAGCCGATGAGAAAAGTGGCGACGCCCATGATGACCAGCGTGAGCACGAGCATCGATTTCCGCCCGATGCGATCGCCGTAGTGGCCGATCACGATGCCGCCAATTGGCCGAGCGACGAACCCGACCGAGTAGGTGGCCAGCGCCGCGAGCGTGCCCATCAGTGGATCGAACGTGGGAAAGAAGAGCCGATTGAGTACGAGCGCGGCAGCCGTCCCGTAGAGAAAGAAGTCGTACCACTCGATGGTCGTCCCGACGAGGCTCGCCAACGCGACGAGTTTGATGGACGTAGGTTTGGCGGCAGGAACGGTGGCCATGGTTGGGGCGGAGCGAATGTGGCGACTCAAGTGCGCCGACATTCTATCGCGTGGCGCTGAAGGGGCAGGAAGGGCGGGAAGGGCTGGTGGGGCGGGCAGGTGGGCTCGGGTAGGGCAGGTCGGGCAGGTGGGCGGGTAGGTCAGCAAACTTCGGGTTCGGAAGATCCGTCAAAGGTTTCTGTTGTTGGTGATGAAAATGCGCCTCACGCGTTGGTTCGACGAGTTGCGAGAGGACGTCAGGTTCGCCGTCCGGCAGCTGAGGCGCTCGCCGGGCTTTACCGTCCTGGCGGCGATTACGCTGGCACTGGGCATCGGTGCCAACAGCGCCATCTTCGCGCTGGTCGATGAAACCCTCCTCCGTCCCCTCCCGCTGCCTGCGCCGGATCGCCTCGTGATGGTTTGGGAAAGAAGCGACACGTCACTTCGAGGCAGCGTTGCACCGCTCAACCTCCTGGATTGGAACGAGCAGAATCGCACGTTCGAAAAGATGGCCGGGTTCATTCCGGGCGTCGGCGGCATGGTCATGACCGGTGCCGACGGCACGGCCGAAACGGTTCCCCGACAATGGGTCACGACCGGCATCTTCGATGTCCTCGGCGTTATCCCGGTTGCCGGTCGAACGTTTATCGCGGCCGACGAGACGCCGCAGTCCAGCGCCGTCGTGTTGAGCGAGGCATTCTGGCGAAGTCGTTTTGGCGGCGATCCATCAGTGATCGGGCGCGAGATCCGGCTGGACGGGATGCCGTTTACCGTCGTCGGCGTGGTCCCTCGGAATGCGCAGTTGGTGGGCAAAAGCAGCATCTGGGCGCTGATTGCGCTGCCGCGCACTCCAAACATGCGAGTTCCTCGCTTCCTGCAGGTCGTCGGACGGTTGAAGCCTGGCGTCACGCTCGAGGCCGCCGGTTCCGACATGACGGCCATCGCTGAAGGGCTGGCGCGGGAGTTTCCGGCAACAAACCGAGGACGCGGCGTCAGGCTCGAGCCCCTGCATGACGTGTTGGTCGGCAGCGATCTTCGCCTCACGTCAATCCTTTTCCTCGGCGTCGTCGGTTTCGTGTTGCTCATTTGCTGCGCCAACGTGGCCAACCTGCTCCTCGCACGCGCAACCGTGCGCACGCGTGAGCTTGCGATACGTTCGGCACTGGGCGCGGGCCGGCGGCGCGTCGTCCGCCAGCTCCTGACGGAAAGCCTGGTGCTCGCAATCTTGGGGGGCGTATTCGGAGTCGTGGTCGGCGTGACGATTCTGAACGTCGCGCCATCACTGATTCCGGAAGGCCTGCTGCCGGGAGCCGTGACGCTGACGTTCGATGCACGTGTGGCCGCGTTCTGCGCCGCTGCCGCGCTGCTGGTCGGGCTGCTGTTCGGCCTCGTGCCGGCGTGGCAGGCCACGGATTTTTCGTTGGCACAGGTGATGACGATCTCCAGCAGCCGCACCGCGACGGGACGCGGCGGGAGAATTCGAAGCCTGCTCGTCGTCGGCCAGGTCGCCACTGCGGTGCTTCTGCTTTTCGGCGCAGGCCTGTTGCTGCGCACGCTCCTCGCGGTGGAGCGTGTCGATCCGGGCTATCGGGCCGAACGGGTTCTGACGATGATGGTCGACCCACTGGGTTCGCAGTACCCGAACAGAGAATCGCTGCAGCAGTTCTTCGATGCTGTCGAGCAGGAGGTCCGGGCTTTGCCCGGGGTCAGCAACGTGGCCTGGGCGAGCACGGTGCCGCTGGGATTCTCGCAGGCGGGCCCGTACTCTTTCGGAATTGTCGGCGACGCACCGGTGGAGGAGAGCAGACGCCCGACGGCCGACTATCAAGTGGTCAGCCCAACGTACTTCCAAACCGTCGATCTCCCGATTCTCGCAGGTCGCGGTTTCACGGATCGCGATACGAACGACAGCGTCCCGGTGTGCATCGTGAACGAAGCCTTCGTTCGGGGCCATCTCCAAGGTCGATCTCCGATTGGACTGCGGGTCGCCGTCCGTCCCGTGGCGTTCGCCGCAGCGCCTCCAGTCATCCGAGAGATCATCGGTGTTGCTCGACAGGTAAAGGGCCGACCAGACGAAACGGAAGACATGGTTCAGATCTATGTCCCGGCCGCGCAAAACATGCTGGACGACATCCACCTGGTGGTGCGGCCGGCCGACGGACAAGCCGAATCACTGGCGCGCCCGGTGCGCGCTGCGATCGGCCGCGTCGACAGAGATCAGCTGGTGAGCGTCCGCAACGTCATGACGCTCGAGGACGTCGCGTGGGAAGCCACGGCCCGCCATCGGTTCCGGGCGGTGATGGTGATGACGTTCGCCGGGCTGGCTCTCGTGCTGGCGATGGTGGGGGTGTTCGGCATCCTCGCGTATGCCGTCCAGCAACGCGTGCGTGAGTTCGGTGTGCGAATGGCCCTCGGCGCCACCATCAACGACGTGCTCGGTCTGGTCATCGGGAACGCCCTTCGGGTGATCGCGGCAGGCGCCGTCGTGGGGCTGGCTCTAGCGGCCGTTCTGAGCCGCCTGCTGGTCAGCGTGCTGTTCGGTGTGCAGCCGCTGGACCCGGTGACATTCGCGTTTGTGGCGATTGTGCTCCTGGCAACGGCCGCGGTTGCGACCGCCACTCCGGCCTGGCGCGCGGCACGTATCGATCCCGCAGTCGCGCTGCGGAACGAGTAACCGTCTTACCCGGCCCGCCCGGCCTCGCCCGGCCGACCTGGCCTACCTGCCCTACCTGCCCTGAAGAATCATTTGATGTGCACGATGCCACGGCGCAGTGCGACATTGACGGCGGCGGTGCGTTCGCTGACTTTCAGCTTGGCGAAGACGTTCTTCAGATGAACTTGGACGGTTTCTTCACTGATGCCAAGCGCTGCCGCGATCTCTTTGTTCCGTCTCCCTTCGGACACCAGCTCCATCACCTGGATCTCGCGCGGCGTCAGCGTCGGCTGCGCCGCACGTTCTTCGAGCCTGGCTTTGACGTCGGGCGGGATCGGTCGTCTGCCGGCGTGAACCTCGCGGACGAACCGAATCAGATCGTCCGACAGGGTGTCCTTGAGCAGGTAGGTGGTCGCTCCTGCCGCCAGCGACCGATGGATGTCTTCGTCGCCCTGGTACATCGTCAAAACGATGATGCGCGCATCGGCATCTTCCCGCCGAATGGCCTGAATCGCCTCGAGGCCGCTCATCGTCGGCAGCTGCAGGTCCATCAGCGTGACGTCGGGGCGCTCGCGTTTGAAGAGGATGACCGCTTCTTCACCGGTCGCTGCCGAGCCGATGACTTCCATGTCCGGTTGCCGCGAAATGATGAGCGCGATGCCTTCGCGGACGATGCGGTGATCGTCGACGCAAAGGACGCGAATGTTCGTCTTGGTCATGGGTGAGTGGGAACCACCAGCTCCACTTGTGTTCCGCGTCCGAGGGCAGTCGCGACCTTGAACTGCGCGCCCAATTCCTCCGCACGCTCGCGCATGGTCATCAAGCCGTAATGATTCTCCGTCTCATGCGTCGTGGGATCCTCTTGGTCGAAGCCGCGGCCGTCGTCCGAGACGCGCAGAGTGACCGAGCGGTCATCGAATCGGAGCTCGGTGTGGATGCGCCGCGCCTGCGCATGACGGATGGCGTTGGTGATCGCCTCCTGGCCGATGCGAAGAAGCTGGTTTTCCACTTTCGGCGAACACCGGCGCGGGGTGCCGGTCACGGTCGTCGCGAACCGCACCGGTTGGGTAGCGACGGCGCGCTTGCCGAAGTTCTGCAGTGCCGCGACGAGATCGTGCGTTTCCAGGGTGGGCGACCGCAAGTCCCAAATCGACTGCCGCGCTTCGCGAATGTAGGCCTCCACCTGGCGCCGGATTCGCACGAGCTGGCTTTTTGCTGCAGCCGATGACGAGTCGAGCGTTGCGGAGATCGCATCGAACTGCAACGCGACGCCCACGAGGCTCTGGAGCAGCGTGTCGTGGATCTCGCGGCTCAATCGCGCCCGCTCCGCCAGTACCGAAAGAGAACTGCCGGCGGACCAGGCCCAACCGGATCCGCCAGGCGACGCACACGGCCAGCGCGATCATCGCTGCGCAGGCAGCGAGGAACCAATTCGTCTGATAGAACGCCGGCCGGATCGCAAAATCCCACGCAGCGGTCGAGGGGCTCCAGGTGCCGTTCTCGGTGCTGGCTTCCACCAGAAACTGGTAGCTGCGTGGCGACAGATTTGTGTAGAAGGCTTGACGTCGAGTTCCAGCGTCGATCCAGTCGGTGTCGAATCCGTCCAGACGATAGCGAAAGCGAATCTTGTTCGAGGCGGTGAGTGTGAGCGCAGAGTAGCTGATTTGCAGCCGCCTGGTGCCGGCGGGAAGAGCCGTTTGAGGTGCGGGACCGAGCCTGCTCTCGTTTGCAACGGCGGCTTCAATTCGAACCGGCGCGGGAGCGAGTGCCCGCTCGCCTGCGAGCGCGCGTGGGTCTACGAGCGTAAAACCGCCGCCTCTGACGAACCAGAGTCGCCCGTCGGCGCCGCGCACCGACCGGATACTGCCGAGCGGCGCGCCTGCGAGGCCATCTGACGTGTCATAAACCCGATGCTGCAGGCGATGCCCCGGGTCGGATGACGCTTTGGCGAACTCCGCGCGATCGAGGCGGACGAGCCCGCGATCGATGCTCAGCCAGAGATAACCATCGTCGTCCTCGACGATCGACAGTACGCCGTTGCCGGGTAGTCCGTTCTGGCGACCGACGGTAACGATTCGGTCCTGCGCGAAGCGACTCAGACCGCCGGTGCCTCCGAACCAGATGGCTCCCTGTCCATCCGCGAAGATCGAGTAGATCGTCCGGTGGACGCCCGCGCGGAGACCTTCGGTGGGCCCCAGTAAACGAAACGTTCCGTCCTGATTGAGAAACCCTATCCGACCTTCGTCGAACGCCGCCCAGACCCGTCCGATGTTGTCCGTTCGGGCGGTGGTCACGCGTGTGAGGCCCAACTCTGGTGGAACGTTGAATCGAGTGAGCGTGGTCCCGTCCCATTTGGACAGCCAATCGCTGTACAGGAGCCAGATTCC
The DNA here is from genome assembly GCA_963780685.1 of uncultured Acidobacteriota bacterium. Classification (GTDB taxonomy): domain Bacteria; phylum Acidobacteriota; class Vicinamibacteria; order Vicinamibacterales; family CAVVIG01; genus CAVRXZ01. The sequence continues at coordinate 313,385 of CAWACZ010000011.1, read as the reverse complement.
GCCCTGAGGATCCGGCGCGATCACAGTGATGGCGGTGAGTGGATATTGCGGCGGGAGCTTGACCGGAACCTGTACGCCGTCGCGGAGGGTGAACAACCCTTCGTTGGTGCCGATCCAGAGCGAGCCTTTAGGGTCACGAAAGAGGACCCGGACTCCGGGGCCCGATGTCGTCCGGTGCCGCTCTGGTCGTTCCGGCGTCGTCGAGAAACGAATCAGCCCGTTCGTGGTGCCGGCCCAGACGCTGGAATCCTCGGTCCGCTCGACCGCCACGACAAACCCGATGTTCTCAATCGGCGTCAGCGGCCGCTCGGTCAGCCGATGCAAGCCGCCAGTCGTTCCCACCCAGATGTTGTTCTCGCGATCTTCCAGCAGGGCCTGCACCGAGTCGCTTGACAAGCCCGTTCTGAGCGCAGTCTGTTCGATGTGGAGATCGGTCGAGCCCGCCTCGCCCGGGTCGTTCGGCCCCGAAGTCGGGAGTTGGGGTCTGACCCCGGTGACGACTCGTAGCGGGGTCTGACCCCGGTGACGTCCCGTAGCGGGGTCTGACCCCGCGTGACTCCCCCTCGGGCGCACGCGCCAGAGCCCTTCGCCGAGCGTGGCCACCCAGAGGTTGCCTCGCCGGTCGTGCATCAGTCGATAGCCACTGCCCTCGAGCGGTCGAGGGGGCGAACTCGGCTCGCCTAGACGGCGGAAGCCTGCAACGATGTCTGTAATCCAGATCGTGCCGTGAGAATCTTCACTGACGCCCCACATGAAACCAGGCGTCATTCGCTCGAACGTATCTGTCTCCTCGACCCGGCGGAACAGACCACTCCTCGCCGTGCCAATCCACAGCTCACCTTTACTGCTCACGAAAGGATGCTGTACGAGCGGTTCACGACCGTCCCATACCAGATTCAGTCTTTCCCAATGGTCCGACTGCAGTCTGTAGAGCGCGTTGTCGCTGACCGCCCAGATAGTCCCTCGATGATCTTCAATCAAGTCCGCCACCGATCCCAGCGTGCCGCCAGGTTGATCGGCGGCTCGAACCTGTCCATCGCGAATGCGGCGGATGCCACCACCATTCGCGAATCCGACCCAAAGGCTGCCGTCACGCGCCACGCATAGGGCCGACGCGGGAAGGTTGGGCAACGGCGTATCACTGAGCGCTTCCCAAGGTGTGAAACGCACGCCGTCGAAGCGAAGAAGACCGGCCTCGGCTCCGATCCAGAGATACCCGTCCCGATCCTGAGCTATGGCGTAGACGGTCCCAAGCGGCCGGCCGTCGCCATCTGTCCAGGAAGTCAGCGCATATCCTGTCAGCAGGTTGTCGGATTCGGCAGCCTGAGCCCAAGAGACCGGACCTAGCGCGCAGAAAAATCCCAGCAGGGACGCCAGCACGACCGACGGGTGGACCATGCGCATCCGAATCAAGGGCAAGATATGCGAAATCATGCCGTTAGCGCAGCTCATACCATGTTTTAGGTATTGCTCGTTCCCACGTATACCCGTAGTTTCTCCCAGAGTCAGGTTTCGGGGGCACGTGTATCAACCCTTTAAGGCCCCTTAAACAAATGATAAAATTCAGGTTCGCTGCCGTCGTGGGCAGGTTGAACAAGGCCGGGAGCAGGCTCGATGAGTAGGTGTGTAGTCGCACTGGCCCTATCGACGTGGGCTGCATCTATGCTGTCGGTTCAGCCTGTGTTCGCGGTTGAACCGCAGAGCGCACCAGCTGCTTCCCCCACTGCTACCCCGGATTATCACGCAGTTCTGCAGAAGTACTGCATCACCTGCCACAACGAGCGCTCGAAGGCGGCCGGCCTGTCGTTAGACAAACTCGACGTCTCGAATGTTCCAAGCGGCGCCGATACGTGGGAAAAAGTCATCCGAAAGGTTCGCGTCGGGATGATGCCTCCGCAAGGGGCTCCTCGCCCGGACCAGGAGACGCAGCGCGCCCTGGTTTCATTCCTGACGACCGAGCTCGATCGGGCCGCGACTGCCAAGCCCAATCCGGGCCGCGGACTCATCCATCGCCTCAATAGAACCGAGTACACCAACGCCATCCGCGATCTGTTCGCGCTCGACGTCGATCCGTCGTCGTTGTTGCCGCCTGACGATTCGGCATACGGCTTCGACAACATTGCCGACGCGCTGAGCGTCTCGCCGGTGCTTCTCGAGCGCTACTTGACGGCTGCCGACAAGATCGTGTCGCTGGCTGTCGGCGATCCCGAAACCGGTCCTTACGGTCAGACGTTCAGAATTCGTCAGGACGCTTCGCAGGATACGCACATCGAGGGACTGCCTCTCGGCACGGTCGGCGGTATTCTTGCCAAGACCACGCTGCCGCTCGATGGCGAGTACACGTTCTCGATCAAGCTTTTCCGGACGAACCTCGGCGTCGTGCGCGGCCTCGAATACGACCATCAGATCGAGTACACGGTCGATGGCGAGCGAGTGCACCTCTCAAAGATCGGCGGCGAAGAGGACTTCAAGGCGAATCTGAAGAACATGACGAAGGCCGGCGACGATGTCGAGGCGCGCGCGGCGTTCAAGATTCCGCTCAAAGCCGGACCGCATACGATTACGGTCGCGTTCCTCGAAAGAACATCGGCAGCAAACCCCTTGCGGCTGCAACCGTTCATCCGCAGTTCCAACGACACGCTCGACACGATTGGTCATCCCCATCTCGACACCTTTACGCTGACGGGACCCTTCAATCCAACGGGCTCTGGCGACACGCCGAGTCGTCGGCGCGTGTTTTTCTGTCGTCCTTCGACTGGGTCGCGCGTTCGAAGCGCTCAGGACGTCCCGAGCGGCGTCGAGGGACGTCCCACGACGCGGGCGGAAGAAGACCCGTGCGCCAAGCGAATCATCTCGACGTTTGCACGACGTGCCTATCGCGGCATGGCCACGAGCGCCGATCTCGAGCGGCTCTTCGCGTTCTATCAGGTGGGCCGGCGTGAGGGCACTTTCGAGAGGGGCATCCAGGTCGCGCTCCAGCGGGTGATTGCCAGCCCGAAGTTCGTGTTCCGAGTGGAGCGGGATCCCGAGAACGTCGCCGCGGGGACGGTGTACCGCATCAGCGACCTGGAGCTTGCGTCCAGGTTGTCGTTCTTCCTGTGGAGCAGCATTCCCGACGAGCAGTTGCTGCAGCTCGCGCGCCAGGGCACGCTTCATACACCGGCGGTGCTGAACCAGCAGGTGCGCCGGATGCTCGCCGACCCGAAGTCCGACGCGCTGGTCACCAACTTCGCGGGGCAGTGGTTGTACCTGCGGAATCTGAAGAACTTCCAGCCGAACTCGCTCGAGTTCCCCGACTTCGACGACAACCTCCGCCAGGCGATGCAGCGCGAGACCGAGCTGTTCTTCGAGAGCATCATGCGCGAGAACAGGAACGTGCTCGATCTGATGACTGCGGACTACTCTTTTCTGAACGAGCGCCTCGCCAAGCATTACGGTGTCCCGAACATCTATGGAAGCCACTTCCGTCGTGTGGTCCTGAAGGACGACGCGCGCAAAGGCCTGCTCGGGAAGGGCGCGATTCTGATGGTGACGTCCCACGCCGACCGGACGTCGCCGGTGGTTCGCGGCAAATGGATTCTCGACAATCTGCTCAACGCGCCGCCGCCGCCGATGCCGGCGAACGTCCCGCCGCTCAACGAGAACGCCCAGCGCGGAGGCAAGGTTCTGACGATGCGTGAGCGGATGGAAGAGCATCGACAGAATCCCGTGTGCGCCGCATGCCACAAGATCATGGATCCGATCGGCCTGTCGATGGAGAACTTCGACGCCGTCGGCGCGTGGCGCACGCGAGACGGTGGCACGTTGGGCACGCCGATTAATGCATCGGGCGAGCTGCTGGATGGCACGAAGGTCGACGGCGTCGTCACACTGCGGCAGGCCCTCGTTCGCCAGCCGGAGATTTTCGTCGCGACGGTGACCGAGAAGTTGATGACTTACGCGCTCGGGCGGGGCCTCGCGTATTACGACATGCCCACGGTGCGCGCCATCGTCCGCGACACTGCGCCCGACCATCGTTTCACGTCGATTGTCCTGGGGATTGTCAACAGCACGCCGTTTCAGAAGCGAATCAAGTCGACACAGGAGGTCGATCCGGCGTTGAGGGCGGCAAATTGAGATAGGGTTGAAAATTCATCATTGACAAGTAGGAATTCGGAATTCGTTCCGAAATTCCGAAGGAGCTCGCTGCCATGTTCATCACCAAGATGTCGTTGCCACGGCGGACGTTCTTGCGCGGCATGGGCGTCACGCTGGCGCTGCCGCTGCTCGAATCCATGGTCCCAGCCTTTACGGCGACGGCGAAAACTGCGGCGAATCCGCAGCGGCGGTTCGGCGTCGTCTTCGTGCCGCTGGGTGAGCGGCCGGGCTACTGGACGCCCAAGACCGTTGGCGAAAATTTCGAGTTCAACACGATTCTCAAACCTCTGGAGCCGTTCCGCGATCACCTGACGATCGTGTCCGAGCTCTGCAACCCGGTTGACGGGCACGCCCCCACCGTGGCTGCCTGGTTGAGCGGATCGATTCCGAAACAGACGATCGCGGAGAACGTCCACATCGGGGTCACGATCGATCAGGTCATCGCCAAGCAGATCGGACAGGACACCGTCTTCCCGTCGCTCGAGCTGGCCACTGAAGACTTCACGGGCTACATCGGCGGATGCGACACGCAGTACGCCTGCGCGTACATGAACACGCTGTCCTGGTCGACGGCCACGACGCCGCTGCCGATGGAAATCAATCCGCGAGTCACGTTCGAGCGGATGTTCGGCCGGGCCGGGACCAGCACGCAGCGTCTGGCGCGCATGCAGACCGACCGGAGCATCCTCGATTCAGTCAAGTCCGACGTCAAGGATCTCGAGGGCGGGCTGGGCCCGCGCGATCGGGTCCGTCTCAACGACTATCTCGAGAACGTGCGCGAGATCGAACAGCGGATCCAGCGCGCCGAAAAACAGGCGACGACCGACGTACCGGTTCCGAATGCCCCCGTCGGCGTGCCGGAGTCGTTCGAGGAGCATGTCGCGCTGCAGTTCGATCTGCTGGCGCTCGCGTACGAGGCGAACATCACCAAGGTCTTCGCGTTCATGATGAGCCGCGACGCCAGCCAGCGCGTCTATCCGGACATCGGGGTCATCGAACCGCACCACTCCATGTCGCATCACGGCAACAACCCCGAGAAGCTGGCGAACCTGGTCAAACTGAACACGTACCACGTCTCGCTCTTCGCGAAGTTCCTCGAAAAGCTCAGGTCCACTCCTGACGGAGACGGCTCGCTCCTCGACCACTCGCTCATCATGTACGGCAGCGGCATGAGCGAGAGCGATACGCACTCCCGCCTGAATTTGCCTGTGGCCATCGCAGGCGGCGGCGCCGGCCTCGTGAAAGGGAATCGCCATGTCCAGGCTCCAAAGGAGACGCCGCTGGCGAACTTGATGCTCGACTTTGCGAACAAGTTCGACTGCGAGATAGAGAAGTTCGGAACGCTCAGCACGGGACGGTTGGAAGTTTAGAGGGCAGGAGGGGCGGGAAGGGAGCGCCTGCGGCCATGCTGAGCCGAGGACATGCGAATCCGAGGCGAAGCATCAGCGTCAGTTCGCGCTGGGGGTGGGGCCCCAGCGCCAGTGCAGGAAAGCAGGGCAGGAAGGGACATCGATGCACAGGAAGTCTGTGAGAAGCGCCTGGCTTGTGGCTTTGATCGCGGTTGCTGGGCTCGAAGCCGCTGGCAACAACGTGCGGCTGATCGACGCGATAAAAGAAGGCAACCGAACCGCCGTCCGCGCGCTGATCTCCCAAAACGTCAACGTCAACGCCGCCGAGCCCGATGGGATGACCGCACTCCATTGGGCGGTGCGTGGAGACGACCTTCAGACGACCCAGTTGCTGATTCGCGCCGGCGCGAATGTAAAGGTGGCCAATCGATACGGCATCACGCCCGCTCACCTGGCGGCGCAGAATGGCAACCCGACCATCATGGACGCCTTGCTCAAGGCGGGGGCGAATGCCAATGCGGCCGTTCCCGAAGGCGAAACGGTCCTCATGACCGCCGCTCGGACCGGCAACCCCGACGTCATTCGCGCGCTCGTGGCTCGTGGGGCCGACGTCAACGCCCAGGAGCAATGGCAGGGTCAGACGCCACTGATGTGGGCCGCGTCGGAGAACAACGCGGAGGCGGTCAAGACGCTGATCGAGCTTGGCGCCGACAAGAACGGCAAGTCGAAGCTGCTCAGCTTTCCGGAATTCAAGTTCGAGACCTCCGGGATGGTCGTCACCGTCCTTCCGCGCGGCGGTTGGACAGCGTTGATGTACGCCGCTCGTGACGGAGCGATCGACGCGGCGACCGTCCTTGCGGACGCGAAGGCCGACCTCAACGTGGGTGATCCCGACGGCACGACTGCGCTCATGCTGGCAATCATCAACGCCCACTTCGACACAGCCGCCGTGCTGATCGACGAGGGCGCCGATCCAACCATCACCGACAGTACCGGCACCACGGCGTTGTATTCGGCGGTCGACATGCACACATTGGGGCCCATGTTGAGCCGACCCGCGCCAAAACTCTTGGACAAGCTGGACGCGGCGGATATCGTCAAGCTTCTGCTGGCACACGGCGCAAATCCGAATGCCAGGCTCAAGAGACCGATCATCGGCCGGCATCACACCCCGACCGGCGACGCATCGCTTGGCGAGGGCACCACGCCGCTGGCACGCGCCGCGAAGAGCAACGACCTCGTCGTCATGCGGATGCTGCTCGAAGCCGGTGCCGATCCACGGCTCACGTTGAAGGACCGGACGACGGTCGCCATGATTGCGGCCGCGGGCGGTGCAGTAGTTGGCGCGTACGCCGGAGCGATTCCTGTTACCGAAGAGAGCTCGCTCGAAGCGATCAAGCTCTGTGTGGAGCACGGCGTCGACATCAATGCATTCAACACCAACGGCCAGACCGCCGTGCACAACGCCGTGAATAGGAACGCTCAAAAGGTCGTCAGGTACTTGGCCGAGTCTGGCGCCAAGCTCGACATGAGAGACAAGCAGGGGCGGACACCCCTTGATATTGCGATGGGTGTCGGAGCCAGCGCTCAGCGTGGCGCGGGCGGGAACAATCGCCGTGGTCGTGGAGGCCAGCCGAGCGAGGAAATGGCGAACCTGCTGCGAGAACTGATGGCCAAGAACGCCGCCCCGGCGCCGGCGGCCGCCGCCAACCAGTAGAATGCCCCTCGCCTCGACCGCAGAGCACGCAGAGATCGCCGAGAATTCCAAAAGAATTTTGCTCAGCGAACTTGGCGGTCTCAGCGGTTGAAAAGGTTGGGGCGCGCGTGCCGATCTCCCGATGACATCCGTTGGCTCCCGGTGCAGGAGGGCTGTACTGCCCGCCGTTGCCGTCGCGCTTGGCGCTGCGGCGCATTTGCTCTTGCCGGCTGGCACCCACGCTTTCCGAGCTGACGAAGTTCTGCAGGACGTCGCGCAGCCGCGATCGGTGTGGGACGGTGTGTACACGGACGAGCAGGCGAGGCGCGGCGAGATCCAGTACGGTCGGACGTGCGAATCGTGTCACGGCGCGGATTTAGCCGGCAACGAAATCGAGGAAGTGCCAGCGCTCGTCTGGGACGTGTTTCTCACGAGTTGGAGTGGCAGAACCGTGAAAGACCTGCTGGAGTCCACGACACGGGCGATGCCGCGCGAGAAGCCGGGAAGCCTTAGTGCGAGGGCTTACCTGGATGTGATTGCGTATATCCTGCAGGCGAACAAATTCCCCAGTGGAAGCAAGGAACTGGATCGAGACCCGAGGGTGCTCGAGCAGATAGTGATCGAGCGGAGCAGGAAGTAGGGCAGGTGGGGCGGGTAGGGCAGTAGGGCAGGTGGGATGTAGCGCAGCCCTTTAGGGCTGCAAAGACACCCGCAAAGGAAGAGGCCAGAGTATGCGTGCCAGACGTTTGGCATTTCTCGGTGCCGCAGCGATGTGGTTGGCCGTGGTTGTCGTCGCTATCGCACCGGCTGGTGCGGCTCAGCAGCAGGCACCCAGCGATCGGACGATCTGGAGCGGCGTGTACACGGCAGCATCAGGCCGCCCGCGGCAAGCCGCGCTTCGAGACCAGTTGCATCAGGTGCCACAACATCGCCCTCACCGGTTCAGAGCGAGGACCCGCGCTCAAGGGCAACGGCTTCTGGTCGAAATGGGAGAACGACAACCTCGGAAGCATGTACATCAAGATTCGCGACACCATGCCGCAGGATGGCGGTGCTGCCGTCGTCAGCGACGAGGTCAAGGTCGATATCCTGGCGTACATCCTCCAGGCGAGCGGAGCGCCGGCGGGCAGCGAGGAGCTCAAACTGGACACGGCGCAGCTCGAAGGGATCAAGATTTCGAAACGGGGCATCTGGGACGGTGTGTTCACGGCCGCCCAGGCCGAGCGGGGGAAATCGACGTACCTGACGGGCCGGTGCGGCGGTTGCCATCAGCTCGATCTCGCCGGCGGAGACAGAGCGCCAGCACTCAAGGGCGACGGATTCCTGTCGCACTGGGAGAACGGCAGCGTGACCAGCCTGTTCGCCAAGATCAGGGACACGATGCCGCCCAACAGCCCGAACGAGACCACTGAAGACGCCAAGATAGATGTCGTCGCCTATCTCCTTCAATCCAACGGCTTCCCGGCGGGCGTGGGAGAGTTGAGGACCGAGGTCGAGGCGCTCGACCAGATCGAGATTGTCAGAAAGGTCCAGGGCTCGAAGGCGCCCAATTTTGCGCTCGTCCAGGTCGTTGGCTGCCTGTCGCAAGCGCCCAACAGCGCGTGGGTGATTACCAAGACGAGCGAACCGGTCGTGACCAAGCAGGACGAGCCGACGTCCGCCAACCTGAAGGACGCGGAGGCCAAGGCGTTGGGAGATCTGACGTTTCAGTTGGTGAGCGTCACGCCCTTCCAGCCCGAGTCCCACAAGGGTCACAAAATGGAAGCCCGGGGGCTTCTGTATCGAGACCCGACCGACGCGAGACTGAACCTGACGTCGCTGCAGATGGTGGGGCCGAACTGCGCACCATAAACGGAACCTTACTTGACCTCTCCCGCCTTCGACATGTCTTCAAGCGCCAGCATCAGCGCCTGCGTGCCGCGTTTGCCGTGGCCTTGCGCGCGGACGACGGCGTACAACTGATGCACTAGAGCCAGGCCTGGCAGCGCAATCCCCATCCGATCGGCTTCCGCGAGCGCGATTCCCATGTCCTTGATGAAGTGCTCGACGACGAAGCCGGGGGCGAAGTCGCGCTTGACGATTCTTGGTGCAAGGTTGTCGAGCGCCCAGCAGGCAGCGGCGCCCCCACGGATCGTTTCGATCATCGTATCGAGGCTGAGGCCGGCCTTGTAACCGTACAGCAAGCTCTCGCACACGCCGACCATGGTGCCGGCAATCACTATCTGGTTGGACATCTTGGTGTGCTGTCCAGCGCCAGGTCCGCCCTGGCGCATGATGCGCTTGCCCATCGTCTCGAAGAGAGGCATGAGGGACTGAACGGTGGCGGCGTCTCCGCCGATCATGATCGACAGCGTCGCGTTGCGTGCGCCGACGTCCCCGCCGGAGACCGGCGCGTCCACGGCGGATGCGCCCTTCGCACGAGCGTCGCCGTAAATCTCTTTGGCGAGGGTGGGCTCGGTGGTGGTCATGTCGACAAACACCTGGCCCGCGCGCGCAGCGGGGAGCAGGCCGCGGCCGCCGAAATACACCTCGCGGACATCGGCCGGGAATCCCACAATCGTGAAAACGACGTCGGATTGCTCGCTGACGGCCCGAGGAGAGTCGGCCCACGTCGCACCATCAGCGACGAGCCGATCCGCTTTCGACTTGGTGCGCGTGCTGACCGCGACCGGGTAGCCCTTTGCGAGCAGGTGGCCGCACATGGAGCTTCCCATGACGCCGGTGCCGATCCATCCAATGCGTGGTGACTGAGTCGAAGTGGAAGTCATGGCGTAGAGAGCATAGTCTGATATGCCTCTGCTCGCGAGGCCTGTCGCGATGCTGAGACCAGCCGCGCGCTCCGCCGGTGATCAGCGCAACTTGCGCTAAGGCCGAAGACGTCTTTGACGTGCATGGGGCGGTCGAGGCTTGTCGAGAGCGCGTATTATACAGGCCGTTCATTCGTTGATGTTGTCGTGCCGCACGAGAGACAGCGAGTATGCCCTTGAGAACCGTTCATCAGTACGTCGAGAGTCTTCGAGACAATCGAACTGTGTACTTCCGCGGCAAGCGGGTAGCCGATGTCACTCGACATCCTGTCATCTCGGTAGCAGTGGAACACGCGACCATCGATTATCGGCTTGCAGAGGACCCCGCCTCTCGCGACCTGGCTGTCGTGAGAGACGTCGACGGCGTCGAGTACTCGCGCTACTACGCAGATTCCACGAAGCGGCGATGATTTGCTGAAGCGGAGCGCGCTGATCGAGCGGGCGACGGCGGCGGGTGGCACCCGGCACGTCCGTGAAAAGCTGGTCCAGCTGTGGCTATGGCGAGCCACCTATCAGGAGGTGCTTGCGGTTCACGCCGAAGGATCGCTCGAAGCCGAGAAGCTGATGCTCTTTCGGAGCTACGACAGCAGGCCTGCCCTCGATTTGGTGCGGCGGCTGGCCGGGACTATCCAGAGCTAGGGACTCGGGCTGAGACTGGGGGACTCGACTGCGATTCTGCACCACCCAGCTGCAGCCTGCGGCCCCTACAATAAGTCCTGTGTTCCTGAAGCCGCTTCTGGGGAAATCCGATGTGCCCTGTCGGCTGGTCAACCAACGCAACCGGCGCGTCGTCGCGGAGACTGTTTTCACGGCATTCGATTCGGCGAGTCGCCGTAAGGGTCTGCTGGGGCGCGATGGGCTCGCCGCGGGAACTGCGCTGATCATCGCACCCACCAACGCCATCCACACCTGGTTCATGCGATTCGATATCGACGTGGCGTTCGTCGCCAAGGACGGCCACGTAGTCAAGGTGAGTCACCGTTTGCGCCCCTGGCGCCTCTTCGCGGCGCTTCGCGGCTACGCAGCGATTGAGCTTCCGCCAGGGGCCCTGGCCTCGTCAGAAACGGCGTCCGGCGACACGCTGGCGCTGGAGCCAGTTACAAAATCAGACTCTGCTGGCGCCTGAGTACCTGCCCCCAGGGCGACAGAATTCCACCTATTCAGAACCTTTTGCCCCTTTGGTCTGCCCCGTACCTGCAGTTCTTGGCTGAAAAGGTGTGGCGTACATCCTGCAGATATATAGCTATTTCGATTTATATCTACTTGGTGTAGGATCAAGCGCTTTAGGAGCAAGATTGTGACTGAATGGCCTCACTTCTCGTTTACGCTCGTCCCGCAAACCGACCGGCGGCAAATCCCCGACCGTCGCAGCTTCTGGCGCGGCAGCCGGCGTGCATGCGACATGGTCGCCAGCCGGCAGACCATTGCTCCACGTGATCCGGCGATCGTGTGGACCGCCACGCAGCGAGAGCAAGTGCATGCGATGGCGGGGAAGTCCTACCTAAACTGACCGACCGATAGGTCAGTTCGCCGCACGCCGACCGCTGGCGAAGTGTGAGGTCCGTCTGGGATCGTTAGCTTCGACCCACGTGTATCCCGAGCAGCCGCCTCGCGTACGGTCTGGAATGGCTGATCGCGACGGTACGCGTCATCATTGCAGTCGGTGCGTTCATCACGCTCTTCGGTCCTTCCGTTCGCGCGCCGCGACCTTTTGGTGTTGGACGGAGCTCCTCACTTGGTACGTCATTTATAGTCTGGCGGTCCTTGCGATCGTCTGGGCGCCGGTCAAGTTCGCCGCTGGTTGGGACATCGCTGTACATCTTGTCGACATTGTTTCCTTTTCGCTCTTGTCGCTTTCTCACCGTCGGGACCGCAAGTCCGTTCTACGTGTATTTCACCTTCCTCGTCATGTGTGGAACGTTGCGCTGGCAGTCGCGAGGTGCCTTTTGGACGGCAGTTGCCGCGATAGCGGCCTACGCGGCGATGAGCGTGTATGTGGCCAACGTTCTGCGGATACCAGACCCCTGGATGGGAGACTTTCGGCAGCCGAAGCGTGAATCTAGCCGCGGTGGCCGGGCTGATTGGCTGCATGGCAGCGTTCCAACGGCGCTACCAAGCACGAAATCGGCAGGCTGGTTTCCTGGCCGCGCAAGATTCCGCCAGAGGCGCACGCGCTCGTTGCTGAAGTCTTCGCCGAGTCCGCCGAAATCCTCGAGGCTCCGAGGGTGCTTCTCCTGTGGGAGGAGCCGGGCGAGGGATACCTCAATCTCGCATTCCAATCGGGTGGAGAAGTCGTCTGGACCCACGAGCCAGAAGCGACGTATGGCTCGCTCGTGATTCCCGGCCTCGAAGGGAAGAGTTTTCAGTCGACCGACGTGGCCGATGATAAGGGCCTTGTCGTCCATTGGTCCCAGGTCGCTTACCGGCAACGCCGCGGTCGGCCGGTCAATGCCGCCCTTCAACGCCGCTTCGACATGCACGCGGTGCAATCCTGGTCGCTCGACGGTGAGTTGATTCGGGGACGGCTGTTCTGCCTGGACAAGCGTCACATGCGCATCGACGACCTGCCGTTCGGCGTGCTCGTGGCGCGACTGGCGGTTTCCAGGTTGGACGGCTTGTATGTGCTCAAGCACCTCCGAGACGGGTCAGCGTTGGAGGAACGCCTTCGTGTGGCCCGCGACTTGCACGACAGCCTGCTGCAGACCGTTGCGGGCAGTGCCCTTCAATTGCTGGCGGCACGACGCCTCCTCGAACGCGATCCGGCGGCAGCGAAGAAGCGTTTCGAGGAAGTCCAACAGCAGCTTGAGCGCGGCGAACTGGAAATGCGGTCGTTCATCAGCCGCCTTCGCCCGTCCAGCCTGACGAACGTCATCGGCGGGGGTCTCAAGGGACGCCTCGAGGAGCTGTGCAGCCGCGTCGAACGGCAATGGGAGATCAAGGTCAAGCTCGACGTACCTGAAGCCGCGGACGATTGGCCCGAGACGTTGGGATACGAGGTGTACCGGATCATTCAGGAAGGCGTGTTGAACGCAGCGCGGCACGCCGATGCGTCGGCCATCGGCGTCACCGTCACAGCGACTGATGGCGAATTACACCTCGAGATAGTGGACGATGGGCGGGGATTCCCGTTCCAAGGAACCTACGACCTGAAAGTCCTGAATGAGATGAACCGAGGGCCGTTGACGCTCAAAGAACGCGTTGCGGAGCTGCGAGGTGATCTGAAGCTCACTTCGCTCGAGACCGGCAGCAATCTTTCGATTACACTTCCTCTTGTGAAGGTGCCAGGCTAACCACAGGTTCAAACATGTCCATCAGCCTCGTTCTCGTCGACGATCATCCACTCGTCCTGAACGGTCTGGAGCAGTTGCTACACTCCGAGCCCGATTTCCAGGTGCTAGCGACGTGCGGCACGGGCGACGACGGCCTGAAAGCCGTTGAGTCATTCGACCCTGACGTCCTGATTCTCGATTTGAAGCTTCGAAACGAGACCGGTCTGGACGTTCTCCGCCGACTCGATCCGGCCAGGCGTCCTGCTGTGGTCGTGCTGACCGCGAGTCAGGACGAGGACGAGTTGATGGACGCGGCGCGGCTGGGGGCGCGCGGCATCGTGCTCAAAGCGATGGCGCCGCGTGTGCTGGAGGACTGCATTCGAACGGTTCACGCGGGCGGCAGCTTGTTGAACGTGGACGGAGTCGATCTGTCGAAACGCCTGGCCGAGCGACAGACGGTCGAAACGGAGCTCGGCACCTCATTGACGCCGAGAGAGCTCGAGATCGTCCGGCTTGTGGCGGCACACCTGGACAATCAGGAGATTGCCGAGAGACTCTCCATCACGATCGGCACGGTCAAGATTCATCTGCATCACATCTACGACAAGCTCCAATTGAGCGGCCGCCGCGAGCTTCAGCTCTACCTTCGAAGCAAGCGGTCCTAGCACACGAACCTCGCTATTCCTCCAAGGCCCCGGTCAGAACTTGACGTCGTTCTCGTGTCAATCAGCAACGCGGTGGAGCGGTACAACCGCCAGCGATGAACCATGCCAGAAAGCCCCACGTATAGACCGAGGCGAAGAGCAGCGTTGCCACCGGGCCCAGGGGCTGCATCAGGACTGGGTAGGGAACGCAGAAGCATGCGAAGCCGACTGCAATCCACACGCGAGTGATTCCCGGCGCCGTCTGCCAGCGCGCGATCAGCGGTCCAGTGAGAAGCGGTGCATAGTAGACCCAGCCAAGGGGCGAGAGCAGAAAGGCGCAGACCCCAACCAGCAGCCAGGCCTGATCGTGATTCGCAGTGCGCCGCAGACGCCAGGCTGCGGAGCCTCCGACGATCGCAAGTGTTACCAGCCAGATAGGCGATACCCATTCTGGACGTACGGCCAACGGGGTGACCGCCAGCGTGGTGGGGCTCAGCGCCCGCGTGACGACGGCGAGCAACGAACCATTGAATAGATGGGCGGACCACGTCACGCTTCGTAGCACGAAGAGCCACGACCGATAGACTGAGATTCCACCGGCCATCAGTCCAAGAACCCACAGGGCGATGGCGCCGAGCGCGATGCCAAGCACCAACGGTCGTGAGCGTCGGAAGAGAAGCGCGTAGATTCCAAACACTCCCAGAAACGGCTTGGCGCCGATAAGAATGCCAAGCAGAACGCCGGCTGTCCATGGTCGGTTGGTGCGGTCGGCGATCCACGCCCAGGTGAAGCAGTGGCAAAAGGAACGCAGTCACCTGTCCCAACTGGAGCGCGATGAAGGTCGCCTGGGATATCAGAAGAGCGCAGAGCAGCAGGAAAGCGGAGCGAATTGCGAGAACCTCTGCAATCCAGCGGATCGCGACCCAGCACGCCAGCACTCCCGCTATAGTCCAGGCGACGAATGCCACACCAAGCGGCAGGTAAGAGAAGGGTAGAAACAGAAAAATGAAGGCCGGCGCGTTCAGGTTGTACCCAGCGCCCGGGCGTAGGGGATGCCCAAGGTACGGATCGACGCTCTCACGGTACCAGCGCGCGGAGTCCCAGAAGACATAGAAGTCCGCTTTGTTCGTGGCGGGCGGCCGCAGAACGACGGTGAAGACCAGCGCGACAGACATGGCCGCCAGAACGACGAACAGCGGCTCGACGTAGAGCTCCGTCCACCGCACGCGACGACGAGTCGGTTGTGACTCGACGTCCTTCGTGCTGCTGCGCGGAACTGCGCCGGTCGTCGTGGACTTGGGATCCGGAGTGCCCGACGGCATGGCCGACCGCATTATAGAATTCGAACGATTCCAACAATTCGATCTTCTGATGACCCGGCCACCTACCACCACGAACCTCGCCGCCTTGCGTGTGGCCGTGTGGATAGCCATCTGCGCGAGCGTCCTCAACACCCATGCCGATCCGGACCTCTGGGGACATGTCCGGTTTGGATTGGACTGGCTCCAATCACATCGTCTGCCGTCGCTTGATCCGTATCTCGTATACCCAGGACGTCCCCTGGATCAATCACGAGTGGTTGGCCGAGGCGTTCATGGGGGCCGCGTATCAAGGCCTTGGGTCTGCCGGACTCGTTGTTCTCAAAGGAATGCTCGCGATCGGAACGTTTCTGATCGTGATTGGCGCGCTCAGAATGGCGTCGCAGCAATGGCGCTGGCCGAGTCTGCTGTTGGCCGTGTTGGGTTCATTTCCCATCGTCTGGACGGTCCGGCCCCAGTTGTGGACGTTGCTGTTCTTGACATGTGAATGCCGAATCCTGACGAGCTCGATCCGTGCCAGATACCTGCTTCCACCAATCTTTGCGCTCTGGGCCAATTTGCACGGCGGTTGGATTCTGGGGCTGGCGGTTCTGGCTTGTTGGTCCGTGGGCGAGTGCTTCCAGCCTCAGACCAAGCGACCTTCAGGGCGCTTCATTCTCGGAATTGCAACGGCGTGCTTCGCAGCCACTCTGTGCACGCCGTTCGGCTGGCGTCTCTGGACACTTCTTGCGACGACAGTCCGGCTTTCTCGTGACGATATCACTGAATGGCGGCCGATTTGGAACGACGATCCGGGCAACATCATGTTGTGGCTTGCTGGCGCGGCCTGGGTGCTGCTCGTGCTCCGATACTCGAATGAGCGGCCCAGTGCCAAGGTCCTGTTGCCCGTGCGCGATGCTAGCCGTCGAGGCGCTACTCGTTGTTCGTCTTGTTGCGCTCTTCATCGCAGCCTCGGTTGTTCTTCTCGCACCCAATCTCCCCAACCTTCGGCCTCGTGGCGAGCCTAACTGGCCAAAGGGCCGAACTGCGCTTGATCTTGCCGTTGCCTGTTTGGCTGTCGCGCTGATCGTCTTTCGTTCGGGAGCGCCGACTTGTATCGAAATCCGTGAGGGCTGGCTGGATATCACTGGCGCCAGCGCCTTGTCGGTCCATCCGGCCTCGGGCCGTCTCGTCACATGGTTCGATTGGGGGGAATATGCGATTTGGCACCTCGGGCCCCGATTGAAGGTGTCGATCGATGGAAGACGAGAGACGGTGTACAGCGATAGCGTTCGCCGACAACAGGGCGCTATCGCGCTTGGCGAACCCGATGCCTTGCGAACGCTTGAGCGTGTGTCTCCCGAATACGCGTGGCTGCCCACGAAGTACTCGAATCGTGCGAAAACGTGGTTCGCCAACCACGGATATCGAATCGACGTCGAAACGCCGAGCTCGTTCGTGGCAGTTCGACACGACCTGCCCCGCGTCCTGCCGGTCACTGTGACATCATCAGGATGCTTCCCAGGACCCTGATTCATCGCCATCTGATCTCAAATTTTCCGATGACCTCGCCATGGGGAAACTCGCGCCGCACGTGTACCAACAGAGCTGCTTTTGGAGCAGGCGAGAATTCTGGTCTGAGATTGACGACAACGACGTCAGCCATTGCCCACTTGACAAGTTCGTTGGAAGAGTTTGCCGTGTCGCCCGAGAAAAAGTCGAACAAAACTCCTGTTGGGTTGAACAGGCCTACGAGAAAGTAGACTTCAGGTGAATCCGGCCCGGCGACCAGTCGTCCACGGTTGAGGTGGCGTTCGATTGAGGAGACAAGGGCTTGGTAGGTTTCGGCATCGCCTGGCGAGACGTTCAGGTGGGCTCGCGTCAGATTGAGGGGTGCGTCGAGGCGGCGTGGAACGTGGTACGCCCCGAGAGTCTGCATGTAAGCTCGATGCGGGCTCACCACCGCAAAGAGCAGCGCCATCAGCGTCCACGGCAGGATCGCCTGCGGCCGAAGACACGAACCTGCGCTGGCAAGGGCAACGCCAGCGACCACGGCCAACGGGGCGACGTAACAAAAGTATGCAGGCGATGCCCACGGAAACTGATTTAGTGACGCCCACGCGAGCATCGAGGCAGCGACGAAAAGAATACGTCGCTGCTTTTCATCGTGAATGTGGCCTAGTGCCAGCCGCCAGCAGATAGCCATCGGTAACATGGCACCTAAGGCACGCGTGGACTGCCAGATGAACTGGTACGCAGTAAAGTTCGACAGGGATGAGATCGGGAGCGCAATGGCAGCCGCCCACGCCAGTGACTCCAGAAGTCTCGACCGAGATCCGACCACGGATCGAGGTAACGGCAGCACCAACGCGAGCATTGGAATACCGGTGATCATGACTCCTGCAGGTGGCATTGGCCAGCTGGCAAAGGCTAGTCGCGTGCGGGGGAGGAGTATGGCTCCTTCCACGAAGTCCCCGAGGCGATGGCGAACGATGTACGGCACGATTAAACACACGAGCGGCACAGCGGCTGCCACCGCCGCAACGATTACCGGCTTGAGATGACCTCTCGTTGCTGAAACTGGAGGTCTGTTTCGGGACGGCATAGAAAGCAGGGCAGCACACGCGGCGGCTGGACAAAATAGATAGAGACCTTCGGCATCGAATAGGCGAGGCCAGAGAATAGTCGCAGCGAAGACAATCGCCGCAGCAGCCGTGGTCCACTGACCTAGCCGCCAGATCTTCGGGCTGGGCGCGCCGTCTGGCTGCGTAGGCCCGTACAACAAGGACAGGACCAGAGCGACGACTAGGTACACTCCAGTTTGCTTGAAGGTCATCGCGATTCCAGTCGAAAGACCACCGGCAGCAACGTAAATGGAAGCGTCCCGTCTCGACGAAGCGAATAACAGCCCACACGCACACCAAGGCGCAGATGAGCAGCCACCACGATGGCAGGGCAGTGAACCAGTTAGGGAAGCTCCAAGCCAGACTAACCCATGTCGCGAGAGCGGCTCCAATCGGTCGCAAATAACGGCGCAGAATGGAGTAGAGAAGGCACGTTGCTAATAGGGCTCCTGCAAATAAAAGCCAGCGCAGGTGGAGCAGGTCGACGCCACTGATCTTGAAAACAGCAGCGTAAAGCCATGACATGCCACCGGTGTACGGCTCTTGATAGTCGATGTGTGGAATATCGCCGCGAAGCACCCGTTCGGCCGATTGGGCCAGCATCCCCTCATCGTGAGGGATCCAACCCCGAGGAACGAAATGAACGAGATAGGCGAGTGCTGCAACAAGCATGAGCGTCCCGACGGTTGTTTGAGCCCTCGACGCGGCAACTTTCATCTCGGCATCTCAAAACTAGTCATAGCGAGTGCGGCCGGACCTTCATTCTACTTGGCCGCGAGCCGTTAGCCGCGGCTTCTACCGAACACGATTGAGGCCAAGCGGCAGTTCTTTGTGTGTACGCCTGGCCGGCCTCCACGAAGCTACGAGTCGCTGCGCAAAGGCTGTCCTCTGGGCGAGCAGTGCATATGACCACCATCACAGCCATACGGCCCGCGCTGCTTGCCACGCGCGTCGTGATGAGGACCGCCGCCCCAGAGCAAGGTAGGCCGTCGCGCCGATCCAGGTGACGGACTCGACCGACGCAATCGGAGACAACACCTGCATCACGTGCCAGAGGGCGAGCACGTGAAGCAGGCTGGTGACGCCAGTCAGAGGAGAAGAACCCGGGTAACTCGGATCGGTCGATGCGGTCAGATTGTGCGCCGCATGAAGACTGATGTAGGCGTCGTCGTTCGGAAAAGCAGCGACGCCGCCGTGCCAGAATCGGAACCCCAGCGATCAGCAGGGGGATGCTCACCAGCGCGAGCGGCCGCACTAGCAGGGTGCTGAAAAACGGTGATTCAGCACCGGATTTCCTCGCTGGATGATGGTGATGTCGTCATTCACATGATTCGACTCCATCGGTCGCGTCGGTCTTCACGCCCGATGCGCGAGGAGATTGCGCCACCGCACCAGGTTGTAGGCGGCGGCACCCAAGGTGAATTGCCAATCCACGCGCCGGCCGCCGCGGTGCCGCAGCTTCCGGAACAGCGCGACCGTCTTCAACCACCCAAAGGCTTGCTCAATGAGCTTCCGCTTTTGATGACTGCGTCGATACCCGGCATGTCGGGTTGTCCGCGCGTCGATCGCGCTGCCGCCGTACCCGAATTCGTTCTGGGCCACGTGGGGCGTGATGCGCAGGCGTCGGACGGCCGCGACCCAGGCGCGCGTGTCGTAGGCTTTGTCGGCGCCGACGGTCAGGCGCCGCGTCGTCAGCGGCAGCTCGCCGAGCATGATGATCGCGGCGTCGCGTTCGGCCGTCCCCCCGGCCGCCGTGACGGCGGTGTCGACGATCAAGCCGTGGCGATTGTCCGTCAGCAGATGGGCGAGGTAGCCGAGCTTGGCCTCCGCCCGACGGCCTTCTTATAGAGCCGGGCGTCGGGATCCGTCGTCGACTGGTGCGTGTCGTTCCGTCGCGTCTCCCCGTGGAAATTCACGGTGGGATTCTTGGGATCGTCGGGCGGGCGGCCGGTGCCGCCCTTCGGCTTGAAAGCTTTTGTGACTCGCCCACGCTTCGAGCAGCGTGCCATCGACGGTGAAGTGCTCGTCCGAGAGCAGGCCTCGGCCTTGATCCCGGCCAGCACTTCGGCGAAGAACGCGTCGGCGACGTCCCCCTCGAGCAACCGGTCGCGATTCTTGGTAAACGTCGTGGCGTCCCACACCGCATCGTCGAGACTCAGCCCGACGAACCACCGATACAAAATGTTGTAGTCGAGCTCCTCCATCAGAGCCGCTCGCTGCGGATGCTGTAGAGCATTTGCAGCAGCAGGGCGCGGAGCAATTTCTCGGGCGGGATCGACGGCCGACCGATCGTCGAGTACAGCCGGTCGAATCGAGACGACAATCGCTCGAGCGCGGCGTCGGTCATCCGACGAATCGGTCGCAGCGGATGATCCGCTCGCACCCGCGCTTCCGGTGTGATGTAACTGAACATCCCGTCGTGGCGCGGATCGTCGCCTCGCATCGGCACGCTCCCTTCCGAGATCGTCGGGAGCATCGTAGTACACGGGGATTATCCTGTCGATCCCTTTGAAGTCACTTTTTCAGCACCCTGCTAGGCGGATTACCTTCCAGATCGCCGCCCCGCGTCGAATTCCGACGGAAGTCAATCTGCGTGACCCCCTCGACTTATGCCTCGATCAGTCGATGTCGGAATCAACGACGGTTTTTGAGACACGGGGATGAAGTCGTACGGGCGCATCCAGGCTGAGAAGAAGCTCCTATCCGGGAGGAAAAGAGAGAATCAACGCCGAGATACTGACTTGCCTGCGCTCTCACTCCGTTGACAGGCGTGATCGTCTGGTAGTGCGTCGGACCGTCGTGAAAGTGGTAGGCTGCGAAGATTCCATCCGCTCGCCCATGTTTGTCGCGTCGGCGTCTTCCCAGCTCAGCATCGACCCCGGACCATGGACTCCGTGCAAGACAATCACCGGCTTGGTCCCAGGCCGGCTGAGAACGAACCCACGATCATTTTCAGCCGGTGCACGATGAATTGCACCTCGTCGCGATATCCGCTGGAAGCGCTACTCACCCTTTGGACCCCGAAAGTGATCTCCGTCATGGAAACTGAAAAACCGGTCTGTCGGCTGACAAGGGCCGCCGTCCGGTCCGAACACGAACGGCGGGTGTGGGGCAATCACGTAAACAGAGACCAGCTTGAGACCCAGCAATCCACTGAGCGTTTCAAGTGCGTCGAAAGACTGGATCACCTTTCGACGATGCGCACCATAGGTCCAGCGATCGAGTGGCAAACCAGCGAAGGGTGTCAACGCGAGCATCCCCGTCTGTATTTCGTCGTCTCCGTACTGCTTGCACGCGCACACGTCGGCCGCCTCGATGCTGTGTGTGGCGAAGATAGTCAGATCCGATGGCGATGACGCGATATCCTGCGTGCTTTGCGGCCGCCATCAGCGCGTTCTGCGCGTTCTGGTGGATAAGCGCTTGCAGTGGACGGCGATCTCGAACTTCCGGTCGCCCCGGCCACCGCGACATCGTCGAGGATAGTCATGTTCAGCGTCGACGCGAGCGACAGAAATGTCTGAGCGTAGTTGCTTTGACTCTTGATGAGAAACGCAGATCCACGCGACTTCAGGAAATCGACGAACGTGCTGAGATCGGCATCATAGTCCCGGCGTAGCACATCCGGCTCGGCCAAACCCATCCAGCACCACATAGTAAATGTCGCGCGTCTGGCTAATCCTTGTTCTGCTTGCGAGAGTTACACCGGGTGAGTCGAACGATTTTGGCGGCGGACATGTGCTGCCGGTCATTGCTGTCGCCAGCGCGCGAATCAGATTAAACCCGATCGAGAGCGCAGCCCACATCGTTGCCGTGGTTGAATCACGACGTCGCACCGGCCATGGCCGAGTTGCAATGGTGGCGACAGCGATGCTGTCCAGCGCAAAGGGCCCGGCTAACTACGGACTCCCCGTCGACATGACCGCCGTAATCCCGCCAGGCAGATCGTAAAGCCCGAATAGAAAAAGGATTGCAGCGAGCCAGTTCGATCTCGTCGCAAGATCTCGCTGCACGGGTCGAAGGGCTAACAATAGCAAACCAGTCGCGATGAGGGCAGTTCTGAAGGACCGAGCGAGAAATTGCCACTCAGCGGAAGCACGCCTGCGTTATCAGCAAATACTTGCGACAGTGGATACAGGCCGACCATGAAGGCGGGAAACGAGAGCGAACAGCCTCCACACGCGTCTGGGCTTTTGATCGAAGATCAGGAGTCGTCAGGGACACACCGTCCACCTACTATCGGCCGAAGCCCAAATGGCCCTAGGAGGTTTGCACCCTGAGTAGCCAACGGCAATCGCCGCACCCTGGGGACAGGAGGAGATGGCCGACCCTCGGACGGATGCTGCTACGAACTCGTATAGCTCCAGCGAGAGGCTTGGTCCGCACTCAGAAGGGCCTGTTGGAGCCCCACGCCATCGCCAGGCGAGATCAGGCCGAAACATAGCCCGCCTATCGCCCAAAAAAGTCGATGTCTCGCTGCGATTGCCCTTCCAGAGACGTGACGAGCCCGACACCTAGTGCCAAGCCGTGAGTTGCTTCATGAGAGTAGGGGAAAACGAATGTAGTTTGGGATGGCGAGATATTGATTGAATCCAAAAAAGCAGAAGCGCGATTAAGCTGGCCGCGTTCGCGGTCAGGCGGTCAGTGGATAAGCGCACCAAACGATGGAGTCCGGAAATTGTCGGAGCGAAGACCGCCATGTTGCAGATGGCCAGTGTAAGCAGCGACACTCCGAACAACCGGAACCACGACGCGTTTACATAGGAGGACAGCGGCCCAAAGAGTGAGGCGATGTCCCGGTAAAGGACTCTCCCTTGCCTGATTTGCCAAGGGACGTACAGCTCGCGGCCGAAATCGATTAAATGGGTCTGGCCATTTCCGCCAGCTCCACCATGCAAGCGCGACGAATAGGACCGCATGAATTGCCAGATCGGCGACAGGAGAAACAGTAGCCGATCCTTTCCCCGTTGTGCTGCGCAGGTGGGGCCGTCGCCCCTGAAGCGATTTGACGGCAGGCAGTATCACGTCACTCGTGTAGACAGGTCATTCTCGTATGGCCGAGCTGCCGAAATTGCGGCGGCGAACCATGCGAGAAAGCCCCACGTGTAGGCCGAGCCGATAAGGTGCATCGCGGGCGTGCCGCGAAGGTTCACAAGCAAGGAGTAGGGCACGCAGAAGCAGACATAGCCTGCCGCTAGCCACACGCGCACGCTGTTCGGGGCCGTCTGCCAACGCGCGGCCACTGGGCCCGCGAGAAGTGGCGCATAGTAGACCCACCCCAGAGGCGAGAGCAGGAAGCTGCAAGCCCCGACCAACAGCCACGCCTGATCTCGATCGGTGATCCGGTGCAAGGCCCGCAGAGCGACGCTCCCGACGAGGACCAGCGTCAGGAACCAGACCAGCGAGAAAGGCTGACGCAGGACAAGGCCCGAGAGGGGTACGTCTGGAGTCGGCGTGATCTCACGCGCGACGAAAGCGAGCAACGATCCATTCGCGAGATGAGCGGGCCACGTGACGCTTCCCAGCACGAAGAGCCAAGAGCGATATACGGAGATGCCGCCGGCCAAGAGGCCCAGCGCAAGAAACGCCGCGGCGCCGACCACCATTCCGAGCACCAGAGGACGTGAGCGTCGAAACAGCATCGCGTAGATCCCGAACATGCCGAAAAACGGCTTGGCCGCGATGAGCACGCCGAGCAGCAGACCAGCCTTCCATGGCCGGTCGGACCGGTCGGCAAGCCACGCGCAGGTGAAGAGTGGCAAGAGGAAGGGCGCCACCTGGCCCAATTGAAACGCGGTGAAGCTCGCCTGAGAGATCAGCAGACCGCAGAGCAGCAGGAATGCGGAAGGAATCACCAATGCACGTGCAATCCAGCGCGCCGACAACCCGTACGCCAAAAGTCCAGCAACGGTCCAAGCGACGGATGCCGGGAGGAGTGGAAAGTAGGAAAAAGGCAGGAAGAGGAAAATGAACGCCGGCGCGTTCAGGTTGTAACCAGCGCCCATTCGCAGGGGATGCCCCAGATACGGATCCACGCCCTCGCGATACCAGCGAGCGGCGTCCCAGAAGGTATCGAAGTCCCTTGGTTCGTTGTTGGCGGGCGCAGGACGACCGCAAGAATCAGCGCGACTGACATCGCGGCGACAAGGATGACGAGAGGTTCGCCATAGAGCATCATCCACGACACACGACCACGCATCTGCCGTCGTTCAGGCGTCAACATTCACATCATTGTCCGTCAGGATGGATCCGTTGTTTCCGTGAGCGTGGCCTTGCTGTGAAATCGCGTGCCATGGTGGCGGGATGGCGTCCAATCACTCGGTATTTTGCTGCGGAGGCTGCGCTAGACTGGGACGAACGTTTTGCTGGCGGATTGGAGTCAGCGAAGGAATTGTCGGTTCTCGTCGTCGCGATGGGATGCTCCCTTTTCGCGTGCTCAGAATGATGAACGCCAAAGATTTTGTGCTTCCCGAACAAGCCCTTTCCTCGTTTAGAGCCGCGGCGAGCCTCGAGCTGACGGTGTTGATCCCTTGTCTCAACGAGGCAGAGACGTTGGCTACGTGCATTCGCAAGGCGCGCGCCTGTATCGTCCGTCTGAGCCTCGATGCGGAGGTGCTTGTCGCAGACAACGGTTCGAGCGACCGCTCGAGACTGATCGCGGAGGAAGAGGGCGGGCGGGTTGTCAGGGTGGCCAGGCGTGGCTACGGGGCCGCGCTGTACGAAGGAACACTTCACGCGCGTGGGCGCTACATCATCATGGCCGACGCGGACGACAGCTACGATTTCAGCCAGCTCGACGACTTTGTGAGTAGGCTGCGCGAGGGCGCAGAGCTGGTCATGGGCAACCGGTTCCTGGGCGGCATTCGTCCGGGTGCGATGCCCTGGAAGAACAGATACATCGGAAACCCAACCTTGTCCGGTATCGGACGTCTCTTCTTTGATTCTCCAGTCGGCGACTTCCACTGTGGGATGCGCGGATATTCGCGTGAAGCATTCACCCGCATGGACCTGCAGACCACCGGGATGGAATTCGCGTCGGAAATGGTCGTCAAAGCGACACTGCTTGGCATGCGTATCGTCGAGGTGCCGACAACACTGTCCAAGGATGGACGCCGTCGGCCGCCGCACCTGAAGCCGTGGCGCGACGGGTGGCGTCATTTGCGCTTCATGCTCCTGTACAGCCCCCGATGGCTGTTCTTGTATCCGGGCCTGGCGCTGATGGTCGTCGGGGCGATCACGGGCACGTTGCTCCTTCCCGGGCCTGTGATGCTGGGCCCGAATGTCGGACTCGACGTTCACACGCTACTGTTCGCATTTGCAGCGATCTTGCTTGGATTTCAGGGCGTCGCCTTCGCATTCTGCGCCCGCGTGTACGCTCTCAACGAAGGCCTGTTGCCGGAGGACCACACGCTTGAGCGTCTGCTGCACAGGTTCACGTTGGAGACAGGTCTCGTCGTGGGCGCAGTGCTCCTCGTGCTCGGGTTCATCGGCGCCCTGTTCGCTGTGGGCGCGTGGTCTCGCGCCGGGTTCGGGCAGCTGGACGCTCGTCAGACCCTTCGAACCGCCATTCCGTCGGCTACGGCCATCTGCCTAGGCGGCCAGATTGTCCTCACTAGCTTTCTCTTGAGCTTCCTTGGACTTGGGAGGCGATGAAGCCGCTCGATCGAGTTCTCCAGCGCATTCGCGTGCGGACCGTGAGTCCCTATATCAAGCGGGGATCGCGGCTACTTGACATCGGTTGCGCAGACGGTGTTCTTTACCAACAGATCGGACCGCTCGCTAATTACGTTGGCGTCGATCCCGACGCCCCCGTAACGGTGCCTTGGCCTAATGCTCGCTTCATCCGCGATACTTTTCCGACATCCAAACTGGACCCGAGCGAGCGCTTCGACGCGATCACGGCGCTTGCCGTGCTAGAACATGTGCCGCCCGACGTGCAGCCTCGGTTTGCCCAGTCGTGCGCGAAACTCGTCGTGCCCGGCGGATGCGTGGCGTTGACAGTGCCCTCGCCGATTGTCGATTCAATTCTTAAGCTCTTGAAGAGGACCTTCCTCCTTGACGGCATGAGAGATGACCAGCACTACGGGTTCGACCCAGCAAGCACCCGCGCCCTGTTCGAGCCCTGCGGCTTTCGCATGGAAGGGCACAGGCGATTTGAACTGGGTCTCAACCATCTGTTCGTATTTCGGCGGCTCCCCGGCTGACAATCCGCCGCTGTTCGGCGTGGACTATCCCGAGTAGACCGAGGAAGCTCATAGCCGCAACCACCACGCCGACTATCGTCATCATTCCAGTAGGTCCAGGTTTCAATTCTTCCGGCAGGTAGCGGCTCCATAGTGTCCACGGCCTCGGCACCACGAACACCAGATACTCGCGCATCCATTCTGGCATTCTTCCCTGGTCTTCCTCCGGTGGCGCGAATGTGGACGACGTCATCGACATCGGCCGGATTGCGGGAGTTAGCGCTCGGACGCCGCCGAGATCGCGACCATCGATAATTTCGATCAGCTCGAAGGGTCGCGAGAACAATGGCGACTGCTTGTACATGATGGATTCGTCGGTCCAGAAGAAGGAGGAAAGAGAACGGTCGTAGTAGAAACGGTGATGGTCGACGCTGATCGCGAGCACCTGAACCGCGAATCCCAGCCCACACACCAACAGCTTCAAGGTTCTACGCGCCCGCTTGGGCCAGGCGTAAGGCAAGCCAATGCACGCCAGCGGGAGTGACGCCACCAGATAGCGCGGACCCCAGGCCCATTCGCCCGCCCAAAATCGAAGGCTCGAGACGAGCGCAAGATGGAGGACGAGGCACCCGAAGACAGGAGCGAATCGGCCGTTTTCAAGCGCCATCATTCGGCGCAGGCCGATCAGTGCCAGAACGATCGGCGGGCAATACAGGACGATGCTCTTGGCAGGGCTGACGAAGAGGCCATACAAACCGACGAGTGGAACCACGAACAGCGGATGGGGAACGGTCGGTACGACCGGTGTCGAGCGGGTTGCCGAACCGCAGCGCGTTGTACGCGCAGACGAGCGCCACGCCGATCAGCACACCCAATCCGATCACTAACACCACCGGCTCGCGCAATTTCGCAAGCACTGAACGACGCGTCAGCGGAAATGCAGTGGCTACACACGCGGCCAGCACTACGTAGATTTCCTGAATATTGATCAGCATCGCGAATGAGGCGCCGGACAGGACGGCCCAGCCGTACGACGTGGCCCACAATGCTTCCACTGCGGCCCACACGCCTAGTGTGAGCCAGAACGCCTGCAGTGTGACGTCGAAAGTCGAGCCGGCATACGGCCACAGCATCGTGCAGAACGCGACTACCAGTGACCAGGTGAGGGCCTGCGACAGCGAGTAGCGAATGCGTCCGTAGATCAGGAAGACAAGCGCGACAACGGCGGCTGCAAAGGGAACCGACATCATGGAAAAGGCGAATTGCTTTGACTCGAGTGAGCCGTGGCCGAGCCAGCCGCCTAACAGCACAAACGGCACTGCCGTCAGCGAGGTCCCGAGCGGATAAAACGCATAACCCTTGCCCCCGCGGCCCTTCACAGGTCGATACGATCGCTCGCGGACCGCGGGTGAACCACGCTCGATCAGCGATGCCGTCACCGAATATCGAATACCACCATCGATGATGTCGATACGACCGGGTGCAGTCAGGAAGTAGGCCGCGGTGCAGCCGAACCAAAGCAACGCCGCGCAGGCAAGCCACTGGCTGCTCGTCCAGACAGGTGCAAGCCCGGACTCGACACTCTTTCCCTCGGGCGACGTCATCACGACGGCTTCTCCGCCACGACCCGCTGATTGCTCGTTGCGGTCAGCAGACTGCACGCCGTGTCGAACGTCGAGAACAACAGCACCAGCGGAAGGTTGCGCAACGTGCAGAACGAGGCGAGCCGAGGGAATCGCGATTCCGAAATAAGGTGATGGAGCGACTGGACCCAGAACGCTGGGCTCGCGAGATGAGCGGCCTCGACGATTCGGAGCCCGGAGCGCTCGATCAGCTCACGCAGGTTCCGTTGATCGAACAAAACCATGTGGCGCGGGATGTGGTAGCCACCCCAGTACCGTTTCGAGAACCATATGGCGTCGAGGCCAGTCGTGTCTGGCGTTTCAAGGATGATGCGGCCACCCGGCCGCAACGCCCGGGTCAGCATGGTCAACACGCGGTCGGGATAGGGACAATGCTCAATCACTTGATTCAGTACAAAGAGATCAACTTCTTGCGGGGTGTGCTGGGGTTCGATCGGTGCGGCGATCACGGTGATTCCCCCTGCCGCGAGCCGTTCAAGATGCGGTCCGGGGTAATCCCACCCCACGAGCTGGAAATCCTGCGTCCGCCTGTGGATCAGTTGCAGGAGCGCGCCCCCGCCGCATCCGACGTCGACGACAATGCCGCCCTTCGGCGCGGAACGCGCGACAACATCGACCTTGCTGCGCTGAACCCAATCGCGTCCCCTCTTGACAAGCGGGGGGAGCTGGTCGAAACGATAGGGTTCGTAGTCAGATGGATACAGCCCGGCAATCTCCTCATCTGCAGGTCGCGGATCGAGGAGAACGATCCCGCATCGGTCGCAACGGACTAAGCGGAACTCTTGAGTGCCGGTCGTCCGATACTCGAAATCCGGACCGCGCGCGATCTCAGTGTGGGAGTAGCTTGGCCCGCACAGCGGACACGCGGCCGCGACGGCCATCACGTTCTGCGAGCGAGGGGGAATTCCCCGCGGCCTCGTCCCACGAAACGGGCGTGCGGTCCCATGAACGAGATGATCTCAGCGAATCGCGCCGTCTCAGATTGGTTGGGTCCTGAAGCATGCCACAACAGGCTGTGAAAGAAGATGACGTCTCCGGCGTTGACGGGCAGCAGCACTTCGCGGCCGGAGTCGACAGCCGTGAGCGGGAGGCGGAAGTCTTGCAGTTCGAAAAGGATCGGAAGATAACGGGTTGTCTCACTCAGAATCCAGCGTTTTGCCCGCCACGCAAACATGTTACCGCCAGCGCCCCTCGGATTGTCGCCGGTGCCCGCCACTGAAACGAGCCTGCGAAGCAGCCGCGTGAGCGGCAGCGGAAAGCGAAGGCGACCCAGCAGGTAGATCTGGTGCTCGATTTCAGTCAAGTGCGTTCCGGGGACGACGCGCAGGCAACTCGCCTGTTCGGAGACATCACCGAGGCCGACCCAGCAGGAGACGAGGGCCTTGGGCTCAACGTCCCAGTAGGCGGAATCCTGGTGATAGGAGAAAGCACCGCCAGTGCGCCCGGGCTTTACGACCAGGACGTCCCGGAATCGCCGGCACCCTCGTCCAAGCAGAGTTTCAACCACGTCCACAAGCGAGTCGCGCGTCGCGAGGTCGTTGAAGAAGCGATCGCGTTCGGCAAGGCCGCTCGCTTTGACCAGTCTTACGGCGCCCTCACGATCAAATGCCGTCTGCACGTAGCTTTGAGGGCCTCCAGGTGGGTCTGGCGTTACAAAAGTCTCTGCGTGCGTGCGCAAGGCGAGGATATCGGCCCTGGGCAGAAGGCCTCGCACGATGACGAAGCCATTTCGCTCGTACTCGCTTCTCACGTCCTCGGCGGCATCCACGTTCAGTTCATCCCACAGGACTATTCGAGGCACCGTTGGCGCAGGGGGCGTCCGGCGCATGTCTTGCGAACTTCTGCCGGCTGGCCAGGAGTCTCGAGGACAACCCCTCACGTGCTATCGGCAGAAGCGGCGACGGGCCCCAGAGGCTTTGCGTCACGCGAGTTATGACCGTCGTTCCGGCAGATATCTAACTGCAGCCACGACGTCTATCCGAGCGAAATTCCCCAGCGATCAGAAGGGGGAGAAGGCTCACAACGTGAGCGGCCGCTTTGCGAATCCGTTTCAAGATCGCAGCCGAAGGCCTCTGCCGAAGGACTGTCAATCTGCATGGTCCCTCAGGGACATACTACGATGGCCCAATGCCGGAAGCGGTGACGCTGGTTGAGACACTGGAATGAAGTTATATGGACGCGGCCAAGTCGAGAAGAAGCTTCTGTCTGGCAGAAAGGGCAGCGCAGCGCCGAGGTACTCAGCTCGCCAGCGCCCTCGCACCATTGACCGGTGTGATCGTCGGGTAGAGCGCTGGACCGTCGGGGAAATGGTACGCCGCAAAGATTCCCATCCGTTCGCCCAGGTTCGTCGCGTCGGCGTCCTCCCACTTCAGCATCGACCCAGGCCCATGGTCTCCGTGCAACACAATGACTGGTTTGTCGCCAGGCCGGCTGAGAAGTGAGCCGACGATCGTTTTCAGCCGGTCCACGACGAATTGCACCTGGTCGCGATAGCCGCCGAAGTACTCACCACGTGAACCCCGGTAGTGATCTCCATCATCGAAACTGAAAAAACGATCTGTCGGCTGCCGCGGACCGCCATCCGGTCCGAACACGAAGGGCGGATGTGGGGCGATCACGTGAACAAAAACCAGCTTCGGACCTGGCAGTCGACTGAGCGTTGCGAGTGAGTTGAAAGACTCCATCACCTTTCGACGATGGGCGCCATAGGTCCAGCGATCGAGTGGCAGGCCAGCCAAGGGCGTCAACGCGAGCATCCCCATCTGTACTTCGTCCAGCCCGTACCGGTGGCACGCGCACATGTCGGCCGCTTCGATGTTGTGTGTTGCGAGATAGTCCGATCCGATCGCGATGACGCGATATCCGGCCTGCTTGGCAGCCGCCATCAGCGCGTTCCGGTGGATAAGCGCCTGCAATGGGCGTCGATCTGGACTTCCGTTCGTCATGGCCGCCGCAACATCGTCGAGGTACGTCATGTTCAGCGTCGACGCGAGCGATAGAAATGTCTGCGCGTAGTTGCTCTGGCTCTGATCGGGGACGTAGAACCCGCGCGACTTCAGGAACTCGACGAACGCGCTGAGATCGACATGATAATACCGACGTAGCATGTCGGCTCGACCAAACCCATCCACGACGACGTAGTAAATGTCGCGCGGCTGGGTAATGGCTGTTCTGTTTGCGCGAACTGCAACGGGCGAGTCCGATGATTGTGGCGGCGGACTTGCGTTGCCGGCCATCGCTGTCGCCAGCCCCCGACACAGATTGAAGCCGACCAACAGCGCGGCGAAAATGGTTGCCGCCGTTGAATCGCGTCGTCGCTTCTGCCACGGCCGTGTCGCAACCGTGGCAATGACGATGCTGACGAGCGCAAAGGGCGCGGCTAGCCACGGACTACCTGTGTCGGCGTGGCCGCCGTGAGCTTGCACCGTGGCGATAGCGGATCCGTAAAGCCCGAATAGAAAAAGGATCGCAGCGAGCCAGATCGATCTCGTCGCAAGATCTCGCTGCACGGGACGAAGGGCCAACATTAGCAAACCGGTCGCGATGAGGGCAGTCATGAAGGACCGGGCGAGAAGAGTCCCACTCAGCGGAAGAACGCCTGCGGTAACACCAAATACTTGGGACAGTGGATAGAGGCCGACGATGAAAGCGGGGAGACAACAACGAACGGTCTCCAGTCGACGGGCATGGGCGTTTGATCGAAGAGGGGTCGTCAAGGACACACCGCCCACGTACTATCGGCCGAAGCCCCGAATGGCCCCAGGAGGTTTGCACCCTGAGTAGCAAAGGGCCGCGCTCCGGGGACAAGAGAGGAGATGGCCGACCCCTCGGACGGATTCTGCTGCGATCTCGTATAACTCGAGAGGCATGGCCGCATTCAGAAGGGCCTGTTGGAGCCGCACGCCATCGCCAGGCGAGTCCCTGCTGTGTCTCTGCATGGCGGCTTTCCTCTACCTAGAGCAAGACAACTTTACGCATTCCTTTAGGCCTTCAAGCAAACGTTCGTCGAAACTGTCAGAAAAAACAGCAACTTTTCGTAATTCGACGATCGGGCACTCTATTTGCCCATTGTCGAGCAGCCCGCCTCGAGTTAAGAAGCAGATGGGAAAGCTGAAGGAACGAGGAACAACATGTCCGGTCGCAGAAGTTACCCCAGATTCGACATCACTCCATCGTCTGACGGTGTTCTCCGGGTGCTCCGGGATGTCATCGTTCAGCGCGCGCATGAGGACGATTTGATGGTGATCGGCCGGGAGGCGGGCGTTGTTGGGGATGTGATGACGCTCGAAATGGCTGAGCCTGGCCGGTCGGCCGAAACCGAGGTGCGTGTGGTCGAAAGCGTCCCAGTCATCGTCGATGGGACGGTTCGCCATTCCTTGCGCCTTCGTCGTGTTTCTCCGTCATCGAATGGTCAATCGACGTCACGGGAAGGATCGCATTCGTGATGAACAGCTCCACACGCGCCGCGACGGCGGTCAGTCAAAATGGGTTGGCCGTTCTGGGTAAGGAGCTGCGAATCCGTGTTCTGAACTGCAGCCCTTCCGGCTGTTTGTTGGAGACGCGAGCGCGACTCGAGGTCGGGACCGTGGCGTCGCTGCGGATGACGCTGCAGGGCGAGGAATTCGTCGACGATGTGCAGGTTGTCAGGTGTCAGCCCATTGAGGGCGCGGGCTCTGTCTTCCATGTCGGTGCGCAGTTTCTCTGGACCGGCACGCCGAGCCCGAGGTCGCTGCGCCAGGTGATGCGGCGGGCGATAGCGCGTGTCCCAGCTCCAGTGCCGTCTAGACCGCTCGCGTAACCGGCTCATCTGTTGAGGATTCCATCGATGATCTAGAATGTTCTCCCTGGAGCGCGACTAAGTGTCGCTGAAAGGCTGAGCTCGGCTGCACCAATCCTCTATACATCCGAAACTTTGGCGGAAATTCCTGTAATAGGCCTTGTGTTCATCGTGGAAGGAAACTTGCTGGTCGGGCGGCTTTGCCAGGTTTGGTCTACCATGCGAAATCCCGGCGCGAAAAAGAGTAGGCGGGTGGAGGATCTGACCGTCGGATCAGGGAAAGAATGTCCATAAACCAAATGAGAGATCCCGGACGGAATGGCGAGAACGATTCGGCGCTGGTCGTATCGAGCACGACGATGCGAGCGCTCGTCGCCATGGCGGAGCGTGCCGGTTCGAGCGACGCCAAGGTCCTGATTACCGGGGAAAGCGGAGTTGGCAAAGACCGTGTGGCCAGCTTGATCCACGATCGTTCCCCACGTCGTACATCATGCGTTTGTCGCGGTCAATTGCGCGGGACTTACGGAATCGCTGCTCGAGTCGGAGCTCTTCGGACACGTCAAAGGAAGCTTCACCGGCGCCTACCGAGACAAGGTGGGTAAGCTCCAACTCGCGCATCGCGGCACGCTCTTCCTCGATGAGATCGGCGAGATGAGCCTGCGCATGCAAGCGCTGCTGTTGCGGTTCCTGGAAAACGGTGAGATTCAGGCAGTAGGCTCCGATTC
This sequence comes from uncultured Acidobacteriota bacterium, assembly GCA_963780685.1. GTDB lineage: Bacteria > Acidobacteriota > Vicinamibacteria > Vicinamibacterales > CAVVIG01 > CAVRXZ01. The sequence goes on along the minus strand of CAWACZ010000011.1, from coordinate 280,236 downwards.
GTCGCTGTCCCGGGTTGACGTTCGCGTGATTGCGGCCACCAACAGGAACCTGCCCGAGCTGATTGCGGCGGGTCAATTCCGCGAGGACCTTTGGTACCGATTGCGCGTCATTCACCTTCACGTTGCCCCGTCTGCGGGAACGCGTCGAAGACATTCGCCCGCTCGCCGCGCATTTCATCGCACGCACCGGCCGGAGCGTCACGATGGCCGACGAGGCGTTTCGGTTGCTCGAGCGGCACCGCTGGCCAGGGAATGTCCGCGAGCTGCAGAACGTGATCGAGCAAACGGTCTGGCTCGCCTCCGGGGACGTCATCCAGGCCGAGCATCTTCCCGGTCCGATTCAGACGACGGCGCAGACGATTCTGCCTGTCCGAGAGCGGCGGACGCAGGTCGCCGACGAGCTGTACCAGGCGCTCGTGGTATCCGGATATTCGTTCTGGGAGCATATCTACCCGCTCTTTCTCTCGCGGGACATCACGCGACACGACATGCGCGAGCTGGTTCGTCGAGGGCTGGCGGCCACACGCGGCAACTACCGGACGATGCTGAAGCTGTTCGGCATGTCGCCGCGGGATTACAAGCGGTTTCTGAACTTCCTGGCAGCGCACGGTTGCCGGGCAGATTTCCGCGAATTCCGAAATGGAACCGCCGACCTGGGTCAGCGTCCGCGCTCGGTGCTGCCGCCGCTCCCGTCCAGAAAACCGGAACAACCCGATCCCGAGGGCCTCGTCGCGCAGCGATAGTTCTGACATTCACAGACGCGGCGCGAAGTAGTCAACAGACCGTTCGCGCAGCTGTCATCTCACAATGCCTTCGTCTCGTCCGCCAAGGGCAAGTGTCATCAGATCGAGCCGGCGGCTAGCTCTCCGAGAACTTCTGACTGAGCTTTGACTTGGTGACTTCAGGCCACAGAGGGAAACGGCGGTCCCGAATCAGAAAGAAGTCCTCTGAGCGAGGGACTATTGGGCTTGAAAGAGACCGACAAATGATTGGCAGGAGTCATTCTAAATTGCTCATTCCAAATGGTATAGTTGCCAATAACAATTCCGTTTTGGGCGTGGCAGTGGCATTGCTCAACTGGACATGCACGACGGCAGCGCACTGAAATGGCGAGGTCAGTGCGTTGAAGGATCTTCGCCGCGGAGGACACAGAAATGAAGGCTCTGTTCAAGCGGTTCGCTCGAGAGGATGCAGGCCAGGACCTGATCGAGTACCGGATTGCTCCTCGGGTCTGATCTCGGCCGCGACCGTCGCGATCATCGGTGAACTTGGCACCGCAATCGTCGGACAATTCTCTCGGATGGAGGACCTCATCGACTAAGACCGGTCCGTGCTCGCACTGGTTCTGGCCGAGTGTCACCCGAACCGCTCGAAGTGTGTCAGGCAGCATTTGCTGAGCTTGGCATCAACAAGAACGACGTACCCGACTGGGCGAGGCCGGTACGTCGCGTGATTCTCGCCAAGGAGGACAGCAAGGAATGAAGGCTCTGTTCAATCGGTTAGTTCAGGAGGAAGCGGGTCAGGATCTGGTCGAGTACGGGTTGCTCCTCGGGCTGATCTCGGCCGCGACCGTCACGGTCATCGGAGAGCTCGGAACCGCGATCGTCGGACAATTCTCCCGTATCGAGGACCTCATCGACTGAGCGGGTTCTTGTGGAAAGGGGACGGGCCCTCTGTCTCCTTTCTCACAGGAAACCAAACAGAACCGATCAGGAAGCACTGTGTTCTGGATAAGATGTTTGGTCCGGCTCGCAAAGGATCAACGAGGGCAGGATTTGATCGAGTACGGCCTTCTCCTGGGCGCATTCGCCGCCGTGGGCGTGGCGGTGTTCCCTGGGATTGTCACAGCCATGGGCGACGCGTTTCAGCAGTGGAATACGGACGTCAACAACGCATGGGTTCCTCCTGACCCATTCCTTAGAGAATGAGAAGAAGTCGACGGATGAACACTACACATCTCATCGCCTTGCTCGTCGGCTTCGGTGCTTGCGTCACCGACGTCCGAAGCCGGCGGATACCCAACATCCTGACATTTGGCGCCGCGGCGGCCGCGATGGCGTTTCACGCCAGCACCGGCCAGGCGGCCGGCCTTCTGCACTCGGTCGAGGGCTGGCTCGTTGGCGCTGCGATTTTCTTCGTTCCGTTTGCGCTGGGCGGCCTCGGCGCAGGCGACGTCAAGTTGCTGGCCGCGCTCGGCGCTTGGGTGGGTCCGCTTGACGCACTCTGGATAGGGCTCTACACGGGCGTCGCGGGCGGCATTCTGGCGTTGGTCGTCGCGGGCTTCCAAGGGTATCTCGGCCAGGCGCTGTCGAACATCTGGCTCTTGTTTTCGCACTGGCGAGTGGCGGGTATCCGTCCGGTCCACGAGATCAGCCTCGAAGGGAGCAGGGGTCCTCGCCTCGCCTATGCCATCCCCATCTTCACGGGACTGCTGGTGAATGTATGGCTGCGATCGTAGACAGTCGCATTCGCCGCGGGTGGCGCTCGGAATCGGGCGCAGAGCTGGTCGAACTCGCGCTCGCGTTGCCGCTGCTGTTGCTCGTCGTCATGGGGATCATCGACTTCGGGTTTCTCTTCCAGAGATACGAGGTGGTCACTAACGCTGCTCGCGAGGGCGCCCGGATTGCGACGCTGCCCGGACTACGGGGACAATCTCGACGTCAATGTCGAAGGAACCGAGTATTTCGCGTACCTTGACGCGGCGGGCTTGACCGAGGCGTGAGGCGCGATGTCGCACCAGTACGTGGTCGGCAACTGTCGAGTCTGGGTGGCAATTGTATGACTACCTACACGGTCACGGTCACGTATCCGCACGCTTACAGCTTTGTGGCCGGGATTATGAGCTACTTCGGTGGCTCGCTCACTTCGACGACGTTGACCGCGACATCGACGATGCGCGGGGAGACTGTTGCCGGTACGTGTCCCTGATCATAGCTAACAGGTGAAGGCAGACATTTTCGTTGAGTGAGGTAGTTGATGAACCGCCAGTCTCGAACGCTCGTCGTGGTTTTTGTCGCGTTGGCCGCCGCCGCGCATTGCCAGCTACGGCGTCTACAGAGCCATTTCGAGAATCCCCGTCCGCGAGGTTGAGATCGCCACCCGATCGGCTGTCGTCGCGGCGCAGGCCATGCCGATGGGCACGCGAATCACCGCGGATACGGTGAAAGTCGTCGCGTGGCCGGAGCGCACGCCGCTCGCCGGCGGGTTCTCGAGCGTGGAGCAGGTCCTTGAACGCGGGTTGATTTCGGGCGTCGTGGAGAACGAGCCGCTGACCGAGAGCAAGCTCGCGCCGAAGGAAGCCGGCGCCGGCCTGCCGCCGTCCATTCCGACAGGCATGCGCGCCATGTCGGTCAAGGTCAACGAAGTCATCGGCGTCGCCGGCTTCGTGGTGCCCGGAACGCACGTTGACGTGATGGTGATTCTTCAGAATGAGAAGGCCAATGGCCTCGCGCGGGTAGTCGTGAGCAACGTGCAGGTGTTGACGGCTGGGACGCGCTACGACCAGGAAAATGCAAGGAAGGACGGAAAGCCGATTCCCTCCACGGTCGTGACCCTCATGGTGAATCCCTTCGACGCAGAGAAGATTGCGCTGGCCCAGGCCGAAGGTCAGCTGATGCTCTCGCTTCGGAACCCGCTCGACACGGCGCCGACAGATTCGCGTGGCGCCCGCACGGCGACGCTCTTTGCCGGCAGCGGCCCCGCCAGTTCAGCCGATGATGCCCCCCGTGCAATCAAGCCTCGGCCGCTGCCCGCCGCGGTGCCACCGCCACCGCCGCCGGCGACGAAGGCTTACACGGTCGAGGCCATTCGCGCGGCGAAGAGGACGGAAGAGGTCGGTACGGGAAGAGAACGTGCCCTAGTGGGCGGTCACGCGCAACGAACACAACAGGAAGGATTTCACGTGAGAATTGGTCGTCTGGTTGTCTTGACTGCGCTCGGCGTCGTGTGGACGACACAAGCGAGGACATCGGCACTGGCACCAACCGGCGAGGCGCAGCAGGCCCCCGCGGCACCCGCGGTACAGCGGGTTCCTCTGACGGCCGGCCGGTCGACAGTGCTGTCGACAGAGTTTGAAATTGTTCGAATCGCGGTGACGAATCCCGCAGTCGCCGATGCTGTCGTCGTGCAGCCTCGAGAAGTGTTGATCGATGGTAAGGCGCCCGGTACGGTCAGCTTGATCATCTGGGGCTCGACCGAGCGCGTCCAATACGATGTCGTCGTCGAGCCTGCGATCAACACGCTCGAACAGCGACTTCAGGCGCTCTTTCCCGGTGAGGACATCCACGTAAGCGCCAACGACGAAGCCATCATTCTCTCGGGGCGGGTGTCGAGCAACATCGTCTCGCTGCGCGCAGCCGAAATCGCGGCGGCGACCTCGTCCAAAGCCAAGGTGGTCAACCTACTGCAGTTGCCGGGCGGCGCTGAGAGCCAGCAGGTCCTGCTGCAGGTCCGGTTTGCAGAGGTCAGTCGCCAGGCGCTTAGGGAACTGGGCGTCAGCATATTCACGAGCCCGACCGGTATTAACAATACGATCGGACGTGTCACTACCGGTCAGTTCGCGGCTCCGGGATTCACCGGGCTCAGATGGACCAAAGCGAGTGGCGATTTCGGCAGCGAGGTCACGAGCGCCGAAGGCGAGTTCACGTTCAGCGATTTCCTCAATATCTTCATCTTGAACCAACAGTTCGACATCGGCGCGGCGATTCGCGCCCTTCAGAACAAAGGCTCTGTTCCAAAGCCTTGCCGAACCGAACCTGATCGCCTATAACGGCCAGGACGCGAGCTTCCTGGCGGGCGGCGAGATCCCGGTCCCTGTGGTTCAGGGGATTTCCAATGCCGTGTCGATTGAATGGAAAGAATATGGCATCCGGCTGAACTTCACGCCGACGATTGCCGGCGACACAATCCGACTCAAGGTCAGGCCCGAGGTGAGCACCCTCGATTTTCCGAACGGCATCACGTTGTCGGGCTTCCGAATTCCAGCGCTCTCGACACGGCGTGCGGAGACCGACGTCGAGCTCCGGGACGGCCAATCTTTCGCGATTGCTGGTCTGCTGAATAACATTTCGCAAGACGCGCTCAGCGAAATCCCCGGGCTCGCGAGGCTGCCCATCATCGGCTATTTGTTCAAGAGCAGCCAGGTGCGCGCCGAGCGCAACGAGCTGATGGTACTGATCACACCAAGGCTGGTCCGGCCGCTGAACCCGGACGAAGTACCGCCGTTGCCTACGTTGCAGAACCGGTTCCTGCCGGTGGACGAGTCCCTTGGCGGGAAGCTGGAAGGAGGCGGTGGGCTGGTCGATGCGCCTGAAGTGAAGAATCCGCAGAAGGCAAAGGAGTAGGAGGGCAGGAAGGGCAGGAAGGGCAGTTACTTCTGTAGAGGCCTCTATGAGAGAGCGATGATGCACAGGACGAGCTTTGAACGGAGCGCCAGGTCGGAACGGGGCGCGGTCCTGATCCATGTCGGCATCGCCCTCTTTGCTTGATGGGATTTACCGCCTTCGTGCTGGATTATGGGGTGTTCTGGTCTGGCTCGACGCCAAGCGCAAAACGCCGCGGATGCAGGCGCGCTTGCGGGCGCCGTCGCCCTCGCCTTCGATAGTTATGGTGATCGTAGCGTGAGCGGCCCCGCGCATCAAGCCGCGGTGCAATCGGTGACGTAATGATCCGGTGAGCAGCGAGCCTATCAATCCGGTCTTCGGCGAGCTGGCTGGCGTCCATGTCGATCAAGCGGAGAGCCCGGTAGACTGGACCACCATCGCCACCCCCGCTCCCAAACCTGTACAGGCGCACACGGGAGCTGCGTGCAGGTCGATGTGTTTCGGGATGGCACGGCAGGCAGTAATCCACTCCCGACCTTCTTCGCAAATCTTTGGGGCGTCACGGAGCAGAACGTCCGCGCGACAGCCACGGCGCAAGTCCGATCGGCCAACGCGAGCGATTGTGTGAAGCCCTGGATGGTGCCCGACAAGTCCGACACGACCACCTATTCGATGGCGGATCTCGGGACGTTGTTGATCTTGCGGGATCAGACGGGGCCGGCGCAGTACCAACAAGCGGACTACAACCGCAGCGGTGCGGCGTGTGCCCTGCGGCGGGGCTTGCGGCTATTCGTACGCGATCACCCACTGTGTGGCGGGACCATCCGATGGGGCGTCCAAGCTCGAGGATGACATCACGAATAAGCCGGGCCGCACCAACGGCAAACAGGACGCAGATCGACGTCTTTAACGAAGATCCGTTCGCCATGTGGAATCCCGTTACCAAGGGCGTGGAAAATAGCTGCGCCCAGACGCATTCCTGTATGTGCATAACGCCCGAATGCGCGAATGGCATGGGTGGCCGAGTCAGCCCGCGCCTCCTCGCTGTCACAACCTTCAAGCCCTCCGATCTCGCGGCGATGGGGGGTGCGAGCGGCTCCGCACCCCTCAATAACATCGTTGGGTTTTTCTTGCTCATGCCTGGCGTCGGAGATCCGAGTCATCCCAACAACGCGGAGTGTGTCGCGGACGACAAAGAACGTGTGCGGGTATCTCACGACGATTCCTGGCGAGCTTCGGCTCGGGCGGCAGCGTGCCTGCCACAGGCGGGAGCTTGAACGTGTTCGTCTCGCTTGTGCGATAGGCCGAAATGAATGCCTATTTTGAGAAGATTGGTGGCTCGTTTCGTGAATTCGTTGAATTTGGGACCCGCACTCGTCCTGAAAGTGCGGTTCGTAGGGGCTTGAGCGGGTGATTACAGTCACGCTCGTAGCGCCTCGTGACGGCGAGCTCGAGAACCTGATCCGTAAGTCCGCGATGCAGGTGACGCACACGGACGGGTCCGGGCTTGCGTCCTTGGCCGCCGCCTCTGCCCGACAGCCGGATGTCGTCGTTCTCGACTTGCGTGGTACCACAGAGGTGCCACCGGTCATTCCGGCGCTGAAGCGGCAGCATCCTCAAACGGGGATTGTCCTCGTCACGACCTCGCTGGAGCCAGCGCTGCTGCTCGAAGCCATGCGCGCCGGAGTCAACGAGCTGGTCTGCGAGCCGATCACGCAAGCCGACCTGGAAAAAGCCATTCACCGAGTCGTCAGGCAGCGGATGGCGAGCACGGGACGTGTGTTCGCGGTCGTTGGCGCCAAAGGCGGCGTCGGTGCAACGACGGTGGCGGTGAACATCGCGACAACGCTTGGATCCGCCGGCAAGCCTGATCGTACGCTGCTGATGGACCTGCACCAGACGGGTGGGGACGCAGCGGTGTTCCTGGGGGTCGAGCCGCGGTTCTCGATTCTTGACGCGCAAGAAAACATACATCGGCTCGACCTGGTGTTTCTCAAGGGTCTCGTGACGCAAGTCACCCCGCACGTGGACCTCCTGGCATCGTCCGACCGATCGGTCGCGAGCCATGTGGATGTGTCCACCATCCGTACCGTCATCGACGCCGTGACGTCGGCCTATAGATTCACAGTCCTCGACGTTCCGCGCTCCGATGGCGCTGTGCTGGACGCGCTCGATCGGGTAAGCACCATCGTCGTCGTTGCGAACCAGGAGCTGGCAACCGTCAAAAGCACCAGCCGGCTTGCGGCGTCGCTTCGCCAACGGTACGGCCGCGACAAAGTGGTCGTCGTCTTGAGCCGCTCCGATCGGCGGGCAGACATCGGACATGCCGATGTCGAGCGTGTGATCGGGATGCCAGTCGCTCATACGTTCCCGAGCGACTATCGGACGGCGCTGCAGGCGCTCAACAAGGGGCGGCCGGTCGCGCTCGACAACCACAACGAGCTTTCGTCGTCGTTCAGGCGGTTCGCGCTGCAGTTGGCGGGCCTTCCCGCGCATCGGGAATCGGATGGGCGATCGGGATTGCTTGGCCGGCTGACGGGCGGTAAGGGCAGATAGGGCGGGTAAGGCAGGGTAGGGCAGGTTGGGCGGGTAAGGCAGGAAGGGGCAGGTAAGGCCATATATGAAGGAGACAACAACGACGTGCTGAAGACGTTTTCGATTGTGCCCATCGGCGCGGATACGCGCCATCCGCAATATCAGGCCCTTAAAGGGCGCATCCATCAGGAGCTGCTCAACAGACTCAATCTCGACCGGCTCTCGAAGGTGAAACGCGGCGAGGCCGAGCCCGAGTTGCGGAGTCTGATCGTCGACATGCTCGAGCGCGAGCGTGACACTCCGCTGAGCCTCGCGGAACGCGAGAATCTGATCACCGACGTCCTGCACGAGCTGTTTGGTCTGGGCCCGTTGGAGGAACTGCTCAGCGACCCGTCCATCTCGGACATCCTGGTGAACCGTTACAACCAGGTCTTCATCGAGCGCGAGGGACGCCTCGAGGAGACAGAGGTGGTGTTTCGGGACGATGCGCATCTGCTTCAGATCATCGAACGCATCGTGAGCGCGGTAGGCCGACGCATCGATGAGTCGAGCCCCATGGTCGATGCGCGGTTGAAGGACGGCTCGCGTGTCAACGCCATCATTCCTCCTCTCGCGCTGGAGGGGCCGGCGCTCTCCATCCGGCGGTTTCGGACCGGCCGGCTGGCAGCCGATGACCTTGTCGCACGTGATTCCCTGACCAAACCGATGCTCGAGTTCCTCAAGACCGTCGTCTCCTGCAGGTTGAATCTCATCGTGTCGGGCGGCACCGGCGCGGGCAAGACGACGCTCTTGAACGTCCTGTCCGGGTACATCGGCCAGAACGAGCGCGTCATCACCATTGAGGACGCCGCCGAACTGATGCTCCAGCAACGCCACGTCGTCCGGCTCGAGACTCGACCGTCGAACATCGAAGGGAAGGGCAGCGTGCGGCAGCGCGAATTGGTCGTCAACGCGCTTCGTATGCGGCCGGATCGCATCATCGTCGGCGAGGTGAGGGCTGAAGAAGCGCTGGATATGCTTCAGGCCATGAACACCGGCCACGACGGCAGCTTGACCACCATTCACGCGAACAGCCCACGTGACGCCCTCCACCGCCTGGACACGATGGTCGCGATGGCCAACCTGAATATTCCGGACAAGGCGGTGCGGCAGCAGGTGGCTGCGGCCATCGAGATCGTGATCCAGATCGCGCGCATGTCGGACGGCACCCGGAAGGTCACTGCTATCAGCGAGATCACGGGGATGGAAGGCGACATCATTACCATGCAGGACCTTTTTGTCTTCGAAAAGACGACCGTGCGGCCCGATGGCATGGTCTGCGGGCGTTTCCGTGCGACGGGCATCCGGCCAAAGTGTGCAGATCGGCTGACGGCGGCGGGGATGCGGCTGCCTGCCGAGATGTTCGAGTACGTGAAGGTCGTCGCATGAACACGGCAGAACAACAAACTGAAAGCTGAGAGCTGGAAGCTGGAAGCTGATTTCGTATGTTGATAGCAAGCCTTGCTTTCGTTCTCGTCTTCGCGGTCGTCTTTGTGCCCTATTGGGCGCTCGTCGCTCGCACAGAAGAGCGGGAAGAGCGTGCGCTCAGAAAACGCCTCAGAGTCCGTCGGACCAGCGCGCTCGGTCCCGCGATTGTCAAGGCGCAGGCGCAGCTCGGTTCGCTGGGGCATCTGGACGCCGTCCTGATGGGCGGGCGCCGATTGGTCGCGCCGCTCGAACGAATGATCGAACAATCCGGATCCAAGCTCACTTTGGGAAGGGTGTTGTTGGCGTGCGGCTTCATGGCTGTCGTCACGTTCGTACTGGTCTCGAGCCTCTCAGGTTCAGTCGTGCTGGCGATCGCTCTCGCTATTCTGATCGGATCGGTGCCAGTGTGGTACGTTCGATGGGCCGCACAGAAGCGTCTTTCGGTCTTCGAGGAGCAGTTCCCAGAGGCGATCGACCTGATCGCCAGGGGACTCAGGGCGGGCCATGCTTTGACCACCACGCTTCAGATGGTCGGCGATGAAATTCCCGATCCGGTTGGCTCCGAGTTCCGTGCTGCTGTTCGAACAGCAGAACTATGGCATGTCGCTGGCCGACGCGCTGAAGGGGTTCGCGCAACGCGTTCCCATTATCGATGCACGCTTCTTCGTCACCGCGTTGTTGACGCAGCGCGAAATGGGAGGCAACCTCTCGGAAGTCCTGGATAATCTGGCCGCAGTCATCCGGGAACGGTTCAAAGTCAAGCGCCAGGTTCGCGCGGTCAGCGCGCATGGCCGCATTACGGGCTGGGTGCTGGGGTTCCTGGCGCCCGCCGTTGCCCTCGTGCTGTTTACCATCTCCCCGTCACACATGCGTCTCTTAATCGAAGACCCGCTCGGGGTTCAGATGGTCATGGTGGGGCTCGTGCTACAGGCGGTCGGCGTCATGATTATTCGGCGAATCGTGGACGTGGAGTACCTGACGTTATGCCCTCTGCATTGGTGCTGGCCTCGTCGGGCGTATTTATCGCCGTCGCCCTGATGGTGGGTGCGACGTTGTCGTGGTGGCTGGCCAGAACCTCACCCGAGCGGAAGCGGCTGGCGCGCGTCGAGGCGGGCGGTGCCGGCCTTATCGTGGACAACCGGCCGCTTGCGGATGGCCCCGATCCGGCATTGGCGCGCCTGTCTCGCTTGCTGCCAAAAAGCCCGAAGGACATGTCGCGCCTACAGCGCCGGCTCGCGCGCGCTGGTTTCGTTCAGCGCGGCGCAGCGTTCTACTTCGCAGCCGCCGAACTGGTGCTTCCGGTTTTTTTCGGCGGGGCGGTGCTGTTGCTCGTCAACGGCCGAGTAGGCTGGCTCTTTGCGGCGTTCGCCGCAGTCCTTGGCTACGTGCTTCCAGGTTTCTTCGTCGACGGAAAGCGGAGGCAGCGGCAGAAAGCCATTCAGAACGGCCTGCCGGACGCGCTGGACTTGCTCACGGTCTGTGTCGAGGCCGGGAGCGGCCTCGACCAGGCGATCTCGAAGGCGAGCGACGAGCTCGAAATCGCGCATCCGGCGCTTGCTCGAGAGCTGAAGCTGATCACGACAGAAATCCGTGCCGGCAAGCCGCGTCTGGACGCGTTCAAGAACTTCGCACAGCGCACGGGCGTTGAGGATGTGCGCGAGTCTCGTCGCCATGCTCGCGCAGACCGATCGGTTCGGCACGAGCATCAGTCAGGCATTGCGCACCCACGCAGAGACATCCCGAACCAAGCGCCGGCAGCGCGCCGAAGAACGGGCCGGCAAGGTCGGTGTGAAGCTCGTTTTTCCATTGGCGTTATGTCTGTTTCCCGCACTTTACATCGTCTGCTTCGGGCCTGCGGCCATCAGGATCTATCGGGTGTTGCTCGGTGGCTCCTAAGATTGTGAGGCACATGACTCTATGAGCACGACGTCCCTCGTTTCGCTTGTCATTGCGATCGTGTTTGGGGTTCTGTACATCATGCGGCGGCGCAGTCGGCTGCGGCGAGAGGATCAAGACTGATGAAATTGCCGATCGCGCGGTGCGGCCGTGCGCGAACGCGTTCGGCCACGCTCGACGTGTGCGCGGCGCCATTAGCGCCGCAGGCCTTTCGCCTTCGCTCCGCTCTTTTGAAGCCCGCTCTGGCAGCCGTCATCACAACCATGTGCCTGTCGGCTTGTGCGTCGGTTGGGCGCAAACCCGGCGCAAGTCGGCGCCCCGGGGTCGCTGGAGTCCTACATCAGGCGCGTCCGTGCTCTGTCTGCGGAGGCCAAGCCGCGGCCTGTTCCGAGTGTTCCGACGGTTGAATCCTGGGATCCGAGACTCTCCGGCGCGCTATTGGCGTTGGCGATCCACCCGACGCCGGATCAGCATCGGCGCGTCGCGCTCGAATATCGCCGTTTGAACATTCTCGACAAAGCTGTACGCCCATATCGATGAGGCGATCCGCCTCGACCCGCGAGATGCGGCCGCGTTCGATGCCCGCGCCAGGATTTGGCGTGATTGGGGTTTTGCTCATCAAGGGCTCGCGGACGCCAATCGTGCGGTCCGCCTCGCGCCGGAGTCGGCAGCGGCGGCAAATACGCTCGGAACACTATGGCAGGCGCTGGGTAACGGCGGCGAGGCTCGGCGCTGGTACGAGCGCGCCCTGATGCTCGATCCGGCTGCGGCCTTTGCGATGAACAACTTGTGCTACGCGTCCATCACCGCGAGGCAGGGCAGCGCGGTCGACACCTGTCAACGCGCAGTAGCGATGGCGCCGACTCGAGGGATGCGCGAAACAATCTCGCCCTTGCCTATGCGGCTGCGGGGAACTTCGCGCGAGCACGGCAAGAGCTGGAAATCTCGACCGACGCGGCGGCGGTCCAGTACAACGTCGGCATTCTTTATATGGCCGACCACCAATACGCCAAAGCCATTTCTGCGTTCGATGCGGCGGCCAGACTGAAGCCACATTTCGAGCGCGCCGAGGCGCGTGCGCGCCAGGCGCGCGCGTTGGCCGGGCCCCTAACGGAGGACGGCCCTTCGAGCACAAGCGGCAACGAAAACGGCGACACGGATTAAGCGTGTTCCAGGCTCCAAGGTTCCCGGTTCCAAAGTTCCCGGAACCTGGAACCAGGAACCTGGAACCTGAATAGGTCAGATGATGATTGAGATGATTGAGACCGAACCGCCGACGTTCCGCATGCCACCCGCGCCTCAAACGCTAGAGGCGACGGGCGTCCCGATTGACGTGGTGTTGCAGCTCGTCACAAAGTCGCTGTACTTCGCTGGAGAGCTGAGCGGCACAGAGCTCGCCCATCGGCTGGGCGTGCTCTTCACGGTGGTCGAGCCGTGCATCGCCATGCTCAAGCGCGAGCGACACTGCGAGATTGTCGGTGGTGGCACGGTTGGCGCCGCATCCTATCGGTATCGGCTTACTGAGGCGGGGCGGACGCGCGCCATGCTCTTCCTCGAGCACAGCCAGTACGTCGGCAGCGTTCCGGTGCCGCACGCGCAGTATCTGGAGTATATGCAACGGTTCGTGCGGGAGCATCCGGTCAACGTCACGCGCGAGGCCATCAAGCGCGCCTTTTCTCATCTGGTGATCAGCGACCGCGTCCTGGATCAGCTCGGCCCGGCTATCGCGGCGTGGCATTCGCTTTTTGTGTACGGACCACCCGGGAACGGGAAAACCGTCATTTCCGAAGCGATTCGTAACATTCTCGTCGGCGACATCGCCATCCCCCACGCGCTGACGATTGACGGCCACGTCGTCCGCATGCTCGACCCGGTCATTCACGAGCGTGTCGATCCTCGAGCCTGACTCAGCTGGCCTCGAACGGGATCCGGACGTGGACTACCGATGGGTCCGCTGCCGCCGGCCTCAGGTGACGGTCGGAGGCGAGCTCACATTGGAGTCGCTGGAGTTGGGGTATTCCGCGTCGAGCGGCCTCTACCGCGCCCCGCTTCAGGCGCTCGCCAACGGCGGCGTCCTGGTGATTGACGACTTCGGACGCCAGCACGCCTCGCCGCGCGACCTGCTGAACCGGTGGATTGTCCCGCTCGAGAGCCGCGTCGACTACCTCACGCTGCAGACCGGACAGAAGTTCCACTTGCCGTTTGAAACGTTCGTCGTCTTTGCGACGAACCTGAATCCCTCCGACCTCGTGGACGAGGCGTTCCTGCGTCGAATCCAGGACAAAGTCCTGGCCGAATCCCCGACTGTCGAAGAGTTCACGAAGATTTTCGAAAATTGCTGTCGCGACCGCGGGTTGACGTTCAACCGCACGCTCGTCGAAATGCTCATCGATACCGAGCTCCGGCCGCGCCAGGTCAGGCTGCGCGGCTGCCAGCCGCGCGATCTCATTGAGCACGCGCTGTCTCTGGCTCATTACTTCAATCGCAAGCGGGAATTGACCACGGATCTCCTGGCCTCGGCCTGCGACGGCTATTTTGTCAGCGACGACCGCGACGTCGCGACTGCGTAACACCGCCGCCTTCGATGGGTGCAGGATTCGTCGTGCATCGTGCCGTGAATTCTGCCGCTCGGTTAATTGGTCTGGCCCTTGTCTGTACGGGGGTGGTGGCGTCCGCGCAGCAGGGCGTGCCTACTGGAGACGCTCAGACCGCGTCTGGCCTTGCCATCCGAATCACATCGCCGCTCGGCCGAACCGGCGTCGTCACCCGCGTGCGCATCGTCGCGCAAATCGAAATCCCGGACGGCCAGTCGCTGTCGGCGGTCAGTTTTCTCGTCGACGGCGCTCTCGTTGGAACGGCGGCGGCGGCGCGCTATACGGCCGTTGACTGGGTCGACGAGAATCCGTTCGAACGCCGCGAAATCGTCGTGCAAGCGACCGACGCGGCCGGACGGACGATTCGAGATTCGGTGATCCTGCCCCCATTCGAGGTGACCGACAAAACCGAAGTCACGAGCATCCTGCTCGAAACCGGCGTCTACGACAAGACCGGCCGGTTTGTGTCCCAGCTCGAGCCGTCGACGTTCACCGTTCTCGAGGACGGTATTGCTCAGAAAATCGACCTCGTCACGCGCGAAACGCTGCCGACGAACCTGCTCCTGCTCGTCGACAACAGCCAAAGCATGTCGCGGACGATGGACTTCGTCAGGCTGGCCGCCGAGCGGCTGGCAGGCGCCCTCCGTCAGCGCGACCAGGTCATCGTCGCGCCGTTCAATGCGCACATCGGATCCATCACAGGCCCGACCAACGACGGCCCGACGATCACGCACGCGATTGGAGCGATGCGGGCAGGTGGTGGCACCGCCTTCCTGGACGGCCTGCTCGAGGGCGCAGCATTGCTTCGCGGGCTGGACGGGCGCCGAGCCGTGATCCTCATCACGGACGGCTACGACGAGAACAGCAAGGCTACGGTTGACGAGGTCGTCCGCGGCGCTGAGGACGCGCAGGCCACAGTTTACGTTGTGGGCGTTGGCGGCGTGGCGGGCATCTCGCTGAAGGGCGAGCGGATCCTCCGGCGTATCGCCGACGAGACCGGCGGCCGCGTCTTTTTTCCCCCGCGGGAGCCCGAGTTGGTTTCGGTCGCCGATTCGGTCGCCACCGATGCACACAGCCGGTACTCGATCACCTACACTCCGGCGAACCAGAAACGGGACGGCAGCTGGCGTCAGATCTCGGTGGAGGTGCCTGGCGGACTGAAGGTGAGGACGCGCAGTGGCTATTTCGCGCCGAAACCGCCGCCCATTCGTCCGGCGCTCGAGTTCACGGTCTCCGATGCGACAGGCCTGGCCGATGTGACGGCCGACGACCTCGACGTGTTCGAGGACGGTGTCCAGCAGAAGATCGATACATTCCAGGAAGCCGTCGATCCGGTCTCCATCGTGATGGCGCTGGATTCGAGCGGCAGCATGAAGAGGAGCACCGAGGCGGTTCAGCAAGCCGCCCGGGACTTCGTCGCGGCGGTTCGTCCCGAAGACAGCCTCGCAACGATCCTGTTTGGCGATCGCCCGGTCTTCGCCCACACGCTGGCGCCGAACCACCAATGGGCGCTCGACGCGATCGAAAAGTATCAGGCGGTTGGCGGGACGGCGCTGTACGACGCGCTTTGGAATTCACTGATGCACCTCAAAGGCGTGCCCGGCCGACGCGCGGTCGTGGTCCTGAGCGATGGTCGCGACGAGGACAATCCCGGCACCGGACCGGGCAGTCAGCACAAACTCGAGGAAGTGATGCAGCTCGTCAAGCCCGTGGGCGCGCTGATCTTTCCGATCGGCCTGGGCACGCGGGTCGACCGGGAGCTGTTGGAGCGGCTGGCGGCCGAGTCTGGTGGGGAGGCCTATTTCCCGGCGGAGGCGTCGCTCCTCAGCGATCAATTTCGGCAGGTTGTCGAAAATCTCCGTCGGCGATTCGTCATCGGCTACACCTCGACGAACTCTTCGCACGACGGTGCGTGGCGCAACGTGGACATTCGGTCGCGTGGCGGGAACATGGTCGTCACGAGCCGGGGTGGGTACTTTGCACCGGATCGGTGAGCGCGCGTCGAGTCTGAAGTCCGAAGTCTGAAGCCCGGCCGAAGCCTGGAGTCTGAAGCCTGGAGCCTGCTGATTGTCTCTTACCCGCTGATCCTGGATAACGGCTCGTCGTTTGCGCGTGGGAGTACGGGAGCGCCCTCCGCGACATGACACCCGTG
Organism: uncultured Acidobacteriota bacterium; assembly: GCA_963780685.1. Classification (GTDB taxonomy): domain Bacteria; phylum Acidobacteriota; class Vicinamibacteria; order Vicinamibacterales; family CAVVIG01; genus CAVRXZ01. The sequence continues at coordinate 264,271 of CAWACZ010000011.1, read as the reverse complement.
ATGGTGCAAGAAAGCGAGAAAGCGGCGGTACTCGCGCGGCGTCATGTGGAAGAGATCGCTCAGTTGCCGGTAGCTTCCATGAGTCTGCTGCAGTCCGCGCTTCACGATTCCCCTGACGTCGGTCTTGGTCAGCTCGTGATCCATGAAGACATCGTAGACCGCGGTCCAGAACGTTCGTCCTTCTCGCACCATCTGATCCCATGCCCGGTCCGCCGCGGATCGCGGTGCTGCCTCCGAAACAGTGTCCGGCGATGACATGACCGGCGAGCCTAAGATGTGGGCGGGAAGGTCGCCGCAATCAATAGGGTGTTCCAAGAACTTGACCACGATCTGTTCCGAGAAATTCTTCAGTTCTCGGACGTTACCCGGCCACGCGTACGAAGTCAGGGCCGAGAGGGCGCGCTCCGTGAATGCCGGCACAGGGGCCTCGTGAACGCGGGCGAAATCGTCGACGAAACGATTCAACAGGAGGACGATATCCGCTCCCCGCTCGCGCAACGGGGGAACGATCACATGAACGACATTCAGGCGGTAATACAGATCGCCACGGAACTCGGCACCGGCGACGCGGTGGGCCAACGGCCGATTGGTCGCGGCAAGCAATCGTACGTCCACAGTCCGAGCGGGCGCGTCCGATCCGACGGGATGGATTTCGCCGCTCTCCGCGAAGCGGAGCAAGACCGCCTGCATGCGCGGCGACATCTCTCCGACCTCGTCCAAGAATAGCGTTCCACCATCGGCCATTGCGGCCAGACCGGCCTTGTCGCGATATGCTCCGGTAAAGCTGCCCCGAACGTGGCCGAACAACTCGGATTCGAGCAGCGAGTCCGGCAAGCCTGCGCAGTTGACGGCGACGAAGCGCTGAGCCCGGCGTTGGCCCAGGCCGTAGATGAGCCGTGCGACGACGTCCTTACCGACGCCCGTCTCGCCTTCAATCAAGACTGCGGCATTGGAACGGGCAGCGGCTTCGATCTCGCTGCGAAGTCGCTCAAGGATCGGACTTTTCCCGAAAAGGAGTGGGGCGGTGAGTCGCAGCAGTTCGCTCATGCCAGGGGAGCCTTGACTCAGGAAAGTGGATAAATGTACGCAGCGATGGGTCAATAGTCAATCGCGATGGCCCGTGCATCAGCGCAAATTTGTGCACAAAATGTCTCAAAAGCACACCCTTTTATCTTCCTTTATGTCGCCTTTCATGGGAAATTGAAGGGTTGAAAGCGAAATTGTAAACGGCAATCAACGAGTTTTGTAATACGGCCGGGCTGGCGACCGGCTTGCACACTTGCTCATACACTTTACATGGGTCTAGCCGCGGTGCCCGCGCATACTTCTGACTTTGCAACGGTTGTTCGGCAACGCTCGTGGGACTGGCTTGTGGCCCTTCAACGCCGGCTGGGCGTGGACCGGCTGCAAATCGTAGACGATCGTGGCCTGCCGCTGATCCCTGAGTCCGCTGCTTCGTCAGCCGCCATGGCCGCGGCGATGTCCCGAATGCCGGAGGTGGGTGCCGCCATTGCTCAGGCCATTCGTTCAAGAGGGCCCGCCTCTGTGCGGGTTGGTCAGATTCAGCTGACGTGCGTGGGGTTACCGGCCGGTGAAGGCCGTGGCGCACTGATGCTCGCCCGGACTGTCACCGATGCGACGGCGACAGAAGCGCAGACGGAGCTGGAGCTGATTGGGTCGTGGCTCCGCCCGGCGGTCGAGGCACACGTGGGAAGTGCGCACGAGGAATCCACCGCCCACGCCCCGCGAGTCTCGACTTTGTTTCGAGTGTTGAGCGGCGCGCCGACGAGCGGCAGCGAGCAAGCGCTGTTACGCCTTTACGCGAACGCTCTGGCGATTTGGCACGACATCGACCTGCGCGCGTATGTCGAGGATGTCGACGGTCAGTTTCGCCTTGCGATTGCCCTTCCTGGTAGTCCGGCCGTCGACGCACCTTCGAGCCTTGATGGGCGCGAGGTCTCGATCGGTTCGGAACTGACACGGGTTTCCGGGCACGACCTCGAGCTCTTGGGATTTCGCCCTAACGAAGAGGCGATGGCGGCCCGTGTCGGAGACGTCAAGCACGGAGCAGTCTGGTTGCTGGTCTTGTCGGGCGGGGTCGATTCCCCTGGTGAATCCGGCCTTGCTCTCTATACGGACGTGTTGCGACAGACGCTTCAGAACGTCGCCTCAGCGTCTCTTCTTGCCGTCGAGCGGTCGATCTGGCAGCACCTCGTCAACACGCAGGAACAGGCGCCGGCGGCTGCACTCGCGGCTCTTCGGGAACTCGGGAGCACCGTCAATGCGACCAAGGCGGTCCTTTCCGTGACGGGATCGCAAGGCGAGCCCCTCGTCCATGTCGGGGAGACCGCTCATGTTGACCGACTCCGCCGATGTCGGTTCGAACCGTATATCGACGGCGGCGCGTATCGAAGGTCTGGCGACTGTTGTCCTGGCAGCGGAGGGGCCGCGCGGTGGGTTTTTCACGTCGCGAGATCGTCAGATCGTCGAAAACATCGGGCGTCTCTTCAGCTCGTGGGCCGGCGGCGCTTTGCAGCGCACGCTCTCCACGCAGGACCGACGCGCCGTCTCGCGGTCGTTCGAAGATCTCCTGGAACACACGGCCCTGCAGGCGGCAGCTCGAGGAACCAGCAGTTCAGTCGTCGTTATTCAGATGAACGACGCCGGCTTTCCATTGACGCACAAGGTGGCAGCCGACCTGCGCCCTCATTTGAGAGCCGGTGAGTCGGTGGGTGTCCTCGGTGCAGGTGAGATCGGGCTGCTGCTGTACGATAGCAAGCCAGACGTCGTACGGCTGGTGGTCGGCCGGTTGCGTTGCGCGGTGTCGGGCCCTGAAAATGGCGGCCTTTTTGCGTCGGCGGCAGTCGGCGTCGCACACTGCCCCGAAGGGTCGGCGCCGATCGCGCGACTTGTACCCGTCGCGCGTGAGAATGCTCGGACGGGAGCGCAGCAAATCGGGACGATCTCTTGACAAGGCCTCTTGGCGATCGTCGGACCCGTGCACGTTTCGAGGTTCTCGGAACGCTCCGCGGCACGCTCGAGCTGACCGAGGCTGCACGGATCGTCAACCTCAGCGCGCAAGGTGCGTTGGTGGAATCACCGGCACGCGTGGCCCTCGGGTCGTTGCACGAGCTTCACTTGACCCTCGACGGACATCCGGCCCGAGTGGCGGCCCGGGTCCGTCGCATCGAGCAGATCAGCGGCGAAGGTCAGCCCCCGCTGTATTTGCTCGCTCTCGAATTCCTGGCCCCTCCCTCGGCCCTGGCCGAATCGATTACCCAATTGACGGGTGAGACTTAGATCGACCTTCCTCGGCGTTCCGCGTCTTGCGGCGTTCCGCATCTGCCGCGCACTTAGTCCCCTTCCAACCAGACGGTCTGTCGAAAAGTCCGTGAATCACTGGCGAAAGACCCACAAAAGGCAGACATTAGTCGTGTGAGGCTTCAAGCCTGATATCGGCGCTCTGTTTACGCAAGCTCTAGCAAAAACACGCCCTTACGCGGACGGCCCGGAGTCTGGCAAACTATGGCGACCTGCTTGCACCAGTCGCCATCAGTGCCCATGGATGGGGTTGCTCTTGTAGGGCCTCAACGCCGATAGTCGCGGAGGAGAAACACGCAATGGAAGAAAGACGACGATCCGCGCGGGTGTCAGTTGGCGCTGCTAACGTAGCGAATCTGCCGACCACTCAAAGCGTGCAGGTCCTCGACATCAGCCTCGCCGGGGTCCTGCTGCACGCCAGTCGGCGAATCGATCCCGGCACTCGCGGATGTCTTCGCCTGAACCTCTGGGGTGCACCATTTGCGGCCGACGTCGAAGTTCGGCGGGTGTCCCCGATAAATGATAACGGTCGTCACGTCGGCTATCGCGTCGGCGCGTCGTTCGTCGGAATTTCGCCCGAGCATCGGCAACTGATAGAACGATTTGCAAGTCAGTGAGGCATCTGTGGAAAGTGGAGCACGAGTCAGCAATTTCGCGACGATGCGCACCAAAACGCACGTCCAGTTGATCGGCGAAAGCCCCGCCATGGTCGGCCTGCAACAGGAGATCGACCGGATCGCTCGTTCGGACGCGAAGGTCCTGATCACCGGTGAGAGCGGAGTGGGCAAGGAGATCGTCGCCCGCAGCATTCACGTCCGGGGGCCTCGCACCGCCAACGTCTTTGCACCGGTCAACTGCGCCGGGTTGCCAGAAACGCTGCTGGAATCCGAGTTGTTCGGCCATGTCAAAGGCAGCTTCACCGGCGCGTATCGCGACAAGCCCGGCAAACTGGAAACGGCCCACAACGGCACGGTGTTCCTCGACGAGATCGGCGAGATGACGCTGCGGATGCAGGGACTGCTCCTCCGCTTCCTCGAGACCGGCGAGCTGCAGAAAGTGGGCGCGGATGGGGGCGGCCACCATGTCAACGTGCGAGTGATCGCCGCGACGAATCGCAATCTGCGGGAGATGATCACACAAGGCACGTTCCGCGAAGACCTCTTCTACCGCATGAACGTCATCCACCTCGTCGTGCCGCCGCTGCGCGAGCGGCGCGAGGACATCCCGTCGCTGGTCAACCATTTCCGCGAGCGGTACGCCGCGCTCAATCGATCGCCGATTACTGGTGTCTCGCCCTCCGCCATGAAGGCGATGGTCGAGTACTCCTGGCCCGGCAATGTCCGCGAGCTCGAGAACGTCATCGAGCGGTTGATCGTCACGCTTCAAGGCAGCCTCATCGACGTGGACCATCTGCCTTCGGAGATTCGCGCGCAGGATACGGTGGCCCTGAGGCCGAAACGAGAACGGCGGCGGACCGTGGCCGACGACCTTTACAAGCGGATGCTCGACCAGCGCGAATCGTTCTGGTCGACGGTTTATCCATTGTTCATGGAGCGTGAGATCACGCGGGCCAACGTGCGGGAAATCGTCCGCCGGGGGTTGGAGGAAGCGAGAGGCAATTACAAGATCGTCGCGCGGCTCTTCAACATGGAGCCACGCGACTACAAGCGGTTCCTGAATTTTCTGAGGAAGCACGACTGTCAGATCCCGTTCAAGGAGTATCGCTGACTTCGCGGCTGACGTGGTGCCTATGGTAGATTGGCGTAATTGGTGTTCCACCACGTCCCGCATGATTCATTCCGCCGTCGCTCGGAGCGTTTGACCATTCATGTACGCACAGGTACTACGGACTCGAAGAGCGTCCCTTCGACCTGTCGCCGAATCCGCGGTTCTTGTTCTTGTCGGGCAAGCACCGCGAAGCTCTGAGCCACCTCCGCTACGGTTTGACCGGTCGCCCCGGGTTGACTGTGTTGATCGGCGAGGCGGGCACGGGCAAGACGACGCTCGTCAGGGCGGCGCTGAATTTGTCGAACGGCTCCAACGCCCACATCGTGCACTTGTCGAACCCGACGCTGACCCGACCTGAATTCATTGAATTTCTGGCCGGTGAGTTTGGCTTCGCGGCACCCGCGGCCCTGTCGAAAACCCGATTCCTGCGCGACCTCCAATGTGCGATTACCACCGGCGCCCAGGCGAACTCTGTCTTGGCTCTCATCGTGGACGAGGCTCAGAGTCTGTCCCACGAGTTACTGGAAGAGATCCGGCTGTTGACGAATATCGAAGGTGGACCGGACCGGTCGCTGGCAGTCGCGCTCGTCGGCCAGCCGGAGCTGGCCGACAGACTCAATGATCAGAGGTTGCGGCAGCTGAAACAACGCGTCGCGCTGCGCTGCGAGCTCGCGCCGCTCGATCTTCGTGAGACGGCGGCCTACATTGCCGCGCGTGTGCGAGTGGCCGGTGGAAGGGCCGAGCAACTGTTTACGCGCGAGGCCGTCCTGACAATTCATGAATTCTCGCAGGGCATTCCGCGGACCATCAGCGTCATTTGCGATAACGCCCTCGTGAACGGATTCGCGGCCGACCGGAAGCCGGTTGGACGCGATCTGGTGTTGGACGTTTGTCGCGATTTCCATCTCGGAACGCCTCCGAGTTCGCCAACTCCCGCGTCGGTTGCTCAACCGCCCAATGGCGGTCCACAGACCGTGTCGTCCGAAGATGGCGGCCAGCCGATCGCTGGCCGGCTTGCACGATTGCGTCGGTTCTCATTTTTCTGAGGTAGTGCCTCTTGACTCGATTGACCGAAGCGCTAGAACGTGCACGGAGCTTGGGCCACACGCCGACTGAGGTGAGTCCTGACCGAACCAGTCCCTCCGCCGTGGACGTCCCTTCGCTCTGGCAGTTGGACGACACTTACCCAAGCGGCGGTGAGAAAGAATACGCGGACAGCCTCGACCAGACCTACGGGGATAGGCTGCCTGTAGTTTCTCAGGTGGTCGAGGGAGGCTCTCGAAACGCGGACGTCGCGGAGCGGAAGCCACAAGAACTTGTTCCAGGTGTGCAGCCTGCGTTCATGAGTCCCGCTACGGCTGGCAAGCTCGTGGTCGGCGACGGCGCGGACCCCGCGTTGGTTGAACAGTATCGTCGCCTGGCTGCCGCGCTCCATCACTCGCAGCTCCAGAGTGGGACTCGAAGCGCGATGGTCGTCAGCGCAGTCGAATCCGAGGGAAAGACGCTGACCGCGACGAACGTGGCGCTGACGCTGAGCCACTCGTATCAGAAGCGAGTGCTTCTGATCGATGCTGATCTCCGAAGGCCGTCCGTCCACGAATTTTTCCGGTTGGACAACCGAATTGGACTCGGCGACGTCTTGAAGGGTTCGGTCTCAGATGGCCGTCCGCCCGTGCACAAAGTCTCGCCGAACCTGTGGGTGATGACCGCAGGACGCCCCAATCAAGATCCGATGGGTGCGCTCGTTTCCGATACGATGCGGCAGTTTCTCCTGGACGCGGGTGAACAGTTCGACTGGCTTGTTGTGGACACGCCACCGGTTGGCATTCTGCCCGATGCCAATTTGCTGACGGATATGGTCGATGCTGCCTTGCTAGTAGTCAGAGCCAACAAAACACCATATCAGATGGTCATGCGAGCAATCGACGGAATCGGCGTATCACGCATTCTAGGGGTTGTGCTGAATCGGGCCGAACAATCGGAAATTGCCCACCGATACGGCTCGTACACCTACTATACTGAGCCAGCCGACGCCGGTACGAGCCCCCAACCATCTCGGCTGAGCTTTCTTCGAAAGCGCACGCCTTAGGCTCTCAGGGCCTCATCCGCTCACGGGCTGAAAACGCCACAAGCGTCGGGAACCCGAGCGACGCGCTACTTCGTTCCGCGCCTTTCTCGCACGCCAGAGACCACCACCGTGGAGTCACAGGACGCGACCCGATTTGTCCCATCAATCGCGTTGCACGTCAGATTCGTTCTACCGACCGGGAACTCAGAACCGGAGGTGGGAAAACAACTCGCGCCGATGGGTTCGACACCGCCGGCCACGTTTGGAGCGAACGTCACGGAAACCGGGCTTCGATAGGCCGTCACCGCCGTCGGGGCGGGACAAGAGATTGTGAGCGGCTGTACCACGGGTTGTTGAACGGGTGCGCTGCCCCGTCTGGTCACTGTCAACTGACTGCTGGCCAAGCGTTGATAGCCGTCGTTACTAAAGAGCCGTAGACTGTACGATCCCGACGGCACACTTGGAAGCGTCATCGAGCACGAGCCGCTGGTCCGAGGGGTCGTGGGGCTCTGTGTGCAGCTGACGTACCGCCAGCCCAGAAACGCGTAATCGGAAGCGGTGCTCTGATACAACCCGAACCAATCGGTCGCAGTCGGGGTGACCACACCACTCCAAGAGACCGTCACGGTCCCGTCTCGCGTGACCGTCGTGGGCGTCACGAGGATTGACGGGCCTGGCGAGGGTGGAGGTGCGCCACCCACGTTGGCTATTGTCAGATCCGAACTGGCCAGGCGCTGATAACCGTCGTTTCTGAACAGGCGCAGGTTGTACGACCCGTTAGCCATCGTCGGAGGCACTGTCATCGTACACGTGCCGCTACCCTGACCGGTCGTCGGGAGTTGCGAGCAATTGACGTAGAGCCAACTCGAAAACGCGGTATCAGAAGCTGTGCTCGGATAGAGCCCGAACCAATCGGTTGCAGTCGCAGGAAGCACGCCTTTCCAAGAGACCGTTACGGCATTACCAGGCGCGACTGTTGTCGGGGTTACCAGAATCGACGGGGGCTCCGAGGGTGGCGGTGTTGCGGAAGACACAACCACAGCTGAGCTACAGGAGGCCGTTCGCACCAACGCATCAGTAACTGTGCATGAGAACGGGTTGTTGCCTACTGAAAACAGCGCGCCGGATGCGGGCGAGCAGCTCGCACTCACCGGGGAAGCCCCACCGGTGACGGTTGGACTGAAGGTGACACGGACGGGATTGCCATTCGACGACGAAGCGGTTGGTACGGGGCAACTAATCGACGGAAGTGGCGAAGCCCCTGCGGCGGGCGTCATGCCTGATGCTTCCGCGGACGGATCGCTCATCGCGCCTGTCGAGTTGTACGCACGCACGACCAAATAGTACCAGGTACCATCGGCAAGTCCCGTGACTTGTGCAGACAGTTGATTGCCCACGTCGAGGTTCTGACTTTGACCGCCGGACTGGGTTCCCCAATAGACGATGTAACCGGCGACGTTAGGGCCAGGACTAGGGTCCCAGGCAACCGATAAAGTGGCCGTGTTCGCAGTATTCGGCCAAGCGAGACTCACGATCCACAACACTGCGACGAGGCCGTTTCTTAAGCTGAGCATGCGGCCCACCAGGCAACGCGTGTGCCACTCCATTGCCTGAACATTGTGACTGGAAGTTGTTCACATGGTGGGCCTTAGCGGTCGTCTGGGACAGTTGGTCTGCTTCGGACGCCTTGGCCATTACGCTTTTGTTATCCGCCGCACAAGCTTCGCCCGATTCCACTGCGTAAAACGACTCAGTTCGGCTAATCGGAAAGGCAGCACCTGTGCGCGAGTCGAGAACGAATCGATTGAGCGTTGATCACGAAGGGCGGGCTACTCAACGGGCTGGAAGCGCTGCCGCGCCAGCGGCAATACGTAGAGACGATAGTACTGAAGCTTGAGAATCTGTTCAGTGACTTCCAGGATGCCGTGCCAGGTCTGGTTCCAGTTCTCTGGTGTTTGTCTTCCGAAGACCGGTACACACGCAACCTCGATGGACGCCTGCCCCAGCACCTGCTCATAGATCAGAGCCGAGCGTCTACTGCGAAAACCGGCTGTGACGACTGTAACGGATCGAATTCGCTCCTTGGTCAGAAAGTGCCGCACCTGGTAGGCCACGTTGAGCGACACGGGTTCGACCTCGTGAGCTTGAATGATCTCGAAGCTCTGCAGCCTGGCGACCCGGGACATGACTTCGACAAAGCCTCTCGGGACGTCGTTGATCGCTTCCGGATCTGGCGAGGCTGTGGTCGCGATTAGCACCCTTGCGTCGTTCCTGTGCTCGCGGAGCGCGGCGGCTCGTTCGAAGAGTAGGTAGTTCCGGTCGAAGTCCTCAACAAGGATGGCATCCGTCGTACGCAGGTCCTCGTTGCAGACCAGAGCGTACGCTAATGCCGGAATCCACAAACCTCTGGTCAGTGCCAATGCAAGAGCGATGGCGAACGTTCCCGCAAGCCGAAATTTCCAGGTGGTCCTAATGACCTCCGTTCTATACCAGAGGTGCCCGGCTAATCTATACCAGAGGTGCTTGGCTAAGCTGTTGTTTCCATCCGCCATCAGCGCTTCTCTCAGCTCCCTCGAACTCGTGCCAATATGTCATGAAACTCGATTGCCGCACCGATGCGCCGACGAATGGCGCTTCAGGGTCAGGAGAAGATCGCGTCCGTTCGATTAGCGACTCACGAGGCGACGAGCGAGACGAGCCATTAGGATGCTACCCTGAGCTCGCCTTGCCGGGCTGTCCAAATGTCTCAACAACCGCACGGCTCGCGTCAATACAGAGGGAAGTTCAACCGGCTCTTCGGCGCCCTCGACTTCTCGTCGAAGATGTGGCGGTGCAGTCTGAGGTTAGTTCGCAGGTCGGCCGGATGTCCGAGCGCGGCTCTGGCATTTTTCCAGACGTCGCCTCCCGGACACCGAGGCCTGTCGCCGAGCGCGTCGCGCCCGTCGCCAGTTCTACGCGATAGCAACTGGATTGCCAAGTCCGGGAAGCGTCGCGAGTTGCCCTAGCATCAGGAACGATAACGGCCAGCAAATCCCATGGGCGCTGAACGATGTCTGTGGTCGGGCGACGACTCGAGCATCGTGGTCGATGTGCCGTGTTGATGATAAAGTCTTCTGGCTCGACGACCTTCTTCCCAATCGTAGCCCGACTGCGGGGATTCTTATTGCGGCCAAGGCGCCAGTAAAGGTAAGACGAGTTTGCGCCAGGGGTGATGCCGGTTCAGTCTGGCGGCCTGATCGGATGTCGTTTCTGTAACGCCCCGTCGAATTTGTAACGCGCGTCGAATTTGAAGGCTGCGCTCTGGGTTCCAAGTTTCATCAGATTTTCAGGTCCAGTCTTCCCAATATCGCTATGAAGTCTTGCAAACAGATGACTACTTCTCGGACCTACTGGAGCCGACCTTGCTGGGTAACCGCCTAAGTTCAGTGTTCCCAGCATTTGACTGCATCGATGGGGTCCGAACATGCCAGGTAGCGTCTTTGCTGCTCCTCGGGCGCCGACACTCCCAATCGCTGGGTAGCGTCTTTGCTCTGCTCGGGCGCTGACACTGCCAACCGTGTCTCTATAAGGCACAGTTGGGTAGATGTAAGTGAGAGGGCGAAGCCGTGTACGACGGCAAAATGGGCGGGATATTGGGTTAACTTGGGGTGACTGGCAGCTGAACCAGGATGGCCATCCGGCAGAAGGCATTGTGCACGTTGATTACGCCTGAGTTCAATATCCCTACTTCTGTTGACTTTCTATCATGGCTTTGCTGATTGTGCGGAACGGCGTCTCACGGTAGCAGTCAGACGCCCGTTCGAGTGATTTGGTTAACACGTTTCTACAGTAAGGTTTATGCTACTAAGTCACACAGGGTCACTTAGCCGTCGGAATGGCGGTCGGTTTGCACTTCGGTCGGGCCGTGAGCGCCTCGGCGTTGCCACGATGGTAGTGGGGCAGTCGTTTGGGTGCCAATTCGGTGGGTCGAAACAGGTGGATGACGGATCACCCTTGGGTTCCACACCTTGGATGCAGCTTTGAGCGACGCTGCTCGAAGCCAAGCGCGTGGTACTCCGGCGGCCGCCGCTGCCGAGCCAGGCCTAGGTACTTTTGGCCTGAGCCTGACGAGTCGATGGGGCGAGGCCTACAACGAGGAGGCTTTCCGTTATTTGCTGGCGCTTGAGCAAAAGCGGTCCGAGCGATCTCCGCCGTCCCTTCTTGCTCCTCCTGGCGTACTTCAGGAACCGAGCGGAACCGAAGCAGCCTGTTGATCCCGTTGTGGCGGGCAAGCTCTTCTCAGGGCTGTGGCAGTGCGTTCGCGAGACCGACTTTGTCGGCTGGTTCGTTGAAGGACGCGTGGCTGGTGCGGTGATGACTCAGTACTCCGATATGGCCGGGGCGGATGTGACCAGTGTCGTGACCGAACGGGTTCGTACTATACTCGACGGCCAGATCCGCGCGCATGAGGACGGGCGCCTCTGTACGCGCGTCCATTGGATTCCACGATCTCTTCGAGACGGGAGCTAATGTGGAACTGGCATCGAACAGGGGACCTTCAACACGTCCCCGCTCAACTGGCAAGCCGACCCGGCAGTGGAATTTCGGCCGGGCGAAGATGGCGGCTTCACAATCGAACGCGCCGGAACCGGCCGAGGCGAAGTTTCCGTCAAGCGGCCGATTGGCAAACAAGTCGGGTCAACCTCATGTCTTTGACGAAGCCCTCTTCCGGGGAGTGTTGCTGAGAGAACGGCGTCGCGCCGACCGTTCACGCCTGCCTGTCGCGCTGCTGCTGCTCGAAATCGATCCTTCGGGTGCCTCCGTCTCGTCGACATGGAGCGCCGCTATCGAAGCGCTGAGAGCTGCGACAAGGCAAACCGATGTCCTTGGATGGGTGGAAGTAAACCAAGTGATCGGCATTCTGCTTACTGATATCACGGCGCCGAGCGCAGGCTTCGCCCGGGTCGTCGACACTCGCGTACGGCGCGAGCTCGCGCAGCGACTGGATGCTCAGACGGTCGGCAGGTTGTCGATACGGCTCCAAATCGATCCCGGCCCGAACCGCGACGGATCCTGGCCGGCCGAAATCAAGCGTCTGCAGCTGGATCGAGCGGAGACGCGGGCGACCTCCTACGACGCCATCAAGCGTGGGCTCGACGTCGTTGGGAGCCTGACGCTGATGGCTGCGTTGTCGCCCGTTCTGGTGGTCATTGCCGGTCTCGTGAAGCTGCGATCCCCTGGCCCGGTGTTCTACAAACAAGAACGGGTCGGCCGGATGATGAAGACGTTCACGATGCTGAAGTTTCGCACGATGGACGTGAACGCCGACCATTCAATCCATCATCAGTTCGTCAGCTCCTTCATCAAGTCCCAGAGTCAGCTGGGCGAGTCCGGCAACAACGGACTCTTCAAGATCACGAATGATCCACGCGTGACACGGCTTGGTCGGGTTCTACGCTCGACGAGCCTGGATGAGCTGCCGCAACTGTGGAACGTGCTTTGGGGGGACATGTCACTGGTGGGTCCGCGTCCCCCGTTGCCGTACCAGCTCGAGCAATATCAGGCATGGCATCAGCGCCGAGTCCTGGAGGCGAAGCCAGGCATGACCGGATTGTGGCAGGTGGAAGGACGAAGTCGTACGACGTTCGACGACATGGTGCGGCTGGATCTGCAGTACGCGCGGCGCCGCTCGCTGTGGGTCGATCTCAAGATTCTCCTTCAGACGCCAGGCGCAGTCATCTCCGGGAAAGGTGCCTGTTGAGCTTTCCGTCTGGCGAATACTTATGCATTTCGTCCGACGTAAAGCTAGGGAACGACGTCAAGCTTGCGAGATTCATCAATCTCTATGGATGCGAGATTGGCGACGAGACGAAAATCGGGGCATTCGTTGAGATTCAGAAAAACGCCGTAGTGGGCCGGCGCTGCAAGATTTCGAGTCACACCTTCATCTGTGAAGGTGTCACGATTGAGGATCATGTGTTCGTCGGTCATGGCGTCACCTTCACGAACGACCTCTATCCGCGGGCGACGACTCGATCGGGAGAACTTCAAACCGAGCGAGACTGGAAGGTCAGCCCCACAACAGTGCGACATGGCGCGTCAATCGGATCGGGCGCGACCATCCTTTCCAACGTCACCATTGGAGAGCACGCGATCGTCGGTGCCGGCAGCGTGGTCACGCGCGACGTGCCGGCTCATACGATTGTGGCCGGAAATCCGGCGCGCGTACTACGACGACTCGCGGTCGAGGCAGTCGACTCACAATGAAGGCTAACGACCCCCACGTGTTGGATAGTCTGGCGGCGGTTGAACCCCAGCCGGCTCGCGTCGACGCGAACAAAACTGCGTCGAACGTCGTGCGTTTCGGCGTGATCGGCTACGGCTATTGGGGGCCGAATGTCGTGAGAAACCTGCACGGCCTCGAGAGCGCCGAAATCGTCTCGGTGTGTGACAGGAACACCGCTGCGCTTCGCCGTGCCAACCGTCTATATCCTCAGCTGCACCTCACCACCGAGTTCGACGAGATCCTCAATTCCCCAGATATCGATGCGGTAGCGGTGGTGACGCCGGTTTGGACGCATTTCGACTTGACCAGGGCCGCGCTCGAGAACGGCAAGCATGTCTTCGTCGAGAAGCCATTTACGTCCACGCCATGGCAGGCCGAAGAGCTGATCCAACTGGCGGATCGCAAGAACCTGAAGATCATGGTGGATCACACCTTCCTCTTCAGTGGCGCCGTGAAGAAAATCCGAGAGATTGTCCGTGCCGGGAAGCTCGGGCCGCTGTACTACTTTGATTCCACTCGGGTCAACCTGGGACTGTTCCAGCATGACGTCAGCGTAATCTGGGACCTGGCGCCTCATGATCTCTCCATCATGGACGATCTCATCGCAGAGAAGCCTGAGGCCGTCGTGGCAACCGGTGGAAGTCACCTGAATGGCCACGCCGATATCGCCTTCATCACCATCTACTTCCCTCGCAATATCATCGCGCACGTCAATGTCAACTGGCTGTCACCCGTCAAGGTGCGCACGACGCTCATCGGCGGCAAAGAGAAGATGCTGGTTTGGAACGACCTCGAAGCTGACGAGAAGATCAAGGTCTACGACAAGGGCGTGGAGATCACTGGCGGGCAGGGAGTCTACGACCTGCTGGTCAGCTACCGATCTGGCGACGTCCATGCGCCGAAGTGCGACCAGACCGAGGCGTTGAAGGTCGAGCTCGAGTACTTCATCGACTGCATCCAGAATAACCGGACGCCCACCAATGACGGAGCAGCCGGTCTACGCGTGGTCAGACTGCTCGAAGCGGCGGACCAGTCGCTCAAGGATAGAGGCCGGCTCATTGCCCTTTGAGGCCGGCCGCTCGACAACCTGATTGACAGATCTCGCGGGGTGCTTGGAGATCCTACGAATCCGGCTCCTGCCCGCAACGGTTCACGAACCCCCTCGCCAAAATTGATGGACACCACGCTCGCGGATTACTTCAGGTGTGCCGACGACATCGCTTCGCCGTGTTTGTCAGGGGAGCAACCGCCGGCGGATCAGGGGTTTTTCAGGTTCCGGGACACGATCTGTTATGGCCGCTGTCGTGGTGCCTCGCCGGCTGCAGACGTCACGGCGGAGGTCCCGGACGTATCTCGCGCGGCGGCCGGACCGAAATCCCGGCAGGAGCTCCCGTTCGTCCTGTCAGAGGTGGTCCGAAACCTCCGAGAGGAACGCTACACTCAGAGCTCTCCCCGGGGCGTCGAGGGGATCGCCGCCACGAGCTCCCTGCGTCGCTTGTACTACCTTCTTCGGCCGGTGCTGTCTGTCTCGGTCAGAAGGCACCTGCAGCGGATCCGCCTGAGCGGATGGGAACGAATCCCGTTTCCGCGGTGGCCGGTCGATGTCGGCGTCGACGCGTTGATGGAACACGTGCTGGCGCTCGTGCTCAAGAATCGTGGCGTGGACAGGATCCCCTTCATCTGGTTCTGGCCCGAGGGGGCCAACGGCTGCGTGACGATCACTCACGACGTCGAGGCCGCGGCGGGTCTCGCCTTTTGTGGCGAGCTGATGGATTTGGACGATTCCTTCGGCTTCAAGTCGTCTTTTCAACTCATACCGGAAGGACACAGATATCGCGCCAAGGACCGGATTGAGGACATTCGAGGCCGGGGATTCGAAGTCAACATCCACGACCTGAATCACGACGGACACCTGTTTGAGGACCGTCGAGAATTCCTGCGACGCGTGGAGCGAATCAACCGATACGCGCAGGAATTCGGGTGTCTTGGGTTCCGTGCTGGAGCGATGTATCGCAATCAGGGTTGGTTTGACAGCCTGGCTCTTTCTTACGACATGTCGGTGCCAAACGTGGCACATCTCGAGCCGCAGAGAGGTGGTTGCTGCACCGTCATGCCGTACTTCGTCGGCAATCTCCTCGAGCTTCCATTGACGACCATTCAGGACTATTCGCTATTTCACATCCTGAACGACTACTCCACGACGATATGGAAAAGGCAGATTGATCTCATTCTCGAGCACCATGGCGTCGTCACGGTCTTGACCCATCCGGATTACCTCATCGAGCCGCGGCCGCGCGCCGTCTATACTGAGCTGCTGGCCTACCTGAGTCACGTCGCCGCCGAGCGCTTCTTGTGGGCAGCGCTGCCGGGCGAGATCGACCGTTGGTGGCGGAACCGCAAGATGATGAGGCTCGTTCCGGACGGAAGCGGCTGGCGGATTGACGGGCCCGACGCCGAGCGGGCGCGGGTGGCTTACGCGAAGCTCGACAGCGAACAGCTCGTCTATTGCCTGGACAAAGCAGCCTGACTGATTGGCGTTTGGGCCATGGTTCCTGTCCCACAGGTGGGGCGGTGATCGAGTAAGGTTGTGGCAGACTTTCAATCTGGCACAGTGGGCGTGAAGACACTTCCACGGTGTTTGGCCCTGTTCGGCATTTATTGGGTCTGCGTCACACTAGTCAACTGGCAGACGTTGAGTTCATTGTGGCAGTATTCGCGCGAGAATCCTTCCGCGTCCCACCTGGTCCTGATTCCGTTCGTAACTGCGGCACTCATCTATCAGAACAGGAAATCGATCTTCTCTTCGACGCAATACGCGATCGGTCCAGGCGTCGGGGTAATCACGGCGGGACTTGCGCTCTTCGTTGCCTCCAGGCTGCCTTTCCTGTCGCAGAGCGCGGATGCGCGCTCGTGGATGGTTGGGGCAATGGTCGTTCTGTGGATCGGGGGCTTTCTGCTGTTCTATGGACCGAAGGCGGCGCGCGCGGCTCTATTTCCGCTGCTGTTTCTCGCCTTCACGGTCCCGATCCCGAGCATTCTCCTCGACGGCGCCACGTTCTGCTTGAAGGTCGGATCAACAGAAGCCGTTAATCAGCTGTTCGCGCTTACTCAAACGACGTACTTTCGTGAGGGATTCGTCTTCGCGCTGCCGGCAGTCACAATCGAGATCGCTGACGAATGCAGCGGCATTCGTTCGAGCATTGCGCTCGTACTCACGAGTCTGCTTGCCGGCGAGGCTTTCCTCCTGACTACCTGGACGAGAGTTCTGCTGGTGATGGCTGTCTTACCCGTAGCCGTTCTCAAGAATGCAGTCCGGATCGTCGGTCTGACACTGCTCGCACAGCACGTCGACCCAGGCTACTTGACCGGCCAGTTGCATCACGAAGGAGGGATTGTCTTCTTTGTGCTGTCGCTGGCGGTGTTGGCGCCTGTCCTCGCCATTCTTCGCAAGTTCGAGACGGCCCCTGCGAAGCCGACATGATTGGGGTCGCCGCAGACTCGACTGACTTCGAGATCGCACAGGAGTTTTTCGAGCTCTTCAAGACTCCTTGGGAGCCGGCTGTTCCGGGTCGAAAGTCACCGCGTCGTTCTCGCCACGGTTGGGTGCCTCGAGACTCTCAATGCCGACGTGTTTCTCATCTACGGTTCTCGAGCGGGTGCGTCAGACCATGAGGCTTGCGTGGCTCTGGAGGGGGTAAACGGCCCTGTTGTTCTCGATTGGGGGGAATCTGCTCTGCCAATCTACGGCAACGTCGCGCGGTTTGACACCGAAGTGTGCGCGCTGAGGCTCCGAGGAGGCGCCGTTGACTATCGGCGGCAGGCGGGGGCGCGCGCCGTCCGGAGGGTCGGCTACGACCTGTTTTACGAGGTTCGATACCTTTTGACGGAAGGACAGCCGGCTCGCCACGCGTCGACGCCGACCCTCGAGCTCCACATCGCTTTCCTTCGCGACCTGCTTCTCGAGTCGGGCGTTCCCTTCGTGGAGATTCCACCTCGGCCTGCCAAACACGATTTCATCTGCTGTCTCACCCACGATATTGACTTCTTCGGAATTCAGCGGCACAGGTTCGACTGGACGTTGGCAGGGTTCATCGCGCGGGCCTCGCTGGGGACTATAGCGGATCTCGTTCGCGGTCGCCGATCGCTGGCCGAGGCGGCGCGGAACTTCGTGGCGGTCCTTTCACTCCCTCTGGTTTTCTTGGGTCTGCTGCCAGATCTCTGGCGGCCACTCGATGACTATGCGCGGGTCGAGGACGCTCGCCGGTCCACCTTTTTCCTGCTGCCTTTCAAAGACCGCCCGGGTGTTGCGCCGGACGGTAGCGTTGACGCAACGCGAGCCGCTCCCTACCAGGTGAGCGAGATCTGCCACGAGCTGACGGAGGCTTCGGCCAGGGGAAGCGAGCTGGCGGTGCACGGAATCGACGCATGGCGCGATGCCGAGGCTGGACGGGCAGAGATGAACCAGTTGACCACGCTCACCGGACGCCAAACGGCGGGCGTCCGGATGCATTGGCTGTATTTTGCGAACGACTCGGGTCGGCGGCTGGAAGCTGCAGGATTCTGCTACGACTCGACATGGGGATACAACGAAGCCGTGGGCTACCGGGCCGGGACGTCGCAGATCTTTCGACTGCCGGAAACCACGAATCTGATGGAACTTCCCATGTCCATCATGGATACGGCGCTCCTGGCCACCCGGCGGATGGGTCTCGCGCAGAACGACGCGCTCCGGCTCTGTCGAGAGATCGTGACGAACGCGAGACGCTTCGGCGGAACCCTCGTGATCAATTGGCACGACCGAAGCCTGGTTCCTGAACGCCTCTGGGGCCGCCTTTATCAGCAGCTGCTGAGTGAGGTTGGCCGGGACGATCGGGCCCTGTTTGCGACGGCCAGTGATGCCGTGGATTGGTTCCGTCGGCGGCGATCCATACGCTTCGCGGCAGACTCGAACGGGACGGTGACCGTTGCGGCGCCGCCCACTCAAACGGTCGCCGCGGCCGCCCTGGTTCGTGTCCACAGACCGACCGAGACACCCAAGCCCGCCGTCGAAGAGTATCACTTTGACGGCCGCGAAGAGTTGACCTTGAGCCTGTGAGCGCGCCCGTTTCGAACCCAATCCGGACGATGAACCCGTCGCCAGTTCCTGGACGACCTGAAGCAGAGCGGCGGCGCGTGAAGTCCTTCGTCTGCATGATCGCTTACACGGACGGCTACAACTTCGATTCGCGCGTCCGCGGCGAAGCAGAACTCTTGGCGTCCCACGGATTTCAGGTTCGTTGCCTGACCAATATGAGTGGGCGTGCACCGGTCCGATTCGTCCTGAGCGGAGTGGAGGTCCGAGAGCTGCCTGTCGCCAAGTATCGAGGCAAGAATACGGCCGCCTATCTGGGATACTACCTGTGGTTTCTGTTGCTCTGCTCGGCCGCCTGCCTACGGTTGCTGCTGAAAGGGGAGCTGGATGTGGTGCACGTCCACAACGTGCCAGACTTCCTGGTGCTGGCGGGCCTGGTGCCACGTCTGGCCGGCAGAAAAGTCGTACTCGATGTCCATGATTCGGTCCCGGAAACGTTCGCGACGAAGTTTTCCGGTCCATCTTTCCTTCAACACGCGTTGCGCCTCGAAGAGAGCTGGAGCGCGCGGCTGGCCCACAAAGTGATCTGCGTCAATCATCCGCAGCGAGACGTTCTGGTAGGCCGCGGCATTCCGAGCACCAAGACATTCATCTTCATGAATGTTCCCGACCCGGCGATTTTTGGGCGTCAGCCGACCAATGTCGGAACAGACCCCAAGCAAGGCACGTTCAACCTCGTGTACCACGGAACGATGACCGAGCGCCTGGGCGTCGACCTCATCATCAGGGCCGTCGCGGGCCTGCGCAACCGCATCCCGAACGTGCGATTACATCTGTGGGGCGGTGGGGACGATCTCGAGAGGTTTCGGAACCTGGCCCGGGATCTCGCTGAAGAGGCTGTCGTCTTCAAGCCAAAGGGTTTCCTTCTGCACGACCTTCCCAGACAGCTTGCCTCGATGCATGTCGGAGTGGTCGGCAACCGCCGGAACATCGCAACGGACTTGATGTTACCGGTTAAACTCCTGGAGTACGTGGCGATGGGAATCCCGACCGTCGCGCCGCGGCTGCGGACCATCGAGCGTTACTTCGCGGCGGACATGGTGACGTATTACGAACCGGAGAACGTTGAGGCGTTGGAGGAGGCGATCTACCGGCTCTACTCCTGTCCCACCGCTCGCCGGGCCCAGGCCGAAAGGGCAGACGACTTCCTGCGCCAGCATGGATGGGCGAGACAGGGCAATGAATTGGTGACCTTCTATCGGCAATTGGTGGAGAGCTGAACGCATGGCGAAACTTGGGTTCGCGTTGGTGGGATGCGGAAACATTGCACGCAAGCATGCGCACGTGTTGCACCACTGTCTCGAGGAGGCCGAGATCGGCGCCTTCGTCGACCGCGATCTTGCCCGAGCGCACGATTTCTCAGCCAAGTACGGCGCCCCCGCATTTTCGAGCATCCGGGACATGATGCGGGCCGTGGGAGATCGGATCGACGTCTGTTGCGTTCTGACACCGAGCGGTGCTCATTGCGAGAACGTACTGGAACTCGTGGAGTACAGCCGCGCCATTGTCGTCGAGAAGCCGCTGGCCCTGAGGCTCGAAGATGCGGATCGGATGATCGAAGCCTGTGACAGGCATGGGGTCAAGCTGTTTGTAGTCCACCAGAATCGATACAACCTGCCCATCGTCAAGACGCGTGAGGCGATCGAGCAAGGACGATTCGGGCGGTTGGTATTGGGGACGGTCCGCCTTCGGTGGACGCGCGACCAGGCGTATTACGACTCGGAATCGTGGCGGGGGACGTGGGCGTATGACGGCGGTGTCTACATGAACCAGGCGGCGCACCACATCGACATGCTCACCTGGTTCATGGGCGGCGTAGAGTCGGTGCGGAGCCTGGCGGCGACGCGGCTGGTCAAGATTGAGTGCGAGGATACCGGTGTCGCCGTGATGCGGTTCAACTCGGGCGCCTTAGGGGTGCTGGAGGCGACAACGGCCACGCGCCCGAAGGATCTCGAGGGATCGATCAGTATCCTGGGGGAGAAAGGGAGCGTGGTGATCGGCGGGTTCTTCATGAACGAGCTGGTGACCTGGAACTTTGAGGAGAAGCAACCCATCGATGACGTGATCTTCGCGAAGTATGCAAGCAATCCGGCTGAATTCGCCTACAACCACGGTGAGTATCTTCGCGGCGTGATCGCCTCGGTGCAGACAAAGAGAGCCGCGCTGGTGGACGGGCTGGAAGGCCGAAAATCGCTCGAGCTGATCACCGCGCTCTATGAGTCGATTGAAACCAATACGGACGTACAGCTTCGCTTCCGTCCCAAGAAGTGCCGTTTGGGGATCGCATCATGACCACCTACAAGGTGTACCGAAACGTGGTGCTCGGCGCTGGCTCGGTCGTGGAGGACTACTGCATCCTGGGAGTGCCGCCGCGCGGCGCCAGCGATGGGGAGCTCGCCACAACGGTGGGCGAAGGTGCCATGATCCGGTCGCACACGGTCATCTACGCCGGAAACACGATTGGGCGGCACTTCCAAAGCGGAAACAAAGTGAACATTCGGGAGTCGAACCGGATCGGCGACAACGTGAGCGTCGGGACGTTGTCGGTCATCGAGCACCACGTCGACATCGGCAACAACGTGAGGATTCACACGCAGGCGTTCATCCCGGAATTCTCTATCCTGGAAGACGGCTGTTGGATAGGTCCCAACGTCGTCCTCACCAACGCCAAGTATCCGCAGTCGCCGGGCGTCAAGGATCAGCTCGCCGGCCCCGTGATCCGCAAGGGCGCCAAGATTGGTGCAAATGCGACGCTCTTGCCCGGTGTCATCATCGGGGAGAACGCTCTCGTCGGCGCCGGCGCCGTCGTGGCGCGCGACGTTCCGCCCGGCGCCGTGGTGGCTGGCAACCCGGCGCGCATCATTCGCCAGATCTCGGAGTTGCCCTACTCAATTTCGGTATAGGTGAAACAATCGATGCAAACAGCAGACGTCGCGATGAGCATTCCGTTTGTCGATCTGAACGCGCAGTATGAATCAATCAGAGAGGAAATAGACGCGGCCATCGCGGCTGTGATCAAAGAAAGTGCCTTCGTGGGGGGACCTTTCGTGAAAGCCTTCGAGGAGGCCTTTGCGCGCTACTGCGGCGTCAGCCACTGTGTCGGCGTCGCCAACGGAACCGACGCGCTTGCTATTGCGTTGAGGACCGTGGGTGTGGGACCCGGCGACGAGGTGATTACGGTCGCCAACACCTTCATTGCGACGTCGGAAGCCATCAAGATGGTGGGGGCCCAGGTCGTGTTCGTCGACATTGAACCGGGAACCTACACAATCGACGTCGAACGACTCGAAGGAAAGATTACATCGAGGACAAAGGCGATTGTCCCGGTGTACCTCTACGGTCACCCTGCCGACATGGATCCCATTCTGGCGTTGGCGGCGAAGTACGGGTTGCGCGTGGTGGGCGACGCGGCCCAGGCTCACGGCGCCCAGTACAAAGGCCGGCCCATCTCGAAGCTCGCCGACATCACATGCTTCAGCTTCTATCCGGGAAAGAACTTGGGGGCTTATGGCGACGCCGGGGCGCTAGTTACCGACAACACCGACTGGGCTGCTGCTGCGAGGATGTTTGCCAATCACGGACGCACGCGGAAATACGATCATGATTTCGAGGGCATCAACAGTCGATTGGACGGGCTCCAAGCGTCGATTCTCAGCGTGAAACTGCGGCATCTGGAGACATGGACCGAGATGCGGCGAATGAACGCCTATCGGTATAACAAAGCCCTGGCAGGGCTCGGTGTCGTGACACCGGCGGAGCTGGACGACGTGAGAGCTGTTTATCATCTCTATGTGATACGGGTGGCGGAGCGTGACCGGGACGACTTACAGAAGCACTTGAAGGCCAAGGGCATCAGTACGGGTATTCATTATCCATTGGCACTCCCCTATCTCAACGCCTACCGGCACCTGGGTCACGGTGAGCAAGACTTTCGCGAGTCTCTAAAGGCCTCTCGCGAGATTCTCTCACTTCCCATGTTCCCAGAGCTGATACCAGATCAGGTTGACTATGTCGCCGGTGGAATTCGAGACTTTCAAGCGTAATAGTCACCCAAGCAGCCGATGAACGCCTCCTATCTTGCGCAACCGGACGACAGAATCCTGGTGACTGGTGCGAACGGCTTCATCGGTGCAAAGGTGGTTGAAACGCTGCTCGGGTACGGCTTTTCACATCTACGTTGTTTCGTGCGCCCGTCGAGCCGGCTCGATCGACTCACGGAGACGATCCGGAAGTTTCCGGCCGGTAGAGACGTGGAACTGCTGCCGGGCGATCTCGTGTCGCGAGAGGATTGTGCAAGGGCCACAAAGGGCGTGTCGGTCGTCTACCATCTGGCCGCCGGCATGGAAAAATCGTTTGCCGGCGCGTTCATGAACTCGGTGTTGACGACGCGTAATATTGTTGAAGCGGTGCTCGAGCACGGGTGTCTCAAGCGAGTCGTCAACGTCAGCTCCTTTGCGGTGTACTCGAATCTGAGCTCCAAGCAGGGAGCACTGTTCGATGAGACGTACCCATTAGAGGATGCGCCGCAAGAACGCTATGACCCCTATGGCTTCGGAAAGCTCAAGCAGGAGCAGCTGGTTCAGAAGTATGGCAAGACACACGGTCTGCCATACGTGATTCTGAGGCCGGGCGCGGTATTCGGACCCGGCAAGCGAGACTTGAGCGGCCGCATTGGAATCGATACGTTCGGGCTCTTCGTTCAGGTTGGTGGCTCGAATCTCTTGCCCCTTACATATGTGGACAACTGCGCGGAAGCCATCGTCCTGGCTGGCCTGACGCCGGGTGTGGACGGGCAGATCTTCAATGTCGTGGACGACGACTTGTTGACGGGTCGTCAGTTTCTGAAGGCGTACAAGAAGCGGGTGGGAGGCTTTTTCTCAATTCGGATTCCTTACGCTCTGGGGTACAGCCTTTCATGGCTCTGGGAGCGATACTCGAGCTGGTCGCAGGGTCAGCTCCCGCCGGCATTCAATAGGCGCCGCTGCTCGGCCGAATGGAAGCGGCATCGCTTTTCGAACCAGCGAATCCGCCAGCGTCTCGGGTGGCAGCCACGGATCGGCATGGAACAGGCCATGACCCTGTTTCTCGAGCAATTCGAGCCGCGAAACAGCTAGAGGACCCTTGTTGCGGATCGCTATCGTTGGTTGCGGCAAAATCGCGGATCAGCACGTTGAAGCGATCCGCCGCATCTCAGCCTGCCGGATCGTCTCGGTCTGTGATCGAGAGCCACTGATGGCGGAGCAGCTGGCCACGCGTTACGGTGTTCCCGCCTGGTTCGAGGATCCGGCCGACATGCTGCGAAAGGCGGCGCCCCACGTCGTGCACGTCACGACGCCGCCGCAGAGCCACTTCTCCCTGGCAAGACAATGTATCGAGGCTGGCAGCCACGTCTACTTGGAGAAGCCTTTCACCGTCAACACTGACGAAGCGGAGTCATTGATCAACCTCGCCGAGCGGCGCGGTGTGAAAGTGACGGCCGGCCACAACTATCAGTTCACGCTCGAGATGCTGGAGATGCGCCGACTGGTGCGCGACGGATTCCTAGGGGGACGGCCCGTGCATGTGGAGAGTCACTGGGGATACGACCTCAGTGACACGAGCTATGTCGGTCCGATGCTTGGAAGCCCCGCTCACTGGGTGCGTCAGCTGCCCGGGCAATTGCTCCATAACGTGTTGAGTCACGGGATCGCCAAAATCGCCGAGTTTCTTGGCGACGAGCTGGCCTACGTCGCGGCCAGCGCGCACCAGAGCCCGCAGTTGCGCAAGCTCGGCGGCCTGGGGGTTCTGGACGAATTAAGGGTCTCGATTCGTGACAAATCCGATACGACCGCGTTCTTCTCGTTTTCCACGCAGATAAAGCCAGGCCTGAATCAGCTGCGTCTGTGCGGGCCGACGAACTCAATCCTCGTCGACCAGGCCACTGGAAGCGTGATTCGGTACACTAACCGGAGTTACAAGAGCTATCTCACTTATTTCGTTCCACCGTTGAAGCAGGCCAACGAGCATCTCCGAAACGCCAGACACAACGTCGTCAGCTTTCTGCGCCAGCGCCTTCATCAGGACGGCGGGATGAAAGAACTGATCGAGCAATTCTATCGGCATGTCGGTGGCGGCTCTCCTCAGCCGATTCCCTATCGTGAGATTGTCCTCACGGCCAGAATCATGGACGAGATCTTCGGGCAGATCTACCCGGCGCACGCCAAAGCCAGCGCGATGATTGGTGCAGGCGGATGAGATATGTGCTGATCACGCCCGCAAAAAATGAGCGGATGTTTATTGCAGGCGTGATTGAATCGGTGGTTGCCCAGACCGTTTTGCCTCTGCGATGGGTCATCGTGGACGACGGGTCGAGCGATCGAACGGCAGATATCGTCATCGAGTACGCGGCGCGCCATCCTTGGATTGAGCTCGTCCGCCGGCCCCCGCGTGCAGACCGGCATTTTGCCGGCAAAGTCCATTCGTTCAATACCGGCTTCGCCAGAGTTCAATCGCTTCAGTTCGAGTTGATTGGGAATCTGGACGCCGATGTGACGTTCGGACCCGACCACTTCGAGTTTCTCATCGGGCGATTCGCGAAAGATCCGACACTCGGTGTAGCTGGAACGGCCTACACGCAGCCCGATTGGGATTCCATGAAGGACAGCTTTGAAGGCGAGAGCTCGGTGCATGGCGCCTGTCAGCTGTTCAGGCGCGAGTGTTTTCTGGACATCGGCGGGTATGTTGCGAACCGTGCCGGCGGCGTCGACTGGATTGCCGTCACGACCGCGCGAATGAAGGGATGGAAGACGCAGAACTTCCCCGAACGCCGCTTCCGTCACCATCGGCCCATGGGCACTGCTGAACGCAGTAGCCTCGGATCGATGTTCGATTACGGCGCGAAGGACTACTTCCTCGGCGGATCACCGATCTGGGAGCTGTGCCGGGTCGCCTATCGAATGGGGAAGAAGCCGCGGCTGATTGGCGGTCTGGCGCTGCTCCTCGGTTATTGCTGGGCCGCGATACGGCGGGTGGAACGACCGGTCACGCCCGAGCTGATGCGGTTTCACAGACGCGAACAGCGGGCCAGGCTGCGAGGAATACTGGCCTCGCTGCTGAAGTTGAAGGTCGAGAAGTTCTATCTAGAAGCGGACCGGGAAAGCGGTCATGGCAAAGGGGCACCGTGAGCACCAACATCGAAACGGTTCGAGACTATTGGAATTCAGGGCCGTGTCAGGCCGATCTGTCGCATGCGACCGAAAGGCGACGCTACTTCGAGGAAATCGCCGCGAACCGTTATGGCCGTCGAGAATGGCACGTTCCGACAGTTGCGAACTTTGGAGGGTTCGCCGGCAAGGATGTCCTCGAAATCGGATGTGGCATCGCAACCGACGGGCTGGAGTTCGCCAGGCGTGGAGCGTGCTATGTCGGATTCGATCTGACCCCGCAAGCCATAGAAATGGCCCAGGAACGGTTCGAGATTTTCGGGATCCCCGGCCGGTTTGCAGTAGGCAATGCCGAGGAACGCCTGCCCTTTGACGATGGATCGTTCGACCATGCCTACAGCTTTGGTGTCATTCACCACTCCCCATCGCCAGAAAGGATCGTTCGCGAGATCAATCGTGTGCTGAGGCCTGGCGGAACATTCACGGTCATGTTGTATAACCGCGCCTCGGTCAACTACTACGTCGAGATCATGTTCCTGAGAAAGTTGTTCAAATGGTGTCTGTTGCCGCCATTCATGCCGCGACTACTTGCAGCCGCAACCGGGTTCGATCGGTGGAAGCTCGAGGGTCACCGGGAACTGATGATGAAGAAATTGAGAGTCTCGAACGAGGAATGGGTAAGTATCAACACCGATGGCCCATTTTGCCCGTTGGCACGCGTCTACAACCATGGCGAGGCAGCGAAGCTCTTCGAGGCATTTCGCGACGTGAGACAAGAGGTGTGGGAGTTCAACGTCGATCATTGGCCCTTTATCAGGAAGCTCATCCCAGAGTCGACATCGAGATGGATTGGTCGGCACTGGGGTTGGCATCGAATGATCTACGGCGTGAAAGCGTAGCCCGTCGTGGAAGCTCTCCAAACGATGCTGGGTGCCAGCGAGTCAGAAACCGTTCCGCCGGCACTAGACCGACCCGAGAGGGTTCGAGACGCGTTGAAGCGATTTCAGAAGTGGCTCGATCGGTTTGGCGAGAGCTCGTTCGATCATCAGAGTTTCTACGCCGGCCGCATTGGCGGTGCGGCGAAATCGCTGTATTACCGCCGACCGGTTGTGGGCCTCTCCGCCGTTGCGCCGATGGTGTTTTGTGAGGCATTCGTGCCGTCGGCCAGGCAGATGTTCCATAAACGCCTTCGATTCCCGATTGCCGACGCTCATTACGCGATGGGCTTTACGTGTCTGTACGAGATCAGCGGCGACCGGGCTCATTTGGAGAGGGCAATCCATTTTCTGGACGAGCTCGAGAATTCGCGCTGCCTGGGTTTTCAAGAGGTACCTGTTGGGGCTATCCCTTCGACTGGGTCACGCGTGAGGGAACGGTCAAGGCGCAGACACCGCTGATCACTAGCACTCCGTATGCCTATGAGGCGTTTCTTCAAGTCTACAAAGTCGAGCCGCGTGATAAATGGAAAGAAATACTTGCCTCCATTGCCCGGCATGCCGCTTTTGATATCAAGGACTTCACGATTTCGGCAAAGGCCAGCAGTTGTTCCTACACGCCATCCGACGAAGGCGGTGTCATCAATGCGGCCGCCTACCGGGCTTTTCTGCTGACAAGCGCGTCCTGCCTGCTCCACAAACCAGAGTATTGGGCCATCGCGGAGCGGAATGTGGATTTTGTGCTCGAGGCACAGAATCCGGATGGCTCCTGGCCTTATGAAATCGGCACTGGTGATTTTATTGATCACTTTCATACGTGCTTTGTGATGAAGGCACTGGCGAAAATTCATGCCTTGATCGGTCACGACGGATGCCTGGAGAGCCTTGCAAGAGGCATTCGGTATTACCTCGAGAATCTCTTCGATGTGGATGGCCTTCCGCGGCCATTTGCCAAGGCTCCTCGTCTAACCGTCTACAAGCGAGAGCTGTACGATTGCGCGGAGTGCATCAGTCTCTGCCTGCTGCTCCGCGATCGATTTCCACAGTTGGACACGACGCTGGACACGGTCGTAGATGGGATCATCACGGACTGGATCACGCCCGATGGTTCGTTCCGATCGCGCAGACTCCTTTTGGGCTGGGACAACGTGCCGATGCACCGGTGGGGACAGTCGCAGATGTTCCGCAGTCTGGCTTTCTTGCTCCGCGAGCAGGCGCCCGCCGCGACACCGCGCTAAGTGAGCTGGGATGCAAACAAGCACGCTGGCCGCCGCAGAGAAGCTGGAAGCCGTATCGACCGAGCGAGAAAGGGTTTCGATTCTGACCGCCGGCAAGGATTCGGTGTATGCCTTGGGCCTCCTGGGCAGTCTTGTATCCAAGCCGCTGCAGATCGAATTCGTCGCGAACGAGGAAATGGCCACGTCGCCGTTAGCCTCGGCGCCGAACGTGGAATACTACAACCTCCGTCCGGATCAGAGTGAGGATGCGCCACTCTGGCGGAAGGTGACGCGAGTCTTGGCTTACTACTGGGCGTTGGTCCGATATGCGGCCTGGACGGAGTCGAAGCTGTTTCACATTCTCTGGTTTAACAAGTTCGAATCGTTCGACAACATGGTCCTTGTCTTGTACCACAAGCTTTTGGGCAAGCGTCTCGTCTATACAGCACACAACGTGAGTACACGAGACCGGGACGGAAAAGGGACTCTGATCAATCGTCTTTCGCTCCGATTTCTCTATCGAAACGTGGATCAGATTTTCGTCCACACCGACCAGATGAAGTCACAGCTGATGAGCCAGTTTGGGGTCGAGGCGAATCGGGTGACCGTGATTCCGTTCGGAGTCAACAACGTGACTCCCCGATCGGACATGAGCAGGGGTTGCGCCAGATGCAAGTTGGGGATTCCAGCGGGCGGGCGAGCCCTGCTCTTCTTCGGCAATATTGCTCCATATAAGGGTCTGGAGATCGTCGTCGACGCGTTGGAGCACCTCCCGGATTGCCGGCTCATTATTGCGGGCCGTGTGAAAGGCGATGCTGCTTATTGGACCGAGATCGAGAAGGCTATCAACCGCACAAGCCTGGTGGGTCGTGTCTTGAAAGAGATACGGTACATCCCCGAAGACGAAGTCGAGGTGTACTTCAAGGCCGCCGATGTGCTGATTGTGCCCTATCGCAAGATCTCCCAGAGTGGTGTGATGTTCCTCTCGTACAGCTTCGGCTTGCCTGTCATTGCCTCGGATGCCGGGGCGCTCGCCGAATCGGTGGTGGCCGGCGTAACCGGGTATGTGTTTCACTCGGGCGACATCGGCGACCTGATCCGCAAAGTCCAAACGTATTTTTCGAGCGACCTGTTCCAGAGCTTGGATCAACGACGTGAGGGAATCATCCGGTTTGTGAACGACAAACACTCGTGGGCGGCGGTTGCCGATTGCACCTACGACGTGTACGCCCGCACCGCGCGGTGGACGGCTGGACTTTCCGCCAAGGAACCCTTCGATCCGGCACCCGACCAATTGCTTTGAATCTCGCCCGATGGACTTCTGACTCCGAGAAAAGACATGTGCGGAATTTGCGGCCAATATAACTTCAAGAACGGCGCCCCCGTCTCTCGCAAGACGATCGTGAGAATGACGCAGACCCTCGTTCACAGAGGGCCGGACGATGAGGGGTTCCATTTCACCGGTCCTTTAGGGTTGGGTTTCCGCAGGCTATCGATTATTGACGTCGCCGGCGGCCATCAGCCGATGTCAGATCAGGATAAAACCGTATGGGTCGTGTTCAATGGCGAAATCTACAACTTTCCTGAACTGAGGGCCGAGCTCGAGGGACACGGCCACGTGTTTCTGACCCGTTCTGATACCGAAGTCATCGTTCATGGGTACAAGGAGTGGGGTGTCGAGGTCCTCGGGCGTCTCAACGGCATGTTCGGCCTGGCCATCTGGGATGAGCAGCGGAAGAGATTGGTCGTCGCTCGTGACGCCATGGGAATCAAGCTGATTTATTACCACCTCGATGCCAATGGCCTATTGTTCGGCTCAGAGATTCGGCCGATTCTCACGGCTCTCTCGGACAAACCCGACATCGACCCCGTCGCGCTCAACCACTTCCTCCGGTATCGCTTCACACCTTCGCCGCTGACGATCCGTCGCGGCATTCGGAAGCTGGCACCGGGAACGATGCTGCTGTGTGAAAAGGGCGAGTGCCGTGAGAGCCGTTGGTACAAATATCGGCCGGAACCTTTCTCCCCGATGCCGAGCGAGGAAGAAGCCCGCGAGGAGCTTCTGGCGCTTTACAAGCGGGCCGTGAAGCGGCACCTCCTGAGCGACGTCCCCGTAGGACTCCTGCTGAGTGGAGGGGTTGACTCCGGCCTTCTTCTTGGCTTAATGAACCTCGAGGGAAAGCACTGGCCGACCTTCACCGTCGGATATGGACCCAGTTTCAAGGACGACGAACTGGCCGATGCGGCAGAAACGGCGCGACTCTTCGGTTCCGCGCACACCTCAGTCCGACTGACGCGCGACGCCTTCGAGAGGACGTTTGAGACGATCGTCACGTCGCTCGAGGAGCCCATCGCCGCCTCCTCGATCGTGCCCATGTACTTCGTCTGCCAGCGAGCGCGGCAAGACGTCAAGGTGGTTTTAATCGGGCAGGGACCCGATGAGTTGTTCGGCGGGTACCGCCGTCATTTGGGCGTTCGCTACGGAGATTGGTGGAGAGGCTTGCCTGGATGGGTGAAATCAAGCGCGGCCGTAGGGATCAAGCGTTTGCCCCGCAATGAGACGCTGAAGCGCGCGGTAAACTCCTTGGATAGTCCAGATCGCCTGAGGCGCTACCAAAGCGTCCTCTCGCTGGTTCCAGGGGAGACCGTGGATTCGCTGTTTCACGACGGACTTCTTCCGGAAGGTGCCGGGGATCGAGTCCTGGAGGCTTGGTCGACCATTCCTGGGCTGGCTGACAGCGACGACCTGGGTGGGTTTCAGCTGTTGGAGATCCGATCGACTCTACCTGACGAGCTCCTGATGTACGCGGACAAGCTGTCGATGGCGCACTCGCTCGAGGCGCGCGTGCCTTTCTTGGATCGAGAAGTCGTCGAATGGGTTGAGAAGCTGGATGCCTCCTACAAGGTACGAAACGGATCCGGAAAATGGATACATCGGCAGGTTTGTCGGCAGTTCCTGCCGGGCGAGATTCTGCGTCGGAAGAAACGCGGCTTTGCGGTCAATGTGGTCGACGACTGGTTCAAGAGCGCGGCGAATGGCGTGCTGGGTGAGTTCCTTCTCGACCCCCAGTCGGCGATGTTCGAGATGTTGAG
Source organism: uncultured Acidobacteriota bacterium (assembly GCA_963780685.1). Lineage (GTDB taxonomy): Bacteria > Acidobacteriota > Vicinamibacteria > Vicinamibacterales > CAVVIG01 > CAVRXZ01. Next base: position 233,371 of record CAWACZ010000011.1, on the reverse strand, counting down.
ACCCGATGCCGTTCGAAACCTGTACGACCAGCACCGCGCAGGCCGGGAGGACCATCACAAGCTTCTCTTCAGCCTTGCCATGCTGGAGCAATGGTTGCGGAGTGCTCATCACGAACGGCCGGACGACGTCCATCCGGCCCTGGCCGTCTCCAAGTAGAGTTGATCTGATTTGGCACTCTTTCTTGAGTCGGCTGAACTAGCCACCTTGCAATTCGGCTGATGCCTCCACCTCTTGCCCTCCTTCTCACCGTGCTCTTCATCGTAGGTCTCTTTCTGAGGGATCGACGTGACTTTCCGAGACGTCCCATCGCCTTATGGCTGCCCCTCATCTACTTCCTCATCCTAGCCACGCGACTTCCTGCTCAGTGGCTCAATTACGGGTCTGAAATGAGCACGGTCGAAGCTTATCAAGAGGGCAACAGTCTCGACCGGACTGTCTATCTCGCTATTTTAATTGGGAGCCTTTTCGTATTGTCTAGGCGTCGAGTGAGCCTCTGGAGTGTTCTTCGGAGCAACTTGTTCCTCTCTCTCTTTATCCTCTATTCTCTGCTCAGCGTGGTGTGGTCAGACATTCCCTATATTACTCTGAAGCGATGGGTCCGAGACCTCACCTTTTATGCAACGATTGCCGTTGTGGTGTCGGATGACGATGTCCAATCAGTTCGGCTGCTGTTTCGACGGCTGTCCTACCTTCTTCTGCCGCTGTCAATTCTGGTGATCAAGGACTATCCACAGGTGGGGCGAGGATTCGACGGCTGGAGTGGCGCCCCCGTCACTTACGGCGTCTCGATAGGAAAAAATGGCCTGGGAGCCGTGTGCATGCTTTGTGGCCTCTATCTACTTTGGGACTGCTTGGCCATGTGGAGAAGTTCGCAATGGTCGCGACGAGTGTTCGTCGTCAATGTGATTTTGGCCGCGATGGTGCTGTGGCTCTTAAACTTGGCGGATAGCGCGACGTCGAGTGTCTGCCTCATCATTGGAGCGCTGTATCTGATTCTTGTGTATGTCCAGCCGGCCTTCCTAAAGCCGAGGACGATCAGTCGCGTATTTCTGGCCGGAATGGTTGTTCTTGCGCTGGCAAACCAGGTCTTTGATCTCAGCGCAGTCGTCGCCAGGGCCGCGGGCCGCAAGCCAAACTTTACCGACAGGACTGATCTGTGGGCTTTGGTTCTGGAGACCGCGGATGCGCCGGTGCTGGGCACGGGATACGAGAGCTTCTGGATGGGAGACAGAACGACGACGCTGTGGAAGCGGTATCCCTGGAAGCCTAATCAGGCCCACAACGGCTACCTGGAGCTCTACATCAACATGGGCGGCATCGGTCTGGCGATTCTCGTGGCGGTGCTTATAGTCTACTATCGAGGTATGAGTCGTTCGTTCTCGACGAGTGGGTTTGCATGCAATGCGCCCGCGATAGGCCTACTTGTGGTTTTGCTCTTGTATAACGTGACAGAGGCAGCATTCACCGCTCGCAGCATGGTGTGGTATGCATTCATGCTGCTCGCTATAAGTACGACGATGGGACGTCAACGCGACGAACCGGCCGTCAGTCGGAAGAACGCATTTGCGGCGGCTCGGAGCTTGCCCCAGGCACGATTTAGAGAGTCGTCGGGCCCATGGAGCACCACGCGACCGCGACCCATCCCGCCCGCGCCGGGACGACGCCCCGTGGGGCAGGCCACGAAGTTTTGGTCGCAACGGTCGCGGTGACGCCAAAAGAGGGGCGCTGGGTTTCTGTCGTTCAAGGGGAGATGGTGGCCCCGCACGGCGGAATAACAGCCGTCGCGCAGGGCATCCAACCTAAAATGCACCGCTCAGGATCCGCAGGTTTTGCGGCGGCGGTGGCGTCGAGCCTCCAGTGGAGGGGGAGGGCGCTGGACTCCCGGAGACCAGAGGATGCGGATAGACAAACGGCTGATAGCCGGGACGAGGCGTGCCCACGATCACGTCGCGGCCGATCTGAATGTTGCCGGTCTGACTCCCCACGGTGTCGCCGATCGGGCTGCCATTGCTTGTCGTCCCGCTGTTGCCCCACACATACACCGGCTCGTGCGCGTTCTGCACCTTGCCGCCCGTCGGGAAATCCGCGCCGCCGAGATTCCGTGATTGTCCTGCGCCCACTTGATCCACGCACAACCAGCCGCCCTGTCCGGGTGTGTTCTGGTCAAACGGCCCGCTTCCATCGCAGAGGAAATATGGGGCACCATAGTTATTCGTGTGGCGATAATCAGAGAAGACGGCCACCGAATCGAAGGCCGTGAAGGCATTGTTGTAAATCACGCCGGTCCCGCCTCTGACAAAGAACCCAGTCCAAACCCCTTGAGGTACCGCCCGAAACAGTGAAGGTGTTGTTGTACAGTTCGAAGGCTCGGCAGCCACGGCGACGATCTTCCGTCCCATGACTGGACAGGCCAGCGTTGCGAAACGTGTTGTGACGGACAACGAGCCGCGAGCCGGTATTACAATCCGTAATTGCACCACCAAGCCCACTCGTCTCATCGGTGTAGTCGTTGTCTTCGTAGAAGACAAACTGATCGGTTCCGAGTGCGGTTGGCGCAGCCCATGATGCATCGCCCCAATTTGACCCACCCCACCTCGTATGATGCATAAACAGCGCAGAAGTGTAACTCCCCCTGAGCGTATTGTGGTCGATCACGCCAATGGCGCTCCCCATGAGAAAGATCTGAATGAGGTTGTTCTGGTTCGTGAGCGTGTTGTGATCCACCCGGAACGCCCGCGTCGAGCCACCAACGTGGATCGTACCCGACGAGGCATTACTATCCGCCACCGTCGAACGGATGGATACATTCGTCAGTCGCCACGCCTGCGGCTGATCGACAGCAAAGTAAAACAAGGCACCATCCACAGCATCCACAAGCGTCGTCTGTCCTGCCGACCCAACCGCCGGAGGGCTCCCGGCGCCCGCGATCGTGATGCCCTTGCTAACCGTGAGGGTGGATGTCCAGGTGCAGGAACCGGCCGGAATCACCACGGTATCGCCTTCCGCAGCAGAGGCCATTGCTGCGGAGACGGCGGCGAAGCTGCAATTGGCCGCCGTTCTCGTCGCAGCCGGAACTTCCACACCCAACACGGCAACGGAAACGAGCAATATGAGGAGACAACGTTTCATCATTCAAAGGCTCCTGACGCAAAGGTTTTGATGCCGACACGACGGTCGGCGCCAAATCACCAAGATACCGCCGACGAGCGCGAGGCATGGAAGTCCAAGGAGCTAAGCAATACCTTTGCCGCAGGACAAATGACGCTAAACCATTGCCTGCAAATGGACTAGCCACGACGGTGCCGGCGTGTTCGTGTCGTATGAAATAACAGATCTGTTGCCGGAGTGCAAGTTTGTATTGGCATTCTATCGAAGGCAGCGTTCCGCTACGCTAGCCTCAATTTCAAGTCGCGGGGCTCTTGCAGATGCGTCATCCCAGCCGGGTCAGGAGCTTGGTCGCCTTCCCTAGCAAGCCGGGTCGCAGAGCAGTGCGCCCGCAGCGCGCCGAGGCACTGACAAGATGCGAGGATTCTCGATCCACGCTCGGGCAGACGCAGGTCCATCAGCTATTGAACGAACAAGTCGGACGCGATAATGACCACAGGCGCATCAACGCGCTCGACATCCCCGCGAATTTCTGACGTTCCGTCATGATGAAAATCGAAGGTTCGACCCCCGCGTTGAGCGTGATCACTCATGATGCAGGAGCTCGCGGTGCTTGATCCTGGGCAGACCGCACGCAAACCAACGGTTGAGACGAAGGTCGTCTCCGTCGACGGAAGGTGGCTCAGAATTGCACGGTTGTCCGACGAGTGGTACGTAGACGTCGACGACCCCGAGGCACAGGCAGCGCTGATCAAGGCCACCAACGAGGCCGACCTGTTCACCTTTCTGCAGAGGCCGCCAGACACGGAACCGAGGCACCGTTACTTCATGGATGTCGAACCGACGGCCGTTCTGCGCGTCACGACATACGAGAACTGGTTGAGACATCAGATCAACAACAAGACCCGTAATCTCGTCATGAAGGCGCAGAAGAAGGGTGTTGTTGTCAAGGCGGCATCGTTCGACGATGCCTTCATCGATGGGATGGTTCGTATCCTCAACGAGACACCGGTCAGGCAAGGAAAGCCATTCTGGCACTACGGGAAGGACCACGACACCGTCAAGCGAGAATTTGCACGCTACCTCTTTCGGGAAGAGCTTGCCGGAGCGTACTATGCGAACGAACTGATCGGCTTCATCTTCCTGGCCGATGCGGGCCGGTTTGCGGTTCTTGGCCAGATCATTTCGTTGATTCGTCACCGCGATAAGGCACCGAATAATGCGTTGATTGCGAAGGCCGTCGACATGTGCGCCAAACGCAGGATTCCGTATCTTACCTACGCCGTTTGGCCGCGAGGTCCGCTGCAGGACTTCAAGCGCCATAACGGCTTTGAAAGAGTCGATGTCCCCAGATACTACATTCCGCTGACAGGAAAGGGTAGGCTTGCTCTTAAGCTGGGCCTCCACCGGGCGCTCAGCGATCGGCTTTCAGACGGTGCGTTCATGTGGATGATCAACGTGCGTTCCAAGTTCTACCAATGGCGGTCCGCCAACTCCATCCGATAATGAACGTGCAGTCGGTTCGGGGCGGGCCGGCGGTTCGAGCCTGCGCGTTCCGAACGGGAACACGATCCTGCGTCAATCGGAGGTATTCGACGCGGTGAAGGTCAATACGACGTGGAAGCAGTTCTGGGAGGCCAAGTTCGCATCTGGTGTATCGGATTTCGAGGCCGACCGGGGAACGGGCGAGCGCGAGGCCGCCATCAACCGTCTCGCGGAGGAGGAACTGCGCGAATTCATCGATCCGCAGCCTGGGGACGTCGTCTTCGATGCGGGATGCGGTTCCTGTACAAACATTCTCCTCCTGCACGCCCGCGTGCGACGGTTCGTCGCAGTGGACTTCGCAGACGCTGCCGTCAGGCGGGGCCGGGCTCGCCTCGCAGCCGCCGGAATCACCAACGCCGAGCTCTCCCAGGGCGACATCCTGGACACGCAGCTTGATGACCGCTCCGTTGACAAGGTGCTCTGCCTGAGCGTGTTTCACTATTTGTCCGACGAGCAGGTACGACAGTGTCTCCGGATGTTTGCCAGGATCTTGAGGCCCGACGGCACGCTTATTCTTCATGTCAAGAATCTGGCGTCGCCATACGCGGGCACTCTACAGGTCATGAAGCGAGCACTCGCTTTTGTAGGACGGCGCAAGGCGCTGAGCGAACGTTTTCGAACCTTTTCATGGTATGTCAGGGAGCTGAACGCTGCGGGCTTCGATGTAATCCGGTTCAACTCCTTTAACCTCCTCGTCCTGGAAGGCATGCCGGCAGGACTGATCGCGTGGCTTCAGAAGCTAGAGTTGTCCCAACGGGCACATTTCCCGTTCAATACCGAAATCTGCCGTCGTCACGGCGCCGACCTGAAATTGTGCGCCCGGTTGGCTTCACCAAACGCTTAGTCCTTTCGATGTCGTTGAACCTGCAGTTCGCTGCCGCCGTTCCCAACCGCCCTGTGTGGCTATGCCAGGAATAGCCGGATTCATCCGCAAATCTCCGTGACGACGGAATCGAGCGGGATTTGGATCTGATGGTAGCCGCTCTCCGGCACGAGGATCTGTCGGCGAGCGGCAGGTACGTGGACCAGTCTGCCGGACTCTGGGTGGGGTGGGTCTGCCACAAAGATTCATACTGCGACAGCCTGCCGATCGTTGCCAAGGACGATCAAGTCGTGATCGTGTTTTACGGGGAGCATTACCCTGATTCGGACGAAATTGAGCGGTTGAAAAAGGCCGGGTTCAATACCGACCCAGGGAGCGCGGAGTATCTGCTCGATCTTTACGCAGTGCGAGGAGAGCGCTTCTTTGCAGACCTGAACGGATGGTTCGCGGGCATCGTACTTGATCGGCGGAAGAATCAACTGACCCTTTTCACTGACCGCTACGCGATGGGCCGCCTCTACTTTCACGAGACCACAGAGGAGTTCATTTTCTCATCGGAAGCGAAGTCGCTGCTGAAAGTCAGACCGGCTCTTCGGAGGCTTGATCAGGAAGGGCTGGCTGAATACGTAACGGTACAACTGCATTCTCGGTAACAAAACCCTGTACGCCGGGATTCAGGTATTACCACATGCTTCGGCGTGGACGTTCACACATGGAACCAGTTCGACCCGACAAGAATACTTCGACTATCGCGAATGGGAACAGCAGCGTGAGTTGAACCCAGAGGAGTTCTACGAGCGTTGGGCGACGACCGTTTCCAACGTCCTTCCGAGATACGCCGGCGGGCGGAGAAAAGTGGCCCTGTCGCTGACGGCTGGCCTTGACACCAGGCTCCTCATGGCCACACTCAGACAGCAGAACGGCAACCACCCCGCCTACACCTTCGGAGGCGCCTGGGGCGAACTGTATGACGTCAGCACCGCGCGCAAGATCGCAGCCGTCTACGGTCAACCGTTCGCGGCTATTCGTATCAATGAAGAGTTTCTAAGAAGTTTCGACGACTACGCAGCGCGGGCCGTCTATCTCTCCGACGGCATGCACGCCGCCTTCGGCGCTCACGACGTCTTTTTCAATGAACGGGCCAAGGAAATCGCGCCAGTCAGACTGACCGGCAAGTTCGGGAGCGAAGTCGTGCGCATCCGGAACCTGGTGGGGGAGTATACGTACGAGACCGGATTCTTGAACGGACCCCTCCAAGCGGTCGTGGGACAGCTGCCCACTTTTCGCGACACCAATCCGAACGGAAACCACCTTACCCGCGTTGTCACGGAAGAGATCTCCTGGCACGAAATTGCACGCGTCGCGGTGGAGCAGTCGTACATCACGCTGCGGACGCCCTACATGGACAACGCATTGGTCAAGCTGATGTATCGGGCTCCGCAGGGGAGCCGCGAAGCGGGCGATCTGCAAGAGCGATACGTGAAGGAGTACGCGCCGGAGTTGGCCACGATTATAACCAATCTCGGCCGCTTTGCGAGCTCGAGCGCGGCCTTGACGAAGCTGGCGGTACTATCCGTTCTGGGCGCTTTTCAAGATGGAGTACATCTATCTGTTCGCTACGCCTCACTGGATGACGCGCGTTGACAGGACACTTGGAGACCTTCACCTCGAAAGGCTATTGTCCGGTAGGCAGAAATGCGAAGGCTATCGGATCTGGATTAAGACACACTTCGCCGATTTCGTGCGGGACACGTTGCTCGACCACCAGGCGAGCTACACCAGGCACTTCGACTATTCAACGGTCGCGAGGCTGGTCAACCAGCATGTGGCCGGAACGCACAATCACATCATCGAAATTGACCGGGCCCTGTCGCTGCAACTCGTCTACAACACTCTGCTCGAGTCGTAGGCTAAACACATAAGGACCGCCCTGTCTGTGTCTGAATCGGTCTCGATCTTGATTCCGGCTTACAACGCCGAGCGCTGGCTGGCGTCGACGATTCGCTCGGCTCTCGGACCAGACATGGCCGCGCATCGAGGTTATCATCGTTGACGACGGCTCGAAAGGACGGAACGCTCGCGGTCGCGAAGGCCTTCGAAAGCCGCTCGGTCAACGTCGTGACGCAACCCAACATGGGCGCCCCGGCCGCGCGTAACCGGGCGCTTGAATTGGCGCAGGGCGCCTATATTCAGTGGCTCGACGCGGACGATCTGCTTCATCCAGACAAGATCAGCGCGCAAATGAGGGTCGCCCGCGAGCTGGCCGATCCGCGTGTACTGCTGTCGAATCCATTTGGACTCTTCTACTACCGTGTGGAAAAGGCGATCTTTGACCCGACCCCGCTGTGGCGAGATTTGACGCCTGTCGACTACTTTCTGACGAGGTTTCTCGACAACGCGTGCTTTCAGACCGACGCATGGCTCGTGAGTCGAGAGCTGAGCGAGGCGGCCGGGCCGTGGACCGACTTCGATTCCCCCGACGACGATGGCGAGTATTTTTGTCGGGTTGCAATGAAGAGCAACGGCGTGAAGTTTGTCGAGAGCGCGCGCAGCTACTATCGCGTGGGCAACTACGGAAGCTTGGCCAAAGGGCGGTCTCGGAAGGCGCTGACGGCGTTGTTAGGGTCGAAGAAGAAGTGCATTTCCTATCTGCTGTCGTTGGAAGATAGCGCCAGAACCCGGGCGGCCTGTGTTCGGATGCTTCAGGTTTGGCTGCCGTACTTCTACCCGGAACACCCGGATCTCGTTGCGGAGGCTCAGCGGGTGGCCAGCGAACTGGGAGGAGAGCTGAGACAGCCGGTGCTGAAATGGAAGTATCGGCCCATCGAGTGGCTGTTCGGCTATGGCGTGGCGATGAAGACGAGTCGCATCCTGCCGCGGCTTCGAGACCAGGCGACTCGGCGATGGGACGGGGTTCTGCGCGGACAACAACACTCCTATCCTGGCGCGGTGCCGGAATCACGATCATGAAGCCCATCCGCCATCTTCCAGGACGGAGGTCATGAGACCGAGACTTTCGATCTGTGTGCCGAATCTGAACACGCGCCCGTTTCTTCCTGAGCGCTTCCGGACGATTTTCGAGCAGTCATTCCAGGACTGGGAGCTGCTCGTATATGACAGCTATTCGAACGACGGTGCGTGGGAGTACATCTGCGAACTGGCTGCACGCGAGCCCAGGATGCGCGCGTGGAACGGCCCCAGAGAGGGAACGCCGGGCAGTTGGAGCCCATGCGTTCGTGAGGCGAGGGGCGAGTACGTCTACGTCGCGACCAGCGACGATACCATGGCGAGCGATTGCCTCGAGAAACTCGTGACTGCGCTGGAAACTCACCCGGAATGCGACATCGCGCATTGCCCTTTGAGGGCGATCGACGAATCAGGAAATGTCCGGGAAAGCGAACTGCACTGGTGGTCCACGGAATCCAACTTTGCTAGAAGCAGCGGCGACCTGCTTCAACGGCGTCACATTCGGCGGGCACCCCTTGATGGCCTGCTGCACTTGAACGGTAAGACTGTCTACATCTCCATAACCCAGCTCTTGATTCGCCGGTCTCTGTTCGACCGGATTGGGCTGTTCCAATCGCGTTGGGGATCAGTGGGAGATTTCAATTGGAGCATGCGCGCCGGACTTGTTGCCAACACGGTCCATGTCCCTGATACGTGGGGGGGATGGCGTATTCACGCCAATCAGGCCACCGCCGGTGCAGCGCTGGGATCCGATGAGCACAGCCTCAAGATCGAAGCCATGATTGAGGACGCGATCGACGCGACCGGAGCGTTGCTCGACCCCGCGGTGCGGGCGAAGCTCAACTCGCAGTTGGCCGTGGAGGCACGCAGATTCCGGGCTTTCGACCGCGAATTTCTCCGTTATCCACGGGCCGTGCCGCGGCGTCGCTTTATTCTCCGGCAGCTTCTTCAGGGTTCGGGGCCGGCACTCGACCACGTGAAATCGCGGCTGTGGAGGAACGGAACTTGGCAGGACTGGTTTCCGGGTCGGGTGCGAGCGTGGCTGGAACACGCCGGCGGCGAGCCTGTTCTGTTGCCCGCGACGCCGGTAAAACCAAGGACCGGGCCGCCGGCAAAGTCGAGCGTCTGGTCGACCGATCTGGAGGGGCAACGCTGAAATCAAGCGGTAGAGTGCGCGTGGACCCATCTACGGGCGCAGTAGCGTCTGTGGCGTTTGAGACGGCGGCTGGGCCTGCTCATCCTCCACACCCGGTCAAGGTGGCCCGTCCCGGGAAACGATTGTTCGAGATGATGACCAGGCTGCTTGTGGCTGACTACAGGCGCACGGTTCCATCCACCCGAATGGTTGCCATCGTCGTTCCTTTGGCGGCACAAGTCGAGCTGTCGCCCGAGGAGGAGGTGTCGATGCGGCACCTTTCTCACTTTCTCGGCAAGTACGACAAATACCTGGTCGCACCTTCCGGGACGTCGGTTCAGCGGCCAGGCTATACGACCGTCTATTTCCCTCCAAAGTTCTTTGGGTCGGCCGCCGCCCACAACCGATTGCTCCTGTGGCCGTATTTCTACCGGACCTTTCTGGATTACGAATACATTCTTGTCTACCATCTTGACAGCCTGGTGTTGTCCGACGAGCTGATGAAGTGGTGCCAGGCTGGATGGGACTATATCGGCGCGCCGTGGATCCCGTGCGACGACAGTCCGTGGGTGAAGGAACCGGCAGTCGGCAACGGCGGGTTCACGCTGATGAAGGTCTCGAGCATTCTACAGGTACTCCACAACCGGCACTGCCAGGAGCCGATGGCTTACTGGTCGGACATGCTGACAAGGAACGGTGCAAGGCTGCGCCTGCTGTTCCGCATTCTGGAGTCGCTGGAGCCTTGCTTCCCGAACTCTCGGCTGCTTCGGCGGGTCGTCGATGATTGGCGTGGAAGCGAGGAGCCGGCGCGTCATGGAAAGAACAACGATTACTTCTGGTCGTTCGATGCATCCGAGTATTTGCCGGAATTCAAGGTGGCGCCGGTTGACCAAGGCCTGCAGTTCGCCTTCGAAGCGGCACCACGAATATGTTTCGAGCTGAACCAGCGCCGACTTCCCTTTGGTTGTCATGCATGGGCGAAATACGATCGGAAGTTCTGGCTTCCGCACCTACTCGTCACCAGCGATGAGCTTCAACGTGGATTGAATCCCACCCGAGTGCCCGTCGAAAGTGTCCCGCGTCCTTTCACCGGGACGCTTGTCTCGCGCCGTGCAGGATTCCAACGAGCTGTATAGCGCGTGACGAACTGTCGGTCATAATTTGTACGCACAATCCACGGCTGGATTACTTACGCCGCACGCTTGACGCTCTGAAGCTGCAGACTCTCGATCGAGATCAATGGGAGCTGCTTTTGATCGACAACGCGTCGGACACGAGTGTAGAGACCGTGTGTGACGCCTCGTGGCATCGGGGGGCCCGCTGTATTCGGGAGGAGCGCCTTGGTCTCACTGCTGCCAGAGTCCGCGGCATCATGGAGGCGAAGGGCCAGCTTCTTGTGTTTGTCGATGACGATAATGTCCTAGCGCCAGACTATCTCGAGCGGGCTCGTGGCATTCCAGCCTCGTACCCACATGTCGGTGTGTTCGGAGCCGGTGCCGTGGAACCGGAATTCGAAGCGCAACCGGAGTCCACTGCAGGGCCGTGGTTGAACCTACTGGCGTTGCGCACCGTCGACCGTCCACGTTGGACCAATAATGTCGCGGATTATTCGTGTGCGCCGTATGGAGCCGGCATCTGCGTGCCGCGTCAGGTCGCCAACCGTTACTGTGAATTGCTGCGCGAACTGTCGACGTGGAACGTGCTTGATCGGGTAGGCGGGAGTCTGTTTTGTGGCGGAGACGATCTCTTCTCATGGCTGTCGATTGAAACCGACTTCGGGTTTGGCATCTTCCCGGAATTGCGCATTACTCATCTGATTTCGAAAGAGCGTGTTCGATCCGCCTACCTGGTGCGGCTTGTGCATGGCCACCGATTTTCGCACGCCGTCGCGGCTTACATGCTCCGGGGGAAACTGTGCCGGCTGTAACGTTTCTTCGACGCCTTCGTCTGATGCCTCATGGTCTGAAAAACGGATGGTTTTCGATGCGTCTGTCAGCGGGCGGAATTGAGAGGTGAGATCGACGCCACGAAATATATCAATGCGAGACGGCTGCAACCACTTCCGCCCGAGCAACGCCTGCTTGCCACCCATGTGACCGGCAGAGCCAGAATGACCGGCGCAGAACCGGTAAGGTCGGAGACTTGCTGAAAATCCTGTACCTGGCGCCTTGTCGGCCGATGGGAACGACTGTTGGCGCCGCGGTGAAAACGTCGCAAGACAGTCAGCCTCACCGGGGAGTCCCGCGGCCGCGTGCCGCGCGTCATGGAGCGGAGGTACGCACGTCGCAAGTCGCCCGAGCTCTACGAGAAATCGGCAATCTGGACTTCGTTGCCGTGACGATGGACGACGACGATCAAACATCGGCAAACGACGGAGACGATACGCTCCTCCCTGTCCAGAGAGTGATCAAACTGAAGCATTGGGGACCTCGTTCCGTATGGAGCCGTGTTCGATGTGGTTTCGATCCGAAGTTCACCGGCTTCTATGGCTTTTACGTCGAAAGGCAGGACCAGTTGTCCGTGCTGAGCGACCTCGCCAAGTACGACCTTATATGGCTCCACAACATGCGCACTGCCGATGTCATGGGTCAATGGCACTGGCCGCGGTCGGTGATGGACATCGACGATGTTCCGAGCACGTTTTTTCAAACGGAGCGGGAATACTCTCAAGGCTTCACACAGCGTCTGCGAACCGATATCCGGCTGCGCATCGCCAAGAAGCGCGAGTTCCTTTTGCGGGAACGGTTTACGTGTCTTGCAGTATGCAGCGAGGCCGACCGGCGACATCTCGGGCCTGGAATGCCGGTCCACGTGATTCCGAACGGCTTTCCAAAACCTGATCACGATCCCCTCAGGCGGCCGGCGATTCCACCGCGCATCGGATTCATCGGGACGTTCTACCATCCTCCCAATCCTGAAGCCGCACGCTGGTTTGCCGAGCAATGCTGGCCTCGAGTCAAGAAAGAAATCCCGGATGCCCGGTTCCGCCTCATAGGCCAGCTTAGTGACGGCCCTGAAAAGCCAGCGGGTAACGATATCGATGGTTTGGGGTTTAGCGAGGATGTGACAGCAGAGATCGCGACATGGTCTGTCATGGTCGTGCCGGTGCGGACCGGCTCAGGCACACGGGTAAAGATCGTGGAGGGCTTCAGCCGGAAATGCCCGATTGTTTCGACGAGACTGGGCGCTTACGGCTACGACGCCGAACACGGACGGGAGATGTTGCTCGCCGATTCTGCCGAGGATTTTGCAAATGCGTGCGTGAAATTAATCCGTCAACCGAGCGAGGCGGCTGCTCTGGCGGAGCGCGCTTGGCGGAGGTTTCTCGATCAATGGACATGGGAGGCGATTCGCCCCAGGGTTTGGACGGCAGTGGATGATTGTCTGCGTCGAATTGAGCCGGGCAACTCTCGGGGTTTCTTGGATCTGTCCCGTGTTTCCCCGGCTCATCCCGAGCCTCCTGATCGATAGAATCGCACAGTGAATTTGCTGGTTGGCGAAGTTCTGACGTTTCTTTAGTTGAAAGTGGAATGGGCAATACAACTGTAGCGTTGAAGCGCCTCGCCAAGTCGCTGCTTCGTTCGGCAGGCATACAGGCAACCAGAGTCTCGCCGTACACCAACGACGACGTTGCTCTCGACGCCATGCTCAAGGCCTTTGACGTCGATCTTCTGCTCGATATTGGCGCGAACATCGGCCAGTACGCGAAGGAAAGGTTGGCGAGTGGCTACAAGGGCCTCATCGTTTCATTTGAACCGATCTCGGCAGCAAGAGAGGTCTTGCTCAAGGAAGCCCAGCTCTATCCTAATTGGGTCGTGGCTGATCGATGCGCAATCGGTGACCGAAGGGCGGTTGTCGAGATCCACGTGTCCGACAATTCCGAAGCTAGCTCGGTGCTCACTCCAACAGCCTCACACCTTCAACACGCTCCTCAAGCGGTGTCGGTCTCTCGGGAACTAGTTGACCTGCGCACGCTGGATGACGTTGCCGCAACTTTTCTGGAGAGAAGCAAGACACCGTTTCTGAAGATCGACGTTCAAGGATTCGAGCACAAAGTCCTGGCCGGAGCGGCAGAAACGGTGTCTCGATCGGTAGGGCTTCAAGTCGAACTCTCCTTCGTGAAGATGTATGACGATCAAAGGCTGTTCCCTGAAATGACATCTATCATTGATGCTCTTGGCTTTACCCTATGTCGAATGATTCCTGTGACGGTTGACAAACAGACGGGGAAATGGTTGCAGGCAGACGGTGTGTTTTTTCGTCGAGAAAACTGCTAGTGGACTGTATGGGCGGAAGCACTACTGATTCGGTGAGCCGGGGCTCTATTCAGGAGATTGCCGGTGTACGAAATACGCCTGCGGCCGGCCTCCGCTGAAGTCGTGGACGAGCTCAATCGGGGGAACCAGGTCAGGACGGATTCTCACACGAGAGGTTTGCGATGAAGGCGGTGATTCTTGCCGGTGGATTCGGTTCGCGTCTGAGCGAAGAGACCCAGGTGAAGCCGAAGCCCATGATCGAGATCGGGGGCAAGCCCATCCTGTGGCACATCATGAAGATTTACGCGGCCCATGGCATCAGCGAGTTCATCGTCTGCTGTGGCTACAAGGGCTACATGATCAAGGAGTACTTCGCGAACTACTTCATCTACAACAGCGATTGCCGTTTCGACCTGAAGAACAACCGCATGGAAATACTCCGCGACGGAGTCGAGCCGTGGAACGTCACGCTAATCGATACTGGCGAGAACACCATGACCGGCGGACGCCTGAAGCGCGTACGTCAGTATGTGGGCGACGAGACCTTCTGTCTTACATATGGCGATGGCGTCAGTGACGTCAACATTGGCGAGCTCATCGAGTTCCACCGCAGCCAGAAAGCCCTCGCGACCCTGACGGCTACTCAGCCGCCGGGCCGCTTCGGCGCCCTGACATTAGGGAGCGCTCAGACGCATGTGCACAGCTTCCGAGAGAAGCCTGGCAGTGATGGAGCGTGGATCAATGGCGGTTTTTTCGTCGTCGAGCCAGCGGTGATGGGCTACATTGCCGGCGACGCGACCGTTTGGGAAAAAGAACCGCTCGAGAAACTCGCGCAAGAGGGCGCGCTGGCCGCCTACAAGCATCGCGGCTTCTGGCACCCGATGGACACTTTGCGCGACAGAATCGCGCTGGAGGAGCTGTGGGCCTCGGGCAAGGCTCCTTGGAAGATTTGGGATGGACTCCAGGCGAAGGACAACGGAGGCTCCGGTCTGAGCTATTCCGATACTTCGCGACGCTTTGTGGCCGAGGATCGAGAAGACCGAGACGGAGCGGTCCATAAGTGAGCCGGTCTCCTTTCTTGGCGACGCCCCACAGCGCGCGCGAGGTCAACGCGGCTGACCTCGACTATTGCTGCACGCGCCTGGCCGACGAGCTTAGTCGGATGAACGGTCTACGAGTGTTGGTGACCGGTGGTGCTGGCTTCCTTGGTTACTATCTGGTCCAGACACTGCTCGAGTGGAACCGTCGCGCCTGGTCGCCCGCCAGCCGTATCTCGCTCACTGTCGTGGACAACTACATCAGAGGTATGCCGACCTGGCTCGGCGCGCTCGATGACGAGACGTTGCATCTCGCCACTCATGACATTACCCAGCCTCTGCCCGACGAGCTCGGCGACTTCGACTACTTCGTCCACGCGGCTTCAATCGCCTCGCCCACGTTCTACCGCCAGCACCCGATTGCCACGATGGACGCCAACGTGACCGGGCTGCGACTGCTGCTCGAGCGCGCCAGGCGGCAGCAGGCCCGCGGGCATTCGGCGGGCGGGTTCCTGTTTTTTTCAAGCAGCGAGATCTACGGCGAACCCGAACCCGGCGCTATCCCGACTCCAGAGACGTACCCTGGTCGAGTGTCGTCAACTGGTCCCCGCGCCTGCTATGACGAATCAAAGCGATACGGGGAAACGCTTTGTGTGAATTTCGCGCAGCAGTATGAGATGCCGGTGACGATGGTGCGGCCGTTCAACAACTACGGTCCGGGGCTGAAGATCACTGACCGTCGGATCATTCCCGATCTTGCACGCGACCTTCTTGCCGGCCGTGACCTGGTGCTGCACTCGGACGGTTCGCCCACTCGCACCTTCTGCTACGTCGCCGATTCCGTCGTCGGTTACTACAAGACCCTCATCCACGGACGCCCCGGCCAAGCCTACAACATCGGGTCGGACGAGCCGGAGGTCACGATCGACGAATTGGCACAGCGCATGGCGGGCATTGGTCACGAGCTGTTCGGATACTCAGGCCAGATCATTCGCCGAGCAAGTGCTGATGCTCAATACCTCACTGACAACCCCCAGCGGCGGTGCCCTGACATCAGCAAGGCGCGACAGGAGCTGGGCTTCACTCCAGAGATTGCTCTTGACGAGGGCCTGCGGCGCACCCTGCTCTGGTATGCGGATAATCGCGACGGGCAGGAGGCTTGATGAACGTCTCCATCGTCGGGGCTGGCTACGTAGGCTTGGTAACCGGGCTGTGCCTTGCCGAGCGCGGCCACCGGGTGATCTGTGTGGATATCGACGCAGCACGAATCGCGCAGCTGGCCCAAAGAGTGGTGCCCCTTTACGAAGCCGGACTAGGCGAACTCCTCGAACGCCATCTCGGGACTCGCTTTTTCCCGACGACTGATCTGGCGCGGGCGGTGCAAGAAACCGAATTGACGATGATCGCCGTCGGTACTCCTTTGCAGAACGGCGCGATCAACCTTCAGTTTGTCCAAGAGGCCGCTGGGGCAATTGGCCGTGCTCTGACCGCCAAACCGCACTACCACGTCGTCGTCGTGAAGAGCACGGTCGTTCCCGGGACGACTGACGATGTCATCCGTCCCATTCTGGAAGCTTCGTCGGGGAAAAGAGCCGGCCAGCATTTCGGCTTGGGAATGAATCCCGAGTTCCTGCGAGAAGGCGAGGCCGTCGCGGATTTTCAAAGACCCGACCGAATCGTGCTCGGCGCGATCGACACGCGCTCGCTCGAGACGATGACCAGCCTCTACGCCGATTTCGGCGACGTGAGAGTAGTCAGCACGAATCCCAGAACCGCCGAGATGATCAAGTATGCCTCCAACGCCCTGCTCGCGACGCTGATCTCATTCTCGAACGAGATCGGGAACCTGTGCTCGGTCGCGGCTGACGTCGACGTGGTTGATGTGCTCGGTGCAGTCCACCTCGACAAGCGCATTAGTCCTGTAGGGCCCGACGGCAGCCGGATCGTCCCGTCGATTACGGCTTACCTGAAGGCGGGCTGTGGATTCGGCGGAAGCTGCTTCCCGAAGGACGTGCAGGCACTGATCCGGTGGGGCCTGGACAACAATCGACCAGCGCGGCTGCTCACGGCTGTCCTTGAAGCGAACCAGCAGCAACCAGCAGAGGTTCTGGGGCTGCTGAGGAAGCACTTTCCAGCTCTTGGAGGCGTCCGCGTGGCGGTGCTCGGCCTGTCGTTCAAAGCCGGAACAGATGACGTTCGCGAGTCGCCGGCGCTGAGGGTGATCCGTGACCTCGTGGCCGAAGACGCACGCGTTGTGGCCTACGATCCCGTGGCTGTTCCTCCAACACGGCTCGCGCTCGGCAACTGCCGCATCAATTACGCCCAGACGCTTACTGCAGCGCTCCAGAACGCCGACGCGGTTGTCCTGCTGACGGCTTGGCCCGAATTCCAGGCAGTTCCCGACCTGCTCGGCGATCGACCTCACCCTCCGCTGGTGATCGACGGCCGGCGCATGCTGGACAAGGCTCGGATGCCGCGGTACGAGGGGATCGGGCTCAATCACCGACAATGATCTTCGAACGAACCAAACTTGAAGGGGCGCAGGTCCTTGAACTCGAGCGCCGAGCTGATGAGCGTGGTTTCTTCGCGCGGACCTTGTGCCGCACGGAATTCACGGAGCACGGACTGACGGCCGATTTCGTCCAGGCCAACATCTCCTACAACGCGCGCCGAGGGACGATTCGCGGGCTACACTACCAGGTTGCGCCGCATCAGGAGGCCAAGCTCGTCCGCTGTGTGCGCGGTGCCATCTGGGACGTTATCATCGATCTCCGGCCCGAGTCCGCGACGTATTTGGAGTGGTTCGGAATCGAGTTGACCGCAGACAACCGCCGGCAGCTATACATCCCGAAGGACTTTGCTCACGGTTACCAGACCCTGGTCGACGACTCCGAGGTCTTTTATCACGTATCGGACTTCTACTCGCCAAGTGCGGAACGGGGCATCCGGTGGAACGATCCGCAATTCTCCATTGAATGGCCTGAGCCGGCCGACCCGACGATATCGCCGAAGGACCGACAGTGGCCGGACTACACGGCGCTTTCCGCCGCCGCCGGGCATACGCCGGTCCCATCCAAGGAACAACGATGATCATTCTCGACCAGGCGCTCGAGCGGCGTGAGCGCGAGCATAATCGCATACGGGTGGCAATGGTCGGTGCCGGTTATATGGGCCGGGGTATCGCCTTCCAGATGCTGACGGCGATGCACGGCATGCGCCTGGTGGCGATATCGAACCGCACCTTGTCGGAGGCGGAGCGGGCGTACCGCGAGGCCGGGGCGGATTCGATCCGAACGATTACCTCGGCGGCTGAGCTCGATGAGGCGATTGGAGCTGGCCAATACGCGATCACCGAGAACGCGTTTGCACTGTGTGAGTCGGGATGTGTCGATGTCGTCATCGAAACGACAGGCGAAGTCGAGTTTGGCGCGCACGTGGCGACGCAGGCGATCGCACATCGCAAGCACCTCGTTCTGATGAACGCCGAACTCGACGCCACCATCGGTCCGCTTCTCAAGCTGTATGCTGATCGCGCCGGCATCGTCATCACCAATGCCGACGGCGATCAACCCGGCGTGATCATGAACCTGTATCGGTTTGTTCGGACGGTCGGGTTCCAGCCCGTGCTTGCCGGAAACATCAAAGGCCTGCAAGATCCGTATCGAACGCCAGAGACCCAGCGCAGCTTCGCCGAAAAGTATCACCAGAAGACCCGGATGGTGACCTCCTTCGCCGACGGAACCAAGATCTCCATGGAGATGGCCGTCGTTGCGAATGCCACTGGTCATTCTGTCGGCCGACGAGGGATGTACGGGCCGCGGTGCGGGCACGTCAGGGACGCTCTTACGCTCTTTCCGCTGGACCAGCTCTTGAGCGGCGGCCTCGTGGACTACATCCTGGGAGCGGAGCCCAGTCCGGGAGTGTTCGTGCTGGGGTACAACGAGGCGCCGATTCCCCGCCGATACATGACGTACCACAAGATGGGCGATGGGCCGCTCTATGTTTTCTACACGCCCTACCACCTCTGCAACTTCGAGGTGCCAATCACGGCGGCCCGCGCGGCCCTCTTCCAGGACGCCGCAATCGCCCCGCTTGGCGGTCCCGTGTGCGAGGTCATGGCCTTTGCCAAGAAGGATCTGCGCGCCGGCGACGTACTTGACGGCGTAGGCGGGTTTTGCTGTTACGGCGTCCTGGAGAACCGGGGCCCGTTTCTCGCGGGTGGATATCTTCCCATGGGATTGTCGGAGGGCTGTCGGCTGACGAGAGACATACGCAAGGACGAGCCCATCGCTTACGTTGACGTAGAAGTACCGGTGGGACGCTTGGCAGACAGGCTGCGCGCCGAGCAGGACCGGCTCTTCCCCGCTGCCTCGAGTCGCGAAGGCCCAGCCGCGGACCGCACGTCGTCGGCGCCGGTGCAAGCGTAGTGTTTCTTCATGTTCGAGGCGCCACTCAGAGGCAACGGCGGATCGAAGCAGAAACGCGAATGTTCGTGCAGGGCTGGTAATGTTCATGCAGGAACTGGTCATTGAAGCGGGCCGCACCGAGCGGCAGTACTGGAAAGACCTCTGGCGTTACCGGGAACTGTTCTACTTCCTCGCTTGGCGGGACATCCTGGTTCGTTACAAGCAAACGGTCGTCGGGGCGGCTTGGGCGTTGATACGACCGTTGTTGACGATGGTGGTGTTGACGGTCGTGTTCGGCAAGCTCGCGAACATGCCTTCTGGCGGTGTGCCTTACCCCATCCTCGTGTTCTGCGGCATGCTGCCGTGGCAGTTCTTCTCAACCGCGGTATCGGAGTGCGGCAACAGCCTGGTTACCAATTCTGCTCTCATCTCGAAGGTCTATTTCCCACGGCTGGCGGTGCCCGCGAGCAGCGTGATGACGAGCCTTGTCGATCTGCTCATTTCGGCCGCTCCGCTGGTCGCGCTCATGGTGTGGTACCAGGTTCGACCGGGCCCGGCGGTCTTGCTTTTGCCGCTCTTTATCATCATGGCGTTTGCCGCGGCCTTCGGTGCGGGCTTGTGGATTTCTGCCTTGATGGTGAAGTACAGAGACTTTCGATTTATCGTCCCGTTCATTGTGCAATTCGGTCTCTATATTTCCCCCGTGGGGTTTAGCAGCGAGGTGGTCCCCGAACAGTGGCGACTGCTGTACTCGATGAATCCCATGGTTGGGGTCATTGATGGCTTCCGGTGGGCGATGCTTGGCGGCGAGACGGCGCTGTACTGGCCTGGGTTTCTGCTGTCCGTTGTGATTGTCGTGCTGTTGCTCGTAACAGGCATTCGATACTTCCGCAAGACCGAACGCACGTTTGCTGACATCATTTGAACGTTTGGGGGGTTGTCGATTGCCGGTCCGTCATGACTGAATCGATCGTTACTATCGAGAATCTATCGAAGCGCTACGTGATCGGCCATCAGCGTGCGAACGACGATGGGCTCCGCCATGCCCTCGAGGAGGCGGTGCGAGCCCCGTGGAAGTGGCTGCGTCCGACGAGACAGCAACGCTCCGCGACGCAAGAGGAATTCTGGGCGCTCCGCGACGTGAACTTGCAGGTCGAGCAGGGCGAGGTCGTTGGAATCATCGGGCGCAACGGCGCCGGCAAATCCACCCTCCTCAAAATCCTGAGCCGGATCACGGAGCCGACCCATGGGCGGATCCGCATGCGGGGTCGAACGGCGAGCCTGCTCGAAGTGGGCACTGGGTTTCACCAGGAACTGACGGGTCGTGAGAACATCTTCCTGAACGGGGCCATTCTGGGTATGAGCCGGGCCGAGATCAAGCGGAAGTTCGATGAGATCGTGGATTTTGCCGAAGTGGAGAAGTTTCTCGACACGCCAGTCAAGCGCTACAGCAGCGGAATGTACGTCCGTCTGGCGTTTGCGGTCGCCGCTCACTTGGAACCCGAGATTCTCATCGTGGACGAAGTGCTGGCGGTAGGCGATGCCGATTTCCAGAAAAAGTGCCTGGACAAGATGGACGACGCGGGTCATGCCGGCCGAACGTTGTTCTTTGTGTCCCATAATATGCAAGCGGTGACTCGCCTGTGCCAGCGCTGCGTGTTACTGCAGGACGGTATGGTCAAACTCGATGGGCCCACACATCAGGTGGCGAGCGCGTATCTGAGCTCGGGTCGCGAAACGCCCGCGGCTCGGGAGTGGTCGGAACTGTCCAAAGCTCCGGGTGACGAAGTGGTTCGCCTGTGTGCGGTACGAGTCCGCTCGGAGCACGGCGAACTGGTTGACACTGTGGACATCCGTCGTCCCGTTGGAATAGAGCTAGAGGTACGAGGTTCTCCAGCCAGATTTCATCTTTCATCCTCATTTCGGCCTTCGCAACGAGGACGGCGTGGTGTTGTTCATAGCGCAGGATGTCGATCCGAGCTGGAGGGGACGTCGCCGTCCAACGGGTCGCTATATCAGCACCGGATGGATTCCGGGCAATCTGCTTGCCGAAGGCGCCATGTCGGTCTCGGCAACCCTCATGACCTTGGAACCTGAGACCACGCATTCGTGGGCGATGGATGTTGTGCTCTTTCGTGTGATTGACTCTCTCTCGGCGAAAGATACAGCGAGAGGCGACTATCCTCGGCCGATTCCGGGGGTCATGAGACCAATGTTGAAATGGACGACGTCGTACACCCCTCAGTGGCCCAACCGCCGCCGTCTTGATCTCCTGACGCCGGCAATCACCAACGACAGACGCTAATGTTTGTTTTGGGGAAGCGACGGCCGCGCGAATCGCGCTTCGCCGTGTCGGCCACATGCGGTAGCGGGCGAAGAATCGGCGCCCCCTTTCCCGAGCTCGTGCTGCTCGCCGTTCGATGATCCTCGACGCCCGAACCATCGCTCCTGGGACTTCCCTTGAAGCGGATATATGCATCGTCGGCGCCGGCACGGCCGGCGTCGCGCTGGCGCGCGAGCTCATCGGCGCGCCGGTCCGGGTGTGCCTGATTGAGAGTGGGGGGGTCGAGCCAGATCCTCGAACGCAGTCGCTCTACGCCGGTGAGAATCTCGGGTATCCGTACTATCCATTGGATACTGCGCGTGCCCGGCATCTGGGAGGGTCGAGCTCGCTCTGGCATGTGCCGATCGGCAAAGCGCGAGTGGGCGCTCGGATGCGTCCGCTGGACCCGATCGATTTCGAGGCGCGCGACTGGGTGCCGTATAGCGGGTGGCCGTTCGAGAAACGCCACCTCGATCCCTACTACGCACGCGCTCAGGCAGTCTGTCGCATAGAACCGCCCACCTTCGCGGTGCAAGATTGGGCGGACACGCGATCTCGTTCTCGACTGTCGTTCACCTCCGGTGAAGTCGAGACGATTATCTACAAGTTCTGCTGCCGAGACTTGTTTGCTCGGGAATATCCCGAAGAAGTAGGCAGGGCAGACAACATTACGACGTGCCTGCATGCGAATGTTCTGGACATCGAAAGCAACGCGGCGGCTGATCTTGTGTCGCGCCTGTCTGTCGGGACCTTGGAGGGCAATCGGTTTTTCGTAAAGGCGAACATCTTTGTCCTGGCTGCCGGTGGGATCGAAACGCCGCGGTTGATGTTGCTCTCGAATAAGAAACAACCAGCGGGGCTGGGGAACCAGAACGATCTCGTCGGCAGGTTCTTCATGGAACACTTGCACTTCTGGTCGGGCATCCTGGTTGCGCCGGAGCGGAGCCCCCTGCACCGAACAACCCTGTATGAGGACGTCCACACCGTCAACGGGGTCGCCGTAATCGGAAAATTGGCCCTCAGTGACCGAGTGCTCCGCCGCGAAAAGCTGCTGAATCAGAACGTCCAGCTGGTTCTCCGTCAGCAGCCCGACCCTTTCAAGTATCCGATGGAGTATGCGACGGGCAGCAAACCGGCCGTCGCAGCTTTGAAGGCGCTGGTGGGAATGGAGGATCTTTCTCTTTGGCGTGAGCACCTTCGGCAGAGCAGCAGCGGCTGGGAGGACGTTTCTTCCGCGGTAGTCCGCAAGATTCGCCGAAGCACGGCGGGCATTCCGACGAGTCGGGTCTTCGTCCTTGCCAATATGACCGAGCAGATCCCGAATCCGGAGAGCCGGGTGACGCTGGGTCAAGAACTGGACTGCTTCGGTCAGAAGCGAGTGCAGCTGAACTGGAAGATCACCAAGCAGGACATTCGCAGCGTGGCGCGCACTCAGGGGATCATGGGGAAGGCATTCGAATGTGCGGGCGCAGGCCGTCTGTACAGGGAGCTCCTTGACGACGTACCTCCGACCACCACCCATGGCGGGTACCACCATATGGGAACCACGCGCATGCACGCCGATTCGAAGAAAGGGGTCGTTGACGCCGACTGCCGGGTGCATGGCGTCCACAATTTGTACATTGCGGGCGCGTCAGTATTTCCGACAGGTGGCTACGCGAATCCAGTGCTGACCACGCTTGCGCTAACCATCCGGCTAGCCGACCATTTGAAATGCACCTTGGCTAATACATGACGAATATTGTTGGTATTTCGGCGTTCTACCATGACTCGGCCGCAGCGCTGGTGCAGGACGGTGAAATCGTCGCGGCCGCGCAAGAGGAACGCTTCTCGCGGCGCAAGCACGATCCCGGCTTTCCGTCCTTGGCGGTGCAATATTGCTTGGCTGAGGGCCGTCTCCAAGCTGCGGACCTCGACTACGTCGTCTTCTACGAGAAGCCAATGGTCAAGTTCGAACGCCTGCTCGAGACCTATCTCGCATACGCGCCGACGGGATTCGAGTCCTTCGAGAACGCGTTGCCGCTTTGGGCCCGGCTCAAGCTCAACCTGCCCGCGAAGCTTCGCGAAGAGCTCGGACCACATTTTCGGGGTGAGCTCTGCTTTACGGACCACCACGAGTCGCACGCTGCCAGCGCCTTCTTCCCGTCCCCATTTGACGAGGCGGCTATCCTCACGCTGGACGCCGTAGGCGAATGGAGTACGAGTTCGTTGGGAATGGGCCGGGGCAACACCATCTCACTCACTCATCAGATACGGTTTCCGCATTCGCTTGGAATGCTGTACACGGCTTTCACCTACTACACGGGTTTCAAGGTCAACTCGGGTGAGTACAAGCTCATGGGGCTTGCCCCCTACGGCGTTCCCAAATACGCGGACCTGATCCGTGAGAAGCTTGTCGAAATCCTCGACGACGGTTCGGTAAGGTTGGACATGGCCTATTTCAACTACTGCCAGGGTCTGACGATGACGTCCGAGCGGTTTCACGAGTTGTTCGGCGGTCCGCCTCGGAAGCCGGAGAGTTTCATCACGCAGAAGGAGATGGACTTGGCGGCATCGATTCAGGTCGTCTGCGAAGAAGTCGTGCTTCGCGCCGGTCGATTTGCGCATAAAACGACCGGCTCTCGAGATCTGGTGATGGCTGGTGGCGTGGCGCTGAATTGTGTAGCCAACGGACGGCTGCTGCGCGAAGGACCGTTCGAGAATATATGGGTGCAGCCGGCGGCCGGCGACGCTGGAGGCGCCCTCGGCGCCGCGATGCTGGTCTGGCATCACCTGCTTGGCAAACCGCGCCAGGTGCAGTCGCCTGACGCCCAGAAGGGATCATTGCTCGGCCCGTGGTTTCACAATGCTGACATTCGCGTATTCCTCGACTCGGTCGGCGCCGAGTACGAATTCGTGCCGGACGAAGCCGCCTTGCTGGATCGCGTCGCGCGGCTGATAGCGGATGAAAAGGTCGTCGGCTGGTTTCAAGGCCGCATGGAGTTCGGTCCTCGCGCACTCGGCTGTCGGAGCATCATCGGCGATGCCCGCTCCCCGCAGATGCAACAAAAGATGAATCTGAAGATCAAGTACCGGGAGTCATTCAGGCCCTTTGCTCCTTGCGTTCTTCGAGAGTTCGTGGACCAGGTGTTCGACATGCGCCCCCACGAGGACAGCCCCTACATGCTCCAGGTCGCCCCGGTGCGACCGGAGTGGCGGACCGCCTTGTCGGCCGAGGATCGAAAACGTATGGAAGATCCCGATCTGCGGATCCGTGTAGCGATCCCGAGGTCGCGCATACCAGCGGTTACTCACGTCGACTACTCCGCGCGAGTGCAAACGGTGGATCCGGTCCGCCACGGGCGCTTCTATCGGTTGATGCGGCGATTCTATGAAACGACGGGGTGTCCGGTGATCGTGAACACGAGTTTCAACATTCGTGGCGAGCCGATTGTGTGCAATCCTGAAGAAGCCTTCCAATGTTTCCTCGCCACCGAGATGGATGTGCTGGTTTTGGAGAACTGCGTGCTGATGAAAGAGCATCAGCCCGCTGGTTCGTTGCAGGATGCTGAAGCCTACAAAGCGCAGTACGCGCTGGATTGATTTCACATGATCACAGTCGCGCTCCCATCGGCAGAACGACGCGCGCTCGTGCGGGCCTTCTGGCTCAGCATCAGCGGGCTGACGGCGTTGCCGTGGCTTGCGGTTGCGTTGTGGACTCAAGAGCCCGTGTTTGCCCTTGCTGGCGCGGTGGCCGCAGTCCTCGTCGGTTCGGTCAGCTCTATTCGTGAGGGCTTCGTCTGGCGTGTTTACCGCGCTTGGAATCGTAGGCTTGTCCAGCCGTTCGTGTCGAGGGCTACTCGAGTCGTCATGGCGGTTTGCTTCTTCGTCATTTTGGTGGCTGTGGGCAGAGCGGGATCACGGATGCGTCTCGCGGTGAGTGATGGGGCGTTCACGTCCTGGGCGTCACGCACATCCCTGGCGCGGGACGCTTATCGCACGCTCTTCGCGGCGGCGTCCTCCGGAAGAGCCGATGCTGGCTGGATTGCCAATTACTGGCGGTGGGCAACTCAGACCGGCAATTTCTGGGCCGTGTCGTTGCTTCCATTCCTTGCTGTCTTGAAGCTCTTGACCGGGGAAGAGGAACAAGCGGTTCAGGCGGATATCTATACCTTGTTCTGACCTGAATTGAGTGAGATGCGTACCGTCTTGGCGTTCGCGGCTGCGTTGTTGGGGGTGCTCCTGATTGTGCCAGTGCTGATGCTGGCGGCGCCATACTGGATGGTGGCAGCGGGCACGCGCGGGCTCGCACGCCTGTTAGAACCCGCCTATCTCACCCTCGACCAACTGACCGAGTTCGATCCCGTTTTTGGCTGGAAGCCGCGCGCGCACCTCAACACGCACCATCTCATGGTCGACGTGTTTCAGATCTCGACCGACGAGGATGGTTGGCGCGGAAGATCGTCGCTTGCCGAAAGCGACATCGTGGTGTTTGGCGATTCATTCGCAGCCGGCTATGGCGTCAGCGACGACGAACTGTTTGCCAATCTGCGCTCGTGGCCACGCGTCAAGCCGATTGGCATCGGTGGCTACAGTATGGTGCAGGAGCTCCTCTGGATGCGGCGCCTGGCGCCAGCTCTGCGCGGCAAGTTGGTCGTGTGGTTCATCTATTTCGGCAACGACCTTTACGATAACCTGTCGCCAGATCTGCGCGGTTACCGGAAGCCATTCGTGCGGGAGATTCATGGCTCAGGCGACTGGGAGATCTGTTCTAGCCATGTCGACCCTAACAAGTGGCCGATCGTTGCGCAGATGCGGCGCCACGCGGCGCATCACGCACCGATGTTGACCGAGCTCTGCTCAACAACGTTTTTGTCACAGCGCGCGTATCGTGCGTGCGAATTCCTGATTCGGCAAGGACAACAGCTCTGTGTCGAGGCCGGGGCCGATCTCGCGGTGCTGACCATCCCCGACGTCTCCCAACTTACCCCAGAGGGGCATCGTCAGTTGCAGTCATTTGGGCGGGAGTTGAAGGGATTTGATCCCGACTTTCCAGACAAGCAACTTGAATCCATTTGCAGAAGCCTCGATGTATCATTTGTCGCCGGAAAGAGTTTTTTGGACGTCACTTGCTACAAGATGAATGATGTTCACTGGAACGCGCTGGGCCATCGGAAGGTCGCGAACGCACTTGCGGCACTCCACGCGGCGCCTCGCGGGCGAGCGATCGGAATCGAAACGGGATCGCCGAAAAAGACAGTATTGTCGGGCGGCCTGAACCCGGTCGCAAAGTCGGCGTCCTAGTGTTGCACGCCACATATGAGAATCGAGAACTTCAAATCCGAAGTACGAGACGGCAAGTCACGAGTGGCTGCCAGTGTGGTCTGGGAGGATTCGGACCGTCCGACGCTTGATGTGTTCTATGAAACAGCGGTGGAGTCGGCATGGGGTCTTTGCTGCAATCCCCACGCGTTCCTGATTGCAGCGTTTCTGCCGGCATGGCGCCATAAGGAACGGCGCATTCGCGTTGAAGCCGAGGTGTGTCCGGAATTGCGTCGCGGCCTCGAAACAGTATTAGAGTTGATTCGCTATTGGTATCACAGAGATCGTCCCCTCCTGACCATCGAAGCCGTCGGGCCGCTTCCCAGGCCGGATCGAGCGCCGGCGTCGCGCACTGGATTTTTCTTTTCAGGCGGCATCGATTCGCTGGCGACGCTGCGCATGAACCACCTCGCGTTCCCGCAGAGTCACCCGGGCCGGATCCAGGACGGCTTTCTGGTCTTTGGGCTGGAAGTAGACCTGCCCGAGTCGTTTAACCATGCGGTTGCGGCGCTCGGCCAGATCGCGCGGGACGCCGGGATTGAGCTGTTGCCCATCAGCACCAACGTCCGCTACTTGGACGATGACTGGGTATTTTGGGGGCATGAGTTTCAGGCCGCAGCGTTGGCTTCGATCGCCCATGCCTTTGCAGACCGCTTGACCGTGGTTTCGATCGCCTCGACCGACGACATTCCGAACCTGACGCCGAACGGCTCCCATCCGATGTTGGATCCCCTCTATACCAGCTTCGATCTGCGGATTCGCCATGACGACGTGGCTATGTCACGCTTGGCGAAGACCCAGGTCGTCGCCGACTGGGACGTGGCGTTACAAAATCTGAGAGTCTGCAACGATTCAACCCGATACCGTCCCGATGCTCTCAACTGTGGGGAGTGTGAGAAATGCGTGCGGACGATGTTGGGGCTCGAGGCCATTGGCGCCCTAGAGCGAACGCGCGGATTTCAGCGGCCGCTGACCGTCGAGTTGGTGCGGCAGAGAGTATTCATGGACGGGTTGACGTTCCACTACTACACTCAACTTCTGACGCCATTGCGGGATCGCGGCCGCGGCGATCTTGCGGATGCTGTGGAGCTGATCTATCGGAGCATGCACGGCGAAATCGGCTGGAAGGCTCCGATCAGACGGTTCGATCGTAGGTACTTTGGGGGTCACCTCGTAGCCGGGATAAAGCGCGCCTGTTTCGGACCCGCGGGCGAAGTGTGACGAGGTAATCATCGGCCGTATCCTCGACAATCCTCCCCCTGCTTGAGTGCAGATTTGGGTCCGATACTCCCAGTCATCCTGAGCTGTGCACGTTCGCTTGATCGATCGAGGCCAGGTCGCCAGCTCAGCGTCTCCGGCGGAGCAGTACCGGAGACAACAGCTACTCGGACTTGGCCGCTACACTTGTGCTTTAGTGGGTGACACGATGAGCAGCATTCCAGAGACGACGACGCCCAGCGACGAAGTTCTAGCGAAAGCGCAGAGTCGTTTTCAGTCCTACCAGACGCGATCGGGATTACTTCGATTTCTGGTCACGAATCCCGGGATGATCGGACAGGCTGTCAAAACGGCTCTTCACGGGGCCAAGGACGCTCTCAAGGAAGACCAGGCGATTCATTATCGCATGCAGCTGAAAGCTCTTCACGCTGTCGCGCCGAACGCCAGGCTCGGACACAACATCTGGAGCGAACTGGACACGTTCGTCAAGCTCTGCGCATCTGTCGCAAAGCCTACTGACCGGTGCCTCGAAATTGGAGCTGGAGGTGGGCGTCTAACGGCGCGACTAGCTCCCCTTGTCAGAACCCTTACGGCTCAAGACGTTTCGGACCACCTTTTCGACGAGGTGCGCAGGGTAACTCAAGGGTTGGGTCGGATCGATTTCATGGTGGCTGACGGGTTCGGAGACAATCTTCCGGATTCGGCGTACGACGTAGTCGCCTGTACGGATGTCATCACGCTTCTCTTTTTCGAGGAGGTCATTCAATACGCCCGAAACGTTTACCGAACGCTCGTGCCTGGCGGTCATTTCGTGGTATCGATGAAAACGATCGACGACAAAGACGAGATCGAACGATACCTGAACTTCTTCGACACACAGTTTCCGCAAAAAGTTCATCGACTTCCGACAGCGCTGTACGTGCGTATGTTCGAACGCCAGGGGTTCCTGCTCAAAAGTCAGGCGCGCAACACGCCCGAGGAAGAACGGGGATTGCACAACGGCCTCCATTTGAACCTGCTCCTTCAGAAACCGGCGGCTGCATAAGTGTGGCCGGTCCCATGAGAGTAGAGCCTGGAGGCCGGACGCCGGACGCCTTGATCCCACATAGCCACGTCGTCGCGTTGATGACATGGCTCCCACGATTTGGATTCAACGATGATAAACGATCGAATTAGCTCGGAGCAGTTCCGACTTGCCTGCTCGCTCCTCATTCTGACATCGGGTCTTTCGTACGGGCAGACGTCACAAAGCTTCCAGAATGGAACCTTCGAGAGCGACTACTCGGGCTGGATCGCAAGCGGGCAGCAAAGGATTGCCACTAACGAACTGTCTCATCCCGCCAGCGACGGCTCCAGCGTGGTCGTTTTCAATCCGGGCAACGCGTTCCCCGACGCTGTGCTTTCGCAGGCTTTCGCAACGTCTCCGGGCCGCCGGTACGGACTGTCATTCGATCTGGGGACTGTTGGGAGAATTTCGGATCAGCGCATTCGAGTCACTCTGGAAGGTAATGGCACTCTCGTGGATCAGGTTGTCGTTGTCACCGGTCGAGACGCCCATCCGTTCTGGACTCCGCAGCACATCAGCTTTGTGGCGGACAGCACCAGAACGAAGCTGACCTTCGCGGATCAGTCGTCCGCCTATTACTTCATCGACACTCTCCTCGACAACGTGCGCATCATTGACGAGAGTTCTGAAGCTCCTTTGGTGACATCGCCGCCCCGGCACACGGCCAGCAAACAGGGAGGAAGCGCGACGATAAGCGTCGAAGCATCCGGAAACGGTATCTTGAGTTATCAATGGCAATTCGACGGACGAGATATCCCTGGCGCCAACCGCAGCAGTTACACAGTCACGGCGGCGGACGCCGCGAAAGCAGGAAATTACCGCGTCGTCGTGTCGAACGCCGCAGGGTCGGTCGAAAGCTCCGCCGCAACCCTAACTGTTCTACCTCCGGCTCTCGTGCTCAATGGGAGCTTCGAGTACGGCTCTGCCGCCTGGGTGTTTAATGGCCCAGACGATGTGGCGGTCTCTCCGAACACGAATTACGGCGTGACCGATGGCAAGCAGTTGGTGCATTTCAATTTCGCACAGCGGCCGCCAGGCGGCAGACTGTGGCAAAGCTTCGCGACGACGGCTGGTCAAGAGTACGTCCTGGCCTTTGATGTCGGTGCCGTCTCGCAACTCAACCGCGACCAGCAGCGCATGCGAGTCACCGTGCAGGGCAACCAAACGGTATTGTCGCAAGAGATGTCCGTGTGGTCGCCGGGTGTCGGCAGACGCGCTCGGCTCCTGCGGGCCATTTCCTTCTTTGAGCCGAGAAATCTCCCG
Source organism: uncultured Acidobacteriota bacterium (assembly GCA_963780685.1). GTDB lineage: Bacteria > Acidobacteriota > Vicinamibacteria > Vicinamibacterales > CAVVIG01 > CAVRXZ01. The sequence goes on along the minus strand of CAWACZ010000011.1, from coordinate 202,925 downwards.
CTCGGCTCGCGGTATCGGCGAAAGCGTTTCGCGTTTGTCGCGGACAGCGGGACGAGCACTCTGACCTTCGAGGATGTCTCTCACACGACCGTGAACGTCGACTTGCTGTTGGACAATGTTGAGGTGACACTGCAGGATACAGAACCGGCCACTTTGCAGATCTCCATTGCAACCGTCTTCATCAGCGGCGTGCTGGCCCTATGTTGGAACAGGTGGCGAAGGCGTCGCTCATGCGATCGGTGATGTCAACAGGTGCAGCCGTTCCTCGAGAATCCGACCCAAGATTCTCGGCGATTGGAGGACAAAGTCTCACTGAGCGATGAAATCCATCCCAGAGGCTTTCGATTGCCTTGCACTGACACGGTGAAGTCATTAATGCAGAGAGCTTTGGTCGATTCAATCCAACTCAGTGTCAGGCTGGAAGGTTCTTTGCTGCGTCCTCGATACTTCGTGCGACTGCCCGCATGATGAACCCTGCAGAATGAACTTAAAGTCTCGATCGGTGTGCCGAATCTGAACACTCGCGCGTTCCTGCCGGAGAGGTTTCAAACGATCTTCGAGCAGTCGTTTCAGAACTGGGAACTGGTTTGCCTACCTCCACGCCGAACCGTAGAGCTCGGAGAATGCTGAGACACGATCCATGAAAACAGATCCGAACGATTTGATTGTGGTGTGTGGGGGCGGCGGGTTCATCGGCGGTCATCTCGCGGGCCGCCTCCTGCAGCAGGGCCACCGGCGAATCCGCGTGGTCGATATCAAGCCACTCAGCGAATGGTACCAGCTGTTTCCCGATGCCGAGAACCGGCAGCTCAACCTACAGGACAGAGAGGCTTGCAACGCCACGTTACGCGGCGCCGTTCTGGTCTATAACCTGGCTGCCGATATGGGCGGTATGGGGTTTATCGAGAACAACCGGGCGTTGTGCATGTTGTCGGTGTTGATCAACACCCACCTGCTGATGGCCGCGCACGAGGCGGGCGTGCGCCGCTTCTTCTTTTCGTCCTCGGCCTGCGTATACGCCGCGGACAAGCAGGTCTTCGAGAACGTCGTGCCGCTCAAGGAAGCTGACGCGTATCCGGCGATGCCAGAGGATGGGTACGGTTGGGAGAAGCTGTTCAGCGAGCGCATGTGTCGGCACTTTCGCGAGGACTTCGGCCTTCAGACGCGCGTGGCGCGATACCACAACGTCTACGGCCCACACGGCACCTGGACAGGTGGCCGCGAAAAGGCACCCGCAGCGATCTGCCGAAAGGTCATTGAGGCCAAGCTGTCCGGCCGGCATGAAATCGAGATTTGGGGCACGGGCGATCAAACCCGCAGCTTCATGTACATCGACGATTGTCTGCAAGGTACGCAGTTGATCGTGGCCAGCGACGTCGAGGAACCGCTCAATCTCGGCAGCAACGAACTGGTCACGATCAACCAACTGGTGGACATCGTTGAAGACATCGCCGGGGTGAGGCTCAAGCGGACCTACGATGTCAACGCCCCCAAGGGGGTCAACGGCAGGAATAGCGACAACACCCTCATCACCGAACGCCTCGGGTGGGCTCCCGGAATTCGACTGCGCGACGGTCTGGAGAGGACCTATCGCTGGATCTACGACCAAATGGTAGACGATCATCGCGCAGACAGCGCCCGTTCGGCGCTTCCGGAAATCCGAGCCTAGCGGCTGGACGCGGCCACGTCCGTCGAATTACATGACAGAAGGGATCTCGGAGCCAAGGTGCTCAGGGCCTGACGAAGATGCTCGTTCCGGCTTGTCGGCCCAAGATACGGTCGTCGCGAAAGGTGGCTATCGTTGTGCCGCTTTCCAGCCGGCTGGGGCTGCTTCCCGACGAACGGCTGTCCATGCGCCACCTCTGTCACTTCCTCGGCAGATGAGAAGAATCAAGTAAATGAACGAGTTTGGATGGCTGGATCACGAGATCTTGGCGATCCAGAGACTCCCGGCAGTGTCGCCTCGGGAGAGCGGAAAATCACGTTCAAAAGCCTCACGATGATGGAGTGTGAGGTACGAATTGAACAGGAGTATCTTGAAGCTGGCGTTGAATTGCAGGAACGCCTTCAAAATGTAGCTTTCGTTCCAGGCCCTTCCTTCGCCCAGCCACTCCTCGGGATACTCAAAAGGCCACACCACATCGTGAAAGTGGATGAGCACGCCTGGCGCGACCGCCGGCAGCACGTAACTCAGCAGATGAGTCACATCGCTGCCGATTTTGGCCACGTGTGAGGAGTCGATGAACAGGATGTCTTTCGCTGCGAGGACTTCAAAGATCTCCAGAGGAACCTCCTGCACCGTGGAGTCGATGATCCGATGCTGACGTTTATCCTGGTCGGTCAGCAACAAAGAGAGACGATCAGGATATGGCTCGATGAAAGTGAAGCTGACGCCACTGGAGAGAAATCTGTCACTAGTATCAAGCATGACCGCCGATGAGAACCCCGAGCCGACCTCAACAACACGACGAGGTCGATAGTGCCGCAACATCGAGTAAAGGATGATGGCGTCGGTATATCTGAAGTAGGGATTCTCGAAATAGTATCTAAGGCCGTTGGATTTGGCCGGGGTAAAAGGAAGATCTCCGTAGAACATCGCCAGGTCCTTGGCGAGAGCGAGCTGGGCGACTGTGTTGTTGTCGATGCCGGGGACGCCCGCGACATCTCGATCGAAGAGGCGGCCTCTGTCACGGTTCACGAGGTCGAGATCGGGTAGCGGGGAGTAGAAGTGGCCGGGTGGTGCGAAATTCAGGAATGGGTTCGTCGCGTATGGATTGAAACGCTTCTCCAGGACGCGCCGAATTGATTGATACACAACTGTCTGTCTGACGAATGTCGGGATCACGTTGCTCCTCAAACGACCACAATAGCATTTCTGTGTTTGGGGCGGGCCGCAGGTGTTTGGCGCCACAATGATGATCTGCGGAGTCATCTGCGCCTCCCAGCGCTCCCGCGCTGGGATCCTGGGCCCCGGTCGACGCGCAGCGTCGCGCGCAGTTGCGCCCAACCACTTTTTCGGCTTTTCACGCGTCAGTCGAGCGGGTGACTGGCAGGCCGATGAACTGGCAATACGTCGACAAGGCTCGCGAGGGCGATCACATCTGTTATGTCAGCATTGAACGCCGGATGAAGGTCCGATGATGACCGTGCAGCGCCAGATCTCTGGCTTCCCGTTCTTCGAACTTCCGCCGAACCCCATTCAGCATGGGACGATTTTGTCGCGAACTGCCCCGGCGGCGATCTCGTGCAAACGACGGCCTGGGCGACAACTAAGCGAGCCATCGGGCTGCATACGTCACTTACGGCGGCGCATGGGCCGGATGGCGACATCGTGGGCGGGGGCCTGATCATCATTAAGGAGGTCCTCGCCGGGCTCCGACTGGGGTACGTCGCCCGTGGACCTCTCATCGACACCGCATCCGCGACCATGATCACGTTGTGGACGAGCTCATCTCCTCCGCGCGATCGATGGGCGTGCACCTGCTCGTCGTTCAGCCTCCATTGGGCGGTGAGGCATTTGACGTGGCGTTAGCTGCACGCGGCTTCGAGCTCGGGTGCCCGCCGGTTGCGCCGGAGGCTACAATCCGGATCGACTTGACGCGGACCGACGATGAGCTCCTCGCAGAAATGAGCGAAATGCGCCGCCGCAATGTCCGCAAGGTATTGCGGTCCGAGCTGACCGTCCAGCAGGACGACGATGTCGGGCTTTTCCAGCGCTTGCACGGTGCCACGGCCGCACGGCAAGGGTTCGTCCCCATCGACGAAGCCACCCTGCGAGCCCAATGGAATGTCCTGGCGCCGGCAGGCCTCTGCGCGATATTCATTGCCCGCAAAGGCAGCAAACCTGTCGCCGGGTTGTGGCTCACGTCCTTCGCCGGTGTCGTCACCTTCAAGCTCGCCGGCTGGGATGCCGCCGTCGAGGGCGGACGCAATGCCAACGAAGCCCTGCACTGGGCAGCGATGCGTTGGGCCCGCACGACCGGGGCCCGCACGTACGACCTCGGGGGTTTTGATCGTCGGGCAGCCGAGTTGATTGCTGCGAACGAGTCGCTGCCGGCGGACTTCACCAAGACGCCGGCGTTCTTCAAGCTGGGATTCGGAGGATCACCGATGCTGCTGCCCAAGGCGCGGTGGTCGTTTGTCGGACGCGGTCGGCGGTTCCTGAAGGCACCGGCCCGCTGGGTCCTCGCCACTCCTTGGATCCGTGGCATCGCCAATCGGCTCCGGAGCGCGTAACGAGGAGTCTCGGTGAACGTCATCACGTCGGCATTTCGACACGTTGTAAAGCCCACGCAGCTCAAGCTTCGGGAGTGGGGGTCACGAGTGGTCGATCGGCGACTGGGTATCGAGACCGTCGACGAATCAGTGGCGAGATCGCTTGGCATCGACGTCGAGCATTTTCGTAGCACCCAGCGATCACTGGGGTGGAGCGGCACATGGCGGATCCTCAGACGTCTAAGCCACACAGCGAACGACACTTTCCTCGACGTCGGCTGCGGCGCCGGACGAGTGGTGTGCGGCGCTGCGCAGTTCGGATTCCGCCGCGTGGTCGGGATCGACATCGACCCCCGGATGACGGAGTTGGCTCGGCGGAACGCAGTTCGCCTTCGAGGCCGGCGCTGCGCGATCGACATCGTGCAGGCGGACGCCACGACGTTCAGGATCCCGGACGACGTCACAATACTGTTTCTCTATAATCCGGTCCGCGGCGAGTCCCTTTCAGCGACGCTGCGGCGGCTCATAGAGTCTGTCGACCGCGCCCCCCGCTCGGTCCGGATCGTGTATGCCAACCCGGTGGAACACGACCGGATCATGTCATTGGGCCGATTTCAGCCCACGTCGCGGATCTCGCTCGGCTGGAGACCCAGCAAAGACTGGATGCTCACACAAGCCGTGCGATTCTATGAGATCACTCAGGAGCCTAGGAAATCTGCCAGTGGTAATTGAAGCCTTCGAGCTTTCAACGGGATGTTGGCGTTTTCGCGTTGGCAACGGATTGGCCCTTCCTTTCGCGCACATGGTAGACGAGTTCAGGCACATGGCAGACGAGTTCAGTATGAGCGGCCAGTGAAGGTCGTTCAGACCGACCCGAGTGCGGATCCGCAGTGGCTGGATTTCCTGCAGACAGCCCCGGATGCTTCCGCTTTCTATCACCCCGCATGGCTCAAGGTTCTCAGCGAAACCTACGACTACGCGCCGGTGTGTCTCAAGGCGACTCAAGGCGATTCCTGTGTCGGCATCTTCCCGCTTATGGAGGTTCGAAGTCGGCTCACCGGGGCCCGTGCCGTCTGTCTTCCGTTTTCCGATACGTGCGGACCGATTGTGCGCGACGAGTCAGCGCTTCGAGCGCTCCTCCAGGGCGCAGATGAGCTCAGGAACAAATGGCGATGGAAATATGTGGAAATCAGAAACTCCATTGTCCCGGATGGTTTTCGAACGGGTGCTCGCTACAAACTCCACCGCACCGAGCTCGGCGGGGATCCCGGCGCCCTTTTGAAGAGGTTCAACCAACAGTCGAGACGCAAGCTCAGGAGAGCGGAAAGCGTTGGCGTCCGCGTGGAACAGCGAACGGACGCGGAGGCCCTTCGCGCTTTCATTCGACTCAACGCGCTCACCCGCAGAAAGCATGGCGTTCTGCCCCAGCCGGATTCGTTCTTCTGGAACATTCAGAAGAACATTCTCGATACCGGCCTCGGCTTCATTGGTGTGGCGACGCTTGCAGGCCGGATCGTCGCGACCAATGTCTTTCTGCTGTGGAACAGAACCGTCCTCTACAAGTACGGCGCGTCCGACGAGCGTGCGCTGTCATCCGCGGCCAATTACGCGGTCATGTGGGATGCAATGCGATGGGCATGCGAGCGTAATTTTTCGCTCTTTGATTTCGGTCGAAGCGATCTGACAAACGAGGGGCTCCTCCTGTTCAAGAGGGGATGGGGGAGCCAGGAATACGACCTGATCTATGCACGGCGAAGTGCAACGACTGACGAGCGCCTCGACGATTCCTCAGGATTGCAGCAGCGCCTGAAGCCAATTGTTTCGATGATCCCCGTGCCGATCCTGAAACTGATTGGATCCAAGGTCTATCGTCATGTCGGCTGACATGAACGATGCGGCTGCCTGATTGGCCAACATGATGTGGAAGTGCCAGTCCTCGAACAGGCCACCGAGAATGTAAAAGTGCAGAAGGCTCATATAACGCCACAAAGAGAACGTTGTGATTGCTCGTGCGATTCATGCTTCGGCCCTGCCCGGCTTCTGAAACAGCACTCGCAGCACGCGGCATTCGAGGTCGCACTTATCCATGTGCGAATACCGGCTGGCCACCTTCAGGTCGTCGATGTTCACGAACCAGCTGTCTTCATCAATCAATTGAAAACCCGCGGACTGGAACATCTCCATCCATTCTCCTCTTTGAAGGCGATTGATGTACTGAACATCGTTCTGGAAGAAGCAGTTCCACATCGGCTCGGAATAGGCGAGGTCAATTCTTCTTGGAAACGGAACTATCGTAATGGGCCAGGTGGTCGGAAGTATCGATGCTATGTAGCGCCCATCCGCCCGGGCGCAAGATGCGCATCGTCTCCCGAATCAGGAGCGGCACTGCCTCACGCTTCACGTGTTCCAGCACCCCGCCGCTGACGACAAGCTGGAAGGACTCATCCGCAAACTGTCTGAGACTGCCTGAGCTTTCGACGACATACTGAAATCGAAGGAGGCTGTATAGCCGATCGAACGACTCGACGCTCGTAACGGCGTCACAGAGAGATTGCACGCGAGCTAATTCCGGGGCCGATAGCCCAAAGCCGTCGTTCAACAGGGGACGAAGCTGGGCAACATAGTTCTTGAGGCCACTGATTTGCCGGTTGTCCCACACGTCGAAAAGCACTCCTTCAATGTCAAAAAACAGCCGCGCGGTGAGGGCCTCCCAGTGCAACCAGCCGGTCCCAAGCTCGATAATTCGGTCATCTTTGCGCAACAGGGTGTGCTGCCCCTGCAGACGCAGCATCCGCTTGAGGCGTTCTACATAGTAGGGCGGCATGGTCCCACTGCCGCGCTCCCGATTGCCCATGAGGTTGCCAAGGCGGCGATACAGGGACCGGGTCATCGAGCCGGCTGAGAAGCACTTTAGGGCCATGGCAACTGCCAGGTACTTGATCACTGAAGGTCCCTTCCAGAACCTGAGGCGACTCCTATGCTGCCTTCTCCGTGAACAATTGTCGCCAGCTTCTACCCCGCGGAGAACGTGAGCGTTCGGACTTTAAGAGGCAGACTGCTGAGCGACCGCCTGCGTGAGCGCAAGCTGCCGAATCACCGCATGCTCCACCATGTCGGTGGAAATCAGGTCCATGCAGTTCGGCACGAAGTCGCAGCTGGTCTTGTAGCAGCTCAGACACGTCATGTCCGGCACGACCTTCTCGCCGAGGCCGTACAGCTCGATCTCCGCGGCGCTCGTCGGTCCGAAGAGCACGACCGTCCGCTTGCCCAGCGCCAGGGAAAGGTGCATGGCCAGCGTGTCGCCGGTCACGACGACGTCGCAGTGGCTCAGCGAGCGCGGCGAAGTGCCGAACGCCGTTGTCGCATCCTGGATCGAACAGCCGAACGTCGGATCGCGCGCTTGAGCCGCTCGTTGCGCTCCCTGCTCCCCCGGTCCCCCGAGAAGCAGGAACTGGACGTCCTCGTGCCGGCTCAGACCGGCCGACGAGCTCGACGTATCCCTCCTCCCGCCACTGCTTCAGCGGCCATCGGCCGCCGGCGCCCGTGTTCAACCCGATCACCGGCCGCTCGAAGTCGAGGCCGATCGACTTCGAGATGCGCTTTGGCCTCGCGCGACGTTCGTCGTCGCCGAGCTCGAACACGTAGTGGTGCTGCCGCCCTGCCAAGCCCGAGAATCTCGGCCATCCGGTCCTGGTAGGTCGCCGTCCCTTGCCGCTTGATGTCGTCGAAGACGCCGGCTTCCAGCCAGCGCTCGGGCCGCATCGTTGGTCGGCTGCACGCACCCCCGCTCGTCCAGGACGAAGCCGTCCTTTCGCGCTGGCACGCGCCGCGGTCGCCAGCGCGGCGCTGATCTTCGAGGCGTCCAGATTGATCACGCGATCGAAGTCCGCGTCTGCAGGTGCACGAGCGCCTCGGGGCCGAGCTCGAGCACCTCGGCGATGTAGGGATTGCGCTGCAGCAGGGGCACCGATTCCTTGCGCGTGATCCACGTGATGGCCGCTCGAGGATGCACCTCCGCCAGCGGCGGCAAGAGCGCCGTCGACCGCAGCACGTCGCCCATCGCGTCCAGCTTGACGATGAGCAGACGCTCCTCGACCGGCTCGTAGTGATCGCACGTGCAGAGCACGCCGGTCTCGCTTGTGCCAGACGCACGGGCCGATCGCCGAGAAAGAACCGGCAGTCCCAGGCGATCTCGCGAGGGCCGATCCGTCGACATCTGCTCTTTTCATGATCCGGTGTGAGGCGCGGAATTCATCAGGACGATGTGGCGGCCGAGCTCGCTGGCTGCAGTGCGTCGATGAGGCGGGAGGTCGAGAGCCCCGGAATCCGGCCGACGATGTGGATCGTTCCGCCGCCGCGCCTGACGGTCTCGCTCTCGATGCAGTTCTCGCCGTACTCGGACCCATTGACGTGAACGTCCGGGTTCGATTTCCTTCAGGAACGCAATCGGATCCGGCTCGTCGAAGATGTGCACGTAGTCGACCATCCGCAGCGCCAGCAGCATCTCGGCACGGCTGCCGCTCCGGCACGATCGGCCGCGTTCGGTCCCTTGTAGCCCTCGAACGGACGCATCGCTGTTGAGCCCGACGATCAGCACGTCGCCACGCTGGCGCGCTTCGTTGAGGATGTGCAGGTGGCCGCTGTGGAGGATGTCGAAGCTGCCGTTGATGGTGACGATGCGCTTGCCCTTGGCCCGCAGCGTCGCCGCCAGCTGCGCAGAGCGCGTGCCGTGGCACGAGCCGAAGCGCGTCGGTGTCCTGGAGGATCTCCTCCGGCGTCACCGTGGCCGTGCCGAACTTGCCGACGACGACGCTGGCGGCCCGGTTGGCCAGCGCCACGGCCGTCGCGTGATCGGCGCCTGACGCGCGGGCAAGCGCGAACGCGGCGACGACCGTGTCGCCCGCGCCGCTCACGTCGAACACTTCTCGCGCCAGCGTCGGCAGCGCGAACTGCTCGTCGCCGTTCCTGCTGCAGAACAGGATGCCGTGCGCGCCCAGCGTCAGCACGACGTTCGTGCCGAGCTCGGACGCCAGCGCGCGAGCGACCGCCGAGATCGCCTCCGGCGATGGCTTCGGCGTCGCGGCAGCCGCAGCAGCGCGCGCGATTCCTTCCAGTTCGGCGTCAGATAGTCGCAGCCCTTGTAGCACTCCCGATTCTGCGGACGCGGATCGACGATCACCTCGAGGCCGGCTTCGTGGGCGCGCCGAATGATCGCCTGCGACAAGCGATGGCGACAGGAATCCCTTCGCGTAGTCGGAGATGACGACGATGTCGCAGGCTGTCCACGACTGGCCTCGAACAGCGCCAGAATCTCGGCCTCGACCGCTGGCGGTCGGCGGTCGGATCTCCTCGTAGTCGAGCCGGACGATCTGCTGCTGCTGGCCGACGACGCGCGTCTTGCGCAGCGTCGTCAGTACCGTGATCGACCGCCAGCAGATCGACGCCGGCCTCGGAGGCGCAGCGCCTGAGCGTCGCCCCGCCTCGTCGTTGCCGACCAGCGCAATCAGCGTGGCGTGCCCGCCCAGCGACACGATGTTCGCGGCCGTGTTCGCGGCGCCGCCGAGCACCGCCTCGTCGAGCCGACTCTCAGCACCGGCACCGGCGCTTCAGGCGAGATCCGGCTGCAGTCGCCGAGCAGGTATTCGTCGAGAATGGCGTCACCCAGGACGAGCACGCGTTTGTGCTTGAAATCCGAGATGTACACTGCGAGAGGATGAATCAGGTCGTTTGGCGTCATAACGGCAGCGCCTGGCCGCGACCGCGGTCGACGAACTGGCGCACGCCCTCTCTAGGCAAACAGCGGTCCCGCCCACGTCTGAGCCTACAAACCGCCTGTTTACAACAGCTTAGGTATGGCATTCCCGATTCGTCTGACTGCCGTTATAGCGTAAGTCTAGTTCAGTCTTGACTTTAGTCAATACACTAGGGGGACAAATGTCATTCGACGCCCGCACTAGCCTCAGTGCGATATTTGACGAGACCACGTCCGCTCATCAACGTTTCGCCGCCCACGGCTTGGAGGGTCTTGCGAGCGCCGCTGCCGCCATCAGCCGTGCCATCGTGGATGGAGGCAAAGTGCTCGCGTTTGGCAACGGCGGAAGCGCGTCTGACGCCGAGCACCTGGTCGCAGAGCTCGTCGGCCGGTTCGAAGGAGAACGCCGGGCGCTGGCCGCTGTGGCGCTGACGGCTGACTCGAGCGTCGTGACTGCGATCGCTAACGACTACGGGTATGCGCAGGTGTTTGTCCGACAAGTCCAGGCGCTCGGCCGGGCGGGCGATGTGGCCTTCGGCATCTCGACCAGCGGACGCTCCGAAAACGTGGAGGCAGCGCTCGCGTCAGCCCGGCAGCAGGGGATGGTCACGATCGCGCTGACCGGTCGGGATGGTGGGCGCATGGGCGCCGACGCTGACATCCATCTCAACGTTCGCGAGATGGCCACTCCCCGTATCCAGGAAGTGCACCGAACGATACTTCACGCGATGTGTTCGCTGATCGAGCGGCATCTACTATCCGAAACCGGCCCACAGCGCGATTGATTGATCGGTGTGCGCGTCTTTGCGCCAACGAGGCGGAACACTTATCCGCGACTGTCGAGGTCGAGCACGGCAGCCGCCACCAGAGGGATCATGATTTCGTGATGCCCTACGAGTGAATAGCCTCGACCGCTCCCTGCCGTTGGCCGCGCGACCACGTTCGTGAGCGGCCGGTACATTCGCATGAAGTCGAGATTGACAGTGGTCAGGGCGGCGAAAGGCACGCCGCGGTTGCGCGCGAGGGCAATGGCCTTCAAGAAGACTTCCGGAAGCACGACCGCCGATCCACAGTTCAGATACACTCCGTGATCCAGTCGCGCAACATTGGTTACGAGATAGCGGAAATCGCGGAGGCTTCCTTCGCCGATTGCAGCACCTGAGGCCGCGGGGTGCATGTGGATGATATCGGTGCCAATCGCCACATGGACCGTCATGGGAATGTCAAGGCGGGCGGCTGTCGCCATCACACTCGTGCTGGCGAACGACAAGCTGGTCGTTGTTAGAAAACGAGCCAGTGCCTGCCCGATGCCGAGTCCCTGTTTGACGCCTTCGGTGATGGCTTCGTTCAACAGACGGCCAGTCTCCTCAGCCATTCCGAAACGCCCGGGTCCGAGCGCGGCATCGACGTCTTCGGACGTGGCGCCAGCGAAAGCTATCTCGAAATCATGAATAACGGCCGCCCCGTTCAGCGCGAGGGCCGACACAAAACCTTGCTCCATCAGCTGGATCAGAGCCGGTCCAACCCCCGTCTTGATGACGTGTGCCCCGAGGCCCCATAGAACCCCGCCTCCGCTTCGCTTCGCCTCGACGATGGCGCGCACGACGCTCTTGAAGTCGGCCGCAGCAAGGATGTCGGGCAAAGATTCAACGAATGTTCCTACCGTCGTTCTCGACTCGAGCGGCCGCACGAAGTTCGCGACGTGTGCCTTGCTGTGTCGGGCACTCAATGGGTAGGTCTTGATATCCGACAGATCAAACTGTTCGTAGGAGAAGATTGTCACGGCGGCAGAGAGGGCTAGGAGGCGCCTAGGACATTAAGGCAAAACGTCTGGTCACGCAACCCTATTTGCTCGCAAAACACTCGCGTTCGGGTGACATGACACGACCTAAATGGACGAGACAATTGTCTGGCTGCACTGGGAAGTTTGAGAGATCCGACCTGCGCTTCGCCGCGCGATGCGGCTTGATGAGCGAGTTAAGTCATTTGTTTGTAGACGTTAGGATTTGACTCCACCGGGTGTCCAGCTGGCATGGGTTTCTGCTAAGCTTCCTTCGGCGCAAAATGTCAACCACGGCCGTTGACGTGACCCCGAGCATCCAGGCGAGAGCCTCAGCATTTTCTTCGACCGCTCGTCAGGGCGCGGACCGCAAGTTCCTGCGTCCATGGCTCTTGTCCGCGGCGTTCGTCACCGTGATTCGGCTCTTGCACGCCGCCGACCTGGGCTACGACCTCACGTTCCAACTCCAGGCCGCCCAGAATCTGCTGGCGGGAAAAGGCTTGAGCATCTATTGGGCCACGGAGGACGACCTGGCCAAGCCACTGGAATTGATAACCCTCACAATCTTCGCCAGCGGCTACTCGCTATGGGCAGCCTTCCTGATGGCGCTCGGAGCGGGCCCTGGCCTGGTCGTGAAAATCTCGGGTGCCGTTGCCACTTTGGTCGGATGGTGGGGCTGGGCCGAATTGTCGTTCGTCTACATGGAAGACGCTTGGCGACGGGATCGCCTGTGGAGGTGGATTGGTTATGCCGTAGCCGTCACCAGTCCTCTGCTTTTTACGCTGCCGTGGTCCGGCACCGATATTTTTCTGTGGGCTGCAGTGCCTTGGCTTCTGCAACTCGTCGCGAGACCACCCGACGCCGATGCCCGGTCGACGGCGCGAACGGATGTGTTGGCCGGTGCCGTGGCCGGATTCTGCGTGCTGATGCGTTATGCAGGTCTCTTCCTGCCTGTGTACGCCGCACTCCTAATCATCTGCCAGTGCCGCGCCCGGGTGGGCCTCCCTGTTCGCCGTACCGCCGCTTTTGGAATCGGGTTATTGCCCGCTCTTGTGCTGCAGATTTATGTCAATTGCTTCTTGTCGAACAGGCCTGCCACCCCCGCCGGCGGGCTGAAATTCGACCTGGGGGTTCTCAGCGTTGCAACGCGCGCTTGGGAGGGCTTGGCATATTTGACGACGGCGGCGGTCTCGTTGACCTATTGGATGCCCGTGCGAGTTATTGAGGCCCTTGCCGAGGCTGGCAATCGTCCGTGGGTTGTAGCTCTTACTGTGGTGATGTTCCTCCTGCCAGTGCTGGTTTGGATTGGCAGGCGGGATCATTCAATTTTGAATGGCTGCCACGACCTGCGTCAGGTTGGCGCAGGTCTCTTTGTCGTGATCCCGGCGTTTCTGTGGGCAATTGAGCCCTTCGGTGGTTTCGCCTACACGGCGCACCCCCGGTATTATTGGCCTCTGCTACCTCTGACGATCCCAATCGCGTACTACCTGGCTACTGCCAACAATCTCAGGCGCCGAAACAGTTTCGCGGTCCTTATCCAGTTTCCCAGTCGCGCGTACGTTGCGGCGTTCGTGCTCATGGGCGTTGCCGGAATCATCTTTGCCATGTCGCCGAGCGACAGAGGCGAGGTGCGACGGGCGAGACTGGTTGGCATGACCGACCTTCGCCCCTGGCCCTCATTCGGGTTGACCTACGATTTTTCGCCGGCGCGCCGCTATGTGTCGGAAGCGATGACAGCACGGCCCGATACGGTGCTTATCACGAACGCCGAGCATTGGTTCTATGCCGATGTTGAAGTGGATCGCTCCAGGGTTCATCGGGTTGAATCATGCTCGCAGCTGAGAGCTCAGTATGTCGCCGGGCCCACACACTTGCTGCTCCTGGTCAAGGACCTCGGTGGTCTGCCGCAGGAGATATTGTGGTTTGGTCCTTACGGAGAACGCCATCGGGCTGCTTGTTTCGAACGGCTGCCACCGCTCAAGCTGGTGCGCCGCTTCCCTGACGAAGAACTGAAGCTTCTCGAGACAGAGATCCCGGCCGGCGTACCAGTTGCGCTGAAAACCGACCTGATCCACTGACTCATGCCCCTTCGCATTCTGTACCTGGCGCCCTGCTGGCCGTCGGGACGAGCCTTCGGCACCAAATTACGAACCGGCTGACGATTTCGGCGCTCGATCCGCAGCGAATGGTCCTGGGGGTGGCGCCGAGGAACATCCATCTCAACGTTCCCATGCAGGAGGTCCATCGAACGATCCTGCACGCGATGAGCTCGCTGATCGAGCGACACCTGCAAGCCGAAGCCGACCGACGGCACGACTAGACCAATCGTCCCGCGCTTTCACGCATGGTCGGTCGGCCGGTTTCATCCTCGACTGTCGAGGTCGAGCACCGCCGCCGCGATGACAGGGATCATGATTTCGTGGTGGCCGACGAGCGAATAACCGCGCCCACTTTCTGCGGTCGGCCGAGTGACGACATTCGTGAGTGGCCGATACATTCGCATGAAATCGAGATTGACGGTAGTCAAAGCATCCGGCGGCACGCCGCGGTTGCGGGCCAGAGGAAAAAACGCCCGACCGCGCAACCTGTTTGCGTAGAGTTCAGAACACCGCATGATTCCTGATGCGCATGTCATCGCGCATCCAGGTTACAGGGATCGCGCTTCCGCGCGGTGGAGCCGCGGCGTATCGCTCGGTAACCGGGCGCCGCCCAAATGTGGCGATGCGACACATGCCTGAACTGAGACAAAAGTCTCGCTGCATCGTGAAGACGAAAGGGCTGTATCATATTTTTGATGCCTGCTGCCGTCCATTGTCGAGCTGCTTTATTTGCTGAGGCTTCCGGTCCCGCCGCAACGCGCCAGCCGGCTTGCGCGCATTCTTGATACGGTTTGCGTCGGCGCAGATAATGACACCAAGGGGAGTTGAGGTGACCGCGGACGCGGCCATTCAGGCGAGAGCCACGATATCTGCGCCAATCGCCCACCATGGCACGGAACGTACGTTCCTGCTTCCATGGCTTTGCTCCGCGGCGGTCGTCACCTTCATTCGGCTCTTGCACGCCACTGATTTGGGCTACGACCTCACGCGCCACATCCAGGCCGCACAGAACCTCCTGGCGGGAAAGGGCTTGAGCATCTAGAAAGCCGTAGCCCGGAGGACACTTTCACACCATGTTCAAAAAACGCTCACGATCTCGCTACGCTTGGGTTGCCATTGGACTAGTGTTGCTCGGAGTCGTATTGGCGCTGAGCTCTGTTGCGCGGGTTCGCACGGGGTTTGCCATAATGTGGTCAAAGGCCACGGGTTCCCTGCCGGAAGTTGGATGGATCGACCTCCTCAGGATGAGCCGACCTGGATCGGGTTTCAACTTGCCCGAACTGGCTGAGACGCCAAACCCTTACGCTGCGATCACGAACCCATATAACTCTCCTGCGGACATTTCGGCCGGAAGTGGCCTTTTTCGATCTCACTGCGCCGGCTGCCACGGTACCAACGGGACAGGAGGCCCTACCGGCCCCGACCTTCAACAGCGCCATATGGTGCAAGGCAGCAGCGATTGGGCTTATTTTCGGACTGTTTCTTCGGGCATTCGTGGAACCAGCATGCCCGGCAGTGCTTTGCCGTGGCTCGACAAATGGCGGCTGGTGGCCTACCTAAGGTCGCTGACGCTGAGCCAACTTCAACAAGATTCGGTCCCAGCCTCGCTGATTCCAAAGGTAGAGCCCGTGCGCTATGAGGAGATTCGCAATGCAGATCAGATCCCGGGTCGCTGGTTAACCTATTCCGGCTCGTACGATGGTCATCGATTCAGCCGCAACAGCCAGATCACGCCCGCTAATGCTGGTGGCCTGCGCCTGCTGTGGGCGCGGCAGTACAGTACATCAGAGCCGTCGATCCAAACGAGTCCATTGGTCGTAGATGGCTACATGTTTGTGACGGTGCCACCCAATCGTGTCGAGGCGCTAAACGCGAAGACCGGAGCTTTGATTTGGGCTTACGATCGAGATCTGCCGGAAGATCTATCGCTTTGTTGTGGTTACGTGAACCGCGGTTTGGCCATACTCGGGAGCACGCTTTTCCTGGGTACGCTGGACGCGCATTTAGTGGCTCTCGACGTTAATACAGGACGAGTCTCCTGGGACGTCGAGGTAGCAGACTCCAAGACCGGCTATAGCATTACCGGCGCGCCGCTGACCCTGAAGAACATAGTAATCACAGGCGTTGCCGGTGGAGAATACGGTATCCGCGGTTTTATCGAAGCTCGGGATGCGGCCAATGGGAAGAAGGTCTGGAGATTCGACACGATCCCCCAGCCAGGACAACCCGGAGCAGACACATGGGAAGGCAGTTCCGGAGGAACAGGGGGCGGTCCGACGTGGCTCACGGGCTCTTTCGATCCGGATACCAACCTGATCTACTGGCCAACCGGCAATCCTAGTCCGAATTTTGATGGCGAGCCACGTGGCGGCGACAACCTTTACACAAATAGCGTCGTAGCACTGGACGCGGATCATGGGACACTCCAATGGTATTTTCAGTTCACGCCCCATGATGTCTTCGACTGGGATGCCACAGAGATCGTAGTATTACTGGACGGGAATCTCGCAGGCAAACGAGAACGTCTTCTTGCTCAAGCAAATCGAAACGGGTTCTTTTACCTCTTAGACGCCAGGACGGGGCTGTTCCGCTTGGCGAAGCCATTTGCAAGGCAGACGTGGGCAGATGGGATTGACAGCCATGGTCGCCCGAAAGCTAATCCAGCAACATATCCAACAGAAAAGGGAACCACTGTTTATCCTGGTATTGGAGGAGGCGCCAACTGGCAGTCTCCTTCTTACAGTCCCGTGACTGGCCTCATGTACGTGCCATTTGTGGATTGGGGAGGAATTTTTTATAAGACCCGTGTTGAGTACCGTCCGGGTGAGAGATTCCAGGGTGGGTTCTTTCAGTACTTTGCCCCCGAAAGCTCTCAAGCCGCCGTCCGCGCCCTAAATCCCGTGACCGGTGAAGTGCAATGGGAATATCGCAATTCTGCAGCGAATAACGGTGGATTGCTGAGTACAGGCGGCGGGGTTGTGTTCGGAGCTCAAGACCAGACCTTCTTCGCTCTCGATGCTAAGACGGGCCAAGAGCTGTGGCGGGTTATCACGGGTGGCCGCATCATAGCGGCTCCGATAACCTTTCTATACGAGGGCAAACAGATGGTTACGATTGCCGCTGGTCATGACATCCTTACATTCGGCCTCTGACTGGGGAGGGCGGTCCCGACTGCGACGGACATGCGCCGCTGAGCCTTCACACACGACGCAATTCATGCGGCAACCTGTTGGCTGAATGGACGAGCCGAGTCAGCCGATTGGACAGCACGCTCAACTGGCTCAGAGTGTAGATGAGCCGGAGATCACCCATCAGCGCCGTAATGGCACCGATGGCCATGAGAGGCCGTGGATATGCTCGGGCACCGCCCGCTGCAGAATGACGCCCGCGCGAAGAGGGGTGTCGGCGTGCGGCGCCGTTTCTCTTCCCGGTCAGCCTTTTCACTTACTCTTCTCCGACTCCCCGACGAAAATCGGTTGCAGACAGCGGCCTGTCCGCGCTGTCGAAGGGGGAACGGCCGAGCAGGGACCCGAGAACGGGTGTTATCCTAACCGCGAGACAGCCCTAATGGTTCCTATCGTCTCGAGCGGACGTTCGTCCCGGTTGACCCCGCCAACGGCGGCCTTTCGCCGGGCGTCGCGCTCCATGCCGCCGGTGTTCGCAAGCCGCTCACGCCATTCCTCGGTCCGAACTACACGACGGAAGAAATGTGCGGCCGTGCGCGTACACACCGTGGAACCGCACGCGTCGCCGAGGTTTCACGCGTTGCTCCAGGCATTTGGCCAGGCGAGCGGGCTTCCTTTCCTGATCAACACGTCGTTCAACGGCGTCCAGGAACCGATCGTGTGCAGCCCACGCGACGCGATCCGAGTCTTCTTCGGAAGCGGAATCGACATGCTGGTGATGGGCCAGTTCGTCGTCGCGAAATAAGGATTCGGGCCGTCCATGAAGCAAGTGCGACGAGTGGCGCTATTACTGTTGGCCGCGGCCGTGCTGTCGGCGGCCGCGCTGAAGACGGTCCCGCTTCCGTGGTTCTGGCTCAGCCTCATCTGGGCAGCCGCCGGGCTCATGATTGCGGCCTTGAGCCCTCGGCGGCTGCAACTCACGATTGTCACGGTCTTCTCGCTCTGGATTGCCCTGGCGTTGGCTGAACTCCTGGTCGATTTGCCACCCCAGGTACACGCGGACGTGATTCCCCCACTGGATCGCTATGACGCGGTCCTCGGGTGGCGGCCGACGCCGTCCCAGGTATCACGCGGAATCGCCACCCTCGACGGCGAAGTCCTCTTCGACGTGTCGTACTCAATCGACGCCGCCGGGCACCGGATCTCGCCTCCAGATCGAGGAACTGATATCGAGGGCTGTCTATGGTTCTTCCCTGATTCGTTTGTCTTTGGCCATGGGGTGGAAGACCGCGAAGCGTTTCCGTATCAGGTAGGAGTCAAGACGGGCGGGCGATTCCGGGTGGTCAACTTCTCGGTTGGCGGGTACGGGGCCGAGCACATGCTGGCTGCGATCGAGCGCGGCGAGCTAGCCTCGGCGGCGCCCTGCAACCCGACACACATCTTTTACTCAGCCGTGCCGGACCATATTCCTCGTGCCGCGGGCAAGACAAGTTTTTCAATCCGTGGTCCGCGCTACCACATCGGGTCGGACGGCGCGCTCGAGTATCTGGGAACGCCTTTTGCGGCACCCGACATGCCCCAGTGGCAGAAACGGCTCATTGGCCAGCTTTCCAAGTCCCGCGTCTACAGCGCAATCGCAGGGCGGCCGCCCGCAACGACGGATGCTGATACTGAGTTGTATTTCGCGATCGTCACGAAGGCGTTCCGGAGAATGGAGGAGCGTTGGCCGGGCGCCAAGCGGCACGTGATCGTCTGGGGGGACATCCACGACTTCTATGCACGGGGTCAGAAGGCCTTCCACGACGGGCTGCCGGCGAGCGGTGTGACGACACACTTTATCGACCAGATTCTTCCTGGGTACAGTACGAATCACGTAAAGTATTCAATCCATCGCTTCGAGCTTCATCCGAACGCGCTGGCACACGAGATGGTCGCCTCCTACCTGGCCGAACACGTCATCTCATCCACTTCTCGAGCTGCCACGCATTGACGTCATTCAGGTAACGCATGCCATGCGTTGATTGACCATCCCCTTCTCGTTGCGCTTACCTCGCCGGGGCCGCGACGGGTTGCAGATCAGTGTCCGGACCGTCGAGCGCGCTGCGGCAGACCTTCGACTCCAGCGGCGAATCGCACAACTGGCGACCGTCCGCGTCGAAGTGCCGCCAGGCGACCAGCTCCAAATCGACTTCGGTCAGAAACGGGTCCGGATTGCTGGGGCGTGGGTCCGGATCTAGAACAGAGTGTAGATGAACGGCGCCACAGCCGATCCCCTGGGTGACGACCAGCAGCCCCCCGAGCGCGAGGAGGACCACCACGAGGGGGAGCATCCAGAACTTCTTCCGCTCCTTCATGAACGCCCATAGCTCGAGAATCAACTCCCCCATCGCACCCTCCTCAGAATTGGCGGGTCATGTGCTTCGGCGAACGCGGCCGTCGCACGACCCGATACGTCTCGGCCTCACGGTCGAACCCCCGGCGCATGGGAACCTTTCCGAACAAACGCATGGCCATGCCCATCGGGGTGACCAACAGGAAGAACACCATCGAAAGGAGGAGTCGCGTGTTGATGCGGCCGAGGATCTCGGCAAGCCGCATCCATACCCAGTGGATCGGCGCAAGTCCCCGGGGAACGCGAGCGCCGGCACGATCAGCGCCGCGCCCAATGCTGCGGCCCACCATCGGGGCGAGGCCCCCCGCCACACCAGAGGCCAGAGACTCAATATGATGAAGATCCCTCCCACGAGGAGACCGAATCGCCGGAGCTCTTTCACATCTGTACGCACCCGGGTCGCCGCAGGCCTGGTCTCAGTCGAGTTCAAACTCCCTCCTCCAGTCAGTGTCGGTCACCAGCGGCTTCTGGGCCGACTTCTCCAGGACGCAGTTCTCCAGGACCAGGAGATCCATCTCCGTCCGCATGAAGCACCGGTAGGCGTCCATGGGCGTGCAGACGATCGGCTCGCCTCGCACGTTGAACGACGTGTTCACCAGCACCGCGCAGCCCGTCCGGGCCTCGAAGGTCTCAAGGAGGCGGAAATACCGCGGATTGGTCTCGCGCTCGACGGTCTGGATCCGCGCCGAGTAGTCCAGATGGGTGACCGCCGGGATGTCCGATCTCGGCACCTTGAGGAGATCGATGCCCCAGAGCGCATCCTGTGCGGATGGTAATGCGGTCCGTCGCCGCTCCAGGACGGGCGCGACCAGCAGCATGTAGGGGCTGTCGACGTCCATGTCGAAATACTCGGGATACCCCGTGACGCAGGACGGACGGCGCGAACGGCCGGAACGATTCGCGGTGCTTGATCTTGAGGTTCATGACCGACTGCATCGACGCGCTCCGCGCGTCACCGAGAATGCTACGGGCCCCTAGCGCACGCGGTCCGAACTCCATACGCCCCTGGAACCAACCCACGACCTTTCCGACCTCCAGGTCGCGAGCAACCCGATCGAACAACTCGTCGTCGCCGAGGCGCACGTATGCCGCACCCTGAGCTCTGAGGAAACGCTCGATCTCCTCGTTCGAGAAGGACGGCCCGAGCAGCGCGGCCTGCATCGCGTCCGCGCCACACGTCTTCCGCGGATGGCCCTCGAGCTGGTGCCAAGCCGAGAGCGCGACCCCGAGGGCGCCGCCGGCGTCACCGGCCGCAGCCTGGATCCAGAGCCCCTTGAACGGGCCCTCCCGATGAATGCGTCCGTTGCCCACGCAGTTCAGCGCCACGCCGCCGGCCAGACAGAGGTTCTCTGCGCCGTCTCCCCGTGGAGTGTCCGGGCCAGGCGAAGCATCACCTCCTCGGTGACCTCCTGGATAGAGCGCGCCAGGTCCATCTCGCGCTGCGTGAGCTTCGTCTCCGGCTTCCGCGGCGGTCCGTCGAAGAGCGCGTCGAACCGCGAGCCGGTCATCGTCAGACCCGTGCAGTACTCGAAGTAATCCATGTTGAGCCGGAACGTCCCGTCCGGCTTCAGGTCGAGCAGGTGCTCGTAGATGCCTCGACGTACCTGGGCTGACCATAGGGCGCGAGCCCCATGACCTTGTACTCGCCCGAGTTCACCTTGAAGCCCGTGTAATAGGTGAAGGCGGAGTACAGGAGACCAAGCGAGTGCGGGAACGGGATCTCCCAAAGCGGCGTGAGCTCCTTGCCTTGGCCGAGCCACGCGGAGGTCGTGGCCCATTCCCCGACCCCATCCATGCAGAGCACCGCGGCTGCTTCGAATGGCGACGGATAGAAGGCCGACGCCGCATGCGACTCATGGTGCTCGCCGAAGAGCAACGGCGGGCAGCTCGGACTTCTGGGTTGCGCCGGAGATCCCGATGAGCTCCCTCGGAGGAGATCCTTGAGTAACAGCTTCTCCTTGAGCCACACGGGCATGGCCGTCACAAAGGACTTGAAGCCGCGGGGCGCGAAGGCGAGATAGGTCTCCAGCAGGCGTTCGAACTTCAGGATGGGCTTGTCGTAGAACGCCACGTAGCGGACGTCCTCGAGGCGGACACCCCCCTCACGGAGGCAGTAGCGCACGGCGTGGCGGGGGAACCCCGGGTCGTGCTTCTTTCGAGTGAACCGCTCCTCCTGCGCTGCGGCCACGATGTGCCCATCACGCAGCAAGCATGCGGCGCTGTCGTGGTAGTAAGCCGAGATGCCCAAAATGTCCGTCATGCCTATATCATGGCTCCCTTCATCACCCGACTTCCACTCGGAGCCTTCTGTCCAGCTCGTGACCGATCATGTTTGTGTCGCGGTCAGACAGAGGGGGGGCGGTCAGGAGCGAAACAATGCCAGGTGTGAACTCCCAATATCCATGCCACAGATCTTTCGAGTCGAGAGGCAAGGAACTTAAGAGCTTTCTCCAGTTTCGTTCCAGATGGGCCTTGTCGAATGGCGATGACGGCGAGACTATGTTCTTCGCGCCCGGCCCTCGGCTCGCCTATGCTCCATAACTGAACATCTTCAGTGGCGTCAAAGTCGGCTGCCGAATTGGCTGGCCTGTTCGCACTGACGTCCTGCCTCCCAAGAGCACCGACGGGTAGCCTAACCTACAAGCCGTTCACCGTCCACACAACGGGCAACTCGAGCCCTGGCTCTTCTCTGGACACACACCCGACCGCACCCGGAGCGCGGGGCCGGGGTGTCCTTGGGCGACTGCGTGGCAGCTGCATGAAGGCGCGCTCGGCGCGCAGGACGCGACGGTGAGAGCGCTTCCGCCGCCAACCTTGTGCGAGAATGGGGCAACGCCATGCTTTCCACGTTGGGGCAGCCGAGCCTCGAGGTAGAGTGCCGCGACGATCGCATGGCGGCATGTCGCTCAGGCTCAGGGATGACGCGGCTTGGGAGGGCATCGAACACGGTCTCGGGGCACCAACCGTGACGACGTATGTGTTCGAGTTGGCCGGGCCCGGCTGGACACTCGACGAGCTAGGTGAGGTCGGCTATGAACGCTTTTAGGAAATTCGTCGGGGGTTACGCGCTCCTTATCGGCCTTCTCATCGCACCGCCGATATTCGAGAGATGCTTCGCGATGTTGTATCTCTTCCAAGGTGAGAAGCAGATCCTGTGGTTCGCGTCGGTATTTCTGCTGATTACGAGCTTCTATAGCCTCTTCGGTGGTTTGCGCACAAGTGTCTTTTACTTCGCATTATTCAACCTGCTCTTTCTGATCTCATTGGAACTCGGTGCCAGGACAGCCGTGAAGCTGTTCTTCCAAGATAAAGAGGCCCCTCTAGCACGCAGGGGCGCTTGGAGCTACGCTGAACTCCAGCGCTTCACTGGCCATCCCTTTCTTCAGTTCTATGGGTTACCATCAACACGATTCACTAACAACCCGGCAACGCGATTCATTAGCAACGCGGCCGCCATAGAGGAACCCACGGTTACAGGCGGCGTCGGCGTCACGTCCGCCCGTGACCGCCAGGCGGTCGGGAATCTGAGTTTGTTCAACAACTTCGGTTTTCCGGGTCGAGATTTTGCGTACGCCAAGCCACCCGGAGTTCTACGCATAGCCGCTCTCGGTGCGTCAACAACGGCCGATGGCTACCCCGCTATGTTGGAAGAATATCTCAATGCCAGAGTTGCGGCTCAATCCAACCAATTCGAAGTGATGAACTTCGCCCTCGGCTATTATACGAGTGCGCATGTTCTGGTGAATTTTGTCTTGAACGTCCTTGACTTCGCCCCTGACTACATCATCATTCACCAGGCCGCGAACGACGAGCACGCGCGTGCCCCTGAGTCCGAGTTCAGAGGTGACTATTCACACTACCTGAAGGTTTTCGAGCCGCCGCGAGTTCTTGATAGGTACATACTGCGAGTATGTGTCCCGTACCGCGCGTTGAAGTTTTACTTTGGCGATCCTGAATGGATCTATATAGAGTCCGCCACGCGAATACCACGGACAGAGCCGCAACGTGCGCTGAATGCTCGTGAGCTCGGAGTCTTTCGACGTAACATCGAAACTGTCATCGATCTCGCGAATGCGCGGCAGATCAAGGTCGTTCTCACGACGATGCCCCGCTCGACGGATGAACGTTATGGCCCTGCCGTCCATATGGATCAGTTCAATGAGG
Organism: uncultured Acidobacteriota bacterium; assembly: GCA_963780685.1. GTDB lineage: Bacteria > Acidobacteriota > Vicinamibacteria > Vicinamibacterales > CAVVIG01 > CAVRXZ01. The sequence goes on along the minus strand of CAWACZ010000011.1, from coordinate 179,398 downwards.
TGTTAAGATCCATCGCCACGAAATATGAGCGGCTCCCTTTGGTTGATTTAGACAAGCTGATGACAGGAAATGTAAATCAACTCTTTGTCGATCCAGTTCACGTGAATGAGAGCGGGAACCGGATGAAGGCAGAATACATTGGGAAACGCATCATTGGAGAGTAGATACGACTGCGGGTCTTCTGGGTTCCGGCACAGTGCCCTGGAGCCTCTAGGGCCGACGGCGTTCCGTTCACGTTGAGGCATCTTCCGACACCCAACCCTCTGGCTGACTAGGCCGCGTCCGGTCACCTCCTTCCGCCCCCCAAGCCCGGCAGGCAGATAGGCGCGCATCAGCTCGTGGCGATCGGCGTGTCCCAGGACCACGGTCAAGAGGGCAGTGCGTGAGACACCCGCCTCTGCCCTATCATGTCGAATAGCGCACCCTCGCCGGCAATCGTGAACATCCACCCAAGCTGAACGGCAAGGTGTTCCAAAGGTATCCCGGCTCGCGTCGGCTTGAACAGCTCCCTCGCATGTTCACGACCGCCGAGGGTGATGGGTGGGAACGCATTGATGTACTCGATCCCCGAGTCACGAAACCAGCGCAGAACCTCACCCACACTGTGCCAAGTCTCGTGAGGATTGTTGTACTGATCTTCCCACCAGATCCGACGCTTCTCTGCGCTCTTGATCACCTTGCGCATCACATAGTCGCCTCTTTGACCGCGCGCGGGCCAGGCGCGATAGAACTGCTTGCGAAGCCAGCTTGGGATACGCCCGTAACGATTGTAGAGACCAATGATGACATACCCGCCGGGGCTCACCCGTTTCGCCACCTCACGAAATGCGCGCTCTGCGTCGGGCGTGTGGTGAAGGACACCCTTGCAAATGACCAGATCGAACGATCCCTCGCCGACGGGCAGGTCGAAGAGGTTTCCTTGGATGAAGTCAACGCGCTCGAGTGCGTGCTTGTCTCGAAACTGCTTTCCGCAGCGAAGCGACGCCATGGACATATCGACGGCCAAGCAGTTCCGGTTGGCGATCGACAGAAACGTGGACAACTGACCGGTACCACAGCCGCACTCAAGCACTCTAATCGATGAAGGAATCTGATCGTCCAGCCACTTGGCGTAGCCTCCCTTCTCGGCCTTTTCGATTAGCGATTCCAACGAGTCGAAATCGTCGTAGGTCGGGAAAGGATTCCTTTCGTAAAACTGCCGGACAGCAGCCTCCGTTGCCACATGCCAGTCGCCGCCCTTGGGTTGTGGAGCAGGTCCGACAAAGGACGGAATACCATCGATGACCGGCCAAGCCGTCTGGCAATTGGGACAGACCGCCTCGGATGGTGACAACCGGAGCCCTTGCTTCCGACAGTTCAAGCAGATGAGCAACGCGGCAAACCACGGGTCGTTGCCGACTTCCTTCGCGCTGTTGGCGGATGGCATTACTTGCATGGCAACATTCGCTCTCTCAGGAATGCGTGGACTGCGGTGCCATCCTATCCTCGGCACTCGGATCTATCTTTCGCCTACTCCCGACGTCGCATCGGACGTTTGCGTTCGGAAAACGGTGAGGACTCCTCGCGGACCAACGGGATCCACTTGGACCCCGAATCTCGTCGCGCTGCTCGACCCGCAAACCCCTCAACCCGCTTTTCGCATCGTCCTGTTGTCAAGATCGGATGAAATCACCGGAACCAGGGCGAGCACGGGCAGATTCAGCACGCGCACGATATCGGCCTCGGACTTGAAGGTCGAGTCACGGTATTCAAGCAGCCAAATCCACAGGATGCCTATGGCAAGGCCAGCCGCAGCACCCGCCAGGTCGATGATCGGCCGATTGGGCGTGTACGGCTTTTTGGCTTCCTTTGGAGGCTCGAGAATTCTGAACTGCTCGCTGATTTTCCTCCGCTCGAGGTTGACAGCGAGCTTCGACTCCTCTTTCTTCTCCAGAAGACTCGCATGCCTGCGCTGCAGGGTCTCGTAATCTCGGGTCAGCTCGACGAGTTCGGACTCGCGCCTCGGTAACTCGTCCAGCCTGGCTTGGTAATCAGCAATGATCCCCTGCAACCGTCGAGTTTGCTCGGCCTTATTGCGCAACTGACGATCGATGTCGTCAATCTGGTCTTTCAGACCTCGTACTCTCCTCTGGCGAGCGAGCTCAGCTGCCGAGGAGCGGCCTGGCTTCTCGGCCGATCTGGCTTCGGGAGGCCGCGCCTTCTCCGCCTCGAGTTTGGCCTCCAGCTCACTGACCGAGCGCCTCAGAAAGCGGAGGTCGGGATGGTCCGGCTTTAACCGTGCCTCTGCTACCCGCAGATTCTCGCGCGCGGTGGCAAGCTGCTGAGCAGTGGCGCTGGGCGTTTGCTCGGTCCCAGCCTCGGTGTCGAGCTGTTCCGGCGACTCGAAGTCGGCTAACTGTCGCTCGAGGAGCAGCCGGCGCGCACGATCGTTGTCTTCGGATTCGGCAAGTGACTGGATTTGCATTCGAGCGCTCTGAATCACCTGCAGATTCGATGCGCCCTGCGAAGGCAGTTCGCCCGCGTGCGCTCGGCGATACTCTTCGAGTCTCTTCTCCTGTGCAATGAGCCGAATCCTCGCATCCTCGACCTGGGCGTCCATGAAGCTGGTCGTGTCTTCGGCGAGATTTTCGCGTTCGCGAGTGTTTTCTTCGATGAACAAGGCAGCGAGCCGTGCCGTGACTTTCTGAACGGTTTTCGGTTCCCCGCCGACGTATCGGATCCGAAACGCCCCCTCTTCTTCGATTTCGGGCTTGCTGATGTCGTCGCGCATGCGCTGGACCACGTCTTCCATCGGAAGAACGCGGCGCTCCTTCGCGTAGAGGTCCATTTCCAGGATGATTCGCTCCAGGCGCGAGCGACTCAGAATCTGCTGAGTCAATGTCGTCAGCCGCTCTTGAACCCCGGTTGTGACCGTGGTTCTGACGAAGTTATCAGGAATGCGCTGCTGAAGCAGCATGATCGTCGCCTCAGAGCGATACTTGTCTGGTAGAAACTGCCCAATCCCGACGCCGATCACCGTACCCAGCGCGAGTGGCCCGAGGATCAACCATTTTCGGCGACGGGCGATTCGAATCACATCTTCCGGTGAATAGGCTGTTCCTGGCAGCATGGTTAACGGTGCCTCATGATTGGAACCCACAGCGTGAAGCCGACCCGTATGGAGTTTCGCGTCATCGCTGAAGGAAACGCATTCGGGAGTGCGAGGGTATTGTCGAACCGATAGTAGTAATACAAATAATCAACATACGTTGCCCAATCCCTGACTAGCGCGAAATGCGCGCGGACATTACCCGAATAGCTGGTGTAGTCGTCCCCCTGACTGAGAGCCCTGGCGAACGAGCCTTTAGAGTACGCAGCCTCCGCAAGGATATTGATTCTTTGATTGACAAAACCGTGGGCACCGAGGGTGATCCCGTCGTTGAAGACTGCGTCACGCAGACCACTCACATAGAATATTCCCCGCTCGTATGTTGCTATGGCGCTCCACTGTTTTCGAGATGTCGTGCGTCAGTTGGACGTGGCCAATTATCTCGGACTGGCGCTGCGTGCTCAGCGGCGTGGCCGGCGGCGATACGGACACTGTCACCGGAGCTTCTGTAATTCTGATGACTTAGGTTCCGATTCGATTGCAGGCGGCACCGTCGGCGGCGTTGGGGACGCCGATCCAGTGAACCCGAACAACGTTGAGCCGACTGTTACGTCGAGCGTCGTCTTCCGAGCGGCCGATAAACGTCGCTCGTAAATGACCCTATCTCGGCAGTGTGATCACGAAGAGGGGCGTCCTCGTTCGCGAACTGAGCGTTCCCGTAGGTGTACCCAAACCGAAGCGCAAGATCTACGACGCACTTGATGGTTGTACCGACCGTCCAGCCCATATCTTCGAAATTCCGGAAAAGTCGCCTCAACGACAGGACTGTCACCATCTTCGGTCTTCGTATAATTGCCCTCGCCGCGCAGCGTCAGGGTGCCACGTCGTGACAGTGTATGGTCGACACTGGCGAAGGCGTTGAACATGTACTGTCGAACGAAAGCCGCCACGTAGTTGTTGGCGTCGAGCACCTCATCAGTGGCCCCTGGCTCCAAGACGTCGACGTCGCCGACTGTCGGTTCGGAAGGTCGCACAAACAAGCCGCCCAAGGAGGCCGGAGTGTATTGCATCGACGGACCCAGACTAATCCTGGTCTTTTGACCTGCCCTGCCCGGAGAAATCTGCCGCAAGGTAGTGACCCAAGACCGTCGTCTTGTCGACAACGCGGTCGTAGCGGATATCCGACCCCGCCGTCGCCTGTATGTTCATATCGCCCCGGGATTCAAACGCCAGAACGGGATAGAGCGTGGCGTAGAAACCCGTCGCTTGATACGTCGACGAAAACGGATCCTGGGATGCTAACAGACCCGGCGGCAGCACGTTGTCAACGTAGCCTGCACCCAGCGAAACCGTCAAATCCAGCGACTGTCGGGCGGCGGATCTGAGCGAACCGCCGAACAGCGCCGGAAACTGTGGCGAGGCAGTCGTCTGGGCCACCACCAGATCGGTGGAACACAGACAGACCAGACACGCTATGCCGAATGCCGAAAGATGTTTGTTCAACGATTCCTCAATGTTCCACGGTCTTGCTACTGCACGACGACGGTGTCGCCAGGCTTCAACAGCACGTTTTGCTCGGGCTTCTTCTGCTTGACAACCTCGTTGTAGTTGAACTTGCGATGCCGAAGCTGCCCGTTCTCGGTCTGCATGACCACGATGTTCTTGGAATCGGCGTACTCGAGCAGTCCGCCCGCGAGCGCGATCAATTGCAAGACGTTCAGGTCGCCCGTGAGTGGATAGTTGCCGGGCTTCGCGACGCTCCCCAGGATATACACGAAGCGACTCTTGATATCCGACACGACCACTGTCGCGTCGGGTTCTTGGATGTACTTGCCTGCCGCTTCGACGATTGCCACTCGCAGTTGCTCGGGCGTGAGCCCGGCTGCTTGGATGTCATTCAACAACGGCAATGAAATCTTACCGTCCGGTCGAACGGTGACATTCGCCGACATCTTCTCATCGCGCCAAAAGACGATCGCCAGCACGTCCCCAAGTCCGACCACGTAGCCTGGTGGCGGTGTGACTCCCGCCGGCGCCGTCGGGGGGCCGACTGCACTCGCAGGCTTCGGACCATCGCCAGGCGACGGTGCCTGGCCAGTTACGGGGGGCTGCGGAGCTGTCTGTGAGGGCTGCTGCGCAGTCGCCACACTGGCACAGAGGAGCAGTAAGCCAAGCACGAGAACCGAATAACTTGCAAAGCGATGGACCATCGTCTTCCTCTTGATACGTGGAAAGCTGCTGTGCAAAGAAGTCACCAGCGGCAGCGATCAGCCGAAGGACAGTCGCCGACGTTGGCTCGTTGAGTCTTGACGCCGACAATTGCAATCGTCAAGCAAATCCCTTTCCTGACGAATCACACGGATTCTGGAAATAGTAGGATGTAAGTCTTCGAATCCGTAGACTTCCAATCGAATCACGTCGTCCTAACTTATCGGTTAGGCCATCGCGGATTTCGTGTCGATGTCGCGCCTACGGTGAACTTAGGGCATTCAGCGCTTTCCGGGCGTGTTCAGCCTCGGCGAAGTCGGATTTCAACTCGAGCGCTCGTGTGAGAAGTCGCTTGGCCTGCGCCGTGTCGCCAGCTTTCGCATGAGCGAGACCGAGGTGATACTGGTACATCGGATTGGCCGGGTCTTTCTCCACGCTCAGCTCGAGCGTCGAGATCGCTTGGGGCGTAAGATCGTTCCTATAATAGATGAATCCAAGCGTATCGTTGACCTCGGCCGAATCTGGCAGTCCTTGCTTCGCTCTCAATGCCAACTGCAACGCCGCTTCCAAGTTGCCGTCCCCTTGGGCAAGGATCCACGCCAAGTTGTTCGCGGCGACCGGCGCATTGGAATCGAATTGGAGCGCTCGCTCGTACTGTTCGCGAGCCGCCGCGGTGTTGCCCTGTGCCTCAAAGATCAAGCCAAGCATGGTCAAGGCGGCCACAGGTTTTTCCGAACGCTGCGCGACAACTTCGAACTCCGATCGTGCGGCATCCAGCCGGCGCTGGTTGACATACAACTGGCCGAGCGCGCTGTATGCCGGCAAGTAGTTGGCATCGAGGGCGATCGCTTGCCGCAAGCGGCTCTCAGCGCCCTGGACGTCCTTCAACGCTACGGATACCTGAGCGGCAAAGGTCAAGAGCGGGGCCGTTTGTTTGCCCTCGGCAAGGCGGGCATCGAGTCTTGCCCGTGCCTCCGAGAATTGCTTTGCGGACAAGTCCAACGTCGTGAGTCCGACGATCGCATCGACTGACTCTGGCTCGAGCTGCTGCACGCGTTCAAATTCCTTTCGAGCGGCCGCCATCTTCCCCTGGCGACCGAAAAGAAAGCCCATTTGCGCGTGAACCGCCGGCGAATTCGGAAAGCGCTCGACGAGTCGATTCAGTTCGCGCTCTGCCGACCCGAACTCGCCGCGCGCGAGCAAGCCACGGACAAGGGCGATCCGCGCTTCGGCATTTGCCGGTTCGTTGCTCAAAACCTCCTGCGCGAGCCCAACGGTTGCGTCCGCCCTGCCCTGCGCCAGGTTCAGGTTCGCCAATGCGATCTTCGCGCTTGTGGCGCGCGGATTTAATCGCAGGACTTCCTGGAACGCTTTGGCCGCTTCTTGCACTTGGCTTCGTGCGACCTGCACACGTCCGAGTGCGAAGTGCGCCGCCGTTGAATCCGGGTGGGACTCGGCCGCCTTCGATGCCGCAGCAAGGGCCTGGTCCGGCTTTCCTTCGTTGAGTAGCATGTTGCTTTGAACGACCAACGCACGGATGTTGGTATTGTCGGTCGCGAGTACCTTGGCCAGCTGCGCATACGCTTTGTCGCGCTGACCGGCCTCGTACTCCAGCGAGGCAAGTCGGACGCGTGCTTCGACCGACGTCTTTGCATCATTCTCCAAGGGTTGAAGGATTGTCCGAGCGGCCTCCGGATTACGTGTCGCCGCGTAGTAGTCGGCCAAGGCGAAGGCCGCGGCCGGTGCCTTAGTCAGTTCGAGCACTCTCCGCAGGGGAGGCTCGGCCTCGGGGCGACGATTCGTGGCGAGATAGAAATTGGCCAATGCCCGATTCGCCAGCGAATTGTCCGGTGCGAGCGTAACCGCTGTCTTGAGTGATGCCTCGGCCGCTTGCCATTTGCCCGTGACCCACTCAAAATTCGCGAGCGCCAAGTGCGCTGAAACGGAGCGCGGATCAAGCGCGACGGCCTTTTTGAAGGCCCGCTCGGCGGCCTCTGCCTTTCCGCGTCCCACCTCCAACACGCCGAGATTGGTGTAGATGGCGCTTTGATCAGGAGCCGCTCGAATGGCGTCCTCGATTTGTGCAACGGCCGAATCCAGGTCTTGAAGGCCGGCCATCGCGTTCGCAAGCACTACCTGCGCCTGAACGTTCTGCGGGTCCTGCGCGAGCACCTTCTCGGCCAATCCTCTCGCATCGTCGTACCGACGAGCGAGCAGCTTGAGATTGCCGGCTCTGATGAGGACGGGAAGGTCTTGCGGCAGCAAATCGGCGGCTCGCGCATACTCGCCGACAGCGGCCATCACGTCTCCAGCTTGAAGATAGGCTTGGGCTAACTTTGCGCGAAGTTGTCCATCTTGGCCGTCCTGCTGGACTGCATTGCGATACTCGATGATCGCTTCCGCGTATTTTAAATTGGCAACGAAGGCGTCGCCCTTTTGCATGAAGCGCGCCTTTGCGGCTTGAGGATCCGTTCGACAGGCGAGCCCTCCTCCAAACAAGAGGCTCAGTCCGACCGCAGCCACCAGCCGGGCCGTTCGCGACCCTGATGCTTTTCGAGAGCAAGGGAGAGCCACGATGCGCCTGATCCGAAATTCGAGTCGATCGATGTACACAGTTCTAACGATCGGTTCGCTAAGAGCCGATCCTTGGAATTATCCCGCCTGTGGGGGATTCTTGTCGACCGGATTCCGTTCGCACACCTAGGCCCCTCGCGGGAGACTTCTCGCACTGTGGTTTCGTGCCACGAGGCCCTAACGGCCTGGCGCGACAAGCTTACGCCGACGGCCGACGCCGAAGATCAGCCCTGGGGCGATCTCCCACTCCGTCACCAGCACGCGGGACCGGACGAAACTGGAACGCCACTCAGTCCGGATTAAATTGGCCATTGTCGGACATTAATTGGGAAGACTATCGCGAAACCCGACTAGTCGCGGCCGGACGGGCGAGACAGGTCGATGATGTCGGGCTTGCGGTCGCTGTTTGGCGCTCGATGTTCTAGCGCGCGCAGCGCTGTCTCGAGGTCGGTCGCAGAGGAAAGATGGAGAACGATCGTCGCACCGGGGTCCACACTCGGAGCAATCTGCACCCAGAGGTCATCGTCTCCCCCGTGAACGCCCAGCACCTGAGCCACCCACGTTGCTGGACCTGTCCCTATTGGGCGTTGATCGAGGGCCGCAAACCATTGATCCGCGGCGGAGAGGCGCGATGGATCGTTGCCCGCTTGCGGTGAAGTCGTGGTGCCCATTGGCCTTTTCCCTAACACGTAGTTCACGCAGGATGCCAGCTTGGAATCCTCGGCCAATTGTTGAGGTATAACTTATTATTGATGTATACGTTACGGGCTACGTTGATGGTCGGATCTGCTGTATGGACAGCTCACTGAACGCGAATTTTGCACGTGTCCGGGTGACGATAAGCAGCTGTTTTGCGAACTGACGTCTGCGTCGGCAGGCAGACTTTCGCCGGCGGGCACTGGTTGGGCAGGGGCCCAAACGCTCGACAGTTCACGGCTCGAGCTCCCACTGTATGGCGCTCCCGAAATGGCCGATATACACACAAGACTGCATTTCGTCACTGGGATGCTCTGTATGGAATTTCGTGATTTTCTGGCTCAAGAAACGACCTCGACTGTGGAACGACTGCTCCTCGAGCAGTCGAACCAGTCGCACCGCCAATTGGAGGCGTTTAGAAACGCCCTCGACGAAGCGCTCGATACACTTGAATCCCAACTCGTCACTGCCAATCAGGACGCCGACGGGGCCGATCTCTCGGCATTCGTCGAACGTCTGACCGCCGCTGCCGCCGACCAGACCCATGTCGCCACCGAGTTGGCGCGTCTCGGGGCTCAGAAGAAGATCGACGAACTCTGTGCCCTGGCCGATGCCGTGAGCCGGGAAGCGGAAGAGACCCACCGCAAGGATCGCGAGGTTCAGGACCGGATCGAACGCGAGCTTCAAGAGACCCGGGCCGAGCTGGATCGTGCTCGCGCGGAATCCGAAAGCTTGACCGAACGGCTCGAGACCATCCAGAGCGAACGTTGGTCCCTCGAGGTCGCGCTGCACGACGCAAAGGGCCAGATGGCGCACGTCGACTCGCAGAGAGCGGTCCTGGCAACCCAACGCGAAACGAACATCACTCACATCGAGTCCCTGGAACGATCTGCCCGCGACGCCGAGGGCGCCCGGCAGGACCTTCAGATCAGGCTCGACGCGGCCACCGAGAACGAAACGCTGCTCCGAGACCGCCTTGCCGGCGCCGATGCCCTGGTCAAGCAGATGCGTGCCGAAGTCGAATCGACGCTTCAGGCGACAGGGCTTCTTGAACGCGAGCTCGCGAATGCGAATGCCAGGATTTCGGAGTTGGCACGGCGACGAGCGCCCGAAGCTGGCGCGCCGCCAGCCGCGCCGGTATCCGAGGAATTCGATCGCCTGATCGCGCTGTACCAGGCCTTCGAAGAAGGCAAGTCCGTCATCGAGGTTCTGACGATGCTCGCCAAGGGCTTGAGCGAGCAATTTACGCGAACGGCACTGTTCAGCGTCAACGGAAACGCGCTCCAGGGCGCGTACCAAGTCGGCTTCGACATCGACAAGGACATCACCAAGATCGTCATTCCGTTGGCCCTGGAATCCGTTCTATCGCGTGCCGTCGCGTCAGGCTGCATCGAGACGGCAGTGCCCGACGACGCGCCAGACAGTGGTCAATTGCCCTTTGGCGGCGCGTCCGGATGGTGTCTGGCATTGCCAGTGCCCATCAATGGCGAGACCGTCGGCGTCATTTACGCGGACGACGGCGACCATTCCTGCCCCGACGAGGCGACGCAGGCCTCCAGGGTGTCGTTCGCCGATGTCGCTCGGCGGCACGCGGTTTCGGTGCTGGCGAAACTCGCGGTCGACTTGAGGGAGCTGTCCGAATTGGGCGACTACGCAGCCCTGTTACTGGACGAAATCGAGTACATTTACGAGGCTGACGCCAGCGCTGGAAAGCAAAACATGGAACTGGTGGAACAGCTCACTGAGAATCTGCGCTGTGCGCAGGAAAGCTACGCGCGCCGCCTTGCTTCTGCCACGGTCATCGACTCGCGTGCGGATCTTTTCGAAGAGCGGCTCAATACCCTCATTGATGGCAAGGGCGCGACATCATTCGGCCGACACTTGTCGATTGCGGCGGCGGCCATCGCGAAGCGCGAACCCGCCGCGGACGCTCCGGCTTCTCCCCGCGTCGCTCAAGCCTCCTAGCGAATCCTCGTCAAGCAGCGTGCACAAGCCCGAATCCACCATGCAGCAGTGGTGCACGCACGTCCATCACACCTCGCGCGCCGTGACGCAGGAACGTAGCAGCGAGCCCAGAATCGTCGCTCGGCATGCTTGTTGCCCCTCCACTGTTTTGGGATGCGACACCGAGTGGAGACGGAAACTGTGATCTTGGCGACAGACCTGGGTCTTGAAAGCCTCGAATCTCCTTTACTCGGCACGGGTTCCGGAGGGCATCCAGCGCGCGGTGCTTGGGCGGGTCGATGCGGCGAAATCAGGATACTGTTGGAACAATGTTCGTGTGACGCGATGGAATATCCCTCGAATTTGGATTTGTCGAGAACGGTGTGTGCTCCGGCGCGCGTGATCTGATGGAACCGTTAAGGAGTCAATTGAATCCATCGAACGTCCGGATGCTCGTTCCCGAGCAGTCCCGCCGACTGCTGGAGGCGCACGCTCGGATTGTCGAAACGACGTTGTCGATCGAAGCGCCGCGGAAGGGGATCAGTGTCATCGCGGAGATTATCGGGGCCCGGGTGGCGCTCGTCGGCAAGGAGTCGGGCGCATGGACCGCGCTGGCAGACGCCGGTCAGGGACCAAGTCTTCCGGACCTCGGCGGAGTGATACGGCCGACCCTCGAGCGTGTCGGCGATGCACCGACAGTCGTGCTCGAACGTTGGGCCCCTGCAGGAGAGGATTGGACGCTCGTCGGCCTTACACGTCGAGCCGGTGCGCCTGCGGTGCTGATGCTGCACGGCGACTGGACTCCTTCAGCGTCCTCCTTGCTCCAACTCGGCCACAATCTGTTGCTGGCCGAGTGCGCATACGCCCTTGCGACCTCCGCGCAGGTACGACTGGCGACACATCGATTGAGCCGTGCACTGGCTCGGACGACGGGCGTGCGCAGCGTTTCTGAAGTTGCCGTCCGAAGCGCAGCGAAGGCCGTCGGTGCTCAAATCGCGGCGCTTGCCGTGGCGAACGCAGACGGTCAGGCCCTGGCCATCATGGCGACGCACGGGTATCCGCTCACCTTGGTCGAGCATCTTCGCATTCGGCGAGGTGAAGGGGTCCTCGGCTCGGTGTTCGAATCTGGCCTTCCGGTGCGGGTCAACGACGTGAGCCGCTCGAACAGTGGCCGCCGCCGTCGAGCGCGATACAAGACCAATTCGTTCGCCGTTGTCCCGATCTCGGCCGGTCCGGACATTCTCGGGGCGGTGTGCGTCACCGACCGAACCGACGGTCGTCCGTTTTCTCGCAAAGATCTGTCGACGCTTCGAACGCTGGCAGCGACGATTGCGCTGGCGCTGGTACGCGAGCGCGCGCACGAACAGGCGTCTTCATACGCACAAGCGGCGGCCATCGATCCAGTCAGCGGCTTGTTCAATCGGCGGTACTTTCAAGCGCGACTCGACGAAGAACTGCAACGCGCACATCGTCACGCGTTGTCGGTTGGTCTCCTGATGATCGACGTCGACGACTTCAAGTCCATCAACGACAGGTTCGGCCATCTGGCCGGCGATGCCGTGATCGCCGACATCGGTGAGATTCTCCGGCGGTCGGTCCGCGTCTTCGACATTTGCACACGTTACGGCGGCGAGGAATTTGCCGTCGTGATGCCGGGAAGCGGACCGGAAGACGCAGCACGCATTGCCGAACGAATCCGGGAGCGCGTCGAGTCGTACCGTCCGTCGATTCCGGAAATTTCGATGCTGCGCATCACGGCTAGCATTGGCTTGTCGGTCTCGTCAGCCGGGACGTCGGCGCGCGATCTCATCAACATTGCGGATCAGGCGCTGTATCAAGCCAAGCGTGCCGGTAAGAATCAGGTTCGTGGCGGCGACATCGATCGGCCGCCCGACGACAGACGGCCATAGCAATCACACGCTCGTGTCCGGGCATGCTCAGAGTGTCCGAGCGCTAGAGACCTGCGCGCCGGTGGCCCGAGCTCAGCAAGGCCTTTTGACGGTCTGGAAAGGCCACTTTCGGCCGCCGTGACTAATCACAATCCGCGATCCAGCCGATAGCAGGTCCTGTAGCGGACAGGGCTGTGAATCTACTGGAACTCCAGATGCTGATCGCGATTAGCGGCATGCTCAGCGAGGATGCCTTCGCGCGAGAACGCATGGAGGCTCGAGTAGCCGGTGGGCCCGAGACGGCGCCGCAGGTGCGGTCAACTGTTCGCGAAGCCAAAATACGCACGCCAGTTTCCGCGCAATCCTCTCGCCTTGCAAGAAAACGGAAGCGCGATACCCGTTCGGTACTGCGCTGAGGCTCTCAATGAATATTGTGTGAACGCCGCTCGATCTGAGGAGAGTTCTTGGCTGGGCTGTTGACGTATAGCGGGGTATCGAAGAGTGCGTGACCACGTTCTAGATCGCCGAACGTGCGGTTTGATGGCCGACGCCTCGTGCCGATGACATGCCGCCGACGCCGGTGTCGCTTCGTGGCGGGGTTCGTCCGTGCAAACCTGGACGCGCGCCGTTTCGTTGATTGTCGACCACGCTGAGGGACACGGACATCTGTCCCCAAGTGCCACGACCGCATCACTCCGACGAAGAGGACGAGAGCCGATCCTGCAACAAGCGCGATTCGAATTGGAGTCGGATCGACAACGATCCATACCAACCCCGAACACACAATTGACGCGCAGAAAACCCCCAGCCCTCGACTGCGCGTGACGCGAACGTTTGTCATGGCTCCTACCTCGTCGTTAACGGCGTGTAACAGTAACCCCGCTTCGAGATCAGCGCCATTCTCCTGATGAGATATACCTGCGCTCACCGGGGAGAGCGTACTTCGATGACATGGTGCGAAGGCGTCAGAGTATGGTCGATCGCCCGCAACGCGGCGAGAACGGCGTCTGCAGCAACGTTTCGTGGGATGCGAAGGATCATGCTCTCGCGAATGGTCCTGCGACGCATCCACGACTCGGCGCCCGTGTGTGTACTCCGAAGACAAGCGCGACCCAACCCGTGAGGTCGTCACCAATTCGCTGCTGATCGATCGCGTCGAACAGACGAATCAGCGAGATTGGATTTGGCTCGATCTCGTCCTGTTGCGAGACGGCGCTCTGTGACATGAATCCTGCAGTCGAAGGCTGCCGCGCGCAGTACAAAACCGATGCCGCAACGGGCGATGCGTCACGCGACAGAAATCGGTGTGCCGCCGTGATTTATGCGCCGTTTAACGGTCGGCCCACGACGGCCCTCCGTGAGAGTGCCTCGGCGAGAATGAATGCTGGCGCGTTTCGCGCGGACTTAAATCGGCGGACAGAGGCAGACTTCCTTAAAGGTGGGCGGCCGCTCCCGCCTTCTAGTCGTCTTCCGTCGTTCCTTTGGAGGCAATCCCGGCGGAGACGCGATGGCAGATCTGGCGCTTCGGCAGGAGCCGGTGAGGCGGCGCCTGGGCGACGGGGGCAAGGCCGCCGTGCCGCGCGGCTGTGAGACATTGTGTAACTGTGGATGACTTTATGGAACACGTGTCGCATGATGAACAATTCGCGATATGTCCATGTTCTGACGACATTTATCAGGAATCCGCCAAGACTTGTGTGACATTACAGTACAACCACCCAGCCTCAGGTCCAGCCGCCGTGGCAGGCCATGATCGCCTTTAAAGTCAGTCATTTAGGGGAATTTCACGATAGTTCAGACTTCTTGGCCAGTGGCTTGCTCTAAACCTCTAGGGATATATATTCCCGTCAGGAGAAGCCGTGACGCTGAGGAGCCAGGGAGAGATCAGAGCCGGTCTGCAACACCATGAAGAGGTCGCTCTACTGGGCGAGAGCGCGGTGATTGGCGCGCTCCGCCTCGAACTCGAGACGGCGATGCGCAGCCACGCCAAGGTGATGGTGACAGGCGAGACCGGCGTCGGAAAAGAAGTCGTGGCGCGGTTGATTCACCAGATGGGAGCCCGGCGCTCTCGGCGGTTCGTGGCCATCAACTGCTCGGGCATCCCCGAAACGCTCCTTGAATCTGAGTTGTTCGGCCACACTCGCGGAAGCTTCACAGGTGCATACCGAGACAAGCCAGGTTTGGTGCGACTCGCCGATGGCGGCACACTGTTTCTCGACGAGCTCGGCGAGATGAGTCTTCGAATGCAAGCGGTGCTTCTCCGTTTCGCGGAGACGGGCGAGGTCCAGCCGGTGGGAGCGGACGGTCCTCTAGGGCACGCTGACGTTCGGTTGATCACTGCTACGCACCGCGACCTGCGGGCGGCAATTGATGCAGGTTCGTTTCGCGAGGATCTGTATTACCGGCTGAACGTGATCCAGATTCACGTTCCGGCGCTCCGAGACCGTGGAGAGGACGTCCGACAGCTGCTTCACCATTTTCTGCGCGAATCGAGCCAGGCACATGGACTGTCGTTGCCGACCGTCACGCCGGAGGCGGAGCAACTTCTGCTCAACCACCGCTGGCCCGGCAATGTTCGCGAGCTGAAAAACGTCGCGGAGCGACTGGTGGTCGGATGCCCCGCCCGGAGTGTGACGCCCGACGACCTGCCGCCTGACATCCGCGGCGATCGAGGTGGTGCCGAGCGAATCGTCGTCCAGACCGCGGGCGCGGAATCCACTTCGAACGCGCCGAAAGCGGCAGGATCGCAGGCGCTCGGTGTCGCCGACGCGTTGTGGCACCGTTTGATGAACGGAGAAGACTTCTGGTCAGTCGTGCATCAGCCGTTCAAGTCTCACGATCTGACTCGCCGTGATCTGCGCGCGGTTATTTTCCGCGGCTTGCAACACACGCGCGGCAACTACCGCCAGCTGGTGAGGACCCTTCACATGCCGGACACCGACTACAAGCGTTTCCTGTCGTTTCTGTCTCAGCATGATTGCAATCTGCCGTTCCAGGCTCACCGCGCAGGGGAGGCGCAAGCGCCGGTCGACCCCAATGCCTACGAGGTCGCGTGCTAGTGTTCAGTGGCACGCGAGTCGAGGGGGTCTGACGCATGCCCACAGCTTCGTCGCGTGAGTTCGACGACCGCGGCCAGCACGATTTTCATCCGCTCGCTGAAGCTGCCGCATGGCAGCTGAAGCTGCCGCATGGCCGTCGAATCACTGCCAACGGCCCGATGATCTCGGCGAGTGGCTTTTTCGGTTCAGGAGGTGGCGTGTCGTGGAGCGCCGCCAATTGTCGGGGTAGATCACCGAGTGAGCAGGCGCACGAGTCGCACCAGCGGAGCAGTGCAGGAGGGCGCCCACCGTTGCCAGCTTTGAAACTTGCTGATCGCCTGGCGACGCACCCGCGCGCGAGGGTATCGACGATCTGAGGAAAGGGACGGCGGCAACCGGACGGCGTTTCTCATCGGCGGCATCCTCCCGCTCATAGATCTATCGGCCGCTCTAAGGGGCCCATTAGGATGCGGCTGGCCGTAGCTCATCTGCAACAGCGCGGGACTACCGACCTTGGCAAGGGACACATCAGTGTCCGAAGGTCATGCGACCCCTACAAAAGCGTCCGCAGCCAGCCCGCCGTACGCCCTCGACACCGGAGGGCGCGGCCCGTCTTCGGCCGGGTTGATAAGACATAGTTGTCGGCCATCGCAACGGAACCAGCAAAAGTGTCCCAGCTGGCTGGCGTGCCTGCCGGCACCGGTCGGGGTGCCGTCGAAAACGGCCTGAAACTCTCGAAATTGCCAGGAGAGTATGGCGCGGCTCTTGCTCCACGGCGGTTCGTCCGACCGACGATGCCGAACTCCGACACATTGCAAGACGCGGCGCTGCGGAGATCCCGCGCCGAGTCGTTAGAGACCTTCGGCGCCCAAGCGTGGCCGCCAAGTGCTGCGGCTCGTTCGTTCGGATCGAGGGCTTTCGAAACAATCTTGGCGTACCAACCAATTGACCTGGGCATATCGGACGCCGACTGGTCTGTCCTCTTCGGTAGTGGCGTGAACGTCCTGGTCGTAGGGCCAGATGCCGCGATCGTCCGGTTGTGGACCGCTCTGTGGTCGACACTTCGCAAGCCGGTATGCTGGGTGGAGGCTGGGAGGCTATGGTTTCCACCGCAGCCTGCAGGAACCTTGGTCCTCAGAAATGTCAACGAACTGACTCGTAAGGATCAAGAACGGCTCTTCTACTGGTTGCAGCAAGGGGGTCAATCAACGCGCGTCCTGGCTTCGGCGTCCCGCGTCCTTTTCCATCAGGTCGAAGAGGGCACGTTTCTGAGTTCGCTGTACTATCGATTGAATACGTTGCACTTGTCTCTGAACGCCCTGCCTCAGGCCTGATGTCCTGACTGACAGTCGTCACACCTCGAGAAAGCGTCCCGGTCGCGCCAGAGTCTGCGTCAGTTCCCGGCTGTGAGGGCAGGTTCGATGTCAGGGCGAACCGTTTGCGCGCATCTGCTTCGCATACAACGTGTCGTATAGGTTGAGTCTCGCGGTATCGGGAACCCGCTCGAATTTGCCGGGCTCGCCGAGAATCTTGGCGCGACCGGTGGTCCGGTCACGATAGGCCTCCCAGTGCGCAAGGCCCTTGCCGTTCGGGTCGCCGGACCGCGCGAAGTTTATCCAATACGAAGAGATTGTTTCTGCCAGCGCGCGATCCCGCTCCGACGCGCTCGCAAGCTCGGGCGAGCTTCCGTCCGGGAACACGCGAACTGGCCTTAGATTGTTGAAGACGTAAGGAATCTCGGCTGTGTGAGTTGCTCGAAGGTTCGGCCTGCCCGGGTCGGTCGGAGGCTCATGGACAAAGTAGTAGAGGTGGGCGCTCTTGCCCCGCCTGGCCTGGAGCTCGGCATACAGGCGCACGTGCCAGGCCATTTCATCGCTGAAGGCGGCTTGTGACGAAAGGCTTGCCTCAGCGTCCGACCGCGCGGGGTAGGCCTTCAAGTACTCGTCGGCAAGTTCACCCCAGCGTGCCCGCACGCGGCTGGTCCACTGTTCGGCGGTCGGTCCTCGCAGGGCGAAGGTGCCCTCATCCTTGTTCGAGCCAACCAGCACATCGACGTCGTTTTGGCGACCTCGTGCGAATGTGATCGAAAGATCCTCTGATACGACCGAGCCGTCGACAATCATGCCGAATCCGCGAAGCGCCTTTTGTATTTCGTCGGCGGGCTTCGAGCGCAGGTCGGCAATGGAAGTGGCGCCCATCGCGCCAGATGCGCGCAGGCCATCCTGCTCGGCCTGTGCGCGCGTCCGCATCGGCGCCATGCCCAGGCCCATCCATGCACCACTCTGAGAGATGGCACGCCGGAAGAGGCCCTTCGCCTCGAGGGACCCGACAAGGCCTGCAGAGATGGCGGCGCCGGCCGACTCGCCGAAGATGGTGACGTTGCGTGGATCGCCACCGAAGGCCGAGATGTTCGTCCGCACCCACCGGAGCGCCGCAATTGCGTCCATCATCGCGTAGTTTCCCGACGCGTTGATTCCCGACTCACTTGTCAATTCGGGATGCGCAAAAAAGCCAAACGGACCGAGTCGATAGTTGAAAGTGACGAGAACGACGCCTTTTCGGGCGAGGGCTTCCCCGTCGGAGTGAGGGCTGGACCCCGCCCCTTCGGAATACGCGCCACCGAAGATCCAGACCATGACTGGACGTCGCTCCGCCGAGGACGCCGCCATTGTCCAGACGTTCAGGTACAAGCAGTCTTCATCTCGCCGAGGGGAGTCGGGCAGGTCGACCGACACATTCAACCGTCCGACACCTTGCGGTTGAACGCACACCGGGCCAAATGTGTCTGCGTTCCGTACGGTATTCCAATGAGCAACTGGCTGGGGTGGGCGCCAGCGAAGCAGGCCGACGGGCGGCGCTGCGAACGGAATCCCCTTGAAAACACGAACACCAGCGGCGGACACCGTTGTGCTCGACACGACCCCGGAATCGATCGTCACACGCTCTTTCACCACGCCGGGCAGCGTCGTCGAGGTCACGAGCACGAAGGTCGCGACGATGGCGGCGAACGGAATCCTAGCGTCCATCGGCTTCCCGTGCGCGCTGCTCGGCCTGGGAACCGCTGATGAGGTTGGGCAGCGCGTAGTTCCCTTCATGACACGCGTATTCGTAAATCACGTAGTCCGGATTCCGCTTGAACGGATAGGCGACCTTCCACGGGCCGGTAAATACAACGGAATCCTCGACAGTCGCTTCGTAGCTGATGGTAGCCGCGTCCGTGCGGGTGAAGCGCTCGACAATCCGCAGCGCCTCGCTCGTCGGGACGTTGTTCTGCGTTGGCGATCCGCTCGTGCCCGGATTGGTCGCCGCGGTCCTGCCGTTGAAGTTCGTCGTCTCGATCACCAGCGTCTGGCCGTCCCAGCGGCCGCGAGAATCACCCATGTACTGTTTGAGCGTTGGCCCGAGATGAGGACGTCCGTCGAGTGGAATGACCCGCGCTTCGTGAATCATTTCATTGCGGATCACCACGTATCCAGGCGCCTGATGAATCTCCAGCCCGTTGCTGTACTGTGCTGGGAGCATCGAGGGAAGCAGGCCACGGGTGATGCATCGGTCCCACGTATCGAAGTCCTCGGGGCCGTTGAATGGTCTCTCTTGCCAGCTGCTCCCCATCGGAGCTGATCGCTTCTGTCCGTCGGCAGTCAGACGAGGCATCCTTCCATCCGACGGATCGACGATGAGCGAGGCTTGCCGCTGCGCTTTGCCGGGTTCTCCCCATGCGCCAATGACGAAGCCTTCAAACCTTCGTTGGATTTGCGCTTGTCTTTGCGCGAATTCTTCGTCGGTGAGGGTGGCACGTTCTCCAAATTCGACCGGCCGTTCGAGTGGAACGCCGGTCATTTCACCGGTTGGCCAGATCCCCTGCAGATCAGGGTCGCCCCAGGGTGTCTTGGGTTGCGTCCAGGCAGTCTTCTTTGGGCCGGCTGCTGCCGAAGTCTGGCCAGCGGCCACACCAACCAGGGCCGTCAGCGCCACACCGCCCACGAGGCCGTGGCATGTGACCAGAATTCGTAGACGCATGTGAAAACCTCGGCACAACAGGTCCCACAGCCGGCAAGGCAGGGATCAACGTTCTACCGAAATAGTCTACGGCACGTCGTGAATGTCAGTTGATGGGCTAGGAACTCGTCCTCAGCAGGACGCCTGTCTTCACGGGCTCAGCGTGCGAAAGTGGTCTCGTTACCACCCGTTGAGGGTGAAGGCCGAATCGGACTCGGTGA
Organism: uncultured Acidobacteriota bacterium; assembly: GCA_963780685.1. Classification (GTDB taxonomy): domain Bacteria; phylum Acidobacteriota; class Vicinamibacteria; order Vicinamibacterales; family CAVVIG01; genus CAVRXZ01. The sequence goes on along the minus strand of CAWACZ010000011.1, from coordinate 159,741 downwards.
TTTCGGTGATCTCTGTTGCTTCGGTCGCATCGGTGACTGCAGCGACGGGGTTGACCTCGATGACTCCAGAAGTCTGTTCCGCCGGGACTGCGGCAGGCGTTTCGACGGCGAGGGCTGGCGTCGCCAGCTCCTCGAGCGGCTCCGTGTCTTCAATGAAGTCAAGCTGCTGGTTGAACGCAATCGCGACGCGATACTGAACTTTATCTCCAGAGATGGCTTTGATCTCGCATCGAACCACGCGTCCGCGTACGCGAAGAGGGCCGTCGACACGGAGGATTTCGAGCTGACTCATCGTCCCTGGCGTCAGTCGAAGGCTGCACTCGATGAGAATCCCTTCGCGAGATGCATCGACGACCTCGACCCTCTCGGATTGCACCTTCACCCCGATGACGTCCGGTATCTGGTGAAGAGGCCGGCGGCGCGACGTTCTCCGGTCGATCGAATTGCCTAGAATCGCCATGAGTTGTCCTCGTCGTCGTCACCTGCGGTTTTCGCAGTGGGTGCGGTGACAGGCTGTCCTCGAAGTACCCCTCCGTCCGACGCGTCGTCTTCCATCCGGAAATGCAGCTGACGGGCGCTCGTCTTCAGCAGCGCCTCGATCTGCCTGCCAGCGTCCTGCAGGGCGCCGGCCGTTTCAGAGAGCTCGACCTGCCACCGGTCGCGCTCGTTCAGGATCGGCACCAGGCGAAGCTTCTCGTTGCGCAGCGCACTCTCCAGCTCCTGACGCTCGGTGCGTCGCTCTTCACCGAGCTGGGCATAGCGCCTCTCGAGCTCCTGAATGGTCGTGGCGAGGCGGTCGCTTTCGTTCCGTGACGCCGCCTGGATTTCGTCACAACGGACACGCAGGTCGGCAAGGGCGCTCTCGAGCTGCTGATTTTCGGCGGTCCACGCATTCAGCGTGGCTTCGTGTTCGCGCTCCACGCGCTCGAGCGTTGCCTGGCGCGCGCTTTGTTCGGCGAGCAGCTGGCCGGCCAATCCGGTCAGGCGGTCTTCTGCATCCTGCAGCTGCGTGAGCAGCGCTTCGCGTTCGGCGGACCATTGCCCGGTCTGTCGCTTGAGTTGATCCCCGGCCTCATTCAATTTGGCAAGGAGTGCCGTGCGGTCTGTGGACCACTCGCTGGCCTGATGCCGATGCTGGTCGCTCGCTTCTTTCAGCTTGGCGAGCAGGCCGTCGCGGTCGCCGGACCACTGACGGGCCTGTTGCTGGTGCTGGTCGTGGGCCTCCTGAAACTTCGCGCCTAGCGTCTCGCGTTCGGCGGCCCACTGACGGATGTGATGCTCGTGCTGATCCGAAGCTTCTTTGAGCTTGGAGAGCATGCCATCTCGTTCGGACGACCACTGGCCAAGGTGATGGTCGTGCCGATCCGAAGCTTCCTTGAGCTTGGAGAGCAGGGCGTCTCGTTCGGACGACCACTGGCCGAGGTGTTGCTCGTGGTGGTGTCCGGCTTCGTGCACCTTCGCGAGCAAGGCGTCTCGTTCGGTCGCCCACTCACGAGCGCCGTTCTGATGCTGGTCGCAGGCGTCCTTCAACTGCGCGAGCAGCGCGTCCCGTTCGGCAGCCCACTGACCCGCCTCGTTTTGGTGGCGTTGCTCGGCTTCCGCAAGCGCAGTCTTCGACTTGATCCCGGCGTCGCGGATCGCCGCGTCGAGCGTCTGCTGCTCTGCCTCTCGCTCCTGCGAGAGCTTCCGGTGGGCGGCTTGCGCCTCTTCTACAAGTTCTTTCAGGGCATCGCGCTCGGCCACGACCAGGTCGTGTTTGGTCTGCAACTGGTGCGCGGTGCTTTCCGAGCGTTTCCGGTCGGTGACATCCCACGTCGCGCTGAGAAACACGGTTGGCGCGTTCGCTTCTCGCTGCAATGGCACGGCCCGGGTTTCCATCGCGCGTCGTTTGCCATCCGCCTGCAGGACCCCGTACTCGAGCGTTCCCGACCGGCCCTGACACACCTCGCCGATGAAGGCGACGAGCCGTGGCCTATCCTCTTGGGCGACCAGACGGTCGAGCGGCTTTTTGAGCACATCGTCCAGGCGCTCGGGACCGAATAAGGCGAGGGCAGCTTTGTTGGCGGCGAGAACATCTCCGGCGGCATCCGTGATGATGAGACCGACAGGCGCGCATTCAATAACCCACTTCAGACGACGCTCAGAAGCTGTGGGTGCTGCCGGTGCGTTTGCCACCGGCCGTCGCTCCGACGCATTCTGCGCTCGTGCGGGTTCCGCATCGGACGTTGCAGACCCGTTGCTGTCTGGGGTCGTTCGTTCGAGCAACTGTCGAATCTGAGGTTCCATCCCGGTTGCCTCGTTACTCCCGTCGTGTAATGGCGCTTCCTGCACGCTAGCCTCCATCTCTCTTGCACGAAAAATGGAGGCGGATCTTCGTCGTTCGGATGACGTGACGTAGACAATCGTGCAATAGAGATGCCGCTACGCCGTCTTGGGTCGACGCACTTCGAACGTCGCGCGGGTCAATTGCTTGTGGCCAATCTGGGGCGATCTGGCGAGAGGGTGCGAGCAGTTTTGTGAATGTTTCCAGTATTTCGAGGATCTCCTAAGCTTCTGATGCTTCCCCGTCGTTTCGTCGCAGGTGCCGCCACGGCTCGGTGGCTTCGCAGACCCTAGCCGCGTATTCGACACGATGTGCTAAATGCGGTCATCCAGCACACTCTTGAGCAGAGAGGCTTCGCGAAAGCTGGAGGTCGTCCGGTTTTTTCGGGAGAATCGTGACGGAGACGGCCATGCCGGCGTTGCACGATGCAAAAGAACGGAGTTGTGAGTGTTTTTCGAAATTGTAAGAAGAGAGCGTGATCGCGACCGACGGGTGAATGCGTGTGTGAGGGCTCTAGTTCGCGCCATTGTTCGCCAAGCGCAATAATGAAGAACGCATGACTTCGCTGCCTGATGGTCTGATCGCTGTCGTCAAGCGTGACTGTCCCACCTGCAATCTGGTGGTGGAAGTCTTGCGAGAGCTCGAAGGGCAGGGCCAGCGCCTGACAGTTTATAGCCAGGATCCAGCGTTTCCTGAGGGGCTGAGCGATGTCGTTGCCGACACCGCTTTGGAACATTCGTATCGTCTGGGCGTTCACATCGTCCCGACCTTGATTCGCGTGCGGGATGGACAGGAAATCGATCGTGCGGTTGGCTGGGATCGGTCCGAGTGGGAGAGGACGTCAGGTGCCGTTGGCCTCGGTCCAGCATTGCCGGCCAGCCGGCCCGGTTGCGGATCCAAGATCGACGAACCCGGCATGTCCGATCGTTTGGCCGTTCGCTTTGGCAAGGTCAGCTTTCAGTCGAGACGAGTCGTGGTCTCCGCGTTGGAGGATCCCGTCGAGGAGTGCTACTTGCGGGGCTGGAGCGATGGGCTTCCGGTCGTCCCTCCCACACCCGAGCGTGTGCTTGCAATGCTCAGGGGCACCACCCGGCGCCCTGAAGAGGTGATTGGCAGAATCCCGCCAGACTATTCGACGTGCACGGTTGAAAAAGCAGCCATCAACGCGGTCCTGGCGGGCTGCAAGCCTGAATATCTGCCTGTGGTTCTGGCAGCCGTCGAAGCTGCGTTGGTTCCCGAGTTCGGCCTCCACGGTGTGCTGGCGACGACAAATTTTGTCGGTCCGGTTGTCATGGTCAACGGCCCGATTGCCCGGGCCATCGGGATGAACTCAGGCGTCAACGCGCTCGGACAAGGGAACCGTGCCAACGCAACCATCGGACGCGCTCTGCAATTGGTCGTGCGCAACGTTGGCGGCGGCCGTCCTGGCGAGGTCGACCGCGCCACCCTCGGCAATCCCGGCAAGTACAGTTTCTGTTTTGCTGAGGACGAGGGTACCAAGTGGGAATCGTTCGCGGTCGAACGTGGCTTCGCCAAGGACGCGTCAACGGTCACGGTGTTCGTCGGGGACGGCGCCGCGCCAATCGTCGATGAGATCTCCCGGACGCCCGAGTCGCTCGTGCGATCGTTTGCTGCTTGTCTACGTGCCGCCCATCATCCGAAGAAGGTGATTGACGTTGCAGCGTTCCTGGTCGTGACGCCCGAACACGCGCGGGTCTTCCACGACGCCGGATGGTCGAAGGCGCGACTCAAGACTGAGCTGGCGTCGTTGCTGGAAATACCCGCTTCGCAACTGCTCCGTGGCGTCGGCGGAATCGAAGCGGGTCTTTTGCCCCAGGATGTTCCGGATCTGAACGGCACACTGCCGAAATTCAAGACGGGCAGCCTCAATATCGTACGCGCGGGAGGCAGCGCGGGAAAGTTCTCGGCCTACATTTCCGGCCTCGGGTCGATTACCATCAGCCCTGTGACCAAGGAGATCTTGCGATGATCGACGATCAAGTGTTGCTGGACCCGACGGCCGAGCGGTCGCCGCCGACGCGTAGTCGACTGCCGAGACCCGCGTCCCTCGCGGGCTTGAGAATCGGGTTACTCGACATCTCAAAGAAGCGGGGAGACGTGTTTCTCGACCGGCTTGCCGTGCTCCTGCAGGAGCGTGGGTCGACGGTCGTCCGCTATCGAAAGCCCCGATTCTCGATTCTGGCGCCGGACGACCTGAAGCAGCAGATTCAGGGGACGTGCGATGTCGTTGTGGAGGCGCTTGCCGATTGAGGCTCTTGCACGTCGTGCAGTATGCACGACATCAGAGACCTGGAAGATCGCGGCGTTGTCAGCGCGGCTGTCGTGTCGAGCGAGTTTGTCCAGGCGGCGGCCGCCCAGAACGCGTCGCTAGGCTACGACCCGGCGATCGTCTTCGTGCCGCACCCGATTCAGGATCGGTACGGACGAAGAGATCCGGACGCTGGCGGATAATGCGCTGACCTCTATTCTGCAGGCGATCTGCGAGCACGGTCCGAACCTCTCGAACAATCCGAACGATCCGAACCTCTCGAACGATCCGAACGCGCCGAACGACCCGAACGCCCGAACGATCACTTAGAACGTGTACTCAAACCCCACGAGCGGCGTGACTTTGTCGCGCACGCCGTTGTCGTCGAGCGCGAACAGCACGTTGGCGTCGACAATCAGTCTTCCCAGCACGTTGACCTTGAACCCGATGGCGCCGTTGAGCGTTTGGAAGGAGTCTCGAAAAAACACGACGTTCGGAAATACGGACCGGCCATCGAGCGCATGAAAGTCTTCGAGTCGAAGCCGCTCCGCGTCGATCACGTACCGGCCCAGCAGGTCGAGGGCGAGCGTCAGCCGAGAATTCACGGCGATGTCGGTTCCGACCACATAGCCGGCCTGATCCGGAAAGTCGCCGGATTCGCCAGTTTCAGGATTTCCGGCGAGCGTGCTCGTTCCATTCCATTGGTAGCTGACGTTGACGTGCGGCGAGAAGTTTTGGTACGCCGCTGACAGAATGAGGAATGGCTGCAGGCCGGTTGCGCCCGTCCCGAGGAGATTCATTTCATCTCCGGTGGGCAGCCGGAGGTCCAGGCCCGCCGCCACTCCCGTCGCGTTCTTTCGTGTGATCGTGCCCTTCAACCTGACCGTGAGGTCACCGATACCGCCGGCGCTTCCGATCGCCGTGAACAGACGGCGATTGCCGACTTCGCTATCGGACTGGCGAAAAAAGTGCGTCAACGGATTCGTCGTGCCGAGACGCTGGATCGTGGCCTCGGACACGACCTTCAGGTCGTTGGCCACGAACGGCACGGCCAGCGAGACGTCGAATCGATCGGTGACGCCGAGGGTGACGAACGTCGTGAACTGGTTGACGGTGGCCTCGATAGAATTGACGGTGGTCACCACGTCCTCTCGGCCGCCGAGAAGCGCCGCGTTGTCGTGGGTGAAGACCGCCGGCACCGTCCGCAAGTCCAGCCCTTCTGCCGTGTCAAACGTGAATCGCTGAGACGCGAAACCGAACGACACGCGTCGCGCGCCGACTGTCTCGGCGCGCTCGCTCAGGATGGGCCCGAAGCTCTGGGTCGTTCGCTGAAACACTCCGAGGCTGGGATCGAACTCGTAGGTGAAGCCGGAAGCTGGCGACGGTAATGGCAGCGTGACGAGCTGACTGACGAGCGCCGTGCTGAATTGGCTGAAGTCGAACTGGAAGTCGCTATTGAAGTGCGCCGAATGCGACTGCTCGCCGGGCAGCGTGGCCTCACTGTCGACGATGAGACCTCTCGGACCGAACAGGCCGCTGAAGAGAGTCGCCAGGTTTTGCACGGGAGCCGTCAGGTTGTACGGCTCTTGCGCGTTGACACTCGATCCGGCGGCCAGGAGGCACACGAGAACCACGACACACTTCTTCATCACCTTACCTCGCGACACGGAGCCTCGGACCGACGACCGGTGTGCGCTTCGCTAGCGCCCGATTTCGCCGATCACCCAACCGGCGCCGGTCCGGATCAGCGTCATCGTTTGCTGGCTCTCGGTCGTTTGTTGCCGGCCGCCGGCGTCGATGGTATCACGCCGCCGCAAGCGGACTGACGCGTCGTTCTCGCGTCGATCAATGGACAGGATGGTGACGTTGACGCGTTGCGACGACACCGCGCGGAATCCGTCTTCGATGCGGCGCTGTTCGGCGGGCGACAAATTAGGTTTCACCGACCGGAAGAGCGCCAGATCTTTGGTCTCGATCGCGCGGGCATAGGTGGCGACGATGCGCCGGATCGCCGCTTCATCGTCGCCGTTCGTTGCGGCAGAGGGAGGCGGAGTCGCTTCACGACGGGCGACCGGTGTCTCGGGTGCCGGTGGTCGCGGCGCCGGTTCCGCAGGCGCGGGCGCGGGAAGGGGAGGCGCGGCAGCCGTTGGAGCAGGCACCTCCGCCGCCGGCGTCGCTTGCGGAGGCGAGATGGGCGGTGTCGGGGCGATTGGAGTGTTTCCGGCATTCGGCGTTGCCGAAGCGCTAGGAGGCGCCGTCGGCGCGGGCGGGGCTGTCGCAGCCGGAGACTCCGGTGGAGGCGATTCCCTGGACGCTTGGCGCTGAGGCGGCGGCGTTGGCGTCTGTCGCTGGAGTTCAGCGGCGCGGCGGGCGGCGTCAGCTTGCGTCCTGAATTGATTGATCGTTCGTGAGAGCTCCACCACCGCCGGCGCCGCGGAGTCGATGGCGCGGGCTGCTTCGAGCGCAGCGGCTGCGCCGTTGATGTCGCCAGCCGCGAGGCGTGCTCTGGTGTTGGCGACTGCTTCGTCTACGCGCGCCCTTCGAGCGCGTGCCGCGTCCTCCTCGGCACGAAGAACATCAGCTGTCGTCGGCTGAGCGGGTGCCGTTGGAGGCTGAGCCGCTGGCGTTGGGGGCTGAGGTGCAGTCTGAAGTACGGCCGGGACGGGCGTGCGCGGCTCCATGAAGTAGATCGTGCCTGCGATCAGCGCGATCAGCGCCGCGGCGGCGCCGAATGTCAGGCCATATTTTCCATTCTGGCCGGTCGTCGGTTGGGGTATCTGCGGAACGGACGATTTGGCGGCGGAGTCCGACTGGGGGCTCGGACCCCTGCTGACGCTCGGCCCACCGACGGCGCCGATCCGAACATCCGTTCGTGAGATGCCTGCCTGACCTGATTCGAGATCTCGCTTGAGCCGCTTGAGATCTGCGCGGAGGCCGGCGGCGTCCTGATAGCGCAGCTCTCGGTCTTTTTCGAGACACGTCGCGATCACCTCCTGCAGCCGAAGTGGCAGTTCCGGATTGAAGATGGTTGGGGCCGCAGGCGTGCGGTTGAGGATCTCCGAAAAAACGAGAGCCGATGTCTTGCCAATGAACGGTTGACGTCCGCTGACGCATTCATAAAGCACGACACCAAATGAGAACAAATCCGTCCGGCCGTCGAGACGCTCGCCAGTCACTTGTTCGGGCGACATGTAGGCAATGGTGCCCAACGTCATGCCAGCGCCGGTCAGATCGGTCGTCTGCGCAGCGGTAGAGAGGGATGTCGCCCGAGGCGTCAATAGTTTGGCCAGACCGAAGTCGAGGATCTTGATCTGCCCGCGCTCGTTCAAGAAGAGATTCGCGGGTTTGATATCGCGGTGGATGACGCCACGAGCGTGCGCCGAGTCCAAGGCGTCGGCGACTTGAATGCCGATGTCGAGGGTCTCGTGGACTCGCAGAACGCCGCCGGTCAGGCGTTCGCGAAGCGTCTGCCCCCTCAGCAGCTCCATGACGATGAAGGGACGGCCTTCGTGCTCGCCGATGTCGTAGATGGTGCAGATGTTCGAATGGTTCAGCGACGAGGCCGTCCGGGCCTCACTCCTAAGGCGCTCGATGGCCTGATGGTCCCTGGCGAGCTCTTCCGGTACGAACTTCAGCGCGACAGGGCGGCCCAGCCGTTGGTCTTCGGCGGCATACACCACACCCATTCCGCCTGAGCCGAGCTGACTGAGGATTCGATATTGAGCGATCGTCCGGCCAACCATCCCCGGTCCATCGTCTGCGTGTCGCGGCGATTATACGCGAGCGTTACAACCCGTTCACCCGGAGTGCCCTTTGCGTTTTCTATCGGTTTCGCCGCGGCAAGGCTCCAAAGCCGCCGATAGCCGACCCTGCCGGCCTGACGCTCTGCGGGCATCCGCCAGGTAGTAACACGGTCCTAAATATAGAACGTCCGAGGACGCCCGTCGCGAACGTTATTCGCCTGATCCGCAGAGCCAGGGCGGGGACGACGGGTCCCTGCTGAGGTCGACTACTGGCGTTCGACTGGGCCCTCTTCTGCTGATACATGACCTGAGCACTGGAGTACCGGCAGCGGCGGATACCTTGGAAAAGTCGGGTCGCTGATCGAGCGCTCGCACAGATAGAAGGTCGATCCCCGTGCCGTCTCGATTTTGCGTGCGTACAGACAGTCGCTGCAAAGTCCTACGTTCCCGGCATCGGCGTTTGCGTCGTGCTCGCGGTTCCTCGTCATTCGGTGGAGACGACGACTTTACCGACGAAATGGCCTGATCCGTGATGGTTGAACGCATCGACGGCCTGTTCGAACCCAAAGACTTTGTCAACGGCCGGCCGGATCTTGTTGGCTTCGATGGCTCGATTCATCTGCTCGAACATGTCGCGATTGCCGACTCGGATGCCGTGCAGCGTGCCTTCCTTCCACATCAAGGCGTACGGATTGAGGTCGGCCCGCCGTCCCGTCAATACTCCGATCAGACACACCTTCCCGCCGGCTGTGATGGACTCGAACGATCGCTCCAAAGTACCCACGCCTCCAACTTCGATGACGCAGTCAACCCCTCGGCCTTCGGTCAGTTTCAAGACCTCTTTCTCCCATTCGGGCGTTCGCTTGTAGTTGACGCCGTCAGATGCGCCGAGGGCTTTGACGCGAGCGATCTTCTCGTCGCTCGACGACGTGACGATGACGCGGGCGCCTGCAGCGGTTGCAAATTGCAGCGCAAAGACAGCTACGCCGCCGGTTCCCAGCACGAGCACCGTGTCGCCGGCCTTCACTGGGGCCCCGGCTGCCATCAGCGCGTTCCACGCCGTAACCGCAGCGCATGGCAGACATGCGGCTTCTTCGAACGAGAGTCCTTCGGGAATGGGGAGGAGCCCGTCTTCGTATAGCGCGATTTGCTCCACCAACGTCCCGTCGAGCGGCGACCCCAGGGCCGCTCGTGTCGCGAACGGCGGACCGTCCGCAGGCGTCTGAAAGAACGAGGCGACTACGCGGTCGCCGACTTTGAACCGGGTGACGCGGTCTCCGATGGCGGTTACCTCGCCAGCGCCGTCCGAGAGCGGCACCACGTCGCGCGTTGCCGCTTTGCCGAAATAAGTCCCCGTCACAATCGCTTGATCGCGCCGATTCAACGACGCGGCGCGAAGGCGGACCAGCACCTGGCCTGCGCGCAATCGAGGCTCGGGTCGGTTTATCCGGCGCAGCTCGTCAATCGATCGACACCCGCCGGGTGCGATGTACGCTCGCATGGGTTGGACGCGACAATCCTAGCCCTTCGGGTCGGCCGGACAAAGGCCCCACCAAGGCGGGGCGTCCCAGGAGTCAGGCTGCTCCTGGAACGCAGAGAGCAGTGATCGTCCGAATGTTGGTCGCGTTTTCAATCGCCCGCAGGGCAGCGAGTGCTCTTTCGGACGAGGCCGGTGACAGCGATCGTACGGCACATCCCAGAAACTTCGTTGCCAGCTCATCGTCGGTCAGGCGCCCCGGGTATCCGCGAGCGCCGTCGGCGCGCTCGGTCAGTGTCCGCCCGTCGTGTAGACGAACGAACACGTGGGCCTGCGACAGCGGCGCAGCAGCGTCGAACGCCCGGTTGGCGCGCAGGCTGACTCGGGGCAGTAGCTTCTGGATGCGTGCATCATGAATGCGGTCCACGCCGAACGTTTCGATCGTCGGATGACCGAACACGATGGCCGCGGCCGCGCAGAACGGCATGCTGAACTTTGCCTCGAGCTCGGTCGATGGCCGATCGTGGATCAGCAGCCGCGGCGTCATCGAATCGACCTCGACGTCGACCGCGTCGATGTCGTCGGCCGAGAGACCGTGGCGGCGGGCAAGCTGGAGCAGCGCATCGAGCGGTGGATGCGTGGCGGCGCACGACGGATACAACTTCACGCTGATGCCACTGTCCATGATTTCCCACCGGGAGCCCAGGTCCGCGATGGCTCGTGCAAGCGCAGGCGGGGGTTGTTCGCTGTCCATTGCTGCCAGGTAACCCTGTGGGCCATCGAGAGCCTGCCCGCTGGCGGTAAATCCCTGCTGGGCGAGCCGAGCTGCCATGACGCCGTTCCGCGCAGCGGCGCCAGCGTGCAATGGCTTCACCATGGTGCCGATGTTCTCTTTGAGACCGCAGGCCAGCGACGCGGCTATGCCGAGCGCATGCGCTGTCGCCTGCGCTGGGAGCTCGAGAACACGGGAGGCGGCAGCCGCCGCGCCAAGCGTTCCAATCGACGACGTGCAGTGCCATCCCCGCGCGTGGTAGTGCCGGGGGTTCATGACCATGCCGAGGCGGCATTCGAGCTCGAAGCCCACGACGTAGGCATCGAGCAGGGCGCGGCCCGAAGCGTCGACCAACTCGCCTGCGGCGAGGGCCGCCGGAACGAGGGCGCAGCTAGGGTGGGCCATGGAGATGAAGCACATGTCGTCGAAATCCAGCGCATGAGCGGCGACGCCGTTCGCAAAAGCCGCTTCGCTCGCGCTGGCGTAGGCATCGGTGCCGAGGATGCGACAAGCGCCACGGCTCTCCGCCGCCGATGTACGGACCATGCATGCGGCCGGCTCTGGAACGCCCGCGAGGGTAACGCCGACCGTGTCGCATACCGCGACTGCAGCTCGCTGGCGAGCGGTGGGTGGGGGCTCGGCTCCGACCACGAACTCGGCCAGCGCCGTCGTCAAGTTCCCAGTCACGACAGTCATCGTGCATCTCCGTTCAGGCGGGTTTGCGGCGAACCCCCGAGGCGATCAGCTGATGGCGTAACGCTCGAGTAGTCCACGCGCGATGATCAAGTGCTGCAGCTCGTTGCTGCCGCCACCAATGAGGAGCAGCGGGGCGTCCCGGTAAAATCTCTCGACGGGGAAGTCCTTCGAGAAGCCGTTACCGCCGAGGATGCGCATCGCCTCGAGCGTCACCTCCGCGGCCGTCTCCGTCGCGAACAACTTCGCCATCCCGGCTTCGACATCACACCGTTCCCGGCGGTCCTTCTTCGCGGCGGCCGAATAGATCAGCAGGCGCGACGCCTCGATCCTGGTGGCCATTTGCGCGAGTTTGATTTGTATCGTCTGGTGTTGGGCGATCGGCTTGCCGAACGTCTGACGCTGCTGCGCGTACTTGATGGCTTCTTCGAACGCGGCGCGGGCGACGCCGAGGCCGCGCGCCGCGACATTGAGGCGCTCTGCTTCGAGCCCCGTCATGACTTGCTTGAAGCCAGCCCCTTCCTCACCGCCAATCAAGTTGCTCGCGGGAACGGGGAAGTTCTGGAAGTGCAGCTCGCACGTTTCGACCGTCTTGTAGCCCATCTTGTCGATGTCGCGGCCAACGGTCAGGCCAGCCGCGCCCTTTTCAATGACGAATGCGCTGATGCCGCGGTGAGCCGGTTCCGCCCCAGGGTCGGTCTTGGCCAGGAGCAGGAAGGCCTGAGCCCGTCGTCCGTTGGTGACCCACATCTTCGAGCCGTCGACGGCATACACATCTCCGTTTCGCCGCGCGGTGGTCGTAATCGCCTGCAGATCGGTTCCCGCATTTGGTTCGGACAGGCAAATCCCGCCACGCAGTTCGCCCGTGGCAAGCCTCGGAAGGTACCGCCGTTTCTGGTCGTCGGTGCCGTAGCGCAGCAGCACGTCGCTCAGAACGAGATGGGTGCCGAGAATCCCCGCGAGCCCCATCCAGCCGCGGGCCAACTCTTCGAAGACGATCGCGAACGTCGTGTAATCGACCTCGTTGCCGCCGTACTCGTCGGGAATATTGAGGCCGAACAGGCCGAGCCGCTTCATCGTCTCGACGAGGGCATCGGGATACTCGTCGCGATGCTCCATCTCGGAGGCGACGGGGATCACCTCGCGGTCCACGAATTCGCGAACGGTTTGCGCGACCAGCCGTTGACCCTCATCCAACTGAACCACATTGACTCCTTCTGACACTCCGCCTCAATTCAGGAAGCGTGCGACAGCAATACACCGAGCCTGCCAGCGAACCTGTATCAACCGATCGATCGGTTGTCGGCGCCGATGCTAGGCCGACAGGCCTCTATCGTCAATGCCTGGGTTGCAGACCGGCGAACGGTGTTTGGCGTTCCCGGTTCGATCGGGTGTGCTATCGTGCGCAGCCGATGGGGTCGTTGCCACTGAAGGGTGTGACGGTGGTCGCAGTCGAACAAGCCGTGGCCGTGCCATTTGCGACGCGGCAACTCGCTGACCTGGGCGCGCGTGTCATCAAGATTGAACGGCCGGTCGGCGGCGATTTCGCCCGTGGCTACGACACGACTGTCCGCGGACTGGCGAGTCACTTCGTCTGGTTGAACCGATCGAAGGAGTCCCTCACTCTCGATTTGAAACGGCCCGAGGCTCGGATCGTGCTGGCACGGTTGCTCGAACGCGCAGACGTCTTCGTCCAGAATCTTGCGCCAGGTGCCGCTGACCGGCTGGGACTGACGACCGGTGAACTGCGCTCGAAGCATCCGCGGTTGATCGTCTGCAGTCTCAGCGGTTACGGATCGACCGGACCGTACGCGACCAAAAAGGCGTACGATCTGCTGGTTCAGAGCGAGGTCGGCCTCGTGTCGATCACTGGCACGCCCGAGACGCCGTCCAAGGTTGGGGTCTCGATTGCCGACATCGCTGGCGGCATGTATGCCTATTCAGGCATTCTGACTGCGCTTCTTCAACGGCATCAGACGGGGCAGGGCACGGCGCTCGAAGTCTCACTGTTCGAGGCGCTCGGGGAATGGATGGGGTACGCGATGTACTACACCTCCGGGGGCAAGCCGCCGGCCCGGACTGGCGCCAGTCACGCCACGATCGCGCCTTACGGCCCCTACCGCACTCGAGAAGGTGACGAAGTGATCGTGGGGATCCACAACAACCGCGAGTGGGCAACGTTCTGTCGAAGCGTCCTCGGCCGGCCGACGCTGGCGGACGATGCGCGATTCCAGACCAATCATTCGCGCGTCGAGCACCGAGTCGCGATGAATACCGAGATCGATCGCGTGTTGAGCGAGTTGGCCACCGAAGAAGTGGTGGCCAGGCTGGATGCCGCCCAGATTGCCAACGCCCGAATCAACACCGTGGAACAGTTCATCAGCCATCCCCAATTGGCCGGCCGGCGCTCATGGCGCCAGATTGCGTCACCTGTCGGACCGATTCCAGCGCTCGTGCCGCCGGTCCGGATGGATGACGTGGAACCGAGGATGGAGGGCATTCCGGCGCTCGGCGAGCACCGGGAATCGATCCTCGGCGAACTGGGGTTCGACGCATCGACCATCGCGCGATGGAAACAGGAGGGCGTCATTTAGATGGGCACGAAACCAGGGGGGATCGGCCGTGTGTTCGAGGACTTCGAGGTCGGTGACGTATTCGACCATCCGCTCGGGCGGACGATTCTCGCCGCGGACAACACGTGGTTCACCTTGTTGACCATGAACACGAATCCGCTGCACTTCGATGCCAGGTACGCCGAGAGTACGGAATTCGGCAAACCGGTGGTCAATTCGTGTTTGACGCTGGCGATCGTGACCGGCCTGTCGGTGACGGACTTATCGCAGAACGCGCTCGCAAATCTCGGATGGGAAGAGGTGAGAATGCCTCATCCGGTGTTCGAGGGGGATACCATCTATTCCAGAAGCGAGGTCCTCGGAATCCGCGAGTCGAAATCCCGGCCGCAGCTGGGTATCGTCCGCGTGAAGACAACCGGGTTCAACCAGGATCGCAAGGTCGTGCTCGAGTTCACACGCAGCTTCATGGTCTACAAGCGCGATCATCTCCCACGCGTTCCTCGGCCCGAGTAGGCGCGTGAGATTCTCGAGACTCCGATGACGTTCGTCAGTCGTATCGAGTCGCAGGACGCGTCGGCAGGCGGATTGTTCGGTTGGTTCAAAGCCGGCACGCCGGCTGCCCGTACGGGCCTGGTCGCGGCGTCGCTCGGGTGGATGCTCGACGGCTTCGACGTGATGCTCTATGCCCTTGTGATTGGCGCCTTGCTTCAGGATTTCTCGATGTCCACCCGGACGGCTGGGCTGCTCGGGTCGCTGACATTGGCGGCCTCGGGTCTGGGCGGCGTCCTGTTCGGCGCGATCGCAGATAGGATGGGGCGGCGGCGCGCCCTGATCGGCAGCATCCTCATCTACTCCATTTTTACGGCGCTCTGTGGCTTTGCCCAGACGGTGTCGCAACTCGCAGTCTTTCGATTCCTGCTCGGCCTTGGCATGGGCGGCGAGTGGACCAGTGGCGCCGCGTTGGTCTCCGAGACGTGGCCCGATCAGCACCGTGGCAAGGCGGTCGCCTGGATGCAGAGTGCGTGGGCGGTGGGCTATGCCGCAGCGGCCGTCGTGGTCGCGCTTCTTCTCCCGAGATTCGGGTGGCGGCCCGTATTCTGGGTCGGAGTCCTCCCGGCTCTCCTGACGCTCTGGATTCGGCGGAACGTGCAGGAATCGGAAATCTGGCTCGCATCGCGACGAGCACACGGGCCTCCGCGCACGCGCGTTCGTGAAGTGTTCGTCGGCAGGTTTGCGTCGACGACGGTTCTGTTGACGCTTCTGAGCCTCACGACGATTTTTGCCTACTGGGGCCTCAACCTGTGGGTCCCCGCCTATCTGTCGTTGCCACCTGCGCGCGGCGGCCTGGGCTTCAGTACGTCGCTGACGACACTGCTCGTCGTCACCATGCAAATAGGGACCTTTTTCGGATACGTGTCGTTCGGCTACGTCAGCGATTCGTTCGGCCGACGCAAGAGCTTCGTCACCTACATTCTGATGGCGGCGGTGCTGATCCTCGTCTACAGCAGCGTTCGAACCGTAGCTCTGCTGCTGATTGTCGGCCCGCTGGTCGCGTTCTTCGGCACGGGGCTGTTCTCGGGGTTCGGCGCGGTCACTGCGGAAATCTATCCCACCTCGGTGCGAGCCATCGCACAGGGTTTCACTCTGAACATGGGTCGTCTCGGAAGTGCCGTCGCCCCGTTCGCGGTCGGGTCGCTGGCCGAAACGCACGGGTTCGCGACGGCGTTCGCCCTGCTGTCCGGCGCGCTGGTCCTGGGTTCATTGACCTGGATCTGGCTGCCTGAGACCCGTGGACGAAGCCTTGCGGCATAGAACGCAGGCCTCGCGCCCTCCCACTTGTTAGCGATACGAATAGTTAGCACATCAAACCTCTAACCTGCTAGACTGCGCGGACGTGGAGAGCTCGCACGCGTACACGGCGGCCCGCGAGCTCCTGCACGTCGTCATGCTGGTCATGCGCACGCTGGCGGCGGAGATGCGGCGCACGCGCCGGCCGATCGCGCCGACACAGATGGGCAGCTTGATGAGAATCGCAGCCGGACCGTGTCGCATGAGCGATCTCGCCCGTTACCATGCGGTCAGTCTGCCCACCATCTCGAAATCGGTCGATATGCTCGTCCGGCGCGGGTGGGTGGAGCGTTGGGTGGACGAGGACGACCGGCGGCAGAGCATCGTTCGCTTGACGGCAAAGGGCCGCCGGGTTCTCACGGACATCAAGCAGAAGACCGAGCAACACGTCGCGCGGACGCTCGCGCCGCTCGATGCGGCTGAATGCGATCAGCTCATCACGGCACTGGCCGCCCTCACGCGCGTCCTTCCGGTTCCAGACGACGTTCGCTGTGCGCCGAAGTCGAACCGTTCATGAATCCGATTGTCCTCTCAAAGATAAGGAAATGTCGTATGACGAAGCCAACCCTCGCACTCATTCTCGGAATCATGCTCCTCGCGGTGCCGGCGATGGCCGCGGACGTCGACGGAAGATGGACTGGTAGCGTCGATACACCGGGGGGCACCTTCCCGGTTGAGTTTACGTTCAAAGCCGATGGCGCGACGCTCACGGGCTCGACGGGCCCTGCTGGCATGCAGGTGCCCATCAAGAACGGTAAGATCGACGGCAATAAGATTTCCTTCGATCTGGATCTGGACTTCGGCGGCATGGCCATCACGTTTTCGTACACTGGTGTGGTCTCGCCGTCAGAAATCAAGCTGACGTCGGACATCATGGGCATGCCGTTCGAGTACGTCGTCAAGAAGGCGCAGTAGGTCGAAGGCGTGTTCGTAAGGGAAGGTGACGCATGAGCACGAAGATGCGCGCGATCGGCATCACGTTGGCGGCCGCCCTCGTAGTCGCAGTGGTGTCAGCGGTGGCCGTGGCCCAAACGCCAAGTTCGAAGCCGGCCGGAAGTTGGACGCCTCCGAAGACTCCGTGGGGGCACCCGGACCTGCAGGGCACGTGGACGAGCGACGCCGCCTGGGGCATTCCGTTACAACGGCCGGATCAATTCGCCGGTCGAGCCGAGCTGACCGACGAAGAATTCAAGCAGAAGGTCGAGCGCGACACCCGGACGCGAACAGCAGCTGAAAACGCGGTCGGCTCGTTCCGCGGCGACGGCGCGTGGCTCAACAAGTCTTTCCGGCAGACATCGCTGATTGTGGAGCCGGCCGACGGAAAAATTCCGCCCGTCACACCGGAAGCCGAGAAGCGAAGGGCGCCGCGAGATCAGGGATCGTTTGGCGAGGGGCCGTTCGACAAGCCGGACGACTTCACCAACTACGACCGTTGCATCACGCGCGGAGTCGTCGGTTCGATCGTGCCGGTGATTTATGGCAACGGCAACAGGATCCTCCAGACGCCGACCGAAGTGGTAATCAGCTACGAAATGGTCCACGACACGCGCGTCATTCCACTCGACGGCCGCCCGCATGTCGGCGGAGGCATCCGCCAGTACCTGGGCGATGCGCGCGGACGGTGGGAAGGCAACACGCTCGTCATCGAGACCACGAACTTCACCGACAAGACGAGCATCGGTCTCAACGGCAACGGGCTTCGTCACAGCGCGGACATGAAGCTGGTCGAGAGGTTCACGCGCGTCGAGGCCGATGTGCTCAGGTACGAGGTGACGATCGAAGAATCCGAAGACCTACACGAGGCCGTGGAAAATCGCGTTGCCACTCACGTCACCGCCCGGATTCCAGCTTCTGCCGTACGAGTGTCACGAAGGGAACTACATGCTTCCGGCCGTTCTGAGCGCAGAACGCACGGAGGACAAGGCCATTGAAGAGGACGCGAAGAAAGGGATCGTCCGGCCACGCAAGGGAATCCAGCAGAACTTGAATGCCGCGGGAATTCCGATTCCAGGCACTCAGGCAGGAGAAAGCGGACCGGCTCGCTAGAAATCTCGAGACGAACGCCTCTACACTGTCGCTCGCAGCCCCGAATCTTGTCTCGACCCTCAGTTTACGGCCGAGGGGGCTGCCGGCGCCGCGTGACCGAGGACCGCTTCCCGCACCCGGGCAAACCGTGGATCACCTCTGAAATAGTCCATCGCGAGGTCCACGTCCAACGAGTGCAGCCAGGAGGAGTTTTCCGTCACGGCGCGCTCCAACTCCCGGAACGCTTCTTCGCGCTGACCGAGGGCCGCTCGGAACCACGCCATAAAGCACGCATCCACGTACTCGAACTGACGGCGCTGTTCGAGCTCGTCCAGGATCCGCAGCGCGTCCTCCGTCCGTTGCTGTTTTGCGAGACAAATGCCCTCGTGTGCGCGGACCCAGGAGAGATCCGGCGACATCACGGACGCAGTCTGGTATTGAGCGAGCGCTTCGTCGAACCGGCCCGAATACTCCAGCGCCTGACCGTACGTCGCCCGTCCGATCTGGAGATACGGATGCAGTTCGACGGCCTCCATCCCGACGGCAATCGCCCGGTCGAATTCGCGTCTCCAGATTCGTATGAGCACTTCCATTGCTGGCACGGTCGGCAAGAGAGGGTCCGCTCGCCGGCCTCGATCGAGTGCATCGAGCGCTTCATCGCTACGGCCCAAACAGGCGTACAGCCTGGCTAACCGCACACAGGTGGAGGCGGCGGCGGGCGCTTCGCGCAGTGTTTCCAGGAACTCGGCCTCCGCTTCCGAAAACCGTCTTTCAAACACGTGCAACCCGTGCGCGTGGTTGCATCGGAGCTCCGTGGTTTCCACGCCAAGCTCGCGCGCTCTGTCGTACACCGCCGAGAACTGCGGATACATTTCGCGGGGCGGACGCATACCGAACGTCGCGAGCATGAGATACGACGCCGAGAGCCCTTCGAAGGCACGAAAGTCCGACGGGCACTCGGCAGCCGCCTGTTGAAAGGCCTCGATCGCTTTGTCAAACCCTTCGCGCGTCCGTCGGCTCCAGAAATGCCAACCGGTTCGAACGAGCCCTTCGGACTTGGGGACTTCCAGTCGATACCCGACCTTCGGGCGATTGGTGATCCATCCGCCGTACTCTTGAAGGCACTTTTTGACTTCCCCGACCGTGACGTCGACGGTGTGACGCGAAACGACCGTCCCGTGCCAGGCCTCGGTGATCATTTGCTCGTACCGAACCGTCTGACCGCCATGAAGCAGGAGGACTCTCAATGCCTGCAACGCCTGGGGCCGCAGCTTCACCTCGGCGCCATCGCGAAGAAGTCGCGTCGCTGACGTGTCCAGGTTGAACGGTCCGAACCGAATTTCCGACATGAGTGGGAAAGCGCCCCCCGCAGAATCTCTTCGGCGGTCCGTCGGGGGCGGGCGTCAACACAATTTGACGATATTTTGCCGGCTGGTCAAGAGACCCTGGGCCGGGAACGCGACGACGATTGGAGTAATGTAGCCCCAATGAGGCACAAACTCTCCCGCCTGGTCGTGGCGAGTCTCGCCGTGACAGGTCTCTTCGGTGCATGGGCTGCCCAGGCGCAGGATGCGACGTCAGCGGTGGTCAACGCATGTCATGTGAGCCCAATCGTCGAGAACCTCGATCGGGCCGCTCGGTTCTATCACGACGTGCTCGGACTGGATCTCGTGCCTACGCCACCGCCCGGACCGTTGCCGTGGGACGGCGACCCCGGACATCTACATCTTCACGGCCTGCCGCAGGCTCGGCTTCGCTTCATCGGCGCTCGTATCCCCGGCGTCAGATGTGGCGTGGAGCTCGTCGAGTTCGTCGACGTGGACCGGAGGACCGTGCGGCGTCGTCTGCAGGATCCAGGTGCCGTCACGTTGATCCTGTTGGTTCGAGACATCGATGCCGCGTTTGCACGGCTCAGACACGCAGGTGCACCGGTGGTTTCGACCGGAGGGGCGCCCATCAGCATGAGCCTCGCGAACAAGACACGAGCGGTCATCGTGAAGGATCCCGACGGACACTACGTCGAGCTTGCGCAGGTGGACCCGTTGCCGCAGACGACCGTGTCGTCCGCGAGCAACATTATCGGTATCCGCTTGCGGCTGACCGTGCCGGATGTGGAACGGACGGCGGCGTACTACCAGAAGGTGCTGGGCGTCCAGATACCCATTCGGCCGTTCGTTGGCAATCGCAGCGTGATGGCGATGACGGGGCTCCCAGAGACGGGGGAGTACCGGCTGAGCCAGGTCCAGCTTCCTGGCTCGAACCTCATGCTGGAGTTCGTCGAGTTCAAGGGACTGGATTCGGCCCGTTCGGCGGTGCCCTCTCGGGTTCAAGACCCGGGTTCGTTCCGCCTTCAACTGACCTTCCGCGATATCGACGTCACACTGTCGGCGTTGAAGGATGCCGGCGGTCAGGTGATTTCGACGGGCGCGACACCCGTCCGAATGACGTTCGGTTCGAGACCGTGGCGTCTTGCCGTCGTGCCGGATCCAGACAACCTGTTCCTCATCGTGCAGCAGGGTCCGTTACCCTAGAGAGACGCCGGTCTACGGTTTCGCGCCCTTGCGAGGCCGCGATTACTTCGCCCCTTGCTGCCCTAACGACGGGCATGCGCCGTATTCCTGCAGCTCGTGGAGCGCGAGCAGCTCGTCCTCGGTTGGCGGCGTGGTGCAGTCCACGTCAGGTGCAACTATCAGCGGCCATCCGGTTGCCGCCCGCACATCGTCGACCGTCACGCCGGGGTGTACCCGGGTGAGCACCAGCTCCTTCGTCTCGGGGTCAGGCTGCAGAACGCCGAGATTGCTAATCACGGCCGTTGGCCCGCGTCCCGGCAACCCCAGCGCGGCCCGGCTGCCGCCTCCGCGCGCGTGGCCGACCGACGTCACGAAGTCGAGCGTCTCGACGAAGCTGCGCGTCGTGTGCCGCAGCGTGATCAGCACCTCTCTGCAGGAGGCGGCGATCTCTGGCGCACCGCCGGCCCCCGGCAAGCGCACGGTCGGCTTCCGGTAGTCGCCGATGACGGTCGTGTTGATGTTGGCGTACCGGTCGATCTGCGCGGCGCCGAGAAAGCCGACATCGACACGGCCGCCTTGAAGCCAGAACGCAAACATCTCCGGCAGCGACACGACGGCGTCGGCGGTGTCGGCCAGCTCGCCGTCTCCGATCGACAGCGGCACCCGTGATGGCTTCGCGCCGATGCAGCCGGACTCATAAATGAGCACGGCGTCGGGGGCGTGAGTGCGACGGGCGACGTTGGCGGCCGCGCTCGGGAGGCCGATGCCGACCAGCAGCACGGCGCCGTTCGGAATCATCCGTGCGGCCGCAATCGTCATCATCTCGTCCGGCGTATACCGTGCGTCAGACATCGATGGCCGCCCGCGCGAGGCTGTGCGTGAATGCCTCGAAGTCATCCGTCTGCAGCACGTGCTGCTCCATCCATCTGGTGAAGCTGGCACGCTCGCGTGCGATGTCTTCCCACTCCCTGTAGAAGCGCTCGTCGCGGGAGTAGTACCCGTGCGCGTAGGACGGAAACGCGCCTCCCTTGACCACGCAGATCGCCTCGACGGCCCATCGCGGAATCACCACGGCATTCCGCGGCGCCTCGAGACGCGTGACGATCTCTTCGACTGTCACGATCGCGCGGCGCGCCGCGAGCACGGCTTCTTTCTGGACACCAACGATGCCCCAGAGATGGACATTGCCATCGCGGTCGGCCTGCTGCGCATGAATGACCGCGACATCGGGCCGGATCGCAGGCACGGTGGCGAGACGCTCGCCCGTGTACGGACAGTCAATGAAGCGAATGGTGGGGTTTTGTGCCGCCAGGTCGGTGCCGACGTAGCCGCGCAGGACACCGAACGGCAGCCCGCTCGCTCCGGCGTGAAATGCGGCCGCCATCCCGGCGTGCGTATGCTCCTCGATCGCGAGGGGACGCGGCCACATGTTCTCGACTGCGTCGCGGAAGCGGTGCAGCGAGCCGACGCCGGGATTCCCGCCCCAGGCGAAGACCAGCTTTGCCGCGCAACCCATCCCGATCAATTGGTCGTAGACGAGATCGGGTGTCAATCGGATGAGTGTCAGCTCGCGCCGTCTCTGACGAACGATCTCGTGTCCCGCGGCAAACGGAATGAGATGCGTGAATCCTTCGAGTGCGACGGTATCGCCATCGCGGACCAGTTCACCGACCGCGTCGCGCAGGGACAGGAATCGAGGCATCAGGCCGCCAGGCGAACGCCCTTCGTTTCGGGCAGGGTCCACACGGTCAGACCGGCGAGCACCGCGAACGGAGCGGCCAGCGCGATGCCTGCACCGAACGAGGAGTACGCCGCGATCCAGGCAATGACCACCGGCGCGAGAAACTGCACGCCGCGCGCGAGATTGTAAATGATTCCCAGTGCCGCGGCCCGTACTGACGTCGGGTACAGCTCGCTCAACAGCGGTCCGATGCAGCCCCAGTTCCCCTCGCCAAAGCCGACCAGGAACATGAACGCGAGCAGCAGTCCCGGATACGGTGCGGCGGCGTCCCATCCGACGGTGATGACGACCATGCCCGCCGCCTTCAGCATTGAGAACAGCGCGAAGCTCGGTCGGCGTCCGAAGCGGTCGCTGGCGAAGCCGAAGGAGATGTAGCCGATGATCGAGCCGAGCTGGTCCATGAAAAAGAGACGAGTCGCGTCGCCAGCAGAAAGACCACGGATCTCGCTGAAGTACGTCGGCAGCCAGATGGTCTTGAACCAGTACGCTGCCATGGTGAGTGTCGTGACGGTGAACGCCAGCACCGTTGTGGTTCGCAGCGCAGGCCCGAGCATCTGCGTCAGCGCCCGCGGGCGGGCTTCGCCCGACGGCTGCTCGTCAATCCGGCGCCGACTCGCCAGCCACACGTCAGACTCGGGCATCTGTCGCCGGATCAACACGACGATCAGCGCCGGGAGCGCCGACATGATGAAGGTCCAGCGCCAGCCGATTAACGGCGCGAGCGAATAGGCGACGACCGTGGCGAGGAATCGCGCGACGGCGGCGCCGCTTTGCAAGTACGAGCCATAGCGCCCGCGCACGTGCGGCGGGACCGTTTCACCGACGAGCGCGTTGGCCACGGCCCATTCGCCACCCACGCCGAGGCCGGTAATCGCTCTCGCCACGAGCAGCGACGCCATGCCGGTTGCCAGACCGGACAGCAGCGTTCCCACGCTGTACACCAGGATCGTGACCACGAGGAGAGGCTTGCGTCCATAGCGGTCCGCAAGCGCACCGGCGCCGAGGCCGCCAATGGCCGTCAGTGCGAGCGCTGTGCCCAGCAGCAGGGAAACCTGGTAGCGAGACAGCCCGAGGTCCGCCACGATCGACGTCGAGGCGACGAGGAACGTCAGCAGGAGCAGGTCGTAGAAGTCGAAGACCCAGCCAATGAACGAAAACGCGAGAATCTTCCGATGAATGGGCAGGACGTCGCGATGCTCGCTGAGAAGGGGCGGCTGCTGCACGTCGATCTGGTCGATCTGCACGTCAGGCTCCCGATCCGGCGGACGCGGGTTGTCGCATCCACGCCTGCAGTTTCGTGACGTCGCCCTTCACGGTGCGCGACGCGGCGAACAACACGAGCGCCAGCGCGGCGCCGAGGGCCGGCACGATGTACATCGCGGTGTGCAGCCCCTGCGCTCTAAACGGCTCCAGCGCGCGTACATCAAATCCCTTCGGCACGCCAACCAGGCCACGCAGCTCTGCCCGGATCAACTCCCCGAATGACAGCGCCTCGACCGCACCAGCGGCACTCGCCGCCTGGAACGTGAAGTAATCGCTCACCAGTCCCGTGCCCACCGGTCCGAGCGACGCGCCGAGCACGTACATCGCGAAGAAATACAGGGCCATCGCGGATCCGCGAAGCGACGGCTCGACGACATCGTGGATGCTCGAGTACACCGTCGAATAGTACGCGTACATGACGCCGACCCCCGTGCCCATCAGCAGCGCGAACGTCCAGACGTCTCCGGCCGGCTGTCGCAGCGCCAGGAACATCAGCGGCGTCGCGATGACGATCGATCCCGTACCGACAACGAGCCGTCCATCGACGCGCCGGCGATAGAGATGATCCGCAAGCGCGCCGCCCCCGACCAGACCGATGATTCCGGAGAAGCCGAAGACGACGGCAGCGACCCAGCCTGCGTCGAGGAAGTTCATCTGATGGACTCGCACCAGGAACGGCGCCAGGAACGCGCCGAGCGCATACATGTTGAAGTTGTGCAGGGCCCCCGAAACAATTACCCACCAGATGGTCGGGATGGAGAGGACGAGCCGATAGGGCGGGCCGGGGCGTCGCCTCGTGCCGACCGCGTGTGTCTCGGCCATGCCGCGCTGCGGCTCGCGCATCGCGAGGGCCGCAACGGCGCACAGGATGCCTGGAATGGCGGCAATGTAAAACGCGTTTCGCCATCCCCAGTTCTGCAGGATCCAGCCGCCGGCGCCGTTGGCGAGACCGAGCCCGATGGGTAATCCAAGCATCCAGGTAGCGACGGCCCGCGCCCGCGACGCTGCGGGAAAGAAATCGCCGATCAGCGAGGTGGATGCGGGTGAGCAGGTCGCTTCGCCGACACCGACGCCCAGACGCGCCACGATCAGCTGGCCGAAGTTCCGCGCAACGCCCCCCGCCGCCGTGAGCACGCTCCAGACGAACACGCCCACTGCGAGCAGCTTCCGCCGCTCGACTCTGTCCGCCAGTCGACCGAGCGGTAGGCCGACGACGGCGTAGAGGAGTGTGAAGACGGTGCCGAGCAGCCCGAGCGCCGTGTCGCTGAGGCTCCACTCACGCCGGATGCCTTCGCCGACGCCGCCGATGATCTGGCGGTCGAAGAAGTTCATCAGATTGATCGCGAAGAGCACGATCAGCGCATAGGTCGCGCCGGGCGCGGCTCGCGGCATGTCCTTCGCTCCTCGTTTGGTCAGAAGGGATAGCGTCCCGCGCCGATCACCGCGTCGGCGACGGTGCGGCGGGCCGCGATCGTGTCGATGCTCGGCCTCGCCGCGCTGCGGCCGACCGCCTCGGCCAGATCGGCAACCGCCGCACCGCGCGCCGAGAGCGCGGCCACGATCCGCTTCGCCGACAACGCAATGCGATCCGTCGCATCGTTCACGTAGAGTCTGCCGAGGTCGACGGCGATGCGGCTGCGACCGGCATCGCGGCCGAACAGCTTCTCGGCTCGTGCGACGGCGCTGTCCATCGCATAGATCTCGATGATCATGTCTGCCGCGTGGCCCAGCAGTTCCTGCTCATCCTTGAGTCCTTCACGGTACGTATCCGTGGCGTAGCCGAGCGCCGCCACGGCCAGGCGCTTCGCGTCGGCCAGCAGCGCGTGCTCCGTCGCCAAGGGACCCTGCGTGGGCTCGTCCGCCCGCAGGGACAGCACCTGGCGCGCGCGCTCGCGTGTGAAGGTCCGCGGCGCCTGCTTGATGAGGCGCGTCGGCACAATCAGCCGGTTGATTTCGTTGGTGCCCTCGTAGATCCGCGTGATCCGCGCATCGCGGTAGGCGCGCTCCACGGGGAACTCGCGCGAGTACCCGTTGCCGCCGAAGATCTGTACCGCCTCATCGACCGCAAACGCGAGCGTTTCGCTCGTCCAGACCTTGTTGATCGAGCATTCGACCGCGAAGCTCTCGATCGTCTTCAGGACGCCGAGGGCATCGTTGGGCGCCTGCGACTCGAGCGCGCGGTCGACATCCCCGAGCGCGCGGTAGACCATCGCGTCGCCCACCCAACAGCGGAGTGCCATCTCGCCCAGCTTCTGCTTGATCAGGCCGAACTCGGCGATCGGAGCGGCCGAACTGGCGTCGCTCGCGCGCGTAGCTGACGGCATGATCCAGCGCCCGCTTCGCTCCGCTGATATTGCGCGTGCCGAGCTTCACCCGCCCGAGATTCAGGATGTTGAAGGCGACCTTGTGTCCTTCGCCGATCGTGCCGAGCACGTTCTCAGACGGCACGGCCACGTTGTCGAGCATGACCGCGGTGGTCGACGAGCCATCCAACCCGAGCTTCCGCTCGTCCGATCCGCTGACGATGCCCATGCCGCGTTCGACGAGAAACGCGGTGAACCGCTCGCCGTCCACCTTGGCAAACACCGTGAAGAGGTCGGCGAAGCCGCCGTTGGTGATCCACATCTTCTGGCCGTTGAGGACGTATTGGCGGCCGTCGGGCGACAGGCGCGCGGACGTGCGTACGGCCAAGGCATCGGAGCCGGCCCCCGGCTCGGTCAGCGCGTACGCGCCAATCAGCTCTGCGCTTGCGAGCCGCGGAAGGTAACGCCTCTTCTGTTCGTCGGTGCCGAAGTAGACGAGCGGCAGCGTGCCGATCGACGTGTGGGCGCCGAGCGAACCGGCAAAGGACGGATTCACCGCAATCTGCTCGCCGACATAGGCCGCGCTGATCTTGTCGAGCTCGAGGCCGCCGTAGGCGGCGGGAATCTCCAGCCGCGTGAGGTCGAGCGACGCCGCTTTGCGCAGCAGCTCGCGCGTGAGCGTCCAGTCGTGCGCGTAGAGCGCCTGCTCGCGCGGCAACACTTCGTTGCGCATGAATTCGGCCGCCGTACGGCCGAACATCTGCTGCTCTTCGGTGAGGTCTTCGCGGACGAAGACATGCTCGGCGCGGGCCGCCTGGATGAGAAACTGCCCGCCGCCGAGCGTGTCGTGGACGGACGTGGTCATGCGCGCGTCTCCAGGTTGACAGACCTACCGACCGGTCAGTATAAGCCTCGTGGCATGCGGCCCCTCCGCGAATTGTTCGATCTGTCCGGCCGGGTCGCCCTGGTCACGGGCGGGTCGCGTGGCCTCGGCCAAGAGATGGCCGAGGGGCTCGCCGAAGCCGGAGCGGCGCTGATGCTGTGCGCGCGCCGCGAGGAATGGCTGACGCCGGCGATCGCCGCGATGCAAGGCCGCGGGATCCGCGTGCAGGGCATCGTCTGCGACGTCGCCGACGCCGGCCAGGTCCAGACCATGGTCGATGCGACGCTCGCCGCCTACGGCCGGCTCGACATCCTGGTCAACAACGCCGGCGTGTCCTGGGGCGCGCGCCCCGAGTCGATGCCGCTCGACAAGTGGCAGAAGGTGATCGACGTCAACCTCACAGGAGCGTTTCTCTGTTCGCAGGCGGCCGGTCGCGTCATGCTGGAGCGCGAGTACGGGCGCATCATCAACGTGGCGTCAGTCGCCGGCCTCCAGGCGTCAGTCCACGGGCCGCACTACGCCGCGTATGCCGCGAGCAAAGCCGGCCTGATGGGGCTGACGCGCGAGTTGGCCGCCTCATGGGGACGCCAGGGCATCCGGGTCAACGCGATCGCTCCGGGTTTTTTTCACTCGCGCCTGGCAGACCCCGCCATTCCGCTGGCCGAGCCAGGAATCAAGGCCTCGAGTCCGATTCCCCGCGTCGGTGCCGCCGGTGAACTGAAGGGCGTCGCCGTTTTTCTCGCCGCGGATGCGTCAAACTACATCACCGGCCAGGTCATCGTCGTCGACGGAGGCCGATCCATTTCCTGAGGAGTGCCCGTGAGCACGCCGCACCCAACGCCATCCGCCGACCCGTCGCGACCGTGGCTGCGCCACTACGACTACTGGGTGCCGGCGCACATGACGTATCCCGGCCGGCCGCTGAGCGACATCCTGGACGCCACGACCGTTGACATTCCGGACCACGTGGCGACCGTGTTTCTCGGTGCCGAGTTGACGTTCCGCGAGATCAAGCGACGATCGGACGGGTGTGCCGCTGCGCTCGCGGGCCTCGGGATTGCGAAAGGCGATCGCGTCGGCATCATGCTGCCGAATTGTCCGCAATATGTGATTACGGTGTTCGCCGTGCTTCGCCTCGGCGCGATTGTCGTCAACATCAACCCGACGTACACCGCCCGCGAGCTGCGGAATGTCGCCGTCGACTCCGGCGTCCGCATCCTGGTCACGCTCGACGGGCTCGCGCCGCTCACCGCTGACGTGCGCGATCAGACGGCCATCGAACACGTGATCGTGACGACGCTCGCGGAGTACTCGACGCAGCAGGGATCGCCGCCGCGCGTAAACGGGACGCTCAGCCTGACGGACCTGATCGAGGCGGCCAATGAGGTCGGCCTGCCGCGCGTGTCAATCGCGCGCGACGACGTCGCGGTCCTCCAGTACACCGGTGGGACCACCGGCACGCCGAAAGCGGCGATGCTCACCCACGGGAACATCTTCGCCAACGTCGTCCAGAATGAAGCCTGGCTCTATCGCGCCTGCATTCGCGGCGAGGCGCGCTACCTGATCGTCATTCCGTACTTCCACATCTACGCCTTCACCGTTGGCATGATGTGCGCGACCTGGATCGGTGCGCAGCAGATCCTCATCCCGAAGTACGACGTCGAGCAGGTGTTGCTCGCGATTCGCGCGCATCGTCCGACGTTCCTCCCCGCGGTGCCGACCATCTTCGTCTCGCTGCTGGCGCACCCTCGCGTGGGGTCGTTCGGCCTGGACATGGTGCGGACGTTCAACACCGGCGGCGCGCCATGCCCGATCAACGTGATCGAAGAATTCGAGCGGCGCATCGGCCGGCCGCTGAAACAGGGGTACGGCCTTTCGGAAACATCGCCAGTGACGCACTCGTCGCCGCAGCTCGCGCCGCGGAAGCCAGGCACGATCGGCCTGCCACTGTCGGACACGGACATCAGGATCGTGGACGTCGAGACCGGGACGCGAGAGCTGGCGACCGGCGAGGCCGGTGAGCTCTGCGTGTCCGGGCCTCAGGTGATGAAGGGCTACTGGAATCGTCCCGGCGAGACGGCGAGCGCGCTGCGGCCGGACGAGACTGGCCGGGTCTGGTTCCATACGGGCGACATCGCCCGCGTCGACGAGGACGGCTTCACGACGATCGTGCAGCGCAAGAAGGACATGATCATCGTCGACGGCTTCAACGTCTACCCGTCCGACGTCGAAGGTGTGCTCTGCTCACATCCGGCGGTCGGACTGGCCGCGGTGATCGGCCTCCCGGACGCGTATCACGGGGAGATCGTCAAGGCCTGCGTCGTCCTGCGCGAAGGGGCCTCGGTCACGCAGGCCGAGATCCAGGCACACTGTGCGACACACCTGGCTGAATACAAGCGGCCGCGGCACATCGAGTTCCGCGAGAGCCTGCCGATGAGCGCGGTCGGAAAGATTCTGTATCGTGTGCTGCGGGATGAGCAGCAGGTTTCATGATGGCGCCCGCTCGTCTACGAAGGCTGGTACCGCGACAACTCCAATTTCGCGATCGCTTCCCGATGCACCTCGTCGGGGCCGTCGGCGATGCGGATCGTCCGCGCGTGCGCCCACGCGGAGGCCAGGACGAAATCGTCAGACACGCCCGCGGCACCGTGCGCCTGGATGGCGCGGTCGATCACGCGCAGCGCCATGCGTGGCACGACGACTTTGATCATCGCGATCTCGCCACGCGCGGCCTTGTTGCCGACCGTATCCATCAGGTGGGCGGCTTTGAGCGTCAACAGACGTGCTTGCTCGATGTCGAGGCGCGATTCGGCGATGTCGGCGCGGATCGTTCCCTGCTCGGCGAGCGGCTTGCCGAATGCCACCCGGGACGTCACGCGGCGGCACATCGCGTCCAGCGCACGCTCCGCGCGGCCGATCAGGCGCATGCAGTGATGGATGCGGCCCGGCCCGAGGCGCCCCTGGGCGATGTCGAAGCCGGACCCCGCCTCGAGGAGCATGTTGGAGGCGGGCACGCGGACGTTCTCGAACAGAATCTCCGCGTGGCCGTGAGGCGCGTCGTCGTACCCGAACACGGAAAGCATGCGACGGACCGTGACGCCCGGCGAGTCCATCGGAACGAGAATCATCGACTGCTGCCGGTGCTTCGGCGCGGCGGGGTCGGTCTTCCCCATGAAAATCGCGACACGGCACCGCGGATCGCCGGCGCCGGAGATCCACCATTTGTGGCCGTTGAGGACGTAGCCGTCGCGTCCGCGGACGATGCTCGCCGTGATGTTCGTGGCGTCGGAGGACGCGACCGCCGGTTCGGTCATCGCGAAGCAGGACCTGATGGTGCCGGCGAGGAGCGGTTCGAGCCACCGTTCGCGCTGTTCCGCCGTTCCGTAGCGCACGAGCACTTCCATGTTCCCGGTATCGGGCGCCGAACAGTTGAAGACTTCCGGGGCAAACGGCGAACGTCCCATGATCTCGCAGAGCGGCGCGTACTCGCTGTTGGTCAGCCCCGCACCGTACTCGCTCTCGGGCAGGAACAGATTCCAGAGGCCGGCCGCCCGCGCCCTCGCCTTCAGCTCTTCGACAATCGCCGTGGGCTGCCAGCGATGGCCGCCGGCGACCTGTTGCCGGAACGTCGCCTCGTTCGGGTAGACGTGCTCGTCCATGAACGCGGCGAGCCGTCGTGCCAGCGCTTCGGCCCGCTCTGAACGCTGAAAATTCATGCGTGGATGATAAATGATCGGTGAGTAATTGAGGATATGTCGCACCTGATTCGTTACGAAGTGGTCGATCGTGTGGCGGTGGTGACGGTCGACAACCCCCCGGTGAACGCACTGAGCGCTGACGTCTGGGCAGCGCTCGATCAGGCCATCGCGCGCGCCGCGGCGGACGCCGATGCCGACGCCGTGGTGCTCATCGGTGCCGGTACGACGTTCATCGCCGGCGCCGACATCAGAGCGTTCGAGCTGCTGCAGACGCCCGACCAGTCGCTGGAGCGATCGGGCGGCACGCATGCGCGGCTCGTTCGGCTCGAGGACTGTCCCAAGCCCGTGGTCGCCGCGATTCATGGCCATGCGCTCGGTGGAGGCCACGAGGTGGCGATGGCATGCCACTATCGCGTCGCGGCGCGAGAGGCGAAAGTCGGCCAGCCTGAGGTGCTGCTCGGCATCATTCCCGGTGCCGGTGGAACGCAGCGGCTGCCGCGGCTGTGCGGGCCGGCGCTGGCGCTGCGCATGTGCACCGACGGCCAAGCGATTGCCGCACCGCAGGCGTTGACTGCCGGTCTGATCGATCGCATCGTGGACGACGACCTGCGCCCCGCGGCGATCGCGTTCGCGAAGGAGCGCGCCGCTCAGCATGACGTGCGGAAGACTCGGGAGCAGCACGACCGGATCGCCGACCGCGCAGCCGGCGTCGCAGCGTGCCAGCAGATGCGGATGGCACTGGGGCCGAGGAGCGGCGGAACGGCCGCCGCGCATGCGGCCGTCGATGCGATCGAGGCCGGTCTGACTCAGCCGTTCGAGGACGGCTCGCGCCGCGAGCGGGAGCTGTTCGCGGAGCGTGTCGTCTCGAGTGAGTCGAAGGCGCTGCGACATCTGTTCTTCGCCGAGCGCGAGGCGGCGAAGGTCCACGACGTGCCGCCGGACACACCGAGGCGGGCCATCGCGCGCGCGGCTGTCGTCGGCGCGGGCACGATGGGGGGCGGCATTTCGATGACCTACGTCAATGCCGGCATTCCGGTGCTGCTGAAGGACGTGGACGCGGCAGCACTCGATCGCGGGCTCATGACGATCCGGCGCAACTACCAGTCATCGGTGTCGAAGGGCCGGATGACCGAGGAGGCCTTCGATCGGGCGATGCAGCTCATCACTCCGGTGACGACCTACGACGGGTTCGATCAGGTCGACATCGTTGTCGAAGCCGTGTTCGAAGACATGGACCTCAAGAAGCAAACGTTCGCCGACCTCGGCCGCGTGACCGCGCCTGACTGCATCCTCGCCACCAACAGCTCGACGCTCGACATTGACGAGTTCGCGCGCGCCAGCGGTCGTCCGCGGAACGTGATCGGCCACCATTTCTTCAGCCCGGCGAACGTGATGAAGCTGCTCGAGATCGTCCGCGGGCGTGAGACCGGCGTCGAGACGATCGCCACCTCCCTGGATCTGGCGAAACGTCTCCGCAAGGTGGGTGTGGTCGTCGGCAACTGCTTCGCGTTCGTCGCCAATCGCATGCTGGCGTACTACGTCCGCGAGGCGTATCTGCTGCTCGAAGAGGGCGCCAGCGTTCCCCAGATCGATGGCGTGCTCACCGCGTTCGGGATGCCGGTCGGTCCGTTCGGCATGCAGGACATCGCGGGCATCGACGTGGGCGCGCGGATCCGGCAGTACCTGCGATCGATTGGAAAGACGCGGGCGGACGGTCCGCAGTCGGAGATTCCGGATCGGCTGTTCGAGATGGGCCGGTACGGGCAGAAAACTGGAGCCGGCTGGTACCGGTACGAGGCGGGAAGCCGCGACCGGATTCCCGATCCGCTGATCGACCAGCTGGCCGAGGAGGCGGCGGCGCGGCGGGGAATCGTGCGCGGACCGGTTGCCGACGACGAGATCATCGCGCGGATCACGACGGCGCTCGCCAACGAGGGCGCGCGCGTGCTGGAGGAGGGGTACGCGAGTCGCGCTGGCGACATCGATGTGATCTACTGCTACGGCTTCGGCTTCCCGCGATATCGCGGCGGCCCGATGTTCTACGCCGACACGGTCGGCTTGGCGACCGTCCTGGCGCGGATTCACGAGTACCGCGACAGATTCGGCGACTACTGGCGGCCGGCACCGCTGATCGAACGGCTTGCGGCGGAAGGACGGGGGTTCCACGCGGCGGTTCAGCCGCAGGCGGCGGCGTCGTGATCGAGGTCGGCGACATCGCCAGCCTCGACCGGCGACTGGGCGAGGAGATCGCGGTCAGCGACTGGATCGCGGTCACCCAGGAGCGCATCGACAGCTTTGCCGACGCCACTGAGGACCGCCAGTGGATTCACGTGGACCCGGCGCGGGCGGCCGATGAATCTCCGTTCAAGACGACTGTCGCGCACGGCTTCCTGACGTTGTCGCTCGCGTCCGCTCTCATTCGGCAATCGATCCGGCTGCCGGGCGCCCGGATGGCGATCAACTACGGGATGAATCGCGTGCGCTTCCCCTCGCCCGTTCCGGCAGGGTCGCACGTTCGCGGTCGATTCAGTCCAGTCGCGGTCGACCGCCACCGTGATGCCGTGGATGTGACGTGGTCGGTCACACTGGAGCGCCAGGGCTCGACGAAGCCGTGCTGCGTCGCCGAGTGGCTCGTGCGGTATTACGTCTCGGATCATGAAGGCCGTCCTGTGTAACGCCTACGGTCCTCCCGCCTCACTCGTTCTCGCCGACGTGCCGTCTCCGGCGCCTCGGCGCGGGGAGGTCCTCGTCTCCGTGAAGGCGGCGGGCGTGAACTTTCCGGACCTGCTGATCATCGAGAACAAGTACCAGGTGAAGCCGCCGCTGCCGTTCTCTCCCGGCTGTGAGGCCGCAGGCGTCGTGAAGGCGGCCGGCGCCGACGTGACGCATGTCGGGACGGGCGACCGTGTCATGGCGATCACCGGCTATGGCGCGTTCGCGGAGGAGATTTGCGTCCCTGCGGACCGGGTGTTTCGCCTGCCCGGCGCGATGGACGATGTGACCGCGGCGGCGTTTCTGTTCACGTACGGGACCGCGCATCACGCCCTTCGCGATCGAGGGGCGTTGCAGCCAGGCGAGACGCTGCTCGTCCTCGGCGCCGCCGGCGGTGTCGGGCTCGCGGCCGTCGAGCTGGGCAAGGCGCTCGGTGCCCGTGTGATTGCGTGTGCGTCCAGCGACGAGAAGCTCGCGGTGTGTCTGGCACACGGGGCGGACGCGGCGATCAATTACGCGGCCGCGAACCTGCGCGACGAGATTCGCCGAATCGTCGGCGACAACGGCGTCGACGTCGTGTGCGACGTCGTTGGAGGGGCTCATACCGAGGCGGCGCTGCGTTCGACTGCGTGGCGCGGACGTGTGCTCGTCGTCGGCTTCACTGCGGGCGAGATTCCCAGGATTGCGCTGAACCTTCCGCTGTTGAAGGGCTGTTCGATCGTCGGGGTGTCCTGGGGCGGGCTGATGCGGCGCGAGCCGGCGCGGTTCGTCGAAGGGGTGGACGAGCTCCTGCGCTGGTATGGAGAAGGGCGCCTGAAGCCGCATATCCACCGGACATTTTCCCTGGCACAGGCGGCGGACGCTCTGGCGTTGATCGCCTCGCGCGAGGTGAAGGGCAAGGTCGTGTTGACTGTATGACGAATCGTCAGATCCGGCTGAAGCAGCGTCCGGTGGGCGTCCCCACCGCGGATGATTTCTCGATCGTCGATGCGCCAATGCCGGTCGCACAGGACGGCGAGGTGCTGCGGCGAACCGTGTACCTCTCGCTCGACCCGTACATGCGCGGGCGAATGAGTGCAGCTCGCTCCTATGCTCCTTCTGTCGAGCTCGGCGGGCTGATGGTCGGCGGCACCGTCAGCGAGATCGTCGAATCACGCGATCCGGCGTTCGCGAAGGGCGACTTCGTCGCCGGCATGGACGGATGGCAGGCGTTCGCCTCGTCCCCGCCGAAAGGTCTCCGCAAGCTCGACCCGCGCCTCGCCCCGATCTCAACTGCGCTCGGTGTCCTCGGGATGCCTGGGCTGACCGCCTACGTCGGTTGCTTCGACATCGGCAACGTCCAGCGCGGCGAAACGTTCGTCGTGTCGGCGGCCTCGGGCGCCGTCGGGTCGGTCGCCGGACAGCTCGCACGGCTGAAGGGATGTCGCGTGGTCGGGGTCGCTGGTACGCGAGAGAAGTGTGACTATGTCGTGAACGAGCTACGGTTCGACGCAGCGGTCAACCACCGGAGCGACGATCTCCGGAGCGATCTGCGCGCGGCATGTCCGAACGGGATCGATGTCTATTTCGACAACGTCGCCGGCCCTGTGCTCGAGGCGGTGCTCGGGCTGATCAACCGCGGCGCGCGCATTCCGCTCTGTGGACTGATTTCGCAGTACAACAGTGCACCCCTGCCACCCGGTCCGAATCTGGCGCCGCTACTCGTCAACCGCGCGCGCATCGAGGGCTTCCTTGTCTTCGATCACGTGCATCGATTCGATGCATTCATCCGCGATGCGGAGCGTGGGTGCGGACTGGCGAGCTTCGCTACCGCGAAGACATCGTCGACGGTCTCGACGCCGCGCCACAAGCACTCGGCGGACTGCTCGAGGGGCGGAACTTCGGCAAGCTCCTGGTGCGCGTCTCGCGGGACCCGACCCGCGAGACGTGAACGGCCGCCCGGATCTTTCACGACCGCGGCTTCGATGCCACGTCGGTGAGCGACATCGCCCGCTCGCTGGATACGACCAAGGCGGGGTTGTACGTGACGAGGGTCCAATGGGCAAATCCAAGCCAGCACGACGCAGTGAGATTCACGGGTGTTCGGCCGGGCTGGGGCATGTCACGGTCGCGGCAGCAGGCGTGTCATCGGCGCGTCGACAACGCGCGCGCTTCCCGGGCGAGCTGCTCCACTCGTCCGGCAAAGTGCGCGAATCGCGGGTCGTCGGTCTGTCCGCTCGCGTAGCGAAAGTGGATCTGCTGAATGATCACTGCGACTTTGAACGACGCGAACGTCTCGTAGAAGCCGAGGCCCGACAGGTCGCGTCCGGTCCGCTGCGAATAGCATTCGATGATCTCGTCGCGAGTGAACCAGCCGTTTCGGTTCGTCACCGAGGCGAGGGCACTGCTCGCGTCACCGGGGCGTGTGTGCGACCAGTACGTCAACAGGATTCCGAGATCGACCAGCGGATCGCCGAGCGCGCACATCTCCCAATCGAGAACCGCCGTGAGCCGCCCCGGATCGGATGCGTTCAGCATGACGTTGTCGAGCTTGTAGTCGCCGTGGATCACCGACGCCGCCGAATCACCGGGCAGGTGCGTCTGCAGCCACTCGGCCACTCGGTCCATGTCGGCGATGTCGCTCGTCCTGGACCGTTGCCAGCGCTCGGTCCATCCACGCACCTGCCTCGCCATGAAACCCGCCGGTTTCCCGAGGCCGGACAGTCCGTGACGATTGATGTCGATTGCGTGCAGATCGGCGAGCGCGTCGATCATCGCGGCGCTGACGCGCCGGCGGAGATCCGGATGGTCGACGAGCGCCGGTGGCTCGTCGGCTCGCACGACGACCCCGCGCCGGCGCTCCATCAGATAGAATACGGCACCCAGTACGCCGGCATCCTCGCACAGGAGGTACGGGCGTGGCGCCAACGGAAAGACCGGATGCAGCGCGGCGAGCCAGCGATACTCGCGGGCCATGTCGTGCGCCGTCGCCGCGACCGGGCCAAACGGCGCACGCCGCAGTACCAGCTCACCGCCGCCGATGCGCAGCAGATAGGTGAGGTTCGAATGTCCGCCCGCGAACTGCTGAACCTCGATCTCATGCGCAGGGTCTACACCGGGCACATCGAGCGCGGTGGCATGCTCCCGGACGTACGACGCGAGTCGCGGCCAGTCGAGCTGCTCGGCCGATCGAACCGGACGCGCATCGTCGAAGGTCGTCATCGAACGGTATCGCTCGCTCATCCCAGCCTGGGGACGCGCATCATATCCGACATCCGCCGGAGTCATCCATGAAAGAAGCCGTTGTCGTCGCCAGCAGCCGGACGCCGCTGGCCAAGTCGCATCGTGGCTCGTTCAACATGACCCGCCCGGACGATCTCGCGGCGCACTGCATCGGCGACGTGCTGCGAAAAGTCCCTCAGCTTGACCCGCGCGAGATCGACGATGTGATCCTCGGCTGCGGCCAGCCTCGCGGCGCGCAGGGCCACAATATCGCTCGCGTCGCCGCGCTGCGCGCCGGCCTGCCCGTCACCACACCGGGCCTGACGCTGAATCGGTTCTGCAGCTCGGGACTGCAGGCGATCGCCCAGGCGGCGCACATGATCCTGCAGGAGGGGGCGGCGGCAGCTATCGGCGGGGGCGTCGAGTCGATCACGATGCTGCAGCGCGATAGCTCCCCTAATCCCTGGGTGCAGGAACACTTTCCCGGGGTCTACATGGTGATGGGCGACACGGCGGAAGTGGTGGCCAAACGCTATGCGGTCAGCCGGGGCGATCAGGATGGTTACGCCGTTGGCAGCCAGCAGCGGACCGCCCGCGCACAGCGCGAGGGATTCTTCGCCGCCGAAGTGGCTCCCATGCGCGTGACACGCGCCATCGTCGACAAGAAGACGGGCGAGAAAGCCGGTGAGGAAGAGGTGTGCGTCGATCGCGATGAATGTAACCGTCCGGATACGACGCTAGAAGGGCTGCTGGGGCTGCCGCCCGTCTTCGACACGACGAGCGGAACGGGCACGGTAACGGCCGGCAACTCGTCGCAGCTCTCGGACGGTGCATCTGCGACACTGCTCATGTCGAGCGAGCGCGCTGCGGCGCTCGGCGTCACGCCGCTGGTGGTTTTCCGCGGCTTCGCCGTGGCCGCGTGCGAGCCAGACGAGATGGGCATCGGGCCGGTATTCGCCGTCCCAAAGCTGCTCGCCAGGCACGGTCTGCGCGTCGAGGATGTCGACTTGTGGGAGCTGAACGAGGCGTTTGCCTGCCAGGTGGTTTACTGCCGCGACAGGCTCGGCATTCCGATGGACCGGCTCAACGTTCACGGCGGCTCGATCGCCATCGGCCATCCGTTCGGGATGACCGGATCGCGGCTGGTCGGCACGCTGGCCAGCGCAATGACGGCCCGCGGCGCGCGGTACGGCGTCGTGACGATGTGCGTCAGCGGCGGCCAGGGAGCCGCCGCGCTGTTCGAGCGGTGGTAGCGTACGCGCGCGCGGGGTTCATCGAGGCCATGAATCAGACTCACCGGCTTACACGAATCGACCCGAGTCGCTGATCGCGTTCCTCCTCCAAAACATTGAAGGCAGGCGCAGGCCCGCGGTCCGTGTCACAGATTTGACTTGTTTTTGCCAGACGCTCTCCAACCTCCGCCATAGAATCCCGACCACTTCGGACATTAGCGTCCGTCCAGCGGCAATCGCTGTCCGCGGATGTCGCGGGTGTGCCATTCAGCACGGCCTAGGAGGGGGATCGCTCATGGAGAGATTAGGAGCGGTGTTGCGCGTGATCTGTCTGATCGTTCTTCTACCGGCTGGGGCGTTTGCCCAGGCCTCCATCACCGGCGTCGTGAAAGACACGTCGGGCGCGGTGCTTCCGGGCGTGACGGTAGACGCTTCGAGTCCGGTGCTGATTGAACGGGTTCGATCCGCAGTCACCGACGGGAGCGGTACGTATCGCATCGTCGATCTGCGAGCCGGAACCTACTCGCTGACCTTCACGTTGACCGGGTTCAGTACGGTCAAACGCGACGGCGTCGAACTGGAGGGCTCGTTCACGGCGGCTGTGAACGCCGAGTTGACGGTGGGAGCAGTTACAGAAACGCTCACGGTCGTTGCGGAAACGCCAGTCGTGGACGTGCAGAGCGTGAGGCGACAGACGGTGATGAGCAACGAGCTCATCAGCTCCATTCCGGCCGCGCGTGCGTACGCCGGGCTCATGACGCTGATGCCGAACACGGTGGTCGCAGGGGGCGCGGCGTCGGATGTTCAGGTCGTCCCCGGCATGGTGGTCTTTGGCAGCGCGGGAGGCCGAGGCAACGAAGGGCGGCTTCAATTGGATGGCCTCAGCACCGGTTCGGCGTTCAATGGCGCCGGCGTCTCCGCGTACATTCCGGACGTCGGGAATGCGCAAGAGATCACGATGACCACCTCTGGTGGACTCGGCGAAGCGGAGGTGGGCGGGCCGTCGCTGAACATCGTGCCAAAAACGGGCGGAAACACCTTCAAAGGCAGCATGTACGCCTCCGGTGTGACCGAGGGGATGATCGGCAGCAACTACACGCAGGAGTTGAAGGACCGAGGCCTGATCACGCCAGGCACCTTCACCAAGATCTGGGACTACAACCTGGGTCTCATGGGCCCGCTCCTGAAAGATCGGCTGTGGTATGCCGGCCAGGTGCGGGATCAGGGCAGCCACAAGACGGTTCCCGGCATGTTTGCGAACGCCAATGCGGGGGATCCCACGAAGTGGACCTACGTGGCCGATAAGACCAGACCGGCGGTCAACGCCGCCTCGTTTCGGACGATGGCCCTGCGGCTGACTGCGCAAGCTACGGCTCGTAACAAGTTCGGTGTGTTCTGGGACGAGCAGAAGCCCTGCGAGGGAGCAGCGTTCGCCAATGCGGCGGGCGACGCGGCTGACGCCTGCCGACATTCTGAAGCTGGAGAGGTCATCGGAGGCGGGACAGCGGCTCCGACTCCGGCCGCCAGCGCGACTCAGTCGCCAGAAATCGCGGCCTATCGCAACTACGGCCAGCGCGTTCGACAAGCTACGTGGCAGTCGCCGGCGACGAGCCGGGTGCTTATCGAGGCCGGCGTGGGCGGCTACCAAAGCCGATGGGGTGGCACGCTGATGCCCGGAACCCCCGCTGCCGACTTGATTAGAATCACCGAGCAATGCGCGCGTGGGTGTGCGGACAACGGCGGCATCGCCAATCTGATTTATCGATCCCCGAATGTCTCGTCGAACTGGCAGGGTTCCTTCAATTGGCGGGCGTCGGCGTCGTACGTCGTCGGTGCGCAGAGCATGAAGTTTGGTTACCAAGGCGGGTATCTCATCGACAGTCAAAAGAACTTTTCGAGCAGCAACTACATCGCCTATCGAACGCAAAACGGCGTCCCGGACCAGATCACCGAGCTTATCAACCGCTTTCCTGTCGAGCAGCGCGTGCGATACGAGGCCTTCTACGCGCAGGAACAGTGGACGCTCGGTCGCCTGACGCTGCAGGGCGCCTTGCGGTTCGATCACGCGTGGAGCTTTTTCCCCGAGGCGGAAATTGGCGGCGTCAGGTTCCTTCCGAATGTCACGGTCTATCCGGAGACCAAAGGCGTCGACAGCTACAACGACATGACCCCGCGGGGCGGGATCGCGTACGACCTCTTCGGCAACGGGAAGACGGCCATCAAGGTGAACGTCGGCAAGTATCTCGAAGCTGCGCAGAACGGGGGGAATTTCACCGCCAGCCGGCCCACTGCGCGCATTGCCGGCACGACCCCAGCTGGAGTCACCAGAACGTGGACGGACAGGGACAACGATTACGTTGCCGATTGCGACTTATCAAATCCTCTGCAACAAACAGCGACCGTCGACTTCTGCGGCCAAATCAGCAACCTGGCTTTTGGAACGGAAGTCTTCAACACGACCCAAGATCCGGCGCTGCTCTCCGGTTGGGGTGTGCGATCGTCCGATTGGCAAGTCGGCCTGTCAGTTCAGCAGGAGTTGCTGCCTCGTGTGTCGATGGAAGTCGGCTACTATCGACGGTGGCTGCAGAACTTCACCGTCACTGACAACATTGGCCAGGCGCCCTCCGATTTCGGCACCTTCACCATCAATGCGCCACTGGACCAGCGGTTGCCCGACGGTGGTGGGTACCCGATTCCCGGTCCGCTGTACAACGTCAATCAGAACGTCGCGTCGCAGCTCACCAGCCTGGTGACCAGGGCCAGCAACTTCGGCGATCAGACTCAGTATTCCAACTCGTTCGCGCTCAACTTCAACGCGCGGCCACGAAACGGCTTGCTCCTCCAAGGGGGCTTCAACACCGGACACACCATCCTCGACTACTGCGACATTCGAGCCGCTCTGCCAGAGATGCTGGTGATCATCGGGACTCCCACGATGAGCTCGACCAACCCGGACTGTCATCAAGACAGCGGATTCGTCACGCGGTTCACGGCCCTGGGGGCATATACGATCCCGAAGATCGACGTCCAGGTAGCGGGAACGATGCGGAGCGACCAGGGCGATGTTCTTCGCGCGGACTGGGCCACGCCCAATTCGGTGATCGCGCCATCGCTTGGCCGGAACCTGTCGAACAATGTTCCGACCGCGACAGTGAACCTCATCGAGCCTGGAACGCTGTATGGCGACCGCCTCAACGAGATCGACCTTCGCATCGCGAAGATCCTGAGGTTCGGCCGGACTCGGACCAACGTCGGGCTCGACATCTACAACATCATGAACCGGGCGCCGGTCTTGACCTACAACCAGGCGTTCGTCCTGCCATCGGCGACGAGCCCGAACGGCAGTTGGTTGACGCCGACCTCGGTGCTGCAGCCGCGCTTCGTGAAGATCAGCGCGCAGATCGACTTTTAATAGGGCAGGAGGGGCAGGAAGGGCAGGTCCTCAGTGGCTGCGCGGCTGTATGATGTCTTCGCCGATAAGCGGTGGGTAAAGGGGCGACAAGATGGCGACGAATCGTGACAACGAACGGGTGAGCCCGCATGCGTTGAATCGGCGTGAATTCGCGCGATTGGCAGTCGTCGGTACGGGTGCGTTGCTCTTGAATCCCCTTCGCTCGAGCGCGAACGTCCAGTCGGTCAACGCCGCTGAATCGTCCCCGATAGCCGAGACGACCGCCGGAAAAATTCGCGGCGTCGTTCAAGAGGGCGTCAACGTCTTCAAGGGCATTCCGTATGGCGCCCCGACGTCGGGAAAAAACCGGTTCATGGCGCCAGAAGCCCCGCAGTCGTGGACGGGAGTTCGCGACGCGCTCGGCTACGGTCCGAGCGCGCCGCAAGGCGACGGTCGGACGACGCCGGCGCCGATTGGTCCGGCAAACGCGAGCATCTCGAATCCGGGCGCTGGTGGCGTCGGGCCGACGAGCGAGGACTGCCTGTACCTCAATGTGTGGTCACGCGGTTTGGGAGACGGTGGCAGGCGGCCGGTCATGTTCTGGCTGCACGGCGGCGGGTTCGCGACGGGCTCCGGGTCGAGCGCCATGTTCGACGGTGTCAACCTCAGTCGCCGCGGCGACGTCGTTGTCGTCACCATCAACCATCGTCTGAACGTTTTTGGATTTCTGCATCTGGGCGATCTGGCGGGCGCCACTTATGCGGCGTCGGGAAATGCCGGGATGCTGGACGTGGTGCTCGCCCTTCAGTGGGTTCGAAACAACATTGCGCAATTCGGCGGTGATCCGGCCAACGTGACGGTCTTTGGCGAGTCGGGCGGCGGACGGAAAGTCGCGACCCTGATGGCGATGCCGTCGGCCAAGGGGTTGTTCCACCGAGCGATCATCCAGAGTGGACCCGGCCTCCACCTGCAACCGCGCGACCGCGCCACGGAGATCGCGCTGGCGACCATGCAGGAGCTCGATCTGAGGCCGAACCAGGTATCGCGGCTTCAGGAATTGCCCGTCACGCGGATACTCGCCGCGTATCGGACGGTCGAGCAGCGACTCGACTCCCAGGCGCGGGAAAAGGGCATCACGGAACAGCACGGGTTCGTACCGACGGTTGGAATGGACCAATTGCCGGCCTATCCGTTCGACCCCGCTGCGCCGGAGATTTCAGCTGACATTCCGCTCCTCATCGGCACCAACCGGCATGAGCTCGCCCTACAGACGAGAAGCGACGCGAAAATCTACGGCCGCACGCTGACCGAAGAGGAATTGCGCGCCCGCGTGATGGTGATGGCCGGGAATGCCACCGATCGGGTGATGCAAACGTATAAGACGATTCATCCCGGCGCGCATCCAGCCGTGCGCTACATCCTGATGGCAACCGACCGGACGTACCGGCTCGACTCCATCACACTTGCCCAGCGCAAGGCGGCGCAAAATCGGGCCCCGGTCTACATGTACCTGTTCGCGTGGGAGACGCCGGTGGACGGTGGAAAGTTGATGGCCCATCACGCGCTCGAGATCTCCTTCGTCTTCGACAACACGTCGAAGGTGCCTGGACCGACAGGCGGTGGGGCGCCGGCGGTCGCGCTGGCCGACAAGATGAGTGACGCCTGGATTGCCTTTGCGCGGACGGGTAATCCCAATACACCGAAGCTGCCGATGTGGCCGGCGTACGTCGCGAGCTCGCGGTCAACGCTGATCTTCAACGACGTCTGCAAGGTTGAAGATGACCCGGGCGCCATCGAGCGGCATCTGTGGCAGACAATCTGAAGTCTCAAGTCTGAAGTCTAACGTCGGGCTACGGGCTACGGGCTACAGGCTTCGGTGGTTCGGTAGTATCTTTGACCCAAGGCATGGGCCAAGGTCGAGTTCTCGTCACGTTTGTCACGTTCGCCACATTCTTTGTGGCAGCGGTAGTCGGGCAGCGACAGGATGCGTTCGTCGCATCGAGAAACCATCCGGCCATCGACTACGCGAACGGCCAGACGACGGATCGGGTCGTCGACTTGAACGAGCGGATTCGAGACGGGAACGCGCGTTTCACGTTCGACGACGCGACTGGCTACCTTCGATCGACGCTCGGCGCACTCACCGTGCCAGTTGAGTCGCAGGTGGCCCTGTTCTCGCAAAACAGCTCGCAGGGGGCGCTCATCAACGAGCAGAACCCGCGCACGCTCTTCTTCAACGACTCGGTGGCCGTCGGGTATGTTCGCGGTGGCGACGTCATTGAAGTGGCCGCCCACGACCCGCGCCAGGGCGTCATCTTCTACACCCTGGAGCAGAAAGCCGGCGATGTGCCGCAGTTCAAGCGCGACGATAACTGCCTGGCCTGCCATCTTTCCTGGACCACGCTCGGTGTTCCGGGATTGTTCCTGATCAGCACGCTGACGGTCCCCGCCGACAAGAACGCGTACGCCTCCGGTTTCGCCAGCGATCACCGAACGTCGTTCCACGAACGGTGGGGTGGTTGGTATGTGACGGGCGATCTCGGTTCGATCCACCACGTTGGCAATAGGCCGATTTCGACAGCCAGCACGGCCGAGTCGGTCAAGCCAGAAGCAACGGCACTCGCGTCTCTCGACGCCAAGTTCGATCCCGTGGGCTATCTGTCGCTACAGAGCGACATCGTGGCTCTGATGGTGCTCGAGCACCAGGCACACATGACGAACCTGATCACCCGCCTGGGGTGGGAATCGCGGTTAGCCACGCGTGAGGGCCGCGGGCACGACCTGCCGCGGGTACGTCAGGCGGCCGTCGACCTCGTGGATTACCTGCTCTTCGTCTACGAAGCGCCGCTATCGGGGAAGGTTCGGGGCCCGTCGGGGTTTTCAGAAAAGTTCGCCGCGTTGGGGCCATTCGATCGCCAGGGCCGATCGCTGCGGCAGCTGAACCTCGAGAGCCGCCTGATGCGGTACCCGTGCAGCTACATGATCTACTCCGACGCCTTCGACGCGTTGCCCGAGCCAGCCAAGGCCCTGGTCTACGACCGGCTGTGGCAGGTCCTGTCCGGGAGGGACAAAGATCGACGGTTCGCGAGCCTTTCGACGACTGACCGCCAGGCGATCATTGAGATCCTGGGTGAAACCAAGAACGACCTGCCAGACTACTTTCGCTAGCACGAATCTCGCCGATACTCCGGATTGTCGGTCGGAAAACCGTCTAGGTCTCGCGCTGAAGGAGTGGTCGTAGGCGCCGTATGTCCATCACGGTCTCCAATGACAGAACGGTCTCGATGAGGCGCGCGGCCTGGGCGGCACCTACGACTGGCGTCAGAAGATCTCGAGACTTGCCCACCACCTCTTCTCGAGTCATCGGATTGTCGAGCGTACCGCGCACGGCCGAGACCCTTTCGCTCAGGCGCGTGCCATCGGCCAGGGCGACCTCTACGATGGCTTCGCGGCGCGGATAGAGCCGTTCGAGGTCCTCGTCGGGCACCAGCTGAATCTTCGCGCGCTGCCGAAGAATCTCCGGATCCTGCATTCGCGGCTTGTCGTGCGCGGCTTCAAATGACACGGTCTTGTCGATCAGCATGACGGACATCATGTGCTGCAGGCAGATGTCGGGCATCTCGCGATTGTTCACCGTCCTGGCCTGACTCGTTGCCAGTCGCACGATCAATTCCTTCACCTGATTGGCTTCGAACGCTCTTCGCTTGTGGAGCAGCTCAAGCGCGTCGAGCGCCGC
The DNA here is from genome assembly GCA_963780685.1 of uncultured Acidobacteriota bacterium. Taxonomy (GTDB): domain Bacteria; phylum Acidobacteriota; class Vicinamibacteria; order Vicinamibacterales; family CAVVIG01; genus CAVRXZ01. The sequence continues at coordinate 115,348 of CAWACZ010000011.1, read as the reverse complement.
CTGAATAGGTGAGCCAACAGTCCATTTCTTGATGTTGGTTCGAGTGATTTCGAACCGTTCGCCGAGCTTGTCGACGAGCTGGGCAGGGTCTGCTTTGTCGTTGAACGCCATCAGGAAATTGTCGGGGCCGGAGAACACGTCCTCGACTCCGGTTCCTCCCAGCTGCACGATCAGGGCGGCCGTGACGCCGTTGCGCGCTGGCAAGCCCCCGAAGACGAGGGACTTCTCGATGTGATCCGTGTCGCGCTGCCAGGCGGCGACGCCCGAGGCTTGCTGGGCGGCATAGTCCAGCACCCAGCGCATCTGTTGTGCGGTCAGGCCTGCCGCGCAGGCGGCAGCCGCGGCCGAGCCGAACGTGCCCGCAATGCTATGGGAGCTGAAGTGCGTGCGCATCTGAAAGGGCAGGGCGCCGAGCGTAAACGTCACGCGCGTGCCGACGTCGTAGCCGAGGGCGACCGCGCGGAGGAAGTGTGTGCCGCCGATCTGGAACCGTTCGCCTGTGGCCAGAGCCGCCGGCACGATGGAACAGCCGGGATGTGACTGTGACGGGGCGTGCGAATCGTCGGTCTCGTCCGAGTGCGCGAGCATCCCATTGGCAATCGCCGCTTCGAGGGGACCGGTCGCGAGCGTGCTTCCCGCAACGGTCGCGATCGGTTCGCCAGCGTACGCGCGCGCGAACTGCACTGCGACACGGCCGGGTGGCAACGTCGATCCCGAGATCATCGCCGCGAACGTATCGAGGACGTGATGTTTGGTCTTCTCGATGACGGCCGCTGGCAGTTCCCGAGACGCCGCGTCGGCCATATACGAGCTGAGCGTGCCGATGATCGAACCGGCCGAGTCGACCGCTGCCGCCGCCTTGCGCGAGGGAACCGCGGCGGCCGCCAGCAGTCCGCCCGCCCCTCGAAGCAGGTGGCGTCGACTGAATCTGAACGCGCGTTCCACGATCTCGCCGTCGTCGCGTCGACCTGGCACGCGTCCTCCTCGCGCGAACGACTTTCTCGCGCCACTTCGGCCCAGAACCGATTCGAACGACGCGAACGGTCCGAACCTTCCGAACGATCCGAACGTTCCGAACTCGTCCTTCAGATCTGAAGCATGCCGGTGCTGTCGCCAAACGACTCGCTGGGGACGTCAAGCTTGTCGAGCATTGCCAGGAGGAGGTTGGACATCGTCGTCTCAGCCGTGTTCCGGATGTGACGTCCACCTTTGAGGCGACCCGATGCCCCACCCGCCAGCACGATCGGCAACGGGTAGTGGTTGTGTTGATTGCCGTCGCCCATGGCGCTGCCGTACAGCACCAGCGAATGATCGAGCAGTGTTCCGTCGCCGTCTGGCATTGCCTGCAGCTTGCCGAGCATATACGCGAGCAGGCTGACGTGATAGCGGTTCAGCACGGCAAAACGGTCCTGGTTCTCCCGGATGTTGGAGTGATGCGAGAGGATATGGAACGCATCGCGTACGGTGCTCTTCGGATAGACGCCGTTACTGAGCTCCTTCGCCAGCAGCAGCGTTGTCACACGGGTGATGTCTGCCTGCCAGGCCAGAATCTGGAGATCCATCATCAGCTTGATGTGCTCTTCGACGTCCTTGGGAACTCCTGCGGGCGCGTCCGGGAGCGACAGATCCGTCGCGGCCTGATTGGCGGCCTGTTGAATCCGGCGCTCGATCTCGCGCACGTCACCGAGATACTGGTCCACCCGGCTGCGATCGGCGGCGGGGAGTTTCCGTTGCAGGGCGGATGCTTCCCCCAACACCGAATCCAGAAGGCTGATCGACTGCTGCCGCCGGCTCCGGCGCTCGGCGTCGGTACTCCCATCGCCGAACAAGCGCTCGAAGACGACTTGAGGGTTGTTCTGCATCGGAAGCGGCGCAGTTGGTCCCTGCCAGGAAAGCGTGTCCCTGTACGAGCAGCTGAGGCTTTCGCCACAGCTCAGGCTGGATGGCTCAATCGACAGCTCGATCGAGGGCAGCGGGGTGTCCTGTCCAATTCGCTGAGCGGCAAATTGATCGATCGTGATGCCCAGAGTACGCTTGCGGGCCGGCCTTGGCATGCGCTCCGCTCAGAAATGTCGCCGCCGACCGGTTGTGATTAGCCGTCGCCGATCCACCGCCATACGCCTGTGGATGACTGAGATCGCTGATGACGTTCACCTGATTGAGGAAGGGCTTCAGCGGTTGGAGGATTTCCGACGGCTCGAAGCCTGCGCCCTCGGTCGACGGCGTCCACTTGTCCATCGTGGCGCCGTGAGGCACATAGATACATCCCAGCCGGGTCTTGGCTTTGGCGGCGGTCTGAGCCAAGGGTGTCGCTGCAGGAATCATCGACTCGAGAAACGGCAGCGCGATCGTGACGCCCATTCCATTGAGGAAGGTGCGGCGCGAAAGATGCTTCTTGGTAATGAACATTCGGCGCTCCAACGAATTTGAGAATTTGAGAATCTGAGAATTTGAGGATTCTGAAGATCCTCGCCCCAATTCTCTCAACTCCTGAGATTCTCAAATCCTCAAATCCTCAAATTCTCAAATCTTACGATCTCCCCCCCATTTTCATCCGAAACGGCGCACTGTCAACGATGCCCAGTATCAGCGACGAGAAGCGATAGTCATCCTGAGCCGCCCGGCGAACGATGGCGCGAACCGTCGGCATGTCATCGTACCGGACGGGCCGGCCCAACGCGTAGGTGACCAGCCGTTCAGTGGCGGCGGTCACGAACGCCTCTTTTCGGCTGAGCAACGCCTCGCGAAGGTCGGTGGGCCCTTGAAGCGGGGTGCCGTCGACGAGCTGACCCGAGGCGTCAATTGGCGAGCCCGCGTCGCGTTCGCGCCATGCGCCGATCTGGTCGAAGTTTTCGAGCGACAAGCCGATCGGGTCCATGATCTTGTGGCACGACGCGCACACGGGATTGCTTCGGTGAGCTTCCAGGCGGTGCCGCAGAGATGTCGCCTTCACTTCCTCCGGATCTTTCTCGAGATTGGTCTCGACACCAGGCGGTGGGACCGGCGCGGGCGTGCCGAGAATGTTTTCGAGAATCCACTTGCCCCGCGATACCGGCGAAGTCCTTGTCGCGACCGACGTGACCGTCAGCATGCTGCCGTGCCCCAATAGGCCGCGGCGCGGGCTCTTCGGGTCGAGCGGCACGCGCCGGAGATAGCTGCCGCGAACGTCCGGCATACCGTAGTGACGGGCCAACCGTTCGTCAACGAACGTATAGTCGGCGTCGAGCAGGTCCACGAGGCTTCGGTCCTCACGGACGATGCTGCCAAAGAGCATCTCTGTTTCGCGTCGCAGCGATTGGCGCAGGTTGTCGTCGAAGTCCCTGGCCGAGGTCTGCAAGGTCGCGAGCTCACGCAAGTACAGCCACTGCCCGGCAAAGTTAGTGGTCAGAGCGTCTGCCTTGGGATCCGCGAGCATCCGCTTCACCTGCTGTTCCAGGGCGACGCGATCGCGGAGCCGGCCGTTGACGGCAGCGTCAAGCAGCTGATCGTCGGGAATGCTGCTCCAAAGAAAGAACGACAAACGGGAAGCCAGCTCGAGGTCGCCCAGGCGGTAAGGACGGCCAGCCTGCGCGCCGGCAGGGACCTCTTCAACGCGGTACAGAAACGCGGGCGCGACGAGTATCCGTGCCAACGCGTGCTGGATGCCAACTTCGAAGTCGCCTTCCCGGCGCCCCTCTTGATAGAAGCCCATCAAAGTCTCGACCTCATCGTCGAGAACCGTCCGTCGATAGGCATGGCTCGCCAGTTTCGAGACGATTCGTCGGGCGCAGCTGTCCTCCTCTGCGGGCGTTGCGGGCCGGCAGATGAGTATCCGGCGTCGGCTCGGTGTGTCGCCGGGGCCAGTCGCGCCGAACGGACCGGTGATGACGACGCTTTGCACGGCTCCGGGCGCGGTGAACACCGAATTGTTTCGAAAGTCTGAATACGCGTCGTCCACGCCAGCGGACCGTACTCGATCGACGAGCGCGACTCCGATTGCATGGGGACCTGCCGTGACCTTGATCCTGAAGTTCCGCGGGTTGGTGACGGAAATCTTTTCGCCGTCGAGCGTGACGTTGATCGTGGCGCCGCCCAGTCCAGCCCCGCCCCCGAAGCCACCGGTCACGCTGAACTCGTACTCCGCGTCGAGCGGAAACGTGTGCCTCACCAGCATGCCGCCACGCGTGCCAAGCGGGAGCCCGTCGATGTGGCGGTCGTGAGACAGCGCTGGCGGAGCGGCGTACGTGATCTGCGATGGCGTGAGCGTCCGGTCGCCGACGGCTCGACGACTGATCTTCATCGCTGCAGACACATACCCTTGGATCAGCGACGGCGAGACGCTGAGCGCCTCGGCGATATTGTCGAAACCCTCGCTCGACGCGTCGGCGGGCAGAAGCGTGGTGACGTCAATGTCTACGGCGAGCAAATCACGGATGGCGTTGGCGTATTCGGTTCGATTGAGCCGGTGCAGCGCCGAAGCGTCGAGCCCTGCGTCAGGTGGGGCCGCCTCATCGAGGCGTTTCTCGAGAGCGGCCGCGAATCCATCGAGCACGCTGCGTTCGGGGCGTCGGGCGCCGCTCGGCGGCATCATGCCCGTCCTGATCTTTCTGACGACCTTTTCCCAGGTCTCCGCGTCTTTGCCGACCTGGTCGACGCTCAGCGCGTCGAGCGCCAGGCCGCCGGTCTTGAGCCGGTCGTTATGGCACGTGACGCAGTACTGATTGAGCAACTGCTGCGAAGCAGAGCCAGTCTGATTCGTCGAGTTCGCCGGCGGCTGCTGGCGAGCGGCCGTCTGTGCCTCGTTCGAGGTCAGCGTCAACACGCTCACCCACGTGACCGCCAGGGGGAGAATTCTCGTGAGTGCGGTCTTCATCGTTGGGCTACGGGAGTCTGACCCGTCAGCGTCTTGATGAGGGTAATGGAGCTTGGCTTGGGCTTGGCCGGGTGCGTTGCGAGAAAGACCCCTTCGGCCCACGTGAGCGGGGTCCGGCCTTCGTTGTCCTTGACGTCGAGCTTCGCGCCCTTTTCCGCGAGAAACCGGATGATGTCGTCCGATCCCCTGTTGGCGGCTCCGTGAACGGCCGTGAGGCCCATCGAGTTGACGGCATTGACGTCCATGCCGAGCTCCCAACAGAGTTGCACGGCTTCGAGTAACGCTTTGGGTCCATGGTCGTACGTCTGATCGACGACCCAATTGATCCCGGCTGCGGCCATCAGTGCCGTGGTTCCGCCGAAGGTCTGGATGTACGGATCCGCGCCGTATTCGAGCAGAAGACGCATCACGGCGAGATCGCCTGCGAGCGAGGCCGTCAGGAACGGTGTCTGGCCGGTGAAGTCCACCCAGGCCAGCGAACCAGTGATCCGCAGCATCTGCCTCCGGATCGGCGGGGTCTCTTTCATGCGCACATTCGGATCGGCGCCGCGCTCCAGCAGGGTCTTGATCAGGTCGAGCACCGGCTCGCGGTCCACGCCGTTTTCGAACGTGGCGTTGTCCACGTCCATGTTGCGCGTCTCGACCGCGGCCCAGAGCGGAGTTCGACCGTACCAGTCGCTGACGTTGATCTGCGCCCGCTGGTCGATCAAGAACCGGGCGACGTCCATGTGATTGTTGGCGATGGCCATCAGCAGCGGCGTGATGCCGTTCGCGTCGGCCTGCTCGAGGTCCGCTCCGGCCGTGACGAGGACGCGCGCCGACTCGAGCCGGCCGTCACGAGCCGCGTACAAGAGCGGGGTCAGACCCCCTGGTGTGAGATATCGCGACCCCCGCTCGGGCAAACCGCCTCGGACGATGCCCACGCCGTGACCGAATCCCGGGACCGAGTTTGGAAGCACCCAGGGAGGTGTCTTGCCCGTTCTGGTCCTGGCGTTGACGTCGGCGTGTCGCTCTTCGACCAGGAATCGGACCAGAGCAGGATGGTTCTCGCGGACCGCAACCATCAGGGCCGTCTGTTGAAATTCCGGATCTCTCGTGTCGAGAACGGCTTCGCGGTCGAGAAGAACCTTGACCGCTTCGATATCACCAGCGCGCGACGCCATCATCAGGGGAGTCTCGCCGGTTGGGTCGGGCGCATTGGGATCGGCACCGGCGTCGAGCAACAACCGGATCATCGCCGCGTTTCCGTTTGAACACGCGAGATGGAGCGGCGTGACGCCGTATTGATTGGGCCGGGTGGCATCTGCGCCGGCGCGGATCAGAAGGCGAGCCGTCTCGAGATCGTCCACGCGGACCAGCCACAGTAGCGCCGAGCTCCCGTCACTTCCCACGGCGTTGACGTCGACGCGCTGATCCAGCAGGGCGCGCACCGTGGAGGCGTCGCGCTTCATTGCGGCCTCGACAAGTCGCGAATCGCTCTGGGCCGTCGCCCTTGAGCAGAACCATGGCGATACAGCAATCAGGAGAAGCGTGAGAAGCGATGAACGTGTCGTTGGCATGCGTATCAACGCCAGCTTGACGCTATCCCGGAGTCGTTTGAGTTGACGCTGGCCCGCTCTGGTAGCGCAGCCCTTCAGGGCTGCTATCAGCGGGCGTGGGCAGGCCTGACCAGCCTCCGCCAAGGCTACGGCGGTCCGCCGAAGCTTCAGCGAATGCGGAAGGCCTGCACTACACGTCAACTCACGTGACCCCGGGATTAGAGTATCAGGGATTCACGTCGGATGAAGCCAGACCGTGCGGGCCGGGGCGCCTCCGGCTGTTCGCAAAATTCCATCAAATTTCGCAAGCGCGGGCCGGCCGGCCCATCTGCCGCGCCCGGCCGTTCATGGGCGCCTGGGGCGTCGTGTGGAGGGAGGTTCCTTAACTACGCTTCGCCGTGAACGCGCCCGTGGCGAGACCAGCGATGGTCATGGTGCCCTTGAGTGAATCCTTGCTCTCGGCCGCACCGGTGTACGTGCAGAGGAGCTGCATGCCCTGCGCCTCGAGCGTGAATTCGAACACGAACTCCTGGCCCTTGACCGACCCGGTGAGGTCGGCTTCACCCAGCTGGCCCGAATAGTGGCCGGTCAGTTTTGCGCCGTCCTGCTTCAAGGTGATAGTCGGCGTTCCTGCGCCGGCGCTGGTCTCGACTGTGAACGCCCAGGTGCCGGTGAGATCCACGCTGGCGGTCTGCGCCAAGCCGGCAACCGAGAGAGTGGCAACGACAGCCGCTGCGAATCGCGAGCGAGATACGATGCTGCGTCTCACAACACTCAACTGAGCCGACTTGCTCTCCAGTCAAACCGGCCCATCGCCGCCTCCGAAAAGCGATGAAGCACGACATTACAGGCCAAGCCACCGAGATCGCACTGTTCTTGAAGTCTTCGTGCCTCGTGGCTCTGTAGGCTAACTCTTCCTGTGATCTCTCGTTTACTCTGAGTTCAGAAATCGAATTGCCCCCCGATTTTGAAGAACCTGCCCTGCAGGACGTTCGTCGGCCTCAACCAGGCGCTCGTTGTCGGCGAGTTCGAGAACGCCGTGTTGAGCGTGAACGGCCAGTTGCTGTTGAACGTGTTGTACAGATCAGCATCCACCCGGAACGTGTAGCGGTTGTACCGGAACCGCTTGGAGACGCGAAGGTCGAGCTGATTCAGGTTCACCCCTCCGAATGAGGTGCTGTATACCGTACCCGGCTCGATCAATCGGACGGTCTTGGTCGCTCCCGAAGCCAGGCTCCGGCCAAGCGACTGGGCGATGGTCGCATTCGGCACCGCCCAGTCGGCGACGATGCTCGGCTGCAACGGATTCTGCACACCGCGGCTGAACTGGTAAGTCCCGCTGATGATGATGTCCCACGGCAGCGGGTGTGAGGCGAAGCCCTTCAGGTCAGGACGGTACGGAAACGTCTGGTCGCAGAACTGTTTCTGCGGATTGTCGACCGTGCTGGTGGCGCCAGCAAACGCCAAGGCGGTGATGCCGCGGGTTGCCGATTGGAGCGGTGCGTTGCACGTATCGAGGTGACGCCGTACTGCCCCGATACCGCCCTGCACCAGCGTTCCTCCGCGAAGTCGTGCATTCACGCCGAAGTCGAATCCATTGAAGACGTCCGTGATTCCACCGAAATTGTCGGCGTGCGTTCGGACGTTCTGGATCTGCAACAGGTTGGCTGTCGGCTTGATGTCGTAGAGCCCGCAGACCTGATAGCCGCCGCCGCCGGGCAGATTCGGATCGACCGGCGCGTTGATGCAGAATGGCCCGTCGTAACTGGCCTGAGACGCGTTCTGATCGTCAATCGTGGTCTGGTTGCCGAACGATCGCCGATACCACCCGGCACTGACGGACACGCGCGGCACGAGCTCGTGCTGAATGCTCGCCGAATACTCCCAGTTGTACTGCCTGACGTGCCAGCCTTCGAGAACTGCCGGATCGTAGATCGTCGACACAACGGCCTTACCAAAGTTGGGGTTCGCCGAGGCGCCAATCTCGGCGGACTGCAGAGTTCCATCAGGGTTGAAGATCTGGAAGTCGCGGTTGCCGCCGAGCGCCGGGTTCTGGTCGTTCCAGGCCCTGGTGTCCGTCCTGGATATGCTGTTTTGCGGATTGATGTCCGCGGCGGTGACGACGTTCTCGCCATTCACGTAGCGAGCGGCGCTCACCTTGAGGGCGGTCTTGCCGGTCCCGAACAGATCGTACGACACACCCAGCCGCGGGTTGAGGTCCTTCCAATCGTTCACGTCGAAGCCGGCGGTATGCAGCGCAGGGTTCCATCGGCCCTGCGGCAGATCCTCGTCGAGCACCTCACCCTGGTACCAGTCGAAGCGCAGGCCGGCGTTGATGGTGGCTCGCTTGATCGTCCATCGATCCTGGGCGTAGAGGCCGACATCGGCCTTGATGGCTTCCCGCTGATCGCGACGTGTCCGGAACGTCACTTGAGACGGGAGGCTGTTGTTGTAGTTGAGCGTCAGGTCGCCCGTGTACTGCTCCACGGTTCGGCGAGGTCCCTCGCTCAGCGCGCCGCCGAATTTGAAGGCGTGCGAGCCGGTCACGTAGGACGCCGAGCCCGAATACGTGCGAAGGACTGAAAAGTGATCGGCCGGCGCGTCCCACGCCGCGACGAGCCGGTTGTTGGTCTGCTCTCTAATCGCGAACACGTTCGATGCCCCGATCGCCCCGGCATCCCACACCTTGTCCTCGATTCCTGTGACACCCGGCTGGTAGAGCTCCGTGTACTCTTGGTCGTACACCGCGAAGCCCGCTTCGAGCAGTAATCTGTTGCTCTGCGTCCGGGTCCACTTCGTGACCGACACGAAGCTGGTCGGCGTCACCTGGATGGCGGTTGCTTCCGGAATAACGAGTGGGCTGATCCCCCAATGGTCGCGGTACTTGCGCTGATTGTCGTGGTAATAGGCAATCTTGTCCTTCGAGCCCAGTTGCGCCGTGATGCGTCCCGACGTGCTCCTGATGTGACCATCGTCGATTCCCGGGCTGTTGAGATCCGGCTGGTAGGTGGTCGCGGTGGGGCCCAACGCGTTCTGATAGCTGTCCGGGACGGTCTTCTCGGCCCCCCAATGGCGAAACGTCGCATACCACCAAAGCTTGTCTCTCATGATCGGACCGCCCACCGACGGATTGAAGTCCCAGATCTTCTCGACGCGGCTGACGTTCGTCAGGCGGTTGCCGATCTTGCCAGTCGCGGGATCTGGAGCATTGAAGGTAAAGTCGCCCTGCAGGTTGTCGCGCAGATTGCTCGCATCCCAGCCCGAGCCGGTATAGTTTCCGAAGATTACTCCGCGGATGGTGTTCCCGCCATCCTTCGGAATCATGTTGATGCGGATGCCGCCCTGCGCCATTTCGGCGGAGTCGGCGCCAGTCACGTAGCTGATCTCCTGCCAGCTTCCGTCGTTCCAGTACACGCCGCTGTACGCGCCATTGGCTTCCAGGTTGTTCAGACGCATGCCGTCGACGGTCTGCACGGCGTCGGCCGACCCCTTGTAAGTCAATGGCGACTGCTGCAACGTGCCCGAACCGCCGACGTCGCGCGACAGGGCGGCGCCGCCGCCGAAGGACAGGTTTGTGCCCGGGATCATGATGCCAACCGCCTGGATGTTGCGGCCGGTCGGCATGATATCCAGCACCTCACGCGTCATCACCGTGCGGGTCGTGATGCTCTGCACGTCGACGACGGGGGACTCGGCGCTGACGGTGATGGTTTCCTGGACGGCGCCGACCTTCATCTCCGTGTTGATCGTGGCCGTGAAGTCCGAGGTGAGCTCGACGGCGTCACGTTTGACCGTGCTGAAGCCGGTCAGCGAAAATGTGATGCTGTACGTGCCTGGTCTGAGCTCAACGATCTTGTACTGTCCGGTCCCGTCCGTGACGGCGGTTCGAGTCTTCTCGATCAGTGCCGGACTGGACACTTCCACAGTCACGCCGGGCAATACCGCGCCCGACGGGTCTTTCACGATGCCGGCAATCGCGCTCTGCGCGACGGCCATTCCGGGGACGATGAGCATGCATACAAGAGTCGCCGCGAGACACCTGACCAGCGTCCGCATATACCTCTCCTCCTCATGGAACCGGCGTGAGCGCGGCCGCCGGTCGTGGAATGATGCCTAGCCCGTCTGGCACAGACAACGTAAATGGGACAAAACGAGCGCGGCAGGGACAGAATGACGCTGTGCGTGGACTTGGCCTTTCCGAGGCCCCCGGATCGTGCTTAAATCCGTGGCAAATGCGTGACGATCCCGTGGCCTCCGAACGACGCCGCCAGCTTGCCAACACCGTGTTCATCGTCCTGACGTTCTGCGCCGTTCGCGGGCTGCTGGAAGCGTGCTGGGTCTACACGACGAGGCAGGTATCGTGGCAGACGGCGTTCATCTGGACGCTGCCGTCGTGGGTGCTGCTCGCGCCGCTCGCGGCCTGCACGGTTGTGCTCGCACGCCGCTTTCCATTCGAGCGGCGAAACCGGGCGCAGAGCGTGGTCGTGCATGTGGTGGCGTGCCTCGCGTTCGTGCTGGCCCATCTGGCCATCATCACACCGGTTCGAGTGCTGCTTGCGGCGGAGCCGATGACGTGGGAGCGTCTCGCGCACGCATTCGTCGTCGCGTTCAGGTTGCTGTTCATTCTCGATGTCCTCACCTACTGGGCCATCGTCGGCATGTATCTGACGCTTCACTACTCGAACCTCCGCACCAGCCTGGCGGAGGCGCGCCTTGCGGCGCTTCGGGCTCAGCTCAACCCGCACTTTCTCTTCAATACGCTGAATGCCATTTCGACGCTGGCGCTCAAGGGCGATCAGGCTGCCGTCACCGAAACGATCGGACGATTGAGCGGGTTGCTGCGCGCTGCGCTGGACGAACATACGGAGGAGATCCCGCTGGCGCGCGAGATGGACTTTTTCGACGACTACGTTGCGATTCAACGGATCCGGTTCGCGGATCGTCTCTCGGTGGAGAAGTGCATCGCCACGGACGCGCTGGATGGCCTGGTGCCCACGATGATCTTGCAACCGATCGTCGAGAACGCCATCGAGCATGGCGTCAACGCCAAGCGCGGTGCGGGACGTGTGAACGTGAGTGCCGCGCGAGACAACGGCTCGCTGGTCATAGAGGTTCGAGACAGCGGCCCCGGCTTCGTGCCGGCCGTCGTCCACGACGGCATCGGGTTGACGAACACACGGGCGAGGCTGGAACAGCTGTACGGGTCGGAGTACCGCTTCGAGTACGGCAGCGCCTCCGAGGGTGGGGCCTCTGTGCGAATCACGATTCCCTACCACCAGCGGAGCGCCAACGCGGGAGCACCGCTGCTGACGTAGCGCAGGCCTTTAGGCCTGCTTCGTCGGGCAGCCCTGAAGGGCTGCGCTACATCTGCGCTTTTCTTCACTTGGCTCTGACAGCTGAGAGCCGGAAGCTGGAAGCTGATTGAGGATGGCCCCACCTATCACAGCCGTAATCGTCGACGACGAGGCCCTGGCGCGGGACGCGATTCGGCTGCGTCTCCAGAATGAGCCCGACATCGAAGTGGTGGGTGAAGCCAAGGACGGGGCCGACGCGGTCGAATTGATCAGAACGCTTCACCCCGATCTGGTGTTTCTCGACATACAAATGCCAGCCATGGACGGGTTTGAAGTCGTCGAAAAGGTGGGGTCGGATCACTTGCCGATCGTGGTGTTCGTGACGGCGCACGATCAGTACGCTCTGAGGGCGTTCGAAACACATGCGCTGGACTACCTGCTGAAACCGTTCACCGCGAGTCGCTTTCACGCGGCGGTCGAGCGGGCCCGGCTCGAAGTTGCCCGCGCCGGGGATCACGAGACGCACCAACGTCTCATCGATCTGCTTGACGAGCGGCCTCGGGCACGCGAACGTCGCAGTGCTCAAGAGCCCGGATCACCAGAAGCCTACCTGACCCGTCTCGCGGTCAAACACAACGAACGGATCGTCCTGCTCAAGACGGCCGACGTCGATTGGATTGAATCGTGCGCGAATTACGTCCACCTCCATACGCACGGAAAGAGCTATGTCGTCCGGATGACGATGGGGGAACTGGAGCGGCGGCTCGATCCGGCGCAGTTCGCCCGGATTCATCGTTCGACCATCGTGCAGATCGATCGCATTGCGGAAATCGTCGCCGCGTGGCACGGCGACTTCGACGTCACGCTGCACGATGGAACGGTCTTGAGACTGACCCGCAACTACCGCGATCGCGTGCTGAACCGGCAGCGACGCGGTGAGGGCAATTTACAATTGACAATTTGGAATTTGCAAAGCGAATGATGTTCTACTCGCCTTGAGCGCGTCGTAGTTCGAACGCCAGCCACGTGGATATTGCTAGAAGGAAGGGCGCCGTCGCCACACCTGGGAAATACCCCGCTCGGGCAGCAGCAATCGCCAGATGCCCGACACCATTGGCAGCCTCCAGGACGACCCATGGCCACACCCATAGCCGTGCCGTTCGAGGTGTCGACCGGACTGCTGCGAGATAGCTGCCGAGCCCGACCGTCACGATCGCGGAATTGGCGATCGCAAACCCGGTACGCACGTCGCTGCTGAAGAGAGCGCTCACGAGTTGTGCCGGCCGGAAGACGGCGTACAGCCTGAACGCATACTCCTCGATCGAATGAGCGGCCTGCGCCACGATCAGGCTCAGGAATGCGATTCGGGTGCTGTGTTCCATGACGCCGCCGCTTTGAACTTCAGGTCCCGGCGAGGCAGCCCCTCGGGGCTCCTTCGCACGAGCGCCCGTCGGCGCCCCGGCGGAGTTCGGCCGTGGACCGAATTTTGAGTCTTCGGTTGCGCCTCAGATGCTCCCATAATGCATTACGGCGCATTCGATTGGGACAAAACGAGCGAAGCGGGGATGAACTGTCCGGCGGTGAGCGACGTTCTTGTTAGGCTAGGCCTGCGTGCTAGTCCCCGAGGGGACTTGGAGCTGGCCCGCCCTGGTAGCGCAGCCCTTCAGGGCTGCTTTCGGCGGGTTGGCAGGCTTGATCGCCTGCGCTATGAGTCCTCAACTGGGCATCGGGGCTAGGCCGACGACATGGAAGGACACCTGATGGGCAGCCTGATACGAACGTGGATGTGGCGCGGCGTGAGTTTAGGGTTCTTGGTAGTCAGCGTCATCGTGTTGGTCCCGCGCGAGACCAGGTCCGCAGACGCCGGACCGGCGCCGACGTTTACCAGAGACGTGGCGCCGATCTTCCAAGCCAAGTGCGAGTCCTGTCATCGCGCGAACAGCATGGCGCCGATGTCGCTCACCACCTACGAAGAGGTGCGGCCGTGGGCGAGAGCCATCGCCCTGCGCGTGGAGTCGCGCCAGATGCCGCCCTGGCACATCGACAAGACGATTGGCATCCAGCACTTCAAGAACGATCGGTCGCTCAGTGACGAGCAGATCGAGACCATCGTCCGGTGGGTCGCCGCGGGTGCGCCGCAAGGCGATCCGAAGGAAATGCCGCCTGCCAGACAATGGCCCGACGAGAGCAAGTGGCAGCTCGCGGGCAAGTACGGCCCGCCCGATCTCGTGATCAAGTCCGCACCCTACACGGTACCCGCAGCAGCACAGGATGCGTGGTGGCGACCGGTGACCGAAACCGGCCTCACCGAGCCCCGATGGGTACGCGCCATCGAGATCCGGCCATCGACGGAAAAGGGGCGCAAGGTCACGCACCATGCGCTGGCCCGTCTTCAGCAACCAGAGAACCTGCGGCAAGAGCTCTTTACCAACGACCCCAACGTCTCGGGTGATGGCCTGTTCATGGAATGGGCGGTCGGCAAAAACGGCGATGAAATGCGTCCAGGCTCCGGTCGGCTGATGTTGCCGGGCTCGAGAATCGTCTGGGAGGTCCACTATCATGCGATTGGCGAGGCGATTACCGACCACGTAGAGCTCGGGGTCTACTTCTATCCGAAGGGAGAAGAACCGAAGCATCGTCAAGTGCTCGGGCTGTTCAACACCTTCGGCGGTGGGAGGGCCGCGCTGGACATTCCGCCGAACCAAGTCACGACGACCGAGAGCTTCATCACGTTGAAGGAAAACGCACGGATCGAGAACTTCCAGCCGCACATGCACCTGCGCGGCAGGGGCATGTCGATGGAGGCGCTCTATCCGGATGGCCGTCGAGAGATGCTGAGCCAGGTCACGGACTTCAATTTCAACTGGCACAACATGTACATCTACTCGGACGAGGTGGCGCCTCTGCTTCCGAAGGGCACGATTCTCCACTTCATCGCGTGGTACGACAACACGCGCAACAACCGGGCGAATCCCGATCCCGATCAGTGGGTCGGATGGGGCGACAGGACGATCGATGAGATGGGCCACGCGTGGATCAACATCACGTACTTGAACGAGGCAGACTTCAAGGCTGAGCTCGAAAAGCGCGGACTCAAGCAGAACGTGACGGCATCTGCACGGGCCCAAGAACGGTGATGCGGACGGATCGCGCCGCCTTTCTCGTCGGGCTGGTCGTCTTTGCGGCAGCGGCCGGCACGTTCCTTCGGGCAGGACAACAGGGACAAGGGCAGACACCGAGCCCGTTTCCGCTGTCGAATGCTGTTCGCGAGAGAGGCTCCAGCGTCACGGGGGCGTATGAAGGCTGGTACCGCAACAAAGATGGCTCGGTGAGCGTGCTCGTCGGCTACTTCAACCGGAATACGAAGCAGGAGCTCGACATTCCGATTGGTCCCAACAATCGCATCGAGCCTGGTGGCCCGGATCAGGGTCAACCCACTCACTTCATGCCGGGCCGCCAGCATGGCGTATTCACGCTGAAAGCTCCGGCGGACTTCGCCAACCAGAAGCTGACGTGGACGTTGGTGGCCAACGGCCAGACGAATACAATCACGCTGCACATGCGCCAAGAGTGGATCGTGGAGCCGTTCGAGGACGCCGCTTCGAAGAACACGCCGCCCGTCGTCAGATTTCAACCGGACGGAGCGGCGCTGACCGGTCCGCCGTCAGGCATCGCCGCCACGTTCACGACCGTACAATCGAGCCCGCTGTCGTTGACGGCGTGGGTGACGGATGAACCTGCCAAGCTCAACGTCGCGAACGCGCAGTTGACGCCGGCTGCGGGATCAGGAGCAGGCGGCGGCCGCGGACGTGGGGCAACCGAGGGCGCTCCGGCCGGCCGGCCTCCGGTATCCGCGAGCTGGAGCATGTTCCGCGGCCCAGGGACCGTCACCTTCGATCCTCCGCAGCCTCCCGTGAACCGCCCTGACGGCAAGGCGACAACGACCGCCACCTTCAGCGCGCCCGGCGAGTACATCCTTCGTCTGCAGGCCAATGATTCGTCGGGCGATGGGGGCGGCGGCTTTCAGTGCTGTTGGACGAACGTGCACGTCGGGGTCACGGTCAAGGCTGCGACGTCTGGGAAATAGCTACCACGGTGGACACGGAGGACGCGGAGGTTCAAACCTGAGCAAACAGGACCTTCCTCGGTGTCCTCCGGATCCTCCGTGGTGGAGAGCTTGATTCTGACGGGTGTTCCGATTCTGAAACTCCTTCGATTTGTGGTCATGATGTCGCATCCCGCTCGAATGGCGCCCGTGGCGGCAGGTCTGGTATCAGCCCTCGTCATCGCCGGCAGCATGGGAGGCCGAGCGCAGTCGCCTCCAACTCCGGTCAACGAAGGTGCGACTGGGACGAGTGCGGCGGAAGGCGTCGCCGCCGACGAGCAAGGAAACGTCTACGGTGCAGAGGTTGGCCCGCGGACGCTGAAGAAATACGTCAAGGAGCGACCGTAAACGAACGGCAGGAGAAAAGGTCATGACGATGTTTCGATTAGCCTGGCGGTCGGCGCTCGTGTGCGCGGTCATCGGTCTGGCGGCCTGGATGACCGTCGGGATCTCGGGACAGGGAAGCGGCCAGCCGAGCACGAAAAATGGTGAATGGTTCGCCTACACCGCGGACATCAAGGGCACTCGTTACTCGCCGCTGGATCAGATCGATGCCTCCAACTTCAAGAAGCTCGAAGTCGCGTGGCGGTTCAAGACCGACAATCTCGGCACACGGCCGGAGTTCAAGTTGGAGGGCACGCCGCTGATGGTGAAGGGCGTGCTCTACACCACGGCGGGAACGCGTCGGTCAGTGGTCGCTCTCGACCCCAAGACGGGCGAGTTGATTTGGGTGCATAGCCTTCGTGAAGGCAACCGGGCGGCGATCGCACCGCGTCAGTTGTCGGGCCGCGGCGTGGCGTATTGGACCGACGGCCGAGGCGACGAACGGATCCTCTACGTCACGACGGGGTACCGTCTCGTCGCCCTCAACGCGAAGAGTGGCGCGATGATTCCCTCGTTCGGCAAAGACGGGATCGTCGATCTGAAAGTCGGAATGGTCACCGGAATCAACCAACAGATCGACTTGGAGACGGGCGAAGCCGGCCTCCACTCGACGCCAACGGTTGTCAAGGACGTCGTCATCGTCGGCTCTTCGTTCAAGGAAGGCATGACGACCAAGACTCACAACAACACCAAGGGCCTGGTCCGCGCCTTCGACGTCAAGAGCGGTAAGCTGCTGTGGACGTTCAACACGATTCCCCGGCCTGGGGAGTTCGGCAGCGATACGTGGCTGAACGATTCGTGGAAAGACAACGGCAACGTCGGCGTCTGGACGCAAATCACCGTCGATGAAGAGCTCGGGCTCGTGTATCTGCCGGTCGAAACGCCGTCTTCGGATTTTTACGGCGGTCATCGACCTGGAAACAATCTGTTCGCCGAGAGCCTGGTGTGCGTCGACCTCAAGACCGGCCAGCGCAAGTGGCACTTCCAGATCGTTCATCACCCCATCTGGGACTACGACCTGTCGTCCGCACCAATCCTGGCGGACATCACGGTGAATGGCCGCGCGATCAAGGCGGTCGCTCTTCCCAGCAAGGAGGCGTTTCTGTACGTGTTCGACCGGGTGACCGGCCAGCCGGTCTGGCCGATCGAGGAGCGCCCGGTGCCGAAAGGCGAGGTGCCTGGCGAGTGGTATGCGCCCACGCAGCCATTTCCGACCAAGCCGCCCGCTTATGCGCGCCAGACGGTCACGATCGACGACCTGATCGATTTCACGCCGGAGATGCGCGAGCAGGCGCTCAGAAACTTCAGGATGTACAAGACGGGCCCGATGTTCACGCCACCAGCCGTTAGCGTCGTCGACGGGCCGCGTGCTGCGTTGACGATCGCCACGCTGAACGGTGGAACGAACTGGCCGGGCGCAGGCTACGATCCCGAGACGCGCACCGTCTTCGCGCCGGCCTCGAATGCCGCGCTCGCGCCCATCGGCCTCATCCCGCCGCCTGCGGAGTTCGGGTCCGATATTCGATATGTGCTGGGCACCGCGGGTCAGCCGTTCATCGAACGAGAAGGCCCTGGCTTCGGGAGCGCGGCCGATGCTCCGCAGCGCCGGCCCGTTCCGATACAGCCGCCATCCGCGCCCGCCGCTGGCGCTCGGGAAGGTGGACCGGCGCCCACCGGACGTGGCGCTGCTCCAGCCAATCCCCTGATCGTGGACGGGCTGCCTCTCGTGAAGCCGCCGTACGGGCTGCTCTCAGCGATCAATCTCGACCGTGGCGAAATGGTGTGGCAGGTACCGCACGGCGACACCCCCGACAGCGTTCGCAACCATCCTGCGTTGAAGGCGCTGAATGTACCGAAAACCGGGCAGAGCGGTGCGGTCGGTTTGGTCGTGACCAAGACGCTGGTGATCATGGGCGATCCCCAGGTCACGACGACACCGGACCACCCGAGAGGCGCGATGTTACGTGCCTACGACAAGGCCAGCGGTCAGGAGGTTGGCGCGCTCTGGATGCCAGCGCCTCAGAGTGGGTCGCCGATGACCTACATGCTGAATGGGAAACAGTACATCGTCGTCGCCGTGAGTGGCGGCAACTATTCAGGCGAGTACATTGCGTTCGCGCTTCCCGACGAAGCGCGCGTGACGAACTAAACCGTTGACTCGCGGCGCGATGTTGCTTCTCGTTATGGTTTGGGCGGTCGCAGGCCTTCGTGCGACCGCTCAACCAGCCTCAAGTCGATCCGTGTGGGAGGGTGTCTATACGCCCGAGCAGGCGAAGCGCGGCGAGGCGTTGTACGCCGAACACTGCGGGTCGTGCCATGGCGTCGCGCTCGAAGGTGGAGAAATGGCGCCGCCGTTGGCCGGCGGCGCGTTCAATGCCAATTGGAACGGATTGTCCATGGGCGATCTGTTCGAGCGGACGCGAATTTCGATGCCGGCCAGCAGTCCAGGTAGCCTGACGCGTCCCCAGTACACCGACATTCTGGCGTTCATGCTGAGTTCGGGCAGCTTCCCCGAAGGCAAGTCCGAGCTTCCACGCGAGACCGAGGCCCTCAAGGAAATCGGGTTTCAATCCCAAAAGCCCTGATTCGCGATCGACTCTCACCTGAGGCCCGGGAGACTACGTGGGGTCTGACCCCATTGCGGCGATAATCGACCCGCCCCGACAGTGTTGGTGCTATGTCGTCCCCTCCGACTATCCCGCCGAACCCGGACTGCGAGTACATCGTGGTCGGTTCGGGCGCAGGTGGTGGAACGGTTGCAGCACGGCTCGCCGAGGCCGGCAAACATGTGATCTTGCTGGAGGCCGGGGGTAATCCCCGGCCGGACGCGGGCGCCGACTCTCCAGACCGTCTCCCTGTCGATTACGACGTACCGGCATTTCATGCGTTCGCGTCCGAGCACCCCGCGCTCGCTTGGAATTTCTTCGTCCGCCACTACGAAGACGACGCGACGCAGCGTCGTGATGCGAAGCTGGTCGTCGACCCTCGATCGCGCGAAGAGGGCATCCTCTACCCGCGTGCAGGCACGTTGGGCGGCTGCACGGCACACAATGCGATGATTTGTGTGTATCCCCACAACGCGGACTGGGACGCAATCGAGACGCTTACCGGCGACAGCAGTTGGTCGGCAGCGAACATGCGTCGGTATTTCGAGCGGCTCGAGAACTGCCGGCACCGCCCCGTTCATCGCTGGCTCTCGAAGCTTGGCGTGAATCTCACGCGTCACGGTTGGAGTGGATGGCTGCCCACTGAAAAAGCCATTCCGAAGGCGGCATTGGACGATCGTCAGTTGACCAAAGTGATCCTCGCGAGCGCCCGCAGGGCCTTTCGCGAAGACGCGCAGCAGGCCAAGCGCATCCGCTGGTTTCTAGAGGGCTGGCTCGATCCGAACGACTGGCGTCTCGTGCAGAAGGATTCGGTCGGAGCACGCTATCTTCCGCTCACGACGGAACGTCACGCGCGCAAGGGCGCCCGGGATCGTGTCGTCGACGTGGCGACCCGGCATCCCGATCGCCTCAAGATTGTCCTCAACGCCCTCGCGACGAAGGTGATCTTTGCCGAAGGCAACCGGGCGATTGGAGTCGAGTACCTTCTAGGCGAGCGCCTCTACAGAGCGCATCCTTCGCCAAATACCGAACCGGGCGAGATTCGGAAGCTGTTTGCCTCGAAAGAGGTCATCCTGGCGGGGGGCGCCTTCAACTCACCACAGTTGCTCATGCTGTCGGGGATCGGTCCCGAAGGCGCGCTGCGCCGCCACGGAATCATGCCTCTCGCAGTTCTGCCCGGCGTCGGCGCGAATCTCCAGGATCGCTACGAGATCGGCGTCGTCAATCGCATGAACATGAAGGCCTGGAGCGTGTACGAAGGGGCGACGTTCGGTTCCGGCGATCCGCAGTACGCAGACTGGTCCGGACGGCGCTCGGGCGTATACGCGACGAACGGTTCAGTGCTCACGCTCTTCAAACGTTCGACGCCCGATGTCGCGCTCCCGGATTTGTTCTGCATGGCGCTGCTCGCCAATTTCTCCGGGTACTACCCAGGGTACTCGAAGGTGTTCCCCAAAGATCTCAATGCTCTTACCTGGGTCGTGCTCAAGGCTCACACCGGCAACCGGGCCGGTTTCGTCACCCTGCGGTCGCCCGATCCGCGCGATCCGCCTTTCATCGATTTCAGATTCTTCGAGGAAAACGGAGACGCGGACCTCGCGGCGCTGGTGGAAGGCGTCCGGTTTGTTCGCCGCGTCACAAGCCCGCTTCGAGACCGCGGGCTCGTTGCCCGCGAAGAAGTCCCAGGCGACGACATCGTCGATGGCAAAGCCTTGGACGACTTCGTGCGCTTCAATGCGTGGGGCCATCATGCCTGTGGCACGTGTGCCATTGGCTCGCCCGACGAGAAGGGAGTGCTGACGAGCGATTTCCGCGTCCACAAGACGAGCAACCTGCGCGTGGTCGATGCATCGGTGTTTCCGCGCATTCCTGGATTCTTCATCGTGAGCGCGGTCTACATGATCGGGGAGAAGGCGGCCGACGTGATTCTGTCGAGCGCCACTCGCTGATTTCGGACACGCGTCCGTGCCCTGTTCGGAACCGGCCCAACAGGCGTTGAATGCAATTGACAGAGGGTTGCTTCATCTCTATAAGGTTGCGCCATGGCCTACGACGTCTCAGCGTTGCTACGGATGAGCCAGCAGGACTTGGACGACCTGTTCACGAAGAGTGAGCCGGGTCCTCTGCCGGACGGTGAGGCAAAGGGGACGGCAATCATCGCACCCGGCACTTCGTTCAGTACCGACATTGCCGAGGCGATCAACCTGTTTGCCTGGCAAGGCAAGGTCTTCGACAGCAAGCATGGTGTGCTGCGGAACAAGATCACGGCGCTCGGTCTGAACGCGATCGTTGCAGAGGTCTACAAATCCCCCAGCTGGCTCGATCAGAAGGAATGTATCGTCCTGGACTACTCGAAGACATCGCTCGTGGCGAAGTGGATCCGCGACGAGATTCGATCGATCGCACCAGGTACGTACCTGGGAAAGGTGTACTGGGGGAAAAAGCGGCTGATCGATTTCGCGCTCGAGTTCTGAGGGACGGCGGTGCGAACCCGGGGAGGGCGGGACATGATGACGAAGGCGCGCAATACCTCTGGCGGTGCGATCGGCGTCGCGCTTCTCGTGCTCCTCGCAATCATTGCTGTTGCCGCTCTGGTGTGGATCACCCTCCCGGGCCCAGGCGCCGGCGTCGTCGTCGACGAGGCGAAGGCCTCCAACCGTCCTGCGTCGACGTTTCCAGCTGCAGATGAAGACTATTTCCGCGCCATGGACGGTGGCGTCGCTCTGACGCCGGAAGAAGTCAAGGGTCGCAACACGTGGATCGTGTGGACCGGCGGCAACGATCGGTTTTGGGACACGATAGGCATCAAAGCGGTTGGCGCCCTCGATTTTGTCAAGACCATCTCGTCGCATTCCAGTCTGAAATTCGGCCGGGACAACCGCTGGCAACACCTTGGTCTCGTCAACGAGCCCTGTTTTGTCAAGGCGACAGGCCCGGACCCTGCGCGCTACAACCTGTGGCTGGACAAGCGCTCGCCAGACTGTCCGCCCGATCCCTTTGAAAATGCCCAGAAGTATCCGGGCGTGGCCATCGGCGCGCGCGGCAAGAACATCGAGCTTGGCTCGTACTACGGATATGCGACAGGCATCGTCGGCCTGAGGCTGTTTCCCAATCCTGACTTCGATGAGCGTGCAGCTCGCGAATGGAATGCCGACCGTTTCTACAACGATCCGAGCTACTACTACTCGGAACGCCTGGTCAGGCCCTATCGCGTCGGCATGTCGTGCGGCTTCTGCCACGTTGGACCGAATCCGGTGAATCCGCCGGCAGATCCCGAAAATCCCAAGTGGGAGAATCTCAGCTCCAATGTTGGCTCCCAGTACCTCTGGACGGATCGCATTTTCTTCTGGGAGGCCGATCAGACGAACTTTGCGTTTCAGCTCTTTCACACATATCGACCGGGAACGCTCGACACGTCGTTCATTTCGACGGACAACATCAACAATCCGCGGACGATGAACGCGGTGTATCACTTGCTGCCGCGTCTGCTCCAGGGCAGGCGATGGGGACAGGAGACGCTCAGCGGTGGAGGCCTGAACAACCGGCAGTTCAACCACTTTGTCAAAGATGGCCCGCTGGCGCAGTTCTTTCAGGAGCCCGGCACCGTCTGGACTCCCCGCGTCCTGAAGGACGGCGCCGATTCAGTCGGCGCACTCGGCGCGCTCAACCGCGTCTATATCAATATCGGCACCTTCAGCGAAGAGTGGCTGCTCCATTTCAACGCGCTCGTCGGCGGTAAACACGTCACCCCCATTACCATCGCGGATTCGCGAAAGAACTCTTCATACTTCGAAGCGACCGAAGCCCAGACGCCCGACACAGCTCGGTTCTTCCTCAAGACAACCGCACCACACCACCTCAAGGACGCTCCGGGAGGCGAGGCGTACGTCACGAAGGACAACGAGGTCCTGGCCCGCGGAAAGATTGCGTTCGCGGAGAACTGCGCGCGTTGCCACTCGAGCAAGGCCGTGCCGGCGCCCGTCACGGGCCTCGATCCCAACGGTTGTGCGGGCAAGGACTACCTGGGCTGCTGGAACAAGTACCTGGGAGTGGACCGAGACGCAGGATTTCAAGGACAAGATGCGGCAGATCGTCCTGGCGCCCGACTTCCTCGACGACAACTACTTGTCGGCCGAATTCAGAGTGCCGGTCACGCTGCTCCAGACCAACGCCTGCAGTCCGCTTGCAACCAATGCGCTTGGCGGCAATATCTGGGACAACTTTTCGTCTCAGTCCTACAAAGACCTGCCATCGGTCGGACAGGTGACCTGGTACCACCCGTACAGCGGCGAGCCGCGCACGTATACGATGCCGGCCGGCGGGCGGGGCTACACACGGCCACCGTCGCTCATCAGTCTCTGGTCCACGGCGCCGTTTCTGTTGAACAACACCGTCGGTCCCTTCGAATCGAGCCCGTCGGTCGAGGGGCGGATGCGCTCGTTCCAGGCGTCAATCGAGCAGATGCTGTGGCCCGAGAAGAGGGAGAAGGACGACCTGCTCGGCGACAAGGTCCCGGGGCGCATGGACCGTACGACGGTGCCGTCGTACCTGAGGGTCAGTCGCGGTTATCTGCCGGAGTTCGTGCAGAAGCTACCCTCCGACGTGCTCGTACCGAAGGTCTTCAGCCCGGAAGGGATCGAGATCGGTCCGATACCAAGCGGAACCCCTGTGGGTCTCCTCGCGAATCTGAATCTGCTGTTCGAGGATCCCGATCCGACACGCCTGAACGTCGATGCGCTCGCCAGGCATCAGCAGAATGTTGCGAGCTTGCTGCGAAGGATGGCCCGAGACTTTGTCGAGCTGCCGGCCAACTTCACCGAAGATCAAGCGCGCGAGAAATTCCGGAACCTCGTCGACCCGCTGCTCGCGTTGAGCAAATGTCCCGATTTCGTCGTGAATCGGGGTCACCTCTTCGGGACCATGCTCCCGGATCGGGACAAGCGCGCCCTGATCGAGGTGCTGAAGACGTTCTGATCGGCCTTGGACTCGAATACCAGTCGCCCGATTCCCCCGCCTAATACCGGGTCGGCTCTCCTGGACCGACTCAGCGATGCCGCCACGTTTCTACTCCAGCTCGAGCGCCGGTTCGATCCGTTCTTCCGTCCGGCCTTCGACGCGCTGCTCCGCGATCCGCTCGCCAGTCTGACGACGGCTCTGATCAACCTGCAGCGTCGGAACGAAGGCTTGAAGATCGCCGAGGAACGGCCGATCCCGGATGAAGAGGCCCACCTGCAATCGATCATCTCGAGCTTTGCCGAGCAGATGCGTGCGCTCTGGAAGCCGGGAGGCTTCGAACGGGGGGGCAACACGAAGACCCACGGCATCGTGCGTGGGGAATTCATCGTTCACGACGGGCTCCCCGAGAAAATGCGGCACGGCATTTTTGCCAAGCCGCATACGTATCGAGCGTGGGTCCGTTTCTCGGGACCGGGCCCGTACGTGACACCCGATATCGAGGATGTCGGGTTCATGAGCATCAGCATCAAGTTGATGGGGGTGCCCGGACCGAAGCTGATGGACGAGGAAAAATTCACGCAAGACATGTTCGGCGTCTCTACGCCGACATTCGTGACCCCGGATACCAAGGCGAATGCGCAATTGCAGCGTTGGAGTCTCAGGAACGCGCAGACCTTCTATTTCGTCAACTTCAGCACGCCTCACATCCTGGACTTCATCATGCAGGGTCTGTGGATCAAGACGCAGACCAGCCCGTTCGAAGCGCCGTATTTCAGCTGCGTGCCGTACCTCCTCGGAGAAGGCCAGGCTATGCAGTATTCGGTCTGGCCGAAATCCCGGGTTCGCACCCGAGTGCCGCGGCTCCCGTATCGTCCTCCCGACGACTACCTGCGAGAGGCCATGGTCGCCGCGCTGGCGGCTGGGGACGTCGAGCTCGACGTCCGATTGCAACTGCAGACCGATCCGCATCTCATGCCGATCGAGAATGCCGCCGTGCTCTGGCCCGAGCGGCTGTCGCCCCGTGTCTCGGTGGCGACGCTTCGCCTGCCCCGACAGACGTTCAATTCGCCCGCCCAGATGGCGTTTGCCAAGCGCCTCTCGTACAACCCGTGGCACGCGATTCCGGAGCATCGTCCGCTGGGCAATCAGAGTCGCGCCCGGCACCGGATGTATCTGGAGCTCTCGACGCTTCGGCACAACATGAACAACGTGCCGCACTACGAGCCGACCGGCGACGAAGCGTTCGAGTAGATGAGAAGTCCAGGCAGCAGGCCTTATAGCCGCTCTATTCGAGATCCGTGTGGCATGCTCGCCTCGGTCCTTGGGTCTTCGATCCGTGGTCCGATCCCGTGGTCGCATGGTCCAATCAGGACAAAGGACGAGGGACGGACTAAGGACCAAGCAGCCAACGGACGAAGCGACAGGCTGCTACACGGAAACGGAAAATGCGCTAAAGGCCCGCGCGGGCGAGTCTTCAAATCGTTCTTCAGCGCAAGCGAACCCGCCGCACGACGACCTCGGGCCCCTTCCCATCCTGTTGCCGCCGGCTGGTCAGGAAGTAGAAGTCGCCTGATGAAAGGGTTGCGGCCGTCGGATTGTCGATCGGCATGTCGGATTCGAAGACATCGATGCTGACTGCCCGTCCACCCGTCAGCCGGACCGAAACCGCGCGCCGTCCGCCGTCGGGCATCTGCTGGATCCCGATCAACGAAGACGGCCCCCATCGGATACGCTTGAACCCACCCAGGGGGACTTCGGTCGGTCCGCGCACCGCTGTCACCGTGCCGTTCGAGCTCTCCACCCGCGCAAGACCGGATTCATGTGCGACGTAGATAGTGCGCTCGTCGACCGGCGCGATGCTCGTCGGGCCGTCCAGATTCAGAGTTGCGACGACGGTCAACGCACGGGTCCTTCGGTCGAGCCGAAAAAGCCGTTTGCCAAGAGTGTCGAGTACCAAAACAACTCCGTCAGACGTCACTGCGACATCGTCGAGCCGGGCGGGCTTGAGGCGATCCGTGACCGACACCATGTCGATAGGTCGGCCCGAAACCAGCTGCAGTCTGTTGAGCGCGGTGACAGGCGACGCATCTCCGGCCGAGGGGTCGGCGCTGACAACCCAAAGGTCGCCGCGTTTGGCGTCGATCTCGATGCCGGTGATTTCGTAGAAGCCGGCGGAACTGGCGCGCACCAGATCCACCGCGTGATGGGAGCGTTCATCGAGCACAACCAGCTTGCGCTCGCGGCGGTCGCCCACGACAAATCGGCCCGACACGCCGTCGTAGGCCAGGCCGGCGGGTTCGAGGGCCGCTGCCGGCAGCGATAGCGCATCCTCGGCTTTGAACAGACTTGAGGTCGCCGCACTCCGCCCCGGCGTCGCGGCTGGAGCCCCTGGTGCGGCCGGGACATTCGTCGACGAGAGCGGCGCGCCGCCGGTCGGGAGGCGGGCTTCGAGCTCGGCCCACTCACGAAGTGCCCGGGCAGGGCGGAAGTCGTCGCTCGTTGCCGCATCGGTGGCAACGTTCATGTCCGCGAGGCGCCCCAGCATGACCAGCGCATCGTGCGGCCGGCCGCTCAGGCTTTGGGCCCGCGCCAGCAGGAACATCGAGATCGGGTCGCGGGCCGGTCCGGTTTGGACGGTCCGCCAGGCGAGGTCATGAAAAGTTTCGTATTCACCGCGCGCGTAGGCATCGAGAGCCAGTTGGCGGCACTGCCGCCACTCTCGGCATTCGGCCGGACGAACTGTGGGCGAGGGTTGTGGATTTTGAAAACCGATGCCAATTGCGGCAAGCGAGACGAAGAGATGCAAGAGGACCATAGGCGTTGGTTGGCGCTGATTGGCCGCCCATCATATCGCCCCTTCGTGTCCGCGACGTGACCAATCGCCATTCAGGGCTGAATGGGAGAGTCGACGAAGGCCGGCGCGCGTCGCTCGAATACCCGCTCACGGGGTTCCTCGAAGCGGCGCGCGCGGGAAGAGGCCCTCTGAACGGAATTAGAACTTGAAAATCACCCCGGCTGCCGCCCGGCCAAAGTCGAGCTTCGCCTGACTCGGCAGAGGTAAGCCTACGACTTCGAGTTCCTGGAAGGCATGGTAGTAGCGGATGTCCCCGCGGATTCCAACGTGCTCGCCGAAGAACACCATCACGCCTCCCCCGACGTCCCATCCGAAATCATTGTTGTCTTCGTTGAGAATTCCAGACGCACTCAGGTCTACCGACGTTTTGATCAGACCGACACCGGCCACCCCATACGGCTGAATGGCCCAGATTTTTGGCGCCAGCATGAAGTTGCCCATGAGCGTCAAGACGCTCGAGTCCTGATCGGTCACTTTTCCGAAGAATTCGTCGGTGTACACGAACTCCCCTTCGAATCCAACCCAGTCGTTCAGAGAGCCGAATGAGACGCCCCAATTGAGAGTCTTGTCTTCACAGTCGTCGATCTCCGGGCATCCGGCATCACCGCCGAAATTGAAGCCAATCAAAGGACTGATGAATCCTTGCGCCCGCGATTCCCGAGCGCACGCGGCGCACAGCAGGATCGCAAAGAATAGTCGCAGTAAAAGACGGGAGAATTGACGAGCTAGCGTTGTGTCGGTCATGCGCACCTCGATTGCTGAGGATAGCATGCAGCTTGCCAAATCCGGCTCGGGCAGACGCACATTTTGAACCTCATCCGTTGAAGATTTCGCTTCGTCGACGTGGAGCAGTCTCGAAGCCGTGTCGCTCGCGAAGCGCGCTCGTCGCGCGCATTACTCGCGAATCGAGTCTTGCAAGTCTTCCAGGATCTTCTGGGTGGCATCGGAGTCTGATCAAGCCGACACGGGGGACTCGAGATTGAACACGATACACACAAGGTGACCGCGACCGATATCGCATACAAGGCGCTCTGGAACCAACTGCGACAGCCTCGCTCGTGCTGTTGCAGCTCGGCCTGGTCCGAGAAGTGACCCGTCGGTGGCAGGTTGTCGTCGACATACGCTGCGAACTCGCGCCGCGAGATACTCTCGATAGAAGCGTCACAGCGCCGGCTGCTCGGAGGCCGGCTACAGATGCTGCAGGGCACGCTATTCGACCCAAAACCTCCCGATCATCCTCGATAAAGTACCGCCAGGACCCACCTTCTCAGTCTATTCACAAACAGATCGATCGGACCAGAAGCGCCTGCCGGTAGTTCGCACCAACCGAGAGGCTCTCGAGACGACGAGGCCGGCGATTGCCATCACGACGAAGAGGAGGATGAGCAGCGGAGGTACAATGATCGTGACGCTCATGACGGAGTATCGACCGCAGCAACTGGACAAGAGTTGGCAGGAGCGGTGGACAGCTGCCCGCGTGTTCGAGGTCGGCGAGGACCCCGCACGGCCGAAGTACTACTGCCTGGAAATGTTCGCGTACCCTTCGGGATATGCGCACGTCGGCCACGTGCGGAACTACATCATTGGCGACGTGATGGCGCGGACAAAGCGCCTGCGCGGGTTCAACGTCCTTCACCCGTTCGGCTGGGACGCGTTCGGGCTGCCGGCGGAGAACGCGGCCATCAAGACCGGTACTCATCCCGAAACGTCGACGCTTGGCAACATCGCCCACATGAAAGGGCAGTTGCAGCGCCTCGGCATCAGCTACGCGTGGGAACGTGAAATCGCGACGTGTGCGCCCGAGTACTACAAGTTCAATCAGTGGATTTTCCTGAAGATGTTCGAGCGCGGCCTGGCGTACAGGAAGCGCTCGACCGTCAACTGGTGCCCAAGCTGTCAGACGGTGCTCGCCAACGAACAGGTCGTCGAGGGCGCATGCTGGCGATGCGGCACTCCAATCACCACGCGCGATCTCGACCAGTGGTTCTTTCGCATCACGGACTACGCGGACGAGCTCCTCGAAGGCCTCGACACCCTCACCGACTGGCCGGAAAAGGTTGTCGTGATGCAGCGCAACTGGATCGGGCGGTCGGAAGGCGCCCGAATGATGTTTTCGGTCGTTCCTGCGCCGGGAGTGTCTGATCCAGCGGTTCCAACGATAGAAGTATTCACGACCCGCATCGACACCATATACGGCGCCACGTTCGTTCTGCTTGCTCCGGAGCATCCTCTCGTCGAACGGTTGGCGAACGAGAGCGCCGATCCCTCGACCTTCCGGGAACGGGTTGCGAAGTTCCGCGCGCTCGACCGCGACGCGCGGCTCACCGGCGCCATCGAGAAAGAGGGTTTCGACACCGGCCGTCAGGCGACCAATCCATTTACACGCGAGAACGTGCCGATTTGGATCGCCAACTTCGTGCTGGCGGAATACGGCACGGGCGCCATCATGGCGGTGCCCGCTCACGATCAGCGCGATTTCGAATTCGCGCGCAAGTACAACCTGCCGATCAGAATTGTGGTCGTACCCGACGCTGGAATGCCTCCAGGCGCTGCGGAGCGGGGCGTTGGGGCCCCCGCGAAGCTTGACCAGGAGGGAGGGGCCTCTGAAGTGATGAATGAGGCCTCCACCAATTACGGGAGGCTCGTCAACTCGGGCGAATACAACGGCCAGGAAGCGCCGGCGGTGATGGCCAGGATGATCGCGGATGCCGAAGCGCGTGGCGTCGGTAAAGGCGAGGTGCAGTACCGGCTTGAAGGACTGGGGCATTTCGCGGCAAAGATACTGGGGCACGCCAATACCGATCATCTACTGTGAGACGGATGGCGTGGTTCCGGTGCCGTTCGACCAATTGCCTGTCGCGCTGCCGAACGTCACGACCTTCACCGGCCGTGGCGACTCGCCGCTGGCTCAGGTCGCCGAATTCGTGCAGACCACCTGTCCGATATGCGGCGGGCCGGCGAGGCGCGAGACAGACACGATGGACACGTTCGTTGATTCATCGTGGTACTTCCTGCGCTTCTGCGATCCGCACAACAGCGAGCTGCCTTTCGACCCGGAAAAAGCCGCGCACTGGATGGCGGTGGACTTCTATAGCGGCGGTGTCGAACACGCGATCTTGCACCTGTTGTACTCCCGATTTTTCACGCGCGTGCTCCGCGACGTCGGGCTGCTGGGCTTCGCCGAACCGTTCTCGCGGCTGCTGACCCAGGGGATGGTGTTGAAGGACGGCGCCGTCATGTCCAAATCGAAGGGCAACGTCGTCGATCCGGACGAGATGGTGGCGAAGTACGGCGCGGACGCCCTCCGGCTGTACGTGATGTTCGTGGCGCCGCCTGAGAAGGAAGTCGAGTGGAGTGACAGCGGTCTGGAGGGGAGCTTCAAATTCCTGGTTCGCGTCTGGCGACTCGTGGATCACTGGATTGGCGCGATCGGCGGCGAGGTGGTGCCGCCTTTCGGGACCGGCACCGAGGCGGAACGGGCGTTGCGGCGCAAGACGCACGACACGATCCGCCGCGTGACCGTCGATATTGAAGAGCGAATGCACCTGAACACGGCGGTGTCGTCACTGATGGAACTCGTCAACGAGCTGTATACCTTCAGCGAAGGCACGGTGCACGGCGCGCCGTCCCGTGCCGGCACGAAGCCGGACGGCAGAGTAGAGCGGCCGGAAACAGTGGCCGCTCTTCGTGAAGCCATCGATGCGCTGGTGCTGATGCTGTCGCCCTTCGCCCCGCATATGGCCGAGGAATTGTGGCGAATGCTTGGACATGCCGACGGTCTCGGACGCGCCAGTTGGCCGACCTTCGATCCGGAGGTGGCCAAAGCCGAGGAGCTCGTCGTTCCCGTTCAAATCAACGGTAAAGTGCGCGCGAGGCTCCGGGTTCCGGCCAGCACGTCCGCTGACGAGCTGCGGGAGCTTGCCCTGGCTGACGGTGTGGTGCGGAATCACACGGCCGGGAAGATCATCCGGAAGGTTGTGGTGGCGAAGGGTCCACTAGTCAGTGTGGTGGTGCAGTGAAGATCAAGCTTTACCTTTGCGTCGTGTGCGTCGCCTGTAGTGCGCTTGTCTCAGGCTGTGGTTACGCTCTGGCTGGGCGCGGCTCGTTTCTGCCCGACTACATTCAGACGATTGGAGTGCCACCGTTTTCCAATCGAACCAATGTGTTCAACCTGGAGACGCTGCTCACCCAGAAGGTCCGAGCCGAGTTCATCGGGCGCGGAAAATACAAGATTCTCCCAGAGAGCACCGACGTGGATGCGGTGCTGACCGGGGAGGTCACATCGGCCAGTCTCGTGCCCGTCAGTTTCACTCCTGGCCAACTCGCGTCCCGCTACGCGTTCACCTTGGCCGCGCGTGTCGAGCTGCGGGACCTCCGGGAAAACAGGACCGTCTGGGAGAACCCCGCGCTCATCTTCCGTCAGGAGTACCGAAGCTCAGAGCGGCAACTCGGCACTGGACCCCGGCGCATTCTTCGGACAGGACACCAATGCGCTCGATCGCATGAGCAGCGATTTCGCCCGCACGATCGTCAGCGCGATTCTCGAGGCCTTTTAGCCGTGTCCGTGCCAGTGACGAAGTCGCGAAGGACATGCCGGTAGCCACGGCCGCCGCCGTTCGGAAACAAATCAAGACCGGCGCGCCCGATCCCCTGTACTTGCTGGTCGGAGACGATGAGGTCGGGAAGTCGGCGCTCGCCGCCGAGTTTGCCGAGCTCGTCGACGAAGGGCTTCACGCCTTCAACGTCGAGCGTATCTACGCGGGAGAGATGACCACAGGCGACCGGCTGGCCGCCGGTGTCGGGTCCGTGCTCTCGGCGGCTCGGACGCTGCCGATGATGTCGCCGTGGCGCGTCGTCATCGTTCAGCAGGCCGATATGCTGCTCGTTCCCAAGAGGGAGAGTGAAGTGGCGGCGCGCGCGCTCGACGAACTGGAGGCCTACGTACAAAGACCGGCGCAACAGACAGTGGTCGTTCTTGTCAGCTCCGCGCTCGACAAGCGGAGTCGCCTGTACAAGCTGCTGACCCGATGCGCGACGATTGTCGAAACTGGCGTCCTCGAGGATCAGGCCGACGCCGAGCGCTGGATTCGCGCCCTCGTGGCGGCTGCCCATGTCGAAATCGAGCCGGCGGCCGCCCGGCTGCTGGCAGCGCGGGCCGGTCCGGACGTGAAACGGCTGCGCGGTGATGTCGATCGTCTGCTGCTGTATGCCTTGGGCCAAAAAACAGTCACTCTCGACGATGCGCGAGCGATCGCCGGCCCCGAGGCCCTTCAGGACGATTGGGCGATGACGAATGCTATCGAGGAAGGAAAGGCCGGTGACGCCCTGCGCCAGCTCGCATTGCTGCTCGACTCTGGCGCGCCTCCGGAAAAGATTCTCGGCCAGCTTGGCTGGCTGGTCCGTTCGAAGTTTCCGGTGCTGGCGCCCGCAAGGCTGCCCGCGGCCGTCGAATCACTGTTTCGCACGGACGTGGACCTGAAGAGCTCGGCCGGCGAGCCGCGGATTCTGTTGGAACGGCTGGTGGTGGAATTGTGCGCGTCGCGTCAGCCGCGCGCGTTGATGCGGGACGCGAGACGCGATTTATAGCGCCCGGCGGCGTTGCGGTGAATAATGCCCTTGCTCGCCATCTTGTCGATGAGCGACGTGGTTTCCGTCAACGCGGCCTTGGCCGCCGCGAGATCGTTGCCATCGACTGCCGTGCGAATGCTCCTGAGCGCGTTGCGAAGGCGTGAGCGGAACTGGCGGTTGTGCTCGCGGTGCTTCAGGCTCTGGCGGTGCGCTTTGAGCGCGGATGCGTGACTGGCCACTGTTGTGACTACCTCCGGAACCCCTAATCTTAGCACAGCGCGCTCGAGCCCCGACCGACTCGCGTCGCGGCAACTGTAGGGCAGCGCATGGCCCTTGCCCTCGAGCGCTTCACGCGCACCTACCTCGCGCCCGACGGCTCGTCGTTCGCTGCCGTCGACGACCTGTCGTTTCGAGTAGACAGTGGCGAAGTGGTCGGGCTGATCGGTCCGAACGGCGCTGGAAAGACGACGACGTTGCGCTCGCTGGCAGGGATTCTTCGGCCGACCTCGGGCCTCGTGACCATCGACGGGCACGACATCGTGACCGACGGGATTGCAGCCAAGCGTCGTCTGGCGTTCATGCCCGACGAGCCGCACCTGTTCGAGTATCTGACCGTCGAGGAGCATCTCCGCCTCGTGGCCCGGTTGTACCAGGTGGAAGACTTCGATCGACGCTCGCGGGCGTTAATCGACGAGCTGGAGCTCTCGGGCAAGGAGCGCGCGCTGCCGGGCGAACTGTCACGAGGGATGAGACAAAAGACCGTCATCGCGTGCGGCCTGGTTCGCGATGCGTCAACGCTCCTGTTCGACGAGCCATTGACTGGTTTGGATCCTGCCGGCATCCATCGGATGCGCGAAACGATTGTCGCCCGCGCACGGGCGGGTGCGTCCGTTCTGGTGTCGTCCCACCTGCTGCACCTGGTCGAGGAGATCTGCACGCGCGTCGTCATCATGGATCGGGGGCGGAAGGTGGCCGACGGAACCGTTGCCGAACTTGCGGCACGTGCGGACCTCGCGGAGACCGGTTCCAACCTCGAAGACATCTTCCTCCGGGTGACGGGCCGCGACTCGGAGGCCAATCGGGCGTGATCGGCGCAAGCCTTTACATCATCCTTCACAGCGCGCGAAATCGGATCGCGCGGCGGCTGCGGAGACTTCGCGAGCCTCGCTACCTGATCGGGATGCTGGCGGCCGGTGCCTACCTGTTCGCAAACATCCTCGGCTCAGCGCGTGCCGGCCGTGAGAGCGACCCGCCGGAGTTTCCGCCCGATCTGCTCGCTGTTCTGCCGTCACTCGCCGGAACAGGTCTGTTGCTCGTGGCCGGGCTGGCGTGGTTTCTGCCTTCGAGCGGCGGCGTGATCGATTTTTCGGAGGCCGAGGTCCAGTTCCTGTTCCCCGCGCCGGTGTCGCGCCGCCAGCTCCTGGTTCATCGTCTCCTGCGGTCCCAGATCGGGCTGCTGTTTGCCGCACTCGTTCCGGTATTTTTCTTCGGTTACTGGAATGGGTCGATTTCCGAGCGTGTCGTGCGTTGGGCGGCTCTCTGGGTCCTGTTCGCCACGGCGAGGATCTATTTCACCGGCGTCGCGCTGGCGCGGGGCCGCCTGGTCGCGCAAAGCAGCTCCGAGGCCCGCCGAGTCAGATGGACGCCAATGGTGATCGTCTTGAGCGCCTTGACGATCGTTGCTGCGGTGATTGCTGGCGAGCTCTTGTCACACCCGGTCACCGGCGTCGGGGATGTTCTGGCCCGCCTGCGGCACTCCGTCGATGCCGGGCCCGTGGAGGTTGTTCTCTGGCCCTTCGCGGCGCTCGTCCGTCCTGTTTTTGCCGCCTCACTTCCGCAGTTCGGCATCTCGATGATTGGAGCGGTGCTCGTCCTTGCGGGAACCTTGTTGTGGGTGCTGACGAGCGACGATGCTTTTCAAGAAAGGGCGCCGAGGTTATCGGAACCACGTTCGGGCCGGCTGGCCCGATCGCCGTCAGCGCTGCGGGTCCGTGCGGCCGGCTGGGCACTCGGGTTATCCGGTCGAACGGAAGCCCTGTTCTTCTGGAAGAACAGCATGCACACCCTGCGGAGCACGAATCTGGCCAAGCTGCTCCAGTACGGCACGCCAGCCATCGTGATGGGCGTGGCGTTCGGCGCGATGCGAATGGCCGAAGTCGAAGCGCAGGGTCTCGCGGCGGCATTCTCGACCTTTGCTGTCGTCGTCGCCATCTTTGTCGTGTTCTTCGGGCCGCAAATCATGATGGCCGATCTGCGCTCCGATCTCCGACATCTCGAGTTGCTCAAAACCTGGCCGATCGAGCCGACCGAGGTCGTACGCGGCGAGTTGCTCTGGCCCGGCAGCATTGTCACCTTCTTCGCGTGGCTCGCGTTGGTGTGCGCGAGCGCATTTTCCGCGGCGGCGCTCCCACAATGGTCGATCGCGTGGCGACTCTCGGTGACCGGAGCTCTCATCCTTGTCGTGCCTGCGCTCGTGTTTGCGCAATACGTCGTCCACAACGCGGCGGTCGTTCTGTTTCCCGCCTGGGTGCCGCTCGACAACGATCGGCCGCGGGGACTCGACGCCATGGGGCAGCGACTGATCTTCATGGCGGGTGTCGTCTTCGCCCTCGCTGCAGCCATGGCGCCCGGCGTCATGGCAGGCGCCATGGTGTGGTTCATCCTTTACAAGGTCGTTGGTACCGTGGGGCTGGTAATCGCGGCGGCGGTGTGCCTGGCGATTGTGGCCGTTGAAGTGGTACTGGCGACCAAAGCGCTCGGCGTTGCCTATAACGGCATCGACCTGACCGAGGTCGAGCGGGCGGAATGATGGCAGCTGTCAGCCGGCTGAGAGCTGAAGGCTGAGAGCCTGTGAATGAATCGCCGAATGACGCAGACGCGAGCGAGCCGACGGTCCAGCTGATGCTGAGGATCGGACGATCGGCAACGCACCGGTGTCACCGCGCGAGGAGATTACGTCATCAGATGTGGAACAATTTCCATCATGCGCATCATGTTATGAGCGAGAGCGACCCACAGCGCCCAGGTGTGCACCTTCGCGAGTCCCCGCACGAGTACGCGTCCCAAGGTGCGATGGGTCCGGACATCCGCATTGACCCACTCGGCCGTGGCTGCGCGCCCTTTGTAGATCGTCTTGCCCTCGTCGCTGGCCATGCGCACCCGCCACGCGGCCACCGCGGGGGAGTCGCCCGGCACCGGCTGGTCCGCGGCGCGTGTCCGTCCCGGCCGCTGCATGGGCGGCGCGTAGACCGTGACGGATCGGGCCGCAGCAGCCGTGATCTCCGCTTTCGTGACGAAGCCGCCATCGAGCAGGTGTGCGCGCGGGAGCTGGCCGAGTCGGTGCGCGATGGCATCGAGCATCGGGCCGAGCTGCGATTGGTCGTTGCCGCGGTTGATCGTGCGCACGCCCACAATGACGCGGCTGTCGACATCGGTCGCCAGATGCACGTTGTAGGCGGGCCGGTATCCGCCATCGGCCATCTTCATGACGCGGGCGTCCGGATCGGTGGTCGACACGCGCGCCTCGCGCCGGCGCGTGCCCGATTGCCGGTCTTTGATGGCTTGGACGGCGGGCCACTGCGCCAGCGCCTCATCGACGCGCGCCAGGCGCTCGCCGACCGCGCGGCGCTGCGCGGCCTCTCCCCGGGCATTGAGCGGCGCCGCGGTCTGTTTGGCCGTGCGCGTCACCTGTTGCCGCGCCTGCCGCAGACACTCGCGCAGCGTCGCCCCGCGGCGAAACGAGCCGGCGCCGGCGCTGCCACGAACGCGAGTGCCATCGTGCGCGACCCGCGCCAAGGTGACAATGCCGCGCTGCAGCAGGACGGCGATCGATTGGGTCAGCACGTCGTCCAGGGCCCCGTGATGGGCCACGCGGAAATCGCTCAACGTGTGGTAATTCACCGACACCCCGCCGCGCAGCCAGCGATAGGCATCGTGGGCGTAACACAGCCGGTCCAGTTCCCGCGCGCTCCCCACGCCGTCGATGGTTGCGTAGAGCCAGAGCGCGATCAAAATCTTCGGATCGATCGGCGATCGCCCGGCGCGCCCCTCCCGAGCGCGAATGGTGGCATAGAAGGCCGCCAGGTCGAGGCCCTCGACAAAGCGCCCGACCAGCCGGGCCGCGTGGCCGGGTGGGAGCAGCGCCTCCAGGTCACAGGGCTGCAGCTCGATCTGATGCCGATTGGCGGTTTCGTAGCGCACGGGGGCGTCGTCGAGCCCATCGCTCTCCTCGCGCGCGTCCACCTCAGGAAACAGCGGATCGTCCATGCGATGCAGGGTAGTACGACGATGATCGCTCGGCAAGGATATTTGTCATCACCTGTACGATTTATTCACAGGCTCTGAGAGCTGCGGGCCGCGGTGCTGTTACCGACCCGACACGACTTCGTATGGGCCGGTTGTCGGTTTGGTGTCCGAATACCTCGTTACCGCCCGGCCGTCGATGATTTCGATCGTCTTGTAGATCGTTTTCTTGCGGAGCGCTACGGGCGCAGAAGTCATCTTGCTGATTCGCGCCACGTAGTTTCGCGTTTCGCGGTAGGGCGGTACGTTCTGGCCGTGTCGGTCGACCGCTCCCGGTCCGGCATTGTAAGCAGCCAGCGCCAGCTGTTCGTTGTCCTCATAGCGATCCAGCAACTGTCGAAGGTAGGCAACTCCGGCTCTCACGTTCTCGCGAGGATCGAACGGATTCATTACCCCGAATTGCTGGGCCGTGGCGGGCATCAACTGCATCAGTCCGAGGGCGCCTTTGGGCGATCGTGCGTAGGGATTGAAGGCCGACTCGACCTGGACCACGGCACGGACCAAATCGGTCCGCACGTCGTTGAGTCTGGCGTGCTCGATGATCAGGTCTTCGTAGAGCTGATCGCGGCCCTGGGGGACCGGCTGCGTGGCCAGAACCGACGTGGTCTTCGGAACGCTGTAGGTTCGTTCGACGGTCCCCAGCGGTCGGTCCGAGAGCACAAGCCGACCACTCGCGTCGTGCCACGAATAGATTTGGGCCGCCGCAGGGCTGGCGAGACAGAGACAGCACCACGCCACGACAAACTGCCAAAGAACCAATAACTTACGTTTGGGGCCAGTGCCCATCCGTAACGGTGTATCGGCTCTAAGCTCAGCCGTACTTAGGGTCGGGCCGGTGGCAGACGCCACTCGTGCCGTGACGACGCGGCGGTATCTCGGAGCGGGTCCGCCATTCCGGAGGATCGAGATCAAGACGGCCATGCCAGTATACGACATAAACTGACTTTAAGGGCGCATAACATACTTAAACGTATTGGCGAGACTTGTGATGTCTCGTGGCACCTAGGGAATCGGCCGACCGGCGCAACTGCGCTTGGGGGTGCCCGGCTCCGGTTCTCGACAACCGGCTCGCGACGCCCCGGTGTCACCGCATTCCGGCGTCCCCAGGGTGATGCAGTGGCGAAACAATCTCTTGCAGTAAGGAGAAAGAGACTATGAGACCACGACTCGTAATCGTCATCGGCGTGGCCATAATGGCTATGGCAGCGGGGCTTCAGGCACAGACCACGACGACGCCCTCGGGCGCGGCTCAGGTCAAAACCGAACAGATGACCGGGGAAGTAGTAATGGTCGAGGGCAACCTGCTGCTCGCCAAGATGCAGCCCAGCGGCGACTACCGCGTTTTCAACGTCCAGCCCGGGCGGCAATTCATCATCGACGGACAGGCCAGGCTCATCGGCGACCTCAAGCCAGGAACGGTCCTCGCCGCGACGGTCACCACGACAACACAGCCGGTTACGGTCCGCACGACGACCGTCACCAACGGTACGGTGTGGTACGTCTCGGGCAACTACGTGATCCTGACGCTCGCGAACGGCGAGAACCGCGATTACAAAGTCCCTGAGTCGTTCAGGTTCACGGTGGAGGGCAAGCCCGCATCTGTCAGTGACCTGAGGAAGGGAATGAAGGTCTCGGCGACGCGGATCGTCGAAGAGCCGCGGACTGAGATGTCGACGCAGGCCGCGGTGACGGGCAAGGCCCCCAAGTAGGGAAGCGGCGGCAGACCTTCTCACGTCGACCGGCGCGAACCGGTTTCTGAAAACCGGGATGGGGTTCTCCGTAACCGGCTCGCGTCGTCCCTGCGTTTCCATCATCTTCATGCCGCGCTGAGATGCGGGTACTAGTGCGGGCAGCCCCTGCGCCGTCGAGCGCGCTAAAACGGCGAGCAATGACGACCGACACATGGGCGAGATCGCATGTCGGAGCGGGTCCGCCATTCCGGAGGATTCGAGATCAAGCCGGACAACGTCACAATACGACACAAAGTGACTGTGAAGGTCTATAACGGCCTTAAACGTCTTGGCGAGACTTGTGATGTCTCGGGGGCACGAAGGGATCCGTCGAGCGGCGCACGGCGCTTGGGGTGTCCTGCACTCGTTCCCGACAACCGGCTTCGCGGCGCCCCGGTGTCACCGGCATTCCGGCGCCCCCAGGGTGATGCAGTGGCGAAACAATCTCTGGCTGCATGTGTGATGTGCGTGGGAGTGCTGATATCAGCGCCGGCTCTCTCGACAGCCCAGACGCGAGAGGCGGAGAGCCAGCTCACGGTCACGGTTCAGGGTATTGTTGACGCCGTCGACTACACGGGCCGCACGGTGACGATTCGAGGGCCGCAGGGCAATGTGGTCACCCTGGACGTGCCGGCCACCGCGACGCGGTTCGAACAGGTCAAGGTTGGCGACACCGTGACGGCCACCTACTACGATCGCATCAGCCTGCGGTTGAAGCCCGCGGGCGAGCCCGCGGTCGACCGCACGGAAGAGATCACGGCGACAGCCGGGGCACTGCCGGGTGCAACGAGAACCAGGCAGCGGGTGGCGACCGTGACCATCACCGGTTGGTCCCCTGTCGACAAGATCGTGACCTTCATCGCGCCGAACGGGCTGACCTACTCGCGCCGGCTGCTGGATACGACCGACCCGACGACTGTCGAGGGTCTCAAGGTGGGTGATCGCGTGGACGTCACCAGGACCGAGGCCGTGACGGTCTCCGTCCAGTCCTCCGGGCTGTCGGCCACCATCGACGACTTCCGGCACCGCCTCACGGTCTCGGCCATGATCGGGTGGGACAACCAGTTCAGCGGCAAGATGATCAAGGAATCCACCGGTCAGACGACGCGGGGAGCGGTGCCAATCAACCTGGGCGAGACGACCTACGACGAGGTGTACGGCCGGATTGGGATGTTCAAGATCGGTGTCGGCTATCGGACCACCCCGCGCGCCGAGGCCGTATTCAACTTCGTGTGGTCCAGCAGTGATTCGGAGGATGGAGGAGTCCAGATCGGCACTGTGGGCGCGAGCCCGCCGACGGCGATCCCGCTCACTGTCATCTTCACTTCGTTCAAGTATTGGGGCCTCGAGGCCGGCCAGCGGTGGTTCTTCGCACGCACGCGCTTCACGCCCTTCGTCGGCTACCTCGTGGGCGCCAACCGGCACCAGGACATCCGTGGCACGTTCATCAACGTGCCTCTCGAGCTCACGCCCGCGCTTGCCGCGCAGGACGGCAAATTCTTCGAAAAGTCGTGGGCGATCAGCTTGGGTCCGACCGGCGGCGTGCTCTTCGGCGTGGGTCCCTTCGAGGTGATGGCCGAGACGCAGCTCCGCTTCATGGGCGGGCTATCGGACGTGGACTGGCTGGTCGAACAAGGCCTCCGCGATATCAACACCGAGAGCTCGCGCTGGTCGTTTCCGATTCTGCTTGGCGCGCGCATCCGGTTCCCTTGACCCGCGCGTGTACGGTGATGGGCTTCCTGCGATCGACTGCTTGGAACCCCATGACGGGCTGGCTCAGGGAGGTCGTGGCCCTTCAGGCGTCAAGGTTTCGATCGGCGAGGGTGACAGCTCTGAAGGTTGAGAACTGCCATGGACGTTGCTGTCCGCGCCCACCGCGAAGGCGACCGCGCCCGTCTGATCCCCGAGGGTCAGTTCGATCTCGCACACGCCGTGACGGCCGCGCGGGCGATCGCGAAAGTTGAAGCCGCGCTGGCCGGCTGCCGTGCCGTCGAACTCGATCTGACGCACGTGGAGGACATCGATGGAACGGGTGCCGCCCAACTCGCCCGGCTCCTCGATCACGTGGAGG
This sequence comes from uncultured Acidobacteriota bacterium, assembly GCA_963780685.1. GTDB lineage: Bacteria > Acidobacteriota > Vicinamibacteria > Vicinamibacterales > CAVVIG01 > CAVRXZ01. The sequence continues at coordinate 75,088 of CAWACZ010000011.1, read as the reverse complement.
CCTCGGGCCCCAGCACGCATGTGTTGGAAGAACACAACCCGAGAGCAGCACGCCTCATCGGCCTGTATCGCGAGCGTCGGACAGCCAACCCGCCGGTCAAGCCGCCCCAGTACGCGATTCTGGCGCGTCTTGGAGCGATCGCCGCACAATGGTCTCGCACCCTGACGAGCGGGCTGGATTCCATCGGTCACGACGCCGTTGCCGTGCGACAGGCGGTGGCGGCACCACGCTCGGTCGACTGGCGCTCCTTGCCACAATTGGTGCAGCAGATCGGCGCGGACGGACTGGCGGTCACGAGTGCCGCGAACCTCCTCGTCGGCCTCATCATTGGCTTCATCGGCGTCTCGCAGCTCGGCCGATTCGGCGTCACGGTCTATGTGCCGGAACTCGTGGTCGTCGCACATTTCCGCGAGCTGGGTCCCCTGGTCACCGCGATCGTCGTCGCAGGACGGTCGGGCGCGGGCCTCGCGTCTGAAATTGCGACGATGAAGGTTTCGGAGGAGATCGATGCGCTGCGTGCCATGGGATTCGATCCCGCGAGATGGCTGGTTGTGCCACGGTGCCTGGCGCTCATCCTCGCGCTCCCGGTACTCACCTGGGTCGGTGACCTGTTGGCGCTTGTCGGGGGCATGATTGCCACGACCATGCTCACCGACATGTCAACTCGGGCCTACGTGATGTTGACTGCTGACGCCATCAGCGCGACGAACTTCCTGGGGGGGCTTGTCAAGACCCCGTTCCTGGCTCTGGCGATCGGTCTGATTGCGTGCGGTGAGGGGCTCGCCACGCAGGGCGGTGCGGCCGAAGTCGGTACCAGAACGACAACGGCCGTCGTGCTGTCGATCTTCGGTGTCATCGTGATCAGCTCGCTGTTCACCTTTGCGTACACCGTGATGGGCCTGTGATCATGCTTCACTCGCGCCCGCACATCATCGTCAACGACCTCCGCATCGGATGGGGATCGCGCGTGCTGATGGAGCACGTCACCTTCGACGTCGACCGCGGGACAACCCTTGCGATTCTTGGTGGTTCGGGCAGTGGTAAGAGCACGCTGCTGCGCTACCTGATCGGTCTGGATAGGCCGCTGGCAGGCACCATCGATATCGACGGCCTTGGAGTCGCCGGATCGCTACGAAGGCGTTCCCCGTTTCGGAGTGCTCTTTCAGTCCGGCGCGCTCTTCAGCTCGATGACGCTGGCAGAGAATCTGGCCCTCCCGCTGACGACCTGGACGTCGGTTCGAGGCACGCTCGTGCGTCAGCTGGTCCAGGCGAAGCTGGATCTCGTCGGACTCGGGCAATTTGCCGAACATCTGCCCGGGGAGATCTCGGGCGGCATGAAGAAGCGCGCCGGAATCGCTCGAGCGATGATGCTCGAGCCCGACCTTCTGTTCTTCGACGAGCCATCGGCGGGACTCGACCCAATCACCGCCTACGAGCTGGACCAGCTGATCCTCACACTAAGCCGCGACCTCGGCATCACGATCGTCATCGTCACCCACGAGCTGCCGAGCATCCTCCTCGTGGCCGACAGCTGCATCGTTCTGGACAAAGCCACGAAAGGGATCGTCGCACGAGGCGATCCGCGCATGTTGCGAGACCACTCGGACATCCCGTTCGTGCACGGGTTCTTCACGCGGTCGTCACCGGCAGTGGCCGCGAGTCAGGGAGCCTGATTGATGGCCGCAGAAAAGAGTTACGCGCGGCTCGGCCTCTTCGTCGTACTGGGCGTCGCCGTCATCCTGGCGACGGGATTGTTCTTTGTCCAGCGGATGAGGAGCCGTGCGGTGATCAGCCTGGTCACGTACACCAGTGAAAACGTCAGCGGACTGGATATTTCCAGCCCGGTCCGATTTCGGGGCGTGTCGGTGGGACGGGTGTCCGACATCCGCGTCGATGCCATGGGGAACACCATCGAGATCGATTTCGAAATCTTCCAGGACCGGCTGGCCACTATCGGGGCGAACGTGACGCGCCTCCAGCAACTGGCGGATCTTGCGGTGTTTCCGCAACTTCGATCCCGGGTGGTCGGGAACCCGGTGACGGGGGATGCCTATCTGTTGCTCGATATCCCCGCCAACCCTCCACCGCCGGTCGAACTCGGGTTCACGCCGAGTCGGCCCTACGTGGCGTCAATGCCCTCGCCTCTGGTAGCAGCGCAGGATCGGCTGCCGGCCGTCCTGGAGCACGCCGAGATGACGCTGCGGACACTCCTGGAGATCGTGACGAGAATCCCCGACAGTCTCGACCGGAGCGACCGGTTCTTCACCAATGTCGAACGCATCATCAGGGAGAGCCAGCTGCCTCAATTGAGCGCCGACTCACGAACGTTTTTTGCGAGCACGGCGGCGCAGATCGCGCAGATCGCGACGGAGATGGACCGGCTGACGGGACCTGAGAGCAGTCTGGTCAAGTTCGCAGAAGAGGCGCGCACCACGATGCGTGATGCCGATATCCCTGAATCGACGCAGTCGGCGCGCGATGCGCTCGACCGGACGAGTCTGGCGGCGGACGATCTGCGTCGTTCGTTGCCGGCGATTCGGGATGCGCTCGACCAGGTGCGTGAACTCGCCCGGAGGCTGGAAGAACAGCCCGAATCGGTGGTTTACGGTCCACGCCAATCAGGAAGCCGGTCGCGATGACGCGCCTTCACCGCTCGGCGACCGCCCTGCTCGTGGTTCTGGGTTGCGCCGGAGGAGCAGGCTGTCAACTGAAGCGGCCCGATGTGATACCTGCCCGCATGATCGAGCCTCGACTCGTGGATCCGGAGCCGTTGGCGTCGGCGAAGCAGGGGCCAACCGCTGCTGACGCCATTCCTGTTCGACTCCTCGAAACACAAGCACGCGCACACATCGGCCGCCGGCTGCTCCACCAGGAAGCCGACGGCGAGCTCGTCGAAGACGCGGTCTGGCTCTGGTCGTCCGCACCCGCCCGTTACCTCGACTCGGCACTGCGGGTCGCCTTTGCGTCGAGTCCGGACGTTCGACTTGTCGACTCTGGCAACGCTAGGGCGATAGCCGTCACGTTGATCGCGTGGCATGTCGAGTCTGCAGGCAGCGTCCGCCTCGTCGGCGCGGTCGAGCTCGTCATGACCGGCGCCGACCGCACCGTCCAAGCACAGGTGATCCGTGGAAGCGAGCCGATCTCGTCGGAGCTGCCGGGCAACCTGGCTGCCGCCGCCGGACGCCTCCTTCAGACGTTAGTGTCGGCCAGTCTCATGCGGGTGACTCAGGTGAGCGGTGGATCCGCACAGGGGTTGCCGCGCGGGCGACAGCGGACGTCTTCTCAGCACGGACACGCCAAAGCGATGCACGCGCATCGGCGCGCCTGAAGCGCGCGCCCTCTCAGTCACGGCTCTCAAGGATTCAGAACGGTGGTGGAACTCACCAACCGGATCAGCTCATCTCGTCAGGAGAGCGAGCCCCAGAACGATTCGTCACTTGACTGCATCGCGCCGTCGATCCTGCCGCCGGTCCTGGCTGTTATCGGTCCCGGGGCCATCGACGACCTTGTCCCTGTCGTCGACCGCATCCTCAGCCTTGTCCTTCACGTCCGCATCCTCAGCCTTGTCCTTCACGTCGTCCTTTTTCTCCTCCGCTTTCTTCTCCGCTTCTTTCTTCTTCTCTTCGCGATTCTTGTCGTCGCTCTTCTCTCTGTCCTGCGCGAGGGCGAACAGCGGGACGCTCAGCATCCCCAACCCAGTCAGGAATGCTCGTCGACCTAAAGTGCTCTGCACAACTCCCCCTTTCGCGCCCGTGACCACCACGAGCGCCACAACAGAATCTACCGCAACGGAGGCGGCGGGGCCACTTCAAACGCTCGCAGCGTCCCGCGGACTCGAGCCTCGCGAGGTCCAGCTCGACAACGCGGCGATCGATCACTGCACCGCCGATCCATCACACGAATCGACGGGTGGAGCGGCTCGGCAGCCTCGACGATCGCTTCCAGATTGCGCGGCGTGCCAACCCATTGGCCTATCGTTCGAGACTCGCGCGGACCCTCCGGCCGGCATCGTCGATGGATGTTGACGCCGGTAGGTCGGGACCCCGCAACGGGTCGTAGCATGCGTAGCTTCGAAAGAAATCGAAACGCCGCGTCGTAGTTCTTGCGAATCAACCAGGTTTCCAGCACGTTTCCGGCAATCTACGTGCCGGTTGATTTCATGCGCCACCGGGTGAGGTCGCCGACCCCACGGTATTTCGGACGTACTCCGGCGGGCTGGACGAGCAGCGCTGGCGAATCGCGTCCAAACCGGCGGCAGGTCGTGAAATCCTCAACGAATCTGGTTGCCTCCATCACTCTCCGCGCGGTACGCGGTCTGCAATCCCGGACCGGCGCGAGTGCATGTGCCGTCAACCACTGACGGGCTAGTGCGGCTCCGCTCACCAATCGCATGGAAGCACGCCGCTGGCGACTGCGGGTCGTCGAGAAAGTGAACGCCGTGATAGGCATCCCATTCGTCAGGTGACAACAGCGTGAGGTGGCTGGCGCGGTGCGCGGGGCTGATCGGATATGCATTGCTGGTTGGGGATTCTGGTTCACATTCGGAGAGCTTTCATCTTCCAACGAAAGGGTGGTTTATGCGTCGCAACAGCACGTGGCTCATCGGGCTCGGCAGTATCTGTCTCTCGTGTCTCATCGTCAACACGGCGTCGGCGCAGCAACAGACCACGTCCAGCGAGGTCAGGAACTTCGAAGTCGTGTCGGTGGATGGAAACAGGGTGGTGGTCAAAGGCGAGCGAGGTGCCCAGGAGCTCACGGTACCCGAGGACTTCCGGGTCACCGTCGATGGAAAGAGCGTCTCCGTGCGCGAGTTGAGGCCAGGGATGAAAGGGTCGGCGACGATTACGACCACGACGACGGTGACGCCGGTCTATGTGACCGAGGTCCGAAACGCTGAAGTGGTGCAGGCTTCCGCCAGCTCGATCATCGTGCGCGGCCAGAACGGGTTTCAGATGTACACCGAAGGGGATCTGGAGAAGCGGGGCATCAAGATCTTCAAAAACGGCCGTCCCGTTTCATTCTCCGACCTGAGCACGCGTGACAAGCTGACCGCCACGATCGTGACGGAAGGTCCGCCGAAGGTCGTCACCGAACGCGAAGTGCAAGCCAGACTGTCCAGTCCGCCGCCGCCTCCGACCCCCGCGCCACCCGCGGTCGCGAGCACGCCGCCACCCGCAGCACCTGCGGCCGCGAGCAGGCCGCCATCCGCCGCACCGGCGGCAGCGAGCACGCCGCCACCCACAGCACCTGAGGCAGCGAGTGCGCCGCCAGCCAGTGCTCCGGTCTCCGCGCCGTCGAGCGCGAGTCCCACGACATCCGGCGAACAGGCCGGGAGCACTTCATGGCTGCTCCTAGGCGGGCTTGCGGTGATCGCGATCGCCGTGCTGGTCATCGTGACCACCATGCGCCGAAAGGTCTAACGATAACGAGCCGGCCGTTTCGATCCGATCGGAACGGCCGGCGCGAGGTTCTTCGCTGACGAGACCCCTTCGACCTTGATGCCGTATCAAAGCCACACTGACGCGTGGTGGGGTGACGGCGCGTCTCGGGGAGGATGCGTTCTTTCCGACTGTCGCGCCGCGATCGCCGGCCATGCGTATACATGAGAGTCGCTTTCACACTGGAAGGACGGTCCTTGATGAAACAGGCCCGCCAGCTGCGGCACCTAGGGAAGCTGTCCCGAACCGCGAGAGTCGCGATCACGCTAGCCGGTCTGCTTTTCGCGACTGCAGCATTCGCGCAGGAGCCCGGCACCGAGGCGCCTCGCACGAGGGCCGAGGCTATCGAGGACGAGCGGGCCGACAAGGTCGCCGAGCTCTGGCCGGAACGCCAATCGCCGATGGTGAACAGGGTCAACGGTCTGGTCGAGCGCGGTTTCAAGGAAGGTTTGGATTCCGGGCGCGGTGTCAACGGTCCCCAGATCGTGCTTGGAGGCATGCGACCGGGTCAGGGCTTCACCGCCGGGTTGGGCTATCGTCAGTCGGATTCTCTGGCAAGAGCGTCTCGGGTTCCGGACCACCGCCCGGGGCACGTTCCAGGGCGCCTACCTGTTCGATGCAGATCTCAACTTTCAGCGCCTCAGGACGGAACGCACGTCGCTTCGGTGGTACACGAAATTCGAAAGCTCACCTGATATCGATTTCTACGGACTCGGGAACACGTCGCCCCAAGATGACCACACCAGCTTTGCCTACGAAGACCTGACCTCGGACTTCGACGCCGCGTGGGAAGCCCTCAGGCAGGTCCGTGTGGGGTTCACTGGGGGTTACATGCAGGCACATACGGCGCAGGGTCACGACGACTTTCCGCCAATCGACCAGGTCTTTCCGCCGGAGGAGATTCCCGGCTTCGGACAGGACACGCAGTTCACCAGAATCGGCGCATTCGTCGACTTCGATTTCCGAGATTCGAGGACAGGCCCCCGGAGCGGCGGATTGTACGGCATGCGGTACCGCGAGGTACCTGGGACGTGGATCGCAAGAGCTTCGCATTCCGACAGACCGAGTTCGAATTTCAACAGTACCTGCCTTACTTCAACAAAGGACGCGTGGTGGCCGTACGCGCGGCCATCCTGTTGTCGTTCCCGAAGGAGGACAATCAGTTGCCGGTGTACCTTCAGCCGGTGCTCGGCGGCAACGACGACCTTCGCGGCTTCGGCGGGTACCGTTTCCGCGACAACCATTCAATTTACGTGGGCGCCGAACACCGCTGGTACGCTTCGAGCAATCTCGACATCGCAGCGTTTGTCGATGCGGGCAAGGTCGTGCCACTCAAACGCCACGTCGATCCCACAAACCTGCACTACAGCGGCGGCATCGGATTCCGCGTGCGCGCGCGCTCCGCCATCGTCAGCCGTATCGATTTCGCAGCATCGGCCGAAGGGTTCCGGGTGGTCTGGACCTTCAGCGACATCTACAAGACCAAGTGGTAGGCGCGATGATGTGCCGTCGAGTCATTCTTGCAGCCGTGATCGCGGCCATCGCTCCCGTCGCGGCGCTGGCCCAGACGCAGACGCCGCGCTTCTATCCGGACGATCCGCTGCGCAACGAGCCCATGCCGTTGCCGGTTCCGGACCCCCAGCCGCGGGCTTTGAGCGGCGTCCTCGAGCTATTCAACAACACCTTCAAGACGACTGGTCATCGTCATCCGTCGAACGGCGTCATTCCCGCGGGAGGCGTGAACTCGCTCGGTGAAGTCATGGACGGCGACTGGTACGTCAATCGCCACGGGACGCGTCGCATGACGATCGATGAGCTGCAGCGTGGACCGGGGAACGATGCTCCGCCGACTGGAAGCTCGTGGCAGGTTCTCGTGGTCAAGCCGTACGGTCTGAACCCGGGCCTGCTGATCGGCGACGCGAAGAACGATCTCTATCTGCTGCGTTTTGACCCGGTCGGGTACGAAGGCCTTGCCATCGGTGCCGAGATGGTGACTTCGCGGTTTCTGTACGCACTCGGCTATCACGTGCCCGAGAACTACATCGTCCGATTCGAGCGGTCTCGACTCGTGGCCCATGCAGACGGCCAGGCGATGTCCAGTGCCGGCCGGACGCGCGGCCTCGAGGCGAGCGATATCGACAGCTTTCTTGGTGGCGTGCCGCTCGGTGCTGGCCGTACGTTCCGCGCCGTTGCCACGCGTCTGCCGGAGGGTCGTCAGGCGCTGCTTGGTCCTTATCAGGTCTGGGGGACGAGGAGCGACGACCCCAACGACACGGTGCCTCACGAACATCGACGAGACCTTCGCGGATTGTTCGTGTTTTCCGCATGGCTCAACAACGCCAATGTCCGCGCCGTCGGCACGCAGGATGTGCTGAGAAGCGAGGGCGGCGTGCAGAAGATCCGTCACTACCTGATTGACTTCACGCGATCGCTGGGCAGCGGCATGCAGGATGGACCAAAGCTGACGTGGGAAGGGAACGAGCCTGCCATCCCGAGCGGAGCCACAGTCTGGCGCAACATCGCGAGCCTCGGCATTTCGACGCCAGCGTGGATGAAGGCGAAGTATTCCGATCTGCCCGAGGTTGGAAACTTCGAAGGCAACACGTTCGACCCTCTTTCGTGGAACACGGCCCAGCCTCTCCCACCATTCGTGAACCGCTTGCCCGACGACACGTTCTGGGCGGCCAAGCAGGTGATGACGTTCACCGACGAGGAGATCCGCGCGATTGTCCAAACGGGGCAGTACAGCAAGGCTGCCGAGGATTGGATCAGCGCCGCCCTCATCGAACGACGGAACCGGATCGGACGCGCGTTCTTTTCGAGCGTTCTGCGACTCGACCGTTTCCGCCTGACGGGAAACGAACTCGAATTCGATGACCTCGGCGTGGTGCATGGATTGTCAGCGCCAAGGCCTTACACGACCGACTGGTACGGGTTCGACAACGCCAAAGACACGCTCCTCGAGAAGATCGCGCAGCGGTCCTGCGCTTCCGGCCGGCGCACAAACGTTGGGCGAGGGCGCTTACGTGGCAGCTCGCGTGTACGCGGACGATGCGGCCATGAACGTGACCGTGTACCTGCGGAGACGTGCGGACGGCTTCGACGTGGTCGGAATCGACCGGGCGTGGCCCGGAAAAGTGGTGGCGCCGCCCATGCCGCCGGCGCACGTCGATCGGCGGGTCTTCGATGATCTGAGCGAACGGCAGCAGGCCCTGTTCAAGACCTATAGCGACAGCTACAACCAGACACGAGGCAGCCGGTACACGCCCGAAGAAGCGTTCAATCGCCTCAGCGTCTCAGAGCAAACCACTTTCTACGGTGTCACGCATGCGCTCACCAATACGCGGTTGACCGATGCCAGCGGCGCGTCGCTCGGGGTGGCGCTCGATCGAGTCGAATTCGTCGAACGGATTGCGGGGCAGTACGCCGGACGCAGCGGCGACGAGCAGTTCCGGCTGTATGTGAATCTGAAACCGGACAGTCGGGATGTGCTGGAGAAGAGTCGGGAATTCGTCCGCGATCGCGAGAACACGGTCTATCACGCAGGTTATCCGTACTCGTTTCGACAAGCCGGCAAGGAGCCGACGCTCCAATTTTCTTTGGCGGAAGATGGATTGAAGGCAGACATCGACGTGGACTACCGCTCCAGCAAGTCCCCGCGGAGTCTCTTCAACGGTCACCTCACGGCGTCCAACTCCGACATTCGCGTCGGAGACAATTCGAACCGCCACCGAGGGCGGTGGGGGAGCTTCATTGCCTGGTGGCAGGAAGCTTTTGGCAGCCTGCCGGAGTCGTTGCCCGAGCAGCGCGACCCGCTCGATCTGGACCGGCCCGATGCACCTGCCGCACCGCTGCCGCCCGATTGCCCGGCTGGTTCGACGCCGGAGCGAATCGACGACGCGGCACAGGAGTTCCTGACCGACTGGCTGGTTCGGCGCCAGTACGATCAGGCCCTCGCGTTCCTGTCACCAAAGGCGTACGCGTGTCTCAATCTCGAAGATACCGGAGGAAACGAGGCTCTCGACGCCGCAAGCGCGCGCCGCGAGCTCCGGAGGATGATGGAGTACTCGGCGGACAAGCTGGGCACGCTTCCAAATCTCACGAGTGCGATTCTCGCGGTCACGCCGCGAGACCCCAAGCGGGTCGTGATGGATCAGCCGTTCCGGCGTGAGTTCCTCCTGACCCCTCTCGCCGAGACAGAAGCACGAACGTACCTCTGCGGACAAGCCGCCGCGCCGGAGACCGGTGCCGAGTACCTACGGGGTGGTGTTCCAGTTCCGGAGACCTGGAGGCGGGACGCTGGGCCTGCTGTGGACCCGAGAAGCAGGCCAGTGGAAGCTCGTGTCCTTTCAGCCGCTCAGGCAGTAGGGACCAGGAGTGCTAGGCTACTTTGCGGTGAAGAACTCTCCACCACAGAGGACACAGGGGACGCGGAGGATCACCCTTGTACGATTGAACCTCCGTGTCCTCGGTGTCCTCAGTGGTGGTTAGCTCCGCTAGTCTAAGGCAGCGCATCGATCACTCACCGGGAGGATTACCACATGAAGGGCCTGGCCGAGTTCACCAAGACGACGCTCATCGGCGGACTGCTCGTCGTCCTGCCGATCTACCTGTCCGTCCTGCTGCTGGCGAAGACACTGTCCGGCATCCTCGCGTTGCTGTCGCCGGTCACGGCGGCGATCCCGGCCGGCGGGCAGTTCCGGCAGGTCATCGCCATCCTGATAGTGTTCGCCGTCTGCTTCGTGGCCGGAATCGTGGTCCGCACCGGCCCAGGCCTGCGCGCCAAGAATATGCTCGAGCGCTCGGTGCTCGAGAGGATTCCGGGTTATGCGTTGGTGAGGGGCCTGGCCGAGCGCGTCTCCGGCGACGAGAGCGAAGGCGCGTTCCGGCCGGCCCTGGTGGAGGTGGAGGATGCCCTCTCGCCCGGCTTCATCATCGAGGAGCTGGACGACGGCCGCTACACCGTGCTCGTCCCTTCGGTGCCGACGCCCGCGGCCGGCTCGCTGTACATCCTGCCGCGCGAGCGCGTGCATCCCGTGGACGTGCCCTTCACGCAGGCGGTGAAGGTCATCTCCAAGTGGGGCACGGGCGCGGGGGAGCTGGCCCGCGGAGTGTCCGTCCGCTCCTGACCGCGTCGCGAGCGGCCGCGCGGATTTCAGCCTCGCTGCCGGGTTGCCTCCAACGGCTACCCCGTGCATTCAGCGGGCGGATATTCGCTCCTCGGTTGGGCCGGAGGTCGTCCGGAATAGCGGAGGCGCCGTGTGAAGGCAAACCCAGACCTGCTTCGACATAATCTCTTAACTATCAACGAGTTGTCGGCGAACCTCCGAGGGCGCGTGCATGGCATTCGGCGTGCTCCAAGCCTTGCCAATGACGTCGACGTTCAGTCAAGAAGCAGCAGCACGAGCGAACAAAACGAATCCCGCTGGTGCCCGCCTGTCGGCGGCCCTTGTGCTCGGGATGTGTTCCGTGGTTTCAATCGCCGCGCTGAACGCACAGCAGGCCCCGTCCTCTCCTCCAGGCGCTGCACAGACTCCTGTGACGTCGCTGACGTGCACATCCAAACCAGGTGAACGGACGCAGTGCCCGGCGGATACATCGGCGGGCGTCGTGCTGCTGCGATCGATGGGGGACGCGCCGTGTCTGCTCGGAAGGACCTGGGGCTACGACCAGACCAGCGTCTGGGTACAGGACGGCTGCAGCGCCGAGTTCGGCACCCGCCTCGTCCCGGAACAGGAGCCGACGCAAGCCCAAGGCACCCCACGCACGATTACCGAACGATTCGGCTTCCTGCTCTTCCTGATCGGCGACAAGCGCAGGCGAGTTGTCCTTCACGGCTTTTCAGCTACGGGCGGTATCTGAACCAGCGGAATCTGGACGAGTCGACTATGTCGACGCCTTCGGCAACACGAAGACCGTTCGAGCGGCGCCAGGACATCCAGCTGCAGAAGTTCTTCGCGCCGTTCTCGGGGTGGTTCCTCACGCCGAAGATGCGCTACTACCTCTACGTCTGGTCGTCGAACGCATCGCAGGGCGATCCGGACGCAGGTCGTTGGGGCGGGCAACCTGACGTGGACCTTCAACCGGTTCGTGAGCGTCCGGGCCTGTCGGCATCACCTCACTGCCCACCGTGCGAAGCACAGAAGGTCAGTTCCCATACTGGCTCGGCGTGGACGACCGTCTGATTGCCGATGAGTTCTTTCGGGCGTTGTACGACATCCGGCGTCTGGCTCAAAGGCGAATTCCATACCAAGGTCAAGTACATGGCGATGTTCGCCAACAACCTGAGCACGCTGGGCGTGAGCGCGGCACAGCTCGACAACCGGATGGACACGCAGTCCTACTCGGTCCAATGGCTGCCGACGACCGGCGAGTTCGGCTTGTGGAACACGTTCGGCGACTACGACGATCATCAGCAGGTCGCGACGCGGATCGGCGTGCACTACTCCCACAGCCTCGAGGAAAAGCAAAGCCAGCCGGGAACCGAAGGCATCGAGAACAGCCAGATCAGGCTGACGGACGGCAGCATCATCTTCACGCCGGATCTGTTTGGACCTGGCATCACCGTCAACGAGGTGGACTATCGGATGACGAGCGTCGATGCGGGCGTCAAGTACAAGGGCATGGCTCTCGAGGGCGAATACTACTGGCGCTGGTCGAGCAACTTCACCGGTGTCAACACCAGCGGCATTGCCGACATCACCGACCATGGCTATCAGCTGCAGGCGTCGGCGATGGCCGTTCCCAAGGCTCTTCAACTGTATTTCGGCGCCTCGCAGGTGTTCGGCCGCTACGGCGACCAGTGGGAAGTGCGAGCCGGGGAGAACTGGTACGTGATGAAGGAGCGCGGGATTCGGCTGAACGGCGAGTGGATGTATGTGAACAAATCCCCCGTGGGATACACGGCCTATCCCTACCCGGTCGGCGCCAAGGGCATGGTGTTCCACATCAACCTCGAGATGAACTTCTGATCGACGAGGTGAGAATGACTCGCAGACCTTCGTCTCCGTTCGGCGGCTGTTCTTCAGTGCCTTCCTCCGCGCTGATCGCTGCTGGTGCTCCTCTTCGTCCGGGCGGGCCAGCTCGACGCACAGGGCCAGGGTGCCGCCAACGAGTTTCAACGATTCGCACTTCCACCTGACGAACTACATCCAGCAGGGTATCGACGTTCGCACGTTCCTGGAGATCATGGGCACTCGCGTCACCCGATCGACGTTGTTCGGCATTCCGTTGCAGCAGCAGTGGTCGTACGCGAACTCCGGAGACTTCGCGCCGACCTACTACCTGCAGAGCGACGCGCCGCTCTACTACTACTCGTTTACCGATGCCCACATCGCGAGCGTCTATCGCTCGTTGCCGGCGGCGGCGCAGGCACGCCTCGACCCGATGATCACCGGCTTCAACCCGGCCGACATGTACGGCGTCGATCACATCCGCCGCGTGCTGTCGACCTTCCCCGGCGTGTTCACCGGCATCGGCGAGTTCAGCATTCACAAGGAGTTCGTCAGCGCCAAGATCCCTGGCGAAACTGCAAGTCTGACCAACCCGGCGCTCGATCGCATCCTCGATTTCGCGGCCGAGGCCGGTCTGGTCGTGATCCTCCACAACGACATCGACATGCCGTTCGCGAAGCAGGACGCGGAGCCCGTCTACCTGACGCAGATGAAAGCCCTGCTCAAGCGCCATCCGAAGACGACGATCATCTGGGCGCACGTCGGCCTCGGTCGTATCGTGCACCCCGTCCGGGTGTCGGCTGAAGCTGCGGAACGCAATGCAGAGCAGGTGGCGATCGTCGAAGCGATGGTGACCGATCGGGCGCTCGCTCACGTCAGCTTCGATATCTCGTGGGACGAGGTCGCCAAGTACGCCGTCGCGACCCCGGAGTCGATCACGCGAGTGGCCGGAATGCTGAACAAGTACCCTGATCGGTTTTTGTTTGGGACCGACACCGTGGCGCCAGCCGGCCCGGCGCCCTACTACGCGGTGTTCGACATGTGGGCGCCAATCTGGCGCCTGCTGACGCCTGACGCGAGCCTCAAGGTGCGCAAGGGCAACTACGAGCGGATCTTCGACGAAGGACGCCGAAGGGTCCGCGCCTGGGAAGCGGCAAACGTGAAATGAAGCGATCAAAATTGGAGGATACGAATGAGTAGACGTGGTCGGACTCTATCTGTCCGGGCGTGCATCCTTTGTCTGGGGGCGCTCGCGTTGGCGAGACCGTCGAGTGCACAATCGCCAGCCGAGATCCAGCGGGCGGTCGACGCGGCATACGGAAAGTTCCGGACGCTCCAGGAAGGCAAGAATGCCGACTACATTCCGGCATTGGCGAAGGTCGATCCGAATCTGTTCGGAATCGCCGTGATCACAACCGACGGCAAGGTCTACACCGCCGGAGATGTGAAGACCGAAGTCTCGATCCAGTCGATCTCGAAGGTCTTCACGATGGCTCAGGTCATCCAGGAGCAGGGGCCGGGATCGGTCGAGCAACGGATTGGCGTCGATGCCACAGGCGCCCGGTTCAACTCGATCATCGCGGTTGAAGGTGTCAGGACCGTCGTCGGCACCGGCGCGCCGGAGATGAACCCGCTGGTGAATCCGGGCGCGATCTCGGCGACGAGCATGGTGACCGGCGCGACGTCGGATGCGGTGTGGCAGAAGATCATCGGCTTCCATAACGACGCCGCAGGACGACCATTGAGCGTTCTGCAGGACGTCTACAAATCCGAGTCCGACACCAACCAGCGCAACCAGGCCATCGGCGCGCTCATGCTCGCGTACGGGTACGTCAAGGACAACTGGCAGCAGGCGGTCGACCTCTATACACGTCAGTGCTCGATCGGGGTCAACGCGCAGGATCTGGCGACGATGGCGGCAACGCTGGCATCGGGAGGCAGGAATCCGGTCACCAGCAAGCAGGTCCTGGACGCCGCCAATGTCCCCAGCGTCCTCGCCGTGATGTCCACCGCCGGACTGTACGACGACTCGGGGAAGTGGCTGTACCACACCGGCCTTCCAGCCAAGAGCGGTGTCGGCGGCGGCATCATCGCCGTGTCGCCAGGCAAGTTCGGCATCGCCGTCGTCTCCCCGCCGCTCGATGACGCCGGCAACAGCGTGAGGGCGCAGCGCGCCATCGCCGACATTTCGGCGGCGCTGGGTGGCAACCCGTACGGCCCCAGCCCCAGCCCCAGCACGGCGAGCGCGGCCGCGCAGGCGCCGCCGAAGCCGAGCTTCGAAATTTACGGCTTCACGATGCTCGACATCGGGGAGAACTTCAAGCAAATCGACCCCAACTGGTTCGACACCATGCGGGTCACCAAGCTTCCTTCGTTCGAGAACCAGTACGGCGAAGACGGCAGCTTTTTCGCCGGCGTGCGACAGAGCCGCTTCGGCGTAAGGTCTTCGACGCCAACCACAATGGGCGACTTGAAGACCACGTTCGAATTCGAGTTATTCGGCACCGGCGTCGACCAAGGCCAGACCACCTTCCGTCTCCGCCACGCCTACGGCGAGCTCGGAGCGTTCGGCGCCGGCCAATACTGGAGCCCGTTCATGGATCCGGACGTCTTCCCCAACTCCCTCGAGTACTGGGGGCCGACGGGTATGGTGTTCTTCCGCAACGTCCAGCTCCGCTGGATGCCGATCACGGGCGACGCAAGCCTGACGCTCGCCCTCGAACGGCCCGGCGCCAGCGGCGACGCCGGGGTCTATGCCGACCGCGTCGAGCTGCAGAACATCAGGCCACGGTTCCCGCTGCCCGACTTCTCCGGCTCGTACAAGTACTCGCAGAAGTGGGGCTACGTGCGCGCGGCCGGCATGCTCCGCCTGATCAAGTGGGACGACGTGCTCGCCGATCAGTTCGACCTTTCGGGCGATGCCACCGGCTGGGGCATCAACCTGAGCTCGAATGTCAATTTCGGCGAGAACGACGTGCTCCGGCTGCAGTTCGTGTTCGGCGAGGGCATCCAGAACTACATGAACGATTCTCCGGTGGACATCGGCATCGTCAACGACCTCTCGAATCCTGTCACACCCATCCGCGGTGAGCCCATCCCGATCACTGGACTCGTCCTCTTCCTCGATCACAGGTGGAACGAGAAGTTCACCAGCTCGTTCGGGTATTCGCGCCAGGACAACGACAACACCGACGCGCAGGCGCCCGACGCCTTCAAGATCGGCGAGTACGCGCTCGGCAACGTGCTCTATTACCCGGTCCCGAACGTCATGATGGGCGGCGAACTTCAGTGGGGTCGCCGCGAGAACTTCTCGGATGGGTTCCAGAGCGACGGGTTCAAGGTACAGTTCTCGTTCAAGTACAACTTCTCGTGGAAGCTTGGAGGGTAGCGATGACTCGAAATAATCGGAGCTTCTCACCTGGCACGTCGCTGCTCGGCCTGGCCGCTGCGGCGCTGATGGTCTCGTCGGTCGGCGCACAGTCGGGCGCCAACGTCCAACAGACCGTGGACGCCGCGTACGCCAAATACCGAACGCTCAGCGAGGGCAAGAACGCCGACTACATTCCGGCCCTCGCGAGAGTCGACCCGAACCTGTTCGGCATTGCCGTGGTCACACCAGACGGTCGTGTCTTCACCGCCGGCGACGTGAGGACGGAGGTCTCGATCCAGTCGATCTCCAAGGTCTTCACGATGGCCCAGGTCATCCAGGAGCAGGGGCTCGAGTCCATCGAGAAGCAGATCGGCGTGGACGCGACCGGCGCCCGCTTCAACTCGATCATCGCCGTCGAGGGTGTTCGCACCGTCGTCGGTAGCGGCGCACCGGAGATGAATCCTCTGGTCAACCCCGGGGCGATCTCGGCGACCAGCATGGTGACCGGGACCACCGCCGACGCGGTGTGGAAGAAGATCATCGACTTCCACAACGATGCCGCGGGGCGGCAACTGAGCGTGCTGCAGGACGTCTACAAGTCGGAATCCGACACCAACCAGCGCAACCAGGCCATCGGCGCGTTGATGCTCGCTTACGGCTACATCAAGGCCAACTGGCAGCAGGCCGTCGATCTCTATACGCGCCAGTGCTCGATCGGCGTCAACGCCCGCGACCTGGCGATAATGGCTGCCACGCTCGCCTTCGGCGGCAAGAACCCGACGACCGGCAAACAGGTGATGGACGCCACGAAAGTTCCAGGCGTGCTCGCCGTCATGGCCACCGCGGGTCTGTACGACGATTCGGGCAAGTGGCTCTATCACACGGGACTGCCCGCAAAGAGCGGTGTCGGCGGCGGCATCATCGCGGTCTCGCCCCGGAAGTTCGGCATTGCCGTCGTGTCGCCGCCGCTCGACGATGCGGGCAATAGCGTTCGAGCGCAGCGGGCGATCACCGAGATCTCCAACGCACTGGGCGGCAATCCTTACGCAGTCGGCACTCGATAGCGCCTGTCACTGACCGCCGGTCCGGAGCGGTCGCACGCGACCCTCCGGACGCCGCCTGCCGACGGCCGGATCACTCGAGTGAATTTCTTCGCGCCCGGCATGTGCGGCCGCTCGACGGCTGCATGCAGTTCGGCAGATCTGCGTTAATGTGACGGCGAACAGGAGGAGCTGCGTGGACTGGCTCAAAACCCTTCTCGAGACTTCGCCGATGACCGCGCTGTTCCTGGTCATTGCGGCCGGCTATTTCGTCGGCGAAGTCAACTTCAAAGGGTTCGCGCTCGGCTCGGGCGCGGTGCTGTTTGTCGGCCTCGCATGCGGCGCGTTTGCCCCGAAGGCCGCGCCGCCCGGAATGCTGGGCACCCTCGGCCTGCTGCTCTTCCTCTACTGCGTGGGCATTCAGTACGGCGGCGTATGGTATCGCGGGCTCACGAGCCCCTCGGGACTGAGGGCCAACGCCGCGGCACTCTGCGGTCTGGCCGCCGCGGCGGCGGTCGCACTGGCGATCCAGCGCACGGGCGCCGCGGGCCTGCCGGAATCGCTCGGGATGTTCGCGGGCGCCACAACGAGTACGCCAGCGCTGCAGGCCGTCCTCGACGCGCTTGGAAGCCAGGACGCTGCGGTCGGCTACAGCCTCGCGTACCCGCTTGGCGTCGCCGGACCGATCCTCTGCATGTACGTCTATCTCGCGATCTTCAAACCGAAGATTGCTGCTCCAGCGGACCGGTTGATGAAGCCGGTCGAGGTCCGTGTGCACAACGCGACGCTCATCGGACGGCGCTTCGTTGATCTTCAGCAGAGCCTGCCGAAAGGTGTACAGGCGGTGGCGATCCGCAGCGGCGGGCAGAACCGCGTCCCGGATCCGACCACCATCGTCCAGGCGGACGATGTGGTCCTGCTCGTCGGGACCGATCCTGCGGCGATTGGACGGGCGCTCGAGCTGGTCGGCGAAGCGGCCGCGTCGATGGCGGTGGATCGAACCGCGCTCGACTACATCCGTGTCTTCGCGTCCAAGGGCGGCGTCGTGGGAATGCCCCTCGGCAGCCTGAAACTTCCCGGCGGCTTCGCCTACAGTTACATCCACGTGCGACGGGGTGACGTCGATCTGCTGCCAGACGACGACCTGGTGCTGGAATTCGGCGACCGCGTCGGCGTACTCTGCCATCGCGCGGATTTCGATGCCGTGCGCCGCTTCTTCGGCGATTCCATCAAGGGCGTTGCCGACTTCAGCTACATTTCTCTCGGCGTCGGCGCGGCACTGGGCCTCCTCGTCGGATTGATCCCGCTTCCCATTCCCGGAGTCGGCCGGCTCACGCTGGGACTCGCCGGGGTCCTGCTGGTTGCACTCGCGCTGGGCCACATCCGTCGCACCGGCATCGTATGGACGCTGCCGCTCTCGGCGAACATGGTGCTGCGAAACTTCGGCCTCACGGTGTTCCTGGCGCAGGTCGGCATCGCGTCGGGCCCGCAGTTCGTCGCGACGGTGGCGGAGAGCGGGTTCACGCTGCTCCTGCTCGGCGCCATCATCATGCTCGCCCTGATCGTGGCGACGATGATCGCGGGACGGCTGCTCGCAATTCCTGCCGACGATCTCTTCGGCATCATCTCCGGTGTGACCGGGAATCCCGCCATCCTGGTCTACGCGAACCGGGCCGTCCCCACGGAGCGGCCCGACATCGGCTATGCGATGGTGTTTCCGTCGATCACAGTGGCGAAGATCTTGTTCGTTCAGATCGCCGCATCGGTCCTCGGCAGCTGAAGGCCCGATGATCACACGAGGAGGCAGGAAGGCGATTGCGGCGATCGCCTTGGCGTTGTCAGTGTCGGCGACCACGCATGCCCAGGGGCGAACCGACGTCGTGACCCTCGCCAACGGCGATCGGATCACCGGCGAGATCGTGCGACTCGAGCGGGGCCGACTCGAGTTCAAGACCGACGACGCCGGCACGCTCTATCTGGAATGGGACAAGCTCTCGAACCTCGTGGCGACGCGTCTGGTCGAAGTGCTCACCACCGATGGCCGGCGATTCCTGGGCAGCCTCGGACGGGCGGCCGACCGATCGATTACCGTCGTCGATTTCAGAAAGAGAGGTGTCGCTTCAGATGTCGGAGGTGACATTGATCACTCCGATCGGTACGAGCTTCTGGCGGCAGCTCGATGGGTCGATTGACGCCGGGTTCAGCTATACGAAGTCCAGCGGCGTTGCGCAGCTCAATGTGAATTCCGACACCGTCTACCGCAAGCTCGCGTCCCGGGCACGCCTCATGGCGTCGCTCACCCAGACGAAGAAAGACGACGATTCAGGTCGCGACGATCGGGCATTCGTGGAAATGTCGTATCTGCGCTATCCGTGGCAGCGCTGGTTCATCCTGACGGCCGGCCGATTCGAGACCAACGAGAGCCTCGGGTTGACGCTGCGGTCGCAGATCGGTGCGGCCGCCGGACCCCGTCTGGTCAACAGCAATCGCGCGCAACTCGTGCTCGGCGCCGGCCTGGCCTTCAATCACGAGCAGGGCTTGGATGTCGAACCCACGGAGAACGTCGAGGCGCTCTTCACGTTCGAGACCGCGTTCTACACGTACGATCGGCCGAAAACGAACGTTGACGTCAGCTTGCAGTACTACCCGAGCCTGAGCAACGCGGGCCGTCAGCGCGTCCAGCTCGACGCCGGCGCCAAGCGGGAATTCTGGAAGGATCTCTTCGTCGCGCTCAATCTCTACAACACGTACGACAACCGGCCTCCGAACCCGGCGGCCGATACCAACGATGTTGGAATCGTGCTGTCGATTGGCTGGACCTATTAAGGAGTGCTGGGGTGCAACCGACCTGACCTCGACGGATCGATGCCGAGCCCACGAATTGGCGGCGACGTGCAGAAGCTATGCGGCGTCGGACGGCTGCAGCTGCGAAAGATCCGGCATAGTCTGGCTCAGCAAGATCAGCTCATCGCCTTCGCGCAATGGTCCCGCTTCCCCGCCAACCGGGTTGAGCATCATTTTTTCACCGCGATAGAGCCCGATGAGAAGGCACGCCTTCATATTCGTGCGATCGGGCAGGAACACGTTTGCCGCTGCGACGAAATCCATCCCAACAATTTGGGCAGGCACCGGCACCAGGTACATCTCGTTGGCGTCGCGCCGGACCGAGAGCAGTTCTTGATAAACGCGCGTCATGCCATGAAAGAGCGAGGCACGTGCCATCAGCCGCAATCCGAAGTCGGCGGCCGAGATGACTTCATCGGCACCCGCCTTGCGCATGTGCGGCCGGTATTTCGGATCCTGGCACTCGGCCACGATGTTTGGCTGGCGCTCTTGCACGCAAACGTTCTTGACGGCAATGCAGCACACGATGGTTTTTCCGTCGGCGTGCTGGCCCTGGCGGTCATCCGACAAGATGACGACGGAATGCGCTTGCGCAGCCTTGGCGCGGCGCAGGATCACTTCGTTGGCCGGGTCCCCTTTGACGATATAGACGTCGTCGAAGGCGGCTTCATCCTGTTTGTCAGGCAGCGCGACTTCGTCGGGTGTGTCGTGAACGATCACGACTGGCCGCTTGTCGGTGACGATACCGCTGTGCACTTCGCGTATCCAGTCCAGTGCTCGCGGCGACCAGTGACACAGCACCAGATGGTCAGACATTTCGAGATTAGGCACCACACGACTCCTTAGTGCGCGTTCGATCAGGATCGACGCCACGCTGGCCGTGAACAAACCGGCGAAGGCGACACCGAAGACAAGTACGGCGGAAACCACGAGCCGCCCGACAGGAGAGTTGGGCGTGTTGTCGAGTCCGCTGAAGAGGGTGACCCAGACGTTCCAGAGGGACTCGCGCAACGTCGCGAACGCTGGATTCGTGCCACGCTCCGCGAAGTGGAGTGCTGTGCCGCTGACGATCCAGATCACCACGATAGCGGTCAGGATTTTCCAGATTTGGTGGCGGTTCCACGCCTTTATCACGCCCAGCAAGGTGTCGCGCCACGACGCCTTGTCCCGATCGCGGCCGAGCTCGCTCAACGCCGAGCCTCTGCGCAGGAGCCATAACTCATGTCATTTTCCGTGTGCGACTCTCGCGAAGGACGCACCGCATCGGCAGGTGCATGGCGGCGATGAAGGCAGACGTCAGCCCCTCGTCAGCCCTCCCCTCACGACAGGGCGGATAAGGCCCTGTCTGCGGGCGATTATCGCCAAATAGGCGGGGATGCCAAAGGGAAATGACGGTCTGGGAACAGCGCGCGGCCCTATGGAGTGAGCAGTTTCGCGACGACGGCCTGACTCGCTTCCAGCATTTCGTCGATCTTTTCGGGCTGCTTACCGCCGGCTTCGGCAAAGTCGGGCCGGCCGCCGCCGCCGCCCCCGACAATCGGTGCGATTTCCTTGACGATCTGGCCGGCCTTGACCCGTTGCGTCAGATCCGGCGTCACGGCGACGACGATCTGGACCTTGCCGTCACTTGCCGAGGCGATCACGACAACACCGCTCTTGATCTGCGCCTTCAGCGAATCGGCCAGTTGACGGAGGCCATCCTTGCCCAGATCCGCAACCTTGCGTCTCGCGAGCCGGACGCCCTGAACGTCGACAACGTCTCCGGCTTCAGATCGAGTCCCTCCGCCGAGGGCGAGTGTGGTCTTGAGCTGCGTGACCTCGCGAGAGAGTCGCTTGACCTCGTTCTGCAGGCTCTCGGCAACGTCGATCGCTCGATCCTCGTTGACGCTCAGCGCGCCGATGAGACGCGCCAGGGTCTTGCGTTGATGCTGCACCCACCGGACTGCCGCGGTGCCGGTCAGGGCCTCGATTCGGCGCACGCCGGCGGCGACGCCGCCCTCCGATACGATGACGAAGAAGCCGATCTCGCCGGTTGCCGCGACGTGAGTGCCGCCGCACAGCTCCATGCTGAAGCCAGGCACGCTCACCACCCGCACCGTCTCGCCGTACTTCTCTCCGAAGAGCGCCATGGCGCCGGACTCGATTGCCTCCTGGGTAGACCGCACATCGGTGTGAATCGGCGTGTTCCGAGCGATGTGGCCGTTGACAATGCGCTCGATCTGGTCGAGCTCATCGCGCGTCACCGATTGGAAGTGGACAAAATCGAAGCGCAGGCGATCGGGCGCAACCAGCGAGCCCGCCTGTTTCACGTGACTGCCCAATACCTGGCGGAGTGCGGCATGCAGCAGATGCGTCGCTGTGTGATTCCGCCGCGTGTCGTTTCGAGTGTCCACATCGACTTCGGCGGTGACGAGGTCTCGAAGCGCCATGGTCCCTTCGGTGACCCGGATCCGGTGCGCTCGAGGCAGTCCCGCGCGGATCCGTACCATGCCTTCGACCGTTGCCAAGGCATGGTTGGACTCGCCCAGAATTCGCCCGATGTCCGATACCTGGCCGCCCGCTTCGACATAGAAGGGCGTGCGCGCGAGCACGACGTATCCCGCGTCTCCGGACCCTAGTGCGTCGACAGGTTGCCGACGCTCGTCGAACAGCGCGATGACCGGGACACCCGCCACGCGAGTACTCGAATAGCCTTCGAACTGGTCGCCGGCGCCCGCGAGCCGACCCTCGTCGAGTCCGCCGAACTCGTCGCTCTTGGTTTCGCCGTCGAACGCGCTCTTCGCGCGAGCCTTGCCACGCTGGCCTTCCATCGCCTTTTCATAGCCGCTCCGATCGACGGCTAGACCGTGTGTGGCCGAAGTGTCCTCGATGAAGTCGTAGGGGAGGCCAAACGTGTCGTACAAGCGGAATGCGACGTCGCCAGAGAGCACACGGTCGGGTGAGTCGAGCGCCTTGGCAATCTCGGCCTCGAGCCGCGGCAGGCCCTCAGCCAACACGGCGTCGAATCGCTTTTCCTCCGCAAGAATCGTCTTCTCGATCGTTTCACGATTCGCACGGACCTCGGGATATGCCTCGCCCATCTCACGGTCGACGACGACGACGAGGCGATGCAGGAACGGCTCGATCAAGCCGAGGTGGCGTCCGTGACGCATCGCCCGCCGCATGATCTTGCGCAGCACGTATCCGCGCCATTCGTTGGACGGAATCACGCCGTCGCCAATCAAGAAGGTCATGGCGCGGATGTGGTCCGCCACGACGCGCATCGATACATCCCCCTCGTCGTTCGTCCCTTCGTACGGCCGACCGGACAGCGTGGCCAGTTGGGTCAGAATCGGCGTGAAGATGTCCGTGTCGTAGTTGGAGTCCTTCTGCTGCAACACGGCGGTCAGGCGTTCGAGACCCATGCCCGTATCGATCGATGGTGCGGGAAGGGGCACCAGAGTGCCATCGGCACGCCTTTCGAACTCCATGAAGACGTTGTTCCAGATTTCGATCTCCGGATCGGTCGTCGAACCGCGAACGTAATAGATTTCCGAGCTGCGGCCGCACGGTCCCGTGTCGCCCATCTGCCACAAGTTGTCGTCGAGCCCCAGCTCGAGGATCCGGTCGGCCGGGACGAACTGTTTCCAGAGTTCGTACGCTTCATCGTCGCGCGGGATGCCGGCTTCGCCCTTGAAGATCGAGGGTACGAGCCGATCCGGCGGCATATGCCATACCTCGGTGAGAAGATGCCAGGCGAAACGGATGGCGTCCTGCTTGAAGTAGTCGCCGAACGAGAAGTTGCCCAGCATCTCGAAGAACGTGTGATGCCGAAGAGACGGCCCGACGTTGTCGAGGTCGTTGTGCTTCCCGCTGACGCGCATGCATTTCTGCGAGGTGGCGGCGCGCCTGTAATCCCGCTTCTCGCGGCCGAGAAGCGTGTCCTTGAACTGGTTCATTCCGGCGTTGGTGAAGAGCAGCGTCGGATCGTCGCCAGGGACGAGTGGAGAGCTCGGCACGATGCGGTGACCGTTCTGCTCGAAATACTTCAGGAACGACGAGCGGATCTCGTTGGATGTCATTCAACTCCATTGAATCACGAACGGGAGTTGGGCAGGTAGGGCAGGTGGCAGGAGGGCAGGTAGGGCAGGAGGGGCAGGTGGGTCAGGTAGGGCAGGTCGGGCAGGTGGGTCAGGCGGGACCGTCCCAGGCCGTAGGATTAGACGTCGCGCTCCTCGGTCGCGCGTTTGTGCTTCTTGAGGATAGCGAGAACCCGCTCTGGCTCGAAGCCCTGCCCGACTAGATACCGATAGAGGCGGCGGAAGTCCTTGTCATCGGCGATCTGCTGGCGGCCCCGCAGCCGTTTGGCAAGCGCGGCCTCGAGCACGGCGTCGAGGTCGAACGACTCCGAGACCGCCTGCACCGCCCGGCGCGCCGTCTCGCGGGAAATGCCGGCCTGCGCGATCTGCTGCTCCGCTCGTCGCGCCCCACGCGTCTTTGTCGAGATTTGGTTCCGTGCGATCGCCTCCGCCACGCGCGCGTCGTCGATGGCTCGCGTTTCGCGAAGGCGATCGAGAGCGGCGTCGATGGCGTCAGCCGAGTGACGGTGGCGGGCCAGCCGTTGCCTGATTTGCGCTTCGGAGAGCTCGCGCCGGGCAAGCATCTTGACGGCGTCGACATAGGCGGTGCGAGCGGCGTCCGACATGGCACTTCTGACCGTGCTGGCTCGCCCGAGACTGTACGAAACTGCCGTCGCGGCCGCAAGACTCCTGGCCGGGCGGCGCGGTCTATCCCCCGAACCGCGTGATTTCGGGGCGCAGTACCGCCTGAGCCATCTGATCGCGGCTCAAGTCGGCGGTCGTCGAGATTCCCTGGACCTTGAGCTTGAACTCGTCGACGTTGCTTGCCCATCGGATCGCTTCCTCGGTACCGAGACCAGGCCCTGCTCGAACAAACCGAAGATCGATTGATCGAAGGTTTGCATCCCGTACTGCGAAGTGCCCGACGCGATGGCACCGTTAATCAGGTGTGTCTTTTCCTTGTCGACGATGCAGTCGCGGATGAAGGCGGTCGTCAGCATGACCTCGACGGCCGGGACGCGGTTCTGCCCGTCGATCTTTGGAATGAGCCGTTGTGAAATAACGGCCTTGAGCACGCTTGCCAGCTGGATCCTGATCTGCTCTTGCTGATGTGGCGGAAAGACGGTGATGACGCGGTTGATCGTCTCGGTCGCGTCCATGGTATGAAGCGTCGAGAAGACCAGGTGGCCCGTTTCAGCGGCGAGCAGGCCAATCTCGATCGTTTCGAGGTCCCGCATCTCGCCGACGAGAATCACGTCCGGATCTTGTCGCAGCGCGCTTCGAAGCGCGTGGGCGAAGGATTTTGTGTCGACCGTCACCTCGCGCTGATTGATCACCGATCGCATGTCTCGGTGGAGGAACTCGATCGGGTCTTCGACCGTGACGATGTGCGTCGTACGTGTCCTGTTGACGTAATCGATCAAGGCGGCAAGGGTCGTGCTCTTGCCGCTCCCGGTCGTACCGGTCACGAGGACCAGGCCGCGTTCCTCGTTGGCAATCTGCTTGAGAACCCGCGGCAGGTCGAGCTCTTCGATCGTCCGGACCTGCATCGGAATCACGCGGAAGACCATGCCGATGGTTCCACGCTGCTGGAAGACGTTGACCCTGAACCGTCCGAGGCCGGGGACGCCGTAGGCGAGGTCGAGCTCCTGCAGATCCCGGAGTTTTTGCTGCTGCGAGCTCGTCAACACGGCCGCGGCCATGCTGATCACCTCTTCCCCGTCCAGCTTCTTCTCGTCGCTGGCCGGCTTGAGGGTGCCGCGGATGCGGAGCATCGGGTAGCCGCCGACCTTGACGTGAACGTCGGATGCCCCGGCGTCTACAGCAATTCTCAAAAGATCATTGATGTGCATTACCGAAGTGAGTCGAGGGAACAGGGCTAAGGGCCAAGGACCGAGTGCTCGGACGGCCGAGAGGGCCTTCGGCCGGCTGATCAGCCCCAGACCCTCAGCGCTCAGCCCTAGGCGTCCTTATCGGCCTTTGAGGGCGGCGGCCTGTAGTGGCTGTCTGAGGGCCGATTCCTCGGGGTAGACGTAGGTCAGCCACCCATGGGTGTCCGGGACGCTGCCGTTGATGACGTCGAAGAACGCGGCTTGGAGCGCTTTTGTCAGCGGACCGGGCCGGCCGCTGCCAACCTCAATCTTGTCGACCGATCGAATCGGCGTGATTTCGGCGGCGGTGCCGACGAAAAACAGCTCGTCGGCCAGGTACAGCATTTCGCGCGGGAAGACCGATTCGGTGACGGTATGACCGAGATCCCGAGCCAGTGTGATGATCGAGTCCCGCGTGATGCCGCCAAGAACCGAAGAAGCGAGGGGAGGCGTGGTGATGCAGCCGTCGCGCACCAGAAAGATGTTCTGTCCGCTTCCTTCGCTGACGTTGCCATACACGTCCAGCGCAATGCCTTCCGAATACCCGTCGGCGACTGCCTCCATCTTGATCAGTGCCGAGTTGGCGTAGTTGGCCGTCGATTTCGCAAGCGCCGGCAGGGTGTTGGGCGCCATGCGCGACCAGCTGCTCACTTTGACGTCGACGCCCTGCTCGAGGGCCTCGGCACCGAGGTACGCCCCCCACTCCCACACCATGATGACGGCGTCGACCGGGTTGGCCAACGGATTGACGCCGAGCGTCTCGTAGCCTCGATAGACGAGCGGGCGGATATAGCAAGCTTTCATCTGGTTGGTGCGAATCGTGTCGAGGACGGCGTTGCACCAGCCGGCCAGATCCAGCGGGTACTCCATCCGGTAGATCCGCGCGGAATTCTGCAGGCGGCGCATGTGGGCGTCGAGGCGGAAGCACGCCGATCCCTTGGGAGTCGCATAACACCGCGCTCCTTCGAAGACGCCGCTCCCGTAGTGAATGACGTGCGACCCGATATGAATGGTCGCGTCCTTCCAGTCCACAAACGAGCCGTTCATCCAGATTTTGCCGGTCCCAGAAAACGCCATAAAGCTCCTCACACAGATTCTAGCCCGACTCGGTCGAACCACTCACGTGCCTTGGGTTCCCACGCCTCGACGCGATCACCTGACGTGGCACTCTCGCTGGTACCGCTACCCGGCCGGAGCCAAGGCGCCCACTCGAGTGGATCTCACCCACTCCGTGTCTGACAAGAAGACGCTAACAGATCAGGCCGGGACGAAAACGGCCAATTGAAGAATGGACTGCTCGCTATTGCGCTTCGCCGCAGAACGGACATCGATCCGAGCGCGCATGAAGCGGCTTTCGGCAATGCCAGCAGAAGCGAGCCTGGGGTACTTCACGCGCTCGCAATCGCGTCTGGATCTCTTGGACATCGTCGAATGCCATGTCCGACGCCGCGGCAGGCCGTCGCGTGCTTCGGGTGCGCACGGCCAGCACGTCGTCGAGGATGTCGCTTGCCCGCTGGTAGCGCGCGTGGATGTCGGGTGCCATGGCCTTCATCACGATGTCGTTGAGCGACTTGGAGATCTTCGGGTTCTTCAGCCGCGGAGCCGTGAGCAGCTCGCCTCGCATGAGGCGGTCGAGGTCGGCGGGTGTCGGCGTCTCGTAGGGCATGACGCCCGTGAACATCTGGTACATCGTGACACCGAGGGAATAGATGTCGGAGGCAAACACGGCTTTACCGTGGAACTGCTCCGGCGCCATGTACGGTGGGCTGCCAATGACCGTCGTGCCGTGTGCCGCGATCTCCAAGAATCTCGACGTGCCGAAGTCTGCCACCTTCAGCAGCCCGCCGACAGTGACGAGCACGTTGGAGGGGCGAAGGTCGCGGTGGAGAACGCCCTGACGGTGAGCGTGGTCAACGGCGTTGCAGATCTGACAGGTATAGTCGAGAGCGAGCGTGAGGTCCAGCGCGCCGTCCCGCGTCAAGATCGTCTCGAGCGTTTCGCCCGGGACGAATTCCATTACGATGAAGAAGACGTTCTCTTGTTTCTCGGCGGTGAGGATAGCGACGACGTTTGGATGATTGAGAGTTGCAAGCAGTCGCGGTTCACGCAAAAGCTCGCCGAAGTCGACGCCCTGCTTGTGCGGGACCTTGAGGGCGACTTTCTTGTCGATCCACGTGTCTTCCGCGAGGTAGACGGTTCCGAACCCTCCGCTTCCGATCGTCGATAGCACTTTGTATTTGCCGACGATCTGGCCGCGGAAAAACATCGGGCGGGAGTATAACAGGTCGGGCTCAGCGTACAAGTGACACTGCACGCTGCACGTTGTTCGCTGCACAGTTGATGTGCTTGTGAGCCCGTATAATCCCACCGTGCATCGTTTTTTTGCACCGTCCCTCGATCCCGGTGACGAAACAGTCGTCCTGCCGCGGGACGAGAGCGAACACCTGACGCGTGTGCTCCGACTCTCGACTGGCGACACGGTAGCCGTCTTCGATGGCCGCGGGCATGAGTTCGTGGCCCGCGTCATTGGCGCAGAACGCCGTTCAGTACGCGTGCAGTTGTTGTCGCGCGTCGAGCCCGCCGCGGAGCCAACGGTGTCACTGACGCTCGCGCAGGCTGTGCTCAAAGGCGACAAGATGGATGACGTCGTGCGCGACGCCGTGATGCTCGGCGCGGCCGCCATTCACCCCATCGTCTCGCGGCGTGTCGACACGACGGTGGCAGCGCTGGTGAAAGGCGCCCGCCTGGATCGTTGGAGACGGGTCGCCCTTGCCTCGAGCAAACAATCAAAGCGGGCCACGCTGCCGGAGGTCCGCACGCCGCTGCGCTTCGAAGATTTCCTCAACGAGCCGGCGCCCGACCTGCGAGTGATGCTGGTCGAGCCGGGGGCCGCGGCTGCCGCGGAATCGATTGGGGCGATGCGCGGCGAGACCGCTCCTCATGACGCGACCATCCTCGTCGGACCAGAGGGCGGCTGGACGGACGAGGAATGGACTGCGGCGCGAGACCGGGGTGTTCGATTGGTCACCCTCGGTCACCGGACGCTGCGCGCCGACGCCGTCCCCGTAGCCGCAATCAGCGTGCTGCAGTTTCTGTGGAATGACTTCTAGCGCGTCGAAATGCGGAAGTCGTGCGTCTTGATGTCACCGTCACCGAGGGTGAGACGGGCCGCCCCAGTGCGTTGTTGCTCGAGAAACGCCGGTTCGAACCATTCGCCCTGTTCGGCTGGGTCGACCGGAGTCAGATAGTAGTTGCCCGGAGGCAGACCGCGAATCCGGAACTTGCCGTGTTGATCGGGCCGGGCGGTCATGATCTGGCGGGCCAGAGGCCGCCAGAGGTCCGAATCGGTCGGAAACGCCAGCAACGTGAAGTCGGTGAGCGGGGCAGACTGTTCGTTCGTGATGGTTCCGTTGATCTCCGTCTGTTGGCTGGTCACGACGAGCGTGACGTTGCTCAATTGTTGACCGCTGCGAAGATCGATCGGAACGTCGACAACCTCCCGGCCGTCCACGACCACCGACTTCAACGACCAGCCGCGCAGCCCGCTTGAACGAATCCAATGCGAGCCGGCTGGCACGCCGCTGAGCGTGAAACGGCCATCCTTGTCCACGCGCGCGTTCGGGTTGGGCCCAATCGTTGCATTCTCCGATGACGGCGCCGTGATTCGCAGCTGCGTCAAGTCGGCGTTCGTTCCCTCAAATGCCACCGTCCCGTTGATGGTAGCCCCGGGATACAGCACCACCGTGATGTTGGTGAGATCGGCGTTCATCACGGTCAGCGGTTGCACGGCGTACTGCGGGATTTCGGTGTCGTTGCCGCGGGCGCGCAAGGTGTAGCGGCCCGGAGGCACGTTCGCGATCGCAAACGAACCGTCCCACGAAATGCGACCGCCGAAATCAACGCCCGCTGGCCCGCGTCCTCGGCCGCCAATGCCCTCCGGCGTGAGTGTGACAACGCCGCTCGTGGTCGGCGAGCTGTCAGGATTCGTCACCATGCCCGTGATGCGTGCTGTCCGCACCAGGAGAAGGTTGAAGTTGACGTCCATGGTTTGCTCGCCGACACCCACCGCGATCGGCCGTGCCTCGGCGATGGACCCGACGCCCGGGTAGTAGGTTGGCGCGTAGGCTGTCTGCAGCTCGTCGGTCTGGGGCGGCGCGCCTCGGCCGGCAGCAGCGCCTCGTCCGCCCTGGAAGCCGAAGCGGCCGCCGGGCCCGACGCTCGGATTTCGAGCGACCGCGCTGACGTAGTAGTCGCCGGGGTTGAGCCCCCAGACGCGATAGGCACCAAGGTCGTCGCTTTGTGCAGTGCCGACGGGAGCGAGTTGCCGCTCGCCCTGCGCGTACTGGTAGCGCATGACGCGGATCGTCGCACCGGGCAATGGATCGCCACTCTCGTCAAAGACATGTCCGGCGATGACGCTCCCACGCGGAAGGCGGAGTTCGAGGCCGCCCATCTGTTGACCCTCGCCGAGCTGCAACGGTGTTCCGGCCTGGAGCGGCCGGCGCTGGCCGTACGACAGCGTGATAAAGCCGGACTTCGATACCGTCAGGGTGTAACGACCCGCCGGCAATTCCGTGAGCTCGAACGCGCCACCATCGTCGGTCAGCGTTCCACGCCCCTCGGGCAGTTCCGGCGCGGTGATGAAAGCCCGCGCCCGCTTGACCGGTCGGCCGTTATCGGCAGTGAGAACGCGTCCGGCGATTCGGCCCGAGGGGGCCGATCCCACGGCATCCCTTTGGGCGGATGCATCGCGAGGAGGCTGCCGGCTCTCGCTGGGACGCGAGCCCTGGGCGGTAAGCGCGCACGTGAACAGCACGGCAACCAGAGGAACACACGATTTGAGATTCATGGACACCCTATTAGACCAAATGAGGTCTCTCGGGGTTTGCTTCGCCCGGGTTTCACGCCGAACCCGACTGGGGCGCTCGTTCGCGTGAGAAAGCGCTCGAGGGTTTGCGGAGCGTCAGAGTCAGCCATTCCTGTTCCGCCTGACGCTGCGCGACGGTGGCTTCAGAAAACGCCTGGCGCACAGCTTCTTCTTCGTGGGTAAGGATCCCACTCACTATCAGCTCACCGCCCGGGCGAACCGCGGCAAGCAGGACAGCTGCCGTCCGTACGAGCAGCGCCCCGGTCAGATTGGCGACGACGAGGTCGGCCTCAGGAAGGGAAGCGGCGGTCAAGTCCATCACAGCGAATTCAACGTTGCTGACGCCCGGGTTGAGCGGCAGGTTGGCTCGGGCCGCCGCGATGGCGTCGAGGTCGTTGTCGAGTCCGAGCGCTCGCGCCGCGCCCAGTCGTGCCGACGCAATCGCCAGAATGCCGGATCCCGTCCCGACGTCCAGTACCGAACGCTCCGCGTGGATCCGCCGCCTGGAGCGCCGCCAGGCACAGTCGCGTCGTCGCATGGTGACCCGTGCCAAAGCCCATCGACGGTTGGATAGTCAAAGAGATCGGCGGGCCAGTATCCAGATCTTGAGAGGGGACAGGAGAATCTGGACCAGAAGCTACGACGATGCGACCGACTCGGACTGCCGGCAGGTCGTGCTGCGACCGGCGAGCCCAGTCTTCATCGTCGACATCCGTTGACGTCGTCGCGTAGGCTTCGGAGAGGCAGGCGGCTGCAGCGTCGCGCGCCGCCGATGTTGCGAAGAAGAGTCGGAGAATCTCGCCACGTTCCTCTGCAGCCGTTGGTGCAAATTGATCGACCGCAGCCAGAACGAGCTCGTCCGCGCCGCGAACGTCCAGAGCCGGCCACATGCGCACTGAGAGATACCGCAACCGGCTTATCCGAACATGTCTTTGACGCGATCGAACAGATTGCGTTCGTCCTGTTCATCTTCGCGAGCGCGGGGCCGGAATCGTTCTTCTGGCAGTATCTTTGCGAGCTGCTCGAAGAGTTGCCGCTGTTCTCTGGTGAGCTTCTTCGGCGTTTGGACCTGTACGGTCGCGAACAGATCGCCTCGCGTATGTCCGTTGACGTCCGGCATGCCCTTGCCGCGCAGTCGAAGAGTCGAGCCCGTTTGCGTCCCCTCGTGAATCTTCAGTTGCTCGGTGCCGTCGAGGGTCGGCACCTGAATCTCGCCGCCGAGCGCCAGCGTCGTGAAGTTCACTGGGATCTCACAGAACAGATTCAAGCCGTCACGCCGGAAGAATTCGTGTTCCTGGACGTGAATGACGACGTAGAGATTTCCAGCGGGTCCGCCGGCGCTGCCGGCTTCGCCTTCCCCCTGCAATCGAAGCTGCTGGCCGGTTGCGATTCCCGCCGGAATCTTGACGGTGATCTTCCGTTCGCGTGTCACGCGCCCGGCACCGCGGCACGTGTGACAAGGCTTGGAAATCATCCGGCCGGCCCCGCGGCACTGAGGACACGTGCGCGCAACGGTAAAGAAGCCCTGTTGGTACCGGACCTGGCCCTGGCCCCGGCACTGTGAGCACACAGTCGGTGTCGAGCCGGGCGCCGCTCCGGATCCGTTGCAGGTCCCGCAGCTCTCTTGCCGCGGAATCTGGATCGAGGTATCGGCGCCGCGCGCCGATTCCTCGAAGGTAATTTCGAGGTCGTATCGAAGGTCGGCGCCGCGCTGGACACCGCCGCGGCGTCGGCCGCCGCCCAAGATATCGCCGAGACCGAAGATGTCGCCCAGCCCTCCGAAGATGTCCCCGAAATCGGCAAAGATCGACGGATCGAAACCTGCACCCGCGCCGGCTGCGGAGCTGACGCCGGCGTGGCCGAACCGGTCGTACAGGCTTCGCTTCTCTGTATCCGCCAGAATGGCGTAGGCCTCGGCCGCTTCCTTGAATTTTTCTTCGGCCGCCTTGTCCCCCGGATTGCGGTCCGGGTGGTACTTCATCGCCAGCTTGCGATACGCGCTCTTGATGTCGCCTTCGGCCGACGTGCGTGATACGCCGAGCACCTCGTAGTAGTCGCGCTTGCTCACGATTTTGCCACCTTCACCATCGCCGGTCGTAGCAGCTTGTCGCCAATCATGTAGCCGCGGCGAAGTTCTTCAATGACTTCCCCCTCACGGTGTCCAGGGCTCGCCTCGTACAGGACAGCTTGATGGACGTTCGGATCGAATTCGGCGCCGAGTGATTCGATGGGCCGGACGCCGTGCTTGCGAAGCAAGTCGTGCAGCTTCGAGTGAATCAGCTCGATGCCTTTTCGGTACGCGACCGCGCCGCCCTCGGCGTCCACGGTCAACGCGCGTTCGAAGTCGTCGACGACCGACAGCAGTTCGAGCAAGACGTCGACGACTTTCTGATCGGCCTGTTCCCGACGCTCGCGCTCAATCCGTTTCCGGTAGTTGTCGAACTCCGCGGTCTTGCGCATCCAGCGATCGTGGTAGTCGTCGCGTTCGCGCTGGAGGTCGGCCACCTGGTCGGTCGACACGAGGGCCTCGGGTTCCTCGCGCGTATCGGTCAATGGTTCGTCAGCCATGTCCGGCTTCCTTGGTTCTTGGTCTTGGTTCGAAGACGGCGTGCGTCAGTTCGGATCACGCAAGACACGCGCCACGGCTTGTGCCGTACCCTCGACGACCGAGATCGCACGCGAATAGTGCATGCGCGTCGGGCCGATCACACCGATCATGCCTGTGCCGGCTGCGTGCTGGTAGGTCGACGCAATCAGGCTGAACGACCGCAGATCCGGGTCTGGGTGCTCGCCGCCGATCACGACCGCAAGTCCGGGACCGTCGAAGTACTCGTTCAACAGCCGAACGAGGCGCTGCTTCTCTTCGACCATCTGAAGCAATACTTGCAATGTCGAAAGTGTGATGCCCTGCGCATCGCCAAGGAGCGACGCCGTGCCGTCGACGTACAGCATGCGCTCCTCTGGCAGGTTATCGAACGTGGAGGTCGCAAGCCGCATCGCACGGGCGAACAACGCGTCGCAGAGAAGCCGTTCCTCGTCGAGTTGCTCGAGCACGGCCTCGCGGGCGCGCGACAGCGGCAGCCCGGCAAATTCCACGTTGAGATAGTTTGCCGCCTGATGGAGCTCGTCCGAGGTAAGAGCCTCGTCGATCTGAATCACCTTCTGCAGCACCTGCCCGCCGCGCGCCACGATGACGACCAGGACGCGCCCGGCACCCAGCGGAATGAAGTCGATCCGGTCGAAGACCGCCGCTCCCCGTTCCGACTTCAACGCGAAGCCAACCAGCCCCGAGGCTTGGGACACGACGTAGGACGCCTGAGAAAACAATGAATCGGGCAGCGTACCGGACCGCTCGCGTCGGAGCCTGGCCTCGACCGCACTTGCAGTCCGCGTCGAGCGCTTGCCTTCGAGCAACAGGTCCACGTAGAAGCGATAGCCGCGGTCGGTCGGGATCCGTCCGGCCGATGCATGCGGCTGTCGGAGGTATCCCTCATCCTCCAGCCGCGCCAGGATGTTGCGAACGGTCGCGGACGAGACACCCAGGCCCGCCGCGGTCACAATCAGCGACGAGGCGACGGGTTCGCCCGTCGCGATGAACTCGCGGATTAGCGCCGCGAGCACACGCTTCGAACGGTCTTGGGAGCCTTGGGTCATCTCTCAGGGGCTTATCGGCGCAGGCGGTCTTGAAATCCGCGTCGAGGTTGAGCCGGATCGATTAGCACTCTTCACCAGAGACTGCTAACTCATTATACAGGTGATTGGGGCGCTCACAAACTGAATCGGCGTTCTGGCGGTTCTCAGGTGACCGTTGCATTCTTCACGAATTTGCCAGCGCTGGGATTGGAGGACTCAGTGAGACTGAAGGGGATTGTCGATCCTGAGTTTCAAATCGCGGTCGTCATCAACGAGAGCCATTGCTGCGCTCCGTCGGCTTGCGTGAAGGGCGACCGAGCGCGCGGAAACTTCGGAGACCGACTACGTGGATCGAGTGTGAACAGCCGCCTTCTAGGCGGAAATGCCCGCACGGTGGGCTAGCGCCCGGGCTGCCTCGCGGGCTTCCGCGACGATTTGCCCGCGTGCCACTCGAACGGGGCTGAATTCATCGACGAGGACCTCGCCATCGACGACTGTCGTGCGCACGTCGCCCCCACGCGCCGCATAGACAATCGTGGAGTAGGGGTCTTCGCCCGGCGTCAGGTGGGGGCGGTCGCGGTCGACGATGATCAGATCGGCACGTTTGCCCGGCTCGAGCGAGCCGATCTCGGCATCCAAACCGAGCGTGCGCGCGCCGGCCCGTGTCGCCATCCACAGGATGTTGCGGGCGACGAGGATGCCGGGACATCTCCGCATCGCCTGGAGCACTCCCGCGAGCCGCATCTCTTCGAACATGTCGAGCCGGTTGTTGCATGCCGCTCCATCCGCACCCAGCGATACCGTGATGCCACGCGCGAGCATCTCGGGAACGGGTGCGACGCCCGAACCGAGCTTGAGGTTCGAGCCCGGGCAATGGAGGACCCGTACATCGTGGGCCGCGAGCAGCTCCTGCTCGCGGTCGTCCACCCAGACGCAGTGGGCGACGCACAGTCGAGGCGACGCGAGAGCAACTTCGGCGAAGTATTCGATGTTGCCAAGACCACCACACGTCTCTCGTACGAGCTCGAGCTCTTCGCGCGACTCCGACGCGTGAGTGTGCACGAGGACTCCGCTCGCAGATGACAGGCTGGCGACTGCTTCGAGCAGCTCGCGCGAGCAGGACACGACGAAACGCGGGGCGAAAGCCGCTCGCAGTCGTCCATTGGCCGCCCCGTTCCAGCGTTTCCTGATGGCCAGACTCTCGTCGAGCGACGCCTTCGTGCTTTCCCGCAATCCCGGCGGCGTGGCGACGTCCCGGTCCATCATGCACTTCCCGATCGTCGCTCGCATCCCGCTCTCGGCAACCGCTTCGAACACCGCGTCGGTGTCGTGCACGGTTTCCATCGTCAAAATGGTCGTCGTGCCGCTCGACAGGAGCTCGGTCGTCGCAAGGCGCGTCGCCGCCCGAAGCGTCGCAGGTGAGTGGGCCGCCTCCATTGGCCAGATGAAGCGCCGCAGCCAGTCCATCAAGGAGAGGTCGTCGGCATATCCGCGGAAGAGCGTCTGACAGAGATGAAGGTGCGTCTGGATGAATCCGGGCAGGACGTACCCACCACGTGCGTCGATGACACGATCGTGCGGCTCGTCGATCGCTGGAGCGATTGCGGCGATGCGCCCCGCGCGCACCGACACGTCGCCGTCGATGATGTCGAACCGGTCGTTCATGGTCACGACGTGGCCGCTACGAATAAGAAGGGACATTGACGAGATTCAGCAGATTGAAGCGTCTGGCCGACATCGACTGCGAATCGATGTCTCGCGCGCACCTCAGGCGTGAGCCTTGAGACTCGTCGGGAGCCACTTCATCGACAGTTCGGCCGCATCCCGACTCGTGATCTTGCCGTGCTTTACGGCGATGAGCTCGGCCAGGATGCTGACGGCGATCTCTTGAGGTGTCACCGCGCCGATGTCCAGGCCGATGGGCGCATGGACGCGCTTCAGATGTTCGACGTCCATGCCGTCTGCGCGTAAGGCATCGTAAATGCGGGCGACCTTGGCGCGGCTTCCAATCAGGCCGAGGTATCGGAGGTCGCGTGGAGCGAGGCCTCGAAGTGCCTCGAGATCGTTTGTATGTCCTCGTGTGACGATCACCACAAATGCATGCGGCGGAAGGCTTGTTCTTGCAAGCCACGTCGGAATGTCTTCTGCCAGAACCTCGGTCGCGGATGGAAACCGCTCGCGGTTCGCAAATTTCTCACGATCGTCAACGACGTGGACTTGGAAACCAACCTCTTGGGCAAGACTGGCCAGATGTGTACCCACGTGTCCGGCGCCGATGACGTAGAGCTCGGGGGACGGTTCGATTGGCTCAATGTAGACGTCCATCTGGCCGCCGCAAACCAGACCCGTCTCCTGGGCGAAGTCGTCCGAGAGCTCGTAATGCACGAGTTGCGGCCGCCGGGCCGTAATGGCTTCCCGGGCTTTCCAAAACGCGTCGTTCTCGTAGCAACCGCCTCCGATTGTTCCCACCGTGCGCCCATTGGCGAACACGAGCATCTTGGCTCCGACGCGCTGCGGCGTCGACCCCGTGGTGGCGACGATCGTGACGAGCGCAGCCGATTCGCCGCGGTCGAGCGCTTCGGCCACGGCCGAAAAGACCTCTTTGTTCATGCTCCTTGATTATAAGTGGGGCGGGTAGGGCTAGGTAGGGCGGGTAGGGCAGGTAGGGCAGGTAGGGCGGGTAGGGCAGGTAGGGCGACCGACCCGACCCACCTGGCCCACCTGACCGTCAATGGTGGAGCTCGCAGACCTGCGTCGGTTCAGTGCCCGGCAGAAACACCTCGTGATACACGCGCGGACATGACGGACCGGCCAATTGACCGGTGTCGCGGTCGATGTTGGCAAAGGTCACATCGGAAGGCACGTCGAACGGAATGCTGCGATGGCCGGCCAGGGCTCGCGTCATGAACTGCGTCCAGATGGGCAGAGCCGCCTGGGCTCCACTCAAGCCAAGAGGCTGGTTGTCATCGAAGCCGATCCATACCACGGTGAGCAGCTCGGGCGTGAATCCGACGAACCAGGCATCCCGCAGATCGTTGGTCGTTCCGGTCTTGCCTGCGGCGTCGAGCGTAAATCCCGCCGATCGCGCGCCGGCTGCCGTCCCCTCGTTGACGACGCTTCTCATCATGTCGGTCACGAGAAAGGTGGTGTCGGCCCGTGCGACTCTCTGGGGCTCGGCCGCCCCCTTTTTCATGACCGGCTTGCCGCCGCTCGTAATCGTCAGGATATGCTTCAGCGGACGGACAATCCCCTGGTTCGGGAACAACGTGTAAGCGGTCGCGATTTCGTACGGGGTCGCTTCGAAAACGCCAAGGGCAATCGAGGGATACGGCCTCGGCGGGTTTCCAAGCGCCAGCTTTCTCCAGAAAGCCGCCACGCGGTCGTAGCCAGCCTGTTGCGCGACATGGATCGTGGCGAGATTTCGGGAATGCGCGAGCGCGCGCCGAAACGTGATGGGGCCCTCGTACTCCTGTTGGTAGTTCTCCGGACTCCACACCTGGTCG
Source organism: uncultured Acidobacteriota bacterium (assembly GCA_963780685.1). Lineage (GTDB taxonomy): Bacteria > Acidobacteriota > Vicinamibacteria > Vicinamibacterales > CAVVIG01 > CAVRXZ01. The sequence goes on along the minus strand of CAWACZ010000011.1, from coordinate 37,511 downwards.
TTGAACTCGAAGGTCTGCGGCTCGTCGATGACGATTGATGCCGGCGTGAGATCGGTGCGGCCGTCTTCAACCCCCTGCTCGAACGCGGCCAGATAGACGAACGGCTTGAAGACCGAGCCAGGTTGGCGCCGCGAGGACAGGGCGCGATTGTATTGCGACAGGTTGTAGGACCGTCCGCCGACGAACGCCAGAATCTCTCCCGTCTTGGGGTCTACGGCAATCAGCGCCGCCTCCGCGCGGCCACGCCGCTTTCGGCGTGAGAGCAGCTCGTCAACTTTGACAAGACCACTCCGTACGGCATCCTGCGCGAGCCGCTGCAGGTGGAGGTCGAGTGTCGTGTGAACGTCGACCGCTTCGCTCGTCGTCGTCGTGAGGCCGGGGTACTGGTTCGCCAGCGTCTGGCCGACGAAGTCGACAAAATGTGGGGCCTCCGCGTCGACTGCCGTCGCGGCGACCTTCAAAGGCTCGCGAGACGCGCGTTCTGCAGCCTCGGCCGAGAGAAAGCGCTCCTCCGCCATCGCCTGCAGCACCACGTTGCGACGATCGGTTGCACGCTGCGGGTGCGCGAAGGGGGACAGCGTCGCGGGTGACTGAATCACCCCCGCAATGGTCGCGGCTTCGACGGCAGTGACGTTCGAGACGTCCTTCCCGAAGAACAGCCGTGCTCCCTCGGCGACGCCATGAATTGCGAATGAGCCTCGCTGTCCCAGATATACCTCGTTCAGATACAGCTCGAGGATCTCGTCCTTCGAGGCACGCCGTTCCAGGACGACCGACATGAATTGTTCGAGCAGCTTGCGGCGGATGGAGCGACGGCCGCTCGCTTGCTCGAGCGCCATCTGATCGGTCAGGAAGAAGTTCCGCGCGAGCTGCTGGGTGATCGTGCTGGCGCCGCTCAGATACGTCTTGTTGCCGAACAGGTTCCTGAAGAGCGCGCCCACCATGCCGATCGGATCCACGCCGGGGTGCTCGTAGAACCGGCGGTCCTCGATCGCGAGAACCGCCTGGATCATCGTCGGTTGGATTGCCGAAAGCGCAACCTGGCGGCGTTTCTCTCGTTCGCCGCTGATCAGCGCCGACAGCACCGGGGCGTCCAGTGTGACTCGATCGGTGGCGGTCGTTCCGAGTTCCAGTCGCTCGACGCGGTCCGGTACTCGGGCAGGGCGCGCCCGCCCCCCTGGTTTCGGCGGCGGCGGTGGCTTCGGGAACACGATGCGGACGACCTGGGCCTTGGGTCCGGCCTGGCGAGGCATCACGCTGACACTGTTGGCGTCGATGGAGAACTCGCCGGGTCGGTCCGCACGCGATCGCTGCGTGTAGCCGATGTCGTTGAGGCGATCGATTAGCTGCGGTTCGGTGAGCGACTGGCCGCGCCGTAGTTCGAGCGGCCTGGCAAAGACGCGAGGGAGCACACGGTCGCGCTCGCCGTGCAACCGCGCTTCGATCATGCGGGCGAAGCTGACGTAGTAATACACGCTGGCGATGCACACGAGCAGCGCTGGAACGACAGCCACCACCGCGAGCACCCGTGCCCATCGATGGCGCCAGATGCCGGTGAGCCGGATTCGGAGGTTGACGGGTTTCCTTTTTTTCACCAGTCGGGGATGCTTGGCGTTGCGCTACAAGCCTGCCGCGCGGATGGACTCGGGCCCATTCCACGTGCCGCCCGCAGTTTGTATCGGCAATTGTCTCAGATTGCGAGAACCCAGTGGTACCCATATCCAGGGGCAGACTCTCGCTCAATCGGTTGACGAATGCCGGGCCGTACTGGTTGAGAAACGAGACAAAGGCGATGGTTCGTTCCTGCGCGTGGCCGTGGGGGAAGGCAAGTGCGCGTGCGTGCATGAATTGGCGCCGCAGGGTCTCGTTGCGCCGCTTTGCGGCCTGGATGAGCTTGCCGTGCAGGCCTTCGATCTCTTTCTGCATCCGGCCGAGCGTCGACCTGGCAGCGCCCTCGAGGGTCGGGTCGATAGCGGGGACGGCCTTGATCACCGCCGTCATCTGCACCTCGATGGTCCGCGCGGCAGTCGCCAACGCTTCATCCACCGACGCGGGGATCTGGCCCTTGAGCAGCTCGTTCAGCGCCGCTTCGTCCTGAGGTTGCAGTGCTTCGAGGGGAAGCTGGTATTTCGTCAGGAAGCGGATCGACTGCGCATCAAGTACCGTCGCCGTCGCGCGGGGGCGCATCAAGGGCATCGGCACGCCGAAGTGCTGGTAGACGCTTCGAAGCTGTCCCAGATAGGCCAGTTCGTTGGGTCCAGCCACGTAACAGATTGTCGGGAACAAGGTGTCCTGGACAATCGGTCGCAGCAGGACGCCCGGACTGAAGGTGGCTGGCCGGTCGCTGGCTTCCTGTCGCAACACCGACGCGGGGTAGACCGCGTCCCCCACGACAAACTGCCCGTCCTGGTGGCGGATGGCCCGGCGCCCACTCCCAAGATGGAAGAGGGCCAGACCATCGTCCTGCGCATGGACCTGCGCGTGGTATCCCCTCGCGACGAGGGCCGACCCGGCCGACGCTGCCAGGCTGGCGGTCCGTCCCGGCGCCGACAGCTCGCGGCTAAACACCTCGGCGACCAGCGGCTTGGCCGCCGCGTCCGACGCGTCGTAGACGACGAGCCCGCGATTGCCGAGGACTCGTTCGAGCCACCGACCGAACGCCTCGGCCATGCCGACGCCGGGCGAATACGCATCGCCGAGCTGTTCGAGAAGTGAAGCGCTGAACTCGGTGGGAGGGAGGATTCGCCCGAGTTCCTCGATGGCCTCCCGAATCGGCGCGCCCAACGTGACTTGTGCGACCGGCACCGGGTCAGTCCCTGCGCGGGACGGCAAGCTGACGGTACGCGGTTCGAGCTGGCCGTCAAAGACGGTGCAGGCTTTCACCTCGTCCCAGTCGTGGTCTTCGGCTTCGATCCAGAAGACGGCCACGGCCGGCACGTGGTGGTCCCGGGAGATCTGATCGGCCAGCTTCAGCGCCGTCAGCGCTTTCAGGAGCGTGAATAGCGGTCCGCCGAAAAGTCCCGCCTGCTGGCCCGTTACCACGGCTACCGAGTTCGAGTCGGCCAGCCGCTTCGCGGATTCGATGGCGGGCAGCGGCGCCCCACGACGTTGTTGCTGCGCGGCGACGACCGATGCGATCTCGTCGCGATGACGACGATACCCTACGGTGCGCGCGAGCGCGTCGGTCCAGTCGTCGCGGTTCGCGGGATCCCCGACGAAGAATGGCGCGACCGCTTTGAAATCGAAAATGTAGTCGGTGGCGAGCCGGCGGATTCCAGGAACGCGCCGCATGTCGACCGGAATCCGAGCGGCAGATTCGAACAGAGAATTGCTCGGAGAATTGACTGACACCGAAGGGCTACTCTGTCAAACCACTTGGAGCCTGTCAATGGTGCGGGATTTCAAGCGGCCGATCGTGCGACGTGCAGGATGCAAGGGTGCGACAGGCAAGGTGCGATGTGCCGAGTTGCTGGCGAGGGCAATGTGGCTCTGCGCCTGGAGCACGAGATGCGCAGCGCGTCCAGCACGATGAATGCGTATCACTCATCCGGATGTTCGTGTTACGATGAGGCGCCTTCCAAAAGAGGAGCTGTTCCACTGCATACGGATGCCGCCGGCACCGCGCCTCCAGACGCGTTCGGGCCCTTCCGGGTACTCCATCAAGTCGGCGCGGGAACGCTCGGTCCTGTGTATCGCGCGTACGATGCCGAGCACGATCGACTTGTGGCCGTCAAACTGTTCAGGCTCGGTCTTCCTCCTGACCAGTTGCATCGGCTCGTAGCCGAGTTCGAACGACTGATCGCGGCTGAGTTGTCGCACCCAGCCTTGGCCGCCCCGATCGCGACGGGAACCGACGGGATCACCGTCTATCTGGTTCGCGATTTCGTGGCGGCGGACTCGCTCGACATCATGGTCCGCGAACAGGGTGCGGGATCGGTGCACGAAGCCCTTCGCGTCGCCATCGACGTGGCTGGTGCGTTGGATGATGCGGCTGCGGCCAGCGTTCATCATGGCGCGCTTCATCCACGCGACGTGCTCATCTCGAGCGACCAGATTCGGCTGACCGACCTCGGAGTGGCCCAGGCCATCGAAATGCAGGGCGTGAGCGCACCCATCCGACGGCCGTACGCCGCACCCGAACGAATTGCTGGTGGGCCTTGGGATCGGCGCGCCGACATCTTTGGCCTTGCCGCCTTGACCTACGAAGTGGCGTCGGGGCGGCGCGTGACCGCCATCGGCGAGGAAGCGGCCCAATCGCTCGCCCCGATCCCTGGCGCCGACATGGTCTCGCTACGATCCACCTTCGCGCGGGCGCTGGCGGAAGATCCGGCCGATCGGTTCGAGACAGCCCTGGGGTTTGTCGAGTCTTTCAAGGAAGGCTTTCAGAAAGACGCGCAAGAACCGAATCGCCTCGACTCCGCCAGCGGCCGCAGCCCGCGAGGGTCGAACCGAACGATGGTCACGGTGGCTGACGATCGCCGGCCGAGGGTTGAAGAAACATCGGTTGACGATCATCTGCCCGACGATCAACTGACTGACACTCGTCTGACTGACGATCGTGGGCCTGATGATTCTGTGACTCACGATCGTCTGACGACCGACGATCTTCGCCTGCCGCTCGATGAATCGGATGCCTTCGGCTTCACCGACGCAGAAGTCGCTGCGGCCGCCTCTAGTGTTGAACGCGACGTCGTAATCGTGCCTTCTACGGACGCCGAAACCGACGAATTCGAGCGGCTGCCCACCGAGGCGGAACAGTCCGTGAACCGGCCAATTCCGATCAGCGAAGCACGCGATCCAGACCCGCCCCGGAGTGACACCGCCGACGACGAAGCCACGAAATTCAGTGCCGACGATGAACCCCCAGCTCCGACTCCGTTTTCGGCACGGCCGGCGCCGGAGCCTTTCGTTGCTGCGTGGCTTGAACCGCCTGAACCCCCGGAACCGCCGCGGCGCCGCGAGCTGACCTTGCTAGATTCGACACCAGAGCGAGTGCCGGAAGCCGAAACAGGAGTCTCGCGGTGGCGGATGGGGCGAGTGGCCGCTGTGTTGATTGTGGTCCTTGGGCTTGGATTTGGCGTCGGCGGCTATCTGGCCGGCGTCCTGAAGCGTGGCGGGGCACCTGGCGTCGTGGCAGAAAACGCTGCGCCTCAAGCCCCGAGGACCGGGGAAGCACCTAGTCGCGAACAACCTGCGAGTGCTCCGGCTCCACCCAACGCAGCAGGGGCCAGCAGCAATGCCGCAGCACCTCCTACGGCTCGTGGAGCCACGGCCGCACCAGGTCGGCCGGCGCCCGCAGACGGGACTGCGAACAGGAGACCGGCGCCCGCGCCGAGCACAAGCGCAAGCCCGCCCGCCCGCTCCTCTAGACTGCTCGTCCGCTCGACCCCAGCCGGCGCTCGCGTGTTCGTCGATGGACGCGAGCAAGGGCGCACTCCGGCGAGAATCGCAGGCTTGGCACCCGGCCAGCACCAGGTCCGGATCGTGCAAGATGGCTACATCGCCGCAGACCGTCGGATTGTCATCACGGGCTCTCAGTCGCAACAGTCCCTGGCAGTGACGCTCGAACGGCCACCGTCCACCGTTGCGTCCAGGCCAAGGCCAGGGGGCGTATCCGCGACGACCGGGACATTGGCGGCGGGCGAGCTCAGAGTCGAATCGCGGCCGACCAACGCCAACGTCTTCGTTGACGGCAAGCTGGTAGGCACGACGCCGATGTTGATCGAGCAGGTCGAGGCAGGCGAGCACACGATTCGACTCGAGCTCGCCGGGTACCGCGGCTGGACCTCGTCGGTGCGAGTTGTCGGTGGGCAGCGTCACCGCGTCGGGGCATCACTCGAGATGAATGAGTGAGTGCGGAGCACCGAAAACCAGTGGAAGCGATCCTGGCACTCGAAGACGGCACCTGGTATCGCGGCGTCGCCGCGGGCGCAGATGGTGTGACTGGCGGCGAAGTCGTGTTCAACACGGCCATGACCGGCTATCAGGAGGTGCTGACCGATCCCTCGTATGCCGGACAGATCGTGACGATGACGTGCCCGGAAATTGGCAACTATGGCGTCTCGCCCGACGATCTGGAATCGCACGCGCCGCAGGTCGCAGGCTTCATCATGCGCGAAGAGTCGCCCGTGGCCAGCAACTGGCGAGCACAGGGCACTTTGCGCGACTATCTCGTCTCGAGCGGCATCGTCGCAATCACCGACATCGATACACGCGCGCTGACGCGACGCCTGCGGTCGGGCGGGGTGATGCGCGGCGTCATTGGAACGGGCGACGGACTCGACGTGTCGGCGCTCGTCGACCGCGCGAACGCCATACCCACAATGGAAGGTTCCGATCTGGTGCGCGTCGTCACATCGGAACGGGCGTTCGATTGGCCGGCCGACGATCCTGGCGAGTTCGGCGTCGCCCCTGGGCGTCGCGCGAGTAGGCGTCTGAGAATTGCGGCGTACGATTTCGGGATGAAGCGGAACATTCTCAGACGGCTCAGTTCGCACGGGTGCGACGTGCGGGTCTATCCTGCCACGACGACTGCCGAGGAAGTCCTCGCGGCGAAGCCCGACGGAGTGTTCCTGAGCAATGGCCCAGGCGATCCCGCTCCGCTCGCCTATGCAATCGAGAACGCCAGAGCGCTGATCGACGCCAAGGTGCCGGTGTTCGGCATTTGTCTCGGCCACCAGATCCTCGGACTCGCAATGGGCGGAACGACGTTCAAACTGAAGTTCGGCCATCGCGGCGCGAATCACCCAGTGAAAGAGCTCAGCACAGGGAAGGTCGAGATTACGTCACAGAATCACGGATTCGCTGTCGATCCCGCTTCGCTCCCGCCCGACGTCGAGGTGACGCATCTCAACTTGTACGACGGCACGGTCGAGGGCCTCCGTCATCGCGACCGGCCGGTGTTTTGCGTCCAGTATCATCCCGAGGCGTCGCCAGGGCCGCACGATGCCGACTATCTGTTCGGCGATTTCATTCGACTGATTGAAGAGGCTGGAGCGTAAGGGACTGCAGGGGGCGAAGTTCGCAGCCACAGCCCAAGTCCCAAGCCCCCAGCCCCCAGACCCAAGAAGATGCCACGTCGAACCGACATCAAACGGGTGCTGATCATCGGGTCGGGCCCCATTGTCATCGGCCAGGCGTGCGAGTTCGACTATTCCGGTTCGCAGGCCTGCAAGGCGCTTCGCGCCGAGGGTCTGGAAGTGGTGCTCGTCAACAGCAATCCGGCGACGATCATGACCGACCCCGAGCTGGCCGACCGGACTTACGTCGAACCGCTGACGCCCGAATTCGTCGCGGCGGTCATCGAGCGCGAACGTCCCGACGCGCTGCTGCCGACGGTGGGCGGACAGACGGGCCTGAACCTCGCGGTCGATCTTGCGAATGCGGGCACGCTCGAAAAGTTCAATGTCAAGCTGATTGGCGCGTCAATCGAGGCCATCAAGGTGGCCGAGGATCGCCTGCAATTCAAGGACGCGATGCGCTCGATTGGCCTTGATGTGCCACAAAGCGGACTCGCCCGCTCCCTGCCCGAAGCCGTCGACCTGGCACGCATGCTCGGATTCCCGATCGTCATCCGGCCGTCGTTCACCCTGGGCGGGATCGGCGGCGGCATCGCGTACAACATCGAAGAGTTCCGCGAGCTGGCCGATCGTGGCCTCGAACTCAGCCCCGTCCACGAGATTCTGGTCGAGGAGTCCGTCATTGGCTGGAAAGAGTTCGAGCTCGAGGTCATGCGGGACGTCGCGGACAACTTCGTCGTCATCTGCTCGATCGAGAACATCGATCCGATGGGCGTGCATACGGGAGACAGCATCACCGTCGCCCCGATCCTGACGCTCAGCGACAAGGAATACCAGCGGATGCGCGATGCGGCACGCCGGATCATCCGGCGTGTCGGCGTCGAAACCGGTGGGTCGAACATCCAATTCGCCGTTCATCCAGACACCGGGCGAATGGTGGTCATCGAGATGAATCCGCGGGTGTCGCGCTCGTCGGCGCTCGCATCGAAGGCCACGGGGTTTCCGATCGCGAAGATCGCCGCCAAGCTGGCGCTGGGCTATCACCTCGACGAGATTCCCAACGACATCACGCGACTGACGCCCGCCTCGTTCGAGCCGACCATCGACTACGTCGTCGTCAAGATTCCGCGGTGGAATTTCGAAAAATTTCCGCAGGCAGATCGGACGCTGACGACGCAAATGAAATCGGTTGGCGAGGTGATGGCGATCGGCCGGACCTTCAAGGAAGCGTTGATGAAGGGCGTCCGATCGTTGGAGCTCGGTAAAAGCGGGCTGTTATTTGCCCCGGTGGACGCGGACCGCGCGGCCGGGGCGCCCGATGTCGAAGACGACACCGCTCTGCGCAAGCGGTTGGCCGTGCCGAACGATTGACGGCTCTGGGACATCTTCCGCGGAATTGCCCGCGGATGGTCGGTCGAAGAGATTCACGATCTGACCAAGATCGATCCCTGGTTCTTGCGCCAATTCGCCGAGATCGCCGAGCTCCGGCGTGTGGCAGCCGATGAGACCCTGGAGCGGATGACGCCGCATCGACTGCGGCAGCTGAAACGCGCAGGCTTCGGCGACGAGGAACTGGCGCTGGCGCTCGGCACAAGCGAAACACAGGTCCGCGAGCGACGGCTATCGGACGGACTGAGGTCGGTCTACAAGCGTGTGGATACGTGTGCGGCCGAATTCGAGTCCTTCACGCCATACCTGTACAGCTCGTACGAGTCGACGTGTGAAGCGAATCCGAACGCCCGGAACAAAGTCGTGATCCTCGGCAGTGGGCCCAACCGGATCGGCCAGGGAATCGAGTTCGACTACTGCTGCTGCCATGCCGCCTTCGCGCTCAAAGAAGAAGGCCTCGAAACCGTCATGATCAACTGCAATCCAGAGACGGTCTCGACGGACTACGACACGGCGGACCGCCTGTACTTTCAACCGCTGACATTCGAAGACGTCATGGCGGTGATTGAAACCGAGCGATCGGGCGGCGGGGAGGTGTCGTGTCTCGTGCAGTTCGGCGGGCAGACGCCGCTCAAGCTGGCGTTGGCACTGCAGGAAGCGGGTGTGAAGATACTCGGCACGTCTCCCGATTCGATCGACCTGGCGGAGGATCGGCAGCGATTTGCGGCACTCCTGGCCGGCCTGCACATCACGCAGCCCGCGAGCGGGACCGCTACCTCGCCCGCCGAAGCCCGGGCAGTGGCCGCGGCGATCGGGTTCCCGGTCGTCGTTCGCCCGTCGTACGTTCTCGGCGGACGCGCCATGGCCATCGTTTACGACGTTGCGACCCTCGATCGGTATATGACGCACGCTGTCGATGCGTCACCCGAGCACCCCATTCTGGTCGACAGATTCCTCGAGGACGCCTTCGAGTTCGACGTTGATGCCATCGCAGATGCCACTGGTGCCGTCGTCATCGGTGGAATCATGGAGCACATCGAGGAGGCCGGGATTCATTCGGGCGACAGCTCCTGCGTCGTCCCGCCGTTCATCTGTCCCGAGCGACACCTTGCGACCATCCGCGACCAGACGCGCCGGATTGCGCGCGAGCTGAAGGTGATCGGATTGATGAACGTGCAGTACGCGATCAAGGACAACGTCGTCTACGTCCTCGAAGTGAATCCACGCGCGTCGCGTACGGTGCCGTATCTGTCGAAGGCGACCGGCGTATCCCTGGCCAAGGTCGCCGCAAAGGTGATGGCCGGGCGGACGCTGGCCGAGCTGGGACTCACACACGATCTCGACGTCGCCGGCGTCTTCGTCAAGAGCCCGGTGTTCCCGTTCGTCCGATTCCCAGGCGTCGACACCATTCTCGGGCCCGAAATGAAATCGACGGGTGAAGTGATGGGAGGGTCGTCGAGCTTTGGGGTGGCCTTCGCCAAAGCCCAGCTGTCAGTCGGGCAGCGGCTTCCCGACGGCGGCACTGCGTTTGTCAGCGTGAACAACCACGACAAGGCGAACCTCGCTCCGATTGCGCGAGATCTGGCCAAGCTGGGCTTCCGATTGACCGCCACCCGTGGGACCGCTGCCTACCTCCGCGCATACGGTCTGGAGGTCGACGTAGTCTTCAAGGTGAACGAGGGTCGTCCAAACGTCGCGGACGAAATCGTGAACCACAAGGTCGACCTCGTCATCAACACGCCGCTCGGTCGCGCGTCGTACTTCGACGATCGCACCGTACGCCGTGCCGCCATGGTGCACGAAGTCCCGTGCATCACGACGCTCACGGCCGCGGCCGCAGCCGTCAGCGCCATTCGGGCGAGACGGGACCACGGCGTGGGCGTGCGCGCACTGCAGGACTACTATGCAGGAATTGCCGCCGAGCAAGTCTGACCGTTCGTAGAATCTGCCAATTTCTCCGATCGACCCAACACCGAGAGCGCCGCTCAGGCAGACGGAAACCCTTCCGAGTGCAGTTGTTCTCTCCCGTGCAAGCTGTATGTGAGTCGGCGGTGGGGAATTTGCACTTACGCGGTCCGTGCGTGCGGTCGCGGCCGTCCCAGCAACCGGTCTGCTTGCGGGTTCGGCTTGCGGCCTTGTCCTTTCCGATGTTCCCGTCCCGCTCGGACTAACGCTGCTGTTCGGGTTGGCGATCGCCGCAGCGTGGATGCGGTCTCGGGCGACGCTGCCGACGTTCTTGGCAGTCGTCGCGGCGGCTTTCTTCGTCGGCGGCGGCATCCACTCGGCGGACGCGTGGCGCGATGCGTGGCGACCGACGCTGCGCGCTGCGTTCGAGGAACTGGCGCGGCAGGAGCGCGACAGGGCCGGCGCACGTGGACGGCAGTCGCCCGAGGACGATGAGGCGTTTGCGATCGTCACGGGCGTCTTACGGTCGGACGCGGCGCGCACAGACTCTGGCGTGTCGCTCAGCATCGATGTCGATTCGATCGAGGCTGGGAGTAGGGCGGAGCATCCAGGTGGAGAGGCTCGCGGTCCGGCCGTGCGGGCCGTCGCCGGGGGTCTCCAGACCACGGTTGTGGGCACACTGGCGGTCGACCTCATGGCCGACTGGCGCGCGGGCCGGCGCGTGCGCCTGCCGGTGCAGCTGCGTCGGCCGTCGCGCTACCTGAATCCTGGCGTCCCCGACAACGAGCGAGCGCTGGAACGACGCGGCACGACGCTCGTCGGCACGGTGAAGAGCGGAGCGCTCGTGGACGTGGTCGCCCGTGGCGGCTTCATCGACGAACAGACGGGTCGGATTCGTGCGTTCGCACGGCGTGCCATCTTCGATGCCGTCGGATCGTGGAGCGAGCGTTCGGCCGCCATCGTCTCGGCCATCGTCATCGGCGACAGGACCGAGCTCGATCCGGAGCTGCAGCGGCGCTTGCAGGAAGCAGGGACGTACCACGTCATCGCTATCTCAGGCGGCAACATCGCGATTGTCGCCGCCGTATTGCTTGGCATCTTTCGCCTCGCCGGAACGCTCGGCCGCTCCGCGATGCTGGCTACGATAGGCGCCCTCCTCGCGTACGAGCAGATCGTCGGCGGCGGGGCATCTGTCGATCGCGCCACTCTGATGGCAGTCGTGTACTTTGCGGCCCGCGCCGTCGACCATCGGAGCCCGCCGCTCAATGCGCTCGCGTTCGTTTCGGGTTGCCTGGTAGCGGTCCAGCCGTTGTCGGTTGTCGATCCTGCGTTCGTGCTGACATCCGGCGCCACGCTTTCGATCCTCTTGGTTGTGCCACTCGTGCAATCGTGGAAGCTTCCCCGCGAAGCATCCTGGATCGCCGGCATGCTGGCGGCGTCCCTTGCCACGCAAGTCGCCTTGATGCCCGTGGGCGCGCTGATTTTCTCGCGGGTCACGTTTGCTGGCCTGGCGTTGAACGTCGCGGCCATTCCGCTGATGACCCTGGCGCAAGTTGCCGGGATGCTCCTCCTACCAACGGCGCTTGTTTCTCAACGCGCCGCGTCGATCGTTGGCTACATGGCGCACCTCGGGGCGGCCGGGCTCGTTCGGAGTGCGGAACTCGTTCAATTGGCGCCTGCACTCTCGATCCGCGTGGCGCCGCCCGGTCCGTGGGTCGTAGTGGCCTACTATCTCGCCGTCGTCTCCGCCTGCCTGACCCTGCGTCACCCATGGCAGGGTAGAGCCTTCACGACGGCGGCAGCTCTGGCAGGGGTGTGGATCGTGGCCGAGCCGTGGGCCGTGGTGGCGCGTCGGGGCGACGGCCGACTGCACGTGACATTCCTCGACGTAGGGCAGGGCGATGCCGCGCTGGTCCGTTTTCCACGTGGAGGAACGATGCTGGTTGACGCCGGAGGCCTATCCCAGCGCTCCAGGTTCGACATTGGCGATCGGGTCGTCGCTCCAGTGCTGCGGACGCATGGACTGCATCGCCTCGATTTCCTCGTTGTGACTCATGGAGATCCCGACCATATCGGAGGGGCGACGTCAATCGTTCGAGAGTTTCGCCCACGGGAGATATGGGAGGGCATCCCAGTGCCGCCTTTTGAGCCCCTGCGAGACCTTCGCGCCGAATCGGTGGCAGTTGGCTCCAGGTGGTCGAACGTCAAGGCGGGAGATCGCCGTCAGGTGGACGGCGTCGACGTCGCCATTCTTCATCCGGACACGCCGGATTGGGAGCGACAGCGCGTCCGCAACGATGATTCGATCGTCCTCGAGCTGAGATGGCGCGACATCTCGGTGCTGTTGACTGGAGACGTCGGTCAGGCAGTAGAGCGGACGCAGCTGACCAGCATTCCTGCTTCACTCATTCGAGTCGTCAAGATTCCTCATCACGGCAGCCTGACTTCGAGCTCGGTGGAATTTGTCCGTGGCCTCTCGCCCACGGTCTCGGTCGTGAGCGCCGGTCGCTCGAATCATTTCGGCCATCCCGTTTCGGCCGTCCTCGAACGTTACCGAGACGCTGGCGCGGAGGTATTTCGAACGGATAGAGACGGTGCGGTGACGATCGAGACTGACGGCAGGTCGCTGGAGGTTCATTCGTTTCTTGGACGGCGACTCGTCTGTTCGCAGGACGGTGGCTACGAAGACACGAAGGGCACGAAGACTAGATGTCGTGCAGGGTCTCATTGACGAAGATTCTTCGAAGGGAACGAAAATCGAGTGAGCCTGAGAGTTCCATCGGATCTGCCGGCCGATCTTGAGGACGTAGTCCGAGAAACGATCGACTGCTGCTTTGCGGTGCACGTTGCGCTCGGGCCAGGTTGGCTTGAGGGCGTCTATTTGAGAGCCGTAAGTGTAGAGATGGCCGCGCGTCACATTCCTTTCGAGAGCCAGAAGCCTGTTCCAGTCCACTATCGAGAAACGCTCCTCTGCCATCATCGTCTCGATCTCATTGTCGACAAGCGCTTGGTATTGGAGTTGAAAGCCACCGACCGGATACACCCCATCCAAATCGCGCAGGTGCTCAGCTACTTACGAGCTTCTCGTTGCCGAATAGGGTTGTTGGTGAATTTCAACGTCCAAGTTCTAAAGCAGGGCATCCGTCGAATCGTGCTGTGACGATGACTGTTCGTGACCGTACTGGCTTCGTGTCAGAAGTCCTGACGATACGATCGGGACCTGGTCTCTTGCCACTCCCGTTCGCGGCAAGCCGCCCATGCGTTGGACGTTAACCACGAAGACACGAAGCATCACGAAGATCAGGAAGATCAGATGTCGGTAAGATTCTTCTGATGAAGGTCTTCGTGGCCTTCGTGCCTTCGTGAGGGAGAAGGCCTGACGAATGATCTCCGCGGCTGGGATGTGGGTTCTTGCACTCGCGTCGGCCTGCGGCGAAGGTGATTGTTCGCGGGACGTTTAACCACGAAGACACGAAGAATCACGAAGATCAGGAAGATCAGATGTCGGTAAGATTCTTCTGATGAAGGATCTTCGTGGCCTTCGTGCCTTCGTGATGGAGAAGGCCTGGCGAATTATCCACGCGGCTGGGATGTGGGTTCTTGCACTCGCGTTCGGCCTGCGGCGATGTGATTGTTCGCTGGACGTTAACCACGAAGACACGAAGAACACGAAGATCAGCGGGGGCCTTCGTGCCTTCGTCGTGAGACGACCTGACGACCTATTCCCGTGGCCGGGATTTGGTCGCTTGCCACTCTCGTTCGAGCTCTTCGATGTTCATGTCGCGCATGGACCGACCGGAGGTATCGATGGCCTGTTCCATCACCTGAAAGCGTCGGGTGAACTTGTCATTCGCCTTGCGAAGCGCACCTTCCGGGTCGATACCGAGCTTGCGCGACAGATTGGCGACGGCCAAGAGGAGATCTCCCATTTCTTCTTCCGCGCGAGTCGGATCCGAAGCCGGTTCCGCCAGCGCGTCCCGTAGCTCGGCGATCTCCTCCTCAATCTTCTCGATTACGGATTCCGAGTGTTCCCAGTCGAAGCCCACTTCGGCGGCCCGCTTGCCGATCTTGAAGGCGCGAAGCAGCGCGGGCAGCCCCTTCGGGATACCGCCAAGAAGCGTGTGGCTTCGCCCGGCTTGTGCGCGCTCCTCGGCCTTCAAGGTGTTCCAGCGCTCGAGCGCCGCATCGGCGGACGGTGCACGCTCCTTCGATTCCGCATCGTGGATCCGCCCGTCGGGTTGAAAGACGTGCGGATGCCGGCGGACCAGCTTGTCGGTAACCGCCTGCAGCGAGTCGCCGACGTCGAACACGCCGCGCTCGGCGGTAATTTGCGCCAGAAACACGCCTTCGAAGATGTGGTCGCCGATCTCTTCCCGCAGCGCGTCCAGGTCGCCGCGCTCGATTGCGTCGACTACCTCGTAGGCTTCCTCGAGGACGAAATGGCACAAGGACTCTAGCGTCTGCTCACGGTCCCAAGGGCATCCCTCGGGCGCGCGCAACTGGGCGACGATGGCGACGAGACGATGAAACTGTCGGGAGGCGTTCGTGTGTGGCATTGGAGATTGTGTGATCTGATAATCTGAGCGAATCGATGTGCCGATTGTAACGATCAACGTGCTTGACTACCCATTGACGGCGACAAATGCCTGAACTCTCGTTCACAGCCTTCGTCCTTTCTCTCGCCAGCGCCGCGGCCGTGCATTTTGGGGACCTTTCCGACGACTCCGGGAACCGGGCCGAGCCGAATCTCGAGGCCGCGGCCCAAATTGTCGAGGTTCTGGCGCTCTTGGATCAGAAGACGCGCGGCAATCTGACGGCCGAGGAACGTCAGGTGCTCGAACAGGTGCTCTACGAACTGCGGATGCGGTTTGTCGAGGCCAGTGGTGGCGGCAAACGCATCATCGAACCCTGAGCTGCTCCTTTTGAACATGCGCGTGACGCTTCTGGGGACGGGCACGTCGCACGGTGTGCCGGCGATCGGCTGCGACTGCGCGGTCTGTCGGTCGACCGACCCGCGCGACCGGCGAACGCGGCCGTCGATTCTCATCGACATGAACAATATGGGGCCGCACCCGGCGTCGCCTCTGGCGACGGCCGTCCGATACGTCTTGGTGGACACAGCTACCGATCTTCGGGCGCAGGCGCTCGCACAGAATGTCCGGCGCGTCGATGCCATCCTGTTCACACATAGCCACGCCGACCACATCTTCGGGCTCGACGAGATTCGCCGATACAATGTGATGCAGCGGGAGGCGATCGGCTGCTATGGCGACGCGACCACGCTAGGCGACCTCCGACGGGTGTTTGCCTACATCTTCGACCCGCGACCAGGCGTCGGGGGCGGTGTTCCAAATTTGTCGTTGTTTCCGATTGGCGGACCTTTCTCGTTGGGTGGAATTGAAGTTGTTCCAATTCCGCTCATGCATGGCCCGACGCCCATTCTCGGCTATCGCGTCGGGTCGTTCGCCTATCTGACCGATTGCAACTACATCCCGGAGGGCTCGTGGCCGATGCTTGCTGGCGTCCGGACGCTTGTACTCGATGCGCTCCGCGAGCGCCCGCATTCGACGCACTTCAGCGTCAGCGAGGCGCTGCAAGTCGTGGAACGACTTGGCCCCGATCGCACCTACTTGACGCACATTTGTCACGACCTCCCGCACGCGGCGACCTGTGCGCGCCTGCCGCCAGGCGTAGAGTTGGCCTATGATGGGTTGGTGTTGGAGATAGATTGAAACCTAGCTACCACGGAGGACACTGGGGACTCGGAGGTCAATTTGAAACAGGATTCTTCCTCCGCGTCCTCCGTGTCCTCCGTGGTGAATAGTTTACCTATGGATGTCATTCATTTCCCAGACGACCCGCGGCCGGCGCGTTGGATGCGCCCCGTGCTGGCGCTCGGAAATTTCGACGGCGTCCACCGCGGTCACCGCAAGATCCTGGACCGAGTGTGCCGGGTGGCCAGCGAACGCGGCGCCACCGCGGTCGTCATGACCTTCGACCCGCATCCGCCTCGAGTCGTCCGAGCCGACAAGGCGCCCCCTCTCCTGATGACGACGGACCAGAAGCTCGAAGCGTTTGAAGCCGCCGGCCTCCATGGAGCGGCAATCGTACGCTTTACCGTGGAATTGTCGAGGTGGGATCCTGAAACCTTCGTACGGTCCGCGCTGGTGGATTGGCTGCGTGTGGCCGAAGTGTGGGTCGGCGCGAATTTTCTCTTCGGCCACGACCGGACCGGCAATTTCTCGCTCTTGCGTGCCCTTGGCGCTCGTTACGGGTTCAGAGCCGAAAAGATCGACCCGGTCAGGTACCGCGACTTCGTCGTCAGCAGCACGAGGATCCGGCGGTTGGTCGGAGAAGGACGCGTCGACGAGGCCGGTGCACTTCTCGGCCACGAGTACTTCATCGAGGGCCGTGTCGTCCCCGGGGCCCGGCGGGGACACGTCCTCGGCTTTCCGACGGCCAACCTCTGCACGGACAACGAGCTTCTGCCGCCGCTCGGGGTTTACGCCACCACCCTGACGATCGACGGCATCGTCCGCCCATCCATCACCAATGTCGGGGTGCGTCCGACGGTCGAGTCGTCTGGCAAGACCACGGTCGAAACCCACGTCTTCGACGTCGATCGCGACCTTTACGGGACCGAGGTACGGGTTGGGTTCGTCCAGCGCCTGCGGGACGAACGGGCCTTCGAGTCCCTGGACCTGCTCAAAGCTCAGATTGCGGCTGACTGCCGCCGGGCTCGGGTGCTTTTCTCCCGGCTTTCGCTATAGGATCCCCGCGTGTCCGTTCCCGAATTCCTCTTTGCGGTTCGACTGTCGGGTCGCGAGCCGTTCGACAACGTGCTGAGCGACGTCGCGACGAATGTCTTTCGCCATGTCGGCTGCACGACGACGGTGGTCGTTGAGCTGGTCGAGCGGCTGAACGCAGTGGTGGCGGCGAATCTCGACGGCGAGCCGGACGTCCGGGTCCAGTTCCGGGGGATTTCCGGAACCTGCGAGGTCGTCGTCTTCGTCGCCAATCAGGAAGTTTGGCGCACGATATACCGCCTTCCGTGAGTCAAATCCAAGGACGCAGAATTTGAGGCGCAGGTCCTCAAATCCTCATATTCTCGAGTCCTCAATTCCGAGTATGCGTTTGTACAACACTCTGACCCGTCGAGAGGAATCGTTCGAGCCGGCAGTCGACGAGACCGTTCGGATGTACACGTGCGGGTTGACCGTCTACGCACGCGGCCATATCGGCAACTTTCGCACGTTCGTCTGTATCGACGTGCTGCGCAGGACGCTGAAGTACCTCAGCGGTTATCGGATGAGGCAGGTGATGAACTTCACCGACGTCGACGACCGCACGATTGCCGGGGCGCTGAAGGCCGGCATGGATCTCCGTCAGTACACCGACCAGTACATCGCTGCCTTCGCGGAGGATGCGCAATCGCTCGGCCTCGAAGGAGTCGAGGAAATGCCTCGCGCCACCGACGAAGCCAACCTTCGTGCGATGGCGAAGTTGATCGAGGCGCTCGAGAAGAACGGCCATACGTACCGCAGCGACGGGTCGATCTACTTCAAGATTTCCACGCTTCCCACATATGGACTCCTGGCGCGGATCGATCACGAAGGCCTCAAGCCCGGCGCGCGGATCGATGCGGATACCTACGCGAAAGAGGATGCGCGAGATTTCGTCCTGTGGAAGGGGACCAAAGACGGCGAGCCGACCTGGGACCTCGTGGACCCTCCAGGCCGGCCAGGGTGGCACCTCGAGTGCTCGGCCATGGCGCTGCGATTGCTGGGCGAGCCGCCGATCGACATCCACGGCGGCGGCATCGACCTCATTTTTCCGCATCACGAGAACGAGATCGCGCAGAGCGAGGGCGCCACCGGGAAGCCGTTCTCGCGCTTCTGGTTCCACGTCGAATATCTGCTCGTGGACGATCAGAAGATGTCGAAGTCGCTCGGCAACACATACACGATCCCGGACGTCATGGCGCGCGGCTTTCGACCGTCTGCTGTTCGGTACCTGCTGTTGTCGACGCACTACCGCAAGCAGCTCAACTTCACGTGGGCGAGCCTGGGACAGGCGGAGGCGGCAGTTCGCCGTCTTTCGGATTTCCTGGAACGGCTCGATGACGTGACCCGCCCTGGATCTCACCCGGAGGTTGCCGGGCGCGTCGAAGAAGCGCGAAGGGCCTTCGCCGGGGCGATGCAGGACGATTTGAACACCTCTGCTGCCTTGGGGGCGATACATCTGCTCGTCGGGGCCCTGAATTCGACGATCGACACCGGAGATATTGGGACGGAAGACCTGCCGGTCATCCGCAACGCTTTCGCGGAATTCGACCAAGTGTTGGGCGTATTGAGCCTGAGACGAACGGAAAACGAACGCCCCCCGATAGCTGTGGAGGAGATCGAACGATACATCGAAGAGCGGCATGCGGCCAGACGCCGGCGCGACTTCGCAGCCGCCGACCGCATCCGCGACGACCTGGCCGGTCGCGGCGTGCTGCTCGAGGACCACGCCGGGGGGACGAGGTGGAAGAGAAAATAGATGACCGTTCCGCTGATTAAGACCCCTCTCCCAGGTCCCAAGGCAAAGGCCATCATCGATCGCGATCGGGCCGTCGTCTCGCCGTCCTACACGCGTGTATATCCCTTCGTGATGGGGCGCGGTTCGGGCGCCGTCGTCGAAGACGTGGACGGCAATGTCTTCCTCGACTGCGCCGCCGGTATCGCCGTCAACTCCACCGGGCACGCGCATCCGGATGTGGTCCGTGCAGTGCACGAGCAAGCCCAGCTCTTCCTGCACATGTCGGGGACCGACTTCTACTACGAACCTCAGGTCCGGTTGGCCGAAGAACTGTCGGCCGTTGCGCCGATTGAGGGCGGGGCGCGTTCGTTTTTCGCCAATTCCGGGACCGAGGCGATCGAAGCGTGCGTCAAGCTGGCGCGTTATGCGACCAGGCGCGACAACATCATTGCCTTTCTCGGCGGGTTCCACGGGCGCACGCTCGGGTCGCTGTCGCTGACGGCCAGCAAGGCGATACAGCGCCGAGGGTTCGGTCCGATGATGGCCGGCGTCTTCCACGCGCCGTTTGCCGACTGTTATCGTTGCCCGGTCGGGCTGACGCCACAGAACTGCGCCGCGGAATGCCTCGATTACCTCGAGAACCGAATCTTCGTCCATCTCGTGGCGCCCGACGAGGTCGCCGCCATCGTCCTCGAGCCAATTCAGGGTGAAGGTGGCTACGTGGTGGCCCCGGCGCAATTTCTTCAACGACTGCGCGAGCTGACCGAGCGGTTCGGCATGCTGTTGGTAGTCGACGAGGTGCAGTCGGGCATGGGACGCACGGGGAAGATGTTCGCAATCGAGCACACCAACGTCCGGCCGGACGTCGTCGCGATCGCGAAAGGTGTTGCGTCCGGGCTGCCCCTCGGCGTCGCCCTGGCGCGCGCCGGCATCATGGAGATGTGGCCAGCGGGCGCGCACGCGAGCACGTTCGGTGGCAATCCCGTCGCATGTGCGGCGGCGCTGGCAACGCTGAAGCTGTTGAAGGATCGATTGATGACCAACGCCGCGGAGGTGGGCGGCCATTTGATGGCTGGGCTCGCGGCGCTGGCGGAGAAGCACGCGTTGATCGGAGACGTCCGCGGCCGAGGATTGATGATCGGCGTCGAGCTTGTTCGCGATCGGCAAACCAAGGAGCGGGCCGGCCCGGAGCGCGACGCGCTGGTTGCCGCCTCGTTCAAGCGCGGCCTGCTCGTCCTGGGGGCGGGAGCCAACTCGATCCGCTTTTCACCGCCGCTCGTGCTGACGCGCGACCAGGCCGACATCGCCGTGCAGGTGTTCGACGAGGCGTTGACCGAAGTAGAAGCCCAGCACGGAAAAGGGCGTGGCTGAGGATCTTCGCTGACAATCCTCGCTGGTAGGGCTCTTGCTCCACGTGCGAGGCATGACGAAGCAGCGTGTCGAATTGGGCAGAACCGGAGAAGATCTCGCGTGCAACGAGCTGAAGCGCCGTGGGTACGCAATCCTTGCCAGGCGTTATCGCCTGCGGGGTGGCGAATTGGACATCATCGCTCGCGACGGCGAGACGATGGTGTTCGTGGAAGTCAAGGCGAGGCAGGAGCGGGCATTCGGCGAGGCCGCGGAAGCGGTCGGTACGGTCAAGCGACGGCGGATCTCGCGCCTGGCAGTCGAGTACGCGCTCCGTCACGGCTTGTCCAACAGACCTTGCCGGTTCGACGTCGTGTCGATCCACATGGAGTCGGGTCGGCCGGTCATCGAAGTGTTCCAGAACGCTTTTGACGTATTCTGTTAGTCCATGCACGCGAACCGTTGAACCTTTTGAATCGTTGAACCTTTGAACAAGTTCCTGAGTGTCTGAGCTCCGCAAAGATCCTGTCACCGGCCGCTGGGTGATCATCTCCACAGACCGGCGAAAACGTCCAAACGACTTCAGTCTCGAACGGCACCTCGTCGTCAGGGACGAGTACTGTCCGTTTTGCGCGGGTCGCGAGGACCTGACGCCGCCGGAAGTCTTCGCCAACCGTCAGAACGGGGCGGGACCCAATGCGCCGGGATGGGACCTTCGGGTCGTGCCCAACAAGTTCCCGGCGCTTCGGGTCGAAGGCGGATTGGACCGCGAGGGCGAGGGGATGTTCGATCGGATGAACGGCGTCGGCGCACATGAGGTGATCATCGAGTCGCCGGATCATGACAAGACGCTGGCCTCGATGTCGGAAGTCGAGATCGAGCGGGTGTTTTCGGCGTTCCGGGCTCGCGTGCTCGACCTCAAGCAGGATCGGCGCTTTCGCTACATCCTGCTCTTCAAGAATCACGGCGGCCCGGCGGGCGCGACGCTCGAGCACTCCCATTCACAATTGATCGCGCTGCCGATTGTTCCCGAGTTCGTCCGCAGGGAGATCGAGGGGGCGCGCAGTCATTACGCGGCCAAGGAGCGGTGCGTCTTTTGCGACATCGTCCATCAGGAGATTCTGGCGGCCCGCCGTGTGATCCTGGAGGATGGGGAGATGATTGCGCTGGCGCCGTATGCGGCGCGATTTCCGTTCGAGACATGGATCGTGCCCAGGCGGCACGACGCGCGCTTCGAAGAGGCGCCCCAGCACGAGTATCGCAGCCTGGCCCGCCTGCTCAAAGCGCTGCTCGCGCGCGTCAATCGCACGCTCGAGTCGCCGTCCTACAACCTCGTCGTGCACAGCTCGCCCTTTGCGGAAGAGACGAGCGAGTTCTACCATTGGCACGTCGAGCTCATCCCGCGGCTGACGAAGGTGGCCGGGTTCGAGTGGGGCACGGGCTTCTACATCAATCCGACGTCGCCGGAGGAAGCCGCAAGCGTGTTGCGCGACGCGAAGGTGTGAGAGCGCCACCTGGTTGGACCGCGGTACGGCGCCCTGCGAGAATTTGTTTTCGTAATCGGATTCCTCCAAGCGTGCCGTTTCGCGGTCTAGGCGCGCACGGCGCGCCTGCGAGGGAGCGGCGCGGGGCGCGGCGCGGGGACCCCGCGAGCGACTGAGCCGGGGTGTGGGGCGGAGCCCCACGACAGATTGAAGCTCACCCGACGCGTGTGTTAGGTTAAGAATTCGAGCGAGCGGGAATAACTCAGTGGTAGAGTGCGACCTTGCCAAGGTCGAAGTCGCGGGTTCGAATCCCGTTTCCCGCTCCAACCTTCGCTCGCGAGCTTCGGTCGGCAGGCCACGCGAAGGTTGTCCGCCGAAGCGCCTAAGCGCGAAGGCGGACGGCTCCGCTACGTGGGGCCCCGGACGCGCACTGCGCTTCGCGTGCTGGGTGAGGTGAAGGGCCTGTGAAAGAGTCGGTCGAGGGCGGCGATTTCTTCACAAGCTCTTTAAGCCCTTCGTAGTCATCCAGCAGCTCCGAGGGCGCCGTCGCCAAGTGGTAAGGCAGAGGTCTGCAAAACCTCCACCCCCGGTTCAAATCCGGGCGGCGCCTCCAAATTTCCTCAGGAATTACGCGCTCTCGCTGTCACGCTCAAGCGAAAGTGTCCCGGCCTGTCCCTGTTTTGTCCCAGTCAGCCCGCGGAGCTGCGTGGCTGCCGTCCGGAGATCGCCGTCGCTCACGATGTTGTAGCGCTCGAACACGGAGCGCGTCTTATGGCCGGCGAGCTGCATGGCGACACGTTCGGGCACACCGCGGCGCACCATGTTCCGGATCGCCGTCCGGCGGAAGTCGTGCGGAATGCGGCCAGGGCACCCGGCCGCGATGCAGGCCGCCTTCCATGCCTTGTCGAAGCGCTTGATCGGTTGAGGCTTCTTCGGGCCTCCGCGACCCTCGGCCACCATTCGGAAGAATACCCACGGTTCAATCTGGCCGGCCTGCTTGAGCCGGAGATGCTCGGCGTGTTGCGTTTCTAGCAGCGCGCGGAGATCGTCTGTCATCGGAAACACCCGCCCCTCTCGGTTCTTCGTCGTGCCGGCGTCGAACCGAATTTCGCCGGCCTTCAGATCGATCTGTCGCCACTCGAGCGGCAGGATCTCGGACGTAATCCGCCAGCCCGTGATGTAGGCGAACTCGACGACGGGACGGAGCGGCGCCGGCAGATGTCCACGCACGCTCTCGAGTTGCTCCCGCTCGAAAAACCCCGTGCGCGTGTTGTCCTCACGGAGCAGGGGGATATGCGGCTTGTGCAGCAGCTTCTCCGCCTGGATCGCCAGACTGAAGATCCGCTTCAAGATCGTCAGCTCGCGGTTGATCTCAGCGCTGGAAACACCCGCGATCGGCCGGCGCCGTTCAGGCACCTGCCTAATGGTTCCGTCCTTTCTCGTGACGGTATAGGCCCGGTGGATCATCTCGGTGTCCGCCTGACGCTGCGCCACATACGCGCGGATGTCGGCGTCGATGGCGGTGAGGCGTCGACCACCAAAGAAGGGCGCGAGGTGTTTATCGATGCGGCGCTGAACCTCATCGATCGACTTCTTGCCGTTGCTGCGATAGTCGTTCAAGATGTCCGCGGCGGCCTCCTCGAATCGAAATCGACTGACCTTCGGCGTCACGCGGCCGCCAGCCCCGTCGCCCTCACGACTCTTGAGAAGCGCGATGGCCGCGCCTTTCTTTGCGCTTCTCGAACTCTCTTCATACCGTTTGCCGTTTCGAGAGTAGCGAATCCACCAGATCCGGCCGCGCTGTCGTAGTTCACCCATTAGCGTGTTCCTTTCGTAATCCGCCGGCGCCGCGCCCGGATCTGTTGTTCCTGCTGCTCTCGTATCCGCTTGTTCTCTCGCTGTTGCCGCTTGTTCTCTCGCTGCTGGCAGCGAACGCTGCAGAACTCTCGCCGATAGGTTTTGACGAAGAGGCGGTGACAGTTCCCAACCTTGCAGAGGCGGATGTTGCTGAGCCCCACGCGATCCAGCAACAGCAGCAGTTGCACGATGGTGACATCGCGCATGCGGCCCTCTGCCGCACAGGTGACGCGACGCCCGGTCGCGATCGCAGAGAACGTGATCGTCTGGTGGATCGAGATCCCGTATCCGACCGCGCCTGTCCCCTCGTTGCGAACGGTTTGGCGAAGAAAGGCGAGTAACTCGGCGCGGACGACTGCATCACCGCGAACGACGCCACCATCCCAGTGCTCTACGGCCGGCTGCTCGAGTTCCTTCCGGAACGTGTCACTGCACAGCAGCGGGCCTTCGGACAGCAGTGCCAGCACCGCACCGCGGTGTCTCGACGGACGGTCATCCTCGAGGCCTGTGATCACGCGCTGAAGGAGCGCTTCCGGCAACGTGTCCCGGTTTATTTGCATCTTGACGTCCTGTTAAAAACCTTGAGTATGGCTGCAGGCACTGCCAGTATATCGCCTGCTGTCCATGCAATCTATGCAAATAACGGGACGCAGAGCAGGAGCTTGAGATGCGTGAAAAACAGAACACCGGGACGCGCCAGCCCGTGTTGCTGACGCTGCAGCAGGCGTCGGAGCAGACGGGCGTCGCCTACACGAGCGTGCGCAAACTGGTCCTGGATGGGCACTTGCCGCGCGTTCAGTTGGGCGACAGCAAGCGAACCTATGTCAAACGGGTCGACCTCGAGCGGCTCATTGCGGCGTCGACGGAGCCCGCCTCGCGGTGAGCATTCGCGGTCGCGAGCGCTTATGACCAGGAAAGGAGGTTGCCCGAAATTGGCGTCGTTTGTTGAGCCGTAGATGTTGGCGTCGTTCAGCGAGTAAGAACGACTCGTCGGATCGTGCATTCTCGCCCACCGTCGGCGATCCGATGATTGTCCAGAACGACGAACGGCCGGCACCGAGTGACATCGGGCCGGCCGCAGGGGCAAATGAGGATGGGTGGTTTATGGGTAAATTATCACAGTTCGCCAATCACGTCGCCGTCCCGCTCGATCTCACGACCCCGCTCCTCCAGTCGGCCGCCAATCTCGAAACCGCTCTCCAGGTCACCGAGGAACGCCTCAAGACGACCATCCAAGAGCTACGCGCGACGCAGCGGCGTGAGGACCACGCGATCGACTGGATCGTGATCCTCGGGAAAGCTCATCGCAACCAAAGTCACAACCAGGTCACGCGCTTATTTGCGAAGGCGAAAGCCGCGCTGACGAAAACGGACACGCCCTCGATGTAAGCGGCAACAACCCCTGGTCGCGTGCTTGCCGCACGCGGCCAGGGTTCACACGAGGAAACCGAACGTGCAGACCATACCCGAAGATCAAGTTCATCGACAACGGATTCTCAGCTTGCGCAACTCCGTGCTGGATCTCGATGCCGAAGTCGACACCATTCGCACAGAGATCGATGCGTCAATTGAGCGCTTGACGAGCGCCGTGCGAGAACGTGATCGCGTCGCCCGCAAGCTCGCCGACCTGCTGGGGCGCGCCGGCGTGACCGATCAGAATAATGGTGCCGGCCTCTCGCGACCCGGCACGAAGGCTCGGCGCCTGCAGGACGCGATCCTGCAATGCCTCGCGGCGCACGAGGCCGCCTGGCACGATCCCGACCTCGAATCGGTTCATGTTCTATGACGCGTCGAACAGCAGGGCGTGACGAGCAAGGTCACGACCGGGGCGCGACGTCCCGATTAGGATTCCTCATCGACGCGCTCACCTACCTGCGCGAACACGGGCTCGTCCCCTGGGACGACATCATCGACTAGACGCGCCACCTGGCGAACTGGAGATGCGCGTCCACGATTCACGACTACGTGCTCGATACCGTCCCCTGGCGCGCATCGATCCGTGGCGGGACATGAAGCCGATCGTCATTACCGAGGCGCGCACGGTGGGCGGCGTCCTCCAGCGGCGCGTCGCGCCCGAGTATCTGGTCCCGGTCGCGGCGCTCATCGGGCAGTGCACGGGGTTTCTGATGACGGAGGTGATCCCGATGCTGCGCGCCTGGCTGGCCGTCGGCCGTCAGCCCCGCCCGCTCTACATCGGGGACTACGACCTGTCGGGCAACATGATTGAAGAGCACACCCGAACGGTTCTAGAACGTGAACTCGGGATCACGCTCATCTGGGAGCGGCTCGCCATCACGGAGGCGCAGACTGTCACGTTGCGAGAGCAGGGCATCGAGCCGATTGAGAAGACCGACCGGCGCTTCAAAGGGCGCCGCGGGAAGCATCTGGCGTTCGAGGCCGAGGCGCTCGGGCAGGACGTGATCGAAGGGTTGTTGCGGGATTCGACTCGACGCGCTGCTACCGGTTCCGCTCGATCGTGTGCGGCGGCGTGAGGACCGGCAACGAGCTGCCCTGGTGCGACAGCTTGGGAATGGGCGACGGCCATGATTAGCGACGAAACACGTTCATGAACGATATCTTCGCGGCATTCCCGGACGCGAAGCGCAATGGCGCTGGATGGGCGGCTAAATGTCCGGTCCCTGCCCACGAAGATCATCGGGCCTCCCTCTCGATTGGAAAAGGCGATCATGGCCAGTGGCTCTTACACTGTCATGCGGGCTGCACCCTCGATGCGATTCTGGCCGCGGTGAACCTCGAGACACGAGATTCTCTTTCCTGAGACTACGACCACCACGAAGAAAACAATTGCCGCATCCTACGACTACAGAGACGAGCACGGCACGCTGCTGTATCAGACGGTTCGCTATTTACCGAAGGGCTTCAAGCAACGTCGGCCTAATGGTGATGGCGGTTGGATCTGGAAGTTGGACGACAAAGAAAACGGCGTCGTGATTCGTCGTGTGCTCTTCGGCTTACCTGAGCTAATCCAGCATCCCCCCGTCGTCTACATTCCCGAGGGCGAGAAAGACGTCTTAGCCTTGCGCACGATCGGAATGGTCGCCACGACTAATGTCGGTGGGGCGGGGAAGTGGCGACCGGAATATGTGCAGCAATTGCAAGCTGCCAATATCACGCATGTCGTCCTTCTTCCTGATAACGACGAAGCCAGGCCGCGAGCATGCCGCAGACGATTGCAGCGAGCTGTCACAAGGCTGGACTGCAGGTGAAGATTGTTGAACTGCCCGACCTCCCACACAAAGGCGATGTCTCCGACTACTCGGGTGCCGGCCATTCACGCAATGACCTGACGGCGTCCGTCAAGCAGACTCCTCGCGATTTCCGGTCATGACGGGCTTGGCGACGACATCATCGGCATCGAGAAGGACCTGAGGACCACTCGAACTACCGCCGGGTGGTCCGACATCTCTGCACGATTCTTGATGACCTGTTCCATACCTCAAGAAGTTCGTCGTGCTCACCGATCATCAAGCCACGATCGTTAGCTTATGGGCGGTTCATACCGCATGCGATTGACGCTGCCGATGCCACCCCTTATCTACACGTCACCTCGCCCGAGCCGGAATGTGGAAAGACTCACGTATGCTGGACATTCTCGTCCCGATTCGTGGCACGTCCGTGGAAGACCGACTACACCACGAAGGCCGTGCTCGTCCGGAAGGTAGATCACGACAAGTCCACGCTCTTATTGGATGAACTCGACGCCGCGCTAAAGATCGACATGGAATATGTCGAAGCGATCCGAGGTGTCCTGAACTGCGGGTATCTGCGGTCAGGGACCTTCTCTATGTGTGTGGGACAAGGCGCCAATCTCACGGTGAAAGACTTCCACACCTTCGGCGCGAAGATCCTGGCGGGCATTGGCAGCTTGCCGCGGACCGTAGCGAGTCGATCGATCCCGATTACGTTGAAGCGGCGAGTGAAGCATGAGCCCGTGGCGAAGTGGCGCGAGCGCGACGGCCGAGCACAGGCGGCGCCGATCGATGAGGAGCTCCTCGCCTGGGCCCCTACGGCAATCGAACCGCTCCGAGCGGCCCGCCCTGAGTTTCCGGCTGGACTTCGTGACCGCGCCGAGGATGTGCTCGAGCCGCTGCTCGCGATATCGCGGATTTGGCGGGCGACACCTGGCCTGAGCGAGCCCGCACGGCTGCCGTGGATCTGTTGGGCCGCGAGAAGGCCGAGGACGACAGTATCGGTGTCCAGCTCCTCGCGGACCTCCGCCAAGTGTTCGCAGCCCACGGCAATCCGGGTGCCTTGACTTCCAAGCAGATTCGAGACGACCTGTCAGCGTTGGAAGATTGGCCGTGGGCGACCTGGGAGAACAGGAGAAGCCGATCTCTGGACATGCCCTCGCGAAGATCCTGCGAGGCTTCTCCGTGTTTCCGGCTGGCGACATCCGGATCGGGGAGAAGGTCGCAAAGGGGTATCGACGAGAAGCCTTCACGGAAGCCTGGAACCGCTACATTCCCCCGATATCCCGTAGATCCGGCTTTCGAAACGCAACACCGCAACAACTCCAATGAATCCGGGCCTAAACCCCCGATTTTCGAAACGCGACACGACCACGATGTAGCGGATGCAAAAACGCAAGTTTCGTCAATAAATACGGGCCTTTGTTGCGGTGTTGCGGATGGAAAGCCAGATCAGGGGCCGAACGAGGAAACGGGCAACCACAACGACGATGAGCGACTCTAGGTTTGTCACCTTGACCGGTGGACTCATCGTGCCCCTCGCCGCGTTGCAGGCTCTGCTAGCGCTCGAGGACCGGGGCCTGCGGTTCACCCTGGACGGGGACGACATCGTTGCCCATCCGCGGCAGCTTTTACGGATGAGGACCGCCAGATGATTCGAAGTTGGCGTCCGCACATCGTGGCGCTCATCGCCTACTGCCATCAGGAGCCGGTACAGTGAGGCGCGCATGTATCACGCGATTCTACGCCGATGCTTCGGATTTGGGATAATCCCGCTCCGCAAGGTGGCTAGTCCGCGCTGTCGGAGACTGGGCGAGCCGGATTCCGATAACGGGGTGTAGCCTAGCTCCGGAAACGCGACAACTCGAACAATGACAACACCGATACCGCGTTCGTCGCTGTTCAAGATTGCGGCCGTTGCAGCGTCGATTCTGGTTGTCTGTCTCTTAATTGAGCTCGGGTTAAGAGTGCGCGGGCGTACGCTCCATGGCCGTATCCACCGCTACCGTCTCAGCCGAACGTCTATCAGCCTGACGCGGATATCGGCTACAGACTGCGGCCGTCGACGACGACGACCCTTCGCTATTCCCGGGAGAGATTGACCCTCGAAGTCACCTCGAACTCAGACGGGTTCCGAAACAGCCGCGAGTTCGACGAGCCCGATGCTCGCAAGAGAATCCTGGTCATCGGCGACTCGTTCACTTTCGGCCTTGGAGTTCGCGCGGAAGACCGCCTCACCGAACAGCTCGAGGTTTTCGAACCCGCCTGGCGCGTCGACAACATGGGTATGAATGGGTGGGGCCTCGATTTGATGATCCGGGCCCTGGAGCGGTACGTGCAAAAAGCCGAACCACACGTTGTGGTCGTTGCAATCTACACCAGCGATTTCACACGCTTGCTCCCCCATTTCGCCGGTGTAGGGTATCCCCTCCCGAGGTTCACCCTCGCACGGGGTGAGCTCGTCACCGTGCCATACCCGGCGCTCAGGTTCTGGCATCGTTTGCGGCTTGGTCAACTGCTGTACCACGCAAAGTGGAGTCTCGATCCGGATCGATACGATTTACATCAAGCTTTGCTCGACAGGTTCTTGAAAAACAGTGAAACG
Source organism: uncultured Acidobacteriota bacterium (assembly GCA_963780685.1). Lineage (GTDB taxonomy): Bacteria > Acidobacteriota > Vicinamibacteria > Vicinamibacterales > CAVVIG01 > CAVRXZ01. The sequence goes on along the minus strand of CAWACZ010000011.1, from coordinate 8,176 downwards.
AACGGTTTCATACCGGTCGTCATGTTTATTCCGGCCAAGACCACGACAGAAGACGACGCTCGGCGACGACACTTCCTCAAGCAGTGGTCGAACGGCAAGCTTGTTTACTACCTTGACTTGACCGAACCAATGCGTGCGGCTGGTGACGCAATCTACATCGACGACGACCAGCACTGGAATGCGGCCGGACACCGGATCGCAGCCCGAAGAACTGCGAACCTTCCTCCGGCCTCTCCTGAACGAAGCTCCCAGATGAGGAATCGTCACGAATCGAGATCAGACGCCTTTTCCGCCAGCGGTATCTGCAGCAACCAAGCGTTGATAAATCAATGAGATACGGGGGGCCAAAGAGACATTTTCAGGTTTGAAGTCGGAAACCGCTCGGCAGGGCGAGAGAAGATTGCGTCGACCCCGTTGAAATTCAGGAGTCCCGCATGAACGCCAGAGGGAAGCCCATCGCACCGATCGCACCCGTCTATCTCCACCCCGTGACCAAGGCGTGGTGGGAGGCGGTGGTGAGCCGGTGGCGGCTCGAGGATCACCATGTCCGGCTATTCGACCCTCGCCGCCGAAGCCTGGGATCGCGGCCAGCAAGCGCGGGAGCAGTTGGAGCGGGACGGGATGACGACGACCACGAAGGACGGGGGCCTTCGCGCGCATCCGGCCGTCCGGATCGAGAACGATTGTCGGTTAGCCTGCGCGACTCCTGCGTGAGTTGGACTTGGACCTCGAGGCCCCATCAGCGGCGAGTCGACCGGCTCCTCTGCGGAGCATGAGATGAGCCGCAAGATTCGCATCCCGAAGGCACAGATCACGGAGCTCCCGAGCCCGGCGTGGACGTTCCAGCTGCTGACGGGTCGAGACCCCAAGTGTCGATTACCGGGCTGGGTGGCGCAATTTGAAACTGGGGCCCCGTCGGCCCGCGATATTTGGGCGCAACATTCCGACGCGTTTATTGAAGAAGCGACGCGCAACGGCTTCGAGGCATTTTGGCTGCATCGTCGCCACCCGAAAGGACAGGCGTTCGAGCGCTGGGCGGCGCAGTTCATCGCCGCCCACCGATACTGACATGCGTGCTGCACCTGTCCTAGCGCTCGCCGATTGCCACGACGGCACCGCGGAGACATTGCTGCGCGACATCGTGGACGAGTTGCGTCAGATTCGCGTCGCGCTCGAGCGTCAGCGCCGACCGTCGCATCTGACGCGCGAGGACCGGGACCGCCTCGGAAAGATCTTGCCGGTGGTGGTCGGCCTGCGTGGCTCCGAATTGTTTTTAGCGGGAGAGTTTATCGACGACGACGCGCCGGCTTTACGGCTCGTGTGTCACGGATTGACGGCTCGTCAACTCGGGCGGCTCTTGGCAACGGGCCGAGTCCGCAGGACATCGGCGGCTTGACGGTTAGAAGGGCCGGCACCGAAGCGCGCGCTAGTTGTGGCACATTCTGGCAGTGACCACTTCCTGAGTTTTTCGGGGAAGAAACGCATCCGTTCCTCGCGGCCGCGCAGCCGATGCGGTCTACTGGTTCGGGAAGGCGTGAACATCGTATGTCTGAGCTCTTGAGGCCCGTAACGAGTTTGCCTGCCGGTACGTCCGTGGCGCGCTACATCGCCGCGAAAGCCGTGGGCGGCGGCGATTTGTTCCGCGAGCTCGCGTTTGCCGAACGATTCCGCGACACACCCACGTGGTCGAGACGCTGAAACTGGCCACGAAAGCGAGCGTGCCCGCCGGATCGACAACCGACGCGAGTTGGGCCGCACCGTTGAGTGCCTATGCCATCAGTTCTGAAGCGCTCGTCATCATGCGCGGGATGAGTATTTTGGGCGCGCTCGAATCGTAGGATGCAGCGAGTTCCGCTGCACGTGCGAATTCCGCGCGAAACGGGCTCCGGCTTTTCTGGCGCCTGGATCGCGGCGGGCGGCGCGGTTCCAGTTCAGGCGACGGCCTTCGCTACCGTCATCGAAGAGCACTTTAAATACGGCACGATTTCCGTGCTCTCTCGAGAGCTGGTGCAGTTGTCGAGTCCGGATGCGACGTCGACGATCACGCGCACGGTGCTGGGGGGCCTCGCGGCCGCGATCGACAATCAACTGTTGCTGCCGACTGTGGCCGCGGTGGCCGGCACCAATCCCGCATCCATCCTCAATGGCAGCACAGAAGTGGTGACGACGGGCACGACGAGCGCGCAAATCGCCGCCGATCTCGCGGGCATGCTGGCGGCGGTGACGTCACCGGTCTGTACACATGGGTGATGAAACCACGGACGATGAATAGAATCGCGTTGACGTTGGGCCATCAGGCCGCGCAGTTGCCGAAAACGTTGTTTGGGATTGACGTGATTGCGAGCACCAGTAGTCCCGCGCGAATTGCCTTATTGGATCCGCACGCGATGCTCCTCAGCGACTCGGGACAATTCGACGTCGATCTCAGTGAGCAGGCGTCTTTTCAACTGGACTCGGCGCCGAGTGATCCGGTGACGAGCAGCACCATTTATCAGTCGATGTTCCAGCAAAACCTGCTGGCCATTAAAGCGTTGAGATGGTTGGCGTGGTTGAATCCGTCACCCACGACCACCGCGAGCTTTATGACCGTCGCGTACTAGAGCAGACCGCTATGAAGAAATCGATCGTCACGATCGATCCGGGACTCGAAGAGATCGCCCGCTGGGAAACCTGGTTTCGGCTGGCGCATGCCCAGCGACTCGCCGATCTACATCTCCCGCCAGACCAGCACGCCAAAGAAGCCGCAGAAGTTGAGACCGTGGCGGCCGCCGTCGTCAACAGAATGCGCGAGGATTATCGCGCGCGGGGCCGAAGCCATGAATTACGACGCGACGCACTTTGAGGCCGCGCACGGCCGATTCCTGGAGGATGCGAAGAGCCTGACGGACGACGACCTCGGCGCAATTCGCGGTTGTGTCTCCGTCATTCGCCGAACGCGCACGCGCGAAGCGAGCCGGCTTTGTCGAAGCCGACGACGAGCAGCTGCGGAAGCTGGGAAAGCGGCCGGTGAGCTACAAAGAATTGCACCAGTTCTATCGTGACGATGTCGAACCGATCCCTCCTGGTGCATCGCTACCACGTGTCGGAGTTGAACAAGCGCAACGAAACACTGGAAGCGCGTTGCCAATCATTGGAGACGCGTCTCCTGGAAGTCGAATTCCTCACTCAACGGGGGCCGATGTTGCGCGGTGATTTGGCATTTCTCGCGGACCGGTTCGTGGCTCTCGCCGAAGTCCAGGCGCTTGAGGCCGACGTCGCGGCCGCCGAGCGCCGTCATGGTTGGCATCCCGGAACTGCTCGACCTGCGTCGTCGATTGGACGTCGTGCGCGGCGTCATGCTCGCGCAGATGACCGTCTCGTGGCGCCGCCTGTTGTGCGACACCTGGACCGTGGATCGCATCCATTGACCTGCCCTGTCACAGCCGACGAGGCGCGCTGTCCCTACTGCCTCGAGGATCGGCTCGTCGAGTTTTAGCCGGTGACGCGGCGCTACGTCTGTATGGTCTGCGCGAAAACGTGGGCCGGCGAGGGGGGGATAACAGGGTAAAGGCGGGCCGACTATTGTCGATCCTGGGGCATCGTCGCCAGGATTTTTGCGACCATGAAGGCCCGAAGTGAGCCAGACGCGCGTTTCGGGTCGCCGCGTCACTCATCGCCGGGGCGTGCTCGTCGTGATGTTCTTCGGCCTCATGGAGCGTTGCTGAACCACCAGACAATCGTCGATATCACGACGAGGATCACGCTGATGACCACGGCTTGTCTGGTGCCGAGGGTTTTCGCCATCTCAGTAGCCTCCGAGGACGACCATTACTCGGCGCCGCGCTCGATAAACTTCCGCTCTTCCTCGGCCCACTGCAGCGTCTGCCAGCCTTCCTCGAAGCGCCGCGCCGAACATCAATTCGCCGTCCTTCAGAATCTGCGCTTCGGTCCCGCCCTGATCGTGGAAGAGCAATTCGCGCGGTAGGTGTGCCCGTTCTTCTCGAGCGTCCAGACAGGCGTCCGCGGCTTGGGTTGCCGCGGTGGTGGCGGCGACGGCTTCGGCGTATACCAGTCGTCGTCTCTCATGCTCGGCGGTCTGTCCCTTTTTCCGTCCCAGCCGCGAGCAAACTCTATGTAATCCTTGTAATCGCTGTAGATGGCGAAAGGGTGAGATTTGCCGAAGGATTCGGCTAAGTCGTTGAGGGATTCAGGACAGCGAAAGGCGCTGTGAGAGGACTGCAAAACCTCCACCCCCGGTTCAAATCCGGGCGGCGCCTCCAATTTTCAAGTTCAAGCCTGAGAAGGTCAGACCGCTGTCACGGCGCTCCCCGTACCGAACGCGCGCGAGCGCAGGATCAAGTTGACAATTCCCGGCCTTCGACGAACCAGTCACAGTATCCTGGCGCCTGGAGGCGGTCCTTGCTGAAGAACGTCGAGGCGTCGGCGGGCGGGTCGCTCGGTCAGTTGAAGGTCACCAGGTTCGCGCCCGCGTGCGGCGCCGAGGTCCGCGGCATCGATTTGGCGCGCGGCATCGACGCGGCAACCGCGGCCGAGATTCGCGCGGCACTGCTCAAGCACGGCGCGCTCTTCTTCAAAGACCAGTCCGAAATTCCCGCGGGCGTGCAGGTGGAGATCGGCCGCCACTTCGGTGCCCTTCACGCGCACCCGGCCGCGCCAGCGATGGCCGGCCATCCCGAAGTCTTCGTCATCCACACGCACAAAGACTCGAAAGTCGCTAACGGCGAGTTCTGGCACTCCGACGTCTCGTGCGACGAGGAGCCGCCGCTCGGGACGATCCTCCAGATTCACGTCCTGCCCGAGATTGGCGGCGACACGCTGTTCGCGAACATGTACGCCGTGTACAATGCGCTGTCCGAGCCGATGAAGAAGCTGCTCAACGGGCTGACGGCGACGCACGAGTCGGAGCACATCTACCGCGGCCGCTACGCAGACCGCGGCGTCGACGACGCAGGCAAGAGATACCCCTCGGCCGTGCATCCAGTCATCCGGACGCATCCAGAGACCAACCGTCTCGCGATCTACGTCAACCGGACGTTCACGACGCGCATCAACGAGTTGACCGAGCTCGAGAGCCGGGCAGTCCTCGACATGCTCTTCGATCATTGCGAGCAGGTTGACTTTCAGATCCGCTTTCGCTGGCAGAAGAACGACGTCGCGTTCTGGGACAACCGGTGCATGATGCACCGCGCAATCTGGGACTACTGGCCGAACGAGCGCAAAGGCCACCGCGTTACAATCGCCGGCGATCGGCCACGCTAGCGTCGCCAAAAGCCAGCGTCAGACCTGCGAGCAGCAGCACGCCGCCGACGACCGCCTCGCCGGGGAATGTCGTTTGCGACATCCAGCGCAGCGCCGCTAGGCCGAGCCGCGCCTGCTCGGCCACGAGCATCCACAGACCGGCCGCCGACAGTACCGCTCCGATTGCCCGCACCGGCGTCGACCGCGGCGTCAGGGCCGGCACAGCGAACGGCGTCATTGCATCGGCTTCGCCTGCCTCATCGCGCATGAAGCAGTCGTTCACGATCGCGCCCACGAACCCGTCATCTGTGGTGTTGCCAGCCGTCGCGAGCATCGGCACGAGCCCGGTATAAAACGTCAGGAACGTCGTCACGAACCGCGTCGGATCGGGCACGTCCAGCAGCGACGCGACAACCGGCGACATGAACATGCCCGCGCCGCCCGGGATGCCGGGCGACTCCAACCCCAGGATCATCACCGGCGGAATCAGCATGGCGATCTCCGTCATGCTGATGGGAATCTGCAACAGCGCGCACGTCGACACCGTGACGATGAGCACGCCCATCGTCGCGCAGTTCTTGTTGAGGACCGTGCCGAGGACGATGGAGGTGCGCGCGACCTGCGGACGAAGGCCAAGATCGCGCTCAGCGGAAATCAGGTTGACCGGCAGCGTGTCGTACGACCCGCCGGTGCCGAAGCCGGTCACCCAGACCGTTGCGAAGTAGGTCCACAGCTGCGGCCAGGTCCGCTTCGTGACGGCGAGCACCAAGGCGAGCATGATGCCCGACCACACGATGGTGACGACAGCGAGGTTGATCGACGTGCGGCCGTAGAGGTTGAGTCCCTGAAGACCGAATCGCGCGGGCACCGCGATCGCCAGACAGCCGATCATGATCGGGTAGTACCAGAGCAGCTTCGCGAACGCCTGGAGGATCCAGTCGCCGCATCGAATCAGCGCGTGCGCCATCGGCCGCAGCGCTGCGACCGTGCCGGCCAGCGTGCCGGCGATGGTGCCGATGACGAGCGCCTGCAGCAGCGGCTGTTCCGTGAACGTGGTCGCCAGCGCGATGACGATGTTGTGAAGCCAAGCGAGGACACCGGGCAACGGGACGTCGGCGCGGCCGAGCGGGAGGCCGGTCAGCAACGGAATCCACGCCGACACATAGACGAGCGACACGGCGCCCATCACGACGTACAGCGAGACGATGATCGCGACGAAGCGGGACGCCCGCTTGTGCGAGAGGAGCGTCCTCGCTAGCGCCGACGATATCAGGATGAAGATGATGGCCGTGGCGAACGTGACGATGGTCTTCGGAAACCACGTGCCGCTCTCGGCGATGGCGAGGACGACGGCGTTGTTCGGAAACGCCAGCCCGAGCCCGACGCCGGCCGCCAGGCAGGCGATCACTCGTACCGCTTGCGGGACGCGCGGCAGCTTGGTCACGCGGCGGCCATTCTACGCTAGGCTCTACTCAGCCACCGGCTTCGCGACGCCACGCGACGAGAATGCGAGTTGGAACTCGAGCTCCGACGATGAGCTAGCACTCGCGGGCGACGATGTGGTCGCGGAGCGGCTACTGACACTGCGCCAGGCGTGTGGCGCTGTCCTGGTCTCGGCGGCGTTCCGGGTAGCCTGGGTGATGATGCTGCGCGCGGCCGGAATGCAGCTTGTCGGGATGCCCTGTCAGTCTCGGATTCGTTGTCAGGCCGCCACTGGGAGTTGGACCAAGTCCCGGCAGTGGGGAGACCCAACGCACATTGTTCAGCTCGGCACGGGCCACAGTGTGTCCGTCGGCGAAGGTCAACGGCGTGTGGCCCTCCAAAGACGCGTGGCTGCGTGCCGCGTTGTAGTAGGCCCGAATGCTACCTGCTTGCTTGATTCAGGAGGTTGGTCCCGAGTTTACGACGGAGAGTCCTTGAAGCTGGAAGCAATCCAAAGCCGAGCGCTAATAGGGTCACCGTCGCCGGCTCCGGGACTTGGGTGGTTACAGCGTTCGCCACATCGACAGTTCCTTCGAAGGCCGGCTCTGCGTCGAGCGGAGCCCCAAAGAAGGCGGGCGAGACGCCCATCAGATTTGCGGTCGGAAACAGCGCGAGAAAAAAGTTCTCCTCGAATGAGGTCAAGAACTCCACGCCCAGAAGGGCGCCGTTCAAGAAGACCGCGAGGGGGAACGGCGGATTGCCTTGGCCGAAGTCAACGTCGTCTGCGGCAGTGAAACTTCTGCCCGCAAGGGTGACCGAGAGGAAGTTGTCGGGCCCGGTGAGCGTGGCCGCGGTCAGAATGCCGGGAGGCGGCGTCCCAAACGCGTCCTCGACCACGGCCGAGACGTCCACCAGGTCGGCGGTGTCATATCGAAACAGAACGGAGAGCAGATCCCCTACGACCACCCCTTGCGCTTCGGCGGGATTCGTCACGCTGGTGACAGTCCCAAAGAAGCTCACGTCGATCAGTGAAGCCGATGCTGTAGTCGGAACGAGTAAACACAGCAATACCAGAAACCTACGAACCATGGTCCCCCCTTTTTGAGTCAGAACGCCCCGCGTTTAGCAATCGGCATGCCCGTGAGGTTCGATGGTCCCTCCGGGCGTAACCTCCGGCGAGGTGATCCGAAATACGGTCACAGGTTGACTTAGGTCTCGCTTGCTGGTTCGAGACCCTTCTCGCCACGAAGCGCGCTGACGGCCGCTCGCACGTCTCGTGCAAGGTCGTCGTAGGAAACGGTCGCGAACAGGTTCAGCTTCTTCCCAGAGCGCACGACTCGCCTGAAGGCCCACCAGGCGCAGCCTCTCCCGCGAGCTCATGTGCGGCGTTCAGGCGATGCCAGCGCAACTGACGGCGCCGCGGCCGTCATACTGGCGAGTCAGGCAACAGATGGGCGCGAGGCCGCTCATGGCGGGGACCGTACCCGCAGAGTGTGTCCTCCTGAGTAACATTTTC
>CAWACZ010000010.1:0-192315 GCA_963780685.1 uncultured Acidobacteriota bacterium | reverse complement strand
GTCACGCAGCCGACTCCTCGGGCATCAGCAGCCGAGGCTGTTCCGGCACGTCCGCGACGATGGTCCGCGGCACGCGTTCGTCGAGCAGACGTTCGGTGGCGCGGACGTGCGGATTGGCGTGGAACGCCCGCTGGAAAGGATGGTCGAACAAGGCCTCTGCGCTCGCTAGCAGGATCATCCCCTGATGGTGAGCCATCCAACATGCGACGGGTTGTGGCGCACCGTGAGAATAGTCGACGGCCTCGAAGAATCCGTACGCGCCCACGCAGCCGGCGCGCTCCAGGCGGCGGAGATTCTCGAGCGCCGCCCGCCTGTCGACCAACAATGTGAGATACGACGAGTACGGCGACACCACGACAGTATCCGTCGCCAGGCGGCTTGAGAGCCAGTGCGGGTAGTCCACACGCCGCATAGCCAAAGTCCGCGGCCCCGGGGACGATGTGCGCGGATTCCGAGAAGCCCCACGGCATGTCCTGACGGCGCGCGAACCGGCGCTGCGCCGCCACTGCGGCGCGCATGCTCTGATGCATGATGGTGCCGGGGCGCTCACGGAACCAGAGCGCCGGCATCAGGTACTCGAACAAGGTGCCGGTCCACGACAGAAGCACGCGGGCGCCATGTGCAATCACGTGCGCGCGACCCAGATGCAGCCAGCTCTCCTGCGGGATGTCGCCCTTGGCGATAGCGACAAAACTGGCAATGCGAGCTTCGGAGGCCAGCAGGTCATAGGTCGACCGGTCGTGCTGTCCCATGGTCACGTCGAAGCCGACCGACAACACTTTGCGGCGGGGGTTGTACAGGAACGCGAAGTCCATTTCCGCAACAAGCGACTCCGCGGTGGCGGCAATCTCCATCAGCCGCGCGCGTAGAACGCTCGACATCCTCTGCTCGCCCCACGCACGTGCATGGCGGAGCCGCGCGAGGAGCTCGTCGGCCCACCATGCCCCGTCACCCTCCGCCGTGGACGCAAAATGAAGCACGAGTGCTTCGAGCTCGGGCAGCGCCTGCGGCCACTGCATGGAGGCCTTCAACACGCGATCGCTGAGGGCCTGCGCGCCCGGCGCATCGGTTGTCCCGATCATTCTCGCCACGTCTTTGATGCCATCCCAGAGCACATCCGAGGACTGGCGGGTGGTCGGCCCACGCCAGCGCCGATTCTCTGAGCGCCCACAGCGCGGCGGCCAGATTTCCGCTGTCCACGGTGGAGATGAATCGCGGTTCCAGCATCGCCAGATTCTCGGCGTCGTACCAGTTCAGCCAGTGACCGCGGCAGCGAGGCATCCGCAGCATCGTCTCGAGCGTCTGCCGCGTTTCGACGATGAACTCCGTAAGCGTGAGATAGCCGAAGTGGACCGCGGCAATCCTCGCATTCAACAGGAACCCCAGATTCGTCGGGGTCACCCGGTTCGCCTTCCCGTTGCCACTCCGGACGAAATCGGGGATCAGCCAATTGAGCTCTGGCGTGCTGAAGGTCCTGAAGAAGCGCCATGTGCGCAGCGCGTGCTCACGCACGAAGAGGACGTCCCGTGGCGAGAGGTCAGCGGTTCGCGATTTCCGGGCGTGATTCAGCCATCGCGTCACTGCGCCCGATGACAGCCAGAGCGCAAGCATCGGGCCCGCCGCCGGGAGCGCCTCGGGGCGCGTCCACCACAGCAGGATCCCAATGGCGCCCGCGATATACGGCGATTGCGCTAGATAGACATCCGTTGCGCCGCGGCGTGTCCGCAGTGCCGCCTCTGCCGCCGTCTCCCACTCCAGCAGGCGGCGGTGCGTGACGAACATGCGCGCCAGCGACCGAGCGATGGCATCGAGGGCCAGCAAGGCGTCGCGCAGCACGTAGACGACGTGCAGTCCGATGACCAGATGCGTGCGGAGGAAGGAGACAAGAGTCGCGGCCGCCCACGGCCGCAAGGCAGCGGACCACCAGGGCGCGCGGGTCATCGCGATGAGCAGGCGCGTATAGGCCGGAACGAACAGCAGCGCGAGGACGGACGCGGTCCACTCCACCGCGAATCCCGGAAGCGCGAACCAGACCGTGAGCAGCAGCGCGAGGACTGCCGGCTCGAAAAGGCTGCGCCGAAGATTGTCGAGTATCTTCCACCGCGAAATCGGCATCAGCGGATTGGCTACACAGCCGCTGCCGGTAATCGGGCACGCTATTCAGTAGCCACCGGAGCAGCTGCCAGTCGCCGCGCATCCATCGATGCTTTCGGCGACAGTACGCGCTGAAGTGTGTGGGGTAGTCTTCTATCAGCTCGATGTCCGAGACGAGACCCGCCCGTGCAAACACGCCCTCGATGAGGTCATGGCTCAGCAGCGTGTTCGTCGGAAACCGCCGCTCGAGCGATTCGCGGAACGTGTCGACCTCGTAGATGCCTTTGCCCGTGAAGTTGCCCTCGCCGAACAGATCCTGATACACGTCCGAGATCGCCCGTGTGTAGACGTCGAAACCGACGTCCCCGGAGTAGAGACTGGCGAGCCAGCTCCGCGTCGCCGACTGCGTGCTGACGCTGATTCGCGGCTGCAAAATCCCGTATCCCTCGACGACGGTCTGGGTCTGCGGGTCCACCACGGCGCGGTTGAGCGGATGCGCAAGCGCCCCCACCAAACGCAGTGCCGCATCGCGCGGCAATTCGGTATCCGAATCGAGCGTGATCACATAACGGACTTTCGGCAGCCAGCGCAGATCGCCGATCTTCACGGGAAAACGGTCGCGCACACCGCCCAGTAGCTGATTGAGGTCGAACAGCTTGCCGCGCTTGCGTTCCCAGCCCATCCAGCGTCCCTCGGAAGGATTGAAGGCGCGGAAGCGATGGAAGAGATAAAACGGCGTGCGGTTGTGCGTACCGTATCGCTCGTTGAGCTCCCGGATCAACCGCTCGCACAGGCTCAGCACCTCGTGGCGTTCCTCCGCAGGCTGAACCGAATCGGGGGAGTTGGTGACGAGCGCGAACGACAGATTTGCATCCCGGTTGGCGAGATAGCGAATCTCCTGGTCCATCACGAGCTCGCGCACGTGCTGCTCGTTCAGCAGGATCGCCGGAACGGCAACCAAGGTCGCGCAGCCGTCGGGAATCCCATCGGAGAAATCGAGCTTCGGCAGTCGCCGCGGCTTCATGAGCCACGCCACGAGGTTGTTCATCACGTCCACCGCCGCCTGCGTGGCGGGCGCGACGACCAGCAGCACGATGGCGCCCAGCGCAGCGGCCGGACCGAGCGCGGCGAGCACGACGAGCACGAGTGCGATCGTCGTCATCATCGCGCCGCCTACGTAAAAGAGCGTGGGCCGCGCGCACGCGACGTCCACGATTCGCTGCCTAAGCGGGGGACGATAAGCGACGCGCGCCTTGAGCCGCTTCAGGCCCCCATCGATCAAATAGAAGCCGACGTGTGCCCTCCGTTCGGCGGCACGGCCGGCGGGACCACGCGCGCAAGCGTCTCTCGCCAGTTCGACCGCTGTTTCAGCGACCTCTCGTTCGCTGAGGCTCGAGTGCTTGGCCACCTCGGTGACGACGTTCCGGTAGTGATCGCGCGAGTCGTCGTCCATGGCGGCGTACGCACCGAGCGGGTCGCGATCGAGAACTGGGTCGACGACGTTGATGGCTGAGAAGGTCTCCTTCCAGCGGGACTCGCAAATCGCGCGAAGACTTGTGATGAGCGCGGGCAGTTCGGCGCGGTTCGCCACTACAGCCTGGACGATCCGCTCCAGGATCACGAGTTGGAGCGCCGGCTTGGCGGCCCACACCTCTCCCATTTCGAGCTCGCACCGCTCCTGTACGCCGTGGACGAACGCGACGAAGCGCTCCTGCTCGAATCGCCCTTGAAGCGTATCGAGGCAGAGCTCGGCCAGGGCACATACTCTCAGCGCCGGCTCGGGCAGCGCTCGCTGGACGACCGGGAAGCCGCGCGTGCTGGCCGGAAAAGGACGGAGCTCTTTTTCGGCCGACACAATGAGCCGAGCGTTGCCCACGAGCCAGTCCTGGTGGAGCCGCGACAGCGAAGCGTTCGAAAGGCCTGAGTAGATCACCTCGCGGAGGGCGCGTGTCCGGCGTCGCAGGTGCACCACGAGCGAGGGATCACGCCGGACATCGGCCAGCACGGCGCCAGCAGCCCGCCCCGCCTGCCGGACCTGATCCAGCGTTGCGTCAGCATGGAGCGCCGACGCATCGCCGTCCTCGCGGCCGATCGATCCGAGACGTTGTTCCTGAACGTTGGCCCCCGAAAGACTCTGCATTGGTGTCACGAAAGCCTCGTTCGCCGCGCAACTGTCAGCGGTAGCTGGAAGCCTGGAGCTCGAACATCTCCGCGTAGCGTCCGCCCTTCGCGAGCAATCCACGGTGACTGCCCTGTTCGGCGACGCGGCCGTTGGCCAGGACGACAATTCGATCCGCCATGCGCACGGTGGAAAACCGGTGTGAGATGAGGAGCGTCGTCTTGCCGGTCGTGAGCTCGGCAAACCGCTGGAACACGTCGTATTCGGAGCGAGCGTCGAGCGCCGCCGTCGGTTCATCGAGGATGAGCAGCTGGGCATCGCGGAGATACGCGCGCGCCAGCGCCATTTTCTGCCATTCGCCGCCGGAGAGATCGACGCCGCCTTCGAAGCGGCGCCCGAGGAGCTGTTCGTAACCGAGCGGCAGACGTGAGATCACGACGTTTGCCAGGCTCTTGCGCGCCGCCAGCTCGATGTCAGCATCGCACGCGGCGATCTCCATCCGCCCGACTGCAATGTTCTGACGTGCCGTCATCTCGTAACGCATGAAATCCTGGAAAATGACTCCGATCTCCTTGTGCACGTCGTCGATGTCGTAATCGCGGAGATCGACGCCGTCGAGCAGGATGCGGCCGGCGGTCGGATCGTAAAGGCGCGCGAGCAGCTTCACGATCGTCGTTTTGCCCTGACCGTTGTCGCCGACGAGCGCCACGCGCTCGCCAATCGAAATCCGCAGATTCAGTCCGTCGAGGACCCGGCGCGAGTTGCCGGGATAGGCGAACGACACGTCCTCGAACAGCAGACCGTCGCGAATCGGACGAGGGGCGGGCAGCGGCGCCGGGCTTCGAGACGAGCGTAGGCCGCACGGCAAAGAATTCGAGAAGGTCGGTCAGGAACAGCGACTGGTCGGCAATGTGGGCGCCGGTGACAAAGGCCGCCTGAATGGTGTTGCTGGCGCCCGCGATGGCGCCCGCCATGAACTGCAGCGAGCCCCAGCTCAAGTCGCCCGAGATGGTGCGGTAGATCACGTACGCGTAGGCGCCGTAGTAGCCGCTGGTGCTGACGAGCGACAGCAGCGCGCCAGTCAGCAGCCGCCGGCGCGCCAGCTGGACGTTCTGGTCATAGAGCCGATCCGATAACTGCGCATACTGGGTGGTAACGAACGGCGCAAGGCCGAATAGCTTCAGCTCTTTTGCCGCCTCCTTGCTGGCACCGAGCATCCTGAGGTAATCGAGCTGCCGGCGAACGGGCGTCTGGCGGATGTTGAGCGAGTAGCCGAGAAAAGCGAAGTGGCTCTCGCCGATCAACACGGGGATTACGGCGATGACCAGCAGCACGAGCAACCACGGAGAGAAGGAGATGATCGCCAACGACAGCGTGACGGCGACAAGGCTCTGTTGCAGCATGGTCCCGATCGCCTGCACCATCGCGACGCGATCGGTGGCCTGGACGCGGGCGCGCTCGAGCGTGTCGTAGAAGGCGGGGTTCTCATAGGTCGCGAGATCCAGATGGGCTGCGTGCGTCATCACGCGGATGCTGACGTGCCGCGCGAAGCGATCGGCAAACAACCCGTCGAAGAAGCCGGTGGCGCGTCCGAGCACACTGCCGCCCACGGCAAGGCCGCACTCGAGACCAACCAGCCACCAGAAGTCGGGGCGCAGCGCCTCACCGGCGAAGCGCGCCTGAACGGCGTCGAAGATCTGCTTCGAGACCGCCAGCATTGCGAGCGGGACCATGGCGCCGATGACGCGGCCGGCGACGACCATCGAAATGACGTGAGGCCCCGAGTCCCAGGCGAGCTTCAGAAGCGCCGGGATGTGGCGGAGGGCACGCACCCGTTTGTGCCAGCCGCTCCAGTTGCGTGGTCGAAACAGGTCCATCCCCTGAGCTCAACGGGGGGCCCTGCTGCAAGTTCGTTGCCTCGAGCTCGAAAGCCGAAACGGCATTTTTCAACGGTGTTCCGCGACCAACTGACTTGGTCCGATTACGGACCGGCTCCTCCGCGATTGAAAATCGATCGAATTGCTGAGATTTGATGCCGCGCGCAATTAGGAAAAAATTACACACTTTTGACATCGCCACACCGGGTGAGGGACTTCGACTCAGCGCGACCCGCAGCCGTTATGTATCTCGATGAGGATTCTCGGACTCCATCGACACCATGGGGTCGGTGGGACGGGATCGCTCTGAAGCGCGGTGGGCGATGGCGCGCATCCCTGTTATCGTCGGGCCTCTAGCGTGCCATGTTGGCAAGGCTGACTCGGCGAGACGATCGGTGCGCTAAGGTTTGAACAGATAGCCCGTCTTCAGCTCGCAGCGGTACAAGCGGGTGCCGTCCGCACCGGTGTCGAGACGGCACGTGGCCCACGAGAGTCGGAGCTGCGGGCCGAGCGGAAACACGATTGGCTCTCCATTCACTTCGGCTTCGATGCTCGGTCCCTGAGCGAGGGGTGGGAGAGTGAAATTCATGGAACGGTTGAAGATCACCGGATAGGAGTGACGCACCAGATCGCTGGCCGTCCTTTGCGCAACCTCCGCTTCAACCACGTAGGTCACGGTATCGGCCCAGTTCAGAACGGAGACGCCGATGATGCGCCCGCCGCGCGAGAACTCATCCGATTCCACCTTCGTGAAGGGGCACGGGCCCGCAAGACAGGACACGCGGACGTTGCGAAACAGCTTGTTCTCGCCGGCGTCCAGCGAGAACCTCCCGACCGTCGCCTTCCATCTACCATCAGGTGAACAGGGAGGCAAATTGTTGCACGGCGTGTTGGGCGTATTGACGATTTCGAAGGTCCGCGCGGCGCTGCCGATCTCTATCATGGTTTCGGCCCTGAAAGCGTACCGCACACGGATGTTCGCGATCGCGACCTCCGGCGCTTCGGCGACCGGTTTCGCTTCGATCTTGTTCGGCGTCAGCCGGACGAGGTGCAGCTGGTTGGCCGGGACGTCGGCCTCTTCGAACGGATGGTAGTCGGGGTGCTCCACATTCAATGTGATGGGTTGTTCCGGCGAGAGAGGCGGATCGAGCGTGAGGCGGAACAACCCCAATTGATCAGAGAGGCCGGTCGCGGACGAGGCGCCCCCGACGGCCGTGATCCGGGCTTCGGCGATCGGACGCTGCTCGCTCAGATCGCCATCTGCAGTGAGAACCGCTCCAGTGATGAGCCTCAGCTCACCGGGCTGCGGCCGCCGCGGCAGCAATTCCGTGACGGCGACGGCCGCGACGACCGCGACTAACGTGACGCGCCCCCAGAACAGCAGTCTTCCGCCGCCGTACTCCATTGTCCGCGCCCAGCCCAAATCCTACTGAGGTCGTGCTAAAAGACCGAAAGAGATATTCTCATTCGAATCAGGCGGAGGGCTCCCTTTTGCCAGTCCATACCCCAACCATATCGCGCCGGGAGGCGCTGATCGAAATCATGTGCGCCGGACCCACCCTCGCCGCAACCCTGGCCGCCCTGGCGGCGCGTCCGCACGCGCAGGCCCAGGCACAGGACAAGCCCAAAGGGCAGAACACATCCTATGCCCTGTCGGCGGAGGACGAGAGCCTGCTGGATGAGATTGAACTGGCCACGTTCCGCTACTTCTGGGACCAGGCGGACCCGATTACGGGACTCGTCCGAGACCGGGTTGACGTGCGTGCGGCAACCGACACACGCACAGCCGCGAGCATTGCGGCCACGGGATTCGGCCTGACCGCGATCTGCATCGGCGAACAGCGCAAGTTCGTGCCCACTAGCCAAGCCCACGACCGCGTGATCGCCGCTCTTCACTTTCTCGAGTCTGAGATGCCGACCCACCGGGGGTTCTTCTACCACTGGGCGGATCTGCACTCGGGTGCGAGAATCTGGGACTCCGAGGTTTCGTCCATCGACACGGCGATTCTGCTCTGCGGCGTGCTCACGTGCCGCGAGCACTTCCGTCTCCGAGAGATCACGCGTCTGGCGACGCAGATCTTCGACCGTGTTGATTGGATGTGGCTCTCGGCGGACACGTCGCTGCTGCCGCATGGCTGGAGGCCGGAGGGAGGCTTCCTTCAGTATCGCTGGGATGGGTACAGCGAGCTGATGATGATGTACCTGCTCGGGCTCGGCTCGTCTACGTCTCCATTGCCTGTCCAGACCTGGCACGCGTGGAAACGCACCACGTTTGAATACGACGGCTTGCGCTACATCGGTTCTTTCGCGCCACTGTTCGTGCACCAGTACTCGCAGGCCTGGTTCGACTTCCGGCGGCGGCGCGACCGCTACGGCGACTACTTCCTGAATTCGGTGGCCGCTACTGACGCCCATCGACGATTCTGCCTGGAACTGGCCGGTCGCTATCCCCATTTCAGCGAGGATCTGTGGGGCATCACCGCGTCGGATTCGCCGAACGGCTACGCCGTCTGGGGCGGTCCTCCTGAAATGGGACCGATCGACGGAACCGTCGTTCCGAGCGCGGCGGCCGGGTCGTTGCCGTTTCTGACGGGGCCGGCGCTGCGGGTTCTCAAGACGATAAGACGACGCTACGAGCGCACCTGGAGCCGTTACGGGTTCATTAACGCCTTCAATCCCATGAAGGACTGGTACGACCCCGACGTCATCGGCATCGACACGGGGATAACGCTGCTCATGGCGGAGAACCTTCGCACCGGGTTCGTCTGGAACACGTTCATGCAGAACGCCATTGTACGCCGCGCGCTGGAGCGTGCCGGGTTCGCGAGTTACTGATGGACCTGCAGGGCCGCGACCACAGGAGCCCACCGCCACGTTGGTGCGAGTTGACGCTGTTGATCGGTCAGCCGCGCGATCCGTTGCTCGGTCTCGTCGATCGTGTCGCGGTATTCCTGCAGCGTGATACGTGACGGGGCGGTGGAAAACTGAGACCCAGCGGCGGTACGGAAGCGTCCAGCTCTCGCGCTCCGGATAACGGCATCCCTGCAGCAGAGCAGGTCCCTCAAATGCAAGGGGCCCCGCGCAGGCGGCCGTCGACTGAGCGACTCCGTCACGCAGAAGCTGTGACAGCCATGTTGTCTAGGCCGACCTCCTCCCAACCCAAGAGACCGAGCCTTATGCGAACTGCTTCTTCAGCGACTGGATTCACCAGGACGCAACGGCTGGCGTCGTTCGGTTGCGCCGTGATGCTGCTGATGCAGGCGTGCGAGAGCCGGCCGCCGCCCGGGGGGAGGCCGCAGCTCGCAGCTCCGATCAGGACGGCACCGCAGCGCGATGCGGCGATGGAGCAGTTCGTCGATTCGGTGCTCGCCGGACTCACGCTGGAAGAGAAGCTGGGTCAGCTCGCGCAATATCGTGGTCGTGGCACGCCGACGGGCCCACAAGTGCCAGAGGGCGGCGAGGCCGAGATCCGCATGGGCCGGGTGGGGTCATTTCTCGGTGTTCACGGGGCTGCCTACACGCGGGAGCTGCAGCGCATCGCGGTCGAGGAATCGCGCACGCACATTCCGCTCATGTTCGCGGATGACGTCATCCACGGCTTCCGCACCGTGTTCCCGGTCCCGCTGGCGGAGGCCGCGAGCTGGGATGTAGCGGCTGTCGAGCGCGCCGCACGTGTTGCAGCGATTGAAGCGGCCGCCGCGGGACTGCACTGGACGTTTGCGCCGATGGTCGACATCGCACGCGATGCGCGGTGGGGGCGCATCGTCGAGGGCGCGGGTGAGGATCCGTACCTCGGCTCGGCAATGGCGGCAGCGCGCGTGCGCGGTTTCCAGGGCGCGGACCTGCGTGACAGCCTCACGATCCTCGCGACAGCCAAACACTTCGTGGCCTACGGCGGCGCGGAAGCAGGCCGTGACTACAATACGGTTGACGTTTCCGAGCGTACGCTGCGGGAGATTTACCTGCCTCCGTTCAAAGCTGCAGTGGATGCCGGCGCGGCAGCGGTGATGGGTGCATTCAATGAGGTCGGCGGCGTGCCAATGCACGCCAATGCGTGGCTCAACAACGGCGTCCTGCGCGGCGAGTGGGGCTGGGACGGTCTCTACGTGAGCGACTATACGGGCGTGATGGAGCTCATCCAGCATGGCATTGCGGCGGACCAGACGCACGCCGGGATTCTCGCCCTCACGGCGGGCGTAGACATCGACATGGTGAGCGCGATCTATGTCCGGCATCTGCCCGCGGCCGTGCGCGCGGGCCGGCTGGCGGAATCGGTGGTGGATGAGTCCGTCCGACGTATCCTGCGTGCCAAGTACCGGCTCGGGCTGTTCGACGATCCGTACCGCTACAGCGATCCGGTCCGCGAGACGCGATTGATCATGGCGCCGGAGCACATCGCGACAGCCCGCGAACTGGCACGCAAGTCGATAGTCCTGCTCAAGAACGCGCCGCATAAGGGTGCGCTGCTGCTCCCGCTGCGGAAGGACCTGCGGAGGCTGGCGGTGATCGGCACCCTCGCCGATGATCGTCGTTCGGCGCTCGGCTCATGGGCCGCAGCCGGGCGCGCGGATGATGTCATTTCCGTGCTCACGGGTATCCGCCGGGCCGCACCGAAGACGAACGTGGTTTACGCCGCCGGCGCGCCCGTAGAAGGCACTAATACGGCCGGTTTTGCGGAGGCGGTGCGTGCGGCGCGCGAGGCCGACGCGGTAATCATGGTCCTCGGCGAACATCAGGACATGAGCGCGGAGGCACGCAATCGCTCTTCGCTGGATCTGCCCGGCGTTCAGCAGCAATTACTGGAAGCGGTGCACGCCACCGGCAAGCCGTTGATCGTGGTGCTGATGAACGGCCGACCGCTTTCGGTTCCGTGGATGGATGAGAACGTGCCGGCGATTCTGGAGGCATGGTATCTCGGCGTGCAGATGGGGCCGGCGGTGGCCGATGTGCTGTTCGGTGATTACAACCCGAGCGGCAAGCTGCCGGTCAGCTTCCCCCGCACCGTCGGGCAGGAGCCGCTCTACTACAACCACAAGAACACGGGGCGCCCGCCCTCCGACCGGGAGCGTTACACGTCGAAGTACATCGACGTGCCGTGGACGCCGCTGTACCCGTTCGGCCATGGCCTCAGTTACACGACATTCGCCTATTCGGCTCTGCAGCTGAGCGCCGCGGGCATCCAGGCCGGCGGCTCGATCGTCGTTCAAGTCGACGTGACGAACGGTGGATCGCTCGCGGGCGATGAACTAGTGCAGCTCTACGTGCGCGATGACGTCGCCAGCGTGACGCGACCGATCCGGGAGCTGCGCGGCTTCCAGCGCGTCACGCTCCAACCGGGTCAGACGCGCAGGGTTTCGTTCACACTGGGTCCGGATGATCTCGCGTTCTACGATCTGCAGATGCAGCGGGTGGTGGAGCCGGGCTCGTTCACGGTGTGGGTGGGCACCAGCTCCGCGGACGAGGGGCAGCGCGCGCGGTTCGAGGTGGTCGGTGAGACCTATCGGGTCGGCCGATGAGCTGATGCTGCGTATCCGGTGAACTCGAGGGCGAGGCTGATTTTCTCCTTCGGGCCCACTCAGCGCGGCTGACGTTTCCCAGACAGCGGGATCTGGGGTCAGCTCTGCCGGCATTTCCAGAGCATCCGGTGTACATCACCGCCATCGCCGCGTCTTCTGCTGGGGCCGCTCTCGAGCGGCACCGATGCGCGCGGCAGCCCTTCATGCGGCTGCGTGCCGTTGCTATTTCGTCGACAGCCGTGCCAATCTTCGCCGGACATGCTGAAATCGCGGTCAAAGGCGTGAAGGAGACGGAATGACTGCCGACGGGAAGAAATACACCGGTGCGCTGATCGTGCTGACATCGCTGTTCTTCATGTGGGGGCTGATCACCTCGCTCAACGACATCCTGATCCCGCACCTGAGGGCGGCGTTCGAGCTGAGTTACGTTCAGGCGATGCTGATCCAGTTCTGCTTTTTCGGCGCCTACTTCGTGATGTCCATGCCCTCGGGCATGCTGGTCGAGCGCGTCGGATACAAGCCGGGCATCGTGCTCGGCCTGGTCGTCGCGAGCGCCGGTTGCGCGATGTTCTATCCGGCCGCGGGCGCGCGTTCGTACCCGCTGTTCCTCGGCGCGCTGTTCGTGCTCGCCTCCGGCATCACCCTGCTCCAGGTCGCCGCAAACCCGTATGTCGCGATTCTCGGGCCGCCGGAAACAGCCTCCAGCCGGTTGAACCTGACGCAGGCGTTCAACTCGCTCGGTACTACCATCGGGCCCGCGATCGGCACCAGCCTCATCCTCGCGGTGCCGGCCGTGATTGGCGGCGGCGGCATGCCGCCGGCTGCCGAGGCGCGCGCGGTGCAGGGTCCCTATCTGGGGCTTGCGGTTGCGCTCTGCCTCATTGCCCTCCTCGTCGGTGTCGTCGCTTTGCCGAAGATCGAAGCGCAAGATCCGATGGCTCCTCCGGAATGGCGGACAACGATCCCGGCAGCGTGTGGTCGCATCGGCCGCTCGTGCTCGGTGCCGTTGCGATTTTTCTCTACGTCGGCGCGGAAGTCTCGATTGGCAGCTTCTTCGTGAACTTCGCGGAGCAGCCACAGATCGCAGGCCTTTCGGCCGCTGTTGCGGGTGGCTATCTGTCGTTCTACTGGGGTGGCGCCATGGTCGGCCGCTTCATCGGCTCTTTCGTGCTTCGATACAGGAAGCCCGGCTCCGTACTCGCTTTCAACGCGCTGGTGGCGGCCATCCTCTTGGTGGTGGCCATGATGACTGCGGGCAGCACGGCGATGTGGGCCGTTATCGCCGTCGGGCTGTTCAACTCGATCATGTTCCCGACCATCTTCACACTCGCCATCCAGGGGCTCGGCCGTCGCACGGGCGAAGGCTCAGGCGTCCTGTGTATGGCCATCGTCGGCGGCGCCATCGTGCCGGTCGCGATGGGGTGGCTTGCGGACAATGCGAGCCTGCTCTATTCGTTCGCCCTGCCCCTGGCCTGCTATCTGTACATTGCGTACTACGGGCAGAAAGGTCATCAGCCCGTTGCGAACGCCTTGCAGATATAGGTGCGGGCGTGACCTTCATCATGGAGCAACGTTAAGGGGTCCGTGCTCGACGGCCAGCGCCGCCAAGGCGGGGCTCTTCAGGGGAGTTCCGTCGTGGAACCGAGAGACGCTACAGCAGGAGCCGCCCCACGGTCAGACATTGAACGGCGATAACCTTCGCGTAACTCCTAAGCGGGGGGCCGCCAGTTCAATTCTGGCCGGGCGCGCCATACTGATCAGTGCTCCAATCACACGGGCTTCGCCGTGCTCAATCAAGCCACCTCGCACCACACGTAATGAAACCATTTCCTCATAAGCGCTCCACTGGCCCCATCCCGCGCCTTGTGAGAGACTGAGGCCCCTGACGCTGAGATCCTCTCAAGTGACCGGGAACTCGAATTCATCCGACCGCACATGGCCAGGCGTAAAAACGATGTCTGAGAGGCTTCTTGTCGCAGTGCTCATCGGGTTGCTCCAGACTCTTGCACTTGCGCGCGAAACGGACGCTTTCGAGACTGCTCAACAATCAACCGGACGCATCATCGCAACCATCACCACGCTTGGAGGAACCGTGCAGATGGCGGGCGTCCAGGTCGAGTTGCGGACCACGTCGGATACGACGGTTCTTGCCAAGACGACGACCGATGGTGTGGGCCAGGTCACGTTTCCGGACGTGCCGCCTGGCCGGTACTTCGTCAAGGCGACGAGACCGGGCTTTCTCGCGAGGGATTCGACGCCGTTCGACGTCAAAGCAGGCGAAGTCACTCTGGTACTTCTGGACATTCAGCTGATCTTCGTGTTGCCCGATGTCGAAGTCCGCGCCGAAACGCCGTCGCCGACCGACAGCGTGCAGCCCGTGTCCATGAGCGATATGCTCTCCGGCCAGGTATTTGAGATTGCCCCGCTCGCGGGGGACGACTTCCAAAGCCTGCTGCTGTTGCTGCCAGGCGTGGTGCGGGGGCCCGACGGCCGTCTGCGCATCAAGGGCGGTCAACCCTCGCAGGGCGCGCTGCAGATGAGCAGCGCCAGCCTGAACGACCCGTCATCAGGTGATTTCGATCTGGAAGTCCCATCGCAGAGCGTGGAGTCGGTCGAGGTACTGGCCAATCCCTTCGCGGCGGAATACGGACGCTTTTCGACCAGCATCACGCAAGTTCGCACGAGACAGGGAACGAACGACTGGGAGGTGAGGCCCGACAATTTCCTTCCGCGCATCAGGAAAGGATTCGCCGGGATCCGCGGGTTCGAGCCCCGCTTCTCGATACGGGGACCGCTCAAGCGCGACCGGATGTTCATCGCGCAGGATTTTCAATATCGGTTTATCAACACTCCGGTTAGAAGCCTGCCGGAAGAGCCCGAAATCGAGCTGACGAGTCTCGACTCGTTTACGCGATTCGACACCGTGCTCTCATCGCGCCACACCATCGGTGCCGCGCTGATTTCTTTTCCACGCAAAATCAGGCGCATCACGATGGACACGTTCCGGCCACCAGAGACGGCTCCTGACTTCAACCAGAGCGGCTGGTCGACCGGTCTCGTGGATCGGCTGGCGCTGGCGAATGACGTGGTTCTCGAGACGACCCTGTCGGGTCGATGGTTCGAAGTCCATGCCAACACTGACGGCCGGAACCCGATGGTGTACGCGCCGCAGAGTCAGAGCGGCAGCTTCTTCAACGACCAGGAGCGCGAGGTTTCCAGTCTTCAATGGGTCGAGGCGCTCAGCATGTCCCGCGATTGGCACGGCCAGCATGTGTTCAAAGTCGGCACGGATTTGCAGTACTCCCAATTCGGTGGCTTCACCGAGAGCCGGCCGCTGGAGATTCGCCGCCTGGACGGGTCGCTGGCCGAGTTGACGATGTTCGGGCCTCGTCAGGAGCAGGAAGCCGCCGGGGTCGAGTTCGCGACGTTTGCGCAGGACCGCTGGCGACTGGGATCGCGGATTACGCTCGAACTGGGGCTGCGGTTCGATCGCGACGCCATCGTCGAGCGGGTGAACTGGTCGCCACGTGCGGGTATGGCGATTGGCGTCGCTCCGGAAGGACGGGCGATTCTGCGGGGTGGCTTCGGCAAATTCGTCCAGCGGACCCCCCTCAACATTGCGGCGTTCCCGATGTTCGAGCCGCGGACAGTCGCACGCTTCGACGCGACCGGTGGTCCGCTCGGTCTTCCGATCACATTCGTCAATGTCCTCGACCCCAACCTGCGGACGCCAGAAGCCTACGTCGGCAATATCGAATGGAATCAGCGCTTCGGCCGCCGATTGCTCTTCAAGCTGGAATTCATGCGGCGCTCCGGCCGCCACGAGTTCGTCGTGACGCCGGACCCGGCGGCCGGCGAGCTGAACCTGGCCAGCAACGGCCTGTCCATCTACAGGGAGTTGGAGGCGACCACGCGATACATGGGTGGCGCACGGCGGGACGTCACCATCTCGTACGTATGGGCGCGCGGGACCGCCGACCTGAACAACTACGATCAGTTCTTCGGCAACCTCCGGAACCCGATTATCCGGTCGAACGAGAACAGCCTCACCGCGACAGACGTTCGTCACCGGCTGCTGGTCCGCGGCACCTTCGGATTGCCAGGCAAGTGGGATGTCGCGCCGTTGCTGGAGCTGCGATCCGGATTTCCCTGGTCCGCCGTGAACGAGTTCCAGGATTTCGTGGGGACGCGCAATCGTGCCGGACGTCTGCCTGTCGTCAGCACGCTCGACTTCACCTTGACGCGACCGTTCCGGTTCAAGAACTACCGCCTCCGCGCGGGCATAAAGATGTACAACGTTCTCGGAGCTTCGGCAGACCGCGACGTCCAGAACAACCTGACATCGCCCGACTACGGAACGTTCTTCAATCCCATCGAGCGGTCTTTCGGATTCACGTTCGATGTGGGGAAGTGATTCGCAACGACGGTGACGTATACTCATCGATGCTTTGGGAAAGGCCTCTCGAAAACGAGACCGGCGACAGCGAGCCGCCGCCCCCATCTATGTGAGAGCGCTCAAGTGGATCGCGGGCCTGGCCGTGGTCGCTCTCATGATCTATGCCGCGTGGGACACGGCGGGCGTCGCGTACGATGCGGACGACATCGCCGTCGTCGATTTCTCAGATTTGAGCTCGAGCAACCGGCGGAGTACCCTGCAGGCAGCCAATCGAGCCAGATGCAACTGCGGCTGTGGGATGACCCTTGCTCAATGTGTGGCGACCGACGCGACGTGCCCAGTCCGAGAGACGAATATCGAGCGGATTCGGACCCTCGTCCGAGAAGCACTGGCCCAGGTTCCGTGATGATGCGCCCAGCCTGACCGTTCCAGAGCACTCGTCGAGGGGCGGCAATAGCCTTACCTGCGGCCGCTGAGTCTCGTGTCCAGCGACTAGCTCCACAGCCGCCAGCACAACTTCGGCTTGACGGCGAACGGCACTTCCAGCAGCTTGGCATCCATTGGCTTGCCGACACGTCGTCGGCGTCGTCATCGGTGTCGTGAGCGTTTTCGCCAGCCTGCGGCTCCTGCGGCCGTCCGAGCGCTTCCGAATCGGCTGGCCCTTGAAGGTCGCGTACCGGTCCGGTTAGTCCGAGCCAGGTTCGACGTTATCGGATCTGGGAGGTTTCTTCGGATGGCCGAGCGCGGAGTGTCGGGGGGCATCGCCCGGACCGAGCGCGCTCTGCGCCTGGTCCGTCCCGCGTTGTCGTCACAAAGCGATGTCGCACGCCACCGACGCAATCCGCCCGACAAAGTCCTACCTGCGGCGCGGATCGACGGGTATGATGTCTGCCATACCGCCCTCCGCGAGCCCTTTCGTGACATGGCCACCGACCCGCCATCGACCTCGGTACGGAGCCAGCCGGAGCCGCTGGATCCGGAAGCCACGGTCGATCTCTTAGATCGCGTGAAACATGGCGACGATGCCGCCCTCGAGCGGTTGTTGGAGCGATGTATTCCGGCGTTGAGACGATGGGCGCACGGACGGCTGCCATCGTCGGCGCGCGGGATGATGGAGACCGCCGATCTCGTGCAAGATGCCGTTGTCGGTGCCCTGCGCCGGCTCGAGGCGTTTGAAGCCCGCCATCAAGGCGCGCTGCAAGCCTACTTCCGGCAAGCCGTGATGAATCGCATTCGCGATCTCGCCCGCCAGCAGCATCGTCGACCGAACCAGGCCGAGCTCCCCGACGAGTTGAGGGACGAGCGCACCTCTCCGCTCGAGTACGCGATTGGCTCCGAGAATATGGCCCGGTACGACGCTGCCATTCAGCGGCTCAAGGCGGCCGATCGCGAGGCGATCATCGGCCGGATCGAGCTGCAGTACGGCTATGACGAATTAGCCATTGTTCTCAACAAGCCCAGCGGCGCCGCGGCGCGGATGGCCGTCACTCGCGCGATGAGACGTCTGGCGGCCGAAATGCGACATGCCTCTTGAGAGCGTCGTCGACCAGGCAATCGAGGAAATCGCCGACGGTCGCCCTGTCGATTGGTCGGCGCTCGACAGTGGCGCCCAAAGCGCGGACGAGCGCGAATGGCTGCACTGCCTTCGCATTCTCGACGAGATTGCGGAGGTCCATCGGACCGGAGACGAAAAGGCGGAGACGACGACCGTCGATGGCAATTGGACGACCGACGTCAATGGCCTTCGGCGCGTCGGTCGCGAGGCCGCCAAGGTCGTCACCGATGAATCGCCCCATTCGTGGGGGCGGTATCGTCTGATCGCGCCGGTTGGCGAAGGAAGCTTTGGCCGCGTGTACCGCGCCTGGGACCCTGAGCTAGAGCGGGAAATTGCCATCAAGATCCTGCACACGCAGGTCGTTGATACCCGCCTGCGGGAGCGCCTCTTACGGGAAGGCCGGGCGCTCGCCAAGGTTCGCCATCCGAATGTCGTCAGCGTTTTCGGCGTCGAATCGCACGGCGATCGCGTAGGCCTCTGCATGGAATTCGTCAGCGGCGAGACGCTCGACGAGGCGCTTCGTGCCAAGGGTCCGCTCAACGCCCGCGAGGCCGTGCTCGTCGGCGAGGATCTCTGCCGGGCGCTCGCCGCCGTTCACGCCGCGGGGTTCGTGCATCGCGACGTCAAGGCCAGAAACGTGATGCGCGAGCGCGCGGGCCGTGTGGTGCTCATGGACTTTGGGACCGGGCGTCAGGCCGACGAGGTCAAGTCGCCGGGTCATCCAGAGATTGCCGGAACCCCTCTATACATGCCGCCTGAGGTTCTGGCCGGGCTTCCTGCGTCGGCCGCTGGCGACGTTTACGGCGTTGGGGTGCTTCTGTATCACCTCGTCACCGGTGAGTATCCGGTTGAAGGGCGCTCGATTGAAGAGCTGACAGCCGCCCATATGCAGGGGCGGCGTCGGTTGCTGAGTGACCGGCGATCGGACCTGCCGGCACTGTTTGTTCAAGCCGTCGACGGGGCGTTGGCTCCCGATCCCGGTCGCCGCTACACGAGTGCTGGTGCACTGCTTCAAGCGCTGGCGGCGGTCCACGGCGCTCGACGAACTGGTTGGCGGCACGTCGTGACGGCGCTTCTTGCGGTGATCGGTGTCGCGGCAATGTCCACTGTGCTTGGCTTTGTAGCTTCGCGTGCCTTCAACACGAATCTAGGGCGGTTGGAGTTCGCAGACGAAACGCTCTACACGTGGCTCACATGGGGCCTACGATCGTGCATTGCCCCCTTAGTCCTTGCTTTGTTGATCTTGTTGACGCTCGCGGTGGTCATGGTGTCGAAGAACCTGGCCCTGTCGTTATCCACGCACGCGAGCCGGACGGACGAGATTGTTCGCCACAAGCTCAATCGGGCTTCGCGCCGTCTCCACCTCGATCATCTGTCGGTGCTGGCGTCTTGGGTGCTGTTGACGTCCGCATCGCTGTTGATCGCCTCCTGGTGGTACTTCTCGCCCGTCCTTGGTTCCGTATTCTCCTGGAGCTCTACCGCTTCGGCCAGCGACCTTGCTTTTCTGTCGCCGGCATTCGAGCGCTATCAGGATTTGTGCAGTCAGGTATTCAGCGCGATAGCGGTTGTGTCGGCCATGGCCTGGGTCTTTGTCGTCAGACGCGGCCGTCGGAGGCTCGAGGCGCTGCCCTGGGGAATGCTGGCTGGGGGCGTCGTGATTTGCCTACTGTCGATCGCCACACAGGCGGTGACGTATCGGCTGTTCTTTCAGGCCAGGTTCGAAATGGCCCGATGGAATGGCGCCGACTGCTACGTCAATGCCGAACGCGCTGAGGAAGTCCTGCTGTTCTGTCCAGACCTGACGCCTCGCAACCGGATTGTCCGAAATGGCGACGGTGCGGTTGAGCGTTCGGGCACTCGAGAGAATGTTTTCACGACGTTCTCGCGCGCCCAGACGGAAGAGAGCGCCGGTGGAACGTCCCAATAAGTCCGCTTCGAGCTATTCGCTCGAACACTAGGAGGTCGCCCTTGCGTCGTCTCTTTGCGATCGCTCTGTTCTCAGCCTGTTTCCAGCTCGGCGTACCGACCTCCGCTGACGCGTTCTGGCGCTTCATCAGCGAGTGGAGCGGACCAGGGCCGTTTAATGGCGTGGAGATTGACTGGAGAGTGGCGTGCTTTGCAGAATCGCCCAGTGTTTCAAAAGATGAGGCTGTCGACATTGAAAAGCAGCTCCCACAGGGAACCGACGACGGCGACGCGATGAGGGTGCTGGAGGCGTTGATTGGTTCGCGATGTTTTGTCGGGCCAACGAGACAGCGCCAAGCGTCCTTCAATTTCGCAGTCGGCTTGTTCGAGGCCAAGAACAACCCCTTGGAATACGCGGGCTCGGTCGACACAGACGTCAACATGACCAAAGTGGAACCTTCGTTCGTGTGGCGGCTGCAGCAGAATCGTCTAGATATCGGCGTTGGCGCCGGCGTGTTCATGTTCACCGGCTCCGCCTTCACGCCGTTCTCCCGCTTTTTCATCGAACCTGTCCGAGTCGATTGGAGGCCCTTTAATGGGAAGGGCTGGGATTCGATCGTCTTTCAGGCTGGTGTCCTCATCGTGCCGCAGGGAGCCGACGCGCGGGACTTTGGTGCGGTTCCCGGCACGTATCATCGGGACCGCGAGTTTCTGTACACATTGGGTGTCAGGCTGGATTTGAACCCACAGAACATTAGGAAGGCTAAGTGAGGCAGCAGGCTCTTGGACTCTCGAATTCCATCCCTTCGACACATTGTAAAATGAGCGCATGAAGCGAACCGAGCGCCACCACCTCAAAGCGAACGAGTTGCAACGTTGGGCGCTCCACGCGCGGGAGCTGGTCGAAGAGCGCAAAAGCCAGGTGACGACTGGCGTTGCTGTGGTTGTCGGGCTCGCATTGGCCCTTGCCGGCTATATGGCCTGGCGCGGATATGCCGAGTCCCGGGCGGAACGGAGCCTGGCCGAAGCACTTGCGGTTCAGGAAGCGCGGGTCAGCACGGCCACGACGCCGGCGACGCCCGGCGGCTTTCCCAGCGAGCGGGCGCGCCTGGAGGCCACGGTCGTCAAGCTGAAGGCCGCCGCCGACGCGCATCCGTCTACCGATGCCGGGATATTCGCGCGCTATCAAGAGGCGGCGGCTCAGATGACGCTTGGCAATGCCCCGGCGGCTGTCGCCGCCTATCAGGAAGTCATCGCCAGATCGGGGTCCGGCATCTACGGACAGATGGCGCGGCTGGGACTGGCCGACGCGCAGGCACGATCCGGCAGTACGACGAGGCGATCAGCACCTTCAACGAGCTCGCACAGCGCAAAGAAGGGCAACTCCCCGTCGACGGGATCCTGATGCAGCTCGGCCGCACGTATCGAGACGCCGGCAAACGCGCCGAGGCGCAGCAGACATTCAACAGGCTCGTCCAGGAGTACCCGGACTCGCCGTTCACCGCCGAGGCGAAGCGAGAGCTCGAGGCGCTGAACAAGGGGTGACTTCAGCAATCGATTCTGGAGACTCCTAGAACGCCCGGCCAAGCCGCACGTAGACCGAACCACCGCCATCCACCGAGCCGCTGCCGTCCCTGCCCCAAGCGCCGCCGACGGTGGTTGTCAGAGGGAGCGAGAATCCGAGAACCAGGTCGAAGGAGAGCTCGGCACCCACCGACGTTTTCAGGTCTTGCGCATCGAACTGCCGATCCCAGGCGTGCCCGATGTCGGCGAAGCCGGCGGCATGCAGCGTGTGGAGGAAAAAAGGCCAGGTGCCGTGCCCGCGCTGCGGCCGGGCCAGCGGCAGGCGGTAATCGACATTCAGCAAGGCGACGTGGCTTCCCGCAAAGGTGTCGCGGGCGAAGCCGCGCATCAGGCTGATCGCATCCCGCCCGAAGTCGAGCGTGCTCGGATTGGACTGGCCTCCACCGAGAAGAAAAGTTCGGCGAAGGGTCGGGTCCCCCGTCGATCTCCCACCGGCAATCCTGAGCGCCAGTACGTGATGAGGCGCCAACCCCGGCGCATATATTCGGCCATCCACGGTGATAGCGGAGGCATCGCCGGATGATCCCAGAGCCTGCGGAGCGACCTCCGTTGTCGCCCCGATTGCCACGCCACCTTCGCGGCTGATCGAATAGCCGTACAGATGGGACGAATCGAACCCCCATCCGGCGCGCGCCGCTGTGCGCGTGCGAGAGATGGCGCCGTCCGCCGAATTGAGCTCTTCCTCACCGCGAACTGCTGAGAAAAGCGCGGTGTGCGACGTCCGCACGTGCCGGATTGGCAAGAGGACGCCTGCCTGCACCAGCCGCTCTCGGGAAGTGGCTGTCGAAGGAACGCCTCGCTCGTCGGCCGGACCGGCAAAGAACGACGTCTCAGCGGATGCTGATACCCAAAAAGTCGGACGCCAACGGCTGTATTGGTAAAAAACCTGCCAGTCCGGGCTGGCGCCCGGTGGAGCGATGGCGCGGGAGGGGCTTGTGAGGAGCCAGCTCACTGAGACCGTGTATCCGTGATAGCCCAGCACATCGCGACCGCCGGTCCCCAGTCCGAGTCGAAGTTGATCGGCAGCGCCTTCAAAGAACGGCGACCACGACGTCGGCACAAGCGTCGGTAGCGGATTGTAGTCGGGGGTTCGACGAATCTCCGAGTCGCTGGTGTCGTCCGGCTTTCGGCCGAGTGTGGCTTGCGTGGCGATGTCGCCGCCGCTTGATGTTGAAATGGACGGTCGCGTCGTGGCGACTGGGAGAACGGTGCCGTCGCCGCTTGTCGCGTCGGGATAAGGCATTTCGAAAAGGTCCATGCCGTCTGTCGTGTTGCCGACAAAGACGATCGTCCTCCCGTCGGCTGAAATCTCGGGCCAGGTGGCGCCGCCGATCGTGCGCGTCAATCGACGGATGGATGGTGGGGCGACGCGGGACTCTGAGGTTTCAAAGGATTCGAAGGGCTCCACCGGAATTTCATACAACTCGAATGGCTCTTTGTTGAGGTCGGCAGCCGCGACGATAGCCCGTCCGTCCGGACGCCAGGTCGGAGTCACAAATCGTGCGTCCGCATCGGAGGCGATCGTGCGCATGGCTCGGGTCGACACTGCGACGAGCGCGATTTCGGATTGACGGCCGATGGCATGCCGCTCCACGACCACCGTGCGGCCGTCGGGAGACCATCGTGGCGAATTGAACTGCGTGTCAGACTCGGAGAGCAGCGTGGTTATGGGGCCAACAGGTTTCGCCGACCCGGTTCGCTGCCGAGCCGACCCATCGCTCAACTCGATCAGCACCAAATCCCGTCGTCCGGGCGTCTCGTGCACGGCGACGAGCGTCTTGCCGTCGGGAGCGAGATCGGGATCGAGGAGCCGTGCCTCGAAGGTCAGCCGCGTGATGCCGCCGTTTTGGCGATCAAAGGCATATAGATCGCTATAGACCGCCACGTTTCGTCGGATCTCCTGTTGGTCGAAGTAGATCGCGTCTGTACCGATGGCGGTCGTGGTGCCCTGGTATCGTGTCGTCAAGTGCCGGGGGGGCGTGCCATCGGGCGAGAGTCTATAGAGCGCTGGAAATTCATTGGGCGTTCGCACCGAATAGATGATGTCCGACGGACAGCCATCGCAACGGGCCTTGTCGAAGCGAGGGCCGTTGACCTCGAACCCGTGATGCGTCAGACGCCGAGCGGTCGCGATGGCCGCCGACTCGTTCCCGACGTTTCTCGTGCCGGGCGATCGCTGGGCGACGTGGATCTCGTAATCACGCCACAGCGTGCCCAACGAGTGCCCGTATATTCGCTCGAAGACGCGGGATGCCGTAAATGGGACCCGGCCGGCGGTCGCTCGAGCCAGCCTTGAAAACGACTCGGCGCCGAACCGGTCGGCGAGATACTCATGAAAGCCGGCACCGTAAACGTAAGGCCCGTGTCCGCTCGGCCAGTCGGTCAACCCGCCATTCACACGATCGAGCGGCTCGAGGTGGCTCGTCGCGGCGGCCTCCGTGAGGATGGCGCGGAAGTCACCCGCGTACAGGCGGCCTCCACCGGTCATCGCGCTCTCTTCGTAGGTCGCAAGCCCTTCGATCTGCCACTTGGGCAAAAAGAGATTCGGGAACGACAACGGCACTCGACCGAAGATTCCGCGCACAACCTTCGCCCATCCCACCGACCGGTCGAGATGGACAACATGTGTGAACTCGTGCGTGAACAGGAGCCGCAGCCAGTCGTCGGTCTTGCCGATGTACTCGGCGCCGCTCGGCCAGGTGGCAAACATCACGATGGTGTTGTACGGGACAGGCGTTGCCAGACCGTTGGCCAGCTCCGTCTGGTCGGCGAGAACGACGTGTGTGAGCGCCGGCGGCGTGACGCCCAGCGGGAGCGCGATCCTGCTCCAGACATCCTCCGCGATGCCGGCCAATCGTGTCGCCAGGTGCTCCTCGCCCCGATGAAAGTAGATGATGAAATGCTCGGTGGCGAGCGTGCGGAAGTGATGGGCTGGGTCGACAATCGCAGCGCGAGCGCTCGGCGTTGCTCCGAGCAGCGTGACGCAGCTAACGAGCAGGCTGGTGATCAGGCGCCGAGCGCGTGACATCTTTGAGAAACAGGAAGTCGGCCGCAGGAGTGAGCCGGATTCCGCTCAGCGCCCGTTGCGCCACCGCAAAGTTGGTCTTGTCCCAGAGGCTGATGTACGGAACCTCTTGCGCGACGATCTGTTGAACCTCCCCAAAGAGGCGCTTGCGCTCGGCCGTGTCGGTCAACACCGTCGCTTGGTCGAGAAGACGGTCGACTCGCGGATTCGCGAAGTATCCGCGGTTGAACCCGAACGGCGGCGTCTGCCGCGAGTGAAAGATGCGCCGCAGGATGTCGGGATCGGCTGTGGCACCGGCCGTCCATTGCAATGAAAACATCTGAAAGCTGCCGTTCAGCACGTCGGCGTACAAGCGTCGCAAATTCGTACACCCGCACCTCCAGCCTGATGCCGACGTCCCGCAGGTTTTGCTGGATCACCGCCGACTGGAGCCGGTTGAATTCGATGTTCGACACTTTCAGGGTGAGCGTGAACCGCGGTCTGGAACCGTCGCCATCAGGATCCCCGTATCCCGCCTCATCGAGGAGGCGCTTCGCGCGATCAGGGTCGTGCGTGAACGTAAACACCTCTGGTTCGTAGGCCCACGACATAGGCGGCATGATTCCAGACGCCGGTGTCGCCAGCCCACGCCGGAGATGCTCGACGATCGCCTTGTAGTCGATGGCATACGCGAGCGCCTGCCGCACGCGCCGGTCTCTCAGGATCGGATCGCGGAGATTCAGCCCGAGGTACTGATAGTCGGTTCCGGGTGAGGACACGATCTGGAGCGCCGGCTCCCGCTGGAGTTGATACACGATGTCGGGCGCCAGATCGTTGACGCTGAGGTCCATTGTCCCCTTGCGGAGCTCGAGGCCGCGCATGATGTCGTCGGGCACGACTCGCAGCACGATGCCATCGTTGAGTGGACGGCCCTCATAGTAGTCGTCGAACGCTGCGAGCTCCAGACGATCGTCGGACAGATAGCGCACGAACCGGTATGGTCCCGTTCCGATGGGATGTTCGTGAAACGACGAATCAGCCCCGTCCGGCACAATGGGAGGCACGACCAGATTCGCCGCGAAGGATCCGAAGGGCTCGTTCAGGCTGAAGACGACGGTGTAACGGTCCCGGGCGTCGACGGCCTTGAGAAGCCCGAACGCCCCCTTGATCGGAGAGATGAATTCCGGCGACAAGATGCTGCGATACGTGTGGACCACGTCGGCCGAGGTCAGCTCGTGGCCGTCGTGGAACCGCACGCCCCGGCGAAGCGTGACGACATAGGTCGTGGGTTCGGGATTGTCGAGGCGTTCGGCCAGTTGCGGCACGATGCGGAGGCGGTCGTCGAGCGTCATCAGGCCGCTGAAGATGAGCTGCCCCGCCTTTTGGGACGTGT
Source organism: uncultured Acidobacteriota bacterium (assembly GCA_963780685.1). Lineage (GTDB taxonomy): Bacteria > Acidobacteriota > Vicinamibacteria > Vicinamibacterales > CAVVIG01 > CAVRXZ01. The sequence goes on along the minus strand of CAWACZ010000010.1, from coordinate 166,872 downwards.
CGTCGGTGCCAATTCGCGGGTCGAGGTTGGCTGGCCCACTGGGAACGCCAACGACGATGATGTTCGGATTGTCGACGGGACGTTGGAGGCAGGCCAGCGATGGTGCCAACCCGACTGCGACGATGGCAGCGAACACGACAGTCGGCACGGTGTGGCGATTCGCCAGCATGCGAGTCTGCGCCTCCGCCACCAGGTCCGGACGCATCAGCTCTCGGCGTCCTTCTTGAGCTCCGCGAGCAGCGTCAGCGCCTCGAGCGGGGTCATGCGATCGATTTCGACGGCGGCCAGGCGCTGCCGCAGGCGATCGTCTTTCGCCGTCGACTGAAACAATCCGAGTTGCTGTTGAGGATCGGTTGGTGTGCCGGTCACGGCCGGCCGGCCTCCCCGCGCCAGTTCGTCGCGTTCAAGAGCGACGAGGATCTCCCGCGCCCGATCAGTGACCGAGCGCGGCAACCCCGCGAGTCGCGCGACTTGAATGCCATAGCTGCGGTCGGACCGGCCGGGCACGATCTTGTGCAGGAACACGATATCGTCCTTCCATTCGCGCGCTGCCACATGAAAGTTGACGACTCCCGGCATCGCGTCAGCCAGATCGGTCAGCTCGTGATAGTGGGTGGCGAACAACGTCTTGGGCCGGGCTGTGGGATTCGCGGCCAGGTATTCCGCGACCGCCCAGGCGATGCTCAAGCCGTCGAAGGTGGCCGTGCCCCGACCGATTTCATCGAGAACCACCAGACTGCGCGACGTGGCGGCATAAAGGATATGGGCCGTCTCCTGCATCTCGACCATGAAGGTGGAATGTCCGCGCGCGATGTTGTCCGAGGCGCCGACGCGGGCAAAAATGCGGTCGACGAGCGGAATCTTGGCTTCGCGCGCGGGCACGAACGACCCGGCCTGTGCCATCAGGCAGATGAGAGCGGTTTGCCGCAGGTAGGTCGATTTTCCCCCCATGTTCGGACCGGTCAGAATCACGAGCTGACATTTCGCTCCGCTCAGGCTGATGTCGTTCGGCACGAACGTCTCGCCTGCGGCCGCCGTGCGCCGCTCGACTACGGGGTGGCGGCCATCGACGACCACGAGTTCGTCGCCGTCGTGAACGTGAGGCTTGATGTAATTGTTGACCGCCGCGTCTTCGGCCAGCGCTGCGATGACGTCGAGCGAGGCCAGCGCGCGAGCGGTCGCCTGGATTCGTGGCGCCTCGGCGGCGACCGCATTGCGAAGCCTCTCGAAAATCTCGAGCTCGCGTTCGAGGATGCGCTCGTCGGCCCCGAGCACTTTTTCTTCGTACTCTTTCAGTGCTGGCGTGACGAAGCGCTCGCCTCCGGCGATTGTCTGTTTTCGGTGATAGTCGGCCGGCACGGCGTGCAGGTTGGACTTGGACACCTCGATGTAGTACCCGAAGACTCGGTTGTACCGGATTTTCAGCGACGCAATACCGGTGCGCGCTCGTTCGCCTCCCTCCATCTCGGCGATGATCTGCTTGCCGGAGCGGCTGACCGCAGTCAAGTCGTCGAGCTCGGCGTCGACGCCGTCCCGCGTGAAGCCGCCGTCGCGCGCGAGCGCGGGTGGATCGTCGATGAGCGTCGAGTCGATCGCGCTGCGCACATCTGTGAGATCGTCCAACTCGGCAACGAGAGATCGAACGAGCGGAGCCTGCAACTCGGAGAGGACCAGTCGGACTCGCGGGATCAGCGTCAGGGACTGTTTCAGGCCGACGAGGTCGCGCGGCCCGGCGATGCCGAGCGCCGCCCGGGCAACAAGACGCTCCAGATCGAGCACCGACTTGATGGTGTCGCGAAGCTTGCCGCGTTCAGTGGTGCGGAAGGCGAGCTCCTCGACGGCATCGAGGCGATCGCGAATGGGCTCGAGGGCGAGCAGGGGCCTGAGCAACCAGGCGCGCAAGAGACGGCTGCCGATGGAGGTGACCGTCCGATCCAATTCGCCGAGGAGGGATCCGTCCCGATCGCCATCGGAGCCCTGAAGAATCTCGAGGTGCTTGAGCGTCGTCGGATCGATCAGCAGCGAATCGGCGCGCTGACGAAAGGTGATGCCCCGGACGTGCGCGAGATCGACCTTCTGTGTCCCACGCAGATAGTGCACGAGAGCGCCGGCCGCGGCAATGGCCGCCGGGCGCTGGTCGAGTCCGAACGCCTCCAACCCCGACGTGCGAAGCTGATCGAGGAGAGCCCGTCGCGCCGACTCCACATCGAATGTCCAGGCGTCGACGGGAGTCGTCGGCAGCCCCGTCGAGGCCACCATCGGCCACGCGGAAAGGAGCGCGTCGGCCGGTTTTCCCGGCGTGTCGCCGGCAGGGACGACGATCTCTCGAGGCTTTAGGACCGCAATCTCGTCGGCGAGCCCTTGCGCTCCCTCTGAACCGCTGTATTCGGCCGCCGAAAACTCACCGGTCGAGAGGTCCAGCAGCGCGACACCGGCCGTTTCGACGGTGAGACCGTGGCTTCGGGCGCTGACTGGCGCGATGGCCATGAGGAACGCCGGCTCGCGAGCGTCGAGGTAGTTCGTGTCAGTCAGCGTGCCGGGCGAAACGACACGCACCACTTCGCGTTTGACGATGCCCTTGGCCTTGCGAGGGTCCTCGACCTGATCGCAAATCGCCACACGAAAGCCTTTCTTGACGAGCCGTCCGATGTAGGTGTCCACGGCGTGAAACGGCACACCACACATGGGAATCCCGCCGCCATTGCCGTCCTTGGCGCGGGAAGTCAACGTCAGTTCGAGCGCGCGAGCCGCGACGAGGGCGTCTTCGTAGAACATCTCGAAGAAGTCGCCCATCCGAAACAGCAGAATCGCGTCGCGATGCTGTTGTTTGGCGTCGAGATACTGGCGCATCGCGGGCGTGACCGACATATGCTGTTAGTGTACACATCTGGTAATTGAGCAGTTATTCAGTTCCCTATGCGCGTGTTGGCGCTGGACACGACGACGCCTGGCGGGAGCGTCGCGCTCGTTGAGAACGACCGCATCATTGCCGAGCGTCGAGGCGATCCGGCGCGTACGCATGCCGAGCGCCTTCCCACGGAGATCCTGACACTGCTCGAAGACCAGCGAGTGGCTTCGGCGGATGTCGACGTGTTTGCCGTCGCGCCCGGGCCCGGCTCCTTTACGGGGCTGCGGATCGGTATTGCGACGATTCAGGGCCTTGCGCTCGTACACGGCCGGAAGGTCGCCGTCGTCTCGGCGTTGGCGGCCCTCGCGCACGCTGCCGGCCGTGAAGTGGACGGCGACGTGATGGTTGGCGCCTGGATGGACGCGAGGCGCGAAGAGGTGTTCAGTGCGCTCTATAAGCTCTCGCCGCATCCGCCCTTCGATCCCCGCCGCCTGGTCGAAGTTGAGGGGCCGGCGGTCGCCAGTCCTGCCGCAACCCTCGCACGATGGGAGCCACTCGTGGCCGACGAAACGGTGATTTTTGCGGGAGACGGGGCCGAGCGTTACCGCGAGGTGATTCACGTCCGTCGACCGAACGCCAGGATCGTGGACATCGGGTCGCTGGCCGGGGCGATTGGACTTGTGGCGGTCGCTCAGGCAACATCGGGCGCAACCGTGGAACCGGCGGCTGTGCGCCCCTTGTACGTGCGCCGGCCCGATGCGGAACTGGATCGGGAGAAGAGGGCACGCCTCCAAGCGCGCTGACGCGGAGATCGTCCGCCGGACAGTCGCGCTTCCCGAGATTGACGGCTATGGCGAACTGGCAAATCGAGCCGGTTTCTTCGACTTCGGACTTGGACGCCATCCTGGCGATCGAATCCGCCTCGTTTACGAGCCCGTGGACCCGTGAGATGTATCTCGCCGAGCTCGACAACGTGGGCGTGTCCTTCTGCTATATGGCGCGTGACGGCGAAGGCAACGTTCTCGGGTTCTGTTCTTTCTGGCGCGTGCTCGACGAACTCCACATCAACAATCTGGCCGTAGGGCCCGAGTATCGCCGGCGGGGCGTGGCGACGGCTCTGCTGATGTTCGTGCTGAGCGAGGCCGAGAAGCTCGGAGCGCGTCGAGCCACACTGGAAGTGCGGCGATCGAACGAACCGGCCCGGCACCTCTACGAACGCCTCGGATTTGCGGCAGCCGGCGTGCGTCGTGCGTACTACTCGAACCCGGTCGAGGATGCGATTGTTTTGTGGCGGGAACAGCTCAGGCCGTAGGTCGACAAAAAAATGGCCGACTGTCAAGCACCGATTGACGACGGCAGACTTTTTTCGGCCGCCTAGACGACCTTGCCAGCGGTCGAAGGCTTGTGTTAGCGTTTCCGTTGACGCGCACCTTCCATGCTGCTGCAACGACCAATCGCTCACGTTGCTTGCACTCTTGACGTCATCTCCGTCACACATTCCAGGGCCCACATAGAAGGAGGCGGACTATGAATGTGCAGGTCCAGAACCTGAAAGAACGGCTGCTCCAGACGGACGAGGAATTCAGCAAGCTAGCCATCAAGCATCACGAACTGGAAGACAGACTCCACGAACTCATCTCCAAGCATTACCTCTCGGAACCGGAACAAATCGAACAAGTCAACTTGAAGAAACAGAAGCTGCAGCTGAAAGACCGCATGGAAGACATCCTGCGCCGCCATCGTCAGGCGTAGGTGCGTTTCGATCCTGCTGGCGTCCCGTTTATTCTTGGTGCGCTCGCAGTTGGGCTGATTGCGGGTGTCGCGTTCGCGTGGCCGCTCGCGCTTCCGTTCGTTGTCCTGGGTGCGTTCTTCGCGTTCTTCTTCCGCGACCCCGAGCGTGCCGCCGGCCGCTCACTGGGTGACGAATCAGTGCTGTCGCCGGCTGACGGGCGGGTGCTGGTTGCGGGGCCTGCGTCCCCTGACCTTGCGCCGCCCGGGGCCTGGCAGCAGATCAGCATTTTTCTCTCGCCCCTGGACGTCCACGTGAACCGGGTTCCAGTCTCCGGCCGCGTGACACGCGTGAGCTTCGTGCGCGGACGCTTTCTTCCGGCGTACCGCGCGGAGGCCGCGAGTCAGAACGAGCGCAGCGAGATCTGGTTCGACCACAGGGGCCAGTTGATCGTCGCCCGCCAGGTCGTCGGTATTCTCGCGCGCCGCGTCGTCTGCCGATTGCAATCTGGTGCAGAAGTGCGCGCCGGCGAGCGCCTGGGGATCATGAAGTTTGGTTCCAGAATGGATGTTTTCGTGCCGCTGAGCGCGACGATTCTCGTGGCTGTTGGACAGTCGGTCCGTGGGGGTGAAACCGTCATCGCGGTGTTACACTGAGAATAGACTGTTCAGTTGATGCTGACCCACCAGGAAGGACGGCTGCGTTTCCTGCGCAGAAAGGCCGACCAGCAGCGTCGGCGCTTCCGGCGCGGTGTTTACCTGCTGCCCAGCCTCTTGACCCTCGGCAACATGTTTTGCGGATACGCCTGCATCGTATACGCGATGCGTGGAGAGTTCGAGACCGCGGCACCGTTCATCGGATTTGCGATCCTGCTCGATATGCTCGACGGCCGGATCGCGCGGCTGACGGGGGCCGAGAGCGATTTCGGTTTGCAGTTCGATTCGTTGGCCGACGTGATCTCGTTTGGCGTGGCCCCAGCCGTGCTGACGCTCACATGGGGTCTTCAACCTCTCGGCCGCCTTGGTTGGGCAGCCGGGTTTCTGTTCGTCACGGCTGCGGCCATGCGGCTTGCGCGGTTCAACATTCAAAGCGCGGCTGGAGGCGACAAGCGGTATTTCGTAGGTATGCCGAGCCCGGCGGCGGCAGGAGTGCCCGCCGCCACCGTATACGCGTATCCGTGGGGATTCACGGACTATCGTGAAGCGCTGCCGGTCCTGGTCATGGTGCTGGTTCCAGCCGCGCTCATGGTCAGCCGGATCAGGTTTCGCAGCTTCAAAACGCTCGATCTACAAGCGCGTCGGCCCTACACGGTGTTGATCTTCATCGCCGCGGGGATTGTGCTCGTCACGACACATCCGCGGTTCGTCCTGGTGGCCCTCGCGTATTCGTATCTCGCGTCCGCATTCGTGGGCATGGCCTTGACTCGCTTCCGCCACCGGGGCGGACGCGTGCCTCCGGCTGGCTCCGCGCAACCAAGCGCGTCAGAGCTCGAGGCCAGCGGATCGGCGGCAGGCCGCTGACGCGTAGCCACGAGCCCAACCCGCCCACTGCACGACGGTCAACGAGCGACCGTTGAAATGTGAGGTGTGCTTGGGCCGGATATCGGCAGAGTGATAGTCACCGTCGTTCCGACGCCTTTCTCGCTCTTGACGGCAATAGTGCCTCCGTTCAATTCGACGTTACGCTTCGCAATGGTCAGTCCCAAGCCGGTGCCAGTCGCCTTGGTCGAAAAATACGGCTCGAAGATTTTGGCCAGCGCTTCGCGATCCATGCCGAGACCCGTATCAGTGATTTCGACGACGATCGAGTCCCCCCGCTCTCGGAGTGCCGGCTGGCAACAATCGAAAGATTGCCCCCACTCGGCATCGCATGGAGCGCGTTCTCGATGACATTGGTCACGGCACGTCCCAGAAGCGTTCGGTCGACGGCGATCTCAGGCAGGTCGCTTGGAGCTCGGATGTCGAGCGCGATTCGACCGGCCAGACCGGAGCGGTAGGGACTGACCACTTCTTCCAGCAGTTCGGCCATCCGCGTCGGCTCAGGGCGGGGTGTCGTCGAGGACGCGAAGCTCGAGAACTCAGCCGCGATCTGCCGGAGCAGACGCACCTGAGAGAGGATGGAATCGATGCAGTCGTCGAGCACCGGCGAGAGCGGCTGCCCTCGGTCGAGATTCACGCGCCGGGCGTGTTCAGCGGATAACTGAATCGGCGTGAGCGGGTTCTTGATTTCGTGAGCGACCTGCCGCGCCATATCCGCCCACGCTTCGAGGCGTTGCGTTCGTTCGAGCTCGCTGCGCTGCCGTTTCAGATCCTCGGCCATGCCGTTGAAGTCGTTGATGAGCCGGCCCAGCTCGTCGGACGTTGAAGCCGCGACGCGTGCGTCGAGATTGCCGCGTGCGATCCGGCGCGTGGCCCGGGTGAGGCGATTGATGGGATCGGCGATCCGTTCGGCCATGGAGTATCCGAGTGCCGCTCCCATCAGGCTGAACAGGACAGCTGCTGCGAGCACCATCCGACGCAAGTCGTCGATCTGCCCCTCGATTTCCCGCTGGCGAAGCGTGACCGGGACGGTCACGATGCCTTCTCGTGACCCGGCGCGGACCGGTGCGGCGGCCAGCAGGTAAGGGATTCCGCCGACCTCCTCCTCGCCGACGAAGGTTGGCGACCGGTCCAGGACGATGCTTTGGTACACGTCGCCTGGCGTCCGCAAGGGAAGCAGGCCCAGCGCGAAGAGGGGGCGCTCGCTCGTGGCCTGAAGCTGAGCGCGCGTGAACAAGTTGACGTCCTCGTCGATGGCCCGTCTGACCAGATCCATGATCTGGTCGTCGAGCGAGGCCAGCGCATTGGGCCCGCGCTGCTGCAACGTGGCGTAGTCTTCGACGAGCCGCTGCGCGACCAGTGCCGTCTTGGCAGCGGTTTCTGCGACGCCTGCGTTCAGCTGAGTGGCGAGGTAGGTGCTCGTCGCGATCGCCAGAACAACGACCGGCACCACCGCCACCGCCACAAAGACAAGTAACAGCCTCTTGTAAAAGCTCGCGCGAATCTCGCGGAGCAGGGTCCGACCGCTTGCGGGGGTTCGCCAACCAATCAGGTTCAAGAGCGTCGAGCACGCCAGAAGCGCCGCGTACACGGTTCCCGTCAGAAACATCAGCTCGGCCAGATTGACCATGTGTTGAAACGCCGTGAGGGTGGGATAGCCGAGCGCATAGACGGCGCCGCGATCGCTCATGAAGAAGATGCGAAACGAGGTGTCGCCGCGATCGAGAGTCGTCCAGAACGGATCCCGCGACTGAGCCAGCCGCTGAAAGACGGCATCCGGCAATTGCCAGACGCTGGTTCCGGAGGCATAGGTCGGGACCCGACTCCATCCGTACACGGCGAATTCGACGTCCCGGCCGAACGCGCCCTCGACCGGACGCCGTTCCGGCTGGAGGAATTCCAGGTAGGGGCTCTGCGATTCGATGAATGGGAGCGTCCGATAGTCGAGCACCACGCTCACGGCAATGGCGCCCACGCGGCGTCCTTGCTCGCAGATGCCCCGGCTCGTCCGCAGCACTTGCCTTTGGCCCGACCCGAACCGGAGCACTTCGTCGAGCGGCACTTCCCAGGTGCATCCCGATGGCTGTCGGCGAGTGGTGGCGTACTCCGGCAGGTTCAGGGCAAAGCGGCTGACGAGCCGCCCATCCGCCCCGTACAGCTCGATGGCGGACGTGAGGCGTCCTGCTGCGAGCTCGGTCCCGGACCAGACCAATGAAGCACGATCCGTCGTGGGAGTCGTTTCTTCTCCCGAACCGACGATGAGATCGGCAAGTGAGGGCAGCGAATCGATGTCATCGAGTGCCGTGTTGAGGTCGTTTTGAAGGTCCTCTCGCTGGCTTGCCGCCCGCCGCGCATATTGGGTCTCGACGAGGCGTTCCTTGGCCTCCGTCGTCACGGCCACAATCGAGGGATACATCGCGAGCGCGGGCACGAGCAAGGTCAGAAAGAGTGTCCACAACCTCGCGGCTTGAGAAGCGTGTCGTGCCCGGCGTCGGAGGTTCGCGAGCGCAATCGCCCCCAAGCCGGCCGCAGCGACGGCGACAAGGAGGGGCGCGATTCGGAGGCTCGAGTCGGCAGCATGTGCGATGACAGCGGCAAATGCGACGCCCAGCAGCCAGGCCGTCACAGCCACGCGTGGCACTGGTGCCCAGGCCGTTCGCCAGACGCTCGGCAGCCGGGTGACCGCGACGGCGGTCCAAATCGCACCGGCGTGGAGGAGCACGAGGCCGATCGCGAGCGCAATCCGTGGCGGCGTCAATGGATGCAGCGAAAACTGCAGGAGGTCGAAGTTCGTTTGCGCAGCGATGTTTTGCAGCGCGCGTTCGTACAGCCACAGAATCCCGGTGGTGAGGATTCCTGCAGCCACGTATGCCAGGCTGACCCAGGTGGCCGCCTCCGCCGAGCCCAGGAGCAAAGCGGGCCGAGGGCCTGCCACACGCCAGCGCTCAACCGTGTCGAGCACGACCCACGCGAGCGCCGTGACGGCCAGCGCCGTCAGAACGGAGATCGACCGGAGATGCCCCAGGGCGCGCGCCAAGGATCCGGGAGGCTGCCAGAAAGAACACGAACCGCGCAACGACAATGGCGCCGACGAGCCCTAGCGTGGCGACGACGAAGCGGCGTGTGGTCCTGGCGTGGCGTCGGAGCTCGACGAGCGCACCCGCGCAGAAGAGCAGGGTGATCCCGAGCACCGAGAGAACCGCGGCCCAGGTGCCGCCGAGCCAGCGCGCTCGCGCGCTCGCGAGGTCGGCCGGGGACACTTCCGCATCGACAAGCGGGCTGCCGGCGGGCGAGGGGATGACGAACGTATAGGCCTGACTGGACGATGGCGGCGGCACGTCGCCGACCCGAACGTGAAGCGAGAATCGGCACGATCTCGGTCGAGATGATGAACGTATCGGCCAGGCCGGGTGCGCCACGAACGGGTCCGAGTTGTTGCTCCGCCACGATTGTCGCCAGGCGGGTCGCCGCTGGACGAGAGCGGTCGATGACAGGTTCGACTCGAACGAGCCGGGGTCCCAGTGCGTCAGGCGCGACGAACAAGGCGGCTGGTCCGTCGAGCCGCTGTCTGGGAACGTCCGAGGTGCGGCCTGCCCAGGCAACCGGTGCCGCCAGAGAGTCGTAAATCGTGATGCCCGTGCGCCCCCCGTCGTTGGGGGGCAGCGCCGCGGTGACGGCCTCGAACAGGCTTCGAGTCGACGCCAGGCGACGCGGCGCGGCGCCGACGGAGATCCGTTCGGCACCGAGCTGCGACGCGATGCGGCCAAGCGTCGCCCCGCTCGCGGCGAATCGCTGGCGGAGCTCGATCTCGATGCGCGCCACCGCGTCCTGATCCGAGACGCCGTAGCGCGAGCGCCCGAGAGCCCATCCCCCAGCGGCGAGGATCGCCGCCGCCGCAAGTCCCGCGCGCGCGACGCGCCATAGGGTGTGTAACATTAGGGGTCGCGTACATTTTCCGATGTTCCGAGAGACGTTTGCTCGGAAAATGTGCAGGTCGCGCTGGAATGAACCTCAAACTGCTGCTGAAGCGTGGCGCACTGGTCGCCGGGGCCAACTGGCAAATCATCGCCATCCAGTTCGTGGCAGAGACCACGTTTCAAGTCTTGCTCGCCGTTCCGATGATCGGTGCCGCCGTCCTGGTAGCGACGCTGCTGGGAGGCGATCTGGCGGAGATCCTCGGCGGCAGCTTGCGCGAGATCTTCACGAGCATTGCCCGTGCTCTGATGTCGGAGCCGGTCGCACTGGCGACCTTCATGGCGGCTTTCGGGATTGTGTTGCTCGGTGGGTCGGCGCTGATGTTTCTCGTCAAAGGCGGTACGGTCCAGGTATTGCTCGCCTCTGAAACCGCGGCGGGACCGATCGAACGGGAACCGCTGACCTACGAAACCACAATACGAGCTACGTCCCGTTTTACGCTGCAATCGTTCATGGACGGCTGCCGCCGGATGTTCCGTCGCTACTTGGCGCTGGGCGCGGCTCTAATGGTCGTTTACGCCGTCTCGGGCGTGGCGTATGTGGCGTTTGTCGTCTACGGATATCAGGCGGCGGGAGACCGTTTCCTGATCATTGGCTGGACCTTCGTTGCTGCGTTGGCCGGCACCGCTCTCGTCGGCTGGATCACCCTCGTCAACTGGCTTTACCTGCTGCTCCAAATCGCCATGGCTCTCGAGGACGTCGGCCTCGTCGGCGCGTGCCGTGCCGTAGCGCTGTTTGTGCGCTCGGAGTTTCGCGACCTGATGGGAGTCTTCGGCGTGATCCTCGCATTGCTCGTTGGCGCCACCCTGGCCTCGGCGCTTGCCTGGTCGGGCGTGGGCCTGATTGCGTTCGTGCCGCTCGTTGGACTCGCCGTTTTTCCCCTGCAGATCGCGGCCCTCCTGCTCAGGGGGCTGTTGTTCGAGTACATCGGTCTAACCGCCCTCGCCTCGTACGCGGCGCTCTACCAGCGCCATATGGCCCGGGCGGGCCGCCTCGTGGATCCCACCCGCGCGACATCCCGCTTGCTGAAGAGCCCAGCCTGATCGCGACGTCCGAGCCAGATGAGCGCGAGTTATCGCTGAGTGGGGACTCTTACCGGCACCACCCCCGGCAACGGCGCCAATGCACTGATCAGTGGCGGTTCGACGGCCCGGCTCGATGCGGTCACGGTCGCGTTTGAGGTGAGGCCCCTCGTCACGGTGACGATGATTGGACCAAATGCGAGAGGGAAGTCGAAGGCATGCGGTCGAGCCACCAGCTCGACATTGTTGCCGACACTGAGATCGCCTGCTGGCAGACCGTCCTTCATGAAGAACGCCCGCGCCGGTCCGGCAAGCCCAGTGACCAGCAGGGTATCCGCGGCCTTGATCGGCCCCCATTGAGGGCGGAAGGGCAGGGCTCGCTTCCACAACTGGACGCCGTTGCTCAAATTCAGCGCTCGAAGAACATTGTCGAGCGACACAAAGTACCACGCGCCGATCGGCGACGATCGCGAGGCTCACGACATCGGCGCCAGTACGCGAGCGCCACACGACCTGGCCGGTTTCGCTGTTCAAGCAGTACAGGTAGTTGTCGTTGGCGCCCACCAAGAGACGGTCCTCGAGGGCGCGGATACCGTTGGCTGCCCCGCCGAGACGTCGCTCCCAAAGCACGGCCCCATCGGTCACATGAAATGCCATCACACGGCCGTCCTCGAGAGACAGGTACACAGCTTCGCCGGCGAGCGCCGGCGTCGAGTGTGCCGGCGATGGGAGGTCTCGAGACCAGAGCGGCGTTCCGTCGACTGCGCGGAATACGTGGAGCGCTTTCTGCGTTGTGGCGACGAGCCAGCCGTTGTCCCACACGAGCGGAGCGGCCCGCTGTTCGGACACGGGGGCCTCCCATGCGACCGAGCCGTTGTCGCTGCGCAGGGCGACGAGTCGATCGGCTTGCTCGATGAAGAGCAGTCCATCGCCTGTGACCGGTGTCGTTTGCGGTCGAGCGGACGCGTCCCAGCGAAGCTTTCCCGTTGTCAAGTCGTAAGCGCCGAGGCGGTCGCCTTCAAGGGAAAGGTAGGCGGTCGAGCCATCGAAAGCGGGGGGCCCGGCAATCTCCGCGTCGAGCGTGATCGTCCAACGGGTCTGAGACGGAAACGGCGAAAACGGTGGGCTGGGTTTTGTCGATCGAGGGGCCGAAGTCGTGGGTGACAGCTGCGTCCGCCCGAGGGCATTGGGCTCGGCGCACGCAATCATGAGGGCAAGTGCACTACAACATCTTGTGGTCCAGTACGAGCACACCCCGCTATAATAGCGATAATTCTCCCGCGCAGTGGCCCACGAAACCATCATCGTTCTCGATTTCGGCTCTCGGTACACCCAACTGATCGCGCGGCGCCTGCGAGAGCTGTCGATTTTTTCCGAGATCTGGCCACCGGATACGCCGGCCGACGCGATCCGGGCTCGACGGCCGGCCGGCGTCATCCTGTCTGGTGGGCCGAAGAGCGTGTCGGACAGTGGGGCGCCCACCTGCGATGCGGCGGTGTTCGACAGTGGCCTGCCGGTGTTGGGCATCTGTTACGGCATGCAGCTGATGGCGCATTCGCTCGGCGGACGAGTTGCTCCGGCGCCACAGCGCGAATATGGACATGCGACGGTGACCGTCGCGAACAACGGTCCAGGGAAGCCGCTGTTCGCCGAAGTGCCTCATGAGCTGCGCGTCTGGGCGAGTCATGGCGATTTCGTCAGCGCGCCGCCGGAAGGCTTCTCAGTCGCCGCGACGAGCGCCAACGCGCCTATCGCCGCCATGGCCGATCAGAACCGTCGCCTGTATGCGCTGCTCTTTCATCCAGAAGTGGTGCACACCGAGCATGGCCTCCACATCTTGCGAAACTTCGCGTATGGCATTTGTGGCTGCACCGGCGACTGGTCGATGGCGTCGTTCGTGGACGAAACCGTGGCCAAGATTCGCGCCCAAGTCGGCAGCAGCCACGTGGTGTGTGCTCTCAGCGGTGGCGTGGATTCGACAGTCGCGGCGCTCTTGCTCCACCGCGCCATCGGTCCGCAACTCACGTGCATCTTCGTCGACAACGGCGTCCTGCGGCTCGATGAAGCGGCCCAGATTCGGAAGCGATTCGAGCGCCTCCAGTTGCCGTTGATCGCTGTCGACGGGTCTCAGCTGTTTCTGGATCGCTTGCAGGGTGTGACCGATCCGGAAGAGAAGCGGAAGATCATTGGCGCGACATTCATCGACGTCTTCGAAGCAGAAGCGGCCAAGCTCGGACAGGTCGACTTTCTCGCGCAAGGAACACTCTATCCGGACGTCATCGAGTCGGTGTCGATCGTCGGCCAGTCGGCGGTGATCAAGAGCCATCACAACGTGGGTGGTTTGCCGGCGCGGATGCGCATGAAGCTGGTCGAGCCTTTGCGCGAGCTCTTCAAAGACGAAGTGCGGGCGGTGGGTCGGCAGCTCGGCCTGGACGAGGAATTCGTGGTCCGGCAGCCCTTTCCCGGCCCGGGTCTTGCGGTGCGGATACTCGGGGACGTCACGCCGGAGAGGTTGGACTTGCTGCGGCGTGCCGACGCGATCGTGGCGGAAGAAGTGAGACGCGAGGGATGGTACGCGAGACTGTGGCAGAGCTTCGCGGTGCTGCTGCCGATTCAAAGCGTCGGCGTGATGGGCGACGCTCGCACCTACGAACATACCGTCGCGATACGAGCCGTTGAAAGCCGCGACGGCATGACGGCCGACTGGGCGCGTCTTCCGTACGACCTGCTCGCCCGCGTTTCGAGTCGGATTGTGAACGAAGTGAAAGGAATCAACCGGGTGGTCTACGATGTCAGCTCGAAGCCACCGTCCACGATCGAGTGGGAGTGAGGGGGTTGCTCGATTTGAGGATTTAAGGATTTAAGGATTTGTAAGGATTTATGGATTTGAGGAGGATTTGAGGATTTGAGGATTTGGGGATCTGGGGATCTGGATAGGAGGGTCTCAAAGGTTGTCAGAGGATTGAGCAGGACAACAGACTCTTTCGGAAATCCTCAAATCCTCAAATCCTCAAATTCTTAGATTTTCAGATTGTCACATTCAAGTAACAGCATGACCGAATTCGTTCACCTGCATCTCCATACCGAATACTCGCTCCTCGACGGCGCATGTCGCATCGACGAACTGCTCGATCAAGCCGCAGCGTTGAAGATGCCGGCGATTGCCGTGACCGAGCACGGTAATCTCTTTTCTTCGGTGATCTTTCACGACCACGCGCGGCAACGAGGCATCAAGCCGATCCTGGGCTGCGAAGTGTACGTGGCGCCAGGAAGTCGACTTGCCAAGAGCGGCAGCCCCGGCGAGACGGCGAGCCACCTGGTGCTGCTCGCCGAGAGCAACGAGGGGTATCACAATCTCATCAAGCTGGTCTCGGCGGGCTACACCGAGGGCTTCTACTACAAGCCGCGCATCGACAAGGAGCTGCTCGCGCAGCATGCGAAGGGCTTGATCGGCCTGAGCAGCTGCCTGAAGGGAGAAGTGGCCGAGGGGTTGGCCCATCAGCAATACCGAAAGGCCGTCGAGTCCGCTGCCGCGTATCGGGACATTCTCGGCCCCGGGAACTTCTTTCTCGAGATGCAATGGCACGGCATCGAGGACCAGCGTGCGGTCAACAGCGGGTTGCCGGGCATCGCCCGGGATCTCGGCCTGCCGCTCATCTGTACGAATGACGTGCACTACCTGCGCGAAAGCGACGCCCATCCCCACGACGTGCTGCTATGCATCGGTACCGGCAAGGCATTGACGGATCCCAAGCGGCTGCGCTACGAGGCGCGCCAGTTCTTCCTCAAGACGGCGGAAGAGATGGCGGCGAGCTTCACAGGGTATCCCGAAGCGCTGGCGAACACCGTGCGAGTCGCCGAGCGGTGCGACGTCGTGCTGGGCGAAGGCGAGAACTACCTGCCGAACTTCGATGTGCCAGCCGGCTTCACTCTCGATCAGTACTTCGATCACATCGTCCGCGAAGGGTTCAAGGAGCGGCTGCCTCGGTTGATGCAGCTGGCGGCGTCGGGAAGGCTCCGCTATACCGTCGATGAGTACGAGCGCAGGCTCTCGTACGAGATCGACATGATCAAACAGATGAAATACCCGGGGTATTTCTTGATCGTCTGGGACTTCATTCGCTACGCGCGCGAACACGGCATTCCGGTCGGACCGGGCCGCGGGTCCGCCGCCGGCAGTCTCGTCGCATACAGCCTGCGAATCACCGATGTCGATCCCCTGGAATTCGACCTGATTTTCGAGCGGTTTCTGAACCCGGAACGGGTGTCGATGCCGGATATCGACGTCGATTTTTGCGAGCGCCGGCGTGGGGACGTCATCGACTACGTCACGCGGAAGTACGGTCGGGAGAACGTGGCTCAGATCATCACGTTTGGCACGATGAAGGCGAAGGCTGTCGTGCGGGATGTCGGCCGGGTCCTGGAGATGCCCTACGCCGATGTCGACAAGGTCGCCAAGCAGATTCCGGCGGCACTCGACATGACGCTCGAGAAGGCGCTCGAGGAGAGCGAGCCGCTGCGTGCCATGGAGCAGGCCGATCCGAAGGTCAAGGAACTTCTCGGCGTTGCCAGGCGGCTCGAAGGCATGACCCGGCATGCGTCGGTGCATGCGGCGGGCGTGGTCATCGCGCCGAATGCCATTACAGAGTACGCCCCGTTGTACAAAGGCGCGCACGACGAAATCGTGACCCAGTGGTCGATGAAAGAGATCGAGCGGGTTGGACTGCTCAAGATGGACTTTCTGGGCCTCAGCACGCTCACGCTGATTACCGACGCGGTCGCCGAGATCGAGCGGACGACGGGCGAAAAGCTCGATATCCGGCTCGTCCCGTTCGACGACGCGAAGACCTATCAGATTTTTCAAGAAGGGCAGACCTACGGGATTTTCCAGTTCGAGAGCAGCGGCATGCGGGACATCCTCCGAAAGGCCAAGCCGCAAACGCTGGAGGACCTCATCGCGCTCAACGCGCTCTACCGTCCTGGACCGCTTCGCAGCGGGATGGTGGACGACTACATCGCTCGGAAGCAGGGCAAGACGGAAGTGAAGTACGAGCTGCCACAGCTCGAGCCCATCCTGCGCGAGACCTACGGCGTGATCGCGTATCAGGAGCAGGTGATGCGGATTGCGCGCGAGCTCGGTGGCTTCACGCTCGGTGAAGCCGACATCCTGCGCAAGGCCATGGGCAAGAAGAAGGCGGATGTCATGCAGGCGCAGCGCGCCAGGTTCGTGGCGGGCGCGAAGCAGCGCGGCATCAACGAGAAGAAAGCCGGCCAGACGTTCGACCTGATGGAACACTTCGCCGGGTACGGTTTTCCAAAGGCGCATTCGACGGCCTACGCGTTTCTCGCCTACCAGACTGCCTACCTGAAAGCGAACTATCCGTGGCACTTCGCTGCGGCACTGCTGACGATTGAGGCGCAGAATACAGACAAGCTCGCACTCTATCTCGGCGAATGCCGCGAACGCGGCATTCCGTTGCTCCCGCCCGACATCAACGAGAGCAGTCTGGCGTTCACCGTCACCGCCACCGGCGTGCGCTTCGGTCTGACCGCCATCAAGAACGTCGGAGACGGCGCGATTCAATCGCTGCTCGACGTGCGGAAGAAGCAAGGGCGCGTCACGTCCCTGCACGCGCTCTGTGAAGACCTCGACCTCAGATTGGCGAACAAGCGTGTGTTTGAAAGCCTAGTCAAAGCGGGCGCGTTCGATTCCACCGTTGTTGGTCATGCGGAGCTGGCCGGGGTCCCATCGTGTGTGATTCGCCCGCGCCTGTTCGCGGCGATAGACGCGGCTTGTGAGCACGGTGCGCGACATCAGAGGGATGAACTCGAAGGACAAGCGCAGCTCTTCGGTGCGTATGAGCCCGAGCCCGGCGACCACGACCAGTCGACGGGACGTGCGCGCTCGGTGCCGTTACCCAACGCCACACCATGGAGCGAGACCGAGCAGTTGGCGTTCGAGAAGGAAACGCTCGGACTCTATTGGAGCGGGCATCCGGTCGATCGCTACAGTGCCGAGCTCAAGGCACTCGGTGCACGGTCGGTTGGCGAACTGGCTGAGGCGCCGGCCAACGGCTCTCGTGGAGACCAGTGGGGACCCGGAGGGCCCAAGCCGATCGAGCCCGACACGAGCATCGGCGGAATCGTCTCCACTTGCCGGCAGCTGAAGACCCGCAAGGGCGATCGCATGGCGGTGTTCACCCTCGAAGATTCGCAGGGCAGCGTCGAGATCATCGCGTTCCCGGAAGCGTATCAACGGAGCGGCTCTCTCATCGAGACAGGGACGTTGGTGCTCGTGCGCGGGAAGCTCGAGCGCGATGATGAAACGGTGCGCATTCTCGCGTCTGAGATCGTCGCGATTGACAGCCTCTACGAACGGCTGACCCGCGAAGTGGCCATTCGGGTGAAGGTGCCGGCGGAACGCGGCTTGTTCGAAGCGCTCGGTGAGGTGTTCTCGCGCCATCGCGGCGATCGCCGGGTCTCGTTCGAGATCGACGTCTCCTCTAACCCGAATCCGCTCCGTGTTCACGCCGCCGTTTCGAGCCAAATCCGCGTTCGTCCGTCGTCCAACTTTGTTGCGGAGGTCGAAAAGATCATGGGCTCGGGTTCCGTAATGCTCCGATGACGCTGAACTTGCAGACCAGAGTCATTGTCGGCACTTTCGTGCCCGCTGGGCTCACGGCCGCGGATAAGACGCATGTCGCCTGAAACGCTCGAGTTCGAAGAGCCCATCGCTTCGCTGCTGAAGGAAATCGAGACCCTCGACCAGATGCCGGCCACCGAGGCCCGCAATCGGCAGATCGAGGCCCTGCGGCGGAAGATCGAGACCACCCGGGCCCAGCTGTACGCCTCGTTGACGCCGTGGCAGCGTGTGCTCGTGGCGCGCCACCCGGAGCGTCCCAACCTCGAGGACTACATCTCGCTCCTGTTCACGGGCTTCGTCGAAATCCACGGCGACCGCCGGTTCGCCGACGACCCAGCCATCATGACCGGCTTTGCTGACTACAAGGGTCAGCCGATCCTGCTGGTCGGCCACGTCAAGGGTCGGGACACCAAGGAAAAAATCTTTCGAAATTTCGGGTACGCGCGACCTGAGGGCTATCGGAAGGCTCTCCGGGCGATGCAAATGGCCGAGAAGTTCCAGAGGGCCGTCATCGTGTTCGTCGACACGCCGGCCGCCTATCCGGGGATCGAATCGGAAGAACGCGGCGTGTCCGAGGCGATTGCCGTCAACCTGCGGGAGATGACGGTGCTCGATACGCCGATTGTCATCGTGGTTTGTGGCGAGGGTGGCAGCGGCGGGGCGCTCGGCATCGCCGTCGGCGATCGCGTCGTGATGCAGGAGTTTGCGACTTACAGTGTCATCCCGCCCGAGGGCTGCGCCGCCATCCTGTGGCGGGATGCGTCGAAGAAGGTCGAGGCCGCGGAGGCGCTGAAGCTCACGGCGCCGGATCTCCTGAAGGCGGGCGTCATCGACGAGATTGTTTCCGAGCCGGTCGGGGGTGCGCACACCGACATCGCTGGCGCTGCACGGCTGGTCGACGAGGTGCTCGAGCGCGTGTTGAGGGAAGTGTCCGCAGTCGACAGTGCGACGAGACTGCGATGTCGTTACGAAAAGTTCAGGCACATGGGCCGGCTCGGGGTGGATTTCGTGGATGGGGACGCCTAAGGCTTCACCGCAGAGGACGCCGAGGTCACAGAGGTTCAGAATCCGCCTCGGGATGGTAGTTGTTCACTAATCGACGGATGCCATCGCGAAGATGCACCACGTTGAAGTTTATGAGAAGGCCTACTGTCAAACCACTTAGTTTCAAATACGACAAGAGTTGTGCCGAATGAACGGGATGGAGTTTATCTACAGCCTTGATTTCGACAAGTACGCGATTCTCGACGAGATAGTCGATACGGAATCCCGCGTCGATGCGAAGTCCACGATAGAAGACGGGCAGTTTTAGTTGGTGCTCAAATTGCAAGCCAAGTTTTCGCAACTCCCAGCTGAAACACGCGTCATACGCCTTTTCGAGCAATCCGGGGCCCACCGCCGAGTGGACCGACATCGCGGCTTCGATTACTCGACCGGTGACCTCGTTTATTCTCAAAACGGACCGACCCTCTGCGTGCTCAGCGTCCTCCGCGGTAAGTGGGTCGAGAAGCAATCACTGGACCGCCCATGATTTCCCCCCGTTGGGACCTTCAACCGTGCGACGAGATTGCGTCCTCCACTCTGGCGGCGGCACTCGGTCTCGAGCCGACCGTCGCGCGGTTGTTATGTCAACGCGGACTGAGCGACCCGGAGCTGGCGAGCCGGTTCCTCAATCCGTCGCTCGATCACTTACACGATCCGATGAGGCTGGCTGGCATGCGCGTCGCCGTCGATCGATTGTTCGCGGCAATCACTCGACGGGAGAAGATTGCGGTGCATGGCGACTACGATGTGGATGGGATCACGTCCACCGTCATCCTGCGCCGGGTATTGGAACTGCTTGGCGCCGAGGTGGTGCACTTCATTCCGGAGCGCCTTCGAGACGGCTACGGCCTCCAGCCGGCGTCCATCGACAGGCTGCACGCCGACGGCGTCGCGCTCATTGTCTCGGTGGATTGCGGCATTCGAGGTGCTGATGCGGCCCGCCGGGCGCGCGAGCTCGGCGTGGATCTCGTGATTACGGACCATCACGAGCCGGATACGGAGTTGCCCGATGCGCTGGCGGTCATCAACCCCAAGCGAGCCGACTGTGCTTACCCCGACAAGTACCTGGCCGGCGTTGGTGTCGCGTTGAAGCTGGTCCAGGCGTTGTGCCGCACCGCCGGTCGCGAGAATTTGCTGCCGGGATTTCTCAAGGTGGCGGCGATTGGAACCCTTGCGGATGTGGTGCCGCTCGTCGGCGAGAATCGTGTCATTGCCAAGCTGGGCTTGGACCTGCTGACGCGGGGACCACACAAGATCGGGTTGCGGTCGCTCCTCGACATTGCGGGGTTGAGCGGCAAGTCGATCGACAGCTACCACATCGCGTTCATGCTCGCGCCGCGCGTCAATGCCGCCGGTCGAATGAGCACCCCCGACCTCGCCACGCGACTGCTGCTGGCCAACGACGAGGCCATGGCCGAGGAGGCGCGGGCCCTGGCCGAGCAATTGGATAGCGAGAACGTGCGGCGTCAGCAGGAAGAGGCAACGATAGTTGCCGCGGCAAAAAAGATCGTCACGACGGATCCCGACATTGGCGCGCGATCCGTCCTCGTGGTGGCCGGAGAGAATTGGCACCGGGGGGTCATTGGAATCGTGGCGTCGAAGCTCGTGGACGCCTTTCACCGGCCGGCGATCGTGCTGTCGATCGAAGACGGCGTGGCGCACGGATCGTGCCGCAGTATTCCGCCATTCGACATGCTGGCGGCGCTCGAGCGTTGCAGTCACCTGCTGCTGCGCTTTGGCGGCCATCGTCAGGCGGCGGGGCTCGGCCTCGAGACCGCTCGCATCAAGGAATTACGGGCAGCCGTCAACGCCGTTGCGGATGAAACGCTCGGACCCGAAGACCTCATGCCTCGGCTGCGAATCGACGGCGACCTCGGCTTTCGCGCGATTACGGGTGGCGTGTCTGCCGGGGTCGCGACGCTCGCGCCATTTGGCGCCGGGAATCCGCGTCCGGTCTTTGCGGCGCGCGGCGTCGAGATCGTTGACGGTCCCCGGAAATTGAAAGACCGTCACCTCAAAATGGCGCTCAAACAAGATGGTCGAATCTTCCGGGCGGTGGCCTGGCGCTCTGCTGAGCATCACGACTACCTGACCGAGCACAAGACCGCCGTCGACGTCGCCTTCTCCTTGGAGCAGAACCAGTACAATGGTGAGACGTACACGGAGCTCACCCTGGCAGATGTAAGGCGCTCTGAGTGATCTGGCCATGACTCGATGGCAACGGCGAGCGCGGCTGTTCATCGCAATTTCGGCGGTTGGATTCGCGGTGGTCGTTGCGCTGGCCTTCAGACGCAGCCCCCCGCGCGCCGATCCGCCTGCATCCGTCGGCCGAAGCGATCCCAACGCCCTGATCGAAAGCACCAGCGGCCGCGTCATTCGATTCAATCGCAGCCGCGCGGACGTGGCCGTCGAGTACGAGAAGCAGCTCACCTACCAGGACGGTTCCACGAAGCTCATGGGTGTCAAAGTCGTCACGGACGAACGAGGCGGACGTTCCTTCACCGTGACCGGCAAGGAAGGGTCCGTCAGTCAGAACGACACAACCGTCGACCTGAAGGGCGATGTCAGGCTGCAGGCAAGCGACGGACTGACCGCTCAGACCGAGCAGGCGACCTACAACACGGGTGACGGGAACGTCCGCGCGTCCGGTCGCGTCGAGTTCTCGCGCGCGCGGCTGGCCGGCTCGGGCGTCGGCATGATTTACGACAAGAACCAGGACGTGTTGACGATCCTCGATCAGGCACAGGTCCGCATTGCTTCGGAAACCGCCGGCGCCGGTGCCACCGAGGTAAGTGCAGGCGGCGCTACGGTCGCCCGAGGTCAGAAGGCGATTCGATTCGAGCGCGGTTTGAAGACGCTGCGTCTCGGGCAGGTCATTCAGGCCGACAACGGCGTGGCTCATCTCAGCGCTGACGAAGAGCGTGTCGAGCGCGTCGAGCTGCATGGCAATTCGAGCATCACCGGAACGCAGGCAGAACCGGGTGCGCTTCAGTCATTGACTGGCCACGACATGGATCTGAAGTACGCGGCGGATGGCGATACGCTCGAGCACGCCACGATCGTCGGCAACGCCGTCCTGCAGCTCGCAGGCGACAAGGGCGCGCAGGGCCGACAGATCGCGGCGAACACGCTGGACCTCACCCTCGGACCGGACGGCTCGACACCCATCGCCCTGAACGGGCGCGACGCGGTTCAGCTGACGATTCCGGCGGATTCCGGCGGTGCGCAACGGATCATCAAGGCCGCGACCCTCGATGCGCGGGGTGCCCCAAAGAAAGGCCTTACCCACGCCGTATTTACGGGGGAGGTCGACTACCGGGAGAGGAGTGCGGCCGTCAATCGTGTGGCGAAGGCCGGGATGCTCGAAGCGTCGTTGAAACCGGGCTTCAGTTCGTTCGAGGAGGCGACGTTTACGCGCAACGCCCGCTTCGCCACCGAACGGGGTCTCTTCGCGGTGGCCGCGGTCGCCCGCTACTTGCCGGACAAAGGTGTGCTCGAGTTGAGCGGCAGCGAGCCTGTGGCGCTCCGGCCTCGCATCACGAGCGAGGAGCTTACCGTCGATGGCACCCGCATCGATGTCACGCTCGAAGGCCCCAAGATGAAAGCGACGGGCGACATCCGAAGCACACTCCAGCCGGCGCGGAAGGACCTAGCCGCGAGCGATCAGACGTCTCAGCCCAAGAGGCCGTCAATGCTCAAGGAGGACCAACCGGTCAGCGTCATCGGCGACGCCCTCGACTACGACGGCACCGCGTCCCGAGCCACCTACACCGGCAAAGCCAAGCTGTGGCAGGCCGATACCTCCATCAACGCGCAGACGATCGTGATCGACAACAAGAACGGAGATCTCAGTGCGTCCGGAACAGTTGCCACCAGCATTCTGTTGGAGCAGACCAGCAAGGACAAGAAGACGAAGGAGCGCTCCCGCACAATGGGCACGTCAAACGACTTCGCCTACGAAGAGTCGACGCGACGCGCGACCTATACGACCAACGCGCACCTGACCGGTCCGCAAGGCGACATGACCGCGACGAAGATCGAGCTGTACCTCCAGCCGTCGGGCGACGAGGTCGATCGGCTCGAAGCCTACGAGAAGTTGACGCTTCGCGAGCAAAACCGCAAAACCACGGGAACCCGCCTGACCTACACCGCCGCCAGCGACACGTATGTCGTGACCGGCACGCCAGTCACGATCGGCGACGAATGTGGTGGCGAAACGGTCGGCCGTCGATTGACGTTCGTCAAATCGACCGATACGATCAACGTCGACGGCAACGGAGAAATCCGCACGCAGACCAAGGGTGGCCGGTGCCCGTGAACACGGCGACCCGAGATCTGGCTCGGCGATCATCCACGTTGTGAATCAGCCCGCGGTGAGATTGTCGATCGGTAATCGTCAATCATAGATGCCCGATGGCCACGCTTCGGACCGAAGGTCTCACCAAGTCCTACAGCGGTCGCGTCGTCGTCCGGGGCGTCAATCTGGATGTGGCGTCCGGCGAGGTGGTCGGCCTGCTTGGTCCCAATGGAGCCGGGAAGACCACGACCTTCTACATGACCGTCGGCCTCACCGCGCCGGATTCGGGGCGCGTCATTCTCGACGGCCACGACGTCACCGACGACCCGATGTACATCCGTGCCAGGAAGGGCATCGGATACCTGCCGCAGGAACCCTCGATCTTTCGAGGGCTGACGGTCGAACAGAACCTTCTGGCCATTCTGGAAACCATGGGACTGGGCGCCGCGGCACGTCGAACCCGTCTTCGCGAGCTGCTGGCCGAGCTCAACCTGACGCCTTTGGCGCAGGCGCCCGCGCATACGCTGTCGGGCGGCGAGCGGCGGCGTGCCGAAATCACACGCGCACTGGTCGTGTCGCCCAAGTTCATCCTGCTCGATGAGCCCTTCGCCGGAATCGACCCGATCGCCGTCACGGATATTCAGAAAATCATCTTTCATCTGAAAGATCGGGGGATCGGCGTGCTGATCACCGACCACAACGTCCGTGAAACTCTGCGCATTACTGACCGCGCCTACATCGTGCACGACGGAAGCATCTTCAAGAGCGGGACGCCCGGCAGCCTCGCCGCGGACGAGCAGGTCCGACGGATTTATCTGGGGGCAGAGTTCCGCTTGGACTAAAATAAGGCCTGGGAATTGCATCTACTAGGGCGCTGCGCGAAAGGCCGAGACGGTTGCGCGGAGCGTTGGCTCAGGCAACTGTTGTTACGACAACGGCTTAGCTGATGCACATGACTCGATGGGCATCCAGCAAAAACTCCACACGAAGCTCGTTCAGAAGCTGATTCTCACGCCCTCATTGCAGCAGGCGATCAAGCTGCTGCCAATGTCGACGCTGGAGCTCTCTGATCTGTTGAACCAAGAGATGGTCGAGAACCCGATGCTCGAAGAGGTTCCGACCGAAGAGCTGCAGCCTGCCGACACGGCCGCTGCGCCGGAGAAAAACGACGCAGCCGAGAAGGTCAACAAGACCGACACGTGGGACGATCAGGACTACGAGTACTTTTTCGGCGACTATCTGGACGACGGTTATCGACCGCGAGCTCCCCAGGAAATCAAGGAGCTGCCGCCGATCGAGAACACGCTGTCGACCAGCGGATCACTGTCCGATCATCTGCTGTGGCAACTGTCGATGCAGACCGACGATCCGCTGATGCGCGAGATCGGGTCAGCGATCGTCGGCAACCTGGACGACGACGGCTATCTCGTCGCGTCGTTCGACGAACTGGCGGCGATGGGCCCGTGGGCCGTCGACGATGTGGAACGTGCGCTTCGACTGGTCCAGGGCTTCGATCCAACCGGGGTTGCCGCCCGCGACCTTCAAGAGTGTCTCCTGCTGCAGCTGCGGCATCTCGGCCTGGAAGGGACCCCGACCGAGAAGATTGTCGCGGAGCATCTCCGTTTACTCCAGAACCATCAGGTTCCGGAGATTGCCCGCAAACTGGGGTTGACGATTGACGACCTCAAGGAACACATCGAGATCATTCGCCACCTCGATCCGAAGCCGGGGAGCCGTTACAACCCGACGCAGTCGCAGTATGTCATTCCCGACGTCTACGTCCTGAAAGTCGAGGATCAGTACGTCGCGGTACTGAACGAGGATGGCCTGCCGCAGATGCGCATCAGCCCGGTCTATCGCCGGCTGCTCGACAAGAGTGCGGCCGACAACAACGACGAGACCCGCGCCTATGTGAAGGACAAGTTTCGATCGGCTCTCTGGCTCATCAAATCGGTCGAGCAGCGCCAGAAGACAATCCACAAAGTCGCCAACAGCATCATCAATTTTCAACGTGATTTCCTGGATCACGGCATCGAGCACCTGCGGCCGCTCGTCTTACGTGATGTCGCCAACGACATCGGGATGCACGAATCGACCGTCAGCCGCGTTGTCACGAACAAGTACATGCACACTCCGCAGGGTGTGTTCGAGATGAAGTCACTTCTTCCACAGTGGCATCAGCAGCTCGTACGGGGAGAGCGTCTCATCGGTCACGATCAAGCAGCGTATTCGGAAGATCATTGAGAATGAGGATCCGCGAAAACCGTTGAGCGATTCGAAGATCGTCAGCATCTTGCAGCGCGAAGGCTTGATGCTCGCTCGGCGGACGATCGCGAAATACCGCGAAGAGCTGAAGATTCCGACGTCGAACCAGCGCAAAGTGCTCTACTAATCACGGAGGACGCCTGGGGTGGGTCGAAGGCCGCCGGCGACCGAGCCGGTCGCTTGGTACTCTCGCGAGCGACGTCGTGATGAGCAGCAACTTGAGGGCTGAGACATGCGCCTCGAACTCACCGGCCGGCACGTCGAGATCACGCCTGCGCTCCGGCGCCTCGTCGACAGCAAGTTGGCCAAAATTGAACGGTTGTTGAACGACAGCGCGGTGTCCGCTCAGGCCGTGCTCTCGCGCGAGCGGTATCGGTTGTGCGCGGAGATCACGCTGCACGCACGCGGCGAGAAGTTCCTGCACGGCGTCGGACGCTCGGCTGACTGGGAGACCTCGCTCGTTCAGGCCATCGACAAGCTCGCCCAGCAAGCGCAGAAGGTGAAAGGCAAATGGCAGGGGCGGAAGCGGCGCGGTGTGCGCCGGGTCCCCGCCGTGGAACGCCGCGAGCCAAGTGCTGCCGTCTCGCCGGCCGCAGGACGCGAGCGGCTGCGGATGCCCCGCGTGTTCCGCACCTTGCGGCAGGCGATTCGGTCGATGTCGGTTCCCGAGGCGGTCCGGGCCATCGATGGGCAAGACGATGGCCTCGTCGTGTTTCGCGATCCTGAGCGGTTGGGCATCAGCGTGTTGTACCGCCGGCAGAACGGTGAGTTGACGCTGGTGGAAACCGAGGCCTAGTCGAGGGCCTGGCGTCGATGGGCTGGTCGGCGCGCGAGCGGGGATTGACGACGATCGGCTGACGCGACATGTCTCTTACCACTGGCGTGACGGTCGGAGCGCTGCTCGACTCGCTGCCCGAGTCGTTTGGCTTGCCCTGCGAGCTGATTGCCGGCGTGGCAGGGTTGGACCGGCGCATTACGAGCCCCTACATTCAGAAGACCGGGCTTGCCCTCGCCGGGTTTCACGAGTACCTGAAGCCGGGCCGGGTGCTCATCTTCGGCGAGAGCGAGATCCGATACCTCGAGGGTCTCGAGACATCGGCCCGGATCGATTCTCTGCGCCTCGCGCTGACCCTCGACTTCCCGTGCGTGCTGATTACAGGTGGATTCACGCCTGCCGCCGAGGTGGTCAACGAGGCCGAGCGCGTGAATCTTCCCCTCCTCAAGACGCCGGTCGCCACTCCGACAGCGATTGCCAAGCTCACGGCCTTCCTCGAGGACTGGCTCGCGGAGCGCACGGTCATGCACGCGGTTCTCATGGACCTTCTGGGCCTGGGGGTGCTGATCACCGGCGAGAGCGGCATCGGCAAGAGTGAATGCGCGCTGGACCTGATTGTCCGAGGCCATCGGCTGGTGGCCGACGACACCGTCGACATTCGTCGGCGTGCCGAGTCGATTCTGATCGGCACCTGCCCCGAGCTCACGCGTCATCACATGGAGCTCCGCGGTCTGGGCGTGATCAACGTCAAGGACCTTTTCGGGATTGCTTCAACCCGGTCATCCAAGCGAGTCGAGCTGGTCGTGCAGCTGGAGCGTTGGGATCCGAAGCGTGAATACGAACGCCTCGGGTTGGATGACGAGTTCTTGGAGATTCTGGGGCTGCGTGTGCCGTTGATCCGGATGCCCGTGGCGCCGGGACGAACCGTCGCGATCCTCGTCGAAGTGGCCGCCCGGAATCAGCTCCTGCGGTCCAGAGGCCATCACGCGGCCCGCGAGCTCGCGGCAAGACTGGAGGAGACTCTGCGCCAGGCGCGCCTGCCGTCGCTCGACGAAGAGGACGAAGAGCTCGAGCCTGGGGGCACTCGGTGAAACGCGATGGAGCACGCAGGTCACCCGGAACGAATCGGAGGCACCGACCGGCGGACCGGACGCGACCACGTGGCGCGCCGGCCGGCAAGCGACCTGCTGCAGGCCCGCCGTTCATCGTCTTGACGGGTCTGTCAGGATCCGGAAAGTCACACGCGATTCGCGCGCTCGAAGATCTCGGGTACTTCTGCGTCGACAACCTGCCCACAACCCTCATTCCGACGCTGGCCAAGCTGTCGATGCGTGCCGGTGGCGTCGAGAAGGTCGCCATCGTCGCCGACGTACGGGAGCGGAACTTTATCTCGCAGTTTCCGAAGGTCTTCCGACGACTCCGGGCGATACGGCGGCTGAATCCGGTGCTGATCTTTCTCGAAGCCAGCAATTCGGCGCTCGTCCGCCGGTTCAGCGAAACGCGTCGCCCGCACCCGCTGGGGCGGGGTCGCTCGGTGACCGAAGGGATCCGTGACGAGCGCGCGAGGATGACCGCGATCCGGGACCTGGCCGACGAAATCATCGACACGTCGGACATGACCGTTCACGAGCTGCGACAGTTCTTCATGGGTTTGTCCCGAGGCCGCTCGCGGCAGCGGCTCACGATCACGGTGCTCAGCTTCGGCTACAAACACGGCGTGCCGGTGGACGCCGATCTGGTCTTCGACGTGCGCTGCCTGCCGAATCCGCACTTCGTCTCGGCGCTGCGTCGTCGGACGGGCCGGGACAGCGCAGTCGTTGCGTTCATGGAACGCGACGCGTCGACCCGTGAATTCATCGCCAAGCTCGAGGAATATGTGAGATACGTCGTGCCGTTTTATGTCGCCGAAGGAAAGAGCTACCTGACTATCGCGATCGGCTGCACGGGCGGTCGACACCGCTCGGTCATGATTGCCGAGCGGCTCCGCCACGCATTGGACGATTCGGGCGTGCGTGTGCGGGTGCGGCACCGCGACATCGTGCAGCCATAGATCCATGGGTCAGGTAGGCCGGGTAAGTCAGGTACGCCGGGTGAGTAACCTACCTGACCCACCTGACTTCCCAGACCTACCTGGCCTACGATAGGAAACTGTGATTGGCGTCGTTGTCGTGACGCACGGGCAGCTGGCGACCGAGCTGGTCAACGCGGCCGAGATGATCGTCGGCGATCTGCCGAAGTTCACGGCGGTTTCGATTGGGTGGCACGACGACGTCGGTGACGCAAGGGAAGAGATCGCACAGGCCGTCGAACGCGTGAGCGGCGAAGCCGGAGTGCTCGTGCTGACGGACATGTTCGGCGGCACTCCCTCGAACCTGGGCATGACGTTCTTGGCGAGGGACCGCGTGGAAGTCATCACGGGCGTCAATCTGCCGATGCTCATCAAGCTCGCGAGCTTGCGAAGCTCGTCCGATCTGCTCGGGGTAGCACGCGAAATGCGGGATCACGGCCGAAACGCCATTTGGGTCGCCTCGGATCTGATGCGGGGAGAAAAGAGTAGTGCATAGAACGGACTCGTGCAGGTTCTGCACCGTACGACACGGGTGATGGTCACGCGTTCTGTGACCGTCGTGAATCGGCTGGGCATGCACGCCCGCGCAGCGGCGAAGTTCGTGCACCTGGCGACCAAGTACGAGTCGCGAGTACGGGTTGCCCGTGATGTTCGGCAAACGGACGGCAAGAGCATCATGGGAATTCTTTTGTTGGCCGCCGCCTGCGGATCGACGATCACCATCACCGCCGAGGGTCCCGATGAAAACGGCGCGGTGGAGGCACTGGCGGCCTTGGTCGAATCAGGTTTTGGCGAGGACGTGACATGCGGCGTCTGATCGGTATCGGCGTGTCCCCAGGGGTGGTTGTCGGGCGGGCAGTGATTCTGATTCAAAGGGCCCAAGTGCTCCGTTATCACATTGCTCCTGGCCGCGTGGAGCACGAGCTGGGCCGCCTCGAACAAAGCCGGGTGCGCACGCGACAACAGCTGACCGACATTCGGGCCAGCCTCGCGCGACGACGGGGGCGCGAGCTCGCGTCGCTGTTCGATGCCCAGCTGCTCATGCTGGACGATCCGATGCTCCTTCCGCAGGCGATCACCATCGTGCGCGAACAGCAGGTGAACGCCGAGTGGGCGATTCAACAGGTGTTTCAGGACTTCAGTGCCGTGTTCGACGAGGTGGCGGATCCGTATCTGCGCGAGCGGCGTGGCGACGTCGCCGATCTCGTCGGCCGCTTGAAGATGAACCTTCGACAGGGGCTCGAGACCCCTCGCGATCTGCTCCGGCAGCTGGACGAGGCGTCGGTTCTCATTGCCGACGAATTGACTCCCTCGCTCGCCGCGCAGGTGGATTGGGCCAAGGTGCGCGGATTCGCGACCGACGCGGGGAGCCGGACGCATCACACCGCGATTCTCGCCCGCTCGCTCGAAGTGCCGGCCGTGGTCGGATTGCACGACGCCAGTCGCCTGGTCGAAGCTGGCCGCCTGGTGGTCGTGGACGGGAGCGCCAACGAGCTCATCGTCGATCCCAGCGAAGAAGTCCTCGCGTGGGCCGCACGCCAGTCCGACGATCGTCGACCTGCCGCCGGTCCGGAGGGCGAGAGGCACAAGCCGGCCGTGACCGCGGATGGGATTCGCGTGCGACTCGACGCCAACATCGAGTTTCCCGACGATCTCGCGGCCGCCCGATACGCAGGGGCCGAGGGGATTGGGTTGTATCGATCGGAATTCCTGCTGACGACGGCCGCATGCGACATCGGCGACGAGGATCGGCAGTACGCCATCTACCGGGAGATGGTCGAAGGGATGGCGCCGGGCCCGGTGACGATCCGTACGTTTGACGTCGACGAAGACCACCTGTCTTCGCAATCGATGCGCCCGTTGACCGATGCATGGCAGACCGAGGAGGAGCGCGCCAACCGTCAAGGTCGGCGGGGTCTGCGCCTGAGCCTTGCGCGGCCCGACTTGTTCCAAGTGCAGTTGCGCGCGCTGCTTCGCGCCGCGCGTCACGGCGCCCTGCGGATCATGTTCCCGTTCGTGACGGGAGTGGAGCAGCTGCGCGAGGCCCGTCGCATACTGGGCGAGGCCTCCGCCGAGCTGGCGCGTCGCGGAGAGGTCGTCCCGGTCGTGCCAATCGGGGTGATGATCGAGGTGCCTGCGGCTGCGTACACCGCCGATCTCCTGGCCCGCGAGGTCGACTTTTTTACGATTGGCACCAACGATTTGATTCAGTATTGCCTGGCGGTCGACCGGGCCGACGAACGCGTCTCGCTTCTGTACGAGCCACTGCATCCAGCGATTCTGCGCTTGATCGCCATGATTCGGAGGGCCGCGGCGCGACAGCGAATCCCGGTATCGCTCTGCGGCGAAATGGCATCCGATCCTGCGCTCCTGGCGCTCCTCGTCGGGCTCGGCCTGACCGAGTTCAGCATGACGCCCGGAGCGATCTCGGTGGCCAAACAGGTGCTGGCTGACGCTCGGCGCGACGACCTCCAGGCGATGGCGCGCCGGATTCTCAAGCTGGCGACCGTTGATGAAATTGGCCAGGAGTTGCTCGCCGCACTGGGCGGGCTGTCTCACACTCGAGAATAGGGGTGATCGTGGGCAACGACGTGATTCGTGTCGACAAGCCGTGGGGCTACGAGTTGCACTGGGCAAAGACCGACCGGTACGTGGGGAAGCTCATCCACGTGAACGCCGGGCATGCCCTCAGCCTCCAGTACCACAATGTCAAGGACGAAACCATCTACTTGCATGTGGGACTTCTCAGATTCGAGATTCAGGAGGGATCGCACCGCGTGACCCGCGAGATGCGGCCCGGCGAGCGCGTTCACATCTCGCCGAAAACGATTCACCGCATGACGGCGATCGAGGACAGCGATATCTTCGAGGTCTCCACCCCCGAGCTCGACGATGTGGTCCGTCTTGAAGATCGCTACGGACGGGAAATAAGTCCTGAGCCGATCGTCCCAAATCCCTAGAACGGAATATCGTCGTCGGTAAGCGGCGCAGGGGCCTCCGAAGCGGTCGTCTGGGTGCCGACGTTCTCGTTTCGGTCGATCGGCGCGCCGCGGCCGCCTCCGCTACTCAGCAACACCACGCGGTCGCTGCGAATTTCGGTGGTGTAGCGCTTATTGCCGTCTTTGTCGTCCCACTGGCGCGTCTGGAGACGACCTTCCACGTAGATCTGTTTGCCCTTCGTCAGGTACTCGGCGAGCGACTCGGCCGTCTTGCCCCAGAGCACGACGCGATGCCATTCGGTCTTCTCCTGGCGTTGGCCTGCCTTGTCATTCCAGACTTCCGTCGTCGCCATGTTGAGGGTGGCGACCGCCGCGCCACCGGGCGTGTACCGCAACTCGGCATCACGACCCAGGTTGCCGACAAGAATCACTTTGTTGACGCTGCCCATATGCCCTTCGGGAGGTGAGGTTGTAGAACGAAGTACAAGATTTGAGTGGCTGCATTGTACATCGTCCCGAGAGGCACCCGGCGCTGCAGTTGCCGAACGCTTACTTGCAGGCCGGGCCCGAGAGCTGGGTGATCTGCTGCTTCGCCAGTTGTCCAGCGGGGCTGTCAGGATAGTTCTTGACGGCGTAGCTGAATGCTTCGCAGGCCTGATCGAGTTGCTTGAGGTTTCTGAGTGCGAGGCCCTTCTTGTAGTACGCCTCGGGAATCGCGTCGCCTGCAGGATATGTACGGATCGCCTTGTCGTACGCCTCGGCGGCCTTATCGTTCTTGCCCGCCTGCAAGTAGGAGTTCCCGATCAGCACCTGCGCATCGTCGGCACGGTCCGACCTCGGGAAAGACCTGATGTACGAGTCGAATCCCTGAATGGCCAGATCCCACTGTCCGGACGTGTAGTCGGAAAATGCCAGGTCGTACAGGCGAGTTGGTGAGGTCCCCGCCGCGGGTGGTGGACCGGCCGGCGGCGATGGCGCAGCGCTTGGTTCCGGCGGCGCGACGCCGGCGGCCGCCGCTGCTTCGAGCGACTCCGGTGTGGTGGGCAGTGCACGGGCCGCCTGTTGCTGCACCGACTGACGGAGGGCGTCCAATTCCTGCGAAATCGACGAGATTCGCACGTTGCTGTCGTCCACTTTTTCACGCACGATGCGCAGGTCGCTCGACAGGTTGTCGATGACCAGCTTCTGATCGGCGAGACCCTTGCGGGTCGCATTCGCCTGTTCGTCGAGGCGTCCGTTGACCGCCTTCAACGCTTCGGCCAGGGCCGTGTTCAGCGACCCGATCAGGTTCTGAAGCTGCTGCGACTGCTCCTGGAGGATGCGAATATCGGCCATCATCTGGCGCGTTTCTTTGTCGGCGGCCTGCGCCGGATGCAGCACGAGGATGACCAGGCCGAACCCAACAACCAACCGTGTCGCGATCTGCCTCATAGCATTCTCACTTTGCGGTGATGACGAAGTGCGCGCGTCGATTCTTCGAGTACCCTTCTTCGGTGTGCGCCGGGTCGAACGGAAACTCCTTGCCGTAGCTGACGGTGCGGAGTCGATCGCCGGGAACACCGAGCGAGACCAGGTACGAGCGCGTCGTGACGGCGCGCCGTTCGCCCAACGCCAGATTGTACTCGGCTGTCCCGCGTTCGTCGCAGTGACCTTCAATCGTGATGGTCCAGGTAGGAAACCGCTTGAGCAGACCGGCGTTGGCATCGAGGATTCCGCGCCCCTCGTCGTTGATCTCGCTGCTGTCGTATTCGAAGAACACCGGCTTCAAGGGCGAATTCCGGTTGAGATCATCGAGCGTCGAGGACGCAATCGCGTCGTCCCTGATTGGCTCAGGTGGCACGATGGTCGCTTCCCGGACCGGCTCCGGAGGCGACGGTTGACCGGGCGCAGGGGCTGTGCTGCTCGGCGGAGGGACAGGACGGGCGACTGGGGTTGTTTTCTTGCCGCAGGCCGCCACGGTCACGGCGAGCGGGATCACAACACCGAGCGCGACGTTCCTGAGCATCCTTGGCTTCAACATCATGTGGCTCCATCGCTGTCCAGTTGGCAGGGAGTGCAAAACAAAGGACCTCGTCAATTCGACCAATTGGGCTGGTAGTTATTGCCCGCTTTCGTGAGCTGTTTCAGGTCCCTGCCGTCGCGTGCCATCACGAACACCTGAGTCTTGCCCGATCGCGTGGAGGTAAACGCAAGATGCCGACCGTTGGGCGCCCACGCCGGGCTTTCATTGGTCCCCTCACCGAACGTCAACTGCCGGACTTGTCCTGAGGCCAGGTCCATCACCTTGATGTCGTTGCCGGGACCGGTCCGTGCCGTGTAGGCGATCTCGTTGTGGGGAGCCGGTGACCAGGTCGGCCTGTCGGCATAGGACTCGGACGTGACCCTCCGTAGTCCGAGGCCGTCAGCGCCGATGATGTAAATCTGCGGAGAGCCGGCCCGATCCGAGGTGAATGCGATCTGCGTCCCCGAGGGCG
The DNA here is from genome assembly GCA_963780685.1 of uncultured Acidobacteriota bacterium. Classification (GTDB taxonomy): domain Bacteria; phylum Acidobacteriota; class Vicinamibacteria; order Vicinamibacterales; family CAVVIG01; genus CAVRXZ01. The sequence goes on along the minus strand of CAWACZ010000010.1, from coordinate 133,255 downwards.
CCCACGTCGGCGTGCTGTCGATTCCGGGATGATCTGTGAGACGGCGCAGGTTCGAGCCATCGCGGTTGGCGACGTACAACTCGGCATTGCCGTCACGAGTCGACGTAAAGCACAAACGGGCTCCGTCGGGCGACCAGGCAGGCAGCCAGTTCTCGCCGGGCCCTTTGGTAATCTCCTCGAGCGTGCCCTGATAGATGTTCGAGACGAAGATATTGGGCGGGCCGCGTCTGTACGACGTGTACGCGATCGCTCGGCCATCGGGCGACCATGTGGGGTTGATGTTCAGGGAGCGTTGCGTCGTGACGCGACGCTGGTTCTCGCCGTCGTAGTCGGAGATATAGATTTCCTTGACGCCGCGATTCTCGACCGTTCCACCCAGGCGTTCCCCGTCGCGGTCGGAATTGAAGGTCAACTTCGTTCGCGCCACGCCCCTGAGCGCGCGCTGATGCTGGTGGATTTCGTCGGAAATCGTGTGCCCGTAGAGGCGCGGATTCGCTCCCGAGCCTTCGTAGGTGCGTGCGAACGCAGCCTGCTGCGGAGCACTCGGTCTGACGAGGCGAATCTCGACGTGGATATTCGTCCCCGTCTTCCGTACCGTTCCAACGACAACTCCATCCGCGCCCAGTTCCCGCCATCGATCGAACGGCACATCGTCCAGCGATTTCGCCGCCGGGATCGTCGCGTAGGTGTCTCGCGGAATCATCGCAAACTCGCGTTCGAAGCTCAGATCGTCGAACAGCACTTGCGCGATCGTCTTGGCGATCGTGGCGGTCTCCGCGTCGGTCGACAACGCGACGAAATCCGGCACGGCCAGGCGGGGCGGAGCGCCGGCGTCGCCCGTGATCGTCGAGCGGATGTCACTCGGCTGCTGAGGCGCGGGCGCCTGCGGTGGCGGTGCGGTCGGCTGCTGGGCGGGTGTCTGGGTTCCCGCGGCTACGGCAATCATGCCCAGGGCTGCCGCGACCGCCGCGGTACAAATGGAGCGAAGCATCAATGTCATCGTTGGTATTGGAAATTCAAATGAACCGTCAACGTGGGATTCGGAAACGCCGCCGGCAGTGGCGGCAACTGGCGCGTGACTCGTACCGCCCGCTCGGCGTTGATATCAAGGGTCGTGTAGCCGCTCGACTGTTCGACCAATGGGTCCGTGATGCGGCCGTCCCGTTCGATTGTGAACCTGACGATCACCGTGCCGCCGACTTCCGATTGCTGCATCCAACCGCTCCGGATGCGCTCGATCATCAGCGCGACGTAATCGGGACAGCAGAAGTCGCCAACGTCGAGCGTTGAACCCGTACCCGGGCCACCCCCCGTCGACAACCCGAAGCCCATACCTCGGGCGCCGGTTTCTGCGACCGCGTTGCCAGGTCGGACTTCCGGTCCTCGCGTCGCGGTACTGGAGCGCCGCTCATCGAGTCCCGTCCTCGCCGGATCTGCCTTCAACGGTTTGGCTCCAGGCTTTGGCAGCGTCATTTCCGGAGTCCTGGAAGCCGGCGCACGTACCGCCTCCCGTTTGGGAGGCTCGTCCGGCGGCGTCTGCACTTGTACCGGGCGACCGCCGATGGCGGTCATGCCGCCACTGCGAGGTCCCACCCCTGCGCCATCCAGTGAAATCGTCATGATCGATTGTGGTGCCTCGCTGGCTGGCGTCAAGAAACCTTGCGGCGCGATCACCACGGCAAGAATCGCCGCTCCGTGCAGCAGCGATGAAATGGTCACCATCCGGTTGAAGCCGGCGGGTTCCTGCATGCGATCGCGGAGAACGTCGGTGACATCCATCGGCGGGCTGGCCTTCAGGCCCTCCTATCTTTCACCAGGTGCCTTGGTTTCCAGGCCGACTCTTTCGACGCCAGCCGCCTTCAATCGATCGAACACGTCCATCAATTCCTGGTAGAGCAGCGTGCCGTCGCCGCGCAGATACACCTGCTTCGACGTCACCGTTTCCATTTTCTGGCGGACGCGCTCTTGAAGCGCGTCGACGCGAATCTGTTCCTCGTTCAAGAACACCATCCGACTCTGACGATAGGCCGGCGTAATCGTGACCACCACGCGGTCGCCCTCTATTCGCGAGGCGCGCGTAGCGACTGGTAGATTGACATCCATGCCGCGCTGGATCATTGGTGCGGTGACCATGAAAATAATGAGAAGCACCAGCATCACGTCAACGAGCGGGACGACGTTGATCTCGCTGAGGGACGTGGCCACGCGGCGCCCTCGTCCGAGGCGTCCCGATCCGGAACCGGTTGCCGTCTGCGCTTTTGGCATGGTCTGCGGTCGAACGTCGCTCGGCTACGTGAAGTTCCGCTCGGCGATGTTGAGGAACTCCATCGAAAAATCGTCCATTCCGGACGCAAAGACTTTCGCCCGTTGCGTCAGATAGTTGTAAAAGAGCACGGCAGGGATGGCTGCTGCAAGCCCAGCCGCTGTCGCGACCAGCGCTTCCGAGATACCGGGCGCCACCACCCCCAGGTTCGTCGAACCGGTCTGCCCGATGCCTTCGAATGCCCCCAGAATGCCCCAGACCGTGCCGAAGAGGCCGATGAAGGGCGCTATGCTTGCAGTCGTGGCGAGTATCGTGACCCACTTCTCGAGTTTGTTCACCTCGACGACCGAGGCGCGCAGCAACGCGCGGTCGACCGCCGTCAGGCTCTTCAATGTTGGACGCCCGGCGGGTGCTGAGGGATTGGGATTCGGTCCGTTAGCGAGATCGGGCGAGTTCTGTCGCAGCTGCGCCGTCAGTTCCGCATATCCCGCCTGGAAGAGGCCGACGAGGGGGCTATCGTTGAGCGAGCGGCAGACAGCCTGGACCTCCGAGAACTTGCTGCTTCGTCGGAACACATCGAGAAATTGCGTCGACTGACTCTGGGCCCGGCGATACGTCCACCATTTGTAGAGAAAGACGCTCCAGGACAACACCGACAGCACCACGAGCGACAGGAGTACGCCCCTGGCGAGCCACGTGGAAGACGCGCGCGCCATGAGATTGCCGAATCCGGCGGCAGTCGAGGATTCAGGTGCAGGACCAGCTTGCGCCTGCAAAAGAAAGGCGAAAAGCAGGCTTCCGAGCGTGCGCAATCAAGCCTCCGAGACATCTGAGTGCGCCGCTGGGACAGCGCGACGCGCAAAACTGTATCATGCTGGGAAATGGCTGTCAAACCTATGTTAGGATTGGAGTTCTCGTTCTTTCATGCTCCAGTTTCTTCGAATACAACGCCTGGCCGTCATCGACGCCGTCGAGGTTGAATTCGGGCCCGGTCTGAACCTCTTGACCGGCGAGACTGGCGCCGGCAAGTCCATCCTGATCGAAGCGGTCGGCTTGCTTTTGGGCGGGCGCGCCTCGGGCGACCTGGTTCGTACCGGACAAGACTCCGCATCCATCGAAGCTGTCTTCGTCCGTGGCGGGGAAGAGGTGATGGTCCGCAGGGAAGTGACAGCTCAAGGGCGGAGTCGCGCCTTTATCAATGGAGAGCTCGCCACGGCCGGCGCCCTCAAAGAACTGTCGACCCAGCTGATTGAGATTCATGGCCAGCACGAGCATCACACGCTCCTCGATCCCTCCACGCATCTCATCATCCTCGATGCTTTTGGTGCGCTCGAACATCTATCGGCTGCGACGGCAACGGCCTTTGACCTCATGAAGGCGTCGGCCGCGGAGCTCGCTCGGCTGGGGAGGGCTGCCGCCGACCGGAACGAGCGGCAGGAGTTGCTCGCGTTTCAGTTGGGCGAGCTGGAGCGCGCCACGCTCACATCGGGCGAGGACGATCAGCTCAAAACCACACGTCAGGTGCTCGCAAGCGCCGAACGTATCAAGCAGCTGTGCTCGGAATGCTATGGGTCGCTGTACGAGAGCGACGAGGCCGTGCTCGCGACGCTGGGCGGTATCTGGCGCCGTGTATCCGAGCTCGCGTCGCTCGAGCCACGATTTCATCCATATCTCGAGGCGCGAGAGCCCATCAAATCTCAGCTCGAGGATCTTGCGCTCTTTCTGCGAGGTTACGCTGATGGAATCGAAGCCTCGGCCGAGCGGCTTCAGGACATCGAGGGGCGACTGGCGCTCCTCGAGCGTCTAAAGCGGAAATATGGGCCCACACTCGAAGACGCGATTGTCCGACGCGATCGAATCCGCGCCGAGCTCGACGAGCTCGAGGGGTCCGCCGAACGCACAATAGAGGTCGAGCGTCGGCACGGGGAAGCGCGCTCCGCGTACCTGGCCGCGGCCCAGGCCCTCGGGTCGGCGCGACGCGCGGTGGCCGCGGACCTCGTGCGCCGTTTGGAGGGCCTGCTGGGAGAGTTGGCGATGGAGCGGACTCGGGTTGAGCTTCGTTTCGGTCCGGAACCGCTCCCCGAACCCGCGTGGACGCCGAATGGTACTGACGCCGCGGAGTTCCACGTCTCCCCAAACCCCGGCGAAGAACTCCGGCCGCTTGCGCGAATCGTTTCCGGCGGAGAGCTGTCGCGAATCATGCTCGCCATCAAGACGCTCACCGCACTGCATCGACACGGATTCAGCGAGGCCGACAGTCGGCCGGCGGGCGAGGCCGCACCCGGACTGATTTTCGATGAGATCGATGCGGGCATCGGGGGGCGCGCGGCCGATGTGGTCGGCCGCAAGCTGCGGACGCTCGGCTCCGCATTTCAGGTCTTATGTATCACGCACCTTCCTCAGGTCGCTGCGTATGCAGACAGCCATTTCGTCATCGACAAGCGCGTCGACGATGGACGAACCGTCGCACGCATCGTTCGACTTGACGAGCGTGGTCGAATCGAGGAGTTGGCGCGCATGCTCGGCGGGGAAGCGGTTACCGATGGGCTCCGCGAGTCTGCACGTGAGATGCTCCAGCGACGACAGCAAGTGGCATCCGGGCGAACGCCCGAATTCGGCGAATCGACACCGAAAGGCGAAAGCGAAAGGGCGAAAGGCGAAAGGCCGGGATTGAAGTCACGGAGCGCTCGGCTATGACGCGATGCCATTCGCCAGGCCGGTTGGTCAATTGTCCCGTTCGCCAATCGCGTCGCACGAACGCGTGCTCCGTGGTAGCGTGTTTGAGGTCGCATGGCGCGCAAGTACCTGATTGAGACGTTCGGCTGCCAGATGAACGTGCACGACTCGGAGCGCATGGCGGGACTGCTCGAGCAGGCCGGTTTCGAGCCGACCGATGACGAGAAGGAAGCCGACGTCGTCGTCATCAACACGTGCAGCGTGCGGGAGCGCGCCGAAGAAAAGCTGTACACGAGGCTCGGTGAGCTGCGCCAGCTCACCATCGAACACGGCGCGGACCCCATCGTGGCTGTCGCCGGATGTGTGGCGCAGCAGGAAGGGGCAGCGCTGCTGCGGCGGGCACCCGGCGTGGCCGACGTCGTCCTCGGGACGCAGGCGATCCGGCGTCTCCCGCTGCTGGTCGAACAGGCTCCTTCGGTCCGCCGCCCGGTGGTCGACGTCTCTCTCTATGAGGATGTCTCGTTTCCCCTGGGTGTGACGCGCCGTTCCGACCCCGTCAAGGCCTACGTCACCATCATCGAAGGGTGCAACGAGTTCTGCAGCTTCTGCGTCGTTCCGTACACGCGCGGCCATGAACGGATGCGGCCCAAGGCCGACATCCTCGCCGAAGTTCGCGACGCGGTCGACGGCGGGCGGCGGGAGATTCATCTCCTCGGGCAGATCGTGAACCATTACCGGGCGCCCGACGACCCGGGGTGCGACTTTGCGGGACTGCTCGAGGCGGTGCACGACATCCCCGGCGTCGAGCGCATCCGGTTTGCGAGCCCGCATCCACGACACGTCAGCGGTCGATTTCTGAAGACGATCGCGCAACTGCCGAAGGTGTGCCGGCACTTGCACTTGCCGGTACAGTCCGGCTCCAGTCGAGTGTTGGACGTGATGCGTCGGCGGTACACGCGACAAAGCTATCTGGAACTCGTCGAGCAGATACGGGACCAGCTACCTGGACTAGCGCTTTCGACCGACATGATTGTCGGTTTTCCTGGAGAGACCGTCGAGGACTTCGAGGATACCCTGTCATTGACGGCGGCCGTACGCTATCACAGCATGTTTTCGTTCAAGTATTCCGCCCGGCCGAACACCCTCGCCGAGAAGCGTCTCGGGGACGATGTGACGGAGGGGGAGAAGACGCGGAGAATCATGGCGTTGCAATCGTTGCAGCGCGACATTCAACGTCAGCTGAACGAGCAGTTGGTCGGCCAGTCGGTCGACGTGCTCGTCGACGCGGCGAGCCGCCGTCGCGAGACGGAGCTGTCGGGGCGGACCAGCACGAATGTCGTCGTCAACATGCCAGGTTCCGCCGAGCTCATCGGGCAGACAGTTCGGGTCCGTGTGGAGCGCGCCGGCCCTCACAGCGTGTGGGGGAGGGCCGTGTCGGCGCACGCACCGATCTGAGACGATTTGAATCCGTTGATCGGGTGGTCGGCGCACGTCGCTGGTTCCGTCCGGGGGCAGAAAGGGTTGGCATCATGCAGATCGAAATGACGATTAAGGGCCTGATGGTCGATCCGGTCACGAACATGCCCATCATCATTCTGCGCGACAAGGACGGCCAGAAGGTGTTGCCGATCTGGGTGGGCCTCTGCGAGGCGAATGCGATCTGGTCGCAAATCGAGAACGTGTCGACGCCCCGACCGATGACCCACGATCTGCTGCGCAACGTGATCCACGATCTGAAGGCGTCGGTGCAGAAGATCGTCGTCTGCGACCTGCAGGAGAACACGTTTTACGCGTTAATCTATCTGGCCCTCAACGGCGACACCGTGGCCATCGATGCCCGTCCGAGCGATGCGATCGCGCTGGCGCTGCGCGCGCGCTGCCCGATTTTCGTCGAGGACTCGGTCATCGACAACGCCAAGACCGTTGATTTCTCCGCCGAGAAGACCGATGCGGACCGTCTGCAGAAATGGCTCGAGAGCCTCGACCCCGACGACCTCGGCAAATACAAGATGTGACGTCGAGTCCCGCGCTTCTCTGCTAGAATACCCGCCGTTCCTATCCGTTCCCCCAGATGATTGTCGCGATCGCCAACCAAAAAGGCGGCGTCGGAAAGACTACGACGGCCATCAATCTTGCGGCGGCCCTCGCCATGCGGGGCAAACGCACGCTGCTCGTCGATCTCGACCCGCAGGCCAACAGCACGTTGTCGTTTCTCGAGATGCCCCAGGTCACGAGAAGCGTCTACGACGCGATCGCGGATCCGGGCGTGGCGCTGTCGGACGTGATTCTGCCCTCGTCGCTCGAGAAGCTCTCGATTGCGCCCTCGCGGATCGCGCTGGCCAAGCTCGAGGCGAAGCTGGTGGGGGAGATGGACGCGCACTTCCGGCTGAAGGACAAGCTCGAGCCGCTCCGACGCGAGTTTCCGCAGGTGGTCATCGACTGCCCGCCGACGCTCGGATTGCTGACGGTCAACGCGCTGGTGGCGGCGACGCACCTGCTGATTCCCATTCAATCGTCCTATTTCGCGCTCGAGGGCACCGACGATCTTTTGGAAACGATCGAGAAGGTGCGGGCCAGGCCGAACCCGGCGCTCCGCATCCTCGGGGTGGTCATCACGATGCACGACAAGCGCACGGCCCTCGGGCGCGATATCCGGGCCCAGATTCAGCGTGTGTTCGGCGGGAAGGTCTTCAAGACCGTCATCACCAAGAGCGTCCGCCTGGAGGAGAGTCCGGCCTACAAGGAATCGATTTTCACGTTCGCGCCCGAGTCGAGCGGGGCCACGGAATATTACAGCCTCTGCGAGGAGATTATTGACCGTGCCTAGACGAGGCCTCCCAGAAACCATTGCGATGCGTCACGACGAACACTACGTCGAGGCGCTGGCGACGTCGGCCGGAACGCCGATTGGGCGGTTGATTCCGATTGACCTCATCGACCCCAACCCCAACCAGCCGCGGCAGGTCATGGGCGACCTGTCCGAGCTCATGGCGTCCATCGCGGAGCAGGGGATTCTCGAGCCGCTGGTCGTGCGCCAGCGGGGGACCCGCTTCCAGATCGTGGCGGGGGAGCGCCGCTACCAGGCCGCCGTCCAGGTCGGTCTGCGGGAGCTGCCCGTCGTCATCCGGGATGTCGACGAGACCGAGATGCTCGAACTGGCGCTCATCGAGAACCTGCAGCGGAAGGACCTGACCGCCTTCGAAGAGGCCGAGGCGCTCCATGGCCTCGCCGAACGCTGCGGCTACACGCACGAGGATCTCGCGCGGAAGCTCGGCAAGTCCCGGACCTCGGTCACCGAGTCGCTGACCCTGAACGGGATGCCCGAAGACGTCCGAAATCTGTGTCGGCTGGCCGACATTTCATCGAAGTCCTTGCTGTTGCAGGTAGTTAGACAGGAAACCACCCAGAAAATGACCGCGCTGATCGAACGCATTGCCAGTCAGGGGGGCGTGACCCGTCAACAGCTGCGCGACGCGATCGCCAAGCCGAAGGCGGGCCGGCCGAAGCACTACCTCTTCGCCTATCGACCGCCCAGCAAGGCCTTCAATCTGAAGCTGTCGTTCGCCAAGGCCCGCGCGACCCGCGAGGACATCGTCGAGGCGCTCGAGGCCATCCTGCGGGAGCTCCGCAAGCGGACGTGAAGATCGCCGTGAGCGGCCCCACGGCCGTCTGACCGCCTGGCGTCCGTACAGAGCGGAAGGACCTGACCGCCTTCGAAGAGGCCGAGGCGCTCCATGGCCTCGCCGAACGCTGCGGCTACACGCACGAGGATCTCGCGCGGAAGCTCGGCAAGTCCCGGACCTCGGTCACCGAGTCGCTGACCCTGAACGGGACGCCCGAAGACGTCCGAAATCTGTGTCGGCTGGCCGACATTTCATCGAAGTCCTTGCTGTTGCAGGTAGTTAGACAGGAAACCACCCAGAAAATGACCGCGCTGATCGAACGCATCGCCAGTCAGGGCGGCACGACCCGTCAACAGCTGCGCGACGCGATCGCCAAGCCGAAGGCGGGCCGGCCGAAGCACTACATCTTCGCCTATCGACCGCCCAGCAAGGCCTTCAATCTGAAGCTGTCGTTCGCCAAGGCCCGCGCGACCCGCGAGGACATCGTCGAGGCGCTCGAGGCCATCCTGCGGGAGCTCCGCAAGCGGACGTGAAGATCGCCGTGAGCGGCCCCACGGCCGTCTGACCGCCTGGCGCCCGTACTGCCACGCGCCGGAGCCGCCACGCCCGATCGACGCGACGCACCCTCGCCGTCTGACCGGCCTGCACGGCAGCGGCCGGCCTGGCCGGTGCAGCTCGCACTCCCTGAACGTTCGTGTGGCCCTCAGGGCTCGCCGTGCCCACTTGCAGAGTGGTGACACGAGGCGCCGCAGTCCGTGGGTTCTTTACCTGGATACCGATACCGGGAGGCTCGTTTCGGCTTGTCGCCGGCCGGCGGCGACCAGGCGGCGGGGCTGCCCAGAAGTGTCGTCCGACAGACAAAGGCTCGCCAGTCGAGGCGACAGTCAGGGCGGCGCCGTCAACGGGGTCGCCGAGGCCGCGCTCACGCCTTGGCGCCGCTGGGGCCCAGGCCGTGCGCCGGACCCCCGGCAGCCGGCTTACCGCGACGGGCGTCCAAATCGCACCGTGGGGAGCACGAAGGCGATGAGCGGTCGCACGCCTGGTCGGAGCTTTCGGGGCAATGCGAAGGAACGAGAGGGACTTGGGAAGACTGCGGGGGAGCTCCGAGACAGGCCCGGAGGCCCGGAAGCCGTCATCCTCAACGGCGACTAGTTAACATAACATCCATTATCAGACTCAAGCGAAATGGCGCGGGGAAGGGGCCTGTTGAGGAAATGTGGAGCCGGGACACCCGCCTACGCCGTCCAGTTCCGTCCTTGAAACTGCTCGTCAGGCACTGTCAATTCGATGGTCAGGCGCGTCGGGTGACGCTCGATTTCCCGGCGATCGGCGTCGCGCACCGTGACGACGAACGCGAACTCCTCACCGGGGCCAAGCCCAAGGTCGACCAGCGGCAACGCAACTTCCAGCACGGATCCGGCTGCGATTTCACCTCCGCTCGAGCGCCGCTCGGTCCACGGATCGCTGCCATGACCCCGGTCCTGGAAGGCGCTGGCAAGCCGGCCTTCGGCCGACCAAATCGAGAATCGGACGGCGGCCGGCTTGAGGAATGTCAGGGACAACTCGTGTCCCTCCGCCAGCAGGTCCTTCATCGGACGGTCCGAATCGAGCCGGACGTAGAACCGTTTCCGGTCGAATCCGACGTGAATCAGGCTGACGAGGGTGTCGGCGGCGTCAGTTTGATGCATCGTGCCGGCAACAGGCCGCGTCTCAATCGTCCCGGCGCCCAACCATTCGAAGTAGCTCGTTTCCTCACCATCGAGGGTTGGCGATAGGAGCGACGTCGGGGCCATCTTGGCCCCTGCAGACGAAATGTTGCTGACGAACAGATCGTCGGGAATGGGCTTCCGCAGCAGCGTGTAGACGTTCCGAAGATGCCGTCGAAACAGCTCGTCGAAGTCGGCGTCGTGTGCGGACGAGTGATCGTCGCCGTACCACCAGAACCAGTCGCTGCCTTCTGCGACCAGGAGTTCTTCGAAGGCCCTGGCCACATCGGCTGCGCCGACCCCGGTCGCGGCCTGCAGTGCCTGCCGGGCGACGGCAAGCTGGCTCCACGCGCGCTGGTCGTCTGCATGGCCGATCCAGATGTAGAAGTTCGCGTCGATCCACGACCCGGGGAAAATGCTCGTCAGCTCGCGCCGTGTCGCCGCGCACGCGTCGGCCATCGTCACGGTGCGGAGATCGGGGTGCTCCGAGAGCAGCCGGTACAGCGCGCGAAGAAACGGCCGGCCGCCGCCCTCGAAATGCTCCCAGGCGTTCTCGCCGTCCAGAATGATCGAAATGACCGCCTCTTCCCCGCCTGTTCGGCTCGTAAACCGTCGGCCCGCTTCGGCGAGACGCCAGACGAAGTCCTTGGCGGCCACTTCCGCGGGCCACCCGGCGTAGGTGAAGCCAATCAGATCCGACAGTGCGTGATCTCGAAAGACGCATGCGACGCTCGCCCCTCCGGTGGTGACTCGGAAGGGAGCGTAGAGGTGTTCGGGTTGCTCGAGGTGACCGTGGGCGTCGCGCTCGAACGTCGTCGATTGTGTGCGGCTGAGAATCAGTTCGTCGGTGGCCATCCATGTGAACCCTGCGCGCGCGACCAGCGGGACGATGGCCTCGGAAACGGATCCCTCCGACGGCCAGAGTCCGACCGGCCGACGGCCAAACAAGCGTTCGTGGAGCTTGACGGCGCGATCCAAGTGTTCGACGGCATCCTCCGGATGCGCGAACCTCGCGGTCGGCATTCGCGACTCCGGGTGCGTCCGGAGGTAGATGTTCGAATCGCACAGAAGCGGCAAGATCGGATGATAGAAGGGCGATGCCGAGACCTCGATTTGTCCGCGCGCGGCCGCGGCGCGATATTGGGGAATCACGCGCTTGAGAATTTCGAGTTCCACCTCCCGCAGGACGGCCTTGTCGTCTTCAGTGAAGCCGCGGCCTTTGTCCAGCAGAGTACGGACGCGTGCATCCGTAGCCTGGTAGATGGGGTCAATCCAGGCGAGCTTGTGCCAGACCTGCAGATCGCGGAGGTCGTCCTCGCTGAAACGGCGTACGACCGTCCGGAAGTCGCCACTCGCCGGGGCTGCGGCGCCACGGCGCTCGAGCAATTCGGAGTACCGGGGATAGACGCCGATCATTCGCTCGCGATGCGCATGGAAGAAATTCTCGACGATGAACAGCGCGTCGGCTTCGCCGAGCTCGGCGGCCGGCCTGAGACTGAGGTCCAGAAACCGATCCCGGGCGCGGTTCTCGCCAAACGCCTCAATCTGGACCAGCAGTGAAGGCACGAGGTTGAACGTGACTCGGATCCTGGGGAACTCATCGAGCAGTGCCACCATGCCGTAGTAGTCCTTCAGGGCGTGCAGGCGTACCCAAGGCAGGATGTGCTCCTGGGTGATGAGGTCTTCGTAGGAGGGTTGGTGCATGTGCCAAAGGATCGCGACTTGGGTCATGGTGCTACTCTGTAGGAGAGGAAGGCTGGCACTGCCCCAGCCACTGTTCTCCGGGTCCTGTTGATGTTCAAGATACTCGACCGCTACGTCATCCGCGAGGTCCTGCTGCCCTTCTTTCTGTCGCTCTTGATCATTACGTTCCTGCTCGAGATGCCACCGATTCTCGAACAGGGCGAGCGATTGATTGAAAAGGGCGTGGAATGGTCGATCATTGCCAGAGTGCTGGCGCTGTTGCTGCCCCAGGCGCTGGGCGTCACGATTCCGATTTCGCTGTTACTCGGATTGCTGATCGGCCTTGGCCGGTTGTCCGGCGATCGCGAGTTTGTCGCGCTGCAGGCCTGTGGAATCAGCGTGTTTCGAATCCTGCGGCCGGTCGCGTTGCTCGCGTCCCTCGCCTGCGCTGCCACAGGCTACGTGATGATTGAGGCGCTGCCCAACGCCAACCAGACGTTCCGGGAAATCACGTTCAACGTCGCCGCGTCGCGCGCCGAAAGCGACGTCAAGCCGCGTGTCTTCTTCGAAGAGGATCCCCACCATGTGCTGTACCGTGCAGGACGTCGTGCCGAGCGGCGGCTGGCGCGACGTGTTCGTCGCCGATTCGTCCCGAATTGACGAGACGACTGTCTATCTCGCGCAGGGTGGGCGGATGCTTGTCGACCGCGAAAAACGGGCCGTCGAGTTGTTGTTGGAGACCGGTACCAGACACACGACGTTCCTGAAGCAGCCAGAAAAATACGAGGGTAGCTCCTTCGACCGCCTGGTGCTGCGCATGGACGCCGACCTGGTCTTTCCAAGGGCCAGGACGCTGCTCAAGGGCGACAACGAAATGACGATCGCCGAGCTGCGCGCCAAGATTGCCGAAGATGCCAAGAGCGGCAGCCCCGGATACGGCCAGCGGTTTACGATTCAACAGAAGTTCGCGATTCCGGCCGCGTGCCTGGTGCTGGCCCTGATCGGCCTGGGACTCGGACTCACGAATCGCAAGGACGGCAAGTTGGCCGGTTTCGTCCTGGGCTTCGCGGTGATCATGGTCTATTACGTCCTGCTCTGGACGTCCCGCGCGCTCGCGATTGGTGGGTGGGTTTCGGCGGCGTTTGCGCCCTGGATCGCCAACATCGTCTTCGGCCTGGCGGGCATTGCCCTGATCATGTGGAGGGCCGGGTCAGCCGACCAGCAGTTCAGGATCACGCTGCCGACGTTTCGTGGACGTCCCGCCGGTCAGGAGCAGGCAGCGTCGGTTCCGCCGCGGAGCCGCCGAGTTGTCGTCGTCATCAGACTCCCCCGTCTCAACCTGCCGCGGCCCAACCTGCTCGATCTGTACGTCGCTCGGCAATACGTCCGCATTTTCTCTTTGAGTCTGTTCGGTCTGCTCGGACTGTTTTACATCTCGGCGTTCATGGACTTCGCGGACAAGCTGTTTCGCGGAACCGCGACGACGGCGATGCTGCTCCGGTACCTCTATTTTGCGACGCCCCAGTACGTTTACTACATCATCCCGATTGCGGCGTTGATTGCCACCCTGGTCGTGATTGGTCTGCTCACGAAAAACAGCGAGCTGATCGTGATGCGCGCATGCGGCGTCAGCTTGTACCGATCGGCAGTGCCGCTGTTCCTCTTTGCGGCGGCATTCAGCGGAGTCTTGTTCGGGCTTCAAGAGCGCGTGCTTGCGGATTCGAATCGCCGCGCCGAATCCATCAGGCACGTGATGCGCGGCTTTCCCGCCCAAACCTTCGACGTTCTGAACCGCCGGTGGATCGTCGGTCGAACCGAGGACATCTACCACTACGAGTACTTCGATCCGCGAGCGAACCGTTTCAGCCGGCTGACGATTTTCGATTTCGAGTCGCCCGATTGGCGACTGGGGTCGCTCATCTATGCCTCGGACGTGATCCCCGCGTCTCCAGCGGCAGGGAGCGACAATCCCGAGCCGGGTTGGCAAGGCCGACAGGGTTGGACACGCAGGTTCGCCACAACGCGGACCAAGCCCGGGGGAACGGCGATCGTGGAGTACGCCCCGTTTGCCGCCCAATCTCTGTCGCTCGAAGATCCGAGCTATTTCAAGACCGATGAGCCAGATTCCGATCGCATGACCTACCGCCAGCTGGAGCGATACATTGCGCAACTTCGCGCCAGCGGTTACTACGTGGTCCCCTACATGGTGCGATTGCAGCGGAAGGTGGCCTTTCCCTTCGTCACGCTCGTGATGACGCTTCTCGCGGTTCCTTTCGCCGTGACGATCGGGCGGAGCGGCGCGCTGTACGGCATCGGTATCGCGCTCGTACTGGCGATCGCTTACTGGACGACGCTGAGCGTCTTTGGTGCCGTCGGGGCCGGTGGCCTGATTTCGCCGGTCCTGGCGGCGTGGGCGCCGAACCTGCTGTTCGGTGCCGCCGCCGCTTACATGATTCTGACCGTCAGAACCTGAACCTACCTGGTGAGCTCCACGCTCGTAAACCAGAGCCTTCCAGACGACCCCGGCTTGGCGTGTGTCGTGTCCAGGACGAACATCAAGTCGCGCACGGCGTCGAGCGAGGGGCGAGGTGTCCGCGTTACGCCGATCGGCGTCATGTCCTCGAACTCCACGGTGTGCTGGCGTTCCGTTTCGTCAAGATACACCGAGCGCTGCCATCGATCTCCGTTTCCGGGTACACGAAGCTGAACCCCCATCCGAAGCGGTCGGTCGCTTCGTGCAGAGAACGTCAATCGCCGGTAGGGGTCGCCGATTGGAGTATTGACCGCCAGAGTCACATACGGTCCCGTGGAGGATCCGCTGAACAGCGCGTAGCGCAGCCGCAGCTCTGACCCACGTTCCGAGGGCGCAACTTCGAGCGAGGCGATCGAAGAAGGCGCCGTCTCTGTCCACCATCCGGTTGACGTGCGGCCATCGAAGAGTGCCCGCGTTGCCAGCACCGGTCTCTCGGCTCGAGGGGTTGGCGGACTCAGCCCGCCCACATAAATCGGATTGCTGATCACCCAGGGAATCGTCCCGTTCGTCGACGGCGCATTGATGACGACGCGATAGACACCGGGGCCGTCGACGATCCGGCTGAACTCTGGCTGGTCCTGCAGCGAAGCCATCACGCGATCATCCTGCCAGACGACGGTGGTGTAGGAGGTGGGAGCGTTGCTTCTGACATTCAAGGTGACTGGTCCGCTGGCGATGAACTCGTCTCCTTGCACCGCAGTGGCGCGCGCCGTGGTCGCGGTGAACTGAAACGACGGCGGTGTTGCCAGGCCATCGATTGCCACATACACGTGGCCGCTGCGGAGCCCTTTCATGATCGCCGCGGCGTCCGCCGCAGCGTCTCCCGACAGCTGGCGCTCCGGCCGCACGCGAACCGACATCGTCCGGAAGGAGGTCTCGTAGCCGGGGATTGGCAACGAGAATCGGTTATCCATCGGATCGCCATTGGCCAACGCCAGGTTCGCATGCGCATCGGCACCGGCAAGCACGACGATGCGGCGCCGTCGCGCGACCGAGTGCCAGAGGTCGTCTTGGAGCGCGGTGCCACCGAGCAATCGTGCGATTGTTTCCTCGGACCGGAACGGATACGAGACCAGTGCTTCGATGACACTCCAACGCGAGCGCCAGCTCCCCTGGAGGCGAACTCGCCAGCTCGTGTCGGGGTTGAGCCACTCGACGGCGTCGAATGGCTCGTCCCAAGCCTGCCAGCGAAGCGCAGCCTTCGGCGACTCTGGATGAGCGACGACGCCGAATCCTCCCAACCGCTTCACGTCTTCGACGACGTCGCGCGCCTCGCCACCGAGCGGAAAGGGTGCAGCCGGCATGTCGAGGGCGAGATAGTGGCCACCCGTAGTGCTGATCTCAACCGCGTCCAAACAGAGGACGCCGGACCGGTATGTTGGTGGGTCGGGCGTGCGGGTGGCGTCGCCGTGGTCGGTGAAGACGACGAATTTGAGCCCGGCGGCCGCGGCCGCAATCGCGACTTCGTCGACGCTTCCGCGGCCGTCCGATCGGCTGGTATGGACGTGAACGATCCCGGCAACCGTACCGTCGCTGAAAGGAGTTCCCAGGGTGGCGCGAGCCGAAGGAAAATTGACGACCGTCCAAATGGCAACGGCGGCCGCGAGGGCCGCCGTTGCAAACAGGAACTTCCTCACGTGCTGACTGTCGACCGACGCGTCGACTACAGTTTCGCTCCGCTCTTGAGGGCGGCCGCTTTGTCGGTGCGTTCCCAGGTGAATTCCGGTTCAGTCCGGCCGAAGTGGCCGAACGCTGCAGTCTTGGCATAGATCGGGCGTCGGAGGTTCAGTTCCTCCATGATGCCGCGCGGCGTCAACTTGAAGCTCCCCCGCACCAGGTCCGTAATCTGCGCCTCCGGAATTCGCCCGGTGCCTTCGGTCCGTACCATCACCGACACCGGATCCGCGACGCCGATTGCATACGCCAACTGAACCAGCGCCCGGTCGGAGAGTCCTGCGGCCACGACGTTCTTGGCGATGTATCGCGCCATATAGCAGGCCGAACGGTCCACCTTCGTGGGATCCTTCCCCGAAAATGCGCCGCCGCCGTGTGGCGCCGCGCCGCCGTAGGTGTCGACGATGATTTTCCGCCCGGTCACTCCAGCGTCCCCGTGCGGTCCTCCCACCACGAACCGCCCCGTCGGGTTCACGTACACCTTTGTGTCCTTGTCCATCATCCCGGCCGGGATGACCGCCTTGACGATCTTCTCGATCACATCGGCCCGCATCTGTTCCTGCGTGACGTCCGGACTGTGTTGGCTCGAGACCACTACGGCATCCACCCGCACCGGCTTGGTCCCCTCGTACTCCACCGTTACCTGCGACTTCCCGTCCGGCCGCAAATACTTCAACGTTCCGTCGCGCCGCAGGCACGACAATCCTTTCACCAGTTTGTGCGCCAGCATGATCGGCAGCGGCATCAGTTCTTCGGTCTCGCGGCAGGCAAAGCCGAACATCAATCCCTGGTCCCCTGCTCCGCCCGTGTCAACTCCCATCGCAATGTCCGGCGACTGGCTGTGGATCGACGACAGCACGGCGCACGTTTCGGCGTCGTAGCCGTACTTTCCCCGGTCGTAGCCCACGTCCCTAATCGTCGACCGCACCACGTCCTGGTAGTCGATCACCGCGCTGGTCGTGATCTCTCCCGCGACGATCGCCAGTCCCGTCGTGACCAGCGTCTCGCATGCGACGCGGCTCAGGGGGTCCTTCGCCAGAATGGCGTCGAGAATTGAATCCGAGATCTGATCCGCGATTTTGTCCGGGTGCCCTTCGGTCACCGATTCGGACGTAAACAGATGCCGTGCGTCACCGCTCATGCCCAACTCCTTGACTTTGCGCTTCTTGTCGTGAAAATCAGAATGCTGTCAAACGGCTTAGTTTATCAGGATCACGGGCGCGGATGGAAGCGGTCGTAGACGGCTCGCAGCCGCGCCTCCAGCACGTGCGTATAGATTTGGGTCGTGGAGAGGTCCGCGTGCCCGAGCATCATTTGAATCGCTCGGAGGTCGGCGCCACGCTCGAGCAGATGTGTGGCAAAAGAATGTCTGACCACGTGCGGACTAAGGGATTTCGGAAGATGGGCGCGGTGGCCGTACTCCTTGAGAATCTTCCAATAGCCCACGCGGCTCAATGGCCGCCCGCGGGCGTTTACAAAAAGAGATGCGGTCGGGCGTCCCTTCAACAGCGCGGGCCGGCCGTCGCGCTGGTAGCGACGTATCCATGCTGTGGCCTGCTCGCCAATCGGAATGAGCCGCTCTTTGTTCCCCTTCCCGATGCACGTCAGATAGTGCTCGTCGAGATGCAGATCGGCCCCGCGCACACCGATGAGCTCGGACACCCGCATCCCGGTCGCGTACAGCAACTCGATCATGGCCCGATCGCGCAGCCCGCGTGGCGTCGAGACGTCGGGCTGGGCGATCAGCGTGTCGACTTCTTCGAGTGAGAGAAACTTCGGCAAGGCCGGCCAGGCGCGCGGCGGTCGAAGATCTTCTGCCGGGCTTTCCTGAAGCCGACGGTCCAGCACGAGAAAGCGATAGAAGCCCCGGATCGCGGCGACTTCTCGGGCGACCGAACGCGGCGAGAGCCCGTTGGTCATACGCTGGCGAACGAAGGCCTCCAGGGCGGCGCGATCGAGAGACTCGGGCTTTCGCTGCAACCCCGCCGAGTAGGCGGCCAGCGCGCCCAAGTCGCGTCCGTAACTTTCAAGGGTGTGACGGGCGAGACGCCGCTCGACGCGCAGATGGTCAAGATACAGGTCAATCACGGGGTTGCTATGATAGTATCGCCGCCCGTTACCTGAGGTCGGTTTAGCATGGCTGTTCGCTCGAAATGGCAGGCACTTCCCACCGAGGCAATTAACCCCGCCACCCTGGCCATCGACAAGCTCTCTCCTGCCGACATCGTCGATGGCATGCTCAACGAGGACCGCAAGATGCTCGCGGCGGTCCAGCGCGAAAAAGTCCGGATCGCAGTCGGCGTCGACATCATTTCCCAGGCCCTGCGAAAAGGCGGCCGACTCATCTTTGTCGGCGCGGGGACGAGCGGCCGGCTCGGGATTCTCGAATCTGCGGAGATGCCGCCTACCTTCGGGACGAACCCCGATCTGGTTCAGGCGATCATGGCCGGTGGGCAGGAAGCCATCGTCCACCCGCGCGAAGGCGTCGAGGACAACTACGAAGAGGGGGCTCGCTCGATGAGCCGTCTTCGGCCGTCAAAACGGGATGTCGTCATCGGCGTCTCCGCGAGCGGCATCACCCAGTTCGTGCGCGGCGCACTCACGAGGGCCAGGCGCGCGGGCTCGAAAATCGTGTTCGTGACCTGCGATCCGCAGACCGAGTTGCAGACCTTCGTCGACCTGACCATTGCTCTGGCTGTTGGCCCGGAAGTCATCGCGGGCTCGACCCGTCTCAAGGCCGGCACGGCCACCAAGATCGTTCTCAACATGCTGACGACGGCCGCGATGATTCGGATTGGCAAGACGTATGGCAACCTCATGGTCGACGTGCAGACGGGTTCCGAGCAACGACGGGACCGAGCCCGGCGAATCATCTCGATGGTCACAGGGCTGGAGTACGACGCCGCCGACAAACTCTTGCGCCGTGCGCACTGGAACGTCAAGGCGGCGATTGTGATGCAGAAGTCCGGGCTGGAGTATCCACGGGCGCTGGCCCGGTTGCGCCGCGCACACGACTTCGTTCGCGACGCCATCGGCGAGGACGCAGAGCCACGCCTGAAGGAACTCTTGAAAGTTGGTTGACCGCTGCGACTGCCGTGACGGCCTTCGATGAGGCTCGGCATGTTCTTCACGACGCGATCGCGCGTCGGGTGTTTCCCGCGGCGGCCGTCGACGTCGGGTCCAGCAACGAGACTTTGTGGCGCGATGCGCTCGGCACGCTGACATTCGATCCCGACGCTTTCCCCGCAACCGAATCGACTCCTTTCGATCTCGCCTCGCTCACGAAAGTCATTGCCACGACCACGGTGCTGATGGAACACGTTCGCAATCGAGTGGTGCGCCTCGACGAGCGGGTCGCCGACTGTTTCGGCGAATGGCGCGGCGCCGATCGTGAATCGGTGACCGTTCAAGATCTCCTCGAGCACGCGTCAGGGCTTCCAGCGCGCCTGTTGGATGCCCCGCCTGGAGGTCGGCGCGAGTTCGAGCACGAGATCTGTACGATGCCGCTGGAGTACGAGCCCCGACGTCGATCCGTGTACTCCGATCTCGGGTTCATTCTGCTGGGATTCGTCGCTGCCGATCGCGCCGCACGCTCCCTCGCAGCAGAGTTCGACGCCGTTCGCCTCGCGCTGGCTCGTTCGGAGGCCGCGCTCGCGTCGGAGCCTTTGACGTTTGGCTTGAGTGTCGAGATGAAGCGGCAGGCGGCGCCGACGGTTCCTCTCGAGCACGATCCGCGGCGTGGCCGCAGGCTCGTCGGCGACCGTCCACGACATCTACGCAGAGTCTCTGGGCGGTGCCGCCGGTCACGCCGGGCTTTTTGGGACGGCCGGCAGTGTCGCGGCATTCGCACGAGTGTTTCTTCGAGCGTTGCGCGACGGCGATCAGCGCGGAGCGCCGCTGACGCCCTCGGCGGTTTTGCGCTTCACGACGAAGAGTCGCGTTCCCGGTAGCTCGCGTGCGCTGGGGTGGGACACCATGCTCACGACGTCTTCATGCGGCGAACGGATGTCGGCGAGCGCAGTCGGACACGTCGGTTTCACCGGCACGTCGCTGTGGATCGATCCCCAACGAGACCGCTATTTCGTTCTCTTGACCAACCGGGTGTGCGAGGGAGGCACGCTCGAAGAGATGCGGGACGTCCGGCGCGCATTCCACGATGCGCTCGGCAATCTTTGACCAGCTACGCGACGCAAGATTCCGGTCGGCGGCTCTAGCGGCCTGGAGGGCCGCCGCCGCGCGGTCCGTTCGGGGCGGTGGGCACGAACGGCGGAAAGGTGTTCATCCGACCGTCGGGCGTCGTTTGTCCTCCACCGCCGCGCCCGTCTCCCGGGGCTCCACGGAATCCGGAAGGCGTGGGCACGCCGCCTTGCGGGTTGGCGGGACCTTGATTGCCGCGGCCACGTTGGCCACCCGCACCCGGAGCGGTGGGTGCATTGGGCCCTCCGCCGGCGACCTGCGGGGCGGTGTAAACGAATTGCCACTCGTTGTAGCGATTGCGGCCCTTGTAGAGGCGAATGGATTGCTCCTTGCTCTTGCTGGAGACGCCCGACACACCTCCGAATGCAGTTCCTGTCCCGATCTGCCCGGCCCTGCCCTGCTGCTGCGGTGCGGACGTCTGACTGCTACCGCCGCCGGCGCCTGCAGAGCGACCTGCTCCCGTGCCAGCGCCCGCCGCGCGACCGGAACCGGCCTGGGGTGCCCCCCTGCCTCCCTGCGACCGTTCGTCTGTTTCTTGCCGTGAGGACTGCCCGGCTCCAGTCGACGCGCTCATCAGAAGCGGCGCGAAGTCGTCGTTTGTAATCGGATCCTTGTATTTCTTGCGAAGGTAGCGCTGCTGGACGAGCACATCGATGCTCGGCGGCAAAGTGCCCGGCCCGTTCTTACGTTGAAACAGGCCAATCGCTCGCGCGTATTGCTCGCCCCTGAACACGAGCTCCGCCTCTTTTTCGCGCTGCGCCGTCTGCTTCCACACCGGCATGGCGGCGCTCATCATGACCGTCATGATGCTCACACTGATGAGCAGCACGACCATCGCGTAGCCGCGTTCGCCGTTTGCGGAACAGCCCGCCCCTATGCCGTGGTCGCGAACCCGCATCGTTAGACCAGATAGAGTTACTGACTAACTGACACCGACGTCGAGCCGATCGTGGTCCGTCCGGTCGAATCTGTCACGGAAACTCTGGCCGTAAAGGTGCCGACCTGCGTGTAGACATGCGGGATCGGAGGTGAGCTGCCCGTCAGCCCGCCCAGGTTCTGTGACTGACCATCGCCGAAATCGATGACCGTGTTGACCACGCTGATCCCTGAAGGCACCGTCACCTGGATCGTGAAAGTCGTCTGTGTATTCGCCCTCGCGGGAACCGGTGAGAACGTGATGATGACCGTCGGAGCCGGCACGGGAATGACGGTCACGGCTGTCGATACGGTGCTCGTGTTCCCGGATGCATCCGAAACTGTCCCGGTAACCGTGTAAGTTCCCGCCACCTCGTATACGTGCGAGACGACGGCGTTGCCCGTGACGGCGCCGAGACTTTGCCTGTCGCCGTCGCCCCAGTCGACGGTCACTTCGCGCACTGCGCTGCTGTTTTGAGCAGGTACCGTGACCGCGAACGTGAACGACGCCGGCAAACCGGCACTTGGCGCAGTCGTTGGCGGGGTGATCACCAACGTCGGGACCGCCGAGACGGTCACAGTCACCGATCCTGACGCTTGACCCGATGTCGCCGGGGTCGTCGGAGTCGGCGTCGTGCCGTTCCCCGGAGTTGTGGGTGGCGGTGTCGTTGTTGGTGGTGCTTGGGCGCCGACGTTCGCGGTGACCGTGGCTTGCTGGCTGGTCGCCAACGTGGTGATTGCCCGGCCGCTCGCGTTGGTGGTGACCAGGACAGCCGACAACGTTCCGGCCGTCGTCGAGAAGCTTACCGGCGCCGAATCAAGGGCGTTGCCGTTGATGTCAAAGACGTCTGCCGAGATGGTCGTCGATCCTCCGTTCGAGGGCACCGATGCTGGAGTCGCGCTCACGGTGACGCGTCCGACCGCAGCCGTACCGACGGCAATCTTGATCGCACCAGCGGCCCCGGTCGTCGCCCCGCCGGACGAGGCGGTGATCGTCGCTGTTCCGTTGGAGTCGCCTGCCCGGAACCTCACGCGGACCATGCCGTTGACGTCTGTTTCGGCCTCCGACGGCAGGACGTTTCCAAGCGTGGTCAGAAACGTGATGTGCGTGCCCCGCTGAGGAGGAGTTCCCGCTGGTTCGATGACTTGCGCGATGATGTCGGCCGCGCCGTTCACCGGCAGCGCCGTGACGGGCGCGGTCAGGGTTATCGTCGAGCCCGATGGAGCCAGAAGCGGCACTCGCGCACAGGCGACGGTCGCAACGGCAACAGCGGCCGGCAACCAGAGCCATCGGGCAACGGCATGACTTGCGGTGATGAAGGCGCTAAGCATCGTGTTCCTGTTCATGTAGGCCGTGATGTCGCAATTACCACTCCGCGTACTTCGATCCGTCGAGTGCCGTTCGATCCGATCCGCTCTTGACGTCGAATACACCTGGTTCCGCAGTCGGATTGTTGGGGTCCGGTTCGGACGGTACCTGTTTGCCACGAGCTCGTCGACTTCGTGAACGGATCATCGGGGATCTTCCTGAGATACCCGTCACTCACGAGCGAGTCGAGGCCGCCTGGATACTGTCCTTTGTCAGCATAGTACTGGTCGATGGCGTCACGCATAAGAGTCAGGTCCTGACGCAACACCGCTTCGCTCGCATACACGACGCTGTTCCTGTACTGCGCAAGCCCCATCGAGGCCAGGATGACGATCACCGACAGCACCACCATCAGTTCGATCAGCGTGAAGCCGGCGTTGACGTTCCGAGCCTTGGCGACGCGACTGCACACCCACGCCGCGAGCGAGCGACCCAACGCACTGCGAACGCCGCTGAAATCCTTCAATGAGCGACCTGCCTGTCAAATCTGTCAAACCGCGAGTTGTACGCCTACCAGTCCCTGTACTTCGTGCCATCGAGCGCCGTGCCGTCGAAGGTGGTGTAGACGTCAAAGACGTTCTGACCGCCCCAACGCGTCGCGTCGGGTCTGTCCTGGTACGAACGCAGCCCCCACTCGGTCCCGTGTGTCATCGGGTCCACCGGAACCTTCCGCAGGAACTTGAGTTTGCGTCCCGTCACGTCGTTGGTGGGCGTCACACCCTCCACGAGCGCCTCCAGATCCGGTGGATACCCTTCGCTGCCTACCTTGACGTCCAGCGGTGAAATGACGGTCGTGTCGGCAGCGTCCTTGAACTTGTCAATCGCCGTCCGCATCTCTCGAAGTGCCCGGCGTAATTCAGCTTCGCGCTGGCGCGTCGAGGTCACCTTCGCCAGCGGCATGACCGCTGACGCAAGGATCAAGACGATGGTCGATACCACGAGCAGCTCGACGAAGGTGTAGCCTCTCCCGTCGTGCAACATGCAGCGTGCAGCGTGCGTACGTTCCACCGGTCTCCACTTTCCACTTTCAACTTTTACCTTTGTATAGCGACCGTCACCGGTCGGAACTGCAGCCCCATGGGCGTGCCCCCGGGTCCGGTACCGACGCCGCTCAGTGTCAGCGTCGCGCTCCCTGGCGCGATCGCGTCGAACACGACCGCTGCGAGGAGTCCAGTTCCAGAAGCGCCCGTCGAATCGGCCGATCGCGTGATCGTGATATCGATGCGCCCGGGGGCCACCTGTTGCGTGAATACCGCACTTCCCCCGCCGAGCCGCATGAAGCTGCCTTCCTGGACGCTGCGTGCCCGGAGCAGGTTGGGGTCGTAGGTCAGTGTGAGCGTGATCGTCGTCAATCGTGCGGCGCCGACGACCGAAATCGGCACGGTGTACGGCCCCTGACCGACACGGAACAACCCACCCGGCGGTGATATCACCACCTGCGCCGATCCAATCGGCGCGCCGGCCGTTGGCGGCTCGGGCACTGCCGGGGCCGGCGCGGCCGGCTCTGGCGGGACGGCGGGAAGAGCCTGAACCGGGGCGGCGCGGTTGCGGTGGCGCCGGCGGCGCGGGCTGTGGCGGGGGTACCGCGACGAAGCCTGGAACCGGCGTTGTACCAGGGGGTGGCACCAGGATGGCTCCGCCCGCTCCCGGCGGTGACGGTTGCGTCGGCGCACCAGCTTGCCCCGGCCTGGGCGCAGGAACCGCGGGCGTCGCTGTCGGAGGCGCCGTCGGTGGCGTTGCCGGCTCGGCATCGGGTAGCGGTGCGATCAACGGAGGCGGACCGCCCAAGCCCAGGTTCTGTTGAGAGCCAATGAAAGTCGACTTCAGGTCCTGTTCAGTGATTTCGTTCGTCCGCACGATGTGCGGCGTGAGCAGCATGATCAAGTCGATCTGGCTGTTTCGATTGTCGTTGCTCGAAAACGCCTGCTTTAGGACCCGGGACGTGAATCGCTCCCGGGAAGCCTCTGACGGACGTCCTTTCGTCCTCGCGGAGCAGCCCTGCGAGCAGGTTCGATTCCCCGTCCCGCAATCTCAGGTGGGTGGTGACCTTGCGAGTCACGAAGGACGGATAGTTCGTCCCTGCGATGTTCTGGTCCGGACCCTGAGCGCTACTCTCGAGAACCAGGTCAATCAGGATGTCGCTGTCAAGCGTCACCCGCGGGGTAATGTCGATGTTGATTCCCACTGGCTTGAGGTTGAACGAGTTGAGGGGATTGACGCCCGCGCCACCAGTGGCAATCGGTGTGTAGCTCGTCGTGAC
Source organism: uncultured Acidobacteriota bacterium (assembly GCA_963780685.1). GTDB lineage: Bacteria > Acidobacteriota > Vicinamibacteria > Vicinamibacterales > CAVVIG01 > CAVRXZ01. The sequence continues at coordinate 108,356 of CAWACZ010000010.1, read as the reverse complement.
GATCGGGACTTCTGTTCCCAGATTCACCGTGGCCTTGAACCCTTCGGTGCCACGAAGCTGCGGCTTGGCCAATACCTTGGTGCGGGTGTCGCTCTCGAGAAATCGGACCACGGCTGCCGGTACGGCGAGATAGAAGTCGTTTGTACCTGAAGCCCCTCGTGATTGTGTTCAGATTGAACGGCGGGGGCGAGGTCACTGCGTTGGGAGCCGTGGACTGTCCGCCCGCGACCGTGGCGCCGCCTCCGGCGCCCGCTCCATTTCCGTTGGCCGGAGGCGGCGTGGTGGCCCCCCCCGTTGGCGAGACCTCGGGCGAGAACAGGGCGCCCACCGCGAATTGTGTCAAGTCCAGCCCGTAGCTTTTCGCTCGCTCGCGGTCCACCTCGAGAATCTCGATATCGAAGACGATTTCGGCCCGCGGCTTGTCATGCTGCTCGATGAGCTTCTCGAGAATCTGCATGACCGACGTGCTGGCGCGAATGGTGATGGTGTTGTTCGTTCGGTTCGGAGCAATTGCCGGCTGGATGGCCATATTCGGCAGCCGGATGATCTGGCTGAGAAGCTGGACCAGCTCGGTCGCATCCGCGTGCTGCACGTAGAACGTCTTGATGACCTGCTCGTCGTACTGCGTGTGCTTCTGGACAGTGTCTTGGAACACGAAGATGGATTTCTCGTTCACGACCTTGTACGAGAGCTGGTTCATCGTCATGATCTGGGTGAGCGCCTGCTCCAAGGTCACACCGCTCAGCTGCACAGTCGACGGTCGATCGACCACCTCCCGGTCGTACGAAACGTTGATCCCGGCATAGTTCCCGACGAAGTTGAGAATGTCTTTGAAGTTCGTGTTGACGAAGTTGATGACCAGAGGCTCCCGCGAGCCGGGATTCAACATCGGCTCGGGCGAAGCCGCGCGGGCGCGTTCGCGAAGCTGCTGGCCGGCCGGTCTGGGACGCGCCGCCTCGAGCCGATCGCGAAGTGTGCGTTCGAGCGACGCCACCTTGCCCGCGATTTGCCGGTTGGTCGGGTCGTACTCGGCCGCGAGCTTGTATTCGCCAAGGGCTGCTTCGAGCTGCTCCTGCTGCTCGAACTGGTGCGCGCGATCGAGGTGGAAGCGGGATGCGGCCTGCATCGCGCGTTCGAGCGAGATCTTGTATTGGGGGTTGTCGGGATCGGCCTGGACGGCAGCTCGAAAGTTGGCGACTGCCTGGTCGAGGTCGCCGTTCTTCATGGCCTCGTCGCCGCGACGAAACGCCTGCCCCGCCGCACACCCCCAAGTGACCACCGTCACCAGCAACAGGGCACAAATTCGCCTCAGCCGTTTCGTCACGGAGCCTCTCAAATCTGCACGACCTTCCAGTCGAATCGTCCTTTTCTCCACGAACGGTTTATGCCCCTGACAACCGGATGGTCTGCCGCCCTCGCCCATCCAGGTACGACATCTCAATCGATTCAGCGCCGATCCGCAGAATTCGGAAACGGCCCTCGATTACGGACCCCTCGGGCCCCGACCAGAGGTGCCCCGTCGGATCCCGCAGCACAGCGATCTTCTCGGATCGTTCGGGACGTTCAATGATGCCAATGAATTTCAGCGTGATGGGGGGAGGCGCCGACGGTTGAGCCGGGCCGCTCGAGCCATCCGGAACCAGCGATGCCGGCCTCGGCGCTGGCGGCGGCGGCTTCGGCCTGAACCGGAACAGGTCGCGTGCGCCTTCGACCGGCTTGGCCGAGTGACCCTCCAGCTCCTTCAGATGGACCGCCGGCGCTGTGTCGGGGGCCCCAGGGGATCGACCGGCGACTGAGCCGGCTGCGGCCGTTCGGCCAGCGGCACCGGCCTCGTCCGAGGTCCGTGACCACCCCTGATACGCCAGGAAGGCCAGGATCAGGCCGAGCGCGACCAGCAAGATCTGTTTGCGACGATCAGGTTCCATCGGCCTTCGTCCGGTAGTAGGTCGACAATTCGAGCGTCAACGTCAAGGGCATGGTGGCTTCGGACTGTATCAACGTGACATCGTCAATGATCACGAACTCCGGCGACGTTTCGACGTCGAAGATGAAACGACGGAGATTCTCGTAGTCCCCCCGTAAGACCAATCGGATGTGCAGCCGGCTCAGACGGTCGTTCTTATCGTCCCGGTCGTTGTCGAACGTTCCCGCCTCGTAGCGGACCCCCGACCGCCGTGCGAGCTCGGGTAGCCGCGCGTAGGTCATACGTCGAGCCGCGGCGAGACTTGCGGGCACGACCTTGTCGTAGAACGTCACCAACTCCTCTTCGGCCCGCGCCTTTCCGACAACCAGCTCGCTGGCGGCGCCCGATTCCCTTTCGGCGGCTCGGAGCTCCACCGCTGCGGCGTCGGCGCGGGCGCCGGCGCCCGCCGACTTTACTCCGAGCGGGTACACCACGAGCACGTAGGCGAAGACGTTCAGCAGAATGGCCAGGAACAGCGGGACCGCCAGGACCCGCTTTTCGAGGAGGATGCGCTTCAGCAGCGTCATCGCTTCGCCTCGTCGGCGGTTGGCACTGGCGCAGGCACGTAGATGGTCTCCAGCGTGGCTTCGAGCTGACCTCGCTCGTCGAGATAGTCCTGGTGGGCGAGGAGCTCGCGGAAAGCTCCCGTTGCCTCCAGATTCTCGATGAACTGGTTGACGTCCTCCCGACCCCTGGCGGAAACGACGACTGTCAGCACGATGCCCCGCCTCGGTTCGACCTTCGGTCGGATGGTCGTAATCCGCACATCGTCGGGCAGCGTCGATTCAAAGCGATTCAGCAGGTCGGTCCAGGAGAAGATTCGCCGATCGATGAGATTGTTCGCCTCGCGCGCAGCGGTTGAAGCCCGTTCGAGCGTCTTGGGATCGACCGTTGCGCGCAGGCGGGCGGCCGACGCCCTGAGATCCGCCGCACGCGCTTCATCTCTCGACGCCTGCGTCACGAGCTGCGTATCGCGCCGGGACAGTTGAATCACTCGCACCACGTTGAACACCGTCGCGGCGAGAGCGACCAGGGCTGCGGCCAGAAGGACGAGCCGAACCGCCCCTTCGTTGTAAAACGGGCGCGTTGAGAGGTTTGTTCGGAGCATCAGCTAGTCCAGCACGGGTCCCAAAGTGTGCGTCGCCGAGCCTTCAGAGCGCGACGCATCGAACATGGTCAGCCAGCATTCACTCGCTGTTCGCGAACGAGCACGCCAACGAGAGGCGTAAGCGCGTCGAGGAGCTCTGGCGCGGCCGAAATCCGATCCGTGAACGCGGCGGCCACACGAGGATCGACCGCCTCGACCGAACGACCCAGCCGCTCGGCGAGACTGCGCCGCGCCTGATCTACTTCGCGTGCCGCGACTCCGGCGAGCAGCACGCGATCGAGCCCTCCCCCACCGAGGCGATCCTCGTAATACATCGCCGATTGGTGCACCAGATCCGTGAGAGTGCCTTCGCTTTCAGACCCTCGATTGCGGAAGAAGATCAGATCTTCGCCCCGCAGAATGGCGATCGATGCATAGTCGGCCGTGACGTTGACGAGCAGCCAATCCCGTCCGGTACGGAGAGGAACCGGCGAGCACCGCATTAATCACGTTGAACGTCGCCAGATCGACGAGCCCGGCATGTGCGCCGAGCTCGGCGCAGACGCCTTCGTATTCCTGGACGATGTCGCGACGTGCCACAGAGACGACGAACTCCTGACCGTCGCTGGCCTGCGCGCTGGCTGTGTAGCCAACCTGCGCGTCCTCTATCGAGAAGGGCGCCGCCTTCTTGACCTGCCAGCGAATCAACCGTTCGAGATCCTGCGAACGGGGCGGCACGTGCTCGAAGCGAACGAGCGATACCTTGGCGACCGGATCCGGGATGACCAGGCCGACACGCCTGGGCCGGCCGCCGATTCGATCGAACACATGGCCAAGCGCCGCCACGACGGCCGCCCGATTGTGGATGTTGGGCGTCGTCAGCGATGGCACCAGAGCCCCCGGCGGCAACGATTCGGTTGCGTGGGCGGAGATGACCGCGTGCCCGCCCCGGAGCTCGACGCTCGCGGCCGACACGCGATCCGCAGCCAGCTCGACCGCAATCGATGGCGCAGCCGCCTCGCGTAAGGGCGACAGGATGTTCATTCGACGAATGTCACCTTGTTGATTTCTCGCAGTGTCGTTGTGCCCTGCATCACTCGTTCGACGGCCGATTCCCGCAGGAATCGCATGCCCTCGTCGCGCGCGCACTTCTTGATTTCGGATGTCGAGCGCTTTTCAAGAATCATTTCGCGAATGTGGTCGGAGAGGTCGAGCAGCTCGCAAATCGCCGTGCGCCCTTTGTAGCCGGTTCCGCCGCACTCGATGCAACCGATGCCTTCGAAGAACGTGTGCGTGTACTCGAGCGCCGGATCGAGTCCGGACTCCTCCAGCATCGATCGGGTCACCTTCATCGGCCGCTTGCAGTGTGAGCAGATCGTCCGAACGAGACGCTGGGCGAGCACGCAGTTCAGAGCCGATACGAATTGGTACGCCTCGACGCCCATATTGAGGAAACGACCGAGCACATCGAGCACGTTGTTGGCGTGGACCGTCGTGAACACAAGATGGCCGGTCAACGCAGAGTTGATGGCGATTTGCGCCGTTTCTGAGTCGCGAATCTCGCCAACCATGATCTTGTCCGGATCGTGACGCAGAATCGACCGCAGCCCGCGCGCGAACGTCAGGCCCTTCTTCTCGTTGATGGGGATCTGAGTGATGCCCCCGAGCTGATACTCCACCGGATCTTCGATCGTGATGATCTTGTCCTCGACCGACTTGATCTCCGACAGCGCCGCATAGAGCGTCGTGGTCTTGCCGCTGCCAGTCGGACCCGTCACGAGCACCATGCCGTATGGCTCTGCGATGTACTTCCGAAACCGCTTCAGCTCGGCATCGGGAAAACCAAGGATGTCGAGCCGAAGCTCGGTGAACTGTTCGCTGATCGATTCCTTGTCGAGAATGCGGATGACGGCGTCCTCGCCATGGACGCTAGGCATGATGGACACGCGGAAATCGATGGTCTTACCGGGCATCCGCAGCTTGAAACGGCCATCCTGAGGTACTCGCTTTTCAGCGATGTCCAGTTCGGCCATGACTTTGATGCGCGAGATGATCGAGCTGTGAAACTGCTTGGCGATGGGTCGCATCGCCGGCTGGAGCACGCCGTCGATCCGGTACTTCACGTGAACGGCGTCATCCTGCGTCTCGATGTGGACGTCGCTCGCGCGTCGCTGGATGGCGGTGTAGATCGTCGAATCGACGAGCCGAATGACCGGGCTCAAGTCGCTCGTCAGACGCTCGACCGTCAGACTGTCTTCGCCGTTTTCGTCTTCTTTGAGCAGCTGGAGCTGGAAGCTCTCGGTCGCCTCCTCCAGAACCCGGGTCGAGCCCTCGCTTTTCTTCAGAATGGACTCGATAGCCGATCGCGCGCCGACGGTGACCCTGATGGGCGTCGACAGCATCACCGCGAGCTCGTCGATCATCGGCAGGTCGCTCGGATCGGACACGACGATGACGAGGCTCTTGCCCTCTCGGCGATAGGGGACGAAGCCGTAACGCAGCATGAGCTCCGTCGGAATGGACCGGAAGAGCTCCTGCTCAATCCGGAACGTTTCCATGTCGACGAACTCGAGCCGGTAGCGATCCGCAAGTCGCCGGGCATGCTCGACCTCGCCGTGGCGGTCGTCTGCGGCGAACTCCGTCGACTCAGTTGGAAAATTCGCGATTGGATTCGTGGTTTCTAGCGCCATGCGACTAACCTGCCCGGTCCCATCCTGCTCTCTCGCTGCACACTTTTTCGCGGCCCGATGGGGCCGCCACTAGCTTCCACCTTGTATCGGCTGATCACTGCCCGACCACTGAACTGAGCTGAATAATCGGCAAGTATAGGGCGAGCAGGAGCGTTGCGATGACGATTCCCATGACGACAAGGAGCACAGGTTCCACGAGAGTCACAAAGCGCTCCATCGTCGTGGAGATCTCTTCATCGTAGAAATCGGCCACGGTGTTCAACATGTCCTGGAGGGCGCCGGTCGACTCGCCCACCTCAGCCATTTTGATGGCGACCTCGGGGAACGCGTTGCGTGCTTCGAGCGCCGCGGCGAAAGACTGCCCTTCCCGAACCCGCGTCCCGACAATCTCCAGCTGCTTGGCCATGAACTGGTTGCCAATCGCGTTCGACGCAATATCGAGCGCGTTGACTAGCGGCAATCCGCCGCCGAGCAGCGTTGCCAGTGTCCGTGACATCTGAGACGTCGCAAACTTGCGTGCCACCTGCCCCAGCATGGGCACCCGCAGGAGCGCGTGATGAAGACGGAGCTTCTGGCCGGGTTGGCGCAACCATACGAGAAATAGGGCCAGGGCTGCGCCGAGTGTCGTGACCACCAGCAAGAAACGCGTCCGCATCAATTCAGACACCGTCATGATGACGCGAGTGGCGATCGGCAGCTCCTGAGTGCCGAAGGAGGCATAGAAGTCCCCGAACTGCGGCACCACTCTCAACACGATGATCAAGACTACGACAAAAGACAAGGCCGTCAGCACGGCCGGATAAATGAGTGCGGAGATGGTCTTGCGTTTGACTGTCGCGATGATCTTGGAATACTCGACGTACCGTCGCAGTACGGCGTCGAGATTGCCGCTGCGCTCGCCTGCCAGAAGTGACGCCGTGTACACACGTGAGACCAATTGCGAGTGTGCTCCGAATGCGTCGGACATGGCCGTTCCGGCCCGGACCTTCTCGTAGACGTCGTCAAGCATCGTGCGAAATACCTGCGAATCGACACGACGCCTCAAGAGATCCAGGGATTGAACCAGCGGCATGCCGGCCTTGAGCAGCGTGGCCAGCTCCTGATTGAAAACCAGAAATTCCCGTGTATTGACGCTGGTTCGTTGCGGAAGCTGGAATGTGACGCCGCCGAGAGCCCGTTTGGGGTGGAGCGAGAGGACGAACAGGCCTTTCTCTTCGAGCTCCTGACGCAGCCGTGCCTCGCTCTCAGCTACGTACACCCCCTCGACAATCTCGCCGTTGGCGGATGCGAGCCGGCAGCGAAACTCCACAGCTCAGGCACCTACGCCGCGCGCGGTATAGACCCCGGACCGGCTGCAAGGGATTGTCAATAGGGACATTATGGCCATGGATTATAGCAAGCTTCCTTCTTGGGTGGTCGATCCGTTTGCGAAGCGGGCAATACTGTTAGACCCCGTGAAGGAACGAAAAGCTTGACCTCCTCGTTCGTCGAACGTGTCACGCGACGTGGGCCGCTTGCCGCGACCTTGCTGGCGGCGCTTCTGCTGATCTACGTGCCTGACGTCGGACACGGTTTTGTCAAAGACGACTATGTCTGGATCGCTCGCAGCAAGCTCGAGTCGGTCGCAGATTTTGCACGGCTGTTTCAAGCCCCGACCGGCTTCTTTCGTCCGCTCGTTTCCGTGTCGTTTGGAGTGAATCGCGCCCTCTCGCGTCTGCACCCGCTCGGCTACGGCTTGACCAACCTCGGACTTCTTATCGGCTGTTGTCTGGCGATTGCCCTGCTGGTGCGCGCCCTGTCCTTTCCGTGGCCCGCGGCCCTGTTTGCCGCCGCTCTATGGGCATTCAACTTCCACGGCATCAACGCAGCCGTCTTATGGATCAGCGGCAGGACCGCGTTGTTGCTCACCCTGTTCGCGACCGTTGGCGCTCAACAGTTCATCCGAGAGCGCTATCTATTCGCCGGGCTGATGTTCTTGTTGGCGCTGTTATCCAAAGAAGAAGCCGTTGTGGTCCCCGGCATTCTACTTGTCTGGTCGACCGTAGCCGACCGTTGGACGGACGTGGCGGCCCGATACGATCGTCGGATCCCGACCCCTGTGATTGCCCTGGCAGCGCCGGTGCTCATCTATTTTCTACTGCGGGTGAGGTCGGGAGCTTTTACGCCCGTCACTGCGCCGCCTTACTACCAGTTGAGTTTCACGTTCGAACGCTTCTTGTTGCACGTGGGCCCGTACGTCGACCGATCCATGACGTTCAGCGCGCTCGTCCTGCTGGTGCTGGCGACCGTCGGACGCGTGAGACGGCTCGAGCTGTCAAACGCTGAGCGATCGGCAATCGTGTTTGGCGTCTTGTGGCTGGTAGGCGGGTTCGCCCTGACAGTATTCCTGCCGGTTCGATCGAGCTTGTATGTCTGCTTTCCATCGGTCGGTGTGGCTGTCGTCGCCGCTGCGTTGGCGACGGCCGCGTGGCGCACGATGACGCCTCGGCGTCAGACAGTTGCCATGCTCGTCGGTCTCAGCGCGCCGTTCCTGCTCTGGCCCGTCTATCACGTCCGAAACAGTCGATTGGTTTCGGAAGCCGAACTGTCGAGGGCGACACTGGCGGAAATCGGGCGCGTCGCTGCGGGATCCACACGGCCGCTTCAAGTTGTCCTGCGTGATGATCGATCGGCCAGGCCGTCACTCAACGATTCGTTCGGAACGATGGTGCAGGAAGCCGTGGATTTGGTGATTGGCCCCGATGTGCACGCCTGGATCGACCCTCCTCCAACAGGCGCCGAGCTGGCCGGACTCTCGTCGCCGCCCGCGGCGGACGTCACACTGCGGCTGAACGACGGTGCGGTGGGCGTTGTTGTCGAGGGAGATCAGAAAAAGTGAGCGTCTACTTGGCCACGAGTCCCATCACCCGCGAAACGTAGTTGCGCGTCTCAGGATATGGCGGCAGACCGCCAAAACGCCGGACAGCTGCCTCGCCAGCGTTATAGGCCGCCAGCGCAAGCGGGAGTTGAAACCGCTCGAGAAGCAGTTTGAGGTGTTTGACGCCAGCCTCGATGTTTGACCGCGGCTCGTATGGATCGGCGACGTCGTACATGCGAGCAGTCTCTGGCATCAACTGCATCAATCCCATCGCCCCTTTGCGGGACCGCGCACGTTCCTGATAGCCCGACTCCACCTGGATGACTGCCCTGACGAGACGTGGAGGCACACCGTGCTCGGCCGCGGCTTTTTCGATGATGTCGTCGTAACGTGTGGACATGGACTGGGCGGGCGTTCCAGATGCCTCGGGCTCGGGATACGGAATCTCGTCGGGCTCGATCCGAGCGACGACGGCCCGGTCACACGTAACCTCGCCGCCAGCCCGGAGGCTCAGGACCAGCAGATTGCCATCAACCCGATGGCTTCTAACCGACAAAGTTCGGCCGTTCGCAAAGAAGACGAGCTCCGCTCGAGCCGGCGTCGGTCCGAACAGCACCAGCCAGCTCATCAGTATGGTGACGGCAAGTCTTCGTCGAGTCAGCAAGCTACCCATTCGCGGCGAAACCTACTTATTCGGCTGAATGAACGCGTGAAAGACCCGAATTCCGAGTTCTCTGGGGTCCTTATTGTTTGCCTCGGGGATGAGTGCCGGCACAAAGGTCTTATCGACCGAAATGGTCAAGTCCACTATTTCCTCGGTACCCAGCAACGTCGCGGGCAGAGGAATCTTGTGGAGCACCAGCTGCTCGGGTTTCAGGTTGAAGTCGTCGAGGACGCGATTTCCCAGCTTGACCTGCACCTGCTGGCCCCCCGGGAACGCTTTGCTGGGATTGTCGACCTCGAAATAGAAAGTGCTGTCCTTCTTCGGGTTCTTGAAGGCCACCGTGGCGTCTTTCTTTTTGGTCCATTGCCATTCGATGCGCGCATCGTTCACGGGCGTTTCGGGCAGGTGCCAGCCATCCTTGAATGCGGTAAACACATTGTCTGTCTGGGGCAGCAGCTGTAACTTACCCACCCGATACTCGTGCTGTCCGACGTTTTCTCCAGAAAGGGACACGCGCTTCTGATTGGTACCGGAGTACAGGCCTAGACGAATTGCCGCCTCACCGACGTACGGATACAAGGGCACGAACACCGTGCGCTTGTATTCGACTTGCTGTCCTGGCTTCCACTGCGTGGTCGGAATTGGCGGATCGTGGTCGTCGGTCCACATCAATTCCTCGTCGCTGTCCAGGACATGGACGAACACCTTGTAGTTCTCTTTGATTGACGGCGGATTGGCGTCGACCTCGAACCGGTATGTAATCTCGATCGGACTGCCGAGCGGTGCCGCGTCGTGGCTCAGAGCCAGTGACGGCTTTGCCAGCGGCGGTTCCTCCGGCTCCTTCTGACCACAATTGGACAGCGCGATAGCTGTCGCGACCACAAGGAAACCCCTCTGAAACATCTTCATGGCACGGGCACCTTCTTCGGAGAGTCCTATTATACGGTGAGCCTCGTCGGCGACTCATACCGCGACGCCCGGTACCACCGCTCGCGCCTCAATTCTTACGGCACGTCATGAGCACCAGGGGCCTGGCTGGCTGAGACGTTGACGCGCACTGCGATGGCGGACAGTCGCCCTTGACCGGTCCGGTCTTGAGAAACCACTCGCGCCTCGGGCCGTCGATGGGGTCGAGGCTGACTCTGAATTGCCGCTGGAACCAGGCATGAAGGCCCCAATCATCACCCGCCTCGGCACAGATGCCAACCGTCGCAGATCGGGGCATGACGGCAGACAGGGCGTCGAGGTTGGAAAGTCGCTCACGGTCCCGCTCGAGAGCGGGCACGAACACGGCACCAAGCGTCCCGGCAGCGATGACAGCTGCCGTGCCGGTCACGAGACGAGCGCGCGAAGCGCCGATTTTCTCGACCATGCGCGCTACGGTCGGGTGGACCAGGCTTGCCGCCGCCAAGGCGAAGAACGGCACGGCCGGCACGAGGTAGTGTCCCATTTGCTTCGTGCTCACGAGAATCGGCAGCGTGCCGGCGAGGCCAAGTGTGAGCAGCGAACGTGCCTGGCTGCGAGACCGGGCTGAGATTGGAGCGAATCCACCCGCTGCCGCCACAAATATCGCACCCAGGATCACCATCGGGAGCCAGACGCCTTGCAAGAGCATCTTCACGATGAAGAACGAATCGGGCGCCAATCTGCGGGGGCCGCCGAACGCAGGCAAAAGCTGCTGATTGAGATAGTCGTAGAGGCTGTGACGCGAGACCTCAAAGCTCAATACGAGCAAGACGGCCAGAATGGTGGTTGTCCATTGCGGCACCAGCACGGACCAGACACGACCGCGCTTGCGTGCGACGAACAAGAGTAATGGTGCGACGAGTGGAAATAAACCGACGGGTCCCTTGGTCGCCGCCGCTGCGGTCACGCACAAGCCAGAGGCGACTCCCCAAGCCACCGCCCGCGTTGTCGACGAGGCCGACGCGGAGACGATCGCTGCAGCCACCGCAGCGGTAGTGAAAGTCGACACTGTTGTTTCGAGCATATTGCCGACCACCGACCACGAAACGACGGGCACCAGAATCCAGAATAGGATCGGCAGCCAGTCATAGTTCTTGGCAGTCGACTCGACCGTCACCGCCCGCCAGATCAGTGCGATCAAAACCGCCGTGACGGTCGCCGCCGCGAAAGCGTACGCCCGCTCGACGAAGAGATGATCCCCAAGCAAACGAAACCACAGCGACTGCAACCACAGACCGAGCGGTGGATGCTGATGGAACTGCGGGTAAAGCGTTTCTGTGTAGAAGGGCGTCCAGAAGCTGCCACGGCCCTCGGCGAGATTACGGGCGATCGATGCGTAGGTGACTCCGTCCACGAACATGCCGCGCTGTGCGAGCCGGGGCACGGTCGCAGCCGCGAAGACGGCGAGAGTCACCAGGCGAAAGGATCTCATCTGAACGTGTCTCTGGAATCCTATTCGCATTGCGAGCATCTCGGGCAATCTGCTAGAGTTCGCCTCGATTCAGCCTTCAGCTCTTGGCCAGGGCCATCAGGTGATGGCGGGACCGGATCGCTGGCTGGACCAGCCGAAAACAAACGACTGAGAGCGAAGAATCGAGCTGACCACTGATATGTCGCAGGATGCGTTGGGAATGGTGGAAACGAAGGGGCTGATCGGCGCTGTCGAAGCAGCCGATGCGATGGTGAAGACCGCCAATGTCGTCCTGATCGGCAAGGAGTACATTGGCGCGGGCTACGTGACAGTCCTCGTGCGCGGCGACGTCGGTGCCGTCAAGGCGGCAACTGACGCGGGAGCGTCTGCCGCCCGTCGCGTGGGTGAATTAGTGTCCGTCCATGTCATCCCCCGCCCACATGGCGAGGTCGAGAAGGTACTCCCCAAGGTCTCGAATACCTGATTCCTGGTCCCTGGTTTTGGTCATGGAGCCCGCTCCCGCCCATTCAGATCGCGATCTCACCTCAATTGCCGAGGCGCGGGCTCTGGCTCAACGAGCAAAAGCCGCATGGCTGCAATTGGCAGAGTTCAGCCAAGAGCGCATCGATGCCATCGTCGATGCCATGGCCGCGGCCGCCGAGGGACAAGCCGAGGCGTTTGCGCGGTTGGCGGTCGAAGAGACCGGGTACGGCGTCGTTGCCGACAAGACTCAGAAGAACCTGTTCAGCGCGCAGAAGGTGTACCGGTTTATCCGGCCGATCAAGACGGTCGGCGTGATCGCTCGCCACGAGGACACGCGTGTCGTGGAGATCGCCGAGCCCTTCGGCGTGGTGGCGGCCATCGTGCCGTCGACGAATCCAACGTCGACGGCCATCTACAAGATTCTGATTTCCATCAAGGCGCGATGCACGGTCGTGTTGAGTCCGCATCCGGCAGCGGTCAAGTGCATCACCCGAGTGGCCGAAGTCATGGAAGAGGCCGCGCGACGAGCAGGCGCGCCAGCTGGCGCGATCAACTGGATGACGACCGTCACGCTCGAGGGTACCGAGGCTCTGATGAAGCATCGCGATATCGCGGTCATCCTCGCCACCGGTGGGATGGGGCTGGTTCGAGCCGCGTACAGCGCCGGAAAGCCGGCGTACGGTGTCGGTCCTGGAAACGCACCCGCATTCATCGAACGATCGGCCAACGTCAAGAAAGCCGTGCGCGATGTCGTGACCGGAAAGACGTTCGACAACGGAGTGTTGTGCTCGTCAGAGAATTCCGTCGTTGTCGACGAGCCGATCGCCGACGAAGTGAAGCGCGAATTCGTAGCCCAAGGGGGCTATTTCCTGTCGAAAGCCGAAATGGACGCTGTGGCCAAACAGCTCGTCACGCCGCAGCGGCTGCCCAACCCGGCTCTCGTCGGAAGGCCCGCCACGGTGATTGCTGAAAAGTGCGGCGTGAAGGTCCCCGATGGCACGCGGTTGCTCATTGCGCCGCTGGAGGGCGTGGGTCGTGATTACCCGCTCTCGATCGAAAAGCTCTGTCCGGTCCTCTCTTACTACGTGGTCAAGGACTGGCGGGACGGCTGCGAACGCTGCAAGCAGATTCTGCGCTACGGCGGGATGGGCCATACCATGTCCATCCATTCGCAGAATGAAGACGTCATCCTCGAGTTTGGGCTGAAGAAGCCGGCATTCCGGATCGTCGTGAACACGCCCACCACCCACGGGTCGATCGGCTGGACGACGGGTCTCGATCCGGCCATGACGCTGGGGTGTGGCGGCTATGGCGGTAACATCACGTCCGACAACATCTCTCCGAGGCACCTGCTCAACATCAAGCGTCTGGCTTACGAAGTTGTGCCTGCCGATTCCCGTTTTGAAACAGCAGGTACCAGAATCGTGTCGGACTCTGCTCCGGCAGCAGGCCGCCGGCCCACGACGGGGATTAGTACCGCCGCGTTGTCGCGACGGATCGATGATTTTCTGGGCTCGCGCGGCTATCGGCCTGAGACTCCGGCCAGGCCTCCCGGCGGGACTTCGAGTCGGGAGCCAGCCGGATATTCCCCTGCCAACCAGACTCCGCTGGAATTCGTCTGTGAGGAAGACGTTAGGCTCGCAATCCAAGCCGGGAGGAAACTGGTCGTTGGCGAACACGCCATCGTCACGCCAGCCGCTCGAGACTTGGGCGAGCAGCATCAGGTATTTACGGTTGCACCATGGCGTGGCTGACGACGTGTTTGAAGGGCCCGAGCGTCTAATTGCTGAATCAACTGGAGTTGTTGATCGACAATATCGGTTCGATGCTAGACTGGCCCGCGCATTGCACTTCGGGCACATCGTTGCCCTGAGGATACGAAGCGGGGGCCCCAGCCTCCCGCGTATGTGAACAACGGCCTTTGATCGGCTCGGGTCTCCCGGGCTCTTGTCGAAGGACTGAGCCCCCGCCGGTGGGGGCGACTTACGATGCGTTGGGCGCGAAGGCGCCGAGCGCTGTCGCGGAGCGCCCGAATGATCCGACGTCGCATCCCGTTGCACCTGACGCTCGCGCTGCTTCCCATCGTTCTCTTGTCGGTGGCGTGCGGGCCCAAAACCCAGAAGGTGGCGACTGCTCCTGTCCCTCCCCTGGCAGAACCGGCCTCGCTTCAACCTGCTGACCCGGTTCCGTCGAGCCCCGAAGATCCAGTCCTGACGTTGATCGCGAGCTCTGACAGCCACTTCAAAGCTGGCGAGCTCGAGCTCGAGCTGGGCCACTTCGAAGCGGCCAAGCTGGAATTCAATCGCGCGATCGACGTCCTGCTCGAATCGCCATACGGGGGGCGGACCGAGCCTCGCATTCGCGAACATTTCGACCGGCTCGTCGATCGAATCAGCGTCCATGAGGTCAAAGCGCTGGCCGAGGGCGATGGGTTCACAGAGAAGAAATACGAGCCGGCATCAATCGACGCGCTGCTCGCATTGTCGTCGACGTTTGCCGGACCGCCCCCGACTGCCGAACTGAAGGAAGCGGTTCAATCGGACCTGCGATCGGCCGATCACGACATCCTGATTCCCTTGAATGCGCGCGTTCTTTCCTACATCGAGCTCTTCCAGGGCCGTCTGCACGATTTCATCGAAGACGGCATGCGCCGGGGCAGTCAGTACCTGCCAATGATTCAAAGCGTCTTTCGAGCGGAGGGACTGCCCCTCGATCTCGCGTATGTGCCGCTGATCGAGAGTGCCTTCAAGCCGAACGCGCTGTCGCGCGCCAAGGCAAAAGGCGTCTGGCAATTCATGGCCGGCACGGCCGTCGAGAATGGCCTCCGCCGCGACTGGTACATCGACGAGCGGTCGGATCCTGAGAAAGCCACGGTTGCAGCGGCCCGATATCTGAAAACGCTCAGCAACCTTTTCAGCGGCGACTGGCACCTCGCGCTCGCTTCCTATAACGGCGGGCCGGGGCGCCTCCAGCGCGCGATTAGGCGGGTCGGCGCCGAGGACTTCTGGGCTCTGGCCGAGAAGCCGCGAGCGCTACCACGGGAAACCCGTGAGTACGTTCCGATGATTCTCGCGGCGATCGTCATCGCCAGGAATCCTGCCCAATACGGGTTCGAGTTCGAATCCCAAGCGCCCCTGGATTACGACGAGGTTACGCTGCCGCGCCCGGCCGATCTCCGCCGGGTCGCCGAGTGGGCCGGGACGACCATCGACGTGATTCAGTCGCTCAACCCCGAGTTGCGCCGGTGGACGACACCGGTGAGGGATGAAACGTACAAATTGAAAGTGCCTTCCGGAACGGCTGACGAAGTGTTCGCCCGGATGCAGGAAGCCTCGCCGGCGGATGCCGCTTCGTTGAAGTGGCACACGGTGAAACGAGGTGAGACGCTTTTGAGCGTGGCTCGCAAGCTGGGGGTTCGCAAGGCCGATCTCGCCGAAGCCAACTACCTGAGCGTCAAGTCCCGGATCACCGTTGGTCAAAAGCTGATCGTTCCGCGAGAAGCCACGACCTTGATGTCCGCGCGCACCGATCGAACGATTCCTGTCGCCGACTCACGACCCTTGCCCGTCGAGCCCGGACTCGTGGCGGGGGGATCGACGAACTCGGATCGCGTCAAGGTGATTTATCAGGTCAAGCGCGGCGACACGCTCGCCTCGATCGCGAAACTGTTCAAGACGAATGTCTCTGCCCTGAGGACCTGGAACCGCATTCCCGGGAGCCACATCGTGGTCGGTGAGCGGCTGGTCGTCTACGCGCGGTTCGTCGACCGAAACCTCGGCTGACGCCTTTCAGCTCTTGCCAGGTCGTTGAGCGGCACGACTCGCAGAATCTGCGATCTCGTGCAACGACCTGGCGCCAAGTCACTGAATCCACGCCATCGACTGCCTGCCGCGAGCCTTGCACACTAGGCCAATGTGCTCGCCTGCCTCCGCACTGCCGCAATCTTTGGCGTTGAAGCCTGTCCGGTGCAGGTCGAGGTCGACGTCTCGTTCGGATTCCCGAGCTTCACGATGGTGGGGCTGCCGGACGCGAGCGTACGCGAAAGTCGGGATCGGGTCCGCAGTGCGATTCGAAATTCGGGCTTCGAGTTTCCCGTACATCGCATCACGGTGAACCTGGCGCCCGCCGATGTTCGCAAAGCAGGTGCGTCATTCGACTTGCCGATTGCAGTGGGCATTCTGGCGGCCCAGGGGGTCGTCGAACGCCGCCAGATTGCCGATCTCGTCCTGCTCGGTGAACTCTCGCTGGACGGATCCATTCACGCGACGCGCGGTGTGCTGCCGATTGCAGTTGCCGCCCGGCGCGACGGCGTCACCGGCATCTTGCTGCCATCCTCCAACGCCAGTGAAGCGGCGATTGTCTCTGGGCTCGACGTCTTCCCGGTGTCCTCCCTGTTCGAAGCTGTCCGCGCGCTCAACGAACCGTCGACGATATCGGCAGCTCCGATTCCACCGCCACCCATCTCGGTACCTTGCGTTGCAGACCTCGCCGATATTCGCGGGCAACTGCTTCCCCGCCGCGCGCTGGAAGTCGCATGCGCTGGCGGTCACAACCTGCTGCTCGTCGGACCACCGGGAGCGGGAAAGACGATGATGGCGCGGCGCGTGCCGGGAATCCTGCCGCCCCTTACTTTTGACGAAGCGCTCGAGGCGACCGCCGTGCATTCGGTGGCTGGCCTTCTTAAATCCGGAAGCGGATTGCTTGCCGATCGACCGTTTCGCGCCCCGCACCACACCATTTCCGACGCGGCGCTCGTTGGCGGTGGGTCGCAGCCGAGGCCGGGCGAAGTCAGCCTGGCTCATCACGGCGTGCTGTTTCTGGACGAGATGCTGGAGTTCAGTCGTCATGTGCTGGAGGTCCTTCGTCAGCCGCTGGAGGAAGGGCACGTCACAATCGCCCGGGCGGCGCGTTCGGCTACTTTCCCCGCGCGCTTCATGTTGGTGGGCGCCATGAATCCTTGTCCGTGCGGTTTCGACGGTGACGCGCTGCGCAGCTGCAGGTGCACCCCACAGCAGATCACACGCTATCGCGATCGCCTTTCGGGACCGCTGCGTGACCGACTCGATCTGACCGTCGAAGTGCCCGCTTTGCCACTGACGGGATTGTCGGCAACGTCTGTGGGGGAACCGTCAGCCGCTGTTCGGGGACGCGTGATCGAGGCACGCGAACGGCAGCGCACTCGGTACGCCGGAACCGGTATCCGAACCAACGCAGAGTTGTCGCCCGCCCTGATGAGGCGCTACTGCGCGCCCGATCACAAAGCCGAGCGCCTGTTGGACGCGGCCGTCGTCAAAATGGCACTCAGTGCGCGCGGGTACGATCGGGTCCGCAAAGTGGCTCGCACGATCGCCGATCTTGCCGGCGCCGATACCCTCGGCGTCGATCATCTCGCCGAAGCTCTACAGTTTCGATTCGGGTAGATTCTCTACGAGGAAGTTGATCCCGAGTTTGGCGTCGTGGCCCTGAATCCCGATCAGCACCTCTACGCGATTCTCGTCGCGAGCACGTGGCGGCCAAGATCGAAGGCGGCCAAGGCGTCGTCGGTTCCTATTCGAATCCGAAGATCGAGCCATTCGGCCCGCCGAAAAAGTGACGAAACCTGCGGCCGCAACCTTCCGAACACGACACTCCGCGTAAGACCCGCCTCCAGGACTCGCTGAGCACCGCCCGCAGTTAACCTTAGGCGCTCTGTTTACGTATATGTAGGTCATAGCGCATTCTGGGGGCGTTCATGACCGTGTTGCAGGACCTTCGGTTCGCCGTTCGGTTACTCGTCAAGAGCCGGTCGTTTACATTGGTCGCGGCGTTCGCCCTTGCGCTTGGGATTGCGGCGAACAACACCGTGTTCACCTTCGTCAACGCGATTCTGCTCCGTGGTGTGCCGTTCGAGAACCCCGAGCAGATTGTCGCGCTTGGCACCCGCGACATCCGGAATCGCAATCTGGGCGTGTCGTTCCTGGATTTTCAGGACTGGCGCGCCGCGGCCCGCAGCTTTTCCGACATGTCGCTCTTCGGGCAACCCCCTCTGAACGTCAGTGACGAAGGCCGTGCGCCGGAGCGCTACGCCGGCGCCATCATGTCGGCCGGCACGTTTCGACTCGTCGGCGAAAAGCCGATTCTTGGCAGGGTCTTTACAGACGACGAGGATCGCCTGGGTGCAGCGCCTACAGTCGTCCTCGGTTACGGTATCTGGCAGTCTCGCTACGGCGGCGAAGCATCCGTGATCGGCCGAACGATAAAAGTGAGCGACGTGCACGCCACGGTGATTGGCATCATGCCGAAAGGCATGCAATTCCCGCCCAACACCGACTTATGGCTGCCGCTGTCGCAGGCGACGATCGTGCGCGGTCAGAGTCGGCAGCTGCGGCTGTACCAAGTCATCGCAAGGTTGGCGGACGGCGTGACGATAGAACAGGCACAAAGCGAACTGACTGCGATCGCGTCCCGACTGGCCCAGGACTACCCGGCGACCAACAAGGACTTCGTGCCGACGGTCATTCCTTACAACCAGCGGGTCGTCGGTTCGCAGCTCAGACTGCTCTTCTGGACGCTGATGGGTGCGGTGGCGTTCGTCCTGCTGATTGCCTGCGCGAATGTTGCGAACCTCTTACTCGCGCGTGCCGCCGACCGGGCAAAGGAGGTCAGTATCAAAGTATCGCTCGGCGCCAGTCGTTGGCGGATCGCCCGGCAGTTGTTGATCGAGAGTGTGCTGCTGGCCGGTTTTGCCGGTCTGATCGCCCTGCCGCTGTCAATGATCGGCATCCGTCTCTTTGATGCGGCTGTCGAGGGCCAGGGCAAGCCGTACTGGATGGTCTTCTCGCTTGACGGTCGGGTGTTTGTGTTCCTCTTTGCGGTCTGTTTCATCACAGGAATCGTTTTCGGCCTCGCACCGGCGCTGTACGTATCGAGAACCAACGTCAACGAAGTATTGAAAGAGGGCGGACGGTCTGGAATGGGCGGCGTACGGGCGCGGCGGTGGACCAGCGCGCTCCTTGTCGGAGAAATTGCGTTGACGCTCGTCCTTCTGGCCGGCGCCGGGTTCATGATGCGAAGCTTCCTCACTCTATATGGACAAGATCTTGCGATCGACACGTCGCGGCTGCTGACGATGCAGCTGGCTTTGCCCGACTCGAAGTACGCAACAACGGAGGTCCGGAATGCCTTCATCCGCAGGCTTGACGAACGACTCGGCGGGGTCGGCGCATTCGAGTCGGCCACGACCACGAGTAACCTGCCGTTACTTGGAGGTTTTGGGCTTCAGTTGAGCGTCGCCGGCCGACCGGCCACGAACGACCGGCCTCCAATGGTCGGAATGTTGAGCGTCGGCTATCGATATTTCGAGACACTGGGACTGCCAATCCTGAGAGGTCGTTCGTTCAACGAGGCCGACAGCATTCCTGGTCGGGAAGCCGCCATCGTCAATCAGCGATTCGTGGAGATGCACTTTGCAGGCGAGGACCCGCTTGGCAGGCAAATCCGATTGACTGAAGAGGTCCAGAATACGCTGCGGCTCCCGCTTCTCACAGTCGTGGGTGTATCAGCGA
Source organism: uncultured Acidobacteriota bacterium (assembly GCA_963780685.1). Lineage (GTDB taxonomy): Bacteria > Acidobacteriota > Vicinamibacteria > Vicinamibacterales > CAVVIG01 > CAVRXZ01. The sequence goes on along the minus strand of CAWACZ010000010.1, from coordinate 88,691 downwards.
ATCTCAGACAACGGAACGTCCAAGAGATGGACTACGACCCGATCGTCTACGTACCCAACCTGGCAACGCCGAGCCAGGGCGGCGTTTCCACGCTGATCGTCCGAACGCGAGCCGACGCCGGTCGCGTCACATCCCTCGTCAGAGATGAGGTGCGAGCTCTCGATTCCGATATTCCGGTCTTCAACATTCGAACGATGGACGAGCGCCTGGCGCAGCAGCGGTTCATGTTTCGGGTGTTCGGAACGATGTTCGCGGTGTTCGCATTCATCGCGCTTCTCCTGGCCGCCATCGGCCTGTATGCCGTGACCGCCTACTCGGTGACGCAGCGGACTCAGGAAATTGGCGTGCGCATGGCGCTTGGTGCGCAGCCGTCGGACGTGGTTTGGTTGTTCCTGCGGCGCGCATCCGTACTGGTGGTGGTTGGACTGATTCTTGGACTCGCGGGCGCGTTCGGGGTGGGCACCCTGTTGCAAAGCGTGCTGGTACGAACGAGCACATATGACGCCGTGACCCTGGTGTCGATTGCGACACTGATGAGCGCCGTTGCGATCGTCGCCTGCTTCTGGCCGGCTCGGAGGGCGACCCGGCTCGACCCGCTCGCGGCGTTGCGCTACGAATAGGCGCTGGCTCGCCGGTTCATTCGCGTCAAAGCCTGGCTCCTTCAGCAAACGGTTCCGCGTTCCGGCCGGTCTCCGCCATCGCATTCCTGCGAGTTCTACTTGTTGATGACGAATGGATTGATGACGAGCGTATCGATGCCGGTCCCGAAGAACACACGCACCGCGTCGCGAGGGCTGCACACGATCGGTTCGCGGAATCCGTTGAACGAGGTATTGACGAGAATGGGTGCTCCTGCCGCCTCGCCAAATGCCTGCAGCAACGCTCGAAAATGTGGAGGCGCTTCGCTTGTCACGGTTTGGATTCGCACGGTTGCCTTGGGGCCAGGGAGGATGTGCCGAAGCCGTTCGCCATCCTTCGGCACATAGTCGCACTCCATGAACGGCGAGGCATCGGGGCCATCGAAGTGCTGACGCACTGCCCCGTCAAGCACGCTGAGCGCATAGCCGCGCCACGCAGGCCGGTGTTTCAAGAAGCGATTCAGGTTTTCCAGCACGTACGGCGCGAATGGGCTCGCGACGATCGACCGCGCTCCGAGTGCCCGCGGTCCCCATTCCATCGATCCCTCGAACAAGGCCACCAATCGACCTCTCTTGAGGTTCTCCACAGCCATCGCAATCGTGTCGGTTTCAGACGCCCACGAGTAGTTGAGCTTGCAATTGTCGAGGATCACTTTTGTTTCTTCGGCGCTGTACCGAGGGCCCGAGGAACGGGGTGACAGGTGGCCGTACGTTTCCACAGAGGTGCATTCCGGCGCCAACAGAGAGCCCAGCATTGCCGGGATTGATGGGAACGAACACCTCGTCAAAGGCTCCGGAGAGCTTCACCCGCGTGTTGAAATAGCTGTTGTAGAACAAGCTGCCCCCGACACAGAGTCGGTGCCGCCCTGGCCCAAGGCGTTTGACTCGTTCGACGAACTCGACCAAGAGATCGCCGAGTTGTGACTGCAGGGCCGCGGCGACCGCGGACATTTCGCGTTGGGGGGTGTTTGCGCCGCGCCAGGTCTCGACGCGTGCCCGCCAGTCCGGGGCAAGTTCCAGGCAATCCGTCCCGAGGCTGAACAGCTGCCCCGCTCGTTCGTCGTGTCGAATCGGATCGAAACGAGCGAGCGCCTCCATCCGTTGTTCCTGCGCGTCAGCGGCGAAGCCGAGTGCCTTGGCGCACTGAGAGTAAATTGCGGCGAAACCCGGGCCGCGCCAGGGCCATTCCACTCTCGTGACGGCCCTGCTATTCCCTTGCCAGACGCTCACCTCGGGGTTTTCGTGGTCGCAGACGATAATCATCGCGGAGTCGAACGGTGAGGTGAGAAACGCCGAGCACGCGTGAGCGAAGTGATGGTCGAGACGCACGACCGCTGCGCCAGAAGGATTCGACTTGGTGTCGGTCAGCCCGTACGCAGCTATGTCGCTCCGTATGCGACCCGAGCGCTGAAGAAGCTCGTCGAGCGCTTCGTCAGGAATGCCCGTCGAGTTGATGCCAGCCCCCCGAACGCGCGTGATGCGTTCCTGCTCGCAGATGCCGAGGATCTGATCGGCTGTGCAGAGCGCCGCACAGGCGTTGCGAGATCCACCACCGAGGCCTACCCAGAGGCTCATCGATCTGTCCTTTGAACACGAACCCAACCCGCGTCCGGTGTAAGCCACGTAGCATAGCTGGTATTCGCTTCACGTTCAGCGGCAAAGAACCAGGCGAGCCTCGCCCTCGGTTGCGAAGGCGTTACCCGCCGACCCAATTCACGCAGTAAACTGTTCATTCATGAGCATTTTCGATTCGGATGCACAGCAGACCGTCACGCGCGTCGTCACCACGCTGAAGCACAAGCCTGGCGCCCTGCTGCCGGTGTTGCACGGTGTTCAAGACGCTCTCGGATACGTCCCTCCCGCAGCCGTTCCCATCATTGCCGACGCCCTGAACCTGTCTCGCGCCGAAGTCCACGGCGTGATCAGCTTCTATCATTACTTCCGCGAATCGCCGCCCGGACGGCACACCATCCATTTGTGTCGCGCCGAAGCGTGTCAATCGATGAATCAGCGTACTCTCGAGGCGCACGCCAAACAGCGTCTCGGCGTCGATTTCCATCAGACGACCACCAATGGGGCTTTCTCGTTCGAGCCGGTCTACTGCTTGGGGAACTGTGCCTGTTCGCCGGCGGTGATGGTCGATGGCGAGTTATACGGTCGTGTCACGCCCGAGCGGTTCGATGACATCGTGGCGCAGTGGGAGACCCGCTGATGGCGGTCACCATTTACGTTCCGCGCGATGCCGCAGCCCTGTCCCTTGGCGCCGAAAGCGTCGCCAAGACCATCGAGGCCGAAGCCGCAGCGCGTCACATCGAGGTTCATCTCGTGCGGAACGGCACGCGCGGCATGTGCTGGCTGGAACCGCTCGTCGAAGTCGGGGCGCCCGCAGGACGTATCGCGTATGGCCCGGTCAGCAGCCCTGAGGTCGGCAGTCTGTTCGAGTCCGGCTTTCTCGAAGGAGGTCCTCATCCACTTCGACTCGGTCCTGTGGAAAGCGTTGCGTATTTCGACAAGCAGGAACGGCTGACGTTTGCGCGAGTCGGCATCACCGATCCCGTGAGCTTGGACGACTATCTGGCGAACGACGGGTACGCCGGCCTCGAGCGCGCGCTCGAGATGAGCCAGGCGGCCATCGTTCAAGAGATCACCGATTCCGGGCTACGAGGCCGTGGTGGCGCGGCCTTCCCCACCGGCATCAAGTGGAAGACGGTCCTGGACGCGCCGGCGGATCAGAAGTACGTGACGTGCAACGCCGACGAAGGCGATTCAGGCACGTTTGCTGACCGGATGCTGATGGAAGGCGATCCGTTCGTCCTCCTCGAGGGGATGACGATCGCGGCCATTGCCGTCGGCGCGACGCAAGGGTACATCTACCTTCGGGTCGAATATCCGCACGCACATCGCGCGCTCAACGAAGCGATCGCCGTCGCCTATCAGCGCGGCTATCTCGGCGAGAGCGTTCTTGGCAGCGGCAAGCCGTTCGATCTGGAAGTGCGGCTTGGCGCGGGCGCCTACATCTGCGGCGAAGAGACGTCGATGCTCGAGAGCCTGGAAGGCAAGCGCGGAGAGATTCGGCCCAGACCGCCGCTGCCCGCCGTGAAGGGCCTCTTCGGCATGCCCACCATCGTCAACAACGTGATCTCGTTGGCGAGCGTACCGATCATCCTGCACAAAGGGAGTGCGTTCTATCGCGACTACGGTGTCGGTCGATCGCGCGGAACGCTGGCCATTCAGCTCGGCGGCAATATCAAGCGAGGCGGACTCATCGAAAAGGCCTTCGGGCTCACGCTTCGCGAGTTGCTCTACGACTATGGTGGCGGCAGCGCCTCGGGGCGACCAATCCGAGCGGTCCAGGTGGGGGGACCGTTGGGAGCTTTTATGCCCGAGTCTCAGTTCGACACACCTCTCGACTACGAGGCATTTTCCAGCGTCGGGGCGCTGGTCGGGCACGGCGGCGTTGTTGTGTTCGACGATACGGTCGATATGGCGCAGATGGCACGCTATGCCATGGAATTTTGTGCCATTGAATCGTGCGGGAAGTGCACGCCGTGTCGCATCGGGTCTACCCGTGGCGTCGAGGTCATCGATCGCGTTGTTCACGGGCCCGACCGCGAGGTAAACCTCGCTCTGCTCGAGGAATTGTGCGATACGATGATAAATGGCTCGTTGTGCGGGCTTGGAGGCATGACGCCGTTTCCTGTTCAGAGCGCCCTGAAGTATTTTCGCGAGGATTTTGAGAGGCAGGCCTAAAAGCGCCTCGCCAGCTAGCAGTCGCCATAGCTCTAGCTGACGCGCAGTGCAGCCCTTTAGGGCTGCCCGAGTCCGAATCGCAAGCATGTAGCGCAGCCCTTTAGGGGCTGCCCGGTGATGCAGACGCTATGTATTCCACTGACTACTACGACCTGGGAACGCCGCGCGTCGAGGGCTCGAAGATGGTCACGCTCGACATCGACGGCGTGTCCGTGACGGTGCCGGAAAGCACTTCGATCATGCGAGCCGCTGCGGGCGTCGGTCGCCAGATTCCGAAGCTGTGCGCGACCGACACGCTCAAGGCGTTCGGCTCCTGCCGATTGTGTTTGGTCGAGATTGAAGGCCGAAAAGGCTTCCCTGCTTCGTGTACCACACTCGTCGCTGATGGAATCAAAGTTCGGACCGAGACGCCCAAGCTCACGCAGCTCCGGCGCGGCGTGATGGAGCTCTACATTTCCGATCACCCGCTTGATTGCGTGACATGTCCCGCAAACGGCCACTGCGAGCTGCAGGACATGGCCGAAGAGCTGGACGTCACCGAGACACGCTACGGCCTGGCCGGCAAGAACCATCAACACATGCCGGCCGACACGAGCAACCCCTACTTTGCGTTCGATCCAACGATGTGCATCGTGTGCTCGCGGTGCGTGCGGGCGTGCGACGAGGTTCAGGGGACGTTTGCGCTCACGATCCAGGGGCGCGGGTTCAATTCCAAGGTCTCGGCGAGCCAGAACGAACCGTTTCTCGCGTCTGAGTGCGTGTCGTGCGGCGCTTGTGTCGAAGCGTGCCCGACGGTCGCACTGACCGAGAAGTCCGTGATTGCGCTCGGACGGCCGGAACGCGCGGTCACGACGACCTGCGCGTATTGCGGCGTGGGGTGTTCCTTCAAGGCGGAAGTCAAGGACAGCCAGGTGGTGCGGATGGCACCCAATCGGGACGGCCACGCCAACCACGGTCATGCCTGCGTGAAGGGACGCTTCGCCTTCGGTTACGCGACTCATCCGGATCGCGTGACGACCCCGATGATTCGCCGCTCGATCAACGAGCCGTGGCAGCAGGTCAGTTGGGACGAGGCAATCGGTCATGCGGCTTCCGAGTTCCGTCGAATCCAGGCGAAGTACGGCCGCGACGCCATCGGCGGGATTACTTCGTCCCGTTGCACGAACGAAGAGACATTCCTGGTGCAGAAGCTCGTCCGGGCCGCATTCGGCAACAACAACGTCGATACGTGCGCGCGAGTCTGCCATTCGCCCACGGGTTACGGTCTCAAGAGCACCATCGGCGAGTCGTCCGGGACTCAGGCCTTCGACTCCGTCATGAAGGCCGACGTCATCGTCATCGTCGGGGCCAATCCCACGGAAGGGCATCCCGTCTTCGCGTCCCAAATGAAGCGCCGCTTGCGCCAGGGCGCGAAGCTGATCGTCATCGACCCGCGTTCCATCGCCCTGGTGCGAACGCCTCACATCGAGGCGGACTATCACCTCCAGCTCAGGCCTGGAACGAACGTGGCGATGTTCAATGCGCTCGCCCACGTGGTTGTGACCGAAGGACTTGCCAAGCAGGACTACGTCAGCAGTCGATGCGAGGCGGATTCCTACGACAAGTGGAAGGCCTTCGTCGCCGATCCGCACAACTCACCAGAGGCTACCGCTGCTTCGACGGGCGTCGATCCTGATCTCGTGCGTCGAGCCGCGCGCTTGTACGCGTCGGCTGGCAACGGCGCCATCTATTACGGATTGGGTGTCACCGAACACAGTCAGGGTTCGACGATGGTCATGTGCATCGCCAACCTGGCGATGGCTACCGGCAATTTGGGGCGCGAGGGCGTGGGCGTCAACCCCCTTCGAGGACAGAACAACGTGCAGGGGTCCTGCGACATGGGATCGTTCCCGCACGAATTCAGTGGCTACCGCCACGTGTCCGATCCGACCGTACGTGCGAGCTTCGAGTCCGCGTGGGGAGTTCCGCTTCAGTCGGAGCCCGGCCTTCGCATTCCCAACATGTTCGAGGCTGCGCTCGACGGCAGCTTCAAGGGAGTGTATATCCAAGGCGAGGACCCGGCGCAGTCCGATCCCGACACACAGCACGTCACGGCTGCGCTGGCCGCCATGGAATGCGTGGTCATCCAGGATTTGTTCCTCAACGAAACGGCAAAGTACGCGCATATCTTCCTGCCCGGGTCGTCCTTCCTCGAAAAGGACGGCACGTTCACGAATGCCGAGCGGCGCGTGTCCAGAGTCAGAAAGATCATGGAGCCACGTGGTGGCTTCCAGGATTGGGAAGTGACCTGCCTGTTGTCGAACGCGCTCGGATATCCGATGCGCTATCGACACCCGTCCGAAATCATGGACGAGGTCGCACGCCTGACCCCGACGTTTGCCGGCTTCACCTACGAAAAGCTCGATCGCCTTGGAAGCATCCAATGGCCGTGCAACGACAAGGCACCCGACGGCACGCCGACGATGCACGTCGGCGAGTTCGTGCGTGGGAAGGGCAAGTTCTTCCTGACTGAGTATGTCCCGACGACAGAGCGCGCGACCCGGAGGTACCCCCTGCTGCTCACGACCGGCCGTGTGCTCACCCAATACAACGTGGGCGCACAGACTCGCCGCACGGCCAACGTGACCTGGGCCGCGGCGGATCGCCTCGAGATTCACCCTCACGACGCGGAAGTCCGAGGAATCGTTGACGGCGACCTCGTCGGTCTGACGAGTCGCTCGGGCGAGATTGTGTTGCCGGCCGAGGTGACCGATCGTGTGCGTCCCGGCGTGGTCTATACGACCTTCCACTTTCCCGAGTCAGGGGCGAACGTGGTGACCACCGAGAACTCGGACTGGGCCACGAATTGTCCCGAATACAAGGTCACCGCCGTCGAGATCGTGAAGGTGAATCAACCCTCGGCGTGGCAGAAGCGGCACCGGGAGTTCACCGAGCAGCAGATCGGCTTCCTCAAGGGGCGGGAGGCAACACACGCGTAGAGAAGCTTCAGGTCTTAAGGCTGAAGTCTCAGGTGAGCGCACAGCCAAGTTCGGGACCCGACCTTTGAAGCCTGTCACGCCAGCCTTCAGCCTTGATACTTCATGAGAGTCGAACGGCTCGTCGCGATGGCCAATGACATCGGTTCGTTCTTCGGCGCGGATCCGGACAAGAGCGAAGCCGCCAAGAATGTCGCGGGACATCTCAAGCGCTTCTGGGATCCGCGCATGAGGCGTCAGATCATCGCGCACTACCGTGAGGGAGGCGCCGGGCTCGATGAAGTGGTCCGGGCCGCGATCGGTCTGCTGGCGGAGAGTAACTAGCAGCTCTCTCCCTGACACGGCTAAGACACCATGTGTTGAACCGGCCGTTTGAGAATCTCACTACGGCCGGTCCGCGCATCCGAAAAGCGCCCTGCTCGAGGTCAGGGCCGCGACAATGTTGCCCGATAAGCGAACCCGGACGGGGACACCCCTGAGGCGCGTGGCGCTTTCTCGCCGAGGCGCAAGGTGCTTGGTGTTCGCGGGCTCGCTTCTCGTGTGCATACTCCTGGGCGAGACGCTGCTGCGTCTGTCCCCAAAGCTCCGCCCGCTGCCTCGCACGTACGTGGGGGAATATGATGATCGCCCCAACAAAACGTTCATGGCTGATCCATTCATCGGATGGAAGATGTGGCCCAATCTGTACCGGCGGGCCGACGCGAAAGAGTTTAGCAACGTATACTTTTCCAACGCTCAGGGTTTCCGCTCGCAGTACGACTTCGATAGCGGGCGCCCGCTGGAACGTATCGCCATCGTCGGTGATTCGTTCGCTTTCGGTATCGGCGTCAACCACGGGGAGACATTCGGCGAGGTGCTCGACGGCGAGCTAAGGAATGCCGTCGTATACAACTTCGCGATGCCCGGATTCGGACTCGACCAGATGTGGCTGACTGCACGTTACTACGCTCTCCCCTACAAACCGTCCTTGCTCATCGTCTGCCTCATCAGCGAGAGCTTTACTCGCAGCCAGGAGGCCTACCGTGAGGTCGAGGGCTGGAATAAGCCGACATTCCGGTTGGCTGACGGCCAGTTAGTACAACAGACTACGGCAGACCGGCCTGGACCGTTGATTCGGTTCCTCGAGCACCACTCAGTCATGTGGCGGCTCAGCCGCGTGGGATCGCGTGCGGTGGCGCATTACGTCCCGCACGGCGAGTGGTGGCAGCTCAATACGACCATCATCCGGCAGATTCGTGCCGATGCGGCCACACAATCCGTGCCGACGGTTTTCGTGATGATTCCTACGTACTACTGGAGCAGCTTTCCGGCGCTCGCGCGACATCTAAGGCACCAGGATGCCAATCTCATCGATCTGAGTGAGGACCCGGGGCTTGACTGGCAGAGGATGTACTACCCGGGAGACGGACATTTGAACGCCGCGGGCCACCGGCATGTGGCGGAAGTGCTGCACGCCTGGATTCAAGAGAAGTTGCCGAAACTGGCGGTAGACTGAAGATGCGCAGTTCGCTCTGAATCCCCCAGCCCCGAAATGGAACGCTCACCTTCTTCTGTTGTCTCGCTGGTGGATCGTGCTCGTCAGGGCGATGAGAAGGCGCTGTCTGGTTTGATGCCACTGGTATACGACGAGCTCCGACGTCTGGCCGCCAGCTACATGCGACGGGAACGCCCCGGCCAGACCCTGCAAGCCACCGCGCTCGTTCACGACGTTTACATCCGGTTGATCCAGGACTCGAACCTGTCGTGGCAGAACCGCGCACACTTCTTCGGAATCGCCGCGCGCTCGATGCGGCAAATCCTTGTCGAACGCGCGCGCACGCGCCGTGCGGCGAAACGAGGCGGCGGCCGCGTGCGCGTGACGCTCGAACCCAACCTTCTGGCCGCAGAGGCGCAGACCCTCGACCTCGAAGCGCTGGACGAGGCACTGGGCCGACTTGATGCGCTCGATGCGGACTTGGCCCGCGTGGTGGAAGTGCGCTTTTTTGGCGGGCTGTCGATCGAAGAAGCGGCCGAAGCGCTAGGCGTCTCGCCGGCCACCGTCAAGAGGCGATGGACAGTGGCAAAGGCGTGGCTGGCGCGCGAGCTTGGTGTGAAGGCCCGCACGTGAGTTCTGCGGAGTGGATGCAGGTTCGGCAGATCTTCGAGGCTGCGCTCGAGCGTCCTCACGAAGAGAGGGCGGCCTTCCTCGATGTCGCGTGCGAGGGTCGTCCTGGGTTACGCGACGAGGTCGCTTCTCTGCTTGACGCCCACGACACAACCAGCGAATTCATCGAAGCGCCGGCTGCCCAAGTTGTGGCCGAATTGCTGGCCGATTCCAGCCACGACTCGCTCGACGGTCGAGCTCTCGGCCCCTACCTCATTCGTCACGAAATCGGCCGCGGCGGCATGGGCATTGTCTATCTTGCCGATGACACGCGTCTGTCGCGGCGGGTGGCGCTGAAAGCCATCGCTCCCGGAACTGGCGGACCGCCGGACCGCCGCCGCGAACGGATGCGCCAGGAGGCGCGAGCGGCGGCAGCCCTGTCGCATCCTGGCATCGCGACGGTGTACGCACTCGAGGAGATTGACGATCAGCTGTACCTGGCGTGCGAGTATGTACCAGGTCCGACACTCCGGTCTCTGATGCAAGAACGGCCGCTTCCCCCTGAGCAGGTCGTAGACATCGCGCTCCAGTTGGCGCGGGCGTTGGCGGCGGCCCACGCGCAGGGAGTCGTCCATCGCGATCTCAAGCCTGAAAACATCATCCGAACGGCGGCCGGTGCGGTGAAGGTGCTCGATTTCGGCGTCGCTCGCGTGGAGCAGTTCGCGAGCGTTCGTTTGACCGAGCCGGCGACGAGAATTGGTACGCCGGCTTACATGTCGCCAGAACAGATCCGCGGTGAGGACGTGGACTTCCGCGCCGACCTGTTTGCCTTCGGCCTCCTCGTCTACGAGATGGCATCGGGATCGAACCCGTTCGAAGCGACGACGCCAACGGCAACGATCGCGCGGATTCTCGAAGTGGACCCGGCGCCTCTCTCAAGGGTCTCTTCTACGGGTTTTGCCAAGCTGGACCGGATCGTCGCGATCTGCCTCAATAAGGCCCGCCAGGACCGCTATGCATCCACGGAGAAGTTGGTCGCTGATCTTGAGCGCCTCGATGAAAGCGCCGTCTGGCCAGATTCGGCAGCCCGCCCCGCCGCGGCTTTGACGCCCAGGTGGTGGTGGGGCATTCACCAGGTCGCCGTCACCGCCGTCTACGTGCTGACGCTGTATCCGGCGTGGCGCGTGCGGTCGTGGTTACCTCCGCCCTGGGGCACTTTGTTCTTGTTCTCGATCCCTCACGTGCGCAGCCGTTGCTGCGACGGTGCGCCTGCATCTCTGGTTCACCGGCCGCTTCTATCCGGCCGAGCTGCCGGTGCAGCGAGCCCGATCGTTGCCCTGGACGCGCGGCAGCGACGTAGGTTTCTCGGCCACGCTTCTTTTGGCGGCGCTGGGAATCGCCAATTTGCATCCGGAAATTGCGACGCTGCTTGTCGCCGTCTCGGTTACCAGTGCCCTCGCCTCGTTCCTAATCGAGCCAGCCACGTCGAGGGCCGCGTTTCCGGGCTGAACGAACGGGCGGGCCAAAAAGTTCTTCTCACATGAGGAAGTTTCTCCGCCACAAATCATCTAGGTGAACAAAGTCGTGGCCACGGATGTCTTGTTCGCGAACCTCCTGAAGGTTCCTTTCCGCGGTCAACGCGACAAATCCAGCGTGTATGGTGTCTTGCATCGTCACGGACTTCCACTGCCAAAAATCGGCAGCACTCTTGCTCTCTTGTGTGGAGGGTTAGTGTAAACAATTGACAAACGGGGGGCGCATGCGCAATGTGCCAGCGGCGCTGGCAGGTGTGTTGTTTCTGACAGTAGCAGCAGCCCGCGCAGAGTCATCCTCCATCGGGGATCAAGCGGGAGACGTCACCGAGTTTGGCTTGCGGCCAGACTCCACTGCTGGCGGCGTTCACCTGCGCACCTCCAACTTCCAAGGCGGGAGCCACAGCTTCAACCTGCCCCGCGTGCGCTATCAGAGTGGTTCTGATACCACTTCAAGTCGGCCGCTCGGCTCCGATAACGGTGACCCTACCAAGGGCAACGCGGTTGACGCGGCCAGTGCAGAAAGAGGCCAGGCTTTTGGGGCCTTGTCGTCAAACGGTGTCATACGTGAGCCCGGTTTGATGCTTCTGCTTGGAACGGGACTTCTGTTCCTCGGCGCAGTCGTTCGACGCCGCTTGACCAGGAAGAGTCAGTAGGAAAGTCTTCCTCGGATCTCTTCTCGACGCCCTCTCCTGCCACGCCGCATACATTCGCAGCTAGGCGAAAAGTCTTCTGATTGAAGACCTTCGTAATTCGCGAGCAGCCGCCGGCGGGATTTTCGGGAAGTTCGGGCGACGAGCTCTTGAGCTAAAAGCGCTCCAAGACTGAAAGCACCCGCGCTAGGATGTTGCGCGCCGCGCAGCTGACGCCAGTAGGTCGCCCAAAGGAGCGAGACGCCGCTCCCACGAAAGCGGCGCCAGATCCACGCTTTCGGTCATCGCGCGACGTTCGCGAGGCTCGAGCGACAGACAGTCGACGATCGCGTCAGCAAATGCACGGGTACCGTCCGCAATCCGACAAGCGGCCAGAATCTCTGTCGGTAGCCCGTCGGCAACCGCGGGTGTGACGATGGTCGGCAGGCCTGCGGCGACGGCCTCAAGCACCTTGTTCTGGATCCCGCGTGCCGTCTTCAGAGGCGCAACAGCAATTGCGCTTCGCCAGAGATACGGTCGGACGTCGGCAACTGCGCCCGTCACTTCGATGCTCGGGTCGCTTGCAACGGCTCTGACGCGATCTGAGGGCTGCGCGCCAACCAGCCAAAGCCGGGCCGTAGCGCTGCTTCGCCGAACGCGCGGCCAGATGTGCTGCGCCAGCCATAGAGCTCCTTCTTCGTTCGGTGCGTAGTCCATCACGCCGCAAAAAACTACTTCAGGCGACGCGGATGGTTCCCGCGATACCGCTCGCCAGGACCTGGGCGTCCACGCCTGAAGGCACGACTTCGATGGACGCGCCTGGCGCGATTGTCTGAAGTGCGGCCCGCTCTCGATCATTGACAACCACCGTGGCTACCGCACGCTTCGTTGCTTCGGCTTCGAACGCCGCCAACCTTCTGGCCTCACGGCGGTAGATCCACCGAATGGGACCGCGTGAGCCTGCCGCAAGCGCCTTCCACTTGAACGAATCGACGTCGACCATATCGAGGACGACCGGCAAGCCGGCCAGGTGAGGTCCGAAAGCAAACCGTGCCATCCCCGAACAATAAGCAAGGACCACATCCGGGCGGCGCTCTGCGACGATACGACCGAGCAGCTGTGACATTGCTGGCGAATCCAGAAGGACATGAGTCAGCGGTGTCGCGCTGCCCAGTCGCAATGCGCCAGCAGCAAAGTTGCGCAATCGAGGAACTGGCGCCACATCGACGTGGTCGGCTAGTCCTTGTTCTGCAAGCGCACCAACGTGCGCGAGTTCGCCGGAATCCTGTACGAGCGACACAATGTCGACTTGGGCGCGCGGACGAAGCACGCGAAGCGTATGGAACGCCCGAATGCGATCGCCACGGTTCGGGGCGTACGGCAGCCGATGGGTCAGATACAGGACTCTCATCCGCGTGTGGCGATCTCGAACTGCGTTCTCATGTCGCTATCCCGACTGCAACCGATACGCCGTCCGCCATCGATGTTCGAACCGCAGATGCTGGCTTTCAGCGGCCACGAGAGTAGGATTCGCAGAAATCGGCCGGAACGAGACAAAAAGGCATGGGCTAGGCAGACTCTTCGACAGCTTTTGCAGGCTGGACCCAGATTCGATCGCGGGTCTAGGCTGCTTTGCCGGTAGTCGACGAACGAAACAGGAATACGGATTGCACGAAACCGAGCTGTCAGCAGCGACCAAATGTCCGCGACTTTGACCCAATCGCCGGAACCCGACGTCGCTCTGCGACCGGTCGACTCCCGACCGGTCGTGGACGTGGTGGTCGTCATCCCAGCCTTCAATGAGAGCGCCGGCGTTGGACCTACGGTGAACCACGTTCGTACGGTGGCGAGCGGAACGGCGTGCAGCTTCGAGATCGTCGTCGTCGACGACGGCTCGACGGATGGCACTGCTGACGAGGCCGAAAAGAACGGAGCCCGGGTGATCCGCCTTCCCGAGAATCGTGGATATGGCGCCGCCCTCAAGGCCGGCATCGCCGAGAGCCGCTCGGAGTACGTGATCATCATCGACGCCGACGGCACGTATCCAGCCGAAGCCATACCGACACTTCTCAACTTGATCCGCCAGAACGACATGGTGGTTGGAGCGCGAACTCTGCGCGATAGCAGCATCGCGCGGATCCGTCGGCCGGCCAAATGGTTCCTGGGGCGGCTTGCGAGCTATCTTGCGGGCCGTCGGATTCCCGATCTGAATTCGGGCTTGCGGATCATGCGGCGGCCAGCCGTCACGCGGTTCCTGCACATCTTGCCATCAGGGTTTTCCTTCACGACCACGATCACGCTCGCCATGTTGTGCAACTACCAGCGGGTGGCGTACGTGCCAATCGTTTGCGCTCGCCGTGTCGGATCGTCGAAGCTGCGCCCGAAGGAATTCGCGGCGTTCATCATGCTGGTTCTTCGAACGGTAGTGTTGTTCAACCCGTTGCGGGTCTTCCTGCCTTTGGGCGCCGCGCTCTTTCTCGTCGGTGCTGCGAAGTTTGTTTACGACCTCGTCCTGTGGAACCTGTCCGAGTCGGCGGTCATGGCATTGCTCGCGGCTATCATCGTATGGTCAGTCGGCCTGTTAGCCGACATGATCGCCCGGCTGCAGTTGAACCCGCGCTGACCGCCATGGTTCAGCGGCGCTCGCATCGGTGGATACGCTTCGGCGTATCGGCGGCCATCATCGCCGTCCTTCTGGTGCTGATCCCCATCCGCGATTTGCAGGCAGCGCTGACGCGCGTGTCCACAGGCGTTCTGGTGTCGAGCTTTCTTATTTTCATGGGCGGGCATGTCGCCGCCGCCTTGAAATGGCGCCTGCTGCAGGGGGGCGATACCGGACTCTCGATGGTGACCCTGCTGCGCGCGCACTTTTTGGGCGTCGTGGCGAATCTCTGGCTGCCCGGCGTCGTGGGCGGCGATCTCGTACGAGCGGGCACCGTCTTTCGGCAATCGACTCGTCCCGCACTCGTCGCGGTGGCCAGTCTCGTCGACCGCGTCGTCGACTCGGTAGGATTGATGCTGCTGGCGGGCGGCGGACTGCTACTGGTAAGCGCGCCGTCGCAGAACGCACGCCAGATACTCGCGGCCGTTGCTGCGGCAGCCGTGCTCGGTGGTGTGGTGCTGTTTGGCGCGTATCGACATGTCAAGGCGCGTTTCGCGAACAACCGGCGCATCGCTCAGCTCGTCGAGGCCGTGGATCTGATCGCCCGACGCCCGAGCTCCGTCGCGCTCGCGTTGGTGATTTCAGTCGGCGTCCAAGCCACGTTTATCATCGTCAACATGAATCTCGGCCGCGCAGTTGGCATGACGGCCCCCGTCAGTGCTTGGTTTCTCACGTGGCCTCTGGCGAAACTTGCGGCACTCATCCCCGTCAGTGCGGCAGGCCTCGGCGTGCGCGAAGCAGCGCTCGTGGTATTGATGCAGCCGTTTGGCGACAACGTGGGGACCATCATGGCGGCCGGCCTGCTTTGGCAAGCCATTTTCATGGCAGGCGGAATTTCCGGCTGGGCCGCCCTCTCTCTAATCCCCGATGCGGCACGAATAGGCGGCGAGCGGCTGCAATCCTCGGATCGCTGAAAAGTGGAAGTGCAGACTACGGACGCGCGCCGTTCTGCCGGGACCGTTGCGGATGTCACCATACTCGGGGCAGGTCCTGCCGGTCTGGGGGCTGCGCTCGGTCTCGCCCGCCGGGGCTACGGCGTCAATGTCCTCGAACGCGGGGATCAGGTCGGCGGCAATGCGGGCAGCTTCGAGCTGTGCGGCCTTCGAGTCGACTATGGCAGCCATCGCTTCCACCCGGCAGCCGATCCCGAGGTCTTGGCGTTGGTTCGCACGCTCCTCGGTGAGGATCTCTAGAGCGACCGAGACACGGCCGCATCCGGTTGATGGGGCGCTGGATTCACTTTCCGCTGCGCCCGCTGGATCTCACGCGGCGCGCACATCCAAGATTCGTGACCGGGGTGATGCTGGATCTTGTCCGCAAACAGATCGCCAGGCCGCGCAATCGATCAGAAACAAGCGATACCTTCGCCAGTGTTCTCGAACAGGGGCTCGGATCGACCATCTGCCGCGAGTTCTACTTTCCGTATGCGCGCAAGATCTGGGGTCTAGAGCCCGGCGAGATCTCCCCCGTCCAGGCCTACAAGCGAGTATCCGCCGGGTCGATTGGCAAGCTGATCAAGCGGTTGATGCCGGGTGGCGCCGGATCTGGCGCGAGACACCGAAAGGGCATCTTCTACTATCCTCGCCACGGCTACGGTCAAATCTGCGAGCGTCTCCGCGACGCCGCCGAGGAAGCCGGAGCATGCGTGCATCTCGGCGCGACGGTGCGGCGCATCGACCGGGGAACGCCAGGGGGCGTGTCAAGTCGAGGTGGGCGGAACGAACCAGCAGGTCTTCGCCAGCCGACACATCTGGTCCACGATTCCGGTCTCGACACTCGCGCGTCTGGTAACGCCGCGTGCCCCGGAGGACGTGGTCACAGCGGCTTCGCAACTGGAGCTGCGCGCGATGCTGCTCGTCTATCTCGTGCTCTCCGTGGACCAGTTTACCGAGTTCGACGCCCACTACTTTCCAGAGGAGGGCCTGCCGTTCACGCGGGTCTCCGAACCGAAGAACTACGCAGCCCGGCGGGAACCTGTGGGGATCACAGCTCTCTGTGCCGGAGATCCCGTGCAGTCGCAGCGATGCGATCTGGTCGAAGTCAGATGCCGAGCTCGGCGATCTGGTCAAAGATGGACTGACGCGGGCAGGGCTGCCGATCCGCTGTCCTGTCCTCCACGTCGCGGTCCGGCGGCTGCCCGCTGCCTACCCGATTTATCGCCGTGGCTATGAAGCGCACTTCAGTCGCGTCGACAGCTGGATCGACGCGCTCGACAATGTGATTTCGTTTGGCCGGCAGGGCCTCTATGCGCACGACAACACGCATCATGCGCTCTTCATGGCGAGGGCTGCCGTAGACTGTTTTCAGCAGGGTCGATTAGATCGCGACGCCTGGCATCGCTATCGGCGCGTCTTTGAGCAACACGTCGTCGAGGACTAAGCCCGCCTCTATCCTGAGCCAGCCCGAGCTGCTACTGGCGACGATCGGCGCGGGACATCGGCCCCGGCTTGGCCAGGTTCTGAGTCGAAGGCCAGGAGGTCTTCGATGACGTACATCGGCCGAGGCTTGACTTCATTGAAGATGCGCCCGAGGTACTCGCCGAGGATGCCGAGACAAATCAGCTGCACGCTGCCAAGGAACAGCAGCGCCACCATGATGGTCGCCCAGCCTTCCACGGTGAACCCGAGCAGTTTCTGGACGAAGACGCTGATGAGGTAGATCACCGCGAGAAGCGCGGCCGCGTAGCCGGTCCACGTCGCGAGCTTGAGAGGCACGGTCGAGAATGAGGTAATCCCGTCAAAGGCGAACTTGATCATCTTTCGGTAGGGGTACTTCGTCTTCCCGGCATACCGCTTGTCACGGCTGTAGGTAACGCCCGTCTGCTTGAAACCGATCCAGCTCACAAGGCCGCGCACGAAGCGGTCCTTTTCGCGTAGTCGTTTCAGCTCCTCCACGGCCCTTCGACTCATCAACCGGAAGTCGCCGACGTCCTGGGGAATCGGAATATTCGTCAACCGCTGAAGCAAGCGATAGAAGATCGAGGCGGTCATGAGTTTCATGGCCCGCTCGCCGTCCCGTTCGGATCGCACGCCGTACACGACATCGAACCCCTGGCGCCATTGGTCGATCATCGACGTGATGACTTCCGGAGGGTCCTGCAGGTCGGCGTCGATGACCACGACACAGTCGCCGTGAGCATGATCAATGCCCGCGGTAATCGCGACCTGGTGCCCGAAGTTCCGCGAGAGCTTCAGGACGCGCACGCGCGGATCCCGGGCCGCGTACTCGGCAAGCTGCCGGTACAGAATCGTCCTGACTCCCATCGTCCACGAACAGAATCTCGTAGTCGAAGCCTGGAAGGTCGGTCAATGCGGCCGTCGCACGCTCATAGAACGCGCCAATCACTTCAGACTCGTTGTAGATGGGCACGACCAGCGAAATAAGCCCTCTGTCGCTGGTCTGTTTCTCCGACGCGATCGACAACCGCAACGTAAGGTCGTCACGGGCAGGAAGGGTCGTCGCAATGCGACCGGCAGCCGATGGGGCTCTTAGGTGAGTATCCAGCATGGTGCTCTGAACTTCACGAACGGCATTGATAGTTCCGTGCCAAGAGAGAAGCGCTGGACACTGGGGAAAATCGTCGGACTCGATTGAGCCCAGTGCCAGATGGCTCCTTAAGGAAGAATAGAATCCCTCTGTAGGGAGACTACTCGCGCTGAACGCTCACTGGTCATCTCATTGTCGCGGCGCTGCGAGATCTGAGTAGAACCGACTAGCAGGATACTCTCTTCCACTGAGCACTCTTCGGCAGTAGTCGAGGATCTGCCCCCGAATGGCCGGCGTGACGTCATCATGGCGAGACGCCTTGCCACTGGCCATGAAGCGGCCGCCTGCCACCGAGAACATCGTCGGTGGAGACATTTCGAACCACTCCTCATGGTCGCTCATGTAGCGGAAGCTGCATTTGTCACTGACGCGCTGCTTTTCATCGGGCGTGAGTGCGTAGCCCAAAAAATTGGCCACACGATCGCGGACGGCGCCCAAATCCGCAGTCATGTCTTCGAAATGGACGAACAAGACGTTGCTGCGGGTCTCAGCCCACCTCCACCATTCGTCAACGTGCTCGGGCCACGGCCGCCAGTACATTCGGTCGCTGCAGAACCAGTCCGCGAGCTTGTCTACCTGTGGCATGAGCGGCCCGAGCAGGGACCGATTGTAGTCGACGATGCTCGCAAAGCAGCTCACCGGATGTCGGGTGACGTAGATGTACTTGGCGTCCGGGCTGTAGGGACAAAGCGCGGTCGGAAGATGGCTCTTGATGATCCGCGTGGGCTTCTCCCCTACCAGGGGGGCGTCTTGCATCGACACACTGTTGACTGCGTCAATCCACGGGCAGACAGCGTAAAGGTGTCCGTAGCCGCGATCGCTGAGATCGCCATGACCGCGCGTCACGATTTCAAATACAAGCTGTTGCATCCACGTCGTGCCGCACCGCATCTGGGTGACCACGAACACATCTTCCAGCCCCGGCCGGTACCCTTTCGCACGCGCGAATACCTCCCTGCTGCTGACCTTTGGCGGACCATACACGCCCTCGGTACTCGAATACCGGCATCGTTGAGCGGTCTCGGTTGGCAAGAGCGAGCAACCGGACCAGCGGCTTGACCGGAAAGGAGAGCTGACGGATCCGACGTTTCAGAGCCCGGCGTCCGGCGAGCGGCTTTCCGTAATAGGCCATCCCACCGGTGTGTTGACGCTCCCAGCGCATATACCAGTCGAGATACAGCAGGGCCGCGACGAATAGGACCGGGACGATGCTCGTGATAACGAGCCAGCTCATGAAAGAGATCAATGCTGTCCGCGAGCAACGTCACGCTCTGCGAGCCGGGGGTTCGCCGACTTGTCTGGCTCGAAGAAGACGGCGAGACTCAACTTCTGGTCGTCCCATGAGATCCGCCGGATCCCAGAACGGTCTCCGAGAGCAGGCGCTCGAGTTGGTTCGCCACAATGAAATGGCCCCGTGGATTCAAGTGCCAGTCGTTGTGAATGAACGGAGACTCGGGGTTCTCGTCGAGAATGGCGTCGGTGAGATCGAGAAACACCGTGCCCGTCCGCTCCGCATACGTCCTCAGCCACGTTCGACGCGCGACGTCATTTGGTGTGTCGGACTTGCCTGGTAAGAACACGAGAACCAACTGGAACGGTGCGGCGGCAGCGTGCTCGCGGAATCGATCGAGAATGGCTTCATTCAGGCCCCATTCGCTGTCGGACAACCGCCAGTGCACTTCTCGAATGGCTGTTACGGTGCTCCAACGCGTCCAGGCAGCATGGCGCGGGTAATCGATACTGACAAGGTGACCCGAGCGGACTACGAAACGGGGAATTTCGAAACCTAAGCCAGCGTAATCAGGGCGGACCCGCCGGAAGTCGTCGGTGTACATCACAAGGACGACGACGGCCGGCCGCAGTGGTAGCTCGACGTCTTCCAGTGCACGTAGCATGAGGTCGGGACCGAACCCCGTCATTCCGAGGTTGTCGACACGCCATCCAGGTCTCCTCGCCTCGAGCTGATCGGTAAACCGCTCCTGTTCCTCGACACCGTCGCCGAACACCATCGAATCGCCCAAAACGACAATACGAGGTCGCGCATCAGGTTCGTCAAGCTCGCGCGCGCCTCGAAATCCGTGCCGGTTTGATCTGACGGTCAGCAATCGCGGATTCTGTTTCGGGTGCAGGTAGGTCGTGGTGCGGGACGGCCACAAGCGGTACCCGTACGGTGGATGCGCCTGATACATCTCCGTGCGAGTGGACACGACTCGGTCCGGTGGAATCGGAAAGCGTCCCGACCATCGGAGCATCGTCTCCATGGCAAGAATCGACAACGCGAGCGAAGAGCCGAGAATCAGCAGCTTTGTGCGTCCGGTGATTACGCTGGGTTGCGTGTTCGTCACGTCGTCTCGCGCTCGCCATAGCGCGTCCTCGAACGCCCCTCAGGTGAGATACTACCATTCAACCGGTGAGCACCTCTGCAACCGTGATCCGGGCGTTTGGCCTTGGCTCAGTCACACTGCCGGATGGAGGTCAGTCGTCGAAGGTCTTGGAATTGGAACCGCAGCCGTCTGCCGCTTCCGGCGATTTCTGTGCTAGCCTCGAACGGTGCTCACTCGGCTGCTGTGCATCATCATCGTCGGGCTTCCAATCGCCAGCTGCGGCGGCGAGACTTCGCCGACGCCCTCTCCTCCCGAATCAAACGAGAGCGGAAATACGATTGCCCTCAATCCCTCAACCACCTACCAGACGATCACTGGTTGGGAAGTGCCAGTCCTCAACACGGTGCTCGATTACGCTGGTATCGTGCCATTCATGGGTCCGCTCATGGATCAAGCGGCCAACGACCTGGGCATCAACAAAATTGCCATCGGCATGAACTCCGGCGACGAGAATCCGTCGGACGCTTGTCAGCTGCAGTATCTCAATCGAACCATTTCTGAAGGCGAGTATATCGGTGCATGTGCGTACAACAGCGTCAATGACAACAATAATCCCGCCCTCATCAACCCCAACGGGTTTCATTTTCCGGTGCTGGACTGGCAAATCGATCACTTGCTCCTCCCGCTGAAAGAGCGTGTCGAGGCTCGCGGAGAGAAGCTCTATGTCCTGCTCAGATACGTCGATTTCCGCCCTTCGTCCTTCGAGCATTACCAGAATCCCGACGAGTACGCGGAGCTCATGCAGGCGGTCTTCGACCACATCAACGCGAAATACGGGTTCATTCCCGATGGTGTTGACGCGATGAACGAGCCGGACCAAGTGGCCGGGTGGGGGGCGACGGAGTTGGGCCGCGTCATCGCCAGGAGCGGCGTGAGGCTGGCCGGAATGGGATGGCATCCGGATTTCGTCGGACCATCGAGCGTCAACAAGGCTGCGGCAGTGACGTATTTCGACACGATGATGGCGGTACCCGACGCTGCGCGGTACCTCAATGATTTGAGCTGGCATTGCTATGCTGACACCGGGTCCAACACGTCAGCCACGATTGGCGCTACAGCCGTGAAGTATGGCGTCCGGACGTCCATGACGGAATGCTGGAACACCTCCAATACCCATCTGATGCTCCATCAGGAGTTGAAGACATCTCGAAATGCCTCGTGGCAGTTGGGCACCATTGGTGGGCTCAATGGCTACTACGAGGTCAACACCGTCACGGGCCAGGCGACGTTGAGGCCGAAAGCGAAATACATTCGGCAGTATTACAAATACATTCGCGCAGGCGCCAGGCGAATCGATGCCACCACGACAAATACGGCCTTCGATCCAGTCGCCTTCGTGAACGCCGATGGTCGGTACGTTGTGGTCGTGAAGGCGAGTGCGGGTGGTAGCTTCACGGTCAGGAATCTACCTGCCGGCACCTACGGAATTTTCTACACGACCGGTCCGGACGGCCTGACCGTGTCGAATTACGATGTCAACCTTCCCGATCAGGCTGTCTCTGCGGGACGTGCCCTCACGACGTCTATTCCGAACACTGGAGTGGTTACTGTCTATGCGAAGACCAGCGGCGCGACCACCCGCGCAGCTGAATCCACCACGGCAGTCGACCCGACATCGCCATCGGATCTCACCGTTAACGAGCGGCTGGAGGCGAACGGATCCGCGCCACGAGTCCGGGCCGACAAGTTCGAGACTGTTACCCGAGACGGCGTGCGCCTGCGCCTGGAACTCATTGCGGGCGTCGTCACTGACCCGGTGGACCTTGGGTTCGCCCCCGATGGCCGCCTCTTCGTCGCCGAGCGCCCCGGACGCATACGCATCGTCCGCGACGGACGGCTGCTCGCGCAGCCCGCCCTGGCGCTCGAGGAGCGCAGCGACACTCGGGAGGAGCTTCTCGCGCTGGCGGTCGATCCCCACTTCGATCGGACTCACTACGTCTACACGATTTCGACGACTTGCCCGGGACCACCCTCGTGTCCAGCTTTTCGCCTCGCCCGGTTCCGCGAAGCCTGGGATACTCTCGCCGATCGCGCCATTCTGCTCGATGGCATTCCCGCGACACCTGGCGGACCGGCAGCAGCGTTGCGCTTCGGTCCAGATGGCAAGCTATTCGCGGCCTTCGATGATGGCGGAGTGGCCCGGCTCGCAGGTGATTTTGCGTCGGTGAACGGTAAGGTGTTGCGCCTGAATCCGGATGGCACGACCCCTGACGACCAGGTCGGCGGCAACCCGCTCTTTTCCTACGCGTACCGTTCGCCACGTGGGCTCGATTGGCATCCGACGGCCAATACGCTTTGGCTTGCCGACCGCGAGTCGCCCGGCTCGAGCCGGCTGAAGGTGGTGACGACAAGCGACGGGCCTCAGAAACGCGGCGTGCTTCGCACGGCGGTCGCTTTACCTCCAGACTCTCCACCGTCATCAATGGCGTTTTATCGCGGCGGCTCTCGTACTCCACTGCGCGACAACCTGTTCATCGCGTCGGATGAAGGACGTCATCTGCTGCTGGTGCACGTCGATCCTCGTGATCCGACCCGAGTCCTGACGACCGAGAGACTCTTGCATGATGAGGTCGGCGGGATACGCGTCGTCGCAGTCGGGCCCGACGGAGCAATCTACTTTGGCACCGCGAACGCGCTCGGGAAGCTCGTACCGGACAAGTAGATCCACTGTTTGGCTGACGCGACGCGGCAAGGCGACTGGTCGCCCGTTCGACGTTTACCGTGGTGCCGCATCGCTCCGATCGACGCATTGAAGGGAATGTTCAGGCTCACTCCGTCTGATTGGGTCAACTGACGCACTGTCCTCGACTATCCGAACTCCACTGGAATGCCCGCGGCCACGCAATCGTGGCCGACGGGATTGACCAGCTCCTGCGCGAAGCGGGGATGAACCGAGAGGGCGCAAGGCCCTCGCCGGATCGCCGGCGGCCCCCACTTTCAGCGGACAAACGACAACTAGGAGCGCGCGCGGCAGAAACGTCGTGACACATTTTCTCTGAGAAGGGGTGCAGGGTGCGCGGTGAGACGGCCGGGGTCGCCCTCTGCCTCAGGGCTGTCAGCCATTTCTATCGGGTCATTCGTGTTTCACGCCATGTGGATTCGATGTAGGCGCTTCAAGTTCAGGGCGAGGCACACGACGTTCCACTCGCCGCGAGCCTTCGCCAGCCCCCGCATCATGAAACGGCGAAAGCCGAGGGCTTCTTTGATCCACCCCAGGACGGGCTCGACGATGGCCTTGCGGCGGCGGTAGCGGGCCCGTCCCGTGTCACTGGCGAGCCGCGCGGCCATGCGCACGGTCGTGACATGAGCCGGGTTCGGTGGCTTGGCCGGTCGCACTTCATGTCCGATCGAAATGAAGGCCGTGATGCCCCGCGACTCGAGCGTCTGAAACGTGGCCTCGCCGCGATACCCCGCATCAGCGAGCACTTCCGGCGGCCACGCCCCCAAGATCGTCTGCACTTGGTCGATCAGCGGCAACAATTCGGGATTATCCGCATTACAGTTGGTCAGGCCAGCGGCCACGATCACCTGCGAGGCTTCATCGACGGCGATCTGGCCGTTGTAGCATTGGTCGAAGCCGCCAGACGTTTTCATGATCCGGCTCTCGGTCCGTGAAGTTGTCCTGCGCGTCGTCGGGCGGTACGCCGAAGTCTCGCGCGAATGGTTTCGAGCCGCGACTCTTGCGCCCATCAGTGGGCGTGCGGCCTTTCTGCCGATCCTCCTCCGCTTGTCGGGCTTCGAGCCGCGCTTTGGCCGCCGCGATTTTCGCCAGCCGCTCTTCGCGCCGCTGCAACTCGGCGGGCAGCTCATCCCCCCGGACATCCGGCCCGTGCTCCGCGTCTTCGGCGGCATCGATGGCTTCCGCCTTCGTCGTCAGTGCGGCGATTTCATCGCGCAGGCGCCGTGCTTCGTCGCGCATCCGGCTGTAACTCATCGCCTTGTGCTTACTCGCATTCGCCTTCACCTTCGATCCATCCATCGCGAATGCGCCCAGTTGGACGATTCCCATTTCGCGGGCAATCTTCACGACCTGCACAAACAGCGCCTCGAAGGCCGCCAAATATTGCTGTCGAAACTCCGCGATCGTTCGGTGCGCGGGAAAATTACCAGCGGCGAGCACGCGATAGGCGACATCCTCTTGCAGTTTCCGCGCCATCCGCCGCGATGAAAACGTGCCGGTCGCATACGCGTACAACAGCACCGTCACCATCATCTGCGGATCGAAGGGTTGGTTCCGGCGACCATCCCCTTCATATGGCTCGTAGAAGGCTCGCAGATCGAGGGCGGCCACGGTGTCGGCGATGAAAAACGCGAGATGGCCTTCACGCAGCCAGTCCCGCGGCGACGGCGGAAACAGCAAGGACTGATCAGGGGCGCACGGACGAAAAGTGGTCGGCATACTTCTTATACGTACACCGGCACCTGAGCGTTTCTGCCGCGCAGACTCCTAGAGCATTTTTCGTGCGCCGGTCGAAACCGGCGAGATGTTACGGATGAGAGAGCCGAACGATGAAGGTCTAGCGAACCACATCGTCTCCGAGTCATGCGCCGCTCGTCCGCAAGGACGGCGGTGAAGCGTTGACAGGGGCACGCATGGGCCGGGTATTGAGCCGCGAAATCCTCTTCACCTCCAGGGTGCTGACGCTGTGGAAAAGAGCGGAAGGCCACATCGAGACCATCGTCGTTGCCAGACGGCCTCGAACCCTGCGCGGTCTGAGACCCCGAGCACGTGCGGACGCATCTCGCGTGGGAACCGGGAGGTCCCGTGCTTGCCTTGGGGCACACCAAGGCCGCATCGCGAAGTCTGAAGACGCACGGCGATGATGGACAAGCACGGGAAGTCGGACCGCTTCGTAGTACCGGAGAACTCGCCGAACGCCGACCCGGAACGGCCGACGGAGGCGGGGGAGGGAAGGGAGCGGACCAAGGGGAACACGCCCGAACGCACCGCGCCCCGGACACAGGGCCGGACCGGCGCGCCCAGCGCGCTCGAGCGTGTACGTCAGGCAGCCCAGCAGGACAGGAAACAGCGGTTCACCGCGCTCCTCCACCACGTGTACGACATCGAGCGACTGCGCGCGGCGTTCTTCGCCATGGAGCGAGCCGCGGCGGCCGGCATCGATGGTGAGACGTGGCAGCACTACGGGGCCGCCCTGGAGGCGAATCTCCAGGACCTCTCGGAGCGGCTGAAGCGAGGGGCGTACCGGGCGAAGCCGGTGCGTCGCGTGTACATCCCGAAGACGGACGGGCGGCAGCGGCCGCTCGGCGTTCCTACGCTGGAAGACAAAATCGTCCAGCGCGCCGTCGTCGCGGTCCTGAACGCGATCTACGACACGGACTTCCTCGGGTTTTCGTACGGATTTCGGTCGCGGGCGCAATCCCCATCAGGCGTTGGACGCGCTGACGGTCGGCATCATGACGAAGCAGGTGCTGGGTGCTCGACGCCGACATTCGGAGCTTCTTCGATACGGTGGAGCACGAGTGGCTGGTGCGATTTATCGAGCACCGTGTGGCAGACCAGCGCGTCGTGCGCCTCATCCAGAAATGGCTGAACGCGGGCGTGCTGGAGGACGGGCAGCGCATCATCAGTGAGGTCGGTACGGTTCAAGGCGGAAGCGTGAGTCCGCTATTGGCCAACATCTACCTGCACTACGGTGCAGCCGACAGCGCTGCTTTTCTTGCCGGTGAAAGTCCGGCCCCGGCAATCGACCAGTCGGCCGGGTATTTCGACTGCCGAGGAGGTAACGAGTCGGCAGAAAGCTTGAACGTAAAACGTCCTCAGGTGCCGCGACGCGGTGCCGAACGGTCAGGAGGGCAAGCAAGCTGGAGGGCCGCAACATTAAGGAATGCCTGCCGTACCGAAATAGGTAGACCCACGTGAAGCCGTTTGTGGGAGCACTCGCGGACAGCCGAGCCGTGCGTAGTGAGGCGAAGGCCGATGTCGTCGAGGAAGAACTGGTCAGATGCACTCGACGAGCCGCCGGTATAAGGGGCGCAGCACTCCAGGACAGAGAAGCGGACCAAAGCGGGACGGTCCCGATGACCAGCCGTGGATGGTGCAAGCGGTGAGGACGCGCCTCAGTCCGAGCGCGAAGCCGCCAGTGCAGCTCATGGGAAAGACAGTCCGCTGAGTTTGAGGGCGCGCCACTCGTCTCGCCGCTCGATGGTCTCGGTGGTTCCGTTCGGTTTCAACAGTTACT
The DNA here is from genome assembly GCA_963780685.1 of uncultured Acidobacteriota bacterium. Taxonomy (GTDB): domain Bacteria; phylum Acidobacteriota; class Vicinamibacteria; order Vicinamibacterales; family CAVVIG01; genus CAVRXZ01. The sequence continues at coordinate 62,289 of CAWACZ010000010.1, read as the reverse complement.
TGCGTCTGCCGATCGATGTCCTGGTGCCGGCAGCGATATCCCGCCTTGCTTGAATATACTCGACATACTGACGATCGCGTCCGACACGACCTCGTGCCCCCTCGCGTTCCAGTGGACGTCATCTCGAAGATAGACAGGCTCGCCCAGGCTCACGGCTTCCTCAGAATGCGGGTCGAATCGAGAAAATCGATCGCGTGTTCGTCACACCAGCGACCGAGAACGTCGGGCAGGTTATTGGACGTCCATCTAGCCGAGCAGACGGATTCGTCGCGAACGCTCCCTTCGAGCGAATCTCAGCGACAGTCAAGCGTTGAATTTTCCCGAGAGCACATGCTAAACTCCGCGGGGTCCCGGATTCGAAAGCAGCTGATGCACGCTCGTAACGTCGCCTGGTTTGTCGCCGTTTTTCTCTTCGTTTCCTCCCTGACGGGACCGCTCCACGCCTATCTCGACCCCGGGACGGGCAGCATGATCATCCAGTTGGTCCTGGGGGGTGTAGTCGGAGGCCTTGCGCTCGTGAAGTTGTATTGGCGCCGTTTGAGAGCCTTCCTACCCGGGCGGCAACCCACCGACGAGTCGCGACTCGACGAATAATCAGGCGCGCATTCTTGTTTGGGTCGCCCCCCAATGGCAAAGTGGCTAGGTGGTATCGCGACCCCGGCGGGTTCGTATTTGTTCGTGACGGTGTTGTCTATCGACACATCAATGCGTGCTCCCGAGACCACTACGAGCACTTCGTAAAGTCCGGTCTGGCGAGCGATCTCATGGGCGCCGGGCTACCGTGCGATCCGATGAGATAGCCCCTCCTGCCGACCAACCGGCTCCCTACAAGCTTCTGCGAACGACCGGATTCCTTTCATCTCGTATCCGTATGAATGGTCATTCAGTCAGTTGCGCGATGCCGCGCTGCTGACGATGCGCATTCAGAAGCGGGCGCTGAAGTGCGGCATGTCGCTCAAAGACGCGAGCGCGTACAACGTGCAGTTCGTCGGCGGAAAGCCGGTGTTCATCGACACGCTGTCGTTTGAGATGCATCTCGACGGGCGACCCTGGGTCGCCTATCGCCAGTTTTGTCAGCACTTCCTCGCGCCGCTCGTGCTGTGCGCGACGACAGACATTCGCTTGAGCCAGCTGCTCCGAGTCTTTGTGGACGGCATCCCGCTGGACTTGGCGGCCACGCTGCTTCCGATCAGTGCACGCATCAAGCCCACGGTGGCGATGCACATCGTGCTGCACGCGCGTGCGCAACGGCGGTTTGCGGCGCGTCCATCGAGCCAGCAGCGCCAGATCAGCAAGAGGGCTCTGCTTGGCGTCCTGGACAGTTTGACCGGGGCGGTCAGAGCCCTGCGCTGGACACCGAAAGGCGACTGGAGCAATTACTACGCCGAGACCAACTACTCCGAGGCGGCCAGTGCCGAGAAGGAACGTCTCGTGGCGGCGATGCTGGAGCAGCCCCGACCGGCCATGGTCTGGGATCTCGGCGCGAACACTGGTCGCTTCAGCCGCCTTGCCAGCCGGAAGGGTGCGCTCACGATCGCATTTGACGCCGATCCGGCCGCCGTTGAGAAGAACTACTTGGAGAACGCTACCAGCGATACACATCTCCTCCCTCTCTCTCGTCTCGATCTGACCAATCCGAGTGCGAACATCGGCTGGGCGAACACCGAACGTCTCTCGCTGCAGGACCGAGGACCAGCGGACGTGGTCATGGCGCTGGCGCTCGTCCATCATCTGGCGATTGGCAACAATGTGCCATTCCCCGAGATCGCGGCATGGCTCTCGGCGCTCGCTCCACGCGTCATCATCGAGTTCGTCCCCAAGAGCGACTCTCAGGTTCAGCGGATGTTGGCGTCGCGGGAGGACGTGTTTCCCGGTTACACGCAGGGGGCGTTCGAAGACGCGTTCCGGCAGCACTTTGAGATGAGCGCCAGGGAGCCGATCCCGGGATCCGAGCGGGTGTTGTACCAGTTCCGGCGACCATGATGGCTCGCGAAGAGCTCGCGCCGTGCTGAGACGCGCGCTCCTCGCGCTTTCGCTGGCGAACCTGGCGTTCTTCTCGGTGTGGGAAGAGCTGCTCACGCGTTCACCGTTTCAGTACTTTTCTGGATGGTCCGCGACCCTGGACGGTATTCGGAGCGGCGATGGCGAACGTCGGCTGGCTGGCGGCCGTATTCCTCCTGGTGGCGTCTCTCGCGCGCCGTGCGCGCGTTGCCCGCTGGAGGGGGCTCGCCTTCGGGTGCGCCGCGCTGCTCGTGTCGGTCGTCATACTGAGCAGCATCCAGCGATCGAGCACGCTCCTCACCTACCGCGCGCTCATCATCAGCGAGCTGATCTCCGCCGTGTCTGATTGCCGTAGCGGCGGTTCGCTGGCCGGCGGGGCTCGCACGCGTCACGGAGACCGCCCTCCTCGTGCTGTCTCCCTTCGTCGCCATCACGTTCGGTCAGGCGTTGTGGGGATGACTGGTCAGTCCGCGGTTGACCGCGAGCTCGCAGGGCGTTGGACCAGTCCAGTACCGACCGCGCACGCGGTATCGCGCCGCGTCGTCTGGGTCGTGTTCGATGAGTTGGACTATCAACTGGCTTTCGGCGAGCGACCACCGGACCTCTACTTGCCGGAGCTCGACCGACTTCGGGGCAGGCGATCTTCGCGACACAGCCGTTCCCGTCGCGGGCGAGACGAATCTCGCGATGCCGGTTGACAATGGGCCGCCTGTCGTGGAGGGACGCCAGTGGGCGTCTCGACGCTGCGTGTGACACTAGCGGAGGACCGCCGCGTCGTCGACTGGGCCGCTCAGCCGAGTATCTTCGCCAAGGCTCACGCGGCCGGCTCAAGCGCCGGGGTTGTCGGCTTCCATCATCCGTACTGCAGAATCTTTCGAGATAGCTTGAATGCCTGCGCGTCTCTCGGTGCGCATCTCTTTGCGCAAGTCTGGCGGAACGCCGATGAGTTCACACTCACCGAGAGCGTGATCAATCAGGTGGGCCTGGCACTTGGAAGCGCTCCTGGCGCTGGACGCTTCAATCTCACTGAACGCTTCCTCGATCTGTTTCAGGGGATCCGGTCAAGCGCGATCGGATGTTCTATGAACACCAGCTCGAGATGATCGCGCTCGCCAAGCGAATGGCGAGCGATCCAGCGCTGGACCTCGTGTTGATCCATCTCCCCATCCCGCATCCGCCATTCTTTTTGATCGCCACACCGGACAGTTTTCAGCCCACGGAAATGCATCCTACCTGGACAACCTGGCGTTGGCCGATCGGGCGCTGGGTGAGCTGCGGGGGTCGCTGGAGGATGCGGGCCAATGGGTGAACACCGCCGTCCTGGTGATGTCGATCATTGGTATCGTGGAAAGTCGAGCTGGCGCGCTCTCCCTGGTCGCCCATTTGGGCTCAGCCGTCCGCCTGATCACCGCGTTCCCATGCTGCTGAAGTTGCCGGGACAGACGGCGGCGCTGGAGTATACGTCGCCATTCAATACTGTAATTGTTCACGATCTCATACTCGCACTACTCGAGAACTCGAACCTCTTCGACCCTGCCGCGATGGTTCGTTGGCTCGATCAGCGTGGGTCGATGGCGCCCCCGTTGTGCGATGAGCTGAAGCACGTCGATCACGTGTGCGTTCAGGAGTAATGCCTGGGCGCACAGCGTCCGCGTTGTTCGCCCGCGTAGCTCGACTGCCGATCGAAGTAGACGAGTGTCGGTGAGGCGTCGTGATGTGGGTCGAGCGTGACGAACACGACGTTCGGAAGTCTCGCCGCGACGGTCGCGACGAAGGCGGAGAGCCGCCCGCCGGCCGGAACGACATCCACATCAGGACACCGGCGGCGACCGAATACGCGAGCAGCCACGCCGTCGATCGACGGATTAGACGTCCCGCGCCGGCCGGGTGCCGCCCGAGGGCGCGGATCGCCTGGATGGCGAGCCCGCCGCGAGCAGCGCGGCGGCGATAGTGGAGCAGCCCAGGCACGAGCATCAGGAGATCCAGGTACACGATGAGACGACGCCAAGAACAGGACCATGCTGGCCATCAGGTGCGGATGCCAAACGCGACCGAGAAGACAAACGGCGCGACCGCCAGCAGTGTCACGCTCATGAGCGCGAGCGGCGCCATCCAGACGAAATCGCGATTGAGATGCATCAGCGGATGGCTCGCTTCTGGAAGAACACGGCGAGCACTTCGATGCTGGCGCCGAGCAACACGATCCAGACGGCGAAGGCGATCGTCGATGTTGGCTGCGGATCGGTGGAGCGTCGACGGCGTGAGCGGGCATGCTGAATCGAAACATGCGCTCTGAAATGACAAGGGCTCACGGCCCTGAGCGCGAACGCCTGCTTCGGGCGTTACGAGGAATGGGACAAGGAGGCCCGAGGACGATGACCAATCACTTGGTCGTCTTGACTCCAACGGCCACGGCTGCCGAGGCGGGCGGACTCGTCGTCGTCGCCCGAACGGCGCTGCGACGCGTGAAGCGAATCTTCACGAGCGCGCGGAGCATTTGCCACGAGTCGCGAACCAGCCGGACCTTGGATCCGGCACTTCATGCCAGTTGACAGGCACCTCCGCCACGCAATAGGACCGACGAGCCGCAAGGTACAGCAGCTCGACGTCGAACGCGTAGCCCGCGCTGGAGTCATCTCGCCGAAGAGAACGTCAGCCACGTCGCGGCGGAACATCTTGAAACCACATTGGGTGTCCGCATAGGACAGCCCAAGCAGACGTATTGACCATGAACGCGAATGTCCGGCCGATCAATACCGATACAGATGGACATCCCGCTGCACAGGCTCATCGATCGCGTCACCCTGGCGGGTCCCCACCACGGACAAGACTTCACGGGAGCCGATGGCGACGTCCGCGCCGGCCTCGATGACTTGCGCAGCCGGCGCTCCTCGGCGATCGGTGTCGCGCCGTCAGCGTCGGCAAACAGGACGATCCGTCCCTTCGACGCCGCGACGCCTGGCGGCCCGGCGGCAGCGTTGCGCTTCGGTCCAGATGGCAAGCTATTCGCGGCCTTTGACGATGCTGGAATGGCCCAGCTCGCGGGTGATCTTGCGTCGGTGAACGGTAAGGTGTTGCGACTTAATCCGGATGGCACGACCCCTGACGATCAGGTCGGCGGCAACCCGCTCTTTTCCTACTCGTACCGTTCGCCCCATGCGCTCGATTGGCATCCGACGGCCAACACCCTGTGGCTTGCCGACCGCGAGTCGCCGGGCTCGAGTCGGCTGAAGGTGGTGACGACAAGCGACGGGCCTCAGAAACGCGGCGTGCTTCGCACGGCGGTCGCTTTACCTCCAGACTCTCCACCGTCATCAATGGCGTTTTATCGCAGCGGCTCTGGTACTCCACTGCGCGACAACCTGTTCATCGCGTCGGATGAAGGACGTCATCTGCTGCTGGTGCACGTCGATCCTCGTGATCCGACCCGAGTCCTGACGACCGAGAGACTCTTGCATGATGAGGTCGGCGGGATACGCGTCGTCGCAGTCGGGCCCGACGGAGCAATCTACTTTGGCACCGCGAACGCGCTCGGGAAGCTCGTACCGGACAAGTAAATCCACTGTTTGGCTGACGCGACGCGGCAAGGCGACTGGTCGCCCGTTCGACGTTTACCGTGGTGCCGCATCGCTCCGTTCGACGCATTGAAGGGAATGTTCAGGCTCACTCCGTCTGATTGGGTCAACTGACGCACTGTCCTCGACTATCCGAACTCCACTGGAATGCCCGCGGCCACGCAATCGTGGCCGACGGGATTGACCAGCTCCTGCGCGAAGCGGGGATGAACCGAGAGGGCGCAAGGCCCTCGCCGGATCGCCGGCGGCCCCCACTTTCAGCGGACAAACGACAACTAGGACGCGGACCTGCAGGCCGAGCGCGAAGCCGCCAGTGCAGCTCATGGGAAAGACAGTCCGCTGAGTTTGAGAGCAGGCGCTGAGGCTGGGCTTGCCACTGTGCCGTCGCCGTCTTCTCGAGCATGCCCGATGCCATGTTGCCTTCACGCGCTTTCGGCGAGAATATACTATCGCGTCGGTGAACCCTATTCGCCACGCCTCCGTGGAAGTGTACGGGTACGAGAATGGTCGAGAATCCCCCCAGTTAGATCAGCCGAAGTAGGGGCCATCCCACGTTCGCTCAAGTTCGTCACTCCAATCGCAACGTTGTTGGTCACAGTCGCTTTCTTGGAGGCGGGGTTTCGTGTTACTGAAGCGATCATGTCGCGACCGCGTGGCGAGTCGTGGGCTCTCTATGATCCCGACCTCGGGTATCGACTGAGGCCTGGATTCGCAGACACAAACGCCGCCGGCCTGCGGGATCATCCCGTGACACCTAAGGATGGTCGGTTTCGGATTCTGATGCTCGGCGACTCGGTCGGCTACAACGGCGACTCCATTGACGACACATGGGTCGGTCGGCTCCGCCAGCAGGTGCAGCGATCAAGTGGCCTTGGGCCGTTCGATATCTTGAACGGCGGCATCAGAGGGTATACGAACTATCAGGAGCTCATCTTCCTGAAAAAATACGGGTTCATTGGGAGCCAGACCTCGTCGGGGTCGGTTTTGTGCTCAACGACCTGCACCACCTCCTGCACACCTTCAAGGTTGAAGACGGCCGCATCGTTGGGGAGAACTACGACTTCACGCCGCAGGCGGTGGCAAGCGTGGACTCGATGGCCTTCCGCCTGGCGCGGCAAAGCCATTTTCTGGTGTGGCTTCGGCGGTCGCTTGCGCCTGCGATCAACAACCTGCCATACCGCGTAGGCAGAGGATTTGCGTTTGACTATCGGCCGGACATGAACACCGCGTGGAAGGACTCGCCGTGGCTGACGGTGAAATCACAATTGGATGAGATGCGCGCGCTTGGCATTCAGCATGGCTTTGGCCTATTCATGGTCGTGTTCCCGATCGCCGATCAGTACAGGCCCGCCTATCTCGCCGCCAATAGAGAATACGTGCTCAAGCCGCAGCAACAGGCCGCCGACTTGTGCGCGCAAATGAATATGGCGTGCCTGGATTTGTATCCTGCCTTGAACCCGACCTATTTTCTGGAGGACGGCATCCACTTGACTGCCGCCGGGCGTCAGCGTGTCGCCGAAGAGGTGGCCGCGTTTCTCGTGGACAGGCACCTCATTCCGCGCGCAGCCAGTAGTGAAGCGCCACTTCCAGCCGTCCATTAACGGGCTTGTTGGGGTTTGGGCCAATGGTGCCGAGGTTGTGGTTTCCCGCCTGGCAATGAAGACCGTTTTAGAACCCCGTCGGACGTGGTATGCCGCGGCGCCACATCAGATCGTATTCACCGTATTGGGCGAGAACATCGAATTCCTTCAGGAGGAACTCGTCGAGCGCTCGTGCACCGAGCTGCGGGAGTCGAGCGCGCCGTCGGTCTCTGATCTCGTCCAACACCTGAGTCGACCAGCCAAACCGCCACAGGACCACGCACCGGACGTGCTGACGCTCGATTGCCTCGATGATTTCCCGCTGGTACATCGGGATGATCAGCGAACCTCGGATGCAGCTCGTTGAAACGCGACGCACTGCGACGCTCGGCAAGGTAATAGAACGTTTGGTTCGACATCACGATGGCATCGTGCCGGGCGACCCCGACATAGATCGATTCGGTCGGTGCGACGTTATCCCGCAAGAAGCTCACGATCGGCTCATAGACTTCAAGCTGTTGTCTCGGGACCAAGATACCGCGCACGCTGGGAATGGACGTCGTGCGGCTGTCGGGCCAGAAATAGACAATTCGAGAAGCATTCAAGGCCGGTCGAAGCAACAGGCCAACTGCATACACTGAAAACGCCAATAGCAGCAACCGCCGTGCCCCAGTGCCACGATCGTCACGCGGGATGCTGGTCCATGCCAGTGCACCCAACAGGAGGCTCAGAGTGGCCATCGTCGCAAGATGCGTGTTTTGCTGCACGTGCGCGGCAGCCCAGAAGAAGGGCACGCATGCCAGGAACAGCAGGCCCGCGGCGATCTTGTCTGGCGTAAGGCTGTGACGTTGACGAACGATCCAGGCAGCGCCCACTAGAAAGGTCACCTGTGGCATGTTTGCCAATATCCACACCGCGAACCGGTTCAGAGCCGTGATCGCCTTTTCCACGCTTCCGATCGCGCCGAGCCACATCAGCAATGCTCTCCATGGTGGCAGGATCGAAGGATACGGCTCGCCGCGCACGATCCGAAAATGGGTGGCGGGGAATCGGACGAGGTCCTCCCACGCGTCGGGCCCGGCCTTCCAGGCAACCCACCCGACGACCGGAAGCACGACTGCGCCGGTCCTGAGAGCCAGTAGCCCGACCGCCCGCAACGGTCGGAGCCAGGCTGAAGGTCGGTTGGGACCTGTCGCAATCCAGCTGAGAATGAGCGCAGCTGCCGACCCGGCGGTCAGGTAAAAGGCGACGTCGTGCTTGAACCACGCTCCAACCCCAAGGCACACGCCGGTCCACACCAGCTTGGTCGCATCCGTACCCGCGAAGTACTCAAGCAGAAGATTGATCGCCAGCAGCGCGCACACTATGAGCGGTGCGTACGAAGTCACTTCCGGACTGAGCCGCCATTCCATCCCTACAAAGACGGCCGTGACGAGGAGCGCGATCCCGGTGGGCAGCGCGATACGTTCCCGCAGGATTGTGAACAGCACGCCTGCCGCGACCGAGACCAGGAGCAGCTCGGCTACCCCCTGGACAAACACGTGCGTCCCGAACACGCGGAAAAGCGCGGCTGCCAAATAGAACTGTCCCGGCGCGTGACATCGTCCAGAAGTCGCGATACGGAATCTCTCCGTCGAGAATCCGGAGCCCCCCGACGATGCTCTTTCCGCCAGGGATGCCCCAGAACAGACCAGGAGCCAACACCAGGAACGCACCGCTTGCAACGAGCGCCGAGAGCTGGGCATGGGTCAGACCTTCCAGTCGTGCCATGATCGAGCGAGGCGCGGTCCAAAGCGGATCCCGATTGTCAGATTTCGTCACGACTTCGTCGTTCGCGGCCCAACGAACGGCGCGGCCGCGCGTGGCCGGCTCGACGCGTCGGCAGATGAAGTGAGAGACCGAAAGGCACTGTGACAGTGTGAATACCGGCGCAGCGCCAGAGTGAAACTCGTCACAAGGCTGATCGCTCCATACTCGCAGTCGATGTAACACGACAGCGGGCAGACTCGCCGCACAAGCGCGAAGCCCGAGTGCGGCACACGGGAACGACAGTCCGGTGAGTATACTACCGTCTACTCTTCGGTGATCAGCTCGGCAACGCGCTTCGAGGCACAGAGTCGACGCACTTCACATCATCCGTGCGCGACCCAAGATTTCGTGAGCATGGCAGCTGTCTACCTGCGCCTGACGGACGTGTGAACCAAGCCATCGTTCACGCGGGACAACACGAAGACTGGCGTAGGTCGGGCATTGCTGTTTCGACGAGCCTGAAATTCCCGCGCCGAATGTAAAGCTGGCGGTCGGCGCTCACGCGACGGAGACACCGACGGACTATGGCAGGCGCAAGAGTTCCCCAATCCAAAGACCCACCTTTTTCGGATTAGGCCAGCCGACACTCCGTGATGAATTGGTCGCAACCGACGGCACGAGGTTGGCCCCCAGCACTGAGCGATGAGCAGAGGCTTTCAATCCATGGCGCTGAATTCGTGGAAGTTCTTCCTATTGGCCTCGCTCGCCGTGCTGATCCTCCCGGCCACCAGAGGCTGGCGAAGGACGGGGGTCTTCCTGGCGCTGAACCTCACTTTCGCCGCCAGCTATTGGTCTCCACCGTCGATGGCAATCGGCATCGGGTTCTGTCTGTTGGGGTACGTGTGCGCGCGGCTCGTCCGGACGCGCGCTGAGGTGTCCCTCGCGGTGGCCGTTGCAGGACTCACCGGGCTCTTCGTCTATCTTCGCGGTTCCAACGTGACGGGGATGGGTTCGGCGGGACTCTCACCAACCGGGGGCCTGGCCTTGGCAGGCTTGAGTTTTCTGTTCTTCAAGATTCTGCACGTCGTGATCGACTTCGCCGGCGGCACTATCGAGACGCTGCCGCTTGATCGGTATCTGAACTACTGCCTGAATTTCACGACGCTGTTGATGGGACCGATCCAGCGGTATCAGGACTTTGCGGCCCAGTGGACCGGCGAAACGCGGTCGATGTCCCCGGCGTTCGAGCCCCATCTCGATGCAGCAAACCGTATTCTGCGGGGACTGGTCAAGGCCTTCGTGATTGCGCCGTTTCTGCAGCCGTACGTCCTCACGCCAGGGCTCCCCATCGAGGGCATCGACGGCATCAATCTTTTGCTCAAGATCTACGCCTTTTATGTGTTCCTGTCCTTCGACTTCTCCGGGTATGCGACCTCATGATCGGCGTTGGCAGCCTCATGGGCATCCGGCCGCCGGAGAATTTCGATCTTCCGTTCTTTGCGCGAAACGTGAGCGACTACTGGTTGCGGGTTCACCGGTCGCTCACGCTGTGGCTCACCGATTATGTCTTTACGCCAACTTATCGGCTAGCGCTTCGGTTGCCGCGGGTTGGATCGCATGGCTTTCTTGCGGTTGCTGGCAGCTTGATGGTGACGATGCTGGTGGCCGGCGTGTGGCACGGCATGACCTTCAACTTCGTCGCGTTCGGACTGATCCATGGTGTGGCGCTCGCGGCCATGCGGGGCTACCATCTTGTCATGAGCCGCTGGCTGGGGGCGGCGCGGTATCGCCGTTTCGCGAGCTATCCTTTGGTCGGCTTGGCGGCCGGGGTTCTGACCTACAACTTCACGTCATTGGCGTACATCTTTTTTGTGCTCGACGTCCATGAAGCCGTTCGGGTGTTGGCTCGATTGACGACGATGGCAACGGGCGGAGTCTTATAGGAGGCGTCGCCGGTTCGGGATTCTCAGCGCGTCTCAGCGGCCACGCGCGTATGGATGCGTTTGATAAGCTCGCCGACGTTCGCCAGGGCGGCCATTTCGCCCGTGCGAAAGCGGATCTGAAACGCGCGTTCGATTGCGACCATGATCTGAACGTGCGCGAGCGAGTCCCAGCCCAGGACGTCATGTGCTGTCATTGAGGGTGTCAGCGTCAGTCCCTCGAGCTCGAGCGTCTCCCCGACGATTTGACTCACCCGATCGAGGATCTGGTCGGACGTCATGAAACGGTGGTCCGTTCGTCGCTGTCGATAACACTTTCGAGCGGGACAGCGTCCGCCACGACCAGCCGCCAGCGCTCGACTCCGTCGACCTCCTCCGCGCGCGTGAAGCCGAGCGTTCGATAATGATCCTTCACAAGAGCGTTGCGATCCGTCGGTTTGTAGCATCCGACGATGTCGCGGATGCCTCGTGCTTGGGCAGCAAGGATCAAGTGGTTGAATAGGAGTTGCTCGACACCGCGGTTCAGCACTCGACAGCTCATCAGCCATCCCTCGAGCGTCAGCTCGAGTTCGTCGATGCGCCCGAAGAGCACGCTAATCAGGCCATGATCGGTCAGTCGGTCTTTCAGTCGAACGGACCGGGTCATCCAGCGCGGATCGGACGCCATTCGTTCGATCTCGGCCTGCACGACTCGGCGGGTCGTCAAGTTGAACTGGTTCGTCTTGTTCGTGAGCTGCGTGATGCGCTCGAAGGAGACCTCTTCGAATGGGCGAATTGTCGCCATCATCTCAAGTGAAGCGAGATATTCGCGAATGTCGGTCGCTTCGGTCAATTGAGCGCGTGCGCTGCGTCGGGAGTGGGTACGAGGCCGTCCGGTTCACGTCCTCGCTGGTGAGCGACACGGTTTCGAAAAATCGGCCGGCATTGATGGCCGACGGAAAATCGGCCGCATCGTCTGGGAGATCGGCCACGGCGACGTCGGGAAGCGCCTGAGCCACTTGCTCGCGTTCGGCCGGGTTGTCGTCGACGAACACGAGCGCGTCCAGCGGCAAGTCGAGGTCGGCCGCAATCGCCTCGAGGTTCTGCGATTTCGGCAGCCAGTTGGCCTTGAAGGCGACGAAATCATCCAGTCGCAGGACCATATCTGGATGATCGGTGAACGCAGATCGTGCGATGCGTTCGTCATTCTTGCTGCAGACAGCCAGCAGTATCCCCCGGTCCTTCAGCTCGCGCAGGTAGAGCTGAAAGGCCTTGAACGCCTCGCCCGCCGCACTCCCCTCGCCGATCTGAATCCCGGCAAGGCCATCGTCACCGATAACGCCACCCCATAAGGTGTCGTCGAGGTCGGCGACCAGGCACTTCCTGGTACGCCCCAGGATCGCGCCGGCTATGGCGGCCAGGTTGTGACAGTAGTCGGCGACGCATTCGAAGGACATGGGTTGTTTGGCCAGAAACCAGTATCTCGAGTCGAACCAGCGGTTCAGGCCGTGCTGCTCCACCAGCGCCGCCACGTCATTAAAGTGCACGTATCGCGGGGCCCGGTCGCCGAGCGCCACGTTCACCCGACGGATGAAGTTTGTCCGGTCGCCGGGCAATTTGGCGCCCACGTTTCCCGCCAGTCGCCCGGGCAGCGAGTGAAAGTTGCTCAAAACGATCTCCGACCCGGTGCGTTCATGGAATGCCGCACAGGGACCGAGGAGCGCCTGGCAGACATCATCGACGACGGCGCTCACCTGCTCGAGACTGGCCCCGAGCGACGGCCACCGAGAAATGTGATGAGCCGTGTTCACCACAATCGCTATGTGCGGCGCAAACGCTACGAGCGAGCTGTCGGGATCGATCAGAGTCGGAACGAACTGGTTGTATGGCGTCACGTGAAACGTGGGTTGCAGCCCGACGCCGAACAGCGCCGCCTTGAGCGCGGGCAAGAGAAGGTCGACCGTCGCACCGCTCAGAATCGCGATGCGGGCGGGCACGAGCCGCGGTCGCGCTGCGGCGGCGTCGAGGCGCTCGGCTCGTTGGCCTAACCGGACGAGCGCCGCGTAATCCGTCGTGGCTCGCACTGCCCGACGCAGGGCGCGCCACTCCTCACGCCGCTCGATGGTCTGGGTCGTTGCGTTCACTGCCTTGGGCTCGCCTCGTGCTGCAGCCGCTCGGCGATGAAAGCTCCCACCCGCTTCGACACCCGTATACCTCCGTCCCATGTGGGTGAGCGGAATCGTAAAAGTCGTCGTCCGGAAGGAACGTCCGCAGGTCGAGAAACGGCGTTTCCCCGAGCGCCGATTCGACGATGTCCAGATACGCTTCATAGCGCCCTGGTTGGTAGAGCACTCTGTTCCACGACAGTTCGGGCAGATTCACCACGTACAACTCGATGCCATGCCGTGACCTGAAGTCGCGCAGGCGACGCAAGTCTCGCGTAACGCGGTCTCGGTCGCGCTCGGGATGCCAGGAGTGAACCTTGTCCCAGAAGTTGCCCGACGCGGCTAGCCACTTCTTGATGCCGTCCTCCGGTGCAATCCTGCCGCGGATATACTTGGCCGCTCGCACGTGCCGCCAGAAGCGAGGGTCGGCTTCAAGATTCGGTCGCACCTGCATGGCGGCATCGGCGGCGACCGCGAAAAGTGCACTTTGATAGCGCACCGGCTGGCGTCCCAAGAGCGCGAAACCGGCCTGGTACGAATCGAGTGGCGATCGCGGAGAGCCGGGGAGGATGTTCAGCCTCGTCCAGTCTGAATTGCCGACTGTATTTGTTGATGCCGGCGAAAAGCGGCGAGCTCTCGAGACGAATTTCCGCGATGAACGCGTGGTAATTCCGAACAGCAGCACGTCGGTACAGCCGAGCGCCCGTAGGCTCGCTCGATGTACTCGAGCACGACGAGCGCGTCCTCGAGCGTGCCAGAGCTCAGAGCGTTCTGATAAGGCTTGAGCCCGGGTAGCGCTCGCGCAAGCTCTTCCGGCAGAAGGGCTTCCCGCGCCTCGGATGGACCGAAGATCAACAGCCGGTGGCGGCCCCGCCCGTTGTGATTGGCGGGTGAAAAGAGGCGGAGGTAGTCCTCCTCCTTCCAAAGATAGGCGTCGAGCCGCTGCTCCGCGAACCGTGCCGTCGCCTCCAACAGGAAGTGGGCCGCGACGCACGAACAAGCAAATGCAGCCGAGTAGCGCGAGCCTGATCCGTGTCCCGTTCTCAGAACGCGCGATAAACGAATTCATGCGGAACTTGTTCAAAGAGGACGAGAGCCCCAATAAGGAGCGCCATCCAAAGGAGCTTCAACACGAGTCGCCGAGAATCACTCATCAGAGCCGCGGTCCAGGCCAGCATCAAGGGCGAGACCCCATGGATTCAGGACCATTGCGTGGGGCGCGCCGAAACCTTTAGGAGAGTAAATCCGGCGCCAACAAGCAAGGACAGTACCTGGACGCGCCTCTTGGCGTCAGGCGTAGACGCCTCCCGCGGATGCTCCAGAAGTTCAATCGCGAATGAACAAGTCTCCATTTAAGCAACCTTTTGTCCACGCGACGCAGTTGCCGGCTCTCGTCCGCTCGCCGAAGAAGCATGGATGCGAGCCTGACCCAACGGTGAAGGCAAGCTGCGTTCGGAGTGCTGATCGTTGCGTGTCGGTTTGAACCGTCCGCGTTTTGCGTGATAGTCTCGGCATTCCCCAGGTGCAAATGGTTTTTCTCCAGGCGCAGTTTGGCAGTCGGTCATTCGCGTCCGCGCACTTATCGCGCCTTCTTAACCGCGATGAAGCGAGTCCCTCTGCCGCCGTTCTGGGCGCCATAGACGGTAGCAGGCCCCGTGTCGCGGGAGGCGAGGGGGCGAAACCATGTCCGAGAACGCTGAACCAGGGCTGATGCAGCGTGACGCTGTAGAGAACCCGGAGCGGGCTGCTGCGTGAGTTCTTCCGCTCTCACCACGTCGAGTCTCGGAGCGCCAGTTCGGCGAAGCTTCTCATGGACAATTGCCCGTGTCGGTTCGCCGATACGCCGATAATAGGTATCGAATGCTGCTTCCGCGCGCTTTAAATCCACCTTCGTGGGTGGGGTTCGTCGCGGTGATTGCTGTAGGCATCACCCTCCGGCTATACGACATTGACGCGCAGAGCGCATGGCACGATGAGTCACTGACGATCTTGGACAGCCGCCTGCCAATCGCTGAGATTACTGAAGCACCGCGAAGGACTTTGCCAATCCGCCGTTATACAACTTCATCTTGCACACGTGGTTCGGGTTGGTCGGATCCGATGCACTGCAAGCACGGCTGTTTTCGGCGTTGAGCGGCGCCGCGTCGATCCTTGTACTCTTTCACCTCGTGAGGCGCTTTTTCGAGAGCCTGAGGCACTCCTCTCGGGGCTGTTGCTGGCGATCTCGCAGCTGGCGGTCATGGTACTCCCAGGAAGCACGTCCGTATGCGCTGTTATTGCTCTTCGTCCTGACCAGTGCGCTCCTCCTCGTCAGAGCGCTCGACCATCAGAGCATCGTCAATGCGGTACGGCTTCGCGGCGGGCTCGGCGCTGACGATCCTGAATTCACTACCATGGTGGCGCCGCGGTTCTAGCGCTAATCGTCTGGGCGGTCCTTCTCCAGCATCGCCACCGGCTTCCCGCGTCGTGGTGGTTCGGGGGCAGCGCATTAGGCTTGACGTTGCTGCTGCCCTGGTTGTTTGGTGGGTTTGAACGTCAGGCGTCATCCCGATTGGGAAAGCTCTCGCTTGTCTTGCCGGACTACTTCGCCGTCGACGTTAGCAGGATTGTCGGGACGCTCAATCGGTTCAACAATGGTGCGGTGGCCGGGTTTTCGTCTCCACAACTTTGGTGGACGGCCATCATCGGCGGCGTCTTGTTTGGGTTACCCCTCCTGGTTATCGCGGCGCGAGTTGCTGGACCGACGCGCTCGTCCTTTACGGATCGAGAGCGGGACGGTGCGACCCTGCTTGCATTGCTGTGGCTGTTTCCGGTCACAATCAGTCTGGCGGGTGGCTTTCTGCTCAATGTGCAATTCGATGTCAGATACGCCTCGCCCGCACTCGGGGCGGTACTACGCGCTCGTTGCGGTCGGCATGCTCTGTCTCCGGCCACCAGCTTTGCGCGCTAGTGTGATGGCGCTCGCGCTGATCTACAGCCTGGTAGGTTTGCGAGCGAATTACCTCGAGCCGTATAAGGAGAACTATCGAGATGCCTTGGAACACGTCGCACGCGAGTACCGCGCCGGAGATGCTTGCTTATTCCTGCCGTTTGGAGACGTGCCTCTGCAGTGGTCCGTCTACCGCTACCAGCCGCAACCCTCGGAGCTGCGAACGACATCTCTCATGGAAGAATTATTGACTGACGCCGACCGATTCGAGCGTGTGTGGGTTATAGCCTACCGGATAGGGCGAAGGACGCCCGGGAGCGCACAGGAGCAGTTTACAGTCAGTTAAGCGAGAAGTATGTGACGATTGACGTGCGTCGCTATTTCTGGGTGGATGTGTCCCTTGCCATGCGGCAGGCGGTCCTGAGTCCTGTCCTGCCTATTTAGACTCAGTAGAGCTTAGAACAAGATTGGATGTGGAAACGTTTCCTCGATCAGATCACGGTATCTTCGCGAGGTCGATTTTCGGAAGATGGCTCCAGGAAAACTGGGTGCCGCGATCATATTTCCTGAACGGAATCAGATACCGATCTCGATACTCCCGGTCCTTCTCGCTGAGGTATGGCGCGAGGTCCCTGATGGATGTCCCGTGATAGCGGAGGAGCCACGCGAGATGCTCAGGTACATGATCCTTGAAGCGCGAATACACCATTTCGCCGTGGCCGGAATCGGACACTACCTGATTGAGACCAACGCCCTCCGGAAACGCGCCGATACTTTCAGTTGGGCCAACGATGTTTTCGGGTAGTTCGTCGGTGAGCAGCAGTGTTTTGCCGGTATCGTGAAGAAGGGCGGCCAGGAGAAGATCGCGGTCCTGAATGCCGTCGCGCTCCATGCCTTCGATGACTTGCTGCATATGAACGAACTGACTCGTGCAGAATAAGTAGGAATCCGTTTCATCGATACAGAGCGCCAGTCTTTCAATCAGGTCCCAGACTCGCGCCTTGCCGAAGACGACGGATTCGTATTTTGCTTTGAGGGCTGCAACCGTATCTCGTGTCTGCAACAAGTGTCTTTCGCCAATCACGTCGCTCCGATGGAACAAACTCCCGGAAAATCGTCTCTCCCACGTGCGCGGAACAATGAGCTCTCGAATACGCCAGCCCTCCGGCGGCCGCGCCGCCTACGGCCGCGATGCCGCCGAGTAGAAACTCTCTTCGGCTTCCACCAAGACGGAGGCACCTCGCCTTCTGTGGTCGGCTCGTTGGTTGCCAGATTCATTTCCGCATCTTTAGTTGCCATATAGCACTTCTTCAATCCCGGCTTCGGCTGGCGGGAATACCAGGACTTCCCGGTCGGGGTGTTCTATTTCCTTCACCCCCAAGTAACCACCTGGTCGCGCCGGAAACGCCGGGGCTTCAGTATTGTCTGCGCCAGCCCGACTCACACGACCGCTTCAGCGGGCCGCAGAGCAAATCCTCCGCCGCCCTGAATCGGCGCTTGGCCGTGATGATAAACCCTTCGAATGTAATTACTTAAGAAGCGAACGACTGTGGCCCAGATTGGGGCGAAGTCGCCCTCATGAGCTACTAAGGTCTTCCTGGCGACATCCCGGATCTTCCAAAATTCAGCAGAGACCGGCAAATCCAGCCACCTCCGCAATCCCCGCGGAGCGGATTCTTGCGCACCTGAAGCGGCAGTTGGAGCGAGCGAGTCGGTCGCTGACGGTAAGACAAGCTCTCGCCACCAGCTCCCGTGACACGCTCGATGAACATCTTCTCAACGAGCGACTGGCTGGTTGTCAAACGTCTTGCGGAATTCCATGTTTGATGACAACCTCCGAGGCCGTTCTTGTGCCATGTTGTGATCCGCGGCTGCCTGGGGGCTCGCCGTCTCCATAGACGGAACAATCTGTTTTCAAACATCAGCGCGAACTTCGAATCGGGCGGTGCAAACTGCGCGACGCTTTCATCCTTCGTGAGCACAATATGTTTGGGATGAAGATTGCGAGCGGATTCCGCTGGTCCGGTCGATTTCACTCTCCGGAGAATCCGCGCAGCTGCCATGGCGTTGGGCGGAGTCACGGGGCACTCACGGCCTATATCGTCAAAATCACAAGCACTTTCCTCGGGGACAACCCTCTCGGATACCGTTTCGGATTTGCGCTGGCAGGAATGCTCGCTGTGTGGGCTGGGGTGTCAAGCGACAGGAGAAACTGACCCCCTTCCGACACTAAAACTGACCCCTCCTGTTCCGGTGAGTGTCTGTAGGTCAGCGCGAGCCGGCAGCGCCGGCGAGCGCCCACAGTGAGCCGTGGCGCAGCTGTGCGGCCACGGCTGCGGCATGCGTCAAGCCGTCGTGCCGCGGCGCTCGACCAAGCAACCCCGCCTTCTTTTTCTGTCGCAGTCGATAGCTCTCGCCCTGGATCATCAGCGTGTGGCTGTGATGGAGCAGGCGGTCGAGGATCGCGGCGGCCAGGACGTCGTCGCCGAAGACGGCGCCCCATTGCGTGACGACCTGGTTGGTGGTGATCAGCAGGCTGCCGCGCTCGTACCGACGCGCGACGAGCTGAAAGAAGAGATGCGCGCTGCGTCGCTCGAAGGGCAAGTAGCCGAGCTCGTCGATGATCAGCAGCTTCGGCTTCGTGTAAAACATCAACCGGTCGCTCAGCTGCCCGTCGGTTTCGGCTTTGGACAGCGCCGCCAGGAGCGCCGTGGCGCTCGTGAAGAGGACGGAGTGGCCGGCTTCGACGACGGCGCGCCCGAGGGCGATGGCGAGATGTGTTTTGCCGACGCCGGGCGCGCCGAAGATCAGGACGTTTTCGGCTTGGGCGAGAAAGCGCGCGGTGGCCAGCTCGCGGACGAGCCGCTGATCGACCGACGGCTGGAATTTGAAATCGAAGTCGTCGAGCGTCTTCACCGTCGGGAAGTGCGCGATCTTCAGGCCCATGGCGACGCGGGTCCGCTGCTTCGCGTCGACCTCCTGGCGCAGGACGCCGTCGAGGAAATCGAGATAGGTCGGCTCGGTCCGGGCCGCGTCATTGAGGACGGCATCGAGCCGATCGGCGACGTACCGAAGCCGCAAGCGCGTGAGCTGCTCGACCACGCGGGCATGAATGACGACGCTCATTGGCCACCGTCCACGACCGCGGCGTAGTCGGCGAGGTCGCGTCCGAGCAGCGCCAGCGCCGGGTGTCTGCGGCGTCGTCCAGCGCCGAGCGCCACAGCCCGGCGTAATGGGCCACATCGACCACGCGGGCAAACGGCTCGGTCGATCGGGCGTGCGTCGCGACCAGCTGGCGCGCCGTGAAAGATCCGGACGCGCTGATCCTCGACGACGACCTCGACATGGTCGCGCACCAGTCGATGCGGGACGCTGTACCGGACCGTGTCGACGTCCACGAAGGCGTCGAGCGCCACGCGCCGGCGCAGCCGCTGCGTCCGCCGCGGCAGCGCGCGGAGCGGCAACGGCCGGAGGGCCGCGCGCTCGTCTCGCTCGAAGCGCACGATCGGCGCCTCACGCGTCGTCCCGTGGCGCCGCTGATCGGCCAGTCGCCATCCACGCGGCCAGGTGCTGCTCGAGCGCGCGCGAAGCGACTCGAAGCGCCTGATCCGCCAGCGCATTGCGCTTGACGTATTTGACGCCCGCTTCGGTCTTGCCTTTGGTCCGCGCGCGATACGGGGCGCACGCGCGCGGCTGCACGTCCCAGTCGCGACAGAACGCGAGATAGGTCGGATGGAAGACTCACCGTGCCGGTCGCGCGGTCGCGGCCGAGCACCAAGCGCGCGCGCATTGTCGCCGAGCAGCGTGCGCGGCACTCCGCCGAAATGCGCGAAGGCCGCCGCGATGCCCTCGCGCCAATCGTCGCCGCGCTCATTGAGAAACGCTTTGACGAAGAGGCGGCGCGAGTAGCTGAGCACCGCGACCAGCAGAAAGATCCGGACGCGCACGCCCGGCAGATCAGCAGCCGCTTCTGGCCAAAGTCGATCTGCAGCTGGTCGCCCGGCGCCGTTTCCACCCGCACGGTCGCCAGCGCCGCCACGCGCTGCGCGCGTCGAATGTCGGCGACCGCGCGCTCGATCGTCCGGACGCTCATCGCGCAGCCGCGCTCGGCGAGCAGCCGCTGCACCACGACCGCATTGCCAGCCGCCGGCCCCTCGTAGAGCGTCCGGGCCTCCTCGCCGCCGATCGTCGGTCAGCCGCCGCGCGGCCGGTCGGACCTGCATGCCCGGCGCGATCGGCTGCCGCAGATACCGGCGGACCGTATTGACCGCGACGCCGACCTCGCGCGCAATCGCCTTCTTGCCGACCCCGCGACCCGCCAGCGTCCGAATCGCGGTCACCACCTGGCCTTCGATCACCGGTACCTCCGTCGTAGGAGATACCAGCACGTCCCTCTCGAACTCCATTCGCCCCTCCTCGAGGGGGTCAGAATTAGTGTCGCGAGGGGGTCAATATCACTGTCGCTCTACAGTGGGCAAAAGCTCGCATGGGAATGGTTAGGTTTCCCGGCTGCCATTATTGCCGCGACTGTGATGGGATTCAACGAATACCACGTGGCCGTTTCAGCCTTCGCTACAGAAGAGTCCCTATCTGGCGTGTAGCGCTATAGCCATCCTTCACTTCGGACGCTTCTTGAAACTTCAGTGGAGCAAGGCGATGGCTTACATGCGGGGCGCATCTTCGGGCTGGGGCTGACCACGCCTTCGGCGCCCGCCTTTTCGATCCGGTCCCGGAAAGCACCCATCTGATGAATGTCCTATGGGGCGCAATTTTGCTGATTTCCTCGGGGCTTTGCGGTCCTGAAATGGAAACAGCTCTATCCCCGGGTAGGCCTGGCGGCGATCTTCTTCTCGGACGGTCTTGGTGTTCTTTGTTTCCGGTAGATCGGGACACTCGCGTTTTATCGAGGACAGGCAGTTGATGGTTGACCTGAAGGCTTGGTTCTGGGTTGATCAGATCCTGATCGGCGGATCCTTTCTTACGGCATGGTGTGTGACGACGCTGACCCTACGGTGGAGGCAAGCTGCGATTGGCTTACTCCTCGTAGCGTGTCTGCTTTCGACGGTCCGATGTGCTCCGTGACCGTCTCGGAATTCCCAACGTGTGAAGGGTCTTTTCGCCAAGCGCAATTTGGCCACCAGACGGCAGACTCGTGAACGTCAGAGCTCTCTTGCTGCGTTGTCAAATTTGCGACGCACGCTTCCGTTTGGTCGGCACTAGGGTGAATCGATATGACGGAAAGGGCCTGGTCCCGCCTTCTGAAGACGAAATCTTGGGCGCCACCCTTGGAACGGCTGATCAGGACATGCAGGTCCGGGCAGCGATCGAACTGTCTCTTGACCGGAAAGCGTATTCGTTTCAGTATGAGGTGTCAGTCGGTGATTTCGCGTCCGCAAATTGTCACGCCTTCTGTCAACGTGATGAAGCGAATCCCTCCACCGCCGTTCTGGGCGCAATAGGCCCTCAGCTCAGCAGGCCGTGTTGCCGACGGCGAGGACAGATGAGCTAGCGGCGCGAGTTGATTCTCGTTGGTGACCGAGCGGGCAGTCAAGGTCGCACTGTTGGCGGCTCGGTTTGGAGTCGGGACCGAATCGGTTCTCGGCTGGAGCTAGGCCATGGGATGACGCGCTTTCTCGGGAGGGCCGGGTTAATCTTGGCCGCTGTCAGTTTCATGGTGCTGCTTTGCGAGGTCCTCGTCCGCGTCTTGCAGCCGATGGAGTCGTCCCCGATCCGATTCTTGGACGACGTGCCGCACACCGGCGTGGTTGGGACGCCAATGGCTTCAAGAATCATCGCGTGCTTTCACAAGCCGATGTTGTCGCCATCGGCGACTCACAAACTGAGGGCTTCAATGTAACCATTGACACGCTCTGGCCCCAGTTATTCGCCGAAGTCTCGTTCAAAGAGCGTCTATCAAATGGCATTGGGTGGCTGGGGGCCGGTTCAATACGGTCATCTCGTGGACCAGGCCATCGCCGTCGCACGCAAAATTGTCATTGTCGGATTCTACCTCGGCAACGATCTCAGCGACGTGTACACGATGGCCTATGAATCCGACATATGGAAAGACCTGCGCGACCCACGCTTTGTTCCCACAGATCAGAGCACGAGCACTATCGACTATCTTCAGGCTCTCTGGACAGGCCAGGAACCCGGATCGCTTCAGTATGAACTTGTCGCGTGGCAGGGGTGGCTTGCTGCGCGCTCCCTGCTCTACGCGAATCCGATGTCCCACGCGGCCATGGCGCGTGAGGATCGGTCTGTCAGAGTCCCCGGAAGAGCGACGCGCTCGGGTGTCGGCCTTCGCAAGAAAGCATCCCGATATTGCCCATGATGTTGCCGCACCCGGCGTTGAAACAATCCTGAGCCCTAAATACCGCCTCGCCAGCGTATCGCTCTCGGAGCCGGCGACCAAGGAAGGCTGGCGAATCGCTCAGGGTCGTTTCCGTTACATTGCGCGCCGCCTGCAGGACGCGCACTTGCGGTTTGTCCTGTTGGTGTTGCCGACAAAAGAACTGGTCTACCTTGAGCACATGGCGACGACACATGGGACGATTCCAGATGAGTTCGTGACGTATGACGCGAAAGAACGAGAACTCGAGAACGAGACAAGGTCGTTCTGCGCCGCCGAACACATCGAGTGTGTCTTCCCACTTACTGCCCTTGCCCGCTCGCTCGTTCGACAGATCCGGATCTTACGCTCGAACAGACGGCCATCCGATTGAGGCTGGAAATCGCGCAATCGCGGAGACGCTGGACTCGTATCTTCAGACTACGGCTGACGCGCAGTAGCGACCGCAACCTTAGAGGCCTTGCTCGTTTAGGGTCGCGTTTCGCGGCTGCCAGCGGGAGTTCGCCGTCTCCAGAGGCGGAACAATCTGTTTTCAAACGTCAGCGAGAACTCCGAATCCGGCGGTGCAAACTGTCCGACGCTCTCATCCTTCGTGAGCACAACGAGATCGAGCCGGTTCAGTTCGCGCAGGTCGATGGTTTCAAAGAGACTGCCGAGGCGCGCCTGCTGGGTCAGCGGCAGAGCGACCGTAAAGTTCAAATAGCCTGGTGTGCTGGAGATCTTGTGCCGGTCTGGCTCACTATAGTCGTCAAGCGGCGCAAAGGAATAGGCCTGTGTGCCCTGGTACTTCGAGCACGACATCCAGAAGATCATCACGTAGTCCCGGCGAGCAAATGTCACGAAGTCCGCGCGGCTCATCCCGATAAGCCGGGCCAGCTGCGCCGCGCGTCGCTCCAGTTCCACATCTTTTGCGTTCGTCGTGCAGGCGTCCGCAAGGTAGGAGTACCCACCTTTGAATGTCACCCACCAGCTCCAGACTTGGTGATCGAAAGTACCCAGTACCAGATCGTTGTCGTAACGTTTGTTCGAGAGCTCGCGCGCGAGCTCGACGAAAGGTCGCCGATAGTCGCCCAAAGCCGCCCACTCGCTGAAGTCGGACCTCATATGGTCGCTGCGTGTCGGATTCGAAGTCGCGAAACGCCACACAAACACGCAACACAGAACTGCAGCGGGCACAATGACCGCCCAGCCCATACCGACGGCGGCCCGGACCTGTGAATCGGCCGGGACTTCAATCGATCTGGATCTGCTGCGGGCGTGCCGCCAGACGGCTTCGCACGCATGAAGGCCAGCTACGAGTGCGGCGAGAGAGAAGTAGCGGGTAAACGAATCGCGATAATGGTAAAGCTCGATCGCCTGTCCCAGGAGCACGCTCGTCAGCGGCATTGCCACAAGCGATCCAACACACACGGCCACGAAGAACGCCAGCCCTGTTGGCTGGGCAAGTCGTCGGGGATCCCGGCTGTCGGCAACCTGCCGCTTGAGTAGCCAAGCCGCGACGATCAGGCCCGCCGTGGCGACGTACCAGCGCAGCACGTCGATCACTGGAGGGTGCAGCCGCGAGACCGGAAACAGTCCCAGGCGAATCATCCCCTCTGGGTTCGTCAGAGCAGACTGGACAATGCCCGGGATGCTGAATGCCAAGGCGGTGCCCGGTCGCGGTGATTGCCCCTCCGATCAAGGGGCGTCGCTCCGGCCGGCTTCTCCCAGTCAGCTCGAACACCAGAATGGCCAGGAAAGCCAGACTCAGCCCGGTGGCGGATACAAGTCCGACTGGAAGAGCGTCGCGAGAGCAGCTCCTGCAAGCACCCACGCCCAGGCTGGCGCTCGACCGCGTTCGCGCAATCCCTTCAAAGCCGCCAGCGCTCCAATGACCGCCAGAAGGAGGAACAGCTCCGACACGTACGGCCTCGGGAGCCGCAACCCCCAGAACCGGATAGGGATCGCGGCTAGACGTGGAAACATCTCTCCAAAGTCATCAATGGCCGAACACGTCAGCACCCCGCTCACGGCTATGGCCACGGTTCGCGCAACACCGCACAACCGAAGGAGCCAGGTTAGCAAGACAAATCGCAGAGGGGTCAGCAGCAGATCGCCAACGATGAAGCCGGACGCTCCAAAAAGCCGGAAAAGGAACGCGTGGACAATCCAGGGAACGAAGCGCTCGGATAGGACTCCCTGGTTGTAGCCTTCATAAAGGCCGGCTCGCCAAAATCGGAGGTGTGCCAGACTTCTCATAATGGGAAACGACTCGATGTCCTTACCTCGATACATCGCGATCGTCGATAAGGGATCGTCTGGCCTTTAGATCGCTGAGCCGATCCAGTACGCTGCGGCCTTGGCGACGACGAGTCCGAGAAAGACGGCCCACATGATCCGAACCGTTCGCTCGTGGTGTTCGCGCGTTCCAATCATGGCCGGGTCGGACTAGTCGACACGACGGTCACAGATCCAGGAAGCCGAGCCGATTCTCGAGTCTGTAGTGCTCGGCAATGAAGTTCAGGAGCTCGGGGAAGTCTGCAGGTCCTTCTGTTTGTCACTCGAACCGTCGTGAGGTTGACCAATCACGACGTAGCGGGGGCGCCGAATCGTGAGACTGTCGATATATTCTTTTCGGTATGCGGCGCGCAACGGACCGGCAACTGCTCTGGTGAGTGGCATTGAGAAGACGAATCGAGTCGGGCTCGCGCGATCGCTGAGAAACGTGATGGTTGCATCGTTCCCCCAGACGAGCACCGTATCCGAATCCGCTGTATGCTCCCGCACATAACGTGCGGCCTCCATTTCATTCGAGGCGACATAGTTTCTTCGGACAAATCGTGAGTAGTACGCAGTGCGGGTGCTCGCGCCTCCGACATACAACAGCCATCGCGCGGCGTCAACTGCAGGAACCGCCGTGACCTGTACAAAGAAAAGCGCCAGTGAAACAGTCGCGAATACCGTCCCGGACGGCGCTGAAGCCTGGCCTTGATCGGCAGCGGTCAGCCTGTGCAACCCGACCGCGCCGAGCACGATGAACGGAGGAAACGTGGGCACCCAGTGATAGAACCAGAATTTTCCCTGGACTGCGACACCAAGCAACGCGACACCCAGCCAGGCCAGCAGTACGAGCGCGAGCGGCCGACGAGCCTGCCAAAGAACGTAAGCCCCGAATCCGATTGCCGGAAGGATTACCGCAACCGCTCCGGCAGGCGTCGGGACTCCATTGCTCCAGAAATAGTTGAAGAGTCGCCTGGCGACCAGATCGGGCCGCAGGGAATCCGCATATGCGGCCGCGTAGGTAATGTGGACTTCGATCAGGCTCTCCAGCGCCCCTTGGTGCGCGAACCATGCGAGGACCAGCAGTACGGGCAGCAGGGCCGTTGCTCCAGCGACAGCAACGGCGACGCCCCTGCGAAACATGGACTCGCGCGTGCACACCGCATACACGGCCGGTACGAGGAGGAAGGCGGCATAAAACGGCTTGATCAGCGTGCAGCAGCCGATCAGCAGGCCCGACCAGGCCATTTTGCGAAATGCGCCCGGTTTGGATTCCGCCGTCAACGGTGCGACAGCCAGCACCAGAAGCAGGGCAACCCAGCCGTCTGGCTGACTGACGAAGAACCAGGTCAGCGAGCCGTACCAGAAGACCAACCCAACCGCCGCCCAGACCCCGACTTTCGGGGAAGCAATCCGTCCAACCATCCGCGCCAAGACGGCGGCGGCGATGCCGAGCAGAAACAGGTCCAACACCCGGATCGCCCACATATTGCGACCGAACATCCACTGCACCAACGCGAAGCCATAAAAGGCGAGCGGCCCCTTCATGTCCCAGCCATCCCGATAGGGCATCCCGCCACGCACGATGACATCGCCGATGGAGGCCATGATGCCGTGATCCCAGCCGAAGGGAAACGACAGCGAGGCGACCGACCAGATGAATGCCAGCGCACACAGGAAACGCAGAACGAGCTCCAGCAGGAGCGAGCGATTTGCCGACTGAAGGGCCTTCAGCATGTCAGAAGTGCCGGCCGACCATTGCGAGACTTTCGCGGGGGCCTCGCTCGAGCGGAATCGATACAAGCGGCCGCAGTCAACCAGGAGCGGTTGGTGAGCAAAGGTGTGTGCCGGCTCTCGGCTGGGCTGTCGTCACGGCAGCGCAAACACGAACACAGCGTTGCCCGCCGCGATGGCCACATGCTGCTTACCATCAACGGCAAACGAGATGGGATTCGCCCTGATCTCGGAGCCAAGCTGGAAGTGCCAAAGGGGGTTGCCCGTGGAGGCATCGAGGGCAAAGAAGTCCCCCTCGATGGTGCCGCCGAAAAGCAGTCCACCGGCAGTCGACATCAGCCCTGCGACCGGCGGTGTGTGAAGTTTGAACTCCCATTTGATCCTGCCGGTCGTCGCTTCGAGAGCCCGAATAGCACCCCACCTCGCGTCCACGTCGATGTGGCGAACACTACCGCCAACAAACGGCGTGAGTGGTCTGAACTTGGCCTCCCCTTTATAGAAGGTCGTACCGCTCTCTCCAGCGGCCTGATAGAAGTACTTCGTTCTGAGGGCTGTACGTTGGACTCCACCAGTTTGCCGCTGAACCCACTCCTGGATAGATCAGTGCGCCTTCTGTGGTAGGCACGGCACCGGCGCGAACCTTTGGCCTCCCTTCGGCATCCAGTCCATCGGCCCAGGTCTGTTTGACGAACGGAACGCCCAAGAGAAACGCACCGGTCACACGATCCAGCAGGTAATAGAAACCGTTTCGATTAGCGGTCGCGACAAGCTTCCTCGGCCGTCCATTGATGCTGGCATCGAAGAGGATCGGAATCTGGTTGGCGTCCCAATCGTGTGTGTCACCGGGCGTGAATTGAAAATGCCATTTGATCTTCCCATCGCTTGTATCGATGGCCAGGAGCGAACAGGTGTAAAGGTTATCTCCCGGCCGCACATCGCTATTCCAAAGAGGACCAGGATTTCCGGTGCCCCAATACAGGAGATTCAACTCAGGGTCGTACGAACCGGTGAGCCACGTTGGGCCGCCGCCGGTCTTGTAACCATCGCCACGCCAGGTTTCTGACCCGGGCTCACCCGGCGCGGGAACCGTATAAGTGCGCCAGATCCGCTGCCCCGTCTTTGGATCGTAGGCATCAATGAAACCCCGCGTACCATGATCGCCACCCGACATGCCAACAATGATTCGCCCAGCCACGGCCAGCGGAGCGGCCGTGATGTAGTAGCCACGTTTAAAATCGTCAACGACCACATCCCAGCGTACTGCGCCTGATTTTGCATCGAGCGCGACCAAGTGCGCTGTAACAGTGCCGACGAAGACCGTTTCGTCCAGTATGGCCACACCGCGATTGACCCTCGTAAGTACCGCGACCTGGCGCCGCCGGCGTGTACCTCCACACGGGGCGGCCCGTCCGGACATCGAGAGCAGTGACGCCGCTACCAGGCTCAGTGATGTACATGATTCCGTTTGCCACGATGGGCGAGGTCTGGACGGTGCCGGTGGGTCGGCGGACTTGGTATATCCAAGCGGGTCTCAATTGACTGACATTCAGCCGGTCGATTTGGGCCAGTTGCGAAAACCTGTGAGACGAGTAATTGCCCGAGTAGGTCAGCCAGTCGGCCGGCGTATCGTCGGCGCCGAGGAGGCGTTGATACGAAACCTGCGCCTCTGCCGGGGTCGAAGCCAGAACGACCAAGAAGAAAAGGATGAACGCCATCATTCTGATCCTCGACGATCAGAGAGGAACGCGACAAGGTCTTCCAACTGGGCTTGCGTCAGCTTGTCGCGATAACTCGGCATGACACCGCGGTTCAACTCTCTTTCCAGCTCGCCAAGGTCACTCTTTTTGAACGAACGGAGCTGGTTGTCAGCATCACGAAGCTGAATCGTGAACGTATCTTCATTGATCCGCATCCCACGAATTTCTTTACCGTCACGGGTCTTGACGCGGACGGGCAGGAACTCCATGAAGCCGTCTGAGACATCCGATGTTCCTCTTGGCAACGCCGATCCCGGATCAAGAAGCGCTTGTCGCAGATATTCGGGCCCTCGCCTCTCCGCGATTTGTGTGAGTTCTGGACCGACCGCCGTTCCTTCCCCGCTGATGATGTGACAGGCCGGACAGCCCATGCTGACATAGATCTCTCTGCCGCGCCCGGCATTGCCGGTATGAGGCGCAACTGTGGTCCGACCCAGGGCACGGACATACGCGATCAGATCATTCTGTTCTTTCACCGTGGTTTGGCGCACCGGCGGCATGCCCCCATTTTCGATTCCGTTCAAGAGAATATTGCGGAGCGCCTCATCGTCGGCGACTCGGCTGAGACGTGGACGGTTAAGGCTTGGTCCTTCGCCTCCGCTCCCGTCGAGTCCATGGCATCTTGCGCACAAGCTTTCGAACAGCTTCTTGCCCTCGTCTGCGTCCCCCCAAAGCCTGGCGGTCGAGCTCTGCGCGCGTTTGATTGTGGTAAACGGAAACACTTCGTAGTGTCCAACGGCTAGTCCATAGCCAAAAGCCAGCAACAGACAGAACAGGGCGCCAATCGCCTTGGCAAGGAACATCGCTTTCCGCTTCATGGCGCGATTAGCTTGTAGGTTGAGGGCTGAAGAATCGGCCAGCCATCCCGCTCTTGTCGGTCTCCCGGCGTGCTGGCCCGAAGCGGACCGAAGCAAAAGCTCGTCCACGAAGCCGCGACGCTTTCCGCTCGAATGCTTGATTCATCCGATTCTAGTCTTCCTGCGGCTAGACTTAATTCTCTGCGTGTGGGGCTATCGCCCGGCCACACTCTTCCAAAAACTTCCAAAAACCGATGCGGGGAAGGTCGGCTTGGATCCGGGTGCCATCTTCCATGGGCCCCAGGTACCTGGCGTGTCATGACAGGAACGCCCGGGTGAGGGTGGCTGAGCCGGCGCTCGCCCGGACCGTGGCCCGGTGGTCGGCGCGAATACGGCGAGCTCGCCGCACAGTGGCCCGTCCGCGACACTCGGCGATTCTGTGCTAGCCTTCGAGCCATGGTGCGTCATCTTCAGTGCATCGCAATCTTCGGGCTTTCGATTGTCGGTTGCGGTGGCGAGGGATCGCCGGAACCCCTCCCTCCTCCTGAGCCAAACGGGAGCGGAAATACGATTACCCTCAATCCCTCAACCACCTACCAGACGATTACTGGTTGGGAAGTGCCAGTCCTCAACACGGTGCTCGATTACGCTGGCATCGTGCCTTTCATGGGTCCGCTCATGGATCAAGCGGCCAACGACCTGGGCATCAACAAAATTGCCATTGGCATGAACTCCGGCGACGAGAATCCGTCTGACTCGTGTCAATTCGAGTATCTCAATCGAATCATTTCTGAAGGCGAGTATCATCGGTACATGCGCGTATAACAGCGTCAATGACAACGATAATCCCGCCGTCATCAACCCCAACGGGTTTCATTTTCCGCTGCTGGACTGGCAAATCGATCACTTGCTGCTCCCGCTGAAAGAGCGTGTCGAGGCTCGTGGGGAGAAGCTCTATGTCATGCTCAGATACGTCGATTTCCGCCCTTCGTCCTTCGAGCATTACCAGAATCCCGAAGAGTACGCAGAGCTCATGCAGGCGGTCTTCGACCACATCAACGCGAAGTACGGGTTCATTCCTGATGGTGTTGACGCGATGAACGAGCCGGACCAGGTGGCCGGGTGGGGGGCGACGGAGTTGGGGCGCGTCATCGCCAGGAGCGGCGCGAGGTTGGCCGGATTGGGATGGCACCCGGATTTCGTCGGACCGTCGAGCGTCAACAAGGCTGCGGCAGTGCCGTATTTCAACACGATGATGGCGGTACCTGAAGCTGCGAGATACCTCAACGATCTCAGCTGGCATTGTTATGCCGACACCGGGTCCAATACGTCAGCCACGATTGGCGCCACAGCGGTACAGTATGGCGTCCGGACGTCCATGACGGAATGTTGGAATACCTCCAATACCTATCTGCTGCTCCACCAGGAATTGAAGACATCTCGAAATGCGTCGTGGCAGTTGGGCGTTATCAATGGGCCCAATGGCTACTACGAGGTCAACAGCGGAACGGGACAGACGACGTTGAGGCCAAAAGCGAGATACATTCGGCAGTATTACAAGTACATTCGCGCGGGTGCCAGGCGAATCGATGCCACCACGACAAATACGGCCTTCGATCCCGTCGCCTTCGTGAACGCCGATGGTCGGTACGTTGTGGTCGTGAAGGCGAATGCGGGCGGTAGCTTTACGGTCAGGAATCTACCTGCCGGCACCTACGGAATTTTCTACACGACAGGTCCGGACGGCCTGACCGTGTCGAATTACGATGTCAACCTTCCCGATCAGGCTATCGCTGCAGGACGCGCGCTCAGCACGTCTATTCCGAACACCGGAGTAATCACTGTCTATGCGAAGACCAGCGGCGCGACCACCCGCGCAGCTGAATCCACCACGGCAACCGACCCGACATCGCCATCGGCTCTCACCGGTCACGAACGGCTGGAGGCGAACGGAGCCGCGTCACGAGTGTGGTCTGACAAGTTCGAGACTGTTACCCAAGACGGCGTGCGCCTGCGCCTGGAACGTATTGCCGGCGTCGTCACCGACCCGGTGGACCTTGGGTTCGCCCCGGATGGCCGCCTCTTCGTCGCCGAGCGCCACGGACGCGTACGCATCGTCCGCGACGGACGGCTGCTCGCGCAGCCCGCCCTGGCGCTCGAGGAGCGCAGCGACACTCAGGAGGAGCTCCTCGCGCTGGCGGTCGATCCCCGCTTCGATCGAACTCACTACGTCTACACGATTTCGACGATTTGCCCGGGCTCACCGTCGTGTCCAGCTTTTCGCCTCGCCCGGTTCCGCGAAGCCTGGGATACTCTCGCCGATCGTGCCATTCTGCTCGATGGCATTCCCGCGACACCTGGCGGACCGGCAGCAGCGTTGCGCTTCGGTCCAGATGGCAAGCTATTCGCGGCCTTCGATGATGGCGGAGTGGCCCGGCTCGCAGGTGATTTTGCGTCGGTGAACGGTAAGGTGTTACGCCTTAATCCGGATGGCACGACGCCTGACGACCAGGTCGGCGGCAACCCGCTCTTTTCGTACCGGTACCGTTCGCCCCATGCGCTCGATTGGCATCCGACGGCCAACACCCTATGGCTTGCCGACCGCGAGTCGCCCGGCTCGAGTCGGCTGAAGGTGGTGACGACAACCGACGGGCCTCAGAAACGCGGCGTGCTTCGCACGGCGGTCGCTTTACCTCCAGACTCTCCACCGTCATCAATGGCGTTTTATCGCGGCGGCTCTGGTACTTCACTGCGCGACAACTTGTTCATCGCGTCGGATGAAGGACGTCATCTGCTGCTGGTGCACGTCGATCCTCGTGATCCGACCCGAGTCCTGACGACCGAGAGACTCTTGCATGATGAGGTCGGCGGTATACGCGTCGTCGCAGTCGGGCCCGACGGAGCAATCTACTTTGGCACCGCGAACGCGCTCGGGAAGCTGGTGCCGGACAGGTAGACCCTTCTGTTGACGCGCGCGAGGCGGCCAAAGCCAGAGTAGCCGGTGGATTACCTACCTCGCCACGCCACTCTTCCGGGCCAGTTCAGTAAGGTCGAATACTGCGACGAACCTGTCGTGAAACACCGGGGCGCCGTACAGTTCGACGAGCCGACCGATTAGTTCGGGCTCCTCTGCCCGGTACGACAGCAGATAGACAGAGCGGTGCAGCGCCGCCAGGTAGGTGGCATCTGGCTCGGACATGGCGAGCCCTTGGAGCAGACTCGTCGCCATGTCCCGGCGTCGTTCGAAATGCTTGTGCGGTGTCGTGAGGTAGCTTGCGTGGTCAACGAATAAAGTGCGTCCAGTAAACGCAGGCAGCTCCGCAACGTTTCCAGACATCTTCGCAGGAGACGCTGGATCGCAGATGAAGACCGCATTGAGTGATGTCGATGCGCGAATCCATCGATACAGTCGGTCAAGGGCGTCGTCCGACGTTCGATGGATCTCACTTCCTATGAAAGCAATCGGGAGAGGTGGCCGTCCGAGGTAAGAGGCGATGCTTGCGACCGCCATCGGTGTGAAGAGGCACACGAGAAACCGGTTGGTCAACCATGGGACGCGACTCGTGACTGTCAGCGCAACGGCCGGAATGACAAGGAGGCATTGGGCCGTGTTGGCAAGATTGTGTTCGGTATCGTCCGTCAGCGAGACGAATGGCACCACGAGAAGCAATCCACAGGCGGCGAGGACGAGAATGCGGTAGTGTTCGCGCAACCTGTCGGTGGCTCGAAGAGCTGACCAGCAGGCCATCGGCAACAGCACGATGACGTTCAGACCCAATGCCAGCGTTCTCATGAGCGTCTCACGAGAGCTCAGAACTGCCATTTCTGAACCGCCGACGAGGAACAAGTGAGTGTACGTGGGGCTGGCGGCCGCTGCCCCTAAGACTGCCGCGGCTGCCAGTCCCAGCGTTGACGGCACAGGCCAAGTGGTAGCCGGGCCATGCCTGATCCCGTCGATCAGGGCTAAAACTGCGGATCCGGCGAAGAGAGATCCGACGACGGCCAGGCCGATGAGGGGACTAAACGCCGTCATGGCAGCAGCGATCCCGGCGGTCGACAAGGCGGCAATCCACGACATCCTCTCGCTCATGAACATCAACAAAAGCGGAAAGACGAGGGCAAGCGCGATCCCTCTGGAGGAGATGTCGATATACCACGCCAGGTTCTGCCCGCGCCGCCAGTCCGCTGTGACGTAGAGAGCGCCCAGGAGAGGCTGGGTCATCAGATCCTCAGACTGCCGGTCGGTCACGAAAACCGTGTCGATGTCGCTCATCTGGGGATGAGTCAGCAGCCGATTGCCATGCACGACGTACTTGCTGACTGCGATGACGGGGCCGAGCGGATTCACACCCGTGAGTACCAGAAATCCGATGAGTAGCCCTGCTTTCAGCGATTTGAACCGATGAACCCCGATAGCGCCGGCGCTGGCCCAGAGTATGACGAGGCCCGCCGCAGTGATGATTTGAAAAGCGCGGATCGGATGAACATGAAGGACCCGTGCGATGAGGCTGGCGATGTAGTGATGGAACCAGTAGTACGGCACCGGCTCGCCAGCGAAGAATGGATTCTCGGGAGTTTTGAAGGGACCTGGAAACCGGTTCGCGATGGCCGTATGCAAGAAGCCGTGCCAGGAAACAAGAGTCCGCGAGTTTTGAAGCTGCACCAGTGTCATGCAGAGCATCGATCCAGCAGCAACCGCTAGAAAGATCACCAGCCAGTGCGAGTGCCGTTTGTTGGAGGCCAGAGCGGGATGCTCCGAAGAGGTCATAGCCCGACGGTCTCTTGAATCAGAAGAGTTTCTTGCCGAGACCGATCAGGCCCTGCTTCCACGGAGTTCGATGAGAGATCCCGGACGTCTGCCGAAACTGCGCAATGTGATCGACGTACCAGCGATAGTTCTTGATGAGCGCGTCCTTGTTGGAATATCTCGGGCTGAATTGTAGGATTCGTCTCGCCTTCTCAATCGAGACATACGAATCTACGGCTGCGGTCTCATACACCCATTCGTAGACCGGCGAGAGCCTGAGCCTTTCGAGAATCTTGAGAGTGAGAATGATTGGACCCGCCGGAAGCGGTCGAACCTTCCCTCCATGTCCGGCGTGATCGAGCACCGCCTGGAAGTCGTCTTTCATCGTTCCAAAGATTTTTGCGCCGACGTTGAACACGGTGTTCACTTTCTCAGGTTCGGCGGTCATGACTTGGTAGATGACATCGCAAAGATCGTCGACGTCCAGCAATTGATAGCGATTGTTGCCGCTACCGATGAGTGGGAACCCGCTGCCGGAGTGTGCCCAGTCGTACAAGATCGACCAGATGCCGAGGCGTTCGGGCCCGATGAACGTTTTGGGCCGCAGGATGGGCACGCAAAGGCCGTTTTCGCGGTACCTGGCACATTCCTGTTCGGCGAGAAGCTTTGCCTCCGCATATGGACCGATGACCTCGGTGTCGCTGTCTTCCGAGGAGCCTGATGCCTTCGTTCCGTATACAGCGGTTGACGAGATATGGACGACCCGCGAAATGCCATTCTCGAGTGCAGCCTGAAGGACGTTTCTTGTTCCGTCGACGTCGGTCGACATGATTTCGGCTGGCGGGTACGACGGAAGAGCCGCTGCGCAGTGGACGACGATGTCGCAGCCTTGCATCGCGGCGCGAAGCGCATCAGGATCTCGGATGTCACCAGTCAAAGCGCTTATGCAGCGTTGTTCAGGGTAATCGAAGCTCGCGATATCGAAGGAAACGACGGGAACATCACGGTTCAGCAGGTACCGAACCAGGTTGATTCCCAGAAATCCGGCACCTCCGGTGATGAGCGTTCGATTCGTTTCACGCCCACCGCGTGGAACCGCTCGCAAGCCTGACGCGCGCATTTGGGGGCCTCCGGCCTTGTGGGCACGAGCTGCGCTCATCGTTTCGCCGCGTTTCTCCATGACGTCCGGCTTCCTGGGCTCAGCCCCTTCGAAACGCCCAAAACGTGCGCGTCGCGGCGAACCAGTCGTGGAGACCGATCTTCTTGCCCTCTTCACGGCTCCGTGGGAAGTATCGAATCGGAACCTCCGCAATGCGATAGTTGAGTGCCAGCATCTTTGCAGTGATCTCGTGATCGAGCTCGAAACCCGTTGTCTGTAGCCTGAGTGCGCGAAGGGCGTTGCCATGAAACAGTTTGAGTGCGGTGACCGTATCGGTCAGGTAGTGGCCGGTGCATGCCAAAGCCACGAGGCTGAGGCTTCGGCCGCCCAGATACGCCATCCAGGACTGTTGTCGATATTTGCCGCCGAACAAGCCTCGTTGGAGATAGCGACTGCCGTAGATCACGTCGGCTTGGCCCGAAAGTAGCGCCTCGAGCATCGGCACGTAATCTCGAGGGTCGTACTCCAGGTCGGCGTCCTGAATGATGAGATAGTCCCCGGTCGCCTTGCGGATCCCGGTGCGAACAGCTGCTCCCTTGCCTCCATTCTTCTGGTGCTGCTCCACAATGACACCCGGAAGACTGCGGGCTATCGCGGAGGTCCGATCGCGAGAGCAGTCGTCGACCACGATGACCTGCTGGGAGACACCGAGCGGGCTCAGGTCGACGGCCTTTATTTTTTCGAGCAACGTTCCGATAAACCGTTCCTCGTTGTACGCGGGTACCGATGATCGACAGCTGCTTCACGGCCCTATGTCGGGAGTCGGTCAACGGATGCCCGTTCGCTCAGGTATCGCTCGACTTCGGCGACATCCTGCGGCGTGTTGACGCCAATCGCCTCCCGTTCATCGCAAGAGGCAAACGTGAGCACCTGCCCAGCGCGGTGCGTCAGCCATGGAATGAACGGCAGAAAGTTTCGTTCGCCGGTTCGGGTTGTGCGTTCGGCGTCGCAGCTGAATTCGAGGAGATCGCGCAGATAGGCGTCGCGCGACAGCGAAAAAAGCCCCGCGTCGTTCTCGCCGATCTCCGGCATCGGATCCCCCTCGCGCTGGTGCAGGACATCGATGATGCGGTCGTTCTCGTCTCGAACGAAATGGACGTACGGACGGCGTCGGCGCGCCGTGGGAAAAATCAGCGACGCCGAAGAACACTCAGCCGAGACTCGCTCGAGCGTGCGCACCGTGTCGGGATGAACGGCGATTTGATCGCACCAGGTGATCCACACACGGTCGACTTCCATCGTCCGTACGCTGGGCAGCGGGGCCAAGATGGCATCCAGCATGCCGGTTGGCGGGTCTTGGTAGGCGTAGGTGATCTGTAGAGATCGTCGCTCGCAATGACGTTGCACCAGATTTCCGACGGACGGATGAAGCACGATCACGAAACGCTCCACAACCGGGGCATAAAGATCCAGCAGATGATCCAACATCGGTTTGCCGTTGACGGCGAACAGGGCTTTGGGTGTGGACGTGTGAAGTCGCATGCCCAGTCCTGCGGCGGGAATGATCATGACGGCCTTGGCGGGCACGGTCTGTGGTTCTCTGGCTACCATCGTCGATTCGGGGACGCCGGCGCCGGGACGTCATCGACAATCTTCGGCGATTGCGTTGCCGCAGGCGCATAGCCACGAGAGCTGAACCGCGCCCAGGCGATGGCCATTAGTGACTGAAGCCCGTCCCGTACGCTGGTTCGTCGGACGCGACCCGGTGAGATGGCAAAGAATCGCACAGGCGTCTCGAGCAAGTCGGCCTTGGCGCGCAGCAAGGCCGACAATAGATGCTGGTTGACGAGCCTGTGTCCCAGGTCGACGCCCGGCCGGGCGAGGTAGGAAGCGCGGACGACACGCGCTCCCGATAGAGTGTCCGAGATGTAGCGACCGAAGAAGAACAGATATGCCAGGCTCAGCAGATGACTCCCGAGATAACTCAGGGACCCCAGGAGCACCCTGTGCCGGTATCGCAGTCGATACGAAGCCTCGATGTCTTTCACCGAGAGGCGGCGACTGCCCCAAACCGCGTCGAGACGGGCGCCCACCAGCGGTGAGATGAGCTCAACGATGTCTTCCCCCTGATACATGCCCGACGACTCGAACAAGAGGGCGTAGTCGAACTCACCGTCGCGAACGACTCGCTGAAAACACGCTCCCGCCGTGATCGAAGTGTCCGGTTCGAGGCGATGCACCTCGAACGGCAACAGCCGAACGAACTCGGAATCAAGCGTCGACGCGCTGCTGTAAAAGATGCAAATGCGTGCCCCCAACTGCTGGATGCCGCCGCGCAGCAACTCGAGGAGCGTCTGCGCAATCTTGTTGAGCGACTCGGCGTCGTGCAACCAAACGGCGACGCTCGGCGGCCGCGGACGGGCCAGCAATGACTCGAGAAACGGTGTCAGTATCTTTTCGGGGTCATGCCTCCCAGTGACGCCGTCTTCGTAGTGCCCGATGCGC
Source organism: uncultured Acidobacteriota bacterium (assembly GCA_963780685.1). Lineage (GTDB taxonomy): Bacteria > Acidobacteriota > Vicinamibacteria > Vicinamibacterales > CAVVIG01 > CAVRXZ01. The sequence goes on along the minus strand of CAWACZ010000010.1, from coordinate 25,121 downwards.
ACCAGACGGGGGTCCTCGATTGTCTCCAACTTGCCAAGTGGGACGTAGGGTGTCGTGACGGCGCCCGCGCCCGGATCATTGATGAGGTAGTGCGTCATCAAACAAGGCGTGGGCGTGCCTTTCCGGCCCTTTTCGCTCAGGTAATACACCGCGCGATCGATGATGTCGACGGCACTGCTGCCGGCGATGTCTGCATCCGACTGGATGTTCGTCACGAGCACCTTGATCGCGGTGAGGTTTTGCGCGAGCGCTGCGTTCAATCCCGGCGTCAGGTACGACGGGAATAGGCTCGAATGCTGAGTCCCCGGCGAGTAGATGATCAGGTCGGCACGCGCGATCCGCTCAACCAGTCGAGGATTTATCGGCGGCTTGAGTGCGCGCGCATCCAAAAACTCGGCGAGTGAGTCATGCGATGCGCCGTCGAGCGCTGCCCGCTCCCCGACCGTGAGCGGCCGGTTGATCAAGTAGATGTCCTTGATACGGTTACGTCGCTTGGCGTCCACAATGTCCGCCTCGCTTCCGAGCAGACGATCGTCGACGTCAAGGGCTACCAGGAACGCGTTGGTGCCATCGGTCACGTTGTCGATAATGCCGGCCGAGAGGCCAAGCAGCGCGCAATAGTCGTCGAGGGCCGAGTTGAAGCGGCGGCCCGCAGCCAGGAAACAGGCAGCGAAGACCACGTTTCCCACCGCACAATCGGAGAAATTGAAGGCTCCACCTGCCGCCGCCAGTTCGAGCCGGAAATGGGCGAGGCGATCTGCCAGGCGGGCACGCGCTGAAGGATCGACGTTGCCGACAAGGGATCGAACCCGCGTGGCGAATCCCGCTACTTCCGGATGACCATCCTCGACGATCAACCCGAGCGCGGCCAGAGCATCATCGCGTGAGCATGGCGATGGCAGTCTGAGATCCAACAGATCGACGAGCGACCCCGGGCACGTCTGAAGCGCCCGCGCCAATGTTGACGCGTTCTTTCGAAAATCCGAAGGGCCGAGGCAGTCGCCGAGAAAGCGGCGAACTTCCCCAGTCGACGCGCCGTCGTCATACCCGTTGACGGCGACTGTCAGCGAGACGCGAGGGTGACGTACCAGGCGGCTGGACAGCACGCTCGATCCGCGTCCTCCAGAGAAGAGGACCACGTTCAGATTGGTCTCGTCACTACGAAGCATCGCTGGTTGCCGCTTTCAGCGTCTCGCCGTCTCTGGCTCGTGGCGGTCTCCTCGCCCGGGTCAGTGGCAGGCCATTTCAAGCAAGATGCGAGAGCCTTGCCTACTGCACTGAGGAATCCCCCCTTGGTTTTGTTAGGGCAAAGGACGGCTGCACCCGCGGTGAGATCTGCAAAGTCCTCGCTTTAGGCGACTATACTCCCGGGTGCCGCCTACTTCATGCCATTCGGTGAGCCCGCGATCACCTTCGCCAATGTAGTGCGGGTTTCGGCGAGCTGCTGCTGGTATTCCTCCGTAGCCGCGAGGTTACGCAGCTCCGCAGGATCTCTTTCAACGTCATAGAGCTCTTCTCTGCCGTCGCCATTCCGAATGTAGTGAAATCCCTGATGAACGAGTCCCTTCATTGCGCCCTTGCTCGCAGGAAACCACTGGGGCTGATCGGACACGCGACTCACTTCCGAAAGCAGCGCATCCGATGGACGCTCGCTGCGCCTGGCAATTTCCGCGGGCATTGACCAGAACGATGTCAGGGAGTTGCCTGGGAATGGCGCCCCGGGACCCAACCCAACGACGTCCACAATCGTCGCAGGGACGTCGCGCAGGCTGACGGAGGCGCCCACCCGATGACCGCTGGGGACACGCTGTGCCCCCACGATCACGAGCGGGACCTGTAGTGCCTGCCGGTATAACGTATAGCCGTGGTCGAAGACTCCATGCTCGCCGAATTCCTCACCGTGATCCGACGTGATGACCACGATTGTGTCATCAAGCACGCGTCGTCGGGCCAGTTCATCCAGCAGGGCCGTCACCTGTTCATCCAAATACACAAGCGACGCGTCGTATGCGTCCACCTCTTCGCGAATCTCATCAGGCGTCATTGGCCGGTGGTCGACCGAAACATCCCACAACCAATGATGAAGCGGACTGTACTGGCCGTACCTTCGACCAGGTCCAAATCGACGAGCGAAAGCCTGGGGCGCCAAGTACGGTTCGTGGGCGTCGAAGTAGTTGATGAAAACGAGAAACGGTGAGGCAGCTTGCCTGGAGATCCAGCTAAGCACCCGTTCATTCAGGTCGGCGCGCGCTGATGCGGTTCAGATGCTGATCGTTTCGAACGAGGCGTCTCAGGTTGAAATTGTTCGCGACCTTCCGGACCAGCGTCGAGCTCGAGGCAATCTGCCCGAGCGATCTCCGATAGTCCTCGTAATGCTCGAACCCGCGCGCGAGTCCCGTTCCGAAGCTGCAGTAGCCCAGGTTCGCAACGAAGCCTGCCGTCCTGTATCCCTGTCGGGAAAGGTATTCCGCTAACGTGGGATGGGTGCCATCGAGCGGGACCGTATAGTCGGTCGACAGTTCGTGCGGCCAGCGGCCAGTAAAGAGGCTGGCATGTGAGGGCAGCGTCCATGGAGCAGTTGCGAACGCCTTGTCGAACACGACACCGCGCTTCGCGAACCGGTCGAGGTTCGGTGTGGTCTGTCTGGAATAGCCATACAGACTGAGGTTGGCCGCACGCACCGTGTCGAGCGTGATCAGCAATACGTTGGGAAACCGCCTGGATCCCGAGTCGACTTCGGCCGTCGGAAGCCGAGCATCCGGTCGAGACCCTGAAACCCACACTGCTGAACCGACCAGCACGAAGCAGACGAAAAACAGCGGACTCGATCTTCGGATGAGCCGTCGAGCCACGTCCGGATTGTGAAGGATCACGCGCGTCGTCTGAACGGCCAGACCGGCGGCGAGGATCAGCCGCCGCATAGTGGCTCAGTCGCGGGATGAGCATCAGCAGATTCAGAAACCCCAATGACGACGGCACGAACAGCGTCAGCGCGGCAAGCGAGCGTCGCGGCCAAACGCTGGCGAGCAATGCGAAGGGCGTCGTGGCTGCGACGCTTATCGCGATGAGGGCCGTCGGCGCCATCCAGAAGAAATCGCGGCTGACCGGGAGCAAAGGATTCGATTGCCTTTCGAAATAGACGACCACGATTTCGAGGACACTGCTGACTACCCCGAACCACGCGGCTACTACTACCGCGGCGCGGAAGCGCTCAAACGCCGCTACCATGTCAAAGTCGAACCTGCTTGTTCTAGAAGGCGCCATCGGCAATTCTTGCGGCATTGGCCATCAGCGTGAACGTCAGGTTCTTGGCGGGCAGAAATGGAAACGTCGTGCCGTCGACGAAGAACAGGTTTTCGAAGTCGTGGCTTTGGCCGTACTTCGAGGTGCTCCAGGGTCTGGGCTTCTCCGACATCGGCAGAAGCCCGGCATAGTGCACGCTCGCGCCGACAGGGCGGATGTGACTCATACCCGGCGGAACTACGCAGTTCAGCGCCCAAAGCACCTTTCTGACCCGCCTCATTGCCTCGCGCATGCGCTCGACTTGTCCGGACCCGACCTCGTAGTGGATGCATAAGCGTCGACGACCGTCATTGCCCCAGCGGCTCGAGCGCGACGCAGTTTCCGTCTCGCGACGTATGTCGTGCAAGTTCACATTGACGAGACCGAGCGCCGCATGCACGTTTCTGAAGATTGAGAGCGCTGTCTTGAGGTCGAGCGGCATCTGCTGAACGAGCGGATGGATTTGGGCGGTCTTCAATGTCGTAATCTGCCCATGAACGTACTCGTGCGGCTTCTCGACTTCGATTCCCAAGCCAAGCTGGTGATACTGATACGTGTCGGGATTGTACGGACGCCTCAGCATTCCCAAATTGACGAACGGCATCAAAATCTGCTGGTTATCCATCAGACCGCCGAGCGTGACAAGTTCCCCGGTTGCTCGGTACACCGATTCGAGGAAGATCGTGCAGGACGATAATGTGCCGGCGCCCAGCACGAGGGTGTCGACGGGAACCTCCGAACGCGCACCCGTTGAAACGCTTTCAGTCACGATGGCTGTGATTCGTTGCCGTCGGTCCAATTTGAAGTACTTTGCATAGACGCCGGTTGCGTAACGGAACCGCGGGAACCGACGGCATTCCTCCAGCGTCAACGACGGTGTGTAGAGAGAGTGTGACGGACAACCCCAGAGACATCGTCCAAGGTAGCTGCACCCGCGACGTCCGTCTTTATCGCGGCTAAGCGTCGCGATGCGCGAGCGCCCCATGTAGCTGCGAAGCCGGCTGTTCAGGTGCGCCCGCTGACGCTCGTACGCCGTTAACAGGACCTGAGAATGTTCGTCCAAGTCGAGCGCTGGCATCAGGTGCCGATGCACCGGCATGAAGCGACTGAGGTCGTCGACCTCGCCGCTGACACCTATCCGTTTCGCGACCAGCTCGTAAAACGGTGCAATGTCGGCATAGGCAAACGGAAAGTCGGCCAGCTCGGCATCATTGAACGGATAAACGCCGCCCGTCCACGCTTCTGCGAGACCACCTTGTGCGAACGAGGCAAGCGGCCGGAAGCCTTCGGCCTGCCACCTGAACTGGGGCACACCCGAGAACACGTAATTCTTGCTGGGTGGAAAGCCGTAGTACTCGCCATCAGTGGCTGGGTAGAGGACCGCTTCGAAGGTATCGCCAAGGAAATACCGAACGGAATCGTCGAGCGTCTCTTTCAGCTGTGTCAGAGTCGCCTGCGGCATGACCGGGGTGTGCCCTTCCCGGCCGACATCGAGCATCAGCACCTCACGGCCCTTCTCCAAGGCTGAGAGAGCGAAATGCACCGCACTGGCGCCCGATCCGACGACGACGATTTCATTCATCCCGAGTTGCTCAAGAGGCGCACAATGCGTTCAGGTCTCGTGCGTGTCCGCCAGGCTGTACCAGACGTAGAGTGGCACGATCAGAAGAGTCGCAAGAGACACCATCAGCACGCATCCGGTAACCCGCAAGCCAACCGTGAGCACCCAGGCTGCCCGCGAGCCCGGAACGGCTGTGTCGAGTACGGCGGCGGTGCGCTGCCGGCTTTCGAGAATTGCCACGAGCAACACGAGCTTCCGCCGAAGCAGGCTTGCCTTGGCGAACGCCGCGGAATACCCGTCGGCGACACGCGTAAAATCGGGTCCCATGTGCGCGACCCGCAGCAGCGCGCGGTCCAGCGGCGGCGTGTTGCCGTGTGGCGCCACCGCGCTCACCTTGTGCGCGCGCTCATAGGCGGCCATGACTTCGGTCGGCGCTTCCCCATCGACGAGATATCTCGTGAAGATCCGGCACTCCGCGGCCAGCCTATCGAAGTCGTTGGACTTCACTCATGGCCGATCAGCAGCTGCAGCATCTCGTCGATGGTCTTCATCGATGGAATCTTCTCCCGCACCAGCGGATGGTAAACCGCCGTGCTGTCATTCACGAACGCCGAGAGCTGGCCCGCGGTGACGGGCAGAAGCCCAGACACCCAGCGCTCCATCCACGTGAGCAGCACTATGGCACGGTGCGCCGGCAGGTGCACGATCGGCGATTCGCGGCCGCGCACCGCGCGCCTGATTCTTCGAAGGAGGTCCTCGAAGGTCAGCGCTTCGGGTCCGCCGAGATCGACGGAGTCGTTTGGAAACGTCCGAACCCTGATCATCGACGCCAGGAATGTCACGACGTCGTCCACATGGATCGGCTGCACCCTTACCGGACCATCGCCAAGTACCGGCATGATGGGGAGGCTGCGCGAGCGCAAACAGTTTGTCCCAAATCGGCGAGCCGGTCCCGAGCACGATGGTCGGTCTGACGATCAGATAGTTGAGCCCACTGTCTCGAACCGCTTGCTCCGCCTGCTGCTTGGACTGTGCGTAGTAGTACGCTTTCTGGTCTGGATACTTCGCGGCGATCGAGCTGGCAAATAACACACGTGGCACGGATGCTCTGGCGCAGGCTTCCAGCAGGGCCCGCGTGCCGCCGTCATTCACCGCAAAGTACTCGGCAGGTCGCGCCTTGCCGGTCGCGCCGGCCAGATGGACGACGACGTCGGTGCCATGCAACGCCTCGACATAAGTCGCCGGCTCGCAGAGGTCCCCGACAACAGCTTCGACACCTCCGGGCACCTGTGCGGGCAGCGTTGAACGCCGGATCAGGCATCGGACGCGTCGGCGCGTTCTCGCTCGTAAGCCTGGCGACCAGCTGCCGGCCGATGAATCCCGTTCCCCCTGTCAGAAACAGCAAAGGAGCGTTCACGCCGTGCACGGTGGCTACAAGACAGACGCCAGACGCCATCACGTTCACGCCGGGCCGCGCTGCGCAAGAACAGCCCATTTCATCGGCAAAAGCCTGGGCGCAGTGGCTCTTGGAGCCGCTGCCGAGCAGACTCGCGATGAGCGAACGACCACGAGGCGTAGATTAAAGTCCTCGCTGCCGGAGACCTTTGGTCGCCCGATGACCCATCCGACCCCGAAAAATCATTGGTTCCGCTTAGAGTGAACGACTTAAGCCCGTCAAGTCATCGCTCCCGGAGTGGCGAACTGTTTGCGACATCGGCGAATCGCCCTTATCGTGATTCATCGAGCTTCATGACGCTAAACCGGCCAGGCGGCCGACTGCAGGCAAGGCTGTTCGTGACTTGCTGGCTCGTCTTCGTCCTGCACTTCGCCACCGACATTGTCCGCGAACACTACCTCTCGTTCAGTCTTGCCGAGGACTTCTCGTTCCGGATGGACAAGTACCTCGGGCTCCACGTCGACATTTTCGACACGCCAGGCTACGGCGCCCACATCGGAAACAACCCGGGAGTTTCGATGGTCGGAGCCATTCCGTACTGGCTTTGCCGCCCGATCATCGACCGAGTCGTGGCGTCGATCAACGCCCGTCGTGCCGCCTCTGGTCGAGCCAGTCACTGCGATTTACGACGACCCCAGGCCGCGCCGCGTGGAGTTCTATCGCAAGGTTCGCGAGCAGGGGCTCGACATTCAGTTTGGGCTCGCGTCCGGTGTCATCCAGGCGCTCTTCATGGCGCCGCTGTCCGCTGCATCAGCCGTCGTCATGTTACGCGCGCTGAGCTCTCTGCGACTCGCGATTCGGACGGCGCTTCTGGGAGCCTTCCTGTTCGCGCTCGGCACCCCAATCTTTTTTCGATCGGCCTTTCTCAATCAGAATGTGTTCATCGCGCATCTGTTCTCTTCGGGTTCGTCGCGTTATGGCGGCCGGGCGGCTTTCCCTCGTGGCGGGACAGGACGGCGTACATCGTTGCTGGACTCATGGGCGGCTACTCGCTCCTGTCCGACTACAGCGGCGCGATAGTTCTGGCATGGCTTGGGCTGTACGCCGCATGGATCGCGTGGACCGATGGCGGGTGGCCGCGACTCTGGCGGTGTGCGCTCTGGTACTGCGCCGGGGCCGTCGGGCCTATTCTGCTCCTCTTGTTCTATCAATGGCGCGCGTTCGGGAGCCCTTGGTATCCTGGCCAGCATTACATGCCGCCAGTCGAATGGATTGAGATCGGCTACCGCGGTGTGGGATGGCCAGAGTGGCGGCTCTTCAAGATGCTTCTCTTCGATACACGGTTCGGCCTTCTCGTGGCCTGTCCCCTGGTTGGCGTTGAGCATCGCGGGATTCGTGATGGCACTCGTTCGACCGACCTGGTTGCCGCGGCGGGAAGCAATGTTCCTTGGCAAGCTTTACGCATCGCATTCCTGCTCTTCTTCAGTGCGGTTCAGTACACCCAGCTTCAGTGGGTGACCGGCATTCGTTACATCGTCCCAGTCATTCCCGCGCTCTTCCTGTTGGCGTTCGTCTGCCTTCTTCGGCTTCCGGCAGTCGCTCCGGTATCCGATCCTCGTGCTGGCGTTCGCCGAATCATGGTGTCTCAGCATGGTTCGAGGGATCGAAGTGTCCGATTCGATCGCGCGTGTGCTGCTTGGAGGCTTTCAACTGCCCTGGATCAACGTTCTCGCAAAGATGGCGCCGCAATATCTGTCTTTTTTGGCGCAGCAGTCGTCCCCGCTCGCGCTCTTCGCCCTTTGCGCTGCGCTGCTATTCGGTGTGTGGCGCCGTTGGGAGCCGGAGACACTATGACTCTGTGGTGGAACGAAAACGATGGGGGCGGCGCGACTCGCTTTCGCAGACTCGCTGTCGTGGCCATGTTCCTGATTGCGCTCGGGTGCACAATCGGAACATTGGTACCTGCGGGCCTGGGATGGGATTTCGCGAACTTCTATGACGCCGGCCACCGCGTCGCCGCTGGTCAGGTCGATGATCTCTATCATCCCGAGCGGCCAATTGCGGGGCAAGCGGCCCAGGGTCGCATGCGGTTCTGGAGCGCCCCTTTGTTTGCGGTGGTGTTGGCGCCACTGAGCTGGCTGCCTCCCGCGACGGCGCTGATCGCATTCAAGCTGCAGAACTGCATCGTCCTGTTCATCGCTCTTGCGCTCCTGTACCGCGAGTGCCGTCGGTCCATCGACGACGACGGACCACTCCAGCGCGCGGCATTCGCGGCAATATTCGCGTTCGGGTGTCTCCTCTACCAGCCGTTCTGGACAATCTTCAGAGTCGGAGGCCAAACCACACCGACCGTTTTCCTACTGCTTGTCCTCGCGTTGCTTTTTTACATGCGGTCCCACCTCCAGATCTCGGCATGGCTCCTTGTCCTCGCCGCGATGATCAAGCCAGCCTTGGCGACCGCGCTTCTCTTTCTGGCGTGTGTCGGCGGCTTGGCGTTTGCCGGCTCACTCGCCGTCGCACTGACCTTCTGGGGGCTGCTCTCCACGGCCATCTTGGGATGGCCGATCCATCAGGAGTTCGTACATGTGTTGATCGAAGGAGCGCAGTTCTCGCGGTCCTGGCTGTACAACAGCTCTCTCTACGTGCCCCTGGAGAATCTGCGCCTGCGCGGTGACTTCGTGACACCCTCGAGCGCATACCTACTGGTCGGCCTGGAATGGATCCTGAGAATCCTCGTCGCTGCGCGTTGATTCACCTTATTCGCCGAAGCGATCGGCAGTCGTGGGTCCTGCCTGCGCGGCGACACTTCGAGTTCATCATGGCTTTGTTCTTCTGGCTGTTCACTTCGACACTTCTTTGGGAACACTATCTGAGCATCCTGTTTCTCCCTCTCGCCTACTTTGTGGCCAATCGGCATGTGTTTTCCCCAGGGGCCCGCAAGACTTTAGCGTCAATCTTCTTGCTTTCTCTCGGACAGAATCTGATCTTGATAGAGTTCGTCTCGACACGCCTCCGCGTGGAGTCTGCCGCCGCGCTGCTCATTGCAGGAATCCTGAAAGCTGGACCACTCATTCTGGCGCTCGCGCTGTTGTGGCGACATCAGGCCGAGGTGTTCGCTACCTATCGTGCGGCAGATGGGCTCAACGCCCCGGCGTGGATTCAGACGACGTAATCGCACCGAAAACGGCCGTCGCCAGAATGACGCGACCCGCCATCGTCACTCGGGGCGATGTTCCTGCCTCTGACAGTAGGGTCGGCTCTGGCGCTGCACGGCTCAGCCATCGACTTCGGATTCAATCGACGCGTTGGGAAAACCAAAACAGCTGGGCTCTGGCGAGTGCTCGCCAACAGCCGAGGCCGAACCCGGGAGCACCCCGGCGCTGTCGGTTGCGTACTCGACCTATCTGGCGGGGGCAGATAGCGACCAGGCTCGCGACGTCGCGGCCGACGAGGACGGAAACGCGTACGTGACTGGCGGCACGGTGTCACGCGACTTTCCCACGACAGTCTGCGCCTATCAACGCGCGCTCAACCTCGGAGAGCCGGACAGCCCCTCGATCGAGCCATTGGACGTGTTCGTGACCAAGTATGGGCTCCGAGGGACAAATCCTATGGTCGACGCTGCTCGGCGGGCCCAATTACGACAGGGCGTATGCCATCGAAGTCGACGGGCGAGGGTTCGTGTATATTGCTGGTCGGGCGGGCCGAGGTTTCCCGGTCACGCAGGGCGTCTTCCAGCCTGGCTTTCAAGGAGGCCAGGAGGCGGCATTCTATGGCCCCCAGGACGGCTTCTTGTGCAAGTTGACAGCCGACCGCGGCGAACGGGTCTTTTGCAGCTACTTCGGGACCAACGATGTCTCCATCATTCGGGATCTTGCAGTCGATCAGAACGGGGACATCTACGTCGCTTCGGGCTACAGCTCGGGAACCTACCCCGCTGGCGTTCGCGAGCGTTTCAACAATCGACCCCACGGAGCACGCGAAGCCGTCCTGGCCAAGATCAAAGGCGATGGGTCCGTTGTCTTGTGGGCGACATACCTCGGCGGCTCGGACTTGGAATTCAATCAAAACTCAGTCCGCGTCGACGGCACAGGCTTTCCGTACATTCTGCTCACAACTCGGTCGAGCGATATTCAGACCACCGCCGACGCATTCGATCGAACCTACGCTGGGAACGAGGATCTGTACGTTGCCAAGCTGACTCCCGATACCGGCCAGCTCCAGTGGGCGACCTACCTCGGCGGGACGGCCAACGAGTCGACTGAAACGCACGAGTTTGCCGTCGACCGGGAGGGCATGCGTACGTCGCCGCGGCCACGCAGTCCCAAGATTTTCCGACGACCGCCGGCGCGTTTCAACGGAGATACGGCGGAGGAGGCAACGACATGTTCGTCTCGAAACTGTCTCCGGATGGGTCGCGCCTGGAGGCCAGTACGTTCATCGGCGGCCGCTCCAACGATCGACCTGAAGGCGTCGCTGTTGACGATTTGGCAACGTGTATCTGACTGGCACGACCGCGTCGGACAATTTTCCGATCACCAAGGACGGCTGGTTGAGCCGCCTTGGTGGCCAGCGCGACGCTGTCGCGGTGAAGCTCGCCGCGGACTTCACCCATCTGATTTACTCGACGTACCTTGGAAGCCCGGGCCCGGACGAATTCGGCCGGGGCGCCTCAGTGGACGGCAGTGGCAACTTCTATGTGATTGGCGAGACACCCGCGAGTGATTGGCCTGTCGTCAACGCGCCGCAACCCATAGTGGTGGCGTTTCCGATTCATTTGTCGTCAAGTTCGCGCCTCGACGTTGACCGAGTCTTCGCATACTCGGGCCGGACCCTCCGGTTGTGGTGCGCTAGTCCGGCAATCGGCCCTTCGAACGATTGGCGCCCGCAGGTTGAGTCGCGAACCCGGGTCGATCCAACTGATTGGTGGCTTGGGTGACTGACTGATGGCTCTCGAAACAACGGATCGGCCTCCGCTCTGGAAATGGGCGTTGTGGTTTGCGGCTCTGACTGGCCTTACGCAGGCCTTGTTGGTTGCCCTTGCGCGCCTTCTGACCGACCGGCTCGTACTCATGCCCTGGGATGTCGTATGGATGGCGCCGCTGGCCAATTCCGCTGTCTTCGCGAGTTCAGCCATGGGTCTGCAGCTCACGACTCGTCGGTCTTCGGACGGTCGACCGTAGCCTGTCTGAGTCTGTCTGCTTTCGCGTTGCTTTTCTTGATCGGACCCATTCTGCTGGTTCCACGCCTGCACCCATATGCTGCGATCTTGCTGGCGCTCGGTATAGCGACCCAAGCCGGGCGTATACTTGCCCGCCGAATTGACCGGTTCGATACGATTGTGCGCCGCACCCTGCCCGGACTTCTGTGCCTGAGCGCGGTACTCGGGATCGGCCTTCACGTTTCGCGAGGTCTGACGGAAGCAAGGGTGGACGCTTCGCAGCCACCTTCACAGATAAGCGCCCAATGTGTTGCTGATTGTGCTCGACACGGTTCGGGCACAAAACCTCAGTCTCTACGGATACGCACGCCAGACCTCACCACGCCTCGACAGATTTGCTGAATCCGCAGTGACCTTCGAGCGAGCCTTGTCCACATCTCCGTGGACCCTTCCCTCACATGGATCCCTGTTCACGGGGCGACTTCCCCACGAGCTCAGCGCGGATTGGCTGACACCCTTGGACGACGAGCACCCGACGGTTGGCGAGCTGTTCATGGAGGCTGGATACGTGACCGGAGGCTTTGTCGGCAACCTGATCTATAGCCCTCGCGAAACCGGCCTCAATCGCGGCTTTACGCGGTATGACGACTATCCGATCTCGACCGGGCACCATCATCACGACCTCTTGGCTCACCCAGACGCTGCTCGGTCCTGCGTGGACGGCCTTGGGCACACGAGACCGCATCGTTCGAAAAAGCGCGGAAGACGTAAACCGCGAGTTCTTCTCCTGGCTGGATGCACGGCCGGTCCGGCCGTTTCTTGCATTTCTCAACTACTTCGACGCTCACGAGCCGTACCTCCCGCCTCCGCCATTCCACACGAGGTTCGGAGCCGGCCCACTGCCTGATACGTTAGTGAGGCGTTCCTGGTCGGCCGGTGAGATCCAGCGGTCGATGGACGCGTACGATGGTGCGATTGCCTACGTCGACCAACAGCTGGGGCGTCTCCTGGACGGTGTGAAAACCAGGGGCCTCCTTGAAAACACCCTGGTTGTCATCACGTCCGATCATGGCGAGCAGTTCGGGGAGCACGGGCTGTTCGATCACGGCAATAGCTTGTACCGGCAGGTGCTGCAGGTACCGCTCACAATCCATTTGCCGGGGCGGGTGCCAGCGGGCATGCGCGTGTCAGACCCGGTGTCGTTGGCCGCGCTGCCCGCTACCATCGTCGATCTCGCAGGCCTGCCTCGCGGAAGGCTGCATCTTCCTGGGCGATCCTTGGCCGAGCACTGGCTGGCGCCCCCTGGCAGCCGACGAACGACGGGGCTGCTGGCCGAGGTCAGCAAAGGAATCAACCTGCCTGACTGGCTTCCAGCGGCCAAAGGGCCGATGAAGTCAGTGGTCGCCGACGGAATGCATTACATTCGCCACAGTGACGGGCGTGAGGAGCTGTACGACTTCAACCACGACATAGCCGAGCTGCACGACCTCGCGAACCGTGCGGATGCACGTCCTGCTCTCGAGGAATCAAGACGGGCGTTGAACACTCTACTCAAGGGCGAGATTCGCACGGGAGTCATGTCAACGAGTATGACTGCGCCAGTGCCCTGAGAGAGACAACGTCACATGGATTCTTATCGTGCCGAGACCGAACAAACGATGACATCCCCGCCATCGAGCGTGCCGCGGAAGACGCGCTGCGATACGCAGTGATGGCGAAGGCTTTCAACGAGCGCGGGTTCCATATACTCGGGAAACGAGTACACCATCCATGCCCGCCCCCCGCTTGCGCGGAACCGATCGAACTGCTCGGACGTCTCGATTTGCGACCACGGCAACTGGTAGTAGCGAGCGTAGGGATACGATGCCAACCCAGCGGTTCCGACCGGTTCGGATTCGGCTCGATGATCGCGGAGGAAGCCGAGTGCTCCGCCAAAGTCCTGCTTCGGGTAGGCGTAACCGTACGGCACTGAGCTCAGCGACAGCAGGGCGATGACGACGATCATCGAGAGGCCCACGCGCTCACGAAACGAGCTGATTTCGTGTTCGGACGGCCGACGGGCGGTCTGCCATCGACGATCGACATAGGCACCGGCTTCCATCGCGCCACGAACGAGCAGCAACAACGCGAAGCCAAGGAATGAGAAGAAGAATCGCGGACGAATGGGGGCACGCATCAGCATCACGCCGGCAAGAGTCACGACTCCCGGAGTCACGAAGAGAAGGACTGTCGTCCGATTCTGGCGCGCGAAGCTGCCGAGACCGACGAGCGCAAGTCCCGCGGCTGCGAGCACGCCAACGGTCCCCAGTCCAACGCGAAGCCCTTTCAAAGCTTCAGCGACGGCCCATGTCGGGGTCGCGACTGCAGTGGCGGCCGGCGCAGGACGGCCCAGGTATTGAAGCACCTGTCCGAGCATCGGGACGTAGAGCACCGCGCTCAACCCGCCGGCGATGACCAGCGCGAGCGAGAAGTACTTGAAATGTCCGCCTGCGGAGCTCGCCGGCTCGGGTCGTCGCAACAGCCACACTATCGCATGTGCGGCGATAACAAGAGCCATCGTCAGGTGGGTATAGACGCCCAGCGCGGCGACGATGCCATAGGCAGCGGCGAGACGGGGGCCTGGAACGCGCCAGAGCCTGATGATGGTCAATGTCGCGAGCAGGGTCCAGAACAGCAAGGCCGTGTACCCGCGGGCGTTCTGCGAGAACCAGATCCCGTGGTACGAAACGGCGAGCAATGCCGCTGCCGACACAGCTTCGACGCGTGTGGTGACCTCCGTACCGAGCCAGTACAACATCGGGACACTTGCCACGCCGAACACCATCGCGGGAAGACGAAGGCTCCATGCGTGCTCTCCAAACAATGCGATGGAGACATGCGCCAGCACGGAGTAGAGAGGATGATTGTTGCTGTCTGGAAATGCGTTCACGATCTGCGCAAGGGGTGGTCTCACGAACTCGATCAGCGTGACGATCTCGTCGTACCAGAGGCCGGACTCCAGCCGTACGACCCGAAGGGCCGCCGCGAGCATCGTCAGCGCGCCAATCGCCGCGACTCGAGCACTCGTGGTCATTCGTTCCGAAGGATGAGGGCAAAGCCGCCGAGAGCCAGGAGCGCGAGCCCGGCTTCGCCGCGACGTGACGTGTCGAACGTGGGCAGGAACAAGATCGATGCGCCGACTGCGGCCGCAGCGTCAATTCTAACTCGTGTTTGGCAACGCTCGTGTACTCTTGGCCCAGTGGCAGCTGACAGGAGCACACACGGGCGTCAGCACCGTTATGTGAGCCGTCGTGCAGATTGATCGACTTCAGCAGCGCAGCCTTGTCGTCCGATACCTCACGCTATTCGGCGCCGAGGCCGTCAGCAAAGCGTGTGTCCTCGTCACCTTTGCGTACCTTGCCCGGGTGCTCGGCCCGCGCGATTTCGGCATCATCGAGCTCGCCTTGTCGATCACGGTGTTTTTCGTCCTGGGGACCGAAACGGGATTGGGCACGTACGGCGCGAGAATTATTGAAATATCGCCTGACCGCGCCCCTCAACTGATTCCCCGAGTGGCCGCGCTGCGTGCGATGCTTGGCGCGCCGGCCTACGTCCTCATCGTGGCGCTGTCGACCTGGTACCGCGCGCCAGGCATGGGCATCCTCGCAATCTACGGCCTGATGATCCTGCTCACGCCGTTTTTCACACAGTGGGTATTCCAGGGTCTGCGACAAATGCAATGGGTCGCCACAGGTAGTCTGTTGCGGTACGGCGTTTTCGCCGCGATGATTCTGTTGCTGGTTCGACCAGGATCGAGCACTTCACTTGTGGCAATGGCAGAAGTAGCCGGCGCTCTGGCGTTGGCGGTCTTCAACAGCGCGTTGCTGCGAGGTGTGCTCAGAATTCGCCTGGACTGGCGAGGGGCGTGGCGGGGTGCGATCGCGCTGTTCAGAGAGACGTGGTTCCTTGGCGCTAGCGACCTCACGTGGGCCACCATGTGGTATGCCCCATCCATCATCGTCGGGTGGATGGACCCGGCACGGACCGAACGTGTCGCCTGGCTCGCAGCGTCGGTCAGGATTGTGGTGGCTCTACACACGTTCGTGTGGTTGTACTTTTTCAACCTGGTCCCGAATCTCGCAAGCGAACTGAAGGCCGGCGTCGACAGTTGGCGCGCTCTGGTCAATCGATCGCTGTCCACCTCGATGTGGGCGGCCTGTTTCGTTGGGCTCACGGGCACGCTGCTCGCCCCACTGATGATGAGCCTGGTGTACGGTCAGGCGTATCGACAAGCTGTTCTCCCGTTTCAACTCGCTGTCTGGATGATTCCGGTCACGTGCTTGAGCGGACACTTCAGGTTCAGCCTCATAGTCCACGGCCGGCAGGATCTCGAGTTCAGGGCGTCGGCGCTCGCCGGAGCGACGACCGTGCTATCAGCCTATGCCGGCGCCAGGCTCTACGAAGCGCCGGGTGCGGCGGCGGGGCTGCTGATCGGCGGGATTGTCAACGCATTCGTGGCCTGGCTTGCGATGCGCACGGCGATTGGCAGTGTTCGATTGAGCACGGCCGCGCCGGCAGTGCTCGCATGCATGGCGTCGATTCTCATTGGCATCGCGGGCGGCTGGCTGGGCAATCCCCTGGCCGGAGCGATCCTTGCGTGTCTCGTCTATGCGGTTGTGACCGCGAGGCAGTGGGATCTGAACGGGCTTCGGCGGATTGGCGGGGTCGTTCCGCGTTAGTGGGCTCTTAGCCGGGATTAAGCCTGGGGCCTGCGCCGCCGCGGCGATCGTGGGGCCGCAACATAATCTCCGTTCTCAGACCCGTGCTCGCTGTCTCTGACAGAAATACACCGCTCGCGTGCATGACGGCGTCGGTGCCTACCGAGAGCAGCGCCGTGGCAACGAAGCCCGCCGCCACCGCGGCCACACTCCGTCCTCGGTGGTGTGATACGAGATCTGCCGTCATGACTGGCCGCCAGTGCGCTGGTCATCGATGACACGAAGCACCGCCGCCAGCTTGTCGAGCTCGCTCTCCCAGCCCATCGTGGCCCGCGCGGTCTACTCGTCGCTGTGCATCGGATCGAACGTGAGAATCATGCGGACGCCGTCGGCGGTCAGCTGCAGTTCGACCACGGTGGCCACGTCGTACGGGTCGACGCCGGGGATGAAGTCGGCCAGGTGGACGTACGCCAGCCGGCGCGGCGGCGCGACTTCGGTGAACGTGATGCGGCATTCCTGCGTGAGCGGCATGCCCGCCTGTTTCAGGAACTCGACCTGCGGCGGGTGGACAGCGGTCATCGCGTAGAGAAGCTCGCCTCCCGGTCGCAGATCGAGCATCCGAACCGTGACTTCGAATCCACCGGAGCCCCACCACGATTCGATGCCGGCCTTGGTGGTCCACAAGTCCCACACGTCCTGAAGCTCTGCCCGATACACCCGTATCGAGCCTGATGCGCTGCCGCGTTCCGGGCGCACTGGCGCTGGCGTTGAGCGTGTCTGTCATGGTTTCCTCCGTGTACGGCGGGCGCGTCGGCGCGCCTGCTGTTTGCGTGCGAGCGCATCGCCAAACGCGTCGAGGCGTGTGATCCACAGGGCGCGGTCCTGCGTGACCCGGCGTCCAGAGCACGAAATGGCTCGCGTGGATGCGCTGTGTCGGCAGGGCGCACGCCCGCGCTGACCTCGATCGACGCCCTTACGGAATCGGAAGGCGGTACAGATCCCGCTGCGTCGTGATGCGCAGAACGCGTAGATGTCGCTGGTCGGGCCTGGTGCGACATCGGCGGCTTCAATCACGCGAATGCCCGGCAGTTTCGCGATCTCGGCCTCGGACTTGAAGCCTCTGGCGGAATCTCGGGGAGCAGCCGTCCCGCTGCCAGCGGAATCACGTACGTCCTGCCGCCGCCATAGAGGGTCTGCGCGCTGTTCGAGAACGACATGAACACGGATCGGCTGTCGGATGACCACCGCACACGTATGTGACGCCCCCAGATGTGGACTGGAGTTTCCCCGCCTACGGGGTAGGCGATAGTGCCACGACCGTGAACGTTGGCGACGAGCAGCCGAGCGTCCGGGGACAGGCCGAGAAACTCGGCCGGTTGCTCGATCGCTCTTCGCCGCTCGGTGCCGTCCTCGCGCGCACGATCGGTTCTCCGCGTCAACACGCAAGAAAATCTCACCGGGAGCGCCGAACACAGGCTGATGACCCTCGACCCCGGGAATCTGGCGGGGTGGCGAGCTGCGGATCGATTGGAATCAGCCATACCCTCGGCCTGCCCTCCGAGTCATTCGCCGAGAGCGCGACCCGGCGGCCATCTCGCGAAACGTCGTACACGCGCGCCGCCGACGGCGTTGCTGACGCCGCCGCTGCGGATGGCAGGAAAGAACAGCTCGCGACGTCCGGAGTCGACATCGGCAATCCACAGATCGCTGGTCGCATCGAGCGACCCCGGCTCTTCAAGAGCTGTTACAAGAGCGATGCGCCAGGCAGGCCCGGCGCGTCGGTAATCACATCATGACGCCTCACCGACACTCGTCTACTTCGATCGACGGTCGAACTCCGCGGGGCGAACAACGCGGACGCTGTGCGCCCAGGCATTACTCCTGAACGCACACGTGATCGACGTGCTTCAGCTCATCGCACAACGGGGGCGCCACCGACCCACGCTGATCGAGCCAACGAACCATCGCGGCAGGGTCGAAGAGGTTCGAGTTCTCGAGTAGTGCGAGTATGAGATCGTGAACAATTACAGTATTGAATGGCGACGTATACTCCAGCGCCGCCGTCTGTCCCGGCAACTTCAGCAGCATGGGAACGCGGTAATCAGGCGGACGGCTCAGCCCAAATGGGCGACCAGGGAGAATGCGCCAGCTCGACTTTCCACGATACCAATGATCGGACATCACCAGGACGGCGGTGTTCACCCATTGGCCCGCATCCTCCAGCGACCGCCGCAGCTCACCCAGCGCACGATCGGCCAACGCCAGGTTGTCCAAGTAGGATGCGTTTCCGTGAGTTGAAAACTGTCCGGTGTGTCGATCAAAAAAGAATGGCGGGTGCGGGATGGGCAGATGGATCAACACGAGGTCCAGCGCTGGATCGCTCGCCATCTGCTTGGCGAGCGCTACCGTCTCGAGCTGGTGTTCATAGACCATCCGATCGCGCTTGGCATGTATCCCCCGAAACCAGTCGAGGAAGTGTTCAGTGAGATTGAAGCGTCCAGCGCCAGGAGCGATTCCGAGTGCCAGGCCCACCTGATTGATCACGCTCTCGGTGAGTGTGAACTCCTTGGCGTTCCGCCAGACTTGAGCAAAGAGATCGAGCCCACCGAGAGATACGCAGGCGTTCAAGCTATCTTCGAAAGATTCTGCAGTACGGATGGAAGAAGCCGACAACCCCGCTGGTCACGTTGGCGGCGTGAGCCTTCGTGAAGATACTCGGCTGTGCGGCCCAATCGACCGGGCGACGGTCCTCGGCGAGCGTCACGCGCAGCGTCGAGGCGCCTCGCTGGCGTCGCCTGCCACGACCGGTCGGC
This sequence comes from uncultured Acidobacteriota bacterium, assembly GCA_963780685.1. Taxonomy (GTDB): domain Bacteria; phylum Acidobacteriota; class Vicinamibacteria; order Vicinamibacterales; family CAVVIG01; genus CAVRXZ01. The sequence goes on along the minus strand of CAWACZ010000010.1, from coordinate 6,211 downwards.
CGATTGTCAACGCGGTCATCGCCAGGCTCGTCTCGCCGGCGACGGGAACGGCTGGTGTCGGCGAAGACCGCCTGCGCGCGAAGTCGGTCGAGCTCGGGTAGCAGCAGGTCCTCTGGTCGCTCGTCGAAAGTCAGCTGATAGTCCAGCTCATCGAACACGACCCAGACGACGCGGCGCGATACGGCGTGCGCGGTCGGGTACTGGACTGGTCCAACGCCCTGCGAGCTCGCGGTCAACCGCAGACTGACCAGTCATCCCCCACAACGCCTGACCGAACGTGATGGCGACGAAGGGAGACAGCACGAGGAGGGCGGTCTCCGTGACGCCTGCGAGCCCCGCCGGCCAGCGAACCGCCGCTACGGCGATCAGACACGCGGAGATCGTCTCGCTGATGACGAGCGCGCGGTAGGTGAGGAGCGTGCCTGATCGCTGGATGCTGCTCAGTATGACGATCGACACGAGCAGCGCGGCGCACCCGAAGGCGAGGCCCCTCCAGCGGGCGACGCGCGCGCGGCGCGCGAGAGACGCCACGAGGAAGAATACGGCCGCCAGCCAGCCGACGTTCGCCATCGCCGCTCCGAATACCGTCCAGGGTCGCGGACCATCCAGAAAGTACTGAAACGGTGAACGCGTGAGCAGCTCTTCCCACACCGAGAAGAACGCCAGGTTCGCCAGCGAAAGCGCGAGGAGCGCGCGTCTCAGCAACGGCGCGAGCTCTTCGCGAGCCATCATGGTCGCCGGAACTCGTACAACACCCGCTCGGATCCCGCGATCGGCTCCCTGGCCCTCATCTCAAAGTGCTGCTGGAACGCGTCTTCGAACGCCCCCTGCGTGTAACCGGGAAACACGTCCTCCCGCGACGCCAACATCCGCTGGACCTGAGAGTCGCTCTCTGGGGACGAACTCGATGATGACGCGTGGAGCGAGCGCCGAGAGCCATGCCGCGATCTCGGGGAATGGCACGTTGTTGCCAATCGCCAGATGATGGACGAGCGCCAGCGCCATGACCACGTCCGCTGGTCCTCGGTCCTGCAGCGAGAGACGTTCGGTGTTCGCCCAGCCGATGTTCGCACTCGGATTGGTCAGATCAACGACGAGGGAGGAGATGTGTATCGCTGGTAGCATCCTCCAAGTAGTTCTTCTCAACGGCGCCCGGATCGGCGTCAAATGCTATCGTGAGCGCACCCTTCCGGCTGGCAAGGCGGCTGAAGCGACCGGTGTTCGCGCCGAGATCCCAGACCATGGCCGGTCGGGGCTGCTCCAGCATCGCCGCCACGAGACGTTCCTTCTCGCCACTGGCCGCCTCGGAGTAGTTGGTCTCGGCGTAGTAGTTGCTCCAGTCGCCTTTCGGTGTCCAGCGCAGGGCTCGGACCGCTCCTGTCAAACTGTCCAGGACGCCAAGCAGAGCCCTCTTGCTGATCTGCCGCTGCTGGCTCGATGCACGCGCCGCGAACCGCCGTTGCGCACGCGCGTGCAGCACGATGTGCATCGCCAATGTGGGCTTGATGCGTGCACTGATCGGAAGCAGCGTGGCCGCCAAGTCCAGCGGGATGCCGTCCACGAATACTCGGAGCAGCTGGCTCAAGCGAATGTCTGTCGTCGCGCACAGCACGAGCGGCGCGAGGAAGTGCTGACAAAACTGGCGATAGGCGACCCAGGGTCGCCCTTCGAGATGCATCTCAAACGACAGCGTGTCGATGAACACCGCCTTTCCGCCGACGAACTGCACGTTGTACGCGCTTCGCGTCTTTGAGCGACATGCCGTACTTCAGTGCCCGCTTCTGAATGCGCATCGTCAGCAGCGCGGCATCGCGCAACTGACTGAATGACCATTCATACGGATACGAGATGAAAGGAATCCGGTCCGTTCGAAGAAGCTTGTAGGGAGCCGGTTGGTCGGCAGGAGGGGCTATCTCCATCGGATCGCACGAGCAGCCCGGCGCCCATGAGATCGCTCGCCAGACCGGACTTTACGAAGTGCTCGTAGTGGTCTCGGAGCACGCGTTGATGTGTCGATAGACAACACCGTCACAACAAATACCGAACCCGCTGGTTCGCGAAACGACCCAGCCACTTTGCCATTCATTGGCGGGCGACCCGAGACAACAATGCGCGCCTGATTATTCGTCGAGTCGCGACTCGTCGGTGGGCTGCCGCCCGGGTAGGAAGGCTCTCAAACGGCGCCAATACAACTTCACGAGCGCAAGGCCTCCGACACACCCCCCAGGACCACCTGGATGATCATGCTGCCCGTCCCGGGGTCGAGATAGGCGTGGAGCGGTCCCGTCAGGGAGGAAACGAAGAGAAAAACGGCGACAAACCAAGCGACGTTCCGAGCGTGCATCAGCTGTTTTCAAATCTGGGAGGCCGCTGAGTTTAGCATGTGCTCTCGGGACAATTCAACGCTTGACTGACGCTGAGATTCGCTCGAAGGGAGCGTTCGCGACGAATCCGTCTGTAGCCCAGACCTCACTGCGTCTGTGCCGCCTGGTCGGACGCCCCCCATGGAGAGGATAGTCCGCATTCATTACGGCTTTCTCGGCCCTCGCCGCCGAACGGAGCAACTCGCTCGGTGCCGGCGACTCCTCGCCCTGCCGCTTTCTGCGCGCACTGCGTCGGTCACGCCGGCCCATCAACCCGACCGTGCCGCCCCACTCCCGCGCGCCGCCTGGCCGGTGCGTCCGGTCTGCCACCTCGGAGCGATGCGGGTCATTGATCACGTGACGCCGGCGTCCCTCGCCCGGCTGCTCCTCGATTCCTCATGATGGCCGACCGCAAGCCCGGCTCGCCGAACCTTCGACGCAAAGGCGCCAAAGCCCTCGTCTGTCTTCAGGCGTTCCTGGGAGCACGTCGTCCTCTCCCTTGTTCGCGCCTCTCCCTCAGTCCGCACGCTCGAATCGCCGTCGCGCCCCCGTTCCCGGCGTTCTCCCGCTCGACCTCCTCCGTTTCAATCCCCATAGGGCAGCATCCGGCTGCGGTTTCGTCCAACGGGTTTTTTGCGCACCGCCGCGGCGATTAGCATCTCGCCCGACCCGAAGATTCTTGCCGCCGCGTCGCCACGCAAAAAACGCTCTCCGTTCTCAGACCCGTGCTCGCCCTCTGCGACGGCGCAGATTAGCGCCGCCAGATCCTTCACGCGCGTGATTATGGCTCACCATCAACGGAAGTCAATCGCCAGCCCGCGCGCGTCAGGGAGCTTCAGAGATCACCCGCGCGCCCGGCGCTACGGACCAGACGGGCAACCCGTCTGATCGGCTTGCTTCGGCGAGTCTCCGAGAAAGAGCCTTGTCATGAGCACGTTTCCCAACGAGAGGGCGTGCTATGACACGGCGCGCTCCACTAGAATGTGGAGGCCAGACGAGGCGATGCGCGCGTCGTGGATGCGTAGCAGGTCCCGCTCGGAGGACGCCGAGCAGGGGGCTTTGCGGCGGCGGTATTTTCGATCGTGTCCAGGGCGGCCGCATTCTCGGATGGGCGTGGGCGCATGCGCGACCGCCACTGAACGTCACCCCGAAGAGGGAGCTGCCGCGTGCCCGCACAGGCAGGGGCGCAGGGCGTGACCGAAGTGCGTCGGTGAAAGCGGAGGCGCGGACCGCTGGCTACGCCCCAGCGAGGGCCGGTCGTGCCGCCGCTGAGGACACGGGCGTCATGGGGGCGCTCGCCTATCTGCTGGACGATAGCCGGGATTAAGTGGGCTCTAACGTTTCGCCCCGCCGGGCTGCGTCTCGGGCGCCTTCCCGCCTTCTGAGGACGGCTCGCGGCGCGTGAGCAGTACCCACCCGCGCCCGAGGAATGTCACGACCCGATTCCAGAACATGAGCACAACGCCCACAACTGCGCCGATCACGGACGTCAAGGGCATGATTTGGTCGGGTCCGATGTACAACAGGACGGTCGGTGACGAGGTCAGCACATCCAACACCGATCGCACAGATTCCAGACTCTGGGGATCGTATCTGAACAAGACGGTCACTCTGCCCTCCAGTTTGGCCTTCGTCGTCGTTTCATGGCGCACCGGTCATTGATAGTTTCATGCCAAGCGGGGGCTCGTGAAAGTGCGCAAAAAGCGGAGAATAGGCTGCCAGCACGTCGCGCGAGTCACACTACGGGCGTCTTTAGTCTGCCTCTCGGCGCCTTCCGGGCCCGGTGGTCGGCCGCGCCGCGCGGTTGACCTGGATCGCCTTGGACAACTGGCGTTCGCATGACGGTGCCCAAGACCTCGGTCATCATCGCATCAGGTGCCGGGGGAGAGTTCATCTTCCGCTGTCTTGCAAGTCTGCGCGAGCAGGCGTCGGCGCGTGGCGTAGAGATCATCGTCGTCGACCGAGTTGGCGATGCCGTACGCCGGCGCGCGGCGCGCGAGTTTCCGAGTGTGCGCGTCATCGCGACGACGGGGGATCACCGCGCGACAGTGCCGGAGATGCGACGAGTCGGTGTCGAAGCCGCGCGGGGCTCCATTGTCGCCATTCTCGAGGAACACTGCACGGCACCGGGACGTTGGCTCGAGGCGATCGAAACCAGCGTTCAAGCGGGGGATGCCGCGATCGGTGGTCCGATTCTCGATCGCGACTTCGAGCGCCTTCGTGACTGGGTGGTGTATTTCTCCGATACCACAACTACATGCCGCCGTGGCCGGACGGGCCCCGGCTGGCGCTCAACGGCGCCAATGTGGCTTACGATCGGGCGAAGCTATTGAGCCACGTCGACGTGCTGGACAAGGGCTATTGGGAAGTCGTGCTGCACCCGCTTCTCGTTCGTGATGGCGCACTGCGCGCCGTCAACGCGATGGGCGCGTACCACACGGGGCCCTTCGATTTCGGCTACTACCTTCACCAGCGTTACTTGCTGAGCCGCGTGTGGGGCGGGACTCAAAAGGACCACGTCAGTTCCGCCGTTCGTCTGGCGCATATTCTTCTGGCGCCTGTATTCCCGTTCGTGATGCTCGCGCGAATCGCCAAACGCGTCGTCGAGGGCAAGCGGCTCGTCGGTCGCTTCGTCCGCCGTCGTACCCATGCTGTTCGTCGCCATGTGTGCGTTGACTCTCGGTGAGACAGTTGGCTATGTGTTTGGGCCGGGACGCGCGTTGGAACAGGTCGAATGAGCCTGGATCCGGGCTTTCCGTCGTGGTCGGGCTGATCTCTGGGAAGAAGAGCGATTTGCAGCGTTGCTTGCGGGCGCTGCACACACAGAGCTCGAAGCTTTCGTTGGAGATCATCGTGCCCTATGACGAGCCGTGCGCCGACGTCGCCACACTTGTTGCCGAATTTCCTGGCGTTCAGTTTATTCACGCCGTTGGGCTGGACACAGCGCAGGCCCGCACTGGTGCGAGCCGCGAGCACCACGACACGCTGCGCACGATCGGTCTGCGCGCGGCGCGCGGCGACACGATAGCGCTCACCGAAGATCATGCTCACACGGCCAACACCTGGGGCGCAGAGATGCTCGCAGCGCTCGAGCGCCATCCCAACGCGGCCGCCGTCGGCGGAGCGGTCGAATGCGATAGCGACAGGTTGCTCAACTGGGCTGTGTGGTTCTGCGATTTCGGCCGCTACCAGAATCCGATACCCGAGGGCCGCTCGGTGTTCGTCAGCGACAGCAATGTCGCGTATCGCCGCGCCGCGCTCGAGAAGGTCGCTGACGTGTGGAATGACGACTACCACGAGACGGCAGTGCATTGGGCAATGGTCGACGCCGGTTTCGAGCTCTGCACGACGCCGCGAGTCGTCGTGTGGCAAGCACGGGGTGAGCTCCCGCTCGGCGTGGCGCTGCGGGAGCGCTTCGTCTGGGCCCGCTCGTTTGCCGGCACGCGTGCCCGCATGATCGGCGCCAGGCGTTTCGTCCTTGCCGCCCTCTCGCCCCTGCTTCCGCTCGTCATGACCTGGCGCCTGGCTAAGGATGCGATCCAACGCCGCCGGCACGCGGGCAGGTTCGTCACGTGCTTGCCCTTGATCCTGGTACTGGAGTCCGTTTGGGCGTGGGGCGAGTTCGTCGGCTACCTCACGGCGGATCCAGGCTGAGGGAGCGCGATCGGAGAAGACGTTGTGCGAACGGTCGCGGGCGCTCGCCAACAGAATTCCAGGTCGACCGACTGCGATGACGGCCCGAAAGCGGGTGCGAATTCAAGAGAAAAGTCCCCCGGCGCGCTGACAATAGTCTGGCGGGCCGGGATCCGCGGGTCGTCATGGCTCCAAGAAGTTGCAGGATCTGGCAG
>CAWACZ010000009.1:0-351369 GCA_963780685.1 uncultured Acidobacteriota bacterium | reverse complement strand
CTGTCGCTTCTCGAGTCGATGATGGCGACTGACGACGCCTCCGGCGGAGGTGTCTGCGCGGGCGGCGGAAGTCGAGTTCCGCCTTGGCAGACCCGACGCTGCGATGCGCCGTCTCGATGCGTTGCTCGCGCGTAAGCCGAGCGATGCGCGAGCCTTACTCCTCAAGGCGCAGTTCATGTTGAGGATGGGAAATATCGATCAGGCGCTGGCGTTCGCTCGCACGGCCGTGGCTGCGAATCCGAATTCGGGCGACGCGAAGTTGGCGTTCGGACGAGCGTTGGCTGCAAAGGGTGATCGCGAGGGGGCTTTCGAGCAGTTAATCGAGGCTGTGCGCCTTGATCCCAGCAGCACGCAGGCCGCCAAGGAGCTGGCTCGCTTGGCGCTCACGTTGGGACGGGACCAGATTGCATTGCAGTACGCGCGTCAGGTGGTTCGTCAGGACCCTGCCGATCAAGAGGCCGCTTTGGTCGAAGTAACGGCGCTCGTCCGCCTCAGGGACTACTCGATCGGCCTAACGGACCCTCAAGCCCCTGCTCTCCCGCCATCCAGCCTCACCGGAGCTGCTCGTGCAGCTCGGGACAATCCAGGCAGCGAGTGGCAACCTGGCCGCCAGGGCGACCTTCGAGCGTGCCCTCGCGTTGAAACCCGACTCTCTCGACGCGTTGAAGGGTCATTGTTTCGCTTGATCTCGCCAACGGTCGCACGAGTGCCGCGCGGACGCGTATCCTCAGAGCGCTCGAAAAGCACCCGAACGAACCTGAGTATCTTCTGATTCTCGCTCGCGTGTTAGCCGCTGAGAACGATATCCCTCGCGCGGAAGCCGCATTCAAGCGGGTGCTCGACACCGACGACGTCAATGTCGAGGCGGCTCTGGCATTGGCCGACCTGCTCGCCCGTGACCATCGTACCAGTGAGGCGACGCAGCTGCTCGAACGGCTCGTCGAGCGTAAACCAGACGCTGCCGTAGCCGCCTACCGGCTCGCCAGACTCTATGTCGATAGCGATGAGAACCTCGACGCTGCACTGAGCCTCGCCCTCAAGGCGAAGCAACAGCGGCCCAACGACCCTGCCGTGAGCGACGCGCTGGGCTGGGTTTATACGCGAAAGAATCGCCCGGCACTTGCGCTCGTCCACCTCCGGGACGCCGTCCAGGCTTCTCCAGACGATGCTAGCTACCGCTATCACCTTGGCTCGGCGTACTTGAGCGCCGGAGATGCACGAAAGGCTCGCCTCGAGCTCACTCGTGCGTTGCAGATTGATCAAAACTTCGCGGGTGCAGCGCAGGCGCGGGTTGCCCTTGCGTCGATTCAGGAGTGAGCTGCGTGGGGGAGGATCACTGGGGGCCGATGCCCGAGTATTCGTCCGCACCAATGTCAGCCGCGGCGCCGAAGGGGCGGGCCATGCCCTTCCAGTCGGTCCTCACGTCCGTCAGCGTTGTCGCCTTATCGATTGCGCTCGAGGCGTTCGATGTCAGGCGCATGTTCCCTTCAGTGGCGTTGACGAAGAAGCCGAGCGTGGCGTGAGTGTCGTTGCCGACAACGCTTGCCGAAGCGCCCTGCCGCGAAGAGATCGCTTTGTTCGTCAAGTTGTTGGCGATGAGAACATCGGCCGTATCTGGAAATCGGTACTCGATCGCATTGCGATAGTTGCCCGCGATATGAATCGAGTTGTGAAGCACTTTCGTTTCGGGCGAATCGAACACACCGATGGCGACATCACCGTCGACGGACGCGTCGCGATGGATGAAATTGTTCCTTACGATTCCGCCGCTATGGTCGTTCGGCGTGCGATCGATCAGACCGATGCCGATCTCGCGCTGACAGTTGAGAAATGTATTGCCCTCGACAATGGTTCCCGACGCGCCGAACCAGGCCAGAACGGCAGGGCCGGCGAGCTGTCCGGATGGCGCGCGAATGTTCCGAATCAGGTTGTTCCTGATGATCCAATTGGCGCCGCCGAGCACCTGAATGGCGTTGGCATAATAGTCGCGGCTGGTCGGTGAGTACTCAAAAACCGAGGTACTCGATGATCCCGTTATTGATTCCACGGCTGGGGGCCAAAGGATTGGTCTTGATCAATTGCTGGCCACCGTTGACGAGGTGAACGTTGTAGATGTGCGGCGACTGCACTTCTCCATTCAAAATGATTGGGTGGAAGTACACTTCGCGAATCGTCAGGTTGGCGATCGTCAGTCCCGAGACGGCCCCACCGGCCCAGATCCCATGTTCAACCCGTCCATGGTCCGGGTTCGCCATTCCCCGGCCCATCAGAATGACGTCGTCACGGGAGTTCGTCGCTCCACGGATGGTGACGTTGGAAAGGGGCCCACGCACCGCGAGTGTGCGCGTAAGGCGATACGTCCCTGGGGCGAGGACAATGCTGGTGTTCGATGTCAAGGACGCGACGGCGTTCTGCAGTTGGTCTTCCGTGGCGACGTTGATCACGCTTCCAGTGGGCGCCGGGAGCGCCGGCGGCACGTCCAGCCAGGCGGCTTGGAGGGTGCATACCTGAACGAGAACAGTGCTGATGATCGCCCGAATGGCCCACGTAGACACCGATGGCCCGTTCGGAGCTCGAGTCATTTGCATGCCGCTCAGCGCATGCTGGCAGTTAAGCGGTTGTAGATGGTGACGATGGTGCGGCCGATCCCGTATCCGATCACGAACGCATAGACGAAGCCGACCAGACTGCCCAGGAAGCTCACGCTGTAGCCGGGGAAATACACACGCAGCAGGTTGAGATGCCACCCGACGCGCTCCCCTCCCTTCAGCACCAGAAAGTTCGTAGCAATCAGGAGGCCGAGGCCGCAAAGCAGGCCCGATGCAATCCCCCAGCCTTGTTCGTTGACCTGGAGAATCGTCTTTCTCAGCACTTGCTTCTCTTCGAGGGTCAGTTGCTCGCTCATGGCGCCATCCCTCAGATGTGATCCAGGAAGTCTGCCGTACGCGCCAACTCTGCTTTCGCTTTGAGCGTGAACACGCGCGTGGCGACCACGAAGTTTCGAACGAACGCGACGAACCACCCCATGACAAATCCCGTGGCGAAGCCCCAAAAAAGGCCGATCAGCGCACCCCGCCACGACACATCGAACCCGTAAAAGTACCTGAGAGAGCAAGCCGATATTCGGCGCTCCCACGGGACGCAAGACGACGTGGAAAACCGTGACCGCAAAGATCACCAGTCCGAAGACGGTCCCGACTGCGACGCCCAGCGCCCGCTTGTGCACGGGGGCGAAAGCATACGCGAGCGAAACCGGCCGATCGGCTTCAGAAGGTGACGCCATCGATTTAGCACTGCCAGTCATCCCGATTCTAGCGCCGATTTTCGATCAGGCCCCTCGAAGTCGCCGCACCTGGCGGCGTATCCTGACGAAGCGTCGAAACTCGGCCGAACCCCAGCTCTCCAGGCGACGCTTCCGCTTCAAATAATACATGTCGAGCCGGGGCAGCCGAATACTCGCCGCAACATCGTCTAGCGTTCTGAACTCCGTTGTGCACGCATAGCTGAACGCGTCGGCGACGATGCCGGCAACCGTGTCGTTGAGCCGTCCGTACGGGTAGGCGAATGCCGACGGCCGTCTACCCGTCTCCCGTTCAATCACGTCTCTTGACCCGTGCACCTCATCTTCGACGGCGGTTTGGTTGAGCCGCGTCAGGTCCGTGTGGCTTCGGCTGTGCGCCCCCAAAACAACGCCCATCTCCTGCAGCCGGGCGAGGGCTGGCCAGTCCAGAAGCGGCAAATGCGGGATGCCCCGGTCGGGGCAACCGTCCCAGGCATTGGTCGTCCCGACGCGGTCGCCGACAACGAACAGGGTGACAGGGAGACCGGCGGCCAGCAATCGTGGCGCGGCAACTTCGCGAAAGTTCACGAACCCGTCATCGAAGGTAATCGCCACGGCGTCGACTGTCGCTGGCAGCCCAACGAGGTCGTCAATCGTCGTGACTGTGACCCTTCCGGATGTGAGCCAGCGGACGTGTTGTGCGAACGTGTCCGGATGAACGGAAATGGCCGAACCGGATGGATCGATCGAATGGTACGTCAAGATGGCGCGCATGTCAGGTCTGTCGACGTGCTCGTCGTTCGACGGCCTGCCGGACGATCTCGAAGTAACGCGGGATGACCGCACTCTCCGACCATCTAGCCCGGTACGCCTCGTAGCCAGCCAGTCCGAACTCGCAGCGTCGATCTGGATTTTCCTGCATGGCGTGCATCACGCGAAAGAGATCCTCCGGCGTGTCGAATAGCTCACCACCGCCAGACTGCTGGACGATCTCCGGGAACGGTCCGAGTCGGCGGGCAATCACCGGAGTCCGATGGCTGAATGCCTCGATCAGCGTGATCCCGAACGTCTCGTAGCAGATGGACGGAACGAGGACGGCGATCGCATGACTGTAGTATGGACCGAGCTCTTCGACCGCCAACCGCCCGACGAATCTGACGCGCGGGTTTCCGGCCGCCAGTTGCCGCAGTTCCGCGCCGTGCTCGCCGTCGCCGACGATGAGGATGTCGGCGTCGTGGTAGCGGGCAAAAACGGGGATCACGTCATCGAGCCCTTTGATGCGCTCGAGCCGGCCAACGAACAGAAAGTACGGACGATCGTGCGGACGCGGCACTGCGGCGGGAGGAGTGGGCTCGGGATCGGGCAGGAAGTAGGGGAGCACGGTCATGTCGGGACTGAAGCCAAACTCCCGGTGTTTCGCGCGGCTGAATTCGCTCATGGCGATGAACGTATCGATACCGGTGAGACGCTTTTCCAGCAGTCCGGTATACCTCCATAACTGCGGAGGACGCCAGTAGCGGATCTGGCATTGAAAGCAGCGCTTCTCGTCGCAGCGCTCGCGCCGGTTGCGCCAGAGGACGTGGGTCGGACACACGAGCCAGTGCTCGTGGGCAAAGTAGAGTTTGACGGCATTGCTGCCGAATGACAGCAAGCCCGGGCCGCCGATGAGAGAGACGTTGTTGAAGTTGATGACGTCGAAGCTGCCGTCAGCGAGCAGCTGCTGCAGGCGTCGTCCATTGACGACCGGCCATCCAATTTGGTGGGTCAAGAGCGCGCTCAGGAGCGGGAGGCGGGTACGGAGTGTGACGACGCGCACCCCGAACGGGTCAGGGGGCGGCTGATTAGGCGGCGGGCCGTCGTGCAGCACGCTGTACGCATCGGCGTCGTGGACGACCGTGACGTGGTGGCCGCGTTTCGCCAGTCCGCGTGCCAGGCGCTGAATGCCTACGCCATCTCCCCCGAAGTTGAACGGTGGATAAAAGGTCGTGAGAAAGCAGAAGCGTTGCGCGGTCACGCGGCCGCCTCTCGGAGGGCGTCAAGAGCCGCGAGCGCGGTGCGTTCCCATGAGAGCTCCGCCGCCCGTTCGCGAGCGCGACAGGTCATGGCTCGCCGTCCGCTTTCGTCGTCGAGAGCGATACGAAATGCGCCGACGAGGCTGTCCAGGTCGCCCGGCATCACGAACAGACCTCCCCCTTCCAGCAGTTGAGGGAGCGGACTCACCGTCGTGGCAATCACCAGCGCTCCGGCTGCCGCAGCCTCAATCGCGGGGAGGCCGAACCCCTCACAAGCCGACGGCAGCACGGCTGCCACGGCGCCCGCGTAAATGAGCCGCAACTCTTCGTCGGGGACGAAGCCGGTCCAATGGACGAGATCGGCGATGCCTTCCTGCTCGATCGTGCGTTGGATGCCCGGCAAATCGCCGTAGAACGCGTCGCCCTCGAGCGCACCAACCAGAAGCAGATGCGGCGCAGCGCTGCCCCGTTCCCGAGCGATCGCCGCATGAGCGCGCACGAGCACGCCGACGTTCTTGTGGGGACTGAAGCCTCCCACGTACACAAACCATCGCCCGCCGACAGGAAGACCGAGCCGGGCTCTAATGGCCGCGACATCCTGAGGCGAGGACGACTTCCGATACGCCGCAGCCGGGGCCTCGAGCGCCACGCGGATCCGCGTTCGTTGCACCCCCAGGACGCGCGCAATCTCGGCGGCCGCGAAATCGGAGACGGTCAGCACGAGCGTGGTCTGCCAGAGCGCCAGCGCGACCTTCAAACGCCAGAACATTCGAGCCCTGCGGCTGGGCAGCGTCAGCTCGGGGAACCGCTCGGCGATGGCGTCATGAACGGTGACAACGGCACGAAGACCGATGGGCAAGGGGAAGTAGGTGTACACCGACGGCGAGAAGAACACGTCGAGACCCCGTCGCCCGACGGCTCGACTGAGCCGCAGCATGTCTCGGACGGCCCGATGTCCATCCGCCGAAGCCGCCGTCACAGGTGGAGTTCCGAGCGCTACCGGGTGGATCGACACGTTGGGCATCGAGAGACCAAATTGCGCGACGTCGCGTTGGTCGACGAAATAGGTGAAAGAGTCCTTTGGCGCCAGGGTGGCCATGACTGGAAGCAGTTCGCGCGTGAAACGACCATAGCCGCGACCATTCCTCCAGCACGTCGCATCGATGCCGATGTGCATAGCTACGCACCCACAGCCTCGGCAGCTGCCCGTCTGTCCGAGCCTGGAGTCCGCTGCTCTTCGTGATAATCGAAATCCGTATTGACGGCCCACAGATCGTGTGATGCGCCTTGCATGTTCCACAGAGCCATCATTGCGGTCAGCATCGAGTGGTCCTGATTGTTGTACTTGTGCATGCCATTCCGCCCCACAGTATGCAGGTTCGGAATGGGATCGATGAAGTCACGGATGATCTCGAGATGATCCCGATAGAACGAATCGTAGATCGGATAAGCCTTCGGCATCCGAATGACGGTCCCATCTTCGACATCACTTGCGCGCGCGAGCCCAAGTTGCTCCAACTCTTTCACGGCCTGCGTGATGAGCACCGAATCTGCGCTGTCCCACAATCCGTCGCCCTCGAAGCAGAAATATTCGAGACCAAGGCAGGTCTTGCCTGCGACGGGAACGAGATCCCGACTCCAGTTATTGAAGTTTTGGATGCGCCCGACTTTTACGTCGGGGCTGTGGATGTAGATCCAGTTATCCGGGAACAATGGCTCGCGGCCGATCATGATTGCCACTGCGACGAAATCTCGATATCTGAGACCGTTCGCCGCCGTCCGGGCCGTCTCCGGTGCGGCCGGATTGAAGGCGTGCACGAGCGAGCGCAGCGCCGTCGTCGAGATCACATGGTCGGCCTGGAAGTACCGATCGCCGCTCGGCGTGTTGACTCGCACGCCGACGACATGTCCGTCCAGCAGGTCGATGCTGGACATCCGGTGGCGGAGCAAGACCTTGTTGCCGAGGCCGACGATGCGGTCGGCGCAGCGCTCCCACATTTGTCCCGGTCCCAGGCGTGGATAGCGGAACTCGTTGATGAGGCTCTTGATATGGGTCGAGCGCTTGTTGAGCGACACGGCCGAGAGGATGGCCTTCTCCAGTGAAAGATTCTGAATACGCTGGGCCGCCCACTCCGCGCGAATCTCGGTGCAGGGAACACCCCACACTTTTTCTGTATAGGTCTTGAAGAAGATTTCGAACAAGCGCTTGCCGAACCGGTTCGTAACCCATTGCTCGAAGTTTTCCTCGACCGGATACGGACGGTACCGCCACTTGATGAAACTCAGCAGGATCCTCAACGCGGTGATCGGGCCCAGCCCTTTCAACGCATTCGCCGCTTTCAGGGGGTAATCGAAGAAGTTTCCGTTGTAGTAGATGCGTGAGAGCCGCGGCACGCGAATGAACTCGTCGCCCAGGATCTCCTCCCACAGCGCCTGCACCGGCTCGATCTTCGTAAAAAAGCGGTGTCCCCCGATATCAAACCGAAACCCTTTGTACTGTGCGGTCCGCGAAAGCCCGCCGACAAGATCGTCGGCCTCGATAATGGTGGTGCGCACGCCCTCCTGCGAGAGCAAGTAGCCCGCAGTCAGACCAGCCGGACCGGCACCGATGATGACAACGTGCTGGCCCGGCAGAAGCGGCGAGACGGTTCGGGGCGATGCCATCAGCGTCCTTGAACCTTCACGATTGATCTGCCCCGGCCGACGAGTTCGGATGCCAGAGGAGGCCTTCGGACCAAAGGTGTGTCATTCATCAAAAGCTGAGATCGCTCGGTTGCCGTGACGTGAGAGACCAGGAAGGGCACCTGTGGGAGTCCAGCCGAAGGTCCCGAGGGCGGGCGGGAGCAGCGACGGGACTGCACAGAGTTCCGCCGTGTGGCACAACGAGACGATTCGTTGGGCCAGTAACATCCGCTCGGGACGTGATCACGGTTGCCCCGCAACTGGTCGAATCAGTGTTTTATGCAGTTGTTCTGTCGCCAGGCCCGGGAGTGCAAACTCTACGCCAGACATGAGGTTGGCAGTCGAGGTTAAATTGGCGTCGTGCGGCGCAATCTTCGCGTCGTGCGGCGTGATCTTCGAGGAGGTCGTTGAAGCATGGGAACAAGCAATCAGAACAAAGACCGACGGCAGGAAGACTTGTCCTTGGGGTTGCACTTATTCTTTAGGTCCTTTTAGCCTTGAAGCATGGCGCTGTTCTTGCCCTCACAAGGAACCTTTCAGTCATTGAGCAATCCGAGGAGGCGATGCAGCTTTCTGTCGTCGTGCCATTTCATCGAAACCTCGAGTATCTCGGTCGTTGCTTGGCGGCGTTGTCGGCTGCAGGCGCATCCCTCCCGCGCGGGGTCTTCCTTCGCGAAGTCGTGGTGGTCGCGGACGGCGCTCAGCACGATCCGACCGATGTCGCCCTCGCAAATGGCGCGACGGTCTTGGCGATCGAAGGTCCCTGTGGCCCTGCTGTGGCACGCAATCGTGGCGCCGCCATCACCTCCGGCGACATTCTGGTTTTCGTCGACAGCGACGTGGTCGTGGGCCATCAATCATTGGCTCGTCTTGCCGCGAGACTGGCTGCCGACCCAGATTTGACAGCGGTCTTTGGCGCGTACGATGAAGATCCCGCCGACCCAGGGTTTCTGTCGCGAGGTAAGAACCTGGCACACTCATTCGTACATCGCCGCTCTGCCGGTGAGGCACGGACATTTTGGGCGGGGCTAGGCGCGGTGCGCGCCAATGTCTTTGCGCGCGTTGGAGGCTTCGATGAAAGATTTGCGAGACCTTCTGTGGAAGACATCGACCTTGGGTACAGAATTTCGGCCTCGGGTGGACGTATCCGGCTCGACGCCGCGATACAAGGTCAGCACCTGAAACGTTGGACTCTCGGCGGAGCCATCGCGACTGAGGTGAAAGACAGAGGCATCCCCTGGACGCAGCTGCTGCATCGTTATGGAGGACTGCACGACGATCTCAATCTAGCAGTCACGTACCGCGCGTGCGTGGTCATCGCCTATCTGTTGACGGCCAGTGTCGTCGCGGCGGCCTGGTATCCGGTCATGATCGCGGCAATTCCGATTGCGATTCTCGCACTCTGGCTGCTCGATCGTTCCTATTACCTCTACTTCGTGAGCCGCTGCGGCCTGGCCTATACTCTCGCGTGGTTCCCCGTCCACGTGTTGCATCATCTGTGCAACGGCCTCTCGTTTTTCGTTGGCACATTTCTCTATGCGAGCAAGCGGTGGGTCGGGATCTCTCTGCCCGAGGCACTGCCGTTGAGTCCTTGGCGTGGGAGCGCCGCTCTCTCAACCGATCCGGAAGGGATGGAACATCTTGCGAGGTCGTAGTCGCGACGGCGTTGAAGACGGCTTTGCCGCCGCGCACAACGTCGGCGCGATCTCAGCGACGCGCAGGCGCGATTCACCGTCAGCTGCACTGCGATTCCCTCGATTGGTTTCGTCGCTCTCGACAACGAGATGGCCCACTCTGGCCGGCCTGCTCGCCGCCAGCATCCTGGCGGTTGCGATAGGCGCCACGGGGATCACCGACGAAGCCTACGTCTCGCTGCAGGGCGACATGCCTCGATATCTCATGAACGGCGTGGTACTTTCACGATTTGGCCATCGACCGTCCGTTCGGAAGCCTGGCGGAGCTGGTCGAATACACGCAGCTCTATTACGCGCGTTACCCCGCGTTGTCACTGGGTCATCATCCGCCACTGCTCTCGGTGGTCGAGGCGCCGGTGTTTGGTGTGTTCGGCATATCGATGGCTTCGGCACGACTCGTGATTCTCATCTTCTTCGTCGCCGCCGTGGCATTCCTTTATCTGCTGGTCTCCGACATTTGCGGACCGCTCGCAGGTTTGATCGCCGCTGCGTTCTACGCGACGAGTCCGTCGGTCGTTATCGCGGCTCGTTCGGTTCTTTCCGAGACTCCGGCATTGGCCCTGGTGATCGTGAGTGCCTATTGTCTTCAGCGATTCTGCGCCACAGGGCGCCGTCGTTTTCTGGTCGCTTTTGTCCTGGCATCGACATTGAGTCTGTACGCCAAGCAGCTCACAATTTTCGTATTTCCCGCCTTCCTGGGAACGGCATTGGCGTCGCTTGGAATCCGGCGTTTTCTCAAACGTGACATCCTCTTGGCCGTACTAGGCCATCGGAGTGATCGCGATGCCGCTGGTGCCGATGACCCTTGCGCTCTCGCAAAGTAATGTCTCATGGGTCATTCGAAGTGCCGGCCGTGCGACACGCGCGCCGGAGCGGATTCTGCTCACTGCCGTTGACGGCCAGTTTGCGATGCCGGTATTGCTGTTGTCGCTTGCTGGTGGGGCCCTGGCGTTGTACAGGAAGGACGGCCGATTATTGCTGTTCATGCTATGGGTGGCCAGTGTGCTTCTCGGCCTGCTGTTTTTCGGCCGCATCGATCCCACAAGGTACAGCATCTATTGGATACCAGCGCTCTGCGCTCTGGCGGCGTCGCTCGACGAGTGTGTGGCGCCGTCCGCTCCTTTCTGTCCCGATACTCGTCGCCGCCGTGCTTGCTTTGAGCGTTCAGGCTTCGGCCAGCGTGGGCGCGAATGTCGCACGCGCGGAAGGGTACGAAGAGGCGGCGCAGTTCGTTCTTCAGACGAATCCAGGCCCGACCGTCCTTTTCAGCGGTGATGTCGATACGGGATTCTTCACGTTTTTTGTCAGGAAACACGACTCCGCTCGGCGTGTCGTGGTGTTGCGCTCCGACAAGATCTTGACGACATCGTTGCTCGCTCGGACGAGCGTCGAGGACCGCATCACGCAGCCCGAGGAAATCTATGGGGTCTTGAACACGTTTGGCATCAAGTTCATCGTGATCGAGGATCGGCCAAGCGGGTCGCGTGTGCTGGAGTGGCTGCGGCACGAACTTCGGTCGCCGCGTTTCGTCGAACGGAGAAGGATTCCGTTCAGGACATCGGATCGCAGACTTCGTGGGACAAGTCTCGTCATCTATGAATACACCAACACATCACCGCCGGCGGACGATGCGGTTCTTTCGATGAGCCTTCCTGTTGTCAGAAGTTCGGTAACCGTCAAGCTGTCCGATCTCATCGACCGGAAGTATCTCCGCTAATTTTCTCGACGTCACAGGGCTTGAGGATGTGGCGCTGGCCGTGAGCGCTTGCGGGGCGAGCGGTCCACGTTTGGAAGTCCTAAGCGACGTAAGCAGGCTCTCGACTTGGAGGTGAGGCGGCGCGGCAGTCGGAACAAAGGCTTCCGCACGGCGACCTTCTGGCGTCAAATCCAAGAGCAAGCCGGCAGGAGCGAATCGGATAACACTCGTAGATATAATCGCTTAGGATGGCGGTCCAAATCGTGTCCGGTGGGAAGGGCCTTTGCCTTCGGATTGCATTTCCTCAGCGTCGACCAGGCATGCTGGTGTTGCCCTGGATCTTGTGATCGCATGAAACAGTTAGGCAGAGACGTGCGCGAGATGCTGGTCGAGCAGCTTCAATACCGGGAGTTGCTGTTCCAGATGGCGAAACGCGATCTCCTGCTCCGGTACAAACAAACGATCATGGGCTTCGGGTGGGCGATTTTCATGCCGCTCGTCAATACGGCGGTCTTTTCTGTTATTTTCACCCGTGTCGCACCGATCGAGACCGGTGTGCCCTACCCGATCTTTGCGTATTGCGGCCTCTTCACCTGGAATTTTCTTGCCTCTTCGCTGCGGTTTTCGGTCAACTCGCTGACGGGCAATCCGAACCTCGTCACGAAGGTCTACTTTCCGCGCGAGATCTTCCCCTTCGCGTCGACGCTTGTGTCGCTCGTCGACTTTCTGGTGGCGAGCATCGTGCTCGTCGGATTGATGGCGTTCTACGGCATCCGGCCGACCGTCTCGATCCTGTTTCTCCCGCTGGTGCTGGTCGTCCACGTCGTCTTCACGCTGGGCGTCGCGCTGCTCCTGGCGATGAGCAATCTCTTCTATCGCGACGTGAAGTATCTGTTCGAGGTCGTTCTGATGGTCTGGATGTTCGTCACGTCGGTGCTCTACCCCGTAAGCCTCGTCGGAGGACGGCTGGGCCTTCTCATGCAAGCGAATCCCATGACCGCGATCATCGATGCGTACCGCGCCGTTCTTCTGTATGGACAGCCGCCATCGGCGGCGTTTGCGGGCGCGGCGTCGATCTCCTTCGCGCTGCTGTTCGTGACCTGGCTCGTGTTCCATCGAGCTGAGTTCCAATTCGCGGAGAATATTTAGTGCTTGACGCCGTCGTTTTCGATCACGTCTGGAAGCGATTCCGTCGCGGGGAACGACACGACAGCCTGCGCGATCTCGTCCCGGCGCTCGCGCGCCGAATACTCCTGCGAAACGATTCGCGGGGACTCGGTGATCGCGACGATTTCTGGGCGCTGAAGGACGTGTCGTTTTCGGTCAAGCCGGGAGAGGCACTGGGAATCATCGGGCCGAACGGTGCCGGAAAGTCCACGACGCTGAAGCTGCTGACGCGCATCCTGAAGCCAACCCGCGGCGTCTCGCAGGTGCGTGGCCGCGTCGGCGCGCTGATCGAAGTTGCGGCAGGATTTCACCCCGATCTCACCGGGAGAGAGAACGTCTTTCTGCAGGGCGCGATCATGGGGATGAAACGCGCTGAGATCGATCGCAAGCTCGACGCCATTGTGGACTTTGCCGGCGTCGGCGACTTTGTCGACACGCCGGTGAAGCGGTACTCGTCGGGGATGAACGCGCGGCTCGGATTCTCGATCGCCGCACATCTGGATCCGGACGCCCTCATCATTGACGAAGTCCTCAGCGTTGGCGACATGGCTTTTCAGGAACGCTGCATCGAACGAATGATCGAGTTCAAGCGGCAGGGCGCTGCGATTGTGTTCGTGTCGCACAACCTCCACGCGGTCAACATGCTCTGCGAGCGGTCGCTCTTCATCCGCAACGAAGTCGTCATGGCAGGCGAGACGCAGGAGGTGGTCACGGCGTATACGCGACACGCTCATCAGAGCCGAGACCTACGGCCTGACGCCGATGTGGTCTTGAAGGATGTCGTCATCCGCTCAACGACAGGACGAACCGACGACGTGGCTCCCGGCACGCCGATGGTGCTGCAGCTTCTGGTTCAACCTCGACGCTCGGTGCGGAACGTGACATTTTCCTTCTTGGTTCATCGGTCGACCGATCTGCTGACCGTGTACAACGGCAACTTCAATGGCGAGGAGCTTGGGGTTGCGGAGCTTCGCGCGAACGAGGCCGTTGCGCTCGAATTCCGGTTCAACGCCAACCTGATTCGTGGCCTGTACCACGTCGAGTGTGTGGTGGTCGATACGCCGACGCAGACGTTTTTGAATGACGTGCTGCCGCTGGCATCTTTCTCCGTGCACGAGTCCAGATCGTTTTCCGGAATCGCCGACCTGTCGGTCTCTGCAGCAGTTCGCTCGCCTCACCTGTCGGTGTCGGGCGTAGCGCCCTGAAGGAGCACTCGGTGCTGCCTATTCGGGTCCGGAGACAACGCTGATAATGAGCCGCACGGTCGAACCTCCCCGTACCGGCCATCAGCCTGCCGAGTCCGAGCTCTCGCCGCCGTACGACCGTGGGTTCTTCGAGCGCTTACAGCCAGGCTCGACGCGGTCGGCGGCCGCGATCGTTCCTATTCTGCTTAACCTTATCGCACCGCGTTCTGTCGTAGACGTCGGTTGTGGACAGGGTGCCTGGCTCGCATCGTTCAGGCAGCACGGTGTCGACGATGTGTTCGGCATCGACGGGTCGTGGGTCGACCCTCGTTCGCTTGACATTCCGCCCGACCGGTTCAAGTCGGCAGATCTGAGCGAAACCTTGTCGCTCGACCGGAGGTTCGACCTCGTGATGTCGCTCGAGGTCGCCGAGCATCTGCCGCCCACCAGCGCGGAGACGTTCGTTCGCTCGTTGACCGAGCTTGGTGCGGTCGTGCTCTTTTCTGCCGCAATTCCGCATCAGGGAGGGGTGGTACATCTCAACGAGCAATGGCCCGAGTACTGGGCAGCGCTGTTCGGACGGTTCGGCTACACGCCAATAGACTGCTTGAGGCCGTGTATCTGGGACAACCCGGACGTCGACTGCTGGTATGCGCAGAACGCGCTGTTGTTTGTCGCCGAGGGCCAAATCGCCTCGTATCCCCGGCTTCTGCCGGCGGCCAAGGCCCGCGAAGGATGGCCGCTCTCCGTCGTGCATCCGCGAACGTATCTCGCTGCCGTTGAAAGGCTGGACTATCTCTATTTCAAGCCCGATCCGGCTCGGCTCAGCTTGTCGACCTTGTTGCCGCTCGTGCCTCGGGTTGCCCTCAACGCACTGAAGCGGCGCCTCGGGTTGTCCACACCCTGAGCGCGACGGCACCTTCCGCGTTACGTAGTCGAATGAGGTTACTGTTCGCCAAGCACTCACTCAGTTGGCCGCGCTCGAGCGGCCACGACGTGCACACGTTCTACATGATGAAAGCGTGCGCCGCCCTGGGCCATGAGGTGGCCCTGGCGACCGTCGCCGAGCCGTCGGACGGTGCCCTTGATGGTCTGACCCTGCGAGCGCGTTTCTTGCTCGACGCGCCGCGAAGCGCAAACGGCCTCCCGCCCGCAAGCTGGCTTCAGACCCGCTACCGGTCGTTCTACGGGATGCCGGCGGAGCGGATTGCAGCACTCGCCGAAGCAGCGGCATCGTGGAGCGCCGACGCGGTCATCGTCGCGGGTCTTGATGCGCTTCCCTATTTCCCGGCGTGCTCGGGCGTCATTCGTGTCTGGTATGCCGGTGACGAATGGGTCCGCCATCATCTGTCCCAGCTCAAGCTCGGCGATCCGGAGCTTCGAAGCAACCTCCGCGATGCCGTCGTCAAAGCCCTCTACGAGCGCGCCCATGCCAGTGTGCTCGATCGCGTCTGGGTGGTGTCGGATGCGGAGAGGCGCGCCATGCGATGGGTTGCCGGCGTGCGTCATGTGGATGTCCTGCCGAACGGCGTTGACGGCGACTTCTTCGCCCCTGGAGACGAATCGCCTGAGGACCGGACCGCAGTGTTCTGGGGCCGACTCGACTTCGGCCCCAACATTCAAGCCCTCGAATGGTTTTGCGGCCGTGTCTGGCCGCTCCTTCGTCGCCGCGTGCCCGACGCGCGGTTCACGATCCTCGGCTTTCAACCATCCGACGCCGTCCGCCGCCTGGCGGCCATCGACGGCGTGTCGCTGATCTCCGATCTGCCGGACCTCCGGAGCACGGTGCGCCGCCACGCGCTGGTCGTGCTCCCGTTTACCTCCGGAGGTGGGATCAAGAACAAGTTGCTCGAGGCAGCCGCTCTGGGTTGCCCGATCGTGTGTACACCGTTGGCAGCTCAAGGCTTGCGCACCCCGAGCGCGCCCCTGCGCCTGGCCTCAACTCCTGCGCAAATGAGTCAGGAGATCACGCGCCTTTGGAGCGATGCGACGTGTCGCCGACAGCTCGGCGCCGATGCCCGAGCCTGGGTGCTCGAGCACCACACCTGGACAGCAACCGCAAAGGATGCGATTGAGGGTCTGCGTGAATCGTTGAGGGCGCAGAAAAGTGCCTGAAGTCGGCGCCGGCCCACAGGCAGCTCCGGTCATGCCCCGTCCCGTGGCCCGATCGTGGTCCTACTACGCGCGCGGCTACAGCCGGGTGCTCCGCGCCTTTCGCAACGGGCCGCATCTTGTCATCAGGCATCACTACCGCTCGGAGTGCGCACGCGCGGTGTTGTGGGGCGGATCGGAGCTGCGTGGCCCGGCGGGACGGAGCGGCTTCGTGGATACCGTGGTGGAGATCTGGGGCAACCAACCGTATACCGAGCGATTCTACGCGCCACGCAACGGCGACGTCATTCTCGATGTCGGCGCCAATATCGGCCTCTTCAGCGTGTGGATCGCGCAGCGGGCACCCTCGGCCCGCGTCCTGGCGTTCGAGCCGTTCCCCCAGAATTTTGCTGCACTCCAGACCAACCTCGCCGCCTGCGTGCATGATGTGCGCTCGTACCCATTCGCAGTCGGTCCGGTCGCCGGAGTGGGTTGCATGCGCGATGGAGGTCGGCGATCGCTCGATCACGAGCTATTGCCGGCCGTGAATGGGTCGGAGAATACGACGCGCATCGTGACACTCGAAGAAGCGGTTGAGCTGGCCGGCGCGTCGCAGATTGATTTGCTCAAGATGGACATCGAAGGCAGCGAGCACGATATTTTTGCTGCTCCCCTATCGCGGGTCTTGCTGCGGCGTTTCCGGCGGATCGCGATCGAGTATCACGAACATCGTCGCGCCGGCACACTTGCGTCGATCAAGGAGCGGCTGTTCGCGACGCACAGGATTGTATCGGAGGAGGACTCGGGACAAGGCTACGGCCTGCTCAGGGCCGCCCTCTCCTGATTCGGCGAACCATCGGTCTCTCCAGTGCGTGATTCGGCTGATGCGGGCTGCTAATCTCGCGCCCCGCCTTTCCCAGAGTGCAGGAGCGCTGAGTAGGACCACAAGAGACACCGCGCCGCCACCACTGCGTCGAACGGCCACGCCGCGAACGAACGCAGGTAGAGCCGCCACGCCTGGGTCGGATCCTGCTGCCAACATCGATCGCCGGCGGCCTTGTGATACATGCCGAGTCGCTCCTTCACGATCAGCCATGCCTTGGGATCCCTCCATCTCGCCGCCGCGAGGCGTTGACGAAGCACCTTCATGTGCCACTCGTGTTGACCTTCCGACAAGCTCTGATTCAGGCCCTCGATATAGTGATTACCAATCACCGAGTCGGAGACCGCGAGCGGAACGCGATCTGCGACACGAAGGAAGAGCTCCCAGTCTTCGCAGAAGCGGATTCCCGCGTCGAATCCGCCCAGCGCCGTAAATGTGTCGCGATAGATCGCCCACGGTTGTTGCAGCAGATTGCCGTGCAGCAGAGCGTAGAACATGGGTCGGCCGTACAACCTCGCATTTGCAGTTTGCTCGAGAGTCTCCACGTCGCGCATCCGGTGAAATGATGGGATGTCGACATGGTGGTTCATGTAGTAAGTACCGTCGACGAGACGCAACGAGTGGTCCGCGAAAGCCGCGCGGGCTTTGGGGAATCGTTCGAAGAGGTCCAGCAGCGACCGAATGGCGTTCGGACGCATCTCGTCGTCATTGTCGAGAAAGACGAGCACGTCCGCCCTGGCTATTTCGGCGCCTCGGTTTCGAGCGACCGGGGTGCCGCCGTTGGCAAAGCTGGCGACGTTAACCTCCGGATAGTGCGCACGGATCCAGCCAGCCGTGTCATCAGTTGATCCGTCGTCGACGACGATGATCTCCGATGGTGCGGACGTTTGGCTCAACACTGAATCGAGAGTCTTTGCGATCTTCGGCCCTCGGTTGTACGCGGCAATCACGACGCTCACGCTCGAGGCGACCATTTTCCTCGCACAGCTCACATAGAGTGCCTGGCCCGACCGAACGTCACGCGACGCTTGAGGCCCGACGCGAACCGTCCCAGACCGAAAGCCGTCCGAACCACCAACGTGGTCCGACGTCGGAGCGCTCCATAAGGCCCCGTGACGCCAACGAGCGCATCACTGAGTCCTTCGACCACCGCTCGCGCCGCCTGGTGCTTTCCAGCTTCGATCTCGGTCGCATAGCGGTAGTACGCGTATCTGAGGTAGTGCACGAACGAGGACATCCAGGGGCGTGCACCGTTGGAACCCGCGTAGCGCCGTAGCAGGTAGTAGAGGTTGCGCGTATCGAAGTACCGCTGGATCTGCCGTCCCGATCGATCGAACGCGCTCGAGCCTTTGTGCCAGACGAGCGTGCGGCCCAGCACGGCACACCCGAACCCTCCGGCGCGGGCGCGGAGACAGAAGTCGGACTCTTCGTGAACGATGAAGAGCGCTTCGTCGAAGAACCCGATGGCGCGGAACACCGCGGCCCTGACCATCATGCAACACCCGTTCACGATGTCGACTCTGACCGGCTGCGGCGCTGATGTGGAATCCAACGGGACGTGGACGGGTGTGAAGAAGGCTGTGCCCGGGCCGCGGTTGAATCGGACGCCTTCGGTCATCACCCGCCGAGGCTCATCGAGGTAGTTGACCACAGGCCCGACGATTCCCAGTGTATCGTCCGTCCGGAAAACGGTCAGGAGTTCCGCCACGAGCGTGGGCGCGACGACGGTATCGTTGTTGAGCACGATGACGTAGTCGGCTCCCGCCGACAGCGCGGCTTGGATGCCACGGTTGTTGCCGCCCGCGTAACCCAGATTGGAGCCATTTCTCATCGTCACCACGTCTGGGAGACATCGTCGAGCTTCCGGCGCTGGATCAATAGCGGACGCGTTGTCGACGAGAACGACAGACAGGCGCGGATACGTGACCGCGCGGAGAGATTCGAGGCACCGGCGCGTGTCGTCGAGTCCGTTGTAATCGAGTACGACAATCGCAACCGTTGGATCGGGGATGTCCATCACCAAGTCCACGCGGGTTTCTGAATGGCCGCCACGGCACCGCTTGCCAGGAAGGTCGACTGCGTCATCTGTCGAGCGCGTGTCTGGCGCGGCGCAACGCCCGGACTATGCGTGGCGGCAGGTACGTCGTTGCGAGAAGCATCGCCTCGCGCGCGCGCATCAGGCCCAGCTCGTTCGCCCATCGAAGGCGCTCGCGTGCGGCGATGAGCTCCCCGCGATCGTAAGCCAGGTACGCCCAGTCAAACACGTGCCTTCGGAGCTGGGCGTCGATATGTGCCCGATCCTCAGCATCCAGCCCACACCGGCTGCGGACAGCGTCGAGCGCCAAAATGAAGTCTCGTTCCATGTGGTCGGTGTCGGTCGCCATGCCGCCTGCGTGCTTG
The DNA here is from genome assembly GCA_963780685.1 of uncultured Acidobacteriota bacterium. GTDB lineage: Bacteria > Acidobacteriota > Vicinamibacteria > Vicinamibacterales > CAVVIG01 > CAVRXZ01. The sequence continues at coordinate 332,280 of CAWACZ010000009.1, read as the reverse complement.
AAGTATCGGGACGTGGCCGGCCCTTCAGAGAAGGCGACCGGCCCCCCTGCGGCCGCACGCATGAAAAACTCCCAGTCGGCTGCACCCCGCAGCAGCGGATCGAATTGGCCGGAAGACTCGAAGAATTGCCGACGAACGACGAGACTGCCGAGAAACATGACGTTGCGAATCGACTCCTGGCGAAAGAACGGGCGGCGCGCGAGTAGACGGAGGCCGTCCGGCCGTCGTTCGTGAGGCAACGAATAGAAAGGTTCGCCGCCATACGTGTCGATGAAGCTGGCAAATCCGGCAGCCGGACTCCCCATCAACGTGTCGGCGAAGACGAGGGGGATGTCCAGATTCGCGTCCAGTTGCCCGATGAGTCGTGCTGCCGCCTGCGGAATCCATTCGTCGTCCGAGTCAAGAAAAGCGACATAGCGCCCGCGGCTCGCTGCGAAACCGCGGTTGCGAGCGACGGCAGGGCCAGCGTTGCCTTGCTGCAAATAGACGACGTCCTCGAAGCTTCGAGCGACTGTTGGCGTCTCGTCTGTGGAGCCGTCGTCGACGACCACGATCTCGACCTCCGGCACTGCGCTGCTCCTCAGCGAGCTGATGCAGCGGGCCAGAAGGGCGGCCCGGTTGAAGGTCGGTATGATGACGCTGACCGAAGCGGCCATCCTATCGATTTCACACGTTCAACTGGTAGGCGAAGACGACCGTGCCGTTTTGCGGTCTGATGACATTGACCTCCGGCCCGTACGCGAAGCGGACGGCGATGTACATTCGCTGGCTCGCAGGATCGTAGGTCGTACCGGTGACCATATAGCCCGGTTCATCCGACCACTTCGGCAGCGGGTAGGTGAAGGCCCCTGGGTACTTGATCTCCCATCGTTCACTCGGCTGGATCTCATCTGGCTTCTTCGACCCGCGCGCCACCAGTGCGAGAGACGTCGGGTCGTAGATGAACCACCAGTGTGATGCGCGCTCGGCGTTGAGCGTTGATTTCTGGTAGAAGGTCCGACCGTTTCCAAGCGTCGGGAAGAAGATCAGCCCGTGCTTGGTCGGCGAATCGATCCAAACCCCTCCCTGCCAGAGCCAATCACACCAGTTCCAGTAGCCGATGCCGTTGCGTGGATTCCAGCCGTCGAACTGCGTGAAATAGTCGGTATCACGATGGCATCGGTCCGGCCGACTGTAGGGCCTTCCGCCGAATGGGTACCCGACAAGCGGTGTCGAGGAAATCGTGCTCTTGGTTGGGTTGGTGGTTGGATTTGGTGGGGCGAACGCACAAAGAGCCGGCCCCATTGATGCCGGACCTGTTGCGACGATTGACCAATAGCCCCCAAAGCCCGCTCCGAGACGGCGGTTGTTCGTGTACCGTTTGGCGAACCACTCGGGAATCGGTGTGACCCCGCCCATGGTCATCTTGCAACTCTGGCCGACACGCCAGCACCCGGCCGAGCTCACTTCCCCCGTCGCGTCGTTCAAGGTGCTGAAGCCAATCGACGGATCGTTGGGAGAAGTGGTGTTGTAGGTATCTCCATAGGTCCAATAGAGACGGGAATCGATGGGATCCCAGGTACAACCCGTAGATGAATCCTGTGCTCGGGCCGTATCGTTCTGTCCAGCGGGCACTGTGGACAGCGCGTCCATAGAAGCGAATAACTTTGGCCAGCGGCGCGGTTTGCGGCTCGTCTCCGAGACCCGGAAAGTCGATCTCGTACACGGCCTGTCCAGCGGTCATCGACAGGAAGCGAAGCTCACCGTTCACATGCCGGTGGGCAAGCGCTCGGCCCCAGGCCGCATCCCCATTGTTGGCGCGTTGAGGGATGCGGAATGCGCCAACGTAGGAGAAATCCAGTCCGCTTAGAACTGCCTTGGTGGGCGTCTCGCCTCGAAGATCTTGCGTCGTGCGGGCGTGGGTGTTCGTCGCCTTCGCCCACGCGGACGTGCAATCGGTCAGTGCAGTCGTCGCGGCTCCCACTCGTGCCAGATCCGCCAGAAACCGCCGCCGCGTCCACATATGGTTCGCCCTGTTCAAAATCGATCGGGATGAGCAGCCGGGAGGCCCCCTTCAGGTGCAGTCGGCGGGCCATCCGCGATTGTCGTGATCTTCACAACAATAGCTCGAATTGTCGAGGAGGAACGTGACGCCGGTACGGGATACGGGACTCCGGCGAGTCGTGGCTGACACACGATATTGTAAGGTGTCCTGCCTTGCCGGGACTGCCTCATCCAGGTACGATCGTGGGGACTTCAGCCTGGAAATCGAAGCGTGAAACAGACCATTTTGATGATTCTGCTCACGGCTGCGGGGACCGTCGGAGTCTTATTCGCCGGTCCCTTCATCGCGGTCGCGATCTACTACCTGTTCGCCGTGCTGAGACCGCAATGGCTGTGGAGGTGGGCGCTTCCGTCCGAAACGTCCTGGTCCGAGTACCGTGGCGTACGCCGCGATTCTCGGAGCTCTCGGCTCATTTCGTCGAACCGGTCGACCGACGAGCACAAGGGCCAGGGTCGGTTCGTGTTCGGCCATGCAGCCGTCCTGGCCTACGCGGCGTGGATCGTCCTGACCTACATCACGTCACAAAATCGGGTTCTTTCCTGGCCGTGGTTCCTCGAGTACCTGAAGATTCTCGGCATGTTCAGTGTCGCCGCCATCGTCGTCTCCAATGCGCGTCAGGTATGGATTCTCTACCTCATTGCGACCGGCTCGTTGATTTACATCGCCTACGAGCTGAACTTTTTGTATTTCACAGCAGGACGACTCGATATCTACCGCAATGGCTACGGAGGTCTCGACAATAACGGCGCTGGATTGATGGTCGCCATGGGGCTGCCGTTGACCATCTACGCGTGGGAAGCCACACGACAGTGGTGGCGCTGGATCTTCGCGGCGGCTGTGCCGCTGCTGATTCACGCGGTGCTCATGTCGTATTCGCGCGGGGCGATGGTCGCGCTGCTCGCCACGGCGCCCCTTCTGATGTTTCGCAGCCGACGGAGGTGGCAATTCCTCGCCATGGCGATAGCCATTGGCTTGGTTGTGCCACCTCTCGCCGGTCGGGAAATCCGTGAACGCTTTTTCAGCATCGAAAACTACGAAACGGATCGAACGGCCAACTCCAGGATTGAAAGCTGGAAAGCGGCGATCCAGATTGCCAACGAGTATCCAGCGTTTGGCGTCGGCATCCGCAACGCGAATCGCCTGTCCTACTACTACGGCGCCGATCTCGAGGGCCGAACGATTCATAGCCAATACCTTCAAACGCTCGCGGACACCGGATATCCGGGGCTGGCTTTGTACATGCTGTTGCTAGTCAGCGGCTGGACTGCGATTTTTCGTGCCCGTCGTGCGTTGAAAAGTCGCAGAGACCCCGATGCCCTGCTGCTTCGAAGTGTCGTAGGCGGTCTCGAAGGGGCGCTCGCAGTCTTTTGTATTGGTGCATCGTTCCTTTCGCTGGAAGTTTTCGAACTGCCGTACCTGCTGATACTGCTCGGGGTCCAGACGTGGGTGCTGGCGAAGGCCGCTAAGCCTTTGGAATCACCCGCGCCTGCTGTTGAGGCCGACTCTATCCTTCCCGCCCCATCGACCGGCTTCCAGGGGGCGCACCCGTGACTCACGGTTCGCCGTCGCCGATTCGCGTCGGCTTCGTCCTGCATGTCATGCAAGTAGCGGGTGCCGAGATGCTGGTGGCCGAGACGATCAAGCGGCTCGGATCCCGACTAGCTCCGGTAGTATTGTGCCTCGACGGCGTTGGTGAGCTCGGCACGCGGCTTCAGCAGGAGGGGATTCCGGTCGTCGCGTTGGGGCGGCGGCCGGGCCTCGATTTTCGCGTCGCCCGCACTCTGGCGCACGAGATCGCGGCGCGCAATCTCGAGATCCTTCACGCTCACCAGTACTCTCCGTTCTTCTACACCGCGCTGGCCCGCTTCGTCGTTCCGCACACGGTGCACGTCATCTTCACCGAGCACGGCCGCCATTTCCCCGACATCGTTTCTGTCCGTCGACGGCTGGTCAATCGTTGGCTGCTCGCCCGGTTGGCCGACGACATCAATGCGGTGTGCCGGTTCAGCGCGCGCAGCCTGGCGGATGTCGACGGTTTTGGTGACCGGCCGATCGAGGTCATCGAGAACGGGATCGACGTCTCCCGGTACAACGAGCGGGTCGATTCCGTCGGCGTTCGCGCACGTCTTGGACTCGATTCCCGGCGTCGCTACGTGATCTGTGTTGCCCGTTTTCATCCGGTGAAGGACCACGCCACACTCTTGAGGGCGTTCGCGATGGTCGCGGCCGCGCGTGCCGACGTCGACCTGTTGCTCGTCGGCGACGGACCGCTCCGTCCGCAGCTCCAATCTCTGGTTGAAACGCTTCGCATTGGAGATCGGACGCGTTTTCTTGGCGTGCGCACCGACGTACCCGAGCTGTTGCAGGCGGCCGATCTGTTCGCGCTGATGTCGCTCAGCGAAGCCGCGTCGCTCACGCTGCTCGAAGCCATGGCGGCTGGGCTGCCGGTCGTCGTCACGGATGTCGGGGGCAATCCGGAGATTGTGGAAGAGGGGGCGCACGGCTACCTGGTGGCCCGTGAGGACGCCGACGCGGCCGCTGCAGCGATGCTACGCGTGCTCGACGAGTCGGGGCGCGCCCAGGCGATGGGTCGAAGGGCGCGGCAGCGGGCGAGCGAGCGATTTCAGCTGAGCCGTACGGTCGGCCAGTACTACGACCTGTACTCTGCCGCGGCCGCTCGTCTACGCGGTTCGAGCGGGGAGCGGGCTGTCGCATGACGGACGCGGCTTGCCAACCTGACGTCACCTTCGTCGTGCCCGTCCGGGATGCTGCCGACAGCCTCAACCAGTGCCTGGCGTCGATCCGCGCAAATGCCGCCGCCGGCGAGCTTGAGGTCATCGTCGTCGATAACGGATCGCAGGACCGGTCGGCCGCCGTCGCGCGGGAGGCCGGCGCGGTCGTCATGATGATGCCTGCCGAGCCAGTGGCCGCCTTGCGCAATGCTGGAGCCGCGCGTGCTACAGGACAGTTGCTGGCATTCGTGGACGCCGACCATGTCATCGACAGCTCGTGGGCGACGGCGGTCATCGACGTGTTCACTGACTCCACCATTGCGGCGGTCGGGGCACCGTACCTGCCGCCGCCAGACGTCAATTGGGTTCAGCGCGCGTACCGATCGCTTTCGATCTCACCGCCAGGGCGTGCACGACGTCGAATGGCTCGGGAGTGGGAATCTCGCGGTCCGTCGTGAGCTCTTCCTCAAGGTCGGCGGATTCGACGTCTCGCTCGAAACCTGCGAAGACGTCGATCTGTGCAACCGACTGCGGGCGACTCGTCATCGAATTGTCAGCGACGATCGACTTCGGAGCATTCATTACGGCGATCCCGATACCCTCAGGGCCGTATTTCTGGGAGAGTTGTGGCGGGGTCGCGACAATCTGCGGGCCTCCTTGAGAGGCCCCTTCACCATCCGCTCGGTGCCGAGCGTCGCCATTCCGATTGTTGATCTCGTGTTGCTGACGGCAGCGATGCTTGGTATTTTCATGCTGCCGTGGGACGGCTCGCAGCTGTTGGTCGTTGGCGCGCTGGGCTTCTTTTTTCTGTCGTTATGCCGCGCCAGCCGTATGACCCGCAACGCGAGCCAAGGGGTGGTCCGAGAGTTTGGCGCCAATCTGGCCGTCGCGTGCGTGTACGACTGCGCGCGCGCGCTGGCTCTGGTGTCGAAAGTCGGCCATCGCACGCGGGCGAGGGCGAGAGGGTGACCTCCGCCGTCGGGTTTCGCCTGCACCTGCTGCGACTCGCGAGTCGTGTCTTTCCTCCCGAGCCACGCGCTCAGATGAGCGCTACTGAGCAGACGGCGCGGGAGCTCGCGAAGGCGTCAGGCTCGATGGGCCGCTACCTGGAACAGTGCCCGACGCACGACATCGACGTGCTTGACTTTGGCTGTGGATGGGGCGGAGAAACGCTTTGGTTGGCGCAGCGCGTGAGAATCGGTCGTGGGCGTCGATATCGAGTCGTCGTCAATTGAACACGCCGAGCGCGCGCTCGCGGCAGCTGGAGTCGCGAATTGCCGGTTCGTGTTGAGCCGAGAGGGGTTGATTCCCGTGGAGGATCGGAGTTTCGATGCCGTGTTCTCAACCGACTCATTCGAACATGTCCTGGACGTCCCACGAGCATTCCGCGAGCTCTACAGGGTGTTGCGACCCGGCGGTCTCCTGCTCACGACGTTCGGTCCCCTGTTTTACTCGCCGTTCGGCTACCACTTGCGCTGGGCCTGTCAGGTCCCGTATGCGCATCTTCTGTTCGGTCTCAAACCGCTCTTGGCGCTGAGAAATCAGCATGCCGGTACAGTCCTTCTCGGCGAGGACTTGGGAAGACACTGGTTTGAACAGGAAACGCTTTGCCGACTTCCGTCGCGCAGCCGTCGACGCCGGCTTCGAGCTCCGTCGGTTCGAGCCCATCCCAGTGAGGCGTCTGCATACCCTGGCCAGAACGCCACTCATTCGTGACTTCGTCATCTTCGGCGTGGACTGTGCAGCTCGCCGCCCCTAAGGCGATGCCGCTGCGTATCCTCGAGTTACGGGCAGTCTTTGGCACCGGCGGTGGACCGGAAAAGACGATTCTGTGGGGCACGGCCCGATCCGATCCTGCCCGATATGCCATTACCGTCTGTTATATCCGCGACGAGCGGGATACAACGTTCCACATCGACCGCAGAGCGGAGGCCCTCGCGGTGGAGTACGTCGAGGTCCGAGAGCGGCATTCGCTCGACCCGAAGATCTGGCGTCAACTGCGCACAATCGTACCAGAGCGTCAGATCGACATCGTGCATGCCCACGATTACAAGACGGACCTGTTGGCACTGCTACTTGCCCGGTATGAGGGTGTGATTCCCCTTGCCACTGCTCATGGATGGACGGGCCACTCACTGCGCGAGCGCGGTCTCTACTATCCGGCCGATCGGAAGCTGCTTGCACGCTTTCCGCGGGTGATCGCCGTTTCGAGCGAGATCCGAGCTGCCCTCTTGAACTCGGGCGCGAATCCAATGTCGGTTACCGTCATCCTGAATGGTATTGACCCCTTCGTGTTTGCTCGCCAGCGCGATCAACAACCCGACGCCCGTGCGCGGTTCGGCGTCGGACGCGACGACTTGGTCATCGGCGCCATCGGGCGACTCGAGCACCAAAAACGCTTCGACGTGCTCGTGCGCGCGTTCCGCCGGATTGCCGAACACTTCCCGCGAGCACAGCTCCTGATTGGTGGTGAGGGCAGCTTGAAGGGGCTGCTCGACAGGCAGATTGCCAAGGCCGGACTCGCCGGTCGCTGTCGACTGGTCGGGCACGTGGAGGATGTTCGGATGCTGCACCACGCGCTCGATTTGTTCGTTCAAGCGTCGAGCTACGAGGGCACACCGAATGCGATTCTCGAGGCGATGGCCCTTGAGACGCCGATCGTCGCGACCGCCGTCGGGGGCACGGCCGAGCTCGCTCGAGATGGTATCGAGGCGCTCATCGTTCCGCCCAACGACGAGCAGGCGCTCGTAGATGCGCTGATCGAAGCGGTGAACGACCCTGTGGCCGGGAGTCGCAGAGCGGCCGCCGCCCGAAAACGGGTCGAGACCGATCTCTCGTTCGACGCTCGGATGCGGAAGGTCGAACGCATCTACGACGAGCTCGGGGAGACATTTCCGCGGTCGGGCGCGGGCCGGCGCGCAGACGCTCGAGAGATATGCGCGACGCGCTGAAGGCGCTTGCCCGCGGCACCGCAACGGTACTGGTGCTGCCGCGGGTGCTGATCTTTCGGCTCTGGTCGGCGTTTGTTGGAGCGGATCGGGCGATGGAGGCCGCGACGCAGTCCTTGGCGTCAACACCCGGCCTGCGTGGTGAGTATCTCCGGCGAGCTTTTCTCGCGTGCACCATTCCGCGCTGCCACGCCACCTCGATGATCTGCTTCGGCGCCGTGCTGTCGAAAGCTGGCGCTATTATTGACGAACACGTGTATGTGGGCCCCCGTTGTTACCTCGGTCTGGTTCACCTCGAGCGAGACGTCCTCCTTGCGGCAGGGGTTCACATCCCGAGCGGTGGCCACGTTCACGGCACGGCGGACGCCGACACGCCGATTCGCGATCAGGCGGGGAGTATCAGGCGTGTACGAATCGGAGCGGGCACGTGGATTGGCAGCGCTTCTGTGATTCTCGCCGATGTGGGACGCAACTGCGTCATTGGTGCGGGGTCGGTCGTGACCCGACCAATTCCTGACGGCGTCGTGGCGGCTGGTGTGCCGGCGCGCGTCGTTAGAGCACGGGGACCCGAGACTCAAAGCGATCCGGCGGCTCTGTTCGGCACTGATGGTGGTAGCTAACTCGTTCCCGCAAGATTCAGACGACGTCACGCGAGAGAGGCGTATCGGACTCCGTGGTTATCCGGCCAGGGTTGCATCGACATCAATTCACCTGGAACACCCAGACGCGATTTCTCGTTTCTGGCAGCACCCAACCCCCATAGACGTAGATCCGCTTCGTCGTGGGATCAAAAGTGGCGCCACTCACAGAGCCGTACGGCGTTCCGGCCCCGACTACCTTCCCGGTGTTGTCAGGACCGCCCAACCCGGGCAAGGTGACCATCCAGCGCGAAGTGGGCTTCACAATTTTTGGCGTGACGTCTTCCCACGCATCGCGCAGTGTCGCCGGATCGAACACTTGAAACTCAAAAGTCTTTCGCTCGGCAGCCAGTGCGCTCTGCATATAGAACGCCTTCCCACTGAGCAGAGACGCGACGAGGACGAGCCCGTACTTATCTTCAGTGTCGATGGCCATGCCGGTGTGCCAGAAGCTATCGCCCCACGTCCAGCGCCCGAGGCCGTCCGCGGCCGGTGACAACCAGCGCGCACCGGCGGCCGGCCGCGCGGTCGGTGGCGTTGGCGGATTCTGCCGTGGATCGCCACTGTCGTAGTAGTTGATCACGTCCGCATTGCGTACCCCTCGATCCACCGTGCTCGACGGCGCATTGCCCAACGTGCCGCTCACATGATCGGCGTAGATGCCCCTCGCGCTCGCAGCGATCTGTCCCCCATTCGCATACCTAGCCAGGTCAGGGATGCCAATCACAGAGAGGCCGAGCGATACCGGCCCGATGGATCGATCCCCGCCCAGGCCCTGCGCCATTCGGCTCGCGTATCCGCCCCAGCCGATGAGATAGGGATGCAAGTCCCACTGCTTCTGCCAGGCTGGCGGCGTCGCTTGCACGCTGCCGTACGCTTTCCGTGCTCCGATGCCGGCCACCGTCACCCGCTTGAGATTGCTGATCCCGCCGCCGGCGGCGTTCAACGTGCGGGTCGTCGGGCTCGCCAGCATCCCCATCTGTGCCTGCGAATCGTTCGGGTAGTCGATCGCATCGACGGTCCAGAGCCGCTCCCTCGATTCCTCCCACCATAGTCCCTTATGGTCGCCAACAATCGAGGTCACGCCGGCAAACACATTCGGCCAGAAATTTGTCTGAGTCACCTGCTGACCAAAGAAGACAGGGAGCCCAAGTTCAGCGACGGCCGAGCCTGTTCGGAACGTCAACAAGCGGAACTGTCCGTTGACATAACGGTGCGTGACGGCCTGGCCCCACCCAGTCCCGTTGAGGTCGTCGTAGTAGCCCAAATAGGTGACATCGCTCTCATCGACCAATCGCCGGCCTGGCGACGGTGACTGTGGTGGTGTCGAGGCAGGGATCGTCACGCCTTGCGAGGCCGTGCAGGCGAGCAGAAAGCAGAACAACAAGGTTGTGCGGCGCAAGGGTTCTCCCAATCTGGCTAGGGGCCTGTGAGGGTATAGCCACCCACGGGCGCAACGTCGCAACGCTACGCGCATCATACAATGACCTACCGATTGCATACAGGATTCTTCGGCCTGACCTCACTGAGCTAAGTTGATTCGCTTGAACGGTTTGCCGTCGTGGCTTGGCGATCATCGCAGGCGTCCGAGTATGGAGGGTTCCGGTCCGCAACCTCTCGGGCGGTTGGGGCTCGCTGTGCTTACGGTCCCAGTGTTCGAAACAGATTGTCGTTGCGTGCGCCGCGATCGGGGTCTGACGTGAGCCGCCACGAGCGGCTCACATCAGCCCCGACTCACGATTCCAGCAGGTCTGGACTAGGGACACTCCCGTTGTTTCGTCATCGTTCCGTTGAATGGCATCGATACTAGTTCACCTGGAATACCCAGACGCGATTTCTTGTTTCCGGCAAGACCCACCCGCCATAAAGATAGATCCGCTTCGTCATTGGATCGAACGTCGCGCCATTCACCGAGCCGAACTCTGTCCCGGCGCCGACGACTTCGGAAACCGCCCGGCTCCGGCCCACCCAGCCCAGTCAGATTGATCTGCCAGCGCGATTCGTACGGCTTGACGATTTTCGGGATTATGCCTTGCCACGCGTCGCGCAACGACCGCCGGATCGAAGACTTGAAATTCAAACGTCTTGCGCTCAGCTCTGAGCGTGCTGCTCAGTAGTACGCTTTGCCGCTCAGGAACGAGCCGACGAGCACGAGGCCGTATTTATCACCCGTGTCGATCGCCATCCCGGTGTGCCAGAAGCTATCGCCCCAAGGCCAGCGTCCCAGGCCATCCGCCGCGGGCGACAACCAGCGCGCTCCGGACGCTGGCGGGACGCTCGGCGGAGTCGACGGATTCGTGCGTGGATCGCCGCTATCGAAGTAGTTGATCACGTCGCTATTGCGCACGCCGCGATCGACACTCGCCGAGGGCGCTCGCCCAACGTGCCGCTGACGTGATCGGCATAGACGCCGTAACTCCCGACGCCGTCGGCCATTGTTCGCGTAGCCGGCGAGATCGGGAATACCAATCACCGACAGGCCCATCGAGACGGGCCCAATCGACCGATCGCCGCTCCAGCCTTGCGCCATCCGACTCGCGTAGCCGCCCCAGCCGATCATGATACGGATGCAAGCCCCACTGATCGATCCACGCCTGCGGCGTCTTCTGCGGATTGCCGTACGCTTTCCGAGCGCCGATGCCTTGCACCGTGACGCGCTTGAGATTCGCTGATGCCGCCGCCCGTCGCGTTGAGCGGTCCGCGTGGTCGGCGACGCCAGCATCCCCATCTGCGCTTGCGAATCGTCGGGATAATCGATGGCATCCCCCGTCCAGAGCCGTTGCGTCGCTTCCTCGAACCAGATCCCTTTGTGCTGCCCGATTAGGCCAGCCGCGCCCGAGAAGATGTCCGACCAGACGTTCGTCGAGACAAGACGCCCACCGAACGATGCCGGCAAGCGCAATTCCTCGAGACGCGACCCACCCCGTAGTGTGAGCAGCCGAAACTCGCCATTGACGTAGCGGTGCGTCACCCCTTGGCCCCAACCCGTGCCGTCGAGATCGTCGTAGGAGCCCAAGTAGGTGATATCGCTCTGAACGATCAGGCGCCTGCCGGACGATGGCGGTGGTGATGGAGGTGGTGGTGTTGACTGGCCTGTGGTCGTGACGTTTTGGGAGGCTGCAACACCTTGATAGGTCGACTGGACCGTGACAGTGCCTGCCGAGACCCCTTGCAAAAGACCGGGCGCCATCCACGTCGCGATATTCGGGTTGCTTGATTGCCACTGAGCGAGACTTGGGTCGATCGGCTGGGACGAGCCATTGGACATCCTTGCCGTCCCAACGTAGGTTGAACTTGCGCCAACCCGAGGTGGCGTGCCACTAATGCTGTATCCGGTCACACTGGGAGGCTGAGATGACGGGCCGATCACCGATATCAACGATTGGCAGGCTGCGGCTCTGTTCAAGCTGTCGGTCGTAGTACATCTGACAGCCGTGTTTCCGACTGGGAATTTCGAGCCGGACACGGGACTACACGTGGTGGAGAGTGGTGCCAGTCCTCCACTCACCGTCGGGGCCGGATAGTTGACCACGACAGGGTTTCCATCGCTCGATGATGCGGTTTGATTGAATGGACAGGCTATCGTCGGGGGTGGAGGAACGGTGGGTGGGGGAACCGTGCCGGCAGTAGTGACCGTCACTGGAAACGAGCACGGAGTGATGCGAGCTTGTTCTTCGCCGGCCGCAACGCAACTCACTGTGGTCGTCCCCACGGCGAACATCGCGCCGGATGCTGGTGTGCACATCGTACGCACGATGTACGTACCGCCTGTCACGAGGGGCGCCGGATACGTCACCGAGACGCTCCGCCCGTCATTTGAAGTCACTCGTCTGGGGGGCCGGACACGACAAAGTGGGCGTTGGTGCAGGAGCCGGAGCCGGTTGCCCTTCCTGTGCCGGAGCCGCGACGCTGACGTAGTGACGTGTTCGAAGTCCGGCCGTCCGGATTGGTCGCCTGAAGACCCGTCATGCCGGGTGTGCCGAGCGTAACGGTCCAATTGAATTGCGTGACTGGTGACTGATGATGCAGTCCCGATTGACGGTCTGAGGCCAGACTGGAATCCTAGTCCATATACCGTGTATGTTCGGGACGTCTTCTGCGCAACGATATTGCTGGTCACGCCCGAGATTCGAGGACTCGACCTCCGACGTCTAGCGCCCTCTCCTTCTTGTCCAGCGGATAGCGGGGTTTCAGCTACGCATAGGGCTGATAAGCACAATAACAAGATGACGCGTCGCAAGGGTCTCCTCCCAATCCGCCAGGGGAGCGTTTGGGGCATCGACTTCGCACATCCGCGGCGCACAAGGCGCGACGGCGAGGCGCTTAGACAAGCAAGCCAAACGCCGAAGTTCGGTTTTCGAGTGAATTCACGAATTTCCAGGAAATTCGGACAATTTGCTGATTTTCATCGAGTCCTGAGTCTCGATTGCACCGCGTCGGCGACACGCTTTTCGACGTGACCGCACAGATCCGTGGGTAATTGACTCAGATCTGCAACGTGCCACCAATTCGATTTGCCCCATCTGACATATCGACCCTTGCGGGCCGTTGCACGAGTTCCCGCGTGCTTTTTCGTCGCACTTTGAGAAATTTCGTCGTAGGCAATGCTCCAAAAGCTTTGTTAAAGAGCTGTGACATCATGGCGACTTCATTCGTGTAGACCGTGAACGGTTCCGTACGAGATGACATATCCCGTGACACAGGGTGCGGGGTTCGTGCACCACGTGATTGTCGGTCTGCACTGAGAGACGTGCTCTCGGAAATGCATCCGCAAGATGGTCATGAAGTTATGCTTCCGCTCATCAGTATTACGACGACGTTCGTCCTCTCGCAGCGATGGGTGCGTGGGCATCAGAGCAACGCGCGTGGCAACGCCTGTGCCGATTCGCGTTCCTCATGACGTCATCGGCCAATTTGTGCGGTCCTGTATGCTGAGAGCCGAGCGTTGAACCGTGGCTAATTGGTCCGCATTCTTCTGGCGTCATTCTTTTGAGGTCTTTGTTCTGTTCGTTTTGGGCGGCGCCGCCGTGGTGTGCTCTCGGCTTTGGTGGATTGGCCGGCCGGTGGCCGCGTGGATCGTCTGGTCCGTTGCCACTGCGACTCTGACTGTGCCATTATTCGATCTGCAACCTCGCGTCTCTTGGAAGAACGTTGGCTGGATCCCGTTCGCCACTCCGCCGGTACGCCGCTTCGACATCTTGGCCAATACGCTGCTTTTCGTCCCATTCGGGTTCTTCGCACAGAAGAGCGGCAAGAGCGGATTGTTGACCGCGCCTGGCTTTGCGCTGGCATTCGCGGTACTGCTCGAGATCACTCAGTTGTTCAGCCGAACCCGGTTTCCCTCTCTTACTGACGCCGTGTGCAATGGAATTGGCGCCGCAGTCGGGTTCGCTATTGCGTCGTTGATGAAGACCGGGCGACGCGACTGAAATCTGCGATGGCTCCCACTGAATCGAGTCGGCATGAGGGCGTTGCCGTACTTCCCCTCCAAGTCAGGTACGACCGTGAGGCACTGCGCCGGGTCAACGAGCCGTTCACCGTCGGCCTACCCCTTCCTAAAGGGCTTGCGAAGGATCCCTCCGGTTGGACCCTCGAACGTGCTGATGGTGTGATTCTTCCGATCCAGGTTCAGGTGCTGGACCGATGGAGTGATCAGTCCATCCGGTGGGTCCTCGTCGATTCATCACTCACCACTCTTGGTGAGGAGATGGACCACCTGGTGCTGCGGCTTGGTGGTTCGGCCGCCACACCGCGGTTCGATCAGCGGCTCGCGGTTTCGGGCGCGGATGGGCACTTCACGGTGTCAACAGGCACGGCGTCATTTGTCGTATCGCGCGACGATCCAGGGCTCCTCAGAAACGCCCAACCTGAGTCACGCGTTGATGAAGTCACGTGCGACCTTCGTTTGGTGCCGGCCGAGGGTCGCCCCTGGCCGGTTCGGTGGCTTGGTGTTGACATTGAAGAGCAGGGAAGCATGAGGGTTGCGGTGCTCGCCGATGGCGAAGCCCAAGGACCTTCAGGTGCGCGACTGCGGCTGATCGCGCGACTGCACTTCTATGCGGGCTTGTCGGTCATTCGGCTTCTGCTCACGGTGAGGAATCCAGCGCGCGCTGAGCATCCGAGCGGAATTTGGGAGCTGGGTGACGCAGGATCGGTGCTGCTCCGCGAGCTTTCTCTCACCTTGAAGTTGTCACCGGACAAGCCCGCCGAGCGGATCAGGTTCTCGCTCGAACGCGGCTCACACTCCATCTGCATCAGGGATCTCGAGATTTATCAGGAGTCCAGCGGCGGCGAAAACTGGGCAAGCCACAACCACTTGAATCGACACGGCGTCGTGCCTGTCCGATTCCGTGGTTACAGAGGGTTCGCGGACGGCGAACAGCTGGAGGGGACACGCGCGTCACCTATCGTCGTGCTCGAACGTGACCGGTCGGCACTCGGTGTGGCGGTACCATACTTCTGGGAGAACTGCCCGCGGGCGATCAGCGCGCAACCAAGTTCCCTTCGCGTCTCGTTCTTTCCGAGCCAATACCCGGACGTTCACGAGCTGCAGGGTGGCGAACAAAAAACCCACGAGTGCTATCTCTTGTTCGGATCGGATCGCGTGACCGAGGTACCGTTGCTCTGGTGTCGATCCCGAGTGATCGTGCACCCCTCCGCCGAATGGTATGCAGCCTCTGGCGTCGTGCCATACCTCGCACCGGTCGATTCGGTTGTCGATGAGCGTTACCAGATGCTCGTGGATGCGGCTATCGAGGGCGCCGACAGTTTCGAGACAAAGCGAGAGAGAGTCGACGAGTACGGCTGGCGGCACTTCGGCGACATCTACGGCGACCACGAAGCCGTGTTCGACCGGGCGACAGCGCCGCTCGTCTCGCACTACAACAACCAGTACGACGCGATTGCCGGCTTCGCGTACCAGTTCATGCGCACGGGCGACCTGCGCTGGTGGACGCAGCTTCGAGGAGCTCGCGGCCCACGTCGTCGACATCGACATCTACCACACGCACGCCGACAAGTCCGCGTACAACCACGGCATGTTCTGGCACACCTTCCACTACGTAGACGCCGGCAAGTCGACACACCGCACCTACCCAGCAGGGACGCATCGGCGGAGGACCCTCTTCCGAGCACAATTACACCACCGGCCTGATGTTGCACTATTTCGCTGACCGGCAGCCGTGCCTCACGCGAGGCGGCGATTGGTCTGGCGCAGTTCGTGATCGACATCGACGATGGACGGCAAGACCGTTTTCTCGTGGCTCGATGGAGGGGACACTGGGCACGCGAGCGCCTCCCGAAATCCGACCTATCATGGCCCTGGCCGCGGTTCGGGCAACTCGCTCAACGCTCTCATCGACGGCCATCGCATGACTGGCGAACGCCGCTTTCTCGAAAAGGCGGAACAGATCATTCGTCGGTGCACTCATCCTCGGCAAGAGCTCGAGACGCTTGAATCTGCTTGAATGCAGAGGAGCGATGGTTCTACACGATGTATCTGCAAGCCCTCGGCAAATATCTCGACTACAAGGTCGAGCTCGGCGAGCCTGACGCGATGTACGGGTATGCGCGCGAGGTCCTCCTGCATTACGCGCGTTGGATGACGAAACGCGAGTACCCCTATCTGGACAAGCCGGAAATTCTCGAGTTTCCGACCGAGACATGGGCCGCTCAGGACATGCGCAAGAGCGAAGTGTTCAATCTCGCCGCGAGATTTGCCGAGGCCGATGAACGGAGGCAGTTTCTGGAGAGGGCCGAGTTCTTCTTCAACTATTCGATCTCCACCCTCGAGCAGATGCCGACGCGCACGCTCACCAGGCCCGTGGTCTTGCTGCTTGGTCACGGATTCTCGCACAACGTCCTGAAGCGTTCTGGGGTGATCGCTGCACCGCTGCCGCGCGAGGGGTGGCAACGATGGCCGGCGCCAGGCGTGTTTGTGCCCCAGAAGGTGCGCGCCAAGCGGCGCGCCGTCGCGCTTGCAGGTGTAGGAGGAACAGCCGCCTTGTTGGGCCTGCGCTGGATCGTCTCGTTCAGGCTGTAGGAGGGCACCCGTGGTGTTTCCTGAACACCGCGACGATACACGGTCGATACGGTGCAAACCGTTGCTGATCCAATACGCGGATCCAGGTCATCTCCGCAAGCATCAACGGTGGCACGCGGATCAGCTGTGGCGAGGATTGTACGAAACTCACCGTCTCTACCGACAAGTGCGTTTCGTCCGCGAGCTTCAGCAGCGCCGTCCTCGAATTTGCGCGATAGTACGTTGGATAGACATCGACCGGGTCGCGCTTGAGCAGCAGCTTCGCCAACGGAGCCACGAGCGCGCTGGGAAGGAGACGCGATAGGGCTGTCGTGTAGCCTGACAGATTGGGTGTGTGAACCAGGAAGCGGCCGCCCGGCTTGAGAACACGGTACACTTCCGCGAACAATTCCGATGGACGTTTCACGTGTTCGACGACCATATTTGCCGTGACGAGATCGAACGTGCCGTCTCGTAAAGGCAACGTCTCGATGTTTCCGCCGAGCCGCCAATCGAGGCTTTCATGCCTGCGAAGCGCATTGGCATCGGAGTCAACGCCCAACGACGTCCAGTTCTCGAGATTCAGGGCGCCAAGCTCGGTGGCCACCCACGGCGGGAGGAAGTGATGGCCAGCGCCGAGATCGAGCCGATACCCATTCCCTTGCAGCGCGTCGGCCAGGAACGATTGATACTCGTAATGGGAATTCCGTAGTGCTGGCACCAGCCGTCGCCGTACGGTGTAGTAGGCGCGAATGCAGAGTCGATCGTATCGTTCGAAGCCGCGTTCGAGCATCCGAGATGAGACGGCACCTTCCTTCAGGGGATGCCTCGAACGATGACAGGGCCCACGCGTGTTGCCAGCCCAAGCGGCAGTCGTTTCCACAACGAGACTGCAAGCCGGAACTTCGGGTTCGACGGGCTCGCGTCCGGCAACGCGTCGCCGGCCGTCAGCGCATATTCCCAATGAAGCGGCAGCGGCTCCGCGCCCCACTGTTTCTTGAACGCATAGGTGCCTTCATAGGGTGTGGAGCGTCCGAAGTCCAGCAAGTCGCACCCGCTTTCCGCCGCCGCTTCGATCACGCTCCAATACAGGAGATGATTGGGACATAAAGAGTTGTGTTCGCGAATCGACGAGGCCCACGGCACCTCGACCGTGGTATCGGTTCGGTACACGAGTCCGGCTGCCACAGCTTTGCCGTTAAGCCTGACGACATGAAGCCGTGTGCGGTTCGGGAACACGTTGAGGATCTCATCGAAGAAGCGCACGGAATAGACTGGCGTGCCTAGATCCCGCATATTGCGCGCGAAAACGCCGTAAAAGTCGTTCAGAAGCTCGGGACCGCCGGCCGCGGCCACCAGCCCCGACTTTTGCGCCTTGCGAACCTGGTTTCGAACCTTCCGATCCAGACGCTCCCAGAGGCCGCGTCCAATCCGCAGTCGCATCGCCACCTTGTGTTGGCGGCACGGAAGCTGGACGAAGCGGCGCTTTGTGTGTCGGAGCTCGACGTGGCGGCACCCTCGCTTGCGCGCAAGAGCGGTCGCTGCCTCGACCAAATCCTGGGCAACCGACTGGGAGTCGGCTACGACTCCACCGTAGTTCAGGAATGGCAGCGACGTCAGCATTCGACCGAACAGGAAGCTGTTGATTTGCACGAGTGGAAGGATGCCCTCGATGCCTTGACCGCGTCGCGCGATGAGGTAGATTGACTCATGCCCGAATGCCCGCTCGAATACTCGACGCCAGGCCCACGCATGATACCCGCTCGCGTCCGGATGCCGCGAGGCGAATTGATCCCACGCATCGCCGTCTGCCTCCGACGCCACGTCAACGAGGGTCATCGCCTGGGGATCCATGGTGCTCGAGCCAAGCGCGAAATCGACTGACATCAGGTGCGCACAGAGGCCGGCAAAGGCCGAAGACTCGTGGCAGGAGCCGAGTCCTGGGCGGGCGCGAGGTTCAGCACCTTCGCGACAGAATCGAATTGAAACTCCTCTACCAGACTCGACAGGCGCCGAAAGGTGTGCTTCAAACCCGAGTAGTGGCGCAGGCGTGTTGTCGAATCGCACCGGGATCCGCGGCTGATTTGGATCGATCTCCCACGGATGCAGGTAGAACAGGGCCGGCTGCTGGTCGACGAGGTTGATATGCCGAATTCCCCACCGGGTCCACGCGTACGGTAACAGTCGAAAGTACCCGCCGCCAGAAACGGGAAGGTTCATGCCACCGAAGCGAACAGTCGACAGCGGCATTTCGAGCAGCGCACCAGAGGGGCGCTCAATGGCGTGGATGTGACGAGGCGCGTCTGGAATTCCGTATCGATCGTGACGGACAGGGAAAACGCTCGAGTCGTAGCGGTAGCCTTCCTCGATCAAGATGTCGATCGCCCAAAGCGTGGATGCTATCAAGGAGAAGCTGGGCGCGCGAAAGCCGATCACGACCGATCCCGTGCAGTCCTCGAGCACGGCTTTCGCAGATCGAACGTCCTCTCGAAACTGCTGTGGCGTCAGCATGTATAGCAACTGGTGGTGATAGCCGTGCGACGCGACTTCGTGACCGGTTGCCTTGATCCTCCGGACAAGCACAGGAAATCGCTGGGCCACCCAACCAAGCACGAAAAATGTGGCTTTGATGCCCGAGCGGTCGAATAGCTCGAGCAAGCGCTCGGTGTTGCCGACGACGCGACTTTCGAGGGTGTCCCAGGAGGCACGAGAGACCACCTTCTCGAACGCCGAGACCTGGAAGTAGTCCTCGACGTCGACGCTCATCGCGTTCAGCATCGAATCCGGGGACCGTGCGGTTCCGGTTGATGCCGAGGTGGAGCGGTTGGGCGTGGATGATGTGTGGCTCACGGCAGACACGCCTGCTGGCTCAACGTGCTCCTCGCCGCAACAGGACGGTCTTGATCGTTTCGAGGATGATCACCAGGTCCAGACCGAACGACAGGTTCTTGATGTAGTACAAGTCGGTACTGCAGCTTCTCGATCGCGTCCTCGACGCTCGCCGCGTAGGTGTATCGAACCTGTGCCCATCCCGTCAGCCCGGGCTTCAACACGTGCCGCTGGCCGTAATACGGAATCTGTTTGGTGAGGTATTCGACGAACTCGGGTCGTTCGGGGCGCGGCCCGACAAGGCTCATCTCGCCTTTTAGGACATTCCATAACTGGGGCAGCTCGTCCAGGCGCATTCGCCGAAGGAACCTGCCTACAACAGTGACGCGGCCGTCGTTGGGATGACTCCAGACTGGCCCCGTCCCGGCCTCGGCATTCAGCCCCATTGTCCGGAACTTGTGAACGGTGAAGACACGGCCGTTCAGCCCTACGCGTTCCTGGTGGTACAGCACCGGACCCCGGGGTCCGGCCTTGACGACCGCGGCAATGACCAGCATGATCGGCGCCGCCAGAACGAGAACGATACCCGCCACGACGAAATCGACGGCCCGCTTGATGGCGAGCCGTGCGCGTGTCTTACGAAAGCCAGCCGAGAAGATCAGCCAGCTCGGGCGAAGATTCGCGACGGCAATCTTGCCCATGTATTCCTCATAGACCGACGCCAGGTGTTCGAATCTGACCGTGCTCCGCATGCGGATGTCGAGCAGATGCTCCATGGGAAGTCGTCCGCGAGCGTCGGACAAGCTCACGACGACGCGATCGACCTCGAGCCGTTGGACGAGCGAAGGAATGTCGTCGATGGTTCCGATGACGCCTGGATTGATGACCGGGGCGCCGACGCGGGCGGGGTCGTCATCCACAAAGCCGACGATCTCCACGCCGAGCTCATCACGCCGGGCGAACAGCTCCTTGACGAGCTCGACCGCGGCCTGACCGGTGCCGACCAGCAACAGCCGCTCGCGTGGCGCGGCCCGTCTGGTCAGCCATGCGAAGGCCAGACGCCACAAGAAGATCAAGGTGATTGCCCAGGCGGCCCAGAACAGAAACACCCCGCGCCCGATGATCCACTGGGGGAACCAGAAGTAAATGCCGGCCAGGATGAGCGACGTGGCCCCGAGTGCTTGAAAAAGCCGGACCAGCAGGTCCCGGAAATCCACGATGCTGCGAAGATCGTACAAGTCCGCATAGTGCAGACAGATCTGACACACGGTCGTGATAAGGAACACCCGAAGGAGGCCGGACGGCCTCGACAACATGTCCCACGTGGCATTGCCGATGCGTAGGTAGGCGCTGATAGTCACGGCGAAAAGGATCAGGCAGGTCTCGCCGGCAATGAGTACGAGCGAACGCCACGTCTTGGGAAACATAGTCAGACCGCGGCTTTAGTCGTTGTCTCCAAGCGGCATCTTTCGCAGGAGGCTCTCGGTGGCGGGTCGCACGGCCGGCGGGTGCGGTTGGGAGGAAGAAGACGAGAAGTAGGAGCGGTAGGATTCGTAATGGTCCCCGAGATTCGCTGAGCGAGCGGCATTGAGCACGACGCCAAGAACTTTCGACGGACCGAGGGCCTCCATCGCGCGCTTCACCAGCGGGTACGGTGTGCTATTCGCGCGTATGACGACCAGCGCGGTATCGACCATGGCGGCCAGCAAGTTTGCGTCCGGCAACACGACGATTGGTGGCGTGTCAATCACGACCCAGTCGAACTGCTCCACAGCCTC
This sequence comes from uncultured Acidobacteriota bacterium, assembly GCA_963780685.1. Lineage (GTDB taxonomy): Bacteria > Acidobacteriota > Vicinamibacteria > Vicinamibacterales > CAVVIG01 > CAVRXZ01. Next base: position 311,291 of record CAWACZ010000009.1, on the reverse strand, counting down.
CGCCAGCAGCTGCTTCATCGCGTCGGATACCAGAGCACTCATTGGCTCGGGGTCGGAACACCCTGCCGGCTGAATCCATAGTGTGGGCGACACCTGTCGGGCCGTCAGATGCCGTCCGGTCGGGCGTTTGAGGAGATCTCCCAAGCCGACGTCGTTCGGCAGCTGAAAGTTCTCGTGAATCATCGGGTGTCGAAGGTCGGCATCGATGAGCAATACGCGTCGTTGGTACGAATGGCTGAGCGTTAGCGCCAGATTCGTAGCCGTGAGCGACTTTCCCTCCGCCATCACGGCGCTCGTGATCATCACCGTCCGGACGTTACGCTGGGTCTGCGCGTGGTGCAGCGCGGCAGCGATATGGTTGTACCGTTCGTTCAACGTGGGATCCGCCAGAGCGCCGAACACGACCTTGTCCCGCACGTTGGTGCCGAATTGGTAGCCGGACGAAGACGCCGACGCTGTGAGGGGCGGGGCCGCAAAGCTCGCACGAGGCGGCACGGGCCGCACCTGGCGCACCGGTGGCAGCAGTCGTTCCTGATGTGTCGCCGGCGCCGGAGCCTGTTGACGGATTGCCGGCTCCCCACCGAGCTCCCATGCCTGTGCCACCTCGTCGGGGTCATTCCAGGAGCGGTCAACGAGCAACTCCGCTTCTTGAACGGCATTCGCCCGTGCACGATCGAAGGCGTCACTCAGTCGAGTCATCGCTGGGATTGGACCTCAGAAGACCGAAAAACGGCGTGTGAAGGCACCGAACATCGACACCGACCGGGATTCCGGGATCTGAGCGTCAGCCGCTGGACGCGCCGGCGGAGCGTTCGCGCTCGGAGGGCCCGTCAAGAGATCGAAATCACGGCACACTTCGTGGATGAGATCGCGCCCGATCGGCTTGATGGCCGCCGCATAGCCCGACAAGAGCGCGTTGTCGCAGATCACGCTGATCGCCCGCGGGATGCCTTTGGAATGCTCGTGAATCGCAACGACCGCGTCGCGGTTGAACATGTTCTCGGCTCTTCCGCCCGCAATTCCCACGCGCGCGGAGATGTACGCCGCGGTGTCTCGAAGGCCGAAAGCGGGAAGCTCACATCGCAGCGACACGCGCTGTTTGAGCTGCCGGAGTGCGTCTTCGTTCAAGCGGCCAGCCAGCTCCGGCTGCCCGACCAGAGCCACCGCCATGGACCGACCGTCCGACTGCGTGTTGGTCAGCAAGCGGATCTCTTCCAGAAGGTCGTGGGGCAGGCTCTGAGCTTCGTCCACAATCAGCGCTATCACCGATTGCTCCGCCGTTCGCGCCGCGATCGCCCGTTCGAGCTCTTGCAGGAAGCAGCTCTTCGAGCCCGCGGCACTGCTCGTGAAGCCAAAGCCGGTCGCGAGGTAATGGTAGAACTCGGAACGAGTCAGGGTAGGATTCGCCAGGTGAATGATTTTCGACGAACGGTTGTTGGCCGCCTGAAGCGCGACCCGAACGACCGTCGTCTTGCCTGTGCCCGCCTGTCCCAAGAGCAGCGTCAGTCCTGGCCGGCCGGTGAGACCGTAGCGCAGATGCATCAGCGCTTCACGGTGTGCCGTTGATAGGAACAAGAACCGTGGGTCTGGCGACACGTCGAACGGTCGTTCGCGGAGGCCGTAGTAGTGTTGGTACATGGCTACCTGAGCAGCCTCCATGCGACAGCAGCTGCGAACACGAGCGCGACAACGCCCAACGCGGAGACGACTTTTACCCAGCGGCGCCGATCGGTATCGGGACGCCCCCCCAACAACGGAATTGTGCCAAGCACCGGCACATTGAGGGCCCCGATCACGTCCGCTTCAGACGCCAGGGTCCGATCGAGGTATTCCAGAAGCGCCACCAAGCCCAGACCACACAAGAGGCCGCCGATCAGTCCAATCAGATTGAGACGCAGGCGATTGGGACTGATGGGAGTCTGGGGCAGCGTCGCCGGCTCGACGATTCGAAACTGCTCGCCGATCTGACGCCGCTCGACATTCGCAGCGATCTGCGAGTCTTCCTTCTTGGACAGCAGTCCTTTGTAGAGCCCCTGCAGCGTGTCGTAGTCACGCGTCAGCTCCTTCATCTCCGCTTCGCGCTTAGGCGTCGCCTCGATCCGGCGCTGGTAGTCGGCAATAGCCTGCTGAAGAAGCGTCTCGTCCTCGAGCTTTTCCGCGATGTCACGATCGAGCTTCTCGAGCTCCATTTGCAGCTCGGCCTGTCGGTTTCGCAGCCGCGCTTCCGCCGGATTCTGCGGGGATGAAGCCGTTGAGCCCCCCTCAGCCGCTTCAAGGTCAGCTTGCTCTTGCAGTTCAACGATCGTGCGTTTCAGGCGGACGATATTCGGATGCTCTGGTTGGAGTCGCAACTCCAGGGCCCGAAGCTCTTCCCTTGCCGCGTGAAGTCGTTGGGCTGCCGGACCTGGTTTTTCAACTGCCTGTTGTGGGACAGTGGGCGCGGCCCCCAAGGCGAGAGCCTCGACGGCGCTATCCGCTAGTTGTCGCTCGACAAACAGCCTGCGATCCCGATCGCGGTTGATCGATTCGTTCAACGCTTGGAGCCGCGTTTCGGCCGAGCGCAGACCCTGACTATTCCCATCGAGCTGTGCTGGCAACTCGCCGTCGTGTTGTCGAATGAACTGGCCGAGCCTCGCTTCCGTGCCGACGAGTCGGCGCCGCGTGTCCTCCACTTGGGCTTCGAGAAACTCGCTGGTTCCCTCAGCCAGCACTTCTCGGTCCCGCAAGCTCTGATCGATGAACATCGCGGATAGCCGCTCCACGACCTGCATGACCTGGCGTGGATCGTCGCCGGTATACGTCAGCCGAAAAGTATCTCGACCGGCGTTCCGCAGGGCGATCTTCGACCGCGTCGCATTGATCAGGCTGTCCATCGTCGCCGCGTCGCGAGCCTCCGGATACAGGTCGAGCTCCAGGATAATTTGCTCCAACTGCGGCCGGCTGATCACTCGCTGGTAAGCGGCCTGAAGCCGATCCGCGGCTCTTCCGCCGGAGCGCGCGAAGCCTTCAGTGATGCGCGGAGGCTCGGCGTGAATGACCACTTGAGATTCATACACGTTAGGCAACTGATGCGACCACATGGCCACGCCGCACGCGACGACGACCGCCGGTAGCACGATGAGCCACTTGCGCCGCCAGGCAATCGCGACCAGAATCTCTGGCGTGTACTTCCTTCCCGGAATCAACTTGAAGCCCTCTCTTGACCGATAAGTGACGTCCAGACTGTAAGACCTGCGCTCAAAGCGTGGCGCGAAAATCTCGGCCACAAAGGCAAAACTGACGACCCCGGCGGCACGCGGTATTGGTAGTAACCGTACTGACCGTAAAGGCCGAGGCGCCGCGTCATCGCAAACGTCAGCCGCGAACCGGCTGAGTATGTGGTGTATGTCGAACTGCCGAAACCGATCTCACCGCGTGAATAGCCAACTGCTGTTGACGATTGGAGCCTCGGTGCCAACTGCCCATGTACCGAGGCCATGATCGAGTCCTGAAAGATCGGCTCGAGGAAACCTGGCTGAAATTCCGTCGAACGTATATACCCGGCCGAGGCGCCCCAGGTTCGCGTGAATCCTTGTGAGAACTCCACAGAACCGTTCAGTCGAAAGTGTGTGTCGCCGCCGAATTGCACAAGCGACGTTGACATGGTAAACCCGAGTGACGCTCGTCTCCCGATCCCGATCTGTAAGCTGTCGCCATAGTTGACGCCAGCATCGATTGAGTTGTTCATGCCAGTCGGACCACCGGGTCCGCTATATCGATTGAAATCACGACGGTAGCCGAGATTGAAGGGAAAGCCCCCGCGTCAGGTTGTGCTGATAGCTCGCGTGGCCAGCCAGTCCCGAGGTACCGCCAGGTGAGCCGTCGAAGAAGTGCCAACCACTATAGGCCGCACCGGCCGAAATGCTCGATCGTTTGGAGAATTGGTTGGTGAGTCCCACGGTGGCGTTGGTCCCGAGACTGGTTTGTGATGTGGCGGCGTATCCGTATCCCGGCGTGAGCAGGCCGGTGGGCACACCGACACCAAGAAATGGCGCGAACTGAAAATAGGGAGCGTACCTCACGCTGCCCGACACATTAAGGGTAGTTTTCTTGCTGACATTCGTACTGAAGCCAGTGGTTGAATTGACGTTTGGAGACAGTACACCTGGTAAATCCCGATACTGACGATAGACCGCTCCCCCACTCGTGGAGAACTTCCCCCGCGAGTACGCCAGGCTCACGTCGGCGCCGAGCCCTGCGCCGCTCTCTTGGAACGTCGGGTCGAGTGGAGTCGGGTTGGACCCTTCGGATCGGGTCTTGTCGTACGTGGCGTCAACGCCGCCGCGCAGATCCAGTGATTCGGAACGTTCGACGCCCGGACTTCCGCCAAAGAGCCCAGCGAATGGTCCTGTCTCCCGCTGCGCCGCCGCCGGCGCTACGCTCACGCACGAGATCGCGACGGCGTAAAGAACTCGTCTACCTATCAAAGGATCTCGCATCACGGTTGGTCTCGGCCGCCGCTCGGTCGCCAAGTTCAGGGAACGATCACGGTATCGCCTGGTTTCAGCTCGATGTTCTGCTTCAAGTTCTTGCTCGAGACCACATCCTTGTAGTTGAAAGGAAATGTCACCAATTGGCCATTCTGGTTGCGGAGGATGACGATTTTCTTGCTGCGAGCGTAGTCCTTCAGACCGCCGGCAAGCGCGATCAGTTGCATCACCGTCGTTGGTGAGATAAGAGGAAATGGCCCGGCCCTGTTCACTTCACCCATGATGAACACTTTCCGGCTGTTGATCTGCTTGACGACGACCGCCACGTTCGGGTCCTGGACGAACCGTTTCGACTCGTCGGCGATGAGTTGGCGCAGTTGCGCCGGCGTGAGGCCGGCGGCCTGAATTTCACTTAACAGTGGCATCGAGATTTTCCCATCCGGCCTGACGGTAACATCGGTGGACAGTTCTTTGTCGAACCAGTACACGACCGAAAGAACGTCCTCTGTGCCGATGACGTAGTCGGGTGGGATCGCAATAGGGACTGATGAAGAAACCGCGGTAGGCGCCGATGGAGAAGCCACTGTGGGGGCCGATGGAGTCGTCGCGGAAGGTGCTTGTGCGGCCGCGTGTGATCCCTGGAGGAGCACAGTAATCAGAGCGGCTGCTACTCCGCCGACAACGTGCGAATGGAGTTTCACAATCATGCTTCCTCAAGAATTCGTAAACCACTCACAATCCGACGCTCTCTCCCCCGTGGTTCCTTGCCTTCATAGAAGGTGTCCGAGTCGACGTTCCGATCGTCACGAAAACGGACGTCAACCCTAGACACAGCGAGAGAGCATTCCACCCCTGCCATAAAGACTTCGCCCCTCACGCCGTCTCTGACCTTAGGCCGAGCTGACGCTGACCGTGGGAGCCGTGTCGGACACGGATGCAGGCAGCGTGGTTGCAAATAGGTAGCCACGGTAGGTTGGCCCACGTTTCTCGGATCTGCATTCGCTTCGGTTTATTGCCTCAAAGCCGACGCAGCGCCTAGCCCAAAAACGCGCGACAAAAGTCCCCTATGGAGCAGCTTTTCAACGAGTAACGAACGCTCGAAAACCGGTACGTGGGCTCGTGGAGCAGGAGGCCTTTGTTCGGGCAAGCAGCTGGCGGTTCGGTACGCGAATCCACGTCTTCTCGCCTGACCGCGGGATCGACATCTCCTGTTCTGAGCCGTCCCAGGCCCTGAGGCCTTGGTGCATCACGGGGTGGCCATGATCGAGTTCAGAAGAGCGCTGCATTGCCGTGGAAGGTGTGCCGGACTAGATGGAGACCTCCGGATGGCCGATCGATCGCCAACTTGTCCCCATTCTGTCTGACGTTGCGCAACATCGACGCCCGACTCGGCAGGCGGAGAGTGTCGAGAAGCCAGCGGTCGTGTGTAGACGGACCGTTCGGCAACTGACACCCGAGGCCCTGCGCTACTCGCCTGCGCCCTTCTATGAGAGTCGCGAACGGAACCAGCCCTGGGCCTCGGTAGCGCACCGGAGCGTGATCGCACGGAAAGATCAGACTTGCCTCTTGGCTGATGCGCCAGCTCAAGTGTAGACTTCCGAAATGGTTGAGCTCGCGTCGAAAGTCCGTCTTCAAATTTCAAACACGACGACTGAAATCGCATTCTGGCTCAGCTGGTCTGCCCTGTCGGCGCTGCTGATCGTGTTGGGCCCGTTGCAGCTCTGGGATGGCCGGCCGTTTTGGAGCGTCCCGATCGCCGGCGCCAGCCAGGCACTCCTGGCGGGCGCAGCCTTTCTCGGGCTGGCGCTGTTTCTCGGTGTGACAGCCACACGGCCCCAAGGCATCCGGGCGGTGGTCGCGCTGGTCGTCGCCGCCGTGTGGTACGGGCTGGCCTATGCCCTTCTTGATCGCGGTCGCGCCGACATGGCGTATTGGAGTACTGAATTTGCCTTGTCGTCGATGCTCGGTGGCGTGCTCGCGTTTCTTCCGTTCGTTGTTCTACGCTCGCATCGCGCAATAGGCCTGACCGGTCTCGCATGTTGCCTGACGCTCGTGACTGCGATCGGGCTCCGGCCCAGCACGTTCGGCGCCTCACGCCATCACACCCTCAATTCCGAGCTCAAGACGATCGCGGTCTCGAACTATGGGGATCTGATCGATCCTCCCACGATGAACCGGGGCGGCGCCATTGAGGTCTATGGCGAGTCGTTCGTGTTGATGACCGGTGACGGGACGTTTTACGTCCTCGATTGGCGAGGCGATGCCCTCGTGTCGCGGAAGCTGCCCCTCGCGCTCCGGCTCGATCGCTCCGGGTTTCTGGCGGACCAGGAGCGGCTTGGGACAGGCTCGGGTTTCGACCTCCGCGCGACAGATCTGTTGCTCGACACCAGAACGACACCCCCACGAGTTTACGTGTCCCATCAGGTACTGGGACTCGGCCAACCGATGTTTCATGCTTCGAGTCTCGGTGAACAGCCTGGACGAGTCTGCGCCTCCATCAGCCCCCTATCCGAGCGACTGGCAAACGGTTTTTCAAACTCGCCCATGTCTTCCTCTGGTCGGCGATTTTCAGATTCTGGAATCCGGTGGCCGAATGGCATGGCTCGGAGACAAGATTCTTGTGACATCCGGCATCAACGGACTGGGCAATCCCAATCAGCCGGCCTTTCCACAGTCACCCGACAACACCTACGGCAAGGTCTTGAAGCTCGACGGCTCGGGGGGTTACGACGTGTTCACCACTGGTCATCGCAACCCCCAAGGACTGCTTGTCGACGACGATGGACGTGTGTGGCTGACCGAACACGGACCCCGCGGGGGCGATGAGATCAACCTCCTCCAGGCTGGTCGCAATTACGGGTATCCGCTTGCCACCTACGGAACGGAGTATGGTCTGTTCTTCTGGCCGCTGGCGCCGACGGCACAGGATCACGGGGGATACACGGAACCCATCTACGCCTTTCTGCCCGCGATCGCAATCTCGAACCTCATTCAGATCCACGGCGGACAGTTCCCCGAGTGGCAGCGCGATCTGCTGGTGGGTTCCCTCAAGAGTCAGGCCCTGTACCGAGTCCGAGTGCGCGACGGTCGGGTCATCTATGTCGAGCAGATCAACATGGGCGACAGGATTCGGGATCTGGCAGAGGCTCGGGACGGGCGGCTCGTACTCTTCACCGATTCAGGGGCGCTCATCACGATGGCCGCGGCGCCTGTCAAACCGGAAGGCAACATCGTGTACGAGCGCTGCCGGAGCTGCCACGAGGCGACGGAGGACACCGTCGCGCTGGGTCCGTCGCTCCACGGCATCGTTGGTGCGCCGGTCGCTCGGGATCGGGGCTATGAATATTCACCAGCGCTTCGACAACTCGGCGGGGCTTGGACAAGCGACCGCCTTGATGCGTTTCTCGACGACCCGGACAACTATGCCCCGGGCTCACGCATGTCGCCCGGCCGGGTTCCCGACGTGAACGAACGTCGTGTGTTGCTCGAGTTTCTAGAGAGCTACAAATGACCGTGAGCTCGCGTTTAGCCCCTGTGTAGCCCGTGCGACCCGCAACCTGTCCGTGTCCGCGAGCCCCGCGGTTCGGGCCCCTGTAGGTGACAGCGGTTCTTGGATTCAGCCGGATCGGGCGGCCGCCTTCGCAGCCCGTGAATTCGAGCCGCTCCTTTGGAACAGCGCGGACATCGCCACGCGGTCGCAGTTTCGGTCGCCGCGGCTCTCGCGTCTCTCTTGATCGAGCCCGCGACGACCAGGGCCGCATTCGGCAAGTCTTGACGGCCTCGAACCGATGAGTATTCTTGTTTCGCTCGCAACACAGCGGACACGCTGCTGCTGTTCGGAAGCGGCTTCGCGCTATTGATTGCGTATCCCAGACGCGCGCCTCAGCGCTCGTGCCATCGCGTCGAGCGTAAACTCGAGCGACTCCCGCGGCACTGACGTCACAAACGGTCCTACCAGCCAGCCCAACCCGAAGGGCACATCGCGACTGAGAGACACGGACTCGCATTGAACGTAGGTGCCTCCGCCGGCTTCTTCCAAAGCGCAATAGTTGTTGAAGCGCCAAAGATAGCCGCTATCGCGACCGACCGGATTCTCGCGTTCCTCGGGTGAGCCCGGGTTCTGAACTTCAGCGACCCGCGTGCTGATGCTGCGCACCTGCATGCGAGTCGCGGTGACAGGCATGTAGGTGACGGACGATTCGGTGTTCAGCACGACGCTCACGACTTTCTGTTGGAAGAGTTGCAGCTGGACTTTGAAGCTGTTGTCGCTGTGGGACAGGGTGCGTGATCGCCGCACGGCCGGGCTGTAGATGGTTGCGTACTGGTCGTAGCCCTGCATCAGGCTCACGACACGTCGCAACGGCGTGTTCGGCACGAACACCGTTCCAATCCAATGGTGGCAGAGGGCGTCAGGGAACTGAACTGGTCCCTCGGGACTCGCGGTTCGAAGCCGGCTGACGACGATGTCGCCTCGTTGAACTCGCGCGTGAACATCACGCTGCTGAGCGTCTGGCAGCCCGTCAGCCCACAAAAACGGGAGCTCTCCGCGTCTTTCCCGATCCATGCGGGCTTCGGTGAGCCGCGCGTAGCGCTCGAAAGCCGTTACAGCGCTCGGCTGAAGGTCGGCCGCGTGTATCGGCATGCTCGTCACCGCGACCGCCACGGCCACGGCTGGTGCGAAGACCAACAGATCGCTCGCGACGAAGTTCGCCACCGAGCAGGCTGCCACGCCGATCAGATTCGCAGCCAGGTAGTGCACGTGTCCGGTCTCGACAAGAGCCGCGGTGACCGCAGTGTTGCCGACAATCGAGATCGCTCCAGTTGTCACGTTGAACTGGAGGAGTCTCCATGCAAGGCCTCGAGCTGACGATGGCCGATCGACCCATGTCCAGGCTGCGTGCCAGCAGAAATTGTGCAGAATCGCGAGCTCGACGGCGATGGCTGTCGCCAGGATGTAGTGAACCTTCAAAAGATGGGTCAGCGCCCAGAGACAGGCGAGCTGCACCAACAACCCGACCAGACCCACGATATTGAACCTTGCCCACCGCCGCGCATTGAAGCCGTGTTCGTACGTGATCATCGATTCGCGTCCCTAGCCTTTAGCAGGGCTGTGAAAGAAAGCGCGGTTGACATATTTCTTCACAGGCTCTTTAGCGCTGAACCCGCGGAAGAGGTTCCGCCAGGTAGAGCGCCCGTCCATTTCGAAAGACAGACACCACCGTCGTCACCGCGAGAGACGCGACGGCAATCACACCGCCGACGTCGAAGAGTCGATAGGCCTCGCCGAGGATTTGCACCTTCGGATCCGAGATCAGTGCGACCGTGCCGATGGCGAGCAGCACGCGAAGCTCGGTCGGGCCGATTCCCCAGAACGACATCCGGAAGACCGTCAAGCAATAAGTGGCGAGGTACACCTCAATCGACAGCAGAAAGTACGCAACGAGCACCGACAGCGCCACCATCGGACTCATGAAGCCGGACATTGCAAGGCCGCTGACCAGAAACAGTACCCCGATGCAATCGACGACGTGGTCGACGTAGAACCCGTAGCGTGGCCGCTGTTGATGACGCACACGGGCGATCGTCCCGTCGAGGCTGTCACAGAGCCAATGGATCGCGAGCCAGACGATCGCGAACAGCAAAGCCATCCGGTTGGCCCGAGCCGCGTAGTACGACACGCCGACCATCAACATGGCGAAGAGCGCCAGCGCGGTCAGATGATCTGCGTTGATCCACCGAGGAACACGAGTGGCGAGCCACAACAGACTGCGTCGCTCCAGCGGCGCCAACACGCTCGTCATTTCACGGTGCGCTTCGCCGAACCCGATTGAGCTCATCGGCCCCCTCCCTTGCTTGAACAAGACTGATTCATACTCCTGCATGCGAGATCGGGAGCGGTTCTGGCTCACGACGTTCACGCTTTCGCCCGATCTTTGCTCCAGGCACTTCGCGCTTGGGCCGACACTCAACCTTGTGGTAGATTTCTTCGTCCTCGGGCGCGATCCAAGCTTTCTCGCGTCTAACTCCTTTCTTCTTGGCAGGATAGGCCGGCGGCTCTGCGGGTAAGGGTTGGCGCGGCGACAAGGTGCCAATGCGTGCACGGCGCTACACCGTCTTGATCGCGGACCGCACGAGCGGCGTGGTTCGAAGTCTCACCATCAGTCTACGTCCGGTCCTGGCGTTCGTCGGCGGGGCGCTGGCATTGCCCGTCCTCATCGGCCTCGGAGCGAAGTGGAGTGCCCAAGCCGAAATCGACCAGGTTCGGATCGCCAACTCGACGCTGCAGGACGAGAACAGCAGTTACCGGGCAGCCACCGGCGCACTGACCAGCCAGATTCAGTCGCTGGAGAGCGTGATCAACGAGTTGGGAACGCGATCGACGCTGGACCCGACGCAAGCACGGGCCATGCAGAAGCTGCCAGCCGTCGTGAAAGCCCGCGCGACTGGCGGCACCTCGACGAGCAATGCTGCCGTCGCGGCTGTTCTTCCCACCGCTTTGACCTCACCCGAAGATACGTTTGGCGTGTTGCGCGATCTCCTCCGCGGGCTCGAGAGCCGGCTCCGAAACGTGCGCGACGACGTTGAGCGGCGGCAGGCGTTGGCGGCGGCGACTCCGTCCATCTGGCCTGCTCTCGGGTGGGTCACGGGCTGGTTTGGGAATCGAAGCGATCCGTTCACCGGCGAAGCCGGTTTTCATCAGGGTATCGATATCTCGCTCGACAAAGGCCAGCCGGTTTATGCCACCGCTGATGGTGTCGTCGAGACCGCGTCGTATGCGGGCGACTATGGCAACTTGATCGTCGTCCGCCACGACTTCGGTCTGTCGACGCGCTACGGGCATTTGAGCCGCTATGCGGTGAAGGTGGGCCAGGAGGTGACCCGCGGTCAGATCATCGGATATGTCGGCGCCACAGGCCGCGCGACTGGTGCGCACCTGCACTACGAAATCCTCGCCAACGGAAAGCTCCTCAACCCGCTCCAGCTTCTGACACGACCCACGAACCGGTAAGGCGCACTTCCCTTCTCGGAGCCTTTTGCCGACGCCGCGCTGCCCCGCATGGCGACGGTGGCATTGGTCTGCTACAATCACGAGATACCCCTGGTCGCGTCTCCGCTGTAGATGATCCAAACACTCCTCGCCAAGGTCGTCGGTACACAGAACGAACGCGAGCTCAAACGTCTGCGCCCTGTTGTGGGTGAGGTCAACGCGCTTGAACCATCGACTCAGGCGCTCAGCGACGAACAGCTCCGCGCCAAGACGCCCGAATTCCGCGAACGAGTTGCGCAAGGTGCCACGCTCGACGAGCTCCTTCCCGAGGCCTTCGCCGTGGTACGGGAGGCAGGACGCCGCGTGCTCAACATGCGGCATTTCGACGTGCAGATCATCGGCGGCGCTGTCCTCCACAAGGGCAAGATCGCCGAGATGAAGACCGGCGAGGGCAAGACCCTGGTCGCCACGCTGCCCGCCTATCTCAATGCGCTCGCAGGCCAGGGCGTCCATATCGTCACCGTCAACGACTACCTCGCCCGCCGCGACTCTGAGTGGATGGGTCGGGTCTATCGATTTCTCGGCATGACGGTCGGGGTGATTCAGCACGAGCTGAACGACGCAGAACGGCAGGTCGCCTACCGCAGCGACATCACCTACGGGACCAACAACGAGTTCGGGTTCGACTACCTCCGCGACAACATGAAGTTCGACCTTGCCCACTACGTGCAGCGCGGGCATCACTTCGCGATCGTGGACGAGGTGGACAGCATCCTGATCGACGAGGCGCGGACGCCGCTGATCATCTCCGGACCTGCGGAGGAGTCGACCGACTTGTACTACGAAGTCGATCGAATCATTCCGCGCCTCAAGAAGGGCGCGGTGACGCGCGGCGATACCAAAGCCGAGGAGCGTGAGGCGCTGGAAGCAACCGGCGACTACCTCGTCGACGAAAAGCACAAGACGGTCACGCTGACGGAAAGCGGAATGGCCAAGGCCGAGCAGATGCTGTCCCATCGACTCCAGGCCGGCGGCCTGTACGACCCGGCGAACATGCCCCTTCTCCACCACATCAACCAGGCGCTGCGGGCTCACGTCTTGTTCCACTTGGACGTGGACTACATGATCAAAGACGGTGAGGTCGTCATTGTCGACGAGTTCACCGGCCGTCTCATGCCCGGGCGCCGTTGGAGCGACGGCCTGCATCAGGCGGTCGAAGCCAAGGAGAAGGTGAAGATTGAGCGCGAGAACCAAACGCTGGCGACCGTCACGTTCCAGAACTACTTCCGCAAGTACAAGAAATTGTCGGGCATGACAGGCACCGCGGACACCGAGGCTGAAGAATTCGCCAAGATTTACAACCTCGACGTGGTCGTCATCCCGCCGAATCGTGCTCTCCTGCGCGTCGAGAATCCCGACCTCGTCTACCGAACCGAGAAGGAGAAATGGGACGCCATCGTTTCGGAGATTGTCGACGAGCACGCAAAGGGACGTCCCGTCCTGGTCGGAACCGTTTCGATCGAGAAGTCCGAGAAGCTTTCATCGATGCTCGACCGCCGCGGCCTGAAGCGCGGCAGCGCGACGGGAGGCGGTATCGACAAGCACGTCGTCCTGAACGCGAAATACCACGCCCAGGAGGCGGAGATTGTCGCCCAGGCCGGTCGCCAGGGAGCGGTCACGATCGCGACCAACATGGCCGGTCGCGGAACCGACATTCTGCTCGGCGGCAACGCAGAGTTCATGGCGCGTCAGCAATGTCTGGCTGAGGAAATTTCGGAACGGCTGCCCAAAGGCGAAGAGCGTTTCGTCGAGGACGAAGAGAACGCGTATTTTTTCCACCTCGACGCGTTCTACCGTGTGCCCAAGTCCTCCTACCAGAGGATCTTCGAGCATTTCAAAACGCAGACGGACAAGGAGCACGACGAGGTCGTCGGACTCAGCGGCCTGCACATTCTCGGCACCGAACGGCACGAGGCGCGGCGTATCGACAACCAGCTGCGCGGGCGCGCCGGCCGTCAGGGCGACCCGGGCTCGTCGCGTTTCTACCTCTCGCTCGAAGACGACCTGATGCGCATTTTCGGCTCCGATCGCATCTCCGGGCTCATGCAGAAGCTCGGCATGGAAGAAGGCGTGCCGATTGAGCACGGGATGGTCACCCGGGCGATCGAGCGCGCACAGAAGCAGGTCGAAGCGCAGAACTTCTCCGTCCGCAAACACCTGCTCGAATACGACGACGTGATGAACAAACAGCGCGAGAACGTCTATGCGCTGCGGCGTCAAATTCTCGAGGGCACGATCAGGCTGCAAGACGAGGAGGGCGAGGAAGAAGCACTCGACACGCGGGCGTACCTGATGTCGCTCGCCGAGGACATTCTCGATTCGCTCGTCGACACCTACGCTGCCCGCGAGGCCGACTTCGAGCAGTGGGATCTCGACGCGCTCAAGCGTGAAGTCAACCGCGTGTTCGCCGTCGACGCCAGCGCCTTGGATTTCAGCGATCGGACGTCCGACGAGATTCGGGAAATGCTCTGGGAGCAGATCAACGCCTCGTACGACGAGAAAGAAAAGCTCGTCGGCCGCGAGGTGCTGCAGCGAGTCGAACGCGACATCATGCTGCAGATCGTCGATACCCAGTGGAAGGACCACCTCTACAGCCTCGACCATTTGAAAGAAGGCATCGGCCTGCGCGGGTACGGGCAGCGCGATCCGCTCGTCGAATACAAGAAGGAAAGCTTTGGCCTGTTCCAGGCGATGAAGGATCGCGTCGACGAGGAGATCGTCCGGTACCTGTGGTGGCTGCGGCCGATCATGGGCGAGGAAGATGCGGCCCCCAGGCCGGTCAGGCGTTCTCGTTCGCCGCTGATCCTCAGTGGAGGCGCAGAAGCGGCGCCGTCGCCGTTCGGGCCGCCCAAACGCGCCGCCGCACCTGCCTCGGCCGCCGGCGGCGGTCGTGGAGCCAGACAGCCGGAGCGGGTGGGCGGAGACGATGCCGCCGTGAAGACGGTCCGGCGGGACGAACCGAAAGTCGGGCGGAACGACCCGTGCCCGTGTGGGAGCGGGAAGAAGTACAAGAAGTGTCACGGCGCGACGGCACAGCCACCGCCCCCGTAACTGCGACGCACACACGTCGCCTCGATGACAAAGTGGCGCATGGTATGGAACTGAAAACCGAAGTCCCAACGCTGCTCTCGATCGAATCCGGCCTCGCGACTGCCCTCACATTCGATGACGTCCTGCTGGTGCCGCGGCACTCCGATGTCGTGCCGACGCAAGTCGACGTCAGCACATGGCTCACCCGCAACATCCGATTGAACGTGCCGCTCGTCAGCGCCGCCATGGACACCGTCACGGAATCACGACTGGCGATTGCCATGGCGCAGCATGGCGGCATCGGAGTCATTCACAAGAACCTCTCAATCGACGAGCAGGCCTCCGAGGTCGATCGGGTGAAGCGATCGGAAAGCGGCATGATCGTCAACCCGATCACGTTGTCGCCCACCCATCGAATCTTTGAAGCGCTCGACATGATGAAGAAGTACCGCATCTCGGGCGTCCCGATCACCGACGATGGGAGCAAAGAAGGGCGGCTGGTTGGCATCCTGACCAATCGGGATCTGCGGTTCGAGACCAATGTGAACCGGCCGATCTCGCAGGTCATGACCCACGAGGACCTGATCACCGTGCCCGTCGGCACGACATTGGATGGGGCGCGCGAGATTCTGCACGAACACAAAGTCGAGAAGCTTCTGGTGGTCGATCGGGACTTCCGCCTGAAAGGGCTGATCACGGTCAAGGACATTCAGAAGGCGGTCAAATATCCAGCGGCCTCGAAGGATTCGCTGGGCCGCCTGCGTTGCGGCGCCGCCATCGGCGTGGCGCGCGACACCATCGAACGTGCCGAGGCGCTGGTGGCCGCGCATGTCGATGTGCTGGTCGTCGACACGGCGCACGGACACTCACAGGGAGTGCTCGACGTCGTGCGGCTGGTACGCCGCCGCTTTCCAGATGTCGATCTCGTGGCCGGCAATGTGGCGACGGCCGAAGCCACAGAGGCGTTGATCGGCCTCGGGGTTGATGCGGTGAAGGTCGGCATCGGCGCCGGCTCGATTTGCACGACTCGCGTCATTGCCGGCATTGGCGTCCCGATGATTACGTCGATCATGGAGTGTGCCCGAGCCGCGGCGTCGCATGGCATCCCGGTCATCGCCGACGGCGGCATCCGCTTCTCGGGCGACGTGGCCAAGGCGATTGCGGTGGGCGCCGCGAGCACGATGATCGGGAACCTGTTCGCAGGGACCGACGAGAGCCCTGGCGAATTGATCTTGTATCAGGGCCGCAGCTTCAAGGAGTACAGGGGCATGGGGTCCATTGGTGCCATGCGGCGCGGGAGCAGGGATCGGTATTTCCAGGACGAGTTCGATCTGGAAGCGCCTGGTGGTGCCGACAAGCTCGTGCCCGAGGGCATCGAGGGCCGTGTCGCGCATAAGGGCAGCGTCGCCGGTCTCATCTATCAGCTGGTCGGAGGGTTGCGTGCCGGCATGGGTTACTGCGGCTGCCGTAACATTCCGACGCTGCACCGGGAAGCCAAGCTCGTTCGCATCACACCAGCCGGCGTCCGCGAGAGCCACGTCCACGACGTGGCCATTACGAAGGAAGCGCCCAACTACAGGTCGGAATAGCGCGGCTGCCGTCATTCTGCAATTTGCATTTCAATAGTCACCCGCCGCTTGCGCAGCCCCACGTGTTCGATGGTGACGCGAATTGCGTCGGGCGGCGGCGTCGGCAGCTTGTCGGCCCATTCGATAGCGACCACTGCTCCACTCCCCAATTCCTCGAGCCCGAGGTCGTCGACCTCCCGTGGATCGTTCAGCCGGTATAGATCCACGTGCAGGAGCGGCAACCGCCCGCCCCGATACTCCTGAATCAGGGTGAAGGTCGGGCTGCTGACCTCGGCCGGCCCGACGCCGAGGCCCTCAGCCAATCCGCGGACGAATGCGGTTTTTCCCGCACCGAGATCGCCCACGAGCAGAACCATCGAATCGGCGACCAGCGAGGAAGCAAGACTGCGGCCGAGAGCGGCGGTTTCTTTCTCCGAGTACGTGCTGAATCTGGTCCTCACGAACCCTTCGTCGACGACCCTTCTGTGCGGTCGACGACTTTGCGGCGCGCCGTGAGCTCGAGAAGTGCGTCGCCAAGATGGCCGGCGACGTCCGCGGCAGTCATGGCCACTTCCCCTTCATCGGCCTCGGCAAGATCGCCGGCCATGCCGTGCAGGTAGACCGCGAGCTTGCACGCGGCCTCGGCGTCGAGCAACTGAGCCACCCACGCGGCGATCATCCCGGTGAGGACATCGCCGGTGCCGCCGGTCGCCATGCCCGGGTTTCCGGTCGGGTTGACGAAGACCTTCTCGTCGGGCGTGGCGATGATCGTCCGATGACCCTTCAGGACCACGTAGACATGGTGTGCGGCGGCAAAATTCCGCGCGATTTCGAGCCGGCTGTTCTGCACTTCCTGGGTGGACATGCCGAGGAGCCGCGCCATCTCGCCCGGATGGGGTGTGATGATGATGTCGCGCCCTTCGCGCCCCGCAAGTCGATCCGGATCTTTGCTGAACGCGTTCAAGCCGTCCGCATCGATGACGAGGGGCATCGTCGCGCGATCGACGAGTCTGACGATGAAGTCCCGCGTGGCGGGGGCCAGACCCAACCCCGGCCCGAGCGCGATGACGTCACGGGCGAGATCGAGCACACGCTCGACGGCCTCAGGGGCGAGTCCCTGCTCGGTTTCGCCAAGCCCTTCCGTCATGTATTCGGGCGCCATGGCCGCGACGATCGCCTGGCAACTCGCGGGCGTGGCCACCGTGACGAGGCCGGCGCCGGATTGGAGCGCCCCCACTCCGGAAAGGTGGGCCGCGCCCGTCTTGCCGAGTGATCCTGCCACCACCAGGACCCGGCCGTAATCGCCTTTGTGGGTATCGGCGGTGCGCGGGGTGACGAGCTCGCGCATCTCAGGCCGTGTCAGCAGGAACACGCGCGGGCCATCGACCGATTCGAGAACCGCTGCGGGAATCCCGATGTCGGCGATGACGATATCGCCCGCACGCGTCTCGGCAGGAGGCAGAACCAGCGGAAGCTTCGGGGCTGCTATGGTGACCGTCAGGCCGGCCTCGATGGAGTCGCCGATCGGATCGGCCGAATCGGCGGACAGACCCGACGGCAGGTCGACCGATACGACAGGTATCCCCGAAGCATTCACATCCGTGACGACGCTTTGGATGAACCCGCCGATCGGCGTATTCAGCCCTGTTCCGAAGATGGCATCCACGATCAGGTTGCAGTCGCTGACCTCGGAAAAGTGGAGCTCCCACGCCTGGCTGTCCGCGACTTCGACGACCGTCAGCCCGAGTCGGCCGAGAATTTCGAGATTGGTGCGCGCATCGCCGCGCACCTCGGCCACTCGACCGAGCAGGAAGACGGACACGTCGACGCCGCGCTGCAGCAGCGTGCGGGCGATGACGAAGCCGTCCCCCCCGTTGTTCCCGCGCCCGCAGAGCACCGCGACCTGACGCTCCAGCAGATCGCCGTGAACCGCCTCCAGCGCGGCGACGACCTGACGCCCGGCGTTCTCCATGAGCACGAGGGACGGTATGCCGATCTCTTCGATCGTGCGCCGGTCGGCCTCTCGCATCTGGGCGGAGTTCAGAACGCGCATACGTTGTGTTGGTCGAGACGCTTCATCGCCACGAAGGGTTCACGGCATAGAAGATACTACTGTAAGGAGTACGAACCCTGAGTCCTTTGTGATGGATCGATCTCGGAATCTGATGGTACGCTCGATGGGATGACCACCATCGTAAATGTCAACGGCCGCATCTCCGATCGGGAGCATGCCGTCGTATCCGTTTTCGATCACGGGTTCTTGTATGGAGAGGGCGTGTACCAGACGCTCAGGACATACAACGGCCATCCGTTCCTATTCGACCGCCATATGCGTCGGCTTCGAAATTCGGCCGGGATGCTCGCCTTGCCGGTGCCGCTGGCCGACGCCGAAATCGAGGCGCGGTTCTACGAAACTTTGAGTGCGGCGAAGCTGACTGGCGGTCCCGGCCGGGAGGCGTATCTCCGCCTCATGGTCACCCGGGGCGTCGGCGATTTGTCCTACGATCCGAGTGTCTGTCCGACGGCCTCTCTCGTCGTCATCGTCAAGCCGCAGGTCGATCCACCACGGGAAGCCTTCGAGCGGGGCGTTCGTGTGTCGCTGGTTTCGACCGTTCGGAACCATCCAGGCTCGGTGAACCCGCTGATCAAGTCGAACAACCTCTTGAACAACGCCATCGCGATGCAGGAGGCCGTCCGGAAAGGCAGCTTCGAAGGCGTGATGCGGAATTACCGCGGCGAGCTCGCCGAATGCACGACCGCCAACATCTTCGTCGTCAAAGACGGAGCGGCGTTGACGCCGCCACTCGATGCGGGCCTTCTGCCGGGAATCACACGAGAGTTCCTGTTTGAGATCGGCGCCGAACACGGCATTCCTGTACGCGAGGCGGTGCTGCACGACCCGGATCTGCTGGGTGCCGACGAAGCGTTTCTGACCAGCACGACGCGGGAGATCGTGCCGATCACTCAAGTTGATCATCAACCCATTGCCGCGGGAAGTCCTGGACCGGTGACTCTCGCCCTGCTCGAGTGCTTCCGTGAGAAGGCTGAGGAACTCACCCAAAGTCGAAACTTAGAACTCAAAACTCAGAAGGACTGAGCGCGTCGTCCTTCTAAGTTCTCACTTCTAAGTCTTGAATTCCGTCGCGTAAGCGGCGATCGGTGGGCACGCGCACATCAGGTTGCGATCGCCGTAGACGTCGTCGATGCGCCCAACACTTGGCCAGAACTTGTTCGCGCGCACGAACGGCAACGGAAACGCTGCCTGCTCCCGCGAGTACGTGTGGTGCCACCGGTCAACGACCACATCTGCTGCAGTATGCGGAGCGCTCTTCAGCACGTTGTCTTTCCGGTCCGCTTTCCCGTCGGCTACCTCTTGAATCTCGGCGCGGATCGCAATCATCGCGTCGCAGAAACGGTCCAGCTCCTCTTTTGATTCGCTTTCGGTCGGTTCGACCATCAGCGTGCCGGCAACCGGGAACGATACGGTCGGTGCATGGAACCCGAAGTCGATGAGCCGCTTGGCGACGTCGGTCTCGTCCACGCCGGTCTGCCGCTCCAGGGGCCGCAGGTCGAAGATAAGCTCGTGAGCGACGCGTCCGGTTGACCGCGCGTACAGCACCGGGTAGTGCGCCTCGAGCCGCGCCTTGAGGTAATTGGCGGTCAGAATGGCGTAGCGAGTGGCTTCGGTCAGGCCATCGCGACCCAGCATGCGGATGTAGCCATACGAAATCAGAAGAATGCTCGCGCTGCCCCAGGGTGCCGCTGCAGTCGCGTGGATCGCGCGTTCGCCGCCAGTTTTGACGAGTGGATGGCCCGGCAAATAGGGCGACAGATGGGCGGCGACGCCGATTGGGCCCATCCCGGGCCCCCCGCCTCCGTGTGGAATGCTGAACGTCTTGTGCAGGTTGAGATGGCAGACGTCGGCGCCCACGGCCGCCGGGCTCGTGAGGCCGACCTGGGCGTTCATGTTCGCGCCGTCGAGATACACCTGACCGCCGTGCTGATGCACAATCGCGCAGACGTCCTGAATCTTGTCTTCGAAGACGCCATGGGTCGACGGATACGTGATCATCAGCGCTGCCAGGCGTCGCTCGTGTTGCTTCGCTTTCGCACGGAGATCGTCCAGATGGATGTTTCCGTGCTTGTCGCTCGCCACGACGACGACGTCCATGCCAGCCATGACAGCGCTGGCTGGATTGGTGCCGTGGGCCGAAGCTGGTATCAAGACCACGTTCCTGTCTGCCGAGCCCTTGTCCCGGTGATAGGCGCGAATCACCATCAGACCGGCAAACTCTCCTTGGGCCCCTGAATTTGGCTGCAGCGACACCGCAGCAAAGCCCGTAATCTCTCGCAATGCTGCTTCGAGCTCCCGGAACATCCCGTGATAGCCCTCGGCCTGCTCTACCGGAGCGAACGGATGGAGCTTGGAGAATTCCGGCCATGTGATCGGCAGCATTTCCGACGCCGCATTGAGCTTCATCGTGCAGGACCCGAGTGGAATCATCGACGTATCGAGGCCGATGTCTTTACGCTCGAGCCTCCGCAGGTATCGCATCATCTCGGTCTCCGACTGATGGGTGTTGAAGACCGGATGTGTCAGAAACGTTGACGTCCGGGCAAGTTCGGCGCCGTAAGGCACCGGCTCGGACGACTCGAGGGCTATCTGGTGCGCCGTGCTTCCCAGCGTGGTAGCGAACGTCGCGACAATCGCTTCAAGATCCTCGAGGTCTGTCGTTTCGTCGAGCGCGATGTTGACGCCGCCGTCGGTCCGGAATCGAAAGTTCAGTCGCGCGGCCAGTGCGGCCTGCCGAAGGCGATCGGGCGAGGCGATCTCCAGGCGCAGCGTGTCGAAGTAGACATGGTTGAGCTGCCGGACCCCCAGGCGTGCGAGCTCGCGCTCCAACACCCGAGCCTGCGCGTGCACGCGTCGTGCGATGTCGCCGAGGCCGTGAGGACCGTGATACACCGCATAAAAGCCTGCGATGTTGGCGAGCAGCGCCTGAGCCGTGCATATGTTGGAAGTCGCCTTGTCGCGCCGAATGTGCTGCTCGCGCGTCTGCAACGCCATTCGGTATGCAACGTTGCCGCGAACGTCTTTCGACACACCGATGATTCGCCCCGGGGTCTGACGGGCATGCTTGGCGAGGGTGGCAAAGAAGGCCGCATGCGGCCCCCCATAGCCCATCGGCACACCGAAGCGCTGCGAGCTGCCAAATACCACATCGACGCCGAGCTCGCCCGGGGGCTGCAACAACGTAAGGCTCAGCAGATCGGTGCCGACGGCAACCAGAACGCCGCGGGCTTTGGCAGCAGCGATGAAGTCGCGGAGATTGTGGACGTTGCCGGCTTCGTCGGGCGTCTGAATCACCGCGCCGAAGGTGCCATCGTCGAAGCTGGCGGACAGAAGATCGCCACTCACGACCTCGATTCCGAGCGGCTCGGCGCGGCCCTTGAGCACTTCGACGGTCTGCGGGAAACATGAATCAGCGACGAACAGTTGCGGCGTCCCGCCAGCTTTGTCGAGACGCTTTGCCTGGACGCGATACATCAGCGTCATGGCTTCGGCGGCAGCGGTCGGCTCGTCGAGCAGCGAGGCATTCGCAATCTCCATTCCCGTCAGGTCCCGTACCATCGTCTGAAAATTGAGGAGTCCCTCGAGCCGTCCTTGCGCGATCTCGGCCTGGTACGGCGTATACGGCGTGTACCAGCCCGGATTCTCGAGAACGTTCCGCATGATGACGCTCGGCGTGATGCAGTCGTAGTAGCCCAATCCAATGAAGGATCTGAACACCTGGTTGCGGCTGGCGAGGCGCCGAAGGTCCCGCAAGTACTCGTGTTCGCTCTGGCCGACCGGCAAATCGAGCGGCGTCTCGAGTCGGATGCTTGCCGGGATCACGTCGTCCATCAAGGCATCCATCGAGACGGCGCCAACGGCCGTCAGCATTTCGTCTCGTTCGCGTGTGTCGGGACCGATGTGGCGGGACTGGAAGCGCTGCAGCGGCA
This sequence comes from uncultured Acidobacteriota bacterium, assembly GCA_963780685.1. Classification (GTDB taxonomy): domain Bacteria; phylum Acidobacteriota; class Vicinamibacteria; order Vicinamibacterales; family CAVVIG01; genus CAVRXZ01. The sequence continues at coordinate 289,173 of CAWACZ010000009.1, read as the reverse complement.
TCACCTGCGCCTCGTCCTCGGGCAACGCTCTGGGTGGCCGTGAGGCTCTCGAAGGCGCACCGCCAAGGAGGCACGCAGTGTCATTTCACGAGGTCCGAGTATTGGTCGGCATCGAGCAGCGAATCGGCTTCGGCAGGGCTCGTGAGCTTCAAGATGATCATCCAGGTGCCATGCGGATCGGCATTGACCGTTTCGGGGCGGTCCTTCAGCGTCGTGTTGACGTCCACGACCTCTCCGGATACCGGCGAGTACAGCTCGGACACGGCTTTGACGGACTCGATCGTGCCGAAGGACTCCCCTTGTCTCAGCGTCGCCCCGACATCGGGCAACTCGACATACACGACATCGCCGAGCTGCTTCTGGGCATGGTCGGTGACCCCCACTTTGGCACGGTCCCCCGAAACCTCGATCCATTCGTGATCCTTCGTGTATTTGAACGTCGCGGGGTACGCAGTCATGGTTGTCTCAGTGGCGACAAGGTCGCGACGGCTGGAGGCACGTCACGCGGAGCGCTTGTAGAACGGCATTGATACGACGCGGGCGCGTGTCCGGCGTCCCCGGATATCCACGTCGAGCTCTGTGTTCGGTGCCGTTCGCTCCGACGGCAGATAGGCCATGCCGATGGCCTTTTTCAAGAACGGCGCATGGGTTCCACTCGTCACGACACCTGCCTTTTCGTCACCGATCCAGACGTCGTAGCCTCCTCGGGCGATTCCGCGGTCGACGACTTCAAAGCCCACCAGCTTGCGCGAGACGCCGCCAGCTTTCTGCTTCCGCAGAACGTCGGCGCCCGTGAAGTCTCCCTTGTTCCAGCCCACCATCCATCCCAAGCCCGCTTCGAGCGGTGTCGTTCGGTCGTCGATGTCGTTGCCGTACAGCCGCATCGACGCCTCCAGCCGAAGCGTGTCGCGCGCTCCAAGGCCGACGGGGACCAGATCCACGTGGCGTCCGGCATCGAGAAGCGCCTGCCAGACGCGGTCGGCCGACTGCGGCGCCACGAACACCTCGAAGCCGTCCTCGCCCGTATAGCCGGTCCGCGAGATGGTGGCTCGTACGCTGGCGACTTCGCCGTGTGTGAACGCGTAGTACGGCACGCCTTGAAGATCGGCACCTGTCAGAGGCTGGAGGATCTCGAGCGCCGCCGGTCCCTGCACGGCGAGCAGCGCGTATCGCGAGCTGGCGTCGAAGACGACGACATCTCCAAGCGAAGCGACCTGCTCGACGATCCATCCATAGTCCTTCGCCGTATTCGCGGCGTTGACGACGAGCAGAAAATGCTCGGACGCGAGCCGATAGACGAGCAGATCATCGATGAACGTGCCATGGGGCGTCAGCAACGCCGAATACTGCGCCTGTCCGACTCGCAGCTTCGACGCGTCGTTGCTCGTCACGTGCTGGAGGGCTGCAAGCGCGTCCTTTCCGGCAATCTCGATCTCACCCATATGGCTCACATCGAAAATGCCTGCGCGTGTGCGAACGGCCAGGTGCTCGTCTACGACGCCCGAGTACTCGACAGGCATGTCCCAGCCGCTGAAGGGCACCATTTTCGCCCCGGATGCGCGGTGTCTGGCGTTGAGCGGTGTTTTCTTGAGGGGAGCGTCGACGACGTGTTCCATGACCGGCGCGTGATGTGGACGCGACACGGTACTATTGGCGGTCCACGCCGGTCAAGGAACCCGCGTTTGGCGCCCATTTTCTCGGTAGACGCAGGTTTCTTCTCCGCGGTGATGGAGCGATCAAAGGGTCGAATGCCGCCCGGAAATCTGCGATCGATATAATGCTGGTCGGCTGAGCTTCCAGAAGGAGAAGGATGGACGATACGGTCTCGGCACTGGCGCTCCGGGAATCCGAGGAGCTGCACCGAATTACGTTGATCAACATGTCGGATGCCGTCTTCATCACGAACGACCAAGGCGTATTTACGTTCATCTGCCCCAATGTCGACGTGATCTTTGGCTACGGACCTGACGAAGTTCGAACGATGGATCGGATTTCCCGGCTTTTCGGACGGGAGCTGATCGACCGCGAGCAGCTGATTTCCGGTGGCGAGATTCGAAATATCGAGCACGAGATCGTGACCAAGGACGGAACCCGCCGGGCGCTGTTGGTTCACATCAAGCAGGTCAACATCAGGCGCGGGACCACTCTCTACGTCTGCCGCGACATCACCGAGCGCAAGCAATCCGAGCAGACCCTTCGACGGAACGAAGAGCGCCTGACGTTGGCCCTCGCGGCGGCCAGCATGGGCACGTGGGACTGGGACCTTCCGAGCGGCGACATGAGCTGGTCGCCCGAGACGCATCGCATTCTTGGCGATGCGGCTGGCAGCAGGATCCCTTCCTTGGCTTCGTTCCTCGAGCTGCTGCATTTCGACGATCGCGACCGGGTGTCCCGGGCGATGACCGATGCGATGGAGCGAGACGCGCCGTACGAAACCGAGTTCCGTGTGGTCGGTTACGATGAAGTCGAGCGCTGGGTCATGGGCAAGGGCAAGGCGCTGAGGAATGGGAAGCCGCTTCGCATGCTGGGGGTCTTCGTCGATTTCACCGAACGTCACCGGGCGGAGGAGGAACTCCGCGAGCTGAGCGGCCGGCTGATCAACGCCCACGAACAGGAGCGCATCAAGCTCTCACGCGAGCTGCACGACGACATCGCCCAGCGCCTGGCATTGCTGACGCTGGAGTTGGGGCTGCTCCGTGAGCATCTCGAAAGGCCGTCGGCTGAGATCCATCAACGGATAGCAGAGCTATCGGCACAAGCCGAAGAGATCGGATCCGAGCTGCATCGCTTGTCGCATGAACTTCATCCGGCCAAATTGGAGCAGCTTGGATTGGAGGCCTCGATTCGGGGCTTTTGCCGTGAATTATCCGAGGCGCGGCAGATCCGCATTCATGTCGAGCTCGCCCAGGTGCCAGGCCCGTTGCCGTTCGACGTGGTGCTTTGCCTCTACCGAATCACCCAAGAGGCGCTGCACAACGTGGTCAAGCACAGCCGCGCCACACGCGCCATGGTGACGTTGTCAGCGGCCAGAAATGAGGTCCTGCTCAACGTGACCGACGACGGTGCTGGCTTCGACCCGCTCGCGGTACGGGCGAAGGACACGTTAGGTCTCGTGAGCATGCGAGAGCGAGCGCGGCTCGTTCAGGGTCAACTCGACGTGACATCGAGGCTTGGGACTGGCACACGAGTCGAAGTCCGGGTTCCGATCCGAAACGGGTGACCGAATAACCAACCCTCACGAAGCGGCCTGGAGACACGCAGCTGCCAGGTGGTCTTCCCCCGCTACTCCCGCAGTGCATTGAGCGGATCGAGCCGTGTGGCGCGCCGCGCGGGTCCAATGCACGCGGCGATTGCCACGACCGTAAGCAGCAGGACGATCGAGATCAGCGTGGTCGGGTCGTAAGTGCTGGTCTGGACGAGGAAGGACTGGAGCACGCGTCCGACTGCGATCGCCGCTGCAAGCCCGATGGTCAATCCCAACGCGAGCTGGACCAGCGATCGCTTGAGGAAAAGCCAGATCACCTGGCCCGGCTGGGCGCCGAGGACCATACGCACGCCGATATCACGCGTGTGCTGCGTCACGGCGTACGCCGTCACCGCATACAGCCCGACCGCCGCGAGCACAAGCGCGATCAGGGCAAACGCCGCGAACATCGTCGTGAACACGCGAAGGAGCCAGCGCTGTTGAGCCAGCGCCTCGTCCAACGTTCGCGGAGTGGCGAGCGCCTGGTCGGGATCGACCGCCATCATCGCTTCGCGCAGGATCCGCGTCGCCTGTGCTGGATCCGTCCGTGTTCGCGCCAGAACGGTCGCCGCCCGCGCCATCGTCGTGTTCTGCCGATGCGGGATGTATGCGACCGCGTCGGGTTCGCGTTCCTGATTGTTATTGCGCTGACGAACGTTCGGGGCCAGCCCGACCACGGTTAACCACTCGGCTTGCTGGCCGCCCGGTGTGGGCTGCGAAAGCCGGATCACCCGTCCTACCGGGTCCTGATCCTTGAAGTACAGGTCGGCCAGACGCTGGTTGACGATGGCGATCTGCCGCCCGGGTCCACCGTCGGCGCTCGTGAACACACGCCCGCGGATCAGCGATATGCCGATTGCGTCGAAGTAGCGCGACCCGACACTGAGCATGGTGACTTCGGGCAGACGATCGCCGGGCGCGGCCGTCCGGCCGTCGACCTCCAGCTGGCGGACCGCGCCGCCGCCGAACGGGAGCGCCGTCGTGGTCGAGGCGGCGTCGATTCCGGTGACCGTCGTGAAGTGGTCGTCAATCGCCTGGAGGAACCTCGTGCGATCCTCCCAACCGGGATATTTGCGGGCCGGGATGATCATGCCGGAGGCAATCAGCTGGGAGGTCTTGATGCCGATATCCATCCGGTACATCGTCAGGAAGCTGCGCAGCATCAGACCGCCGCCCGCCAGCAGGACGAGCGTGAGCGCAAGCTGGAAGACAACGAGCCCGGCCGTCCAGCGACGGGCTCGGATACCTCCCGATCCTGTCCGTCCGCCTTCCTTCAGCATTTCGTGAAAGTTGGTCCTCGACGCATGGAGGGCTGGAGCCAGGCCGAAGATGACGCCGGTCATCAGGCACAAGACCAACAGGAAGGCCGACGTGCGCCAGTCCATGGCGAACACCATCCAGTAGGGCACGCCTACATTCTGCGCCTCGGCGGCGAACCATCGAATGCCGGCAATCGAGAGCAGCAGGCCAAAGGCGCCTGCGACGAACGCCAGCAGAATGCTCTCGACCAGGAGTTGTCTTACGATCTGCCGGCGACTTGCGCCAACCGCCATGCGAATGCTCATCTCGCCCGATCGGCGGGCCGCTTTCGCGAGCAGCAGGTTGGCCACGTTCGAACAGGCGATCAGGACGACGAACCCGACGGCTCCCAGCAACGACCAGAACAACAACGGGATCTGCGGGCCGAGAACGCGCTCTTGGAATGGGACGGCGTGTGGCCAGAGGTCCTTATTGGTCTCCGGGTACTGCTCGCCCAGCCTTCGGCCGATGGTCTGCAACTCGGCCCGCGCTTGTTCGACAGTGACGCCGTCCGCCAGACGGCCCACGGCGAAATAGCCCCTGGCCTCCCTCGGTTGATTCGTGAGGGCGGCTGACATAGTCCCGGCCGGAAGCCAGATATCAGCATTGAAGGGAAAGTGCATGCCCTCGGGCATGACGCCGATGATGGTGCCGCCCCCGTCGATGATGCGAATCGTTCGCCCCACGATCCCGGTGTCGCCGCCGTACCGTTGCCGCCAGAGGGTATTGCTGATCAGCACGACCAGCGGCGTGCCCGGCGTGTCCTCCTGGGGCACGAAGTCGCGACCCAACACGGGTGATACGCCAAGCATCTTGAAGAGGTTGGCCGATACATAGGCACCAGGGACTGCTTCCGGGATCAGGCCCTCGTTTCCGACGTTGAAGGAGCCGTTGAAGAGGAACGACATGCCCGCGAACGTGCGCGTGGCCCCCCTCCAATCCTCGAAGTCACGCAGAGAGACGCCGAGGTCGCGCTCCTGCGGCGCCCGTGTCCCGATGAACATGACTTGGCCGGGATTCGGCAGCGGCAGGTTGCGGATGAGCACTGCGTTGACAATCGTGAAGACCGCGTTGTTGGCGCCTATCCCCAGGGCCAGAACCACTACGGCCATGAGGGTGAACCAACGCTCCTTGGCGAGCAGCCGTAGTGCGAAGCGAATGTCGCGGATTAAGTCCATGCCGGGTCTCAGGCGATGGCAGACCGTTAGACCCCGCGGCCGCAAAATGGGTCTGTTCGTTCATGAGACGGCGGGACGAACCGCCCAGTTCATTTTCGCCCGGCGTGAGCGCGCACCTACCCTGCCGCATCGGGGAAAGCTTGGGCGGCCGTGCATGGGCGCGAGGCTACGCTTGAGGCATTTCTTTAGGAATTCTTAAGACCATTTTCGGGCGCCATCGTTTATGTTCGCGAGAGGAGGGCGGTGTGGTGCGACAGCGCGAGTCGACGTTCTCGCGACAATCGGCGCGGTCGCGGCGTCGGGTCATCGCAGGCCTGCTGATCGCGACTGTCGGGGTGGGTTTAGCGGCAGCATGCGTCACTGCACCGGCGGTGTTGACGCAACTGGTAGAAGCTCGTCAGCTTGCATCCGAGCTGCACGTGGAGTTCACGAAAGCGTCGGACGCGGCCAACAGAGCCGTTATGGCGGATACCGACGAAACCTCAACCGCCGCGGCGGACGAAGCCAGACGGGCGAGGCAAGAGGTCGAGCAGCGTCTCATGTCGCTGCACCCCATCCTTGAATCACTGGGGTATCGCGACGATATGCGCTATCTCGATGGATTCAAGGCGCGCTTCGACGAGTACAAACGGCTGGACGACGAGATTCTCCCACTGGCTGTCGAAAACACAAACTTGAAGGCGCAACGGCTGTCGTTTGGTCCCGCCCGAGAAGCGGCCGAGGCCTTTCGGACGTCTCTCGAAGCGGCCGTTCGATCAAAGGCGGCGAAGGACACGTGCTGCGTCGAGGCGCTTGCTGCGAAGGCCGCCGCTGCCCTACTCGAGATTCAGGTGATTCAGGCGCCGCATATCGCAGAAGCCGAGGACGCCGCGATGACGCGCATGGAGGAGCAGATGGCATCCTCCGAAGCGGTCGCTCGCACAGCGCTCGAACAATTGAAGGCGGCGCTTCCACCGGCCGCTGGGCGTCAGCTCGATGCAGCGGTTGCGGCGCTGGCTCGCTTCAAGGCGATTAACAACGAAATCGTCGTGCTGTCGCGTCGGAACAGCAATGTTCGCTCGCTCGCCCTGTCCCTCGGACGGAAGCGCACCGTTACCGCGGAATGCGACGATCAATTGAGGGCGCTCGAACAGGCGCTCGCGAAGCACGGGTTCGCCGCAACACGATAACCGTCAGTCAAAGATCACGAGGTCTCAGTCAGGAACCGTTGAAAAACCCCAGCGACTAGAGGCCTTGAACGCCTTAGATCTCGACTTGAACTCCGATTTCAACCACACGTTCCGGTGGGAGCCTGAAGTACGTCGGGGCCCGGAGAGCGTTTCGAGCCATGAACACGAAGAGCCGCTCCCGCCAAATGGCCATGCCCGGCGACTTGGTGACGATCAGCGTCTCTCTACCCAGAAAGTAGGTGACGTCGTCGTTGTCCAGCTCGAGTCCCGCCTCGCGGGCACGTGCGAGCCCCTGCGGCACGTTGGGATCTTCCATGAAACCGTACTGGAGGACGACGTCGAAGACTCCTTGACCGAGCGAGCGAACCGCCGCCTGCTGCGCCGCCGAAACATGGGGAACAGGCTGAGTGGTGACCATGAGTGTGATGACATGCTTGTGCAGGACCTTGTTGAAGCGGAGGTTATGCGCGAGCGCCGCCGGGGTGCCTCGCGGCTGCGCGGTCATGAACACCGCCGTGCCCGGAACACGAGCAGGACGCGTCTCCCCGACTCGGCTCAGGAACTCCTCGATTGGAAGAGCCCGCGCCGTCAGCCGTGCCGCCACGAGCTCACGCCCCCTCTTCCACGTCGTCATCAACGTGAACAGCAGCCCGGCGATCACCAGCGGCAGCCACCCGCCATGGGTGATCTTCAGCGCGTTCGCGCCGAAGAAGGCCAGATCGATCGTCAGAAATATGCCGGTCACGGTGAGTGCCAGGCCGCGGGGCCATCCCCAGCGCTCCGTGGCGACGACTTGCAGCAACACTGCCGTGATGACCATCGTCAACGTCACCGCGATCCCGTACGCGGCCGCCAATGCGCTCGACGATCCGAAGCCGACCACAATCAGAATGGTGCTGAACATGAGCGCCCAGTTGACCTGTGGGACGTAGACCTGCCCAATCTCGTGATGTGACGTGTGCTCGATGTCCAGCCGCGGGCAGTAACCCAGTTGAATGGCCTGTCGCGTGAGCGAGAACGCGCCAGAGATCAAGGCCTGTGACGCAATGATGGCCGCGGCTGTGGCGATCCCCACAAGGGGCAGCAGCGCCCAGTCCGGTGCAAGCAAGAAGAATGGCTGTTCGGCCGCCTTGGGATCGGCCAAGAGAAGCGCACCCTGGCCGAAGTAGTTCAACAGGAGCGCCGGCAGCACGAGCGTGAACCACGCGAATCGGATCGGGCGCTTTCCGAAGTGCCCCATGTCCGCGTACAGGGCCTCTCCGCCCGTCACAACGAGAAACACCGCGCCGAGCACCGCAAAGCCGTGCCACCCGTGCGCGCGAAAGAAAGAGACTGCGTGGCGCGGATCGACCGCGGTCAGGACCAGGGGCTGGCGTAGGAGCCAGACGAACCCGAGCGTCGCGATCACGATGAACCAAGCGACCATGATCGGACCGAACATTCGGCCGACACGGTGCGTGCCGTACCGCTGAATCGCGAACACCGCCACGAGGATGACGACCGCGACTGGCACGACATACGGCTCGAAGAGCGGTGTCGCAACCGTGAGCCCCTCGATGGCGCCCAGAACCGTGATGGCCGGCGTGATCATTCCGTCGCCGTAGAGCAGCGCCGCTCCGAAGATGCCCATCATGATCAGCACGAATCCGTTCGCGCGGTTCTCGGTGCGTTGTGGCAAGAGCGCTGTCAACGCGAGGATGCCGCCTTCACCCTGGTTGTCCGCGCGCATCACGATCGCGATGTACTTGATCGAGATCACGATCAGCAGCGAGTAAACGATCAGTGACAAGACGCCCAGGACGTTTTCCGGCGTGGCTGGCACCGAGTGTGTGCCGAAGAAGCACTCGCGCAACGCGTACAGCGGGCTGGTGCCGATGTCGCCGTAGACGACGCCGATTGTCGTCAGAGTGAGGGGAAGGAGCTTGCGGCCGCTTGCGCCAGAGATCGCCAGGATGCCTCCAATCCGCCGACGGGGTTAGCTGACGGGCTGGAGGTTGGAAGTCCTCTTCCGGAGATCCTCTCCGGATGCGCCCCTACAGATTGGTTCCCCCGTGACGCCTGCGTTCGGCGCCTTAGGCGTATGCTGCCGTTCGAAATACCGTTATACCGCGGGATGGCCCGGACCGTGTGGTAATTATGGGCGACCCCCCCTGGGCCCTTCTGTCAACTCGATCGAAGTTCCCCAGGGATCGGTCAGCCGCGCACTCGCTACTCCGTCCGGACCCTTCGAGCATGGTGCATCGAGTTTCACCCCGCGCGCTTCGAGCTGTCCACACAACGTTTCCAAGTTTTCAACCGCGAACGCAATGTGATCCAACACTCGCCCTTTCGTGGGGGCCTGGGCGGTCCGCTGTCCGGAGAAGTTGAGATTCACGCCCGGCAGATCGACGGCGTCGTAGTTCCACCGCTTGCCCGGCACGCCGCCAAACGTCTGTGCGTACCAGGTCTTCGCCGCCGTCTCAGTGCCTTCGGGCAGATACAGATGGATGTGGTGGAACGCTATGGAGGCCCGCAAGGGGTGATTGTGACGGTCGGCGACGTCATTGGGCGGCCCCGAGTCGGGAGTGAACCAAACGTTCGTCGCGGTGTTGTCGAACAGTTCGATGCGCTCGCCTTCGGGCGTTCGAATCGATCCGATGCCAACGAACTGCGCCAGACGTTCAACGTTGAAGCCTGCTGCATCGACGTCGGCAAGCGACCGGACTCTGAACGCCACGTGATTCACGACAGAGCCCTCGGTGCCTCCCGACGCTGGTCCCTTGGTCAGGACGATGAGGACGTCGGGGAACTTCACGACGTCCATGGTGCCGAGCTTCATCGGTGCACCGCCGAGTGCTGACCAGAACTTCTTGTTCGCCTCCACGTCCTGGACGTGATAGTGCAAATGCCCCATTGCCACACTCGGCTTATTCGGACCAGAGAGTTGGAGCGTGAGAGCGAATGCGATGAGGATCAAGCGCATACGTTTTGTCGGGCGATGCTCGAATCAATGGGTCATCGCAACCGAAACCCCGACGAAATTGTCGCCGATCGGGACGTGAAACTGCAGACGACCGAGCAATTTATCACGTGTGGGTCCAAGGCCTTGCGACTCGATCGTGTCATGTCCCAAGACGCAAGCTCCTCTCCTTACTTCCCTCGCTCATGACAGGACGAGCTGGCTGAGAAGCACTGCGGGTTCTAGCTCGACCTTCGCGCCCTTCGCACGCGCCAATTTTGGTCGACGAACGCACGGCTTTGGGAATCCACCAAGATACGGTCGACCGGCACCGAACTTGCCGTGAACGCTTGCGATGGTTTCTCGGTGGCAGTACGTCGGCGACAGCAAGCGCGACCTGCGCATCGACTGGCTGCGCGGTCTCGCGATGACCTTGGTGATCATCAATCACTCGAGAATGTCATCAGTGCTGAGTTGGTTTTCGTACGAGCGGTTCTGGATCGTGACCGCCGCCGAGGTATTCGTCGTGTTGTCGGGCGTCGTTCTCGGCTCTGTGTATGGCCGGAAGCTCGTCCGCGACGGATGGCGTGAGGTCGTGGGCGGCCTGGGCCGTCGGGCGTCGCTGCTGTATCTCGCCTTCCTGACGGTCACACTCTCCGTGCTCGTGCTCTCGGCGGCGGGGATCAACGTCGGCTACCTGGTGAAGGCGGATCCCCACCCCGGCGGAGTCCAAACAGTTTCTCGACGCACTGACCATGACCGAGGTCTCGTGGCGTGACATCGCGTTCATGCGCTGGGGGCCGTGGACGTTTCAGATAGTGGGCTTGTACGTGTGGCTCGTGGCGGCGGCGGCGCCCTGCTTGATTGCCGTTCGCCTTGCCGGATGGCGTCCCGTTCTGGCCCTGAGCTGGGGCGTCTACATCTGGTACCGCATGGCACCGTACGCGCTCACGACCGCTCAGTTCGAATCGGTTTTTCCGTTGATGGCGTGGCAGCTGCTGTTCGTGCACGGCATCGTGATCGGCTACCACCGCGAGCCGCTCACTGCGGCGATCGGCCGTTGTCCCAGAATGGTTCCGCTCCTCGTCGTTGGGGCCACGGCGGCATTCAGCATCTTCGCGCTCTGCAATCCGGGGATGGGTGGGCCGTCGTGGCTGCACTGGAGCCTGATGTCGCCGGACCGTTTTACATATCTCTATTTCAATTACTTCGCGCTGACGGAACTCCAAGTCGGGCGACTCTTGAATCTCGCGGTGGCGTTGCCGGTCGGTTATGCGCTCTTGACACGATGGTGGGCGCTTGCGCGTCCACTTGGAATCGTCTTCGTCACACTTGGCCAGCAATCGCTCGGCGCATTCATCCTGCACGTCTACGCGCTCTTGCTGCTCGACTATATGCCGTTCTTGAGCGCAGATAACCTGTGGACCAATACTCTGGTCCAGGTGCTTCTGGTGGGTGCGATTGCTGCTCTGCTGAACGGCGGTCGGCGTCTACAGGTCCGTCGCAGTGCGATGGCGACGCCCCAGCCGCAGCCCCTGGCCGCATAGTTCAACCAGCTCCACGACGCTCCTGACCTCCTACCATCAGGTTCCCGCCGGCCCACAGCGGACGATAGCCAATCCACTGCATCACCAGGCCGCGTGCATTTATGAACTTTATGACAAATCTGTGACAAAAGTACTTGAATATGGCTGAGCCACGCGATATGTACAGGCCGCCATGCCTGCCAGGGCGCTGCAGCGGGAAGCTGCTGCGCTTCTCGGTTACGTGTCGGTCGCGGTCGCCTTTGCCTGGCCGCTCCCACTCCACTTGGAGGACCGACTGCTGGGGATTCATGGCGGCGACACCGGCGTCTATCTCTGGAACCTTTGGGTGTTCCGGCACGAAATTGTCTCCCACCATCAGCTGCCGTTTCTGACGAGCGAGATTCTCGCGCTGAGCCAGCCTGTACCGCTGGCGCTTCACAACTACACCGCGTTCGCCGGCCTGCTCGCCCTTCCGGTCCTGCCGATTCTGGGCCTCGTCCGGACTTTCAATCTGCTCATCATGGCGGGTGGGGTCGCGACGGCTTATGCGATGTTCTGGTTCGGGCGGCGGCGAACCGGCGACGCGGCAGCCGCCTGGATCGGAGGCCTCCTCTTCGGGTTCTCCCCGTTCATGAGCGCTCGCGCGGTCGAGCACTTCAGCCTCGTGCTGGCGGCGCCACTGCCCGTTTTCGGGTGGCTGATGTACCGCTTGAATGCGCGGCCGACGCGTCGACTTGCATGCGCGGCGGGAGCGACGGTGGCCTGGGCGTATCTGTGCGATCCCTACTTTGCGGTTTACTGCCTGCTGATCGCTTTCTACATGGCGGGGTACTCGATTTTCAGGATCGAGCGCCAGTCGGTCGGCGTCCGACGACGGGTCTGGCCGCGTGCCGTCGTGGAACTCCTGCTCGTCTCGGTCGCCGGACTGGTCGCGGGCATCGTGCTCACGGGCGGCTGGAACACTCAGGTGCTCGGCGTTCGTGTCAGCGTCACACGGCTCTACACACCCGTGCTGGCACTCACCGTGCTCATGCTGATGCGATTGGGGCTGACGCTCCGTTTTCGACTCGTGGAAGGGGTACTGATCTGGCCGTACCTTCGAGCCGCGCTGCTGGCCGCCTTCGTCTGCGCGGTGATCCTGGCTCCTGCCGTTCTGGCCGGCCTCCCTATTGGTGAGCGCCAGTGGATCAGTCCCATGACGCTGTGGCGGAGCAGCGCCCCTGGTGTGGATCTTCTAGCTTTCTTTGCGCCAAATCCCCTGCATCCGTGGTTTGGTTCCGTTGCCAGGAGCTGGCTCACTACCCTGCCCAACCAATTTGCCGAGAACGTGGCGTCGGTCCCGTGGGCCGCAATCGGAACGATTGCCGTCGCCTCGCTCGTTGCCGGGTTCCGCGTCAACTACAGGTGGGCGGTGTTCACGGTTCTGTTTGCCGGATGTGCGCTTGGGCCCTTTGTCAGGGTTGCTGGCCATTTGTCGTACGTTCCGACGCCATGGGCTTTGCTGCGCTACGTTCCAATCGTTGGCGCAGCGCGCATGCCGGCGCGGATGACCGTGCTCGTGATGCTCGGGGTGTCGATACTGCTGGTCATGGCACTCCAGCACCTGCGCGCACGATCGCGGCGCCCGACGCTGCTGACGGCGACGATTGGCGGGCTGCTGCTGTTCGAGCTGCTGCCGGCCCCCCGGGCGCTCTACTCGGCTGATATTCCTTCGGTCTACCAGATCGTGGCGGCCGACCCTCGCCCCGTCCGCCTCCTGACGCTGCCATCCGGGCTTCGTGACGGGATGAGCTCGCGCGGAGACTTCCTGGCGTCTGCGCAGTTCTACCAGACGGTTCACGGCAAGCGTCTCGTAGGTGGATATCTCTCGCGCCTCCCGGGGCGAAGCATCGACACTTACGATCAAGTCGATCTCCTGCGCGTGCTCTTTCGCCTCAGCGAGCAGCGTTCCGTCGAGCCAGCTCTTCTCGAGGCGGCGCTCGGACAAGCCGACGACGTGATGGCGCGGCTGGAAATCGGTTACGTGCTGGTCGACACCGGTCGCGCGTCAGTGGCCCTCGCCGACTTCGCCCGGCGTGCCTTTCGTTTGACACCAGTTGCGCGCGAAGGGCCCCTGGAGCTATACCGCACTCGCCTGGCTCCACCGGTCGAGCGCTGACTCCCTCGCCCTTGGCTGGAGGCGCCAAAGGACGCGCCCGCTTGCTCCCGTTTCTGCCTGCCAGCAGGAGCCGAAGCCGGAACAGGATATAGGCTGTCTACGTCCAAGGGCATAGACTCTCTATAGCATGACCCTTCATTCCTCGCGGCCCGACGCACGGACCGACCTTCTGCACGGCACGCTCGACATGCTGATCCTGCGCACGCTGCAGTGGGGTCCCCAGCACGGCTATGCCATCGGCCAGACGATTCGCGCACAGTCCGCCGACGTGCTTCAGGTGGAAGCCGGCTCGCTGTACCCGGCGCTCCAGCGGCTGGCGAAAAAGGGTGGGTCACCTCCAAGTGGGGTCAGACCCCGGCCAACCAGCGGGCGAAGTTCTATCGGATTACACCGGAAGGGAAGAAACAGCTCATGCGTGAGGAATCGCGGTGGACCGAGCTGGTGATCGCGATTGGAAGCGTGATGAAGCCGGCGACCGGCCCGAAGGAGTGAATGTGGCCCGATCAGCGTGGTCTGGATTGTTCGACTGGCTGAAACGGCGGCGCCTGGACGACGCGGACTTTCAGGAGGAGCTTCGCGCGCACCTGGAGATTGCCGCCGACGAACGCGTCGCCGACGGCGCCGACCGACGCACCGCGCAGCTGTCGTCGCTGAAAGATTTCGGTAACGTGACGCTGACCACCGAGGCTGCCCGATCGGTGTGGATCCCCAGATGGGTCGACGCGCTACGCGATCTGGCGAGCGATGTGCGCCACGCGCTCCGCACGCTCGCCAAGAATCCGGGCTTTTCGCTGACCGTCATCGCCGTCCTCACGCTCGGCATCGGTTTGAACGCCGCGGTGTTCACGCTGCTCAAGAGTCTGGCCCTCAGCCCGCTGGCGGGCGTCGAGGGCTCGGCCCGCCTCGGCGTGGTCGTGAACGAGACGCGCGCCGGCCGTCGGGTGACGCTCTCCTACCCAGACTACCAGTACCTACGCGATCACGACCGAGCCTTCGCCGGCCTGATCGGATCCACCAACATCAACGTCAACCTCGGACTGGGCAATCGCGCCGAGCGGATCATGGGCGAGCTCGTGACCGGCAACTACTTTCAGCAACTCGGCGTGCGCGCACAGCTCGGCCGCACGTTGCTTCCCTCCGACGATGTCGCTCCCGGTCAGCATCCGGTCGTCGTCCTGAGCGACACCCTCTGGGGGCGCTACTTCGACAGCGATCCCGACATCGTCGGCAAGACCATTCGCCTGAACGCCTATCCGCTGACCGTCGTCGGCGTCGCGGCCCCGTCGTTCCACGGCACCATCGTCAGCTTCGACGTCGAAGTCTTCATCCCGGTCATGATGGCGCCTCAGATTGGGAAGGGGACGCGCGACCCGCGCACGATGCTGACCGACAAGCAGGCCAACTTCCTGATCGTGCAGGGTCGTCTCAGGCCGGGGATGACGCTTGCCGACGCGTCGGCACAGCTGGCGGTGCTCTCGACGCAACTGCGGGCCGACGCGAATATCGATGCGGCCGCCCACCAGCTCAAGGCCATCCCGATTTGGCAATCGCCGTTTGGCGCGCAGACCTACATGTTGCCGGCGGTCGCCGTGTTGAGCGTGATGGGGGCGCTGTTGCTGCTGATTGCCTGCGCGAACGTCGCCGGACTGGTCCTCGCGCGCGGCATTTCGCGACGCGGAGAGGTGGCGCTCCGCCTGGCCCTCGGCGCGAGCCGCGCGCGGATCCTGCGGCTGCTGTTGGTTGAGAATTTCGTCCTGGCGGTGCCTGGCGCACTGGTGGCCGTCGTGCTCGCGCCGCAGATCCTACGAATGCTGATGGCCGCCACGGTCACGGCGGCTCCGATGCGCGTGTTTTTCAACCTCTCGGTTGATTCCCTCGTCATCGGGTTTTCCGTGCTGGCGGCGTTCGCCAGCGCCCTGGTCTTCGGATTGTTTCCAGCACTCCGGCACTCGCGCGTCGACCTGCTATCGGTGATGAAAGAAGACCTCTCGGCGCGCGGTGCGGCGAAGGGTCGCTTTCGTGCGGGACTGATCGTGTCGCAGGTGGCTGTCTCGCTGCTGCTGCTGATCGGCGCCGGACTGGTCACACGAAGCGTCGACGCCGCGCGGAATGCGGACGCGGGATTCGATGCCACCAACGTGGTCTCGATGCGGCTCGATGTCACGCCGAACGGCTACGACGAGACACGAGGCCGCGCGTTCTTCGCTCAGCTGTTGGAACGTGTGCGCGGTGACGCCGGTACTGAGTCGGCGACGCTGGCGACGACCATTCCACTCACGCTGGTCGATGAGGGAGCCCGGCAGGTGGCCATCGATGGCTACGCGCCTCGCCGGGATGAGGATCTGACGTTTCTCTCGAACGTCGTCGCACCCGACTACTTCCGCACGCTGAAGATCGGACTCGCCGCCGGTCGCGAGTTCGAGAGTCGAGACGATGAAACGGCGATGCCCGTTGCCATCGTCAACGAGACGGCGGCGGGGCGATTCTGGGGTGGCGCGGCGAACGCAGTCGGCAAGCGTCTTCGCGTGGCGGCCGGCGAGTGGCGGATGGTGATTGGCGTGGCGCAGGACATCAAATACTCGCGGATCAACGAGGCCGCACGGCCGTACGTCTATCTGCCCTTTCTGCAAACATATCAGCCGAGCATGGCGCTCCACGCACGCAGCTCCACCGGCGTCACGCCGCTAATCGAGCAGGTGCGTGCGCACGTTCAAACGCTCGACCCCGACTTGCCGATTCTTTCCGCTGGGACCCTCCGCGAACAGACGCGGGCGGCGCTGGCAATCCTGGAAATGGCGGCGGGCGTGCTGTTCATCTTCGGTGTGGCGGGCATGGCGCTGGCGGCCATGGGAATGTACGGTCTGGTGTCGTATACGGTGACGCAGAGCATGCATGAAATCGGCATCCGCATGGCGCTCGGCGCACAAGGGATCGAAGTCGTCTGGCACTTTCTGCGGCGCGGTCTGCGTCTTGGCGCGGTCGGTGCCGTCATCGGCGGCGTCGCTGCGCTGGCCGCGACGCGCCTCCTCGGCAGCGTGCTCTTCGGCGTCAGCGCGACCGATCCGATCTCGTTTGCCACTGCGCTCGCGGTCGTGCTCGGCGCGGTGCTCGTGGCGACGCTGATCCCGGCGTGGCGGGCCGCCCGCACCAATCCCACTGCGGCACTGCGACAGACCTGACCAAGATCACGCGACTTGATCACTGCCCCGGAATGTCGGCGAGCAGATCCTGTCGCACAGTCTGCCAGTTCGGGTCAACGACCAACATTAGGGTCGACCATGGTCCGGTCCTGCGGCCATACTGATCTCGCCAGCAGGTGCCGAATCCCACAGCCATGGCAAAACGGAAGAATCCGCGCGCGCTGAAGAGCCAGGCGAAGAAGCCTGGACGAACACTGAAGCTCGCAGTCGGCGAGTCGGCGCGTGCCAACAACGAAGCGCCGGCAGAGTATCGCAATCGCATAGGTATCATCACGGAACTCGGCCCCGGCCGAACGGACTATCGGGTCGAGTTCGAAGATGGCCACATACCGACCACCGGGTATCTAAGCTCTCGATGGCTCGACCCAGTGTAGTGTTCACGGCATCTTGCACATGGATTTGTGGACTTCACGGCCTTCGGTGCAAACGGCCGCGTGCCGTGGCGGCAGTCTAGTCTCGAAGTTCCCACGCCTCATGGCTCAGGGCGATCCGGCCATGAGCGTCATGTATGTCGAGAAGGCGCCGGGCGAGAAGGCAACCCCGCTGATGGCTCCAGAATCCGCAGCGCGGACTGCCCCGGCTGCGAGACGATGTCTCAGGTGACGACTGTCATTCCCGCCGAGGGGGTCATTCTCGACCGCATTCTCCAGACGACCTACAGCACCTGGCACGAAGGCCTGAGTCGGAAGGCATTCGGCCGATTTGACGCCGCCCAGATGAAGACCGTCTGGGGGCGCGACCATCAGCGACGAGTTGCGCTGGTGGACGGTGGCGAGGTGCTCGCCAGCGCCATTCAGTACCACCTCGCGGGAATCCTGGATCAGCGGCCCGTGCGCCTCTGCGGGATCGGTGCGGTGTTCACCGAACCCGCGCACCGCGGCGGCGGTCGGGCACACCAACTGGTGGAGCAGCTGCTCGAGCAAGCAACGCGCGACGGAGCGGAAATGGCGCTCTGCTTTTCGGAAACAGGCCGGGAACACTGTGAACGAAACGGCTTCGAGGTGATTTCAACGACCGAGGTCGAGCTGAGCGTGGCGGAATCGCCGCGTCAGGGCGCCCCAATGACGCTGATCCGTGCTGGCGAGGAACGAGACTTTGGGGCGGTCATGGCCATGGGACGCGTCCGCGCCGGCGCCTTCCGGTTCCACCTCGATCGGGACGTCGACTTCGTTCACTACGCGATCGCGAAAAAGCGATTGCTTGCCGGGCTCGGCTCGGCGGGCGCGCGCCAACTGCAGTTCTTCATCGCCGAAGAAGGCATAACGGCCGCTGCCTATGTCGTCGTCAGCATCGTGGGCAGCACCTGGACGATCGAGGAGTGCGGCGACCGTGATCCCTCTGGCGCGCGTGTTGGCGCCATTCTGCAGGCGCTCATCGCGCGTGAACCCGCCGAGCGACGCCCGACGATCCGCGCCTGGCTGCCTCCAGGCTTCGTGCCTCCCCAGGTCACGATCGTGTCGGCGAAGCCTTCGAAAGAGGTGATGATGGTGAGGTCCCTCGGTTCCACCGTAGTGCGGCCGCGGCTGTCCGGCGACGACGTGCTGTACTGGCGTAGCGACATCTTCTGACGCGCGAGGTCGCATGAGCCGTTGTTGGTGAACCAGTCCAGGCTCGCCAGGACAGAGACGCGCTTCGCCAGTCTGTGCACTTGAACACACTGTGCCTGGGCGACACGTGGACTTGTTCAGGATTGAGCAGTGTCCGAGGGGCGTCCGATTCGTGTGGGAATTCAGTGGTCGGAAGCCGGGGCGTCGTGCAGCACGACGCTCAGGAGGGCCTGGTGAACCTTGACGCCGCCGTTGTAGTCGATCAAGCCGAGTTTCCTGAACTTGTTCATGAAGAAATTCACACGTGAGCGCGTCGTCCCGACCATTTCCGCGAGCACTTCTTGAGAGATTCTTGGCAGCACTCGTCGCGGTCCATCCGGCTTGCCGTAGCGCGCCAGCAGAAGCAACGTGCGGGCCAACCGTTTTTCACTGGCGTTGAACAGCTGATCGACGAGGTCCTCTTCGAGTCGATTGTTCCGGGAGAGCATATGCGCGATGAAGCGGTCTGAGAGCGCATGCTGCTGGTGGAGCATGCGAATCATCTGCGATTTGGCGACGACAAGGATCCTGCTCGCGGTCAAGGTGGTTGCCGTGGCGAGGCGAACTGGTTGGCCGGCCAGCGCCCCTTCACCGAAGAAGTCGCCGGAGTCTAACATCCCCACGACCGCTTCTTTGCCGGTCTGGGAAAGCACAGACAGCTTCACAGTCCCGCGCTGAATGTAGAGGATGGTATCGGCCGGGTCGCCCTGCGAGAAGATGGCCGTGGCTCGTTGATAATCCACGACTTTTCTCGCCATCCCCGGCGAATTGAGGAAGGCCTCGGCGTCGAACCGTCGTTTGTTCGGCGGTTCCATCTCGATCCATTCCCATTATCACGCTTTTCACGGCCGAAAGCCTTCTTTGTTCTCGGTTCGTGCTTTTTCGGCGGCGGCGCGAGCGTCGTCTCGTTCCTTCTGCTGTCGGGCGATTTCCCGGCGCGGCGCCTCTTGCTGATCGAGCCGCATGGCCTCAGTCTGTGCCTTCGCCGCGAGCTCCTGGAGCGGTGAATCATTCACGATGAGCCGGAACGCGTTGCGGTACGATGAAGTTCGGTAAAGCACCGCCGCGTGGTCGGCATCTCCCCAACGGGCCACTGCCGAACCGGATTCGGATTCGACGCGTGCTGCGACTCGAGCGGCTCCGGATATTCGGTTGAGGGGTGTGCCGTACAATGTGGAGATCGCCTCAACCATGTCGGCGTCCGTCATCCCTTCCGTCCGGCTGCGACCATAGTCGACCACTACCCGGAAGAGTTGATCGTTGTAGAAGCTGAAGACGACCTGTTCGACTGGATCCGTCGAGGCCGTCGATCCAAGCATCCAGCGCGAGGGTCTCCACTCCAGATCCTGAAGCACTGCCGGCCGCTGATGGATCGTCTTCGCCTCGGACGGGGCGACGCCAGCAAGGGTTGATACTGAGGCGAGGTCGCTCCCTAACGCAAAATCGCGATACTGAGCGAGACCTTGAGCTTCGAGCCCGTGCGTCAAGAATGCGATCCCGAAGGCGCAGATCGAGAACTGTACGTGCAATCATCATGTTCGGCCTTCTTTCATCGCTCACCGATCCTCGGCGGCGAGCGCTCGTGGTTGCCATCAACCGCGTCGATCGCCATGAATCACATCTGCAACAGTAGGGGATTGAACACCAGGCCACACCATCAGGATGATGGCCGGCGGGATCAGGCACAGCGCCATCAGCACGGCCGCCGTCCCGACCGTCACGCTCGCTCCCAATACACCCCCGGCGACGACGATCAGTGCAACGGCCGCAAACCAGACCTGGATCGATCTCGATCGAGTGACGTCTATCAGCATGGTGTTTTCCTTATGGCAGTGCGGCCCGTGTGCACCGTGGCACCGGGACGATCGCGCCTAAGCGCTCCAATCATCCGCTCGATGCGCGCCAGCCGTTCGTGTTGTCGGTCCGATCGATTGGCATCACTCGACCAGGGTACGTTGGACTCGGCCGCCGAACTGTCCTCGATTGCACAGCAGGGATCGGTCAGTGGGCGAGATACTTGGTTCTTCGGCTTCGTACGACGCGGCCAGGTGGCCAGCGATTCAACGAAGCCAGGCAGGTAATACCCATGCTCGGCATCGAACGGCTTACTCAGCTTCCGGTCCGCGCCGCCTATCGCACTGCGACGGCAGCCATCGCGTCCGACGCCGATTTCGACACTCGCTGGGTCGCGCGAGTGCGCGTTCATGGGCGGCGCGGACGGCGGAAGTTCATCGTGTGGGCCGGTGTGCTCGCGATGGGAGCCGCCATCGCCTATGCGTTCCTCCGCTAACGACGACAGCCCAACGCGCCCCTGCCCTAGCAGGTCTCGGTCCGCCATCGTGACGTCCGGCGGGTGTTTGCGCGCGCTCCACGGTCGCGTCTTGCCCTCGGTCTGATCAGTCTGATTCTGTCGCAACAATTTGCGTCGCCGCTTCATCCAATCCAATGCCCGGCTCGCACTCCTCGCGATTCAAGAGCTCAGGCAATGCGGCGACGGCCTCCTCGCGGCTATCGAACCATCGATCCGTCGCCAGTATCGGGATGTTGTCGCCTTCGACAAACCCGCTCGGCAGCCGGAGCAGCGCGAACTTGTGGGTGATCGCGTCTGAGTAGAGTGTGTATTGCATTTGATCTCGTGCTCCTGGAATCGTTGCCCCAGAGACGTCGCCATGTTTTTCGATGGGCGAACGAAAGGTTCAACCGTTCTGGTGCGTTTCGCAGCGATAATCGTGGAGCCAACGCGCGCTGACGGTGCCCAGATCATGTCCGGGCAGAGGCCGGCTGTGGAAGATCCACATCGTGAGGGCGACAGCCGCTCCGGATAGCCAGAGGAGCAGAGTCATGACGCACCGTTCCATCGTTGGATCATCTGAACCCTCCGTCGGAGACCTGATTCACGACTCTGTTCGTAAGGCACCAATCACCAGGCATGCCCGCTGCGAAAAACGAGACGGGGTTGCTTGCCCCGTCTCGCTGAAATGCCTCACGCGGCTGCTTGAACCCTGATCTGCTTCGGCTTGGCTTCCTCACGTAACGGCAGCCGGACCGTCAGCACGCCGGCCTTGTACTCGGCGGTGACTTTACCGGCGTCGACCGTCGGCGGCAGCGCGAACGTCCGTGAGAACGGGCCGTAACTGCGCTCGATACGATGGAACTGGTCCTCCGTCACTTCCGTGTTCAGCTTCCTCTCGCCACGGAGCGTGAGCGTGTTCTCTTCAACCGTCAGTTCGATCTCCTCCTCATTCAGGTCGGGCAGCTCGGCCTTCAGCACCAGCTCGTGCTGGCCGTTGCTGTAAATGTCGACCGCCGGCACCCACGAGCCGCGGGCAAGGTCTTCTTGAGGAAGGCCGTAAAAGCCCCCGAACATCCGGCTCAGCCGATCCTGATGCGCGGCGATGTCACGGTACGAATCCCAACGAGCGATACTCATGATGATCTCCTCTCCTGCGTAATACAGTCGCGGCAGGACTTCTTCCCTGCCGATGTCACGGAACCGGGGTCGGCTTCAGGCAGTCGCGCGCGCGGCGATCTTGTGGAACGAACATCTCCGAGGTTGAGCCTAAGAGGGGAAATCAGATGAACCTGACTTAGTTCAGATAGTCTGAAGACTGAGGGTGTGGCCGCAATCCTGTTAACAAATATAGGTTAATTAACTCATAATGTCAATGAGAATGTGAGATGATCTGTCACAACAAGCTATCTATTAAGCATACTTGGTTAATCATGGAGATCCGATGGACTTTCCGCTCCTTGTCCGACAGCGGCTCAAAGAATTGGGGACCGAGCAGAGGGATCTGGCCGCGGCCGCCCAGGTAACGGAGTCCTACATTTCACAACTGCTGACAGGAAAGAAAGCGCCCCCGGCGCCCGAGCGCACCGACATTTACGACAAGATGGAGACGTTCTTGAGGCTCCCTGCGGGGAAGTTGGCCACTCTGGCGGACGTCCTGCGCGCGGACGCCTTGAAGAGAAAGCTGCTGGACCCGCCCGCACCATTGTTCAAGGACGTGCGCGAGCTGATTCTTCGCAAATGCGAACGCACCAAAGAACAACCCGTCCGTGCGACGTTCGAAAAGGAGCCCTTTGGGGCCCTCGAACGTCTCGTCACTCAGAAGCTGCTGGACGTAGTCAAGCGAGTGACGAAAGAGGAATTGGACGATGAAAACTGGGTTCGCCTCCTGGCTCGACTCACCGGCCGAAGCTACGAGCAGATGCGAGTCATTGTGCTCGAGTTCCTGGAGGCGGATATCTTCAACGTCTCGGTCGAAAACTGCGTCACGTTTCTCGATCCACTGATCGAGTCGTGGGACATCGACCTCGCAACGTTCGGGATGGAGATCGTGCTGAACCGGCGCCTGGCGCCCGGCCACCCGAAGAAATTCGGGTTCGTGGAATTGGAACCCGACTCACCCGTCGACCAAGAGCAGGGGCTCCAGGCCTTCCTTCAGGATCCCTCTCTGAGAGGCGATGCGACCGCGGAGGAAATCGAGTTTCTCAAAAAGCTGAAATTCACGCGAGGACGGCCGACCCCTCTCTACTATTACCGGGAACTGCAAAACCTGCGAGACCCGCTGCATTTTCGCCGCCTGTCGACCGAAGACAAGATCGCGTAGATAACGTGGCGTCCCCTTCGTGTCGACGCGTCACCCTTCCGCGTCGATTCTCACGAGAGGGCCCTCGTCTGGTCCTTCCGCGGAAGTGGAGACCCGCGCGAACAGCGGGGCGCGGATCACGTTTCCCCGTGCGAAGCGTCGGCATCAGGGTCCGATTTGTATCGAGATCCCGCCAGTGACGCCGTTGAGGCTGCTGGTCGAGGTCGCGCGATACCCGATGCTGCCCTGCAGGCGCACGCTCGATCCAAAGCGAATCACCAACTGCGCCTCCGGATCGGCAATGAAGAACGCATCGTAGTATTGATATGGGTATCCATACGCGTAGCCGGGAGGGACGACGGCAACGCCGCGGCCGTTGCGACCGCGCGGATTCACGTAGACGCCCTGGTCGTAGCCGTAATAGCCGTCGTAGTAGCCGCTGTACCTCGTGCCGCCGCCCACGAGCGCGTGCAGGTTGAGGCCGATGGTCTTGCCGCGCAGCGCCCGCCACTCGACCACCGGGCCGCCGTAGGCGATGTGCAGACCATTGGTGGAATTGGCCTGCCAGTAGCCGCCGCCGCCGAACATCACCTCCCCGCCGAACACGTAGCCGGCATACGCGCCGACCAGCGTGGCGAATTCGTGGTTCACCTCGGTGAACTTCACGTCGGGCGCGAATACCGGACCATCTTCTACGTTGGTCACTTCGACGATGCGGCCCGGTTGCGGCGGGCCAGCGGCTGACGGAGGCCTCCGCGGCGCCGGGGCCGGCGGTTCTGGCCAAGGGGCTGGCACGGACAGCGACACGTTCAGCGGCGTCGTCTCACCGGCCCGGATCGTCACGTCGGTCACGTATGTCTGCCGGCCCGGTGCGCGTACCTCGATGCGGTGCGACCCAGCGGTCAGCTGCACCTGCAGCGGTCCGGTTTCGCCGCTGCCCATCCACTGCTCACCATCGATGAGGATTTCCGCGCCGGGCGGCCGGGCCCGGATGGACAGCGTGCCAAACTCCTGCGCGGCCGCGATGGACGCCGAGAGGACGACGAGTAGGGCGCAGATAAGGAATCGAACGAGCACTCTATAAGACGACATGCAATGCTTCCTGAAGGGCCTGACGGCGCACTGCATCACGAGTGCCACCGAAAGTGCCCCATCAACCGCCGTCGTTTGCGTACCTGCCGTCACCTGCGGAGTGCGATCCGCGTCCTACGCGCAGGGCAGCCTCCGGAAATCCCTTTTGAGGGCCGTCACGACTGGCGGGCCAACTCCGGGAGAGCTGAAGGGCGCGCTGGCGCCGACGTGCGGCCCGTTCATCGACCCGTCGCGGTGCATGGGGTTCATCACGCCGAGACCAAGCCCCTCGGCGTGTGGTTCATTCACGGCATCGGCGAACACCCGAGAGGGAAAACGCTGACCGGGTTCGGCGACGCGCTCTATCGGCGGTACCGCCGGTGGTTCGTTCACGAGCGGGATGGGGACGCTGCCGTCGAGCTCATGGCGACGCGCCTCGAACCCGACCCCGAGGACCCGATTGCGCCCGCGCACTGCTGGCTTCGCTTTACCCCTTCCGACAATTCCCAGGACCGAACGCCAGTCACGTACCTGCTCGCCGAGTCGAACTGGGCTCAGACCTTCACCAGCTCCAGGCAGGCCAACGCTGGTCCCCCCAACCGCACAAGTGTCGGGGCTTCAGGGACCGGGACGCCCACGATACAATGTGTCGCGCGGCGAGCAATTTCTCGCTGCGCGTCACCGCGTTCGTCGCGCAGCGGTCCGGCTTCTGCGCGGGATCGCCCTCGCCGTACCGTTTGCGCTGCTGGCGGCGCCAGCGTCTGGACCCTACCGGACAGGAAAGGAGTTCGTCTCGTGCAGAAAGCATCCGTCATCAGCGTCCTGGCGATGGCTGCGGCGCTCGCGTCGGCGGCTCCGGCCGCGGCCCAGGCCTCGCCGTCGAAGAACGACTACAGCGATCCGAAGACGTGGCTGTGCCGGCCCGGGCTGACCGGACCCGCGGACGCCTGCGCCGTCGATCTCGGAACGACCATCGTGAAAGCGGACGGGTCGCTGACGCGCGAGGCCTTCAAGCCCGCCCCGAATCCGTCGATCGACTGCTTTTACGTGTATCCGACGGTCTCGATGGATCCCGGCGGCAACAGCGACATGAACCCGGGTCCTGAAGAAATGGGAGTCGTCCGGCAGCAGTTCGCGCGCTTCGCCTCGCAGTGCCGCGTGTTCGCGCCGATGTACCGCCAGGCAACACTCACGGCGCTCCGCGCCGCGACGACGGGATCACCGATTGCGGTGGATCGCGCGCTCGGCTACAACGACGTCGTCGACGCGTGGAATTACTACCAGCAGCATGACAACAACGGCCGCGGCGTCGTCCTCGTCGGGCACTCGCAGGGATCGGGCGTGCTGACGCAGCTGATTCGCAACGAGATCGACGGCAAGCCGGTGCAGTCGCGCCTCGTGTCGGCGATGCTCCTGGGAACGAGCCTGCCGGTGCCCAGAGGCAAGGACGTTGGCGGTGCCTTCAAATCCATCCCGGTGTGCCGCTCCGCCTCGCAGACCGGCTGCGTCATCGCGTACGCGTCGTTCCGATCGACGATTCCGCCGCCCGAAAACACTCGCTTCGGGCGTGTGCAGGGGGAGAACATGGTGGCGACGTGCGCGAACCCGGCGGCGCTCGGCGGCGGCCGCGGTGAACTCCATGCGTATCTGTCGTCGGCCGGGCGGAGCATCGTCGGATCCGCCGCGGAGCCCAAACCATGGGTGAACCCGCCGAAGCCGATCGACACGCCGTTCGTGAGCGTACCGGGAATGTTGACGGCGCAGTGCGTGGAGAACGCCAACGGCTCGTATCTCGAAGTGACCGTGCATGGCGACCCCGCCGATCCGCGCGTTGACGACATCTCGGGCGACGTCATCACGAACGGGCAGGTCAACGCCAGCTGGGGGCTGCACCTCATCGACGTCAACGAAGCGATGGGCAACCTGCTCGACATCGTCGCGCAACAGGCGCGCGCCTTCACGTCGGTCAAGAAGGCTCAGTAGCTGCACCGGGCGTGCGTGTCCAGGCGACGGCGGGTATCGCCTGGTCCCGACCGCGCCGCGCTAAGCCCTGGCTCACCATGGGACGTTATACCTACCCGCACACCATCGAGAACGGCGGCGGAGAGCGCATCACGTTCATCCGTGTGGTGCCGGGAACGACCGGCGACCGCCTGGAAGTGCAGAACGTGGTCACGCCTGGGTCCGGGCCTCCGATGCACGTTCACTACTTCCAGGAGGAAGCCGTGACGGTGCTGAAGGGGCGAATCGCCTATCAGCGGCCGGGCGAGCCGCCTCAATTCGCCGGGCCTGGCGAGACGATCGCATTCAAGGCGGGCGAGCCGCACAAGTTCTGGAATGCGGGGCAGGATGATCTCCTGGGCACGGGGTACATCGAGCCGGCCGATAACGTGGAGTACTTCCTCGCCGAGCTGTACGCATCGACGAAACGGAATGGAGGCCGGCCGAGTCTCTTCGACGCGGCGTTTCTCTTGGGGCGGTACCGAAGCGAGTTCGGTATGTTGGAGATCCCCGCGGCAGTGCAGCGGTTCGTCTTCCCCGTGCTCGTGGTCGTCGGGACATTGCTCGGCAAGTACCGGAGATACGCCGACGCGCCAGCACCCGTGCGCCGCTGATAACCAACGTCGCGGGCGTGACACAATCTGCGCGCACGTCCAGGTGGGAAAGCGGTCTGCACGTGGGCCCCTATGTCCTGCTGTCCCTGAGTCGAACCGTGTCGTCGGCGGCTCCGGCCGGATTCAGAAACTCGTTCGCGACGCCATCCGCCTTGGCCTGACGTTGCCGGAAGATTGCGGCCAGCGATCCGCGTTTGATGTCGATTGGTGGATCGATCCTAACCAGTACACTCTGGTGGCCAGGCCGGGCACATCGTGGCATCTTGAAGAGCCGCGGTCCCGTGGCTCCCATTTAACCGTGACGCCAGATCGACGGCCGCTTGCATCGTGGCGCAGGATTCGACCCAGCGAACGGCTGTGCCGAGCTCGGCCGCGTGCACAACCGTGGCAAAGCTGTATCGCGGGTAAGCGGGTGTATCTTCGAGCCACTCGAGAACGACGTAGTCAGCAGGCTTCTGCATATGCGACCTCCGGTTGGTTGTTCAGGCATCAGTGAGTGATTCGGTCGAGCCACCTCTGACGGCCGGGCGGTGACCAGTTCTTCCCGGCGAAACAGTCCACTCGCAGCGCTCACCACTGAATGAGCACCCCAGTGGAGCCCTGGCCACGGCGCGTACAGGAGCAACGGCCAGCCCGGTCTTCCGGATTGGTCGGGAGGCTGGGGTGGAGTACCCTGAGCTGAGAAGCGTTGAGCGAGAACCGGGGGCCGATGTGGGTGACCGGTCCGTCGCGCGCTTCACGAAACGAGAAGTATGGTCGCTCCCCTGACCTGCCCCCTCCAGCCGCTCCACGGATAGTGAGAGGTCCTCGGGTTGGATCCCCTGGGGAGCCCGCTAAAATCCACCGCGCGTTCCATCAGGCGTTCCAGTTCGCGCACGTTCCCCGGCCACTCGTAGGTGGCCAGCGCATCGGCGGCGGCGGTCGACAGGCGCAACAGGCGCGTCGTGCGATGGCGGTCGAGGAAATGGTTGGCGAGCTCGAGGACGTCGGCCCGGCGTTCGCGCAGCGTCGGCACGCGGATATCCACCGCTCAGCCGGTAGTAGAGGTCGGGGCGAAACAATTGCCGGTCGACCAGCAAGCGCAGACTGCGATTGGTGGCGGCGACGATGCGGATGTCGATGCGGTGGGTGCCGTTGCCGGCTCATCTCGTGGATCTGGCGGGCCAGCAGCTCCTTCCCTACTCCACTCTCGCCCTCCAGCGGCCGGTAGTAGAACATCGAAAGCTTGGGGTTCTAATCGCAGCTCATCTGCGAAGGATTCGTCCTTGATCGCCCTCTAACGAGGCAATCGGCTGGCGATGACTGATTACTCCGACACCGACACAACGCTGGTCCGGCGGGTGCTGAGCGGCGAAGAAGACGCGTTTGCGCAGTTTTTCGACCTCATGTTTCCGCGCGTCTACCGTTTTGCTCTCGTACGCGTGAGAGAGCAGGAAGATGCCGCCGAGGACATCGCGCAAGCCGTCCTGTGCCAAGTGGTGCGCAGGCTGGCAACGTGGCGGGGCGAGGCCAGTCTCTTCACGTGGATCTGCACGATTTGCCGTCACGAGATCGACACGTGGCGGCGCAAACATCCGCACGAGGCTGCCGTGGAGCTGGTGGAGGACGCACCCGAGATTCGTGCGGCGCTCGAATCACTATCCACGCACGAGCGACTCGGCGCCCAAACGACGATCGAGCGCCGCGAGGTAGCCGTGCTGGTCCAGCGCGTTCTCGATCACCTTCCCGCGCATTACAGCAACGCGCTCGAGTGGAAGTACCTCGATGACGTCCCGGTGCGCGACATTGCCGCACGCCTGAATCTCAGCGAGAAGGCGGCGGAGTCGCTGCTGACTCGCGCGCGCGCCGCGTTTCGAGACCTCGTCAGGACGATCGCGCCGGAGCTCGACCCGTCAGCCCGGCGACGTTCGTATGGAGCAACATCGTGAGCGAACCTACGTCTTTTGGTCGTGCACCGGATGACGCGCGCCTCGACCCGCTGGTAGCCGATCTGATTCGCTTCGCGGGACGCCGGCCGGAACCTGCGGCGTTTCGAACGGCCCGTGTCCGGACGGCCGTAGAAGTAGAGTGGCGCCAATCAATTCGACGCCGCTCGCGATGGGGCGCGTGGCGTTGGGGTGTGGCAGCCGCCGCCGTGTTGCTGCTGGCACTGTGGCTTCGCACGCCCGCTCGTCCGTTACCGCCGCCACCGCCCGAGGGTCGCGACG
The DNA here is from genome assembly GCA_963780685.1 of uncultured Acidobacteriota bacterium. GTDB lineage: Bacteria > Acidobacteriota > Vicinamibacteria > Vicinamibacterales > CAVVIG01 > CAVRXZ01. The sequence continues at coordinate 260,390 of CAWACZ010000009.1, read as the reverse complement.
ACGATACGCGTGGAGGGAGTCGCGCGGATCGTGCAGTCACCATCTGCAGCGCGGCCGCTCGTCGCGGGTGCACGGTTGATCGTCGGCACGGCGATCGACACCACACCTGGCGGGCGGGCCGCGTTGCAGTTCGGCGATGGGGTCTCACTGCGCGTCAAGCAAGGCTCGCGCATCGTTTTTGAAACCCCGTCGCGTGTCCGACTCGAACAAGGAGCGCTGTACGTCGATACGAGGCCGGGCGCGTCGGCGAATGAGGGCATCGAAGTGTCCACGGATCTGGGCCTCGTTCACGACATCGGTACACAGTTCGAGGTCGACGTCGCGTCCGAATCACTGCAGATTCGCGTGCGAGAAGGCGCGGTGCGGATCGATCGCCCTGACGCGCCGGTGAGCGTGAGCAAAGCCGAAGCTGTCTCGATTCTTCGTAACGGGAGCGTCGAACGACGTCGCATCGCCACGCACGGGCCTGAGTGGTCGTGGGTTGAATCGACGGCACCGCAGTTTACGGTTGAGGGTGCGATGCTGGAGAGCTTTCTGCAATGGGCCAGCCGCGAGCTTGGACTCACGTGGCGATTTGCTGATGGCGCTGCCGAGCGCCATGGAAAAACCGTGGTGCTGCACGGATCGATCGACGGGCTGACGCCCACCGAGGCGCTCAAAGCGATCCTTCCGACCTGCGGCATGGCGTATCAGGTTCGCCGCGAGCAACTGGTCATCGCGCTTACCAGCCAATAGGTGCACGAAGATGTGGGTCACACTCAACATCCTGATATGTCTTGCGGCATCGCTGCCGGTCGCGGAGGCGTCGGAGCAACACCAATATCAAGGGCGTCGCGTGGAGGAGGTCCTGCGTCAGCTTCAGGCGGAGGGCGCGAAGATCTTGTACTCCACCACGTTGGTGCCCCCCGATCTTCGTGTGAAGTCAGAGCCGCGTGGAAGAACGCGGCGAGAGATTGCCGAGCAGATTTTGGCGGCGCACGGCCTCACCTTGGCCAACGGGCCGGGCGAGACGTGGCTCGTGGTTCGCGCGACGACGATTCGGCCACGCCCACAATCCTCAAATCGAGGGACAGCCACCCGTCCGACCGAGGATCCCACCGATCCAGCGACGTCGACGATTCGCTTCGAGGAGCAGGTGGAGGTGATCGATCACTTTGGCGATCTCGCGGGCGAGCCGTCCGTTTACCAGCTCGAGGCCGGCAAAGTCTTCGAGACCGCCGGTGGTCTCGAAAACGTCTTTCAGGTGCTCTCGACGCTTCCAGGCGTGGCCGCGACCGACGATGAGCAGGGCACACTTGCGGTGCGCGGCGCCGGCCCGGAGCACAACGTCATCCTGTTCGATGGCGTGCAGATTCACAGTCCACAACGCATCGGCGATTTCGGGACGAGCTTCGTAAATCCATCCACGACCGGCAGCATTGCGCTCGACGCATCGGGCCTGGACGCGCGCTATGGCGGGCGACTGTCGTCGGTGACGGTCCTCGAAACGCGCGATGGAGCCATCGATCGTCGCTTGGCGATAACGGGATCGGCGGGGCTGACAAGCGGCGATCTTCTGGTGGAAGGACGGCTGCCAGGCACGAGATCCGGATCGTGGTGGGCGACGACGCGTGGCACCTATTACAAGTATGTCGCGGACCGATTTCAGGATGGCGACATCCCTGGCTTCGCCGACGCGCAATTCAAGATCGCCGCACGCCCAACGGCGCACACGCGGCTGTCCCTGCTCGGTCTCGTGGGTCGCGAAACGATGCAGCGCCCATTCGTCGGCGCTGCCGACCCGCGGTACATCGAGGGTAACGTCAGCCGCGAGCTGGCGATCGACAATCGGCTCGCCGCTGTCAATCTGTGGTGGACGCCGAGTGCGCGCCTTTCGACGACGACGACGGTCACCGGGTACTCGAACGCCTCACGCTACCAGGATCACTTCAAGCATCGACCCACGGGGCCCTTCGATCGGCAAATCCGGATCGATGATGTCGGCGTGCGCCAGCGAGCGTCGCTGGCGTGGTCTCGTCGCCATCTTCTCGATAGCGGCATTGAGGTGCACCGGCTGCGCAGCAGGTGGGCGATGACCAGCATGATTCCGGCGCCAAACCGGCGTGCCGTCGGACCCGACACGTGGGGCGGACGGATCCAGTACAGCGACGGGCCGATCGACTCGCGACTCGCAAAGACGCAGTTGGGGGCCTGGCTGCAGGATCGCATTCCGATCGGCAGCGTCATCAGCGTTGAACCCGGGATACGCATCGATTGGAATTCGTTCACCGGTGAAACCGCGGTTCAGCCGCGGCTCCGCGTCACGCGCAGCATCGCCGGCGGCACGTTGTGGGCGGGCCTCTCGTGGCAAGCGCAGACGCCGGGATACGAGACGATGCAGCAGGGGATCCCGTACTACGACCTCACCGGTCCCGAGGCATCGAGCGTGAGCAACGAACGTTCGCGTCAGCTCGTGGCCGGCTTCGAGCGGAACATGGCAAGAGGCGCAACCGTTCGGATCGAAGCGTATCATCGCGCCTTCGACCGGCTGTTGGTGCAACGACCAGAAACAGAAAGCGAGCGGCAGCAACGGCTCGCGCGCTACCTGTTGCCGCCGGATTTGCCCGCGGACAGCGCGATTCTCGAATACCGGCCGACGATCCATCCCGAAAGCACGGGCACGGGCCGCGCCATCGGTCTCGAAGTGCTCGTGCAGCGAAATCAGGGACGCGTGACTGGCTGGCTCAGCTACGCGCTCAGCAAGTCTGAGCGAGAGGTCTATGGCAGCACGGTGCCGTTCGACTTCGATCGCCGCCATGCATTGGGCGTCGTCCTGAACGTCGACCTGACACCGCGAATCCGGGCATCGGTACACTCACAATACGCCACCGGCTTCCCGATCACGCCGCTGATTCCCGAGGTCCTCTTTGCTGACGACGCGGTCACCATTGCGACGCCACCGTTCCGAGCCGTGCGCAAGCCCAACGGTGAGCTCACGGTGGCAAGCGACCTCAATGGATTCCTGCGCGTGTCGCTCCTCAACTCGGCGCGCATGCCGGCCTACGCCCGAACCGACGCCCGCGTCACGTTCGAGATCGCGAAGTGGCTCGAGGTCTATGGCGAGATCATCAACATCTTCAATCGCGAAAACTTTCACCCCAACGCGCTGCTGGGTGTCGGCGGTAATTTTCCAGGCCAATACGAGGTCGCGCCAAGTTTGCCGCGCCTTCCGAGCTACGGCGTTCGCGTCAAGTTCTAGAATCGCCGCTTTCTGTCTAGGCTTCCAATTTGACGACGACGAGACTGATGTCGTCGCAGGGAGGGCCGAAGTTCACGAGGTCCGTCACGGGCGCGCGATAGATGGCACGAGCGTCAAGGTACTTTGACGTGACGCAGCGTGTTTTCAAGGCGTCCCGGGAAGTAGGCACACTCGGGATCGCCATGTTCGACGAGACCGTCGCTGAAGAGGAGGAGAATGTCGCCCTACCCCTGTTGGCGGTGAGAATTGGCACCTCCCGTGCCGCTCCGGGCCCTAGCGAGCCCCGAACTTTCCCTATTGGTTCACGTTTCGGGTTCTCAAGGTTCTAGCGAAGCTGCGCCTCAAACCGACCAGTGGGCGCATCTTCGCTAGGTCACCTTCATCACAGCCCCGCTACGCGGGGGCTAGCCGTGCGATGAAAGTGACCGTTTTGTCGCATTCGGCGTGATCAGCACGGCTAGTGTTGCGCCCTTCGCCACGAGGCCCGTGTCGACGCGTCACCCTTCCACATCGGCCGCCGCGAGGAATCCATCGTCTGGCCCCTCGACCGAAACGGCCGCCCCGGCCTCCGGCGACTCGGCCTCGGCGGCGGCGTCCCGGTCCATCGGGAAGCGGAGATACGACTGCAGCGTGTGATAGCTGATGTCAAGCACGCGGCAGGCCTCCCGCTTGTTGCCGTGGCGGCGTTCCAGCACGAGCCGGGCATAGCGGCTGCCCCACGCCCGCAAGCTTTCGTCGCGTTCGAGCGACGGCAGGACGGCCACGGCGTAGTCGCCGCGGACGGTCGGGGGCAGGTCGTCGAGCTCAATCACGTTGGTGCTGGCCAGGGCCACCGCCCGTTCCATCAGGCGCTCCAGTTCGCGCACGTTCCCCGGCCACTCGTAGGTGGCCAGCGCATCGGCGGCGGCGGTCGACAGGCGCAACAGGCGCGTCGTGCGATGGCGGTCGAGGAAATGGTTGGCGAGCTCGAGGACGTCGGCCCGGCGCTCGCGCAGCGTCGGCACCCGGATGTCCACGCCGCTCAGCCGGTAGTAGAGGTCGGGGCGAAACAATTGCCGGTCGACCAGCAGGCGCAGACTGCGATTGGTGGCGGCGACGATGCGGATGTCGATGCGGTGGGTGCCGTTGCCGCCGACCCGCTCGACGGCGAGATCCTGAATCGCGCGCAGCAGCTTGGCCTGGGCGGAGAGCGACAGGTCGGACACTTCGTCGAGAAACAAGGTGCCGCCGTCGGCGTGCTCGAACTTGCCGCGGCGCCCTTTGACGCCGGTGGCCGTGCGCTCTTCGATGCCGAACAGCTCGGCCTCGAGCAGCGTTTCCACGAGTGCCGCACAGTTGATGGCCACGAACGGGCCATGGCGTCGCCGGCTCATGTCGTGGATCTGGCGGGCCACCAGCTCCTTTCCGACCCCGCTCTCGCCCTCCAGCAAGACGGTGAAGTCGGTGCCCGCGACACGCTCGATCTTGGACCGCAGTGCCTGGATCGCCGGCGTTGAGCCAATCAGAGGCGCCGCAGCGTCTCGCTTGGTCTTGACCACGGACGATGATGGGGGGCGGGCCGCCCGATTGCGGCTGCGCTCGATCTCCAGAACGAGCGCCCCGACGTGGGATGCATGCGCCAGCATCTGAAAGTCCCAGTCGCCCAGGCGGCATCCGGGATCGAAAGTGGCTTCGAGTACGCCCTGGGAATTGGGGTCGGCGCTTGGAACGTCGAGTGTGATCGACTCTGATCCAGTCGTGCTATCACGTCGTCCAATCCATCGGCTGGTCGTATCGCGAAGCTGGACGGACCGTACCGGCACGACTCGCCGAAGGTATTCCTCGAATGCACCGCGCATGAGCGATGCATCGCCTCGACTGTCGAGCGCGCGCGTGAGCGCGACTAACAGTTCTCCGAACACCTGGCGACGGTCGCGTTGCCGGGGCTCGTGCTGGTCTTCCGCTGGGGACACGACGGCGGTCATGTTTCACTCCTGGCTTGTGTGACCGCGCCGGAACCAAATTTGATGCCAGCTGAACATTGGGAAAAGCGTGCTATAAACGGCCGAATCTGGCTCGCAGCGCGGCTCGCGGCGGTTCGGTGTGGGTATGCCTTGCCCGCTGTGGCGTCCAGGTGGGAATGTCCTACCCATCGACATCCCCTTCAGCGAATCCGGTTAGATGACGGTCGAAAACAATAGCGCCCTGATAACTGATGGCATCCGATCTCAAGCGGGCAACAGCACACCGATCAACCCGCCCTCTGATGTTTTCAGGCCGTTCCTGATCTATCTGCAGCTGGAGATCTATCGCGGCACCCGGCCGTAACCGGTAGCCCTCGACCAACGCTCCGCCTGCCGACACGTTGACCACCGTGACATCGTGTCCGGGACGAATGCGTGCGGACACAATCCGATGATCTTCTGGACGGGTGCGTCGCCGGCTGCGACGGCGCTCGGAAGGGCTTGCGACCATCACGGCGTCCAGCGCCGCAGCCGCGCATCGAACTTGCGCACGCGCGTTTTTCCTGTTTCTCCGTAGATTCGAATCACGTACTGAGCGTTCCGGCTACTCCTGATGTACAGGCTTCCTGTCGATGAAGAGCCCAGGGCGGTGAACGTCAGAATGTTGCTCGACCCTAGCTTGATCGGATCGCTGCCGGGTGCGGAGCTGCCGGAGTCGACTGGTGGCAATCCTGGCAGCACGCCGAAATCAACGCCGCTGAAGCGGTCGGGCAGCCGCTCGAACGGCGTGAGCTGACTATCCACTCGGTCCTGAATGTCGCGCGTCCGGACGCCGTCGCCGTTTCCGTCGAGGTACATCGCAAACCGATAGCCGTCCGACGTCTGGAAAACGTATAACGCGACGTCGCTCGACCGTGCGACAGCTTCCATCCTCACTTGATGCAGCTTGGTCGCCATGTACCGCACCGCTCCCGCCGCACGAACATCGTCCACACCAGTCAGCAGCTGAGGAACGGCTATCGCACCCAGCGTCACAATGAGCCCAAGCACAAACAGCAATTCGATCAGGGAATACCCAGGGGGCGAGCGCATGACGTATGAAAGGGTGTGTGCTGATCCTATCGGCCTACCGATAGCGGCGGGCCTGTTGGCCCGCCGCCTCGAGCGGATGCTCGTCGCCCTTGGGTACCGCCGCGCCGTACGGTGGCGATAGTAGAAGTTGCTCTGAGAGCTACTGTTGCGGAGTCGGCCGATCGGTTTTGGGCGCGCCGACACTGACCTGCGTTCTGAGCTTGAGGAAGTTCTTTTCGCCGACACCGGGGACGTTCATCAGCTCTTCGATCTTCTTGAATGGTCCGTTTTTCTGCCGGTACTCGATGATGCGCTCAGCGGTCCTGGCGCCGATGCCGGGGAGCGTCTCGAGATCCGAAGCCGGCGCGGTATTGATGTTGATTGGGCCCGCAACGGCAGGTTTGGCCGCCGTTCGAGACGACCCATTCGATTGGGCGGGTGCGGCGGCAAGCGAGGCCGTGGCGACTCCGACGGACACGATGGCTGCGAGAAACATTCGACACATTTTCGAGTCCTCCTTGAGTGAAAGATCCTGGTCGTGTCGCCTTCCCGAGCGGAGGTCGGAGCCCGCGATGAGTGCGTAGCGTCCAGGCGTCAGACCAGGATCGCTTTCAGTCCATGGCAAGGACTGCTCCACCGAGGCGCGAACGATGCCGTCAACGCAAGTGTCTGGGTAGAGGCGAGATGGAAGGGCGCGCTGCCAACCGCGGACATGGCTTCAACGCGGGCTGTTTGAAAGTGGCGCCAAAAGTTGCGGCAGGGGAAGCGCGGCTCAGCCCCCGCAACCTGCAAGAATGGCCTACAATGCCCGAAACTCCGAGAGCTCCCAGAGCCAACCAATAGCAGTGAGCGATCTGCCATCGCAGCAACGCCCCCAACCGGAACTCGGACGTGTCCACGTTGCTTTACTAGGACTGATTCTTAGTCTGGCTGCAGCCGTCCGAGTCTGGGGCATTACGTTCGGGCTGCCGAACAGTGACGTGCGGCCCGACGAAGTCACGATGATCCAGATCTCCCTGGGTCTGCTGTTCGCCGGGCTCAATCCGCGCTTCTTTCACTGGCCCTCGCTCGAGTTCTATGTCCTGGCCGCACTTTACCGAATCGCTTTCGAATTTGGACACTTCCGCGGAGTATTTCGCCTGAAGTTCGACATGTTCCGGGACGCCATGGCGAATCCCACGCCATACTTGTTGGTGCCTCGCGTCATTTCCGCCGCCGCTGGCGTCCTAACCGTCTGGCTCGTTTATCGTGTTGCGCGAGAGCTCTTCGACAGAACCACTGCACTCGTCGCCGCGTTTTTCATCGCCGTCGCGTATCTGCACGTGCGGGATTCACATTTTGGTGTGACAGATGTGCCAATGACGTGCCTGGCAACCGGCGCGCTGCTATCCCTGAGTCGGGCCTTCATGGCACCAGCACCGCTTGGCCGATGGGCAGTCGCGGGTGTCCTCGTCGGGCTGACGACGTCTACCAAATACAACGGTGGTGTGCTGGTTGCTGTCGGCCTGGTGGCCCTGACTGTTGGCGCAGGCGCGCAGCAGGAATCGATCTTCGGAAGGACGGCACTACGCCGAGCAGCGACGTTCCTCACCGGTGCGCTCGGGGGCTTCCTGGTCGGAACACCGTTCGCGGTTCTCGACTACCGCGGATTCCTTGAAGGAATGAGATACAACAGCCATCATCTGGTCGCCGGACACGGCATCTGGCTGGGCTATGGCTGGATTTATCATGGGATGTTCTCGCTGCGCCATGGTTTGGGAATACCACTGCTGGTTGCGGGAGTCGCAGGCATCGTACTTCTGGGCGCCCGTTCGTGGCGAAAGGCGCTTTTTATCGGCACCTTTCCAATTCTTTACTACCTTCTTCTGGGACGCGGGACGACGGTGTTCGTGAGGTACATGATGCCGGTGATTCCATTCCTCTGCATCACCGCAGCCGTAACAGTTGTGGAGCTGGCGCGACGCGCAGTTAAACGTTCCCCCCAGGTGACAGGTGCAATCGCAGCGGGACTTGCTCTTCTGATCGCACTTCCATCGATCGAGCGCGTCATAGCCTTCGACGCCCTCCTCTCAACAACCGACACGAGATTGCTGGCCGCCCGATGGCTTGACTCACAGTTGAAGCCGTTGGAATGGATTTCCGAGACGCCGGACGGGATTCTCCATCCCGTCTGGGGGAGGCAAGGGACGCTCCGAATCGCTCACTTCGACGCGCCACGTCGCGCGTTCGTTTCTGATACCGGCGAGATCGTCACGCCAGAGTGGATTGTCCTCGCGACATCGCCATTGTCGGCGTATACAACTGTTCCTGAGGGACTCTTGCCCGTCATCGAGTCGGCATATTCGCCCGTCGCAAGCTTCTCTTCGAGCCGTGTCCCGGAGAGCCCGACAATCTTCGATCAGCAGGACAAGTTCTTCCTTCCCTACGCTGAGTTCAACGCACGAGTACGGCCGGGGCCCGACGTGCAGATCTATCGCCGGTTGCCAGAAGCACGTTGAGTTCCAGCGTCCAACGACCACGTCATGTTCGGGTCCGGCGCATTCATAGACGGTCGTCCTTCAGAATCCCTCTACCCGAGCTAGCTCAAGCGCAGATTGTTCGAGGATGTGGGTTCCGCGAGGTCTTCCGCCGCGACCCATGTATATAATCCGGGCACAGCGTGTTCGCCAGGCGGGTTGGCTTCGTTGAAGATGGATGAAGCGCCCTTAGCGAGCTGACATGAAGATTCAAGAACGTACGTGTCACGGTGTGGTCATCCTGGACATCGAAGGCCGCATGACTGTCGAGGCGAGCCGCGACGTCAGTGTGGCGGATCTCGTCCGAGAGTTCCTTCGAAACGGCCGCCGGCATTTCCTCGTCAACCTGGAACGGGTCTCGTCCCTCGATACGACCGGCCTTCGAGACATTGTCGAGGCCTACATCACGACCACCCGTCAGGACGGGGCCCTGAAGCTGGTGCACCTGCCGGCGAAGGTCCGGGAGGTCCTGGCCATCACCAGGCTGCTGTCGGTCCTCGAGAGCTTCGACACGGAGGAGGATGCCATCGCCACCTTCGGGACGGCTGTCCACGACCTGAGCGCCTTCCGGGCTGCCGAAGCCCGTCGCGCCGGTCCTTGACAAAGGCAATCCGTCATCCGAGCATTACACGGTCTTCTCGTTTTTCCCCGAGCTACCCTGTCCCCAAGGAGGTCGTGATGGCTGCGACCCGTAGTGCCTGCCTCGGTGGAATCGGCATCACATTGACGATGGCGATAATCGGACTGGCTCCGGCGCCATCCGCGGTCATCAATGCGCAGACCGCGGGCGAATCGCCGGTGACGTTCGGCAAGGATGTTGCCCCTATTCTTCAGCGCTCCTGTCAGCACTGCCATCGCCCCGGCGCCATCGCGCCGATGTCGCTCCTGACCTACCAGGAGGCGCGGCCGTGGGCGCGGTCGATCAAAGCGAAGGTCACCGCGCGCGAAATGCCGCCGTGGCATATCGATCGAAACGTCGGCATCACCGAGTTCAAAGACGACCCGTCGTTGACCGACGCGGAGATTTCGACGATCGCCCGTTGGGTGGATGCCGGCGCACCCCAGGGAGATCCTGCCGACATGCCGCCGCCGAAGCAGTTCACCGATCTCGATCAGTGGTACATCGGCAAACCCGACATCATCGTCACGATGGACAATCCGTATGTCCTGGGTCCTGCTGGTCCCGACAACATCGTCGACGTGCTCGTCGACCCTGGGTTCAAAGAGGACCTGTACGTCATGGCCATCGAGAGCAAGCCGGCGGACCCGGCGAGCTTCAAGGTCGTTCATCACTTCACGACAAATATCGTGGAGGATCCGGAGGAGGATCCAACCGGCTTGTTCCTCAACGAGTACGCGCTCGGAAAGAACGGCGATATCTTTCCGCCCAATTCCGGGCGGTTGATCAAGGCCGGCTCGAAGATCAACTTCAACCTGCACCTGAATCCGCGGGGCGAGCAGACGCCAGTTACCGTGAAGCTGGGTCTCAAAATGTTCCCGAAGGGTCAGGTGCCGAAGTACGTGGCGTTCACACAACACATGGGCGATGCTCCCGACCTGGACATTCCGGCTGGCGGAATTTCGCGACACGACGGCTACTTCCGCCTTCCACGGCCTGCTCTGGTTGCGTCCTTCCAGCCGCACATGCACAACCGCGGCAAGGCGATGTGCATGGAGGCCATCTATCCGGACGTCCGGTTCGATTCCGCCCGGCCCGGGCCGGCGCGCACCGAGACTCTCAGCTGTGTCAGCAACTATCAGTTCGGGTGGCACATCACCTACCCGTATGCCGACCACGTGGCGCCGCTGCTTCCGGCCGGAACGATCGTTCACATCACCTCGTGGCACGACAACACGTCCGCGAACAAATGGAATCCCAACCCCAAGAATTGGGTTGGCGGCGGGTCGCGATCCATCGACGAAATGAGCTTCGCCTGGGTCACGATCACGTATCTCGACGACGCCGACTACCAGCAGAGGATGAAAGCTCGCGCCAATCCACAGCAGACGACGGTGACGAGCCGGCCGCGGTGACAGCAAGGCCGCATGAATAGCAATTTCCTTCGCGCCACCATCGCGTTGACCGGCGTCTTATTCGCCGGAAGCGGACAGGCGAGCCATGCGCAAGCCCAAGGAACTCAGCCGCCGCGGCCTCCAACTGAAATCACGCAGGTCAGATTCAACTCGGGCCAGAGTGTCGTTCCGTACTTCGAAGGCTGGATCAGGAACGGCGACGGCACCTTCGATATGGTGTTCGGCTACTTCAACCGGAACTGGAAGCAGGATTTTGCGATTCCCGCGGGGCCCGATAACAAGGTCGAGCCGAACGGCCCGGACGGCGGCCAGCCCACGTTCTTTCTGCCACGGCGCCAGCGATTCGTCTATCGCGTTCGAGTGCCGGCCGATTTCGGAAAGAAAGAAGTCGTCTGGACCATCACGGCCAATGGCCGAACCGAGCAAGGATTTGGAAACCTGCTTCCTGAACAGGAAATCACCGAGCGGGTCGTGAGGACCAATGGGAATTTCAATCCCGGCCTCGACGATCCGAACAAGCCGCCGTCGATGACGATTTCGCCTGCCCAGACGGCAGCCATCGGAGTTCCACTCAAGCTCACCGCGACGGTCAGTGACGATGGACTTCCCAAACCGCGGACTGCTCCCCCGTCTCCACGACCGTCCGCAGCGGCCACAGGTCAGGCGAACTTCGGCGCACAAGTCGACAGGTCCGGCGATTCCCGGCCGCGCGGTCTAAGAGTCACCTGGATGCAGTACAGCGGTCCGGGCAAGATAGTCTTCGATACCGAGGGGCCAATCTTCGTGACCGACGGTCAGGCGACGACGACGGCTCGATTCCCGGTGCCGGGCAGCTATCGCTTGATTGCCAACGCCAACGACGGCGCGATGGCGACGAGAGTCGAGCTCGCCATCGCGGTCACAGGCAAATAGAGTTCCGGCCGTTTCGGGAGTCGATCACGAGCCAGCCGACTCGCTCAATTCGACGATGTGGCTGACGTTGACGATGAAGGTCTTGCCGGGCGCTTCGAGATAGCGGAACGCTTCGTTGCCGCGGGCGTAATCGCTCAATCGGTCGCGTCCTTGCGGCAGGAAGATCTTGACGAATCCGGTCACACGGGTGCCGTTCGACAGCAGAACGGACACCGAGCGGGTCGTCGCGGCGCTGTAGCCAGGATCGCGCTGCGGCTCCTCATGGCCGGCAAGCGTCACCATGACGACGTGAGCGCGATTGAACAGAACCGTTCGCGGGCGTCCGACATCACCCACTTCGAATGGAAAAAATCCGGGCTCTGCGTTGAGAAGGTCCTTGACCCGCTCCGGTCCCCAATCGTTGGCCGTCGAAGACACGACGAAAAAGCGGCCGCGCACCGATCCGCCCTCGGACAGCGTCAGGACGGCGTCCGTTTTCGTCTTCTCGATGCGGAATTCTGAGATCATCGGGACACTCCTCGTTCAAGACATGGGCTCGGGGGGCGCGCCCAGGGCGCGATGGCTAGCCGTGATGTCCCCGTTTGGGACACGGACACTCGGCTGTCGCAATCGTGTGTGAATCGAGGTGTCACTTTAGCACCGATGCGGTAGACTGCCTGAATGAAGACTCTGGCGGTGTGGCTCGCCATCGCCATCGGATCGACGTCGGTCGTCGTCGCCGCCGAAGGCCAGAATACGGCCGGCCAGGGCGGTGGTTTTCGCGGTGCGGCCGTATACGTTCCGGCCCCGGCACCGCCTCCCGCTCCCCGACCAGGTTCAACGACACTCCGTCCCGGCCCACTCGCCCCACCGCGCCTTCCGCCGCCTTCGTTCGTTGCGCGACGATTTCATGGCAACCCGTGGCTGTGGCCGCTGATGTTTTATAACGGCATCGGCGTCAACTATTTCAGCGACGACTCGAGTGCGGTCTTCGCTCCCGGCGAGGCGCCCGAAGGTGGATTGCAGCTCGATGTGGAGCCCCGTCGCGCGGCGGTGTACGTGGATGGGGTCTACGCCGGCACCGTTGATGATTTCAGCGGGTACTATCGTCATCTCTCCCTCACCAGCGGACCGCATCGGATCGTCATTCTCGAGCGCGGGTTCGAGCCGCTGTCGATCAACGTCGTCATCTCGCCTGGCCGGACGGCCACCTACCGCGGCACGTTGATGCGGGCGTACAGGTCAGTAGCCTGACTTCGCTGGATCTCTTCACCACCGACACGCAGTAACTGGTACGGTTGAGCTCTGGATCAGTGGCACACCGAGAACGGCCCGGGTTCGGCAGAGTTCGGTTGGAAGACCGTTTGCTTGAAACCCTGGCCGGAGGACATATGCGACTCATCAGGAACGCAGGGTGTGTTGCGCTGATCGTGGCGCTGGGAACAGCCGTCGGATGCAATCGCAACCCGGACCCTACCGAAAACGTCTCCAAGGCTCTCAGGGACGCGAATCTCGACGACGTACGATTTACGTGGGATGAAGATGCGCGGATTGCACATCTGAGCGGTTCGGTCGACACGGCCTCGGACCGCACACGAGCCGAGGACATCGCCGCGACGGCCGTTGGAACGAGCGGCAAAGTGTTGAACGACCTCACGATCGAAAGCGCAGTCGGAACACTGGACAGTGGAGACAATCAGATCAGCAGAACCTTGAGGCAGTTGATGGACGACGATCCGATCCTGAAGGACCGGAACATCGACTTCGAGATCGACCATGGCGTTGTCACCGTGACGGGCGAAGTGCGGACACCTGCCGAGAGGAACAAGGTCACCGACCTGGTTCGCGCTGTTCCAGCCGTGAAGGATGTCGCGAACGCGTTGGAAATCGATTCTAAGGCCAAGCATGAGCTCGACAACCCTTCGGGTGGCGGCCCTCGCTGACTTGCACTGCACGAAGACCGCGCTCGGCGCGTTTCAGCCGCTTTTCGCGAGAGTCGGCGAAGCGGCCGATGTGCTGCTGATTGCAGGGGATCTGACCGACTACGGCCTTCCTGAAGAGGCTCGCGTGCTCGTGCGGGACCTTGGCGTCCTACGAATCCCGGTTGTCGCAGTTCTGGGCAACCACGACTACGAATCGAGTAAGGAGGTCGAGGTCCGTCAGATTCTCAGCGATGCCGGTGTCGTCGTGCTCGACGGCGATGCGCACGAGATTCGTGGCGTCGGCATCGCCGGGGTCAAGGGCTTCGGTGGCGGGTTCGGCCAAAGGGCACTCGGACCGTGGGGCGAACCCACCATCAAACAGTTCGTGCATGCCGCACTCGATGAGGCGCTGAAGCTCGAGGCCGCGCTTGCTCGCCTCCGAACGAAAACCATCATCGCGTTGCTGCACTACACGCCGGTGCAGCAAACGGCCGAAGGCGAACCGCTCGAGATTTATCCGTTCGTCGGGTCCAGCCGATTGGAAGAGCCGCTCAATCGCTATCCGGTTTCGCTCGTCCTCCACGGGCACGCCCACCGCGGCCAGTTGGAAGGGGCGACATCCAGTGGGGCCCGCGTCTGCAACGTCTCTCTGCCGCTGCTCACACGAATGTTCCCGGATCGACCTGGTTTTCGCGTGTTCGAGGTGCCCGCGGGCGAGCCCGAAGGATCACCATGGACCCCTGCCGTCCACGCGTAATCGGCGAACCGGCGTCCGACTTCTTCGTCGACGCGTTGACGCGCCTGGATCGGGGCGGTCTCGATTATTTGATGGGCGGCGCGTTTGCGTTCTCGTGGTATTCCAAAGTGGCCCGCGAGACAAAGGACCTCGATATTTTCGTGCGGCGCGACGACATGGCTCGTGCGCTGGAACTGCTGAGCGACGCCGGCTATCAAACCGAGCTGCCGTTTCCTCACTGGCTTGGAAAGGTGCACTGCCGCACCCATTCCATCGACATCATCTTCAGCTCGGGCAATGGCGTTGCACGTGTCGACGACCTCTGGTTCGAACGTGCCGAAACGGCCAGGGTCCTGGGCCGTCCGATGCGACTCTGCCCTCCCGAAGAACTGATCTGGTCCAAGGCCTTCGTCCAGGAGCGCGAGCGCTTCGATGGCGCCGACGTCCTGCATCTCTTTCGGGAGCTGGGCCCGGTTCTCGATTGGCGCCACCTGCTGACGCGATTCGGCGACCATTGGCGAGTGCTCTTCAGCCACGTTGTCCTGTTCGGCTTCGCCTATCCGAACCGACGCCAGCAGATTCCGTCCTGGGTGCTTTCGACGCTGGCGGGACGACTTGCCCTCGAGGTTCCCGAGCCTGACAACCCGGTGTGTTACGGCACCTTGCTGTCACGTCAACAGTACCTTGTGGGATCTCGAACATCAGGGCTATCGAGATGCGCGCCTGGAGCCCGAAGGCCTCATGACAAGGACGGAGGCCGACATCTGGACAGCTGCGATTGGCGATAAGAAGAATTCGTGAGACCGCCCAGAGCTCAAACGCGTGCCGACCTCACGAAACGACACCACTCGAGCGTGCGTGCCAGACCGTCTTCCCTCGACACAATCGGCTGGTAGCCGAGCAGCTTTTGCGCTTTTGAGATGTCGGCTTGCGAGTCCTTCACATCGCCCGCCCGAGCCGCTTGATAGATCGCTTCGAGATTCGTGCCGACAAGGCGGTTCATCTCTCGTAGAAGCTCGTTGAGCGACACCCGACCGCCGGTGGCGACATTGATGGTTTCCCCTTGCGCAGCCGACGCCTCGCATGCGCGCAGCACACCATCGACCACGTTGGCGACATAGGTGAAGTCGCGGGTCTGCTCGCCGTCGCCGTAGATGGTCGGGCGACGGTTTTCGAGCAGGGCGGTCGCGAACAACGAAATTACGCCAGAGTACGGCGAGCCAGGGTCCTGCCGCGGACCGAAGACGTTGAAATACCGAATCGTGACCGTTTCAAGGCCGTAGAGGCGCGTGAACATCCGACAGTACCTCTTCGGCGACGAGCTTCTGCAGGCCATACGGGGACAGGGGGTTGGGAGCCATGTCTTCGTGCTTTGGAAGTGCCGGCGCATTTCCGTACACCGAAGATGAGCCGGCGTTGACGAGGCGCTTGACCCCGGCATCGCGAGCAGCGACCAGGACGCTGAGCGTCGCGTCGACGTTGGCCCGATTCGAGGCGATCGGATCCTGCACCGACCGGGGTACTCGAAGGAATCGCCGCCTGGTGCAGCACGAACTCCACGCCGCGCATCGCCCGACCTGCAAAAGTCGGGTCGGCGAGGTCGCCCTCCAGGAACTCGACTCCACGCAGGTGGTTCAGGTTCTGGCGCTGGCCCGTCACGAGGTTGTCGGCAACGCGAACGGCGTGTCCACGCCGGACAAGCTCTTCGGCGAGATGAGACCCGATAAAACCTGCTCCACCGGTGACGAGGTATGAGGCCATAAAAGTCGCAGCGAAGCCGTAAGCCGAATTCTGTCCCCGCCTTCGCGCTCGCCCTTCCGGGCTCACGCGACGGCGCGGCGACGACCATTCCTCTTGCCTCGCCATTACTGGCGAGATCCAGCGACCGACCCGGAGGCATCGGACGGGCCGTCCGCCCGAGCGTCCAACACGGAAACCGCGTCAGAAACCCGGCCGCCTCCCTATTTGGTCTTGCTCCGTGCGGGGTTTTGCCTGCCACCGACCTTACGGCCGGCGCGGTGCGCTCTTACCGCACCTTTTCACCCTTACCTCTCGACTCACCCCTGCGGGGTTCGCTCGAGGCAAGCCCATGAATCGGCCTGCCTGCTGGGGCGCCGCAAGCCCTTAACGGGCCTGCCCTGAGCGAGCCCCGAAGGGGCGAGTCGAAGGGCGGTATGTTTTCTGTGCCACTTTCCTTCGGGTCGCCCCGACCGGATGTTATCCGGCGCACTGCCCTGCGGAGTTCGGACTTTCCTCTCCACTTCGCGCTGACGCGCGATGGCGGAGCGGTCGTCTGGCTTGCTGCGAACTCCTATCTTACAGTGGGGCCAGGTAGGTCGGGTTGAGACCTACCTGACCTACTGGACCGACAATCAGCCATCGGTTTCCTGGCTGATCTGGTACTGCTCGAGCTTCTTGTACAAGTTGCTGCGAGGGGTGTCGATGACTTCGGCGGTCTTCGAAATGTTCCAGCCGTTCTCCCGGAGCTTGGCGACGAGGTAGGCCCGCTCGGTGGTGTCCTTGAACTCACGCAGCGTTCCCGCCTTGCCAGCCTCGACATCAGGCGCGGCGTTTCGTGCGTTGCCCGAGGACCGCAGGATCTCGGGCAGATCGGACAATTCGATGGTCTCGCCAGCAGTCATGATCATGAGCCGCTCGACCGTGTTCCTCAGCTCCCGGATATTGCCCTTCCAACGGTAGCGCTGCAACGCTTCGAGCGCGCTTTGGGAGATGCGCTTGGAGCGCAGGTTGTTTTCGCGCGCGAAGTACTCGAGGTAGTGGCGCACGAGCAGCGGAATGTCTTCGGGCCGGTCCTTCAGGGGAGGCACTTGAATGGGAATGACCGCAAGACGGAAGTACAGGTCCTCCCTGAAGCGTCCCTTCTCGATTTCTTCTTCAAGGTTCTTGTTGGTCGCCGCGATGACCCGCACGTCGACTTTGTTGGTCCGGGCCGATCCCAGTCGTTCGACCTCGCCTTCCTGCAGAACGCGCAAGACTTTGGCTTGCGTCTTGGCGCTCATGTCGCCGACTTCGTCCAGGAAGATCGTGCCGCGATCGGCCTGTTCGAACTTGCCGACCTGCTTTTCGGTGGCCCCGGTAAACGAGCCCTTTTCGTGGCCGAAAAGCTCGGATTCAATCAGCTCCTCCGGGATGGCTGCGCAGTTGACCTGGACGAACCGCTCCCGGCCGCGCAGGCTGTTGCGATGAATGGTTCGTGCCACGAGCTCTTTGCCGACCCCGCTGTCCCCTTGAATCAGCACCGTGGCATTGGTGGGCGCGGCTCGGGCGACCGCCTCCATCACGTGTTTGAGAGCGGCACTCTCGCCGATCATCTGATGGCGGACTTCAATGGCTTTCTTGAGCGAACGGTTCTCAATTTGCAGCCGACGCGAATCGAGCGCGTTTCGCAGGCTCACCAGCACCTTCTCGCTGGAGAACGGCTTTTCGATGAAGTCGAAGGCGCCTTTCTTGACGGCTTCGACAGCGGTGCTGATCGTCCCGTGGCCGGATATGACGAGCACCGGAACCGTCTCGCCCATCGAGCGTAAGCGGTCGAGCACCTCGAGACCATCCATTCCCGGCATTTTGACGTCGAGGACGACCAAATCCGGCGTTTCGCGTTCGACGAGCGCCAGGCCCTCTTGTCCGGTCGCAGCACCCACGAATTCGTAGCCCTCGTATTCGAGCGTCATGCGCAGCGAATCACGAATGGCGGATTCATCGTCGATGACCAGGATGCGCGATTTGGGCATTAGCTATTTCTCAAAAGCTTCCAGCTTCCAGCTGCCAGCTTCCGGCTTTGAAGTGGCCTGATTCCGGTTGTGAGCTGACATCGGTGCCGGCTTGCGACGATTGAGCGCTGCTCCCACGTAGCTGGTAGCTGGAAGCTGATAGCTGAAAGCTACGTGCTTCTCCCTGGCATTATAAGAGCCAGAAACGCCTCCTCATCCAGCGTTTCGACGCCGAGCCGGCGAGCTTTCTCCAATTTGCTGCCGGCGTCAGCGCCGGCGACGACGTAATTCGTTTTTGCACTGACCGACCCGGACACGCGAGCCCCGAGGAGCTCGAGATTCGTCGCCGCCTGCTCACGAGTCATGGTCGAAAGCGTGCCCGTCAACACGAACACCTTGCCTGCGAGCGGGCCAGCCTCGGACGCGATTTCTGGCGCTTGACTCGCCATGTTGACGCCGGCGGCCGCCAACTTGCCGATGAGCATTCGGTTCTGCGGCTCGTCCGCAAAGGACCGAACCGATCCGGCGACGACGGGGCCAATCTCCGA
Organism: uncultured Acidobacteriota bacterium; assembly: GCA_963780685.1. GTDB lineage: Bacteria > Acidobacteriota > Vicinamibacteria > Vicinamibacterales > CAVVIG01 > CAVRXZ01. The sequence continues at coordinate 241,760 of CAWACZ010000009.1, read as the reverse complement.
TGCTGTCTGCAACGTCTCGAGCGACGCTTCGAGCATCCGATCCATCGTTCTAAACGTTCGCGCCAGCGTAGACGCGGCCTTTTCGCCGACGTGACGGATGCCGAGCGCGTAGATGAGCCGTGACAGGTCGTTCGATCTGCTGCGTTCAATCTGCTCGACGACGTTACGTCCGACCTTTCCGAGCTTCCGCGGGACGGCACGTTCCGATCGAGGCTCGCGCGGCGCGACAACGAGGTTTTCGAGCTGCTCGGCCCGGAGTGTGTAGAGATCTCCGAAGTCGTGAACCAGACCCTGAGCGATGAGCTGATCGACGAGCGATTCTCCAAGCCCTTCGATGTTCATGGCAGAACGCGAGGCAAAGTGCTCCAGGCTTCGGCGAAGCCGCGCCGGGCATGACGGGTTCTCGCATCTCCACACCACTTCTTCCTCGTCGCGATGGAGGGTGGTGCCGCACTCTGGACACGTGGTCGGCATGGCCCACGGCGTAGACTCCGCAGGCCGGAGGCTCAAAATGGGCGCGACAATCTTGGGAATGACATCACCGCCCTTTTCGAGCACGACGGTGTCGCCTTCGCGCAGATCCTTGCGAGCGATGTCTTCCGCGTTGTGCAGCGTTGCCATGGAGATGGTCGACCCAGCCAGCATCACCGGCTCCAGAACGGCGTACGGGGTCGCAGCTCCAGTGCGCCCGACATTGACCCGGATTTCGCGAATCCTGGTGTGCGCCTGCTGCGCAGGGAACTTGAAAGCCGTCGCCCATCGCGGAAACTTTGCCGTCGCGCCCAGACGCCGGCGGACACCGAGATCGTCGACCTTGACCACCACACCGTCGGTCTCGAAGTCGAGTGTCCGCCGCTTGTCGGCCCACTCGTGACAGAAAGCGAGCACGTGCTCGACGGTTTCGCACCGCCGCCAATGGGGCTCCACCGGCAGCCCCCAGCGACTCATCGCCGCAAGCGTCTCGGCGTGCCCGCCGAGCTCCAGCTCGCGGTCGGCGATCAGGTGATAGGAAAAGGCGGACAAGCCCCTCCGTGCGACGAGTGCCGGATCGAGGTTGCGCATGGTGCCAGCCGCGGCGTTTCGGGGATTGGCGAACCCTGGCTCCCCCGCCTCCTCGCGCTCGCGGTTCATTCGCTCGAACGAGGCCCGAGGCAGGAACACTTCTCCCCGCACCTCGATACGGCCGGTCGGTCCATCGCGCAGTTTCAACGGAATGGCGCGGATTGTGCGGACATTGGCCGTCACGTCCTCGCCGCGAGCGCCGTCACCTCTCGTGGCACCACGTATCAACCGTCCGTCTTCGTAGGTGAGCGCGATGCTCAATCCGTCGATCTTCAGTTCCGCGACATAAGCGACCGGGCCTGCCGGTTCGTCGCCCGGACCTCGGCCGATGCCTCTCCGTACGCGATCGTCGAACGCCCGAAGTTCCTCTTCGTTGTAGGCGTTGTCCAGGCTCAACATCGGCATGAAATGCTCGACCGTCGCAAATCCTTGAATCGGCCGCCCCGCGACGCGCTGCGTCGGCGAATCGTCCGTCACGAGATCCGGGTGTTCGGCCTCGAGCCGCTCGAGCTCGTGTAAAAGCCTGTCGAATTCCTCGTCCGAGATCTCGGGGGCGTTGTGGATGTAGTAGCGCTCTTCGTGGTGGCGGATAGCGCGCCGCAGCTCGTGAATACGCTCGGCAGGGTTGGTCTTGGTCATGCCGTCGGGTCTCAGCTTTCAAGTCTGATCGACCTCCGCGCAGACTTCAAACCCGAGACTTCACACTTGCAACTTCAGACTTGAAACTTCACGTTTGAGACTCAGCCCAATATCTCGTGCGCGACCTTGACGAAGCCGTCGTACGCCTGGCGCCCGAAGAGCACGAGCCTGACCAGCCGCAGCGTCTCGGCCTGCTTGGCATGGCTCCGGACTGCCTCGATCATGATTCGGGCACACGCATCGATGGGAAACCCACCGACGCCAGTGCCGAAGGCGGGCAAGGCGATCGAGTGAAACCGGCTCTTGTCGGCGAGCGTCAGGGCATTCTTGGTCGCCAGACGGATGAGGTCCGGGGAGGTCTGAAGGTCCTGGCCCATGACGGCGGCATGGATGACCGCTCGGGCAGCCAGCCGTCCGGCCGTCGTCTTGACGCACTCGCCGGGCTCGACCGGTCCCTGCGACATCGCTTCCGCCTCGACTTCGGCGCCGCCTCTTGCCTTGAGGGCGCCAGCGACTCCGGCTCCCATCCAGAAGGCGTTGTTGGCGGCGTTGACGATGGCGTCGGTCGATTCGGCGGCGATGTCGCCGTCCGCGATTTCGAGCGTGATGGGCGTCAGGTTGAACGCGGGCAAGGCGTCAGCGATCGCGCGATAGGACGTAGTCGGGCAGCGCGAGCAGCGCGTCTCGCTCGAAGCTCGGTGGAAAGGCGGAGAGTGGCTTTTTCGCGCGCTCGGCGAACTCGCATGCACGGCGGTAGGCGTAGTCGACCGAGCGATGTTCCTTGAGCGTCCGCAACAGCTCTTCCCATTGCCCTGGCGCAACCGTGCGGCTGGCGATGATGTCCCGGACGATCCGCGACCCGACCTCGTCGTTCTGTCGCAGAAGGTGAATCAGCGGCAGCGTCATCTTCCCTTCGCGGAGGTCGCCGCCGATCGGCTTGCCGAGGGCCTCCGCATCGCCGGTGACGTCGAGGAGATCGTCGACGAGTTGAAACGCGATGCCGAGATTGAATCCGTACTCCCGAAGCGCCTGCTCGCGCTCGGCTCCGACCTTGCCGAGCATCCCGCCGATTTCCGCGCAGCCGCCGAACAGGTAGGCCGTCTTGCGGCGGATGATGTCGAAGTGCTCGTCCTCGGTGATATCGGCGTCGCCGTTCTTCGTCAACTGATAGAGCTCGCCTTCGATCATCCGAAGCGTGACGTCGCACAGCAATCGAATGACTTCGAGCGAATCGTGCGTCAGCGCCAGCGCCATCGACTTGATATAGAGGTAGTCGCCGAGCAGGACGGTGATGTCGTTGCCCCAACGGGAATGCACGGCCAGTCGACCGCGGCGCAGGTCCGAGTCGTCGATGATGTCGTCGTGGACCAGCGTTGCGGTGTGGATGAACTCGACCACGGCGGCGTAGAGCACGGCGCGGTCGCCTTCGTATCCCGACAGGCGGGCGGCCATCAGGAGCACCGCCGGACGCATGCGTTTGCCGCCGCTCGTCTGGATGTACCGCCCGATCTTGGGGATCAGCTCGACTTGCGACTGAACATGCCGCGCGAACTCGCGGTCGACTTGCTCCAAATCCGCGCGGATCGGGTCGAAGATCTGTGCGAGGGCGAGAGACGATCTTTGCACCGTAGCTCTATGAAAGTGTCAAGTCTGGAATCTCAAGTCCGGAGTCTCAGCTGTCTTGAGACTTGAGCGTTGAGCCTTGATGAGCGTTCATCTGACCACAACTCGTGAAGGGTGTCAACGCGATGCAGGGGTCAGTTCACTCGTTTCGAACGCGTCAACATATCTGAAAGACGCCCGGGTGGTCCGTCGCCCGTATGAGGCACTCGCCGGCTCAAGGGCGGAACAAGCGGTCGAAGTTCGCCGTGGTTCGTGCAGCCAGATCGGCGGGGTCGAGATCGTGCAGGTCGGCGAGCGTCCGAACGACTTGCCCCACGTGGGCCGGCTCGTTCCGCTTCCCGCGAAACGGCACCGGCGCGAGAAACGGGCTGTCGGTTTCGGTCAGCAAGCGCTCGATCGGGACCCCTTTGATCGTCTGTCTCAACGCTTCGGCCTTGGGGAACGTCACGATACCTGCGACTGAAATATAGAACCCGAGGCCCAGCACGGCGCGGGCGAGCGTGGCGTCACCAGAAAAACAGTGAAAGACGCCCCGCACTTCCCTTCCGCCCTCCTCGTCGAGGATCGCGACGGTGTCGTCGTCGGCTTCTCGTGTATGGATCACGATCGGCAGCCGAAGGTCGCGTGCCAGGCGTACCTGCGTGCGGAAGACGGCCTGCTGAACGTCACGCGGCGAAAAATCGTAGTGGTAGTCCAGGCCGATCTCCCCCACCGCTCGGGCTGACGCCGTGGAGGTGACCTGCGCGCGTACGACCTCCGCAGCCCGCGCCGGGTCGGCCGCGAACTGATGCGCCTGGTGAGGGTGGACGCCGATCGAGACCCGGGTATCGGGCCACATCTGGTCGACCAGACCGGCCTGGGCGGCTTCCTTCTCGTTACCCGCTTCCAGAATGAGCATGACACGGGTGACGCCTGCCTGCCGGGCGCGTGCCACGACCTGGTCCAGGTCGTCCGCAAACGTCTCATCCGCGAGGTGGCAGTGGCTGTCGATCACGGGTGGGTCAGCTACTCCGCGCGAAGCGCCTCCACTGGATCAACGCGCACGACCCGGCGTGCCGGCACGTAGCTGGCCAGCATGGCCGCGGCAGCCAGCATGAGCGGAACGACGATGTAAGTGGCTGGATCGAGTGAGGTCACGCCGAACAGGAGCGAACTCATCAGCCGTGTCACTCCAGCCGCGGCGCCCAGCCCGATCGCCACGCCGATCGCAGCCATGAAGAGTCCATGGCGAACGAACATCCTCTTCAGTGCGCCCTCCTCGGCCCCCAGAGCCATGCGGATACCGATTTCACGCGTCCTCTGCGAGACCGCGTAGGAGATGACACCGTAGATGCCCACTATGCCGAGCACCAACGCCATCCCCCCGGCGATGGCAAGCATGACCAGCGTGAACGAGGTGCGCTGCATGGACTGGTCGTAGATGTCGCTGAGCGTCCGCACCAGAAACACCGGCAGGTTGGCATTCACGGACCACACAGCGTTGCGAGCTTCACCCAGGAAACTCTCCGTTCCCGCGCGGTCCGTGCGGATGACGAAAACGCCGCCACGAGTGACGCGAACCGGATCCGTCCAGAACTTCCCCATCAACACCGGCCAGTAGACCATGGTGGGGGCTGCTTGATGGACACCGTTATCGTAGACGTCGCCGGCCACACCCACCACCTCGCGCCACGGGTCGTTCATCCCTTCGCGAATCCTCTTGCCCAGTGCAGCGGTCGGACTGCCCCACATCTCGCGCGCGAGGTTTTCAGACACGATCGCGACGTCGCGAAGCCCGTAGAGATCCGTCCAGCTGAAGTCGCGTCCCGTGACGAGCGACGTGCCCACGGTCTGAAGATATCCAGGTGAAATGAAGCGGAACCGCCGGATTGGGGGAATCTGCCCGGCCGCGTAGGTCTTATCCTCAGCGAACAGCACGTCGTTGGAGTTGAACCCCTCCATGGGTCCGCCATTTCCAAACGCCGCCGACTGTACTCCAGGGAGCGCCGCCAACTTGTCCAGGATCGCGTTCTGCATTCGCATGACTTGTTCAGGCTGCGTCACTTGTGCTTCAGGAATCGAAATTCGCAACATCTGAACCTGTTCTGCCCGTGTGAATCCCGGTTGTACGCTGCGCAATTTCTGGAACGTTCGGATCATGAGTCCGGATCCGATCAGCAGCACCAGCGCCAGCGCGACCTGCATCACCACCAGCACGTTGCGCGCGCGGTGCCGCTCGCGGCTATGGCTCAGAGTGCGGCCGCCGCCGCGGAGCGAGGCCGAAATGTGCGGACCCGCGTACTTCAGTACCGGAATCAACCCGAATAACAGGCCGGCCATCACCGACACGACCAGCGTGAACGCCAACACAGCGGGATCGACGCCTATCTCGTTCAGGCGCGGCAGCGTGGCCGGCGCCGAGGCGACCAGAATCCGCAGGGCCGCATACGCCAACGCCAACCCGAGCGCCCCGCCGATCAGACCCAAGACGACGCTCTCAAGCAGCATCTCGCGCGCCAGGCGGCCCCAATCGGCTCCGAGCGCGGCGCGAATAGCGAGCTCCTGCTGCCGACCCTCCGCCCGTACCAGCAGCAAGTTGGCGACGTTCGCGCAGGCGATCAGCAACACCAGCCCGATTGTGCCCATCAGAACCCATAACACGTTGCCGATATCACCGACGAAATCTTGCTTCAACGGCGCCAGTTTCGGTCCCAGGCGTGCGCTCTTGAAGAGTGCCGGATCGAATCCCGGCGGCGAGGGCCACGCGTCCTGCCAGATGGTGATCATCCGAGCCACGTCCGCGTCGGCCTGCTGCAAAGTGACACCAGGTTTGAGTCGTGCGACACCTTGAAAGCTGAAATTCCCCAAGAACAGCTTGTGACGGTCGAACTGGTGCGGAAGGATGAGCTCGGCAGCCGAGATCTGAAACGAGAACGCCTGCGGCATGATGCCGATGACGGCTCGCGGCTTCCCGTCGATGGTCATGCTTCGGCCGACGACTGACGGATCCCGCCCAAACCGGCGCTGCCAGTATCCGTAGGTCAGGATGACAGTCCCGGCCGCGTCGGGTTGCGCGTCAGCCTTCGAGAACCAGCGACCCAATGCCGGCTGCACGCCCAGCGCGTCCAGGACGCCATCGGTCATGAAGAACACCCTTACCTGTTCCGGCTCGGCCGCATCGGTGACGCTGACTCCACCACCGGACCACAAACCAAACGCTTCGAAGGTCTGGTTCAGCTCTCCGTACGTGAAGTACATCGTGGGCGCGCAGTTGACACGCCCGCCCAGTGATGGGATTCCCGGCGCCACGTGCCAGACGCCCACGAGCCGGTCGGCGTCGGGGTAGGGCAGCGGCTTGATGAGCACGCCTTCCACGACGCTGAAAACGGCCGTGTTCGCCCCAATGCCCAACATCAGAGTCACCAGCGCGATGGTGGTGAACCCAGGATTGCGGGTCATGCGACGGAGGATGTGTTTGAACGCTTGCATGGTTGCTCCTACGTCTTGGGTCCCGTTTCTGTTCCCAGAGCCAGCCGTCCCTGGGCGAGGCCGACCAGCCTGCGCCAAGGCTTCGGCGGTCCGCCGTAGCTTCAGCGAAGGCGGAAGACTCGCCTCTACCGGACGCGCGAACCCGGCGGTGGCGGGTTTTCGAACGAGACGAGTGTAGGCTTGCCACCCTCGGGGCTGGCGGCGAGGACCATGCCGTTCGATTCGATGCCCATGAGAGTGGCTGGCTGCAGGTTGAAGACGATGGCGACCGTTCGCCCGACCAGCGATTCGGGTTCGTACGCTTCGGCGATGCCGGCCACGAGCGTGCGTTGCTCGGTCCCGACGTCGACGTGAAGCTTGAGCAGCTTTTTCGATTTGGGTACGCGCTCGGCGGCCAGCACGGTGGCGACTCGAAGATCGACCTTCATGAAATCGTCGATCGAAATACGCGTGCCCGCGCCAGCCTGGGCTGGCGTGGCAGGCGCCGCGGTGGCGGGTTGGGCCGGCGGTTGAGGGGGCGGCACGTCGGTCACAGAAGGCTCCTTCTTTGTGCTCTGGGCAGGCTCGGTCGCCTGCACGCCCGGTGCGGCTGGCGTCTTCGCGCGGGGTGCGTCGTGACGCGGCCACAACGGTCCTTCCTGCAGGAGGACCCGCTCGCCGTCATTGCGCCAGCAGCCATCGCGATCCAGTCTCAGGGTGTCGCTCGTGACGCCGATTCGTCGGAGAATCTCGGCGCACGATGCCGGCATCACGGGCGTCAGCAGCACCGCGGCAAGCCTGATGGCCTCGGCTGCGTCGAAGAGCACCTGGCCGAGACGATCGGCCGTGGCCGGATCCTTCGCGAGGGACCATGGAGCCGTCGCGGCGATGAACTCGTTGGTCGCGTCGAGCAATCGATACGCTGCGGCGGCTCCATCGTGCACGGCGTACTGGTCCATCGAGCGCCGGTAATCGGCTGCGGCCTGCTCTCCGATTCTTGCCAGTCGATCGGCGCCCGCCTTGGCAGGCACGAGTCGGCCCTGGCAGTAGCGGTGGGCCATGGCGGTGACGCGGCTGACCAGGTTGCCAAGATTGTTGGCGAGGTCGACGTTATACCGCTCGTCGTAGCGTTCCCATGAAAAGTCGCCGTCGTTGCCGAACGCGATTTCCTTCGTGAGATAGAGCCGAAGCGGGTCCGGGCCGAACCGCGATGCCGCGTCGATTGGATCGACGATCGTGCCGAGTGTCTTGCTCATCCGTTGGCCGTTGAGCGTCATGAATCCGTGAGCGAAGACCTGGCGCGGCAACGGCAGGTTCGCGCTCATCAGCATCGCGGGCCAGATGACCGTATGAAATCGCGTGATGTCCTTTCCGATCACGTGCAAGTCGGCCGGCCACCAGCGCTCGCACATCGCCGGATCGTGGCCGAGCCCGACGGCCGACGCATAGTTGATCAACGCGTCGAACCAGACGTAGACGACGCTTGAGGGATCCCACGGCAGCGGAATTCCCCAAGACTGGCCGGCCCGGCTCATGGAGATGTCCTCGAGGCCGCCCTCGAGCAGCCGCAGGATCTCGTTTCGTCGAGGTTCGGGTTCGAAAAACTCCGGGTGGGCGGCGATGTGGTCGAGGATCGGTTGCTGATACTTGGCGAGACGGAAGAAGTAGTTCTTCTCTCTGATCCACTGGGGAGTCGTGAGATGCAGCGGGCATTTGCCGTCGATGAGGTCTTTCTCCTGCTTGAACGCCTCGCAGCCGACGCAGTACCAGCCTTCGTACACCCCCTCGTAGATGTCTCCGGCGGCGTAAATCCGCCTGGCCATCTCGGTGACGCCGGCCGCGTGGCGGGGCGCGGTCGTCCGGATGAAATCGTCGAACGAGAGGTTCAGGTGCCGCCATGTGTCGCGGAACTGTTCCTCCATCAGGTCGCAGTACGCGAGTGGTGACAGCCCTTCGTCCGCCGCCTTCCTGAACACATTCTGTGAGTGCTCGTCGTTCCCCATGAGGAAGTGCGTGTCAACGCCGCAAAGGCGCTTGTAGCGGGCGATGACGTCCGCCATGATCTTTTCGTAGGCCGTGCCCAGATGCGGGCGGCTGTTCACGAAGTCGATGGCGGTGGTGAGAAAGAAGCGGCTCACGACGGAATCCGATAGGCCCTGATCGCCAGAGCCTGTACTTCCTTGACAGATAGATGGTTGGCGGCAGCAAGCCTGGCGCAATCCTCGAATTCCGGTGTGGCATTGACCAAACGTCCGTTGCGCCGGGCGATCTTGAATCGAACCGCGCCGATCGGTGTCTCGACCGTGACTACGTCCCGATCGAGGCACTCTCTGTCCACGTCGGAATACCGCAATCCGATAGTCGTCGTCTCGCGGAAGATGATATCGGCGATTGTTGTGCGAAGAGCGGGGGGCGCGAGCACGGTCAGAAGCGTGCCCGGCCGGTTCTTCTTCATCTGTACCGGCACGTAGTAGACCTCGAGCGCCCCCGCCGCGTACAACTGCTCCATCACGACCCCGAAGATCTGGGGGTTCATATCGTCGATTTCGCACTCGAGAACCGTGACGCGGTCGGCCGCCGGCCGCTCAGCAGCCGCGCCAATCAGGACCCTGAGAACGTTCGGCGTCTCGCCAAAGTCGCGGTCACCGGCGCCGTAGCCGACCTGCTTCACTGTCATGGCGGGCACCGGTCCGAACGATGACGCGTAGCTGGTGGCGATGAGCGCTCCGGTCGGAGTCACGAGCTCCTGCTGCACCGCGCTACCGTAGATCGGAGCGTCGCGCAGCAGCTTGACTGTCGCTGGCGCCGGAACGGGAAACACGCCGTGAGCGCAACGCACCATGCCTCCACCGACGTGCAGCGGCGAACAGACAATCGTATCAGCTGCGAACCATTCGAGCCCGAACACGGCGCCGACAATGTCGATGATGGAGTCCAAGGCGCCGACTTCGTGCAGGTGCACGCGCTCGACGGGCATCTGATGAATCGCGGCTTCGGCCTCTCCCAAACGCTGAAACAACGCCTTCGCGCGATCGCGACCGGCCGACGAGAGAGCGGAGCCGTCGATCAGCTGGAAGATCTCCGACAAGCTGCGGTGTCCGTGGGTGTGGCCATGCTCGTGCTCGTGCAGTGTGCCGGGTGCAGCGTGCACGGTGCCCGTGCCGGCTGCGTCGTGACGGTGCGAGGTGCCGGGTGCCACCTGCTTGGTGCGAGAGGCGTCGTGCGAGTGGACCGTCGTACCGACTGCCGTGTGATGCGCGCCGGAAGCTGGACGCTGGAAACTGGAAGCCTCGTGGACGACGAACTTGGTGGCTGACACACCCGCGCGGAGTACCCGCTTCGCGTCGATCTCGTAGCCGGGGACCGCAAGACTGCCAAGCGCACGTTTCAACTCGTCGAGCGGCAGGCCGGCGTCGAGGAGCGCCCCGAGCACCATGTCGCCCGAGATCCCTGAAAAGCAGTCGAAGTAGAGGATTTTGGACATCAAATCAGCTTTCAGCTTCAGCTGTCAGCTTTCAGTCTTCAGCTATCAGTCTTCAGCTTTTCAGTGTTCATTCAGCTTCCAGCGCCCTGCTTCATTCCTCAGCCGTTCACTGACGGCCGATAGCTGACAGCTGATGCGACAGCTTTCGGCTGCAACTGATAGCAGACAGCTGATAGCTGCTTTCTAGATTCTCCCCATCTCCTTGAAGCTCCAGGTACTGCACGTCGCCGAGGATGATGTGATCCACCACATCGATCCCCATGACGATACCCGCCGCCGCCAGCCGCCGCGTCAGCTCCTCATCGTCGGGACTCGGGCGAGGATCGCCGGAGGGATGAGTGTGGAAGACCACGATTGCGGCCGCGCTGCCCAACGCCGCCTCCCGGAACACGTCGCGCGGCTCGACGACGGTCGAGTTGAGACTTCCGATCGCGAGCACCGTCGTTCTCAGAACGCGATGCTTGGTGTCAAGCAGCACGACGCCGAACTGCTCGACGGGGCGCGACCCGAACGGAGGCAGCAGGTACGCAGCAGCGTCCCGCGGGGTGCGCAGCTGCACGCGGGCGCTCGGCTCGTGCGCCAACGTCCGGCGGCCGAGCTCCACGGCCGCCACGATCTGCGCCGCTTTCACCGGACCAATGCCCGCTACGCGCGCCAGATCATCACACGTCGATCTGACCAGACCGTGCGCTCCACCGCGCGCCGCCAGCAGTTCGTTGGCGATGGCCAGTGCATCCGTTCCGCGTCGCCCACTGCCCAGTAGCACTGCCACGAGCTCGTTGTCGCCGAGCGCGGACACTCCATGGCGCAGCAGCTTCTCACGCGGACGATCGCCAGGCGAGAGCTCTTTCATTCTAGCTTCCTGGCTTCCAGCAGCTATCCGCTCCAGCTATCGAGTCTGTGCCTAGGAACCGCCCTGCCTCGTGTTCTCGGGCTCAGCTACGCCGGTTTTCACAAAGCTTGTTCCTTCCTTTTGACTTACTAGGACTGATGATCAGAGCCGGTTGTCAACCATTTACGTTTGCCGTTCTCGACCGAATGGACTACCGCGTCGTTCAAAGTTGCCGCGTGTAATAAGAGAAAGGTCACAGGCAATGATCAACTGTGCACTCCAGCTCGCAGGTAGAGCCCATAGCAACTCTCAGGAAGCGCCGAATTCGCGATCGCCCTCGTCGGCCAGCCCTTCAGCGATGTTCGCGCAAATCGAGACGCTGCAGCGCGCCGCATCTGCATCTTTAATCCGAATTCCTCGCTCGGAGGGAAATTGGCCGACAACTCGTACACCGTTCGACGTCAAGCGGCGCGCACCCTGCCACACATCGAGGTTTCCTGAAGTCCTGCATCTGTCATGCTCCGACAGTCGTGCCAGCCGTGCGTGACTTGCCGATAGCCAGCAGCTGATAGCTGGAAGCTCGAAGCTGCTAACTGGAAGCCGCTTGTAAGCAAAAACCGCGCGCAGTTGCTGAGTTCAGGACGCCTGAGTGCGGTTGACTCGAAGGCTCGATCGTGCAGCCAGCCGCTGGCGCAAGCCGTTCTCGGGGTGAGCGTCAACCGCGTCGTGTCGACGCGGTACTGTCACATCGAAGAATCCGAAGAACCTGACTGCGGCTGTGTACGCGGAATCTGCGCTGGGTCGTAGGATGGGTGAAGCGGGCCAACCGCCAGCAGGGCCACAATCGACGCTCGCTCGATCGTCCGCATCTCCTGCCTCCCTGACCGATTCGGTGTCGGGCTCGGGTCTACAAATTGTCTCGAATATATACCTGGCTGCTCGCGGCGGCCGGGACGGTTGTGGACCGAATTCGTGTGCGCAAGCGCGCATTGTATACTTCGACCCAGCAGAGCTCCCAAGGAGGCATTCGTCATGAGGTTCGTGTGCGGCATCATTCTCGCCTGGGGTCTGGCGTTGCCGGCTCACGCCGATGTCACGCTGAAGCAGACGACCGGCGGCAAGGGGATAGGGATATCGGGATCGGCTCCGGTCACGACGTTCATCAAGGGCAACAAAATGCGAGCCGACTCCGTGGTCGGCGACAAGACCCAGACGACGATCTTCGATCTCGACGGACAAAAGATGTACATCTTCGACTCGAAGAAGAAAGAGGCAGATGTCTGGGACATGGGAGCGTTTGCCGCAGAGATTTCGAAGAGCGTCGACATGTCCGCGACCAAAGCGTCGCTCAAGCCGAATGGGAAGACGAAACAGATCGGCGATCGCTCGGCTGACGGTTACGACATGGAAGTCTCGATGCGTTCCGCGTTCGCCGGTAGCAAGGACATGATGATGACCGTCACTTTGCAGGGGCCCATGTGGATCGTGAAAGGCGCTCCCGGCACGGCCGACTACATCCGGTTCTACAAGGCCGCCGTCGAGAAAGGATGGATTTTCGGCGATCCACGCGGAGCAAAGGCCCAGCCGGGTCAGGCCAAAGCAATGGCCGAAATGTACAGGCAGCTCGCAGAGACCGGCGGCATCGCATACGAGACCGACATGCAGGTGAAAATGGGAGGTGACGGTCCGATGGCCGGCCTGCTGGCCAAGATGGGCAACCTCAACATGACAACAGTGGTCGACTCGGTGGACACGGCGGCGCTCGCGGACGAGCTGTTTGCGCCGCCAGTCGGCTACAAACTCAGTCCCAAAAAATAGCGAGTCGTCGCTGTCCTTGGAATCGCTGCCGATTACCGATTGTGGGTGATGGAGGATCGATGAAGACGTGTTTGGTCGCAGTTGGGTTGTTCTTGCTGGCTCACGGGAGCGTTGCGGCGCAGACAGGGGATGCGCAGGCCGGTAAGGCCCTATGGGAAGGCCCCGCGACGCTTTGTCGCAATTGCCACGGCACGAAAGGCGAAGGTGGCCTGGGTCCCGATCTTGCCGGCCGCAAGCTGACGCTCGCCCAGTTCACACGGGCCGTGCGCAAACCGTGGGGCATCATGCCGGCTTTCGTCGAGTCGCAGATGAGCGACAAAGAGCTTGTCGACTTCCTCGCTTACTTCGAGAGCCTCCCGCCCGTCGCACAGCCCGGCGCGTGGAGATTTGAGGTGCCGGCCGGTGCGCCACACGGGCAGGAAGTTGGATTGACGGTCGGTTGTGCGCAGTGTCACGGACCGCTGTTCAACGTCTTGCGTCAGGGTGCTGGGGCGGTGAACGGCGATTTCGAGTGGTTCAAGAAGAGCGTCTACGAACACACGACCGAGCAGCCTCGACATTTTGCCCTTCTCGAGCAGCCACAGGCGCGACTGCGGATGGGCAATTTTTCTCCAGCGCGCGTGCCTGAATCGACCCTGCAGGAAGTCTGGACCTTCGTGCGCGACCTCGGATTTCGTCCTCAGCTCACGGCGCAGCTGAGTGCCGGTGCCGCCGCAGCCAACGGCGTGACGTATACGTTGAATGTGGCCAACGGCGGTCTTCCAGGCAAGGGCTTGTCCGCTGAAGACCTGACGGTCATGCTCGTCGTTCCTGCGGGCGCAAGCGTCGTCAGCACGACGGGGCCAGGGTATCAAGGGGTGCGAGTCGATCAGGAAGCGAAGGGCAATGTCGCTGCCTGGACGGTGCCCCGTATGGCGCCCAAGGATCGACAGACGTTCACCCTCACGCTCTCTCGAGCGGGAACCGCTGAAGACAACGTGCGCGGTTTGGTACGCTGGACGAAGCCGGTCGTGAAGACCGGACCGAGCGACACCATCAACATCGCACCCGCGCCGATCGCCGGGGCAACTCGCTAGCGGCTGTCGAATCGCTCGTCGGCCTCTCGAACGCATAGGAGGCACCGATGTCAGTTTCAGGCCGGATCGGCTTGCCACCTGCCGTCCTCGCTGTTGCGCTGGTGGCGGTGTCTGCCGCGCGAATCTACAGCCAGGCCAGCCCGCCCCCGGTCAACGAGCCGATCGGGCCCTACCAGATTGCCGAGTTTGGAAAGCTGCCTGAAGGCAGGAAATTGGGGGCGTCGGCGTCGATTCAGGTCGATCGAGACGGACGGTCCATCTGGGTAGCCGAACGATGTGGGGCGAACAGCTGCGCCAATTCGAATCTCCCGTCCATCCTCAAGTTCGATGCTTCAGGCAGGCTGGTGAAGAGTTTCGGCGCAGGCGCAATCGTATTCCCTCACGGCATGTTCGTAGACGATGACGGAAATGTGTGGGTGGCCGACGCGCAGGCCAACCAGGAACGAACGAAGGGTCACCAGGTCGTCAAGTTCAGTCCGGACGGCCAGGTCCTGTTGACACTCGGCAAAGCGGGCGTGGCCGGACAGGATCCGGGGCTCCTCGACCAGCCGTGCGACGTCGCTGTCGCTCCCAACGGGGACATCTTCGTCGCGGATGGGCACGGCGGTCAGCAGGCCTCCGCGACGCCAGCAACCACTTCACGCATCGTGAAGTTCTCGAAGGATGGGCGCTTCATCAAAGCCTGGGGGAAGCTGGGATCCGGACCGGGCGAGTTCAAGACGCCTCACAGCCTGTTCTTCGACTCTCGAGGAAGATTGTTCGTCGCCGACCGAGGGAACAATCGGATCCAGATCTTCGACCAGGAAGGCAAGTATCTCGAGGAGTGGAAGCAATTCAGCCGGGTGAGCTCGATCTACATCGACAAGAACGACGTCCTGTACGCATCCGACTCGGAATCGAACAACGCGACCAATCCGGGATGGAAAAGAGGGATCCGGATTGGAAGCGCCAAAGATGGCAAGGTGAAGTTCTTCATTCCGGATACTGCCTGGGGAACGAATCCGGCGGCGCCCGCGGGCGGGATGGAAGGCTCGACGGCAGATGCTCAGGGCAACTTATATGGGACGAACGTGTGGCCGAATGCCACGCCGTCGGGCGCCTTGTACAAGTTACATCAAGCGCTAGCTTAGCCCGCCGGCCTCACGGCGATCCTTTCTTCGCGGCTGCGGCTTTCTCGTCGGCTCGAGCCCCCGAAAGGATCCCTTCCAGACCGTAGTTGCCTTCGTGACAGGCGTATTCGTACAGCCGGTCGGGGATCCGCCTCATTGGCAGCTGCGCAGCCCAGGGCCTCGCAAACGACGTCTCGTCCTCGACCCTGAACTCATACCTGATCTCGTCAGGACCCGTGCGGGTAAACCGCTCGGTCAGGCGAAGGTGCTCGCTCGACCCTCGGAAGTTGGTTTTGTCGGTAAAGTTGGTCGTCTCGACGACCAAGGTGTCGCCCTCCCAACGGCCGCGCGAATCGCCCATCCACTGCTTGATGTTCTTCGGCAGTTGAGGCCGGCCATCCAACGGAATGACTCTGGCGTCGTGGATCATTTCCACGAGAATCATCACGTAGCCGGGTGCTTGAACGATTTGGTAGTTGTTGTTGTAGCCGCCGGGCAGCATGGGAGGGCCGGCGGTCGGCCACAAGAGACAGCGCACCGGCAATCCCAGATCTTCGGGACCGTCAGCGGGATGCAATCGCCTGGCTTCGGCACGGGCTGCCGCTTTCTTTTGCGCTTCGGGGGTCAGGGGAGGAATCCGGCCGTCGGGAGGATCGACGATCAACGATGTCCGTCGATCGGAGACGACTTTGGTCCCGCGCTCGAACCAGAAATCGTTGTAGGCACGGGCGAGATCCGCTTCGGCTGACCCGTCGCGCCGGTCCCGATTGTTCTGTTCGGCCAGGCGCTTTTCGTACTCAATGGCCTCTGCTTCGGACAGAACCGCCTTGCCTGCGAATTCGGCTGGACGCTCCAGCGGTGTCAGCGTCGCGTTGGTCCAGGTGCCTTGCAGATCCGGTTGGCCGTCGGGCGTGCGCGGCGGCGTCCACGCTTTTCCAGGTTTGGTTTCAGACGCCGGCGCCTGTCCGGCTTCGGCGGCAACGACGAAACCGACCGGGAGCGACGCCGTGGGCGCAATCGACGCAACCAAGGCAGCCGCCGCCAGTGATGCAAGAGCGCGGTAACTCATTCGAAGTCGCCGCTACGGCTTCACGTCGCTGCTCGGACCACCACCGCCTGGAGCAGATCCGCCCAGAAACAATCGGGTCCCGTCGGCGAGAATGAAGTTCCGGCCCACCGCCTTGTTCGTCCCGTCCTTGGCCTGGTAGGCGTCGACGACCAAGACCGTTCCTGCCGGCACCGTATTCTTCGTGACCCCCATCCGGATCAGTTGGTTGGGACTTCCGCCCTCAACCAGCCACGAGACGACCTTCCCGTCGGGGCCTTTCACGTCGATGTGAAACCACGAGTGCGGATTCACCATCTCCCACTTCGTCATCGTGCCTTTCAGTTGGAGTGGCTTGTTCACATCGAATTCAGCCGAAAATGCATGATGCGCCAATACCGGGACTGCCGCACACAGCAGCCCCACGCCGGCGACGACAACAGCTAGCCTCGTTCGCATGGATTCCTCCCCTACTTCGATTCCGGCTTCGGTTCCGTCTTTCCCCCTGCCGCAGCGGCTTCGGCGGCGCGCTGTTCGTCCGCGCGGGCTCCAGCCAGGATGTTCGCAATGCCGTAGTTGGTTTCGTGGCATGCGAACTCGAAAAGCGGACCCTCGGTTTTCTGCATCGGCATCTCCGCCGTCCACGATTTCGTCCACGTCGCCCCGTCGTCGATGG
Organism: uncultured Acidobacteriota bacterium; assembly: GCA_963780685.1. Taxonomy (GTDB): domain Bacteria; phylum Acidobacteriota; class Vicinamibacteria; order Vicinamibacterales; family CAVVIG01; genus CAVRXZ01. The sequence continues at coordinate 224,949 of CAWACZ010000009.1, read as the reverse complement.
TGAACCTGTAGAGGATCGCGTTGTCGGCGACGCGAGTAAACCGCTCGGTCACGCGCATGTTCTCGCTCGCCCCTCTGAACGGGTTCTTGCCATTGAAGTTCGTGGTCTCGACGACGAGTGTATTGCCTTCCCACCGGCCCCGCGAGCTTCCCGTCCACTGACGAACGTTGCGGTTCGGCTGGGGCCGGCCATCGAGGGGAATGATGCGAGCGTCGTGAATCATCTCGGTGAGAATCATCACGTAGCCTGGACCTTGAACGATCTGGTAGTTGCTGTTGTAGCCGGCATTCATCATCGGCGGTCCCGCGCCCGCCATGATGATGCAGCGCGAACCGATGGGCATGTTCTGAACCGCGTCGTACTGGCCGCCCAGGGCCCGTCTGGCGGCGGCCCGATCGGCGACCCGCTTCTGCCCCTCGGCCGTCAGCTCGGGAATCTTACCGTCCGGCGGATCGACAATCAGCGAGGTACGCAGGGTACGCGCGAACGTCGACTGACTACGATCCAGCCCGAACTGACTGAAGTCGTAATGCACGTCGGCCGTCGTGCCGGGCTCTGTCTGCGCGGCCTCCCGTTCGGCCGCTCGTTTCTCCACAACGGCTGCTTCCTCGGGCGTGAAGAACTCCTTGTCGACACCGTCGGGCCGTTCGAGCGGCGTATACGTCGAGTTCGTCCAGAAGCCCTGAATGTCCGGCTGGCCATCCGGTGTTCGAGGAGGGGTGTAGGGTTTTGCCGCACCTGCTGGAGCCGTTGGCGCCTGGCCCGAGATGGGGACCGCCAACACCACCAACGCGACCAACGCTGTCAGGACACCACCCGACCCGAGGAATCGATGACGCATTGAGATCTCCTTCGCGCCGTTACTTGGTGCTCGGCTGCTTACGCAAGTGTCCGTAAATCAGGTCTTCCACGAACTCCACGCACCGGAATTCCAGAACCTGCGCATTCTTGTCCACACGTCGATACAGCGGCATTTCCATCTTCCACGGCCGCGTGAAGACGTTCGGATCCTCGATCGTCACCTCGTACTGGAGAGTTTCGGGGCTCCGAGCCGTGAATCTCTCGACGACATGCAGCGCATCGCTATGGAAGTTTCCGGCCCTGTCGAACCAGCTCTGATCGTTGAAGCCCTTCGTGTCGACGACCAGCGTCTCGCCTTCCCAACGCCCGTTCGACCAGCCCATCCAACTGTCGGCGGGAGCCTCCGTGTGATTGTCCATGTAGATCGTACGCACCGCACCTGCGTACTCATGAACGATCATGACGTGTTTCTGGCTTTGAATGATTTGAAACGGAAACGGCATATAGGTGGCACGAGGCACGCCGGGCAGGTAGCACTTGATCTCCGGATCGAGCGTCAACCTGTTCGCAAGGTTCTCTTTCTTCTTCGCCAGGGCCTCGGGCTTGTACGGGATCTCACCGCCTTCTACGACGCCGAGCCCGGCTGGCACCGCCCCACTCGCGCCCAATTCCCGAACGACGCTGGGCCCGGCGGAATGCGGTTCGACGTCCCAATAGGCGGTATTGAGCGCCTGCCAGATTCCGTTGAGATTGGGCTTGCCGTCGGTCGTTCGCGGAGCCCTGTACGCTGGCGCCTGTGCTGAAGCGTTCGTCGCGACGACAAACAAGCCGACCGTCGCGAACGCCATTGCCACTGTCCTCGTCACAGCCCGGTTTCGCATCTGACGGCCTCCCACATGGCGTACAAACGCCGAGGTCGCTTACTGTACTGGCTTTTTCGCGGCTTCTTCGGCGGCCTTTTTCTCTTCGAGCCGAGCGCCGACGAGCGTGTTGTACAAACCGTAGTTCCCCTCGTGGCAGGCGTGTTCGAAGATCGGCCCGACTGTCTTCTTCAGCGGAACCTCACCCGACCACGGCCTCGACCACATCGTCTTGTCTTCGACTGTAAACCGGTAATGGATCGCATCGTCGCCGACCCGAGTAAAGCGTTCGGTGACACGAAGATTCTCGGTGCTTCCCCTGAACGAGTTCTTGCCGTTGAAGTTGGTCGTTTCGACGACCAGCGTGTCCCCTTCCCAGCGGCCGCGCGAGAGGCCCATCCATTGGCGAACGTTCTGTGGCGGCTGCGCACGCCCGTCCAGCGGGATGATTCGGGCGTCGTGGATCATCTCGGTGAGAATCATCACGTAGCCGGCACCCTGAACGATTTGGTAGTTGGCGTTGTAGGCGGCGTTCATCATGGGCGGTCCTGCCCCCGCCATGATGACGCATCGGTCGTCGAGCTGATTGCTTTGAGCTGAATCCCAGCGGCCGCCCAGGCGCTTCTCTGCCTCGGCTCGCTCCGCCGCGCGCTTCTGGCCCTCCGCCGTGACGGGAGGAATCTTGCCGTCCGGTGGATCCACGATCAACGAGGTGCGCAGATTCGGCACGAGAGGCGCTTGGCTCCGGTCGAGGCCGAACTGGGTGAAGTCATAATGCACGTCCTCGGTCGTTCCGGGCTTGGTCTGCTCGTTTTCGCGCTCGGCCGCTCGCTTGATCACGACTGCGGCCTCCTCGGGGGTGTAGAACTCCTTCGTGACACCGTTGGGCCGCTCGAGCGGGGTGTATGTGGAGTTCGTCCAGAAGCCCTGAAGATCGGGCTGCCCATCCGGCGTGCGCGCGGGCGTATAAGCCGATGGCGCTGCGCCGGCCGTTCTCGCGGGGGGACCCGCTTCCTGGCGCCCTTGTCCGGCGGCAGTGCTGGCGATGCCGAACCAGCCGACGGCGAAGAAGACCGTCAAAACGCTTCGTGATAACTGACTCCTGTGGCTCATCCCGGTCCCCTTCCCAGTTGGTTGCAGGCCTATCTCCCAGCCGCACCACCGGCACCCTGGCCGTATCGTCCTGCTAGCGCCTATTGTCGCTGCACAAAAGGGGTTGTCAAGCTCGATGGCAGTGCTGAACGGGCACGACCGAGCCCACAAGCTCATCGAAGCCATCGACCTTCGCAGACGACTTCGGCCCACCCGGTCAGATACACGTTGTCAGCGAGCCATTCCACCCGCTGGGTGCCGCCCGGCGCGACCACCTCGGCGTCGCGTGCGGCACGCGCCGAAGGTGGCCGCGGCGACCAGCGCGGCGCACGACCCGGTTCCGGAGGATTGGGTCGGACCGCACCCGCGCTCCCAAATCAGGATGCGCACCCGCTCGGGCGTCTCGACGTGGGCGAACTCTACGTTGGTGCCTTCGGGAAACGAGACGTGACGCTCGAGCGCGGCGCCGAGCCTTCGAAAGCGCTGGTCATCGGGAAGCGGACCGAGCGCCACGCACTGCGGGTTCCCCATGTTCAGGATCACCACTTCAAGCGGCTCGCCGGCTGCCACCATCGATGCCTGGCGGACGTCAGCGGGCCGACCCATCTCCGCGCGAAAGGTCTGTCGTATTGACGAACGCGCGGTTCGCGTCAGCCGCTTGTCGCCCGCGTCGGTCACAATGGTCACTTGCGACGGACCATCTTCAACGTCCCGCAGCAGGAGCGCTGCAAGGCCCCGCAGGCCGTTGCCAGACACTTCGGCGCCGCTGCCGTCTGCGTTGAACAGCGACATCCTCGCTCCGTCATGAGTCCTGCGATAGACGATCAACCCGTCGGCGCCGATGCCCTCGTGTCGATCGCACATGGCGCGCGCAAGCGAGGGGCGCGGTGCGTCGCCGAGCTCGCTCTCTTCGACGTACAGGAAGTCGTTGCCGTAGGCATGTGCTTTGACGAAGTGCAGCATTTGTACATTCAGCTGTCAGCTATCAGTAGTCCGCTTTCAAAGAAAACAGCCGCGACCTGGCGGCGACTCTCAGCCGATAGCTGACCGCCGATAGCTGAAAGCTGCTCGTGAATCGCTCTTTCATTTCCGACAAAACGCCAGCAGGTGCCAGCCGAAGCGTTGAATCATCGAACGCGGGAGGGCGTTGAAGGTCCCGACGAACAAGCCGTTGTACACGGCGCCCTTCCAGCCGCCGTGGAGGCGTGATTTGACCGGGAAACGTTCCGGCACGATGCGCACCGAGCGAAATCCGCCCAGCAGGTGCCGGAGCTCGCCTATGCTGAACTTCAGGAGCACCGGCGCATCGTCGTGCTCCAGGCCGACCTTCATCAGCTTCGACAGCGCGTTCAGCCACGACAGACGGTTGTACACCTGAAAGATCGCCAGACCATCAGACTTGAGCACGCGTCGGCATTCGTCCACCATTCGCTTAGGGTCGGCCGTGTACTGAACGACGCCGTGCGCGTAAACGAGGTCGAACGACAGATCCGGGAAGGGCAGCCGTTCGCCGTCTGCCACGCGGAATTCACCAGGCAGCCCTTGTTGTTCGAAGTTCGCCCGCGCGAGCTCGATCGCCGAGGGCGCGATATCGACCCCGGTTACCATTGCCTTGCCTTTTGCGAAGCGAGCCAGATCGACGCCTGCCCCGCACCCGACTTCGAGAACGCGGCGGCCTGGATATCCGTCAAAGGGAACGAGCCGGAGCAGGTGATGGAGTTTTTCGAAGTGATATTGATCGAGATCATCGAAAAAGCCGCGAGATCCGACCGGGTGTTGCGTAATCTCGAGATCGTGAATGTGCCTGTTCCAGTAGTCGCGAACCGCATCAATCGTCGCCACGGGCATTGACTATATAACGTAGCTGCCAGCTTCCAGCTTCCAGCTCCCAGCTTTGCCCACATAGCGGAAGTGAAGCTCTGGTGAGCTGGTAGCTGGTAGCTGGTAGCTTAACGATCGCACTTCAATGATTCGTGATCTCGACCGCTTAACCAGCCGCACCTTCGACGTTCTCATCGTCGGCGGCGGTATCTACGGCTTGATGGTCGCGTACGATGCAGCGGAGCGCGGACTTGCAGTGGCGCTCGTCGAGCGCGACGACTTCGGCAGCGGCACGTCGTTCAACCACCTGCGAACCATCCACGGCGGGTTGCGCTACCTGCAGACGCTCGACGTCGGCCGTGCCCGAGAGTCGATGCGCGAACGGCGGACACTGGCTCGTATCGCGCCGCACACCGTTCAACTCCTTCCCGTCGCTCTGCCGGTCTATCGCTCACTGCGGCGGGGCAAGACGGCGATGCGCGCCGCCTTCGCGCTCGATCGGCTGATCACGTTCGACCGAAACAAGGGCGTGCCTCGAGCCCTTCGCGTCCCGGCGGGACGAATCGTCTCGCGCAGCGAAGCCGCGGTGCGGTATCCGGGCCTCCGTCACCGGCACGCCACAGGCGCGGCGGTGTGGCACGACTACGTGACGGTGGAATCCGATCGCCTGACATTCAGCGTCGCCGTTGCAGCGGACGAGCATGGCGCCATCCTTGCCAATCACGTGGATGCTTCTGCCCTGCTTCTCGAGGGTAAGACCGTGGCAGGGGTGCGCGCGCGAGATGTCCAGACGGGTCGAGAGATCGATGTAGCGGCGCGGCTCGTCGTCAACGCGGCCGGTGCGTCGATCGACCGCCTTCTCATACCGCTCGGGATTGCGACCAGGATGCCGCTGCTGAAGGCCTTGAATCTCGTCACACGACGGGATGCGGGAGACGAGGCGCTCGGCGCGCGAGCGCCGTCGGGGCGACATTTCTTTCTCGTGCCGTGGCGCGGACATGCCTTGCTTGGGACATGGGAGTCCGAGGCACCCGTTGAGCCTGGCGCCACCGATGTGACTTCTCCTGAGGTTGAATCCTTCGTTCGCGAGCTGAACCAGGCGTTTCCCGCACTCGATCTGACACTCGCCGACGTCACGCTCGTACACCGCGGGGTTGTCCCCGCCCGCTCAGTCGATGGCCGCCTTCAACTCGAGGGCCGCGAACAGGTCCGCGATCACGCGACCGACGGGATCGAAGGTCTCGTCAGTGTCGCGGGTACCAAGTACACGACTGCCCGAGCTGTCGCGGAACACGTCGTGGATCGGGCGATCGTCAAGCTGAAGGGCAAACCCGTTCCGTGTCGGACGGCGACCACTTTGCTCCCAGGCGGCAGCGTCCGCGACCCGACACTTACGATTGCGGAAGCGCGGCGTGACCACGATGCCGGGTTGCCGAGTGACGCGATCCCTCACCTCGTCGCCGCATATGGCTCGCGGTACCGAGACGTGCTGGCGGTGGCGCGTGAGAAGCGAGAGTGGTACGCCCGAGTCGCGGAAGGCGCGCCCGTGATTGGGGCGCAGCTCGTCTGGGCCGTACGGAAAGAGATGGCCGTTACACTGTCCGACGCCGTCATCCGACGAACGCCGCTTGGAGCGCTGGGGTTCCCGGGAGACAAGGCCGTGGAGCTGGCGGCGGCGATTGTCGGTGGTCAGTTGGGATGGTCCGAAGATCGAAAGCGCCAGGAGATTGCTGCCGTGGCGCAATTCTATGTAATCAGCTGAACCCAAATCCTTCTACCTGTAAATTTTCAGCTGTCAGCTGTCAGCTGTCGGCTTTCAGCCGACGAGTCTTTGCTGAGAGCTGATGGCTGAGAGTGTGTGTAGAAATCGCTGTAGCGCAGGCCTTTAGGCCTGCTTTGTCGGGCAGCCCTAAAGGGGCTGCGCTACATCAATGCGATTTCTTCACAGGCTCTGAGAGCTGAGAGCTTCGTCAACGCCAGCCAGTTCGGTGTAAAAGACGCCTTCCCCTGTCAGGGCAACGTAAAGGCATCGAAGACATACGTGAAGCCGCCGGTGAAGCCGACGGTCGGATCGATGGTGGTGAGCCCGAAAAACAGGCCCGCGTCGAAGCGAATCGGACCGCGCGTGTACCTGCCGCCCAGCTTCAGGAGGCTTCGGGTCTCGGTACCCGGAAACGGCCCGCCGCTCCGCGTCGAGACCCGCCCATTAATCTCCACAACGAGCTCGGCCCGCTGCGTCGTCGCGCGCGCGGCCGAGATGCCGTAAGTCAGCACGTCGTTCTGCCGGCTCCCGTCGGTTGGATCTCCCAGAATACCAAAGCCGATATTCCCAACGACACGAACGGATTGGATTGTCTTGGCGGCAAGGAGTGACACATGGAAATCGGTCGTATCGAGGCCTAGTCCGCTTTCGTTCGATGCGGTTGGAAGCTTGGTGGCGAAGCGCAATCCGAGCGCCGGACGTTTCTGCTGTTCGGACCGAAGCCTGATCTTGGTGGCCACGACGATGTCCTCGAAATCCGAGGTGCTGTCGCCGGTGACCGTGAGCGCCGGCGCCAACGGCGCCCGCGGATTTCTCGTATCGATGCCGAGACGGCTGTACAAGCCCCCGTCGATCTGGATTTCGGCGATCGAACTGATGCCGATGCTGACCCCGAGCGTCGGAAGGCGCCAGAGATCGCCCTCGAGCCCGGACGCCGGATATTCCTGATCGTGCGCGTAGTCAATGCCGCCCTCGAGCAACACACGGCCGGGCCCGATCGGCTCGGGATCTTCGGTCAAAAGCGGACGCTGTTGCGCTGCAGCCGGTCGAACGAGGACGAGCATCGAAAGCACCGCACACACGAGTCGCAGTTTCATGAAAACCTCACGATGTTCTTGGAGTGTCGCGAGATTACTCGCGGCCTCTGGTAGCGCAGGCCTTCAGGCCTGCCCAACGACCGCCGGGCAGCCTAAAGGGCTGCGCTACGATACTTTCGCAACGCACTCTTCGGTGTCGAACGGTTGGGGGTTCATTCAGAATCGTCGCTTGCTGTCCAGCAGCAGCGTGACAGGACCGTCATTGACCAGCGACACCTGCATCATGGCCTGAAACTCTCCGGTGGCCACGTCGAGGCCGCGATCGCGCAAGGCTCGGACGACATCCTCGTACAAAGGCTTCGCAATTGACGGAGCCGCTGCGCCATCGAACGACGGTCGGCGGCCCTTCCGACAGTCCCCCGCCAGCGTGAACTGAGATACGACAAGGACGCTGCCGCCAGCGTCCTTCACGGACCGATCCAGGTGGTGCGTGGGATCGGTCGGATTCTCGAACAGGCGGACGTCGCACACCTTGTTCGCGATGTACTCCACGTCGGAGGGTCCGTCGTCTCGTTCGACCCCGACGAAGACCAGGATCCCGCGGGCAATCTGCCCTACGGTCTCGCCTTGCACCACGACGGCGGCGCTCGACACCCGTTGAACGACTGCCCTCACGCGTCCGGCTGCACCGGACCACCATTCGGTGAACGGTGGATGCGAAGCTTCAGAGCCGAGCGGGAGCCAACTTCGCTGACACGCGAAGTCGCAGCCTTCTCGGGTGCCTCGACGAGATCGTTCGCCCGGGCGCGCAACTCAGCGGGCGGGTTCAGCCGCGTGTCGAGCAGGTGTCGTGGCGCGACGTTGGCCAAGGCTTTCAGCATCGATTGTTTGACCCCGGGATGCTCTGTCTCGAGCTCCATCACCAGGCGCTTCGCACGCTGTCGCTGCAGGCCGAGATCGCCGCAGGCAGGACAACAGCAGCCGATGATGGGAAGCTCGCACTGCTTCGTGTAAGCGCGGGCTTCGTCTTCGCCGACATACACGAGCGGCCGAATCACCACGTGCGCGCCATCGTCGGACACCAGCTTGGCCGGCATGGCTTTGAGAGCGCCGGCGAAAAAGAGGTTGAGGAGGAGCGTCTCGATGAAATCGTCGGCATGATGGCCGAGTGCGATTTTGGTGGCCCCAACCTCTTTGGCGATTCGGTACAGAACCCCTCGCCGAAGACGCGCGCAAAGCGAGCACGGCGTGTCGCTGGCGTCGAGAATGTCGTCGATGACCTCGCCGATGCCCGTGTGCTCGATGCGATATTCCCAGCCACGCGCCTCGCACGTCTTTGCGATGACGTCGTGCTTGTACTCCTTGTATCCCGAATCGACGTTGACGGCGACGAGCGAAAACCGGATGGGCGCACGCTGCCGAAGGATGTCGAGAAGCTGGAGCAGCGCCCAGCTGTCCTTGCCGCCCGAGAGGCCGACCATGACGCGGTCGCCGTCCTCCAGCATCTGATAGTCCACGATGGCCTTCGTGGTCTTCTTCGCCAGCCGCGATTCGAGCTCGTTGCGATATGCCATGAAAGTGATTCTAACTGGGAACGCCGGGGAGTCGTGAAGTCAGATCTGAGAATTTGAGAATGTGAGGATTTGAGGATTTGAGAATTTGGGAATCTTGGAATTCAAGACTCAGGATCGGTGGACTTGAGGATTGCCGATCCTGCGGGAATGGCTTTCCCAGATATTGGGACGCTTCCGATTCTCAGGTCTTCAGATTCTCAGATCCAAATTCTCACATTCTCAAATCCTCAAATCCTCAAATCTCCTAGGTGATCACGAGCCGCTTGACAACTTCGGGCCACGTCATCGTAGATACCCACGCGGCCGCCGCGGCTCCCAGGCGTTCGGCGAACCGCGGATCGTCCATCACGCGGGCAATGGCGCCTGCCATCGCTTGTGGCGTCGGGTCGCAGATGAGTCCCGTTTCTCCGTCACGAACCAATTCCGCGGGCCCCCCGCTGTCCGAACACGTCAGCACGCCTTTCCTGGATGCAAACGCTTCGGCCGTGACGAACCCGTAGTCTTCCGCAACGGGCGGAAAACAAACGGCGCGACATCGGGCGAAATGGTCGAGCACTGTTTCGTCCGGGACTCGGCCGAGCAGCGTCACTCGAGTCGACAACCCGAGCGTTCTCACCAGGTCTTCCAGGGCCGGACGACAGTCGCCCTCGCCGGCGATTACCGCACGTGTGTCGCCAGCAGCCGGATGTGCAAGAGCGCGGAGCAGCAAGTCGAGCCGCTTGAGGGGGGTCAGGCGGGAGACGGCGAAGATATAGTCCCCATACTCCTGGCATCGATACCGCCGTTGTGGAGGTGGAGGCAGCAGCACGTCCGAAGCGATGCCAAGGTCGTTGGCGAGACGGCGCTGGACCGTCCGCGATTGCGCCACGACGCGGGTGACGTTGTGGCCCAGAAGCCAGCGGTCGACCGTCCGAATGGCCGATCGCTTGAGACGTTCCTTGGCGCGTCCTCGCGGCGACAGCGCCGCCGAAAATCGCGGCCACTGATCGTAGTACTCGCGCATGGTGTGGTTCAGCCAGCAAACATGCCTCGTGTGGCGTATGGCGTAGCTGGGAAACCGCAGGCTGATGACCTGATCGATGCGCTGATTGGTGACCTGGTTTACGTCGATGCGCCAGGTATCCACGTACGAAGACAGCTGCCGGCCGAACTGGCAATCAGGGGTCAGAACCAGATGCGCTTCATGACCGGCTTCGCGGGCCGCTGTCTCGAGCGCGCGAGCGATGACGATATGTCCCCCTTCGACCGAGACCGGGCTGGAGGTGACGATGGCAAGGCGGGCCACTACTCAGGTTCCAGAGTTTCAGGTTCCAAGGTTCCAAGGTTCCGTGCTCGCTACTCGGCCGGGCGGGTTCAGAGGACGGGCCTTCGAACTCTCGGCGAGAAACGATGGAACCAGGAACCGCGAACCCTGGAACCTTGGAACCTGGAACCTGGAACCTGCAGTCATGGCGTACGGGTCGACACAACCCGGGCCGGGACGCCCACCGCGACGGCCCCCGCCGGCACGCTCTCGCGCACGACCGCGCCGGCGCCGATGACGGCGTGGGCGCCAATGACGACGCCATCGAGGATCTTGGCGCCCGCACCGGTCCATGCGCCCTCACCGATTGAGACCCCGGCCGACGTCCGCGTCTGCGCCAGCACAGCCTTCGTCGGGTCCGAGAAATCGTGGCCGCCGCCGATGACGTACGTGTACGCGGCGAGTAACGCGCTGGCACCGATGCTGACGTGGCTGGCGGAAAAGAGCTCGCAGTTGAAGCCGATGTTGGCACGGTCGGCGACGTCGATGTCGCCGTTCTTGCACGACAGGATTGAATTGCGGCCGACGAACACGCCGCTGCCGATACGAATGCCACGATTCGTGTCGCCCTTCGCATCGAGGAGACAGTTGTCGTCGATCACGACGTTGTCGCCAATCCTGATCTTGTGAGGGTGCCGCAAGACGACGTTCTGCCCGAAGATCACGTTGCGGCCGCAGGATCCGAGGAGCAACGGATACAGAAGCTTCCGGAGGGCGAGACCGAGCGCGCCGGCCCGTGCCTGGGCGAGCATCACGACAAGCTCGTACTGCAGAAGTGCCGAAAGACCCCGCCGACCGACGACGAGCTCGACGTATTTCGCGCGGCTCGATGTCGCGGGATCGAAGAGCTGGTCCTGTACCTTCGGGACTTTCGCGATCGCCGGCGAATCCGCAGGCGTCGGGCTAGAGCCAGCCATGTTCCCGGTACCAATTCAAGGTTCGAAGGACTCCTTCGCGCAAGCCGACCCTTGGAGCGTAGCCGATTTCAGTGCGAGCACGCGTGATGTCGAACGCCCGACTCTTCGTGAAGAAGTCGACGCGCCGCCGGTACAGAGGCGGCTCGAGGCCGAGCGGAATTGCGACCGCTTCGCACGCCGCTCCCGCCAACCAGAATGGCCAGACCGGCAGGTGCAACGACGGCGGTGTCGTGCCGGCCACGTCGGCGATGAGGGCGATCAGCTGATTCAGCCTCGTCACCTCAGCTCCTGCAAGAATGTAGGTGCGCCCGGCCGCGCCCGGATGCTCACCGCAGAGTCGAAAACCGGCCACGAGATCGTCGATGTAGGTCAAATGGTAATAGATCTCTCCGTGGCCCAATGTCGGAAAGCGGCGGATCGTATTGCGGAACAACTTCAGGAGCCGCCGGTCGCCCGGACCATAGATGCCGCTCGGTCGCGCGATTGTGACTTCGATTCCAAGTTGTCTCGAGGCGTCTCGCGCGCGTTGCTCGCCTTCGAGCTTTGTCCGCTGATATTCGTCGCCCGGCCGGAACGGCGCGTCCTCCGACGCGGGCGGGTTTTCGATGTCGCCATGGACGCCGACCGTGCTGCACTGGACAACCCGCCGCACGCCAGCCCGCGCCGACTGCTCGATGAGGTCCCCTACGGCAAGCGCGTTCACTGCCCGGTACGTCTCCGACCGAACACCAGCCTGGCGATAGATGGCGGCAAGGTTGTAGACGACTTGAACGCCTTCGACGGCCTTCGCGAGCGCAGCCTTGTCCCGAAGGTCGCCGACCACGGGTTCCATTCCATCGACCCGCAAGGCTTGCGCGGCATCGGCGCGGCGCACGAGGACCCGGACCCGGTGACCGTCAGCCACCAGCGCCCGTGCCAGATGGCCGCCCGTAAACCCCGTGGCGCCGGTGACTAGAACGTCCACCGTTCCGCGACAAGAGTCACTGGCGTCCCGAACAGGTGCACGAAGCCCAACCGATGGAAGACCGCCTCCAATCGCGTGCTGAATCGACGGGAACCGACTGCCTTGTGAAGCGCGATTGGCAGAAAGAACTGGCGATGAACGGAGCGGACGCGGAAGCCGGACTTCTTGAGCTCGCGGGACACGGCCGCGTCACTCAGGACCCGATAGGGTTCCGTGCGCGCTCCTAGCGCATGTGTAAACCGTCGCGTCGCCGCCTGAATCGCGGCAAAGCTCGTGGCTGCGGGATAGTCGAGTATCACGAGACGGTCGGCAACCCGGCAGAGCTCTGCGACCGCGCGCGGCCAATCGACGGCATGCATCAGCACTCGAAGGCTGATCGCGACGTCGAACGCCCGATCGCCAAACGCGAGCTGATGGGCGTCACCGGGCGCGAACGTCACCGATACACGTTCGGCGGTGGCCCGCTGCTCGGCGATTGACAACATCTGCTCCGACGCGTCGACGGCGGTCACGCGCGCGCCACGTCGCGCCATCAGAATGGCGGCACGCCCGGTCCCTGTTCCGACGTCGAGTACCGGAACGGTCCTTGATCTCGCCGACGAAGTCCGTCAGAACACGTGCCTGCTCGCTTGCCACGAGCTCGCCAATTGGTCCTCCGAATCGTTTGTCGTCGAAGGCTTCGGCGGTCGATGGATCGGCGTAGACGGCGTAGCTGTAATGATCGCGGGATCTCGACGGGCTCACGCGACGTCCTTGCTCGGCCCTGGCCTCGAGCGGAGACTCTCTACCCTCTCGGTCCCGGCCGGGGTCGCCGTCGACTGAAACAACAACTCACAGGCTTCACGCGTCCGCTCGAGATACGCCCGGTAGCTGTACTTCGTCTCGGCAAGCGCTCGGGCGCGCTCGCCAATTGTGGCGGCACGTTCGGTGTCTTTCAACGCGGCGAGAATGCCGTGTCCGAACTCGACCGCGGAGGTTCCTGTGAGAATGGCGGTCTCGTCGGTCAGGACCTGCGTGTGAGTCAGCAGCCGGGTGGCGACGATGGGTTTTCCCGAGCGGAGGTACTGGTAGATCTTGAGTGGCGTGTTGGTTCCCCGCAACCGCGGCGACACGAGAACGTTGCAGGCCTGCAGATATGCGGGAATCTCTTCCGGGGGGCGCTCACCCGCGAAGATCGTGATGTCCTCGATTCCTGCATCTCGCGCGGCGGCGCGCGCGCGCTCGACTTGACTCGGCTTGCCTCCGGCGAGCAGGAGCTTCGCGTCGGGCATCACGGGACGAACGGTGGCCATCGCCGCGAACAAGAGCTCGAGACCCTGGTACGCCTCGAAGGTGCCCGTGTAAAGGACGACCGGCGCGCCGGCTGACAGCGCAAAGCTGCTCCGGACGGCAGCCGCCTGTTCCGGCGTCACGGGATCGTTCGAGGAACCGGGCGCATTCTCGATGAGAATCGGGCGCTGCTCGGGCGCAACTTCACGCACGGTCTCCGCCAACGACGGACAAATGACGATGACCACGCGCGATCGACGAATCATCAGGCGCTCGATGCCAAGAAAAACGCGGCGCAGTACGACGGACCGGCTGAACGCGAAGTTCGTCAGCTGCTGCGGAAGACTGGAGTGCATGTCATAGAGATGGGGAACGCGCCACAAGGCGGCGACCCCCACTCCAATCAGTCCGCCTTCTTCGTGCGAGTGGACCGCATCGTACCGCGTGCTGAGCATGCGGCGAACCACCGCAAACGTGAGCAGCACGTCGAGCGGGATCTTCGCCAGCGACGGTCCGACCCCGACGCTACGGATGAAAGGCGGCCGCAAGCTTCGAAAGACACGTAATCCGGCCATCGTCACATCACGGCCGAACGGATACGTGACGAGGTCGACCTGATGCCCGAGATCGGTGAGCGCCCGGATGCGATGGAACTCGCTGAACGGCGTGCCGCGGGGCTCGAAGAACGGTTCGGGCGCGATCATGAGGATGCGCACGCTCTTGCGATTTTCTCACAGCTCAGCGGGTTTTTCGGCGTTTCCCCACGGAAAACCGTAGTACATTCTCCGGTCGGATGTCTTCCGCCCAGCCTCCCACTTCCTCGACGCGTCGCTACGCACTGCTGGCCGTCAAGCTGGCCGTCAGCACAGGTCTCCTGGTGCTGCTCTTCTCCAGGATCGATCCCGCTCGCGTCTGGACGACCGTGCGCCGCGCGTCGGTGCCGTGGCTGGTCATCGCGCAGGCGGTCTATTTCGTCAACGTTCTCGCGAGCACGTGGCGATGGCACCTGCTGCTCGATGCCCAGGACGTCCACGTCCGCCGAAAAACGCTGCTCGGCTCCTATCTTGTCGCCCAGTTCTTCAACAACTTTCTCCCGAGCAACATCGGGGGCGACGTGATTCGTATTCGGGATACGGCGCGGCCCGCGCGGTCGAAGACGCTGGCGACGACGGTCGTGCTCGTCGACCGCGGCCTCGGGCTCATGGGCCTGGCGCTGGTTGCCGCGATGAGTGCCACGATCGCGGCAAGCAGCCGCGCGGCGACGCCCATCTGGCCGTTCTGGCTCTGGGCGGGCTTTCTGGCGTGTGCGGCCGTGTCGGCGCCCGCGGTGTTGACACCGGTTGGCTTCGGCCGTTTACTGCAGCCACTCACCGTATTTCATCCTGAATGGGTCGGGGACCGGATCGACAAGCTGATTACCGCTCTGTCCCGATTCCGCGACCGCCCGTCTGCGCTCGTCGGCTGTTTCGGCGGAGCGGTCTTCGTTCAGCTGTGCATCGTCGCGTTTTACTTCACGGTCACCTACTCGTTGCACCTGAACGTGACGTTTTGGGACCTCGCTGTCATCGTGCCCGTGTCCTTCATCGTCCAGATGCTCCCCGTCTCGTTGAATGGCTTCGGTGTGCGCGAGGCGACGTTCGCCTTCTACTTCACGAAGCTCGGTCTGCCCCTGGAGTCGGCGCTCCTCGTGTCGCTCGCCGCGACAGCGATGGTAATGGTCTTCTCGCTCAGCGGCGCGGCGGTGTGGTTCGCGCGGGGGAAAACCGAGAGCTACCAGAAGTCCTGACCGGTTTTGGTCAAGCAGACGGTCAACCACTGAAGAGCCAGGACGACGGCCGTAACCGTGGTGCGGCGCGCCCGGTAACGCTCGCCGATCTCCGATGCAGCAAGTCCGCAGCACATGGGGACGAGGAAAAGCCACAAGCGTGCCGACTCGGCCTTCGTCTTCCCGAAGAAGGCGAGATAAAGGAACGACACCACGAGAACAACGGCCGGCAGCACCAGCTTTCGATAGTCGCCGCGAATTGCCTGGAGGATCGCATGCCGGCCTGCTGCGAGGGCGAGAACGGTCAACGGCACGCCAAGCCAGACAGCAAACTCGAGTGAGTCCAACCAGCCGAAGTAAACCGTTTCAAACCATCCGCCCTGCCAGTTCCTCCACGCTGCGTGGAAGTCTGTCGCTCCTCGAAGCCGAGTGATCAGGTCGTACTTGAACGCAATCAAGAACGCGGCGGCCAGGGTGGCAAACCCTGCGCCTGCTGCGAGCCCTGTTTTCGCGAGCGCCCGCCCCGGCGGCTGCGAGTGGAGCGCGCGAGCCTCGAGCTCGACGGCGATAGCCAACGCGACGGCCATTGGGATGGCCAGTAGCAGGGCAAAAGTGAAAAAGGCGCTCAGGTAGAGGCTGGCGCCCGTCGCCAAGGCCCAGCCCCAACCGTGCGTTGTCTGCGCCTTTACCGCTGCCCACATGGTCAGCATGTAGAGCAGCGGAAAAAGACATTGGTCCGTATGGAGCGTCATCAGAGTCACGGACGGAACGACGACGTACAGAAGGCAGGCGACTAACGCCGTGTCTTCGTCGACAAAGCGCCGGAGCGTCACAAAAAGCGGAAGCAATGGAAGGTAAGCGAGAAGGGGCCACACAGCTGCCGCGAGATCACGGGTGGCTTCGAGGCGAGCCTCAGGAGTGTCGTTTTGGGCCAGGCCGCGCGCGAGGCGCTCGGTGACCATGTAAAACAGCAACGTTCCGGGCGGCTTGGAATGCGAGTACCTTCCCAGTTCCTCGCGCTGCAGCTTGCCTTCGTAATCGACGAGCACATCCCAGATGCTGCTTTGTTGCACTGCAATCGTGGCGAACTCGGCGTGTCCGGTGGTGACCATGGATTTGCGAATACCGTCGAACCCTCGGCCTTCGCTCCAGGCGAAGCCGTGTTGGAAGCCGAATCCAAGCAGAATGAGCAGCCAGACGGCCACAATCGGCCTGGCTCGAAGCGTCTTTCCGATCAGCCATCCCACAGCGGGCACGGCTGCGAGTGCGAGCACGAGGTACCACGGGCCGATCGATTTCGGCCGCAAGCGAAAAAACCAACCGGGCAGCCTTTCGAGGAGTGGAAGGCGAAGGGCGAGGATGCTGAGATGGACGACTGTCAGGAGGACCCATGGCTGCAGCGTGAGATCGGCGATCTTCTCGAGGCGCGAGACGCTGGCGGCGGGCTGCGGCGGATTCCGATGGTGCGGCAGCATCGCCTCAGCGCATCGTGACCGCTTGAAACCGCAGCTGGGCGCCGAGATTGCGGTAGTCGCGCGAGGCAGGGTCGACCAGGTGTGGAATGAACCCCCTCGTCACTTCCGTCCTGAGCAGGTATGCATAACTGCGGAGGCCGCGGGCGCCGGAAGCCTGCAGCTCGAACGTCGAGGGTTTGCCCGGCGCGAGCGGCACAGTGACGGCCTCACGCCCGATCGAGATCGTCAAGACCGTTCGAATCGGCGATTCCGCCTCGACGATCAAATGGTCGATCGGATCTACCGACCGAACGATGACGTCGGCCCGCCCGTTCGCCAACACCCACATACCCTGCGGTTCGGGCGGATACGCGAACTGATCGAGGAAGTACAGCCGCAGTACGGGATCGTGACCGTACGGGATGAGCGTGCGCGACGGTGCGAGCCTCGCCGGCAGGTCATTGGCCATCGTCAACTCGACCGGCAGCAGGCGAGCTGGACCGCTCTCGGTGGCGAGCCACGGAAATCCAGCCGCAACAAACGGACTCACCAACATTCTGGCCGTGAAGAGCGTGCCGCCCGCCCACGCCAGCATCCCTGGCCAAGCGGATTCAACTGGCGAGATCAAGAAGAAGAGGGTTGGATACACGCTGAGCAGGTATCGGTTACCAGGTGGGCCGCCTCCCCCACTCCACGTGAACGGCAACACCAGCAGCAATACGACCCCGGACGTCACGAACGACAGGAATATGAGCACGCGCCACGACGTCCTGCGTTCGCGGGACAAGAGCCACATGATGACGACAACGACCCCCGGGAAGAAATACGGGACAAAGCCAAAGTGGCGCCCGACGATGAAGTATTTGACGTTGCGCACGAACCGACTCGGCAGCTCAGGGTGTGTCAGGTACGTCCTGAATCGCTTCGCCGTCGGTGATGGCCATCGTCCCGAATTGATCCCAGGTCGTATTCGAGCTGTCGAATGGAAACGTGCCGTAAAAGGTCCTTCGATCGCCGCCCTGATAGTTGAACTCGCCTGAGACCACAGCGGTCAGAGAGAAGAGGGCCGACGCCGCGAGCACGGCCACAGCTCCGAGCACGATGCCCCACGACCAGCGGCGCCGCAACCAGGCCAACGCCACGAGCGGCCCGACCAACAAACCAATGGGAAGCGGTTTCGAGTACGTTGCCAGACCTAGAAGTACGGCAGCCGCCAGATCGGTCCACCGACCGCTCAGTCGACCGGCGGGGGCGACCTCTTTGTGGAGCCAGAGAAAGTACGCAATGAACACCGCCGCCAAATTGAAGACTTCGGGCATCAAGAATGCTCCGTAGACCGGCAGCACCGACGCACCGAGAAAAGCCGTCGTGGTCAGCGCCGATATGAGGGCGGACGAGCGTGCCGCCAGGAACGCATATGCGCAGATGCCTACGGCGGTGAACAGCCACACGTTCAGCAGCAATAGACCGTTCAAGCCAAAAAGGCGGACCAAGGGCGCCGCGATCATCGGATAGATCATCGCCTTCCCGAAGTACAGGCGTGTTGCATCGGGATCGGGGCGTTTGTCGAGGTGTACGAAAGGAAACCCGCCGCCGAACTGAATGCGCAGCAGTTTGCCCCGCTTTAGAAAGATGCCCTCGGGTCCGCTTTGATACAGGCCCTCGAACCGTTCCAGGTCCCGTCGTTCGAAGCTGAAGTCTCCGTCGTAAGCGGCGCTCAGCGCCATGGCGACATAGGTTGCCTCGTCGCTCTTCACGCCATAGGCGGTCCGAGGAACATCGACCGAGGCGGCAAACGCGGTGGCGACAGCGAACAGCACGAACGCCAGCAGTGCGGGTCCGCCATGCCGGGGCAGCGGTGGCTCGTTCATCGGGCGGCAGTTTCCGAAGAGAGGAACGCGAGATCGGCCGAAAGCAGTCCGCGGCGGCGGGTGGCTCGGGAGACGTCGTGGAGCAACGCGTAGAGCTTCTCCATCTTGCGGACGAAGACGTCGATGTCGTACCGGCGGCCGGTCTCTCTCGCGGCCGCACCCAGCCGCGCCCGCTCCTCCGGGCGATCGACGGCCCAGACAATCCGATCGGCGAGGGCTGCTGCGTTGCGCTTCGGGACGATGGCGGCATCTTTGCCATCGGTCAGGATGTCGAGCAGGCCGTCCGCATCGGTGGCGACAATGGGCTGGCCCATGGCGAGAGCTTCGAACGCCGTGATGGGCGTTCCCTCCCAGAGCGATGGAAAGACGCTCAGGTCGAATGCAGACAGTGTGCGTGCGATATTCCGGATAAATCCGGCGAACACAAATCTGTCGCCCAAACCAAGCCCCTTGGCTCGAGCTTGCAGGTCTGACAGCAGCGGCCCCTCACCGACCAGAAAGAACCGAACGCCCTCGCGCTCGGCCACGACACGCGCCGCCGCATCGATCAAATAGGAGTTTCCTTTCGAGTCGTGGAGGCGTGTGATGGTGCCGACTGCGAACTCGCCGGGACCGATGCCGAGCTCGGCCCGCGCCGCAGCAACCTCCTCGGTGCTGCGGCTTCGGCTGAATTCCTCGAGCGGTACGCCAAGGTAGACCACCTTCACTTTTGAAGCCGGGATCTGTCGCGCGTGACTGACGAAATCGGCCGTACTCGCCGAGACGGCCAGCGCAATATCGGTGGAAGACGCAAGCAGGCGATCGGCGATTTTCTGGAACCACGGCGTGTCGGTCAGGTTTGCATGTTCGTGAACGATCGTTGGAATCTGTCGCAGCGCACCCGCGAGCCGGCCGAAGGTCGTCGCGCCGTACCCGTGCAGGTGGAGGATGTCGATCTGTTTGCGATCGACGACGCGAAGGACGTCAGCCAGCGTCAGCGGGTCGAATTTCGAGCGTCCGAGATACGTGATGTCGATGCCGAGGGCGTCGAGCGTTTCTTCCGACAGGTCCTTCTTTCGGAGGCTGACGAGCGACACGTTGAACCGGTCGCGGTCGAAACGGGGGATCATCCAACTGAAGAGTCGCTTCACGCCGTGCATCCGCGACCCTTCCCATCCGAGGTGGTCGCATATTTGGAGCACGTTCAGAGGCCGCCTGTGCATCGAAGCTGGGTCGGGCGGAAGGCCACCGCGTCTGACGGCAGCGCGGCCGATTATATCCTGAGGGCTCGCGCCTTCATCAGACATCACGGTTTTCGGGCGCTAGTGAATGAGCCGTCCGAGCGAAGCTTGGTACGGATTGTCTTCTCGCTGGTACGCGAATCGATACACCGCGCGCCCGGGAAAGAGTTCGACCAGTCTCGTGTTCCCGGCGCCTCTGTCGAGAGCGTAGAGGATGCGCCCGGAACCGAGCGGCAGCTCGTTGGCGATGAAGCCCGTGCTGAAGAGGTACCCTCGGGGCGCCTGAACGAACACAATCCCCGACGTGATGCCTTCCCGCCGAACGAACTCATAGAGGCTGGCATTGATGCCCCGCTGGTCGTGGTACGGCCCGAGCAGGCTCACTTTGGGGACGTACACGAGCCAGCCGAACACACACCAGAGCAGCACCGCAGCGCCAACTCCGCGTGCGAGGCGCGGCTCGCGTCCCGGCAGATATCGCGCGAGTATGCGCGGCAGTTCTCTGATTCCGTCAATCGTGAATGCGAACAGGTGCGGCACCAGGCAGAAGTAGAAGCGAGCTCCGAAGCAGACGCCGTGGTACCAGAACAAGCCATACGCCACGACGACGCCTGCGACAATGGCTGCGCTCAAACGGTGGGCCGCGGTCATCGTGCCGAACACCCAGAACACGATCGCGAAAAACAGCGAGGACAGCGGCCATCCGAAGAGGTCTTGACTCATGACCGCCGCGTTGAAGTTCAGGTTGATGAGTGCGCGCCATGGGTTGTGCCCCGGCGTGTCGAACGTCTCCCAGTTCACGCCGATGTCGCTCCCGAACCCCATTCGAAACGCCGGATTCAACATCAGCAAGGGGGCTTCCCACCAATGCCCTACGAGAACGCGGTTGTAGGTCAGGTACGCGGCGCCTGCGACGGCCAGGGCACCAGCGGAGCACGCCAGGCCCTTCAGGTACCGGAAACGGCCGACCCATAAGGCGTACAGTGTCTGCGCGCCCCAGATTGCTACAGCGTCCGGAGGCCGAATCAGCAGCCCGCAGCCGGCGGCGAGGCCGGACAGACAGAACCACATCGTGCTCCGCGGGCCACGAATGGCCTTTACAAGGCAGAGCGTTGACAAGGACATGGCCAGCAGGAGCGCCGTATGCGACATGAAGCTGCCGCCCATGAACAGGAAGAACGGCGACAGACAGCACAAGGCCGCACTCCAGATGGCGTGTCGGGGGCCGTACAGTTCGCGCACCAACTCATAGATGACAAGCACGCACAATCCGGTCAGGACGGGATTGACCAGGGCTGGCGCGCCCGCCTTCATGCCGGCCGCCAACAACAGCGGCCAACCCGGGGGAAACACGCTGAACCAGCGGCCCTCGTGGGGCATCACCAACGATGAAGGGAAGAACTCGGGGAATACAGGCGCGTTCGCGAATAGCCGACCCAACGCGAACACTCGGGCCTGAAAGTAGTATCCGGCCTCGTCTTCGATATGCGGGAAAGGCTCGAGGATGGCGTACATCAACCAGGCGCTGATCAGGAAGGCCATCACTGCGAGGGTGGCCGTAACGGGGCGACCAGCCGAGCCGACCCGGAGCACTACGCGCTCGAAGAGCCTCCCCCACCACGCCGTTCTGGCGAGCACGACCGCCCCCATCAGAGTCACGAACGTTCCGCCGAGCCGCCACGTCCATGGCAGCAGGTGCTCGCTCGGCCATCTGCCGCTGACCGTGACGAACAGCAGCAGCAGTGCGAAACCGAAAATACGGATGAGTTGATAGGTGGGAGCAGCCGGTAACGGCGACCGCACGAGCGATTATAGCGTGGCTCCTCTGGCCGGTGATGTCCGCTCGGTCCATTCGGCTTGACAGTGCGAAAACCCCGCCGGTACAATTCTCGCCTCTTCGCGTCGATTGCGGTAGGTACTCCCAGCACTCACCGCCCGTTACACGACTACATATAAAGGCACGGGCTTTCCGGCCGATAGACGTTAATGCCAGTGTTGCATGCGTCCTGCCGAGGCTCGCTCAGAGTCGAACTATGAACCTGCTGGGTCGTCTGGTCCTTGTGGCGTCCGTCGTGGTCACTTTCGGCTGCACGGCCGAGAAAAGCGAGAACTGGCTCGCGCCGACCGTTGCGGGGCCAATTCCGGGCATCTCGATCACGGCCCCTGGCCCTGTCGATCCGGGATCGGGCGCACGCGTACCCTCTGACCGTCAGCCGATCACGCTCATCGTCAACAACGCCTCGTCGAACGGCCCTCGCCCGCTGAGCTATATGTTCGAGATCGCGATAGATGCCAACTTCTCGAACAAGGTGTTTACACGCGACGGTGTTGCGGCCGGGGCCGGGCGTACGAGTCTCCGGCTTCCCGATGCGCTGGCGACCGGCCGTACCTACTTTTGGCGGGCACAGGCGCAGGACGGTGCCAACTCGAGTCCGTATTCGTCCTCGATCAGCTTCAGCGTCTTCACACCGGTCGTGATTAGTGCGGCGCCGCTTTCCGCGCCTGCCAACAACGAAAAGGTCAGCAGTCGTCGACCGACATTCACGTGGGGGAACGCACCTCGAACGGGTCCCGCCGGCGCGATCAGCTACGAAATCGAAGTCGCCGCCAACGATGCGTTCGCGGGTCGATTTGCGGGCTGGGTCGTTGCAGAAGGATCGGGTCAGACGAGCGCGCAATTGCCGTTGGACGGGCCGTTCGGCGGCTACTTCTTCTGGCACGTGCGTGCCTTCGATTCGGCCAATTCTGGACCGTGGTCAGAGACGCGGGCCTTCGTGATGCCGGATGCGCCGCCCCCGACCGGCGGCGGCGGCGGAGGAGCAGGTGGAGGCCCGACCGGTCCACCGTGCCCGTCCGGTCCGAAGACGCCCGACCAGGTCGTCGCGTGCGTCGCCGCGCAGTACCCGGGCCAGCTGACGCCCGTCAGTTCCGATGGTCAGCGCTTCGCGCAGATCGCCTTCCTCAAGGCGCGAATCATCGAGACGGGCCTCGCGAGCGGGTTGGACATGGGCTGCCATACGAGACCGAACGGCGCGGTCAGCGGAGACATCATCTCGTGGAGGCACGGTGGCGTCACCGAGATCTTCGATTTCGTCCCGACGAACCCGCCGCATCTCCCGATCAACCTATTTTGGCTGGGCCCGGTTTTCAACGAGTGGACCGCGCCGCCGTACGGGTACACGCCATATCCGAGTCCGACGTGCAGATAGAGTCCAGGCGTCAGGCACGGAGCGGGTCGGCGAAAGGTGTTGTCTCGCTAGAAGCGTACGCGGGCGCCGACTCCGGTTTGGAAGCCGCCCACTTTCAGGTCGGGCGCGCTGGGCAGATCCTCCGAGGCGCCCGCATACCGAACGAAGACGCCGGCGCCAAAGCGAGGAGTGAACATATACGTCGCATCGGCTCCGATATTGATCCCCACGGCGGTTCCGCTCTCCGAGTCGATGGTGACGTTCACGGTCTGAGTGGGCTCGGGCACCGTCATCGACGACACGACCTCTTGCGAGACGTGAATGAACGATGGGCCGATGGATACCGCAAGGTCGATCTTTTCGCTGATCGGCCACCAGTAGGAAGCAAACACATGGACGCCCGTCTCTTTGTGCTCGAGCGCGCCGAGGTCCATGGTGACGGTCGCAGGTCGATCGTGAAAATCAGGATCGGGAACGAGCCCCGCGAGCCCGCCGCTGCCGTTGTGGTTGAAGAAGGAGACCGAGGTACCAACCGTCACTCGCCGCAGAACGCGATAACCACCGCCGATCTCGAAGAATGCTCCACTGGGAATCAGATAGGTCGAGTCAATCGTGGCCGTTTCCTCGTAGATGGGAAACGACGTGTTTGCCGTGATCGTGCGCGATTGGGGTTGGGCGCCCACGTTCACGTTGACGAAGTATTGTGGCGGCAATGATGACAACGTTTGGCCGGAAACGTGTGGTGCGGCACCGAGCGAAAGTCCAATCAGCAGTCCCAGTACAGTCTTCGTCTTCGTCATCAAGCTCCTCGCGAACAAAGTTGAGGTCTGAGGCTGCACAGGTGGAAACCCCGTGCGCTAAACGCATGGTAACACGGAGATTGTTGCTCGAATCGACGCAATTTCGCGCTCCGGCGACCGATAGTTCAGGTATCATACAGAATCCCCCGCTCGGTAGGTCTTCACGGCGCCCCAAAAAGTTACGTTCAGGAGAGATCGATGCACCGAAGAGTGAAGCTCGCCATCGCCATGTTTGCTGTTTTCGTCGCTGTCGCGACGGCGTGCAGCCGTAAAGCCGCGACACCGACGTCGCCAACTGCCGCCGCGCCGACCAGCGCTAACGCCGCGACCGACGGTTCGACGCTGAAAGCCCCGGCGCCGTCCGCGGTCTCGCCAGCCAACAACGTGCAAGTCGCCGAGCAACAGCCGACGCTGACAGCCTCGAGCTCGAGCACACGGACCGGCCGTCCCGTGCAATACGAGTTCGAGGTCTTCAACGAGGCGAACACCAAGGTGGCAGGGAGCGTCGAGCCCGGTCCCAGCTTCACCGTGCCCGCTCCCCTCGAGTTCGGAAAGTTTCACTCGTGGCGCGTGCGCGGAGTTCTTGAGGGGGCGTTTACGGCCTGGTCGTCGTTCGCGCGGTTCAGGGCGGCTGAAGGCGCGTATCTGCGCGGGAACGAAGTGCGGGATCCCTTGACCAACGGCTTCACGGTCGGCACCCCTGTTGGGGTGACGTTCATTCCGGGCCAGGGTGCCCGTCTCGAGACCAAGAGCAGCTACATCGAGTACGTGCTCCAGGCGCCTTTGGTTGACGGCGAGTGGTCCGCCGAGATGACCAACGTCGGAAACGGAGGCGAGACCTTCAAGACGAAGGTGTTCAGCATGATGCAAGGGGACGGCGTGAACGTCACGGAAAACGCGTATCGTGTCACGCTGGACAAGCGACCCTCGGTCAACAACGGCGATTTCCGGTTCTCGATGCGCTCGCGCGGCCGGGACGCCGGCGAACCCAATGCGGGTGGCAATAGCTGGAGTCGAGCGAACGTCTATCTCTTCAAGTTCGAATGGCGCGGCGGACGCGCCGATGCCAGTGTCTTCGACGGCGGCGCCAGCGGTTTCTTGAAGGCGAGGACGGGAACAAACTACCGGGCCCCATACGAACCGACTCCTCACATCGTTCGGCTGGGATCGGTCGGTGGACGCGGAGGTGACGACACGCTCCCCGGTGTGATTGTTCGTAACGTCTGGGTGTCCGCGAACCCGCGCCCGGCCTTCTGAAGCTTCTCGGTGAGAGGGACGGTCTGACGACCGTCCCCTACCGAAGCCATTTCCCGGACCTATCCCGGTTGTCAACGATCTGTAGACCGTTCCGCGTGGTCGTTGGAGAAGCCCGGACGAACCGGTACAATCAGTTCTTCTGAATGTCCAAGGGCACATTTACGCTGCGTTACCTCGCCAGGGCAGCGGCCGGGGTGCCGCGCGATCTCGCCAATTCCCTGGTCGTTTCCAAGCTGCAGCCCATCCGTCCGACCGTCCTCATCTACAACTGCACGTGGGTCTGCGACGCTCGTTGCGAAATGTGCAACAACTGGAAGCACGGCGATCGCAAGGCCGACATGACCCTGGCCCAGCTGGAGCCAGCGCTCGCTCACCCATTCTGGGGTCAGGTCGAGAACCTGAACATTTCCGGCGGTGAGCCGACCACCCGGAACGACCTTCCAGAGATGGTCGAGACGTTCCATCGTCACCTTCCGCGGATGCGGAAGATTGGCATCAATACGACGGGATTGACGCCCCATCGCGCCATCCCGATGCTCACGCGGATCGTCGAATTCTGTGCCAAGCGCGATCTTCTGCTCAGTGTTCGTGTCTCGCTCGACGGTATTGGTGACATCCACGACCAGGTCCGCCATGTCCAGCGGGGCTTCGACAAGGCCTGCGCCACGATCGAGGCCATGCAGGCGCTGGCGGAACAGTACGCGAACTTCCAGTTCGGTATCGCCGCGACGATCTTCGCGACCAACCTGGAAGATGCGCACAACATTCTCATCTGGGCCCGCACCAAGAAGCTCGACATCGTGTTCAACATGCTGCGGTTCACTGATGCGATGTTGAACAACCGGGAGCTGGAGGACAGCATCGGCTTTCACCAGCGCGAAGAAGAGTACATGCGCACGTTCTTCCTGGAGAGGGTGCAGGAGGAGTCGGTGTTCAGCGGGCAGACGTTCCTCTACCTGCACTACGCCGACATGATTGCGAACGGGTACAAGCGCACCATGCCCTGCCCGTTCAGGAGCCAGGGACTGCTCCTCAATCCGTACGGGGACCTCTACTACTGCGAGAATTCGAAGCCGATTGGCAACGTCCTCACGACCCCCGCCGACGAGTTGTACTTCAATGCCGACAACCTTGCGCACCGTGAGGAAGTGAAGCGTACGGTCTGCCCCACCTGTCTCAGCCCTTGTCAGGTCAATGTCGGGGCCATGAAACAGTTCGTCCCGTACGCCAAATTCCTGATGCGCGCGTATCAGGTGAAGCACGATCCGGCCCGCCATCTCGAAACCCTGCCGACCGCCCAGCCTTGATTGCTCGCGGAGATCCGTCGCACAGCCTCACCCGGACATTGCGGTTGCTGTTTCGACTGGCTGTCGCTGCTGGTCTCACCGGCTACTTGTTGTGGAAGAGTCATCCGCGCGAGGTCCTCGCGGCGACGGCGGCCGCGGATTGGAGACCGATGGCCATCGCGGTGCTTCTCGTCCTGGTCGACCGGGCTTTGATGGCTTACCGATGGGTCGCGCTGCTGTGCACGGTCGAGCCGAGCCGACGACCACCGCTTGGTCCGCTCATGCGCGTCTTTTTTGTCAGTACGTTTTTGGGCACATTTCTCCCGGCCAGCATAGGCAGCGACGCGCTGCGCAGCTACGGCGCCATCAAGCTCAACGTGGGCAAGGCCGACGCCGTCGCATCGGTCGTCCTGGACAGGATCTTCGGCATTGCATCCGTGCTGGCAATGGCGATCGTCGGCCTGATGTTGACGCAAACTCCTACCGGCGGTCGGCCCGTGGCCGTATCGCTTGGCGTAGCCGGCACGGCCTGCATTGCCACGCTCCTGCTGATTTTCAGTCGGTTCAACGCGTCCATGGCGTCCAGCCTGGTATCGAGGCTACCGTTCGAAGGGCTGCGTCGGATCGGTCGAAGCGGGCTCGAGTCCCTTCGGAAGTACGCCGCCTACCCTGGGCACCTTCTCGGAGTTTTCGTGTGCTCCCTTGCCGTCCAGGCGATCCGGGTGATGCAAGCGTACTTTCTTGGAAGCGGGCTTGGTCTGAGCGTTCCGCTCGTGACGTACTTCGCGCTGATTCCGTTGATTTTGCTCGTGATGCTGTTGCCCATCACCTTCAACGGCATCGGGACGAGCCAGGCGGCCTTTGTCTGGGCGTTCGCCCAGGTCGGTGTCCTGGCGCCCGCAGCGTTCGCGCTGTCGGTGTTGTTTGTGGCCCTCGGTATCGTCGGCAACCTTCCTGGCGGCATCCTGTACATCAGGGCTAAGGGCTCAGGGCTCAGGGCTCAGGGCTAGGGTTAAGCGCATAGCCTGTCGGAAGGCCCGCGGTCTGGCCTTGTCGCATTGACGGACGCTTGGGTCTTAAGCGACCATACCAGCATCCTAATCAGCGATTCACTCCGCGGCGCTCGTGATCAGCCGCACGTCACTTGCCCTCGAAGTACCGAAGCTTGAATGTCATCGACACCCTGGTGGACGTTCCCAGACCTGGTTCTGCTCCGACGCATTTCATCTCCGGACGCGTCGTGCTGGGTTAGGTTGACGTCCCGCATGGTGCCGATCGCATTTGTCAGGGACGCGCCGTGATCACCAAGTTGTCGCTGTCAGCCGCTGTCGCGTCTCTGATCGTGGCGCTCGTCAGTATTCTGCCGTTGCGCTTTGGCCTCGGCCTGCTGCTAGTTCTGGTTTGGTTTGCAGTGCCGGGCGTATTGTTGGCCCGGCGACTGTACGGCCGGCAGCCAGGTAGCTGGGCCGCGGCGCTTTTTGCAGGCCCCGCTTGGGGCTACGTCCTCAGCAGTCTCGTCCTTCTCGGTCTGTGGGTCTCCGGCATCCGCGGCTTTGGTTGGCTGATGTTGTCGCCGATTCCTGCCGCGCTGGCGGTTTGGCCGGCCAAGCGGTTGGCGGGCACTCTTACGGTGCCGCCGATCGGGAAGCGCGAGATTGCCGCCTGGGCCGTCGTGACAGTGGCCGTGTTGGCCATCGTCGGACCGTCCTTCGCGCAACTGGGGCGCGACCTGCCGGACGGGCGGGTGTATCGCGCCTACTTCACCGCAGACTTCGTCTGGGCGATGGCCATCGTTTCTGAGGTGAGCAAGGGAGACATCCCGCCGCAGAATCCGTTCTACGCCAACGACTCGCTGCACTATTACTGGCTGATGCACCTGCTGCCGGCCGTGGAGCACCACGCGGCCCCGAGCACGTTTTCGATCGACCAGCTTTTGCTCGTGAATGCGTTATGGACGGCAGTCACGTTCGGAGGCTTCTTCTATTTCTTCGTTCGACATTTCGTCGATCGGCCGTGGCCGGCTGCATTGGCCACCGTCGGCGTCCTGTTCTGTTCCAGCTATGAAGGGCTCGAGCGGCTGTGGTGGATCTGGAAAACGAATGCCCCGCTCGAGTATCTCCGTACGCTCAACATCGATGCGGTTGGCAACTGGATCCATCAGGGCATGAAGATCGATGGCTTGCACCGCTTGCTTCTCTATCAGCCACAGCACCAGGTTGGCTACATTTTGGGATTCTCGGCGCTGCTGTTGTTCGTGCAGGCCCGCGACTGCTCACGGTGGTCGCTGGCACTCCTTGCCGGGGCGTTTCTCGGAATGTCCATGCTCCTCAGTTCCTTCGCCGCCGCGATCTTCGCGATGATAGTGGCCATCTACGCAGCCATCCGACTGATCCAATTGCGCAAGTGGAAGGCGTTCGTTCCAAGCGCGATTGCCGCCGGCGTGCCGATTGCCGCAGCTCTCGCGCTCAGCGAGGCGCTGCAGTACGTTGATCCTGTCAACGGTGGCAGGCCACCCCTGGCCATCGGATTGAACCCGCTCGCGGCAAACCGGGTGACGTTGACGATCTTCCTCAACTTCGGCCCCGTCTTGATCGTCGCGGCCGCCGGCGTCGCAGCCGGCTTGCGGTCCGGCATGCTGCCGCGACTCGTCCCGTTGTTCATCGCTCTTGCCGTCAACGCCCTGTTCTATTTCATGGTCGACGTGGTCGATGTTCAGAACGTCTATGTCGGCTTCAACGTAGGAAAGCTGGTCTTCGTCGCTCTGGCACCGCTCTGTGGCGTGGCGCTGCAGAGTGCCTGGAACACGATAGGGTGGAAACGCTGGGCGTCGGTTGCGGCGATTGGCGTCGTGGCCGTGACTGCCTTGCCAACCGTCCTCATCGACCTGTACAACACACAGGACGTCTCGAACCGGGCCATGGGTCCCGGGTTCAGGTGGACCGTGGTTCTGAGCCCCGAAGAGCTCCAGGGTCTCGCCTGGATCAAGAACATGACGCCCAAGGATGCACGCGTGCAGGTCGAGCCCGAGGTCCGCGGACGCGATACCTGGGCGTACGTGCCGGCGTTCGCCGAACGCCGCATGTACGGAGGCATCTCGCTTGGCATGGTTCCGCTCGCCAAGTACGAGGAGGTCAGCGCCCGCATCAAGAAAGAGATCTATCAGTCGACGTCTCCGCACGACGCGTACGAACGATCTCGAGCCTTCTGCATCGACTATCTCGTCATCGGTGAGCCCGAGCGGGAGAAGTATGCCGAGCTCCAACCGATGCTCGACCAGAATCCCCACCTCTTCCCGCCCGCGTTCCGCAACAACGCGTTGACGGTCTATGCGATTTCCCGAGATGGCACTCGGCCGGATTGCCATCGGTGAGCCGCCATCCCCTGCCCCTCGAATCGGCAGACTCGGTATCGATAATCCGATGACCGTCGCGAGCCCCGACAGTCTCGGGTCCGGGGATGTGGCGCTAAGCCGAATCGTCCGCGCGTACGACGATCCCATCGTGCGAGCTTATTGCAGGGCGCGGTTCATGATCCTCAGGCAGCGGTTTCTCTTCGAAATCGGACAGTACCTGCCTCGTTCCGGCCGGGTGGTCGACGTCGGCTGCGGATTCGGCCTGTTCGCGCTCTACTTTGCGATCCGGATTCCGACGATCCACCTCCAAGGATTCGATCTGAGCGAGTACCGCATTCAGCTGGCCCGACGCGCGGCGCGACGACTTGGAGTGGAGAACGTGGAGTTCCATGTCGGGGACGCAACGCGGTTCCAAATCGACCAGCCAATTGCAGCGGCATACATGTTGGATCTGATCCACCATGTTCCTGAACAATCAGTAAAACCCTTGGTGGCGACGATCGCGGCGAACCTGGGGGCCGACGGGCGCCTCCTGCTGAAGGACATCGAATCCTCCCGGTCGTACAAGCTGGTGTTTACCTGGCTCCTCGACAAGCTGATGGACTACAGGACGCCAGTCCGCTACTGGACACCCGAAGAAGTCCAGTCGATGCTCGAATCGGTCGGCTTCGAGGTCTATCGCCACCGGATGATTGATTACCTTCCATATCCTCATATCCTTTATGTCAGCACCCTCAAGGCTTCCCCGAGGATGCCGCGAGGACTCGATCAGGATGTCACACCGCGCTAAAAGCTTCTTGTTCATCGCCTTCACGCTCGTCGCCGCGACAGTCCTCCTGGAAGGCGTGTTTCTGTTGATGTTGCATGTGCCAAGCATCACCGCGATGTCTCCTCGACCCGCACGCCAGCTCGTGCAGCAAATCTATCGACATTTCAATCGCGCGCTGATCCAGTTCGACCCGGCCTGCGCCGTGTACGACTCTGAAGTCACCTACACCTTGAGGCCCGGAACCTGTACCTTCGAAAACCTCGAATTCAAGAATTCCTATCACATCAACAAGCTCGGGTTGCGGGATGCCGATGTGTCCCTCGAAGCCCCGGAAATCGTCGTGCTCGGCGACTCGCATGCAATGGGTTGGGGCGTCGAGCAGGACGAGACGATCGCGGCGGTGCTGAAGCAGAAATCCGGGCTGAAGGTCTTGAACGCAGCGATCTCCTGGTACGGGACCGCGCGAGAGATGAAGATCTTGAATCGGATCGACACGTCCCGGCTCCGGGTGCTGGTCGTGCAAGTACGCGGACAACGACTTGCCCGAAAATCGGACGTTCCGCGACCACGGCGGCCACCTGCCGATCAGCCCCGAGGCCGATTACAAGAAGATCGAGCGCTACTATGCGGCCCAGCGTTCCTATTACCCGGGCAAGTATGTCTTTCGCCTCACGATGAAAGTCCTGCGCCTCGAAGAACCCGAACCCGATCAGCTGAAAATGGATGTTGTTCCGCCGACCGAAGAAGCCGATCTCTTCCTGTACGTGCTGACGCATGCGGCTCGTGTCCCGCTCGACGACGTACAAGTGATCGTGTTCGAAGTGAACCAGGACGGTGAAAGGCGCCGACCGTTTATCGCCGCGCTGGACGAGGTGAGGCGGCGTGCAGGCAATCCGCGATTCGTCAGCCGCCTGATCGCCGTCGACACGTCCACCATCCTGACGGCCCAGGACTTCTACATACTCGACGACCACATGAAGGCCAGCGGCCACCAGGCAATCGGCGAGACATTGTCCAAGCTGGTGACAAGTCCCCCGGGTGCGAGGTAGGCGCGCACGGCACGCCTGCGACCCTTCGGCAAGCTCAGCCGCCGCCTTCGCCAAGGCTTCGGCGAGCCTCGCCGGAGCTCGAAGAGCGGAAGGCGGGGGTGTGGGGCGGAGCCCCACGTGAGTTAATCCAGGACGAACTCCTGGCGCCACGACTCGTCCTGGGCGACGGGCGGCTGCTCGTCCTTGGTGAGGATGAAGTTCTCGAGCACCAGCGCGTCCATGTTCGTGCGCATGAAGCAACGATAGGCATCCTCTGGCGTGCAGACGATGGGCTCGCCGCGAACGTTGAACGAGGTATTCACGATGACCGGACAGCCCGTGCGCTGGTGGAAAGCCGCCAGGATGTCGTGATAAAGGGGATTCGTCTCGCGACGAACGGTCTGAATTCTTGCCGAGTAGTCGACGTGCGTCACTGCCGGGATCGTCGATCGCGGGATGTTCAGCTGCTCGATCCCCCAGCGCGACCGCGCGTCTTCCGACAGCGGCAGGCGATGCTGCCGGAGGACGTCGGCGACCAGCAGCATGTACGGACTCTCGTCGTCCAGTTGGAACCACTCGCCGACATGTTCTCGCATCACCGACGGGGCAAACGGCCGAAACGATTCGCGGAATTTGATCTTCAGATTCATCACCGATTGCATCTTCGGTGATCGCGCGTCACCGATGATCGAGCGGCCGCCCAAGGCGCGGGGACCGAACTCCATCCGGCCCTGAAACAACCCGACGACCTTCTCTTCCGTCAAGAGACCAGCAATTCTGTCGGCCAAAAGGCTTGGCTCGACCTTGCACGAAGCGTAACCGCGCTCGTCCAGAAACTGCTGGATCTGATCACTGGTGTAATGCGGACCGAGGTACGAACCGTTCATCCCGTCTGCGTAGCGTGGCAGCGTCCCCGGGCCGTTCGACGACGGCCGCGTCCAGGTTCCAAGCGCTTCCGGACTGGCACGCGGCTTCTCCAGGTAGCGGTGCCAGAGACTGAGCGCAACGCCCAGCGCCCCTCCTGCATCTCCGGCCGCGGGCTGAATCCAGAGTTGATCGAAGGGCCCCTCCCGGCGAATGCGGCCATTGCCCACGCAGTTGAGCGCTACACCGCCAGCCAGACACAAGTCGCGCATCCCGGTCTCGCGTCGCGCGAAGCCGGCCATCCTCAGCATGACCTCTTCGGTGATGTCCTGGATCGAACGGGCGAGGTCCATCTCGCGTTGGGTCAGTTTCGCTTCCGACTGGCGCGCGGGGCCGTCGAAAAGCTCCTCGAACCGGCGTCCCGTCATCGTCAACCCGTAGGGGTACGTGAAGTACTCCATGTTCATCCACAGGCTGCCATCCTCGCGAATCTCGACCAGATGGTCTTTGATGGCCTTCACGTACTTGGGCGCGCCGTACGGAGCGAGGCCCATCACTTTGTATTCGCCCGAGTTCACCTTGAAGCCCGTGAAGTAGGTGAACGCCGAATACAACAAGCCGAGCGAATGTGGAAATCGCTGTTCCTTCAGGATCTCGATCTCGGAGCCGCGACCCACGCCGATCGAGGACGTGGCCCACTCCCCTACGCCGTCCATCGTGACAATCGCCGCCTGCTCGAACGGCGACGGGTAGAAAGCAGATGCGGCGTGTGATTCGTGATGTTCGCCGAACAGGAGCTCGCCTTGATATCCGTCAAAATGCTCCAGAATCTCATCGGCCATCCAGAGCTTCTCGCCCAGCCAGAGCGGCATCGCCATGAGATAGGACTTGAGCCCTCGGGGTGCGTAGGTCGCGTAGGTCTCGAGAAGGCGGTCGAACTTGACGAGCGGCTTTTCGTAGAAGCCTATGAGATCGAGATCGCGCGCGGTGATCCCTCTCTCCTGCAAGCAGGTACTCGACGGCCCGTGACGGAAACCCGGCGTCGTGCTTCTTTCGGGTAAAACGCTCTTCCTGCGCAGCGGCAGCAATGCGGCCGTCTTCGACGAGGCAGGCGGCCGAGTCGTGGTAGTAGGCCGAGAGTCCCAGGATGCGTATTGGCAATCTAGGAGCGCATCTCCGTGGTCGATGGCTTCGTGTTCAATGCCGCAGGGCGCTCTAAAACAAGGTGTAGATGAACGGTGCCAGCGCGCTCGATTGCGAGAACACAATCAACAGCCCGAACAGGACGAACATGACGACAATAGGCGCCAGCCAGTACTTCTTTTCCTGACGAAGGAACTGCCAGAACTCGCCGAGGACTCGGGCTTTGCTCATGCGGCCTCAGTACATGCGTGAGTAGTGCTTGTGGTCGCGATAACGGCCTGGGTACGCGGTCCAACCCGGATATCGATTTCGCTCTGCGGGCCAGCGGATCTTTGCCGATCGCTCGCCAGATCAAGCTCAACGGCAACAGCGCGATTGTGAAAAGCACGGTCAATATAACGCGTGCATTTACATAGCCAAGCGCCAGCGCAAACCGCCACCACATGGCGCTCGGCCATTTCAGGATCGGCGGGTACAGCAAACCGCAGACCAAAAGCACTGCGCCGATGCTTCCGACGACCTCTGCCCCGAGTATTCGGCCGCGCCACGCGAGAACGATGCCTATCGCGCAAAGAACCCCCCCGACCGACAGGCCGAACGAACGCTCGGGATTGACTGGGCCTCGACGAGTCATGATCTCTTGGTGATTATCGGCCGGAGCGACAGGCGGTGTCCATTTGCTGTACTCAGCGTCAACCTCAAGGATGACCGTATCGAAGCCTTTCGCGAAGCGCCGAGGTAGAGGTGCCCGACCAGTTGAACCGACTGTCGCAAAGGAACCATCGCCAGTTTTCGTACACCGCAGTGAGCATACAGGTCCCGACGACGGTTTCACGCACATTGGTGGCCTTGACGACGTCGACGAACGAGCAAGAGGCAACGACGTCGGCAGCAGTTCGGTCGGCGTTCAAGGTCACCGATGAAATGGAGAATCTGGCATCCTGGATGATGAAGAGCTCGCGGTTGATGCGAATATCCTCGAGTTCTGCAAACTTCCCTCGGCAGCTGTCGCTGAAATTACGCACACATTGTTGCGGGGTCACCGAGTAGGTTCCAAAGTCGGTCAGAAAATCGCTCGTCAGTTTGCTAATCTCAGCAACAGAATTGTTATGGTGTAGCTGCACCGTGGACGACACGGTGTTTTGCTTCTGCTCGCCAGCGGACGTGTACCGTTCAGTGACGGTGAGCGTCAGCGTATAAAGCGTGGGTATGGCCGCCATCTCAGGTGTTGCGGCCGCGGGTGCCCGCCATCTCACCTGGGCGCCAGTTCCCGTGAACGTACCGGCCGCCGGCGATGCCGACCAGGTGTACGTCAGCTGGTCCAACGGTGTCTCGGCATCCTGTACGACTGCCGTGACTTGAACCTCCTCGATCGTTTCAGCGCGTGGGCTGGCTGGGGTAATCGACTGAATGGTCGGCGCGGTATTGACGACGACTGGTGGTGTCGGTGGCGGCGGAGGCGATGGAGGCGTCGGGCCGACATCGCTGTCGCACGCGGTAAAAGCCAGCGCCAGCGTGACCACGGTCGCAGCTGCGACGCCGGCGCGTGGCCGCGCGATTATGGGGACCCTGGGGCACACTCTTTCATTATAGTGGCGTCCCGCGCTCGAAGCCCCTCCGGCATGTCATCGCAGCTCGATCCGAACCTGGGAGCCGAGAGAACGGGTATCGGTCGACGTGGGATCCACCAGCGCCGGTCGAAACGATTGCGATGCCTGTACCTGCACAGAAACGACCTCTGCGTCTCTGGGCACAGAGACTGAGACCTGTCGGGATTCATTCGGCGTGAGCGCCACCTCCCAGCTTCGCCGCGCAACGGTGAGCACTGCGGTTCCTCTGCGTGTCGGACGGTCACACCGGTTTTTGCAGAACCGCCATATAATGCGCGGAATACGGGGCAAGCCGCGACGCTTCCAGAAATCGTTCGAGCGGCGTGAGCAGCCGCACGAGCCGCGCCGGGACGAATTCCGGAAGGAACGTGAAGTACCGGAGATCGATCACCGGAATGCGAGTATAGCCTCCGAGACGGTGCGGCAGGATCCATCGTTCTACGCCCTCGTCGATGCAGTTCAGCGACGGAAAGACGTAGCCCATATAGAAGCGAAACAGCATGTTTCGAGTGTTGATTTCGTGAACGAAGATCAGGCCGCCAGGCCGCAGCACCCGAGTCAATTCGGCAAAGGCGGCGCGTTGATCCGCGACCGACGGGAGATGGTGGAGCACGTTGATCGTGTAGACGAAGTCGTACGACGCGTCTGCCGCCGAGATCTGGAGCGCGGAACCGATTCGAACGAGGTCGGGAGACCCGATATTTCGCGCCGCCAGGACGGCCTGTCCGGGTGACGCGTCAATGCCGACGACGTCGAACCCGAGCTCGCGCATCCGCGCGACATACCAGCCTTGCCCGCAGCCCACATCCAATCCTCGCCGCCCGATGCGTTGGCCGACGATCACGTCCCGCATGAGCTCGGTCTTCCTGGTGAGGAGCGCCTCACGCCGGGCGTGCGGAATCTGGACGTCATAGGCGTCGGCAATTTCATCGAAATGGGTGGCAGAGGCCGGCCGCGATCGGGCGTGAACGACCAGAGACACGACGCCGAGCGCCGTCGAGAGTCCGGCCGTGGCGAATCGGATGCCCATCACGCATAACGCTGCCGCGGCATCCGAGAACCCTGCGTCGCGCAGTTCCCCGAGCAATCGGCCGCCAACGACCAGAATGCCGCCCGGGGCCAGCACGAGCCCACCAGCCAACGTCGAGGATGCGTACGAGTATTCGGCTCGGCCGAGTGAGTAACCGGAGCCCAGGGCGCTGGCGAGTATCCAGAAGGCGCCGCCGGGTATCACCCACGCCATCACGCTGGTGACGAGACCCACGAGCCACGCCCGGGAGTTCGTCAACCGGCTGAAGTCGGGCAATGCGTGATCGCCGGCGAGGTGCGCCACGCGTTGCCCGATCAACACGGCCGCTTGAAGGCAGAGCCGTCGGACAGGACGCAGCATGGTCAATCCGACGCCGCCGAAGAGTCCCGCGACGGTTGCGCTTCGCTCTCCCGATGTGAAAGCCAATATCGCCATGATCGCAGCGAGGGCCGCAACGTCGAGGAGACGCTCCCAGATGTTGACGACGGCAGTCGTGGCAGCAGGGACTCCGCCCCGCTGCCGGAGCACGTACGCGCGGACGGAGATCTCGCCCACGAGGAACGGCGCGAGCAGCAGGCTGAGGCCCGCGAAGTATCCAATGTAGGCGTCGCGGATTGGGATTCTCGTTTCGCTCCGGCGCAACAGAAAGATCCAACGCATCGCCCGGAGGCCCAGGCTGACGAGGGTCAGGCCACTGGCGGCGGCCAGGGCGAACCAGAGGGCAGGACGCCGCAGTAGTGCCGGCGAAGGATTCTGTGCGGAGAGCACCAGCACCGTGCCGGCAAGGCCAGTCAAGAGAACGGCCGCGGCCGATGCCAGCAGAAGAACCCACGCGATCGAACGAGGCCGGTGATTATTGATGTTGGCCGACTCGTTCCCCGGCTGGCGTTTGTAGAACTTCGCGAATGACGTAGATGGGTTTGTTCTGTGATTCGTGGTAGGTGCGCACCTGAAGCTCCGCAAGTAGCCCGATCGTGACAAATTGCAGCCCGGTCATCACGAATAGAATGCCGAACAACAGCAGCGGACGATTGGCAATCGCTTGGGCGCCGATCAATCGGACGTAGAAGAGCCAACCGGTCACGAGCGCGCCCGGGATGAGCATGGAAAACCCAATCAATCCGAATATCTGAAGCGGCCTCGTGGAATAGCTCAGCAGAAATTTCACTGTCAGCAGGTCCAAGATGACCCGCACGGTGCGCCCGATTCCGTACTTCGAGGTCCCGTACCGACGGGGTCGATGATTGACGACCCGCTCTTCGATGATGACACCCTGGTCGCTCGCAATCGCCGGGAGAAACCGGTGCATTTCGCCGTACAACCTCATCGATTTGACCACTTCGGCTCGAAATGCTTTCAACGAGCATCCGTAGTCGTGGAGATGCACACCCGTCGATATCGAGATCAGCCAGTTGGCGATCATTGACGGCAGTCGCCGGGTGATGAAGGCGTCCTTACGGTCTTTTCGCCAACCGCACACGATGTCCGGGCCTTGGTCGAGCGCGTCGACGAGTGTGGGGATATCGCGCGGATCGTTTTGCAGGTCCCCATCCGACGTCACGATGATGCGGCCGCGAGCGTAGTCGAAGCCGGCCGCAAAGGCCGCCGTCTGGCCGAAGTTGCGCCGGAAGCGGATCACGCGCAACCTGGAGTCCATCGCCTGATGGGCCTTCAGAATCTCGAAGCTGCCGTCGGTGCTGCCGTCATCGACGATGATGAGCTCGTACGGTCGTCCCCATGCCGTCAGGGCACGAGTCAGCTCCTGGTACAACTCCGTCAGGCCGGGCGCCTCGTTCCGGACCGGGATCACCACGCTGAGATCGGGATTCATCGATATGCGAATTATAGGCGCGTCACCGTCTGTGCCCGTCTCCAAACGACATAGCCGCCAAAGCCGATTACCAGCGCCGCGATGAGAATCAAGGCGACGATTCTGCCGTTCTCCCGAATGAAGTCCACGGCCTGCTCGCCGTACCAGACCGCAAGTAGTCCCTCGGTGAAGTATCTCGCCCCGCGCCCGACGATGATGGCGGCTGTGAAATGGAGAGGACGAATGCCCGCGACGCCGGCGAGCAGCACGAAGATCTTGAACGGCGCTGGAGGCGGCAGAATCGAGGGGATCAGCACGGCCATCACGCCGTATCGCCGGAACAGGTTCAGCGTCTTGTCGACGTTGGCGGGATGGAAACGCTTTCGCATGAGCGCGTCGCCTCCTCGCCGGCCAAGATAGTAGAGCGCCAGGCACCCGACAAGAGAGCCGAGCGTCGCGGCCGACGCGTAGAGCACCAGTCGGCTCTTGTGCTGGACGACCATCAGAACGACAAGCAGGTCGGCGATTTCAGGCAGCGACAGGATGGACGAGTCGAGGACGGCGACGATGAAGAGACCAGGCGCACCGAGTGCGAGCGCCAGCGCTTGGATTCGGTCGACGATTCTGCCCATACAATAAGCGCGTGATTATACCGTCGCGCCGCCACGCATTACCGGTCGCCATCGCCGTCGCGGCGGCGATCGGCGGCGCGATCGTTGCGGTGCACTACCATCGTCTGGGATTGACCCTCAGTCACTACGACGCGCGTGGTCACCTTATTGTCGCCCGACGGGTCATCGACAGCATTACGCCAGGCTGGCAGCAGATCGGCGGCGTGTGGTTGCCGCTGCCGCATCTCCTGAATGTCCTCCCCGCGCAGATCGATTTCCTCTACCGGACGGGCGCATCGGCCGTCTTGATTTCCGTTCTTGCGTTCGCGACCGCGACCGGCGCAATCGCTCGAATCGTGCTCGACCTGACCCGGTCGACGATTGCGGCGATCATCGCTTCGGTGGCCTTCGCGTTGAATCCGAACCTGCTCTATCTCCAGGCCACACCGATGACGGAGCCGCTATTCCTTGCGCTGACGCTCGTGGCCGTTGCCATTCTCGTGCGATGGACCTCGTTTCGTGAAGGTGGAAATCCGCAGGCGGTCTCTGCGGTCGGGCGGCCTGCGGTCCAGTTGGTCGGTTGGGCGTTCGCGCTGGCCTGCCTGACGCGCTACGAAGCGTGGCTCGTGACTGTTGCCGGGATGATCGTGGCCGTCTGCGTCCTCTATCGCCAGGGAGAGTCGCTGAGGACGG
Organism: uncultured Acidobacteriota bacterium; assembly: GCA_963780685.1. GTDB lineage: Bacteria > Acidobacteriota > Vicinamibacteria > Vicinamibacterales > CAVVIG01 > CAVRXZ01. The sequence continues at coordinate 185,798 of CAWACZ010000009.1, read as the reverse complement.
CCTGCGAGCGCGTGAGTACAGTCGCCGCGTTTCCAGCTGTTGCCATCGTGCTGTTTCTGATTCTGAACCGCGTCGTGACGGGCGAGTGGACGGCTGGAAGCGGGTTCTTCGTGCCGGAGAACAAGGCCCTTGGACGGCCGGTTGAAGCATTGGCCGAGGTTCTCTGGGGCGTCCGCACATTGACCGGCCCATTCACGTCCTCTATCGCCTCCATTGGCCTGACCGCACTGCTGATTGCCGCGATCGCCCGTCGAGAACGAGCCGGTTCGCTCGTCGCGTTGACGCTGATGGCCAGCGCCGCGCTACCTTGGGTCGCGTTCGTCGACGGCCATCCGTTCCGAATCCGCTACCTCGTCGCGTTGCTTCCAGCCGTGGCCGTCGGCGTCGGCGCGGCGGTGACGCTTCACAAGCGGTCCACCGTCGTGGCCGCCCTGGTAATAGGCCTTGTGCTCGCGTACGAAATACGTCCGCTCGATCTGGCCGCGCCAATGGTGGTCGAGGCGCAGTGGGACCGTCCGAACGGTCCGATCCGTCAGCAGGTCACCGACTGTCTACGCGGCGCTTACGGTGGCGAGAAGATCATGGCCAGCATGGGATCGCTGGGCCATTACATGCAGGAGATGTCGCGCGACGGGTTCACCGTGCGGAATTTTCTGCACGAAGGAAACGGGGATATCTGGCTTGCGGCACTCGATAGCCCGAAGCCCTACGCCGGCTGGCTGCTCATCGAAGAGAAGGCCGAAGGCGGCGACATGCTTGCGCAAAGGGCTCGGCAGAACCCGGCATTCCTGGAGGGATACGATCGAGTATGTGATGGCGCAGGCCTCGCCTTGTACCACAGGCGACCGCCGGCCCCACAGGCCGGATTCAGCTCAGCTTCCCCGCAAGCCCACGAGGACTGAGCAACGCGGCGCATCGCATCTCGGATGACCTCGCTCGCTTCGCGCGCAGTTAATCTCGCGTGCGTTTGTGTTGACGTAGCGCAGGCCTGCGCCCGCCGGATAAGCAGCCCTGAAAGGGCAATGCCTGTCGGAAATTCAATGAGTCGAAAGCTTGTGCTGCTGAGCGTTGGCCACAATTTGGCGCCGAGAGCCGACACGGCGGAGGGTCGTCAACTGGCGCGTCGCGCCGTCATCGTCGACCCGGAAAACCCGCGCTCCGTTCGCCACTATATCGCTGCGCGGCGGTCCTACCCGCTTGCGGCATCGCTCAGATCAACTAGCCGCCTCGTCCGGGATGCCTGGGGCCCTCGGGTGACATCGCGAGAGACCGCCGCGAACGAACTCACTGCGCGCGGGTTTTCCTGACGCGTGACGGGTCGACTTCACGGCCCTTGCGCCAGCTGACGACCCTCCGTGTCAGTGGCCGTCGGCGCCTGCTCGGGCCGTGGCGGGAAGCCTCGGGCCGCGCGCCGTTTGGAGTCAGCCTGCCAGCGGGGCCGGAAAAACGGCGTGACGCCGAGGCCTGCGCGGCCGTCTGCCGCGAGGTCAACCGGAGCGAGGCGTTGCCCGAGGCTGGACTCGTTGGTCGGAGCGATGTCGCGAATCGGCAGGACGGCCGCGCCAGCGGAAGAACAGCGAGCGCAACGCCGTTTTTTGGGCTGACGGAACCGGCGCGACGGCCCAAGATGCTTCCCACCACGGATCGCGTCGCGCAACTGACGGCTGTGCGGTCAGCCACGAGAATTTCCGAACGGCATTACCTGAAAGGGCTGCGCTACGTAAGCGGGCTGCGTCAACGAACCTCACTCGGGATTAGAACCCGACGCTCACCGTGAAAAGATAGTTGAAGCCGCCGAGATTGATCTTGTCGCCCGCAAAGTCCTGGTCCGGTGGCAAATCTGCTTTGCCCCCCTGCCAGCGAATCTCGCCGCCGATGCCGCTCTTGCCGATCGGGACTCGAACGCCTCCGAGGATGACCGGGCCAACGCTCGTGTCGCTGCCAGAGAAGGTACCGTTGACAATGTCGTTGTTCACATTGACGAAGTCGCCTGTCTCCTCGTATCGCCAGTTGTAGATGGCCACGCCTCCGCCAATGTAGGGCACGATCGCGTCGCGATGCCCGAGCGGAAGGTAGCGAACGGTGGCCCAGACCGGCACGATGCGCAACTTCAGATCGGCCAGGATCTCCGAGCCGTCCGGGAACTCGAAGTCGATGTCACTCGCGAGCGTCGATTGCGAGTAATACCCGACGCCTAGGCCGGCATCGAAGAACTCGCCCAGACCGACCAGATACTCGCCGCCGACGGTGATGCCCTTGAACTCCCCGAAATCGAATGCCAGGAAGCCAGCATCCTGAAAGAGGACGTCGTCGGTGCCTCGATCGTCCAGGCTCGTCGGCAGGAAGCCGCCAAGATAGAAATTGATCGATTGCTGAGCCGAGACTTCAGAGGGTGCGACAAAACCGCCGAGCACCCCGACTGCGCACAACGACCAGAGCAGACGACGCATCATAGACACGCTCCTGCCTGGCCTCTAGCAGAAGGGATGCCATCAGATCCCGCGAAATAGCGGGCCAAAGCCCGGCCACCTCGCATCTCCTGTCTCTCCGTGGTAACAGATCGTCCCGACTAGTAAACAGTCAACTCAGTGCAGAAACGGTTTCGACGATGTCAGCCGTTTCGAAGCCGTGCTTGACGGATGCGGTGCTCGCGGATGACCTCGAGCATCGCTTCGTGGATATGGCCATTGGTGGCGAGCACGGCGGGCTCGCGAGAGGAGAAAGCGCCGTCGTTCCAATTCGTCACACGGCCGCCCGCTTCCGCCACGATGAGCCCACCGGCCGCGACATCCCACGGCTTGAGATCCTGTTCCCAGAATCCATCCATGCGGCCAGCAGCGACGTAACAGAGATCGATCGCTGCCGAACCCAGACGCCGTACAGCACGGGCCTGGCCGACAAACGCTCCGAACAGGCCGACGATGTCGTCGACACGGCTGTGGACGTCGTATGGAAAACTGGTGACCAGCAACGCGTCGAGCAGCGTAGCGGTGGCGGAAACGTGCAATGGCACGCCGTTGAGAAAGGCACCGCCGCTACGCTCGGCGGTGAAGAGCTCTTCGCGTGTCGGATCGTAGATGGCCGCAACTTCTGCCGTTCCGTTCATCTCGAGCGCAAGCGATGCGCAGAAGATCGGCAAGCCGTGGGCGTAATTCGTGGTTCCGTCGATCGGGTCGAACACCCAGCAGGGCCCCGGAGGAATCGCCTCCGCCCCGCCGAGCTCTTCCCCGAGGACGTGATGATCGGGCAGACGTTCGGCAATGAGATCCCGGAACATCTCTTCGACGGCCACATCGACATCGGTCACGAGATCGATGCTGCCCTTCTTGGTGACGCGGATGTCGCGACCAAAATGTGCCAACTGGATCGTCGCCGGCGCGAACGACGGCTTCGATGGCTGTGGAAAGGTAGAGCGGGTCGAGAGCCACTCAGGTGCGGTCGCCGTCCTGGTTTTGGGGGAGGAGCTTGACCATGCAGACTTCCATCCCGCCCTCGGGTGCACGCCGCAGACGTACGTCGTCCATGAAGTTGCGAATCAGGAAGATGCCTCGACCGCTTGGCTTGAGCAGATTGTCCGGATCGAGAGGATCGGCCAGCTTTTCGGGATCGAAGCCCTCGCCCTGATCGCGTACCAGGATGCAGAGCCCGGGCTCGTCACCCGGTGCGCTCAGGAACTCGACGAAGACGTGCTTGGACGTGTCGTTGCGGTTGCCGTGTTTGATGGCGTTGATCACCGATTCGCGGATCGCCACGCCAACCCAATGGATGGCGTCGTCATCGAACCCGAAGGTTCGCCCGACGTGATCGCTGACGACCTGGACGAAGTCGAGCATTTCGACGGCGCTCGTGAATTCGAGGCGAACCACTTGTCGATCGTCAACTATCATGTGTGTTGGAGGCGGCCCCCGCTCGCCCAGGCGAAGCGAAGGCGGCTAATCATAGCGTAAGATCGTCCCATGCCCGCGGCGACGATCGGTCCGGCCAGATGTCTCCAAGGCCGTCTGAGTGTTCCGGGCGACAAATCCATCTCGCACCGCTACGCCCTGCTCGCTGCGTTGGCCGACGGAGTGTCGCGTCTCTCGGGATATTCGACGGGCGCCGACTGCCAGTCCACGCTGGCGTGCCTCCGGAAGCTGGGGGTGGAGATTGCTGTGGATGCGGAGGGCACCGTCATTGTACTGGGACGAGGTTTCGGCAGTCTCCGTTCACCTGGCAGCCCACTTGACGCGGGAAATTCGGGCACGACCATGAGAATGCTGGCCGGGATCCTCGCGGCCCAGCCCTTCACCAGCACTGTGGTCGGCGACCGATCGTTGTCCCGTCGCCCGATGCGTCGTGTTATCGAACCACTCGAACAAATGGGCGCCCGAATCGAGGCGACCGAAGGACGTCCACCGCTTGTGATCCATGGTGGGCCGCTGAACGCCATCAGCTACCGTTCGCCCGTGCCCAGCGCCCAAGTGAAGTCGGCAGTTCTCCTGGCGGGTCTTCATGCAAATGGCATGACAACGGTCACGGAGCCGGCTCAGACTCGGGACCACACCGAGCGCGCGCTCGTCGATTTCGGTGTGGACGTCGGGCGCACCGGTTCAACGGTCTCCCTGCGCGCTCCCCAACGATTTGCCGGACGCAGCCTTTCCGTGCCTGGCGACTTCTCTTCTGCGGCGTTCTGGATGGTCGCGGCGGCTGCCCTTCCCGGCTCGCGTGTAGAGATCGAGAACGTCGGCCTCAATCCGACGCGGACGGCGTTGATTGGCGTGCTTCGCCGGTTCGGCGCCCGCGTCGACGTTCATGCCTCCACCGACAGCGGCGAGCCGCGCGGCAGAATCGTCGTCGAAGCCGACGAGCGGCGCAGCGTCGAGATCCTGCCGGAGGAAGTCCCGGGCCTGATTGACGAACTGCCGGCAATTGCCGCGCTCGCGGCGCACGGCGGCGAAGTGACCGTTCACGGCGCCGCCGAGCTTCGAGTCAAGGAAAGCGATCGAATCGCCACCCTGGTCGCCGGGTTCGGCAGCCTGGGAATCGCTGCTCGCGAATGGCCGGACGGCTTCACGGTTCGTGGCGAGGGGGTGCCCGCAGGTGGCGTGGCCGCAGCGAACGACGATCACCGCATTGCCATGGCTCTCGCCATCGCGGCGCTTGGTGCCCGGAACCCGTCGACCATCACTGGCAGCGAAGCGGTCGCGATCTCGTATCCCGGCTTCTTCGAGACGCTGGAACGGCTCGCGGTGTGACGGCTGACAAGATTTATTTGGTCGGTTTCATGGCGGCAGGCAAGACCACACTTGCCCGTGCTCTGGCCAAGAGGCTGGATTGGGAGGCCCTCGACATCGACGAACTGATCGAGCAACGCGAGCACATGTCGGTCGCCGACATTTTCGTCCGCCTTGGCGAGCCCCATTTCAGGGCGGTCGAGCGAGCCGTCGTCTTCGATCAGCTGCCGCAGCGCCATCTGGTGGTTGCGACCGGCGGCGGCACCTTCATCGATCCAACGAATCGGAGAGCCATCAATTCCGACGGCGTGTCCGTCTGGCTCGACGCGCCCCTCGATCGGGTCATCGAGCGGCTGCCGTCCGACAGGCGCCGCCCACTCGCGGCCGATCGTTTCGAACTCGAGCGCCTGTACTATCAGCGGCGCTCAGCCTACCAGGAAGCGCACATGCGCATCGACGCGGGCGCCGGCGTCGAAGCCCTGGTGGAACAGGTCGTCGACCGGCTCGACTCGTGACCTGTCAGCATCGACAGGCTTCGGGGGACGAACAGTTGGCCGCCGTGGCTGATGGATTGGCCGGTGCCGTTTTGTGTTATGGGTAGAGTCGTTCGCCGTTAGCATGTGTGCATTCTTCGATGCGATATCTGATTCTCACTGACATCCACGCCAATCTCGAAGCCCTCGATGCCTGCCTGGCGGATGCCGCCGCCCGGCGCTACGACACCACGCTCGTGCTCGGCGACCTGGTAGGCTACGGCCCCGATCCCAATGAAGCGATTGACCGGCTCCTCGAGCTCGCTCCGCTGGGGATCGTCCGAGGCAATCACGACAAAGTGGCATGTGGGCTCGAACAAGCCGAGGGGTTCAATGCGGTCGCCAGGAATGCTGCGCGTTGGACGCTCGATAACCTATCGGCCCACCATCGCAGCTGGCTGGCCGCGCTGCCGAGCGGCCCAAAAAATGTCGACGATCTGGTCGAAATCTGCCACGGATCGCCGATCGACGAGGACGCGTATCTTTTCGACGAGCTCGACGCCGCACGGGCGCTGAAAGTGTCCTCGCGCCCTCTGTGCCTGTTCGGGCACACGCACTGCCCTGCCGTATTCGAACTCTCGCCCGACGGGCTCGACACGGCAAGGCCAGCCGCGTCGGACCGGACCCACATCGATCTCGCCGATGGGTCGAAGTATTTGATCAACCCGGGCGCGGTGGGCCAGCCGCGCGACGGCGACCCGCGTGCCGCCTACGCCATCGTCGACCACGACAGACGTCGCGTCGAACTGTTCCGCGTGCCGTACGGTGTCGAAGAGACGCAGGCGAAGATCATCAAGGCGGGGTTGCCCGAAGTACTCGCACAACGCCTGGCAGTAGGCAGGTAGTCCTACCCGCCTGCCCTTCCTGCCCTCGCCGCGCGCTCTTCGCGGCGCCGCAACTCGGCTGCATACGCGTCGCGGGCCGCGCGCGATCCCAGAATCCAGCCAATCACGAGGCCGACCAGCAAAACTGCGGGAATGAAGATGAAGTGTCCGGCGGTCACGATGCGCCACTCCGCGGCGACCCCATCCGCTGCAGTGTCGCCATTTCCCTCTCGACTTTGTTCAGCCGCCGTCCTACCGACCACACGTAGCCGACCATCAGGACGAGGAAGAACGCGTACGCGCCAATGACAAACGGGGCCGCAGGGAGCTGTTCGCTCGGCGGCACCTCGGTCACCTGCTCGAAGCCTTCCGGTGGAGCCGGTGGCTGGACCCCCCGCGCCGGAGCCGCACTCACCGCCAGCAGAACGAGGACTGGAAAAAGGCGTCGTAGCATGCTCATCCCTCTGCTTCCAGATACAGGCTGATCGAGCTCGGCGCGTCGCTCTTCGAGCCGGACGCGCAACGTCAGCAGCAGCGCAAACAGCAGCAGGAACGCGGCGGTACAGAACCAGACGACGTTCCACATGTCGGGCGACGTCCGTCCAAGCGTTCGCATCACGCTGGTTTGAGGATGAATCGTCCGCCACCAATCGACCGACTTGTAGACGAAGGGCGCCGTGGCGGCCCCGAAAATGCCCATGGCCGCAGCCAGCTTCTCCGACCCGGGCCCGCCGTATCTTCGAACGAGAAGGTACCCGATGAACACCAACTCGAGCAGCAGCGCCATCGTCAGCCGCGCCTCCCAGCCCCACCAGATGCCCCATGCCTTTCTCGCCCAGAGCGATCCGCTCACCAGGCCGAACGCACCGAACACGACGGCCAGCTCCGCGGCCGCGACAGCGAATCGCTCCGCCCGTGCGTTCCCCTTGAACAAGTACACGGCACTCCCAACGCCGCACACAATCACCGCCGCCGTCAGCGCCATCCATGTCGCAAAATGGAAGTAGAAGATCTTCTGAACCAGGAGCATGGTCGACTCGTACGGCGCGTTGTTGATGGCAATCGGCGTATAGGCGAACATCGTGGCGATGACAACGGCGAGGGGCGTGAAGAGCTTCTGCATAAGACTCTCAGACGATCCGACAAGTCAGGTGGGGCTGGTAGGTCAGGTGGGCCTGGTAGGTCAGTTGGGCCTGGTAAGACCCAACCCACCCGGCTCACCTGTCCTACCCACCTGACCGCGTTATTCGATCATGAGCGGCTCGAACATCCATAAGGCGAGGGTCAGGAACACCACGTCGAAAAACATGAGCAACGCGATCCAGAGGAGCGCCATGGGTTCGTCGGCGGGTGTCTGCAGAAGCGCAGACGTACCAAGCACTCCCGCAATGATGACCGGAACCGTTATGGGATACAACAGGATCGGCAGCATCACGTCGCGGCTGCGCGCGCGCACGAGCATGGCCGCGAAGAGAGTGCCGACCGACGCGAACCCTACTGTTCCCAACATCAGCAACGCGACCATGTGGAGCGGACGCGCGAAGAGCGGCACCTGGAAGAAGAGAACGACGAGCGGCGTCACGACCAGCTCGATTGCCGACAGCAGCAGAACGATTCCCAGCAGCTTTCCGACGTAGATGGCCGACCGCGGCGTCGGCGCCAGCAGCAGCGCCCGGAGCGTCTCACTGTAGCGCTCGCGCTCGAACGTCCGACCGAGCGCCAGGTTGCCCGCAAACAACACCGCAATCCAGAGAATACCGGCGCCGGCGCCTTCGATAGGCGTGCCTTCCTTGACGAAGGCCATGGCGAAAATCAACACACAAGCCACTGCAAAAAACAGAGTCGTGTACAGAAGCTCGCCGCTTTTCAATTCGATGGCAAAGTCCTTCTTCAGCACGAGCGCCGCAACTCTCACGAATGTCACGAGCCGCCCACCATCGCCCGATACCTGCGGCGCAAATCCAAGCCGCCAGGCTCGTCGGCCACCAGTCGCCCGTCCCGAATGATGGCGAGTCGCGTTGCCAGCCCGTCGGCGACATCGAGGTCATGCGTCGCCAGAATGACGATGGTTCCGTCGGCGGCCAGCCGAGACAGCCGTTCGGCCACGACGGTAACGGCGCGATCGTCGAGACCTGTAAACGGCTCGTCGAGCAGGACCAGCCGAGGCTGATGCAACAACGCTCGCTCGAGGGCGAGGCGCTGGCGCATTCCCCGGGAGAATCCCGAGACATCGTCATCGGCCCGGTCCGCGAGGCCGGCGCGTTCGAGCGCCAGATCGACGGTTTGGCCCGCATCGAGCCCGTGCAGGCGGGCGAAGAAGGCAAGATTCTGTCTTGCGGAGAGCTCGGGATACAGGTGCAATTCGTGCGCGAGAAGCCCAATCTGTGCCCGCAACGCGACGCCGAGGCTTCGTGCGTCTCGATCGCCGTAACGAATTTCACCCGTGCTGGGAGTCACGAGCGTCGCCACGAGGCCGATGAGCGTCGATTTGCCGGCGCCGTTGGGCCCGAGGAGGCCGACGATGTCCCCGCGCCGCGCTGAAAACGTGATGCGCGAAACGGCGCGACGTCGCCCGTAGTGTCGTGAGACATCGACCAGCCGGACCTGGTCGAAATCGATCATCACGCGGCGAGGCTCGATCGATTTGGCCCCGGCGCCCCTGGACCCCTGGGATCGATGTCCTCTCTGTCGAGCGCGCCGTAGACCTGTTCGAGTGCCGATACCAGTTCCTGGCGCCGCGTTTCGTATCGAGTCTGGCTGAGACGACTCCCTTTGTGGTCGTGCTCCAGGCGGACCAACTCGTTGAACAGCTTGTCACGCCGCCCGATCAGCCGCTTCTGCTCGGTCGCCCGCGCTTCCTGGCCCTCGCGTTGTCCGGAAAGCCACACCCCGCCAATCACGATGAGTCCCGCCAGAGAGAGCGCGATCCATCGTGGCAGTGAGCTGTGATGAGGCAGGTTGCTGAGCGTCAACTCGATGGCTTGACCGGCCGTGATCGCTCCTCCGGACGCCGCAATGAACGTTTCGCCAGACGCCGTCATCTCCTGTTGTGACGGCAGCTGCGGCGAGGCGAGCCGGGTGTCCCCCAGCTTCTTGACGATGACTGCGAGTTGTTCGAGCGCCGCGGGGAACCGCTGGGTCACACTTAATGAAGAACTTCCCACCGGGAGTTCGCCGCCCACCTGGACCAGCGTGCGTCCGGGTGCAAACGGTCCCTCAACGCGAACGTGCGGGCCGTCTACGCTGGCGTTGGGCGACGAGCCTTGAAGGAGCCCGGTCCCGACCGAGCCGGCCGGCATGTCGAACGCAAAGGCTGCCGGCGGGGTTACCGGCACGCGGGCGTTGTTGACGATGTCGAGCAGGTAGTAGAGCGTGACTTTCTCGTCGCCCGGCTCGAGGATGATTCGTGACTGGCCCCCGAGGACGACCTGCCCGGCGACCGGCGGCGCCCCTGGTTCGGTCTCGGGCCTCTTCGACTTATCTGTGGCCACCAGCATCAGGCGAATCCCACCTTGCGCGGGGGCCGGGAACGCCTCCGATTCGAGACGTTCGCCGTCAACGACGGCCACGACCTTCAAGGTCTCGCCTGGCGGCAGGTTCTTGAATTCCGCCCGGCCGGATTCGTCGGTTTTTTCCGTTCGAAGCCTGCCCCCGACCTGCATTTCAACAGGGAAATCGGTGATGTTGTTCGAAAAGTCACCTCGAATCAATCTGACCGACACGGTGCCGTCAGGCAGGTCCGTCACGGGCCGGGGGATGCCGGACATCTGTTTGGGATCCGGCATCTGGAATTGAGCGTTGACCTGTGCACCGCCGAGGACGCCGAGGAGGCAGAGGGTCAACCCAAGAATCCATTGCGTCCGCAGCGGCCTTCGGGGTAACGCGCACTCGATCTTCACAGTTTTTGCCCGCAGCTCTTGCAAAACCGGGCGTCCGCGTCGTTCGCGGTTGCGCACGCCGCGCAAATGGGCGCAGCCGCTGGACCTGCGACCGGGATGCCCGCGTCGCCACGTATTTCAGGGGCCGGACGAGCGGGAGTCGAATCCTTCGCTCGCGCCGGAATCTGTTCGAGCCGCTTGGCGAGATCCCGCTCGATCTGTTCGCGGTAGTCGGAGCCCGCGTCGAGCTGCTGTATCAGACGCGCCGCGCGACTGCGCAGGCGGCCGGACATCTCCTTCCAGTCCGCCTCGGACAACTTGCCCATGGCGCGGTCGAATTCGAGCTCCTTGATGGCCCGGAGGGCCATCATCTTTTCGCGCTCCAGCGAGACTCTGGTCCGCAGGCCGACCATCATGGTGCGATCGTCATCACCCGAAAAGAGCGGACGCAGCGTGCGGAGCGCCGCCAGGCCCACGAGTGCGGCGGTGGCCATCAGAACCGTCAAGAGAACAACTGTGGTGAGCCCTTGACCTCGAGTCGCGAACAGAGCCGCCGTCGCGCTTCCGAGGGCGGCGAGCACGAAGAATTGCCACGGCTCGAGGCCTGAATCGGCCCGCTTCGGCTTTTGGTGGCCCGCGCTGCGACGTCCGGCGCCCTGCGTCGTGTCAGGCTCCGCTCCTGGCGCAGCGTCCGGCTTGAACCGGACCTGCTCAGTCGAGGTTCCTGAGCTCATCGTCGAGGCGTTCTTCGAGTGCAGGTTCGAGGGACGCTGCCGCCTCGGATGTCGCATCCGGCCGTCGCGTCCACTTGACGGCGGCGAACCCAATCATCAAGGCGCCGGTTGCGCCGACCAAGTACGGAAACAACCAGGCAAGACGACTGAACCCCTTGTTGATCGGTGCGCCCAGCATCTCCTCGCTGCCGTACATGGTGACCAACGCCTGTATGACTTCGTCGTGCGATTTGCCCTGGTCGATGAGCTCGGCGACCTCGCCACGCAGCTTGTGGGAAACCGGGCATGGGTCCTTGCGGCACTCTCCAATGCTGGCGTGACCACAGGTCGGACAGGTACAGACGATTTCGTGCTGAAGTTTTCGCTCGAGCTCGGTTCGGGCGTAGAAGGAGCTTTGCACGCTCTCGCTGCTGCCTTCACCGTGCTGGGCGAGGACTGGCGTGCCGGCGAACACGACTATCAACAGCGACAGAGCCGCCGCCGTTGAAGTGGCCTCTGCGCCAAGCTTGGCGAGAGCGAAGGAATAGCTGCGTTCGGGAAGCAGCGCGATACCGGTGCCAAGCGCCAAGATGCCGAACCCGAGCCAAATCCAGTTCACCAGCGGGTTGATCACAATCTGAAGCGTCGCCGATTGCGAGCCGAGTTGCTGGCGGTCGAATGCAAACACCACGTAGAGGTCTTCGGCAAACGATCGACGGATCGCGACCTCGGTCGTCGGCTCCTGCTCGTGCTTGCGGAAGAACCAGCGCGCCGGGTACAGAGTGTCGATCTGCTTGCCATCCTCGAACACGCTGATGTAAGCAGTCGCCATCTGTTTCTGGCCGTCGTCGCTGATCTTCACGCCGTCGTTGCGCAGCGCATAGCTGCCGAGCGTGGTTTGCTCCCCGAGCTTCAGCAGCACCTGGGTGTCGCGTTTGTAGGCGTTCCCGGCGAATCCCAGGAAGATCAGCACCACGCCGGCGTGCACGATATAGCCGCCGTACCGGCGCTTGTTCCGCGCCACGAGCCCGATGAGCGCCGTCAGGAAATCGGTCCCCGTGTTCTTTCGACGTACCAAGCCACCGCGCCAGAACTCTTGTAAAATCGTCCCGGTCACGAACCCGCAAAGCGCGAAACACAGGCCTGACGCCCAGAAGCGAACGCCCAGAAATACGAGCGCTCCGCTCACGACGACAGCAGACGCCACTGGCCACAGGAACTGCTGACGCAAATTCGACAGATTCGACTTTCTCCAGGCGAGCAACGGCCCGACGCCGGCCAGGAACAACAGGATCAGCCCGATCGGAGCCATCCAGCGGTTGTAGAACGGCGCAGCCACGGTTAACCGACGCCCCACGACTGCCTCGCTGAGTGTCGGAAACATTGTCGCGAACAGTACGAAGAACGCACAGAACAACAGGATCCAGTTGTTGACGAGGAACGCCGCCTCACGTGACACCCACGAATCCAGCTCGTTTCGCGCGCGCAGGAGCGGCAAGCGGTAGATGACCAACCCGAAGCTGAATCCCAGAATCGCCACCATGAAGACGGTGAAGAGCCGCGCCAGAACCGGATCCTGGCCGAACGCGTGGACCGACTGCACGATGCCGGAACGGGTCATGAAGGTGCCGAAGATCGTGAGGAAGAACGTGAGAATCACGAGCGTCACGTTCCACACACGCAGCATGCTGCGGCGCTCCTGCACCATCACCGAATGCAGAAACGCTGTTGCGGTGAACCAGGGAAGCAGACCGGCGTTTTCGACGGGGTCCCATTCCCAGTAACCGCCCCAACCGAGCTCCTCGTACGCCCAAATCATGCCGAGCGTCAGGCCGAGCGACAGAAACAGCCAGCTGAACATCGTCCAGCGTCGCACCGCGCGGAGCCACGAATCGTCCAGGTGACCCGTGATCAGCGCGGCGATCCCGAAGGCAAACGGAATGGTCATGCCAACGAAGCCCGTATAGAGCGACGGAGGGTGAATGACCATCCAGTAGTTCTGCAGGAGCGGATTCAACCCCTCGCCGTCGGCTGGCGCCGTCGTCAGATACGTCGTGAACGGGTTCTTGTGCACCACCATCAGGTACAGAAAGAACATCTGGACGGTCGAGATTACGGCGACGACATACGGAATGAGCTCGCGGTGGCGCTCGCGATTGACGTAAACGGCAGTCGTTCCAAAGAGCGACAGCAGGAAGACCCAGAACATGATCGAACCGTCCAGGCCGCCCCAGTACGACGTGATCTTGTAGAAGAGCGGCTGGACGCTGTCGGAGTAGCGCGAGACGTACTTGATCGAATAGTCGTTGGTCAGGAACGCATTGACCATGACCGCCGAGGCCACGGTCATCAGAGCGGTGACCAGATAGAACGCTCCGATGCCGCTTTCAATCAGCCGGCGGGACCCCCGCCGCGCGCCGGCCACGGAGATTGCCGCAGCATAGCTGCACGCGACGAAACTGGCGAGGAGCAGAAAGGTTCCAAGTGATGCCATGGTGCTTTCGCAATGAGGAATCGGGAATTCGGATTAGGACCCAGCTGCCGCCTGCTCCTCGGTACTTGGATGGACATTTGGCGACGACGCCATTCGGATCGACGCTGAACCCTTCAGCGGACAGACGGCCTTTCAAGACCACTTCGGCTTCGCCCTTGAACGTATCCGGCACGATGCCGGTGTACGTGGCGTCGATCACGCCGCCTTGTGGCAGGCTGGAGCGAATGGGCGCGTTCTGAACTTTGAACCTGTATTCCAGCGTGTCTACCTTGCGATAGATCGAGCCGGGAATCACATAACCATGAAGCTGCAGCGTTTTCCCTTCCCACTCCGCCCGGTCTGGCAGAACTTCGCTGACGTGCATGAAGTATTCGGTGCCGCCTCGGAGCGTGGTCCAGAAGAGTCCCGCGAATGCAAGGGCGAGCACGAACGCCGTGGCGCCGATCTTGATATATCGATGTGTCATAAGGACTTCCAGGAAAGGGCTTGTCGAAAGAATAGCCCGACTACAGGCGGGATGCAACCGTCCAGGAAACTTGCCCTTTCTCTACCACCTATCAGTTACGACTCATCCGGTCAGCAATATGCGCAGCAGATCGCATACACAGCCGATCGGAAGCCCCACCACGTTCGAGTACGACCCGTCGATGCGTGAGATGAACCGGGCCGCCTGACCCTGGATGGCGTACCCTCCTGCCTTGTCTCGGCCCTCCCAGCTTGCGACATAGCGCTCCACATCATTCTGAGAAAGTGCGGCGCAATAGACCCTCGTGGTTTCCACACAGCCGAGCTCGGTGCGGCGGGTCCGAACGCTCACTCCCGTCATCACGTCGTGACGCCGGTCCGACAAGAGCCGAAGCATGGCCTCTGCGTGCGCGTCATCGCGTGGCTTGCCGAGAATCTCGCCATCGACGACCACAGCGGTATCGGCGCCGACGATCACGACGTCGTTTGCCGGAGTGACCGACTCCGGTGCGTCAGACGGGATTCCGAGCTGGGCCCACGCCGAGGCCGATTTCTCCGCCGCCAGCCTGCGTACGTAATTCTCGGCGGGCTCGTCCGGCTGCACCCGTTCGTCGATGGCGACGGCAAGTGTTTCGAACATGAAGCCTGCGGCGCGAAGGAGCGCGGCGCGTCGGGGCGAAGCGGATGCGAGAATCAGCCGCATGGTAAACTTCCAGAAATTATGAATGAGGAATTGGGAATTGAGAATGGACGGTAGCGACAATTCGAGTTCCTCATTCGAAATGGTCGAATTCCGAATGGCTCCATGCGCCCGCTGATGCAAGCACTGCCGGGAGCTCTCGCCGAGCTGCTGCGCGAAGCGCCGCTCTCGGCCGGCAAGGTCAGCTTCGCATGGCGTGCCGCCGTCGGCACGACGCTCGAACGCGCCACCTCGATTCGGCTCGACGGCCGGGTACTGATCGTCGAAGCCGCGAGCCAGCAATGGGCGCGCGAGATCACGCGCTCGTCCGGCATGATTCTCCAGCGTCTCAAGATGTTGCTCGGCCGAGAAACGGTCGACCGCATCATTGTTCGTGAACCTTGAACGTTCGAACCCTTGAACCCTTGAACCCGAGTTCTGATGCGTGACTCGGTACTCGTCAGTGCTGTCCGGACGCCCACCGGCAAGTTCCTGGGCGCATTGAAGGACTGTGCCGCTCCACAACTGGGGGCTCTCGTCGTTGCCGAAGCAGTGAGGCGTGCCGGAATCGATCCTCAGATCGTCGACGAGTGCATCATGGGTAACGTGGTCAGCGCCGGCCTCGGCCAGAATCCGGCGCGGCAGGCGGCGCTCAACGCCGGATTGTCCGATCATGTCGCCGCCCTCACGATCAACAAGGTCTGCGGCTCCGGGTTGAAAGCCGTCATGCTTGCCGCCCAGGGCATCGCCACAGGCGATGTCGATATCGTCGTCGCAGGCGGCATGGAGTCGATGAGCCAGGCTCCGTATCTGCTCGGGCGTATGCGCGAAGGCTGGCGCATGGGAAACGGGCAGCTGGTCGATTCGATGATTCAGGACGGGCTCTGGTGCGCCTTCGAAGAGTGCCACATGGGCAACGCCGCCGAAACCGTTGCCGACATCTACAAGGTCACACGCAGCGCACAGGACCTGTATGCGGTCCACAGCCACAAGAAGGCCGCTGCGGCCACCGCCGCCGGACACTTCAAGGATGAGATCCTTCCGGTCTCGATCCCACAGAAGAAGGGCGCTTCTCTCCTCTTCGATCGCGACGAATCCATCCGGCCCGACACGACCGTCGAAGCGCTCGGACAATTGAAGCCGGCATTCAAGCCATCTGGCTCAGTGACCGCTGGCAATGCTCCCGGCGTCAACGACGGCGCATCGGCTCTCGTCGTCATGGCTGCCGATCGAGCGAAAGCCCTCGGCCTTTCGCCGCTGGCGCGGATCGTCGGCCAGGCGACCAGCGGCCTGCCACCTAGGCTGGTGTTGATGACGCCAGTCGAGGCAGTCCAGCGCGTGGCGCAAAAAGCTGGATGGGCGCTGAAGGACGTGGATCTTTTCGAGCTCAACGAGGCGTTTGCTGCGCAGATGGTGGCGGTTCTGAACGAGCTCGGCATCGATCCCGAGAAAGTGAACGTCCATGGAGGGGCCGTGGCGCTCGGACACGCGATCGGCTCGAGCGGCGCGCGGATCCTGACGACACTGCTGTATGCGTTGGCGCAGCGAAAGCAGAAGCGGGGCATCGCCGCCCTGTGCCTCGGCGGCGGGAACGGTGTCGCGCTGGCGGTCGAACGGATCTGACGATCGCCGCGGAGACCGCGGAGCACGCCGAGGAGTTTATTAGGCTCGGCGATTTCTGCGCGCTCGGCGGTTAACCCTGTGGCATGAATATCAGAACAGTCGGCGTAGTCGGCGCAGGGACCATGGGCAGTGGCATCGCCCAGGTGTTCGCCCAGGCGGGCATGTCGGTGCAGCTCGTTGACGTCGCACAACCGATGCTCGATGCCGCGAAACGAAATGTGGACAAGAGTCTCGGGAAGCTGGTCGAAAAAGGCAAGCTGCCGGCTGCGACCCGCGAGGCCGCGCTGGCCCGGCTTTCGACGACGACCTCGATCGATCTGCTCTCGGATGCCGACTTCATCGTCGAGGCGATCGTGGAAAACGCGGACGCCAAGCAGGCGTTGTTCAAAAGTCTTGACGTGATTGCGAAAGAAGAAACCATTCTGGCTTCGAACACCTCGTCGATTTCGATTACCAGCCTCGGCGCGGCGACCAGACGGCCGGACAGAGTGCTCGGGATGCATTTCATGAATCCCGTTCCCTTGATGCCGCTCGTGGAACTGATTCGTGGCCAGGCCACCTCGCCCGAGTCGATGCGCAAGGTGTCGGAACTCTGCACGACGCTGGGAAAGACGGCGGTCGAAGCGGCGGACTATCCTGGCTTCATTGCCAATCGCATTCTGATGCCGATGATCAATGAAGCGATCTACGCCGTGATGGAGGGTGTGGGCACCCCTGAGGCGATCGACACCGTGATGAAGCTCGGCATGAACCATCCGATGGGTCCGTTGACGCTCGCGGACTTCATCGGATTGGACATTTGCCTGGCCGTCCTGAACGTTCTGCACGAAGGTCTCGGCGATCCCAAGTACCGCCCCTGTCCGCTCCTACGGCGCATGGTTGCGGCCGGACACCTCGGCCGGAAGTCCGGCCGGGGTTTTTACTCGTACCCGCCACAGTAAGAGCACGATCGGAAGCATGATCGCGGTCTCCCACGCCAGTGCGATCAGATTGGTTCGAATCGACGGCAGCGTCAGGATTGACCGCCGTTCGGTTCGCGGAAAGAGATTCGCGCCCGAGATGTACCAGTCCTGGCTGAATGGCCAGAGGGCCTGCAGGCCAAATGGTTCACGCATGTCGACGGCCAGCCAATCCAGCAACAAATGAGTCGCATACGCAAGGCCGCAGGTGGCGGCCACGCGCAGAATGCCGACGCGACGCTCGGGCGCGTGTCGACGAGTGACCCAGGCTGTCACGGCGGCCGCGATAATGGTCACGAGGACGACAGCGCCCACGCTATGCGAGAGCGAGCGATGGGCCTGAAACGCCAGATCGAGGTCCGGCAGCACGGCGAGGGCCACGCAGGCAAGCGTCAAGCTACCGCCGGCCCGGCTGACAAACGGCGCCCTGGATGGGGCGGGGGCCATCCGCCGACTGTGGTGCCCGGGCACGAGGTCGGCAGCCCATGCGGCGGCCAATCCGCCAAGTGCATGGCCAAGAGGACTGGGCATGTCATCTTTTACCATCTGGCGCGGGTGCCTCGGTTGCGGATTCGACAATCGAGTCCGCGAGAGGCGAAAGTATCTGTCATCGTAAGTATCTATTAAATAGAGTCTTATTGTTACATGTTCACGTTTATGCACTTGACTTTCGCCCAGGCACGACTCTAGAATACGCCGCAAGATCAGTGGCGTCTCGGCCACGAACAGACTCACAAAGGAGACTTCGCATGCCAACCGTCGAACGACTCGATGACCGTCAAGACCGCGAACGCATCAAGGCCGTCGATTTGGCGGTCGGACAAATCGAGAAACAGTTCGGCAAAGGGTCGATCATGCGGCTGGGCCAGAAGGGAGCCATCCAACCGATTGACGCCATATCAACCGGCGCGATCAGCATCGACTATGCGCTTGGGGTCGGGGGATTGCCACGCGGCCGAGTCGTAGAAATCTTCGGTCCCGAATCGTCCGGCAAAACGACACTCGCGTTGCAGGTCATCGCGGAAGCGCAAAAACTGGGCGGCATGGCGGCATTCGTCGATGCCGAACATGCGCTCGACGCCGCTTACGCGCAAAAGCTCGGCGTGGACATCGACAATCTCCTCGTCTCGCAGCCCGACAACGGCGAACAGGCGCTCGAGATCGTCGAGGTGCTCATTCGCTCCGGCGGTGTCGATGTCGTGGTCGTGGACTCGGTGGCTGCGCTGGTGCCGAAAGCGGAGATCGAAGGCGAGATGGGCGACGCGCAGATGGGACTCCAGGCGCGTCTGATGTCGCAGGCCTTGCGCAAGCTCACCGGTGTGGTGTCCAAGTCGAGGACCTCTCTCATCTTCATCAACCAGCTTCGCGAGAAAATCGGCGTCATGTTCGGTAATCCGGAGACGACGACGGGCGGTCGAGCGCTGAAGTTTTACGCGTCTGTGCGCCTCGACATCCGGCGGATCGCGAGCATCAAGGACGGAGACATGGTCGTCGGCGGAAGAACGCGCGTCAAGGTCGTCAAGAACAAGGTTGCGCCACCATTCCGCGAAGCCGAGTTCGATGTGATGTACGGCGAGGGCATCTCCCGCATCGGGGATCTGCTCGATCTCGGCGTCGACAAGCGGATCATCGAAAAAGCGGCGCCTGGTTTGCGTACGGCGGCGAGCGGCTCGGCCAGGGCCGCGAGAACGCGAAACAGTTCCTGAAAGAGAATCCGGATATCTGCCGGGCGATTGAAGATCGCGTTCGCCGCGAGCTCGGGATGTCCCGCGAGTCAGATGTCGCGGCAGCGGTGTAGCTGCTGTTTGTTCATCCCGACACCCCGCGCCTCTGGGAGCGGGGTGTCGGGCGTCCCGCCCGCCCCGTCCTTCCTGCGTGCTATGATCTTCGTCTCTCCTGAGCACGAAATCCCTCTGGGGGCGAGGTAGCTCAGTTGGTAGAGCACGTGACTGAAAATCACGGTGTCGACAGTTCGATTCTGTCCCTCGCCACCATCTCAGAAAAATACCCTCCAGGGCTCACCTGCTGTCGACCAACGGCGCAGCTATAGCAATCGATGGAGAACTCGAGCGACGGTCGCTCTCCCGTTATTGAATTTCAGGCTCTTCTCGAATCACCCCAATCGCGTCGAGCTCCCGCTTCAACGCCAATTCGTCGAGCATCTCAATCCGCAGGCTCGTAAAGATTTTCAGGCGCGCATCGAGTTCTCGAAACGCCTTGTTGAAGGCGCGTTCTCTTTCCTCAATCGACCCCTCCACCGCTGCCGGATCGTGAATGCCCCAATGAGCCGTCATCGGTTGCCCCGGCCAGACAGGGCATATTTCCCGCGCGGCATGGTCGCAGACCGTGAACACGAAGTCGAGTGGCGGAGAATCGGGCGTCGAGAACTCGTCCCAGCTCTTGCTTCTCAGGTTCTCGGTTGGCAGCTGGTTGCGCCGTAAGACGCCGATGGCCAGCGGGTGGACTTGGGCCTTTGGATAACTGCCCGCGCTGAAGGCGTGGAACCGTCCCTTGCCCCAGTGATTCAACAGCACCTCCGCCATGATGCTGCGCGCGGAGTTGCCGGTACAGAGGAACAAGACATTGAAGAGCCGTTCGGCCATCGATGGACTCCTGAGCTGAGCGCAGTGTATCTGCGAACCCGGCCCGCCTTGAACGGTCCTCTTCGAATGGATGCTTTCCGACGCGAATTTACCGGGCCGTCACGCGTCCGTCACGTTCTTGTCGCCGGCGTGGCGAGCCCGAGCGGTGTTATCGCGGTTGCCTGGCATCTTCGATGCGCGGAATGCGGCAACGCCTGGACGCAGCCCAAAGAACCGAACGAACCTCCCCCCGCGCCCGTCGCGGACGCCTAGTCTACTTTGCGGTGAAGAACTCTCCACCACAGCGGACACAGGGGACGCGGAGGATCACCCTTGTACGATTGAACCTCCGTGTCCTCGGTGTCCTCAGTGGTGATTAGCTAACAAACGAGCCGTCAGGCGCTTTGATGAAGTCCTCACAAAGCGGTCGAAAGGCCCTCCAACCACCATCATCGATGCAGCCAGTCACGCGCACATCGCCGTCGGGCTTGGAGTCCCAGGCCGCGGAGACCTCGATCTGGTAACGGGCGCCAGACGGCCCTTCAAGTTCAAGCGTGCGCTCCGGGGCACCCACCATCTCGCAGAGTTGGTCGTACGACCGCTCCCGGTACCTAGCGAGTATTTCCAGCAACAAGGCGCGTGCTTCAGCGGTGTTCACGTGTTCGCTCCGGTGTCGAAAGTGGGATTCCCTCGCCAGAGCGCGCAGCGGACGGCAGTCGAGCGAAGCTTCGCGCTACTGGAAGACAGCGTATCGCCCGATACGCGAAATGGCGTGGAACCAAAACAATCCTGGGATACGAAGAAGCGGCGAGTCAAGCAGCCCCCGATTCTGTTCGACAGGACCCAGCGCCTCATCGCGCGGCTGGCGGACAGGCTCGGAGCTCCGCTCATTTCCTACTGGAACAATCCCAGAGGAACCGTCTGCAACCACGACGTCGTCGCGATTTACGAAATTTTAGAGAGGCTGGGGAAACGGGAGCGGCTCCATCTGTTCATCAAGTCGGATGGCGGCAATGGTCAAGCGGCGTTGAGAATCGTCAACCTGCTGCGTCAAAACGCGCAGCAGCTCGTTGCGTTGGTGCCGCTGAACTGCGCGTCCGCCGCAACGATGATGGCCCTGGGTGCCAACGATATTCACATGGGGCCGATGGCGTATCTCACCGCCGTCGACACGTCGCTGACGCATGATTTGTCCCCGGTGGATCGCGACAACGATCGAGTCAGCGTCAGCCTCGACGAATTGACCCGAGTCATTCGTTTGTGGCGCTCGGAAAAGGCCGATACAGTCGAGAATGCGTACAAGACGCTCTTTCAGCACGTTCATCCCCTGGTGATAGGCGCCGTCGATCGGGCCGAGTCACTGTCGATCATGCTCTGCAAGGAACTGTTGTCGTATCACATCGACGAAGAGTCGATGGTCGATGAGATTGCCGAGTCGCTGAATTCGAAATATCCATCACATTCCTATCCGATCCTCTTTGAAGAGGCCCAGCGGATAGGGCTTCACGTGCAGCACATGGAGCCGTCGATCAACACGATGCTGCTGGAATTGAACGAGCTGTACAGCGAGATGGGCCAGAAAGCGACAACGGACTTCGACGAGATTCACGCCCACAGCAACGAGATCATCAACATCGTCGAAACCGACGGGATCCAGATCTACTTCCAGCACGACAAGGAATGGTTCTACCGATCCGAAGAACGTCGTTGGATCACGATGAACGACAACAGCAGCTGGCGCAAGACCGTGAAGTGCAACGGGAAACCCGCCAGATCCATTCTCCACATCGCCTGAAAACCGACCACTGGGCCGCACTTCGGCTGCCACTCTCCTGCTATCTGGGGGCGGCCGCGGCACACTCTCTTGCCAGTCGATCGGCGACCGTTGGCTGGGATCCTGTCAGTATCATTCGTCCGACGCGCATTTCGATGTAGGCGCGGTTGGTGCATCTGGACATCGATCACCATTCCGCGCGCGTCGGCGCGGGCCGAGTGGCTGCTTTCGCTTCGCTCGGTGCGGGACGCACGGGATGGCCCAGGCCCGCCGCGAGTCGCTGTTCGTCGACCTGCCCGCACCACTTCCCTATCACGATCGTGGCAACGCCGTTCCCGATGAGGTTGGTCACGGCCATCGCCTCGCCCATGAATCGATGGATGCCCAAAACGAGGGCGACACCGGCCAGCGGAATCGTGCCGACCGCCGAAATCGTTCCGACGAGGACGACGAGAGCGGCGCCAGCCACGCCCGCGGTGCCCTTGGATGTCAGCAAGAGGACCGCCAGCAGCGTGAGCTGTTGAACCGGGCCCAACGGGGTATTGGTCGCCTGAGCGATGAAGACCGTCGCCATCGTGTGGTAGATCGCGCTGCCATCCAGATTGAACGAATAGCCGGCCGGGATCACAAGCCCGACCACGGACCGCCGAACGCCCAGGGCTTCGAGCTTCTCCATGATCTGCGGCAACACCGACTCGGAAGAGGACGTGCCGTAGACGATGAACAGTTCTTCCTTGATGTATTTGATCAGGGCCCAGACATTGAAGCCGTGAAGCCGAGCGATGCCGCCGAGAACGATGGCGGTGAATGCCACACAGGTCACGTAGAAAGTGACCATCAGAGTGCCAAGCTGTGCCAGTGTGCCGACGCCGAAGTTGCCGATGGTGAAGGCCATCGCGCCGAAGGCCCCGAGCGGCGCCGTCTTCATGATCATCCCGACAATCGTGAACAACACACGCGAAAGGCTGTCGATGAACTCGAACACCCGGGTGCCCATGCCGCCGAGCCCTTGTAAGGCAAATCCGAAGAGGAGCGAAAAAAGCAACACCTGAAGCAGATCGCCTTTCGCGAAGGCGTCTACCACGCTCGTGGGGATGATGCCGAGCAGGAAGTCAGTCGTGGTCTGCGTGGTCGCGCCGCCGACCAGTTCCCTCACGGCCGCCGAATCCAACGTTGCGGGATCCACGTTCATGCCGACGCCCGGCTTGATGGTGTTGACCACGACCAGGCCGATGATGAGCGCCAATGTCGTGACAACCTCGAAGTAGAGGAGCGCAAGCCCTCCTGCCTTCCCTACCGCCTTCATGTCGCCGACACCCGCGACACCCGCCACGACCGTGCAGAACACGATCGGGGCGATCATCATTCTCACGAGCTTGATGAAGGCGTCTCCCAGTGGCTTCATGGCCACGCCCGCCTCCGGAAAAAAGTGTCCGATGGCGACGCCTGCAACGGTCGCCACGAGCACTTGTCCGTAGAGACTTCGAAGGAAATGGAAATTCACCGCCCGCGAAGCATAGCAGTACCCCCGAAGTAATAAGATGCACACGGATGGCTGCCGAAAAGGGGCACTCCGAGAGCGTGCGTCTCGACGTCTGGCTCGACGTCTCGTGTCTGTTCAAGACACGGTCAGAGGCCCAGAAAGCCTGCCAAGGCGGAAAAGTGACCGTCAACGGTCAGTCGGCCAGGCCCAATCGTGCGTTGCGGCCAGGCGACGAAATCGCCATCGGCCGGCCGTACGGCCGCACGCAGAAAGTCCGTGTCCGTGCGCTGGCGCACAAGCATGTCGCCAAAGCCGATGCGCGACAGCTTTTTGAGGATCTCACCCCGCCACCGACTCCCGAGGAGATCGAGCTCCGGCGGCTCGAACGGCTCTATCGTGCAGCGATGTCCCCGCCTCGCGCTCCCGACAAGCGGGATCGACGGTTGCTTCGGCGTTTGAAGGGCCTGGATTCCTGACAGAGCCGGCTCATTGCGTCAATTCCTCATCATTCAACAAGCGCCTTGCGGCTTCATCAGCTCCATCCGTGTCGGTGGGCCTATGAAGGCGCTCCTGGCGGCGCGCGTACCACCACGACGCCGCGAAGATGACGACGATCAGGCCGAGCGATAACCACTTCGGTATCTCGAACCCGATGAATCCTTCGACGTGAAGGTATTCGACGATCAGCTTGATGCCCACCCACGCGATGATGATGAAGGCGCCGTCGACGAGCGGCGGATAGCGTTCGACCAACGACAGCAACTGGCCAATCACGAGCCGCATCATGACGATGCCGAGAATCCCCCCGGTCAGGATGACCCAAAGCTTGGGTGACATGGCCACGGCGACGAGAATGGAATCGATGGCGAAAACGATGTCGGTCAGCTCGACCTTCACGACCGTGGACCAGAACGGGGTCATCCCAAGCCACGCAACCGCAGGAGGCGGTGTGCGCCGCGATTCCGAGCCTCCGCCTCGGAAGAAGTGGAGATAGGAGAGATAAAGGAGGTAGCCCGCGCCGAGGAGCTTCACCCAGCCGAGCTGGATCAGGTAGACGGCGAGCAGCGTGGCGAGCGCCCTGAACGCGAAGGCGCCAATGATTCCGTAGCGCAGTGCCCGGCGTTGATCCTTCTTCGGCAGCCCGAGGACGAGAACGGCCAGCACCATCGCGTTGTCTGCACTCAGGAGTCCTTCGAGCGCCACCAACAACGCGATCGTGAGCAGGTCTGACGGCGTGATCACCTGTCCTGAGTATGGATCACGGAAACCGCGCGGCGCGAGGCTTCAGCTTGACACGAGTCGTATCAATGCCTATAGTTGATCCGGCGCAAGGTGAGCCGTTCGGGCGGGATCGTACCGCGAAGCTCGGCTACCCGCCCAACAAATGCCCGTTCACGAGGAGCTCTTCTTCATCAGCATGGCGGCGCGCAAGCTGGGGATGCATCCCCAGACGCTGCGCAAGTACGAGCGGCTCGGTCTCGTCCGCCCTTCGCGCACGCTCGGCAGCATGCGTCTCTATTCGCACGATGAGCTCGATCGCCTCAGGGTGATCAAGCGGCTCGTCGACGATGCGGGGATCAATCTCGCAGGCATCCAGCGCCTGCTGTCGATCGCCGAGGTCTTACAACGCATCCGTCCTCTGGCGCGGGACGAGGCGCTGGCGGCGCGCGACGGCCGGCGACGTCTGCTTCAAGAGCTCGACGAGCTGAGTCGCATGCTTGGCATGGACTAGCGATGGAATTCAAGGACTACTACTCCACGCTTGGCGTGGCCAAGACGGCATCCGGAAAGGAAATCAAACAGGCGTTCCGGAAGCTCGCGCGCAAGCACCATCCAGACGTGAATCCCGGCAACAAGTCCGCCGAGGCCAAGTTCAAAGAGATCAACGAGGCGTACGAGGTTCTCGGCGATCCCGAAAAGCGGAAGAAGTACGACGAGCTTGGCGCCAACTGGCGGATGTACGAGCAGGCAGGTGCCGCGGGACGTCCCGGCGCGGGTCCGCAAAGCGGCGGCTGGAACGTGAACTATGGAGGCGGAGGCCCCGGCGGCGGATTCCGGACGATGACGGAGGAGGAAGCCCGTGAGATGTTCGGCGACTCCAATCCATTCTCCGACTTCTTTCACACGTTCTTCGGTGGGAGCCCGGGCGCGGGACGGACGCACGGCGCGGGCCGCTTCAGTCGGCGCCCGCCCAGTCGCGGCCGCGACTTCGAACAGGAAATACAGCTCGACCTCGAGGACGCCTATCGTGGCGCGTTGCGCCGTTTTTCGATTGCTCACGACGGCCACGAGCGAACGGTCGACGTTCGGATCCCCGCCGGTGTCGGCGAGGGCTCGCGCGTCCGCGTATCCGGCGAAGGCGAACACGGTGCAGAAGGCGCCCAGGCGGGGGACCTGTATCTCCGAATCCGGATCGCTCCCAATCCGCGCTTCGAGCGCAAAGGAAAAGACCTGTACACGCACGTTGCGGTCCCACTGACGACCGCTGTCCTTGGCGGAGAGGTCGAGGTTTCGACGCTTGGCGGCAAAGTGCTCCGGTTGAAAGTTCCGCCGACGACCCAGAACAAGCAGGTGTTCAGGCTGAAAGGCCACGGGATGCCGGTGGTGAACAGGTCGGACGAGGTCGGCGACCTCTACGCGACCGTCGACGTCGAACTGCCGCGACAACTGACGGCCGAGCAGCGCACGCACTTCGAGGCGCTGCAACAGCTCGAGAAGGGATCGAGAAATTCTGCAGCATGACAAGGGCAGCTATCAGTTATCAGCTGTCAGCTATCAGTCGGCTATCAGGGCTGAGAGCTGCCGAGACTGATAGCTGAAAGCAGATAGCTGAGAGCTGAGAGCTGAGAGCTGAAAGTAAGTGAGATGGATATCAACAAGTTCACCCAGAAGGCACAGGAGGCGGTCCTCGGCGCGCAGCAACTCGCCGGGCAAATGAACCATTCGCAGATCGAGCCGGAGCATCTGCTGGTCGCGCTCGTCGAGCAGCCCGAGGGGATCGTCCCCGAGCTTCTACGGAAAATGTCGGCGGATCCGGCGGCGATCGGTCGCGGCGCGCGCGAGCTCCTTGCCAAGCTGCCCCAGGCCTACGGCGGCGCACAACCAGGCCTGTCGCCACGACTGAATCTCGTCGCTGATCTTGCCCAGGCGGAAGCGCAGCGCCTGAAGGACGAGTTCATCAGCACCGAGCATCTGTTCGTCGCCCTCGCGACCGAGACCGGCCGCTCCCCTGCCGCCAAGTTTCTGCAGGGACAGGGCATTACGGGTGACAAGATCTTCGAGGCGTTGACGAGCGTCCGCGGTTCGCAACGCGTGACGAGCCAGAATCCGGAAGGGACCTATCAGGCGCTCGAGCGTTACGGACGCGATCTCACCGAGTTGGCCCGGCGAGGCAAGCTGGATCCGGTCATCGGGCGTGACGAAGAGATCCGCCGAGTGATCCAGGTTCTTTCGCGCCGGACGAAGAACAACCCGGTATTGATTGGCGAGCCCGGCGTGGGCAAGACCGCCATTGTCGAGGGCCTCGCGGGGCGCGTGATTCGCGGCGACGTTCCCGAAGGGCTCAAGAACAAGCGCATCGTCGCCCTCGACATGGGCGCGCTCGTCGCCGGCGCCAAGTACCGCGGCGAATTTGAAGAGCGGCTGAAGGCTGTCTTGAAGGAAATCGTCGATTCCCAGGGGCAGGTCGTTCTCTTCATCGACGAACTCCATACAGTGGTCGGCGCCGGCGCGGCCGAGGGCTCGATCGACGCATCGAACATGCTGAAACCGATGCTCGCGCGCGGCGAGCTGCATACCATCGGCGCAACGACGCTGGACGAGTATCGAAAGTACATCGAGAAAGACGCGGCCCTCGAACGCCGATTCCAGCCGGTCGTCGTCGGCGAGCCGACCGTCGAAGATACGATCAGCATTCTGCGTGGCCTGCGGGAGCGCTACGAGATTCATCACGGCGTCAAGTTCAAAGACGCGGCGCTCGTGGCTGCGGCGGTGCTCTCGAATCGATACATCTCCGATCGGTTCCTTCCCGACAAGGCCATCGACCTGGTCGACGAAGCGGCCTCGAAATTACGCATGGAGATCGATTCCATGCCGGCCGAGCTCGACGAGCTCGAGCGCCGCATCATGCAGCTCGAGATCGAGCGTGAGGCGTTGCGCAAAGAACGAGACAAGGCATCGCGGGAGAGACTCGCCAGGCTGGAAAAGGACCTGGCCGACCTCAAGGAAGAGCGTGGGCGTTTGGCGTCGCACTGGCAACAGGAAAAAGACGCGATCCAGCGGTCCCGAAAGCTGAAGGAGGAGCAGGAAGCGCTGCGGCTCGAAATCGAGCGGGCCCAGCGTGCCGGCGATTACGCGAAGGCGTCTGAGCTGCAGTACGGCCGCGGGCCCGAGATCGAACAGCGCGTCAAAGACGAGGAAGCCGCGCTGGCCAAGCTGCAGCAGAACCACCGAATGCTGAAGGAAGAGGTCGACGAAGAAGACATCGCCGAGGTCGTGAGCAAATGGACGCACATTCCGGTCAGCCGTCTGATGGAAGGTGAGGTGCAGAAGCTCATTCATATGGAGGAGCGGCTGCACCAGCGCGTCATCGGTCAGGACGAAGCCATCAACGCCGTGTCGAACGCCATCCGTCGGGCGCGGGCCGGGCTGCAGGATCCGAATCGCCCGCTCGGAAGCTTTCTGTTTCTCGGGCCGACCGGCGTCGGCAAGACCGAGCTGGCCCGGGCCCTCGCCGAGTTCCTCTTCGACGACGAGCAGGCGATGGTGCGCATCGACATGTCCGAGTACCAGGAGAAGCATACGGTCTCGCGGATGATCGGTGCCCCGCCGGGTTACGTCGGCTACGAAGAAGCCGGTCAGCTGACCGAGGCCGTGCGCCGACGGCCGTATGCGGTGGTGTTGTTCGACGAGGTCGAGAAAGCGCACGTGGAAGTTCTGAACGTGCTGCTCCAATTGCTCGACGATGGCCGTTTGACGGATGCGAAGGGTCGCACGGTCGATTTCAAGAACACTGTCGTCATCATGACGTCGAACCTTGGCAGCCAGTTCCTGGCCGACCAATCGGTGGACGGGGAGGCCACCAGCGAGGGTGCGCAGCGCCAGGTCCTCGACGCGCTGAGAGGCCACTTCAAGCCGGAGTTCCTGAACCGCATCGACGAAATCATCTTCTTCCACGCACTTGGCCGCGACCACCTGAAGAGGATCATCGACATCCAGCTTCGCGGGCTCGTGAAGCGCCTCGAGGAACGGAAGATCCACGTCCAGCTGACCGACGCCGCCAAGGATCAGCTGGTGCGGGAAGGGTACGATCCAAGCTACGGGGCGCGGCCGCTCAAACGCACCATTCAGCGCCGCGTTCTCGACCCGCTGGCGATGCGGGTTCTCGAAGGGGCGTTCGTTGAAGGCGACACGGTGACCATCGATTCGGGAGCTGATGCATTGACGTTCGAGAAGCGAGAGGCTGTGAAGGCGTAAGATGGGCAGGAAGGGCTGGAGGGCCGCTCCTGCCCCTCCCGCGCCTAGGACACTCATGGCTGCTGCCAAGAAACCGGGCTCTCGTTTCAGTCCCCGTGGGGGCGATCAACGCGGCAAGCGCACGATCGGCCAGCGTCCATCCTCGTCGTTGTGGTACGCGCTCGGCTTCCTTCTGCTGCTGGGCCTGGCGCAGATGTACTACCTGACGCCGACAGGCCGTTCGATCCCGTACTCGGAGTTCAAGGCGCTCCTCAAGAACGGCGACCTCACCGAGGTGTTCATTGCCGATCAGGTGATCCGCGGAACGTTGAAGCAGGCGCCAGGCGGGGACGCGAAGCAGTCGAAGCAGTTTGCGACGACACGCGTCGAGGATCCGAACCTGACGGAAGAGCTCGAAGCCAAGGGCGTCAAGTACACCGGTGAAATCGCCAACCGGTGGCTGCCTGAAGTCCTCGGCTGGGTTCTTCCCCTCATCTTCTTCATCGCCATCTGGGGATTCTTCTTTCGACGGATGAGCGGCTCGGAAGGCGGCGTGATGTCGTTCGCGCGGAGCCGCGCGAAGATCTACGCCGACGACGAGGTGCAGGTGCGTTTTGGGGACGTCGCCGGCGTCGACGAAGCGGAAGACGAACTGAAGGAAATCGTCGAGTTCCTGAAAACACCCAAGAAATACACGAACCTCGGCGGGCGGATTCCCAAGGGCGTGTTGCTCGTGGGCCCACCGGGCACCGGCAAGACGCTACTGGCTCGTGCTGTTGCGGGCGAAGCCCACGTGCCGTTCTTCAGCCTGAGCGGCTCGGAGTTCGTCGAGATGTTCGTGGGCGTCGGCGCTGCGCGAATCCGGGACCTGTTCCAGCAGGCCGAAGCCAAGGCTCCCTGCATCGTCTTCATCGACGAGCTCGACGCCCTGGGCAAAGTTCGCGTGCAGAGCCCGATCGGGAGCCATGAGGAGCGCGAGCAGACACTGAACCAGCTCCTTGCGGAAATGGACGGCTTCGATTCACGCAAGGGCGTCATCATCATGGCCGCCACCAACCGTCCGGAGGTGCTCGACCCGGCCCTGCTGCGTCCCGGTCGCTTCGACCGGCAGGTGCTCGTCGACAAGCCGGATGTCAAGGGGCGGGAGGAGATTCTCCGGATTCATGCGAAAGACGTGAAGCTCGGGCCGGGGGTCGACCTCAAGATTGTCGCGGCCCGCACCGCCGGCTTTGCCGGTGCCGATCTCGCGAATCTGGTGAACGAGGCAGCGCTGCTCGCGGCGCGGGGCGACAAGACCGCCGTCGACATGAGGGACTTCGAGTCGGCCATCGACCGGCTCGTCGCCGGCCTTGAGAAGAAGCGCGTCATGAGCACCAAGGAGCGCCTGATCGTCGCGTATCACGAGTCCGGGCACGCAATTGTCGCCAGCGTGCTGCCCGGGCTCGATCCTGTTCACAAGATTTCGATCGTGCAGCGCGGCTTCGGAGCGCTCGGATATACGATGCAGCTGCCGCTCGAGGATCGCTATCTGATGACCCGTCGCGATCTGTTGAACCAGCTTGCGGTCCTGCTCGGCGGGCGGACTGCGGAGGAAATTGCGCTGGGCGAGATATCGACCGGCGCACAGAACGATCTACAGCGGGCGACCGACATCGCGCGCGCAATGGTCACCGAGTTCGGCATGAGCGACAAGCTTGGCGCCATCAACTACGACGGCAACAAGCGCGCGCGCTTTCTCGACATTCCGATGCCCCAGGAGCGCGGCCTCTATGGCGAAGAGACGGCGCAGAAGATCGACGCGGAAATCGAGCGGATTCTCACCGACGCCCACAAAGCGGCGCGCGTCGTCCTGACCGACCACCGCGACAAGCTCGAGACGATCACCAAGCGACTGCTCGAAATCGAGGTGATGGAAGGCGACGAACTGCGAACCCTCCTGGGGACGGCGCTGCCTGCGCCTCCTGCTCAAGATGCCGCGCTGCCTCAACAATCCGCCGAGCAAGCCGACAATTCAAACTGACGTGGCCTCGCGGGTGTGGACACGCTTCGGGAGTATAGTGAGCGCATGAAAATCTCACGCTTCATCATGCTGACGGCGTTCGCCGTGGTCTGCCTCCTGGTCCGGCTGCCGGCACAGGCGCCATCGACCAAGGCGTTCGTCGGCGCGCGAGTGATCGACGGGACCAGTCGACCACCGACCGACAACGCGACGATCCTCGTTCGCGACGGCCGGATCGTCGCCATCGGGCCAGCCGCACGTGTGACGGTTCCCTCTGGCGCGACCCAGACGTCGCTGGCCGGGAAAACGGTCATCCCGGGCCTGATCAATGCACACGGGCACGTCGGCGACACGGTCGGCATGGAACAAAATCGCTATTCCGCCGACAACGTGATGCGAGATCTCCGAACGTACGCGGCATATGGAGTCACGAGCGTTGTCAGCCTCGGCGGGGACCAGGATCCGAGTTTCGCGGCCCGCGACAGCCAGCAGGCAGCCACGCTCGATCGGTCTCGCATCTGGGTCGCCGGCCCTGTTCTGGCTCCCAATAGTCCTGACGACGCGCGCAAGCTCGTAGCCGATGCTGCGGCGAAGAAGATCGACATCGTCAAGATCCGGGTCGACGACAATCTCGGCACGACGCAAAAGATGCCGCCGGACGTCTATCGCGCGGTCATCGACGAGGCTCACAAGCGGGGCCTGCGCGTAGCGGCGCACCTGTTCTACCTGGCCGACGCCAAATCGCTGCTCGACGCGGGCGTCGACTTTGTCGCCCACAGCGTGCGGGATGCGGACGTCGACGAGGCGTTGATTGGTGCGTTGAAGCGGCGCGACGTGTGCGTGTGCCCCACGCTGATGCGGGAGGTTTCGACGTTCGTCTACGAGTCTCCGCCGCCATTTTTCTCGGACCCGCTCTTTCTCAAGCACGCTGATGCGGCAACCGTCGCTGCGCTCAAGGAGCCGGCCCGGCAGCAGGCCATGCGGACGAGCACCTCGGCGCAACGCTATAAGACCGCTCTCGACGTGGCGAGTCGAAACCTGAAGAAACTGTCTGATGCCGGCGTCACGATTGCGATGGGAACCGATACCGGTCCGCCCGCTCGCTTCCAAGGCTACTTCGAGCTGATGGAGCTCGAGCTGATGGCGAAAGCGGGTCTGACGCCCGCGCAGGTGCTGGCCGCGGCGACGCGTGACGCCGCTCGCTGCATGAAGGTGGACAACCAGATCGGCACGCTCGAATCCGGCAAATGGGCGGATTTCGTCGTCCTGAACGCCGACCCACTCGCCGACATCAAGGCGACGCGATCGATCGATGCCGTGTTCATCGCGGGAAATCGCGTAGCGAGATAGATACCAAACGAGGTTCTACTGCGCGGGCTTGTCCAGACTGTCCGGCACGGCCGCTTCGGCCGCGGCAAAGCCGACTCTCGAATGCGTTCCGTCGCAAAACGGCTTGGTGGTCGACCCGCCGCATCGGCAGAGTGCGAACGGGCGCTTCGGGATCTGATAGGCGTTGCCGTTCCAATCGACGAGCGTCACATCGTCACCCTCGACCAGATAGGGTCCGTTCTGCCTGACCTTGATATTCGCCATCGGGCATTCCTCCAAATTACGTGGGGCTCCCGCCCCACACCCCGCCTCCGCTCAGGTCGACCCTGAGCATCGTCGAAGGGTCGCAAGCTGATGACTGACGACTAGGTCATTTTCTGCATGGACGACAGAAAGTCGGCGTTCGATTTCGTCTTGCCCATCCTGTCGAGCAGGAGCTCCATCGCTTCGACCGGCGAGAGCGGGTTCAGCACTTTGCGCAGAACCCAGATCCGGTTCAACTCCTCACGCGGAATGAGCAGCTCTTCCTTGCGTGTGCCGCTCTTCAAGATGTCGATGGCGGGGAACACGCGCTTGTCGACGAGCTTGCGATCCAGGTGGATCTCCATATTGCCGGTGCCCTTGAACTCTTCGAAGATCACGTCGTCCATCCGCGAGCCGGTGTCGATGAGCGCGGTCGCCATGATCGTGAGCGACCCGCCTTCCTCGATGTTGCGCGCGGCGCCAAAGAACCGCTTGGGCTTCTGAAGGGCGTTCGAGTCGAGACCGCCGGACAGGACCTTACCGGACGGCGGAATGACCGTGTTGTACGCACGGGCCAGGCGGGTGACCGAATCGAGCAGGATGAGCACGTCCTTCCGATGCTCGACCAGTCGTTTCGCTTTTTCGATGACCATTTCGGCGACCTGCACGTGACGCTGGGCCGGCTCGTCGAACGTGGACGAAATGACTTCCCCATCGACCGAGCGCTGCATGTCGGTGACTTCTTCCGGCCGTTCGTCGATCAACAGGACGATGAGGTACACCTCGGGGTGGTTCGCCGAAACCGACTGCGCGATGTTCTGCAGGAGCATCGTCTTGCCGGTGCGCGGCGGCGCGACGATGAGGCCACGCTGACCTTTGCCGATGGGCGTCATCAAATCCATGACGCGGGCAGCCAGGTTTTCGGTTGCAGTTTCGAGCTTCAGGCGCTCCTGCGGATAGAGGGGCGTGAGGTTTTCGAAGAAGAGCTTGTCACGGGCTTGCTCGGGAGCCTCGAAGTTGACCGCTTCGACCTTGATCAGCGCGAAGTAGCGCTCCCCTTCCTTCGGCGGGCGAATCTGGCCGGAAACCGTGTCGCCAGTCTGTAAATCGAACTTCCGGATCTGCGAAGGCGAGACGTAAATGTCGTCTGGCCCGGGCAGATAGTTGTAGTCCGGCGCTCGCAGGAACCCGAAGCCGTCGGGCAGGACTTCGAGCACGCCCTCGGAAAAGATGAAGCCGCTCTGCTCCGTCTGCGCCTTCAGGATCTGAAAGATCAGCTCCTGCTTTCGCATGCCGGTTGCGCCGGCGACGCTCATATCTTTGGCGATCTGCGTGAGCTTCTGAATGCTCATGTCCTTCAGATCGGTGATGTTCAACCCCTCACCGGGACGCCGGGCCGTCGCCGCTTTCGAGGGATCCTGCGGCGGCGCTTCAGGAGTCGGATTCGCGTCGGACGCGGGAGAACCGTTCGCGGTTCGCGCCGGCGCGTGGCGCTTGTGATTGCTTGGCATGAGCGTGTTCTGATGATTGATGTTGAAGCTTTGGGGGCTCAGTCAGTGAGAGGCAGAGGGCCCCACGACAGCGCTGTACGAGGCGTGACCGTGCCAGGGTATAGGACGCATGTTGCTCGTGTCAAGCATTTGAGAATTTGAGGATTTGAGAATGTGGGAATTTGAGAATCTGAAGATTGCGAATTCGGGTGCCCTCAAATCTGCACATTCTCAAAATCCTTAGATCGCACATTCTCAAATCCTCAAATTCTCAAATCCTCAAATCTCTGGTGACCTCATAACTGATAGGGGTCCCGCCCAATTCCGATGATGCTGCACGCGACGGTGGGCTCGATGTGGAGCACTCGGGCACGTGCAATCAGCTCGTCGCTTTCCGCACCGGGGTTCAGCCACACCTCGGGAATCTGCTTCTGCGCGATTTCGTCGATGACGCGCTGTCCCACCTCCGGTGGAACATAGAAGGTGGCCATGTCGATAGGCCCCGGCACGTCGAGGACCGAGCGGTACGTCTTCAACCCTTCGATCTCGGTCTCGTGAGGGTTGATCGGAACAACCGTATATCCCTGTTGCCGGAACGCACGCACAGCGCGGTTGCCGAATTTCCGCCGATCGCCGGACGCGCCGATTACCGCGACGATCTTGTTCATGCCATCTTCAGCTCGTCATGTACCGTTCGAGGCGCATGCGTCCGAACAAACTCCAGAATTCGGTGGCTTCCCTCTCTGAGATTCTCCATCGAGGTTGCGTAGGAAAGCCTCAGAAACCCCGGAGTGTCGAACGCCTCGCCTGGCGTCACCGCCACCCGCGCTTCTTCGAGAAGGGCTTGCGCGAAGTCGTTCGAGGTGCGCAGGTGGTCGAGCGAGAGCACCTCGCCAACGTCCACAAACAGGTAAAAGGCGCCGGCGGGCTTGTGGCACTTCAGCCGAGAGTCTCCCGTCAGCCATGTGTACAAATTGTCGCGGCGACTTCGATACTCGGCGAGCATCGCTTCGACGGGAGCCTGAGAACCGGTCAACGCCTCGATGACGGCCTTCTGTGTGATCGACGCCGCGTTCGAGGTCGCGTGGCTTTGGATTGCGGTCTCGGCGGCGATCACGTCGGCTGGTCCAATCGCCCAGCCTCCCCGCCACCCTGTCATGGCGTACGCCTTCGACGCCGAGCCGCAGATCACGGCCAGGTCGCGACAGGTACTTGACCAGGATCGCTGGCACGTTATGGGGCACCTTGTCGTAGATCAGCCGTTCGTAACAGAGGTCGACAATCAACCAGATCCCGCGGCGGCCTGTCTCGATGGCCACGGCCGTCAGATCCTCCTCCGAGATGAGGACACCGGTCGGATTGCATGGTGAATTGATGATGATGCCTCGCGTGCGAGCCGTCACCGCGTCCAGGATCGTCGATGCCCGAATGGCAAACCCTTCTTCCGGCGACGTTCGCACGAGAACCGGTGTGGCGTCGGCGAGCTTGATCTGTTCGGCGAGCGTCGGCCAGCAGGGAGCGTGCGTGATGACTTCATCGCCGCGATTGAAGAGCGCGAGGGCGGTGTTGTACAGCGCCTGTTTGCCGCCCGCGCAGACGATCACCTGAGACTCGTTATAGTCGACGCCATAGTCCAATCGGTACCGCTCGCAAATTGCCCGCTTCAGCTCGACGATGCCCCCGACCGGCGTGTATTTCGTGAAATTCTGATCGATGGCGGCGTGGGCGGCCACACCGATCGGCGCGGGCGTACTGAAGTCCGGTTCGCCCGCTCCCAGGTCGATGACTTCGGTGCCTTCGCGGCGCAGCTTGTCGACTGTCGCCGTCACCGTCATCGTCGGCGAGCTGGCGATTCGACTCGTGCGTTCCGCCAGGCGCTTCATGTTGTTTAGACGCGAGCGGTCCGCTTGTCGCGCAGGCGTGCCTCGACGACGTCCGGCACCAAACCTCGGACCTGTCCGCCGAGGGAGAACACTTCTTTGATCAGCCTCGAACTGATGTAGGTGTACTTCTCGCTGGGCATCATGAAGACGGTCTCGATTTTGGGACTCAACCGCTGATTCATGAGCGCCATCTGAAGCTCGAACTCAAAGTCGGAGACCGCGCGCAGGCCCCGGACGATGACCTGTGCGTCTCGTCGCGCGACGTAGTCGACCAGCAATCCGTCGAAGGTATCGATTTCGACGTTTCGCTGGTCGTTGAACACGGTTCGGGCAATCTCGATCCGCTCTTCGATCGTGAACAGCGGGAACTTTTCCGCATTCACCAGCACCGCCACGATGATGCGATCGAAGAGGCGCGCCCCGCGCTGGATGATGTCGACGTGGCCGTTGGTCAGCGGATCGAACGAGCCTGGATACACGGCGAGCGTGGACATAACAGGTTACCTGGCCCGTTGGACTGCGTTCGTGGAGTCGCCGTTCGGCTGTCGAACCTCGTAGAAGGTCAATGCGCTGCTTCCCGAGACTACAGAGCGTGTTCGGATCAACTCGCCTGCAGTTTCAGGCACCGCCTGCTTCTTCGCGTGCTCGAACACGAGCACGCCGGCTTGCGCCAGCACACAACCGGCCGCGGCGAGGATTGCGTCGACGCCCGCCCGGTTCTCGGACGCGTACGGTGGATCGAGCAGCACAATGTCGAACGGCTCGAGCGAGCGTTGCTCGAGAAGTCTTTCGAATGCGCGGACAGCACTCGCGCGGATGATAGCATAGCCGCTCTTCACGCCGCAGATGGCGAGATTCGCCGCGATGAGATCCTGAGCGCGACGATCGGCTTCGATGAACGTGACCGACGTGGCGCCTCGACTCAGGGCTTCGATCCCCAGAGCGCCGGTTCCCGCATAGCTGTCGAGCACGCGCGCGCCCGCTAGTC
The DNA here is from genome assembly GCA_963780685.1 of uncultured Acidobacteriota bacterium. Taxonomy (GTDB): domain Bacteria; phylum Acidobacteriota; class Vicinamibacteria; order Vicinamibacterales; family CAVVIG01; genus CAVRXZ01. Next base: position 149,192 of record CAWACZ010000009.1, on the reverse strand, counting down.
GCGGCGCGAGAATATTGAACAGCGTTTCTCGCAGCTTGTCGGATGTTGGTCGCAACCCGGTCCACGTCGGTGTCTTGAGACGACGACCCTTGAACGTACCGGCAATCACGCGCACGAGCACTTCGCCCGGAAATCGGTTGCGAGCATGCGGCTATCCGATCTCGACGAGCCGGAAGCGCTCTTCCCAGGCGCGCAAGAGCTGCGTGATGGACCCCACCTCGGCCGGAGACGATTGAAACGTCTGCGCGGCTTCCTGCTGCGCCAGCTCGAGGATCTGATGGTCTCGGACGAGATCGATCAGCCGAAAGGTAGGCACTCCGGCCTGCCGTGTCCCGAAAAAGTCTCCTGCGCCACGAAGTCTCAAATCGCGCTCCGCGATCTCGAAGCCATCGGTGGTCTCGGTCATCGCTCGTAACCGCTCTCGCGCTTCCTCCGACAACGGGGACTGATACAACAGGAAGCAGAACGATTGATGTCGATCGCGCCCGACTCTCCCCCGAAGCTGATGGAGCTGGGACAGTCCAAAGCGCTCAGCGTGCTCGATGAGCATGACGGTTGCGTTCGGGACATCAATACCAACCTCGACGACGGTCGTGGAGACGAGCACCTGAAGGTCCCCGTCCGCGAACGCCTTCATCACGCGTTCTTTGCCGTCGGCTTTCATCCGGCCGTGCAGCAGGCCGACTCGGTATTGGGGAAACACTTCCTGGGCGAGATGATCGGCCATTTCGGTGGCCGCCTTCACGTCGATCTTGTCCGATTCTTCGACGAGCGGGTAGACGACGTACGCCTGTCGCTTCTCGTCGAGTTGCTCGCGCACGAACCTGTACACGTCGTCGCGCCGGCCTTCGGGCTTCGCGACCGTCCGCGTAGGAAGACGGCCCGGCGGCTGGTCCCGGATGACCGACACGTCCAAGTCGCCGTAAAGCGTCAAGGCGAGCGTACGTGGGGATCGGTGTGGCCGTCATGACCAGGACGTCCGGGCGCAGGCCTTTGGAACGGAGCGTCGCGCGCTGCAACACCCCGAAGCGGTGCTGTTCGTCGATTACCACGAGGCCGAGCTTGTGAAACCGGACGTCGCTCTGCACGAGCGCGTGGGTGCCAACGACCAGGGGGATCGACCCCGCCTCGATCTCGGCGAGCTGCGCCCTCCGCGCCGGTCCGCCCGACGCACCGGTGAGCAGCGTCACCCGGAATCGGGACGGCTGCAAGAGCCGTGAGATGTTCAGAAAGTGCTGCTCCGCCAGGATCTCGGTCGGCGCCATGAAGGCAACCTGAAGGCCGTTCTCCATCGCGACGATGGCTGCCAGGAGCGCAACGATGGTCTTGCCCGCGCCGACGTCGCCCTGCAGAAGGCGGTTCATGGGTTGAGATCGCTGGAGATCGTCGACGATTTCCTTGAGCGCCTGTTTCTGGCCCGCCGTCAGCTTGAATGGCAAAACACGCCGCGCTGATTCGCGGATCCGTTCGTCCACATGGATGGCGCTCGGCTTCGGCTCCGACGCCACGCCCTGGCGCCTGGCAAGAACCCCAAGCTGAAACAGAAACGCCTCTTCGAAAATCAGCCGACGCTGTGCTGGCGTCTCGAAGCGATTGAGCAGATCGAGAGACGTACCGTCGGGCGGAAAGTGCGCGGCCGCTAGCGCAGGACGCCTCGCCGGGAGGTCGAGTCGGTGCCGGACCGCTTCGGGTAGCGGTTCGGACAGATCGGCGGGCAGACGCTGCAACACGTCGTGCACCAGCCGACGCTGGATCTTGGCCGTGACCGTGCCGGTTTTTTCGTACACCGGAACGATACGGCCGGTATGGACCGTCTCGCCTTCTTCGTCGTCCAGAATCTCGTACTGAGGATTGGTCAACTGCAGACCGCCGTAGCCGCGACTTTCCGCCGGACCGAAGAAGACGACCTGCTGGCCAGCCGCAAAGACATCGCGCAGGAACGGTTGGTTGAGCCAGATTACGCGGACCGAGCCACTCGCGTCGGTGGCCAGCCCTTCGAAGATCTTGAATCCCCGCCGGCGGGTGGAACGAAGACCGCAGTTCGAGATGCGGCCCATGATCGAGACCGTTTGTCCCGCTCGGATAGCCGCAATTGGCTGGAGGCGGCTCCGGTCTTCATATCGGATCGGAAACCGGTACAGCAGGTCCTCAACCGTCAGAAGACCGACCCGCTCGAGGTCGGCGGCGCGACGTGGGCCCACGCCTTTGAAGAATTGAAGAGGCGTCGAGAGCAGCTCGTCGCGGGGAGGCATGAGCGTCGGCGTGCAGCGGCGTGGAAGGCGCCGCCCTATTGGACAACGATCGCGCGGCCCGGTTCCACCTGAATCTCGCGAATACGCGCCGGCAACGGGAACGGACCATCCAGGCTGATGCCAGTCGGGTTGGACGGTGTGCGAGAGTAGTAACTCACGATTTCCTGTAGGAACATCTTCGGGATCGAGACGCTCGAGATCGTGGCCGACTCGAGCTCGAACCTGCCGACACCCTCGCTGGTCTTGAGCAGGCCGGTGGCGGTCACCGGCAGCCGTCCGCCGACGTAGCCTATGGGGTCGAGCACGCCGGAGGCGGCGCGTTGGCGCTTGATGGCATCGAGGTCGATCACTGCGCGGGCCGAAAGCCGGCCCGGTCCAACAATCGTGATCGTCGGCTCGACAACACCCGCCGGCAACTGCGCTCGAGCTTCGTAAGCGAGATACGCGTTGACCTCGTTCTCCGTGAGCGTCGTTCGATTCAGTTTCTGGGCGGGACGCTGTCCGAACGCGTTGATGCCAGCGACCTTCTGCATCAGCGAGGCCGCGTCGGCGCGTGTCGGCGATTCACCAGCGCCGCGCGCGCTTGCGGTCAGAACGGCCGCCACCGATAGGGCGATGACGAATCGAGTTAAATCTTTGCGATACATGGACTTCCTGGAGCCAAATGCACCAGGATTGTACCACGATTTCGGCGGGCCGAGTCTACTCTCTCGCCTTGGGCCGGTTGTTCTGGCGGGCTCGCGTCATGAGCTCGACCTTGCGGCGCTCCATCATTTCCTCGAAGACGCGAAAGCTCGCCTGCTGCCTGACATCCAGTACTTGATCGACGGCCTCCGAGGCTTTTTTGACATCTGCAACTGCTCGCGCTTCGATCTCTTGCAGAGCTCTCAATTGATCCCTCAACACCGCCTCATCCGCTTGTTCAACCTGCGACAGGCGATTCAGCTCTCGCAAGACTCGCGCTCGATCGGCTTGCGAGCGACGCCGAACTTCCTGCAGCGCCTTGAACCGCGGCAGGAATTGCGAGAACTGATCGTCGCCGAGCTTTAGACGATCCTGCGCCTGCACGAGCGCATACGCGTCGAACATGCGCTGGATCTCGACCGGGGACACGCTGGCGGGGGATTGCGCTGCAAAGGCTGGCGGCGACTGCTGCGCGCGCACGACCGCGCCCATCATTCCCGACAGGCCCGACAGGCCCGACAGAGCAAGCATCACCATCAAGAGAAACGGTCTTGGACCCATCATGCACCCGTTCGACCCAACTCGCCTTGCAACAATTGACGCAGTTCTCGACGCTCGCCGTCCGTCAGATCTGTGACGGCATCGAGGCCCACTTGGGTCGTGAACCCGGCCTCACTGGCAGCTTCCCAGTCCAAATCGGCGGCAAGGTCTGCGACGAGCGACAGCGACGCATCCTCGGCCGCTCCGAACGGGTCCACCAATATCGCGGCTTCAGTGGCAGACGTCGCGCTGCTCTGAGGAGGCGACGGCGCGTTTCGGTCGACACGCACGATCACCGCGACAGCCAATACAGCAATCATCGCGCCGCCAACCCACAGCGCTTTTGCGCGGATCCACGACCAGGGCGCAGTCCCGAACGGCGCGGGGTTCTGCTCGGCGGCTACAGCGTCGCGGACCCGGGCCGAAAAATGGTCCCAGAAGAGGGGGGATGGCTCCGGAACCGTCACGTCTGCGACGGCGTCCATCATCGCGCGCAGATCAGCGACCTGCTGCTGGCACTCCACACATTCATGCAGGTGCAACGCTTGCGATTGGGAGAGCTCGGCGCCGGCGTTTTCGGCGAGACCGATGAGTTGTTCCGAAGTGAAGTGGCTCATCACAAAGGCTCGTCCGCGAGCAGCTTTTTCAGGTTGCCCAACGCGTGAAAGAAATTGGCCTTGACGGCGCCGACCGAGCTGCCCAGCAGGTCGGCAATCTGCTGATGCGGCATTTCGTGATACATGCGAAGGATCAGAGTCGCTCGCTGCTTGCGCGGCAACTGCGCGATGGCGTGTCGAACGCGGGCAGCGCGCTCGCGTTTGAGGACTCGTTCAGCCGGCGAGTCGTGGCGATCGCGGTATCGCCGCTCGTCGAGCGCTTCCGTCTTCGGTGACTTCGCGCTGACATGGTTGAGGCACACGTTGACGCCAATCCGATACAACCACGTTGCCAGCGACGACTGCCGGCGAAACTTCGCCAACCCGCGGTACGCACGGACGAACACGTCCTGGGAGAGGTCGGCGGCGTCCTCGTGATTGCTGACGAACCGATAGCACAGCAGGTAGACACTCCTGCGATGCCGCTCGACGATCAGATCGAACGCGCCCGGCTGGCCGGCCAGGCAGGCTTCGACCAGCGCGGGTTCATCCAGGTCGGCCAGCGCGCGATCGATGCTGCCTCCAGGTTCAGTGCGCACCGCGCTCAAGTCCCACTCCGGCTGGCATCGTGCCGGGAGTGCCCACGCAAACGGTGGTGCCATCGATTTTTCAGACCCCATCAGTCGGGTGCCCGACGCAAGAGACGCTCTCGTCCAAGCTATTAGACCTCGTCTGGATGGTAGAAGTTACATCCCCGACTGGGTCAAGAGTTGCTCGATCTCCGCGGGCTGCGGAATGCCCGACCGGGCTCCCAGCGCCCGACAGTTCAAGGCTGCAGCAGCGTTGGCATACGCCAGGATGCCTTCGATGTCCTCGGCGGGCCCGCGAAGGCATGCCGCAACGAATGCACCGCGGAAGACATCGCCGGCGCCGGTGGTGTCCACACAGTCCACTTGAAACCCCGCCGTTCGGACGAGCCGACCCGCACACCAAGCGAGGCTCCCCTCCTGCCCGAGCGTCACGCAAACCAGACTCGCGGCAAATTCGCGCGCCATCACTTCGATCGCCCGGCCGGGATCGTCGTATCCGGTGAGCGCCGTCGGAAAATCCTGCGCGGCGATGATGGCGTCGATCTGATGCAGAAGGTCTGCGATTCCGGGCCGCACTTTCTCGACATCGATGACCGTCGGGATCCCTGCGGCGCGCGCATAACGAGCCGCCTGCGTCGAAGCGGCCGTCTCGTGGCAATCGACGATCAGAAATCGGCCCGAGGTGACAGCGCTTTCGGAGAGCTCGTCCACTGGCATTGCCAATTCCGGATGGCGATCCCAAAGAACCGTCCGCTCACCGGTGCGCGCGTCTACCAGGATCACAGCGAACTGATTTGTGGCTTGAGCGACGGTCCGGGCGGCGCCAATGTCCACCCCTTCGCGGACCAGGCTCTGCCGCGACAGCTCACCGAATTCGTCTCCCCCGAAGCTCCCGACGTATCGGGTCGTCCACCCCAGTCGCGCGCACGTCACGAGCGCCGTAGCGATTTGCCCACCCGGCATGCGAACGAAACGCTGAAGCCGCTGTTTGGTGTTGACCGCCGGAAATTCGGCGACCACAGTCAGAAGGTCGATACTGTTGAGACCGAAGCCCACGACATCAAATGGCCGGCTTCCGGGAAGAGGAATCCGCAGAGGTTGGCGCACGGCTCAGGATGCTAGCACTGGTCGGTACAGTGGCCGGAGGTTGACCTTCGCCTTTCTTTTGCGTATAGTGCTCGGCGTTTCCCGAAGCGGGCCTCGCCTCTGCCCACTTCAAGGAGGACTAGGATGCTTCCTCTCACGAAACGGCAGCGCGAGATCCTGGACTATCTGAACGAGTTCATCCAGCAGCACGGATACGCGCCAAGCCTGGAAGAAGTCGGCCGACGTTTCGGCCTCTCTTCGCTGGCGACCGTACACAAGCACCTCACGAATCTGCAAGAGAAGGGCTTCATCAAACGCGCCTGGAACCGAAGTCGGTCGGTGGAAATGGTCCCCACGAGAACCGGCGAGCGCGCTGTCGAGTTGCCGCTCCTTGGCTACGTGGCTGCCGGCGCTCCCATCGAAGCGGTCGCTTCGAACGAAACCATCGCCGTTCCCGAGAATCTGACGGGCAAACGGGACACCTACGTGCTGCGAGTCCGCGGAGACTCGATGATCGACGAACAGATCCGCGACGGGGACTTCGTGGTGGTCGAAGATCGCAAGACGGCCGAGAACGGCGAGATGGTCATCGCGCTGCTGCGCGGGTCCGACGTCACGCTCAAGAAGTTTTTCCGCGACCCGGGAGGCAGGATTCGCCTCCAGCCGGCCAACGCCGCGATGCACCCGATCTTCGTCGATCCCGACCAGGTCCAGGTCCAAGGGGTGGTCGTCGGCGTGATGCGGAAGTGACTAGCACGAGTCTTCAACCGTTGCCTTGGGGCATCCGGTAAACTTGCTGGATGCCTGACCAGCCGAAACAGATCAACTTCACGATCGTGCCCGCCGACGACCCGTCGGCGCCACGGACCTACGCAAACTTCTGCTCGATTGCCCACACGCCTTTCGACTTCACGCTCACGTTTTGTGAGGTGATGCCGCTCTCGGACAAGGAAATCAAGGAAGCCGAGCACGAGCACGTCGTGCGTGCGCCGGTGCGCGCGAAGATCGTCGTTCCTGTTCAGTTCATGCCGAACTTGATCGCCGCACTCCAGGAGCACTGGCGTGTCTTTTCCGAATCCTATAGCGAAGTGGGTTGGAACAAGGGCACCGGGCCGGTCCACTAGATTTCCGGGATTGATGAAAACGCCTCTCGAGACGCGGCAGATTCTGGACAAGCTCGAGGCGCAGCATCCTGACGCCGATACCGAGCTCCGCTATTCGAATCCGTTCGAATTACTGGTTGCGACGATTCTGTCGGCGCAGTCCACGGATCGAGGCGTGAACCTCGTGACGCCCTCGCTGTTCAAGCGCTACTCCACTCCCCAGAAGCTGGCTCGGGCAACGCCGGCAGCCCTGGAGCCGCAGATCCATTCGACCGGCTTCTTTCGCGCCAAGTCGAAGGCGCTGATCGGCATGGCTCGAGCCATCGTGCGCGACCATGGCGGAGAGGTTCCGGCGGATATGGAGAAGCTGGTCATGCTGCCTGGTGTCGGCCGGAAAACGGCGAGCGTCGTCCTGGGCCACGCCATGGGTGTGCCGGCACTCCCCGTCGATCGACACGTCCTCCGCGTATCGAATCGCATCGGGATTGCCAAGTCGGACAAGCCCGATCTCGTCGAGCAACAACTATGTGGTGCCCTGCCGCCCGAGCGCTGGACGCGCACGTCCGACACGCTCATCCTTCACGGTCGGCGCATTTGCAAGCCCAGGCCCCTTTGTCAGCAGTGCGCGGTCCTGGACGATTGCGATTACTTTCAGCGCGAAACGCTTGGTCATCGATCCGAGAAACCCCAGAGACGCCAGAGACGCGAGGTTCGAGGGCGAACACTCACTCCCAGTCGGCGGGCGAGAGGAAAATGAATCGGGCGGTATTCGAGCAACTCGTAGCCGACGCGCTCACGCGTATTCCTCGACGTTTTCGCAACGCCCTCACCAACCTTGTCATTGTCGTCGAGGATGAGCCGTCGCTCGATTTGCTCCAGGAGATGGAGATCGAGCCACCCGATACCCTGCTCGGTCTCTACCAGGGAACGCCGCTGACCGAGCGTCGCTGGGATCATGGCAACGCACTTCCCGATCGCATCCTCCTCTTTCAGGGTCCGCTCGAGCGAGAATCGGACGACGACGACGATCTCGTGATAGCCATCGGCGAAACGCTGATTCACGAGGTCGGCCACTATTTCGGCATGAGTGAAGAACAGATCGAGGAGATCGAGGAGCGCTACTGGCGAGAGAACGACGCCGACGCACAACCCAATCGTCACCACCACTGATGCCCCGCGCGCGCAAGCGCTTCGGGCAGCACTTCCTCGAAGCGGCGTGGGTGGACAAGGTGGTGCGCGCCATCGCGCCCGAAGCGAATCAGGTCTTCGTGGAAGTGGGTCCGGGGCATGGCGCGTTGACCCGACCACTGGCGGCCCGTGCGAAACACGTCCTGGCGTTCGAAATCGATCGGGTGCTGGCTGCCGGACTCCGTCGACGGAACTGGCCCAATCTTTCCGTGTTCGACAGCGATTTCCTCCGGGTGTCCGGCGAGACGCTCCGCGACGAGCTCGGAGCCATCGCCAATGCCGGCCAGGTCCGCGTCGTGGGCAACCTGCCCTACTACATCGGGTCGGCGATCCTTTTTCGTCTAGTAGAGCTGCAGTCGTTCGGGGTTCCTCTGTCGGATGCAACGGTGATGCTGCAGCGGGAAGTGGCGCGCCGGCTGACAGCGGTTCCCGGCACGCATGATTACGGCGTCCTGACGGTGCTCATCGGTCATTCCGCAGCGATCGAGCCTCTTTTCGATTTGCCACCCGGGGCGTTTCGGCCGCCGCCGAAGGTCCATTCCGCGCTCCTCCGGCTTCGCTTCCATCCGCCCGACCCGCCGGCACAAAGCCAGCCGGTGTTCAGCCAGCTCGTGCGTTCCATCTTCACCCTGCGACGGAAGACTCTCGCCAACGCGCTCAAGGCGTTCCCGCTGAGCTCGAAACTGCCGCCTGGAAGAGCGCTCGCCGACGCCGGTCTGGACCCCCGTCGCCGGCCCGAGACCCTGACCCTGCCCGAGTTGGTTCGTCTGGCCGATACGTTTGTCGGTCAACTGTGAGGAGCACGGGCTGGCCGCCGACGCGGAGCTGTGCTATAGTTTCGCGCTAAGTCGTACGTAGGTCGGCTTTTATCACGCCTTCTTTGCTTCAGGCGCGCCCAGCAGCCTGATCGAGCCGCGCCGCGGCTCCCTTCGTCGCGCAGGTTCTGCCAGGAACCGACTCGGCGTAGGTGTGTTTCCCATATTCCGGATGCTCGAAGTGGTACCCCTTGGCGGCCTGGGGGAGTTCGGCATGAACATGCTCGCGCTCACCTGGGACGACACGACGATCGTCGTCGACGCCGGCGTCATGTTTCCTGATGCCGATCTGCCCGGAGTCGATCTGATGATTCCGGACTTGACCTATTTGCAGCAGAAAGGGCGGGTCGCGGCGCTCGTGCTGACGCACGGCCACGAGGATCACATTGGTGCCGTGCCCTACGTTCTCCCACATGTCAGTGGGCCGGTGTATGGCACGCCGCTGACGCTCGCATTGCTCGAACCGAAGCTGACCGAGCACGGGATCGACATCGAAGGCGCCCGACTCACGCCGCTGCAACCGCCCGGACGCGTGACCACCGGACCCTTCGACATCGAGTTCATTCGTGTCACGCACAGCATGCCCGACTGTGTGGGGCTGGCCATCCACACCCCAGTGGGCACCGTGGTTCATACGGGCGACTACAAGATCGACCAAACGCCGATCGACGGGCACCACTTGGACGTTCATCGTTTCGCCGAGCTCGGCTCGTCAGGCGTCCTCGCGCTCTTTGCCGACAGCACCAACGTCGATCGGCGCGGCTTCACCGGATCGGAGCTCGATGTCGTCGAAGCCTTCGAGGAGGTTTTTGCGAGCTCGACCGGCCGTCTGATCGTTGCGGCCTTCTCCTCCAGCATCTATCGCATGCAGATTCTGGTCGACCTGGCCGCGCAGTTCGATCGCAAGGTGGCGTTCGTCGGTCGCGGCATGATTGAGAACTCGCAGATCGCACAGCGCCTGGGTTACCTGCGGATCCCCGCCGGGGTGCAGATCCGTGACGCCGATGTCAGCGGCTACCCCGCTCAAGACGTGCTGTGCCTTGCGACCGGCTCTCAGGGAGAGGCGACCTCGGCGCTATCGCGGATCGCCATCGCCGACCACCGGCACGTCAAGCTGGATCCCGAAGACACCGTCGTCCTGTCGGCTCGCGCGATCCCGGGAAACGAAAAGGCCATCGGCCGCGTGATCAATCACGTGGCCCGGAGGGGTGCCAATGTCATTCACGAGGGCATCAAGCACGTCCATGTCTCGGGGCATGGCAGCGAAGAAGAGTTGAAGCTGATGCTGTCGCTCGTGCGCCCGCGCTACTTCGTGCCGGTGCACGGCGAGTTTCGCCAACTGGCGCAGCACGCGCGGGTCGCCGGCCGCATGTTTGCGGGGCGTCATCCCAAGCCGGAGATTCTGCTGGCGGAAAACGGCGACGTACTGCACTTCGACGGTACCGGCGCGCGGCTTGCCGGCAAAGCTCCGGTCGGCCGCATCCTCATCGACGGCACCCGCACTGGCGAGGTCGCCGACGAGGTCCTGCGCGATCGGCGGCACCTCGCCGAGGACGGCCTGGTCGTGCCGGTCGTCGCCATCAACAAGCAGACGGGGGAGCTCGAAGGCGTCCCTGAGATGGTCACCCGCGGCTTTGTCATCGACGATGATCAGACGCTGCTGGCCGACGGCGCGCGCCTCCTCGCGGACGTCATCGAGCAGGCGAGCGTCGAAGAACGTACCGATCAGGGACTGATCAAAGAAAAGGTGCGGCTCGAGCTGCGCCGGTTCATCCGCAAGCGTTCGGGCCGCCGCCCATTCGTACTGCCCGTCATCATGGAGATCTGATTCGTGGCTGGATCGACCGTCTCTCGCCGTGTAAGCGAGTTCGTAGGTGTCGCGTTGTTCGCGGCGGCCCTGCTCTGGATAGTTGCGCTCGTGAGCTACGACCCCAAGGACCCGGTGTGGTTCTTCAGCGCGGCCAGTGCAACTGTGCCGACCAACAATTTCGCAGGCCGAATCGGCGCATTCGTTGCCGAGCTGTCCTTCCAACTCTTCGGCTACGGATCGTACGTCATCCCCGCATTGCTCGTTATTACGGGGTGGACCTACTTCTGGTGCCGAACGTTCGAGGCTGCCGGCACCAAAGCGACCGGCGCGGTGCTGCTCCTCGCGTGCTTGAGTGCCTTTCTCAGCTTGATTCTCGGAGTCGTCGAGGTCTCGGGCAAGCCGTTCCGGGCTGGAGGGTATGCGGGCGATCGGCTCGCAACGCTGCTGACGGACTACCTCAATCAGACCGGCTCCGTCATCGTCATTCTGACGTTGATCTTCTTGTCTCTGATTGTTTCAACGCAGTTCTCGTTTGGTCGATTCTTCTCTGCGCTCCTGCGTGCGGCCGTCAACGGCGGCCGACGCGGATTCGAATCGTTTCGCGAACGGCGGGAAGAGCGCCGCCGTGAACAACAGCGACGCGACGTGATTGCAAAACACACGAAGCCAGGTGCCCCAATCCCGGAGTCCAAGCCTGCCGTCGCCGTTCAATCCGTCGCGCCGGCCAAGCGCGCGAAACCGGCTCCGGCCGAAAGTCCTCTCTGGGACGGCCAGGAGAAGGCCGACACTGGTGACGCAAAGGCAGCGGCCGCCGGCCCGCGCTCGTTCGCTCCGCTCAAGAAGCCCAAGGTGAATCTCCCTGCCCCTCCACTTCCGCTGGCCGATCCTGTCTCTCTCACGAAGGCGCCTGCGGAGCGGCGGAAGGGCGAATATGCGCTGCCGCCGCTGGCGCTACTCGACGCCCCGAAAACGGAACGGAAGATCGACGAACGAGAGCTGATGGATGGCGCCCGTTTGCTCGAAGAGAAGTGCCGGGAGTTCGCCGTGGAAGGCGCGGTGGTCCAGATTCATCCGGGCCCGGTCGTGACGACCTTCGAGTTCAAGCCGGATGCGGGTGTCAAGTACGCCAAGATCACGAGCCTGGCCGACGATTTGTGTCTGGCGTTGCAAGCCGAGTCGGTCCTGATCGATCGCATACCGGGCAAGTCGACGGTCGGCGTGCAGATTCCGAACGATACCCGTGAGCAGATTTCCCTGCGGGAGCTGCTCGAGTCGGAGGTCTATCGCCGATCGCACTCGAAGCTCACGCTGTCACTTGGCAAGACCATCCACGGCGAGCCGTTCGTTGCCGATCTGGCGATGATGCCTCATCTGCTGATCGCGGGTTCGACTGGTACCGGCAAGTCGGTCGGCATCAACTCGATGCTGACCAGCATCCTCTACCGCGCCACGCCTGACGATGTGAGGCTGATTCTGATCGATCCGAAACGGCTCGAGCTCGGAATGTACGAGGATATTCCTCACCTGCTGACGCCGGTCGTCGTCGATCCGAAACAGGCATCGAACGCGCTGCGCTGGGCGGTGCGAGAGATGGAGGAACGCTACAAAACGCTGGCCGCCGAAGGCGTCAGGAATATCGAGCAGTACAACCGCAACATCCAACACCTCCTGGCTGAACGAGCCGGGACGGGCGACGGCGATCCACTGGCCAAGCCTCTCCCCTTCATCGTCGTCGTGATCGATGAACTGGCGGACCTGATGATGGTGGCCAGCAACGAAGTCGAAGAATCGATCGCCAGGCTTGCCCAGATGGCGAGGGCGGTCGGCATCCACCTGATTCTCGCCACACAGCGTCCGTCAGTCGACGTCATCACCGGGCTGATCAAAGCGAATATGCCGACGAGGATTTCGTTCAGGGTGTCCTCGAAAGTCGATTCCCGCACGATTCTGGACGGCAATGGCGCGGAACAATTGCTGGGCAAGGGCGACATGTTGATGCTGCCGCCCGCCTCCTCGCGCCTCGTGCGGCTGCACGGTCCGTACATCTCGGAACAGGAAAGCGCCCGGCTCGCCAGCTACCTTCGGAAGCAAGGCAAACCCACGTACGACGAAACGATCACCGCCGAGGAGAAATCCGGCCCCGACGGGATCGAGATCGACAAAGACGATCTCTACGACGAAGCGGCTCGCATCGTCGTGCAGAGCGGACAGGCGTCGATTTCGTACCTGCAGCGGCGGCTTCGGATCGGCTTCAGCCGAGCCGCGCGCCTGGTGGACATGATGGAGATGGAAGGCCTGGTGTCCCCGGCGACGGGCGGCAAGCCGCGCGAGGTGCTTGTGGACAAGCACTATTTCGACGAGGTCGACGCGCAGCTGCGGTAAGGGCGGAGTGTCACCATGGTCAAACAGCTCATCGCGCTCGTGTTCGCTGCGTTCGTCATCCCGGCGCAGGCGGCATTGCCGGTCCGGACGCTGTACAACGACGCCTTGGCGAAGGAGCAGGCGGTCCGCGCCGCCCTCAACGATCAGGCCGACCCGGAATCGGTGCTCAAGGCGGTCCGTTCAGTCGTCACCGCGTACGAATCGGTCGTGCGGCGGTATCCCAACAGCAGCTATTGCGACGACGCGCTGTGGCGCGCCGCCCGGCTCTCCCTTGACGCGTTCGATCGATTCGGCCAACCGCGAGACCAGGACGCAGGCCGTCGGCTGCTCCGCAGGCTGGCGACGGAATATCCGGCGAGCAAGCTGGCCAAGGCGGGAGCGGGACCAGAGGCTGGCGAAGTCGCTCCGGCCCTTGGTGCGGCCGCCCGTATTGAGACAAAGCCCGTGTCGACCGACGCGGCCAAGCCCCGCGTCGAGCCGTCAATCCCGCCTCGGGAGGTGGCCGCGACTCGTGGCATCGAGCCTCCCGGCAGCCGGAAGGTCGCCACGATCAGCGGCATCCGGCGAGTCGTTCTCGCCGATGTCGTGCGGGTGATTGTCGATGTCGACGCTGAAGTCCTGTTTCACGAAGAGCGCATCGCCGGTCCGTCGAGGATTTTCGTTGACCTCCAGTCGACGCGGACCGCGGAACCTCTCATGGATCAGACACTTCGATTCGATCGCGACAACGACGTCGTGCGTCAGGTGCGGATTGGCCGACATCCAAATACCACGACGCGCGTCGTGCTCGACGCCGCCGGTGTGTCGAGCTACAGTGTCTACCCGCTCTACAGCCCGTATCGCCTCGTCATCGACTGCGTCCGCGAAAGAGGAAGCGTTCAGCACGCGGCGATCTCACCAAGTCCCGCGGCTGTGCCAACCGTTGCCGCACCGATTTCAGGACGACAACCGACCGTTCGCCAGGACGTGGCTATGGAGGTTCTGCAAAGCCGGCGCGTGACTGGCCCTGCTGGTCGTCTCCCGGCTGCTGCCGCCTCGGCGAGCGCGGCGATCGCGGATGCGCGCGCCCAACCGCTTGCGAGCCGTGCCCTGGGGAACCGGGCCGCCCGATTGCCCATTACGGCACCCGGAGCGACGGCCGCCCTTCAAGACGCCTATCCGAAGCCGCTGCTGGCTCGCGCAATCGCGCCAGCGCTGGGTCGTGGCTTGCCATCGGTCAACTCCTCTGGCGTACCCACACTTGCGGACTCGGATAATGCTGAAGCTGTCAATCGCGGTGGCCTTCAGGCATCGGCTCCCCTGCCTCCGCCTGTCGCCGCCACGCTGCCAAAGCCGCCGACCGTGAACGCCCCCAATCTCGGAGGCGCGGGCTTTTCGATGGCGCGCCAGCTGGGTCTTGGAGTCTCGCGGATTGTCATCGATCCCGGCCATGGGGGCCACGACCCCGGCGCGAAAGGAAAAGGCATTACCGAGGCCGAGCTGGTGCTTGATGTGGCAATGCGGCTCGAGAAACTGCTCCGAGACACTCATCGCTACGAAGTGCTTCTGACCAGGCGGACCGACGAGTTCATCCCGCTGCCGGAACGAACCGCGATGGCGAACCGGGAAGGTGCCGACCTGTTCTTGTCCATCCATGCCAACGCCAGCCCCAACGTCCAGGCGCACGGTGTCGAGACCTATTTCCTCAACTTTGCGTCGAACTTGAGCGCCGCCGCAGTCGCGGCGCGCGAAAACGCAGATTCCGGCCAGGCAATGGGAGCGCTGCCGGACTTTGTCAAAGCCATCGCGCTCAACAACAAGCTCGATGAATCACGGGATTTCGCGACACTCGTGCAGCGTTCGATGATCGATCAGCTGCGCGGCGCGAACAAGACCATCAAAGACCTGGGGGTGAAGCAAGCGCCGTTCGTCGTGTTGATCGGCGCCTCGATGCCGAGCGTGCTGGCCGAGGTTTCGTTTCTCACGAATGCGCAGGAGTTGAAGCTGCTGAAAAGCAACGCGTACCGCCAGCGGATTGCCGAGGCGCTCTCCGGCGCGATTGCCAAGTACCAGACCTCGCTGGCCAAAGCGAAGGCCGTTGCGCAACAGCAATAACCACCCTCCTCTGGCCTTCAGATACTCGAGCAGATTTGCGCCGATCGGGTTCACGACTCCTGCGAACCCTGGGAGGCATTGCTGAGAGGGTTCCGCGAACGCACGAGAAAAAGAATGCCCGCCAGCACGACCGCAAATAACACTGCGAGCAAGAGGAGCGCCCCGCTGAGGCCCAGCGCGCCAATCACGACATCCGCGAGGCCCGTCGACTCAGGTTCGACGATCTTGACGATGATTGGCGGCTCGGGCGGAGGGCCCTGGAAGACGAGAAGGCGGAAGACAGAAGGAAGCACCGACGTCATAGTCTTCACACGTCGAGCTTGGTGAATGCGAGCTCGGCGAGCGTCCGAACCGACACGCCAGTCGGTCCTTTGGGCAGGTACGGCTTGCTCTCGTCCGCCCAGGCAGTGCCCGCGATGTCGAGGTGGGCCCACGGCAGACCACCGGTGAATTCACTGAGAAACAACGCTGCCGTAATCGAACCGGCGGGACGGCCGCCCGTGTTCGAAAAATCGGCGATCTCGCTCTTCAACTGCTCGCGATACTCGTCGAAGAGTGGCATCGGCCAAACGCGATCCCCGGCACGATCGGCTACCTGCCGCACGTGCTCTACCCATTCCATGGGAGCACCGAAGACACCGCTGGTCGTCTTGCCAAGCGCGACGACGCAGGCGCCGGTCAACGTGGCGACATCGACGAGGTGCGTAGCCCCGAGCTGACGCGCGTACCAAAGACCATCGCCGAGGATCAAACGGCCCTCGGCGTCGGTATTGATCACCTCGACGGTCTTGCCGCTGGCGCTTCGCAGGACGTCCCCCGGCTTGATCGCTCGGCCACCGGGCATGTTTTCGGTGGCGGGGACGACGCCGACGACACGAATGGGTGCTTGCAGCATCGCGATCGCACGCATCGCGCAGGCGACTGCCGCACCGCCGGCCATGTCGTCCTTCATGCGTTCCATGCCTTCCGCCGGCTTGATCGAGATTCCGCCGGTGTCGAACGTGATCCCCTTTCCGACCAGGCCCAGCACCGGAGTCGGCGCGGCGACCGGCGGATCGTAACGAAATACGATCAGCCGAGGCGGCTCGCTGCTTCCGCGGGCGACACCGAGCAGCAGTCCCATTCCGAGCTGCGCGATGCGCTCCTCATCGAGCACCTCGACCCGCACCCCGGCTTCACCCGCAATGGCCGCCGCCTGGACGGCGAACTCGCGGGGTGTCAACGTATTCGAGGGCTCGTTGTCGAGCGAACGCGCCAGATTGGTACATTCCGCCAGCACCTGCCCGCGCGTCGCGGCCGTACGGGCCCGCGACACCGCTTCCTCACCTTTCGCGACCACGATGGTCCATGCCGGAGCGGGAAGCAGCTCGTGATCCTTTGTCTTGTATCGTCCGGCGTCGAACTCGGCAAGAACCAGCCCTTCCGTAATCGCCTGCGACAGTTCTGCGAGATCGCCGGCGATGTCCGCCCGCACGACAAACGCCACACGAGCTATCCTGCGCTGACGCGCCCATAACCCGACGGCCGTCGCAAGTTTCCTGGCGAGGTTCGTGCCGAACGCCGATCGCTGGCCGGCACCGGCCAGCAGAATTCGTCGCGCCCGCCATGACGAGCCGACCACCGCCGAGACGAAGAGGTCGTAAGGGCGACTGAGGAACTCTTTCGACGCAATCGCGCGGCCGACTTCACCGCCGACTGCCGCGTCGATCTCCGGAACAGCCGCCGGCCCTTCGTCTTCAAACCACGGGACGACAAAGAGATCGACATCCACCGACGAGAACGGCGCGCCCGTGCACGCAACTGAAGGCGAAACTGTGATCGACGCCATTGACCGTATTATCGCTGATGCGCCTTGCAAGCGCCCAGAGGCGCGCGTAGAATCCTCGTGTACCCTCCCAGGCGCCAGGACCGCCATGCACTTGCACCGACGTCTCATTCGAATCGTGGTGCTCGCTCCTGCAGCGACTCTCTGCATCGCCGCAAGTCCTGCGCGTCAGAATGACGACAAGGAGATCAAGCCGAAAGAACGGCCGAAGATCACGCTGAAGGCGCAGCCGATGATCAGCATGTCTCCCTCGAAAGTCACGCTCAAGGCCGAGCTCGTGGGCGGCTCGAACGACTACGAGGACTTCTACTGTGCCACCGTTGAATGGGATTGGGGCGACGGGACGCAGTCAGAATCGACGTCAGATTGCGAGCCCTACCAGGCCGGCAAGAGCGAGATCAAGCGCAGATTCACGGTCGATCACATCTTTCGCGCCGGCTACTATCAGGTGGCATTTCGCCTCAAACAGCGCAACCGGGCCGTCGCCTCCGCCACGACAACCGTTCAGGTTCAGGCCGGTATTGACGAGCTCCGGCGCTGAGCGGACGTTCTCACTCCTCAGCCCACCCGGTCTACGACCAGCAACTCGACCTCGACGAACGCCGAGCGTTCCACCCGGAACAGTCCACACTTCACGGTAGCCTCCAGCGGCTGGACGATGAGGTGCAGGCAGTCTGGATAGGCCAGCTCTGCCAGATCGGTCGGCGAGGGTACCGGTTCCGAGCGCGGATGGGAATGGTAAAAGCCCACGACGTCGAGGCCGCGAGTTCTCGCGTCTCGGCGCGCCTCTATGTGGCCTTTCGGATCGACCAGGAAACGATTCGGACTCTCTGCAAGGTTGGCGGTGGGCCTGGTTTCCACGATGGTCGACGCCTTGCCGATCAACACCCCACAACACTCGACAGGCCAGGCCTGGCGGGCGTGCGCAGCGATGTCGTCGAACGCCGCTCTCGAGATTCGAATCGGATCTCCCACCGATCCTCAGAGCGCTTCCACGACCATGGCGATGCCCATCCCGCCACCGACGCACAGCGACGCCACGCCATGGCGCAGCCTTCTGGCGCGCAACGCATGGATCAGGGTCGTGAGCACTCGCGCGCCGCTTGCCCCGATTGGATGCCCCAGCGCGATGGCTCCCCCGTTGACGTTGACCTTCTGGGAATCGACGCCGAGGTCGCGGATCACGGCCAACGACTGCGCGGCGAACGCCTCGTTGAGCTCGAAGAGATCGATCTGACCGATGTCCAACCGAGCGCGCTTCAGCGCTTGCCGCACTGCCGGAACGGGGCCCATGCCCATGATTTTCGGGTCGACGCCGGCAGATGCGTAGCCAAGGATGCGTGCCAGCGGAGGCGTGCCCAGTTGCCGGGCCTTCGTCGCCGTGCTGACCACCAGCGCAGCCGCCCCGTCGTTGATGCCCGACGCGTTCCCTGCCGTCACGGTCCCGTCGTGCTTGAAGGCAGGCTTCAACGCCGCAAGCTTCTCCATCGTCGTTCCCGCACGCGGATATTCATCGGCCTCGATGCGGAGCGGGTCGCCCTTTTTCTGAGGAACCTGCACCGGTACGACTTCCGCCTTGAAACTGCCCTGCGCGATGGCGCGTTGGGCGCGGTCTTGACTCTCGACCGCGAAGCTGTCCTGATCGGCCCGCGAGATGCAGTAGCGCGTCGCAACTTCTTCAGCCGTGATGCCCATGTGACACGAGGCCATCGCGCACGTCAGGCCCTCCGCCACCATCATGTCGATCGCCTCCGCATTCCCCATCCGATAGCCCCAGCGCGCGCCCTTCAACAGGTACGGGGCGTTCGACATCGACTCGGTGCCGCCTGCGACAACGACGTCCTCGTAGCCCATGTGCAACGCCTCGACGGCATGAACGACAGCTTGAAGCCCGGAACCACAGACTCGATTGACGGTCTCGGCGGGAATTTCGACGGGCAAGCCAGCTTTCAACGCAGCCTGTCGAGCGACGTTCATGCCCGCGCCAGCCTGAAGCACACATCCAAGGATGACGTCATCGACATCAGTCGGCGCCACCTTCGCCCGGGCCACCGACTCACGAATGACCACCGCGGCGAGGTCGACGGCGGACACGTCTTTCAAGCTTCCGCCGAACGAACCAATTGGCGTCCGACACGCGCTCAAGATGACAGCTCCCCCCTTCGGCTCCTCCATCACCGACCTCCCTGCACGGTGCGCTTCTCGATCCGGTTCTCGTAGGCAGCGCCGCGAATGATGTGCCGGACGAAGATGCCTGGCGTGATGACGTGGTCGGGGTCGATCTGACCTGGGCGCACCAGTTCTTCGACTTCGGCAATGGTGACGCGCGCGGCTGTTGCCATCACAGGATTGAAATTGCGAGCTGTGCGATGGTAGACGAGATTGCCGAGTCGGTCTCCCCGGCGTGCTCTCACGAATGCGAAATCAGCGTGGAGCGGCTGTTCGAGCACATAGGGCCTGCCGTTGATGACCCGAGTTTCCTTCCCCTCGGCGGCGAGCGTGCCGTAGGCGGTCGGCGTGAAAAATCCGGCAACTCCGGCACCGGCCGCGCGAATGCGCTCGGCAAAAGTCCCCTGCGGAACGAGTTCGACCTCGAGCTCATCACTCAGGAACTGGCGCTCGAACTCCTTGTTCTCCCCGACGTAGGTCGCGACCATCTTCTTGACCTGTCTCGCCTTGAGGAGCACGCCGATCCCGAAGTCGTCGATCCCGGCGTTGTTGCTGATGACGGTGAGCCCTTTGGTCCCGCGCGCATGAAGGGCCCGGATCAGGTTCTCGGGAATGCCGCACACCCCGAATCCGCCCATCATGATCGCGGCTCCGTCCGGGATGAGCGCGACGGCTTCGTCCGCACTCTCGAGTACTTTGTTCACGATGGCTCAGCCCTTCTTCAGCGTATCCCGCCAGCGGTTCGCCGACGTGAATATCTCGGTCAGACGTTCGCCTTCCCCGAGCTCCGAGCGGAGATCCTGAAGTACGCCAATCAAAACGTCGAGCGCGGCGCGCAGCTCGTCGGCGTTGGTGGCGGCGATGTCCTTCCAGATTCCGGACGGACTCGAAGCGAGTCGGGTCGTGTCGATGAGTCCCCGGCCCGCCAACGCGAGGCCCTCCTCTCCGACCGCTTCGCCGATGACCTGCATCAAGGCACTCGCTGTGAGCTGCGGCAGATGACTGAGGTACGCCAACAGCCGATCGTGCGCGGCCACCGGGACAATCCGCGGCTCCGCGCCCAGGGCGCGCGCAAACGCCGACAGTTTTTCGACCGCTTCGGCCGTTCCATCCCCCGTCGGCGTCAGAAGCCACGGACGGCCCGAGAACAGATCCGGGCGGGCGTGCTCCAGCCCGCCTTTCGCAGCGCCACCAAGGGGGTGGCCACCAACAAACGTGAATCGAGGTGGGAGCCGACGAGCGGCTTCGACGATGGCGCGCTTGGTGCTGCCGGTGTCAGTCACCACCGCGGGCTGTCGCACGGCCTCGTCCAGCCGTTCGAGCAGCGCGATATTCTCGCGGACTGGGGCCGCGAGGATGACGACGTCGGCCTCGGCGA
The DNA here is from genome assembly GCA_963780685.1 of uncultured Acidobacteriota bacterium. Lineage (GTDB taxonomy): Bacteria > Acidobacteriota > Vicinamibacteria > Vicinamibacterales > CAVVIG01 > CAVRXZ01. Next base: position 128,680 of record CAWACZ010000009.1, on the reverse strand, counting down.
GCACGTAGAGGTCGTCGGCTGCGACATCGATCGCATGCAGCCGCATGGCTATCTCGAGCGTGTCCTTACAGTCGACACCGATGACGAGCGAGGACGGCCAGATCTGGCGCGCGGCCAGCGCAATCGAGCCGCCAATCAGCCCGAGGCCGACCAGACCGATCTTTCCGAAGACAGGCGGTTCGCCTCCCGCCGCTCGGCCGGGTTGAATGACCTTCAGTTCCATGCGTTGCGGGTTTCAGATCGCACACGCGGGGCTACGAGCCCCATCCGCGCCGCGCGACCGTCTCCAGACAGATGCTGCGTCCGATAGCGGGCGCGATGATCCGAAGCTCCGCCATCAATCGGTCGAACTGCGACGGGAACATCGACTGCGCCCCGTCGCTGAGCGCGTGGTCGGGATCACAATGCACCTCGATCAAAAGCCCGTCGGCTCCTGCCGCAATCGCCGCCCGGGCCACCGGCGCCACCTTATCGCGACGTCCGATCGCGTGACTCGGGTCGACGATGACGGGAAGATGGCTGAGCTTCTGAACGATGGGAATCGCGGCGATATCGAGCGTGTTGCGCGTCGCTGTCTCGAAGGTACGAATGCCCCGCTCGCAGAGAATCACGTCGGTGTTCCCCCCACTCAGGACGTACTCGGCCGAAAGCAGCCATTCTTCGATGGTGGCGGAGATCCCACGCTTCAGCAAAACAGGTTTGCGGACATGCCCCAGCTCGCGCAGCAGCGTGAAGTTCTGCATGTTGCGCGCGCCGACCTGGAAGATGTCGACGTATTTGGTCATGACTTCGATCTGGCTTGCATCCATCACTTCGGACACGAGCGCCATGCCCTCGGCGTTGCACGCGTCCCGCAGCAGCTGAAGCCCTTCTTCGCCCAGCCCCTGAAAGCTGTAGGGAGAGCTCCGCGGTTTGAAGGCCCCGCCGCGGAAGATCTTCGCGCCCGCGCGGCGAACGGCCGCCGCGGTCACCCGCACCTGCTTCTCGCTCTCGGCCGAGCAAGGGCCGGCCATGACGATCACTTCGTCGCCGCCGATACGCGCGTCGCCGATCGTCACGACCGTGTTTTCCGGTCTGAACGTCCGACTGGCGAGCTTGTACGGCTCGGAGATCCTGAGCACTTCGTGCACGCCGTCCAGCATCTCGATCAGGGCGGCGTCGGGACGCCCCTGGCCGACAGCACCAAGCACCGTTCTCGTCACGCCTGTCGAGCGGTGGACGTCCATTCCCATTTCGACGAGGCGGGAGACGACCTGCTCGATCTGCGCCTCGGTGGCCCGTTCCTGCATGACAACGACCATGGCTTCTGTTTCCTCCAAGTGCCGAGCACTCATTCTACGATTCGCGGCTTCCGCCGCCACTCTGCGATAGGTCCCGCCCCTCGTGCTTTCCTTCGAGCGGATCGACGCCGTCGTAGACGACACGGCGTTCCAGCCGCCGCGCCTCGTCGATGATTCGCTCGAACAGGCGGGCTACGGCCTCCGACCCGAGCGGCCCTTCCGCTGCGATCCCGCGAACGTGGGCCAGCACTTCCTTCTCACGCTCCGGCTGGTAGACTTCCAGCCCCTGCTCTTTCTTGAGGCGGCCAACCTCACACACACATCGGGCCCGCTCGTTCAAAAGCCTGACGAGCACCTCATCGACCCGGTCGATGTCGCGCCGCAAGTCATCAAGGGTTGAACTTGTCATGATCGTCTACACGGATTCGCGGACCTTGTGCTCATCATCGCGCCCGGCCGATATCGGGCGCGCGCCCTTCAACCAACGAACGTAATCCTCCACGCGATCGGCAAGCGCGGGCGAGCCGCTCTCCTTGGCAATCAGCGACACGAGCGCACTGCCGACGACGGCGGCATCGGCGTAGCCACCGACCTCCGCCACGTGTTCAGGTCGAGAGATGCCGAAGCCGAGCGCCACGGGCATCGACGTGTGTGAGCGAATCCGTTTCACCAGCGCGGCGGCGCCCGACGCCACCGTGTCGCGCGCGCCGGTCACACCCAACCGTGAAATCCCGTAGAGAAAACCGCTGCCCAACTCTGCCGCACGTTTAATCCTGCCATCCGTGGTGGTCGGGCTGAGCAGAAATATCGTATCGAGGTTGCCGGCCGCGAGCGCTTCCCGGAATCCGTGCGCCTCTTCAATCGGCAAGTCCAGCACCAGCACGCCATCGACGCCCGAACGGGCGGCCCGCTCGACGAATGCGTCGAGGCCCATTCGCAACAATGGGTTCGCGTACGTGAAGATGACAATCGGCGCCGACACGTGCGGCCGGACCTGTGAAACGATGTCCAGCGACGCGCGCAAATTGCCTCCCGCCGCCAGGGCCCGCTCGGTCGCGCGCTGAATCACCGGACCGTCCGCCAGCGGATCGGAAAACGGCACTCCAACTTCGAGAACGTCAGCCCCTGCCCGATCCAGCGCCTGAAGAATGCTTGCGGACCGCGCCAAATCAGGATCGCCCGCAGTCGTGTACGTCACAAGACCAACGCGCCTGTCGGCGCGCAATCGCGCGAAAGTCTGTTCGATCCGACGCGGAGCTCGTTGGCCGTCCACTTCGCCTTCTACCTTCTGAGCTCTGCCTGTTTCAGAGCGCTTTCCACAGTGTTCACATCCTTGTCCCCGCGGCCGGACACGTTCACGAGAATCGTCGCAGTGGGGCCGAGCTCCCGGGCCAGCTTGGCGGCGTGGGCGACGGCGTGCGCCGATTCGAGCGCTGGAAGAATCCCTTCGAGCCGGGCCACCATCTGAAAGGCATCGAGCGCCTCGTCATCCGTCACGTAAGCATATTCGGCCCGGCCGACCGCGCGGAGCCACGCATGCTCCGGCCCGACAGCCGCGTAGTCCAATCCGGCCGAGATCGAATGCGTCAACTCGATATTTCCATCGTCGTCTTGAAGGACGAACGTCCGGGTGCCCTGAAGCACGCCCGCGCTCCCTCCCGCAAACCGCGCGGCATGGCGCCCGCGTACGATGTGCTCTCCTCCTGCCTCCACTCCGATGAGGCGAACGGCACGATCCTCTACGAACGCATCGAAAATGCCCATGGCGTTGCTGCCACCGCCGACACAGGCAACAATCGCCGTCGGGAGCGCTCCGGTCTGCTCGAGGATCTGGGCGCGGGCCTCGCGGCCAATGACCGACTGGAACTCGCGAACCATCAAGGGATACGGGTGTGGGCCAAGGACCGACCCGAGCAGGTAGTACGTGTTGTCGATGTTTGTCACCCAGTCGCGCATTGCTTCGTTGATGGCGTCCTTCAGCGTGCAGCTGCCCGCCTCGACGCGACACACTTCCGCGCCCAGGAGTCGCATCCGGAAGACGTTCAGGGCCTGCCGCTCCATGTCTACCGAACCCATGTAGACGTGGCATTCGAGGCCCAGAAGAGCGCACGCCGTCGCCGTGGCAACGCCGTGCTGGCCGGCGCCTGTTTCCGCCACGATGCGGCGCTTGCCCATCCGCACGGCCAGCAGTGCCTGGCCGAGTGCGTTGTTGATCTTGTGGGCGCCCGTATGCGTCAAGTCTTCGCGCTTCAGAAAAACGCGAGTGCCGCCCCACGCTGTCGAGAGCCGTCTGGCCTCGCATGTCGGCGTAGGCCGACCGACGTAGTGTTTCAGCAGTGAATCCAATTCGGCACGAAACACCGGATCGTCGCGAATTTCGAGGTAGGCGTGCTCGAGGGCCTCGACAGGTGCGACGAGGGTTTCAGGCACGAATCGCCCGCCGAACTCGCCGAAGTACCCCCGCGTGTCTGGATCGCGCCTTGTGATGGTGGTCATGCTCTTCTCATTCGCGTGTAAGGTTCCATCGCCATGTACTGGACAGCGCTTCGCCGCTTTGGGGCCTTGATGGGAGCTCGATCCCAGGCAACGACTGGACGGCGGCAACGGCGTTGACCGCGTCGAACAGCGCCTTCAACTTGTGACGATCCTTCTGGCCAGGCGTGCTTTCGACGCCCGACGACACATCGATCCCGAAGGGGCGAACGCGGGCGACGGCATCAGCGACGTTCTGTGGTCCGAGCCCTCCCGCCAGCACGACCGGACGACGTCGCGCAACCGTCGACGCCCGGACCCAATCGACGGTCCGTCCGGTTCCACCACGTCGCACTGGATCGTGCACGTCGAGCAGGATCAGCGTCCGCGGAGGCCAGGCGTCGATCGTTTCGTCAGTCGAATCGGCCAGCGCGATGGCCTTGAGCACGGGTCGAGGAAGTCCTTCGGCAAACGCGACGGGTTCATCACCATGCAACTGAATGGCCGCAAGCGGCACCGCGTCGGCGACCCGTTCCACATACTCCAGCGTCTGGTTGACGAACACCCCGACGGTGACGATGCCCGGTGACAGCCTCGAAACGATTGCGTGCGCGCGCGCCGGGTCGATGAAACGAGGGCTGTCGGGCCAGAAAATGAATCCCAGCGCGCCGGCTCCGTACTCGAGAGCGGACTCCGCATCCTCCAGGCGCGTGATGCCGCAGATCTTCACGAACACGTGTTCCTCGAGCCTGTTCCCGTTGTTGCGCAACCCTGAAGGAGCCTTCGCAACTCGGCCCCTGGATCGTCGGCCGTCATGAACCGCTCGCCGATGAGGAATGCGCGATATCCCAGCGTTCGCAGTCGCAGCACGTCGGCCGGCATTCGGAGTCCGCTTTCGCTGATCGCCGCAACCCCGGGTGGGATGAGCGAAATGAGCGTGTCGGACGCCTGGACGTCCACGTCGAGCGTGCGGAGGTTTCGATTGTTGACACCTACCATACGCGCACCGAGATCCAACGCCAGTGCAAGCTCCTCGGACCGGTGGACCTCGACCAGCACATCGAGTCCGATCTCGGCGGCTCGGCGCATCAACTGCCCGAGCAGTCCTCGGTCGAGCGATGCCACGATCAAGAGGACCGCATCCGCGCCGGCGGCCTTCGCCTCGAACAATTGATACTCGGAGACGACGAAGTCCTTGCGGAGCAACGGAACGTCGACGGCGGCTCGAACGGCTACCAGATGTTCGAGAGAGCCGTCAAAGAACGTCGGCTCGGTCAGGACGGAGAGAGCAGCGGCGCCGGCCTCGACATAGCTTCTGGCGATGGTCGACGGATCGTAGTCCGCGCGCAGTACCACCTCGAGACGGCGATCGGCGCTTGCACTCGGCGACGACGTTGATACCCTCTCGCCGAACGGCTGCCTGGAACCGCCCGGCCGATCCGGCTCGCCGCTCGGCACGGCGTGCCAATTCCGCAAGGGGCTCTCGCTCTTGTCGAACATCGACGATCCGCCGCGTCGCTGCGACGATGGTGGCGAGCAGATCGGCGCTGTCTGGCGTCTGCATGATCAGCTCTGAGCGCCTGCTGCCAGCCCTTCGATGCTCGAAATCGAGACGAGCTGTGCGAGGGTTCTTCCGGCATCGCCGCGATCGATGGCTCTCGATGCGTGCAGGATGCCGTCTTCGACCGACTTCGTCACCCCCGCGATGAGCAAGGCGGCGCCCGCATTCAGCAGCACCACATCGCGGGCGGGCCCACGCTCTCCGGCGAGCACGCCCCGGATGATCCGCGCGTTCGCGTGAGCGCTCGAGCCTTTGAGGGCAGAGGGCGCCGTTTTGGGCAGCCCAACGTCGCCCGGGTGAAGGTAGAACGTGTTCACCGAACCCTCGCGGCACTCGGACACCTTGGTGTAGCCGGTGGTGGAGATCTCGTCAATTCCGTCAGCGCCATGGACGACCCACGCCCGCTCAGAGCCGAGCAACATCAGCGCGCGCGCCAGCAATTCGGTGAACTCGGGCCGTGGGACGCCGACGAGCTGCCGCGTGGCTCCGGCCGGATTCGTGAGCGGCCCCAGCAGGTTGAACGCCGTACGGACGCCGAGGTCGCGGCGAGTCTGTGCAGCGTGCTTCATCGAAGGATGGAACGTCGGCGCGAAAAAGAATCCGATGCGCGCCTCGGCGAGGCACCGTTCCACGACCGCCGGCGACGCCTGGACGTGGACCCCGAGCGCTTCGAACACGTCGGCACTGCCCGACAGGCTCGAGACGGACCGATTGCCGTGCTTCGCGACTCGGACTCCACAGGCCGCGACGACGACCGCCGCGCACGATGAGATATTGAACGTGCCCGCCCGATCGCCGCCGGTGCCGCAGGTGTCGAACACTCGATGGTACTGGCGCGTGATCGGGACGGCGTGCGTACGCATGGCCTGCGCCAACCCGACGATTTCGGCCGGCCGCTCGCCCTTCATGGCAAGGCCGACCAGCAAGCCTGCCATCTGCGCCGGCCCCGCGCGGCCCTGCATGATTTCGGTCATCGCGCCGGCGGCCTCCTCGCTCGTGAGGTCCTCGTGGCGCGCGAGCTTCTCGATGAGTGCTGGAAACATTTTCGAACAACCCAACGTCAAGCCAGTCGTTTGTCAAGAAAGTTGCGAAGCAATCTCTTGCCCTCGCCGGTCAAGAATCGATTCTGGGTGAAACTGCACGCCGTGGATCGGCCGTTCGCGGTGTCGCAATCCCATGATCGTGTGGTCTTCCCGCGTGCGCGCTGAGACTTCGAGCTCGCTCGGCAATCCTTCGTCCGCAACCACCAGCGAGTGATAGCGGGACGCCACGAACGGGCCGTCGATTCCTGCGAACACACCGCGTCCGTCGTGCTCGATGGTCGAAGTCTTTCCGTGCATCGGCGTCGTTGCGCGCACGACCGATCCGCCAAACACTGCGCCAATCGCTTGGTGTCCAAGACAGACTCCAAGGATGGGAATGGCGGACCCGAGCTCGCGAATGACCTCCATCGTGATGCCGGCCTGCTCGGGCCGACCCGGCCCGGGGGAAATGACAATCTGAGAGGGCCGAAGGCCGGAGATCGATTCGAGCGACGTCGCGTCGTTGCGGACGACACGCACCTCGGCGCCGAGCTCTCCCAGGTACTGAACCAGGTTGAAGGTGAACGAATCGTAGTTGTCGATAACGAGGACCATGGCCACACCGGTTGAAAATTCAACACTCAGAGGCCTTGATGTGCCAGTTCGAGCGCACGAATCAGGGCCCGGGCCTTGTCACGCGTCTCCTCGTACTCAGCCGCAGGATTGGAATCCATGACGATACCGGCGCCAGCCTGGATGTAGGCGTTGCCGCCCGACATGATGACGGTTCGAATCGCGATGCAAAAGTCCAGATTGCCTGCGAAGTCCAGGTACCCGACAGCGCCGGCATAGAGTCCGCGGCCCGATGGTTCGAGCTCGTTGATGATCTGCATGGCCCGGACCTTGGGCGCCCCCGAGACGGTGCCGGCTGGAAAGCACGAGACGAGCGCGTCGAACCTGTCTCGATCGTCCGCCAGGCGCCCCACGACGACCGAGGTTAGGTGCATGACGTGCGAAAAGCGCTCGAGGCCCATGAACTGCGGTACCCGGACGGAGCCGTACTCGCAAACGCGCCCCACATCGTTGCGGCCGAGGTCGACCAGCATGACGTGCTCGGCGCGTTCTTTCTCGTTTCGTTTCAGCTCTTCTGCGAGCCGGAGGTCTTCCTCGTCGTTTCGGCCACGAGGTCGCGTTCCGGCAATCGGGTGAGTCTCGACGTGGGAGCCTTCGACCCGTACCAGCATCTCAGGGGACGAGCCGACCACGGACACGCCCCCCATGCGTATGAAGTACATGTATGGTGAGGGGTTCACGTAGCGAAGCGCTCGATACACTGTGAAAGGCTCTGCGGTCACCGCCGCCTCGAACCGCTGGGACAGCACCACCTGATAGATCTCTCCCGAGGCGATGTACTCCTTCGCAGTTCTGACCTGCCCCTCGAACCCCTCCTGCGTGTAGTTGGATCGAAGATGAACGCCGCCAGCAGGTTCAGCACGCTCGTGGGACAACGCTCGATCCAGCTCCCGTTCGAGGAACGCAATCTTGGCGCAGGCGAACTGATACAAGGATTCGAGATCCTCATCCGGCGTGATTCTGGCGTTCGCGATGATCAGCATTCGATGCTGCACATGGTCGAAGGCAAGCACGGTGTCGAACAACATGAACCCGGCGGTGTCGGCCCCATCGCTCGATGTGCCGAGGTCGCCCAGCACCGGCTCGAACCATGACGCGGCTCCGTAGCCGAGGTATCCGATGGCGCCACCAGTGAACCGCGGGAAGTCCGGAACGAATGGCGACCGGAAGTCCGCCATCAGGCCCCGCAGCGTCTCGATGAACGGACGGTCGCTCTCCGTCACCCTCCCCGTCCGCTCGATGGTCGTTCGCTGGTCACGGGCGCGCAGGATCAAAAAAGGATCCTTCCCGAGGAACGAGTACCGTCCGACGTGCTCGCCGCCTTCCACGCTTTCGAAGAGGAACGCGTAGTCGGAATGCTCGGCGACCTTGAGGAACGCCGACACCGGCGTGAGGAGGTCGGCCACGATTTCCTTGCAGACCGGCACAAACGTGCCGCGCCGGGCCAGCTCCTTGAATTCTTCAAACGACGTCATTTTCATCGTGTAGTCCTGACTCGACGAATTCCCCGAGCTTCTTCACGGCGGCGTTCCGCATGACGTCGGCCTGAGGGCACACGCCGGTCCACCACTCGAACTGGCGTCGCGCCTGGCCCACGAGCATTTCCAATCCGCCAATGGTGGAACACCCCGCGCGCTCGGCTTCCTGCAGCAGCCTGGTCTTCTGCGGGTTGTAGACGAGGTCGTAGACCGTACCGCCGCCCAAACACTCGATTGGCAGCGGTGTTTGGCGAACGTGTGGATACATTCCGATAGGTGTGCAGTTGACCAGCAAGTCCCAGCCGCCTGGCGCGGGCGGCCAATCGCCGACCGAACCCGCGGCCAGCGCCGCGACGTCTGCGGCGCGAAGCCGGTTGCGCGCGTGGACGCTGACCCGTGCGCCATTCGAGGAGAGCGCTACGGCCACGCTGCGGGCGGCACCGCCGGCACCGAGCAACGCGGCCCGCACCTCTCCCAAAGGCAGACGGCCGGCCAGCGGCTGCAAGAACCCGCTGACGTCGCTGTTGTCGCCAATCCAACGGCCCCCCTCCATGCGAATGGTGTTGATCGCACCGATTTGAGTTGCCAGGTCCGACACGTCATCGACGCGGTCGAACAGCGCCACCTTGTAGGGCGTGGTGACGCTCGCCCCTTTCACGTCGAAGGCTCGCGCGAACGCCACGAAGTCGTCGACGTCGGCCGCCGGGAGTGGCATGTACAGCGCGTCGATTCCAGCCGCCTGAAAGGCGGCGTTGTGCATGGCGGGCGAGACAGAATGCGCGACCGGCGAGCCAACGACGCCGTACAGAGCGGTTGCCGGCCCGACGTCTCGAAATCGAAACTCGCCAACCAGCGATTCGGGCGTGACCTGGCCTATCGATGACAGGCCACCGGCATAGGTCCATTTGGAATGGAAGCGCGCCGCCAGCGTGCGCGTTGCCAGTCCGTGCTCACCCATCCCTATCAGCACGAGATTGTTCCGCCCCGGTGTCTGGGCTGCGAGGTCGAAGAGCGTCACACAGTCTCTGAGCCGTCTGGTCTGAACGGCCAGCTTGACGACTTCCGCAGAGGTAGCCTGCATCGCCTGTGCGCGCGCGCCGAGATCTCCAGGGATCCCATCGAAATGGTGCTCAGAGATGACAATTCGCCTGCCGGCGGTGCGGGCTATCAAGTCGCCGAATCCAGCGCGCGCCTCGACGTCGACATACTCAGCGCCGGCTGCGAGCGCATCGCTCAACAGGCGTTTCCGCTCCTCCTCCGATCCGGAGAACGACCCCCCTTCCCAGGTCGGTCGACACGTCACGATGACCGGCCGGCTGCGTCCTGCCAACGCTCCCGCCACGTCTGGATCGCTCACCGAATCCAGACGCAGCTCGACGAGGTCGGCTTCTGTGACCGCGTCACGACGGTGCCGCAGCTCCGCCGTCGTGGACGCGGTGACGGTCACGCACAAGCTCGGTCCCGGCATCACCATCGACATCAACAAAAAAAGCCTCTTCAACCGGCGGGCTGAAGAGGCTTGGTTAGGTGCTCGTCTTGCTGTCGCAAATCAGGCCAAGGCGGTTGCCCCTTCAGGGTCTAGATGGAGGGCCCAATAAAACCGCCACGCAAACACGGATACCCCGACGCCGCGATTGAACATCGTGGTCGGAATAGTCCGCAGTCCGCGCAATTGACCAGCCATCGACGGAGGCCACCATACCAGACGGGCTCCGAGGCTGTCAAACAACGGCCATTTCTCCTTGACCAGCAAGCACTTCTCTCGTATAAACAAAGTTGAAGCATGAGCTTACGCCGACTCGCCTCTGCGCTTCTACTCGCTACGATTGCGCTTTCCGGTCTCTTCGAAGCGGCCACGCCGCAGATGAGTGTGAGCGAGATCCGTCCCGGCATGATTGGCATCGGTCGCACGGTGTTTGAAGGGACCCGCGTCGAGGAGTTCCGCGTCAAGATCCTCGGAGTCATAGAAAACGTCATTGGCGCGCGCCGAAACCTCATTCTGGCGCGTCTCGAAGGTGGGCCGCTCGCCAACACCGGCGTGATCGCCGGCATGAGTGGCAGTCCGGTGTACGTCGACGGTCGACTGATCGGCGCCGTGTCCTATGCCCTCGGAAGTTTCTCGAAGGAACCAATCGCAGGAATTACTCCCATTGCCGAAATGACCGACGACACGAGCCTGGCGGAAATCCGTCCACGCGCCGCCCGTCTTCAGCTCGACTTCCCGGTCACTCGCGAAAACCTTACAGCGGCGTTTCGCCGCGCTCTCAACTGGAACCGCCCGTTTGCCGAACGTCCACAGGACGCGCGTCTCGTGGGAATCAACGGCGTGGACGGCATTGCACAAGACGGAATCGGTACGCTCCTGCGCCCGATCGCGACCCCTCTCGTGCTATCGGGCTTCGAACCCGAGGTTGCCGAACTCATCGGCTCGGCGTTTCGCGACCAGGGGTTCATTCCGACCGGTGGAAGCGCGAAAGGCACAGGGGCGGGAGAAATGCCCTTTGAGGGACCGCTCAAGGCTGGCGATGCCGTTGGCGTGGGTTTTCTGAATGGCGATCTCGAGCTGGGGGCAACCGGCACCGTCACACACATCGACGGCGACCGCGTGTACGCATTCGGACATCCGATGTACAACCTGGGTCCGATCCAGTTCCCGATGACCCGCGCCTATGTCTACACGGTCCTCCCGAGTCTTGCCGCATCGCTGAAGCTGTCGACGACCGGCGAGGTGATCGGCACGTTTCTCCAGGACCGCGCGACGGCAATCGCGGGTCGGCTTGGACCTGGACCGAGCATGATTCCGATTAGCCTGACGCTCGAGTCCAATCGCGGCCAAAAGCATACTTTCCGGTTCGGTGTCGTCAACGATCAGCTCTTCACGCCGCTGATGACTTACGCGGCGATCCTCGACACGCTCGGTTCGTACGAACGCCAGAACGGCGTCACAACCTACAGCGTTCGCGGCAAGGCCACCGTGAAGAAGTACGACGACATCACCTTTTCGAACTTGTTTACGGGCAATACGGCCTCCACCGGAGCCGCCAGCTACATGGTGATGCCCATCACCTATCTGATGGCCAACGACTACGAAAAGGTGGAGTTGGAAAGCCTGGAGTTCACTGTCAGCTCCAGCGAAGAGCCGAAGACCGCGACGCTCCAACGCGTCTGGCTGGACGAAGCACGGCCCAGGGCCGGCCGGACTGTTCCGCTGAAGGTTTCGCTCCGAACGTTCAGAGGCGTCGAAGAGGTGCGGACGCTCCCGGTCAGCATTCCGGCGAACGCGACCGGACCTCTCTCGATTCTCGTTTCCGATGGATCGCGCCTGGAGCAGGCCGAGCAACGCGAAGCGCGGCTTCCCCAGCAGTTTCGAAGCGTGTCTCAACTGATTCGCGGCCTGAACAAGGCGCGGCGCAACAACACGCTGTACATCAAGCTCCTCGGCCCCGAGTCCGGAGCCGTGGTAAACGGCGAGACGCTTTCGTCCCTGCCGCCCTCTGTGCTCGCCGTTCTCGAAGCGGACCGGAACGGTGGCAGCTTCAACGCGCTGCAAACGGCGACGCTCGGCGAGTGGGAGCTGCCGACCGAACACGCTGTGAGCGGCTCTCGAACTCTGGTCGTCACCATCTCACCGAACTGACACTGACCGGGTCCCATCACTTCATCATGTTCAAGGCCGGTTTTGGCGCGTCCAGCATTTCAGCCTCCGGTCTTCGATTGGCTCTGGGGTTCGTAGCGCTCACCCTCGTTCCGGTCGGCGCCTCGTCCTCCAAGTTTTTCCAGGCCGCCACGCAGGCCGACTTCCTGAAGGGCGATGTCGACAACCTGTCCATCGATAGCCAGGGCCGGTTGATCCTCGGCCCCGCCGCTGAGCTCGTCTACGAAACCTCCGCGCCGTTCCTCTGGTCGGTGGTTGGTGCGCCGGACGGGACTTTGTATGTGGGCACCGGAAACGAAGGCAAGGTGTTCCGGATCGATCAGCAGGGCAAGGGATCGCTCTTTTTCGACGCTCCCGAACTCGAAGCACATGCTCTCGCGGTGGCGCCAGACGGCTTGTATGTGGCGACGTCGCCGGAAGGCCGCATCTACAAAGTCGACCGCGACGGGAAAGATACCGTCTTCTTCGACCCGGACGACAAGTACATCTGGTCGCTGGCGCTCGACGGTCAAGGGAATCTGTTTGCCGGCACGGGAGAGAAGGGTGTCGTCTACCGGATCACCCCTGACGGAAAAGGCAGTCGCTTCTACGAGACCAAGGCCACGCATGCGACCGCTCTCACCTTCGATCGAACGGGCAACCTCCTGGTTGGCACCGAATCGCCCGGACGTGTGCTGCGCGTCGACCCGGATGGAAAAGCCTTTGTGCTCCTCGATTCGAAATTCGACGAGGTCCGTTCGTTGCATTTCGACGACAAGGGGATCCTGTACGCAGTCGCCCTCAGCGGCCGGCCACCAGGTGCTGGTCCTCCACCGGCACCCGACGATCGCGGGCTTACACCGACCGTCAGCGATGCGCCGCGTGCGCCGGTGCCTTCCGTCACAGCAGAAATTACGTCCGTGACGGTCGTTGACCTGTCGGCGACTGCGACAACCGTAGCGCCGCCTCCCCGCGACGCTCGGCGCCAGATTAAAGGCGCTGTCTATCGAATCACCCCGGACGGCGTGTCGGATCAGATTTGGGATTCGCGTGACGATACGCCGTACGACCTTACCGTGGGAACTGATGGGGCGTTGATACTAGGCACCGGCAACAGGGGCAAAGTCTACCGGCTGGAAGGCGATCCGGTGCGTCCGGTGTTGATGGCCCGGGCGAGCGCCCAACAGGTCACGGCCTTCTATCAGGATAGCCGCCGCAGGGTGTACTACGCGTCGGCGAATCCAGGAAAGCTGTTCCGGTTGTCGACCGAACGCGCAACGCGTGGCACGTACGAATCTGAACCGCGCGATGCGCAAATGGTGTCGACCTGGGGGACGCTCAGCTGGCACGGGACGACGCCTTCTGGCAGTCAGATCGAGCTTTTCACACGCTCCGGCAACACCGAGACGCCGGACGAGACATGGAGTCCATGGTCGGCTGCCCACAAGGCTGCCGCCGGCTCTCCAATCACGAGCCCCAAAGCACGCTACCTCCAGTGGCGCGCCGTTCTCACGGGCAGGGACGACAGTCCGGTGCTGACGTCTGTATCCGCGGCTTATCTTCAACGGAACCTTCGCCCCCAGGTGATGTCGATCACGCTTCATCCACCAGGCATCGTCTTTCAGAAGCCGTTTACGACCGGAGAGCCCGACCTCGCCGGGTTCGATGATCAAACGACTCCCGATCGGAAGCTCACGTCCGCTGCGATGAGCCCGCAGGGCTCGTCCAGCTCACCCCCGCTCGGACGTCGAACCTATCAGAAGGGACTGCAGACCATCGTCTGGCGAGCTGACGACGACAACGACGATGAGCTGATGTACGACGTTTTGTACCGACGCGAAGGCGAAGCGAGCTGGACGAGGCTCCGTCAGGGCGTATCAGACACCATCGTTGTCTGGGACACGACAACGGTTCCGAATGGCACCTACTTCGTGAGGGTCGCCGCCTCTGACTCGCCGTCCAATGCAGGAGAGCTCGCGTTGGCGGGCGACCTGGACAGCACGGCTCTCGAAATCGACAATACCGCTCCCACGATTGCAATTCAGACCGTGAAATTCGAGGCAGGAAGGACGTCGATCATCTTCGATGTGAACGACGACCATTCGCCGATCCAGCGTGTCGAATTCTCACTGGATGGCCAACGATGGCGCGGGGTCTTTCCCAGGGATGGCGTCGCCGATTCCAAGAGCGAGCACTATGAATTGGGAATCGAAGGCCAGGTGAGCGATCGAGGCGTCGTCCTCCGCGCGACGGATGCGATGAGCAACGTGGCAACCGGCCATGCGAGCCGGCCAGCGCAGCGCTGACCGCCCTACCGAAGAGCCCCGCACTCCACCTAGGTGTGAGTCGAACTGTCGAGCGGTTCCACACGCGTCATGCGCTTCTTGCCGGCTGGGGGAAGCGGCAAGTCCATTCCGCCAATCTTCGTCGCTCGTACTGTCGTGCGGGTGACCAGCCAGACCATGCCATTGGCGGCACTGCGCGTACCGTCGACCAATCCAGGTTCGATTCTCGCGCGCGTGACCGTATCCATCAGCGCCTCGACGAGATCGACTTCATCGCGCGTGGCCTTGCGGCCGTTGGTTCGCAGCCGATCGAAGTTCGCCAGCCGACCGTTGCGGGTGACAATCGCGGCGAGAGCGAACACGGCATCCTGTTCGGCACTCTCATTCGCCGCCTGGAACCGCGCCGTTCCGCGCTGGTGAGACGCTGCATCAATCAAGATGGTGTTCGCGCTGGACACCGGGGTCGCCATGAGGTCGACAATCGCGGCCAACGAATCAGGCCGCTCGTCGGTCGCATATCGCATCATGCTCAGCATGATGGCGACGCACAGCACGCTCGCCACGGCAGCTCCCACGCCGGCATAGACCAGGTGCATGTCATCGAAAATTCGTTCAACACGGGCAAGGAGAGACGCCTCCTGCTCGGCCTTGCGGCGGCCGATGACTGCCGCAGCAAGCGCCGCGCCCTCCTCGTATGTCAGCGACGCACGTCCCGTCGACTCCCTCCTGAGAGCCGACCCCACCCGCCGAAAATCTCTCACAGCTGCAGAGCACTCCTCGCACCAATCGATGTGTGCCTCGACGGCAATCTGGTCCGCCACCGGCAATTCGGCGTCGTGGAAGGCATGCAGGCGACGACGGGCTGCCGCGCATGTGAGGGGCTTCATGCCGTCCTCGCGTCGCGGAGCTCGGAGCGAAGCGCGCGTCGAGCCCGCGTCAAGCGGGACTTCACCGTTCCCACGGCCAGGTCGAGTGAAAAGGCGATGTCCTCGTAGCTCAAACCGTCTACCTCGCGCAGCACGATCGCCGTCCGTTGCTCGAAAGGCAATCGATCCAGGGCTGTCCAGAGCCGCGTCGCCAGCTCTTTTTGCGCCAGAACCCGATCCGGAGTCGGCCCGACGCCCGACAGCACATCGCCGTGCGCCGCCACATGCTGATCGAGCGAAACCTGGTCGGCTCGATGGCGCCGGCGCCAGAACCGATGGCGATTCCGCGCCTGATTCACGACGATGCGATAGATCCAGGTCCGCAGGCTCGATTGACCACGGAAGCGATGAATCGTGCGGAAGACCCGCAGAAAGACCTCTTGTGAGAGATCGAGCGCTTCTTCCCTGTCGCCAAGGAGATTGGTGGCGAGCTTGACGACCGTCCGCTGATGTTCGGCGACCAGTTCCGCCGACGCATACTCGTCGCCCTCGGCGCACCGTTGTATGAGAAGCGCCTCGCGGCTGCCAACCTCAGACCAACTGACGACGCGTGCCTGCTTCACCAAGAGTTCCCCAGTGGATGCCAATCGGGTAACTCCTTTCACTATAACAGGTCGAGCCGAGGCCCAGGAAACCTTGTCCCTCGATTAGACCCTCTGGAGATGGAAAAGTTCCCCGGTGGCGACAATTGAGACACAGGGCCTCTCGGGCAGTAGGATGAAGGGATGGTGCGGACAGTCGTCTTGCTGGGAGCGCTGGCAGTCGTGGCGGTCGTCGGGACCGTCACGTACCAGGCGACCGCTCGCGACCGCGAGTATCGCGCGCTCCTTGCACGGGGCGACTCGGCGCTGCAACGGGAGCAGACGTTCGCGGCGATTGAAGCCTACAGCGGGGCCGTGGCTCTCCGGCCGGACTCCATGTTGCCGCATCTCCGGCGGGGGGAAACCTACGTCCGCCGCGGCGAGCTCGAGGCCGCCGAACAGGACTTTCAGACGGCCGCCGCGCTCGACCCTACGGCGACACGACCACTCGACGAGCTCGGCGACGTGAGGTACCTGCAGCAGCGGTTTCTGCCGGCGGTAGAAGCCTACCAGCAGTGTTTGCGCCTGGACGATCGCCTGCCCCGCGTCAGCTACAAGCTGGCCCTCGCGCGCTACCGATCCGGCAACGTCGAAGGGGCCTTGACCGCACTCGACGAGACGCTTCGCGTCAACGACCGGATGGCCGACGCGTTTTACTTGCAGGGCCTCTGCTTTCGCGATCAGCGGCGCTTCGCACCGGCTCAGCAGGCTCTCGAAAAGGCCATCGATCTTTCCCCAGGCATGATCCCGGCCCGCGAAGAGCTCGCCGACTTGTACGGCACGGTTGGTCGACATGCCGACGAGGTCGAACAGCTCCAAGTCTTGGCTGGTCTCGACCGCGACCGTATAGAGCGGCATGTCGCAGTCGGCCTGGCGCACGCACGCTGGTGGGCGGATTCGGAGGAGGCCTCGGCCAGTCGCGCCGGCCACGCCGAGTTGGCAGTCCTGACATTGCGCAGCGCGCTGGAACGGACGCCCGACCAGCCGCTCATTCATAGCGCGCTCGGTCGCGTATGGCTCGACATCGCCCAGACCAGAGAGGATCCTGTGGCGCTCGGCAGGGCCGTCGAGGCATTGGAGCGCGTGAGCTCGAGCACGGCGGCCACCAGCGAATCGCTGACGCTGTATGGCCGCGCCCTGCTCGGAAGCGGACGCACAGACGCGGCAGAACGCGCCCTTCAACAAGCCACCGAACGCTATCCCGTCGAACCAACCGCATTCTGGTTCTATGCAATAGCGGCCGAGCGCGGGAAGCGCCCGGAGGTCGCTCGACAGGCACTCATTCAGTACAATCTGCTCACCGCGGACACAACCGGATTCCCGATTCGTGCGGCGCGAATTGCCGCCTTGTCGACTCAGCTGAACGATTTCGAGAGTGCCGCCGACTGGCTGGAGCGCGCGCTCGCATCGAACCCCAACGACCGCCGGCTCGTCGCGCCGCTGGCGGAAGCGCAACTCAAGGCGGGGAAACTACCGGAGGCCGAAGCCACAATCGCACGCGGCCTCGAGAAAGATCCAGAGAATGTCGCGCTCCTCGCGTTGGCCCGCCAGGCAAAGCTCGAACGATCGCGAAACCCGCGCTGACCTTGACCGCTACGTGTGTCGAGGTCGCTTGGGATCTCCGAGGTCCCGCAGCCCATCGCCCAGGAAGTTGAACCCCATGACGAGCAATGCAATCGCGAGCCCGGGGAACAGAGTCAGATGAGGCGCATCGAGTAAGTGCGCGCGTCCGCCGCTGAGCATCGTGCCCCAGCTTGGCGTCGGCGGCTGAACACCGAGACCAAGAAAACTCAATGCGGCTTCGCCGACGATCGCGCCGCCCATCCCGAGCGTCGCCTGAACGACAATGGCGGGTATGACAGAAGGCACGACGTGGCGCAGCAGCACTCGTGATGCCGGCGCACCCAAGGCTTTCGCCGCCTGGACGTATTCGAACTCGCGAACGCGAAGCACCTGGGCGCGCGCGAGTCTGGCATAGCCCACCCAACCGATGATGGTGAGCGCAAACAGCACGTGGCCCAGGCTCGGACCGAGGACGGCCACGAGAGCGATCGCCAGCAAGAGCCCGGGAAACGCGAGGAGAACGTCGACGAGCCGGCTTACGGCATCGTCGACGACTCCGCCGAAATAGCCCGCCACCGCCCCGAGGACCGTTCCGACCAGTGCTGAGACACAGGCGACGACCAGAGCCACGGTCAGCGAGATACGGGCACCAGCCAACACGCGGGAGAGGATGTCCCGGCCCAGCTCGTCGAGACCAAAAAGATGCGTCCAGCTCGGTCCCGTAAGACGGAGCGGCAGTTCCTGATACGACGGGTCGAATGGTGTCACCGATGGCCCTGCAATCGCCGCCAGCACCAGCGCAACCACGATGGCCGCGCCGACCTTCAACATGACGCCCTTCCAGGACCCTGGTGAACCGATTGAGACTCCGCGCTACGTCCGTTCATACCGTATCCGGGGATCGAGCAACCCATAAATCAGATCCGTGACGAGGTTCATCGAGACGTAAGTGACAGCAATCAGCAGGATGCAACCTTGAACCACCGGATAGTCCCGGAAGCCGATCGATTGAATCAACAGACGTCCGACTCCCGGCCAGGCAAAGATTGTTTCCGTAATGACCGCGCCGGTCAGAACCCCACCCAATTGCAACCCGAGAACCGTCACGATCGGAATGAGGCTGTTGCGAAGCGCGTGCACGAGGATCGCCTTCAACCATGAGACGCCGCGGGCGCGCGCCGCCAGCACGTACAGCTCGCGCAGTTCCTCGAGCAGGCTGGCGCGTGTCATGCGAGCCAGGATCGCCGTCAGCGGGGCTGCCAGAGTCAGCGCCGGCAGCACAAGATGAGCAATGGTTCCACGTCCTGACACCGGGAACCATCCGAGAACAATGGAAAAGACAATCGCCAGAAGCGGCCCGAGCCAGAAGGTCGGCATCGAGATTCCGACAAGAGCGGCCGTCATCGTCAAGTGATCGATACGCGTACCGGCTCGAACCGCTGCGACAATGCCCATCGGAATCGCAAAAAGGACGGCGACGGCCATCGCCGCGATCGCCAGTTCGATTGTCGCCGGCAATCGCTCAGCGATCGCCGCGACGACAGTCTGATTCGTCCGTAAAGACACACCCAGGTCGCCACTGACGAGGCCGCCGAGAAAAGTTGCATATTGGACGATGAGCGGCCGATCGAGGCCGAGCTTTCCTCGCAACTCGGCGATGTCGACGGGCGATGCGCTATCACCCAGCATGGCTTGAACGGGATCTCCCGGCACGAGATGGATGAGTGAAAAAACGACAGTGGCGACGCCGAAGATGACGGGGATTGTCAGGAGAACGCGACGGACGAGGAAGCGCAGCACAATCAGCCGTTGACGACGGACACGAGAACCGAGGGACGTATCAATTCGCCGGCGTCACGCTCGTACGACGCCCACCCGACGCTCGCGCAATTCGGCAGCCTCCAGCGGAACGCGACAATTCTAACATCGGGGCTGTCGTCACTCTGTGATTCCCAGCCGCCCCATCAGCTTTGTGAGGCCTTGCCGGGTCACTCCAAGCTCCGTCGCAGCGCGTGCGCGATGGCCGCCGGCTCTCGCGAGCGCCGCACGAACGAATCGCTCCTCGAACGTTCGTCTCGCCTCGCTCAGCCGGCAAGCTTCCGCGAAGCGCTGGATACCGAATTGAGGCCCCAGGGCGCCCGGCGGTATGACCCCGCGCTTCGGGCTGCGGACCAGCAAGGACGCGAGGACGTTCTGAAGCTCCCGAACGTTACCAGGCCAGTCGTACCGCGCCAACGCCGCAAGCGTGGCGGCCGCCAACGTCGCGCGACTTCCGGTGCGCGAGGCCATCTCCCGCCAGCAATGCTCCGCCAGGACCGCGATGTCTTCTCGACGCTCCCGTAGCGGCGGAACGACGATGCGGATGACGTCCAGGCGATAGAGCAGGTCGAATCGAAACCGCCCGGCTTTGGCTTCCCGCCGCAGGTCGCGATTGGTCGCCGAAACGAACCGCACGTCGATTCGGCGCGCTGCGTTTTCACCAATCCGCCGTAGCTCGCCGTCCTGGAGCACGCGGAGCATCTTTGCTTGTGCCCGTGGCGAGAGCTCGCCAATCTCGTCCAGGAAGAGCGTGCCTCCGTGGGCTTCTTCGAAGACCCCCGGCCTCTCAGTCATGGCTCCGGTAAAGGCCCCACGGGCATGCCCGAAAAGCTCGGACTCGACGAGATCGTCGGGCAAAGCGGCACAATTCAAGGCGCAGAACGGCCGATCGCGCCGTGGACCGCTGCGATGCAAGGCTCGCGCGACCAGCTCCTTTCCGCTGCCACTCTCCCCCTCAATCAAGACGGCGAATGGCGCTCCTGCCGCGCGGTCGACAGAGCCGCGAACCGCTTCCATCGGGGCACTCGGCCCGAGCAGCTCCATCAACGCGGAAGCGACAGGCCGGCGGCGCTTCTCTAGCGCGGCCGAGAGCACTATCGCGGAGGCGGCGGCCGCGGCGGTCAGCAAGGAGGCAGCGCGTGTGACATGTGTTTCATCATGTGGCGATCCAACGGTCCAGCGCGCCGCCAGGGCGCCAATGACGGTCCCTCCATAGCGAACGGGTGCCGCAGCCTCGATTCGGTCCTGGCAGCGGTGCGGCGCGACGGTCGTGCCGGTGGTGGCAGCCCGATCAGCGATCGAAAGATCTAGGCGGCTTCCATCCGACGCGACAGGGCCCCACCTGCCTCCTTCGACTGTCGCGAAGGCGACGGCAGCCGCATGCAGCCGTCCGCGAAGCATGCGACACACGTCGAGAAGAATCGCGGCCTCGTCGTCCGAGGCCTGACACAGATTGAAGAGCTCCACCATGTGATCGACGATGGGTTCGACAGCGTTGAACCCAGGCTCGGTTTCTGGATCACGCACGAACAGACGAAGTGCTTCGAGGCTCGTTGACTTCGCGTGCTTCCGGACGATTTCATCAATCGAAGACGTGGCGGATACGACCTCGCGCAGCAAATCGAATCGGGCCCGAACGATCGGTGGAAGCACGGTCGGGGCGATCTTGCCGATGCGGGCCAGCAGCGCCGTCGCGGTGGCAGGTCGGCCCGAGCGACGAAGGCATTCAACGAGAATCAACCGCCCGCGGAGGCCGCTGAGTGGGTCGTGTGCCGCCCGTGCCGCGCTCACGCACAGCCGGACGTCGTGCTCGATCGCCTTGAGATCGCCGACAGCCAGATGCGCAAAAGCCAAAGCGTACGCCGCGTCGACGATCAGCCGCGGGTCGCCTGTCTGGCTGGCGTGGTCCATCGCTTCGTGGGCGCGCGAAACGGCAACGTCGAACGTCCGACAGCCGACGGCAATCCGACTCGCAAGTGCATGCGCGGCGATCGGCAGCTTCTTTTCTGCGTCACTCCGACCGGTCGACTGAAGCGCCGCTGCCGCCTCGTCGTACCGCCCGCGCCAGAACAAGACGCGCGCGAGAGCCGCTGTCGCCTGGATTCGCTGAGCTCCGTCTCGGGCCGGGCGCGCTGTCGCAATCGCTGCGCTCAGGACGGTTTCGGCTTCGTCCAGCCGGGCGAGCTCTATCAACGCCACACCGCGCTGAACCGCGACGTCGACGAGCCGGCCGTGTGCGCCCGCGCGACCCCAGTAGTCCGCTGCGGTCTCGAGCGTTGCTTGAGCCTCGCGCAGACGACCGCGACGCACCAGCAAGCTGCCGAGCGCCAGCTGACCCTTGCCAGCGTGGACCCAGTCCTGCCTTCGTGACAACGCACCGATTGTCTGGCGCAAGGCACGTTCGCCGGGGGCATGTCGGCCGGCGGCGATCGCGCGTACCGCCGACTCGAGGCGTCGTCGATGCGTGATGAGGTCCGCCGCCACGAGAAGATCTGAACGGATTGCAGCAGTACCGGTCGACGCGGCCGGTTCGATGTCGTAGACGGCGGGCTGTTCGCACGCGCGAAGAAGGCGCCGCGGAACCGCGTCCGCCCCGTGATCCTGCCGCCACAGCATGCGAGCGAATCGACCCGGCCAGCCTGCCGAGCGGGCCGCCATGCGCCGAACGCGGCCTTCATCGGACCCGGCAACCGCCGGGCAGACAGCGCCCACCAGGGCTTCGATCCCGAGCGGTTCGAGACGAATGCCGTCCACCTGCGGAGTTTCTTCCCGTCCGACAAACAAGAGAATCTGAGGGCGCAGCGACCGCAGCGCCGCTTGCAACAGAACGCGCCACCCGAGCCCCCGTCCGCTTTCATCGATCAACACGAGGCTCCTCTTCGCCAATAGAGGCGCAAACGACGAAAAGATCTGCGCCGACACCGGCACAAACCCACGCAACCGCCCGATGCGTGCGAGTTCCAGGACTGCCGTGTGCTTTCCGGCGCCGTCAGGTCCCCACAGCGCTGCAACCCGCGGGTGCAAGTCGGCAACGTCGAACAGCTCGCTCAAGGTGGATAGTGCCGGCCGTGCCACGGCAACAAGACCGCGTGCCTCGAGCGGCAGACGGTCGCCCCGCTGCTGCTCGACCGCGGGATATCCAGCGTCGGCATCAGGCAATGCCACTGGGCCCGATTGGGAGCTCCAGACTTTCGCCATCGGCGATCCGACAGTAAGGCCGAACGCGCGCAGCGCATCTGAAGCTCGCGCACGGATCTCATCGCCCTGTGACGCCGGCCACTGACGGCGGTTGTCGCAACGCCAGGCCTCGAACCGCTGTGACTCGCCGACCGCGCCATAGTCCAACAATCGAGCAACGGCAGGGTGATGGAGTTTTTGCAAAGTGTCACAGCGGAGTGCCCACCGCCGTTGCTCCGTTTGGCCTCCTGCCGCACTGATGATCAAGAGAACGCGCTCTCCCGTCGCCAGATCGATAGCGTGTCCTGCGTTCTCCATCACGAAGCGATCGGCGAAGAGCAGCATGAAAGGCTTTCGATCGATCCTCCAGCTGCAAGATCGTCGCCTCCTCGATTTGCTCGCGCATCGCGCGGCCCTGCGGCCGGACTGCGCAAATATTTCGGATAGAATGAGGCTCCGATGCTGCGTTTTCTCACTGCTGGCGAATCGCATGGCAAGGCGCTGATTGCGATCCTCGAAGGGCTTCCTGCCGGTCTTGCGATCGATTTCGCGAACTTGACGAGCGAGCTGCGTCGTCGTCAGGGCGGATACGGGCGCGGGCGGCGCATGGCCATCGAATCCGATCGCGCCGAGGCGGTAGGCGGGATTCGTCACGGGCTCACGACCGGAGCGCCGGTTGCTCTGCTGATTCCAAACAAGGACTGGGAAAACTGGCAGCGAACGATGCACGTGGAAGAGGAGCAACCGCCGGAGGCGACCGGTCCCGACCGTCCGCCCGTGACGCGGCCGCGCCCGGGACATGCGGACCTTGCCGGCGTCGTCAAGTACGGCCACGACGACATCCGCAATGTGCTCGAGCGCGCCAGCGCCCGTGAAACCGCCGCACGTGTCGCCGTCGGCGCCATCGCGCGTCAGCTGCTGTCGCAGGTTGGCACCCAGATCGTCAGTCACGTCACCGGCATCGGATCCATCTCCCTGCCCGATCCCCTTGCCGTCACTTTCGAGGATGCTCGCTCGATTCCAGCCGATTCGCCGCTGCGGTGCGTCGATCCAGCCGTTGAAGTCAAGATGATTGCGGAAATCGATCGCGCCCGTGATGCGGGCGACACGATGGGCGGCAGCTTCGAGGTGATCGCTCACGCTGTTCCGCCGGGCCTCGGCAGCTACGCCCAGTGGGACCGCAAACTCGATGGACGCCTCGCTCAGGCGCTGATGTCGATTCCGGCAATCAAGGCAGTCGGGATCGGACGTGGCCCTGTTGCCGCCTCCCTGTCGGGGTCGCGATTGCACGACGAGATCCTTCCGCCAAAGGGCCGCCAAACGGCCGTCGGTGTCGTCCGGCCCACGAACAACGCCGGCGGACTCGAAGCCGGTGTCACCAACGGCGAAGACGTCCGGGTTTCTGGTTACATGAAGCCGATCGCGACGTTGATGAAGCCACTACGGTCCGTCGATCTGACGACCATGGCCGAAAGCCCCGCGACCATCGAGCGAAGCGACGTGTGCGCCGTGCCGGCTGCGGCCGTGGTCGGCGAGGCCATGGTTGCGCTGGTGCTGGCGGACGCCGTCCTTGACAAGTTTGGCGGCGACTCGATGCAGGAGTTGACCGAGAATCATCGGGCGTTCTGCAGGCGGACCGCCGCGCGCTTCGCCCGGCCATGACACACCGCTGAAAAACCGGCCGCTCGGCAGTATCTCACGCGTGATCGCGCATGATCCGACCAATCCTCAAGTACGGTGATGGCATCCTGCACGAGGCCGCAACGCCCGTCGATGCCGTCACGCCAGAGGTCCAGCAGGTCGTGGACGACATGATCGAAACCATGTACGCCGCACCTGGCGTCGGACTTGCCGCACCTCAGATCGGGGTTCCCTGGCGCATTTTCGTCGTCGATGTCTCCGGCGGTCGCGAGACGGCGGGGCTGATGGTCTTTATCAATCCTGAGTTTGTCGAACGGGATGGGATCCAGCTCGAAGAGGAAGGGTGCTTGAGTGTTCCCGGCTTCAATGCGACCGTCGTGCGGCCCGCCCGAGCCGTCGTAAAAGGCCTCACGCGAGACGGCCGGGAGTACCAGTACGAAGCAACCGGACTGCTGGCTCGCGCCTTTCAGCACGAAATGGACCACCTCGACGGACAACTCTTCATCGATCGACTGCGGGGCATCAAACGCGATCTGATTGTCCGGCGGATCAGGAAGCTCAAGCGCGCCGGCAAATGGTAACGCCCCCGGGGTTTCGCATCGTGTTCTTTGGCACTCCGGAATTTGCGGTGCCGACGCTTGCCGCCCTCCTCGGCTCCACCCACACTCTGGTCGGCGTCGTCACGCGACCCGATCGGCCACGCGATCGAGGACAGAAGGTGAGCGAACCGCCCGTCAAGCGGCTGGCGCTCGAGAACGGCGTGCCCGTTCTTCAGCCAGGGCGGCTGATCGATGACCGGTTCCTTCACTCGCTGGCTGCGCTCCAGGCCGAGCTGGGAGTGGTCGCCGCGTACGGAAAGATTCTGACCGAAGCGGTCATCTCTACGCCTCCTCTCGGTCTGATCAACGTCCACGCTTCGCTTCTTCCGCGCTATCGAGGAGCGGCGCCGGTACATCGTGCGATCATGAATGGGGATCGAGAAACCGGCGTGACGATCATGCGAGTGGTCAAGGCCCTCGATGCCGGACCGATGCTCGCTGCTGTTCGACGGCCGATTGCGCTGGATGAAACAAGCGAAGAAGTCGAGCGCGACCTCGCCGGGTTGGGTGCATCGTTGCTGGTCTCGACCGTCGATGCGATGGCGGCTGGCCAAGCCGCCGAAACCCCGCAAGATGAATCCGCAGCTACGTATGCACCTCGCATCACGCGCAATGAAGGCATCATCGACTGGACGCTGCCAGCCGCGACGATTCACAACCTGATTCGAGGTCTCCATCCCTGGCCGCACGCAGTGACCTTCCACCGCGGTCTTCGTCTGATCCTCAGGCGCTCGGCTGTGGTCCCAGGAAGAGCCGCAAGACCCGGGACGGTTCTCGACGCACAGGGAGATCGCCTCCATGTTGCGGCCGGCAACGGCATCCTGTCCGTACTCGAGCTCCAACCCGAAGGCAAACGGGCGATGCCTGCACGGGACTTTCTCGCAGGCCATCGCATCAAGGCCGGAGACGTCCTGGCGGCCAAGCCATGATTGCGCCCGCGCGAGTCGCGGCGTATCGGGTTCTGTCCGCCGTGTCCGCCGGCCGTGCCCTGCTGCCCGATGTGCTGGCGGCAACCCGCCATGGGCTTCCGGATGATCGCGACAAGGCATTGACCGGGGAGATCGCCATCGGCGTTCAGCGATGGCGATCTGCTCTCGACCATGTCGTTGCCCACGCTTCGAAACGCCCAATCGATCGCCTGGACCCGGAAGTGCTCGAGATCCTGCGACTCAGCGCTTACCAGTTGCTCTACCTCACGCGCATTCCCGCTTCCGCGGTTGTCGACGATGCGGTGAAGTTGACGGGACGAGTCGGCAAACAGAGTGCCAGGGGCTTGGTGAATGCGGTATTGAGAACCATCTCGCGAGAGCGCGATTCGCTCCCGCTGCCCGCGCGGCCAGACGATCCCGAGGATCGGGAAGCGTCTCTCGCGTACCTCAGTGTCACGCTCTCGCATCCTCGCTGGCTGGTGTCTCGTTGGTACGGCACGATACGGCTTCGAAGCGACCGAAGCCTGGCTTCGGTTCAACAACGAACCCGCGCCTCTTACTCTTCGAGCGAACCGTCTCAAAGTCGATCCCGATGGTCTGATCGACTGTTTGCGGCGCGAAGGTATGTCATCGACCAGGGCGCGCCTGGCACCCGATGCCGTGATCGTCCAAACCGGGAATCCCTTGACAGGCGAAGGCCACCGCGAGGGCCTGTTCGTCGTCCAGGATGAAGCGTCACAGCTCGCATCACTGCTCGCGGACGCGAGCCCCGGTGAGCGGGTCCTCGATACTTGTGCGTCCCCGGGTGGCAAAACGACGGCTTTCGCGGCAAGCATGCGGGGACGCGGGCTGTTGGTTGCCTGTGACGTGCGCGATCGAAGGATGGAACTGCTCCGGCGGACGGTCGAAGCAAGCGGCGCCAACAACATCAGGCTCGTCCAGGCAAATCTGAGCGAGAAACTTCCGTTCGGACGTCCATTCGATTGCGTGTTTGTCGACGCCCCATGCTCGGGACTCGGAACGCTGCGCCGCGATCCTGATATTCGATGGCGCCGGCGCGAAGAGGACCTTCCGATGCTTGCGACGGCGCAGTTGACCATGCTGCGACACGCGGCTGAGACCGTCGCACCCGGCGGCCGCCTCGTCTACGCGACGTGTTCGAGCGAGCCCGAAGAAAACGAAGAGGTTGCGCGGGCCTTCAGTGCCGCCGCAGCGGAATTTTCTCCTGTGCATGCAGCGACAGCCGCTGCCGCTCTGCCTCAGTCGGTGGTCGACGGGCACGGCTTCCTGCGAACGCATCCGCATGTCCACGATCTCGAAGCGTTCTTCGGCGCGGTGTTCGTTCGAACCAAGTAGGCCAGGAGCTTCGGAACGCGATCGCATCTTGTCGGCGGGAAGACGCGCTGATGTGACGATGCGACGGGAAGTTGTAGTCCGATCTTGACACTTCATGGCCCTCAGAACCCGCGTGTGGAGCGCGGGCAAGATTCTTCTGCTGATCGGCGGGCTGACCGCCACCTATCTGCTTTGCGCGCTGGCCGCCATGCGTTTGGCGTTACAGGCCAGCGAGGTGACCATTCCCGACCTGACGAATCGCACGACCAGCGAAGCCACCGCCGCTGCCACCGGCCTCGGACTGACCTTGAAGGTCGATGAAGCCCAGCGTCCGGACCCGAAGGTGGCCGCCGGGCGCATCATCCTCCAGGAGCCGGCGGCGGGCTCGGTGGCTCGCCGATCGCGCAGCGTCAAGGTCTGGCTGAGCGCCGGGCAGCGCGCGGCGGAACTTCCCTCATTCGTCGGCGAGAGCGAGCGTACCGCGCAACTGCGGCTGGCGCAGGACGGATTCACCCTGGACGCCGTTTCCGAGATTCGGTCTGGTGACTACCTGTCGGACGTGGTCGTGGCGCAGGACCCGCCTTCGAAGACCGTCGGACGCGCCGGAGTGGCATTGCTCGTCAATCGTGGGGCGCGCGGTGCCACATACGTCATGCCCGATCTCATCGGCGTGAACGGCGATCGCGTCGCCGAAATCCTTCGAATGCGAGGGTTTCGCGTCGCCGTCGTCGGGTCCAATCCCTATCCCGGCGTCGCGGCCGGCATCGTGCTGCGACAGAGCCCACAGGGTGGGTTTCGAATCGGGCCGGGCGAGCCCATCTCGCTCGAGGTGAGTCGATGAGCGTCCTCATTGCACCGTCGATCCTGTCGGCCGATTTCGCGATGCTCGCTGACGCGATCGCCGCGGTCGAGCGGGGCGGCGCGGATCTCATCCATGTCGACGTCATGGACGGGCATTTCGTGCCGAACATCACGATCGGGCCTCCCGTCGTGCGCTCGATCAAACGGGTCGCACGCGTGCCGCTGGACGTTCATCTGATGATCACCGACCCCGATCGCTATATCGACGCGTTCGCCGAGGCCGGAGCATCGATGCTCTCGGTTCACGTCGAAGTCCTTCCTCATTTGCATCGCACGATTCACGCGATCAAGGCGCTGGGCATCAAGGCGGGGGCGGTCATCAATCCCTCCACGCCGGTTGTGCTCCTCGAGCCGATCGCCGAGGACCTGGACTTCGTTCTCGTCATGTCCGTCAATCCTGGCTTCGGAGGACAGGCGTATATCCCGCGCAGCGAGCTGAAGGTTCGAGACGTCCGCGCCCTGCTCGATCGCGTGAACAATCCGGCCCCCGTCGAAATCGACGGCGGCATCGATCTCCGCAACGTGGGCCAGGTCGTTTCAGCGGGCGCTCGCGTCATCGTGGCCGGCTCCGCCATCTTCCACGCCTCCGATCCCGAGCGCGCGACCAGGGAACTCAAGAACGCGGCGCTGGCCGCAGTCAGCGCTCCAGCCGTACGGTGAGTCTCCGCCACACAGTTTCTCGGGTTCGCGTGC
This sequence comes from uncultured Acidobacteriota bacterium, assembly GCA_963780685.1. Classification (GTDB taxonomy): domain Bacteria; phylum Acidobacteriota; class Vicinamibacteria; order Vicinamibacterales; family CAVVIG01; genus CAVRXZ01. Next base: position 100,192 of record CAWACZ010000009.1, on the reverse strand, counting down.
GATACGCCGAAACCGATCAAATGGGCGTTGTTTACTATGCGAACTATTTCGTCTGGTTCGAAGTCGGCCGGACCGATCTTCTGCGGGATTCTGGCGGCAGCTACCGCGACATGGAAGCCGACGGCGTCAGCCTCCCGGTGATCGAGGCGCACTGTCAGTTTCATCGGCCGGCACGGTACGACGACGAGTTGGAGATTCGGACGACAAGCACTCTCGTATCTCCTGTAAGGGTCGAATTCGCGTATCAGATCGTCAGACCGACGGACGGATCGTCGCTCGCCACCGGCCGCACCGTGCACGCCGTGCTGGACCGAGCAGGACGGCCCTGCCGCCTGCCCGCCCGGGTGCGGGAACTGCTGGCGGAGGCCTCTCCCCACTCGGTAAAGCCGTCATCCGACGCCACCCGATCAGAATGAAGGCCCTTGTCACCGGCGTGGCCGGTTTCATCGGATCGACGCTTGCCGAACGGCTCTGCGGCGAGGGTGCCAGCGTGATCGGCATCGACTGCTTCACGGACTACTATCCGAGAGCGATCAAAGAGCGGAACCTGGCGGGCCTGAAAGGCCAATCGGGGTTTCGGCTCGTCGAATCATCTATTCAGGCCGCCGACCTTGCCGGGCTCCTTGCCGACCGCACGCACGTGTTCCATCTCGCTGCCCAAGCCGGGGTCCGGAAAAGCTGGGGGCACGACTTTGGCGTCTACACGGTGAACAACATCGACGCCACCCAGGTCCTGCTGGAAGCCTGCACGAAGCGCCCACTGGACCGGTTTGTCTACGCGTCGAGCTCATCGGTTTATGGCGACAGTGTCGCGCTTCCAATGCGGGAGGACGCCCTGCCGCAACCCGTCTCGCCGTACGGCGTCACCAAGCTCGCGGCCGAACAGCTGTGCCACCTGTACCACGTGAATCACGGACTTCCCACGGTCTCGTTGCGGTACTTCACGGTGTACGGGCCGCGACAGCGTCCGGACATGGGGTTCCACAGGTTCCTGCGCGCGACAATTCGTGGCGAGCCGATCACGCTCTACGGCGATGGCGACCAAACCCGCGACTTCACGTTCGTGGCCGATGCCGTCGCCGCCACTGTTGCGGCGGCCCTCAAAGGAGTGCCTGGTCGTGTGTACAATGTTGGCGGCGGTTCTCGCGTGTCGATCAACGACGTCGTCGAGCTGATCGGCCGCGTCTCCGGCCGGCATCCGCTCGTGACCGCCGATTCTGCGCAAAAGGGAGACATGCGGCATACCTACGCCGACACATCGCTGGCTCGTACCGATCTGAGATTCACACCGGCGGTCGCGCTCGAGGACGGGCTAGCCGCCGAGTATCAATGGTTGAAAGACACGTTGTGAAGCGGTTCGCTCAGCTCCTCTATATCACTGCGGCGGTCGCTGCTCTGGCCTCCTGCGCGAGCAGCGGCCGGGATGTGCTGCCCGCCGGGACGCTGGAGCCGGACAAGTTCCTCTACGACAAAGGGACCGCGGCACTCGAGGCAAAGAAATGGCTGACGGCCCGCGAATACTTCAAGCGCGTCGTGGAGACCTATACGGCGAGCCCCTACCGCCCCGACTCGAAACTCGGTGTTGGCGACACCTACCTCGGTGAAGCTTCGAGCGAGGCCCTGGTGCTCGCGATCAACGAGTTCAGAGAGTTTCTCACTTACTACCCGACCAACCGCCGTGCCGACTATGCCCAGTACAAGTTGGCTCTCGCCCACTTCCGGCAGATGCGTGCTCCGCAGCGGGATCAGACGGAAACTCGCGACACCATCAAGGAGCTGGAGCTGTTCGTCGCGCGGTATCCCAACAGCGAGCTCATGCCCGAGGTGAAGGCGAAGTTGCGCGAGGCCCGCGATCGGCTGAGCAAATCGGACTATCTGGTCGGCTTCTTCTACTATCGCCAGCGGTGGTATCCGGGGTCGATCGATCGATTCCAGGCCGTGCTCAAGGACGACCCTGAGTACACCGAACGCGACGAAGTCTATTTTCACCTCGCCGAGTCGTTCGTCAAGGTCAAGCGAGAGGCCCAGGCGCTGCCCTACTATGAACGGCTCGTCGAAGAGTTCGAGCAGAGCCAGTATTTGGAGGCGGCGCAGAAGCGAATCGTCGAGCTCAAGGCGACGGCTCCGGCGCCGGCGGCCAAAGAGTAACGTCTACCCGGCCTTCCGATCGCCCCGCTGCTGCTCGACGAAATGAAGATCGGCGGTACGCGGATTGAGGACGACGTTGAAGCGCCGGAAATAGTCGAACGCCGACACCAGCGCGGCCGCAACGGCGACCCACAGAGCCACTTCCCCAATCACGACGAACCCCTGAAGATGATCGCGACCCAGAATGAGCGCCAGAATGGCAATCACCTGCGCGACCAACTTGCTCTTGCCGAGGGGCGAGGCCGGAACCACGACGCCTCTGGCATACGCGATGCTTCGGAGTCCCGTGACGGCAAAGTCGCGGCCGATGATGATCGCGACCATCCACGCCGAAGCCAGCTCCATTTGAACCAACGAAATAAGCGCGGCCGAGGTCAGGAGCTTGTCCGCGAGGGGATCGATGACCTGACCGAGCGGTGTGATCTGCTTGCGGCGTCTGGCAAGAAATCCATCGAGCCAATCCGTGATCGAGGCGAGCGCGAAGATCGCCGCGCCCACGATCTCTTTTGGCACGCCGAACACCTGCCGCCCTTCGAACTGTGTCAGCAAGACGACGACCAGGAGGGGGACGAGAAAGATCCGACTGACCGTCAACGTGTTCGGCAGGTTCATGAGGCGTTCAGGACCACTGATCGCGACAATGATAACATCGAGGGCTGCGAATGAAGGCGATCCTCCTCGCCGGGGGCAAAGGTACGCGGCTGCGCCCGCTGACGATTCACACACCGAAACCGATCGTGCCGATCTTCAATCGCCCATTCCTTCACTACCAGCTGGATCTCCTGAGGCGCGTGCCAGAAATCGACGAGGTTGTCCTCAGTCTGAACTACCAACCGCGCCGCATAGAAGAAATCTTCGGTGACGGCAGCGGCACCGGCGTGCGTATTCGGTATGTCGTCGAACCCGTACCCCTCGGCACCGCCGGCGCCGTTCGTTACGCGGGCGAATCACTTCACGAGTCGGTGGTCGTCTTCAACGGCGACGTCCTGACGCAAATCGATCTCGCGGCCGTCATCGCCCTTCATCGCGAGCGCCAGGCCAAGGCCACGATCGTTCTGACACCGGTCGACAATCCAACGGCCTACGGCCTTGTCGAGGTCGACGACCGCAACAACGTTCGGCGCTTCCTCGAGAAGCCCACGGCCGATGAAATCACGTGCAACACCATCAACGCCGGCATCTACGTGCTCGAGCCGGACACGTTCGATCGGATTCCGAAGGATACGGCGTGGTCGATCGAGCGAAGCTTTTTTCCGTCGCTCATCGAGCGTCGTGAAACGTTTGTCGCCTACGTGTATCCCGGCTACTGGATCGATATCGGCACGCCCGAGAAATACATGCAGGTGCACCGCGACATCATGGACGGCCGTTATCGCGCCGATCCCTTCGACAAGGCGCCTGCCACCGCCTGGGTCTCGCCGGGAGCGCGGGTCGAGGAGGGTGCCATCGTCGAGGCGCCGTGCTTCATCGACGAAGGCGCGGTCGTCAAGAGCGGGAGCCGCATCGCACCCTACAGCGTCGTCGGACGCGACTGCCACATCGAGGAACAGGCCGTGATCGATCAAGCCATCGTGTGGGCGAACTCATCGATCCGACAGGAAGCCGTGGTTCGCCGGTCGATTCTCGGCCGGCACTGCCATATCGGACGCAGCGTGCTGATCGACAAGGGTGCGGTCCTGGGCGACAAGTCGGTGGTCACCGATTACAGCAAGCTGTAACCAACTACCGTGGAAACATCTTCGATGTCGAAATCGCCAGCTTTAGGTCATTGAACGTGCACCCAGACATCTTCAAAGCCTACGACGTCCGCGGGATCTACCCCGGCGAGATTGACGACGGTACGGCGTACTCGATCGGCGCGGCGTTCGTCACCTACTTGAAGGCTAAGCGCATCGCGGTCGGCCGCGACATGCGGCTGTCGTCGCCGGCCCTGACGGCCGCCTTCATCAGCGGCGCCACCTCGCAGGGTGCCGATGTCGTCGATTACGGGATGATTCCGACCGACATGCTGTATTTCGCGGTCGCGCGGGACGACCGGCACGACGGCGGCGCCGTGGTGACTGCCTCGCACAATCCCAAACAGTACAACGGGATGAAGATGGTGAGACAGGAGGCGTTTCCCCTGAGCGGCGATGCCGGCATCTCGGATATCCGCGACATGATTCTGCAGGACCGGGTTCCCAACGCGAAGCCGGTCGAGGGGCGTGGAGGTGTCTCGACCGAGAATGCCCTTGAAGGGTATGTCGCGCACGTGATGTCCTTTATCGATCCGTCGGCGATTCATCCGTTCAACGTCGTGCTCGACGCAGGCAGCGGAATGGGGGGGCTTGTCGCACCCAGACTGTTCGATCGTCTGCCCTGCAAGACCACGCGTCTCTGCTTCGAGATCGACGGCCGGTTCCCCAATCACGAAGCCAACCCGCTGATTGCCGAGAATCGGCGCGATATCGTCGAGCGGGTCGTGGCCCAGAAAGCGGATATCGGGATCGCCTGGGACGGAGATGCCGACCGTTGTTTTTTCATCGACGGCACCGGCGAATTCATCAGCGGCGACTTCATCACGGCGCTGCTCGCCGAGGCGTTTCTCCTCAAGCACCCCGGCTCCACGGTCATTTATGACCTCCGCGCGAGCTTTGCCGTCAAGGACATGGTGGCCAAATACGGCGGCACATCGCTGATGAACCGCGTCGGCCATGCCTTTTTCAAGCGCCGGATGCGGGAATCGAACGCCATCTTCGGCGGCGAAGTCACCGGCCATTACTATTTCCGCGACAATTTCTACGCCGACAACGGATTCATCCCCGCCCTGTTGATACTCGAGCTCATGTCGAAAAAACAGCAGAGCCTGCACGAATTGGTCGCGCCGCTCGATCGGCGATATTTCATTTCGGGAGAGATCAACACAAAGCTGGCGAGCATGGATGCGGTACCGCCAAAGCTGGATCAACTCGCGGCTCATTACATGGACGGGCGTCAGTACACGCTCGACGGCATTTCCGTCGAGTATCCCGACTGGCACTTCAACGTGCGCCCCTCCAACACAGAACCATTGATCCGACTCAACCTGGAAGCCACCTCGCGCAACTTGATGGAGCAGAAACGAGACGAGGTGCTCGCGTTGATTCGGGCTTAAAGCCAGCGCACGACCGAACTCATGGGCTACACGATGAATCAGGACTACTTACGATATTCACCGCCGAGGCCGCAGAGTTCGCCGAAATGCATTTGGCTCAATAATTCTCAGCGAGCTCGGCGTGCTCTCGGCGGTTGTCATGGCAGTGACGAGTACATGCCACCAGGCGCAGCCCGTGAAGGGGGACCCGATGACAGACCGCGCCAACCTTCGACTGTTCGCGCCGACCCTGGCCCTCCTGCTCGTCTCGTTGAGCCTGCAATCGCAGCCCCACGCGCAGAAGCCGGCTGCAGCGTCTTTCTCTGTTGAGCAGATACTCAGCCTGCCGACCCCCGACAACCTGATTGCATCCCCGGTGGGTTCAACGATCGCCTGGACGTTCAACGAGCGTGGCATCCGAAACATCTACGTGGCTGACGGGCCCGAGTTCAAGGCGCGCCGCCTCACTTCATACACCGAGGACGACGGACAGGAACTGACGAACCTGGTATTTACGAGTGACGGGAAGACCATCGTCTATGTGCGCGGCGGAGACCATGGCTCGAACCGTCAAGGAGATCCGCCAAATCCATCCGGGAGCCCGATTCAACCCAAGATGGAGATCTTTTCGATTCCTGTCGCCGGCGGCGCGCCGACACTTCTTGGTGAAGGCGACAACCCGGTCCCGGCACCTGACTCGACCCGCGTGGCGTTCGTCAAGGACCGGAAAATCTGGCTTGCGCCGATGGACGGTTCGAAGAAGGCCGACGCAGCATTCTTTGCCCGAGGCTCGAGTGAATCGCCGTCGTGGTCTCCTGACGGCAGGATGTTGGCCTTCGTGTCGAACCGGGGCGATCACAGCTTCATCGGCCTGTTCACACCGGATCAACCAATTCGATACCTGGCGCCATCCACTTCTCGCGATTCCACCCCGACCTGGTCTCCCGATGGACGGCGGATCGCATTTCTCCGGCAGCCCGGGATCGGTGGCGCCCCGCGCTCGCCGTTGGCGCCGATTCGACTGCCGTGGCGCGTAATCGTCGCCGATGCTGACGATTCGTCGGCTCAACACCGCCCATCGTCGACGACCGCCCTCACAAGCGGCGACGCTCCGATCGATCCGATTCTTCAGCATCCAGGTGGCCTGCGCATGTGGTGGGCCGCTGATGACCGGCTGGTGTTCGTGTCGTATCGCGACGGTTGGCCGCACCTCTATTCTCTCGAGCGTCCGGCCTCGAATGGCAGGTTGCTGCAGTTGACGCGCGGGCCGTTCATGGTCGAGCAGGCCACGCTCACGCCCGACCGACGCTTCGTGATCTACAACGCGAACACCGGCGGCGATCGCTCGGATATCGCGAGGCGGCATCTTTTCAAGGTTCCCGTGGACGCCGCAACCCCGACTCAGCTCACGAGTGGAGTTGGCATCGAATGGAATCCCGTCGTCACTGGGGATAATCGGACGGTCGCCTATCTGACATCGGAGGCGCGGCGCCCGCCGATTCCGGCAATCGTTCCGATCGCAGACGGGATGCCACGCTTGGTAGCGACCGAGCACATCCCGTCGGACTTCCCCACCGCTCAGCTGGTCACGCCGGAACAGGTGAGCTTTCCCGCCAGCGATGGCGTCGAAGCGCACGGACAGCTTTTCTTGCCGTCCGGAATTGCTGGTGACGCGCGGAAGCCCGCGATCGTCTACATCCACGGCGGCGGTCCACGACAAATGCTGCTGGGCTGGCACTATCGGTGGGAATACGCCAACGACTACGGCGCGAATCAGTATCTCGCCAGCCGAGGATTCGTGGTGCTGTCGGTCGACTATCGCTTGAGCGTCGGATACGGCCAGGCGTTCCAATTTCCGGAGCGCGCAGGACCGCGCGGCGCGTCAGAGTACCTCGACATCCTCGCGGCTGGCCGGTACCTCCAGAAGCGGAACGATGTGGACCCCCGACGAATTGGTGTCTGGGGCGCCTCGTATGGCGGCTATCTGACGGCCCTGGCGCTCGGCCGCAACTCCGATGTCTTCGCGGCCGGTGTCGACATTCACGGAGTGCACGACCGACTGCCTGCCGTCAATCCGACGCAGCTCGCGCACGCCATGGTTGGTGATGGAGTCACCGAAGCCGATCTGAGGCAAGCCCTCAAAGTCCAGTTCGAGTCGTCGCCAATCTCGACGATCGCGACGTGGAAGTCGCCCGTACTGCTGATTCACGGCGACGACGATCGGACCGTGGACTTTCGTCAGACTGTCGATCTCAAGCGCCGCTTGACGGAGAAAGGCGTCGTCGTCGAAGAATTGGTCCTTCCAGACGATGTGCACGACTCATTACTCTGGCGGAACTGGACGAAGACGATCTCGACGATGGCCGAGTTCTTCGAGCGGACGCTCAAGTCCATCGACGTGCGGCGTAACCGCCAATCCCAGTAGGTACTTTGCGTTGACGCACTGCGGCGCGAATCCCGGCTTCGGTGGCCGGACCGCTCTCCACCCCAACGCGGCTGCCGCGTTGGGGGCCCCCGCGCTGCGAGGACAGACGAGGACCGCGTGCCGCGAGGTCCGTGACCTCGCTTGGCTCCCCTGAGTCTTCTCGCGCGGTCAGGCGATCGGTGTCGGCCTGACCTCCGCAGGGATTCGTGCCACAGTCCGTCAACACAAAGTGGACGTAGGAATAGCGGACGCCTGCACGCAAGAGTCGCGTCATCGAGCCCCGTGCTATAAATATGGCGAGCGGGCTTAGCATAGTGGTAATGCCCTGGCTTCCCAAGCCAGTTAGACGGGTTCGATCCCCGTAGCCCGCTCCACCCTTCGCTCGCGTGTCAGGCGAAGGGTGCCCACCGTAGCGCAATGCGCGAAGGTGGGCTGTCTCAAAGGTTGCGCGAGCTACGGTTGGCAAGCCAGGCGAAGGGTTGCGAGTTCGGCCCCGTCGTAGTCGTAGTGTCCGGCTTTAGCCGGACCTTCCAACAACCGGATCGCGTCCTCCGTTGCCGCCGGACTCAGGTGCATGTAGCGCTGCGTCGTAGACAGGTACCTCTAGGCGGTCGGCGCGCTGCACAGGGCGCTGGGGGTGACAGGCACTACTTGCACGTGCTCAGTCATTGCATGCCTCAGGCGCCGTGCACAGGGTCGCGTGTTAGGATGTATACAAACCCACACCGGCCACCACACATGACCACGACGCTTTCTGTTCGCATTGACACCGACACGAAGAAGCGCCTCGAGGCGCTCGCGAAGCGTGCTCGGCGCTCGAAGTCGTTTCTCGCAGCCGAGGCCATCGCGGCCTTCGTCGAGGCGGAAAGCTGGCAGCTCGATGAAATTCAGAAAGGGCTCTCGGAGCTCGATGACGGCCGCGGTGTCCCGCACAAGGATGTCGCGAACTGGCTTCGTTCGTGGGGTCGCAAGCGAGAACGGAAGGCGCCTCGGGTGTGAACATCGTCTGGTCGCCACGGGCGATCGAGCACCTCAACCATCTTCGCGCATACATCGCGCAGGACAATCCGAAGGCGGCCAATCGAGTAGCTGCGGCCCTGCTGGATGCGGTCGAGCGGCTTGCCGAGCTACCGAATCTGGGCCGTCCTGGTCGGGTCGCCGGGACGCGGGAACTGGTCGTGCCAGGCACACCGTATGTGATTCCCTACAAACTGCAAGGCGACCGTCTCGAAATCATCGCAGTTTTCCACGGCCGACAGAAATGGCCGAAGCGATAACCAGCACGAGCTGGGCCATTGCTGGAGCAGCTCAAGACCGACGCTGTCGTAGCGGGACAGCGCGGAAGTCGGCGACATCGCCGTTCGCGCGCAGCCGCGGCTATGTCCATCGGCAGGCCCGAACTAACGTTCGCCCGACAGGGCGTCCATGCTTCCTTGTCAGCCAGCGGCACGACGCTCACGGTGACGCTGCCGATGCGTATGCTAGCCGCGAGACGGCCCCAATGTTTCCTTCGTCGAGGATCAAACGCTCCTGCTCGAAGTCGGCCCAGCAGGCTACAGCAGTTGGCAGATCTCCGACGATTCCGGCGCCGCCGCCACGAGTCCAGCCGCGAAGGACGAGGTCAACGCCATGGGCGTCCAGATCGGCCTGACCCATGTGCCGTGGAACGCCGCGCTGACCCGCGACGTTGCCAGCATGTTCAACAGTCCGTAATTGCTCTCGTGGCAGGCGTATCGTCGGCAATCAGGGATTACGCCCGCGCCTCAACGCGTTTTTCATTGACACGCGATTGCCTCAGGCCGCGCGTCACGCGTGCACGCCCGGCGCTTCGTGGCCGGTTCGTTCCACGTACTCCGTATAGGACCCGGGGTAGACGTGCGGTTGTGCCTCGGTGCCGCTTTCACCGCCCAGTTCGAGCACCCGGTTGCTGAGCCGGCGGAGGAAGGCTCGATCGTGCGACACGAACAACATGGTGCCGGCAAATTCTTTGAGCGCCTCGAGCAGCATCTCCCTCGTCGCAAGATCGAGGTGGTTGGTCGGCTCATCGAGGACCAGCAGGTTGGGCGGATCGAGCAGCATGCGCGCGAGCACGAGGCGCGTCTTTTCGCCGCCGGACAGCGCGCGGATCTTCTTATCCACGTCCTCGCCGGAAAACTGAAACGCCCCGGCCAGATTCCGCATGGCGCCGATCGACTCGTTCGGGAAATCCTCGCGCAGCTGCTCCTCCACCGTCAGGTCGGGATTCAGCAGGTCGAGTGATTGCTGCGCGAAGTAGCCCATCTTGAGGCACGCGCCGAGCCGGATTTGACCGCCATCCGGCGCCAGGTGTCCCGCCACCATCTTCAACAGCGTCGACTTGCCGGCGCCGTTCTTCCCCATCACGCACCACCGCTCGCCGCGGCGGATCGTCAGGTTCACGCGGTCATGAACGACCCGACGGCCATAGGCTTTGGTGACGTCTTCGAGCACGGCGACCTGCTCCCCCGAGCGTGGCGGCGTCCGGAAGTCGAACTGCACCACCCGCCGCCTCTTCGGCAGCTCGATCTTCTCAATCTTCTCGAGAGCCTTCACCCGGCTCTGGACCTGAGCGGCCTTCGCCGCATGCGCGGCAAACCGGTCGATGAACCGCTGCTCCTTCGCCAGCATCGCCTGCTGCCGGGCGTACGCGGCCTCCCGGTTGGCTTCGCGGATCTCACGCTCGCGCTCGTAGAAGTCGTAATTGCCCGAATACATCGTGATCTCGCCGTCGTCGATCTCGGCGATTTTCGTCACGATGCGATTCATGAATTCGCGGTCGTGGGACGTCATCAGGAGCGCGCCCGATCGCGACTTGAGAAAGCGTTCGAGCCAGACGATGGACTCGATGTCGAGGTGGTTCGTCGGCTCGTCCATCAGCAGCACGTCGGGCTTGCTGAGAAGCACCCGCGCCATCGCCGCGCGCATCTTCCACCCGCCCGAGAGCGTGCCGATGTCAGCGTCCATGCGCTCGTCATCGAACCCGAGGCCGTGGAGGACTTCGCGCGCCTGGGCCTCGAGCGCGTAGCCGCCCCGATGCTCGTATTCCTCCTGCACCTCGCCGAAGCGGGCCAGAATGCGATCCATGTCCCCGGCCTGCTCCGGGCCGGTCATCGCATGATGCAGCCGCTCGAGTTCGTGATGCAGATCGCCGACGCGGCCGCTGCCGAGAATCGCCTCGTCCAGCACCGAGCGACCTGAGCTTTCCTCGACGTCCTGCCGGAAGTAGCCGACCGTCAGCTTCTTCGGGATTGAAATGTCCCCGCTGTCGGGCGCTTCCTCGCCCGTGATCAGGCGGAACAGCGTCGTCTTGCCCGATCCGTTGGGGCCGACCAGCCCCACGGTCTCTCCCGGATTGAGCTGAAACGAGGCGTCGACGAAAAGAATCTGCCGGCCGTACTGCTTGCAGATGCGAGTCAACGAAATCATGCGACCTTCCAAGTGTATCGCTGGTTCCCGCGCGGGGGGGCCGCGTGTCATGCTGGCGGTGGTTCGAGGTGACTTCTGGCGCTGACGGCGACGATCTACAAGTTCGCCATCGACCTGGCCGATGGCGACCGCCACGTGTACGAAAAACTGATCTTTCAGGTGGCACGGCATCCCTCCGAGCCGGAGGCGCACCTTGTTGCACGCATCCTCGCCTATGCGCTCGAATTCACCGACGGCATTGCCTTTTCACGAGGGCTATCGGAGCCGGAGGAGCCGTCGATCGCTGTTCGCGATTTGACCGGCCACCTCCGGGTGTGGATTGACGTCGGCATGCCGGACGCGGCCCGCTTGCACAAGGCCTGCAAGGCTGCGCCGCGCGTGGTGGTGTACACGCACAAAGATCCCGCGCAACTCGTCGACAGGGTGGCCGGCGAACGAATTCACAGGGCAGAGGCAATCGAGTTGTACGCGATAGACCGGGGCCTCATCGCCGCCGTTGTCGCACGCCTCGACCGGCGGATGGAATTTGCGCTGTCGGTGGCCGATCGCGAGCTCTATCTGTCGCTGGGAAGCGAGACGCTGAGCGGCGCCGTGGTGCGCCACCCCTTGGGCATCAGCTAGTTCGCTTCCCGCCATCAGGTTCAGAGTCGACGGGGCGATCCACGAAGGATCGTTACTCAGCGCCGCTACCCTTGAACTGATCGTCCTCTGAAGCGAACAGGATGTTGAAGCTGGTCAGCGATCCGTAACAGCCGCTGATGTAGCTCTGGAGCTTCACCTTCACATCGTCTGGCAAGTCGGACGCGTTGACCTGCTGTTCGAGCGTGCGCAGCCGGTTCCGCAGCATCACGATCTTGTGGAAGAAGGTTTCGATCGGCCAGCTCTTCTCCTGCAGCTCCGCGGTGCCCGGCCGCAGGACGAGCATGCCCCCGCGCCATTTGTCCGCGGGGACGACCGGCGTGATCCCGGTTTCCTCGCGAATGATGCGCCGCAGCAGCAGTTCGAGATCGCCGGAATCGTCGTTCGAGATCGTCATCCGAGATCCTGTCCTTTCTCGCTCGCTCACGATCTGGAACGGTGCACGACCGGTAGCTGCGATCTTCGCGGATGGAGAAGGAGTCGAGCCCTGACGTGCGCTCGATGCCGAGCGCGCGGGTCCACCCCGATAGTTATGCTCACTGCGGCAATAGCCGCACACCACACGAATCGGCTGTCCTCCCTCGTCAACCACGATGACGGTATGCATACGATCGGCTTTACATACACGACACACGTCCTCAATCGAGTCGCCGGCGCGAGCCGGGCGGGAGGCTGACATGGCGATGCTATGATCGCACGATGACGCTCTCCGACAGCATCCTGTTCAGTGGCGGCGCGCCTGGCGCGGAAGCGGAATTCGGCGCCTGCGCGGAGCGCCGCGGGATCGAGGAGGTCAACTTCACATTCGATGGCCACGCCATCGCGCGAAGCCGCGGCGTGCGTGTGCTCAATCACGAGGAACTGCTCGCCGGCGACGTGAGCCTCGCGTATGTCGGGCGCCTGATGCATCGCCGGTATACCGACAGCCCGACCATCCGCAAGGTGTTGCAAACGCTCTGGTATCAGATCAACAACGGTCAGGAAATCTACGTCGTTGGCACGATCCTCGAGGACAACACCGTGCGCGGCGGCACGGGATGGGGCGCCGAATTCGCGAAGCTGTGCAACAAGCCGCTACACGTCTTTGATCAGGCAAAGGAGAGCTGGTTCCGTTGGACCGGAGACGACTGGCTGCGGCTGGATCGGGGCGCCAACCCGACGATCACCCATCCGCATTTCACCGGGACCGGAACCCGATCACTCCAGGAGAACGGTAAGCGCGCCATCGAAGCGCTGTTTGCCGGGTCATTCACCCGAGCCTGACTCTTCTTGCGCCCGGTTCGGGTTGCGGACAAGTGCGCGTGCGGGCACATTTGTCCGCGACAGGAAGCGTACGACCTCCGAGTGGGAACGTATGTCCACAGCCATCCGCCGCGTGATGAAGCTGGCGTGACACATGAATTTCCGCGATTTGTACCTGCGCGTGCGCGCGTTGGCGGCTCCCCGCCGCGTTGAACGCGAGCTGGACGAAGAGCTCGCGTTCCATATCGAACCGAGGCCGAGAATCCGAGCGGCCTCACTACCACCGCTGATCCGCCATCTTGTTTGGCCCAGCACCTCGAGAATATGGCGGCGCTCGACCTCCTCGATGGTCATCGGCCCAACGACTGGCGCACCTATGGAGAACCTCCATTGGAGTGGAGCCGCGCGGGGATCTCACCGCGACCACCGCGAGGTCGCGCATCGATCAACCCGCTTTTCCTCAGGCAGTTAGGCGCCTCGCGATACGAGCCGGCCGGCTGGCATCGTCTGTGCGGTAGGAATCGAAGTAAAGGGTTCCGAGAACTAGCGCGACCGTGAAGTTGGGAAGGAGGAGGGTATGAACAGCAAGCGTGCAGTCTCAGTGGCCTTCGTCGGCCTGATGTCCTTGTGGCACGTTCAGGCGAAGGGCGATGCCCAGACCCAGGAGAAGCCGATCGTGCAGATACCCCAGCCCGGGGTACCAGAGATTCTCACAATGGAGGGCAAGTTCGTCCGGGCCGCGTACAACAACGAAGGTTACGTGATCCTCGGTTACCAGGCCTCCAACCGCTCGGTTGGTGAGGAATGGTTACTCCTCGAGGTCGGCATGACGGTGCGCGAGAAGACGCCGGACTACAGGTTGACCCGCGACGCCATATCGCTCGAAACGCCTGATGGCAAAATGATACCCCTGCCGCCGGTCACCGAGCAGCGGGGGAAGACGCAGGCGATCGAGCAGCGGGCGAAGGTCCAGCGCGATTCCATCAATTACTTTCCGCCGAAGGCGAGCCGGGGGTGCGCCATGCTGTTCTTTCCCGACCTGGGATCTCGCGCGCTGCCGTACGACGTTGTGGATCTCAGCGACGACCGCGCGTGTGTCGGCCGGCTCTATTTCCCTATCCCGGGTGGTATCACGTATGGCCAGCATTGGCTCAACGTGAAGTTCCAGAACAGCCTCGTGCGCGTGCCCTTTCGGATCCTGACGAAGGAAGAAGAGGAGTTCGCCTCGAAAAACTACAAGAGCATCGAGAAGCAGGTCAAAGACGCGTTCACGACGAAGAAGTGAGGAACTGGTCGTCGGCGGCCGGTGCATCGGTTGCCTCCGGCCAGTCACGCGGTCAAGGTCGGCATCAGGTGCGACGGCGGGCGGAGCGTGATGCGCGGCGCTAACCGGAAGCTCATTGAGTAGTTTCGGTGCCCATGTGTATCACCTACTGTCGGAACCGTAGGCCACCGGTAGTGGCGACCAGTCAACTATGACCACTATTGACCGGGCCTATGCTGTCCAATCGGGGACAGTGCGCTGTACTGGTCCGAGGTACGCTCGTCGTGATGGCCATCGATCGGACCGACCGGACGGAACGGGTTGCCACGCAGAAACACGTAAGGTGAACACTATGCTGAAAGATATGACTCGATCGAGATTGATCCAGGTGTGGTTTGCAGGGGTGGCGCTGGTCGTCGTCGCCGGCGTGGCGTTTGGCGCGGCGGTGACAGTCAGTACCGGGGCCGTGTTGCTGGCACTGAGCTTGGTCCCGCCTGCCATCGTGCTCCTGCTCTGGCCCGGAGTCCAACCCCTCACGGCTGCAGAAGTGCTTCATAGCCGCGACCGGCGCGCCTGATTGCAAACAACATCGCGCGGTCGCCTTTGCTGCCCCCTGGCTCGTTCTCAGGAGTCCAGCCGAGGCGAACACTAGCTGACTCCAACCATGATCGCGGCTGACGAACGGGAGCGTTCAGCGCTGGACCTCGGCGGAATCGACGCCTGGCGATGGAGGGTTTCGTGTTGCTGTCACCACTGCTCGTCAGCCTAGCCACGGCCGTCGTTCTGACCCAGGTCGCCACCTTCAGTACGACGATCTACCTGCACCGCTGTGCTACGCATCGCGCGTTAACTCTGCATCCGACAATCGCATGGTTGTTCAGATTCGCCCTGTGGATCACCACCGGCTTGTCGACGAAAGAATGGGTAGCCGTCCACCGAAAGCACCATGCGTTTACGGATGAGGACGGGGATCCACACAGCCCGCGGTTGAAGGGCTTCTGGCCGGTGCAGTTGGGTAACGTGTTCTTTTACGTGCGTGAGACCCGCAATCCGGAAACCATCGAGAAATACGCGCGCGACATCAAGGTCGATCGGTGGGATCGATGGGTCTTCAATCGTGGCCTGGTCGGCCCAGCGGCCGGCACGGTCGCGCTCTGCGCCCTCATCGGCGTCGGCTGGGGACTGCTCGCCGCAGGGCTACACGCCGTGACCTACGTCTTTTTCCTGTCCTCCTCCATCAACGGTCTCTGTCATTCTCACGGTTATCGGACCTTCGACAACACGGCCACGAACATTCGATGGCTGGCGCTCGTCACGGGCGGCGAAGGGCTGCACAACAATCACCACGGCTTTCCCCGCAGCCCCAAGTTCAGCCTGCGTACGGGTGAAATCGATCCGAGCTGGCCGATCATTCAGCTGCTGACTCGCATGAAGCTCGCGCGCCCTTCTCCAACGATTGAGGAGAAGGCGATCGGCTTCAGGCCGGATTTCCCTGCGGTCGAACTCTAGTAGTGAGCGCTGCCGAACAGCGACAAGGATTCGGCCCAGCCGCCACAATGTCTACACCATCTGCTCCTCGCTCGACACGCGGCGAAAATGGAGCGGGTCCCGCAGGCTTTGCAGTTCCCGGTAATAGTAGAGAGGGGTTGGCCGTTCTCGCCTGAATTTCAGCTTCTTGAGAAACTCGATTTCCTCCGCCGTCGCATCCCCCCTCAAAGAAGGATCCTGAAGGAACGCACGGAGCCCCGGCTCTTCGTCGACCGGTGGGGCGGGTTCCAGTTCCACGAACCCGAATTTCTTCGGATGGCCGGGCGCCAAGCGGCGGTTCAGCACAATCTCCATCCCGAACGTGGCGAGGTCGACGTCCCACGATTCGATCAGCGGATCGAGAAACGTGACGCAATTTTCGACCGAGACGTTGAAGATATCCGCCTCCAGGAACTCCAGCACAATGACGCGCATCTGCTCATAACTTCGGCCGGTGAGTCGAGCCACGAGGCGGAGCCAATTCTCATCGTCCAATTCCTCTTTCGTCACTCGTTTGACGACGTCCAGTAGCTTCTGCGTGACGAGGCGTTCGAGGGGTCCGAAGGGCTCCTTTTCGAACATCGTCCGGATGGGTTGTTCTTTGCTGGGATCGCATTTTCGGAGAATCAACTCGCGCACGTCCTTGAACAATGGCGCGGGCGGGTCCACGAGCTTTCTCTTCAAGGCGTCCGTCCGCATCAGGTCCGCCAGCGTGGCCAAAGTCCCTGCTGGAAGCCTCAAGAACGTCTCCATCTTGTCGTAAATATCGGTGCGCTCGGGCGCCGGCGGCGCTTTCTTCCCGGTCAGCAGTTGGGAAATGTAGGAGTCCGTCACCTGGGCCGCCGCGGCCAGATCTCTCTGCTCGGTCCCCAATTCTTTGAGCCGCTGTCGGATAAGAACCGCAAAATCCATCGGATCTCCTGTTGATTAACCAACGGGCGATTAAAGAATTTGTCACGAGAATTATCATCTCACATTTGTATTGACATACATGGTTAATTAACAGATAGTGGTTAACAGGATTGCGGCGTACACCCCAGTCTTCAGACTATCTGAACTAAGTCAGGTTCATCTGGGTTCCCCTCTTAGGCACGCCAACCCTGGAGGTTGACATGTTTGCACGCAGTGTTTCGTTCCATCTCAAGCCGGGGCGCGCCGCCGAGTTCACTCAGCTCCTCGACAAAGACGTGATCCCGGTGCTGCGGAAGCAGAAAGGCTTCCAGGATGAAATCGCGTTCGTGGCCCAAGGCGGAGCAGACGCGGTCGGCATCAGTGTGTGGGATCTGAAGGAAAACGCAGAAGCGTATTCCCGCCGCGCGTATGCCGGTGTCCTCAAGACGCTGGAGCAGGTCGTCGAGGGCACGCCTCGAGTGCAAACGTACGAAGTGTCGAACTCGACCTTCCACAAGATCGCCGCGCGCGCGAGTGCCTGAAGCCGACATGTCGGTCGTTTGGAGTGCGGGCCGACGCCCGGTTCTCCGTGAGCTGGGCTGATAAGAAGTTCTGCCGCGACTGTATTACGCAGAAAGAGGAGATCATCATGAGTATTGGTCGTTGGGATTCGTCCCGTGACATCGCCGCCCATCAGGATCGGCTGAGCCGAATGTTCGAGGGCTTTTACGGCCGTCCACAAGAAGACCTCGCCCGCGGCTCGTGGGTGCCGGCCGTCGACATTTACAGCAACGGCCAGCACGAGCTGGTGCTGAAGGCCGAGCTGCCCGACCTGAAGGAGGAGGAGATCGAACTGACGGTTGAAGACAACACGCTCACGCTCCGTGGCGAGAGGAAGTTGAACACGGAAGTGACGCAGGACCAGTTCCAGCGTATCGAGCGCAGCTACGGCCCGTTCGCGCGGACGTTTTCGCTGCCGCCGACGGTCGACGCCGGCAAAGTCACCGCCGAGTACAAGGCCGGCGTGCTGACGGTCAGGCTGCCGTTGCGTGAGGAAGCCAAGCCGAAGCAGATCAGGGTTCAAGTCGCCGCGTGAGTCACTTCAGGAGACGGGCCGAATAACCCCGTCTCCTTTTTCGCGCCGGCGCGCTGCTGATTGATGCGTCACGAACAGCGTCGTGAGCCATTCGTGCGGATCGAACCCCGTCAGGCCCGCGAGGGAGAATTCCATGATTAACGCTCGCATTCTCGCAATGTCCATCGCTTGGGTCGTGATGTCCTCGTCTGTGATCACCGCCCAAGATCTGTCAAGGTACCGGGAGTTTCGATTGGGAACCAGCCCTGCCGCTGTCGCGCAACAGGCCGGTATCGCGCCTAAGATGCGTGTGCTCCATCAACGTCCAGCACTGATTGAAGAACTGACATGGACCCCGCAACGCAGTCTTGGTTCGTCACCGTCAGCAGATTCCGTCAGGAGAGTGCTGTTCAGTTTTTACAACGGGCAGCTGTTTCGCATCGTCGTCAATTATGAGTGGGATAGGACCGAAGGAATGACGGTTGAAGACATGGTCGAAGCTCTTTCAGCGACATACGGTCTGGCACTGCTGCCCAGCACCGAGATCTCATCCTCGTTATTCACGATCCAGACCGACAGCGATAAGGTCGTGGCGCACTGGGAAGACCCGGAGCACTCGCTCGACCTCTTTCGTCCATCCTACGCATCCACCTTTGGACTGGCGATGGTTTCAAAACGGTTGGATGCCTTGGCCCGTGCGGCCAGCATCGAATCGATCCCGCTGAGCGACGAAGTGGCTCCAGGACTAGCCATCGACCGGAAAAGAAAACAGGATGACGAGGACTACGCTCGGCAAGAGAAGGCCAGGACCGTGAACAAATCGACCTTCCAACCCTAACGAGCAACGGGGTGAGTGCGACGCTGAGCGAAACAGTCTCTCGCGAGAGGAAGTACATCATGGAAAAACGCTGTCAGCTACGGCGCGGTGCGTCATGACACAGCTCCTTTGGCTATCTGGAGCGGCCGTCGCACTGACGATCTGGATGTACCGTTATCGACCTCTGCCTGGACATGATCTGGGCACCGTCAGCGCGGCGTGGCTCCATGAGTATCGCTGCGAAACGCACCCGGACGGTTGAACCCGTCGCTCACCGAGAAGCATGGCGACGTCTTTCGGCACTACTTTGAGGCGGAGCACGACATCAAATGAGATACGCACTCTACGGAGACGCGACCACACACAAGTTCGCGCTGCTCCAGCTGCCGAGCCAATTTGTCGAAGGCGACAAGCTCCCGATTCTGGCGACGGATCAATGGTTCGATAGCCGCGAGGAGGCCGTCGCCGCATTGCCTGAACTCTTGAATCGCGAGGAATGCAAGCCGGGCAGTGGATTGGATGACGCGGCGACGCGAATTGTTTCAGCAGAATCAGACTGAACAGACGAAGGACTGGGTGTCGTCATTAGCGGAGAAACGCATAGACGATGGCGGCCGTCGCAGCGCGATAGGCGGCGCGGACTGGAAGCTGAGTAAACCGTTCGATGCTAACCATGGGTATCACCTGCCAGGCTTCGTTTGCGGCCGAGGATTGGTGAGCGGACAGATGAAAGAAGGCCGAAGATATGGCACTTGGAAGACCTTCTAATGGCGTCGCAACGGCGCCGCCATTCAACGCCCAGGCGTTTCTCGATTCCGCGGGCGTCGCGAAGACCATCGTGCAGTACGGGCGAGGCGACACCATCTTTACGCAGGGTGACGCCTGCGAGCATGTCATGTACATCCAGACCGGCGGCATCAAGCTATCGGTGGTGTCGAAGACCGGTAAAGAAGCCGTGGTGGCGATGCTCGGGCCGGGAGATTTCTTTGGTGAGGGGTGTCTGGCGGGTCAGCCTTTCCGCATGGGGAGCGCAACGGCGATCACGCCGAGCGCGATCTTGCTCGTCGGCAAAGAAAAGATGCTTCGGCTGCTGCATAAGCAGCATGCCATGTCCGATCGCTTCATCTCACACATGCTGGCGCGCAACATCCGGATCGAAGAGGATCTGATCGATCAGCTCTTCAACTCGAGCGAGAAGCGGTTGGCGCGCACGCTATTGCTGCTGGCGCGCTACGGGAAGCAGGATAAGCCGGTCCGCGCGGTGCCGAAGATCTCACAGAACACGCTCGCCGAGATGATCGGCACGACGCGCTCGCGGGTGAACTTCTTTCTGAACAAGTTCAAGAAGCTGGGCTTCATCGAGTACGACGGCGAGCTCCCGCTCAAGATCAACAGCTCCCTCTTGAGTGTCGTTTTGCACGACTAAGGAATCCCCTGAGGGCGCCACGCTGAAGGTAGCCGTCTCAGAAACTGACCACATCCGAGAACAGCGACAGGCTGCCGCGATGCCGGTCGAGGCGCTCTGCCCGTCCTTGCTCCTGCTCGCGTCTCTCTTGGCATGCCTGGCAACGCACCGCGAACGGCCGCGCTCGAAGTCGTCGTTCAGGGATCTCGCTCTCGCATTTGAAACAGAACCCGAACTGACGGACAAGCTGACCGATCTGCAGATCGTCGCGAAGGTGAAGGAGCAATCGTTCGATAGGGCCGTGCGAGCTTCATGCGGGTCATCGCTGAATGTTCGGCCAGCTCGGGTCGAGCTCACCCGATCGCACACTGAACTTGGAAGTGCGGGTGAAGCCGTGATGATTGTTGTGGAAGAATGCGGTCGAGAGTGACCCCTTCGGCGGAAACAACCGTCGTCACATGGTGATTGTCGTTGCGCCCAAGGAACTGGTGTTCTTCGAGGTTCGGGTCGAGCGACAGCTACAATCGCTTTACGATCGCAATCAGGGCCCGCAGCTGCTCAAGCGGAGCGGCCGTGTACCGCACCGGCTCGTCACCGATCGCCTCGGCAGCTAACGCGCTGCGCACCGGACCATCATGCCGTCCGTCGTCCACGACACGACTCGCTACGCCAACAACCGGGCCGAAGTCTCACATCAGCCGACGCGCCGACGCGAGCGCCACATGCGCCGCTTCAAATCGGCGGCACAGGCCCAGCGGTTCCTTGCGGTCCACGACGTTGTGCGCAACCTGTTCACCATTGGGCGACATCGGCTTCGGGCGCACCATCAGCGACACCTGCGTTCGCGTGCCTTCGCTACGTGGAACGCTGTGACAGCGGTCTGACCCCGTGCGGCACTGCGCATCGCTAAACCTGTGCAAAGCTCGGCACTAACTTGACAGTGCCCCATCGAATCGGCGTTCGCCGGCAGCCTGACCCCGTGCGCCTGGGCAAGATCCGGTCCCATTGTTTCGGCGTGCGCACGTCACGCCGGATGGAGGCGAAGTTCTTCGTAGCGAGTTACCGGGCGGTCACGCCGTGACGGCGATCATGAAATCCTCGATGATCTCCTTGGCGCGGTTTTTCCGCTCGACTTCGAGACCGCGGATTTGGTCGCCGTCAAAGATCGGCTTCGCCTGGACGGTTTCCAGACTCAGCGCTCCGTGGACATGCCGCAGGTTCTTCAGACGCGGTGCGTCCGGTCCTGTTCGCGCAAGTTCTCCGCGAGTCTATTGACGGCCGCAATCGCCTTGGGGACCACGGCACTGCCGTCCGGCCAAGCCGCCACGCTGTTATAGGCGAGCTTCGCATGATTGCGAACGCGCGCCCCGTAGCTGTGCGAACTCTGGACGGATCCGTCGGCGCTGATCACCATTTCCACAATCACGCTAGGCGGTCCTGGTCGAGATTGAGGGATGTGAGATTCGGTGGAAAGCTTTTCAGGCAGCATCGGAAAGTTCATGGCCGCCGTGTGCACGAGGTCGTGTTGTGACGTGCGTGTGCGTCAATAGCGGAGCCGTCTTTCACGAGGGCGTCCACGTCGGCTGGGGTGTTGGGCACTGCCGGCAGGTGTTCACAAAGGCACAGCCGACCTGCGACGGTCGGCGCATGCTACGAGAGATCGCCAGGCACCATAGCACAGTGATTCTGCTGATTGCCTGGCGGCTCGGAATCGACGGTACGCACACGATCGGAGTTTTCGACAGGTAGGACATGTCCGCGAGAATCTACAATCCCGCGTTTCCCGACGACGACGTCCTCGGCACCCTGGATGTCGGCGACAAGGTCCGGAGCAAAGAGGCGTTGCGTGAAGCGAGGGCCTTGCAGACCGCGATTTTCAACAGCGTGCATTTCTCGAGCATCGCCACCGACGCGAACGGCGTCATTCAGATCTTCAACGTCGGCGCTGAGCGGATGCTGGGCTACACGGCCGCCGAAGTGATGAACAAGATCACGCCGGCAGACATTTCCGATCCGCAGGAAGTGATCGCGCGCGCCGAGGCCCTGAGCGTCGAGCTCGGAACCGCGATTAGGCCAGGTTTTGAGGCATTGGTGTTCAAAGCCTCGCGCGGGATCGAAGATATCTACGAGCTGACGTATTTCCGCAAGGATGGGAGCCGGTTTCCAGCGGTGGTGTCCGTCACGGCGCTGCGCGACCCGCAGGACGCCATCATCGGCTATCTGTTGATCGGCACCGACAACACCGCGCGCAAGCAGGCGGAAGAGGCGCTGGTCAAGGCGGGGGCCCTGCAGAGCGCGATTTTCAACAGCGCCAATTTCTCGAGTATCGCCACCGACGCGAACGGCGTCATTCAGATCTTCAATGTCGGCGCTGAGCGAATGCTGGGCTACACGGCCGCCGAAGTGATGAACCAGATCACACCGGCCGACATTTCCGACCCGCAGGAAGTGATCGCGCGCGCCAAAGCGTTGAGCGTCGAGCTCGGAACCCCGATTACGCCAGGCTTTGAGGCATTGGTGTTCAAGGCCTCGCGCGGGATCGAAGATATCTACGAGCTGACCTATATCCGCAAAGATGGGAGCCACTTCCCAGCCGTGGTGTCCGTCACGGCGCTGCGTGACGCGCAGGACGCCATCATCGGCTATCTGTTGATCGGCACCGACAACACCGCGCGGAAGCAGGTCGAAGAGGAGCGGAAGAAGCTCGATCAGCGGCTGCGCGACCAGCAGTTCTACACGCGCTCGCTCATCGAATCCAACATCGACGCACTGATGACCACCGATCCGTCCGGCATCATTACCGACGTCAACAAGCAGATGGAGGCGCTCACCGGTTGCACGCGTGACGAGCTGATCGGCGCGCCGTTCAAGAACTACTTTACCGATCCGGAGCGAGCCGAGGCAGCTATTAAGCTGGTGCTCAGCGAAAAGAAGGTCACCAACTACGAACTGACCGCGCGCGCCAGGGGCGGCAAGCAAACAGTGGTGTCCTACAATGCGACCACCTTCTACGACCGAGACAGGACTCTGCAGGGCGTGTTCGCCGCTGCGCGCGACGTCACCGAGCGCAATCGCCTGGATCAGGTGCTGCAGGAAAAGAATGTCGAGCTGGAGAGCGCCAAGTCTGTGGCGGAACAAGCGAACCTCGCCAAATCGGATTTCCTTTCCAGCATGAGCCATGAGCTGCGCAGCCCGCTCAATGCGATCCTCGGTTTCGCCCAGCTGATGGAGTCCGACTCCCAGTCGCCGACGCCTTCCCAGAAGGAAAGTATTGCCCAGATTCTCGTGGCGGGATGGCATTTGCTGAACCTGATCAACGAAATCCTCGATCTCGCGGTGATCGAGTCCGGAACGGTCTCGCTGTCTGGAGAATCGGTGTCGCTGGACGAAGTCATGCTCGAATGCCGGGCCATGATGGAACCGCAGGCGCATCAGCGTGGCATTAGCATGACCTTCCCCCAGTTCGACAACCCCTGCTTCGTCAGTTCCGATCAGACCCGGTTGAAGCAGATTCTCATCAACCTGCTCTCCAACGCGATCAAATACAACAAGGTGCGGGGAACGGTCGTCGTGGACTACACCGTGAGCGCCCCGGACCGCATTCGCATTTGCATCAAGGACACCGGCGCGGGATTACGTCCGGAAAAGCTGGCGCAGCTGTTCCAGCCGTTCAATCGTCTCGGACAAGAGGCCGGGGGCGAGGAAGGCACGGGCATCGGCCTCGTGGTGACCAAGCGCCTGGTCGAACTGATGGGGGGCGCAATCGGCGTGGACAGCACCGTCGGGGCGGGAAGCGTGTTCTGGATCGAACTGATTTCGGTTGCTGCACCGCAACTTGCCGTTGCAGGAGGCGAAGCTGCCGCACATGCCCCACCGCACGTGCCGCACGGCACGCGGCTGCGCACCCTGCTCTGTGTCGAGGACAACCCGGCCAACCTGAAGCTGGTTGAGGAACTGATCACGCGCTGCCCCGATCTGCACCTGCTGACCGCGGTGAACGGGACTCTCGGCATCGAGCTTGCGCGCGCCTCCCAGCCGGAGATGATCCTGATGGACGTCAATCTGCCTGACATCAGCGGTATCGAGGCAATGAAAATCCTGCGCGAAGACCCGATCACCGCGCACATCCCCATCGTGGCCCTCAGCGCGAATGCCATGCCGCGTGATATCAGGAAGGGCCTGGAGGCAGGATTCTTCCGGTATCTCACCAAGCCCATCAAGGTCAACGAGTTCATGGATACGCTGCGCATGGCGCTGGAATTTGCCGAACAGCGGGCCGCAGAAGAAGGCCGCCCATCGGAAATGGATGGCTTCACGCTGGCCGGAAAGGTGACGGTCGAGCCGCCTCCGGCCCCGGCAGCCCGCACGACGGGGCTGCGCATCCTTCTCGCCGAGGACCATCCCGTGAACCAGGAGGTGGCGAGGCAGATCCTGCAGCGGTTGGGGCATCACGTCGTCGTGGCCGCCGATGGCCACGCGGCGCTCGCCGCCCTCGAGCAGTCGGGGCGCGAGGCGTTCGATCTGGTGCTGATGGACCTGCAGATGCCGGGGCTGGGCGGGCTCGAGGTCACGGCGGCAATCCGTGACGCCGAGCGCGCCTCGGGGACGCACCTGCCGATCGTCGCGCTAACGGCGCACGCGATGCAGGGCGACCGCGAACGGTACTTCGAGGCCGGCATGGACGGGTACGTCACGAAGCCGATCGACGGCGTCGAGCTGACCCGCGTCATCGACCAACTCGTGCCGCCCGCTGCAGCGCCCGGGACGGTCCCGGCGGCGGCGGTCCCGGTTGCGCCGTTCGCGGCAGCCCGGCCCGCTTTCGACGAGCAGGTCGTCCGTGCGAGGGTGGGTGAGAACGCGCGGCTGTTCGAAAAGATGGCGCGTCTGTTTCTTGAAGACTGCCCCGCCAGGATGCGAGCCATGCGGCGGGCCATCGCCGCCGGCGACAGCGAGGCGCTGCTCGAGCCCGCGCACGCGCTGCAGGGGGCTGCGGCAAATTTCGCAGCCGCTCCGGTGGTCGAAGCCGCGCGTCAACTCGAGCTTCAGGGCAAGAACGGGGACCTCTCTCAGTCGCTGGCGGCGTACGATGTGCTGACCCGGGAGATGCAGCGACTACGGCGGGCGCTCGGCCGCGCCAGCGTTCGGCCACGCACGACCGCACACAGCCAGCGGCAGAGGAAGCAGGGCCATGAGCAGCATCCTAATCGTCGAAGATGACCGGCCGACACGTCAACTCCTGGCGACAACGCTGAAGACCGCCGGATTCTCTGTCGCGTCGGCGAAGGACGGAGTGGAAGCCCTGAAACGCCTGCGCGCCGGCTCCTACGATCTGATGCTCCTCGATGTGTGGATGCCGAAGATGAACGGGCTGGACGTGCTGGCCGCGCTGCCCCAGGAAGGGACGCGCCCGCGAGTCGTCGTGATGACCTCGGACGACACGCCGGAAACGGTACTCCGGGCGGTCCGCGAACAGGCATGGCGGTACGTGGCGAAGCCCGTCGAGCCGCAGGCGCTCGTCGAGCTCCTGCACGAGGTGCTGGCCCAGACCGCCGTGCCGCACGCGATCGAGGTGATGTCAGCGCGACCGGACTGGGTCGAGTTGCTGGTGCCGTGCGAGCGGGTGGTCGTGGATCGAATCGAGAGCTTCATGAGGCACCTCGAAGCCGATCTGCCGGTCGACGTCCGGGAGTCGATAGGCTACGCGTTTCGCGAGCTGCTGATGAACGCGATCGAATGGGGCGGAGGGCTCGACCCTTCCCGCACCGTGCGGGTCGCTTTCCTCAGGGCAAAACGGATGTTGCTCTATCGCATCGCGGATCCCGGTCCCGGCTTCAACTTGGAGGGGCTGTTGCACGCCGCCATCGGCCAGCCGGAAGACGATCCGATGGCGCACGCGATCGTGCGCGAGGAAAAAGGGATGCGACCGGGTGGATTCGGGATTCTGACCGTGCGTGCGAAAGTCGACGAGCTGCTGTACAACGAAAAACGCAACGAGGTCGTGTTCGTAAAGTATCTGGACTGACGCCATCTCGGCCAAAGAAGAGCCCTGACCCTACGGAGCTTGACCCATTGGGCTGACGAATCCAGTACGCAGCACACATTACGGGCACTTCGCGGCAATCATCTTCACCGAACTCACCGTCAACGTCGCTTTCTCCTGCGTCGATGAGCCGATTGCTGAACGGAACGAATCGCTCTTGTTCAATTTCGTATCACTGGTGATGCCGATGACTTCGACCTTGTGGCCCATGTGTGCCTTGAGATCGCGACCGATGA
Organism: uncultured Acidobacteriota bacterium; assembly: GCA_963780685.1. Lineage (GTDB taxonomy): Bacteria > Acidobacteriota > Vicinamibacteria > Vicinamibacterales > CAVVIG01 > CAVRXZ01. The sequence goes on along the minus strand of CAWACZ010000009.1, from coordinate 73,927 downwards.
GGTCGAACGACGGGCTGTTCTCGAAGGAGACGTCCTGTCCGGAGCCTGCCGTCCCCACCGTCCCGACGGTTGACGGGACATCATCGCCACTGAGGGAGGCGTTTGTGAGGCGGTAGTGACCGGCTTCACTGCCACCCGCGACACAGCCGATCACCTTGACCTTGATGCTCTGTACGGTCTTCTGGTCCACGCTGCCGTTCGAGGACGGCACCTGCGCCGACAAGACCGCGGCCAAACCGGCGGCCAGACCGAGGGACACGACGAGGCCATCTCGATTCATACCATCTCCTGCTGCCGCACAGCGGCAGAGGCAACGTCTGAGACGTGGCGCTGTGAAATCTCGGGACCTCGCTTCAGCAGCGCTCTCGAGCGTTTAACCCGAGCTGGGTCTCGGTCCGTCCCTGTGCACGTGCCAGGCGAGGTCAGGCCCTCACCCATCTCCGCCCGGACACGAAGTGAAGGAGCGCCACGAAGAGGGCCGCGCCGATGATCGACCACACAATCGGAAACGGTTGGCCACTCACGTGGAGCATGAGAGGTTCGGCGAGGTTGAGCTGGCCTGCGACCCACGGTCCGAACAGCGCGCCGATAAAGCCGAGGGCGATGGACACGACGAGCCCGCCTTGGCTCCCGCCTGCGAGAGCCTTGCCCACGGCGCCGCAGATGGCCGCGATCACGATCAACACGATGAGCCCTGGCAGTGTCAGTGTCATCACAAAACCTCCTCGATAAGGTGTCGGCGTTGCAGAAAAAGCCGGCAGCGGGAGGCTCTTTCCGACGGACACCCATGGTATCTGCCGAGCGGTGAAGACGTCTGTTCGCTTGTGCACACCTCGTGCGGCCGAGCGCCTGTCATGCTGAGGGGCATGGAACCTCGAAGAAAAGCCACAAAACTCTCTAACGGCGCGGCGAAGGCGACGCCGGTGTTCAACGCGCAGGCGTTTCTCGAGTCGGCGGGCGTGCCGAAGACCATCGCGCAGTACGGACGAGGCGAAGCGGTCTTCACGCAGGGGGACGCCTGCGAGCACGTCATGTACATTCAATCGGGCAGCGTCAAGCTGTCGGTCTTGTCGAAGACCGGCAGAGAGGCCGTCGTGGCGATGCTTGGGCCCGGCGATTTTTTCGGCGAGGGGTGTCTGGCGGGTCAGCCTCTTCGCATGGGGAGCGCGACGGCGATGACGCCGAGCACGATCCGGCTTGTCGGCAAAGAGCAGATGGTGGGGCTGCTGCACAAACAGCACGCGATGTCCGATCGGTTCATTTCGCACATGTTGGCGCGCAACATCCGGATCGAGGAGGACCTGATCGATCAGCTCTTCAACTCGAGCGAGAAGCGGTTGGCGCGCACGCTCTTGCTGCTGGCGCGCTACGGGAAGCAGGAAAAGCCGGTCCGCGTGGTGCCGAAGATCTCACAGAACACGCTCGCCGAGATGATCGGCACGACGCGCTCGCGGGTGAACTTCTTTCTGAACAAGTTCAAGAAGCTGGGCTTCATCGAGTACGACGGTGAGCTGCCACTCAAGATCAACAGCTCCCTCTTGAGCGTCGTTTTGCACGACTAAGAAATCCCATGGGGGCGCCACGCTGAGCGTGGCCGCTCTCAGGAACTGACCACATCCGGGAAGAGCGACAGGCTGCCGCGCTGCCGGCCGAGGCGCTCTGCCCGTCCTTGCTCCTCCTCGCGTCTCTCTTCGCATGCCTGGCAACGCACCGCGAACGGCAGCGCTCGTAGTCGTCGTTCAGGGATCTCGCTCTCGCATTTGAAACAGAACCCGTACTTGCCCGCGTCGAGCCGGACGAGCGCTTCGTCGATGCGGGTCAGAGTCTCCGCTCTCATCCGGAGCAGGGCGAACTCGATGTCTCCCTGGATGTTGGCGTCGGAATGTTCGAGGTCGTCACGCACCTCGATCGGTCGGTCGGTACGCCCGTCGCGGATGCGACTCTGGACGTCGTCCTGCATCTCGCGCCGGCGCTCGCGGAGCATGTGACTCAGGTGTGCATTCCGGCTGGTGCTCTCAGTCATGTTCGACTCCTGCGCCACGCAGCATGCAGGAAGATCCTCCGGACGTCTGTGCCGTTGTGAACACCCTCGCCATTCGCCGCCCGCGTAAGGTACTGGCACAGAGGTACCAGCACATGGACGCACACACGCAGGAGCATCGAGACTACGGCTTCGTGATCGGACTGTTGACGGGCACGTTCGTCGGCGCTGGCGTGGCGATGTGGCTCGCCCCACGGTCGGCCTCAGAGCTTCGCCAGCGAATCACCGATTCGGCGACGAGTCTTGGGAAGCGGGCCTCCGAAGAGTATCAGCAGGCCAGCACCCGTGTCGGTGAGGCGGTTGACGAGCTCACCCGCAAAGGTCAGGACGTCCGCGACGACGTGGCCGACCGAGTCGCGCGCGGCGCACACGAGGTGGAGCGCTATGCGACGGCAGCCAAAACCGATCGTGTTCGCTGAAACCCGGAAGCACTCATCGCCTCAAAGTCTCACTCGACGGTGCGGGCCGTGTGATAATGGGAATGGATCGAGATGGAACCGCCGAACAAACGACGGTTCGACGCCGAGGCCTTCCTCAATTCGCCGGGAATGGCGAGAAAAGTCGTGGATTATCAACGAGCCACGGCCATCTTCTCGCAGGGCGACCCGGCCGATACTATCCTCTACATTCAGCACGGGACTGTGAAGCTGTCTGTGCTCTCCCAGACCGGCAAAGAAGCGGTCGTGGGGATGTTAGGCTCCGGCGACTTCTTCGGTGAAGGGGCGCTGGCCGGCCAACCAGTTCGCCTCGCCACGGCAGCCACCTTGACCGCGAGCAGGATCCTTGTCGTCGCCAAATCGCAGATGGTTCGCATGCTCCACCAGCAACATGCGCTCTCAGACCGCTTCATCGCGCATATGCTCTCCCGGAACAATCGTCTCGAAGAGGACCTCGTCGATCAGCTGTTCAACGCCAGTGAAAAACGGTTGGCCCGCACGTTGCTCCTGCTGGCGCGCTACGGCAAGCGGGATGGACCGCGACGAGTGCTGCCAAGAATCTCTCAAGAAGTGCTCGCGGAAATGGTCGGGACGACGCGCTCACGCGTGAATTTCTTCATGAACAAGTTCAGGAAACTCGGCTTCATCGACTACAACGGCGGCGTCACGGTTCACCAGGCCCTCCTGAGCGTCGTGCTGCACGACGTCCCGGCTTCCGACCACTGAGTTCCCACACGAATCGGACGCCCCCAGAGACTGCTCAATCCTGAACAAGTGCCACGTGTCGCCGGAACAGTGTGCTCAAGTGCACAGACACACACCTCTCATGCTGGCATTCTGTGCTGGACGGTCGTCCCGTCTGGGACCTCCAGAAAGACTCGCGCCATCGTCCTCTTCCTCGTGGGGTTGCTGAGCGGTCGCCGCTCGCTCGCATAGCGAATGCCGAATCCACACGTCAAAGTAGGCATTTGGATCGACCACAAGAAGGCGGTCATCGTGTCTGCCTCAGCGGGTGGCGTTACCGCCAAGACCATGAAATCTGAGGTTGGACCGCACGCCCGCTATTCAGGTCGGGCCGGTTACCCGACGCCAGATGGCCCGCAGCACGGCGGAGGCGAGAAAAAGTACGAGGAACGCTACGGCCAGAATCTTGACCGGTACTACGACGAGGTGATCAGTCAGCTGGGGCAACCCGAGGCTCTTCTGATCTTCGGGCCGGGTGAGGCCAAGCTGCAACTCAAGGAGCGTCTCAGCCGGTCCAAGGCGCTTTCTGAGCGTATTGTCGGCATCGAGACCACGGACAAGCTGACCGATCCGCAGATCGTCGCGAAGGTGAAGGAGCACTATGGGATCGATCGCTGAGACGATGGGCGCCGCCGCGGTGAATTGCATCACACAGGAATAGTCGTACTGCGCCGAAACCAGGCCGCCGAGCATGCTCTCGAGAACATGATCCTGATCTCGAAGTTCACGGTTCCCATCGGCTGGACGGTGATTTTCCAGCGCACCTGCCGCCAAATCTACCGGGGCCAGTGCTTCGGGTGGGCGGCGGCGCTGGCGTATTACTCGTTCCTCGCGCTGTTTCCCGCGTTGCTCTTCGTTGTGTCGGTCGCCGGCTTTCTGCCGATTCAACACCTGATCGACGAGGTCGTGGACCTGGTCGGCCGGTTCGCGCCAGGCGATGTCGTGACGATCGCCCGCGAACAGCTCCTCCAGATCACGGACAAGCCCCGCGGCAGCCTGCTGGCGCTGAGTCTTGTGGGCACGATCTGGAGCATGTCGTCGGGGATGGCGGCGCTCATAGGCACGCTGAACCAAGCCCACCACGTCTCTGAACGACGGTCCTGGTGGCGAGTTCGCGCCACAGCGATCGCGCTGACGGTCGCCCTTGCCCTCGTCATGGTGTTGTCATTCACGCTGGCGATGGTCGGGCCGGCAGCTGCCGAGCACGTCGCCGACTGGCTGGACCTCGGCGCGGTCTTCACCATGGCGTGGCAGATCGTCAGGTGGCCGGCAGCGTTCGCCATCGCCGTGACCGCTATAGCGAGCGTCTACCACTTTGCACCGGACGTCAAACGTGAATTCGTGTGGATCACGCCGGGATCCGTCGCAGCCACCGCGCTGTGGCTGGTCATCTCGCTGGGCTTCAAGTGGTACGTGTTCCACTTCGGGAACTATCAGCAAACATACGGCGCCATCGGCGGCGTCATGGTGGCGCTCTTGTGGTTCTATTTTTCAGGACTCGCGATTCTGCTGGGCGCGCAACTGAACGCGACGATCGATCACGCGCGGCGACCCGGTCAGGTGGAGGCTCTGAAGGTCGCCTAGTTTCTCACCGATCGGCGCTTTGCGCAGCGCGTTGTCTAGAACTGAACAGCGCGGCTCCCTCCATTTCACATAGAGTCATGAGCAGCATAGGCAACGTTCGCAGAGCCTCGGTCGGACAAACCGAGAGTCCACGCCAGGCAGAGAATCGGCTCGGCCTTCGTTTTCAACGCGCGGAGCCGACACCGCGCCGCAGGAGCAACCATGCAAACGAGCCGTAGGACAGCAGTGGCGATCGGTCTCGCAGCGATGTGTGCCGCAGGGCTCACCGCGCAGACGCAGGAGACAAAAACGACGACGAGTACCAAGGTCGAGATCAAGGGGGGAAAGGACGTGACCCTGATCGGGTGTTTGGACCGAAACTCGAACGGGGACTACCTTTTGACCAAAGTACGCACGAATCGCCGCCAGGAACCTTCGCAGTATTCGCTCGTCACGAGCGAGGACCTGTCCAAGCACGTCGGCGAACGTATGGAAATCCACGGCAAGGTCGTGGCAGACGGCAACGGCAAGGTCTCAGTCGAGTCGACAACGAAAACCGAAGTCGACAACGGCAAGGATCGGGAAACGAAGGCGAAGACCGAAGGCGCGATTGGTGCGCTCGACATGCCGTTTCTCGGTGTGAGCTCGACGAAGACACTCGGAACATTCTGCAACTAACGGCGCGCGAGAGGGCGAGGCCCGCTCGCTCTCTCGCTCACGTACTACGATTCATGCCGTCGTTCGCCGGCGGCGACGCTCATTCGTCAACCCGGACGTTCAGAAGTGAACAGACATCCGCTTCGTCAGAAGCTAGACTGGTGCCGAAGATCAGGAGCCCGTCTGGAATCCCGGCATTCGGAGCTACAACATAAACGCCGGCAGGCCCACAATGCTCGTCAAGCGAATTAAGGAGAAAACATGGACACGAACACTCTACTCATCCTCGTGGTAGTGCTGCTGCTACTCGGTGGCGGCGGATTCTTTTACAGCCGTCGCACCTAATCCGCTACAAGCGCCCGCCGAACGCGGTCCCCAACGCGGCAGCCGCGTTGGGGGCGCCGAATGCAGCTGGACTTTCACCACGGGCTGCTACTCCGTACGGGTCCGGAAAGCCTCTCGCGCGACCAACACGCCGGTCTGCTTGCGCTGTCTTCGCAGACCCTCTACGGCGCGGCGAACGGCAACGCGCGCAACCGGTCGTCCGCCATCGCGCCCCGCCATCGACGCCCGTCTCGGTACTCCGTCGTCAGGCGATAAGCGCCCGTTCCCTTGTGAACACCACAGTCAGCCGATGCGCGTCGCCGCGGCATCAGCGTACGTTACCCGGTGAAACCGATTGGCTGCTGAAGAAAGGAACGACCATCGAGGCGCCAATCGCCCCCCTACCGTTCCCGCAGCTCATGCACAGGTAGAGGCCTATTTGGTCAGGCTGGCGGACGGGAGTTCGGGTCGGCAGCCGCGGATCCCGGTTCGGCGAGCGCGCTGCGGAACACCGTGCCGAACATTTCCCAGGCGGTGACGAAGAGCGCCGCCAGGATGGGGCCCAGGATGAAGCCCATCGCGCCGAAGAGCAGGAGGCCGCCGAGTGTGGAGAAGAAGATGAGCAGCTCGTGCATCTTGGTGTCCTGGCCGACCAGCCGCGGCCGCAGCACGTTGTCCACACTTCCGACGACGAGCGCGAAGAACACGGCGAGAGCGATGCCTCGCCAGACGTAACCTGTGGTGATGAGGATGATCGCCGTCGGCACCCAGATGAGCGCACTGCCGACGCCAGGGATGATCGACAAAACGGTCATCACCGTCCCCCAGAAGATCGCACCATCCAAACCCACTGCCCAGAACGCCAGCCCTCCAAGCACGCCCTGAGCCGCGCCGATCAGGATCGTGCCCTTCAGCGTCGCGCGGGTGACCGACACGAACTTCTCCAGCATGCGTTGCTTGTCGGCCTCTGTAAGCGGCAGGTACGCGAGAACGGCCCGGAGCAAGCCCGGACCGCCGGTCAGGAAGAAAAACATCGTGTAGAGCAGCACAAAGAAGTGAAAGATGAAAACCGCCGTGGCGCGTGTTGTCGCGGAGAGCGCGGCGAAGAGGAATGCGCTCGTGCTGCCGACGAGCTCGCCTGCCTTGGTGAGGATCTGTGCCCGGTACGGCTCGATGCGATGGTAGCCAGGGACGGCCCGCAGCTGGCTGTCGAACGCGCCCGGCTGATTCACGAGTTGCTGGAGGCGCGGCCGAAAGGTTTCGCTGACTCGCAGCGCTTCGTTCGCGCCGGCTCCGAGCACCGCCAGCAGCGGTGCAATCACCAGCGCCAGCAACAGCACGAGCGTCGCGATCGCCGCCAGTGCCTCGCGGCCACGGAGCCGGCCGAGCAGCCACCGATACACTGGGTAGCTCAGGCCGGTGAAGATGGCCGCCAGCAGGATCGTCAGAAGGAACGTGCGGATCATTGCGACGAACGCGGCCGAGATCGCCGTGACCAGCAGGAGGAGAAAGGCTTGGCGGAAGCGGGTCTCTGTCATGGCGAGCCTGGACTGGTTCGGCAACAACAGCTCACAGGACCTCACCTCGGCGTCAGAAGATGTCGCCACGCCAGTACAGCACGTCGCCGCCGGACAGCCGCGGCCGCACCACCGTGGATCCGAGGGACCGCACCATCATCACCTCCTTCGAAGGCTTCGCCGACACGATCGTGATCTGGGGAGGCACGAAGCCTGGAGGCAGCCAGGCGCGGATCGTCGGGCGTCGCTCGGCGGGTTCACGCGCGATGAGCGCCTGCAGAATGGCGCCAACACGCGCGCCAGAGGGATCACGGTCGCCGCACTCCTCGATCGTCCAGGTGCTGCCCACGATGCTGACGACGACATAGGCAGCGGCCGTTATGCCTTCTTCGGCGATGAAGAAATGCAGTTGGCGCGCGACTGCCGAGCCGAGCCCGGCAAGCAATCGCTTTTTCGTGATCGCGTAGTGAACGAAGTCGACGTCCCGATCGAGGTGGAACCGGAAGGCGCCGGCGCGGACGCGTCCCATGGCCATGACCGCCCCAAAGTCTCGTTCCTCGCCAGCACGGATCAGCGTCATTGGGGCGCCCCGGCGCGGCGATTCCGCCACGCTCAGCTCGACCTCGGTCGTTGAAATCACCTCGAAGCCGTTTCGCTCACAGTGTTCCCGGCCTGTTTCCGAAAAGAAGAGCGCCATTTCCGCTCCGTCGCGCGCTGCTTGCTCGAGCAGCCGCTCCACCAGTTGGTGTGCCCGACCGCCGCCGCGGTGCGCGGGTTCGGTGAACACCGCACCGATCCCGCAGAGGCGCACGGGCCGCTGATCCAGGATTCCTGCGAGGTGGTACTGAATGGCGCTGGCGAGCACCTCGCCACCGTCTACCAGGGCAACTCGTCGCTGATGGTCGCGCCCCCAGACGGTCTTCATCTGGGCGGCGTCGAATCGGCCGAATGCCTTCCGACTCAGGCCTTCGTGCCAGCTGCTGTAGGTCGTCTCGAGAATGCGGTCGAGAATGACCCCTTCGGCGGAAACAACTGTCGTCACATGGTGATTATCGTTGCGGCCAAAGGCACTGGTGTTCTTTGAGGCCGGGTCGAGCGACAGCTACAATCGCTTTACGATCTCGATCAGCGGCCCGCACAAGCAGTGCCACAGGCGCGCCCACCAGCAGGATGACAACCGGAAACAGCCAGATGAGCAGCACTAGCATCACCACATCGTCGAGGAAGGCCGCGATTGTGTGAAGTGAGCGCTTTATCGCCCCGTGCTGCGCCAGTCCGCTCACGCCGGCCGCGGGGCGGCCGGGATTGGCCACAGCCACTGCCCAGCGTCCATCGGAAGCGATTGATCGCACGGATTTGTCTCCTTAGTCGCCGGTGCGCATCGGACCGCCTTCGTCGTGCATGGCCAGAGACGCTTTGACTGAGGCAGCGTCGGTGAGCGTGACGGTCACGCTTCGATCCGCTGAGGCGGCCGCGTCCCGTCTGTTCCGCAGTCCGGTTACCAGCACCCGAATTCGCTGGCGATGATGCAACTTGCGTTTTCGGTTCTTCTGGAATCGAGCTCGGTCGCCATTCCGTTGCGACATCAGTCCTCCCGCTCGCTCAAAATCATTCCAACACCGCCGAGGCCTTCGCCGGGCCATTGATACGAGTTATCCCTGCGATCCGTCTTCTCTCGCGCCAAGCGCATGTTCCGCGATCGCCAGCTCATCATTCGGCAGTTGGTCCCTTGACGCCATCGCTCTGGGTCTCGCATCCGGCCGCGTCATGCCCTGATGTCTCGATGCGGCGCTACAACGTCAGCGTGCGACGCCCGCTCACCAGCCCAACGAGGAGCAGCACGATCGCAACAACCAACAGCACATGGACAAACGCCCCAATGGTGTAGGTCCCGACGATTCCGAGTAACCATGCGACCAACAGAATGACGGCAATGGCATACACCATGCGAATGCTCCGGCGAGGTGTCGGCCCCGCGCTTGAAAACGAGGGCGGAGATTGATCCTCCGCCCCTCGCATGGACTATCGGTTCGTACAACCCGTGGCTCTGCGAACCTTGCCCATCCTGTGTCCGACAATATGGGATCGCAGCCAGGCCCGCTGTTCAGTTGTGGACACAACGGCAAGCCCGTTGCGGCAAGGCCGTCGCCGCCTGGGAGCTTCGAGACTAGACGACCGCTACGGCGGGAACTGGGAGCCGCGGCAGGTCGACGGTGAAGACGCATCCCCTTTCAAGCAGGTTGCGCGCATAGATCCGGCCGTTGTTCGCTTCGACGCCCCGTCGGCTCAAGGCAAGGCCAAGGCCAAAACCGGTTCGATCGGCACTGCGCTGCTCGAACGGGCGGAACAGTTCGTTGACGTTCCCACGCGGGAGACCGCCACATTCGTCCTGGATCTCGATGCGCACGCGTTCGGCGCTGGCGCCGACCCTGAGCGTGACGGTGGTACGTGGCCGGGTGAACTTGAATGCGTTCTGCAGGAGGTTTCCCAGCACCGCAGTGAGGACTTGTCGGTCAGCCTCGATCACCACTCCATCCTCGACGGGCATCACGGTGAGTGTGATGCCACGGGCGTTTGCCTCCAATGTTGCGGCCGGCGCGAGTTCTTCGATGAATTGGGAAACCATGAATTGCTCTTGATTCTGGACGCTCTGGGTGAGACGGACCTCGGCGAGCGAGCGACCAATGAGAGCGCGTACTCCCATGAGGCTGCGATAGAGCACGGTCCCGGTGCTTCCTGCGACTCCAACATTCCCGGTCTTGAGAACCTCGAACGCGACGATCGCAGTGTTGACCAAGTTTCGCAATTCATGAGCAAAGAAGCCGAGGCGCTCGCTCCCGCGCGCGGTCTCTCCATCGAGGGTGGACTGATTTCGTTCGCGCCCGGTACTCGGTGACGGCGCCCGCGATGGCGTCGTCAAGGCATCGGTTCAGCGTACCAAAGTCCTCCGTGCTGATAGGCGCGTTCATATCCACCGCCAGCTCGGTGATAGCCTGACAGACGTCGCCATAATCGTGCACGACCTGTGACACAGTGAACCCCTGAAGCAGCAGGTCGTGCCCGTGCTGCACGGCGCTCCTGCCAATCTCTGGGCTTGACGTCCGGCCGAGGCGCAATGCGTCCACGAGCTGATCCAGGAACACGGGCACCCCGTGATCGATCTCCGCGCCGGTGGGCGGTGGCACCGACCTTGTGGCGACTTTCGCCCTGCAACGCCTGATGATCTCTTCGCGGTTGACGGCAATGAACTCCTGAAGCATGGCACTTCTCCCGCGGCGCCTATGGTATGGAAGAGCTCAGCGGCCGACTGTCCAAAACAGCACAGGTCGAGTCAGGGCCCTCAAACAACTGAACACATAACGGCCGTTTGCAACAGAGGCCCCTGAGGCCGGACAAATCCGTGTGGGAGAATGCGCTGAAAACTAGACTCGGTCGAGTCATCGGGACCTTAGATCCCCGGTGGTCGGTCTTTGGCCATCTTCGAACTCGACCCGATAATCCGTTCTGCCTGGGTCGAGTTCAGTGATGATACCGATGCGATTGCGATACTCTGCCGCGCTTCGTTGTTGGCGCGCGCCGACTCGCCGACCGAGAGCTTCGGTTTTCGTCCAGGCTTCTTCGCGTGGCTCTTCAGCGCGCGCGGATTCTTCCGTTTTGCCATGGCTGTGGGATCTGCCGAGGGCAAGTTCTACTGGACCTCGAAAACTTCTATCCGGCAGCTGCTCGCGATATCAGTATGGCCGGGATCGGACCAGGCGAGGCGACCCTACTGTCGGTCGCTGAGCCGAGCCCGCCGATTCTGTGAGCCGCTCCAATACCAGGTGACGTCATACGCACGCGCCAGCTCATCCAAATCTCGCCGCAAATCGTGCCATGCGCGCTGCGCGGACGCATCCAGTGAGTTCGCCGACATGAAGCGATCGATGGAAGACGCGCGTCTTAGCACGTCTTCAACAGCAGCTGTACCGACTTGGCGATCGTTCACTCCGTCATGAAGGCGACCCGTGGCAAGCTTGAAATCTTTCACAGATTGGTTCACTTCTGCTTTTGTCTGGCCGCCATTGATCCGGCTGTCCTTAACCGCCCGATCCAAACTGGCGCGCACGGATTCGGTGCCCGTGTCGATACGGTTCAACAGTTCCCGTACCTGTTGATCGCTGACTCGCGGTTGTGCCGCCGCGATAACACCGACACCCGTGAGCGCGAACACAGCCGCTAGGATGATGTGACGTACTTCGCGCATACCGACTCGCCTCAATTCAGTCAAGAAACGTTGAGAACCGATCCTCCGTTCTCCCGCTGACTATCGGTTCGTGAAACCGGTGGCTCTGCGAACCTTGCCCATGCTGCACATCACTATGTGGGATCCGAGCCCAGCGAGGCTGTTCAGTTGTGGACACACGACTCCAGCCCGTTTGACAGCAGGGCCGTCGCTGCTCGCGCTGACCCCTGCATCCGGATCTGCTCGTCGACATTCCCGCCACCGCGGACCCCATGAGAGAGTATTCGCGTGCGGTATGGTGAGCCGGCCGTCCGTCGTGTCTACCGACTCTGCTTCAAGTACCGGAAGAACTCGCCGTCAGTTGACAGGATGAGCGTGGTATCGGGCGCGAAGGTCTTCCGGTACGTCTCCATCGTCTTCAGGAACTGGTACAGATCCGGGTCGCGGCCGTAAGCCTCGGCGTAGATCTTGGTGGCCTCGCCGTCGGCCTTACCCATCGCTTCCTGGGCTTTGCGGTATGCCTCCGACTGGATCCCCTTCAGCTCGCGTTCCTTCTGGCCGCGGATCTCCGCCGCCTTGCCGTTGCCTTCCGATCGCGACCGCTCGGCGATGCGCCGGCGTTCGGAGATCATCCGGTCGTAGACCTTCTGCTGCACCTCGGCCACGTAGTTGACCCGTCGGATCTGCACGTCGACCAGCTCGATGCCGAACTCCGCGACGATGTTGCGCGATTTGTCGAGAATGGCGCGGGTGATCTTGTCGCGCCCCATCGCAATCTTGCCCGCCACGGCCGCCGCACCCATGTCCACGTCCGCGTTTTCCTCGGTTTCGGGGAACGCTCGCTCGGTGCTCCGAACGACCTCGATGAGATCGTTGTTGGCGATGACGTTGCGGGTCTCGCCATCGACGATGTCATCGAGACGCGACTGGGCGCTGCGCTCGTCGGTCACGCGCTGGTAGAAAAGGAGCGGATCTTTGATGCGCCAGCGTGTGTACGTGTCCACCCAGATGTACTTCTTGTCCCGGGTCGGGATCTGGTTCGGGTCGCCGCTCCATTCGAGCCACCGCTTGTCGAAGGTGTACACCGTCTGGATGAACGGCACCTTCATGTGGAGGCCGGGAGCGGTCTGCGGTGGCCCGACCGGCTCGCCGAACTGGGTGATGATAACCTGCTCGGTTTCGGCGATCGTGTAGACCGACGACCAGAATGTGAACAGGCCGAGGACGATGACGACGGCGAGGAGGGGGCGCTTCACGGCTTCACCTCCTCCTTCGCAGGGGCGATCTTCGTCGCGTCGACCTTCGCAGGGTCGAGATTGAGGAGCGGCAGGATCCCCTTCATCGTAGAATCGACGATGAGTTTCCTCCCTGTCTTCGGCAGCACCTCATTCAGCGTCTCCAGATACAGGCGTTTGCGCGTGACGTCCGGCGCCTTGCGGTACTCGTCGTAGATGTTGACGAACCGGGCGACGTCGCCGCGTGCGTTGTTGACGCGCTCGAGCGCGTAGCCTTCCGCGGCGCGCACGACCCGCTCGGCCTCCCCGCGCGCGTTCGGGACGGTCTGGTTGTAGTCCGCCCACGCCTCGTTGATCAGCCGTTCCTTCTCCTGAATCGCCTGATTGACCTCGTTGAACGCCGGCTTCACCAGGTCCGGTGGGTTCACGTCCTGGAGGACGATCTGGAGCACCTCGAGGCCGGTCTCGTAGCGGTCGCAGAGGCCTTGCAGCAGCTCCTTGCCGTCGATCTGGATCTTCTCCCGGCCGACGGTCAGGACTTCGTTGACGCTGTGGTCGCCCACGACCTGGCGCATCACCGCTTCGTTCATGTCACGGAACGTCGAAGGATCTCCCCGCCGGGCAGCGCTGTCGAGGTTCCTGACCTTGAACAGGTACTTGTAGGGGTCCTTCACCTTGTATTGCACGATCCACTCGACGACCGCAACGTTGAGGTCGCCAGTCAGCATCAGCGATTCGAGCTTGGTCACATCGTTCTGCTCGAACTGGGACTGCACGCCTGACGTCGTCGTGCGGAACCCGAACTCCGCCTTCAACTGGCGCTGCACGGGCACGCGCGTCACCGTCTCGAGAAGGGGGATCTTCAGATGGGGTCCGGGATCCGTCGATCGCACATATCGGCCGAACCGCTGGACGACGCCCACTTCGTCGGCGTTCACCTGGTAGTAGGTCGAGTACAGAGCAAGGAGAACAACCAGGCCCAGCGCAATCCTGCCGACGAGGCGACCCCGGCCTTCGAGCGAGAACGGGGGCAAGCGGCCGTCGTCAATCACCGATCGGGCTCGCCGCTGCCAGTTAACGACATCCATGATGTTCCTTTCGCGGTACCGGTCCATGGCCCGGCACGACAGCCCTTCGCCCGCCTGGACCAACGGCCGCGCTCGCGGCGACGACTGGAAGAGATTCCGCCATCGGTCATTCTGAGGCGCCGGCGTCGCCGGCCGCTGTTCCAATGTGAACAGGGTCTTCCCGGCTTGGAGGCGAAGAAGTGACGCGATGCCAGGGTGGCTGACCCTTCGTCCAAGGCGCTGTCTGAGTGTATTGTTGGAATCGAGACCACGGACAAGTTGACCGATCCGCAGATCGTCGCGAAGATGAAGGAGCACTACGGGATCGATCGCTGAGAAACGATTATCCAACTCATGGGTCCACTGCAGGAACTACTCGCGATAGATCGTCGGCAGGCACTGGAGTTCTTCGTTCTGCGCCTGCAGGACGTCGCCGAGCCCACCGTCGATCGAGAGGAACTGCTCTACAACGCGAGCGTACTGGCGCACTACGTCCAGGTCTCCACACAAGCCGACATCGATGTGCCGGTTCCCGCGAATCTCAGCGCAGTGTTCGACCATTTTGTGTCCGACACAACCCTCCTGCATGACAGCCCGATGATGGAAACGGCGGGCGCTCAGTGCTTGCTGCTGGCGGGATTTTTCGAGGACCAAATGCGTCGACGACACAACATCCGCTGGTATGCCGAACTGGGCGCGAGCTTTTTCAGCCGGGCGGCTCTTCACGAACGCTCCCCGCAGAAAGCTCGGCTGCTCAAAGCGATCGCCAGACGCTTCGAGCCTTGGCGGCGACGCCACGCACAGCTAAGCCGCGAACTGCGCGACCAGCCCTATCTACTGACCCCGCCTCCCTCCCGGCTCGCATAGCCGCGTCGGAAGGTCCACGGTCCTCACGACGTGGCGATGCGCTTTGCGCGCTCCTGTTCAATTGTGCACACACTGCGCCTGATCAGTCCCGTCAGAATGGGTGCCATAGGTTTCACACCGGGGCCGGGCTCGAGTCCGATCCACGCAGTCACGCTAATCTGGAGTCGAAAGCCATGAATGTCAGACCGCTCCACGACCGCATCGTCATCCAGCGCCTCGAGGAAGGCGAACAGAAGGTCGGCGGCATCATCATTCCCGACACCGCCAAGGAAAAGCCGCAGCAAGGCAAGGTGATCGCCGCGGGCGCCGGCAAGGTCAGAGGACGACGGCACGCGTCAACGGCCCGACGTCAAGGCCGGCGACCTCATCCTGTTCGGCAAGTACTCGGGGCAAGAGATCAAACTCGATGGTGAGGAATACCTCATCATGCGAGAAGAGGAAGTATTGGGCGTCCTCGAAGGCGGCGGCGCGAAGAAAAAGAAGTAGGAGACAAGATCACATGGCAAAACAGATTGTCTACGGCGAGCACTCACGGCAGGCCGTGCTCCGTGGCATCAACCAGCTGGCGGACGCGGTCAAAGTGACGCTCGGTCCCAAAGGCCGGAACGTCATCCTCGACAAGAAATTCGGTTCGCCGACCATCACCAAGGACGGTGTCACCGTCGCCAAGGAAATCGACCTCAAGGATCCGCTGGAGAACATGGGCGCGCAGATGGTGCGTGAGGTCGCGAGCAAGACGTCGGACACGGCCGGTGATGGCACCACGACCGCCACCGTGCTCGCGCAGGCGATCTACCGGGAGGGTGCGAAGAACGTCGCGGCCGGCGCGAACCCGATGGACGTCAAGCGCGGGATCGAAAAAGCGGTTGAGGCGGTTACCGCCGAGCTGAAAAAGATGTCGAAGCCGGTGAGTGGCAACATGGTGGCCCAGGTCGGCACCATCTCGGCGAACACCGATGAGACGATCGGCACGATTATCGCCGACGCGATGGACAAGGTCGGCAAGGACGGCGTGATCACGGTCGAAGAAGCCAAGAGCATGGAGACGTCGCTCGATATCGTCGAAGGCATGCAATTCGACCGCGGCTACCTGTCGCCCTACTTCGTGACGGACCCCGAGCGTATGGAAGTCGTGCTGGAGAACCCAGTCATCTTGATCCACGAGAAGAAGATCAGCTCCATGAAGGACTTGCTCCCCGTGCTCGAGCAAGTCGCGCGTCTCGGCCAGCCGCTGCTCATCATCGCCGAAGACATCGAGGGTGAAGCGCTGGCGACGCTCGTCGTCAACAAGCTGCGGGGCACGCTGCACGCGGCAGCCGTCAAGGCGCCAGGCTTCGGCGATCGCCGCAAGGCGATGCTCGAGGACATCGCCACGCTCACCGGCGGCAAGGCCATCACCGAGGATCTTGGTCTCAAACTCGAGAGCATCAAGTTGGAAGACCTCGGGAAGGCGAAGAAGGTCACGATCGACAAGGACAACACGACGATCGTCGAAGGGGCGGGCACGTCGGCCGCCATCGAGGGTCGTGTGAAACAGCTCCGCGCACAGGTCGAGGACACCACGTCGGACTACGACCGCGAGAAACTGCAGGAGCGGCTGGCGAAGCTGGTCGGTGGCGTCGCCATCATCAAGGTCGGGGCGGCCACCGAGACCGAGATGAAGGAAAAGAAGGCGCGTGTCGAGGACGCGATGCACGCGACCAAGGCGGCGGTCGAAGAGGGCATCGTGCCAGGCGGCGGTGTGGCGCTCCTTCGCGCGTCGAAGGTCCTCGGGAATCTGAAGCTCGGCGGCGATCAACAGATCGGCGTGAACATCGTGGCGCGTGCCATCGAGGAGCCGATACGCTGGATCGCAACCAACGCGGGCCAAGAAGGATCGATCGTCGTGCAGAAAGTGCGGGAGTTGAAGGACGAAGAGGGTTTCAACGCGCTGACCGACACCTACGAGAATCTCGTGCACGCAGGCGTCATCGACCCGACCAAGGTCGTGCGCTCAGCGCTCCAGAACGCATCGTCCATTTCGTCGCTGCTCCTCACCACCGAAGCGCTCATCTGCGAGATTCCCGAAGAAAAGAAGGAAACGCCGATGCCGGGCGGCGGCGGGATGGGCGGAATGTACTAACGCACGCCCAGAGACGAAGGCAGAAGGCTCGAAGCCACAGAGGCCCGGCCGAAGCAATTCGCCCGGGCCGTTTCCTATTCATCGTGCGTTTCGTTCAGTTCGAAGTCATGTCAGCTGCCAGAGGCCCCAACCGATTTCGCACCCACTGTTAGCCGACCTCAAATGACGCGCTTTCCGCGCGTCGCAGGTTCTATGTTGACGTGCGCCGAACGTTTTTGAGTATGGGAAGATCCATCGTAGGACCAGGGATCGTTTTGGGGTGGGATGGCCAATTTGAGTAATGAGGTGAATCTGCTGCGGGCGAAGCGGGAGGAGCTGTTGGATCAGCTGGAGGCCGTTGACAAGGCGCTGGCAGCGCTGGGTGGTTCCGGCGGCGCAGTCCTGCCGACACGGCTCAAGGCGCCGCGGACTCTGAGCGATGGGCACAAGCACGCGTTGAATGAAGGCAGGCGGAAGGCACGTCATGCGAAGGATGCGGCCGCAGGCTTTGCGCGGGAGTTGCCAGACCTGTTGCCCGGGCTGACGCCGGCGTCAAGCGCTGCCGGTCGGCAGCCGCGGCTCGTGAAGCGGAGAAAAGCGTAGCGTCACTGCCCGCTTTCCGCCGCCAGCTTTGCCGCGTGCGCCGTCTGCTTCTCCTTGCGCGCCATGTTCCGTGTCTGCCACGACTTCGACTCGGTCTTCGGCTTCGGCTTCAGCTTCTTGTGCGACTGACGACTCTGCGGTGCTGTAGTGGATGCCATGTATCCTTCTTTCAGGTTATCTGTCAGGCGAGCGGGAAGCCCGATACCGCGCAATCAACTCAACGAAACGGGACCGTGCAAGACGTCCCGGACAGGACAGCGGAAGTGGCGCTGCTTAAGACTACTCCCTTTGCGCACTCTTTTGCGCGATCTTCTCGCCGAATGGCGCAGCTACCGCGATGTTCGTCGACAGCATCACGGGCGGCGGCTTCACCATCAAGAACCCCAACGCCAAGTCGACCTGCGGCTGCGGGTCGTCCTTCTCGATCGAATAACACGTCTACCCGCTGACGCGCTCCGCGTAGCACAGTGCGAGAGAGAAAGTTCGCCAACGGGCGTTGAACACCGTGTCCATAATGTCTCCAGGACTCTGGAAGAGCCGAGGGGAATCGCGCGAACACCAATGGATGTTCGCGCAGCGCTAATACATGATGATTCAAGCGCTTGAAGCCAGAAGTCGCGCGCCATCACCAAGTTGGAAAAACCCGTTAATCGGTTTCGATCCCCGTAGCCCACAGCCTTCGCTCGCCTGCCGCCGTGCGCGAGCTACGGCTCGGCGAGCCAACCCACATAAATACAGGCGAAGGCTGTCGCGCCGTAGCGGCGTCAGCCGCGGAGGCGGACCTCAGCAATTCCCCGCCACTCGAGTGTCCAAAATATCTCCAAAATTCTTCGCGAGTTCGACGCCTTGCCGGCTGTAGGGTCCGGCTTCAGCCGGACCGCGATCGCGCCCGTCGAGCAACCGGATCGCGTCTTCCGTTACCGCGGGACTGATGAAGTGGCGCCTTCCGTACTCCTACGGCGCGAGCCTCTGCTCACCGGGCGCAACCATCGACGTCTCGCCGTCCAACTGACATCGATGTTCTGACTGTCATCGCGCAAGGACCAGAGAGGCGTCAGATTCATGATGCTTTCCGATGCGGAGGCAACTCGTCGCAGCAGAATCCTGGAGCCGCACTCCTACCAGACCGGCTTGAGCTGCAGATCCACGACGTTCTCGCTGGTGGTGAACGGCTCGTCGATGGTATTGCGAGAACTCGTCCGGATGTACAGGGCGGCCGTTTGCCAATGTCTGTTGCGCCGGTACCCAAGGCCTCCCCGGCAACGCTGCCGGCTAGCGAATCGTTCATGCTGATCGGACAGCGGCACGAACCACTCCCAATCCGCGATGAGGTGGATCGTCCCGTCGCTTCCGAGGTTCGGCCGGTTGATCGGGAAGAGGAACTCGATGCGGTTGCGGAAACGCCCGCTCGACGACGAGGGCTCGCCATCCGAATACGAAAAATGTCGCCATTCCCAGCGAACGAGATCGCGAATCACGATGCGGCGCTTCGGCAGCTGCTCGTTGAACAGCACCCGGCCGCTCCGAGTTCATTCCGCCGCAATCGCCCTGAACCTGCTGATTCTACCCGCCCTCCACCTTGCGGTCCGGAGCTGGGCAGTACTGGGGTCCGATGGGGTGACTAGGGGTGACGCCGCGACGGCGCTTCGACGCAACGACCCGCGATCACCTGCGCGTCGAAACTAGCATGACGCCAGGCGTACGCGAAAATCGGAATCAGGCGCCGATAGAACACGGCGACGGATTCCGCCTGCAAATGACTGGGAAAACCGAGCGGTTGGCACTCGAACCCGCCTGGCTCGAGCACAAACGAACCACGTGGCCGCGCCCGACTCTTTGCCCATTTGCTAATGTGGCCATATGTAGCTATATTTTGGAGATGGCGTCAACTGGCATTCGTGAGCTGAAAGACAATCTCAGTCGGTACATCCGCCGAATCGAAGCCGGGGAGCGCATCGCCATCACTGCGCACGGTCGCGTCGTCGCGGAGCTCGTTCCGCCGGGAACGGCCGGCAGAAGCCGCGGCTCAAGTCGTTTCGACGAGCTTGTCGCGGCGGGTGTGATTCGTCCACCGCTCGAGTCCGGCGACCCGACGGAGGATTGGCCGGACATCCGGCTACCGCGTGGGACGGCTGCGGAACTGATTGACGCGGACCGTGGCGAAGAGTAGCAGCCGCCCTTCGCGTGCTGTGCGCAAAGCGGCTCCGTCGGCCGCGTCGGTTGAGCATGCGGGCGTCGGCATTCGTTACATCGAGTCGAGCGCACTCGTCGCCGCGCTCCTCGAGCACGACGCGGAAGCCCTGAAATCGTTACGTGCGCGGGCGCGCCAAATTACGTCCGCGCTGACGCTTGCCGAGACGGCGCGCGCTATCGTCCGGGCGCGTGTTGGCGAACGACTCACGCCTGACGCGGAACGCGCGGCGGTTCGGGCGCTGCAACGGTTTGAGCGTCGCTGCTATGTCGTTGCGGTCACCGACGACGTCCTTGCGCGCGTCAGACGCTCGTTTCCTGTGGAGCCTGTTCGCACGCTCGATGCGGTGCACCTCGCGACCGTCGAATCGCTCGGCGAGCCTCCGCAGCTCATGGCAATTGTGACGCGTGACCACCGAGTTCGCGAAAATGCCAAGGCCCTCGGCTATTCGGTGGAATGATCGCAATCGCACTTTGCTTCTACATCGGCGGTCTCGACCTGGCTCAATCCTTGCGGGCACTTCAGTCGATATTCTTCTTCGCGACGAAAGCCGAGGACACATGCCGCTCAGTTCATACGGCGTCTTGAAGGGCAAGGCCATCGAGGTTCGCCTTGGCGCCGGAGAGTCTCCACACTATCAAGTCCGGATCATCGACGACACGACCGACTACCGGATTGCGATCAACGTGAAGTCGCAGCTGGCGCCATCGGAAGTCGAGTACGTGATTGTCGAACGGTTTCAACACCCCATCACGGCGAAAGCGGCCGAGTGGCCGCTGGGCTTTACGGCCCTGGCGAGCAAACCGGACAGCGGTGCACTCGATTTCATCCGGGGCAACCTGTTCAATCGATCGCTCATGCGGCCGCTTCCTCACAGCCTTCCGGGTTTCGACAACGATCTCAACGAGAAGATCGATCGCATCATGCAGCGCGCCATCAGCGACGAAGCGGCTGTCGTCTACGCGTTCGGACAACGGTGGGGACCCGAGTCGGGCAAGAAAGACAAGTACTTCGGCTTCCTCCCTGGCAACGGCATTCACGACATTCACATGAACCAGGGAAATGTCAGGCGATTCGTGCAGGACGATGGCGTGTACCAGGATGGCGGCCTCCTGTTGCACTTCCCCGACCAACAGGAGTGGATCGGAGCGTTCTTGAAGTTTCAGTCTCAGGCCTGGCACACGGACGACAGAACTGGACATACGATCCCGACGGCGCCGCCGACAACACCCCCCACGCACGAGGATCCGACCGGCTTGGTTCGAGTCATCGCCGCGCTCGTGAACTCCGTGCAATCACCGGAACACGAACTGGTGACCCTCCTCAACACCGCGCCGCACGACGTGGATGTCTCTGGCTGGGCTCTGCTCGATACGCAAAAGGCACGACTGAGCCTCTCAGGATCCATTCCCGCGGGTGGCACACGCGTCGTGACCGTTCAGCCGCCTCTTGCACTCTCGAACAAGGGTGGCGCGATCACGCTGATCGATGAGAATGGCCTGAAGGTCGATGGCGTCGCCTACACGCAAGAGCAGGCCAAACATCCAGGCTGGACGCTGGTCTTTTGATCTGGGCTAGTTTAGTTAAGCTAATCACCACTGAGGACACCGAGGACACGGAGGTTCAATCGTACAAGGGTGATCCTCCGCGTCCCCTGTGTCCTGCGCGGTGGAGAGTCCAGCTCGTACGTTCTTATTGAAGCCCCAGCAGGCGTGCCGGATTCTGTTTCGCCATGCGATCGAGCTCCTGGTCGGAGAACCCTCTTGCCTTGAGTGCCACGATGAACTCGGCGAGTCCATCGGGCGGGAGGGGGTTGCCTTTCTGGCCGAGGTCGCTTGAAAGGATGCAGAACTCGGGGCCCACCTTGCGGATGGCGTCCGCATAGCTGTCGACCCTGGCCGAGGCATTGGCGCTGCGCATCGAGCTGCCCGTGAATTCGATGAAGGCGCCTTGCTTTGCGGCC
Source organism: uncultured Acidobacteriota bacterium (assembly GCA_963780685.1). Lineage (GTDB taxonomy): Bacteria > Acidobacteriota > Vicinamibacteria > Vicinamibacterales > CAVVIG01 > CAVRXZ01. The sequence goes on along the minus strand of CAWACZ010000009.1, from coordinate 52,395 downwards.
TCCTGCATCTGTGGAACAGTCATGGAGATCGGCGGGTTCATGGCATGCGTGACCACCATGCGTTGCACGCCCTGTTGTCGTGCTTCCCGAAGCAGCAGCAGACCCTCTTCCGCCGAGACATGACCCGTCGCAAGCACGAGCCCATGCTTTGCAATCACCGCGAGCACGTCCCTCGCCGCCGATAGCAGTTGGCCGTCGCGGGTGACGCTCACATAGGGCCGGCTCTCTCTCGAAACCCGCACCTGGTTCTCGGCGTCGAACGTCGACATCCAGACCAGACGGCCGTAGCCGCCCGTCACTCTCGTCATGTGCTCGACGGCCGCCGGGTTCAGGCCGCCGACGGTCAGGTTCAAGTCGATTCCGCCGAACACTTCCAGTCCGGGCACCTGCTTTCGGACCAGGTACGCGAGCCCGGCGGTCGATTCGTAGTGATTCTTCAAGACGAGCCCGCGCATCCCATGACTCTTCGCCAGGATGGCGGCTTCGAAGCCGTCTACGGAGCGCTCGCGGTCGTCGGGAAGGCTGTGCACGTGAATATCGATCGCGCCGCTGATTGCGCGATCGAGATCGGCGCCTCTGTCGGGCGCCTGCGGATTGGCGAGTGCTTCGCGGGAGAAGATCTCTGGCTGGCCCCACAGAGCTGCCGCTGCCACGATAGCGAGAGCGGCTGTCCACGACGCGCGAGATCTCGAATCGAAGCTCATATTCCGTCCGCCCGCGCCCTACCGACCCACCTGCCCTACCCGCCCCTCTTTTCTGCACTGGCGCTGGGGCCCCTGTACCTTTTCAGAAGTCCCGTTTCGCCGATTACGATAAGGCCTGTGGTAGCTGTGGAAACCGTTCTGTGGTTTCCAAGGAGCTTGTGGGCGCGTTCTCTGCGTCCACAGCTCCGGCAGCTTCCACAGGCCCGCGACGCGCGGCACATGGCCGTTGCGTCACAACACTGAACGATTCGAGCTCGGTCGGCCGGTCGGGAGCGCCTGCGGGGCCCTGCGCTTTGAGCGCCTGGGGTGGATCTGCGCCCCGACCGGTACGGCCGTGGTGCACCTCCAGTGGGGAATCGCGCCTTGAGCGCCAGTACAGGGACGAGGACACACCACGGACGGCCGACAGCCACGGGAGACTCTGCCGATGACGGAACACTACGCCTGGTTGGTTGGGATTGATTGGGGGTACGCGACGCATCAGATCTGTTTGCTCGATGCGACCGGCCACCTCCACGACACGCGTCGCCTCGATCATGACATCGCGGCCCTCGACGCGTACATCACGTGGGTCTTGGCGCACACCGGCGTCCCGCCGGCGACTCTCGCGGTGGCCATCGAATCGCCGCGCGGCGCCCTCGTCGCGACGCTGCTCGAGCGGGGCTTCGCCGTGTACGCCATCAACCCCAAGCAGCTCGATCGCTTTCGTGATCGGCACACGGCGGCTGGCGCAAAAGACGACCGGCGCGACGCGTGGGTGCTGGCCGATTCCCTGCGCACGGATCAGGCGGCGTTTCGCCGCGTGCCCGTTGCGGACCCCGTGGCCCTGCAGTTGCGGGAACTCGCCCACGCCGAGGCGGAGTGCGCGCGGGATCTGAGCCGCCTCACGAATCAGCTGCGCGACCAGGTCTACCGCATCGCGCCACCGTTGCTGCGCCTGTGCCCCGCCGCCGACGAGCCGTGGTTCTGGACCTTGTTGGAGCAGGCACCGACCCCTGCTGAGCAACAGCGGCTGGCGCGAACGCAGGTCCTGACGGTGTTGCGCACGCACCGCATTCGTCGTGTCACGGCGGCTGAGGTGCTCGCCGCCCTGCGGGCGCCGACCTTCGCCCTCGCGCCCGGCGTCGTCGAGGCGACGCGGGACACCCTGCAGATGCTGATCGCGCATCTGCGCTTCGTGGCCGCGCAGCGGAAACGCTGCGAACGGCGACAGGACGCCCTGTTGGCCGAATTGGGCGAGCGGCCAGCGTCTGAGGCGGAGCCAGGAGAGCACCGTGACGTGGAGATTCTCGCGTCCTTGCCGGGAGTCGGGAGAATGACGACCGTCGCGGTGCTCACGGAGGCCACTCAGCCGCTGGCCACTCGGGATTATGACGCATTGCGGACCCACATCGGCACCGCGCCGATCACCAAGGCCAGCGGCAAGCGGCGGCTGGTCCAGATGCGACGCGCCTGCAATACGCGGTTGCGCGCGGCCGCCTACCATTGGGGGCGAGTCAGCATCCAGCAGGACGCGCCGACGGCCGCGTACTACAAACAACTGCGTGCCCGCGGCCAGACACATGGCCGCGCCCTCCGCAGTGTGATCGACCGCTGGCTTCGGATTCTGGTCGCTATGCTTCGTCATCGCACGCTCTACGATCCGACTCGTTTTCTAATCTCCGTCCCGGTTCCGGCCTAATCCGGAGGAATTGACAAATGGTGGGGAATCCACCCCCAGCGCGAACTGACGCAGATGCTTCGCCTCGGATTCCCATGTCCTCGGCTCAGCATGGCCGCAGGCGCCCCTTCCTGCCCTTGCGCAACCTGACCCACCCGCCCACCTGCCCCACCCGCCTATCCTTGCGGGTTAAACCGATATCCGACCCAGGGCTCGGTCACCAGGTATCTCGGATTCGAGGGGTCGGCCTCCAGCTTCTTGCGCAGTTGTCCCATGAACACCCTGAGGTATTCCGGCTGCTCTTGTGAGGCTTCGCCCCACACGGCTTCGAGAAGGGTTCGGTGCGTGAGCACGCGATTGGGATGCCGCGCCATGTACACGAACAAGTCGAACTCTTTCGGCGTCAACCTGACCTCGTTGCCACGCACGTGTACGCGCCGGGCATCCAGGTCGACCCGAAAGCTGCCGGTTTCGAACGCGCCTACGCCTGCAGTGGATCCGCCTCGCCGGAGCGCCGCGCGCACTCGTGCCAGGAGCTCGTCGGTGCCGAACGGCTTCGTCACGTAGTCGTCGGCTCCGGAGTCGAGCGCTTCGACCTTCGCTCGCTCCTCGCCTTTGACGGACAAGACGATGATCGGCACGCTCGACATCGCCCGGATGCGACGGCACAATTCCACGCCGTCCATGCGCGGCATGTAGAGGTCGGTGATGACGAGCTCCGGATGCCACTCGGTGAGATTCATCAGTGCCGACTCGCCTTCCGCGGCAGTCCGGACGTTGTATCCCTGACTGGTCAGGACGGTCTTGAGTACGCGTGTGATCTGCGGCTCGTCGTCGACGACGAGCACGCGGGATTGGTCGATTGCTGGTGCCGTGTCCATTGGTCCCTCACCTGCTCTGATCTCATGTCCTACTATCATCTCGTGGCCGACGTAGCGACCACCTCCGCCGGCTGGACGCCGGCGTCGACTGGAGCCGCCGGCAGGCTAAGCACCACGGCCGTGCCCCGCCCTCGGCGAGGCGCCTCGATGGCGATCGTCCCGCCCTGAGCCTCTACGAGCCGGCGCGCAATCGGCAGCCCCAGCCCGATACCCACACGCCTCGGATCGCTCGATTCGCGGAACGGAATTCTGAAAAAATTCTCGAACACCCGTTCGCGAAGCTCGACTGGCACGCCGGGGCCTTCGTCAGCCACGACCAGCATCACGTAGCGCTCGTCGGCAGCCGACGCCGTTACGCGAATCGCCGTTCCGGGACGCGAGGTACTTGCTGGCATTGTCGAGCAGCATGTAGACGACTTCGATGATCGATGCGGCGTCGACCGAGACCGGCGGAAGCGATTCCGGCAGATTGACCGTCACCGGGTGGTCGCGGGTCAAGTTGTCCGCGCGTGCGATGCCAGCGCTCACGATTTCGTCGAGGCGCTCCCTCCGCAACATTGGCGCCTGCGAGACATCGCGCCGGTCCGCCGACGACAGCCCCTCGATGAACCTGTTCAACCGGTCGGACTCCTCGTCGATGACTTGCAGGAGCTCGCGCTTGCCATCGGGGGGCAACTCCGAGCTCGGCGTCCAGGCGGCGGCGGAGATGAGCGCCGTCACAGCAGCCTTGATCGCCGTCAACGGGGTACGCAGGTTGTGTGTCAGCGCGCCGAGAAGTGCGGCCTTGAGCTGTTCGTTCCGCCGCGCAGCCTCGGCCTCGCTGGCGCGGTCGAATGCCGCCTGGAGCTCCTGATAGAGGCGCTCGATTTCTCGTCGTCCTTGCTCAGCCTCCGCCGTTCGGCGCTCTGCGCGGGATGCCAATTCGCCCGCGACGATCGCGGTTGAAAGGAAGACAATGAATTCAATCCAGTCGTTCGGGTCTCTGATTCCGGGGCCGGCCGGCGAGAGGAAGTAGTACCGAAAGAAATCCGGCTGCCGTCGTCGCCGCGATCAGCGCTGGAGCCGTGCCCCAGAACCGCGCGACAATGACGACGCTCAGCAGCAGAAGCGGTGCGGCGATTCCAGCGGCGTCGACTGAAGCCAGCCGCAGCACGCCCACCAGCACCGTGACGATGAGTGCGGCGGCCACGTAGCCGACCCAGCGCATGGGTCGATTATATGACCGCATCCGGCTCGCGCCGCGCCCGCTACGAATTCCTTACGAACGCGTGCCGGCCCTCGCCTGCTGGAGGATCTTCACGCTCGCACTTGCGCCGACACGAGTCGCACCGGCGGCAACCATCGCAGTCAACGCTTCCAAATCCCTGATGCCGCCAGCAGCTTTAACGCCCATCTCCGCGCCGACGACGCGCCGCATGAGAGCGACATCTCCCGGCGTCGCACCACCCGGGCCAAAGCCGGTCGACGTCTTCACGTAGTCCGCCCCCGCAGCCTTGGCCAGCGTGCATGCGGTCACTTTCTCGTCGTCGGTCAGAAGCGCGGCTTCGATGATGACCTTGCTGACGACGCCGCACTCGCGGCACGGGTTCGTGACAGCCTCGATGTCGCGTTCCACGTCGCGCAGGCTGCCCGACTTGAGCGCACCGACGTTGATCACCATGTCGATCTCGCTCGCGCCGTCGAACATCGCTCGCCGCGTTTCGTAGCCTTTGACATCCGCCGTCGTCGCGCCCAGTGGAAACCCTACAACCGTACAGACACCCACGCGTTGGCCGCCCAGCAGCTTCGCGCAGGTCGAGACCCACGTCGGATTCACGCACACTGTGGCGAACCCGAATTCGCTCGCCTCGCGACAAAGCGTCTCGACCTGCTGACGTGTGGCGTCCGGCCGGAGCAGCGTGTGGTCGATCATGGACGCGATGGACTCGGGCGCGCCGCCAGCGGCGTGCAGGCCGACGCGCGTCGCTCCGGCATCAAGCACGCCGCGCAACCGGTCCGGACAACAGTCGTTCACGACCGAATGGCAACGGCAGAGTGTCTGAGGCCGTGATGTCGCCGCCGCCATCTCTTCGACGATGATGTCGACGAGGCGTCGAACTTCGTCGGGGGTCATTTGCCGGATTCCAGGGCGTGGATCTTTGCAAGGCGCCTGATGTAGCGAGGCTCGCGCATAGCGGTCCCCAACCATGTGGTGACGATCGCTTTCGCCTCGTCCAGGGACACGAGTGTCGCGCCCAGCGTCAGTACGTTGGCTCCGTTGTGCTCCCGCGCATACCGAGCGAGAAGCTCCGACGTCGCCATCGCGGCGCGGATTCCCGCGACCTTGTTCGCGGCAATCGCCGAGCCGATTCCGGCACCGTCGATGATGATTCCCGCGTCTGCTTCTCGTCGTGCGACGGTACGCGCAACCGACGCCGCGATGTCAGGATAATCGACCGGTTCGTCGCGGAAGGTCCCGAGATCGTTGACCGCCAGGCCCCGGCCGCGCAGGAATGTCGCAAGCGCCTGCCTGAGGGCGATGCCCGTGTGGTCGCTGCCGATCGCGACAGAGCGAACATCGGCGGTCGGCGCCAGATGCGCGTCAGCCGGGGAAACCTGGTCGTCACGGACAACCGTCACTCGACGCTCGTTCAGCGTGTCCTGCGCAAGCGGAGTGACATGACCACCCTTCGACAAGCAAACGGTCTCCCCGTAGGCGAGACTACGCGCATCGACTTCGGTGATGATGTCGAAGGTTTTCATTGACAGTCTTCATTGACAGTCCAGGGGGTCTCCACGCCCCGGAGCATATATGATGTCCGACCATGCCGGAGTCCAGCCCGTCCGCGATCCTACTCTCCCGAGAGCAGATTCAGAAGCGCGTCGGCACACTGGCCGCTGAAATTCGTCGCGACTTTCCAGACGATGTGCACCTCGTGGCCGTTCTGAAGGGCGCGTTCATGTTTCTCTCGGACCTTGTCCGCGAGATGACCGGCGCCGTTTCCCTGGACTTCATCGCGCTCTCGAGTTATGCGGCAGAGACCACAAGTTCCGGTGAAGTGCGGCTGCTCAAGGATCTCGACACGGCCCTCGCCGGCAGGAACGTCGTCATCGTCGAGGACATTGTCGATACGGGCCTCACTCTGACGTACTTGCAGGACATCTTGAGAGCGCGAGGTCCGAAATCGCTGCGTACGGCCTGCCTGCTCAGCAAACCGTCTCGGCGACAGGTCGACGTGGCCGTCGAATACATCGGTTTCACGATTGAAGACCGCTTCGTGGTCGGCTACGGACTGGACTATGCCGAACAGGACCCGAAACCTGCCGCACATCGCCGTTTTGGAATCGTAGGCCGCGTCGCTAGCGTCTGAGTGCGTTTCCTACGTCGTTGCGGGCGTCGATTCGCGTCGACAGTCACACTCGCTCGACGCGCGTTCCGTTTTCGCTGGCGCATGTCGACGGAATGCTCGCGTCTCTGGCCGGGTAACCGCCGGCCATCCGGCAAAAGCTTTGGAGTATAGTGAGGCCGTGCCGGTGCAGCTCGTCGATCATCCCGTGGTGCACGATGGCCTCGCGTTGCTGCGCAGCAAATCGACATCGCTGGCGCAGTTTCGGCTCGTGTCAAACCGGGTCAGTGTTCTGTTGGCGGCCGAGGCGCTCCGAGACGTGGCCACGGTGGCGGCGACCGTAGACACGCCACTCGGGCCTGCCACCGGTTCGAGGCTTGCGGCGGACATTGTCGTGGTGCCAGGTACCACGGGCCGGCCTGGGCATGCTCGACGCAGTCCTCGCTCTGGTCCCACACGCCCGCGTCGGTCATATCGGGTTGCAGCGCGACGAGACGACCGCCCTTGCATCGCAGGACTACGCCAAGCTGCCCGCCAACCTCGATGGCAGTTATGTCGTGATGATCGATCCCATGCTGGCGACCGGAGGCAGCGCCGTCGCTGCACTCGATCTTCTGCGTCGCGCCGGGGCCCGGTCGATTCGGATCATCTGCATTGTCGCGGCTCCCGAGGGAATTTCCGCCGTCGAACGACATCATCCGGACGTGGTCATCTATACGCCAGTCATCGATCGCGAGCTGAACGCAGAGAAGTACATCGTTCCGGGCCTCGGCGACTTCGGCGACCGCTTGTACGGCACCGCGTGATCCTTGGGGTCAGACCCCAGTTTTGGGTTTGGGGTCAGACCCCGCTACGACCCGTCACCGGGGTCTGACCCCAAAGCGGGGTCTGACCCCATTTGACAACCAGCTTGCTCCGAATGACCTGAGCTGAATCACCAGAAGCGAAAGGGACCTATGACGAGCCAGATCATCACTGAGAGAGAGCGTCGCGCCCAGCCACGGACGCCGAGCGCACGTTGGCAGACGTCGGTCACGTCAACCAAGCCCAACCAGGTTCTCGTCCGCGGGTATCCGCTCGACGAGATGATGGGCCGCCTGTCCTTCGCAGAAGCCGTCTACCTGCTGCTCATGGGCGAGCTGCCGACGCCTGCGATCGGCCAGATGTTGAACGCGGTGCTGATTTCGTCGATTGATCACGGCGTCACGCCGCCCTCGACGCTGACGTCACGGACCGTCGCCACTTCCGGAGCACCGCTCAAGGACTGCGTCGCCGCCGGCATTTTGGCGCTCGGCCCGCACCATGGGGGCGACATCGAATCCTGTATGCGATTCCTCGATGGAGGGCTTGCCCTGATCCGCGCCGGCCGGTCCATTCAGGACGCGGCTGAGGCGATCGTTGAGGAATGCGTGCGCACGAGCCAGGTGCCGCCTGGATTCGGGCACCGCTTTCACACGCGAGACCCGCGTGCCAGCCGGCTGTTTCAGATGGCGCTGGAGCTCGAGCTCGAGGGCGAGCACGTACGATTGCTGCGAGCGGTGGAGCGTGCGCTCGACGGGCGCGAGGAGCAGTTCGGGCGGCCGCTCCCGGTCAACGTGGACGGCGCCATCGCGGCGATCTGCGCCGACCTCGGATTTGCGTACGCAGCTCGGCAACGCGATCTTCTTGATCTCGCGGTTACCAGGGTTGATCTCGCACGCGCACGAGGAACGATCCGGAGAGGCGCCGATGCGTCTCATCGATCCGACGGCGTACGACTACATCGGGCCGAAGGAACGCCGCCTTCCGGAAGGGAGAAAATAGCGGTACACTTTCCGAGCGCGACGCTGCTTTCATCCGCGGGTTTATGGGCCGTTATGGAGCCCCACGTTAATTGGGCGCTTAGCTCAGCTGGTTAGAGCGCGTGCTTCACACGCACGAGGTCAGTGGTTCGAGTCCACTAGCGCCCACCACCCACACTGGGCAAGCACCAGGGCTCCTGCAAGCGAAATCGCCTCGAGGAGAACTCAGAAGGCCATGAAGGCAACACGGCGGAGGTTAGGCACTCACCTTCTCATCTTCGTCCTTGCTATCGTGGTGATGAGCGCCGTCGGCATTTGGTTCGACACAGGACCGGTCGTCCTGTCACCCTGACTTCTGTCAAGCCGACCACTCACTCTTTGTTGGCTGCGTCGAGGTCGTTCCACCCGCCCCAAGGTTGCGTCCAGCCCTTGGTTTTCCAGCGCCAGATGAAATGCACGGTCAACCCCAGACCGAGACCGCCGAGGATCCACACAGACCGGCTGTGCGCGTCGGGAATAAGGCGACGCGCATTTCCCGCTTCAAGACTGTCCCGCAGACATGGCTCACCCCCGACTCTCCGACCCCGCCTGGCTTAGCTGCCACGGAACTCAGATTTCGATTTCAGGCGCGGTCCGCGCCGGCACCATCCCGCGCCACCACTCTCTCACCGTACCCGCGCACGGCGGCAGTGGGTCGCAGGCGAGGACATACAGCACGACCGTTGTCAGGACGATCAGCGCCTCGGTCAACAGGATCAAGCGCTGGTGCAGGGTGAGGTACGCGAGCCAGAGTGGATAGGACAGCACGATCGATAGCGTCAGAAACGCGATCCGCAGTTGGGCGTCCCGCAGGCGGCGTGGATTTCTGAGTCCCTTGGCCACCCGGCTGTAGGCCGCCGTCTCCGACGCCTCGATCGACACTCTGAAAATGGTCCGCGTCAGCACGAAGAACACTCCGCCGCAGAATCCTGCGACGAAGATGCGCAGGGCCAGATCGCCGCTCACGAGGTAGAGACCCGCCGCCCAAGTGAAGTAGACAACGATGCTCAGATTGGTCAGCTGAAAGGCGAGCCACACGTTCGTCCGGCCCGTCCACGCCTGGAACCGGCGGCACATCCGTTCGGTAAGATCCAATACCGCTGAATCGACGTACGTCATTCCGTCATCGGCAGTCCAAGCCTGACCCGATGTTAGCGAAGACCCGCTCTGGTGACGAGTGGGCTAGGGACGCTCGACCATACCCGGCGTCAGGATCTTGTTGGCGCGAGCGACGCGCTGAGGGCCAGAGGCGTCGCGTCGCACCGTTTCGGGAATCAGCGATCGAGAAACTACTGTCTGCCAAGCTCCTGCCATGCGAGGAGCATCTCCTCGACGAGCGCAACCGTTTCGGTTCGAATCCGTCGCTCGAGACGTCTGATGGACGCCAGGGCCTGCTTCCGAAGCGCCGCGCCCTCCGGTCCCGGGTGTTCGTGAAGGCTGCCGGCCCCAAGCTGAACACCGGAGTCGTAGGCGATTGCGGCCAGGTCCTTGACAGAGCGGAGATCGTCCCGCCGAACCTCGCGATAGGACGGTTCCCAGCTGCGGATCCACCACTGGAGCAGATCCTGCCCACGAACCGCGATCTCGGGAACCACGAGCTCGGGTCCAGCTGCCAAAATGGTGTGCTTGAACCGGCCAAGCTCCTGGCTCCCGACAATCACACGGAGTGTTGGCGGAGACGCCTGATCCTCGAGGCAGCGCAGCCCGCCGAGAGACCTGAGCTCTTTTGCCTCGAGGAGCTCATCGTCTTCAGGATCGGGCGATGGACCTCGAACGCGGATCAAGATCTTCTGGTCGATAGCGCTCCCGACACCTATGCGCAGCCATCCTGCGCGCGAGACGTGAAAATACTCCGGCGGCAGGTCAGGGCGCTCACGGTTGACGAAGCGCCCGAACACTTCCATTCCCGCGACGACGGCCTGTGTTGACGCATCCGCCATCGGCTGCATCATCGACTCGCCCCACGCCAGAAACTCCGCGCGTGTGCTGGGTGCCTGCGCGCGCATACGACGGACGATGTCGGGGGGCAGGGGCCGGTGGTCCGGCTCGGACAGGCCGCGACGGTAGCCCTCGAAAAACCGGGTAAACAGCGCGTCGCGATCGCGCGTCCAGCCGCGCTGACGGGCCGCGAGATCGACCGAGGCCAGGAACCGCACCATGTCGATAAGCGCGGGACCTCGAGCCGAGTCGTCGAAGTCGTCGAGCCCCCACGCATCGTCGGTGAGAGCGAACTGTTCGATATGCGCGTCGCCGTGCAGTCGCACAACCGGTACGCTGGTCAGGTCGTCAGCGAAGACGTCGCAGACGCGAGCGATCCAGGGGCGATTGATGAATCTGAAGTACTGGAACGGGTCGGCACGCAGGCGGTTCACCAGGTCTGGTGACGCGCGGGCCAGCGCCTCCGGCTCCGGGCGAACCTGCCCCAGAGCCGCTGCCACTCCGATCAGAGCGACGCAGAGTGGTGCGACCACGAATCGAGTCACCAGCCGATCACGCATGGATTCGCAGCATCGCCTGAACGTGTCGCTTTCACCCTCGATCGGCCACCGAGCCATCCGGCCGCAACACGTGCGGCTCCTCTACCTCGACCAGATCGGGACGCGTGAATATCCGGAGCAGGCTCCCGGTGATCACGAGGATGATCGGGCCGAGCACGAGCCCGATGAATCCGAAGGCCGCCGCTCCGCCGAGCAGGCCCAGGAAGATCACGAGTCCGCTCACCGCGGTTCTCCCGCTCAGCAGCAGCGGGCGCAGGATATTGTCGGCCATGCTGATCCCGAGCACACCGACAACCAGCAGGATCACTCCTCGGCTGATATCACCGATGAGCAGCAGCCGAATTGCGGCCGGCGCCCAGACGAGCGCGGCGCCCGCGACCGGGATGAGCGAGGCGAACCCGAAGACAACGCCCCAGAAAACGGGAGCCCCAAGGCCAAGCAACCAGAACGCGGCGCCGCCAATCGCGCCCTGAGCGACCGCGACGAGCAGGCCCGCACCGACGCTGGCGACGACCATATCGCGCGTGTCGCGCATCAGGCGTTCGCACTCGTTTCTGGGGAGCGGCAGGATGTCCTGCAGATGGCGGGTCAGGAGATGGCCGTCACGCAGCATGAAGAAAAGCGCAAACAGCATCACGAACAGGCTTCCCATCGTCGCGACGACGTCGGCCACGACCGCGCCGGCGCGCGGCGCCAGGTACGTGAGCGCGCGGCTCACGCCCTCGCGCAGGTAGAGCATCGGTTCCTCAGGGAGCGGAATCGGAGTCCGATCTCGAATTGCCTGCCACACCCGTTCGATTTGGCGAGGCGCGGTCAGCGACACCTGCTGCATGTAGTCGATGACTTGCGGCAGTTCGCGCGCGAGCGACGAGACGATCATCACCGCCGGGGCGACGATCAGTACGCCGGCGAGAACGGTCGTTGCGAGCGCAGCGCGATTGGGCCCAATCTTCGACGAGAGCTCCAGCTGCACCGGATAAAACATCATCGCGAACACTGCGGCCCACGCCAGAGGCGCGAGGAAAGGGCTGAGAACGAGATACGTGAGGTATCCCGCAAGCAGCACCAGCGCGCAAAACAGGAGCCGTCGAAAGAACTCCTTGCCAGTGTCGGTCATACGTCATCCATGACGAGTGTTCGCCGGCGCCTTTCCTATCGGACGGGCTTCGCAGCCGATCAAGCCTTTTCCAACACAACGATCAGATGGCCCTCGATCCACGAGCTCATCCATCAGGTCAACCAGGGCCGGGCAAGCGCCGCGGTCTGAAAGGGCCTGGCAATTCGAGCGATTATGTAGTCAATCGGCAACCGGCCGGGCGTCTGTTTTTTCTCGCAGTGGAATTGCAGCGGTCGAGAGGCCAAAGTTTATCGAGTGGCAAATCGGGTTGGCAACATCGCGGCCGTTATCAATGACGATCACCGCACCTCGTCGGTGAACCGCGGCCACGACTGTTCGTGGCGACACGACTTGTTGATCGCCCGATAGCCGACTCGGGTATCCTTGTTCGCGGTCCTGTGAACGCAGGGCGCGGATGTGGGTCCCGCGAGAGGTATCGACGCAGTGACCAGCGACGCCAAGGGTCCCCCGACCTCGAACGAATTGGCCCAGAAGCGCACCGATCTGGCCGATCAACGGACGAGCCTTGCGGACGAGCGGACGGCCCTGGCGGTCACTCGTACCATCGCTGCTCTCGATCGGACGCTGATGGCGTGGATCCGCACGGCCACTTCTCTTATCTCCTTTGGCTTCACGATCTACAAGTTCTTCCAGGCTCTGCGCGAGGGTCAGGCGCCCAGTCCGGTCCAGCACCTGATGGGTCCACGCGGCGTCGGACTCGTGATGATCGGTCTTGGCGTCGGTGGCCTGGTCTGGGCTCTGATCGACTACCGTGCTCAGATGAAGGACCTGGAAGGTCAATACAAACAGTACGGCCCGTTTCGCAGGTCGACGGCATCGGCCGTGGCCACCGTGATTTCCGGCCTGGGCATTGTCGGTTTCATTTTGGTGTTCCTGCATCAGTAGCGCAGAGAGTGAGGCGATGGTGACGAAAACGGACCAGCGGACCGGTGCGGAGTTCCGACGTCTGGGCGAAGCCCGCGACGGGCAGGTCCCCTGGCGGAAGTGGGGGCCCTACTTGAGTGAACGGCAGTGGGGAACCGTCCGCGAGGACTACAGCGACTCGGGCGACGCCTGGAATTACTTCACCCACGATCAGGCGCGCTCCAGGGCGTACCGCTGGGGTGAAGACGGCCTCGCGGGAATCTCGGATGACAAACAGCTGCTCTGCTTTGCGGTGGCGTTATGGAATGGGAATGACCCCATCCTCAAAGAGCGTCTCTTCGGTTTGACGAACAGCGAGGGGAACCATGGCGAGGACGTGAAGGAGTACTACTTCTACCTGGATTCCACGCCAACCCACTCGTACATGAAATATCTCTACAAGTACGCGCAGTCAGCCTATCCTTACGACAATCTCGTCGAAACCAATCGTAGCCTTGGCCGGCAGGCGCTGGAGTACGAGCTCCTCGATACTGGCGTATTCGATGAGAATCGCTATTGCGATGTTCTTGTGGAGTATGCGAAGGCATCTCCGGAAGACATCCTGATCCAAATCACGGTCAGTAACCGCAGTTCCGAGCCCGCGACGCTGCACGTGCTGCCGACAATCTGGTTTCGAAACACGTGGTCCTGGGGGAAAAACGGGTCCGTTCCCCGTCCGGCGCTGAAACAGACCGATCCCGGCGTCATGACGGCATCGCATCCCGATCTCGGAGATCGATTCTTTTACGCCGGCGGCGCGCCGACACTCCTCTTCACCGAGAACGAAACCAACACAGAACGACTCTACCAGGCCCCCAACCGCACACCCCATGTCAAGGACGCCATCAACGACTACCTCGTGCGGGGTGATGAACAGGCGGTGAATCCGGCGAAGACGGGCACGAAAGCCGCGGCCCACTACACGCTCACGATCGGCGGCGAAGTCTCGACGGTGCTTCGCCTGCGCATCTCGCAGACAGCTCTGGCTGACTCGTCCGCAAACGGTGTTGGAGCGGACTTCGACAAGGTCATGCAGGATCGACAGCGGGAGGCGGACGAGTTCTACACGACTGTCATCCCATCGTCGCTGGAGGCCGATGCGGCCAGGGTGATGCGGCAGGCGCTGGCCGGCATGCTCTGGTCCAAGCAGTTCTACAACTACGACGTCAACGCGTGGCTGGCCGAGCGTGGTGCGGATCCCTTCAAATCGCAACGCCGTGTGGCTCCCCGTAACGATCGCTGGCACCACATGCACAACACGGACATCATCTCGATGCCGGACAAGTGGGAATACCCATGGTACGCCGCGTGGGATCTGGCCTTTCACGTCCTCGCGCTGACGCTGGTCGACGAAGACTTCGGCAAACAACAGCTCGACCTGATGCTTCGGGAAAGCTACCTCCATCCCAGCGGGCAGATTCCGGCCTACGAATGGAACTTCGGCGACGTCAACCCGCCCGTGCACGCGTGGTCGACGATTTTTACCTACCGCCTGGAAAAGACGCGGCGCGGCCGGGGCGATCTCGACTGGCTCGAGCGCTCGTTCCACAAGCTGCTGCTCAATTTCACATGGTGGGTCAATCGGAAAGACCGCACCGGCAACAACGTCTTCGAAGGCGGTTTTCTGGGGCTGGACAACATCGGCGTGTTCGACCGCAGCTCTCCGTTACCCACGGGGGGATACCTGGAGCAGGCGGACGGTACCGCCTGGATGGCGCTCTTCTGTCAGAACATGCTCGAGATTTGCTCCGAGCTGGCGATGGAGAAGCCGGCCTACGCCGACATGGCCCTCAAGTTCGTCGAACACTACCTCTGGATCTCGTCGTCGATGGTCCATGCCGGCGAAGATGTCGGGATGTGGGACGAGGCCGATGGATTCTTCTACGACGTTCTGAGACTTCCGGATGGTCGAGCGGAGCGTCTGAAGGTTCGCTCGATGGTCGGATTGCTTCCCTTCTGCGCCGTGACCGTGTTCGAGGGGGAGCTCCTGAAGAAGTACCCGGAACTCGTCTCTCGTTTCCGCCTGTTCGTCGACGCGCGTCCGGAATTGACCGCCTTCATTCAGGATCCGGCGACGCGTGGCGAACGGGACAGGTTGCTCGCGTCGATTCTCAACGAAACCAAGCTGCGCCGCGTGCTGGGCAGCATGCTCGACGAGCAGGAATTCCTGAGCCCGTATGGCATCCGCTCGATCTCGCGGTACCACGCCGAGCACCCGTACGAGTTTCAAGTGGGAGACCAGAAGTTACAGTCGTGTCGTACCTTCCGGCCGAATCCGACTCCGGGATGTTCGGCGGCAATTCCAACTGGCGCGGGCCAATCTGGATGCCCGTCAACGGGCTGATCATCCGCGCGTTGCTCCAGTACTACGCGTACTACGGCGACGGGTTCACGGTGGAGTGTCCCACCGGCTCCGGGCGTCACATGACGCTGTACGAAGTCGCCGCAGAACTTTCGCGGCGGCTGTCCAGCATCTTTCTGCGCGACAGCGACGGGCGGCGACCCGTCTACGGTGGAACCGCGACGTTTCAAGAGGACCCGCACTGGCGGGATCTCCTCTTGTTCTACGAGTACTTCCACGGCGACAACGGGGCTGGCCTGGGTGCCAGCCACCAGACGGGATGGACGGGTATCGTTGCTCGCGCCATGCATCTGTTCGCCACCACCACGGCTGAACAAGTCCTGGATCTCGGCAGGCGGACCGCTACCCCGCGCGTCAGCAAAAGCGTCCCCCCGGCCGAACGTGTCGTGAGATTGTGACCAGAACGCGCTACCGATTGGGCGACACGATTTGGAGGTCGGCCGTCACGGCTGAAGCGATCGCGTCGGCTTTCGGGCCGACGATGAGATGCAGCACGTTGCCGTTGAGGCGCATCACCCCGGCGACGGCGTTGTGGCCGAGCGCCGCATCGTTGACGAGCTTCGGATCCACGACCTTCACGCGCACGCGCGTCAGGGCGCACGCCTCGGCTGACGCAATGTTGCCCCGGCCGCCGAGGGCAACCGTGATGGTCGTCGCGGCGCGCAATGCGTCGGGATCCGGTACGCTCGCGCGCGCTGGCGTGGCGGTCGCCACGACAGTTGGCGTCAGCACTGCCGGTTCGATACCGCCGGCGCGTAGATACTCCTCCATGTCGCTCTTCAGGTTCTCGGAACGCGTGCCGAAAATAGCCTGCAGATTGTTGCCGACCCTCACCACGCCCGTGGCGCCGAGCGCCTTGAGGCGATCGGGATTCGCCCGTTCGGGATCGACGAGCTGCACGCGCAGACGCGTGATACAGGCATCGAGACTTCGGATGTTGTCGCGTCCGCCGAATGCGGCCACGAGCTCGCCTGCCATGCCACCCGCAGCCACGGCAGGTGCGGCGGTGGCGGCATCGAGATCGGCCTCGAGTTCTCGGCCAGGCGTCTTCAAATCGAACCGCTGAATCACCACGCGAAACAAACTGAAATAAACCAGCGCCCAGAGAGGCCCGAGCGCGAGGAGCCACCACGCATTCGCCGACTTATTGAAAAGCACGACGAAATCGATGAAGCCGTGCGAGAAGGTCATGCCGTGCTTGATGCCGAGCTCGATGCAGATGAAATACGCGACGGCCGCCAGAAAGGCGTGGATCGCATACAGCGCCGGCGCAACGAACAGGAACGAGAACTCGATCGGCTCGGTAATCCCGGTCAGGAACGACGTCAGCGCAGCGGAGATCATGATGCCGCCCACCTTGGCGCGGTTCTCCGGCCGGGCGGTCCGCCAGATCGCCAGGGCGGCGGCCGGCAGTCCCCACATCTTGAACAGATAGCCGCCCGCCATGTTTCCGGCGGTCGGGTCTCCGGCCGTGTACCGATGGATCTCGCCGCGGATGGCCGTCGCCGGTTACCGGATCGACGTACTGGCCCACCTCGAAGAAGAACGGCACGTTCCAGATATGGTGGAGGCCGAACGGAATCAGCGACCGCTCGACAATGCCGTAGAGCGCGAACGCGGCGCTGGGATTCCCCGACGCGGCCCAGCGTGAGAAAGCGTTGATGGCCGTGCCGATCGGCGGCCATACGATGCTCAGGACGATGCCGACGGCAATAGCTCGCCAGCGCAGTGACGATCGGGACGAATCGCTTCCCTGCGAAGAAGCCAAGATACGGCGGCAGCTGGATCCGGTAGTACTTGTTGAACAGCCATCCGGCGATGCCGCCGATCACGATGCCGCCGAAGACGCCGGTTTCGATCGATTTGATGCCCATGATCGCCTTCGGCTCGTAGCCGAGAAGCGCGGCCATGACACCCATCGTGGCCAGCAGTACGGCGTAACCGACGACCGCCGCGAGCGCCGCAACACCGTCGTTCTGCGTCACTCCGAGCGCCACGCCGATAGCGAAGATCAGGGCCAGGTTGCCGAAGATCGCGCCGCCCGACTCTGCCATCACGTTCGACAGCGCCAGCGGCAGCCACGCGAAGTGCGCGCTGCCGATGCCGAGCAGCAGGCCCGCCACCGGCAGCACCGACACCGGGAGCATCAGCGACTTGCCGGTCTTCTGCAGCAGCGCGAATACGTTCTCGCGCGTCATGCTCGTCCCTCCAGCAGGACCAGCGCCCTCACCTCCGCGGCCGTCGCGCAGGCGAGCGCCGCCTCCGCGAGCGCGCGGCACTCCTCCATTCGCAGCCGGCGGATCTGTGCCTTTACGACAGGAATCGCCGGAACGGTCACGCTCAGTTCATCGATGCCGAGTCCGAGGAGCAGCGGCACCGCCTGCGGATCCCCGGCAATGCCGCCGCAGACGGCCGTTCTGCGTCCGTGTCGTTGTGCAGCGCGCGCGGTCTGGTCGACGAGGCGCAGCACCGCGGGAGAAAGCCCGTCCACATGGGGCGCGAGGCGCGGGATGGCCGCGATCCATCGCCAGCGTGTACTGCGTGAGATCGTTCGTGCCCATCGAGAAGAATTCCACTTCAGCCGCGAACTGATCGGCGAGGAGCGCCGCCGACGGGACCTCGATCATGATGCCGGCCTCGATGCGAGGGACGCCGAGCTTCCGGCGCTCGCTCTCGAGAACGTCGCGCACGGTGCGCCACTCGTCGAGCGACGCGATCATGGGAAACATGACCGCGACGTGGCCTTCGCGGGCCGCGAGAAGTATGGCGCGCAGCTGCGCCCGGAGCAGTTCGGGACGGTTCAACATCACGCGGACGCCGCGCTCGCCGAGAAAGGGATTGTCCTCGCGCGGCAGCGGCAGGTACGGCAGCGGCTTGTCGCCGCCGACGTCGAGCGTCCGAACGACGAGCCTCCGGTCGCCCCCGAGCGCGCGTGCCACGTCCCGGTAGGCGACTGCGCTGTTCATCTTCGGTCGGAGCCGTCGTCCGATGGAGGAACAGGAATTCCGACCGGAACAAGCCGACGCCGTCAGCGCCGAGTGCGATCGCCTGCTCGGCGTCGGCAGGCCGCCAATGTTCGCCTCGACCTCGACGCGGTGCCGTCGACCGTCGTGGCCGGCTCGTGCGCCTGCGCGTGCTGTGCGCGGCGCTGGCGGCGACTGATCCTCCTGCAGTTGGCGGACGCGAGCGATTTCGGCGGCCGTGGGACTCACGCGAAGCGTACCTCGGGGCCATCCAGGATGACCGCGGGTCCCGTTCGCCAGATCGAGCGCCTGCGGATCGATCCCCGCTACGAGCGGAATGTCCAGCGAACGCGCGAGGATCGCCACGTGCGACGAGGCGCCGCCCGTTGTCGTGCACAGCCCGAGCACCCGCGCGCGGTCCAGCGAAGCGGTGTCGGACGGCGTGAGGTCTTCGGCTACCAGAATCGTATCTGCCTCGTATGTCACCGGCTCAGCGTCTACGCCCGCGAGCTTCTGAAGCACGCGCCGCCCGACGTCGCGCAGGTCGTTTGCGCGGGCCGCCAGCAGCTCGTTCTTTAGGTTCGCCAACCGATCTGCGTGACGCGTGAATGCCTGCTGCCACCCGAAGGCGGCGCTCTTGCCGCGCGACAAGGCGTCGCCGGCAATCTCCAGCAGATCGGGATCGTCGAGCAATTCCCGATGCGCGGCGAAGATCGCCGCTTTGCCGCCGGCGCCTTCCTGCTGGAGGCGGGCTTGAAAGGCATCCAGCTCTGCTTTTGCATGCTCGAGAGCCGCGTCGAGCGCCTGGCGCTCGTGCCTGGCATCGCTGGCGTTCTCGACGACGCGCAGCTGCTTCGTGCCGCACCTGAACGATCTGGCCGACTGCAACACCAGGCGATGCCGCGACGCCTGCGAGGACGTTGGGATCGTCCGAACGCAGCGGGCGGACGTCGTCCACGGAAGCGGCCGCGTCGGTAGCGGCTGGTGCGGCGCCTTCGCCCAACCCGTCGAGGACGAGCTGTGACAGCGACTGCACCGCTTCACTGGCATCCGGGCCCGACGCGAGGATTTCGATGCGATCGCCGCGCGCAATCTCGAGCCCCATGATGCCGACGACGCTTCGTGCGTTCACCTGGGTTCTCCCGGCGCGCGCGCCCCGCCTCGGGGACGCCTGAACCTCCTGGCTCGCTTTCGAGCCGTCGCAGCCGGACATCTGCCGTGAACCGCTTCGCGCGGCTCGCGAGGAGCGCCGCGGGGCGCGCGTGCAGCCCGGAGGCATTCGATATCAAAAGCGGAGCGGAACGCACTGCGTCCGTTGCGGGACCGGCCGCCTGACCGCTGGTGAGCGCGCCGTCCTTCAACGTGACGCTCAGAATCGTATCGGTGCCGGCGGTAACCGATCCCGATGCCGGAAGCATCGCCGCCACACGGTCGGTCGACGTGATGACGATCTCGGTCAAGAGGCTTCGCGCGTGGGTAGCGACGTAGTCGGCATCGAAATCGATCAGGACGTCCCCCGTGCGTACCGACGTCGCCGACTCTGACGCGCGAGGTGAAGCCGCGGCCCTTGAGCTGCACCGTATCGAGGCCAACGTGCATGAGAACTTCGACGCCGTGGCTCGACGCCAGCGTCACGGCGTGCGCGGCCGAGTGGATCTGGACGACACGGCCGTCGCACGGTGCGGTGAGTGAGGCGGTCACGGGATCGATCGACACGCCATCGCCGACCATCCTTCCCGCAAAGACCGGATCGGGGACCTCGTCGAGAGGCACGACGATGCCGGACAGCGGCGCTTTCAACACGAGGCGCATCGGCTCGCTCATATTTTTTTACGCCCATTGTCTGCGGATCGCAGGTCGCGCGCGCAGCGACGGGCGAGCTAAGATCGGATCGTGGTTGGGCGCCTGGGCAACCATGTTGCCAGCGGCGGGTCGACAACCGATGTGACAACGCGTCAACACACGCGTATGATGCATCGCATGGACTTCATGACCAAGCGACGCCGACTGCTCAGCGTGGCCTGCGGCGTTGCGTTGGTCTGCGCCACGCTCACCCCGTCCGCTTCTCAAGGGTTGCCGGACGAGGCGCAGCTCCAGCGGCTGCGCGCGTATATCAAAACGAGTTGGACGACGCTGGCCCGGTCGCATCGCGACCTGCCGCAGGCCCTGCCGGACCCGAAGATGCCGCGCCATCCCGGCGCCCCGTGGCTGCTGTACGTGTCGGCGAAGGAATCTCGTTCCCGAGTGCAGGGCGAGCTGGCGCGCGTACTGGAGGCCGGCGTGATGAAACAGCTCGAGATCCGCACGCTGCCGCGGGACGTCCTGTCGATCCGCAACCATGGCCTGCTATACCTGCCACACCCGTACATCGTCCCGGGCGGGCGTTTCAACGAGATGTACGGCTGGGACAGCTACTTCATTCAGGTCGGCTTGCTGCGCGACGGAGAGCTCGCACGCGCGCGCGACATGGTCGAGAACTTCATCTACGAGATCGCGCATTACGGGACGATCCTCAACGCGAACCGGACCTACTTTCTCTCGCGGTCGCAGCCGCCGTTCCTGACGCGGATGATCCTCGGCGTGTACGAACAGACCGGCGACACGGCCTGGCTCCGGAGCACGGTGCCCGCCATCGATGGGTACTATCGGTTCTGGACCACCGATCCGCATGCCATCGCCGACGTCGGGCTGTCGCGATACTTCGATCGAGGTACCGGTCCGGCGCCGGAGGTGCTGGCTGATGAGAAGGACGAGCACGGGCGCACTCATTACGATCGTGCGCGCGAGTACTACCGCACGCACGATGTCGTCGACTACGACGAGTCGCTGTATTACGACAGCCGCCGCGACCGCCTGACAGCGCTCTTCTACAAGGGCGACCGGTCGATGCGCGAGTCGGGATTCGATCCTTCGAACCGGTTCGGTGCGCTGAACGTGGACGTCATCCACTATGCGCCGGTCTGTTTGAACGCTTTGCTTTTTGTCATGGAAGAGGACGCCGCCCAAATCATGGAGACCCTGGGCGATGCCGCGGCGGCCGGCGTGTGGCGCGGGCGCGCCGCGTCGAGGCGGACCTCGTGAACAGACTGATGTGGGACGAGCTGGCCGGGCTGTACTACGACTACAACGTCCGGACGCGGCGGCTTCGCCACTACGATTTCGCGACGACGTTCTTTCCGCTGTGGGCGGGGATCGCGTCGCCCGACCAGGCGGCCAGGGTGCGCGGGAACCTGCAGCGGTTCGAGGCTCCAGGCGGTCTCCTCACCAGCACCGAAGTGACCGGCAATCAGTGGGACGCGCCGTTCGGCTGGGCCCCACTGCAAATGATCGCAGTGGCCGGCCTGCGGCGCTACGGCTTTCACGACGACGCGAACCGGATCGCCGCGAAGTTCGTGTCGCTCGTGGCGAAGGAGCTCGACGAGCACGGCGCGATCGTCGAGAAGTACGATGTCCGCCGTCGCGAGTCGGACGTCGCCGCCGATATCAAGTTCGGATACAGCGCCAATCAGGTCGGCTTCGGCTGGACAAACGGCGCGGTGCTCGAGCTCCTGGCCGGGATGCCGAAGCCTTAAACGCCGTGTAAACGCGGCTGAGCGGCGGACCGGCACCGGCCGAGTCGGTGTTAAGCTTGCAACGCCGCGCGATGCCGCGCCCTCGGCCTCCGGCCTTTCGTGATCGCCAAAATCGAACGGGCGCGGGCGCTCGAGCGAGTGGACGAGATTCTCGAGGCCGGCAGAGGCGGGGTTTCGGAGCGAAATGGCCCGATCCGCCGGAAGTGGAATTTCCGAACGGCATTAGGTCTAAGCCGCGCGTTGAAGATGGCGCTCAGCGCGGCTGCGCTGGATTCGCAGCCTGGCTGCCGAAAGCGGCCTCTTCCACCGTGAACGACCAGTCCAGGTTCACCGATTCGACCGTAACGTAGAAAGGGCGGGGGTCCTCCGCTACGTAGGCCGTGCCCTCCCCGACCCCTTTTTCATCGACCGCGTCCTGCAGGGGACGACCGCTGATCGCACTCCGCAGGATCAGCAGAAACCTGCCGGTGCCTTGCGGAGATTCGTTTTTCGTCTGCCAGTGCACGCGCAACGCGCCGGTGAGGCCTACAAATGTTTCCGTCTGGGCGTCGCCGCGGCCGGACCACGCGCCGAGGTGTTCCCACACCACAACCTCTTTGGCGACCTCTTTGGCCGGTGGTGCACCACAGGCGCTCGCAAGGAGCGCGGCCATAACGAGGATCGCGCGCGTATGTGGCGTGGCTCGGGTTCCCCGCAACCAATTCATCAGGCAGGCATTGTAGTGGACGCCCTGGCGAAGGTGGTCAGACACCCGCCTTTGGGGATGGCCTGAGGACCCTCCCCTGCCATTTACGAAGAATCTTGCGCCCGGGGCGAGTCAGCGCTATCTTGTGCTCGCTTCTACGTCTCGCTGCCCCGAGCAGGAAGGGGGGGTCGAAGGGCCCCGCAAGCGACCGAGCCGGGGTGTGGGGCGGAGCCCCACGTAATCAAAGAGGTGGCCCGTTATGGAAGACAAGACGATGATGGCAGACACCCCCAACCCGGTCTCCAGACGGAATTTCATCAAAGGGGTGATTGCGTCGGGAGCGGTCGTTTCCTCGGCGGGCTACCTGTGGCGCTCGTCGACGCTGTCCGGCCAGCAGCCTTCGGCGCCCGGCAGCGTCGAGCGCTTGATCACGTTGAATGTCAACGGCCAGGATCGGCGCGTCGACGTGCTGAAACAGGAAACGCTGGCCACGACGCTGCGGTACAAGCTGGGACTCACCGGCACCAAGTTGGGGTGCGACCGCGCCGAGTGCGGCGCCTGTACGGTCCTCGTCAACGACGTGCCCCACTACTCGTGCTCGGTTCTGACCCACACGATGCGCGGGAAGAAGATCGTCACGATCGAAGGACTTGCGGCAGCCGACGGCACGTTGCATCCGGTGCAGCAAGGGGTCATCGACGAACAGGGCTTCCAGTGCGCCTTCTGCATGTCGGGATTCATCATGGCCACGGTCGGCTATCTCAAGACGACTCCGAATCCGACGCGCGCGGAACTGGCGCACGGGATTTCAGGCAACCTGTGTAGATGCCAGGACTACGACAAGATCCTCACCGCCCTGATGCGCGGTGCGGAGAACCTCCGGAGGGCGTGATCATGGCCGAACAGAAGCTCGTCGGACAGAACTACACGACTCCGGATCTCCTCGCCAAGGTTACCGGCAAGTCGAAATACGCAGAGGACTTTCGCGCGGACGGGATGATCTTCGCCAAGCTCCTGCTGAGTCCCGTGCCTCACGCACGTGTGACGCGTCTCGACGTGACCGCGGCGTTGGCGATGCCCGGCGTCAAGGCGGTTCTCACCGCCGACGATCTGCCGAAGCCGGCCGACTCCATCAACGACAACGGCCAGGTGATCTTCGCCAACCTGGATGGCGAAGTCGCGCTCACGAACGAGCCGGTCTACCAGGGCCAGCCGATCCTGGCCGTCGCCGCGGTCGACGAGGTCACGGCGGCCGACGCGATCGAAAAGATTCAGATCGACTTCGAGCCGCTCCCCTTCGTGGTCGATCCGCTCGTGAGCCTGCGTCCCGGCGGCCCTAACGCCCGGACCAAGGGCAACTACTGGTTCATTCCGCCTCCGGCACCGCCCCAACCGGCGGCACAAGGCCGCGGAGGCCAGGCGCAGGCGCCACCGCGTCCCGAGATCCGCGAGTTGAAGTACAGCGCAGCGGAGTTGTCTGAGGCCAAGGACGGCCAACTGCCGATCATGGCCGACGCGCCCGAGAAGTGGGCGTACGGCGACCTCGACGCGGGTTTCAAGAATGCGGCCCTGGTGCTCGACGAAACGTACGTCACACCGGATACCAGCCATCAGACGCTCGAGACACGGACGGTGATGGCGTACTGGCAGAACGGCAAGGTGCACGTCTACACTGGCACGCAGAGCACCGCCCAGACCGTCACCGGCGTCGCCCGATGGGTCGGCGTCCCTCCTGAAGACGTCGTCGTCATCAGCGAGTACACAGGTGGAGGATTCGGCAGCAAGATCACCGGCGCCATTTCGCTGCTCATCCCCGTGCTGCTTGCGAAGAAGACGAACGTCCCGGTGATGATGCGAATCAGCCGCGAGGAGGAGCACTTCATCGGCCGCGGTCGTCCGGGAATCCGCGGCCGGATGAAGATCGGTTTCTCGAAGGAAGGTCGCATCACCGCGCTGGACATGTTCTCGGTCAGCGACAACGGTCCATTCGAACGCCAGGGTGATTGCAACAACACCGGCGTGATTGCCTCGCTCATGTATCAACCGCAGGCGATGCGCTTCCGCGGCATCTCGGTCCTGACGAACACGCCTCCCAGAGGGCCGCAGAGTCAACCCGGTGGCACCCAGTCGCACATGTTGATGGAGCCGGTAATCTCGACAGCGGCCCGTAAGCTGGGGATCGATCAGGTGGCCATCCGCCGCCTCAACGCGCCGGTCGGGAAGGCGCCCTTCGGTCCGCCGGGGGGCCCCAGGAACGTGCGGCAGTACGTCACCAGCGCGTTCGTCCATGAGACGCTGGACAAAGGTGCGGCGCAGTTCAGATGGGACGAGAGGAAGACGCAGAGCGGCAAACGGAATGGATCGAAGGTGCGCGGCGTTGGCGTGGCGCTCAGCACATACGCCGCCGGTTCAGTCGGGTTCGACGGTCTGTTCGTGATCAAGCCCGATGGCCGGCTCTACATCCAGTCGGGCATCGGCAATCACGGGACCGAGTCCATCAGCGATTGCCACCGCGTGTCGGCCGAGGTCCTTGGCGTGCCGTGGGACAAGGTCGAGGTCACCTGGGGAAACACGGCGAAGCATCTCCCGTGGACGTGCCCGAGCGGCGGCAGCCAGACGATCCACGCGATGACGCGCGCGGCCCACGCGGCCGGCATGGACGCGAAGAAGAAGCTGCAGGAGATTGCCGCCCGCGATCTCGGAGGCAGGCCTGAAGATTACCAGGTGGCCAACGAGCGCGTCTCCCGGAAGGGCGGCGGTGCCGGACTGACCTTGGCGAAGGCGGCCCAGCGCGCGATCGAGCTCGGCGGCACCTACGACGGCCACGAGCTGCCGAAAGACATCAACAGGTTCACGCGAGCCTCTGCGACCGCACTTGCCGGGCAAGGTTTGATGGGCGTGGCCAAGGACAACTATCCGCGCGACGGTCAGTCGCGCTCGTACGTCGCGGGCTTTGCCGAAGTCGAAGTCGACGTCGAGACCGGCACATACCGCATTCTGGACTATCTTGCTGTCGCTGACGTCGGCACTGTCATTCACCCGCGCGCCGTCGGCGGTCAGATTCTCGGGCGCTCGATGTTGGGTATCGGCCACGCGCTCGCGCAGAAGTGGGTCTACGACCAGCACTACGGCGTCGCGCTGGCCAAGCGATTCCATCACAACCGGCCGCCGACGATTCTCGATGCGCCGGCGAAGATGGCGTGGGCGACCGTCGACCTGCCCGATCCGGAGACACCCGTCGGCGCGCGCGGCATTGGTGAGCCGCCGGTCGGCGCCGGCGCCTGCGCCGTGCTCAATGCCCTCAGCGACGCGCTCGGCGACGAAGTGTTTCGCCGGGCTCCGGTCACACTCGACATGATCCTGACGGCGCTCGAAGCCGGCCGGCCGACGACGGAGCCGCTGACGGCGCACATCTAGAACTGTATGAACCACTAAGGACACAAAGGCCACAAAGAGGACCCGATAGTCTTTGTGCTCTTTGAGACCTTTGTGGTGACAAGGAGACACACCATGGCCGTGATTCACGACGTCATGCCGGCCTTCGAGCTCTTTCAGCCGGCAAGCATCAGCGACGCATTGACGCTATTGGATCGGCACGGGTCGGACGCCTGGGTCATGGCAGGCGGGATGGATTCCTTCGATTGGCTGAAGGATCGAATCAAACGCCCGAGTGTCGTCGTCGATCTGAGCCAGGTCGAAGGATTGCGCGGCATCAAAGAACAGAACGGTGGGCTCGAGATCGGCGCCGCGACGACGCTGACGGAGGTCGTTCGTCATCCGGTGGTTCGCGACAAGTTCGGGCTGTTGATGGAGGCGGCCGAGCTCGTGGCCTCGCCGCAGATTCGTAATCAGGGGACGATTGGCGGCAACGTCTCGCAGGACACGCGCTGCTGGTACTACCGCGCCGGATGGACGTGCTATCGGGCCGGCGGCAACATCTGCTACGCCGACACGCCCACCGCGATCAACCGGGAGCACGCGATTCTCGATGCCGATCGGTGTGTCGCGGTGAACCCGTCGGACACCGCGCCCGCGCTGGTGGCGCTCGATGCCCAGATGGTGATCCACAGCGCGCGCGGCGAGCGCATTGTCAACGCCGAGGACTACTTCATCGGCCCGGGCGTCGACATCATGCGAATGACCGTCCTCGAGCCGGGCGATCTGCTGACCGCGATCCGGATTCCGTCGACATGGGCGGGCGCGCAGTTCTACTTCGAGAAAGTCCGCGACCGCCAGGTCTGGGACTTCCCGCTGCTCAACGTGGCGTCGGCCATGAAATACTCCGGCCAGACCATCGATGGCATTCGAATGGTGGTCAATGCGGCGGCGGCCCGGCCGCTTCGTCTGCACGCCGTGGAGGCGGCGGTGGTTGGAAAGCCTCGCAACGAACAGACAGCGGAGCTCGCCGGACAGATCGCCATTCAGGGGGCGCAGCCGCTTCGCTACAACGGCTACAAGATCCCGTTGATGCGGAACCTGGTCAAGCGAGCCATTCGCGGCGGCGGGGGTGGAACATGGACTTCGTAAAGTGGGGGCTCAATCCCTGGGGCCAGGACATCCTCACGCACGTCTCCTGGACGCTGTTCTGGGCCTCTCTTTTCGCCGGTCTGATGTTTCTCGTCGCTCATGCCAGCTACATGCTGCTGTCGGCACACCGCAAGCGGCCCGCCGCCGAAACCGACAAGATGGAAGCGGCTCACGCGAATCTGCCCAAGCGCATCGAGCGGCATTCGCTGATGGCGAGGGCGTTTCACTGGGTGATGGCCGCTTCGATGTTCGTGCTGCTGTTCACGGCGTTCCTGCCGGTTGTGGGGGTGCAGTTCCCCTGGGTCACGTGGCACTGGATCGCCGGGCTCGTCCTGACGGGCTCGATCATCTTTCACATCATTCATGCGTCGTTCTGGCTCGACTTCTGGTCGATCTGGGTGGGGCCGAAGGACATTCCCGAATTCAAGGCCGAAATCCTGCGCGAACTGGGCCATGACATGCCGGGACCCAAGTCGGGCAAGTACCCGCTCGGGAACCGCCTCTATCACCTAGCAATCGTGGTTGCCGGATTGTCGGCTGTCGTGACCGGCGTGTTGATGATGCCGCGCGTTCGGACTCCCCTCTTCACGCGGAATCCGTACCTCTTCAGTGACGGGACGTGGGGCGCGACCTATGTCCTGCACGGCGTGGCTGGCGTAGGCCTGGTCGGCCTGGTCATCGCGCACGTGTACTTTGCAGTCCGGCCAGACAAGTGGTGGATCACCAACTCCATGATCTTCGGCTGGATTACGCGGCGGCAGTACCTCGAGCATCACGAACCGGATCGCTGGCGCGTCACGACCGACCAGCCGACGAGCCGCAGCTGACCGACGACAGGACCCAATCGGCAGCCGAAACCTCGCCACCAACCTCTGGTGACGATGGCAGGGCCGCGCTTGCCTCGCGGTGCAACGCCCTCGAGGAAGCGTACGAGTTCATGCTGGCGTACGCCGCACAGGGTGTCCCCAGCGAGGAAGGGAGCGCGTCAGGCAGCCAGATTCGTGAGTTCCTGCGCAAGTGCGACGCAGCGCTGACGGGCCTGGGAGACGCCATCGCACAGTCGGTCCGCCAGAATGGGATCGAGTCGCCGGAACCGTATGACGCGTTCATCACGGTGGTCGACCGGGACGCTCGAGCCGCTCAGGCGGCCGTGCGACTCGTGCTTGCTCAGCCGTCAATCGGGTCGCAGCTCGTCGACAATCTGAACGCGTCAATTCACCTGCGCGCGCTGCTCACCGACCTCTTTCTCCTCGCGGAAATTCTGAAGCTGTAGCCTCTGACCTTCCCATCCTTCCCCCAGCGCGACGACCTCGCGGTCGGTGGCGACGAGTATCAGCATTAATCACTTCCCCTTGGGAATCATTGTCGCGCCAGAATCGGCGGAACGAGTTCAACAACGGACTCTGGCTCCGGTTGAAATGGCTATTTATTATGGCTATAATCGACGTATGAAAGTCAGTGTCGCCGACGCGAAGAACACGCTTCCCAAGCTGATTAAGGCCGTCGAAGACGGCGAGTCCGTGACGATCTACCGGCACGGAACGCCGGTGGTGGACATCGTTCGGACGATGAAGGCCGATCCGAAGAAGCCGATGTTCGGGACATTGAAGGGGAAGGTGACCGCTCACGACTCCGACTGGTGGAAGCCGATGACGGACGATGAGGTCGACGCCCTCCTCGATGGCCGTTAACGCATGCGGCTCATTCTCGACACGGTCACCTTCATCTGGGCGGTCAGCACTCCGGAGCGCCTCTCACGTGCCGCGATGTCCGCTGTCCGAAAATCGAGCGCGGTGCGTGAAATGAGCGTCGTTTCCCTGACCGAGATTGCCGTAAAACAGACCAGAGGGAAGCTGACGTTGGGCAAGGCGGACGTGATTGCAGGCATCGCTGATCTGCGATTGCGGGTCTTGCCGTATGGGACGGAGCATGCGTTCCGTCTCTTCGATCTGCCCACACATCATGCCGATCCGTTCGACCGTCAAATCATCGCCCAAGCCCTCGTGGAAAGCATTCCGGTCGTCACGCCTGACCAGTCCTTCAAGCTGTACGAGGGCCTGAAGGTCATATGGTGAAAGTGGATGCGGAGCGCTATTGACTGATCCACCGGTACGATGCGAGCCGCCACCGCCCTCCTTCCCGGTTCCGACTCTTGCGTAGCTCGGACTCCTGAGGAATCGACTGGACCTTCGACCGCGCTAGATCGACCAGTGGATTGGAGCGGCCTGTCCTTGTCCTTCGTCTCGGTCCGTCGATCGCTCCCGGTCCTCGGTTGCGGTCGCTCGCATGACGTCGCCGCAATCACCGACGCTCCAGCGAATCACCACGGCGACGCCGAGCGACCAGAAATTGCCCACGACATCCGGAACGTCGTCTTCGGCCGTCTGCAGGTCGCCGATGGCCGCGACATGCTGGGCGCCGAACAGCTGGAGCCCGACGCGCGCGGCCGGCCGAACGGCCCACCCGGCGCCGATGACCACCGACAAGGCCTTCGAGTTGATCGAATTCGGGCCGATTGCGTCGACCCAGTTGCGAACGAACGCCATGCCGGCTCCCCCCTTCACGAAGAAGCCCTGCGATGCCCACGGCCGGAACTGCGCCACGGCGTCGAAATGGGTGGTGCGAATCCGGCCCTCCGGGGTATTCACCGGCATCCAGAACACCTCGGCGCCGACGTCCATGCGGTTGTTCGCGCGATACCCGATATCGGCGAGGACGCTGCCGGCGTGACGGTAGGGAAAGTCCTCTTCGCAGGTCTGACAGTCCCCGCGCAACGTCGCAAACGCGCCGCCGGCCACCAGCCACAGGTTCGAGGCTCCTGCGGCCTCCCCGGTCGCGCCTGTCTGAAGCGTCTGCGCGTGCGCTTTGCGCGACGGCCGCGGACGGTGCGAGCGAGCCGAAGACCGCAGCGCAGCAGAGTGCCACGCGAAGCCGCCCGTTCACTCGATGCTCCACGTGAGGTACGCGCGGAACTGGGGATAGCGATACTCCACCTGCGTCCGATCTGCGTCCTGATAGAAGCTGTGACGGAGGAAAAACTCCGCGGATGCGCCGAGGCCAATGGACCCTCGGAGCGGCAGCAGCAGGTCCGCTCGGCCACGCTGCAGGAAGTGATTGGCGCGGACGCCGTCCAGAGAGTACAGATGACGGCCCTCGTAGAGGAGCGCCGCGAACAGGCGGCGATTGCGCGAGAATTGCGCGAACGCGCCGAAGGTCGAGCCCGGGCCGTAGTCGTAGAAACGGGGACCCTCCGAAATCCCCTGGCCGGCGCCCGGTTCCTCCGGCGGCGCCGGGCGCTCGGTGACGCCTTGCGGAAGGGAATCGACCGCGCCCAGCACCGTCACGCCTCCCCAGCCCATGACCCAGAGATTGATGCGTGACGACAGCGACTCCGTCACCCCGAGGGCCGCCTCGAACGACTGCGCCCCGGTGGCGTAGGCGTCGTTGCTCTGATAGTCGTAGCTTTGCATGACGGTGAATTGTCTCTTCGAGTTGCCCAGCGGTTGCCCCATCAGCCGCCCGCGCACCCTGGCTTCGCTGAAGGCGCTGCCGCCGCCGAACCGAAGCCTCGCTGTGAAGGCGTCATAGGGCATCCGGCTGCGTCCGGTCTGGGGATCTCCGTATAACAGGTCCACTTCGAGAAACGGCTGCCCGGCTGAGTCGACGGCGCGGGTCTCTGAACCTCGCCAGAGCACGCCTACCGACGTGAACCCGCCCAGCGTCGACGGCACCATGTCGGCGGGCTTGTCGGTCACGCGCGAGGCGTCGCCGGTGCGGAAGCGATTGTAGCCAGTCACCGGGTCCAGAGCGGTCGCACCGATCTCGCGCCACAGTCGCCCGCGCCCGGTGGCCCGGGTGTCGCGCACGAGCCAGGCCGCGCGGTGGAACATCTCGCCGAGCGCGATGCCGCCGAGCGTCGTGTTGATGAAGTCGTTCACCGAGGGGAAGTTCGTCTCGCCGAAGTATTCCCACGTGCCGCTGCCGAAGGCGGCCAGCGGCCGCCGACTCGTAGAAGCTCAGGCCGTTGGCTCGGCCCGAGTTGAAGTAGTTATTTCCCTGGTATGGGTGACCGATCTGATTGACCGTGAAGTCGTCCAGGTCCCAGACCCACCCGTTCTCCATGTTGGCCCACCACGTCTTCGGGGTAATCCTCGCGGTGACCTGGCCGCGGATCAGATTCGCGGAGCCGTAGATGACGTTGATCATCGTGGTCTGAAACAGGGCCCTGCCGACGCTCCTCGGAGCGCAGGCCTCGCAGGCGCGACGCTCGGCGACCCAGGCAGGTGGCTGCTGGCTCGGGTCGCTGGTGCTGGAGAACGGAATCGGCGCCAGGAAGTCGGGCGCGAATCGGGACTGTTCGTTCCGTCCCCAGTTGAACGGGAAGGGCACGCTGACCAGGTCCGAGATCGGATTGGCCAGCTTCCGCGCAAGGTCTGCCTGCAGGTCAGCCGGAGCCGGTGGCGAAGAATCGGCCCGCTGTGCGGCGGCTCGGACAGGGGCGCCACCGATCATCGCCACAGCCAGCAGTGCTTTCAGCAGTCGCATGCGCCTCCCGTACTCACGCTTCGGCACCGGATCGAATCAGCGCGCGGCATTTGGGAACTGAGAAGGAAGAAGTGAGATCATCTCGAACGCGTTCGCTTCTCGACCGTCGCCTTCGCTGCTTCGCGTCGGTCCTGCTGCGCGCTGAGCAGACGGTACGTGATGTAGTACTTGTAGATGTTGCTGACATAGGTGACCGTTTCGCGGCCAACCCGCTCCGACGCGACGCGCTCGACGTTGCCGAACCAGAGGTTGGGATCGAGCCCTCGTTGTTCGGTCTCGCGCCGGAGCTGCCTCAGTCGCCCCGGCCCGGCGTTGTAGGCCGCAAACGTCATGAGCACCTTGTTCAGCGTGTCCATGGGCTCATCCTTGAAGTACTGATCCATCATGAACCGCATATATTTCACGCCCGCGTGGATGTTGGGCTCGAGCTCGGCGATGTTGCCCACCTTCAGTTCCTTCCCGGTCGAGGGCTTGACCTGCATCACACCGATCGCACCGCTCGGGCTCTTGACGCTGTGGTCGAGCGTCGACTCCTGGTACCCCTGCGACGCCATCAGCAAATAGTCGACGTTGTACTGCGCCCCGTACTTCTTGAACAGCTCGATCACGGCCTGGAACTTCTGGCGCTCGGCGTCCGCCGCGGCGTTTTTCACGTACGTGACGCTCTTGAGATACCGCCGCTCGATCACGTTCCGAAATGGGTCGCTGCTCTTTCCGCGCTCCCGAAGCCACGCGTTGACGGCCTCGCGGAGCCGGGGATTCTCCTTGCGAAAGGCGACGGCCAAGCGGCCGCCGGAGCGCAGGGGGATGTCCCGGTGGACGGTGATGTTGGTGAACACCTGGCTCCAGAACTCGGCGAGGTAGTCGTCCACGACGGTGATTGGGGCGAGGCCGGCGTTGACCATCTCCAGCACGTCGTCGTCTTCGAGCACGTCGGGGGCCTCGTCGATCACCACGGCCGGCTTGCCGCGCGCGTTCAGCTGCTCGTTCAGGCGGGTGAGGGTCGCGTAATAGACGCTCGTCTTTCGGACGAACACCTCCTGACCGGCTAGATCGTCCACTGTGGCGATCGGCGGCGCTCCCGGTCCGGTGACCACCACCTGGCTCACGTTCGTGCGCGTCGGCTCCGAGAAGGCGGCGAGTGCCTCCAGCTCGGGCGTCACGGTCACCATGGCCGCGACCATGTCGACCTTGCCGCTCGTGAGGGCGGGACGCAGCTGATCGCGTGACATCGGCAAGATGACCACGTGCACCTTGAGATTGCCCGTCTTCAGGTCTCTGTTCAGATCGGTCTCGAACGCCTTGAGGACCTCGTACGTCAGGCCGCGTTCCTGCCCCTTGTCGATGAAGTAGTGGGTGCGGTTGAACGTCACCGCCACACGGATTGCGCGGCGTTTGATCATCTCGTCGAAGTCTCCGGTGAACGGCTGGCCCACCACGAGCCGTAGGGCTTCCGGAAGGGCGTCGAGCGGCGAGGCCGTCTCCTGGATTGGTGCGTCGGCCGCTGAGGCACGCCCTTCCTG
The DNA here is from genome assembly GCA_963780685.1 of uncultured Acidobacteriota bacterium. Lineage (GTDB taxonomy): Bacteria > Acidobacteriota > Vicinamibacteria > Vicinamibacterales > CAVVIG01 > CAVRXZ01. The sequence continues at coordinate 19,288 of CAWACZ010000009.1, read as the reverse complement.
CTGCCCGGTGCAGGCCGCTGCGGCCGCCACGACCAGCAGGACGACAACGCCGCGACCAAGGGCAGTTTGCGTACCTGGGGGTTCATGGTTTTGTCACCCGTGGGCGACAAAGGCAAGAAAACGGCCAATCAACACGCGACTGGTTCGGCGGTGAGCGACCAGAGAAGAATCGTTGAGAGCAGACTCGGGAGTCACAACATCCCGTCAGGCGTTGACGGCCCGCTGTGCCTCGGCCGGCGCCCCGCACCTCAGCAGTCGCGTCACGGCGGAAATCAACCCGCCTGCGATTTCTACCAGCCAGGCCTGCACGTTCCGACAGTGGAGAGCGCGCTCTCCACAGTGTTATACGGAGCGTATCCCGCGAGCCTTTTCCGGAGTAGCCCATGGTCGGCGGTCGAGGCCGACTCTCGCCGGCTCCGGGGGTAGCATTCGGCTCGATCCCCAGCCCCATGCCGATCGCAACGCTCCGACGAGGTTGGTCGTGATTAGCCTCAGCGTACGGCCGCTCATGAGACAGTGGCTGACTTCGTCGGTTGTCGTCGGCATGTGTTTTGGCGCGCGTTCGGTCGACGCGCAGGTCGTGACCGGCACCATCACCGGCGTGGTAAGCGACGACTCTCGCGCCGTCTTGCCCGGGGCCACGATCACCGTCACCTCCCCCGCTCTTCCGGGCGGTCCCGTCACGAGCGTCACGAATGCGCAAGGGGCGTATCGGTTCAGCACGCTCCCGCCGGGCGCCTACGAGATGTGGGTGTGGCTGCCTGGCTTTGCCACGTACATTGAGAAGGATCTCCTCGGTCACCGTGGGCGGTACCATCGAGCGCAACCTCACGCTCGGTGTGGCAGCGGTCGCGGAAGCCATTACCGTGAGTGGTGGGACGCCGATGGTCGATCCGCGGCAGATAGGGGTGGCGAGGAGTCTCGGACGAGAAGCCATCGAGGCGCTTCCAACCGCGAGGCAGGGAGTCACCGCGTATCTAGGGACGCTTCCCGGCGTGGCGCTGGGCAACTATAACAGCGGTACGAATCCCGTGATCATGGGCTCCAACTCAACTGACTCGTCCTACATGGTCGACGGCATGTTGACCAATCACCCCTCGAACGGATTGGCCTGGGCCTTTTACGACATGGACGCGGCCGAGGAAATCAATCTTGTGTCGCTCGGCGCGTCGGCGGAGTACCAGCAAGCGCAAGGCGGCGTGATGAACTACGTGAGCAAGGCGGGGACGAACACCTATCGAGGCGATGGCTCGATCTATTGGGCGCCCGCAAGTCTGACGAGCGTTCCGGTTACGCGGCCATGCAGTTGTCCCCTGGGCGAAACGGGATTCAAGCTGTACAGGTACCGCGACTTTGCCGCTCACATCGGCGGGCCCATCGTCAAGAACCGGCTCTGGTTCCACGCAGGCCAGACCAACAGCGGCCCGGCCATTCGGTACCCCGGCCAGCCGGACCGACCCGAAGACCAGCAATGGATCAAGAGCGAAGTGCGGAACATGGCGAAGGTGACGTTGAAGATTAACGACAAGATGCAGTTCCAACAGAGCCTCTACTACGAATGGTGGAATTGGCTGACCCCCGATTTTCCCACCGCAACCACGCCGCTCGAGGCGAGCGCTCGGTACACGGGGGACATGCGCTATTTCGGCTCGGAATTGACGGCGACGCTCACGCCTTCCAGCGTGCTCACCGCGCGCTTCTTCCACCAGTCGATACCGTACGGGTACAACGGGCTGGGACCCAATTTGAACGCCGATGCTGAAAGTCTGCAGACGCCTGGACACCTTGATACCTTCACCGGCGTCAGCCACAGCAACTACACCGCGGCGCCATCCCAGGCGTATCAACCCATCCGGGACGACGTGAATGTGAAACTGAATCACTTCGTGTCTGGCGATCGTATGGACCACAACCTTCGGTTCGGCGTACAGATCGCGCGTAATCTCGATCGAGGCCAGCAGCTGTGGCCGGGCGGCGTCTTGTATCTGGACTTCAACGGTGCCCCCGACCAGGCCCAGTACCAGTCGCCCCTCGTGTACGCCGCGGAATCCAGGTCGCTGGGCGTGTGGGCTGAGGACGAACTGACCATGGGCCGGCTGACGATGACGCCGGGCGTACGATTCGACAGGATGGTGGCCATCAGTCCAGACGCGCCCGTCGTGGACCCTGCGGCGTATAGCGGGACTGATGGGCTCTGCCACTGTAACCAGTCGTTCGGCGAAACCGGGGCGACGATTCCGGGGCTTGGAGAGATGTTCTCGTGGACGAAAGTGTCGCCGCGGATGGGGATCAATCTACGCCTGACCGATGACGGCAGAACGGTGCTACGAGCCACGGTCGGACGCTATTACCGCTCGGTGTTTCTCAACGATTTCACCGGTGTGCATCCGGGGATCACGCCGGTCACGCTCGCGCGCTTCGATCCGGTCACCGGGGACTACACGAGGATCATTTCGGTAACGGATTCGAAAGCGAATCTCGCCGTCGACCCGAATATCGACGCACCGTACACCGATCAGTATTCGATCGGTGTCGATCGCGAGATTGCACGCAACCTGGGCGTCAGCGTCACCTACGTGCACAAGAACTCGAGAGATCAGATCGGTTGGCGGGACACCGGCGGGATCTACGGGACGCAGACCGTGACGTCTCCCGCCGGCCCGGTCACGGTCTACCCACTGACGAACGCCCCCAGCGACGGAGGTTCGTGCGGACGAATGGCCCGGGCTTCTTCAGTCGATACAACGGGTTGGTGCTGAGCGCATATCGGCGTCTGGCGAATCGCTGGATGCTCAACCTCAACTACACCTATTCGAAGACCGAGGGCCTCCAGGTGACAGGGGCGTCCGTTTTTGCCACCACTGTCGGGCAAGACCCGAATGACTACGTCAATTTGACTGGTCGCCTGAGTCCCAATGACCGGCCGCAGGTGCTGAATGCGACCGGCTCGTACGATGTTCCGAAGATCGACATCCAGGTGTCGGGGAATTTCGTGCTCATGTCCGGGCTTCCGTACGCCCCTCAGATCCAGGTCGTCCTGCCGCAGGGGCGGCGCAATATCAACTTCGACGAGCCCGGCTCGTATCGTCTGCCGAACGAGCAATGGCTCTTCCTCCGAGTGTCGAAGAGTCTCTTCCGCAGCGGCCCGCGCCGGCTGGAGTTGGGGGTCGAGTTGCGTAACACACTGCAGCAAACGAGCGACGGCAGCCTCGCGACACGGGTCTTTTCCAGCCCGAACTTCGGCCAGCAGACCACGTGGCCCATCCCGCGACAACTACTGTTTCGGGTGAAGGGGTACTTCTAGTGTCAGAATCGGATCGAAATGCCGGCGTCCAGCTCGAACTGGTGTGAGGTACTTGGAGTTCCCGACAAGGTAGCAGCCCCAGTAGGGGTCGCACCACCAGCCCGCGGTAGTCGTCGTGAGATAGGTCGGGGTCCAGCGACCTTCGAAGCGAACGCCGAAATTCTCGCCCGGGTAGACTTTCACTCCGAAGGCCCCCGTGCCGGAGAACCTGGATTCGCCCGCGATGTCCCGTGACGTCCCGGCGACGGTCGCGGTCACCTCGGCATACTGCGTCGCCCCGAACCCGATGAGGAGGTACGGACGAACCGGGGCATCGGCGTCACCGAAGTTGTAGGCGTAATAGCCGTGGTAGTTGTTGATGTTCATGTCTCCGAGCTTGATGGTCGTCGTTCCTCCGAGCTCGAGCTCGGTCGCCTGCTGATTGAAGAGGAAGCCGATCTCCGAGTTCTCGCCGGCGAAGAATCCCAGCCGCAGCCCCCAGGAAAATGCATTCTTGGGGTCGATGGAATTGAATGTTCCCACGCCGGGCACGATCAGGGTACTGTCTGCGTCCAAGCCGTTGCTGTACGTCCATCCGGCGGTGGCGCTAAACTCGACTCGCGGATCCTGAGCCGCCGCCTTCGCCGCTGTCAGGACGATGATCGCCATCAAGCACGCTGACTTTTGCCACACGACTCCTCCTTCGCCCCGCATGGCCACAGAACACCCACCGTCTGCGCCCTGAGAACGAACGGGTTCGACGGTTCCGGTGTGGCCTCAGTAAGGGCTCACGCGCGTTGCAGCAGCAAGAAGCTCGCCCGGCTCGAGCTCAATCCGTCGCACGACGCGATCGTGACTGCGGCCTCACAATTCGCGTTTGTCTGTGAGCGTGGGATCGCCGCGGACAGCGACCGTCTCACGGCATTCCGTAAGCGCTGACAACTGTTCGTGAGACGGCGCTGCCCGGCCCTCGGCACGGTCCGCTAGCAGGTTGCTGAAAAAGCCAGCAACATGAAGGTTGAAGTGGGAAGTCTGAAGGCAGAAGTGAAGGATCTGGGCAGATTTCGTCGACCTTCGTAACTTCAGACTTCTGAGTTTTCACTTCAGGCTGCGTTTTTCAGCAGCCTGTTAGATGGCTTGTCGCTCGCCGAGCACCTCGCGCACGCTTCGCGGCTCCCGCCGCTCCTGACGGTTGAGCCGATGGCGTGCGATCGACGAGCGCCGGTACACTTCTTTTCGTACTCGCTGGATCTCGCCGAGTGGCGCATGCTCCGCCGTGACCCGCCAGGGGGTAAAGGACAACGCGTCCATTTGTTCGAGGTTGTCAGCACCGGAAATGTCCTGCGCCGGTAAACGTACCTTGGCCACGGTGACGAACGGCGAGAGCGCCTCCAGCCATTCGACGGTCACGTCCTGGACGGGCATTTGCTCGAGATTCGTGCAGAGCTGCACCTGCAGGTCGAACTCGAACGGGCGCTGCTTCAGCTCCGCCACCAGAGCCGTCCGGTAGGCGTCGGCGTCCGATGCCAGATCGACCATGCGGTGTTCGACAGCGTCTGCGAATGCCCGCACGGGAGCGAAGCGCACCTTTGCGATGAAGTCACCGTGGCGCACAGCCCCCTCCGTCCAGTAGTTCCAAAGCAAGACATTCTGCGCGGGCAGCCGAGCCAGTGCGAGAAATGCCAGCAGCTCATCCCACGCCCAGTCCTTCTCAGCGAGCGTGCCCTTCCCGGTCAAGAACTCCGTCAGCAACTGATGGGCGCCGGCTTTGCCTCTCGCAAAGTAACTTGGGGCGTCGGTGAACAGCTGTTGGATGAACAGATAGTGCGCCACTGAGTTACAGAAGAAGACGGGCATGTTGATGGTGTTGTAGTCGAACGTCCCTGCGTCTGGCTCGTCGTCCACGAGGGTGGTGTCGGCAATGTTAAATATTTTGAGCGCCAGCCCGAGTGCATTCGAAAGGGTCGCATCTGCACCGAGATGTGCGACACCGTTCGAGAAGCGAATCAGCGCATCGTGCCGTCCAGGTGTGGCGTAGATGCCTTGGGCATATCCGGGCGGCAGCCCGTCAAGAATTTCCACCTCGGCACGCACAAGCCCATACCCCTTCGCATGGGCGAACCGTACCGCGCGTCCCACGCCCTCGCCCGCAACCGAGTTGACCACGTATTGTTCGACTCCGGCGACCACTGTCTTGAGATCTTCCTCGAAATGTGCGCTCAGCACGTCGAGCTCCGGTGCATAGCGAACGAACTGCGCTGGAGCAGCCGCCCTGGTTTGTGTTGTGGCCATTGGCGTGTCCTTTCATGCCAAGTTGGCGATATATCTGATGGCTGTGATGCTCGGCAGGAACGCGTACGCAGCGGCTTTGGTCGTGACGAAGGTTGAGAGACCTGTTACCTCGATCGGCGGGCCCCCATTTGCCTGAGGGATCACGAAAATGCTTTCCGCGGGGTCCTGGGTGGCAATCAGTGGATCTTTCGACTGGGGGTGAAGCCGGACGGCGCCAGCGAATTCGCTGTCATTGACCCAACGTCGCAGCACGAACTCATACTGGTTTTCGATGTTCGCGTTGATGAAATAACCGAGAATCCCGCGCTCGATGCCATCGTACGGTTTCTTTGGATCATAAGTCGGCCCGTACGGCAGGAGGCAACGCATCAGCCGGTGAGAATTATTGCTGCCGCCGGGCACCCCCTGGCCCTGAATTGGCTGACCTCGTGGATTGACACGGCGGATGTGTGCGCCGACGGGACAGCGGATCCCCTTCGCATCTCCAGAGCCATCGGCATTCACATACTCGAAATCGTTCAACTGTTCGGGCGAAATCCCTCCCGCGGGGCTATCCGTGTCCGGTGACAAGGCGAGCGGCACGCCGTTGCGCCATCGCCCGCACATCTTTGCCGCGAGCAGTTCAGGATCGATTCTGTCTTTATTCGACTGCAGAAACTTTTCAAAACCCACGACGTCGGTCTCGATCTTCTTGAACACTCCAAAGCTGCCGTTCAGGCCGAGTGTTCGTGGCTCCGGTACCTCGTAGTTCTCAGCGTCTTCCCGCAAGACGAAGAGCCACGGCTCGCAGGGCTGCTGGTGATCAGGGGGATACTTCTCCGGGCCGCCGCGAATAGTGGTCCTGGAGATGCCGTCGGTATAGCCGAAGTGAGTCTTGCTAGTAGGCACGGGTTGGCCGTCTTGCATCTCCATTAACGCCATCCCGTCCTGGCGCCAGATTTCTCGAAAGGCATTGCCTTCGGCAAACCAGGCACACACCCTGTCGCTGTAGCTCTGCATCGCGTCCGGGCTGATCGCGTGCAGCGTCACCAGGACGTGATCGTGCCCTTCGCCAAAACCGCCACTCCAGTGCTGCGGCGCACTGGCTCCGACATCTCCGACCAACTCCGCTCGTCGCGCGGCTCCTTCGGTGAACGCGCCAAATGACTTGAACGATAGGTTTGGGACGCGTTCGCTTATCTCCAGCGCCACCAGTCCGGGCCACGTGATGCCGATGTTGAGACAATAGTCGGGCTTGCGACGTGGGGCCGCCGCGGGATTGTCCCCGGGTCCGGGCGCGAACCCCACGTGCCAGTCCTCGGCGGTGGTGATTTGCGGGGCATCGGATTCGTCGCCGCTGACGAGCCGTCCGAGTTGCCTGCGCGCTTGCGCCGGAGCTGCCGACCGCCAACAAGAAATGCCGCACCATCGGCATCCTGTAACCGCGGAGAATGAAGCCCTGAATGTCCGCGAGGTCGAGCGCGGACTTGCCCATCGTCCCCGAATCGCCCTCAGTCTGCGCGTTCTCGCGTCGCCTTCGACGAAGCATTCGGCGAAGAAGCCCCGGGTCCTCTCTCGCCGGGGCTGCTGGTGCTTTGATCTTGGCCAACGCGCGTCCCTCCGGACTAATGATGGTTCGTGATAGTGACTCCACTGCTATCGAGCGGTGGCCGATAGTGACTTCCGGTCGGCCAGCAGTGCTTTAATGTCTTGAACCGAGAGGCCTGGATAGGCACTGTAAAACCCGATCGGCGGATTGTTTTCTTTCAATGCCCACTGATAGAACGGCTGGGGGTTCTTCGCTACTGAGGTTGGCGGCGCGCCAACGACATGTGGAAAGAACTTGTCGAAAACAAACGTGCTCTTGTCCGCGAAGTCCTGGACGTACGGCTTGAAATCGCCGTCGTAGACCGTGAAGAAGCCCATATGGTCGTTGTCAAAGGGCACCCAATCGGAGAAGTGCACCGTCCCAACAGAATTCAACGCTTCTTTGCCCTTCTCGTGGAACAGCGCTTCCCCGACCAGCTTCAAGGCAAAGGCCCGCAGACGTGACTTGAAGGACATGATTATCAGCAAGGGACTCTGCTGCGTCTTGCCTGTAAAGCCCGCCGCACGCGCGCACGCCTTGATGTCCTGAACCGAAGCCTCGTAAGCGCAATACGTATCGAGAGGCTTGCGGACATGGGAGTTCAGCCATGTGATGACTCTTTGAGGGTTGTCAGCCACGGGCATGGTCGGAGCGTCTTCCACGTGTTTGAAGATGACATCAAGCACCGGGCTGGCATTCTCCACGAGCCGTGCCAGATGCGTCTCGATCTCACCGTCGAGGTCCGAGAGGAACAGAAGCGACTCGTCTCCCCTGACCATAAAGCGGGAGAAGTGCACGGTACCGAGCTGGTCCTGCGTCCTTGCGAAGTCGGGCATCAACGGGGGCAGCTCTGTGGTGAGCGCCTTGGCATTCGCGGGTCCCTTGATCGGGAAGTCAATCGTGAGATGGTTCTGGTTCATACAGCGTTCTCCTTTGCCGCCCGAATACGTGAACGCCCGTCCCTCCGGACTCATGATGGTTCGTGATCACGTGACTCCACGGCTATCGAGTGGTCGCCGGTTGTGGCTTGCGATCGGCCAGCAGGGCTCGAATGTCTTGAACCGAGAGGCCCGGATAGGCGCTGTAAAACCCGATGGGCGGATAGTTGTTGTCCGCTGCCCACTGAATGAACGCCCTGGCGTTCTTTGCTACTGGAGTTGGCGGCGCGCCAACGATTTGTGGAAAGATGGTATCGAAAGCGAACGAGGTTTTGTCTGCGAAGTCCTGGATATACTTCTCAAAATCACCGTCGAAGATGGTGAAGAAGCCTAAGTGGTTGTTCTCGAAGGGCACCCAATGGGAGAAATGCAGCGTCCCGACAACATCATTCGCTTTATGTCCCTTCTCTCTCAGCATTGCCGGCCCGACTAACTTCGAGACAGAACCTTGCACATGTGACTTGAAGGCCATGTATGTCAGCAAGGGGGCTTGTGAGGTATTGCCTGTAAAGCCCGCCGCACGAGCGGCCGCCTTGATGTCCTGAACCGAAGCGTCGCCGTAAGCGAAATACGTGTCTAGTGGCTTAGGGACATGAGACTTCAGCCATTTGATGACCCTCTGAGGGTTACTAGCCACCGGCGTGGCCGGAGGGTCGTCCACGTGTTTGAAGATGGTGTCAAACATCGGCCCGGCGTTCTCCACAAGATGGTCGATATGCTTGTCGATTTCGCCGTCAATGTCCGAAAGGAAGAGCAGCTTCTCGTCCCCCTTGACCATGAAACGGGAGTAATGCACGGTACCGAGGCGATCCTGCACTTTCGCGAGATCGGGCATCAACGGGGGCAGCACGTCCGGTAGCGCCTTGGCGTTGGCGGGCCCCCTGATCGGGAAGTCAATCGTGAGATGACTGTGGCTCATGGTGTTTCTCCTCGTGTTTTGTTCTGCGGTGCCGACGCGGCGCTCCTGATTGATCGTCGTTCCACAACGGCTATCGAGCGGTGGCCGGTTGTGACTTGCGGTCGGCCAGCAGTGCTTTAATGTCTTGAACCGAGAGGCCTGGATAGGCGCTGTAAAACCCGATGGGCGGATGGTTGTTTTCCAATGCCCACTGATAGAACGCCTGAGCGTTCTTTGCTACTGAGGTTGGCGGCGCGCCAACGACGTATGGAAAGAGAGTATCGAAAACAACCGTGGTCTTTTCCGCGAAGTCCTGGATGTACTTCTTGAAATCACCGTCGAAGATCGTGAAGAAGGCCATATGGTTGTTCTCAAAGGGCACCCAGTCTGAGAAGTGCACCGTCCCAACAGAATCCAACCCTGCTGCGCCCTTGTCATGTAAGAGCGCCCTCCCGACCAGCTTCAAGGCAAAGGCTTGTAGACGTGACTTGAAGGACATGTATGTCAGCAAGGGACTTTGCGAGGTATGGCCTGCAAAGCCCGCGGCACGCGCCAACGCCTTGATGTCCTGAACCGAAGCCTCGTAAGCGCAATACGTATCGAGAGGCTCGCGGACGTGATACTTCAGCCATGTGATGACTCTCTGAGGGTTGTCAGCCACCCGAGTGGCTGGAGCGTCTTCCACGTGTTTGAAGATGGCGTCGAGCACAGGGCCGGCACTCTCCACGAGCCGCCCAATATGCTGGTCGACCTCGCCGTCGATGTCCGAAATGAAGAGAAGCTTCTCGTCTCCCTTGACCATGAAACGGGAGAAGTGCACGGTACCGAGGCGATCCTGCGCTTTCGCGAGATCGGGCATCAACGGGGGCAGCTCTTCGGTGAGCGCCTTGGCATTCGCGGGTCCCTTGATCGGGAAGTCAACGACGAGATGGCTCTGGCTCATACAGCGTTCTCCTTTGCAGGTCAGAATGGCACTTCGTAATCAAAATCCGGACCGCGAGCGCGACCACGTTTGAAGCGGTAAATACCCAACCCCGGCAAGTGCGACCCGTCTGTGCGATCACGGTGGGCCGTGAGGGCTCACAATAGACGGTTATGCAGCCCGAAACTGAACTCGATGGTGACTCTCGCGCTCGGCTGCGTCTCGGCCTCCACTGGCGCTCGTAGCCGATGTAACCCGACGAGACGAGCAGCGCACGGAGCTGATTGGTTGTTGCGTCGTACGCTGCGTCCTGGCCGCCGAATATGCCGAGGTCGGTGATATAGCGGCCGATACCCCAACCCGCGTTGCCCGCGAACTTGACGCGATCGTCCCGGTCCCATTTCGGCAGGAGTACGCCGCTCACGTTGGCGCCGAAGGCGCCGGTAGACAGAGTCATGTCCGAACGGTCGAATGGCGTGCCGCGCAGGGAGCGCGCGAGGAGCGCGGCTTGCACGTGCGACGTGCGGGTAAGGCGCAAGGTGCCACGGCGCGCGGCGAGGAGTCCGTATTCACCCGTCAGGCCGTGATGTTCACGCGTGCACGGGCTTGATTAAAGCGGCGCCCTTCTTGCTGTCTGAGCGACGGTAGCCCAAGGCGGTGGTCTCAGCGCGCCTCGTTGCACGCCGCGCACGTCGACGCCGTCACTTCTGGCCGACCTGGAAAAAGCAAACCATCCAGATCGTCGGGATGTACGCCGTGCAAAGGGAAGGAATGTTCCGATGAGACGACGGCTGATATTCCTTGGTGCGGCGTGCGGGCTCACGCTGCTCCCGGCCGTGCCGGTCCAGGCTCAACTGAACGGAAGTCACAGCCTGGGCGACTTCGGCGTGCAAGCTGGATCGCAGCCCGCGCCCGGCTTCTATGCCGCGCTCTTCTATCTTCGATACGACACCGACACCGTTAAGGATGCTGACGGAAACATCGTCCGCTTGGCGCCGGACGCCCCGGCCAGCGGCAACCTCTCGGCCGGCGCTCCTCTGCTCTGGTACGTGAGCAAGGCAAAGGTCCTCGGGGCGAGCTACGGCGTGATGGCGGTGCTTCCCTGGGCCAACGCGTCGTTCGAGGCGCCCGCCTTTGGCCTTAGCGACACGGTCGACACGAGCTTCGCCGACACTCTCGTCCGGCCGCTCGACCTGGGATGGCACGCGAAGCGCGCGGACGTCTCCGCCGGGTTCCAGTTCTATATGCCGACGGGGCGATACGAGCCCGGTGGCAGCGACAACATCGGGAAGGGCATGTGGACGTACGAACCGTTCCTCGGGACGACGCTATATTTCGATGAGGCGCGGACCGCGAGTCTCGCCACCACCGCCTTCTGGGAGTTCCACGGGAAGAAAGAGGACAACTGGGCAGACCTCGCCCTCGAAGGAGCGTCGGCGCCCGGCGGCGATGGCATCGGTCGCCTATCCCCGTGGAACCGACGAGGACGACTCGGAAGCTTCGTCCAGTCACGGATCGCCGCACTCGTCGGCAAGCGTCGGCTTCGGTCGGCTGACGCGCGTCGCGAGCTCTAGCCTTCGCCCTGGCAAATCCTCTGGGAAGCTCACGCCGTGTGAACGGAGCCAGCTCTGGAAGCCTTCCCGTCGTTCGAGGCGCAGGGACTTTGGCCTTTGCCACGCCCATCGACACGGTTCGCCGACACCCGCGTTCGGCCGCTCGGCCCGAGAGGCCCGGTTAGGCGCTGCCGAAGTCTCCGCCGGGTTCCAACTTCGAACGGGGCGATGCTGCTCGGTGGCAGCGCCAAGATCGGGAAGGAATCGTTGAAGCCCAAGAGTCGTTCCCTCGGGCCGACGTATATTTCGATGCGGCCAGCGGAGCGCGCGAGCCTCACCACCACCGCCATTCCTAGCGAAACTCCACGGTGAAGACAGAGGACACCAACGTCAAAGTCGGCCAGTCCTCACCCTCGAAGGAGGCGTGGGCAAGTCGTTCCTGGCTGGCGGTCTGATCATCGGTGGCGCCTACTACGCCCAGTGGAAGCTGAGAGGACCAGCCGGAAGCTTCGTGTTGCCAGGCGGAGGCGTGATCGAGCCGCAGCTCGTCAACAAGCACAAAGTCTTCGCCTTCGGGCCGGACGTGACGCTGCCGATCGCGAGCAAGTCGAAGCTCTTCGCCCTGGTCAACATCCGCTATTTCTGGGAAACGGGCGCACGAGTGAAAACAGAAGGGCAGACTCTGGTGGTCACGGCGACCTTCCCGGTTCCCAGCGTCAGGCTGCAATGAGAAGATCCGGAGGGGGAGAGCCAGCGTTCGAGGCGGTTGCATGCCCACTTCCGGCAGCATGGACCTGGTCTGTCGGACTTGCGGTCGGCCAGCAGTGCTTTGATGTTGTCAAAGGGCACCCAATGGGAGAATGCAGCGTCCCAATAGCATCCGACGCTGTGTGTCCCTTCTCTCCCACCGAGGGCCCTCCCGACCAGCTCCAAGGCAAAGGCTTGCAGACGTGACTTGATGGACATGTATGTCAGCAAGGGGCTGGAGGCCTCGTGACGGTGGCGCTCGCTTGCGCGCTCCGCTTCAGCGAGCCGCTCGGCCTCCATTGCCTCGATGACGTCTGTCAGCGCGGCGCCGCGGATCCGTCTACTGTGCCAGCTTCTGGTAGTTCGACTTCGTGATGCGCACTTCGATGCTGCTCTTCGGCATCCCGAGCACCACGGTGCCCGGATAGCTCACCCCGTCAGGGAGTGCGTTCATCGTCACCTTCAGCGTGACGGCGTTGGCCGGCTCGTCGAGCCAGGTGTTGACGTCGATCTGCTGGAGCGATTTGACGGTCGAATCGAACGTCAGCGTCAGTGCGTCGTTGGCCTTGGCGTAGCCCGGGAACTTGAGCGATGCGCGGCCGGGGCCCGCCTGAGAGACCGACGCGGTGCCGGCATTCATCACTACCTGCATCTTGTCGGGGGCGGGTGGAAGGTATTGCTGGACGAGCGCCACGGCCGCCTCGAGCTCCCCCTTCATCTCCTCCGTCTTCTTCGCGACAATCTTGCCCTTCACTCCGCGCTGCTTCTCCGGCGGGGGCGGCTCGACGACAGCTGTCTTCTGCACCTTGCCGTCCGGACCGTAGCGGCACATGTCCACCTTCGTGTTCTTTACCTCACCCTTGAGGCTGAGCTCGGTCTTCTCGACCCAGGAATACGAGCGGAGTGCCTGCTGATTGAGCGCCGCGGCCTGCTTGGCGGCGGCGAGCTTCTGCTGCAGCTCCTGCGCTGTCGCCGGCACCACTACGATCGCGGCGAGCGCACATGTCATCCAAATCAACCTCGAATACCTCGTCTTCATGTTCCTCTCCTCTCTTAACGCACGGCTCTTAACGCACGGCCACGTTCGTCGTGATCTCCACCTGCAGCGGCACCGCCAGGGTGAACGCCTGCGGGGTCTGCGCCGCAATGACGGCTGGTTCGACGGAGCTGGCCGCGGCCGCCGCGCCGCCGACGCCGGCTCCGGCTGCCGCGCCGATCGCGGCCCCCTCGCCGCCGCCAGCAATGGCTCCGATGGCGGCGCCCACCGCGGCTCCGCCGACGAGCTTCTTTGCTCCGCTTGCTGTCCCGCCGGAGGCATTCAGGGGTTGCGTCTTGATCGGCAGCACACGGCCGCCGACCTGCATGTCGGTCAGCGTCACACTCAACGTCGGCTGGCCCTTCATCTTGCTGCCGGAATCAACCGCGCTCACCACGCCGAACACCTTCGTGCCCTGCGGTGCGATCATGCGGCCGTTGGCGGCGACGTCCTGGTCCAGGAAACCGTGAAACCGATTGCCGACCTGCGCGGTCGCGGAGCTCACCTCGGTGGCCAGCCGGACCACGAGGACCGTACCCGCAGGGGCCTCGAGGTGCTCCACCACCGCACGGACAGGGGCGGCCGCTGGTGCCGCGGGCGTGGCGCCCGGAGCCGCCACCGGAGCCTTCGCAGCCGCTGGCGTTGCGGGCGCGGAGCCTTGACCGGAGCCGCCGGTGCCGCCGCCGTCGAGGACGGCATCGGCGGGGTGTCCACCATGACGTACATCTCCGCGCCGTCGGGCGAGAGGTACGGCACGTAGTAACGGCCGCCAGCCTTGAAGTACATCGTGTTCAGCTGGACGACCTCGAAGTTGGCGGGCAGGGCCGCGACGAAGACGACCCCTGCTGGTGCCGTCACCACCACGAACGATTCCTGCGCGCCGTTCATCACGCGCCGGTAGAACGCATTGGCGCTGAGATAGTAGGTGGTGCCTGTGACGCTCACGAGCACTCGCGTCGCCGGCAACGTCGCCATCGCGGCGCCCTGCGGCGCGGGCACCGCCTGATACGCCGTCTTCCCGTCGCTGGTCGTCGTCTGCTTGCAGTAGCTGCCGTCTTGGGACACCAGGTACTTGACGCCCGCAATCACCAGAATCGTGGCGCCTGGAGGAGGGTAGCTGTAATACGAGTAGTACGGTGGCGGAACCGGGTAGTAATAGTGGACGCCCCCATGCGTATAGGGCCGGTAATACGCGCCGCCGTAGCTGTAGTAGGGGCGACCGTAATAGGTCGCAGTCCTGTAACCCGATGGCAACGTCGTCGTCACACGTCCGCCATACGGGCCGGCCGCCGCGGTGTTCCACCCGCCATACGGCGTGCGGGCGGCGGCAGCGTTGTAGGTGCCGTTGTATTTGGTGTTGACCGTTCCGGCGACCGCCGGCTGGCCGTAGTAGGTGCGGCCCGCCACGCCTTCGCCGGAGGCCGAACGCCCGGTGCTGGTGCGCGCGCTCCCCTCGATGGTCGCGTAGCCGCCCTGACCCTCGACCTCTCGGGACCGGGTGCCCGACTCGCCCCACGCCGTGGTGGTGGTCGTCGTCTTGTCGATCTGTCGGTTCTCGGCATCCACTTCCCTGGTCGTGCTCCGCGTCGCGCCGCTCTGCGTCTGTGCCTGCCGGGTGGCCGTCGCGCCGGAGCCGGTCTGGCTCACCGTCCGCGTGCCGCTCGCACGCTGCCCCTGCGCGGACACCGATCCACGGGACTCGCGTTGCGCTTCGAGCGCGGGGTTCAAGCCGATGACAAGCGTGATGAGGGTGACCGAAATGGTCAGGTGACGACTCATCGCGCTCCGCCCGCCGGCGGCTCCGCCCGGCCGACAAATGCCAGCACGTCCACCCGGGTGGCACCCTCGGGCGGCGTGAAGACGAACAGCGCATCCGGTAGCCGCGGCTCGAGATTCCACTTCCGGATGGTCGCCGTGTACTGAGGGACTTCGTCCTCGGTCTTGTAGGTAATCACCAGCTTGCGCGGCAGCGGGTCCTTGCCGGCATCGATCCAGAGCTGCCAGTCGATGGTGGCCTGCTCGAATGCCAGGTGGTGACAAGGCACACCGGCGGCCTCGTGGATGCCGAGGTACTCGCCGCGCTGCACCGCGCCCGTCAACCGCTCGTAGCTCTCCGCATACAGGAAGTCCGCGAGTGGAACGACCGTGCCAGTCTGCTCGAACACCCAGTCGAGCGCCGCGTCCACGGTCGGCGGAACTCCACCGCTGGCCCAGACGTTCTGTTCCTTGTCGAGCGCCGAGAAGATCCTGCCGTCGTACCAGAACGAACGATTCATCGCGTCACCTGCCACATCGCCTACCAGCCGGTCGGGACGACGCAAGGCCACGTGACGGGTGCTGGTGAGCTGCCGCCGGGGGCTGTGCTCCGGCACCTCGTCGTAGAGTTCCTCGGCCTCGAGGGCAAACGCCTTGGCACGAGTGAGGCGCTCGCTCATCTGCCGCACGAGCGCGTCCGCGCGCGGGTCCACGAGGCCCGCGCCGGGACCGAGTTCCGGCTCAATGAGAGGCGGGGGCGGCTCGGATGCCAACGCCGCCTCCGGGTTGCCCGCGCGACAACCCGTCGCCACTGCACCGAGCAGAAGTATCGGAAGGAGATATCGCGTCATAGAACCACCCCGGCCAACAGGGACGGCTCGCCCTGGCGTGGGACACTCGATTGCGATGGTGTAGCAAGAAGGTCGCCCAACGGCCGTGCCGCCGGGCAAAAGCGATTCGCTGCGGAACATCTCACAGAAGCGGTGCTCTCGGTGATGAGCGCGGTCTCTCATCTGCAGTCCTTCACCGCATGCTGTCACCGAGTCACGAAATGCTGTGAGCCTCGAGCGGCGCGCCGCACAGCGCCGCGACGCTTCGGCTTGGATCGGGGAAATGTCGGTGTAAATTCCGCACGACTCCAGCTGCTCAGCTGCAATCGACTCTTACCCGAGCTAGAATCCTGTTTTGTTCCCCGCCGCAGTGTCGATCGCAACGCTCCGACGAGGATGGTCGTACACGTGATGAGGCGCTGGCCATGGCTTCGAACGGCAATCGCTGTCGCCGTGTGCCTGGCGCCGGCCGCGGCGCTGTGTCAAGTGACTGCACCACCCACCCGCAGCCAGAAGCGGATACTGGTGTTGTACGCCCTTTCTCAGGACGCTCCCGAAGGGTCATTTCCCGAAGCGGCTCCACATTTCACCATCCGTGAGCGAACCTACCGGAAGGTGCTGGGTGACGCACTGGGCGATCAGTTGGACTACTACTCCGAGTTACTTGATCGCTACCACTTTCCAGACCCATCGTACGAATCCGACTTCGAAGACCATCTCGTGCGCAAGTATGGCGACCGGACGATTGACCTGCTGATCGCGAATGGCGCGGACGAGGCCGCTCTTGCGGGGCGGTTACAGGCGCGGCTCCCGTCTCAACCGCCGATCGTGTTCATCGGCCTCGATGCGCGGCGGCCAGTTCCCAAGTCGACCGGCTATACCTATCGGTATGCCATGAAGGAGTCGCTCGAGTTGGCGCTGCGGGTGCATCGCGAGACACGCCACGTGTTCGTCGTGTGCGGCGCACATGAGATAGATGCATGGTACGAAGACGAGTTTCGCTCGCAGGTGCCCGCGCCGCCGCGAGGCGTGGAGTTCACCTTCTTGCGCGGATACTCCATGCCTGCGTTGACCGATCGGCTGGCGGCGCTGCCGGAGCACTCCATCGTCTTTCTCGTCTCGCTCAGCTCCGATGGTGAGGGCCGGCGACTTCGGACAGCATCGCTGACGGAGCGCCTGGCGTCGGCGAGCAACGCGCCCATCTACACGTGGAATGGCAACTACGCGGGCGTCTTTGGCGGCCGTTTGCTCTCTTCCGAACGCGGCCGCCGAAAAGACGAGTCAACTCGCCCTGCGCGTGTTGCGCGGCGAGCGACCCGAGGACATTCCGATCACCACTGTCGAAGTGAGTGTCGATGGGCTCGATTGGCGTCAGCTGGATCGTTGGAACGTCAGCGAAGCCAGCGTCCCCGCAGGCGTGGAGCTCAGGTTTCGCCAACCCGGGCTGTTCGAGCAGGACCGCAACTACGTTCTCACTGCGGTCGCCTTGTTGTCGCTCCAGACGTTACTGATTGCAGGGCTGCTGATCCAGCGGAGAAACAAGCGGCTTGCCGAGCGCTCGTTGCGTGAGAGCGAGGAACGCTTCCGGGTGATGGCCGATACCGCTCCCGTGATGGTGTGGCGCGCGGGCCCCGACCAACGCTGCGACTTCTTCAACAGGCCGTGGCTGGAGTTCAGGGGACGCCGCTTGCAGGACGAGATGGGCGAAGGCTGGACGGAAGGCGTGCACCCGGACGACTTGCATCGCTGTTTGACGGTCTACACCGCCGCCTGGCCCGGCCGCGAGTCCTTCCGGATGGAGTACCGCCTGCGGCGGGCGGATGGCGAATACCGATGGGTGCTCGACACGGGTGTGCCCCGCCTTGCCTCCGACGGCACGCTCCTCGGCTACATCGGGTCGTGTATCGACATCACCGAGCGTCGTCAGGCCGAAGAGGCGCTGCGGCCAATGAGGCCGCGTTGCGCAGAGCCACGCGGAGATCCAGGACCTCGCCGGACGTCTCATCACGGCGCAGGAGGCGGAACGCGCGCGCATTGCCCGTGAGCTGCACGATGACATCAGTCAGCAGCTCGCGGCCATCTCGATTGCGATGAGCGAGTGCAAGCGGCCCGAGCTGCAAGGCAGCGGGGAGCTGCTCGAGGTGCTCACGGCTGCACAGCGACAGACCATCGAGCTCGCCGAGGACATTCGACTGCTTTCACACGACCTTCACCCAGGCGTGCTCAAGCATGCGGGTCTGGTGGACGGCTTGCGAAGCCACTGCCGTGAGTTTGCCAAGCAACAGTCAATCGACGTGGTCGTCGAAGCCGACGGAGATCTCGACGATCTCCGATATCCCGACTGCGTTGTGCCTCTACCGCGTCGTCCAGGAGGCGCTGCGCAACATCGCCAAACACGCCAACGCTCGGCAGGTTCACGTCACGGTGCGACGCGTCGAGGACGGGGTGCAGCTCGCGGTGGCGGACGACGGGAAGGGGTTCGACCTGGCGAAGGCGCGCGAGCAGGGCGGCGGTCTCGGCCTGCGCAGCATCGAAGAGCGGGTTCGGTTGGTAGGCGGGCGGCTCTCGATCGAGACAGCGCCGCGGATGGGGACGACCATCACGGTTTGGGTGAGAATGCTCGTATCAACGACCCGCGAGCTCGTTGTTGTCTAGCAGAGTCGCCATGCGTCTGCTCAGCTGCAATCGACTCTTACCCGAGCTAGAATCCTGTTTCGTTCCCGCCCCAGTGTCGATCGCAACGCTCCGACGAGGATGGTCGTGCACGTCATGAGGCGCTGGCGATGGCTTCGAACGGCAATCGCTGTCGCCGTGTGCCTGGCGCCGGCCGCGGCGCCGTGTCAAGTGACTGCAGCGCCCAGTCGCAGCCAGACACGCGTACTGTCGTTGTACGCCTCTTCTCAGGACGCTCCCGCCTACACCATCCGTGAGCGGACCTACCGGAAGGTGCTGGGTGACGCACTGGGCGATCAGTTGGCCTACTACTCCGAGTTGCTGGACAGCTACCACTTTCCAGACCCGTCGTACCAATCGACTTCGAAGACTATCTCGTGCGCAAGTATGGTGGCCGGACGATCGATCTGCTGATCGCGAACGGCCCGGACGAGGCCGCTCTTGCGGAGCGGTTACAGGCGCGGCTCCCGTCTCAACCGCCGATCGTGTTCATCGGCCTCGATGCGCGGCGGCCAGTTCCCAAATCGACCGGCCATACCTTTCGGCTTGCCATGAAAGAGTCGCTCGATTTGGCACTGCGGGTACATCCCGATACACGCCACGCGTTCGTCGTGTGCGGCGCATCGCCTGGGATGCATGGTACGAAAACGAGTTTCGCTCGCAGGTGCCGGCGCCGCCGCGAGGCGTGGAGTTCACCTTCTTGCGCGGATACTCCGTGCCCGCGTTGACCGACCGGCTGGCGGCGCTGCCGGAGCACTCCATTGTCTTTCTGGTCCATGTCAACTCCGATGGCG
>CAWACZ010000008.1:0-247412 GCA_963780685.1 uncultured Acidobacteriota bacterium | reverse complement strand
CTGTTAACCTGCTGGTTTCATTACGGTATTGCTGTATCGAACGGCGTCGCTGACCAAGACGTTCACGTCAGCACTCCTGATGCAGTGCGTCGAGCAGAGGACCCTGAGCCTGGATGAACCGATTCGCCAGTACACGGCGGGAATTCCCAGCAAGGCGCCACGGTTCGGCACGTCCTCACACACACGTCGGAAGGCGGCCCCGGTTCGCGCTTTCACTACAACGGGGATCGTTACGCCGAGCTTACCCCGGTCGTCGAGCGGTGCACCGGCGAGCCCTTCCGGCTTGCCCTGGCGAGGCGGGTTCTGGATCGCCTGGCCATGCGCGACTCGGTGCCTGGGCAGGATCTGGACAGCCCGACGCCGTCACTCCGGCAGATGTTTGATGCCGGCACGCTCGAGCGGTACGGCGGTGTTCTGCTGCGGCTGGCCTTGCCGTACTCGCGCGCAGATCCCTTTCGCGTCAGGCCGTCTGAGTTTCCCCCGAAGGCGATCAATGCGGCCGCGGGGCTCGTGTCGACCGTCCGGGATCTCGCCAGCTACGATGTGGCGCTTGATCGGCACGTGCTGATCAACGAGCTCACCCAGGAGCTGGCGTGGACGCCTGCCGTTTCGACGAGCGGTCAAACGCTGCCGTACGGACTCGGCTGGTTCGTGCAGACGTATGGGGGTGAGCGCCTCGTCTGGCATTTCGGGAGTTGGCCCGAGTCCTATTCGTCGCTGATCCTTAAGGTGCCGGCGCGGCGCCTGACCCTCATCCTGTTGGCCAATAGCGGCGGCCTCAGTGCACCATTTCCAATGGAAGAGGGCGACGTGACTGCCTCCAGCTTTGCGGTCGTCTTCCTGCGGATCTTCCTCACATGAGGCTAGCGCGAGCAGTGGTGGCGCTCTCGATAAGCGCATTTGCGGCGCCGTGCGCCGCCCAGGGCGTGGATTTCGGCGCGAAGATCGGCCTGAACGCGTCCACGGTGTCGGGTTTCGAGGGGCCTCTCGGCTGGCTAGATGCTGGCTACCGGGGCGACTTGATGGGGGGGCCGTTCGTGGCGATTCCGATCACTGAGGCGCTCGCGATCCAGCCGGAGTTGCTCTTCACGAGAAAGCGTGCGACTCTGACCGGCTCGGCCGCCGACGTCAGCGCGAGTATCACGGTGCTGTTCGAGTGTCTGGAGGTTCCGATCCTGGCCAGGCTCGTGATTCCCGGCTCTCGCAGGGTCTACGGCCTCGCCGGTCCCGTGCTGGGCCGCTTACTCAGCACGACCGAGCGGATCGAGGCCCTCAGCCTGACGACCGACCGGGACATCAGTCTGGCGAAACGATTCGAGCTCAGCGTCGTTGCAGGGGCGGGACTCCGGCTCGGGGCTTTCCTGCTCGAAGGACGCTACTCACAGGGGTTGACGAACCTCGCCGAGGAGGCGGGCAGCGTCAAGAGTCGCCTCGTCGCCGTCCTCGCCGGCATGCAATTCTGAACGACCATCTTCTGAACGGAACGAGTTGGGCGGTCGCTTCGCGCGACCTTATTCCTCGCTCAGCGAGTTTGAGCATGGAGACCCAGATTTTCAGCAGTTGGAACCGACTGACGGGCTGGCTGCGGCAGATCGAGCATCTTAGGAACGCCGCGTAAGGGCGATTCTCCAGCGGATATCCGCCTGCCCGGCGCTGTTCGATCTCGAGGTTTTCGGCCCGCGCACGCTGCCGCGCCACGTCCAGCAGCCGCTTGCTGCCGGCGACGGCCGTAACTCGCACCCCCGTCTGGTCAGCGCGCGCGTCAGCGTACCGCCCGTTCTTGGTCCCTGCCAGCCCCTCTTCCGTACGACAGAACGACCGCCGCGCGAACGGACAGCAACGGCCGGTGAAGTGATCCCGAAGGTGAGTCGCTAGGTCAGCGCCGCAGTCCGTTGAGCCAGTTCAAGACAATGATGACGGGAGGCGGGCTCGTATCGTCGCTGGTGACGTTCAGGAGGAAACGCTGGCCGTCTGGCGTCACGGCGAACTGCTCCTTGTTGTTGTCGCGGGGCGATCCGCCGAAGACGATTGGCGCGCGAAACAACTGCTTCACATCCGACACGTCCAGGGATTGACCATCCTTCGAGACGGCAATATCCGCCGACATCATGGCGCCGTTCGCAGCGATGTAAAAGAGCTCGCGACTGTCGTCCCTCCATCGTGGCGTGGCGCCTCCTCCCGAAGACGATAGCCGACATTAGAGGCCTCTCGACGGCGGCGGGGTGCGGGGGCCGCTGCCGAGGGTAACGGAATGCCCCCTATCGGACGCCCCGGCTGGCCCACAGCTGGCCGGCCATCAGCCACAGCGGTGAGGAGGAGGGGGTTGGCGGCGAGCTCGACGAGCCAGGGCTGCGAGTCGATGCTGGCGAGCAGATATCCGTCGCCGTCTCGGCGCCCGCCTGTGGGTCGCCCGACAGCACGGCGAACCATCGCCGCGCCAACAGCGTTTGCAGCTCGCGCGGCAGAGGCTGCAGCGGCGCCGACCCGAGCGTGGTTCGCGCGGCCTGCTCGTCCGAGAGACCGTAGGGACGGCTGGTCAGCAGCAGGCGATTGCCGGCCGCGATCCAGGCCGGGCAGGCGTCAGCCAGCGCTGACAGCAGTTTCGGCGCCCACGCAGACGAGAAGGGTGCGTTCGAGCTCGCGCATGCTGGCACTCTCTTCCTCGATGAGATCGGCGACTTGCCGGCCGATGCCCAAGCAAAGCTCCTGCGCGCGCTCGACACGCACGAGTTCCTGCCGCTGGGCGCCGCCGCGCCTCGCACGAGCGACGTGCGTGTGATCGCCGCGACGAACGCGGACCTCCCGCGAGAGGTCGAGGCTGGCGCTTTTCGCCGCGATCTCTTTGCACGGCTCGCCGGCACGGTGATCCGTCTGCCGCCGCTACGCGATCGGCTCACCGACGTGCCGCTGCTGTTGCGCCATTTCCTGGCGCCGTCGCCGAGTGCGATGAGCGCGGGCTTCGTCGAGGCGGCGCTCCTGCACCGCTGGCCGATGAACGTGCGCGAGCTGAAGAACCTGGCGGCGCGCTGCCGGCTCCTCGGAGTCAAAGAGCTCGAGCGCACGCACTTCGAAGATCTGGCGGCCGAGTTGCTGGCGATCCCCTCGACG
Organism: uncultured Acidobacteriota bacterium; assembly: GCA_963780685.1. Lineage (GTDB taxonomy): Bacteria > Acidobacteriota > Vicinamibacteria > Vicinamibacterales > CAVVIG01 > CAVRXZ01. The sequence continues at coordinate 244,304 of CAWACZ010000008.1, read as the reverse complement.
CCAGCGCCTCAGCCGGCGGCAGAGGGCAAGCGCAAACGGCCGTCGCGCGAGGAGCTCGAAGCGTGCCTTCGGCGTGCCGATGGCAACGCGAGCGCCGCAGCGCGCGAGCTCGGGCGATTGGTCAAGCAGGTCTACCGCTGGGTCGAGAGCCTCGAGATCGATCTCGAGGCGCTGCGCAAGGGGCCATGAGGATCACGCGGAGAGCGCATCGTCGCAAGCAAGCAGGAGCCGGCGGTTGCCGCCGTCGCTCGCGATCTGGCGAGCGTCACGCAAACACTGCTCGGCGCGCGCGCGGTCGCTGGTCCGCTGCCGCGCCATCCCCCAAGCGTAAAGCGCTTCGCTCGCAAACAGCAGCGTCTCCCGCTCGTGAGCCAGCGCTACTGCCTCTGCGAAACAGCGATCGGCGCCCGTCCGGTCGCCGCGGCGTTCCCGTATCAACGCGTCGTTGAGCAGCGCGCACGGGCGCATGTTCTTGTGCAGCTTCGCCGTGCCGCGCATGACTTGCGCGTGCATGCGGGCGAGCGTTCGCGCCTGATCGGCGGCGAGCGTTTCGAGCTGGAGGTAGGCGCGGCAAAGGCGAATCAACGCTTCGAACGTGTAGTTCGTGACGTCACCGGACTCTTTACGCACGGCCACGGCGCGCTCGAGATCGGCGATGCCCTCGAGGAGGCGTCCGTCTGCGCACCGGCTCATCCCGCGCAGCCGCAGCACCTGTTGCAAGCCGAGCACGTTGCGGTGCGCGACCACCATCGCCTCGGCGCGCGCGAACAACGCGTCGATCTCCGCGCGGTCGGTGCGCATCTGATAGGTGCGGTAGAGGCCCTCGATCGCGAGCAAGCTGACGGCGATCGGGGACTCGGCGAAGCGCAGAGCGTGCTGCCGCGCTTGTGTCGCAACGCGGGCCGCCGCGTCGAGTGCGCCCCGGAAGAACATGCACGAGGCGATGTGCGTCTTGGCGTTGGCGACCGCGAACAAGTCGCCGCAGCGCACGAACGCCGCGAGCGCGCGTTCGTGATCGGCGAGCTCACTCGGATCGGCTCCTCGTAGCGCACGACCATCCCGCGCCCAGCGTATGCGTTGCCGATCGCGACCACGGATCCCGAGCGCTCGGCGTCGCCGACGGAGCGATCGAGGAACGCGCGGCCGGTGCGCATGAAGCCGACGAATGCGAGGTAGATCCCGAGGGCGGTGTGCGCGAGGGATCGCGTCGCCAGGTCGGTCGAGTGGCGCAGGAAGCGCCAGCAGAGCAACGCCGTGGTGAACCCACGCACTTGATCGAGGTGGCTGTAGACGTAGGCTGCTTGGTGAAAGACGAGGGCTGCGATGGCCGCATGGGGCGCTTCAGCCGCGCGTCCGTGCCAACCGAGCCTCGAGAACGCGACCGCAAAGAGGCCGGCAATCATCGCGACGAGCCACCCGAGCCGGCCGCGGGGCCGGCGGTAGCCGAGCGCCTCGAGGGCTTCCCAGCATGCGCGCTCGGCGTCCTCGAGCTTGCCGATCTGCCGATAGATCTCGCCGAGCTTGCCCTGCACCCGCGCACAATCGAATCGTTCGCGGAGGAGCGCGAGCAGCCGGCCGTAGTTGGCTGCCGCGTCGTCGTAGCGGTGGACGCGCGTGAGCCCGTCGGCGTAGCCCTCGAGCGTCGCCGCGAACCGCGAGTCGGTCTCGACCATCAGCGAGAGCGCGTGGCCTAGGTGCTCGACAGCCGCGTCGTTCCAGAACCGGTCGAGGGCGTGCGCGCCGGCGAGGAGTGCGTAGCCGAGCGCTCTGTCCGGGACCGCCGCTTCGCGGTAGTGGCGCGCGAGATCGTCGAGCGGCCGATCCTTCTCCTCGAGCCCGGCCGAGGCTGCCTCGAGCGCCTGCGCGAGCCGACGATGCACCGCCTGCCGCTCGGCGTCCTCGAGATCGGCGTACGCGGTCTCGCGCATCCAATCGTGCGCGATGTTGTAGGCGAGCGCGCGGCCGCGGTGCGGGACGACAATCATGCTGCGCTCGAAATCGCGCAGCAGGTCCGCGATCCGCTCGGCGGTCGTGTGCTCGCCGAGCGCGTCTGCAATGCGCGCGAGCTCGAGGGGCCGCCCGTGCACCGCGAGCACGCGCACGAGCTCCTTTTCCTCGGGGCCGAGCAGCGCGAGCCGCCGGCGGAACACGTCGGCCATCGTCGCCGGGATCTGTAACGCGTCGATGCTCTGGCGCGCCGACCAGCGTCCCCCCTCGAGGTAGACGGAGCCGTTCTCGAACAGCTCGCGCATCACCTCTTGCACGAAGAACGGGTTGCCGAGCGTCTCGTCGGTCACACGCGAGAGGAACGCCGCTGGGATGTCGTCGACGCCGAGCATCGAGCGCACGACCGTCCCTACTTGGTCGGCGTCGAGCGGTGTGAGCTCGACGCCGATCGCCATCCCGCGGCTGCGCAGGGTCTCGGCGGCGGCCGCGAGCGGGCGGCCTTCAATCTCGTCGCTCCTATAGCTGCCGATGAGCGCCAAGCAGACGCGTTGACCGAGGGCTTCATCGTCGCCGGCGCGCTGCGCGAGGAAAGAGAACATCTCGGCCGGTCCGCGGCCCGCCCACTGCATGTCGTTCGGGTCCACGACGAACGGTACGCGCTCGGCGGCGCGCACGAAAACTCGGCTGTCATCGTGAGCAGCTGCACGCGCTCGCCCTCGACAGTCGCGGCCTTCGGCAGCGGCGTCGAAGCGAGCGTCCGTTGGCGAGCTCGGGGAGTATCTTGACGAGCGCGGGGAGCGCGTCTCCGCACGATGTCGAGCCCGCCCATGATCTCGATTACCGGCACGAGCTGCGAGAGCACCTCTGCCAGCGGGCCGTCCTCGACCAGGCTGTTCTCGTAGCAATTGCCCTCGATGAAGACGAGCCGTTGCAGCTGCGCCGCTTGCCGCACCTCCTTCATCAGGCGCGACTTGCCGATGCCCGATACGCCGCGCACCCACAGCGCCGGCGCGCGCCGCCCCGGCCGCCGAGCCGCTTGGAGGACGAAGCTCGTCACGCGCTCGAGCTCTGCGCTCCGCCCGTAAAAGCGCGGCGACATGATATAGCTCTTCTGCGTCTCGGCTGGTCTCGAACGGATGGCGAAGCTGCCGTCGGAGTTGACGTCCTCAATGACGGCGTTGGCGTTAGCGGTGCGGTCCGCCGGGTCCTTCGCGCAGAGCTTCTCGATCAGCGGGAGAGCCACGGCGGGCATTCGCTCGCCGGCACCGCACGCCGGCTGCGCTCAGCCACGTAGATGATCTCGAGCAGATCCCGTGTCAGGCAGGGGACCGCCACCGAACAGAGCTATAGATCGTGACGCCGAGCGAGTAGAGATCTGCGCGGTGATCGGCGGTGCCTTCGGCCGAGGAGGCGCTCGGGCGGCATGTAAGGCAGCGTCCCCATCACGCGACCGTCAGTCCGCATCGACTGGCCCGCCGGCGATACCGAAGTCGACCACCTTCACTTCGCCCGTCGCGTCGACGAGGATGTTCTGCGGCTTCACGTCGTAGTGCACGATGCGGCGGCTGTGGATGTACGAGGGCGCGGCACACGGGCACGTGCGATCGACGACGCGGCGCCAGTCGCGGCTCGCCGAGCGAGCGGCGACATCGGCTCACCGTCAACCCGCTCCATGGTGATGAGAAAGTCGTCGCCGCCTGCGAATCTCCTCGAAGTCGTAGACGCGCGCCACGTTCGGGTGGTCGAGCTTCGTCATCGTGCTGAACTCGACTTTGAACAGCGACAGGCTCGCTTGGTCGGCGGCGCGACCGTCAGCGATCTTGAGCGCCACCGCGCGGTTCGGATGGAGCGCGTCGGCAACGTCGTAGACCCAGCCGCCGCCGCCGCGGCCGAGCGCCCTGATCACGCGGTAGCGACCGTTTTGATCACCCGTACCTGTCGCCAGCGCGTCGCCGATTTCGACCGGCTCGGCGCGCGAGTCGCCGCTCAGCGTGAAGACGCCGCGGGTCAACGAATCGGCAAGGCTCTCGGTCACGCGCACTGGTGTCATCATGACGCTTTCCATCGGCTAACGCACTCCTTCCACGAGCTTCGCGACGTAGCGCCGAAACTCGGGCGCGTAGAAGCCGAACAGGTGATGACCGAATGCGACGCGGTCGCCCGAGCGGACCGGCCACGCTTGGCCCGGCGTGAGGTCGACGTCGTTGACCCGGTGCAGGTTGCGGGATCCGACGTCCACGAGCGCGTAGGCCTCGCCGGTTTGACTCGTGAAGTATGCGTGCAACTTCGAGATGCGTTCGTCCGGAAGGTAGATATCGTTCGTCCGCGTGCGGCCGACCGTGATGCGCTCGCTGAAGGGGTGGTCGTCCTGTTTACGTACGGGAAAGACGAAGCGCACAAGGCCCCAGGCGGAGGTGCTGCATTTTCATTCGCTAAGGCATTCGTGCGCGTCATTCCTGATGGCTCAAGGTATCCCGGCGCGCGTCGTCATGGAAATGCTTGGACACTCGGATATTCGGCTCACGCTAAACACCTACTCACACGTCAGCCAGGAACTCCAAGAGGAGGCCGCCCGGCAGATGAGCGCGGTGCTTTGGAGCGGCGCGAAAGCGTGAGGGCATCAGTTAGGGCATCACCGCAGGTATTCGACAGACGGTCCGATCGCAGGAAACGCAATTTGCGAATGATTTTTGGAGCCGGCGATCGGACTTGAACCGATGACCTGCTGATTACGAATCAGCTGCTCTACCAACTGAGCTACGCCGGCAGGAGAGAAACACGAACCGAGGGTCAGCGTTGCGACCGAGGACGCCATGTTAGCACGGTTGGTTTCGGCCTCGGACCACCTGCGACCGGCTATGCTAACGGCTCATGGTAGCCACAGAGCGCCGCCAGGTCGCGACCCGTGGCCAGGGTGACGCACGCGACATTACCGACACGGTTGCTGAAGCGGTCGCGCAGTCGAAATGCGCTGCCGGAACAGCGACGGTGTTTGTTGTCGGATCGACGGCGGGCGTGACGACGATCGAGTACGAGCCGGGCGCGGTTGCCGACCTTAATAATTTGCTCGAGCAGATTGCGCCGCGCGATACCAACTACCGGCATCATCTCAGGTGGGGCGATGACAATGGCTCCAGCCACGTCAGGGCGGCCCTCCTCGGCCCGTCACTGACGGTGCCGTTCGCTGGCGGCAAGCTGTTGCTCGGCACGTGGCAACAGATCATGCTTCTGGAATTGGACACGCGGCCGCGTCGCCGGGAATTCGTGATTCAGATCCTCGGCGAATGAGGTCGGCGCGCCAGGGCCGGCCGATCTCCGAACGACTCGGGGCCGAAGTTCGCCGCCTTCTTTAGATGCCGCGGGTCGTCCTGATTTCGACAGGCACGACCGTGGCCGGTGTGGTCTGCCGCGAGATTCGATAGCTGACGGTCATGCGAGACGATGGACAACACAGCGGATCGGCGTCTCGATAACGTGCAAACTCCGCACTGATTGCGTCCGGAGCAACGATTCGTACGGCGCCGGCGGCGCCGTCGAGTCTTGCAGACATGGAACTGGGCGATAGCGTGCCTGCAAAGCGCCCGCCGACGAACACGAAAAGGTTGAACCCCACGGGCCGGCACATGCCATCCGCTGACGTCATGCCACCGACGACCTCGACGTCGTCACGAGCGAGCTCCCGATCGACGTTGAGAAAAGGAATCCACCCTGCGTCGGCGAGGGCGCGCTCCCCTGAAGTCGATCCCCGAAGAGTGAGCTGACACCGACTCAAAACGGCGTCTCGTTGCTCGCCTTGCGCTGCGGGCCTGGGCAGCGGTGCGTTCGGCTTGTTCCAGTTCACCAACGGGCGATCGAGCCAGCTGGCTACGCTCGCGCTCTGTGAGGCGGCTGCCGGCATCGCGAGAAGCGCGATGATGCCAAGGATCACCGACCCGTATCTAGCGGGCATTGTACTGATCGTCGCTCACGGCCTCCAGCCACTCAGTTCTTGCGTCGATGTTGATGGCGAGATGAATGCCGGGCGTATCCGGCGCCGCTCCGTGCCAATGTTTTTCGCCTGGCGCGATCACGATCGCGTCGCCGGCGCCAGCCTCGTGAGCAGGATCGCCCCATCTTTGAATGCGGATGCGACCCTCGAGGATCATCAACCACTGGGCGCCCGAATGGATGTGCCAGTTTGTCCGTGCCCCTGCTTCGAAAACGACCCGATAGATGACGACGGGCGTACCGTCGTCCGCTTCTGCGAGTCGCTTGGTTTGTGCGAGGCCGACGAAAGACTTGGGATCTGCGAAGTGAGCGGGGACATCGCCCCCTCGAAAAATCTTCATATCCCCACAGGCATCTTACCGCGCTCGCAGGCTGACGTTGAGCGGAGTTGTCTCACCGCGTCGTACGGTCACATCCACGGAGAAGGTCTCGTAGCCGTCCCTCCGCACTTCAACGTGATGCATGCCCTCCGACACCTGGACAATCAGGCGTTCCTGCCCTCGTGGGCCCTCCCACGGTTCGCCGTCAATCAGGACTGAAGCGTTCTCGGGTTGGACGCGGATCACAAGAGCCCCGGACGTCGAGGTGTCGCCCGGTCGCGGCGCTCCTTGATTCGGGACAGGCGGCGGAGGCTGACGGCTCCCCCGACTGGGTGCCGGTGGCTGAGCGGGCTCTGGTCCTTCGGCGTCGGGAGGCGGTGGTGGGGGCGTGGGTCGTGGTTCGGCGCTTTCCCCAGGGGCGAGCGCTTCTAGCGCCTGCTTGACTTTGAAGGTGGACCCGGCTCCGAGATACACCTTCTGACGGAAGGGGCGATACCCGTCTCGATATACGGTGAGCTCGTGCTCGCCTCGGGCGACCCGAAGGCGCTGGAACGTGCCATCGAAGTCATCGACGATCCCGGCATAGTAGCCGTCGACGTAGACTTCGGCTTCCTTGGGCGTGACCTCCAAGCGGACCGAGCTTTCATAGCCGTAGTAGCCGTAGTACGGGTAGGGCCCGTATGGAGACGCATACGGAAACCATGGGTAGCCGTACCAGAACGGACTGGCGTAGTAGGGATAGCCGCCGTAGTAGGGATAACCGTAATAGCCCCCGACCACCACAACGGATCGGCGATGCTGCGCCTCACCGGGCCTGGTGAACCCCACAATCACCCAACCGACCACGAACAGCAACCAAAGCAGTCTCTTTGGAGACACCGATGCACCTCGAAGATGGCAGGCCGATCGAACGCCTGAGCAATCACAGTACCAGATCGCATCAATTGGCGCGATATCGGCAACTCGTGAGTCCAGTATGAGTTCCAACGCCGCGCCATGTGGCGAGCGAGGGGAGTCGTCGCCCGCTTGCGACAGGTTGGCTGGCGCATGTCCGAGAAAGGGAACGCGCAATCGAAGGTCTGCTGGTTGCCTGAGGTAGGTCACTCGGTTACGATACGTAGTTTGAGTCACGCGCAGTTTTCGCTTCCATAAGGATTCCGCTTCGGGTCGGCATCCCTCGCGTGCCGCTGGGCCGGCCTTGGCGGACCCTCGACCGCGTGATGCGAGAACGGACCCCGAGAGCTCGCACAGGCATGTCCGATCCAGCTTCCACTGTGACCGCCGTCGCCACGGACCTCATAGTTCGAGGCGCCCGCACCCACAACCTCAAGAATATCGACGTCTCGCTCCCTGGTGGGAAGCTCATTATCGTTACGGGCGTGAGCGGGTCCGGCAAGTCGTCGCTGGCGTTTGACACGATTTACGCCGAAGGACAGCGCCGCTATGTGGAATCGCTGTCGGCGTACGCGCGTCAATTCCTCGAGCGGATGGAGAAGCCGGATGTCGACCGTATCGACGGCATTTCGCCGGCGATTGCGATCCGCCAGAAGAACAGCATCCGGAATCCACGCTCGACCGTCGGCACGACGACCGAGATTCACGACTACATGAGGTTGTTGTTTGCCCGCATTGGACGAACGTTCTGCCGTCGTTGCGGGAAGGAAGTGGTGCGGGAAACGGCGGAAGTCGTCGCGAAGCGGCTCGGAGAATTACCAGCGGGAACACGGCTGCTTCTGGGCTTCGATCTGCCGATTGTCGATCAACTGGTTGCCGCCAACGGTGAGGCGGCTGAAGTGGACGAGCTGCACGAAGCCGAGATTGCCGAGGGAAACGGTGGGGAAGAGCGCGCGGCCGTAGCGGGTTCGCACCAGGCCGTGAACGCGGCGGCCATCGCCTCCACCCTCGACAGCCTTCGGCGAAAAGGATTTGGTCGCCTTCTCGTCGACGGAAGAGCGGTTGCATTCGAGGACGTCGAGCCGCCACAGCTGGCCAACCGATCCACGCTGCAGGTGGTCGTCGACCGCCTGCGCCTGGACGACGAAGACATCCGCCAGCGGCTCACCGACTCTGTCGAGACCTCGTATTTGGAAGGCGGAGGCGCGGCGTGGGCCGTGGAGCTTCCCTCGGACGCCGAGCCGAGCTCCGGCCGGACTCATGTCTTCTCGGAGCGATTCGAATGTCGGTCGTGCGGGCTGTCCTATGAAGATCCGCAGCCTCGCCTCTTCTCGTTCAACAATCCTTTCGGCGCGTGTCCGACCTGCCACGGTTTCGGAAACATCATCGAGCTCGACATGAATCTGGTCGTGCCGGATACGACCAAGTCGATCCAGCAAGGCGCAATCGAGCCTTGGAGCAAGCCGCACTACCGCGCCCCGCTGGCCGACCTGAAGCGGGCGGCGAAAAAGCGTCGCCTTCGACTCGACAGTCCCTGGGCCGAACTGACCGCGGAGGAGAAGGAGTTCGTAGTCGAGGGCGGCGACGACTACGGCGGGATCCGAGGCTTTTTCCGCTGGCTCGAGCGCAAGAAGTACAAGGTTCACGTGCGGGTCTTCCTGAGTCGGTATCGCGGATACCTCGTGTGCCCGGATTGCGGCGGAACACGGCTGCGTCGAGAAGCCCGTGACGTCCGCGTCGCCGGGAGGACGATCGACGAAGTCTCGTCATTGACCGTGCACGCCGGACAGGAGTTTTTCAGCGGGTTGCTGCTGACGGAAAAGGAAGCGGCGATCGCCGAAAAGGTGCTGAAGGAAATCCGCAGGCGCCTGACGTTTCTGCGCGATGTCGGCCTGGACTACCTCACGCTCGATCGTCTGTCGTCGACGTTGTCGGGCGGAGAAGCCCAGCGGATCAACCTGGCGACATCACTCGGGTCGGCTCTCGTGGGCACGTTGTACGTCCTGGATGAACCGTCGATTGGCTTGCACCCGCGCGACAACCTGCGGCTGATCGAGATCCTCCAACAGCTGCGCGACCAGGGCAACACCGTCATCGTTGTCGAACATGATGCCGACATGATGAAGGTGGCCGATCACATCGTCGACCTTGGCCTCGGCGCAGGAGAGCAGGGAGGCCGCGTCGTGTACTCGGGGTCGCTCGAAGGGCTGATGCGCGAGCCGCGTTCATTGACGTCGAAGTATCTGCGCCAGGAGCTGGCCATTCCAGTCCCGACGAGTCGCCGTCGTGGCAGCGGACAGCGGTTTCGGGTGATTGGGGCGCGAGAGCACAACCTCAGGGATGTCGATATCACCATTCCGTTGAATACGCTGACGGTCGTGACGGGCGTCAGCGGTTCGGGGAAGTCGACGCTCGTCCACGACGTGCTGTACGCGGCCATCAAGCGGGCAAAGGGAGGGTGGGACAAGCGCGTCGGCACGTTCAAGAAGCTCGAAGGTACCGAGCTGATCACCGATGCCGTTCTTGTGGATCAGACGCCGATCGGTCGGACTCCGCGATCGAATCCGGTGACGTATCTGAAAGCGTTCGATCCGATCCGGGAGCTATTCGCAGCAACAAAGGATGCGCGATCGCGCGGACTGACCGCGAGCCATTTCTCGTTCAACGTGCCGGGTGGTCGATGCGAGGCCTGTCAAGGCGAAGGCGAGGTTCGCGTTGAAATGCAGTTTCTGGCGGATGTCTTCGTCCCGTGCGACCAGTGCGACGGCAAGCGCTTCAAACCGCAGGTGCTCGAGGTACGGTATCGGGGCCGCAACATCCATCAGGTGCTCGATTTGACCGTCCGCGAGGCCCTCACGTTCTTCAGCAGCTCGCCGAAGGTATTGCGGCGCCTGCAGGTGCTCGACGAGATCGGTCTGGGCTACCTGCGACTCGGACAGCCCGCGACGACGTTATCGGGTGGTGAGGCGCAACGAATCAAGATTGCGGCGCATCTCTCGTCGCACAGCGGGGAACGGCTGCTCTACATCCTTGATGAGCCGACGACGGGCTTGCACTTCGACGACATCGCGAAGCTGTTGACCGCCTTTCGAAAGTTGATCGAGGCGGGTCACACGCTGCTCGTCATCGAACATAACCTCGATGTGATCAAGACCGCCGATTCGATCATCGATCTCGGGCCGGAAGGTGGGGAGGGCGGGGGGACAGTCGTTGTGACCGGGACGCCGGAGCAGGTCGCCCTGAGCGAGATCTCGTACACCGCGCGTTATCTGCGGCCCGTACTGGCACGAGGTCGGTCGCACGCCTATGCGGCGGGACGATAGTCGACGGAACGAGCGCCGGGTGCGACGCTGATCGGAGTCATGGGCGCGACAAAGCTCCCACGGGCTTTCTACAATCGCCCCACGCTCAAGGTGGCGCGCGATCTCATCGGCAAGCTTCTCGTTCACAATCGGCGCGGAGTCAGGACGAGCGGAATCATCGTCGAGGCTGAAGCGTACATTGGCGAGTCCGACCCGGCATGTCACGCTGCTCCAGGACCGACGGCTCGGAATGCGCCTCTGTACGGGCCCCCCGGTCATGCTTACGTTTACCTCAACTACGGGATTCACTACCTCGTCAACGTCGTCACCGAAGGCGTAAGCTGCCCGGCCGCTGTCCTCATCCGCGCGCTGGCCCCGGTGGACGGGATCGACGTCATGCGCTTGCGTCGGGCGAGGTCCGTAAACATTCGATCCGGGCGGCCCACCAACGTGCCGGCTCATGACCTCTGTCGGGGTCCTGGCAATTTGACCAAGGCGATGGGTATTACGCTGGCCGAGAACCGGGTCGACCTGACCGGCAACCGATTGTTCGTCGAGGATCACGGTTTCCGGTCGAGGCGTGTCGCCTGGGGGCCCCGGATCGGGATCAACGTGGGGACCGAACACCGATGGCGCGTCTACGTCGTGGGACAGCCGGCTGTATCAGGCGACCGCCGCTGAGCGATCGCGCCCAGGGGCGGCGAATCGTCTTGACGGAGGCCAGCTTTGCAGAGTACAAGTATTTCGTTGTGAACAAGATGGCGCGCCTGCACTGTTGTTGTTGCCGGGGCTCTCAGAGCCCCTAGGCCAGCGGTCCAGCTTCGCGCGTTCGTCGGCCAAGCTCGCTGTCATTCGCTGAGGACCAAGGCCCGGGAGGTACATAATCTTCCGGGCCTTTTTGTTTATCGATGCAAGAACTACTGCCGCTCTTTCTCCACCTCTCCGGCCGCCGGGTGCTCCTTGTCGGCGGTGGTTCGGTAGCGGCCGCCAAACTTCGACAACTCGTCGCTGTGGGTGCCGATGTCCGCGTCGTTGCCCCGGAGGTGTGCGGCGATATCGAAGAATCGGGCGTGCCCTTCGAACGTCGCCGCTTCGAGCCCGTCGATCTTGACAACGTGTGGCTGGTGGTCGCGGCAGCGACGCCTGACGCCAATCGCGAGGTTGCCGCAGCCGCGGAGGCTCGACGCCTGTTCGTGAACGCTGTCGACGATCCCGTCAATGCGAGCGCATTCCTGAGCGGCGTCGTACGCCGTCATGGCGTCACTCTGGCCATTTCGACGAGCGGCGAAGCACCCGCCCTGACGTCGCTCCTGCGCGAGGCGCTCGACACCGTTCTGCCGCCCGATATGAATCTGTGGCTGGACGAAGCACGCCGGCAGCGCGGCGCGTGGCGTCGCGTTGGCGTTCCAATGGATGCACGTCGCCCACTGCTGCTCCAGGCGTTGAACAAGTTGTATGCGGGCGGTTCTGAACCCCAGCGAGGCGATGAGCAGAGCGCCGAGAATTCCCCGAGCGGCGCACAGCCCAACAACGGGGCCGCGTTGCGGTTGGCACAGCCCTTCAAGGCTGTTCGGTCACTCGCGCCCAAAGACCTGCCCGATGGCCTTCTCGTCACCGCGTCTCAGGGGAGGCGCCCGCAGCCGGGCCACGTCTCGCTTGTCGGCGCGGGCCCAGGGGACCCTGGGCTGCTGACAAGACGGGCCGTCGCGAGACTGCGCGGTGCCGACGTGGTCTTGTACGACGCTCTGATCGATCATCGAATTCTGAAACTGGCACGCCGCGCTCAGCGCTTCTTCGTCGGCAAGCGAGCAGGGCGTCAAGCCCTGACACAGCAGGCGATTCAGGCGGTGATGATCCGAGCGGCACGACGTGGCAAGCGCGTCGTCCGACTGAAGGGAGGCGATCCGTTTGTGTTCGGCCGGGGCGGGGAGGAAGCATTGGCGTTGCGCGCGGCCGGCATCAGCTTCGATGTCGTGCCGGGGGTGACGAGCGCCGTCGCCGCGCCGGCGCTGGCCGGCATTCCGGTCACACACCGCGGCATCTCGTCCGCCTTTCTTGTCGTCGGCGGCCACGATGCAGAGGCGTTTGTATCTGCGCTCGGAAGCGTTTCGCCGAACACCGTCACAATCGTGATCCTGATGGGTATCGGGCGGCGCGTGGAGTTGGCGTCTGGCATGCTCGATCGCGGCTGGGCGCGTTGTACACCGGCCGCCATCGTGATGGATGCGTCGAAGCTCACCCAGACGGAATGGTTCGGCACACTCGAGGAGCTCGCGACAGACCGGGTCGCGATCGATAACGATGGCCCGGGAACCATTGTCATCGGCGAAGTCGTGGCCCTTTCGACGTCGTTCAAGCAAGCAGGGCTGGTGCCCCGCGAGCCAGCAGGAAAAGAGATCAAACATGGCAGCCGTTGATGATCCCAAGACGCTCGGGCGCGCGCGTCTGACGTTTGCGAACGAGGCGGAGATCGACGAATTCGTCACGACGCTCGAGAAGTTCGAGAGCGGCGAATTGTCACCAGACGCCTGGCGCGCGTACCGCCTCGTGCGCGGCACCTACGGCCAACGTCAGGCAGAAGATGCGCAGATGCTTCGCATCAAGATCCCGCAGGGCGTGTTGACCGCAGAACAGCTTCTCGCGCTCGCCGAGGTCGGTGAGAGCTACTCGCGTGGATTCGGTCACATTTCGACACGCCAGAATGTCCAATTCCATTTCGTCAAGCTGCACGACGCCGAACTGGCCATGCGCAGGCTCGCCGAAGAAGGTCTGACGACACGCGAGGCCTGCGGCAATTCGGTACGAAACATCACGGCATGTCCCTTCGCGGGTGTCGCCGCTGACGAAGCGTTCGATGTCACGCCGTATGCCGAGGCGATGACGCGGTACCTGCTGCGTCATCCGCTCAGCTCGACATTGCCCCGAAAGTTCAAGATCGCCTTCGAAGGCTGCCCGGTCGATCACGTGGGAACGCCGATCAACGATCTCGGCTTCCGGGCGGTGCTCGGTCCCGAGGGCGGGCGGGGATTCCAGGTCACAGCTGGGGGAGGCACGGCCATTCTGGTCAGGAGCGGTGCCGTTCTGCACGACTTCATTCCGGCGTCTGAGTTGTTACGGGTGGCTGAAGCTGTGCTCAGGGTGTTCCATCGATTCGGCGACTATCAGCACAAGCAGCGCAATCGAATGAAGTTCATGATCAAGGAGTTGGGCTGGACGCGGTGGCGCGAGGAGTACGACCGCGCGCTGAGCAGCTGCCGCTTGACGGGGCGAGTTCCGACGCTCGAGATCGAGCCGCCGACGGCTGAAGGCAAGCCTGATTGGCCGCTCGAAGCCCCTCCCGAGATCGGGGACATCGTCTCGCGCGTCACATCTCAGGTCGTCAGGGGACCCGGCATCGTCCCGACGGTATCGCCGATTCTGCAGATTGGTGGCGACAAATATGCGCAGTGGCGCGAGACCAACGTCCGAGCCCAGAAGCAGTTTGGGTTCCTGATCGCCGTAGTCTCGGTGCCGCTCGGCGATCTCACCAGCGCACAGATGCGCGTGATTGCCGAACTCTCGCGCGCGTACAGCGATGGGACCGTTCGCGTCACGCCAGATCAGGACCTTGTGCTCCGATGGGTCAGCGCCGGCAACTTGCGTCCGTTGTATCGCAGCCTTGCTGCAGCCGGTCTTGGCCTCGCCGGCGCCGAAACAATCGCGGATGTTGTCAGTTGCCCGGGCGCGGAGTCGTGCCGTCTGGCGGTGACGCAGTCCCGAGGGCTTGGCCGGCTGCTGGAAGATCATCTTCGATCTCGGCCCGACCTCATGGAAGCAGCGGATGGTGCACGAATCAAGATCAGCGGCTGTCCCAATGGGTGCGCTCAGCACCATATCGCGACGATCGGGTTTCAAGGCAGTGTGCGCAGGATCGGATCGCGCGCCGTCCCACAGTACTTCGTGATGGTGGGCGGCGGCACCGTCGGCAGCGTCGCCAGCTTCGCTCGAACGGCCGCGAAGGTTCCGGCGCGCCGCCTGCCGGAAGTGGTCGAACGGTTAATCGCTCTCTACACACGTTCCCGGTCGGCTGACGAGTCTGCGCCGGCTTTCTTCGCTAGAGTGGACGTTTCGCAGGTGAGGGAGGCATTGGCCGATCTCGAGCGGCTCACCGAGCAGGAGTCGACGGCCGCCGATTTCATCGACCTCGGCGAGCTGAGCGAGTTCAATCCTTTGGTGATGGACGGGGAGTGCTCGGCTTAGAGAAGTGAGTGAGAGCTAAGCCTGAAGCCTCAGGCCCTTGCAATTTGCCCCCAAAACAAGGCATCTGATATAGTCCGCCGGAACAACTGAATACGCTCTTCTTATCAAGAGTGGCTGAGGGACAGGCCCGACGACGCCACGGCAACCACGCGACGATCCATTGTCGCGGTTAGGTGCCAATTCCTGCCTTCGCGCGGACACGCGAGGGGGAGATGAGGGAGGAAGATGTCCCCTGATACATTCCTAGCGTCATCCAACACCGGCAACACCGGCAACACCGGCAACACAGCCAAGTCCGCATTTCTCGGCTTGCAGTGTCATCTCTGCAAAACGATGTTCCCGGCTTTGGCCTCGTACGTCTGCGATCGCTGTCTCGGTCCCCTCGAGCCGGTCTACGACTACGCGTCGATTCGAATCACGCCGGAGGAGATTGCGAAACGTCCGCAGAATCTGTGGCGTTACCGCGAGCTGCTGCCGATTCAGGGCGAGCCCCGGACGGGATTTCATTCTGGTTTTACCCCGCTCGTGCGTTGCGAACGGCTCGCCAAACGACTTGGCGTTCGCGAGCTGCACATCAAGGACGATTCGGTCAATCATCCGACCTTGTCCTACAAGGATCGCGTGGTCTCGGTGGCGGCGACTCGAGCCGTGGAGCTCGGGTTCGAGGTTCTCGCGTGCGCATCGACTGGCAATCTCGCAAACAGCGTAGCCGCCCACGCCGCCCGGCTCGGGATCGAGTGTTGCGTCTTCATCCCCGACAACCTCGAGGCCGGAAAGGTCTTCGGGTCGGCCATTTTCAAACCCACCATCCTGGCAATCGCCGGCACCTACGACGACGTGAATCGGCTCTGCACGCAGGTCGCGGACAGGTACGGATGGGGATTCGTGAACATCAACCTTCGTGCGTATTACGCCGAGGGCGCCAAGACGATGGGATTCGAGATCGTCGAGCAGCTGGGATGGCGCTACCCGCAGCACGTCGTTTCGCCCGTCGCGGGTGGAACCCTGCTGCCCCGCATCGTGCGGGGATTCCGCGAACTGCGAACCGTGGGGCTTGTCGAGGGCGAGCTGCCGCGCATCCACGCCGCGCAGGCCGCGGGATGTGCGCCGGTCGTGCACGCGCTCGAAGCGGGCCTCGAACACCCGGAGCCCGTTCGACCCGACACCATCGCGAAGTCGATTGCCATTGGGAATCCGGCCGACGGCTATCAAGTCATCGAGTGTGTTCGACAGACGGGAGGCTCTGGCGCCGCCGTGTCGGACGCGGAGATCGTGAGCGCTATCGAGCTGCTCGCCGAGACTGAAGGCCTGTTCACGGAGCCTGCGGGCGGAACCACACTGGCGGCCGCCATCAACCTGATTCATCGTGGCGTCATTCCGCCCGACGAGTCGGTCGTGGTGTGCGTAACAGGCAACGGCTACAAGACGGCCGAGGTCGTCCAGGACCGCTTGACGACGCCCGTGCGGCTGAGTCGATCTTTCAAGGAATTCGAATCGTGGTGGGAATCGCGCCAGGCACTCGCCTAGCCTGTGCTGTTGCGGCCTGCGCGCTCGGGCTCACCTTCATCGCGCCTGGCGGGCTGGCTTCTCAGACTTCTCGCCCCCTGGTTCGCTCTCAGCTTCAGTGGCTCGACCGGACCGGCAAGCGAACCGGCGTGTTAGGCGCCATCGCTGACTACGGGAACATCGAGCTTTCCCCAGACGGCACACGCTTGGCGGCCGCTGTCTTCGATGCCGCACAAGGAACGCGCGACCTCTGGATCTACGACGTCGGCAATGGGCAGCGAACGATTTTCGCCTCGAACCCTGCAGACGAGAACTGGCTCATCTGGGCCCCCGACGGCCAACGGGTCATTTTCAATTCGCAAAGAAGCGGGCACCTCGATTTGTATCGGGCGTCGGCGTCGACTTCAGCGTCGACCGCAGAGACAGCGGGCGAACTGCTGCAGGCCGACGAACATGCGAAATGGCCTGTGAGCTGGTCGCCCGACGGGCGACACATTCTCTATGTGATTGACGGTCCGGATACGGGGAACGATATCTGGATTCTTCCATTGGCTGGCGATCGCCCGGCCGCGGGAGGAAAGCCTTTTCCGTACCTGCAGGGCAGGTTCGCCGAAAACTGGGCGGCGTTTTCACCGGACGGCCGCTGGGTAGCCTACAGCTCCACGGAATCGCCTTCGGGACGGCCAGAAGTGTATGTGGCGTCATTTCCGTCACCCGGGCGTCGCTGGAGGATTTCGTCGGGCGGAGGAAGCCAGGCTCGCTGGCGCCGCGACGGACGCGAGCTGTTCTTTCTGGCGTCGGGGACATTGATGGTCGCGGCGGTGAGCACCCCGGCATCGACCTTCCAAGCAAGCGTGCCGGCGCCGTTGTTCGAAGTGCGCTTCCCTTACGGGCAATACCACGCGTACGATGTCGCGGCTGACGGTCAGCGATTTCTGGTTAACGCGCTGGTGCCGCCGACCGGGCGGCCCTCAGTAGCCGATTGAGGAAAGCCCATGACGCCGATGCGACTCCCGGCTCTGTTGGCCGTGGACCCGCTACACCTTTGTGAAAGCCGCTGTAGTAGGAGCGGCGAGGAGAGCGACCGCAGCGGTTCTCGGCATGGCCATGACCGGTGGCGGGTTCCTCCGTGCCAGGAGCACCGCTATCGGCGGGGGCGGGGGGGCGACGAGCTGGAGACCACCGGAAGCTTGAAGTCGATGGTCCGCCCGTTGCGAAGCACTCTGACCGTCGCGGTCGACCCGATTTTCGCGTCGACGACGTAGCGGAAGAACTGAGAAGGATCGTCTATCTGCTGCCCGTTGAAGGCGACGATGACGTCTCCGGGCCGTAATCCTGACTCATACGCCACCGAGTTGCGGCTCATGCGCGAGATGAGCGCTCCACTGGTGCCGCGGATTCCCAGTTCCTCTGCCCACTGTTCAGTGAGCCGCTCGACGCTGAGCGGACCTATCGACCCGCGCCGCACCTCGCCGAAGTTCTTCAAGTCGTCGACGATCCGATGGGCGAGGTTGCTGGACACGGCGAAGCCGATACCCTGGTAGCCGCCGCTCTCACTGAAGAGACCGGTGTTGATACCGACGAGCTCGCCTCGCGCGTTAATCAACGCGCCGCCCGAGTTGCCCCGGTTGATCGCGGCATCGGTTTGAATGAAATCCTCGTAATCGGCGAACCCAAGTCCGGTGCGGCCGGTCGCACTGACTATCCCCGCTGTGACCGTCTGATTGAGTTGGTACGGGCTTCCGATGGCAAGCACCCATTCGCCAATCTTGAGCTGATTCGAATCGCCCCACGGAACCGCCGCCAGGCCTGTCGCGCTGATCTTGAGGAGCGCCAGGTCTGTGGTGGGGTCCACGCCGACCACGCGGCCCTTCACCTCGCGTTTGTCGGGGAGAGCCACGGTGACGTCGTAGCCGCGGACGCTCTCGCCAACGACGTGATTATTGGTGACGACGTAGCCGTCCGTGGAGATGATCACGCCCGAACCCAGGCTGAGCGATCGCCGATCGCGCGGGCCGAAGAACTCATCGAAGTCGCCGAACAAGTCGCGAAAAAAGGGATCGGTCGGGAGGTTCGATCTCCGGGCCACCTGTAGCGAGGAAATGTTGGCAACGCCTCTGACGGCCTGTCCGGCCACCCGCGTGAAGTCGGGGGCGCCAGGCGGGGCGACGCTTGGAGCGGCAGTCGTACGGCTGGGAGGCAGCTGCGGCTCGGCGATCGCCCGGCTCTCGGCCCGCGACTCGGCAGCGGGCCACATCCGGCCGGTGATGACGAGGCCGGCGCTGAAGCCGGCTGCTAGTAGGGCGCAATACAGGGCAAGTCGCTTGAGCATTGCGGTTACATCTCTAGCGTTTTTCTTCTTCGCGGC
Source organism: uncultured Acidobacteriota bacterium (assembly GCA_963780685.1). Classification (GTDB taxonomy): domain Bacteria; phylum Acidobacteriota; class Vicinamibacteria; order Vicinamibacterales; family CAVVIG01; genus CAVRXZ01. Next base: position 225,741 of record CAWACZ010000008.1, on the reverse strand, counting down.
CAACCCCGGACCTTAGGTCACATCGATCCGTCGCAGGTGGCGGTCGCCGGCCTTGGGAATTGCCACCGTCAGGATCCCATCCTTCAAGTCGGCCGAGATGTTGTCGACATCGATCGCTTCGGGCAACGTAAACGCCCGTGAAAATCGGCCGTGACCACGTTCGATGCGATGAAATTGCTCGCACGCAACGTCGCCGCTCGGTACGGCGGCGCGAGCCCCGCGAATGACAATGCGGTACTGCTCGGCGTGAATCTCGATTTGATCCCGCGAGAGACCGGGGAGCTCCGCCGTCAGGTACGAATTCGGAAGCGGTCTCGTAAAGATCGACGGGCGGCGTCCAGCCGGGCGCGTCGGCGCCGACGAGTTGCCCGATCTGCTCGTGCAGCGAAAGTAGATCGCTGAGGGGGTCCCAACGCGTGAAGGCCACTGTCGGCATCGTAGCATGTCGCATGATTGGTCCGCCAGATGTGCTACGATTCCAAGGATCTGCCGCCGTCGGAATGCTGCGCCAAGGACCCTCATGTCATCGATTCAAGCGACACGTCTTCGGAAGGGCATGCTGATCAAGCTCGGGAACGACCTCTTCCGAATCCTCGATTTGCAACATTTCACGCCGGGCAACAAGAGGGGCTTCGTTCAGGCCAGGATGCGCAACATTCGAACGTCGACCCAGGCCGACCAGAAGTTTCGGGCGGAAGAAGACGTCGAACGCGCCACGCTCGACGAGCGGGAGATGCAATACCTCTATAGCGACGGCGACCACTACTATTTCATGGACACGTCGACCTACGACCAAATCCACATCGCGGCCGAGGCGCTCGGCGATTCGGTGCACTTCCTCATTCCGGATGCCACGATTCGCGTCGAGTTCTACGAGACCGAGCCGGTCGGCATCGAGCTGCCCCAAACCGTGGATCTGATCGTCAAGGAGACCGTGCCGGGCATCAAGGGTGCGACCGCGAGCGCGCAGGTCAAACCGGCCACGCTCGAAACCGGGCTGGTCATTCAAGTCCCGCCGTTCGTCAACGAAGGCGACAAGGTTCGAGTCAATACCGAGACTCGCGAATATCAGTCACGCGTCTGACCGGCCGCTCTGTTCCTGCCACGGCGTGACGATACGCAGCTCGTTTGATCTGTCCTCGTGTGCGTGAAATGCAGGCGGTGAGGCTGGACAATGGACGTGGTCAGGAAAGAGCGGGGACGCGGCTGGATCGAGGTGATCACCGGCAGCATGTTCAGTGGCAAGAGCGAAGAGCTGATTCGCCGTCTGCGTCGCGCTCAGATCGCACGGCAGAAGGTGCAGATCTTCAAGCCGATCGTCGACGATCGGTTCAGCGAGGACCACATCGTGTCGCACAGCGACATGCGAATCGCCTCGGAGAACGTGGAAAGCTCGGACAAGCTCGTTCAGCTCGTCGACGCGGCGACCGAAGTGGTGGGTATCGACGAAGGCCAGTTCTTCGACGCGCGGCTTCCGGCTGCGTGCAATACCCTCGCGGATCGAGGCAAGCGTGTGATCGTGGCCGGCCTCGACCAGGATTATCTCGGACGTCCGTTCGAACCGATGCCGCACCTGCTGGCCGTCGCCGAGTACATCACGAAGACGCTCGCCATCTGCGTCGTCTGTGGCGAACCCGCGAACCATACTCAGCGGTTGGTCCCGAGCAGCGATCGTGTGCTCGTCGGTGCGACCGGGCTGTACGAGGCGCGGTGCCGGTTCTGCTTCGACCCCGCCCTGGCGGGCGCGGATGAGCTCCAAATTTGAGGATTCGATAATTTGAGAATTTGAGGATTTGAGAATTGGTCTCTTTGCTGTGCCGGTCCTTTTTCTAAATCCTCAAATCCTCAAATCCTCAAATCCTCGAATCTTCAGATTCTCAATTGTCGGATCGTTCATTGAAGATCGATCTGTGATTCAATTTCTGGCGTGAGCGTCCAGACCATCCTCACCGGGGTTCTTCTCGCACTTGGTGCCGGGTTCCTGTTTGCCAACGCGCGCTTGATACTCCAGTACGCGCAGTTTCTGCGTCGGCGCCGAAGTGCCCTTCTGATTTGGCCGAGCCCGAAGCCGCCGGTACTACCGAATGGCGTTGACGCTTGGGGTCGTGTTCGGTCTCCTGGTTCTCTACAAGATCCTCGTGCTGCACCGCCAGGCCTTCGGCGAAGTGATGATGTTCGTCTATTACGCGTACCTCGTGCCGCTCAATCTTCGGATTCGGCGCGGGTTTTACGAGGACGGTATCTGGGCGGATAGCGCCTTCATTCCGTACGACGAGGTTGGCGGCATCAGCTGGCGCGAAGGCAAGCAACAGGTGACCCTCATCGTGATTTCCCGCTTGCGGAACCTGGCGCGGCGTTTGGCGGTCCCGATGGAAAACTACGCCGCGGCGCGACGCTTGCTGAGGGACATGATCGCCAAGCACGACATACAGTTCGCGAGCGCGGGACTGGACCTGGGCGGCCATGATGAGCGCGAAGAGATATAGGCGAGGCCCTTGCCACCCTGGGTCGAGCCACGGCAATTTGCTTGTTCGCCGGCCTGCTGAAGGGCCCGGGGGTAGACGCCGATAAAACGTGACCGGCGGCACGGGCTGGTTGTAAGCTCAACCGTGAGAGCGGTTCGTAACGTGGGAAGCCGGCTGGAATATCGCCGTCCGACAATCGATTTGAAGTCCGACGACTGACCTATGGCCGCACGCGCGACATGGAAGGGATTTCTCAAGATCAGCTTGGTGAACATCCCAATCAAGGTGTTTCCCGCCACGGAGTCGAGCGGCACGCTGTCGTTCAACCAGCTCCACGGCGAATGTCAAACACGGATCCAGCAGAAGCGCTGGTGTCCCCACTGCAATCGTGAAGTGCCCAATTCCGACATCGTGAAGGGCTACGAGTTCGAGAAGGGGCGCTACGTGGTGTTGTCCGACGACGACTTCGCCAAGGTCCGCCCCGAATCAACGCGGGTCATCGACCTCGCCCAGTTTGCGGACGAGTCGTCGATCGACCCGATCTACGTCGACCGCACCTACTATCTCGCGCCAGATGGGCGGATGGCCGCCGACGCGTTTGCCGTCATGCGCGAAGGGATGAAGGGGAAGGTCGGCATCGGCAAACTGGCGTTGTACGGGCGCGAGTATCTGGTTGCCGTGCGCCCGCACCAGCGCGGCATCGTCATGTACACCTTGCACCATGCTGCCGAAATTCGCAGCGTCGATCAGGTCGAAGAGCTGAGCGAAGTACGCGCGACGGTGAAGCCCGACGAGGTGAAGTTGGCGCGACAGGTGATCGGGACATTCGAGGGACCGTTGGATCTGTCGCAATACAAAGACGAATACCGCGAAGGTCTGCAGCGAATCATCGATGCGAAAATCGCCGGTGCGGAGATCGTCGCGCCGGCCGAAGAGGCTCCACCGAAAGTCGTCAATCTGATGGAAGCCCTGAAGAAGAGTCTCGATGCCGTGAGTGGAGCGAAGAAGACGCCTGCGAAAGCCGCCGCCACGAGACCCGCCCAGAAACGAAAGCGCGCATGATCAATCGACGTTCTTGATTGATGCGGCGAAGGCGGCTCGCCCGCGATTTGCTAATTCTGCGTGGTCAGTTCAGCAATCCACCCGAGCAAGCCCTGGCCGCTCGCGACCGGATCGCCGAGCAAGTCCGGAGGCGTGAGCCACACGAAGGCCAGGATGGCAATCACCCAGAGGTCGTAGGGCAGGGTGGCCCGCTCATCGGTCCAAAAAAACGCCCGATTGAATGCGCCGACGAAACCCTTGCGTGACGGCATCGGGAGGTTGTTGAGCGCGAGGTACGTGTAGTAAATGCGGTTCGCCACGGCCAGGACAGAGAGTGCGAGAATCACCCACAGGACGCCCGCCATTCGATTGGTGAACGCGCCGATCATGAAGAGCACGATCCGTTCCGGCCGTTCCATGAACCCGACTTTGCATTTCTCGACGAGAGACTCGGCACGCGCTCGCGCATAGCTCGTCATTATCGAAAAAATGAGCGCGAGCGACGCGACCATCACATAGTCGGTCCGCCCGAGGTTCGAATACAGGAAGATCAGCCCGGTCAACAGGGCCAGATCGGAGAAACGGTCCAGCGTCGAGTCCCAGAAGGCGCCGAAGCGCGACTCCAGCCGCAGTTCGTACGCGACTTTTCCGTCGATGAAGTCAAAAATGTTGGCGACGACCATGATCACGCCGGCCAGCACGAAACGGCCCAAACCCAGGGCCCAGGCGGCTGCAACGTTGACGATCACGCCAATCAGCGTCAGCGTGTTCGGATGAACTCTGAGCGCCACGCACGCGCGAATGATCGCCCGAAGGGGGAACATGCAGATCGCACCAATGATTCCAGTGAACGTGGTGCCGCCGTGGACTTCGCTCTGCGCGTGTTGCAATTCTTGGGTGGATCGGGGAGCAGTATGACCGGACGCTCTCGAGCTCTGGTCCTGTGGGGCTGATGAGGAATCCAGATTCGCTCGCGAGGGTCGGCGTATAATCGAGGGTTTAGGCACAGGCCAGAAGCCGCGACATAGTAACGTATGGCCATCCAGGAACTCAAGGAACAGATCGCCCGGTTGCCCGAGCAGCCCGGTGTCTATCTGTACTTCAATACGGGAGGCGACACGATCTATGTGGGGAAGGCGCGGACGCTGCGCGAGCGCGTGCGCAACTATCTCGGTGCGTACGGTGCCGACCCGAAAACCGACGCGTTGCTCCACGAGATCGCGCGTCTCGAGGTCATCGTCACCGACTCGGTCGTTGAAGCCCTGGCGCTCGAAAACAATCTGATCAAGCAGCGGTCGCCCAGGTACAACATCCTCCTTCGGGACGACAAGAACTATCCGTATCTGCAGCTGACCACCAACGAAGCGTTTCCCAGGGTGTTGGTCGCACGCCGTGTCGAGCGCGACGGCAGTTTCTACGCCGGGCCGTTTCTGCCGGCGCACTTCGCGCGCAAGACCATGTCGCTCACGCACAGGTTGTTCGGCATGCGATCGTGCAATGAAGTGATTACGGGCAAGCGCGAGCGACCGTGCCTGGAATACGACATCAAGAGGTGTCTGGCGCCATGCGTCGACACGGTGTGCTCGCACGCGGAGTACGCGAGTGCGGTGAAGTTGACGCAGCTGTTTCTCGAGGGCAGGAACGACGAGCTGGTCGGCACGCTGAAGACCCGAATGCTGGCGTCTGCGGATGCACAGCGGTTCGAGGAAGCTGCCCAGTTGCGCGACGCAATCCGCACCGTGCAGACGCTGCACGATCGCCAGCAGAAGATGGCGACTGCGGAGCTCGGCCACCGCGACGTCTTCGGATTGAAGCGTGGCCCGGCTGGCGTGGTGCTTCAAGTATTCCAGGTCCGAAGCGGCAGGGTCGTCGAGCGCGTCGACTTGTCCACGGCAGTGGACGCTGCGGGCGCGATCGTCGACTCGAGCGACGCCGACGTGCTCGAAGCCGGGCTGCAGCAGTTTTACGAGCTGCGCGTCGCTCCACCGGAAATCCACGTGCCGTTGCAGCCGAATGAGAGGGAGGTGCTCGAGACGTGGCTGAGCGGCCGGGCCGGGCGTCGCGTCAAGATCGTGAGTCCTCAACGCGGCGAGAAGCGCGGATTGGTCGATCTCGCGACCCGCAATGCGGCGTTGGCCTACGCGTCACGTTTCAATCAAGCCGCCGCGGCCCAGTACGACGCGCTCGAGACGCTCCAGGCCGTACTGGCGCTGCCAGTCGTGCCGCGCCGGATCGAGTGCTTCGACATATCGACCATCCAGGGCAGTGAAACCGTTGCCTCACTGGTCGTGTGCGAAGACGGACGGATGCGAAGGTCGGAGTACCGCAAGTATCGGATCAGAGGCTGGAGGCTGGGGACTGGAGGCTTGGGGCCGGAGCCTCCAGCCTCCGTTCCCAACGACTTCGCGGCCATGCACGAAGTGATTCTCCGGCGCGGCCGCAAACTGCTCGAGCAGGGCGGGCCGTTTCCAGACTTGTTGTTGATTGACGGCGGCAAAGGGCAACTCTCCGCGGCCTATGCGGCCCTGGAGGAGCTGGGACTCGCCAACCTCGTGGCCGTGGGCATCGCGAAGAAGGAAGAGCTGTTGTTCATGCGAGACCGGCGCGATCCGATTGCCCTGGCGCCACATGATCCGGCCCTACACCTCATTCAACGTGTTCGCGACGAAGCCCACCGTTTCGCCGTGACGTTTCATCGTCGTGCGCGCACCAAGCGCGACCTTCAATCCGAGCTCGATCGTGTGCCGGGCATCGGGCCAAGGCGCCGGCGGGCCCTTTTGACGACTTTCGGAAGCGTTGCGGGCGTGCGACGCGCCACGCGCGAGGAATTGGCCGCCCTCGTGGGCGCGAAACTCGCCGATGCGGTCCTTGCGTTTTTCGCAAGTCGGCCGTAACCTGTTACGCCTTGCTGGGCCTCAACTTCGGGCAAGTCTTCATCTCATTTGTCGTTCTACTGTTTTCGTTGACTGTGCACGAGATGGCGCACGCACTGACCGCCGACCGGTGCGGCGATCCGACTGCGCGATTGCTCGGGCGAGTGTCGCTCAATCCGCTCGTGCATGCCGATCCGATCGGGACGGTACTGTTTCCACTTCTCGCGATGGTCAGCGGTGTGCCGCTGCTTGGCTGGGCCAAACCTGTGCCGGTCAACATCGGGCGCCTGCGACATCCAAGGCGCGACTACGTGCTCGTCGCCGCCGCCGGTCCGGCGAGCAATCTCCTCATGGCGTTCGGCGCCGCCCTCGCGCTCAGTCTTTTGAGCGTTTCGCCAATGACGCTCGGCGAGCCGAATGTGTCGGTCCCGTTGGCCGCTCTTCTGGCGGGCGCGATTCAAATCAATGTCCTCCTGGCAGTTTTCAACATGCTGCCCATTCCGCCGCTCGACGGCGGCAACGTGCTATCGGGGTTGCTGCCGGTTTCGCTGGCCGACCAGTTCAACGCCATCCGGCCGTATGGGTTTCTCTTGATCTATGCGTTGATGCTGAGCGGTGGGCTCGACTATCTCGTCGTGCCTCCGTACCGGCTGTTGCTTTCCTGGCTCCCGACCCGGTGAGTAGTCCAAAGAAAGCCCGCGTCGTTTCCGGGATGCGGCCGACAGGACGGCTGCATCTGGGCCACCTGGTCGGCGCCCTCGGTAATTGGGTGCCGCTGCAGACCGAGTACGACTGCTTCTACTTCGTCGCCGACTGGCACGCCTTGACGAGCGACTTCGCCGACACGACGCAACTCACGTCGTACGCGTACGAGAACGTGGCCGACTGGATAGCCGCCGGCCTCGATCCAGAGAAGAGCACGTTTTTCGTCCAGTCGCTTGTACCCGAGCACGCCGAGCTCGCGTTGCTCCTGTCCATGGTCGCCCCCGTCCCGTGGCTCGAGCGGGTGCCCACGTACAAAGAGCAGCAGGAGAGCCTGAAGGACAAGGACCTCTCGTCGATTGGGTTTCTGGGCTACCCGCTGCTGCAAACCGCCGACGTGACGATGTACGACGCAAGCTTCGTCCCGGTCGGTGAAGATCAAGTGGCGCACCTCGAGCTGGCGCGAGAGGTCGTGCGCCGGTTCAACAACTTTTTCGGCGAGGTGCTCGTCGAACCCGAGCCGCTCCTGACGAAGTTCCGGCGATTGCCCGGGCTCGACGGGGGCAAAAAGATGAGCAAGAGCCTCGGCAACACGATTCATCTGTCGGACGACGCACAGGAAGTCCGTCAGAAAGTCATGAGCATGTATACCGACCCCAAGCGGGTGCGTGCCGACATTCCCGGCACGGTAGAAGGTAATCCGGTGTTCACGTACCACGACGCGTTCAATCCGAACCAAGAAGAGGTCGACGATCTCAAGGCCCGATATCGGGCCGGAAAGGTCGGAGACGTCGAAGTCAAGACCAAGCTCGCCAATGCCTTGAACGCCCATCTCGATCCGCTTCGGGCACGACGGGCCGCGGTGCTCGCCAGGCCCGACGACGTTCGCGAGATGCTGTTCGAAGGTTCGCGTCGAGCGCGCTACGTCGCGAAGCAGACGATGGCGCGGGTGCGGGAAGCGGTGAAGATCGCGTACAAGTGATGGAACGCAGCATGATGGACCGTCCGCAGGATTTCGAATCCGCCGTCGACGCCTTCCCGGTCAAGCTGGAGAACTTCGATGGGCCGCTCGACCTGTTGTTGCACCTCATCAAGAGGAACGAGGTCAACATCTACGACATTCCGATTGCGCTGATCACCCAGCAGTACCTCGACGCCATCCAGCTGATGCAGGAACTGAATCTCGATCTCGCCGGTGAGTTCTTGGTGATGGCGGCCACGCTCATTCACATCAAGTCGAAGATGCTGCTGCCCCGACCGGAAACGGCTGCCGGTATCAACGGCGAAGAAGCCGAAGATCCACGGGATGCGCTCGTCCGCCGCCTGCTCGAGCACCAGAAGTACAAGGCCGCCGCGGGCGTCCTGCACGAAAAAGAGCAGGTGCGTGCGGCGCAGTGGGGCCGACCTGACGAACGGATTGCCGCACTCGCGGGCGACGATCTCGAGCCCGAGCTCGAGGTCGATCTGTTCAGCCTGCTGACGGCATTTCAGGCCGTCGTCCAGCGCGCCAGGCAACGGCCAAAGGTTCTGCTTCCTCCCGAGCAGATCTCCGTCGAAATGAGAATCGAGCAACTGTTGCAGCGGTTGTCGGAGCACGAAGCCTGCGGCTTCGAGGAACTGTTCGGCGATGCACACGATCGGGCCGGTCTGATCGTGACGTTCCTGGCCCTGCTCGAGATGATTCGACTGAAGCTGGTCAGGGTCTTCCAATCCGGCAGCTTCGGACCGATTCGTGTATACAAGCGCCCTCGGCCGGCCGATGCGCCACATCCGATTGGCGACCCGGAGGCACACCGTGGGTGATCGGAAGAAGAATGTTGCGGAGGCAGCGTCGGAAGGGCCGGAGGGGCGCGCTGCCGAACAGAGTCAGGCACACGCCGGCGCCGAGCTGAAGGCGATACTCGAAGCCCTCATCTTCGCGTCGCCCGAGCCGCTTACGCGAAAGGCCATCGACAAGCTGCTCGCGTCGGAGCCCAAGGAAGACCTCGACGCGGCGATTGCGGAGCTGAAGCGGGACTACGAGCGGCCCGGCGGGCTGCAGCTGGTCGAAGTGGCGGGCGGTTTTCAGATTGTGACGCGTCCCGAGCTGCACGAGTGGGTGCGACGTCTGTTTCAGGAACGCTCGTCGCAGAAGTTGAGCGTGCAGTCGCTGGAGACGCTCGCGGTCATCGCCTATAAACAACCGATCACGGCTCTCGAGATTGGTGAGATTCGCGGAGTGAATACGTCCGGAGTGCTGACCACACTCCTGGATCGTCACCTGATCAAAATCGTCGGCCGCAAACGCGTAGTCGGCCGGCCATTCCTCTACGCCACGACGAAGGAGTTTCTGATCCGCTTCGGGCTGAACGATCTGAGCGACCTGCCGAAGGTCGAAGACATGGCGGAGGCGCTGGGGTTCGAGCCGCCCCTGCTGGCGGAGCAAACTCCTTCGGAAGAGGCGCTACCGCTGGACGAGCCCGAAGACGAGCCCGACGACGTCGACGACGACGAGCCGCCAGAAGACGAACCGAGTGGCTCGGTCCACTAACAACCAGTTAGCTAATCACCACTGGGGACACCGAGGACACGGAGGTTCAATCGTACAAGAGTGATCCTCCGCGTCCCCTGTGTCCTCCGTGGTGGAGAGTTCTTCACCGCAGAGTAACTAAGGTGGGGCTCCGCCCCACACCCCGGCTCGGTCGCTCGCGGGGCCCCGCCGCATAACGGTTTAGATGCCATCCGGGCCTCTTTCGTGGCGTCGCGATCTCGATGGATGCGGCACGGAATCGGTGGCTGAGCGAAGCCTGAGCACTTCATTCGCCGTAAGGTCCCGCCATTGCCCGATCTTCAGGCGAGAGTCCCGAATCGGCCCGATCGCGACACGCTTCAGGTGCGTCACGTGATGGCCGATCGCGTCGCACATCTTCCGCACCTGCCGGTTGCGCCCTTCGCGAAGCGTGATCATCAGCGTGGTATGGGTCGGACGCCCGGCTTGCTTGACCGACGATCGCGCCCCAATCAGCAATCTCACGTCGGCAGGCTCGGTCTTGCGGTCGTCGATGAGCACGCCTTTGGCCAGTCGATCGAGATCACGGGCCTGGGGAACGCCGACGACGCGCGCCTCGTAGACGCGACTGACCGCATGTCGGGGATGCATGAGACGGGCAGCGAGATCGCCGTCGTTCGTGAGAATCAGAAGTCCCTCGGATTCCGCATCCAGTCGTCCGACTGGATAGACGTACTCTCGAACGCCTCCCAGCAGGTCGATCACGGTCGGTCGCTGTTGCGGATCTGATCTCGTGGTCACGTAGCCGCGCGGCTTGTTCAACAGAATGTAGCGGCGGCGTTCCGGCATCTTGACACGCCGCCCATCGACTCGGATGTCGTCGTGTGTTGGATCGGCTTTCGTGCCCATCTCCCGCACGGTCGTGCCGTTGACCGTTACCCGCCCTTGCAGCATCAGCTGCTCGCTGGCGCGCCGCGACGCGATGCCAGCCCGCGACAGAATCTTCTGAAGGCGGTCCATTCCCTCACTGGCTCAGCGAATCTCCCCAGAAACTCGCAAGCTCCGCGATCTCGCGCGGTCGAGGTGCGCGGTCTGTGGCGGCATGGGAGATAAGGTCGCTCAACAGCAGGCGCACCGGGACCCGGCCGCCAAGTTCGTTCGCGAGGTATTCGGACTCGATAGCCGGGATGACGTTGTCGGCGCGGCCATGCAAGAGAAAGACCGGGGAAGACGGCTTGGGTGACCTCGAAGGTGATAGCGAAGGAGCGCCGCCAAACAGCTCGATGTAGGGGAGCAGACGCGCGCCGAGATGAACGGTGTCGCGGTCGTTGAGGTAGCGGAGCAACGTCGCCGACGGCTCCGGCACCATCGTCGCCAGCTTTCGAAGCGCTGCGAACTCTTCGTCCGCTCGGGCCTTGTCGGTACGATCGAGCGTCGAGGCCTGCAGGAAGCGTCTTACGGCGGTGCGGATCGGCTCCACTTGAGGCGCCGGGACGAGCCGGTGAGCGACGCCGAGCAGAAAGATCGCGACCCCGTAATCGTGCGGCGTCGGGAGATTGCGCGCGATGGGTTGCCGTGGGTCATCGCCGTCTGCCCCGGCGTCAGGCCTGAGTGGAATCTGACCTGAAGGACGCGGCACCGTGCCGGTACACAGGTACCCGAAGCACCCGCGTCAGGTCGTCGTGTCCGCCAAGCGAGAAGACATAGGAGACGCGGTCGCGCAACGAGGGCCGACCCGCCGCGACGATCGATAAGCCGCCGCTGAAGCTGATGCCCATCAGACCGATGCGTCGGTCGTCGATGGCGATCGACAGTGTGTCCGGCAGCTCCGATAGCCAGAGAGCGGCCGCCTCGATTTGGTCGGTCACCGCGGGACCGATTTCAAGCACCGACAACTCGCGAACGTCCGGCGTCACAACGACAAGACCCGACGCGGCAAGCTGACGAGCCAGCTCCGTCAGTCTCGGCTCGTTGATGCCGTCGGGATGAAGGCCCGATACCAGCAGCACCGCGCGTCGGGATCGGCCGCTCGGCGAATATATCCGTGCGGCGATTGGTCTTCGTGTGTTCTCGCTTGTCGTCGCCTCGATCTCGATCCGCCGTTCCGTCACGGGGCTGGCGCCAAAATTGGCGACCGTTCGAATCGCACCGTCCATGTCGGCGGCGCGGATGACGAACGACAGACCAACGAGATACGAGCGGAACAGATACGCGCTGCCGACGAGTGCAGTCGCGGCGACGACGAGCACCAGGAAGCGACGAGCGCTCATCATGCGCATGTTACACTCCCGTCAGGTCCGGCAGGTCACTTCCGCTGCTCCCTGATGAAACCTCTGATCATCGCGATCGACGGCCCCTCAGGGGCCGGAAAGGGCACGGTCGCTCGCACGATCGCGTCGGAGCTCGGCTTTCGGCACGTCGACAGCGGCGCGATGTACCGAGCCGTGGCTTGGAAGGCTGTCGATACCAGCGTCGCGCTCGACGACGAGGACGCGGTCGCGCAACTGGCCGCCGATGCGCAGATTGAGGTCTCGGCCGCTCAGGTCACCATCGATGGTGCCGACGTCACGCGGTTGATTCGCACCCCGGAGATCGATCTGGCGGCCGCTGCAGTGGCGCGACTGCCGAAGGTCCGTGCCGTGCTGGTCGAGCGGCAGCGGCAGATCGGCGCAGGAGGCTCTGTCGTGGTGGAAGGTCGGGATATCGGGTCGGTGGTATTCCCGCGGGCCGACGCGAAGATCTATCTCGACGCCTCGCCGGAGGAGAGGGCCCGACGTCGAGCCCACGATCCGGCGCATTCGGCTGGATCGGTTTCGGTCAACGAGGTGGTGACGGCGTTGGCAGAGCGTGACGAACTGGATCGGACGCGAGCCGCTTCACCGCTTCAGATTGCCAACGATGCCGTGGTCGTGGACACGACAGGGAAATCGATCGACGAAGTGGTCAAGGAAGTGATGAAGGTTGTCCGAGACAAGGCTCGAGTGTGAGCCCTGCCTACTTTCGATCCTTGTAGTCCTCCGATGAGGCGGGGTCGAGCTCCCAGCGGTGGCGGTCCCGCTCCACGACCTTTTCGCTTCCCCTGAGCTCTTCATTGTCTTGGTACTCGACTCCCAGCGACTTGCCGATATCCTCGACCACCTCTTGATCGGGTGTGGGATTATCGCCACCAGGTGCTTCATCGCCGCTGAAGTACGCGTTCTCCCAGTCTGCGTCGATATCGCCGCCGGTCAGCGCGGGGGTCATCGAGCCATGCTCTTCGAGACTGTTCCGGAGCTCCGCTCCTCCCGTGCGTGCCGCCGAGGCATGACGATCCATGTTCAGCGAGGATGGGGGGGTCGGAATCGTGTCGTCCAGCGTTCGCCTGACCCGATCCAGGTGTGGCTTCTTGCGGATGGATCTCCGCACGCCCGCCACCGCCGTTCGTGAGGCGGCCGCCTTCCGGCTCGGGCGCGCGATCTTGGCTTTTTTGGGTCTGGCCCGCCCCTTTTTGGTCTTTCGGACGCTCCGGCTCGACGCTGCCCTGACGGCGGCGCGCTTGCTCGAACGACGACCGGCCGCTCGCTTTTTGCGGGAGCCAGCCGCCTTGCCACGGCCTCCAGCCTTTCGTTTGGCCATGTTTTCGTCCTTTCGGAACCTTGACAGTTTGACGATAAGTGTCGTACTCTCTGATGCTTATCGAGAATCAGCAAACGCTTGCCTAGGGGCGCCCTGGGACTCGATGCGAACCGCGGGCTGCCGGCTCCCGCTCACCAAACGCCCGGCAATCGATCGACCCATTCGACGGGCTCAGGGCCGTCCTGAGCAACGTCGAAGGACGACACAGGAGGACGCGCAAGGCATGACGAACGTGGACGACGACAGCACTCCAGGTCGCTCCGGTGCGGCGAGCACCGGAACGCTCGACCGAAACAGCCGCGCGGAACGCGGCGGGCTCAAGGCTCGTCCCCGCGACGACGATGACCAGATCGACCCTGCAGAGTACAGCAAGCTCCTTGACATCTACGATAACAGCTTCCGGAACATCGCGGAAGGCGAGGTCGTTAAAGGCACAGTCCTCAAAGTCACTCCGTCCGAGGTGGTCATCGACGTTGGCTACAAGTCGGAGGGCATGATTGCGATCAGCGAGTTTCTCGACGAGACCGGCGAGATTACGGTTCAAGCCGGCGACATCGTCGACGTGTTGCTGGAGCGCACCGAAGATCGGGAAGGCTACGTCGTTCTCTCGCGCGAAAAAGCCGAGAAAATGAAAATTTGGGACGAGGTCGAGAAGGCCTATGCGGAACGCAAGGTCGTCATCGGTCGCGTCGTCGAACGCATCAAAGGCGGACTCGCCGTCGATATCGGTGTGCGCGCCTTCCTCCCCGGGTCTCAGATCGACGTGCGGCCGGTCCGAAACCTCGACGCGCTGCGTGGGCAGGAGCTCCGCATGCGGGTCATCAAGGTCAACAAGAAGCGCGGCAACATCGTGCTGTCCCGCAAGGCCTTGCTCGAAGAGGAGAACGCCGAGAAGAAGAAGCACACGCTCGAGACGCTGGCCGAGGGCAAGGTTCTCAAGGGTACCGTCAAGAACATCACCGATTACGGCGCGTTCATCGACCTGGGCGGAATCGACGGCCTCCTGCACATTACCGACATGTCCTGGGGACGCGTCGGACACCCCTCGGAATTGTTCAAGGTCAACGACGAAATCGACGTGATCGTGCTCAAGTACGATGCGGCGACCGAGCGCGTGTCGCTCGGGCACAAGCAGCTCATCACCGACCCCTGGGCGAACGTCATGGATCGGTACCCCGTTGGTGGACGCGCGGTTGGCAAGGTCGTCAGCCTGACCGACTACGGCGCGTTCATCGAGCTCGAGGCGGGTGTGGAAGGCCTGATCCACGTGAGCGAGATGTCGTGGAGCAAGCGGGTGAAGCACCCGTCCAAGATCCTCAACGTCGGCGACAACGTCGACGCGATGGTGCTCGGCGTCGATCCGACGGCGCGGCGAATTTCGCTCGGCCTCAAGCAGGTCGAGAGCAATCCGTGGCGCGACCTCGCCGACAAGTACCCGGTCGGTTCGAAGATCACGGGAAAAGTGCGCAACCTCACGGAATTCGGTGCGTTCGTCGAGGTCGAGGACGACATCGACGGGTTGATCGATGTTTCCGACATGTCGTGGAGCAAGCGCATCAAGCACCCCTCTGAGATCGTGAAAAAGGGGGACGCCGTAGAGGCGATGGTGCTGAACATCGATGCCGAGAACCAGCGCCTGTCCCTCGGACTGAAGCAGCTTGCCACCGACATCTGGGACGACTTTTTCTCGCGGCATCACCTGGGAGATACCATCGAAGGCAAGGTCGTGCGCATGACCAACTTCGGAGCGTTCGTCGAGCTCGATGAAGGCATTGAGGGACTCATCCATGTGTCGGAATTCGACGAATCCCGCGCGCCTGTCCAAGGCGCGACCCCGGAGGAGCGAATCGACTTGAAGGTGGGCGAGACCTACCCGATGAAAATCATCAAGCTGGCGCCGGGAGAGCGCAAGATCGGGCTGTCGATTCGCGCGCTCAAGTCGGATGAATTCCGGGCGGACTGGGAAGCGTACCAGGAAAGCGCCGGCGACGGCGCAACGACACTGGGGGACCACTTCAGAAACCGGTAGCAATGGACTAGAGGCCCCTGGCCTCGAGGGAGTTGCAGCATGACAGGCGGCAGCATGACGAAGGCCGAGCTCGTCGAAGAAGTGTCTCGAGTGTCGGATCTGACCAAGAAGCACTCAGAGGTCATCGTCGAAACCGTCTTCAAGAGCATCATCGACGCTCTGCACAGGGGCGAAAAAATCGAGCTGCGCGGATTCGGGAGCTTTCGGCTGCGCAAGCGAGAGCCGCGCAAGGGGAGAAACCCGAAGACCGGCGACAAGGTCGATGTGCCGCCGAAGAAAGTGCCCTATTTCAAGCCAGGCAAGGAGCTGAAAGAGCTCATCAATCGAGAACCCCACCCTTCGACCTCGCCAGCAGGCGAAACCTCCTCGCCGCCCGACGCTGTGGCGATATAGTTCAAAGTCTCAAGTCTCAAGGTTCGAGTCGCAAGCCTCGAGTTCTGGCTCAGACCCGAGACTCGAGACTTGCGACTTCATGGAACACCTCTGGTCTCCCTGGAGACTCTCTTACGTGACAGAGGCTGACGCTGCTGGAGCTTCTCGGTGCATCTTCTGTGATGCAGCGGAGGCGCAGCCGAGCGAACACGATCAATTGGTGCTCATCCGCGCGCGCGCGTCCTACGTGATCCTCAACCGGTACCCGTACAACAACGGCCATCTGATGGTTGTGACGAAGCGGCACGTGGGAACGCTTCATGCGGCGACGCCCGAAGAACTGACCGAGATCATGCAGCTGACGCGTCACGCCGAAATCGCGTTGTCGGAGGCCTACAAGCCGCAGGGGATCAACGTGGGGATCAATCTGGGACGGCCCGCCGGCGCCGGCATTGTCGATCACTTGCACGTACACCTGGTGCCGCGCTGGACGGGAGATACGAGCTTCATGTCCGTCGTTGGGAACGTACGCGTTCTCCCGGAAGAGCTTGGTCAAACGGCCACGCGGCTTCGACCTATTTTCGAGAGGCTTGCGAAAGAAGGCGTGTAGCACCGGACCCGCATGATCCTGGACCTTAATCGCGATCAGGACGCGTTCAGACGAACTGCCATGCGGTTTGCCCGCGACGTGGTGGCGCCGCGCGCCGCTGCGATCGACGAAACGGGCGAATACCCTTTCGATGTCATTCAGGCAGCCGCCGCGGAAGGCTTGCTGGGCGTCACGATCCCGAAAGAGTGGGGCGGCGCCGGGCGCGACTACGTGAGCTATGCGCTCGCCATCGAAGCGATCGCTCGCGCCAGCGCGACAGTGGCCGTCGCCCTCTCGATCAACAACTCGCTGGTGGCCGAGCTCGTCGCCCACGCTGGCCGCGAAGCGCAAAAGCAAGAATGGCTGCGGCGGCTGACGAGCGGGGAAGCCATCGGAGCGTTCGCGTTGTCGGAGCCGGATGCCGGGAGCGACGCCGCGAATCAGCGCACTACGGCGATCAAGGTCGGCGCCGGCTATCGGATCACAGGCCGCAAGGTCTGGGTTGCCAATGCCGACGCTGCGGCGGTCGCGGTCGTGTTTGCTGCGACACGTCCGGGTTTTCGCGGGCGGGGAGTGACGGCGTTCCTCGTTCCGATGAACGCGCCAGGCGTGACGCGAACCGCTCGCGCGGATTCACTTGGCGTCCGCGGACTGGGCTGCCAGGATCTCGATCTCGACGTGACGGTTTCCGACGACGATCTGTTGGGGACGGTCGACGAGGGGTTCGGCCTCGCGATCTGGGCGCTTCAGGGGGGCCGTGTGGCGATTGCAGCCCAGGCTCTGGGCATCGGCGAAGCCGCGCTCGACGAGGCAATCGCCTATGCGAAGCAGCGTGAAGTGTTCGGCCAGCCGATTGCCAATTACCAGGCGATTCAGTGGATGCTGGCCGATATGGCGACAGAGCTCGACGCGGCGCGGATGCTCACGCTCAAGGCCGCGGCGGCTCGAGGCCAGGGTGCATCGACCATGGCTGAAGCGTCGATGGCCAAGCTGGCCGCATCGGAAGCTGGGCACAAAGCGGCCGACAAGGCGCTCCAGATTCTGGCGTCGGCAGGCTACCGCCACGGCTCGACCGCAGAACGACTGTTTCGCGACGTCCGCGCGACGGAGATCTATCAGGGGACTTCGGAAGTGCAGCGCATGATCATCGCGAACCATGTCCTCGCGGGGGAGAAAGGGGACACGTGACGATTTGAGGATTTGAGGATTTGAGAATTTGAGAATTTGAGGATTTGGGAATCTAGAGTTTCAGTACGTGTTTTGCGATGGTTTGAAGCTGCATGTTCGACGTTCCCTCGTAGATCTGCCCGATCTTGGCGTCTCGAAAGAGCTTTTCGACCGGGTAGTCCTTCACGAAGCCGTACCCGCCGAACAGATTCACAGCGAGCGATGTCACGCGTTCGGCGACCTGTGATGCAAACAATTTGCACATCGCCGCCTGCGTCACGAACGGCTGGCTGGCATCGCGCAGGCGCGCCGCGTTGTAGACCGTCAAGCGCGCCGCCTCCAGCTCGGTCGCGGCCTGAGCCAGCTGGTGCTGCACTGCCTGGAAGTCCGCGATCGGCTTCCCGAACTGTCTACGTTCCTTCGTGTAGTGGATGGCGTGATCGAGGGCGCCTTGACTGAGGCCGATCATCTGCGCACCGATGCCGATCCGTCCCTCGTCGAGCGTCTCGATCGCGACCTTGTAGCCTTTGCCAACCTCACCGAGTACGTGCGTGCGTGGGACGCAGCATTCCTCGAGCACGAGCTCGCACGTGCTGCTCGCGCGGATCCCGAGTTTGTCCTCCTTGCGACCGACGGCAAAGCCAGCCCAATCCCGTTCGATGACGAATGCCGTGATGCCGCGATACCCCGCGTCCGGGTCAACAGTCGCGAAGACGATAAAGACCTCGGCTTCGGCAGCGTTGGTGATCCAGAGCTTCCGCCCGGTGACGACCCACTCGTCCTCACGCGCCATCGCGCGTGTGGTCAGGGCAAAGGCGTCGCTGCCGGAACCGGCCTCCGAGAGCGCGTAGGCCCCGACTGCTCCCGACGCGAGCTTCGGGAGGTAGCGCTGCTTGATGCCGTCGTGCCCCCACCTCAACAAGGCGTTGATCACCAGCGTGTTCTGGACATCGACCAACACGGCGATGGAGGGATCCACCCGAGACAGGGCTTCTACGGCAAGCACCGCGTGGAAGAAACGCGCTCCTGCTCCCCCCAATTCCTCGGGCACCTCGATGCCCATCACGCCGAGGTCGACCAGTTTTCGCAGCAGCTCATCCGCGATTTTCGCGTGCTCGTCCATCTGGCGGACGAGCGGCCGGACTTCCCGGTCGGCGAACGCGTAGACACTATCTCGGAACAAGCGCTCGTCTTCGGACAGGGACGTCAGGGCTGGCTGGGCGAGCGGGGCTGTACGGTCGGGTGTCACGCGGCGGATGTTAGCACCGGCCCCGTCAGTTCGGCGCCGCTCGGCGGCCGACGCAGCTGTGTCTTCGTTTATGCCGACCTGTTGACGCACCTTCCGTCTTAAGATAGGAGCTATGAGCAGCTCTGTTCGAACGTTCATCGGAGCGTGCCTTCTGGCGGCCGTGGCATTCGCCGCCTCTGGCGACGCTCAATCCGTCGGCGCGCCCAGTCCGATCTCACGGGCACATTGGCGCGATCCCGCCGTAGCCGCGCAGCAGACTGGCCGCGAAGGCGCGCAGGCACCAGCGGGCCAGCCCGCACAGCAGCCGCAGGGGCAGCCGCCGCCGGATCAGCAGCCGCCGGCCGAGCAGGGGCAGACCCCTCAATTTCGCACCGGCATCAACTTCGTTCGGGTCGACGTCATCGTCTCGGACAAGAACGGTGCGGCGATCTCGGACTTGAAGCAGACCGATTTCGAAGTCGTTGAAGACGGCAAGCCGCAGACCATCGAAACGTTCAAGCTGATCAAGCTTGATGGCGGGACGGTACCGACTCCGGAGGGGCCCCCCCGGCAAATCCGCACGGACCAGGACGAGGAGACTGAAGCGGCTAAAGACGATGTCCGGTTATTCGGAATTTTTCTCGACGACTACCACACGAAGCTCGGCTCGAGCCTCACCGTTCGTGACCCGCTGTCCCGATTCATCGAAACCCAGCTCGGACCGTCAGATATGGTGGGCGTCATGCGCCCGCTCCAGCCGCTCGACTCGGTCAGGATGACGCGCAACCATTCGGCCATCATTGGCGCTGTTCAGCAGTTCAGAGGCCGAAAGGGCGACTACACGCCCATGAACGAGCTGGAGCAGAAGTACGTCTATTACCCTGCTGAAACCGTCGAGAACATTCGCAATCAGGTGTCGCTCAGTGCGCTCAAGGCCTTCATCATTCGAATGGGAGGCCTGAAAGAAGGCCGCAAATCCTTGATTCTCATCAGCGAGGGATACTCCAATGTTCTTCCGCCGCAGTTGCGCGATCCGGTGGCGGCGGCGCCCGGCATACCGTGTGTGGGCATCGCTACATCGCGCTGCAACCCAAACGCCGGCAACCCCAACGCGGGCAACAGTCCGAACGAGGATCGTTACGCATTCTTCGCCAATCAGGATCTCGAGTTCCACATGCAAGGCGTTTACGAGGTCGCGAACCAATATAACGTGGCGATCTATGCGGTCGACCCCCGCGGCCTGGCCCCGTTCGAGTACAGACATCGACGCCGGTCTCGGCGGCATCAACGCGCAGACCGACAGCAAGTTCATGACGGCCACGCAAAATACGCTGAGAGGATTGGCGCTCGAGACCGATGGCCGCGCGATCTTGAATCGCAACGATCTCGACGTCGGCATGAAGCAGATCATTCGCGATTCGAGCGCGTATTACCTCCTCGGTTACACCTCCACCCAGGCGAAGGCGGACGGAAAGTTCCACGCGATCTCGGTCAAGGTGAAGCGTCCTGGCATCCAGGTCCGCGCGAGGAAGGGATACTGGGCCTACACCCCCGAAGCGACAGAGCGCGCGACGACGCCAAAAGTCGGCCCGCCGCCAGCCGTCGAAGCGGCGCTCGCGACGGTCAACAGTCAGATGCGCGGGCGTCTCATCCGGACGTGGGTCGGCACGTCGCGCGGAGCCAACGGAAAGACCAAAGTGACGTTCGTCTGGGAACCGAGTCCCAGGACTCCGGGCGACCGTCAAACAGCGAACGTTGAACAGCCGGCGCGCGTCGCGCTCACGGCGATCGCGCCAGATGGCTCCCCATACTTCCGCGGCCGGGTTCCGGATGTGACAATGGCGGCTCTGTCACCGGGTGCGGGAGCTGTTCCATCGGCAGGTGCTGCCACGTCCGCCACAGCGCGCGGGCCGTCGCGCGTCACCTTCGAGGTCAAGCCAGGCAAGATGCAGCTGCGTGTCTCGGTGGAGGGGTCGAGCTCACAAGTTCTCGA
The DNA here is from genome assembly GCA_963780685.1 of uncultured Acidobacteriota bacterium. Taxonomy (GTDB): domain Bacteria; phylum Acidobacteriota; class Vicinamibacteria; order Vicinamibacterales; family CAVVIG01; genus CAVRXZ01. The sequence goes on along the minus strand of CAWACZ010000008.1, from coordinate 205,179 downwards.
TAGCGAGATCCGTGAGATCACGGTCCCCGACTTGACCGCTCCGACCGTGTTTCTCGGGACACCTGAGTTGTTTCGCGCTCGGACGATGAGAGATTATCAGCAACTGAAGAGCGATCCCGACGCCGTGCCAGTGGCCGTGCGCGAATTCAGCCGGACCGAGCGCATGCTCGTTCGAGTGTCGGCGTACAGGTCCGGCGGACGCGGCGCCGTCGATCAAGGCCCGGCTCTTGAACCGAACAGGGCAATCGATGAACGACCTGGCGGTCACACCCGGAAAGACGGCTGCCGGGCCGTCGGAGATCGAAGTTCAGCTCAACGGCCTCGCCCCTGGTGAGTACATCATCGAAATCACGGCAGGCAAGGACGGAGGCGGCGGGGACGCAGGCGGCGAAGCCCAGGAGCTCGTCGGGTTCCGCGTGACCGGCTGAGCCTCATGCGCGGCCTTCTGGCGGTGCTGGCGCTACTGGCGCCGCTGTTCCTTGTGGAGCTGTCGCCACGACCTGTCTCGGCAGGTGGTGGAACGCTCGCATCGTCGCAAACTGGGGCCCAATCAAGCTCGCCAACCACTCGTGACGACGTTCCGTCCGGGGCCCGCGCCGGCACCACGCTCTCCGTCTTCGTCGACCTCATTGCCACTGATAGTCGCGGTCGTTCCGTCGAAGGCCTGAAGCCGCAAGATTTCGAGATTCGGGAAGACGGGATATTGCGCGCGATCAATGAGGTCCGGCTGGTCAAGGTCGACGCTGCTCGCGCCGCGCCTGAAGCGACGGTCTCGATCCAGTCCGAAGCCGACGAGAGAGCTGCGGCGGCCCGCCCCGACGCGCGACTCTTCGCCATCTTCCTCGACGAATATCACGTCGACGCTGCCAATACCGATCGGGTTCGACGTGCCGTGTCGCAGTTCGTTGGCGAGACCCTCAATCCGGCGGATTTGATTGTGGTGATGCGGCCGCTCGATTCCTTGCTGACCATCAGGATGACGCGGGACCATGTTCAGGCGCGCCGAACGATCGAGGAGTTCGAGGGACGGAAAGGCGATCACACACCACGAAATGCATCCGAGCAGAGCTACATCGCGGGGACTCCGGAGCGCATCGAACAACTCCGTGCGCAGGTGGCGACCTCTGCCCTGAACGCGCTGGCGGTCCACCTTGGAAGTCTGCGACAGCAAGGGCGCAAGACCCTCATCGTCGTCAGTGAAGGGTTGCCGGGCATCGGCCGTCGTCGCGGCTTCGAATCGCTGCCGACCATCGACTCGGTGACCCGTTCAGCCAACCAGTCGAATGTGGCGGTGTACACGGTCGATCCTCGGCCGCCGGCGCAGCCCGGCCAATCGGCCCCAGACGCCGCTGATGCACTTCGGACGCTGCCGGCCGTGACCGGAGGTCAGTTCGTCGCTCACGCCAATCTCCAGGTCGGCATGCGTCTCATCGCCAGCGACGCGGGCGCCTACTATCTTCTTGCCTACCAACCCGCGCAGCAGCCGGACGGCGAGTTTCACGACGTCCAGGTATCCGTGAAGAGACCTGGTGTGACGGCTCGGATGCGAAGCGGCTACTGGGCATCGTCGTCCGAGGACGAACTGCGCGCCGCGCTTCCCGTGAAGCGGCCGGCGCCTCCGCTCGATCCCCCGCGGCGGATCAGCTCTCTCATCAAGCCATGGTTCGGCGCAGCGCGCGGAGCCGATGGGAAGACGCGAGTCACCTTCGTCTGGGAGCCGGCCGGTCGCGTGGCTGGAGAAAGAATCCGGCGTCCCTCGGCCTCGCGGATCATGCTGAAAGCCTTCGCCGCCGACGGCACGTCGCTGTTCGAGGGTCCGGTTCTGGCCGCCGGTCCGCTGCGTCCCGACTCCGGGAGCACCACCGAGGCGCGTGCGGTGTTCGACGCGCCGCCAGGAACTGTTCGGTTGCGGATGTCAATCGAAGATCAAACGGCTCAAGCGATTGATTCCGATGTCCGGGATCTCAGCGTGCGCGACCTGAGTGCACCGGTCGTGCTCGGTACGGCCGCGTTCCTGCGGGCACGAACGGCCCGCGAGTTTCGGGCGATCGAAGAGGACCCGGAGGCTGTTCCGGTTGCCGCGCGTGAATTCAGCCGGACGGAGCGACTGATTATTCGTTTTCCGTCTTATGCTCCAAGTGGCATTTCTCTCTCCGTTTCTGCCCGGCTCTTGAACCGTGTCGGCCAGGCGCTGCGCGACCTCCCAGTCGAGAAGGGGACGGCGTCGGCGGAGGCGAATCAGAATCGAGCTGGCACTCGCCAACCTGGCGAGCGGTCAGTACTTCGTCGAAGTCACTGCGAAGAGTTCTGCAGGGGACGTGAAGGATCTCGTCGAGTTCCGAATCACCAGCTAGGACTCTGGTTCGGTTGCAAGCTAATGCCGTTCGGAAATTCGTGACTGACCGCACAGCGGTCAGTTGCGCGACGCGACCCGCGGCGGGAAGCGTCGCGCGCCGTCGCGCCGGTTCCGTCAGCCCGAAAAACGGCGTTGCGCTCGCCGCCCTGTCGCTGGCGCGGCCGTCCTGCCAATTCGCGACATCGCTCCGATCAACGAGTCCCGCCTCGGGCAACGCCTCGGTCCGGGTGACCTCGCGGCAGACGGCCGCGCAGGCCTCGGCTTCACGCCGTTTTTCCCGCAGCGGTGGCGGGCTGACTCCAAACGGCGCGCGGCCCGCGACGCGTCCCGCCACGGCTCCGAGTCGTCGCTGGCGGCGGGGGGGAACCGTAGACGCGGAGGGTCGTCGGCTGGCGCAAAGGCCGTGAAGTCGACCCGTCACGCGTCAGGAAAACCCGCGCGCAGTGAGTGAGTTCGCGGCGGTCTCTCGCGATGTCACCCGAGGGCCCCAAGCATTCCGGACGGGGCTAGTTGATCTGAGCGATGCCGCAAGTTGGTAGGACCGCCGCGCAGCGCCAGCGGTCGAACGGAGCGCGGGTTTTCCGGGTCGACGTGACGGCCCGACGCGCCAGCTGACGACCCTCCGCCGTGTCGGCTCTCGGCGCCAAATGTGGCCAACGCTCAGCAGCACAAGCGTTCGGCTCATTGAATTTCCGAACGGCATTAGGTTTCAAGCCGTGCCTTTTGGCGTTTCACGCGGTACATGCCGCGCATCTTGGTCACGGTCGCGACACGCGAGATGGCCACGATGTACGCTGCCGTACGCATGTCGACCTTGTATTTCAGCGACGTGGACAGGACTGCGCTGAATGCTTCGGACATTTTCGCTTCGAGCCGATCGTTGACTTCCTGTTCCGTCCAGAAGTAGCCGTATCGGTCCTGCACCCACTCGAAATACGAAGCGGTCACACCTGCACAGTTGGCGAGAATGTCCGGCACGACAAAGACCCCTCGCGCGTGAAGGTGTTGATGGGCATCGGGATCCGTCGGGCCATTGGCCCCTTCGACGACGACCTTGGCGCGAATGGCGGGCGCATTCTCGATGTTGATCTGGTTCTCGAGGGCCGCCGGAATCAGGACGTCGACATCTAGTTTGAACAGTTCCTCGTTGGTCAACGGCTCTCCGCCCCCGAAGCCGGCGACGCTGCGATGCTCGGCGACATGTTCGACGAGTTTCTGGATGTCGAGCCCGCTGCGGTTGTACACGCCGCCCTTCCAGTCGGTCACCCCGACGACGCGGGCGCCGATACGAGCCAGCAGATCTGCGGAAACCGATCCGACGTTGCCGAAGCCTTGAATCGCGACGGTCGCCCCTTTGATATCGAAGCCGACGTGGCGAGCCGACTCGCGAGCGGCAATCATGACGCCTCGCCCGGTCGCTTCGCGGCGGCCGAGCGACCCGCCCAATTCGAGCGGCTTCCCTGTCACGACGGAGGTCGTCGTGTGGCCGACGTGCATGCTGTAGGTGTCCATCACCCACGCCATCACCTGTTCGTTGGTGTTGACGTCTGGCGCTGGGACGTCCTTTTCCGGTCCGATCGCATCGATGATCTCGGCGACGTAGCGCCGCGTCAGCGCCTCCAACTCGCGGCGCGACATCTTCGAGGGGTCGCAGATGATGCCCCCTTTGCCGCCACCGAAGGGAATGTGCGCGACGGCGCATTTCCAGGTCATCCAGGCCGCCAGCGCCGTGACTTCGTCGAGCGAGACGTCGGGGTGATACCGGATGCCGCCTTTGGCTGGCCCGAGCGTGATGTTGTACTGCACGCGGTATCCCGTAAAGACCTCGATCTCCCCGTTGTCCATCTGGACGGGACACGTGACGATGATTTGGCGCTTCGGGTTGGTGAGAATTTTCCAGATGCCCGGCTCGAGGTTGAGCAGCCGGGCGGCTCCCTCGAACTCTTGGAGCATGTCGGCGAACAAGGATCCTTGCGGAACGGCCAACAGACCAGCCTAGCGTGACCGTCTCGCACGCGTCAAGGTTCGCTCCGATGCACAAAGCGCGTTCGCGAGGCGACCCGATATAATCGATGAACGTGAAAGCGACGGTCGCGAACGAGAAACGGCGGTGGGAGCGAGAGACGCTCGAACCGGCGCTGAAGAAATGGCCCGAGCGCGCCGAGGCGTTCACGACGATCTCGGGTCGCCAGATCGATCGCCTCTACACGAGCGACGATCTCGCGTCGATCGACTACCGGACCGCGGTTGCAGACCCCGGCCAGTATCCGTACACGCGCGGCATTCACTCGACTGGCTACCGCGGCAAGCTTTGGACGATGCGTCAGTTCGCCGGATTTGGCACGCCGCAGGACACCAACAGCCGTTACAAGGACCTGCTGCAGTCTGGCGGCACGGGCTTGAGCGTGGCGTTCGACCTGCCGACCCTGATGGGTCGAGACCCCGACCATGCCCTGGCGCTCGGCGAAGTGGGGAAGTGCGGCGTCAGCATCGCGTCGCTGGCGGATATGGAGGCGCTGTTCGCCGGCATCTCACTCGGCGACGTCACGACTTCGATGACCATCAATGGCCCGGCCGCAATGGTTCTGGCGATGTATTTGGCCGTGGCCGACCAACAGGGCGTCGCCTGGGACAAGCTTTCCGGAACGATTCAGAACGATATCCTGAAGGAGTTCATCGCGCAGAAGGAGTACATTTTTCCGCCGCGTCCTTCCATGCGGCTGGTCACGGATGTATTCGCCTTCTGCTCGACCGCGGTTCCCCGCTGGAACACGATTTCCATCAGCGGGTATCACATTCGCGAGGCGGGGGCGACGGCCGCGCAGGAGCTGGCCTTCACGCTGCGCGACGGCCTCGAGTACGTGCAGTGGGCGGTCGACGCCGGGCTCGACGTCGACACTGTCGTACCGCGCATGTCGTTCTTTTTCAACGCGCACAGCGACTTCTTCGAGGAGATTGCCAAGTATCGCGCCGCCAGAAAGATCTGGGCCCGCGCCATGCGCGAACGGTTTCGGGCCAAGAGCGAGCGATCGTGGAAGTTGCGTTTCCACAGTCAGACAGCCGGTGTGTCGCTCACCGCGCAACAACCGTACAACAACGTGGTGCGTACCGCGATCCAGGCTCTGTCGGCCGTGTTGGGCGGAACGAATTCTCTCCATACCAACTCGCTCGACGAGGCGCTTGCGCTGCCGACGGCGGAGGCCGCTCGGCTGGCGCTTCGCACCCAGCACATCATTGCCTACGAGAGTGGCGTGGCCGATGTGGTCGATCCGTTTGGCGGATCCTATTTCGTCGAGAAGCTCACGAAGGACCTCGAGGACGAAGCGCTCGACTACTTCGAGCGGATTGACCGGATGGGCGGGATGGTGGAAGCCATCGAACGCGGCTTCCCGCAGAAAGAGATCGCCGAGAGCGCGTATCGTTTTCAGCAGGCGGTCGATCGTCGCGACAAGGTGATCGTTGGCGTCAACGGGTTCGTGACCGACCATGATCTGCCGATCGATCTCCTCTACATTGACGAGTCGGCCGCCCGCAGTCAGCTTCAGGCGCTCGAGCGCCTGAAACTGTCGCGCGACGAGGACCGGATGCGCCGAGCGCTCGATCGTCTGCGCGCCGCCGCAACCTCGACTGAGAACGTGATGCCAGCCCTCCTCGACTCCGTGCGCGCGTACGCCACCATCGGCGAGATGTGCGATGTGCTCCGCGAGGCATGGGGCGAGTACGAGGAAGTCCCCGTCCTGTGAAATGAGGAAGATTCGGGTCATCATTGCCAAGCCCGGGCTGGACGGCCATGATCGCGGCGCCAAGGTCATCGCTCGGGCGCTTCGTGATGCCGGCATGGAAGTCATCTATACAGGCCTGCGGCAGACGCCGGAGCAGATCGTGGCCGCGGCGCTCCAGGAAGATGCTGATGTCGTCGGCCTTTCCATCCTGTCGGGTGCGCACAACCATATTGCGCCTCGGCTGATGGAACTGCTGAAACTGAAGGGCCTCGACGACGTGCTGGTGCTGATTGGCGGAATCATTCCCGGCGTCGACATCCCGAGGCTCCGCAGCCTGGGCATCAAGGGAATCTTTCTGCCGGGCACCGCCATGCAGGAGATCATCGACTTCATCAGGAAGAACGTGCGCGGAGCGCCGGCTGCGCCGTGAGAGCCCCGATGCCTACACACAGCGCTCGGATGAGCCGATAGAAGCGACGTGGCCCGTACCCTGCTTCTGGCCGACGACAGCCTCACGATTCAACGCGTGATCCAGCTGACGTTTGCCGAAGAGGGCATCAGCGTCATCTCTGTCGGCGACGGCGACCAGGCAATCGCACGAATCGAGGCGCAGCTGCCGGATATCGTTCTGGCCGACACGGCGATGCCCGGCAAGAGCGGCTACGAGGTGGCGAGCTACATCAAGCGGTCGCCCCGTCTCGCCCACATCCCCGTGGTGCTGCTGGCGGGCGCCTTCGAGCCGGTCGATCGACAGAGGGTGGCCGACGCGGGATGCGACGGAGTTCTGGCGAAGCCTTTCGAACCCCATCTCGTCATCGCACAGGTGAAGGCCTTGCTGGGAATCCCTCAGAGCGAGCCAGTCGTCGAGAAGCGACCGGCACCGGTCGAACGACCCTCGCCTGTGGAGCAACCGTCAGCACCTCCGAGCATGCCTGTAGAAGGCGCCGGCGCGCTCGTGGCCGATTCGCTGGACGAGTTCTTCGAGCAGGTAGATGCCGCGATGGCCAGCCTGGCTGCGTCGCGCAATGGCGAGTCTGCAACATCCTCGTCATCGCAGTCCAAGTCCTCTCGACTGGAAACGCCGTCACGGACGTTGCCTGCACTCGCGGAGGCGTTCACGGCGCTTCTCGAAGCCGAACAGCCGTCCCCTCATGGCCCGCAGGCTCTGCCGAACCCGCCATCTGTGGCAACCGTGCCAGCGTTGTCGGGGGAGCTCAAGGTCACTGACGAACTGATCGATCGCGTCGCCACGCGGGTGCTCGAACGGCTGTCGGATCGAATTGTCCGCGAAACCGTTGTAGATCTGGTGTCATCCATCTCCGAGCGGTTGGTGCGCGAGGAGATCGAACGGATCAAGGCATCCATCAAGTAGTCCGATCGCGACCAACCCCGTCACCCGGATTACCCAATCATTCCGCTCGTGTAATACGATCGTTCCAGATGACCACGCCGCCCAGGTCGCTGACAACTCTCGATCCGGCCCGCCTTCAGTTGCCCAGCCAGCCCGCTCTCGAAGGCCTCGAAAGCAGATGGAAGTCGAGATGGGAGCAGGACGGCGTGTATCGCTTCGACCGGACGCGTCCGCGGGCCGAGGTGTTCGCCATCGACACGCCTCCGCCGACCGTCAGCGGATCGCTTCACGTCGGCCACGTCTTTTCTTTTACTCACACCGACATCATCGCCAGGTTTCACCGCATGTGCGGCAAGGCGGTGTTCTATCCGATGGGTTGGGACGACAACGGACTGCCGACGGAGCGACGCGTCCAGAACTACTACGGAGTCCGCTGCGATCCCAGCTTGTCGTACGACCCCTCATTCGTGCCGCCCGAGAAGCCCGGCAAGCAGGTCATCTCGGTGTCGCGACCGAATTTCGTCGAGCTGTGTGCACGTCTGACCGCCGAGGACGAAAAGGCGTTCGAGCAGCTGTGGAAGCACCTGGGGCTGTCGGTCGACTGGTCGATGACCTACGCGACCATCGACCAGCGCTCACAGCGTGTCTCGCAGGTCGCCTTTCTGCGCCTGCTCAAACGCGGGCACGCCTATCAGGTGGAGGCACCGACTCTCTGGGACGTGGATTTCAGAACGGCGGTGGCGCAGGCCGAGCTGGAAGACCGCGAAATGGCAGGCGCGTACCATCGCATTCGATTCGGTCTGGCTTCCGACAGTCGTGCTCGACAATCCACGCCGGACTCGAATGCCGCGAATGCGTTCGTTGAAATCGAAACCACCCGACCCGAGCTGATTCCTGCCTGCGTCGCTCTGGTGGCCCACCCGGACGATGTGCGATACCAGCACCTGTTCGGGACGGACGCAGTCACGCCGCTCTTCGGCGTTCGAGTGCCTGTGAAAGCGCACCCGCTCGCCGACCCGCAAAAAGGCAGCGGCATTGCCATGATCTGTACGTTCGGCGATATCACCGACGTAACATGGTGGCGCGAGCTGGCGCTGCCGGTGCGTGCGGTCGTGCAGCCTGACGGCACGCTGCGTGCGGTTCAGTGGGGCACGCCGGGATGGGAAAGCGTTGACCCCGAGCGCGCGCAACGCCACTACGACGGATTGGTAAGACTGTCGGCCGCGAAAGCCCGGGCGAGGGTCGTCGAAGATCTTCGCGGATCCGGCGATCTGATCGGCGACCCGAGACCGATCACCCACGCCGTCAAGTTCTATGAAAAAGGCGACCGTCCTCTCGAAATCGTGACCAGCCGGCAATGGTTCATCAAGACGATCGAATTTCGAGAGGCCCTCCTCGCACGCGGCCGCGAGCTCCGTTGGCACCCGTCGTATATGCAGACCCGATACGAAAACTGGGTGAACGGCTTGAATGGTGATTGGTGCGTCAGCCGGCAGCGCTTTTTCGGCGTGCCGTTCCCCGTGTGGTATCCGCTCGACGAGAGCGGAGGCGTGCAGTACGAGCGGCCCATCCTGGCGGACGAGGAGCGATTGCCTGTCGATCCGTCAACAGCCCTGCCACCGGGCTACAGTCCCGAACAGCGCGGCCAGGCTGGTGGATTCGTCGGCGACCCCGACATCATGGATACATGGGCGACCTCGTCGCTGACGCCCCAGATCGTCTGCCGCTGGGAGGAAGACGCCGATTTGTACGGCCGAACGTTTCCGATGGATCTGCGTCCGCAGGCCCACGACATCATCCGGACATGGCTCTTCGTCACGATTTTGCGCGCCCATCTGGATCAGAACGTGTTGCCCTGGGCCCACGCGGCGATCTCGGGATTCGTCGTCGATCCGGACCGTAAGAAGATGTCGAAGTCCAAGGGTAATGTCGTGACGCCGCTCGCACTGCTCGACGAGCACGGCTCAGACGCGGTCCGATACTGGGCGGCGAGCGTCAGGAGCGGGAGCGATACGCCGTTCGACACGAACCAGATGCGGATTGGCCGACGCCTGGCGATCAAATTGCTGAACGCATCCCGATTCGTGCTCTCGACTGCCGAGCCCGCCGGCGCGATTACCGCGACCGTCGATCGCGCGATGCTGTCGCACCTGGGCGATCTGGTCGGCGAGTCGACGACCCTGCTGGAGCAGTACGAGTATGGCCGGGTGCTCGAGCGCGTCGAGCGCGAGTTCTGGGGCTTTTGCGACGATTACCTCGAATTTGTGAAGGGACGGCGCTACGGCGAGCAGGGCCCGGAGGGCGCCGGCTCGGCCAACAGCGCGCTCGTGGCAGCGCTTTCGGTCTATCTGCGCCTGTTCGCACCGTTTCTGCCATTCGTGACGGAAGAGGTGTGGTCCTGGTGGCGCGACGGATCGATTCATCGTGCCCCGTGGCCGGTCCGGGCCGAGCTCGCGGCGCTTGCCGGTGAGGTGACGCCAGATGACCACCGGAAGTGGGACTACGCGACGCTCTTGCTGGGCGAGGTTCGCAAACGACGTTCGGAGGCCAAGCAATCGATGAAGGTGCCGATCGTCCGCGCCGTGATTGGCGACACGTCAGACAATCTCGTGCACCTGGACGCGATCGAAGCCGACCTGCGCTCGGCCGGACGGATCGCCCAGCTGGAACGGGTCACGAATCCGAAGCTTTCGGTTGATGTCGAATTCGAGTCGGTGGGGTGACTGATCCACCACGGAGGACACGGAGGACACGGAGGGTTTTAGCCACAGAGTCACCGAGTCACAGAGGCGACTGGCTAGCCTTCGTCGGCGCCGCGACGCGGCGCGAGCGGTCGGAACCGACCTGGAAACACAAAGCCTTAGTAAGTAGCCTGACGCTTTGCGTTTCCATGTCGATTCCGACGCTGATCCGGCCTGCAGAGCAGGCCGGCGACGAAGCCTGCCAGTCGCTCGGTTTCATCGTGCAGCTCTGTGACTCCGTGACTCTGTGGCCAATTCTCTCTGCGTTCTCCCTGCACTGAGCTTGCTGACGCCACTGGATCCCATTCAATACCGCGACATCGTCCGGCAGGCGCTGGCCGAGGACATCGGATCGGGTGACATTACGACCGATGCGACGGTTGGTCCCGAGCTTCGGGCGCGCGGCGTATTTCTCGTCAAGGCCCCGTGCGTGATAGCGGGACTGGAGGTCGCGCTCGAGGCCTTCCGCCAGCTCGAGCCGACCATCAACGTGACCCTCCACCGGCAAGATGGTGATCGATGCCAGCCTGGCGATGCCCTCGGTGAGATCGTAGGCTCAGCGCGAACGTTGCTGATCGCCGAACGCACAGCGCTGAACTTTCTTCAGCGGCTTTCGGGTATCGCCACCCGCACGAGTCAGTTCGTGGCAGCGGCGGCTGGCAGAATCATCGTGCTCGATACGAGGAAGACGACGCCGATGCTTCGCGCCTTGGAGAAGCACGCAGTACGGGCGGGCGGCGCGACGAACCATCGGACGGGGCTGTACGACGCCGTACTCATCAAGGACAATCATGTGCGCCTGGCGGGGGGCGTACGTCAGGCCATATGCCGCGTCCGCGAGCATCATCCGGGCGCGCCGGTCGAGGTCGAGGCCCAGACTTTTGCCGAGCTCGACGAAGCGCTGGAAGCCAGGGCTGACACCGTCCTCGTGGACAACATGTCGCTCGACGAGATTCGGGAAGCGGTGCAACGGGCGCGCGGCCGGGCGAGGGTCGAGATTTCCGGCGGAGTCACCCTGGATTGGGTCGACGAACTATCGACCACTGGTGCTGACTACGTGTCTGTCGGCGCTCTCACGCACTCGGCGCCCGCCATCGACATCAGCTTCGAAATCGAACCACTTTGAAAGTCAATATTGCTGTCCTTTTGCCTTTTGAGTTTTGACTTGTGAGCTGGAGATGCTTAACGGCGATCCCCTGCCGCGTGAATTTGCCGAGGCCTTCGCGGCGGCTGAAGGCCGGTTGTGGCCGCTCGGGCAACGCATCATCTTCTTCAACACGATTGGTTCGACCAACGACGTCGCGATGGCTATTGCGCCCGACACGTGCGAGGGCACGGTGGTCATCGCCGACCAACAGACTGCTGGCCGGGGCCGATACGGCCGTACCTGGTTCTCCCCGCCTGGAACGGGGCTGTACGTCTCGGTCGTCATCACGCCTTTTGCGGTCGCCGCAGGCGCCGAGCGTGCCAGAGGTTTGCTGACTCTGGCGGCCGGCGTCGCGCTGGCCGAGGGCATCGAGACGGCGGCAGGAATTCAAGCGGACATCAAATGGCCGAACGACCTGTTGATCGGCGTTCGCAAGCTCGCCGGGATTCTGGCAGAGACGGTGGCGAACGGTGCAGGGGTCTCCGGGGAGGCGGCGCCCGTCGTGTTGGGATATGGGATCAATGTGGGGACGAGGTCATACCCAGGCGAATTACACGATCGAGCGACCTCACTCGAATCGGAGTTGGGGCGTCCGGTCGATCGTGCCAACCTTTGTACCGAAACGTTGGTGGCGATTTCGAGACGGTATCGGGATCTTCTCGATGGTCGGTTCGATGCTATTCTCGACGCGTGGCGCGCGAAGGCCCCAGCGAGCCAGGGCGCCCGTGTGAGCTGGAACACAGCGGTTGGGCCGCGACACGGAGTGACGGCAGGTATCGACGACCAGGGTGCACTCTTGGTCAGGGTTGGAGATCGGGTCGAACGAATCGTCGGAGGAGCGTTGACGTGGAACTGAGGTGCACGACTGGTGCGCACCCGAAGTCCTCGAGGCGCCCTGAGCACACAAGACATCCATGCTGCTAGTCATCGACGTCGGCAACACCAACATCGTGCTGGGCGTGTTCGAGGGTGCTCGCCTGCGGGCGAGTTGGCGGCTCTTGACGCTGCGCGAGCGGCCGGCGGACGAAGTGGGATTGATGGTGGTCGGACTGCTCGGTCATGAACGCATCAACGTCGCCGACATCGACTCCGTCGCCATGGCCTCGGTGGTACCGCCGCTCACGCCGATCATGGTTGGCATGGTGAAGCACTATTTCAGCCGCGAACCGCTGGTCGTCGATCCCCGGACCAACGCCGGGATGCCCATCCTGTACGAACGGCCGGCCGAGGTCGGTGCGGATCGAATCGCCAACAGCGTCGCCGCATACGAGCAGTACGGCAGGGTTCGCGGGGAGCCGCTGATTATTGCCGACCTCGGAACGGCGACGACGTTCGATGCGGTCACCGCGAAAGGCGAGTACCTGGGAGGCGTGATTTGTCCGGGGCCTCAAATTGCTGCTGATGCGCTGTTTCAGCGGGCGGCGCGGCTGCCGCGCGTGGACGTTCGCAAGCCCGCCACGGTCATCGGGCGCACTACCATCCATGCCATTGAAGCCGGGCTGTTCTACGGCTATCTCGGCATGGTCGAGGCACTGGTGCGTCGGATGTCGGACGAGTTGGGGGGACGTGCGACGCGGATCGCGACTGGTGGACTGGCACCTCTGATCGTTCCCGAGACATCTGTCTTCGACGCGTTGGAGCCGGACATTACGCTCCACGGACTGCGCATCATCTGGGAGCGCAATCGTCGATCTTGAAGGTGCAGACCTAGATTGCAGGCCGCAGAGTACTGTCGAGACGTCGAGGCTCATCTGTGCCGGAAGAATGACGGCCACCTGATCCGCGTGGTCGGACCGTCGTTCGATCTGGTTGCTGGTTGGGCCGCGCAAGGCGTGCCACTTCGGGTCGCCTTCACCGGAATCGACCGCTGTTTCGAGCGTTACCACCGGAAAGGGAGTCGACGGCGGCCTCTCAAGATCGACTTCTGCGAGTCCGATGTCCTCGAGGCCTTCGACGAATGGCGGCGGGCGATCGGCCTTCCGGGCCCCGGTGCCGACGGCGAATCGGTGGAGGACGACACCCCGAGGCGCCGTATGCAGTCGTTGCCGGCGCATCTCGAGCGCGCCGTGCTCCGTCTGACCTCCGCGCGAGCCCAAGGTCGCATCGGCGACGCGTTCGATCCCGTGATTGATGCGATGGCTCGCGAGTTGGACGCTGCGCGCAGTGCGGCGGGCGGCTTGCGCGGTGGGCCTCGTGTGGCGTCTCTGACGCGGCTGTCCGAGCTCGACGTCGAACTTCTGCAAATCGGTTGCGCGGCCATCGATGAACCGACTCGCGCCAGCCTCATGCGGGAAGCCGACGAGGAGCTCCAGGGATACCGAGCGCGGATGAAGCCGGAGGCGTTTACCCGGGCGCGCGACGCCGCGTTCGGCCGGCTGCTGCGCGAGCACTTCGGCTTGCCCGTGCTCACGTTCTAATGGGGTCGGACCCCGCTACGCCAGTCACCGGTGGGGTCAGACCCCGCTACGCGTCGTCACCGGGGTCTGACCCCAACCGCAGCGGGGATGACAAATTTCGCCGGACTGCCGGCAGATGATCTCAGTCGGCCAGACGCTGTTGCTCGATGTCGAAAGGCCAGCCGTCGGCGGCAGCATGATTGCCCGCGCCAACGGTCAGGTCGTGCTCGTCGATGGTGCGATTCCCGGCGAGCGGGTATCGGCTCGTGTCGAGCAGGTGGGCAAAGGGGTCGCGTACGCATTGACCGTCGCAGTCGAGGAGCCGTCTCCCGATCGACGAGAATCGGCCGGCGACCGGTTGTGCGGCGGCTGTCTCTATGCCCACATCGCCTACGAGCGACAGCTCGATCTCAAGTCGCTCGTCATCAGCGATGCCTTCACACGCATCGGCCGGCTCCCTCTGCCGGGCCCCGTTGCCGTCGCGGCGTCTCCTCCGCACGGTTACCGCATGCGCGCCCGTCTTCATCGTCGCGACCGGCGCATCGGATTGTTTCGGGAAGGAACGCATGTCCTCTGCGACGTGAGACCGACGGGCCAGTTGCTTCCGGTCACCTGCGACGTGATCGAACGTCTCGAAGGCATCCTCAAGGGCGTCGGAGAGAGCATTCGCGAGGTTGAAGTCGCAGAAAATGTCGAAGCGTCCCAGCGCGGCGTGCACCTTGATGCGACTGTGGGCGTGGAGCTCGACCTGGCCGCTCGCTTGGCGTCGACAGGGGACGTGACAGGAATCACCGCGTCAGGACCGACGCCTGGAGCGGCGCAAGTCGTCCTTTTTGGCAGCCCTTACGTGACCGACATCCTCGCGCTGGGTGACCTGCCGCCAATCACATTGCGACGCCACGTCCACGCGTTCTTTCAGGGCAACCGATTTCTTCTGCGCGATCTCGTCTCTCACGTGATCGAACAGGTCCCGACCGGCAGCCGTGTGCTCGAGCTGTACGCCGGAGGCGGCCTCTTCGCGATCGCGGCGGCGAGGGTCCGTGGCGCCGTGGTTACCGCCGTAGAAGGCGATCGTGTCTCGGCTGAGGATCTGGCGGCGAACGCGGCCTCGTCCGGTTCGGCGATCACGCCGGTGCATCGGCCGGTGGAGGCGTTCACTCGAACGCATCAACCGGGTACCGACGTCGTGCTTGTCGACCCGCCGCGCACCGGCATGTCGCGCGAGGCGCTCCGGGGCCTCGTGCAATTGGCCGGCCGACGAATTGTCTACGTGTCCTGCGATATCGCGACGCTTGCCAGAGACTCACGACACCTCATCGATGCCGGGTACGAGATCGCACGCGCCGATGCGTTCGACATGTTCCCGAACACACCGCATGTGGAGACGGTCGTGGTGTTCGACCGTCGCTAGTGACAGGCCACCGAGGCTAAGACTCAAGTTAATCACCACTCGGGGCCGCCGCGGCCAGCGGAGGTTCGAGCATGTGACATAGCGAGGCGAGCTCTCGGTGGTCTCAGGCGCAGTCCCGCTGAACTAGGTGAGCCTCACGATGAGATGGACCGACTTCCTCGAAGGCACGAAGCAAAGAAGGGCAAAATACGGTGCCGCCGCGTGGTCCCCTGCGGCGGCGGCTCACTGACCCGCTTCAATCAGCGCCAGGCTTGCGAAGGCGGTCGCGGCGTCCTGCATGAAGAGAGACTGCATCGAATCGAGCGGATAGCGCTTGTTCAACGAATCGGCCTTCCAGGCTCCGGTTTGACGATCCTGGTGCGACGTCAACCACGCGAGCGCACGGGTCATACCCGGATGCGATGGCGGAATGCCAACCTGTCCAAGGACGTAAGCAGAGAAAGCGGTGGCGAAACCGTTGCTCCCGGAGGCTGGCGGGGCATCGGGATGCGGCGCCCATGGACCCAGCGACTCGATGGTCCAGCCGCCGTCGGCCTGTTGCCTGTCGAACAGTTCAGCGATGAGCGCTTTTCGCTGGTCCTCGGGAAGCACCTCAGGCAGCTTCGACGAAGCCCAAAGCAGCGCCAGGCGATCGTGGAGCGGGCGCTGTACGGGCGACGCCGCGTCGAGATACTCGTTCAATCGGGCGAGGTGCCTGCGCACCTGTGCTGAGGCGACGAATTCAGACGGCGCAATGCCGAGCGCGCGCACGACGAACGATGCACCGAAGAACTCCGCGCGCGCGTGCTCATACGGATCCAGGTTGACGGGATACCACTGCCATGCGCCCTTGGTGGGTCCATCTGCGATTTGCAGCGTCCACAACTGATCGAACGCTCGAATCGTCTCAGGGCTCAACGCCTTTCCGGCGTCTTGCTGCGCGAGAAAGTAGGTGGCGAAGATCGCTTCCACTCCCTGGAGAGCGCCCTCAGGCTTGGCACCGACGTTCGCTCGTAAGCGGTCGAGGAGTCCCAGTTCGTACGGCGTCGGTTGGCCCTCACCCAGCGCCTGGCGGAGCGCCGGCCTCGCAAGAAGATAGGTCATTCCGGTGTGGCAGGAGACGCACGGGCCTTCGGGCGAAAGGGCGGGTTTCCACGCGAACCATGCCTTCTGCCGCGCATCGAGATACTGCGCTGCAAGTTCGGGACTCCAGTCCGCTCCCCTCAACGGAACCAGAGCGGAGGCGAGAAAAACCGTGACGAAGACAAGAACTGCGCGCCCCACAAATCCTCAGATCACTCGATTCTAGATCCCTCTAATCTCAAATTCTCAAATCCTCAAATTCTCAAATCCTCAAATTCTCGAGTCGTCATCTGGGCTTCTGCTTCACCTGAGCCATCTCGACAAACGTCTCGAACAGCGGCCGGAATTCGCCGGTCCGCCAGAAATTTTCGGGGTGCCACTGAACGGCGACGCAGAAGGCGGCCCCTGGATCTTCAATCGCTTCGACGACGCCGTCAGGTGCGGTCGCCGACACTTGAAAGCCCGCGGCGACTTGCTTGACTGCCTGATGGTGCCGGCTGTTGACATCGCAGGTATCTGCGCCGCTCAGCCGCTCGTTCATCAGGCGCGCGAGCGTCGAGTCCTTGTCGATCCATACCTCATGCGCAAGGGCGAACGATTCATGCGGCGGCACCGTCAATCGGTGCTCCAGAGCACCGGGCAGCTGCGTCGCGATGTCCTGGATGAGCGTCCCCCCCAGGGCGACGTTGATCACCTGCAGACCTCGACAGATCGCGAGAATCGGAAGGTTGCGCGCGTGCGCCTCGAGGACCAGCTCGATCTCGAAGGCGTCCCGCTGCGGCTCTATCTCGACCACGGAGGGGTGACGCGCCTCGCCATAGCGGGCTGGGTCGACGTCCTCACCACCGCTGAGCAGCAGCCCGCCGATGCTCGTCAGCGCCTCGGCGACGGTCCGGGACGGCTCGATAATACAGGCCTCGCCACCCACGTGCATGACCGCCTGCCGGTAATCCTCGAGCTTCCGACACGCCGTAATTCCGATTAGGGCCATAGTGACCGCCTCGTCAGCCACGAACGACACACCGGACACAAGGAAGGACCAAGCCTCGCTCTCTCTGGTGTCCTTTGTGGTGAGTCAGCGCTGCAATGCTGCTACATCCGCACCGGGACTGCAATCCCCATCAGATCCAGGGCCCGCGTGAGCTGGGTCCGGACATACGACACGCAGGCCGCACGCCACCGCTTCTTCTCGACTCGTTCTTCATTGAGAATCGGGTAGCGGTGATAGAAGGCACTGAACAGCTGGGCGAGCCCGAACGCGTATTTTGCCAAAACCGAGAACTCGAGCGACCGCACAACCTGCTCCACCACATCGTCGAGGCGGGCCGCCTCGAACACCAGCCCCCACAGTTCGTCGTCGGCGAGCTCATCGGCCGGTGTCGCCGCCAACGATCCCAGGATGTCTGATTCGGAGAGGCCCTCACGCTCCTGCAACTTGTGAAAGATGTTGTTGGCGCGCACCACCGCGTACTGGAGGTACGGACCGCTCTCACCCTCGAAATTGAGCGCCTCCTCGATGTCGAACACGATCAGTTTGCCACGCGAGTACTTGAGCATGAAATAGCGAATCGCCGCGACTGCAATGTGAGAGCCGGCGCGCTGGCACTCGTCCCGAGAGAACTCGGGATTGCGCTTGGCGACCTCGTTCGAGGCTTTATCGATGAGGAGGTCCAGGAGGTCGTCGATCTTGACGCCAAGCCCCTTGCGGCCCGACACCTCGACGAACGGCCTTCCCTCGTCCGCGCCGGCATCCAAGGCGTACCCAAGCTCGCGCGCAGTGGCGTGAGAGAGCGCGACCATTTCATACGAGAAGTGGATCGAGTTCTCGGCCTCTTCGGTATGGCCGAGCGTCTTGAGCGCCTGCGACAGCAGTGCTTGCAGATACATCTGCCGGGAGTCGATCACGTTATAGGTGCGTTTTGCCTTGCCAAACGAGGGAGCAGCCGGATCGCCCGGCGCGGAGGTGGTCGACCACAGCGGTCGTCCGTCTTCGTTCGATCCGAACGGCCGATAGTTGAAGTCGCGCCCTAGAAGGCCGAACTTCCAGAGCTGATTGGCAATGTCCTTGCCGACGTAGGTCACCACTCCGTTCGACCGCACGATGACTTTCTCTCGGCTTTCGGGGTCGTCGGCTGCGCCTTTTTCATCGGTCGTCTTCTTGGCGCCATCCTCGTCCCCCTCATCGATCCGCATCACCCAGCAACCCGCAAGACGTCCCTCGGACTGGAGGAACATGGCCCCGCTCGCTTTCAGAATCTCGAACGCGCGCGCCCAGAACTGCAGGCGCAGAATGTCTCCTTCGTAGGTCAGCAGGTCGTACCCTATGCCGAGTCTGGCCATGGTCTTCAGGTGCGCGCGAACGATCCGATCGACGATAAACGCGGCCGCCGTCGCGGCTTCGTTGTCGCCACGTTCCAAGTCATGCAGCGTGGCCGCACGAATCGCGAGCCGCTCGGAATCCTGCTCGTACCACTCGGTGACCTTGGCATAGAGGTCCCAGCAGTAATAGTCGAATCTCGTCGAATCGGCGAGCTCGCGCAATCGTTCGAACGAATGGCCCTCGAAAGTCCGCAGGCCGACGACGATGTCGGCGACCTGGACGCCCAGATCGTCGATGTAGTTCTGCACCTCGACCGGGACGCCTCGGAATCGCTGTACGCGCGCCAGCGTGTCCCCAAGAGCTGCGTTGCGCAGATGTCCGATATGTGCAGCCTTGTTCGGATTGATCGCCGTGTGTTCGACGATGGTCTTGTCGAACGAGTCGACCGGCGAGGAAATCTCGTTGCGCAGGCGGGCCAGTAGAAACGAAGGCCGTTCCAGATAGAGGTTCAAGTACCCGTTGGGTGAAGCAACCACGCGCGAGATGCCCGGCAATCCATTCAAGCCGGAGGCGATCTCCTGAGCGATGGCGCGCGGCGGCTTGCGAAGAACGCGGGCGAGCTGAAACGCGATTGGCACGGCAAGATCGCCGAGGGCGCGATCGGGCGCCACTTCGACGGTGAACGATGGCACCGACGCGAGCCCGTACTGCTTTTCGATCGCGCGGGCGATGTGGTCGTGGACGACACGTTGAACGGCGAGAATCATGGACGGTAGACCTGCTCCGCGCGGGTTGGCCGGAACGCTCGTGCTACGATTACTGGCGGTGACCTTGAACCGCCTCGAGGGCGCCGGTACTCCGCCGGCGTATTCACGTTGGCCAGCAGGCGGTGGTGGTCGCCAAAGCCGTCCACTTCATCCGTCGTGACCACGCGCACGCGTACGTCGTCGAGAAGGTCGATCATTTTCAAGTGGCCTTTGGCCAATCGCGCGGTCACCGGTGCGCGGCATGCACGCGTGTAGGCGGCGCACAGTGGATGAAAGCCGCGCTCGCTGCGCGGTACGACGGCATCGGCATCCCGCGTCAATGTCAACAAATAACGGAGAAACGGCGCCGAGAGATACGGCATGTCGCAGGCCAAGAGAAGCGTCGCGTCACCGGTTGCGCTTTCGAGCGCAGCGTGAAGGCCGCCAAGCGGGCCGCAGCCCGGCAGGCGATCCTGCACCGTCCGCGCCGGAGCCGGCGGCTGCGAGAGGTTGCCACCGACGATCATGATGTCAGTTGTCAGCTCGCGCAGTTCCGCCAACTGGTGCTCGAGTATCGTGCGGCCGTCGACGACGAGCGCGCTTTTGTCGCGGCCGCCAAAGCGCCTTGCTCGACCGCCGGCCAGAATTGCCGCGCTCCACATGGCATGCTGATCTTACCCCTACCGGCCGGCGCGGCGGGAACGTCTGGCACATCGACGTCGGAGCATCGACCGGACGCTGTGACGAAGAGGGCCGGCCGACGAGGTCTTCGCGTATCTCGCCGGCCCGACCTCCTGCTTCGGTACACTTGAGGCATGCGCGATAGCGGCATTGGACGCGTTCTCGTCGCGAGCCTTCATCAGAGCATCGCCGATATTCTTCCGATGCGTCTGAGCTTTTATGAAAACTGGCTACATTCCGAGGGCTTGCGCGAGGGGACCATCGGCCTGGCGCCGCTCTACGCGGTCCTCAGCTTCCTGCGCGAAGAGGGAAGGAAGGAAGGAGACATCTACCGGATGATCACGGCTCGGGCGGGTGAGTACGCGGCGGAGTGGACGGTGGAGTCGATGAAGCCGATCCGTCGGTCGGCACTCAAAGCGGCTCCGGAATGGCTGCGTCGCCGCCTCGTCGTTCGAGTCGCCAAGGATGTCGTGCGATCGAGCTATGGGGCAAGCCGACCGAGCTCGCGAGTTCGCGGTGGGACGGCCAACATCGCCTTGCGCGCCTCCATTTTCTGCACCGTGCGTGAGCCGGTGCCGTACGCGTTGTGCGGCTACTATGCCGCGGCGTTCACCCGGCTTCTGATGCTGTTCAACCTGAAGGCACGAACCGAGGTCGTGGCATGTCGCGGGACCGGCGAGCCGATATGTGTGCTGAAAGTGGACCTCCTCAGCGGCGATCGGAACGACGGATGAGTCGCCGGCTTCAGCGCCTGACGCTGGCAGTGGCATGGGTAGCGACACTCGTCGGAGCGGCCTTCGCGCAGGCGCCCTCGGCGGGCCGCATGCTGATCATCCCGTTCGACAACCCCACGCGCGACGCCTCGATTTTCTGGCTGGGCGAAGCGTCTGCCGTTCTGCTGGCAGACGAGCTCAACCGATTGGGCGTACCCGCCATTACGCGAGAGGAACGCCTGGCCGCGTTCGACTATTTGCAAGTGCCGCCGAATGCGGTGCTGAGCGATGCGACGGTCATCCGGATCGGCCAACTCGTCGGTGCATCGAACGTGGTGATTGGCTCCCTTCATCTCGAAGGCGAGATTCTCGTCGTCCGCGCCCGAAGCATCGCTCTGGAGACGGGTCGCGTCAGCCGCGAGGTCGTCGATCGTGGGTCGATGCCAAAGCTATTCGACACGTTCGAGCAGATCGCGCGAGGGATCGCACCGTTCTCCGCTCCGGAACGGGTCCAGCGCGAGCATCCTCCTCTCGCCGTCCTCGAAAACTATGTCAAAGGTCTGCTGGCCGAGACCCCCGGTACGGCGGTCAGCTATCTCAATCTGGCGCTGGAGGCCCCGCCGTTATTCGAACGTGCGCGGTTGGCCTTGTGGGATGTGTATACCGATCAAGGCGAGCACGCCAAGGCGTTAGCCGCGGTCGTTGCGGTGGCGCCGGATTCACCGTGGTCGCGCCGAGCGGCATTTCTGGCCGGGCTCTCGTATATCAGTCTCGACAGGCACGATGATGCGTTCGCTGCGTTCAAGACGCTTGTGGATCGAGAGCCGACAGCCGCGGCACTGAACAATCTGGGCGTCGTGCAGCTTCGTCGTGGCGCTGCGGCGCAAGGCGGTCAGGCCACCTCCTACTTCACAAGGGCTGCTGAGGCCGACCGGGCCGACGGGGATTACTTTTTCAATCTCGGTTACGCCTACTGGGTCGCGCGTGATCCACAGGCGGCGATCTCCTGGCTGCGCGAGGCCGTTCGACGCAATCCCGCCGACGGTGACGCGCATTTCGTTCTGGGCTCGGCGCTGGCCGCGACGGGCAGCGCTACTGAAGCGGCTCGTGAGAAGGAGTTGGCAAAGCGTCTGTCGTCGACTTACGAGCAATGGGACCGACGGCCGTCGAGCGAGGCCGTCCCCGCTGGACTGGAGCGGGTAAAGGATGGCGTCGAGATGCCGCGGACGCCGCAGGTCGAGCTGGTCCGAGGTGGGCCCGGCCAGCGGGATCAACTGGAGCTGGCGCGTTTCTACCTCGATCGTGGCCGCCGCATGTTCGAACAGGAAAATGACAATGAAGCCATCGCCGACCTGAGTCGGGCGCTCTACTTGTCCCCCTATGAAGCCGAAGCGCACCTCCTCATCGGCCGCATTCATCTCCGCCACGCACGGATCAACGACGCCATTGACGCCTTCAAGATCTCACTCTGGAGTTCGGAGACCGCCCAGGCGCATCTGGCTCTCGCCGAGGCCTATCTGGAAGCAAAGGACGTGGACGCCGCGCGCGCCGAAGCGGAACGGGCAGCCGCGCTCGACCCGGCCTCGAGCGCCGCGAAACACTTGCTCGAACGCATTCGCGCGCGTTGACGTGTTAAAATCACGCCGTTGGCTCGCCACGCTGAAGACGACGGGTTTCACGAAATCCAACTGAACGGCAAGCAGTTGGTGTTCTTGTTCATGGCTGCCACGGTCGTGTCGGTGGTGATCTTTCTATGCGGCGTCCTGGTGGGCCGAGGCGTCAGGGCCGGGCGCGCCGGGGTGGTCGCCGAGACGACCGGCCCGACACCGGTCGCGACGCCAAGTCGCGATGCGGTCGCCGCCGCGCCCGCGGGATCGGATCCGACAACAGTTGCCGCGCCTCCCGCCGTAGACGAGCTGACCTACTTCAATCGGCTCGGAACGAAAGAAAAGCCAGGCGAGGAACCCAAAGCGACATCGGGCACTCCAGCTGCGACGGCCCCAGTCGCACGCGCAGCTGAGAAATCGGCACCACCTGCGCCGCCGCTGGCCGAGAAATCCTCGCGGACTGCGACGCCGGCTCCACCTCCCGTACCCGCGGCGACGGCCGCAAACACGCCTGCCGCGGTCGAATCCACGTCCGACGCCACCACCTCTGGTGAGCCGTCTGGGGCTGGCTTTGCGCTGCAGGTCACGGCACTGCGCGAGCGCGGTGAGGCCGAAGCGATTGCCAAGCGATTGACGTCGAAGGGCTATGCCGCCTACGTGATGAAGCCGGCAGACGGAGCGCCGTCCGTGTACAGGGTGCGCGTCGGCAAGTTCAAGACCCGTCGTGAGGCCGAAGTGATCGCGACCAAGCTGCAAAAAGAAGAGCAGTTCACCCCCTGGATTACTCGCTAGCCGTCGCGTCGGGCGTCCTGCTCGTCCTCAGTTTTCCAAAGTTCGGTCACCCCGCCTTCGGTTGGATTGCGCTCGCGCCTCTGCTGATGGCCCTCAGTCAGCTCGCGACTGCCGACCGGCCGCTTTCCCCACGAAAAGGTTCGCTCGTCCATGCGTTCGCTCTCGGTCTGACGACGGGACTTTTGTACTTCGCTGGCACGTTGTACTGGATTACTCACGTGATGGTGACCTATGGAGGGCTGGATGGCTGGGTATCCGTACTCGTCAACGCCCTGCTTGTCGCCTACATGGCTCTTTTTCCAGCCATCTTCGCCGTCATCATGCGACGGTTGCTCGTCTCGGGAGCACATGCGCTCCTCGCGGCCCCGTTTGTGTGGGCCGCGACGGAATTGGGAAGGACCTACACTCCCCCCGGCGGCTTTCCATGGGTGCTCCTGGGATATAGCCAGGTGAACTTGCTCCCCGTCGCGCAGGTGGCGAGTGTGATCGGCGTGTACGGGCTGTCCGCACTCGTCGCCAGCGTCAGCGCTGCGGCGGCGTTCTCGATGGCGACGGCGTCGACTCGACAGCGCGTGGCGGCGCTCGGCTCGGTCGCGCTGGTCATCCTGTTGGTCGCTGTGTGGGGCAGTTACCGGATCGCGCGTGGATACTGGACGAATACCGGCGAGCCGCTGAAGGTCGGCGTGGTGCAGGGCAACGTCGATCAGGAGCAGAAGTGGAACGCCGATCGCGCTGCGACGATCTTTCAAGACTATTTGCGGATGACCCGTCAGGCGATCGGCGGCGGCGCCGAGCTTGTGCTGTGGCCGGAATCGTCCACGCCGTTCTTCTTCGAAGAGGATCGGCCGGCCGCGGACCGGGTGCGCACGCTCGCTCGTCAGGCGCGGGTCTCGATGCTTTTCGGCAGCGATCAACGGGAAGGTGGCGCGGTCGCCGGGTACTACAACGCCGCGTTTCTACTACGGACCGACGGCGAGACGGCCGGGGTCTACCGCAAGATGCATCTCGTCCCGTTCGGCGAATATGTCCCCCTCCGCCGGCTCCTGTTCTTTGCGGCGCCGCTCGTGCAGGCCGTGTCGGATTTTTCGGCAGGGACGACTGCGGTGCTCCTGCCCCTTGAATCCCACCGAATCAGTGTGGCGATATGCTACGAGATCGTCTATCCGGCCCTCATCCGTCAGTTCGTCAGCGGCGGCAGTGAGCTCCTCACGACAATCACCAACGACGCCTGGTTCGGGCGAACGTCCGCGCCCTATCAGCATTTCGCACAAGCGTCGATGCGCGCCATCGAGCAGGGTCGCTATCTGGTGAGGTCGGCCAACACCGGGATCAGTGGCATCGTGGATCCGTACGGCCGCGTCCAGGTGCAGACCGGCATTTTTCAGCCCGACGTCTTCGTGGGATCCGTCAGGCTTCTGAAGGCTCCGACGTTCTACGGGCGCACCGGCGATGTCTTCGCGTATGCGTCGGTGCTCGTCACGCTGCTGATGCTGGGCGTGTCGAAACGGCGGCGTGTACAATGAGGGTCTATTCGCTGCGAAAATGCGAAGCAGACCTGGTGAATGATCTTGCGGCCTCTCGTAGCGCAGGCCTTCAGGCCTGCCAAGGGTCGCCCCGGCAGCCCTAAAGGGCTGCGCTACTTTCATGTCGTAGCTGCCGATAAAGAGCGAGAGAGGAACCTCAGGATATGCCCACCGTTGACGAGTTGATGCGTCGTTACGAAGATCTCACCAAGCGGGCCGCCGATTTGCGGAGCTATCTTTGAAGCAGCCCGCCCATTGGAAGAGCTGACCAGGCTCGAGACCCGCGCCGCCCATCCCGATTTCTGGAAAGACCAACTCGAAGCGCAGAAGGTGCTTCAGCGTCGACGACGCCTGCAGGAGGACCGCGAGCTGATCGAGGCCCTGCGGAAGCAGACTGACGACCTCGCTGTGCTCGTCGAATGGTCCGAGGCGGGCGAGAGTGTCGACGCGGAGTTCGGCCAGGCGCTCGACGGGCTCGATCAGCAGGTGCAGGCCGGCGAGATCAAGAAGATGCTGGGTGGCGAGCACGACCGGAAGAATGCCATCGTGACGATTCACCCGGGTGCCGGCGGCACCGAGTCCCAGGACTGGGCGGAGATGCTGCTCCGGATGTACCAGCGTTGGGCCGAGCGACGTGGCTTCAAGCGGGAAGTGATTGACTATCAACCGGCCGAGGAAGCGGGGCTCAAGAGCGCGACCTACACTGTCACCGGCGACTACGCCTACGGCCTGATGTCGGCCGAAGCGGGGGTTCATCGCCTCGTCCGAATCTCGCCCTTCGATCAGGCCTCGCGACGGCACACGTCGTTCGCCTCGGTCTACGTCTGGCCCGAGCTGCCAGAGGACGTGGACCTCGAGATCGACGAGAACGACATTCGCATCGACACGTACCGATCGAGCGGCGCCGGAGGGCAGCACGTCAACGTCACCGACTCAGCCGTGCGTATTACGCATCTCCCTTCAGGAATTGTCGTGTCGTGCCAGAACGAGCGCTCCCAGCACCGCAATCGCGATTCGGCCATGAAAGTCCTCAAAGCGCGCTTGTACGACCTGAAAACGAAGGAAAACCAGGCGAAGCTCCAGCAGATTAGCGGCGCGAAAAAGGACATTGCCTTCGGCAGCCAGATCCGCAGCTACGTGTTGCATCCGTACCAGCTGGTCAAGGATCACCGGACGAAGGAACAGGTCGGCGACATCAACCGGGTGCTGGACGGCGATCTGGACGGTTTCATCAAGAGCTATCTCATGAAACGGGCGAGCGGCACGCTCGGCGAAGCGACGCCGGACGAGGATGTTTAGCGAGGCTGCGCCTCATCCACGAGAAACCCGGAGTGTCGCCGCGCATCTTCGCTAGCTCACCTTCATCGCCGCCCCGCGCCGCTGGGACCAAGGCGCCGCTGGTCGCGGCCGGCATTCTAGTCAGCCGGCTCGCGGGGCTGGTGCGGCTTCGTGCTTTCGCCTACTACTTCGGCTTGCAATCAGACGCGGCCGACGCGTTCAACGCCGCATTTCGGATTCCGAATCTGCTTCAAAACCTCTTCGGCGAGGGGGCACTTTCTGCCTCCTTCATTCCCGTCTACGCCGCGCTGCTCTCGCGAGGCAAACAGAGCGACGCGGACCGCGCGGCCGGCGCCGTGGCGTCGCTTCTGGCGTTGGCCGTCGCCGTCCTCGTCCTCGTCGGCGTCGTCGCCGCGCCCGTATTGATCGCGGTGATTGCCCCGGGGTTCCGCGGAGCGAAGCGCGAGCTGACGATCGAGCTCGTGCGCGTGCTCTTTCCAGGTGCAGGGTTGCTCGTTTTCTCCGCCTGGTGTCTCGGCGTTCTCAACAGCCACCATCGGTTCCTCCTCTCATATGCGGCGCCGGTCATGTGGAACTTCGCCATGATCGCCACGCTCGTACTCTTCGGCGGGCAATCGTCGCTTCCGCGTCTGGCCCTGTTGCTCGCGTGGGGATCGGTGGTTGGCAGTGCCCTGCAGGTGGTCGTCCAGTTACCTGTCGTCCTCCGCGTGGCGCCCGACCTTCGATTCGCCTTCGACGTCACGTCAGAGCATGTCCGGGCGGTCGCTCGTAACTTCGCGCCGGTCATGTTGAGTCGCGGCGTCGTGCAAGTGAGTGCGTACATCGACGCCCTGCTCGCGAGTCTCCTGCCAACCGGCGCCGTGACCGGCCTGGCGAACGCCCAGATTCTTTACACGCTTCCGGTCAGCCTCTTTGGCGTGTCGGTGTCGGCCTCGGAGCTGCCGGTGATGTCCGGCGCCGTCGATCTGGAATCGTCGGGCGTCGAGGCGGTGCGAAATCGGTTGAATACCGGTCTGCGTCAAATCGCGTTCTTCGTGGTGCCATCCGCCGTCGCTTTCCTGGCGCTGGGCGATGTCGTGGCTGCGGCACTCCTTCAAACAGGTCGGTTCCTTCGCAGCGATGCGGTATACGTGTGGGGCATTCTGGCCGGATCGGCTGTCGGACTGCTGGCGTCAACGCTCGGCCGGTTGTACGCCTCGACGTACTACGCGCTGCGCGATACGCGGACGCCACTGCGATACGCGCTGCTCAGAGTGTTCTTGACCACGATCCTTGGTTATGTCTTTGCGTTTCCGCTCCCGCGGGCTCTTGGGATTCCTGCAGCGTGGGGCGTCGCGGGCCTCACGATGTCGGCAGGGCTGGCCGGATGGGTGGAGATGGTGATGCTTCGCCGCTCCATGAACGCGCGGATCGGGCGAACCGGTTTGGCGGGCGGTTATCTGATCAAGCTGTGGACATCGGCGGCGCTGGCAGCGGCCGTTGCGTGGGCCGTCAAGATCATCGCGTCTCCGGCGAACCCCATCGTCGCGGGGATAGTCATCCTTGCGCCGTACGGCGTGGTCTTCTTCGCCGTGGCGCTGGCCTTGGGGATTCCCGAGGCGTCTCACGTTGTGCGAGGGCTGTTGAGACTCGAGCCGCCGCGGCGATCGTCATGAGCTGATAGGCGCTCGAACGTGATGAGCAGCCGGGTCGAGGAGTGGGAGCTCGCGTGGCTGCCCTCAGAAACGGCGGCGACGGTCCGAGCTAGCGCTCCAGGGCGTGTCTCACGTCGCGCTGGCCCGGAGCCAGCGGCTCGCCGGCCGCAGTCTTGGCGACGACGCGGGTCAGCCCACGGCGCAGGCGCTTGATTCCGAGGAACAAACCGATGCTGCTCGATGCGAGGCCGCCCAGGCTCAGCAAGATGACGCCGATGTCCCACAGCGGCCGCTTGTTGTACCAGAAAGAGAAATCGAGGCTGTGGAGGCCGTTGTACAGCCATCGCTCGACCCGATCCAGGCGATGGATCCTCGCCACGACCTGGCTCATCTCGGGATCCACGTACACCCACGTCCGGTCCGGATCGTCGAACTTGACCCGCAGGATCGGCAGCGGGGTTTGTCGGCCGCGCGAATAGTAGTAGTTGTCGTAGTCGGACAGCAGCTGGGTCTCGACCACGGGCACGTCCGGCACGGCGCCCTTCAAACGCGCCATCAGCGAATCCACGCTGAAGGGCTCGCGCCGTACCTCCAGTGACTGCGCGGCCACCAACAGTCGCTCGCCATCCGACCGCCCGGTGACGTTGTACGGCTGGTGAAGGCGCTCGCGGCGTGCGGATGTCTGCAACGGATCGTCCCCGGGCCGAACCACGTAGTAGGGATCGTCCTGAATCCGCGCGAACTCAACTTCCTTGATCGCACGACCGTCGAGCAGGCGGGCCCAGATATCGGGATCCATGTGCGGGAAACGTGACAGGTCGATTGGCCCCCCTGTCATCGTGTCGCGTCGAATTGCCAGGCCCGCGTTCGTCGCCCATCCGAACGGCTCCATCGACAACATGCCGCTGAAGACCCAGGTCAGCGTAAAGACGCCGAAGATGACGCCGGTGATGTAGTGCCATCGCATCCAGCCGGAGTAAGGGATGTACGAGGACAGGCTGGCCAGACGGAACGGCCGTTTGCCCTTGAACTGCGTCACCCCCAGGACAAGCCCGAGGATCGCCAGGATGCAGCCAAGAGCTGATGTCCAGACCACGATCTGATACCAGAGCGGTTGATTGCGGCGAAGGGCGGCGAAGTAGAGCCAATGGGGGATGGTGCCGATCCACGCGAGCGTCCGGCTTTTACGCGTGGTCAGAACGCTCACTTCTCCCAGCTCGGCCGACACGTAGAGCTCCGTGTGGTCTGCATCGTTCACGCGAAACCGGTGTTGAGGCATCTGCCGGCCTTGCGCGATCGTCCACTGGTCCGGACGAGTCACGAGTTCGACGTATTGCAGATCCCGTTCGGGCAGATCCATGAACCGGCTGGCGATGCGCGTCGCACTTGCGCGGTCGACCTGCTCGAGCAGGTCGCCGGTGTCGGCAAAGACGGTCGTGGAGCCGGACCCGGCGGCGAACCGGTATGCGGGGCGGCCCGTTACGGTCAGCAGCGTCGCACGGCCGGGCGTGCCGCCAAGTTCGGCCCGCTCGAGCGCTTCAGAGGGTGTCAGCCGAATCGCGTTGAGGTCGAGTCCAGGCAGCCGGTCGAGCCGCATCTGCGGCGTCAAGCGGGGCATGCCGCCGGCGTACATCATCGTGATGCCCGTGGCAAACCACACCACGAACAGCAGGCTCAGGACGATGCCCAGATACCGGTGAAGCAGGATCAACGACTTGCGAAACCACGTCATTCGGTCCTCCGTCAGCGCAGATGCACGAGCGTGGTGTCGGACCCAGGCGCCCGAATTGTCACCATGGTAGGCAATCCGAACGCTTTCTGCACGAAAGTCTTTCTGAATTCTTCGTCAGACCGATCGGTCGTTAGAACATCGCTATCGGGTTCACCGGCGAGCCGGTCCCCTTTGGGATTGGCAATGGGGCCACAGTCAACATGAACTCCCAGCGATTCTGGGCGGCTGCGGTTTCGCTCAGTGCATCGAAATCGGCGCGGTCGACGAGATGGATTCCGAGGATCGCAAGTGCAAAGTCATGAAGGGCGATCCGCGGCAGATCTCCCGGCGGCTGAGGCATATAGCCTGGCGTTTCCCAACCAAGCAGCGCGATGTCCCGCTTCTTCAGCCACGGAATGACGGAATTGTCGAGGCCTGCCGAGCCTTCGTCGATTGGCCATGGCCCAAGCCTTGCGCGCCTGGTCCAGCGGCCCCAGCGAACGAGGAGTGCATCGCCGGGTCCGGCTTTGACGCCCGCCTTTCTCTCCCACGCTTCCAGATCTTCGGGAAAGATCCTGGTTCCCGGTTCCAGATATGGCACGCCCTTCAAGCGGGGGATGTCGTAGAGGATCCCGCGGGTCACGATCCCGTTTTTCATCGTCAGAATGGAGTTCTTGGCGGCCCCGCCTTCCATTGTCACCAGTCCCGACACGGGATAGCCGTTCCACATCTTGCCGTCGAAGAATCTGTGAGCGAAAGAATCGAGATGCGTCGTGCCGGCGCCGTGAATGCACGGATATCCGATGCGATCGGTTGCCCCTGCAGGAGAAGCCGTCACCATCGCCCACTCAACAGGGCAGGGCACGTCGACACCTTTTTCGGTGTTCGCGTTCGAGGCGAGAGAGACCGCGATGCCTTGCTTGACCAGGGCGGTTGCGGCCTTGCGCTTGGCCGGCGTAATCAAGTTGAGAGTACCCATTTCGTCGTCTTTGCCCCATCGTCCCCAATTGGAGAGCTCGACCCGCCATCGGTCGTATTCGGCCTGAGTCACCAGTGCACGAGCAGGTTGGTCCTGCGCTGCAATCTTTGGTGAAAGCGTGACGATCGCGGTGATGAGGATCGAGATGCCGAAGATCAGCGTTCTCATGATCATCCTTTCCTATTCCCCTTACGTCACTCCCGCCCGGATGGCGCGCAACCCCCGTCGCAACAGGGAATGCCATTCCGGGTGATTCTGGAGCATTCGCAAATCGACGGGCGTCTCGGGCGAAACCTCCGGTTGTTTCAGGACTAGTTGCCACCACCCCACGTCGTGCCAGGCGCCCAGCTTGTACCCGACGTTGCGGTACACGCCGAGCGGCTGGAAGCCCATGCTTTCGTGCAGAGCGACGCTCGCCGGATTCGGAAGCGCGATTCCCGCGTAGGCGTTGAAGTACCCTTGCGCCGCGAGTATTCCGAAGAGGGAAGTGTAGAGCCCGCGGCCGACGCCGTGACGCCGGAAGTCGTCGCCAACATAGACCGATGTGTCCACCGACCATCGGTAGGCACCGCGAACCCGGTGTCTTGCGGCGTATGCGTAGCCCGCGATCGTTCCACCGACGTCGTAGACGAGCCACGGATAAGACCCCAGTGTTTCGGCAATGCGCAGCCGCATATCTTGTTCGCCGGGCGGCTCTGTTTCGAACGAGATCGCGGTGGATTCGACGATCGGACGATAGAGACGCGTGATCGCCGCGACGTCGGAATCGACGGCAAGTCTGATGGTGGCGTCCATGGCGTTTCGAGGTCTCGGCGGGTTATTTTGTCAGAACTCGAGAGGCGGTTCTGACCGTTTGTCATGGTGGGCCTGCGCTACGTCCATCCGCCTGGCCTCTACGGATAAAGTAGCGCAGCCCTTCAGGGCTGCCCGGCGCCGTACGTGTGGGGCGGAGGCGGAACGCAACAACGTAGTCGCCGGGGCCCCAGGCGTTGCCGCCGCCGACTGCAATCACCACATATTGCACGCCGTCTGCCAGCTGGTAACTAACCGGCGTGGCTTTGCCGCTTGCGGGCAGCGTGCCCTCCCATACCAGACGTCCGGTCTCGATGTCGTAGCCGTGCAGTCGTTCATCCAGGGCGGCGGCCACGAAAACGATGCCGCCGGCGGTGATGATGGGGCCACCGAGGTTCACCGAGCCCCAGTTTGGTTGAACGTTCGCAGCCACATCGGCGCTGAGTGGGGTGATGAACGAGCCGAGAGGCACCTCCCACCGTCGATTGCCGGTCTTGAGATCGATCGCCACCAACGTGCCGAAGGGAGGAGGAGTGCACGGAAGCCTGGACGGCGCCAGCAAAAGGCGACGCCGCATGACGTAGGGCGTCCCCTGCATCATGTTGTACTCGAAACCATCGCCCAGGCGTTGTTCCTCGGCTCGAGCCTTCTGCAGATCGAAGCCCTCGCGGGGGATGAGCTGGATGATCGATGCGATCCGGTTCGCCGGGATGACGGCAATCTGGCGCACGGGATCGACCGCCACACCGCCCCAATGGGCGCCGCCGATTCTCGCAGGGATCACCATCGTTCCGCGGACGCTGGGCGGCGTGAAGATCCCTTCGTTGCGCAGCGGCTCCATTGCGGCGCGGCAGGCGGCGCGATCGACCTCAGTGATCCCCCACACGTCGTCGACCGTGAACTGATGTGGGCTGAGCGGAGGAGTCACCGTCGTGAAGGGCTGCGTGCGAGACGCTTCTTCCAGCGGCACGTCGCTTGCCGGCACGGCCCGCTCTTCGACAGGAAAGACCGGCCGGCCTGTGTCCCGCTCGAGCACGAACAGCATGCCGGTCTTGGTGGCCTGCAACACCACCGGTACTCGAACGCCATCGCGCGTGACGGTGACGAGTGCCGGCGGGGACGCATTGTCGTAGTCCCAGAGATCGTGGTGCACGGTCTGAAAGGCCCACACCACCTGCCCCGTCGAAGCCCGAAGCGCGACGATGGAGTTCGCGTAGCGGTTGTCGCCGAGCCTCAGCGCCCCGTAGTGGTCGGGCGCTGCGCTGCCGGTCGGGACGAAGACGAGATCGCGATCCGGATCAGCGACGAGGACGGACCACGCATTGGCGCCGCCGCTCTTGTGGGCCTTCGCCCCACGCCACTCTCCATAGGCGGGGTCATCCGCCTTCTGCGGAATCGGATCCCACGTCCATCTCAAGCGGCCCGTTCGCGCATCGTAGCCCCGCACTTCTCCGCTGGCCGTATCCGGCCGGCTATTGTCGCCAATTGACGAACCAGTGATGACAATGCCATTGACGACTACCGGCGGGGATGTCATCGAATAGGCTTGTCGCTCGAAAGGAGGAATGCGAAGACCGTTTGTGAGGTCGACCATTCCTCCGTCACCGAAGTCCCGGCAGGGTCGGCCGTCGCGTGCGTCGAGCGCAAAGAGGCCGGATTGAGCGGTAGCCACGAAAATCCGTCGGCGGCAAACGGCAGTGCCGGCGGCGGACTCGTCCAGCCAGGTCGAAACGCCGCGGCTGGCGAAATCGCCGTATCGGACATCCCGCGCAATTTTCGGGTCGAACACCCAGCGCTCGCGTCCCGTTGCGGGGTCGAGGGCGATCACCCGCCCAAGCGCCGTCCCGACATACATCGTCCCGTCCACGACGAGAGGAGTGGCCTCGAACGATGTCGGTACGCTCGTAGCGAAACGCGCCTCCGTCTCGCCCGTCCGATACGTCCACGCCACCTCGAGTCGGTTGACGTTCTCACGCGTGATCTCCGAGGCCGGGAGATACCGCGTTCCTTCGACGTCACGACCGTTGGCGATCCAGCCAACTTCCTGAGCTTGGAGAGCGGTGAACGCGATGGCGACCAGTAGCGTGGTTGTGAGCCCGTGCATCATGCTCGCTCCAGTCGGGGCGCGGCCGCCAGCGTCGCGAGAGAGTCGTCCGGGTGCTGAATCAGTTCACTGAGAGCGTTGAGCGCGGAACAACCCGCCCCTTCACGATCACGGTCTCGATTGTATCGAAGGCAGTTGTCGAAGCCAGAGGATCTTCGCGAAGTAGAAGCAGGCTCGCGAACTTTCCCGGCGCGACGCTGCCGTAGTCCTTTTCGAGCCCGAAGAGGCGCGCACTCTCCATGGTGGCCGAGGCCAAGATCTGTCGTGGTGACATTCCCACGGCTTCCATCTCACGCAATTCGAGATAACCGTTGTAACCAGGTGGGTTGGCATAGGTGGGTGCGGACGGCGTGTCGCTTCCAAAGACAATTCGGCCGCCGTGCGTGGCAATGTAGGCCGTCGCTCGCTGCTGGTCGGGCTTTCTGGTGGTCCACACGCTTCGGATACGTTCGTCCTGCTGACCGGCAAAGCTCCGCGCGACCTCGTTCCTGAACCATTGGCCCTCGTCGGTCTTATACCAGCCCAGGAGCTCCACCGGCAGCACGCGCCTGAGGCGCGGCTCGTCCAGAAACGCCGGGTCGAACAAGTCGGCAAGCCCGTTGAGGACCTGCATCGTCGGCATGTAGGCAACCGCACCTCGCACCTCTGCGTCGAGCACCTCGCGCACGGGATCGGGCAGCTGATTGCCGGGCAAACCAGCTCCCCAATTCCACAAGCCGTGCACGACGGCGTCGGCGCCGACCTCGACGGCGAAACGGTGGGCGTCGAGCGAGTTGGCATGGAGGAGGAGCGGCATCTTGTGGCGGTGGCTCACGTCGCGTACAGCGCGCATCTGGTCAGCTGTCGGAACGGGAAGCCTGCCGACCTGCGGGTCGAAGCCGGTTTCGTAATGCGCCTTGACGCAAACACCTCTCCCCGCCGCCACTCGCTGGACGGCCGCTTCGGGCGAGTGTTCGTCGGCCGCGTACTTCGCCGGGATGGAACTGGATTGGCGAGGGTCATACAGGAAGTTCGGGTAGCGGTCGAACCGCATCTCAGGAGGCAGGTAGACCATTGGGTACCCATTCGCTAACGCCAGCGCGTTGCCGCAGTCGAAGACGGCAGGTCCCAATTCTGCCGCCCGAATACGGTCCGTCGTCTCCCGATCAATGACGTTGAGATCCACGACCGCGGTGAAGCCGAAATAGAGAAAGCTGCGGGGCAGCTGCCGGTAGTAGGCCGCGACGATGCTGGGCATGGCTGCCACGTGGGCAGGCAACATCCCGGGCACTCCCGCGAGGTGCACGTGGCCGTCGATCAATCCAGGCACCAAGTACTTCCCGTCTCCGGTAATGACGGTGACTCCTGATGCTTCGCCGCGAGGCACATCGATTCCCACCGACAGGATTCGCCCCTCCCGGACGACGACTTGAGCGTGTGCCAACGGTGATTCCCGATCGGGCGAAATCACTGTGACATCACGAATCCAGACGTCGCCCGTAGCAAGCGTCACGTCGCCGGTGGTTGCCGTCTGATGGGAGCTGCAGGCCGATAGAAGAAGAGGTGCGACCAGCAGGGCTACGCGAGCTAGGCGCGGCATCGATTCCCTCCTTTGTGCAACGCTATCAGGCTTGAGGGCACCAGAGCGACGATCTGTTTGATCGAACGATCAGAGCACTGCTGATACTTCAATGCGTCGCGCCCCTGTTTGTGATAAACCATGAGGCCCAGAGGTTTCGTCGGAGGTTGCCCTATGTCTTGTCGCTATGGCATCGCGATGGTCTTTGTTCGGGTAGTGCTGGCGGTGGCCGCCGTCGCGGCGCCGGCGTCCGCCCAGGTGGACTTTTCCGGCGAGTGGGCGCCCAGGTTCCATGAAGATCAGCTCGAACGCGTTCCGGGTCCAGAGCTGGGAGACTACCTCGGCCTTCCCATCAGCGACGCCGCACGCCTTCGCGCCGAAAGTTGGGATGCCTCGATTCAGACGCTTCCGGAGTGGCAGTGCCGCCCGCACTCGGCCGACTACATCTGGCGTGGGCCTTCCCAGCTGACCATCAGGAAGGAAGAGAATCCGCTCACTCGCGAGACCACCGCGTTTCACGCCGAGTGGCTGCGGTCGATCGACAACCCGGTCTATCTGGATGGCAGGCCGCATCCTTCCGAGGATGGCCTCCACAGTTGGGGCGGATTCGCGACCGGCAAGTGGGAGGGTGACATGTTGACGATTACCGTCACCCACCTCAAAGAAGGTTACATCCGGCGAAACGGCGTGCCTCGCAGCGACCAGGCGACCCTGACTGAACACTGGATTCGTCATGGTGATTTTCTGACCGTCGTCACAATCATTGACGATCCCGTGTATCTCACGGAGCCGTTTATTCGTACGACCGACTACGAACTGGACGTCCACCAGAACGTCCCGCCATATCCCTGCGAGATGGTCACGGAAGTCGAGCGCCCGAAGGGAGTGATTCCGCACATTCTCCCGGGAACGAATACGCAGGTGAGGGAATTCGCCGAGCGATACGATGTTCCGTACGAGGCCACGCGAGGCGGTGCGGCTACGTCATATCCGGGTTACAGAAATGAAGGTTCTGGGGCAACCGTTCCCGTGCAGACCGGGCAGGCACGCACGCGGCCAGCGGCTGCGGCGAATGAGATCCGTGTCACGAAAGTGCGCGACAGCTTGTACATGTTGACGGGAGCGGGCGGCAACATCGCGGCACTGGTCTTTCCGGAAGGGATCACGCTCGTCGACAGCGGACGCCTGGAAATGAGCGAGAAGGTTCTGGCTGCGGTTCGGACGCTTTCAACGAAGCCGATTCGCTACATCATCAACACGCACGTTCACCCCGACCACACCGGCGGCAACGAAAAACTCGGCGCGACCGGACGGCAGATTACCGGCGGCAATGTTGCCGGGCAGGTTGCGGACGCCGCTGAGGGAGCCGAGATTATCGCCCACGAGAACGTGCTCGAACGCATGACCGCGCCCAGTGTGAAGCCGCCCATGCCGGTCCGCATGACGCCCGGCACGACGTACCACGACGATCGCCTGAAATTGAGCACGTTCTATCACGGAGACGGCATCGAGTTGTTCCACGCTCGGGCGGCGCACACCGACGGCGATACGATGGTGTTGTTCCGCAAGAACGACGTGCTGGTCACCGGTGACATCTTCACGACCACGAGCTATCCAGTTATTGACGTGGAGCGCGGCGGGAGCATCAACGGTGAGATCGACGCGCTCAATCGCATTCTCGACATCGCGTTTCCCGATTTCCGGCTGGAGGGTGGGACGCTGATCATTCCAGGTCACGGCCGCCTCTGTGACTCGGCCGACGTTGCGTACTACCGCGACATGGTGACAATCATCCGTGACCGAGTGCAGGACATGATCAAGAAGGGCATGACGCTCGAACAGGTGAAAGCGGCCAAGCCAACCCGGGACTACGATGGGATCTACGCGGCCTCAGGCGATCCGACGCCGGACCGATTTGTTGAGTCGGTTTTCCGAAGTCTTACTCCAAGAGGCGTCAAGTAAACGCTGTGCAATCGACGATACGAGCTACCACGGAGACCTATCCACCACGGAGGAAACTGAGGACGCTGAGGAGCAAGCTTTTCGGATCGGTCTTTATCCTCCGTGTCCCCGGTGTCCTCTGTGGTGGCGAGCTCGATTCAGAAACGCGTTCCAATGTGTTCGCGCCGTCCGTGGCGCTAGTGGCGGCAATCCTCGCCTTGACGACTCCGACGATTGTTTTCGCTCAACGGGGTCGCGGAGCTCAGGCCCCCGTTGCGGCCGCCAAAGCCGCAGCCCCGGTCGATCTCACGGGTTACTGGGTGTCGGTTGTCACCGAAGACTGGCGTTATCGGATGATGACACCCAAGAAAGGCGACCATCCCAGTATTCCGCTCAACGCCGAGGGCGTGCGCGTAGCAGGTACCTGGGATCCGGCCAAAGACGAGGCCGCTGGTGAGCAATGTAAGGCGTACGGCGCGGCAGGTGTGATGCGGGCGCCTGGCCGCTTCCGCATCTCGTGGCAAGACGACAACACGATGAAGGTCGAGACAGAGGCCGGCACCCAAACACGACTGTTCCGATTTAGTGCGGCGCCGACCGGCGAGAGCGCAGGCTCGTGGCAGGGACTCTCCGCCGCACAGTGGGAATTTGCGGGCGGCGGAAGGCGCGGGGGACAAGCCCGCGGTCCTCTCGGTGGCAACCTGAAGGTGGTTACGACGCAGATGCGGCCCGGGTACCTGCAAAAGAACGGCGTGCCTTACGGCGCAACTGCGACCCTGACCGAATACTTCAACCGCACGATCGAGCCCAATGGCGACTCGTGGCTCATCCTGACGGCGGTTGTCGAGGACCGCCAATATCTGACCGGCCGCTTCGTTCGCAGCACACATTTCAAGAAGTTGCCCGATAATGACGCAGCGTGGTCGCCCGAGCCGTGTTCGTCCCGTTGAGCTTGCAGAACCTGGAACGCTGATTTCTGAAGCCTGAGCCCTGAGCCCTGAGCCCTGAGCCCTGAACGTTCCGAGGAGCCTCTATGACGACATTGAGAAGACTGGCAGTCCGATGCAGTTGGTCAGTGCCGGTGGCCATCGTCCTGGCGGTCCTGGCCAAGGTTGCTCTCGCTCCTACTCCAGTGGATGCAGCCGCCTCCTGTGAGAGCCTCGCATCGCTGACGGTGCCTGGTACGACGGTCACGTCGGCGCAGTCGGTTGCGGCCGGCGCTTTCACTCTGCCCGCGGCGGGTCGAGGTGGCCGCGGCGCGGCGCAACTCGACGAGGCCCTCAAGAGCCTCCCGGCGTTCTGCCGGATTGAAACCACGCTCAAGCCCTCGTCCGATTCGGACATCAAGGTTGAAGTCTGGATGCCAGTCGACTCGTGGAATGGGAAATTGCAGGCGGTGGGCAACGGCGGGTGGACCGGGAATATCGCGTATCCGGCGATGGTCGAGGCGCTGAGGCGCGGCTACGCGACGAGCTCGACGGACACCGGGCATACCGGCGGGAGCGCCAGCTTCGCGCTGGGCCACCCCGAGAAGCTGATCGATTTCGGATATCGGTCGGTTCACGAGATGACGGGCGTGGCCAAGAAAGTCATCGCGGCCTTCTACGGGAACCCCGCGAGGCTCGCCTATTGGAACGGCTGTTCCGCTGGGGGCAGGCAAGGCTTGAAAGAAGCCCAGATGTTTGCGACCGATTACGACGGCATCATCGCCGGCGCGCCGGCACTCGACTGGACTGGCCGCGCGTCGCAGTCCCTCCGCGTCGGGCAGGCCATGCACAAGGACGAAGCGAGCTACATTCCTCCAGGAAAGTACCCGGTGCTTCGTAATGCCGTGCTCGAGGCTTGCGACGCCCGCGACGGGGTCAAGGATGGCGTCCTGGAGAATCCAACGCACTGCAAATTCGATCCGAAAGTTATCGAGTGCAAGGGCGCCGACGAACCGTCGTGTCTGACGGCACCGCAAGTGGAAGCTGCTCGGAAAGCGTACGCGTCCGCGACCAACTCCAAGACAAAGCGGGAAATCACGGGCCTCGAGCCTGGCAGCGAGCTCGGCTGGGCCACGTGGGGCGGCCCGCAGCCGTTCGCCACCTCGACGGATCATTTCAGAGTACGTCGTGTTCAAGGATCCCAACTGGGATCATCAACGCTTCACCTTCGACACCGACGCCGCCCTGGCCGAACAGACCGATGCCGGCGTGATCAACGCGCTGGATCCCAATCTCAAGGCCTTTTTCGACCGCAAGGGGAAACTGATTCAGTACCACGGCTGGGCCGATCCTCAGATCTCGCCAGGCGCCAGCGTCGGGTACTACAAGAGCGTGCTCGAGGCGAATGGGGGAGCGGGGAAGGTTCAGGACTCGTATCGACTGTTCATGGTTCCAGGCATGGCGCACTGCGGCGGTGGAGAAGGCCCCAATACCTTCGACATGTTGAGCGCGCTCGAGCAGTGGGTGGAGCGTGGCAAGGCGCCGGATCAGATCGCCGCGTCACGGATTCGTGATGGAAAGGTCGATCGCACGCGGCCGTTGTGCCCGTACCCACAGGTTGCGACCTACAGAGGAACTGGTAGTACGGACGACGCGGCAAACTTCGTCTGTAAGTAGGGCAGGAGGGGCGGGAAGGGCAGGAAGGGAGCGCCCGCGGCCATGCTGAGCCGAGGACAAGGAGATCCGAGGCGAAGCATCAGCGTCAGTTCGCGCTGGGGGTGGATTCCCCACCATTTGTCAATTCCTCCGGATTAGGCCGGAACCGGGACGGAGATTAGAAAACGAGTCGGATCGTAGAGCGTGCGATGACGAAGCATAGCGACCAGAATCCGAAGCCAGCGGTCGATCACACTGCGGAGGGCGCGGCCATGTGTCTGGCCGCGGGCACGCAGTTGTTTGTAGTACGCGGCCGTCGGCGCGTCCTGCTGGATGCTGACTCGCCCCCAATGGTAGGCGGCCGCGCGCAACCGCGTATTGCAGGCGCGTCGCATCTGGACCAGCCGCCGCTTGCCGCTGGCCTTGGTGATCGGCGCGGTGCCGATGTGGGTCCGCAATGCGTCATAATCCCGAGTGGCCAGCGGCTGAGTGGCCTCCGTGAGCACCGCGACGGTCGTCATTCTCCCGACTCCCGGCAAGGACGCGAGAATCTCCACGTCACGGTGCTCTCCTGGCTCCGCCTCAGACGCTGGCCGCTCGCCCAATTCGGCCAACAGGGCGTCCTGTCGCCGTTCGCAGCGTTTCCGCTGCGCGGCCACGAAGCGCAGATGCGCGATCAGCATCTGCAGGGTGTCCCGCGTCGCCTCGACGACGCCGGGCGCGAGGGCGAAGGTCGGCGCCCGCAGGGCGGCGAGCACCTCAGCCGCCGTGACACGACGAATGCGGTGCGTGCGCAACACCGTCAGGACCTGCGTTCGCGCCAGCCGCTGTTGCTCAGCAGGGGTCGGTGCCTGCTCCAACAAGGTCCAGAACCACGGCTCGTCGGCGGCGGGGCACAGGCGCAGCAACGGTGGCGCGATGCGGTAGACCTGGTCGCGCAGCTGATTCGTGAGGCGGCTCAGATCCCGCGCGCACTCCGCCTCGGCGTGGGCGAGTTCCCGC
Source organism: uncultured Acidobacteriota bacterium (assembly GCA_963780685.1). Classification (GTDB taxonomy): domain Bacteria; phylum Acidobacteriota; class Vicinamibacteria; order Vicinamibacterales; family CAVVIG01; genus CAVRXZ01. The sequence continues at coordinate 165,009 of CAWACZ010000008.1, read as the reverse complement.
AACTGCAGGGCCACGGGGTCCGCAACGGGCACGCGGCGAAACGCCGCCTGATCCGTGCGCAGGGAATCGGCCAGCACCCACGCGTCGCGCCGGTCGTCTTTTGCGCCAGCCGCCGTGTGCCGATCACGAAAGCGATCGAGCTGCTTGGGGTTGATGGCGTACACGGCGAAGCCCCGCTCGAGCAGCGTCGCGACGAGGGCGCCGCGCGGCGATTCGATGGCCACCGCGAGAGTCGCCGGCGGGACGCCGGTGTGCGCCAAGACCCACGTGATGTACGCGTCGAGGGCCGCGATGTCATGATCGAGGCGACGCGTGTCGTGGAGGTGGCCGGTCGCATCGAGCAAACAGATCTGATGCGTCGCGTACCCCCAATCAATCCCAACCAACCAGGCGTAGTGTTCCGTCATCGGCAGAGTCTCCCGTGGCTGTCGGCCGTCCGTGGTGTGTCCTCGTCCCTGTACTGGCGCTCAAGGCGCGATTCCCCACTGGAGGTGCACCACGGCCGTACCGGTCGGGGCGCAGATCCACCCCAGGCGCTCAAAGCGCAGGGCCCCGCAGGCGCTCCCGACCGGCCGACCGAGCTCGAATCGTTCAGTGTTGTGACGCAACGGCCATGTGCCGCGCGTCGCGGGCCTGTGGAAGCTGCCGGAGCTGTGGACGCAGAGAACGCGCCCACAAGCTCCTTGGAAACCACAGAACGGTTTCCACAGCTACCACAGGCCTTATCGTAATCGGCGAAACGGGACTTCTGAAAAGGTACAGGGGCCCCAGCGCCACTGAAGAAAAGCCGGGCTGGAGGGGCAGGAAGGGCAGGAAAGTTGCGAAATTAACTGCGGCCTCATGTAGCGCAGGCCTTTAGCAGGCTGTTGAAAAAGTGACACCGAAATCGATATTTCTCGTCGGCCCGCGACCGTCGCCTGCGCCGCCGTGTCGCGCGGCGCGACGTTGGGCCTCGCGGCGTCGAACGTCACGTGGCATACACCAGATTCCGAATCCGGATCAGGTTGTACGCCGCGGCCGCCAGGCGGAAAGTCCAGTCGACCTTGGCGCGGCCGCGGTGCCGCAGCTTGCGCAGCAGTGCGATGGTCTTCAGCCAGCCAAAGGCTTCTTCCACCTGTTTGCGGATGCGCTGACTGATCGCATAGCCGGGATGCCGCGTCGTCCGTGCGTCGATCGCACTCCGGCGCTGCGCCGTGTTCTGGGCCACGTGCGGCGTCACCGTCATCTCGCGCAACGCGCGGATGAAGTCGGTCGAGTCGTATCCCTTATCGCCACCCAGCGTCACGCGGCCGGTGGGCAAGCCCGCCGCCATGGCGAGCGCCGCATCGCGTTCACCGAACCCATCCGCGACCGTCACCCGCGTATCGGTGATCAGGCCCGACCGGTTTTCCATCAGCACGTGGCCGAGATACGCGAGCTGCGCAGGCCGGCCGACGCCCTTTTTATAGAGCCGCGCCTCAGGGTCGGTCGTCGACTGGTGCGTCTCATTGGTCCGCCGTTGCCCCCGGAAATTCACGGTCGGATTGCCGGGATCGTCAGGCGGACCGGCGGCGCCGTCCTTCGGCTGGAAGGTCTTGTGACTCGCCCAGGCTTCGAGCAACGTGCCGTCGACCGTGAAGTGCTCGTCCGACAGCAAGCGCTGCGCGCGCGCCTCGGTCAGCACCGCGTCGAAGAACCCCGTGGCCACGTCGCCCTTGAGCAACCGGTCACGGTTTTTCGAAAACGTCGAGTGATCCCAAATAGGTTCGTCCATGCCCAGGCCAATGAACCAGCGAAACAACAAGTTGTACTCCAGCTGCTCGATCAGCAAGCGCTCGCTCCGGATGCTGTACAGGTATTGCAGCAACAAGGCCCGCAGCAATTGCTCTGGCGGAATCGATGGCCGCCCCATCTCCGAGTACATTGCCTCGAACTGCGTCGACAAACGGGCCAGCGCGGCATCCGTCATCCTTCGAATCGGTCGCAGCGGATGATCGGCGGGCACACGATGCTCCGGCGAGACGTAGCTAAACAGGAAATCCGACCGATCATCAGATCCACGCATGGTGCGGCGGCCCTCCGTTTGAGTTCCGCGCAGTGTAGTACGACTCCGGATGACTTATTCATTTTTTCAACAGCCTGTTAGGCCTGCCGGCCGCAGGGCAGCACCTGAAAGGTTGCGCTCCGAGTCATTTCGCAGGGTGCTCTTAGCTCACCGCTCCGGCCCGGTAGGTGCTGCGGACTGCAGGCCCGCCTTCTCTTCCGCGCGCGCGCCGCTGAGGATATTGGTCATCGCGTAGTTGCCCTCGTGGCAATCGTATGGCATCAGCGGTTCGTTGTCCGCGATCGTCAGCGGCATGGCAAACGTCCACGGGCGCGTCCACGTCGTCGTATCGTCAACGGTAACCGCCCACCGGATTTTGTCCGGCGCAACGCGCGTGAATCGCTCGACGATTCGCAAGGTGTCCGGATTGGCTCCTCGATAGGTGCTTCGCGTTCGGAAGTTGGTTGTCTCCACGACCAACGTCTCGCCCTCCCAGCGGCCGCGCCCATCACCCATATCCAGTCGAAGGTTCTTCGTCAGATGCGGACGGCCGTCCAAGGGGATGATTCTGGTCTCGTGAATCATCTCGTAGCGGATGGCCACGTAGCCCGGCGTCTGCACGATTTGATACGAATTGCCGTAGATCGCCGGCATCATCGAGCCGGGCAGGCCGCGTGTGATGCATCGATCGAACAGGCTTCGATCCTCGTACGAGTCGGCCGTCCCGCGCCCACTCGAGCGTCTGGCCTCGGCTCGCGCCGCCGCCCGGCTCTGGGCCTCTTGCGTTTGAGGCGGAATCTTGCCGTCCGGCGGATCGACGACGAACCACGCCTGGCTGCCTTTCTCGTGCTGCAGGCTGTCCAGCCAGATCCACCGGGTGCCGCCGATTTCGCCGGCCAGTTGCTCGGCTCTCGTTCGCTCTTGAATTCCTCGACGGATGTCGGCCAGCTCCGGTCCCTTGACGTCGTCGAGGCGCCGCCCCGCAAACTGCTCCGGCCGTTCGAAGGGTGTCTCGGCTTCGTAGAGATTCGTCAGGTTTCCTTGGAGATCCGGATCGCCCCACGGTGTTCGAGGCGCCGCGTAAGGCTTGGTCGAACCGGTCTGGCCACCTGTGCAGACGCGGGTGGCGCGAGCGTCAGGAACGCTCCGATCGCACCTGTCAACGCAAGAGCCTGTCGATTCATCAGACCGCTCCTTTATTGCACTGGCGGCGGGGCCCCACCCCCGCCGCGAACTAACGCTGATGCCTCGCTTCGGATTCAATGTCCTCAGCTCGGCATGGCCGCAGGCGCTCAGGTCGGTCAATTCTACGCCTTCGATGGCTTGCTGGCAGGTTTTTGCCGTTGCTGTACGACCTTTGCGAGGTTCGCTCGATAGCGTTCGGTCCGCTTCGCCAGAAGACTGAGCCATGCCGCCTGCTCGCGCCAGGTTTCTTCAGTCACGCCAACGGCTTCGAGCATTCTCTCCGATCGCAAGAATCCGGATGTGATGGCGACCGCCGCGACGCCATGGTTGCCGAGATCGGCGGCCCAAAAGACCGCCAGCATCTTCTGGGCGGCCTTCACGATTTGCGTGAAGATGTTTCCACCGGCGGCATCGGCGCCACCTCCTGGCGTGGCAGATAATAACTGAATGGACGTTTATATATCCAGCTCGAATATGAACGGCCGTTTATAATCGCTGCGATGAGTCCCCGCCCTCGGCTGATGAGCGATGAAGCGATTCTGGCCGGCGCCATGAAGGCGATCGGTCGGATCGGTCCGGCCCGCGTCACGTTGGCCGACGTGGCCCGACAAGTCGGCACATCACCCGCAACGCTCGTCCAACGCTTCGGAACGAAACGTGGCTTGCTGCTCGCCCTGGCCGCGACGGCGGCTGACGGCAACAAGCGCGAGTTCGTCGCGCTGCGCGGGGCGCATCGCTCTCCAACCGCCGCCCTGCTCGCCATGGCCGACTGCATGAGCCGGATGGTTTCGACCCCCGAGGAGATCTCGAATGGACTTGCGTTCCTTCAGATGGATCTCACCGATCCCGATTTTCATCGCCTCGCGCTGGCCAGCGGCGATGTGATGCACACGGAGGTGCGGCGATTGGTGACCGATGCCGTGAAGGCAGGCGAACTCGACGGTGTCCACGTCGATCAGCTGGCCCGCGCGCTGCAAGCGGCGCTTCAGGGGTCGATGGTGGGATGGGCGATCACCCGGCAAGGCGCGTTGCGGGACTGGTTACGGCGTGACCTCGAAACGGTGCTCCGCCCGTATATGAGGAAAAAAAGACGCGTCGGCAGGCGAGCCCCTCGCGGCCGGCGGAGGTAGAATGCCGGCGTGTCGCGACCGGGTTTGACCCTGCTGTTTGCGCTCGTCATCGCGTCGCCGCAGTCCACGGTGGCACAAACACCTACGCCGCCGTCCCAGACGGAGGTTCCACGTGGCAACGCCGAGAACGGCCGGCGCGCGTACCTGAGCCATTTCTGTCATGCGTGCCACGGCACTGTCGGCCAAGGCACTCGCGACGGAATGCGCCTCGCACCCAATCCGCCTGCGCTCGCGACGATCGTCGCCTACGTGCGGAAACCGTCCGGCCAGATGCCCCCGTATACGAGCCGGGTGATTTCGGATCAGGAATTGGCGAACATCTACGCGTTCCTCAGAACGATTCCTGCGCCGCCGCCGACCTCGAGCATTCCGTTGTTGAATCAATAGCCGCACGACCACGTAACATGTCGGTGCCGGGTTCCTCGTGCCTCGTGCCTGGTGGGTGCCTCGTTCTTGATGGCTTGTGCGGCGCGGCCAATTGTTGACGTAGCGCAGCCCTTCAGGGCTGCCAAGTAACGCAACCCTTTAGGCCATGCCTCTCGGAAATTCGGCGCCGCCAGGCGGATGGGGCCATGTCGCTCCGAAAACCCGCCTCCGCACGCCGGAAAATGCGGCTTCGACTCGGTACCCTGCCGCGACGCGGCGGTCAGGGTGCGATCGGCACCTCAGGCAGGCGAAGAGCAGCAACCGGGTGGCCCCGTCGTTCAGCTGCCGCCAGCAGACCGCCGCGAACCCTCGCTTCGCCGCATTTTCATGCCGACTTGTCGGCGTGCTCCGGAGGGTTTTCTGCGCGACATGGCCCCATCCGCCTGACAGCGGACTCCCCGCGTCGAGGGTGTTTGCAGTGACGGCAACGCCCTCCGAGCGTGGAACAATATCCGACAGGCATTGCCCTTTAGAGTAGGGCTGCCAAGACAATCAGGCACCTCCTGACCGGAGACAGATCCATGCGAATCGCAATTCTCGCTTTCGTCGCATTCGCTGCGGTCGCCGTGCGCGGTCAAGCTCCCATTCCCGAGACCCCAGAAATGCGTGTCGTCACCAACGCGGCCGAGGCGCTTGGAGGAAAGGATCGGATCCTGGCGATCAAAACCCTCACGATGTTCGGGTACGGGCAGCAGGCGTACCAGAACGGCGGTGGCAACATCACGGCATCCCCAGACGCGCCCCAGAAGTGGGTCAACGTCAATGGCCTGAAACGAACCATCGATTTCGAGCACGACCGGATGCGACTGCAGCAACGCGTCTTTCAGGATTTCGTGTTCGCGTATGCCCGCAACATGACCGGTCAGCGTGTCGACCAGGTGCTCGACGGGAATGCCGCGTACAACTTCGATCCCCAGGGACGGGCCGCACGAGCAGGTCCAGCCGCCGCCAGAGCGCGGCGGCTCGAGATGTTGAACAACCCGATTTCGATCGTGCGTGCAGCGCTCGATCCAGCAGCGAAGCTCGGAAATCTCCGTCGGGTCGGGAAGTTTCAGCTCCTGGACGTGACGACCGCGAAGGGCGAGGCGCTGGCCCTTTCCGTTGACACGGAGACCAATCTTCCCGCATGGGTCAGTTGGGTTGAGGCCAACGGGAATCTTGGTGACGTCATTTCGCGAACCATGTTCGTCGGCTATCAGGTCGAAAGCGGGCTACGGCTCCCGTACGGATACAACACAATCATCGACTTCAGAAATGTCGTGCAGAACAAGCTGTATGTCGACAAGTACGTCGTCGACGGCCCCGTCGAAGAGATCAGGCTTGGCGAGGCAGGAAGCGGCTCGCTGCCTCCCGTCCCGGCGATCAACGTCCAGGTGATTCCGGTTGCCAAGGGCATCTGGTATCTCAAGGGCCAGGGAAACTCGACAGTGTTCGAGTTCGCCGACCATCTGACGTTGTTCGAAGCCTATGGCAGTGAGGCCAACGCCAAAGCGATCATCGAGAAAGCCAGGACGCTCGTAGCCGGCAAACCAGTCACCGAGGTCATCGTCTCGCATCATCACTTCGATCATTCTGGCGGCCTGCGCGCGGCGGTCGCGGAAGGGCTGACCGTGATTACGCAGCGCGGCAACGCGGAGCTGTTTACCGAGATGACAAGTCGTCCGGCCCAGGCGTTTCCCGACGCGCTTGGCAGCAATCCCAAGCCGATCAAAATCACTCCCGTCGACGACAAGCTCGTGCTGAAAGATTCGACGATGGAAGTGCACGTGTATCGGGTGATGTCGAACAGCCACATGGCCGACGCCGTGCTCGCCTATGTGCCGCGCGAACGGCTCGTGGCAGAAGGGGACCTCGTGGACGAAGGCTGGGACGTCGTATGGTGGGGGAACACCTACCCCGACACCGTCAAGTACTGGAAGTTGAACGTCGAGAAAGACCTGCCCGTCCATGGCAATATCCACACGTATCAGGAAGTGCTCGAGCTGCTCAGGAAGCAGGTAGCGAACGCGCAGGCGCTCTGTCAGAAGGTGGAAACCGCCGGATTGTCGATGCAGGGCTGCCCGGTCACCAATGCCGGGTTCTAGGCCAGAAGCACCTGCGTTGACGTTATGTAGAACGTAGCGCAGGCCTTTAGGCCTGCCGGCGCCGCGGCTTTCAGGATTAGAGTGGAGAAAGAGAATGAGAAATGTCGCAGCTGGCAGTCTTGTCGTGATCGTGGCGGGCGCCGTACTCATCGTGAACGCTCAACAGACGGGCCGAGCCGGCGACTGGCCGACCTACAATCGTGACCTTGCCGGTACGCGATTCTCACCGCTCACACAAATCACGAGTGAGAACGTCTCGCGCCTCACGCAGGCATGGACGGCCCGCGTTCGGCCGGAGGGCCCACCCTCGCCATTCGGTGGCTCGCAAGTCACGCCGATCGTAGTCGACGGCGTGATGTACGTGCCGGCTGGCGATCGCGTGGTCGCGCTGGAAGCGGATACCGGTAAGGCGATTTGGCAGTACCAGCTGCCCGAGCGGTCAGGCCTCGCGTCGGGGCGTTTCGTATTGGCCAGGCGCTGGGAGCGATCCCGCGAGGATCTTTTTCATGGCCGGACAACGGTTGATCGCGTTGAACGCCGCAACAGGCGATCTATCTTCCGGCTTCGGGAGAGACGGCGTCGTAGATACGGTCGTGCCGTACAACTCTGCGCCAACGATTTTCAGGAATGTGGTGATCATCGGCGCCAATGTCAACGAAGTGCCTATCGGACCACCTGGGGACACCCGCGCGTACGACGCACGGACCGGCAAGAAGCTCTGGGATTTTCACACCGTGCCGCAGGCCGGCGAGCTGGGGAACGACAGCTGGGGCAACGGTTGGAAGGGACGGTCCGGGACCAACGTCTGGGGCCTCTCGATGACCGTCGACGAGCGGCGCAGCGTCGTGTACATGCCCGTCTCGGGACCGGCGGCGAATTATTGGGGCGGCGACCGGCCCGGCAATAACCTGTTTGCCAATTCGATCGTGGCCGTCGATGCCCAAACCGGCAAGTACAAGTGGCACTTCCAAACCGTTCATCACGATATCTGGGACTCCGACATGCCGTCGGCCCCCGGGCTTGTCGATGTCGTGCAGAACGGACGGACGGTCCCCGCGCTGACGTCGATCGGCAAGACAGGCTATATGTTCGTGCTCGACCGCACGAGCGGCAAACCGGTGTTTGGCGTCGAGGAACGCCCGGTGCCGAAAGGCGACGTGCCCGGGGAGTGGTATTCGCCGACGCAGCCGTTCCCTTTGAAGCCGCCGGCGCTCTCGAAGGTCAGCTTCAAAAAGGAAGACATGGTGACGGCGGCAGACACCACGCCTGAGCACGCCCAAGCCTGTCAGGAGTTGTGGGACCGGAGCGGTGGATTCGAGAACGCCGGTCCATTCACCCCGTTCCGCTTCCACGAAGATGGCGCGCCGCCCAAGTCCACGATTCAATTTCCGGGCGGAACAGGCGGCGTGAACTGGGGTGGGACGGCGACCGATCCACGATCTGGCTACGTGTTCATGAATTCGCACGACACGTCGCTCGTAGGCTGGGTCGAGAAACGAAAGCCCGGGGTCGAGTACAGCTTCGACACGAGGGGATCAGACCATCCGTACGATCGAGCGAGCGTCGACGGTCCTGGACCGTTCCATGCCTTTACCGCCCCCATCAAGGACGCCAGCGGCAAGACCCTCGCGAACCTGCCCTGCCAGCGGCCGCCATGGGCGCGCCTCATTGCCGTGGACGCCAACACCGGCGAGATCGCCTGGCAGACAACCCTGGGGACGGTGGAACAGCTGCCGGAAGGCAAGCAGAATGTCGGTCTGAGCGGCAGCGCCGGCCCGACCGCGACCGCCGGAGGGCTGGTGTTCATAGGAGCGACCAACGACCGACACTTCCGCGCGTTCGATTCGAAGACCGGGAAGGAGCTCTGGTCTACGAAGCTCGAGGCAACGGCCAACGCGAATCCCATCACCTACCAAGGCAAGAACGGCAAGCAGTATGTGGCGATCGTCGCGTCGGATGTGCTCGTGGTGTTTGCGTTGCCGTAGGGCGGGTAGGGCAGGAAGGGCGGGAGGGGCAGGAAGGGCTGGAAGGGCTGGTAGGGCAGGTAGGGCAGGTGGGGCGGGTGGGTCAGGCCCACCTGACTCTGGAGTCATCAATGAAGGACCTCTCGATCACGGTGTGCGCCGGCTTTCTCTTGAGCACAGCTCTCCTGGCGCAGACGATCAGGACGACGCCCGCTGATGGCGATTGGCCGATGTACAGCCGCGATCTCGCCGGTACGCGGTTCTCGCCGTTGGCGCAGATCAACACGAGCAACGTTTCCCAGTTGACGCGAACATGGAGCTATCGCGTGGCGGCGCCTGCGCCGGCACGAGGTGCCGCTCCTCCGGCTGCAGGAGGGGGTGGAGGCCAGGGAGCAGGCGTGGCGAATGCGGAGGGTGCGGCGCAGGGGCGGGGGCGCGGCGCCGCGGTCGATGCGTTCGGAAATCCCCCAGGTAATCCGGAGGCGACGCCGATTGTCGTCAACGGCGTGATGTACCTGCCGGCCGGCGGCACCAAGGTTGTCGCCCTGGACGCTGAGACTGGAAAGGAATTGTGGGTGCACGAGCTCCCGAAGGACACCTTCACGACCACTCGCGCGATTGCGTACTGGCCGGGCGACCGTACGAACCCCGCACGATTGTTCTTCACGGCCGGACCCAAACTGATTGGACTGAATGCGTCGACCGGCGATCTGTCCTCGGGGTTTGGCCGCGACGGCTCCGTTGAAATTACGGTGCCCTGGAACGGCACGCCGACGATTTACAAGAACGTCGTCATCTTGAGCGCCACGGTCGGTGAATTGCCCGTGGGCCCGCCCGGTGATTCGCGCGCGTACGACGCGCGGACCGGCGCAAAGCTGTGGGAGTTTCATACCGTCCCGCGTCCGGGCGAGAAGGGCCACGAGACGTGGTTGGACGAGGGATGGAAGGGACGGTCGGGCGTCAATGGGTGGGGCTGGTATCACACGCTCGACGAGCAGCGCGGCATTCTCTACATGCCGATCGGTGGACCGGCGGCGAACTACTGGGGCGGCGATCGACCCGGGGCCAACCTGTTTGCGAATTCAGTCGTGGCCGTCGACGCCGAGACCGGCAAGTACAAGTGGCACTTTCAGACGGTGCATCACGATCTGTGGGACTCGGACCAGCCGTCCCCTCCAGTGCTCGTGGACATCAAACAGAATGGCCGCACGATTCCGGCGCTCGCCCTGATCGGAAAAACCGGCTGGATGTTCATCCTCGATCGAACGGACGGCAAGCCAATCTTCGGCGTGGAGGAGCGGCCTGTTCCCAAAGGCGACGTGCCGGGGGAATGGTATTCGCCGACGCAGCCATTTCCGCTCAAACCGCCGGCGCTCTCCCGCGTCAGCTTCTCGAAGGAAGACATGGTGACGGCGGCCGACACGACCGCCGAACATGCGGCTGCCTGCCAGGAACTGTGGGACAAGAGCGGCGGATTCCATAACGCCGGCCCGTTCACGCCGTTCCTGTTCCACGAGGACGGCGCCCCTCCGCGAAGCACGATCCAGTTTCCGGGAGGGACGGGAGGTGTGAACTGGGGCGGGCTCACGGCCGACCCGAGGACCGGGTATGTGTTCGCCAACGCCCACGATACGTCCCTGGTTGGATGGATCGAAAAGAAGAAGCCCGGATTGAACTACGGTCGCGGCACCGAAGGCTCGACACAACCCTACGACAGGGCCAGCGTGAATGGCCCCGGGCCGTATTTCACTTTTAGCGCACCCTTGAAAGACGAGAACGGGCGGACGATCGCGAACCTGCCATGCCAACGGCCACCGTGGGCCCGCCTTGTGGCTGTCAACTCGAATACAGGCGACATCGCCTGGCAGGTGCCGCTCGGTATCACCGAGGCGCTGCCCGAAGGAAAGCAGCAGACCGGTGGCAGCGGCAGTGCCGGTCCAACGGCGACTGCTGGTGGCATCGTGTTCGTCGGAGCCACCAACGACCGGCGGTTTCGAGCGTTCGACTCTTCGAATGGAAAAGAGTTGTGGGTCACCCGGCTCGACGCGACCGTCAATGCCAACCCGATGACCTACCAGGGAAAGAACGGCAAGCAGTACGTCGCGGTCGTGGCGACGGATCAAGTTGTCGCGTTTGCGCTGCCTTGAACGACTTGGACGGGCAGGAAGGGCAGGAAGGGCAGGAAGGGCTGGAAGGGCTGGGCGTAGAAACGGTGGGGCCGGTTTCTATTGATCCGGAAAACGTCCCGTTTACGCCAGATGTTGACCCAGCACCATGGGCAGCGGCCGGAGGACTCGTTTCATCGGGTCCAGGATCAATCCCAGTGATTCGAGTGACACCGCTCCGAGGAGGGCGCTATCACCTTGCTCGCCGAAGATGACCGGTGAGGCGCCGCGCTGATCGTCAATCTGAAACGTCGCATCTCCTATGCGACGTGTGATCTCCGTTCCGTCCGCAAGCATGAAGGTTCGCGAGCTGTGCGGCTGGATCGCCAGACGCTGCAGCACCGCGCGTGGCACGACTGAATAGAGCGCTCCAGAGTCCACGAGGAACCTCACGCTGACGGTCCGCCACGGCCGTGCGGGGTTGGCCAGCCGCACTCTAATGTGTGTCAGGCCCATACCAGATCGCCCACACACCACCGTGCATGCGGGTCCGCACACGGCGGTTCGGTAAAGTTAAGCACGCGCTTGCTCCAAGAGGCGAGGGAGACCGAGTGAATGGAAGTAGGCGGCGTAAAGCGCGATGCCCAGAGCGTGACTGCGGCTCATACGCCACGGGCCGTGCGGGCTGCCGGCGGCCTGCGCCGCCAGTTCGCGATCCACCCCGCGACGCTGTAGTTCCGCAAATCGGCGGGTCCCGCGCGTCCACTGTTTCCACACGATGCTTCGCAAGCGTCGGTGAATCCATGAGTCGAGCGCCTGTAACACTGTCGGGGTCTCGCAGTAGCCGAAGTACCCGCGCCAGCCCCGAAGGTAGGTCGCGAGCTCTAGGACTGTCTGCGCGAGACTGACCCCGCGCGTCCGTCGCGTCAGTTGCCGGACCCGCGCTTTGCAGCGAGTCAGCGCCTTTGGCGCAATGCGCCGTTTCGGCAACCGAGTCGCCGTAAAGCTGAACCCGAGAAACTTTCGCGCCACTGGTCGAGCGACCGCGCTCTTGTCCCGATTCACGCGCAGCTTGAGACGCCTCGTGATGAAGGCCGTGACGCCCTCCATCACGCGCTGCCCCGCTCGTTGGCTGCTGACGTAGATGTTGCAGTCGTCCGCATACCGCACGAAGCGATGGCCGCGACGCTCAAGTTCGCGGTCGAGATCATCGAGCACGACGTTCGATAACAGCGGCGACAAGGGGCCGCCTTGCGTGGTTCCCTCATCGGTCGGACTCACCAGCCCGTGCTCCATCACGCCTGCATTCAGCAACGCTCGAATGAGGCGCCGCACTCGCTTGTCCGCAACCCGCTTTGCCACCCGTCCCATCAGCGCGTCATGGTTGACCCGGTCAAAGAAGTTCTCCAGGTCCAGGTCCACGACCCATCGATAGCCCTCCGCTATGTCGCGCTGCGCGTGGGCCACCGCTTGATGTGCCGAGCGGTTCGGCCGGAAGCCATAACTGTGCGGGGAGAACGTCGCGTCCCAGTCGCCTTGGAGGACCTGCAGCATCGCTTGCTGGATAAAGCGGTCGAGGCCGTCGGGATGCCGAGTTTCCGGACACCCCCATTCGGCTTGGGAATCTCGACGCGCCGTACCGGCTGCGGCTGATAGGTCCCGCGCAGTAACTGGGCGCGAAGGACTGGCCAGTGCTCCTTCAGGTACGCGGGCAATTGCTCGACGGTCATCCCGTCAACCCCCGCGCTGCCTCGATTCGCCCGTACTCGTCGGAGTGCCTGCTTCAGATTCTCTCGGGCACACACCTCCTCCATCAGCGTGGCTGATGCCGGGCGTTCGTCGTCGGTCCTCGCCGCGAGCGCTTCGGTCCCTTCCTCCACGTCACCGCCAACTTCACTGGCAGTCGTCGTGTCGAAGGCCAGACGGAGCTGAGTTTTCTGCCGCTTGACGCTCATGAGATGAACCGTCCTACTACCCCTGTTTACCGTTCTGGCCTTCGGCGACTTGCCTACTACGCCCTCGCTGACTCCTGCGCCGCGGATCACGGTGGCTCGCGCCACCGTCAGTCTCGGACCACCGAGACACGACGCAGATCTCCCGTGATAAGTTCGACCGCTGTCCGCACGCAACCGCCGGATTTACGCTCCGCGCCCTTGATGGAGATGGGCTTTGCTACCTTTACCTCACTCGCCCAGCGCTCACGCCTTTGATCCGTTCGTGTCCCTCAGCTCGTGCGTTTGCTCCCCGCTTCCTCCAGACATTGCCTCACTACAACGCCCTTGCGGTTTGCTACCCTTCACCTCCATCAGGTTGGGAGAGGACTTGCACCTCCAAGCTGTCAAACATGCACGGCGTACGTACACACCGGCCAGCTCCGTGAGCTGGCCTGACTCGGCCCTGCTGCTTTCCCGTCTATCGCCTGTGTCGCCCGCTCCCACGGGCCGCGGCCCCGGGCTTCCGGCCGGTCAACGCGATCTGACAGAGTCGAATTAGGAAGGAATATGCCAACGGAAGGGACCGCCAAGCGCGTCATCGCCGGCAGTGCCAGAGAAAATCTCGATCGACGCACGGACGTTCGATGGCAGAATCTGGCGTGAATTCATGCCGCTCGTGACCGGCAGCCGCCTCGGCCCGTACCAGATCCTGGCCGCCATTGGCGCCGGCGGTATGGGCGAGGTCTACCGGGCCACCGATACGCGCCTGAAGCGCGACATCGCGATCAAGGTGCTGCCCGAGATCTTTGCAGACGACCCGGATCGCCTTGCTCGATTCCAGCGCGAGGCCGAGCTCCTCGCCTCCCTCAATCACCCCAACATCGCTGCCGTTTACGGATTGGAAAAATCCGATCGTCTGACAGCTATCGTGCTTGAGCTGGTCGAAGGCGAGACACTGGCGGAAAAACTGGGACGGGAAGGACAGGAAAGGCAGGAAAGGCGGGAGGGGCAGGAAGGGCAGGAGGGGCGGCAACGGTTGCCGCTCGACGAAGCGCTGCCGATCGCGCGCCAGATTGCCGAAGCGCTCGAGGCCGCCCACGACAAAGGCGTCGTCCATCGGGATCTCAAGCCGGCGAACATCAAAGTCACGCCTGACGGCAAGGTGAAGGTGCTCGATTTCGGACTGGCGAAGTTGGTTGAGGCGCGCGATGTAGCGCAGGGCTTCAGCCCTGCGGGTCTGACCATGTCGCCGACGCTCAGCGTCCAGGCGACGTACGCGGGCGTGATCCTCGGCACTGCGGCCTACATGAGTCCCGAGCAGGCGCGCGGCAAGCCCGTCGATCGACGCACCGACATCTGGGCATTCGGATGCGTCGTGTTCGAGATGCTGACTGGGCGGCAAACGTTCGACGTCGGCGACACAGTGTCCGATACGGTGGCATCGATCCTCAAGAACGATCCGGATTGGACGCGGCTGCCGCCGACACGCCCCGGTCCGATTCGAAGCCTGCTGCGGCGGTGTCTTCAGAAGGACGTTCAGAAGCGGCTTGCCGCACATCGGCGTCGCCCGCTTGGAGATTGAAGAAGCGCTTCTCGCGCCGATCGAGCAACAGACCGCTGCTACAGGGGCTCCGAAGCCCCCACCGAGGTCTCTACTGCCGTGGGCGGTCGCGATCGGTGCTCTTGCCGCTGCGGGCGCCCTTCTCATGATGTGGGCGCCGTGGCGAAAGGCTGACGTGCCGTGGCCGTTGCGTCTGACTACGGAAATCGGCGCCGACGCGACACTCGCAGACGCAGCGGTCTTGAGTGGTCTCGCACTGTCGCCCGAAGGTAAGCTGCTCGCCTTTGCTGCTCAGAAGACATCGGGCGGCGAGCCGCAACTCTACGTTCGTCGCCTCGACCAGTTGCAGGCCGCGGCGCTGCCGGGAACCGACGGGGCGCGCGATCCGTTTTTCTCGCCCGATGGGCAGTGGATCGCGTTCTTCGCGGCCGGCAAGTTGAAGAAAATTTCGGCGAACGGGGGCGCGGCCGTCTCGCTGTGCGACGCGCCCGCCGGCCGTGGCGGAACCTGGGCCGAAGACGGAACGATCGCGTTCGCACCAGCTGGCGGTCCGAACGTTTCCCTGGTTCGCGTCTCGGCTGCCGGAGGAACCCCCGAACCGTTGACCAGGCTCGAGGGCGTGCAGACACACCGATATCCCCAGACACTGAAGGGCGGAAAGGCGATCCTGTTCACCGCCGGAAATCTCGGCAACTTCGATGAAGCGAGCATCATCGTCCAGCAGCAGCCGGACGGAGCTCAGAGAGTCGTCCAGCGGGGCGGCTATTACGGCAGATATCTGACAAGCGGACATCTGATCTACGTGCAAGGTGGGACGTTGTTTGCGGCGCCGTTCGATCTCGATCGACTGGAGCTGACCGGCCAGGCGGTTCCAGTGGTCGAGGGCGTGAGGAGTGGCGTTGGCGCGGGAATCGCCCAGTTCGCCGTGTCGGCCAATGGAACGCTGGTCTTTCAACCGGGACAGAGCGTCGGGAGCGAGCTCCCGATCGCCTGGATGGATCGTGATGGAAAGACGACGCCGATGCGGTCCAGTGCGGAAGCTTGGAGCAACCCGCACTTCTCGCCGGACGGAACGCGGTTGGCGGTCGACATTGCGAGGGGCAATATTGATGTCTGGGTCTACGACTGGGCGCGTGACACGTTGACCGCTTTGACCGTCGACGCTGACAGCGACTTGAAGCCTGTCTGGACGCCCGACGGCCGCCGCGTCGTGTTTGCCTCGACCCGCGGAGACAAGTCCACAGCCAACCTCTACTGGCAGCGCGCTGATGGCACCGGCGAAGCCCAGCGGCTTACCGAGAGCAAGAACAGCCAACTCTCCGGATCCTGGCACCCGAACGGCAGATTGTTGGCATTCGTGGACTCCACTCCCCAATCCGGATCGGACATCATGGTTCTGCCGATGGAGGGTGACGAGGAAATGGGCTGGAAGCCTGGTACACCAACCGTGTTCCTGGGTGGTCCCCTCAACGCAAGAGGAGCCAATGTTCTCGCCGGACGGCAAGTGGGTGGCGTACCAATCCAACGAGTCGGGACGGAACGAGGTCTACGTGCGGCCATTTCCTGGTCCCGGCGCCAGGGTTCAAGTCTCGACGGATAGCGGCTTCTACCCGATGTGGTCGCGTTCGCGGCCGGAGCTGCTCTTCGGCGTTTTCAATCAACAGATCATGGTCGCTTCGTACGCTTTCGAAGGCGATTTGTTCCGCCCCGACAAGCCAAAGCTCTGGTCACCGGGGCGGTACATCACACGGCCGCGGTTACGCAGCTTCGACCTGCACCCTGACGGCAACCGGCTTGCCGTGGCGGCGGTTCAGGAAACCCAGACGGCCGAGAAGCAAGACGAGGTCGTCTTCATCTTCAACTTCTTCGACGAGCTCCACCGCATCGCTCCGCCCAACCGGTGAATTCGAAGTCTCGGATGTTGAATTCGTGCCGCTGGTCGTTGGTAACCGATAATGAGAGCTGATCCCAGCGTTCGGTTGCGTTGACGCACTGTGGCGCGAATCCCTGCGGAGGTCAGGCCGACACGGATCGCATGACCGCGCGAGTGTCAACTGAACTCTCATGACCTCTTGAATGGCGAACGTTGGCGTTTCAGCCGCGGCGGCTCATAGTCGCACCGGCCGCCGACGGCTGTAAACGCTGGTTAGGCTATGCTTGACTGTATGTCAGATATGACATACTCTCGGAGCGATGAGTCCCCACGACAAGCCGCTCGTCTGGCTACGTGGGGAGGTGAAGACGCCGCCCTTTGGCCCGGAAGCCCGGGTTGAGGCCGGATTCCTGCTCCGGCGTCTGCAGCGCGGTGAATCGCTGGGTTTGCCCCAGTCGCGACCGATGCCAGATATTGCAGCGGGCTGCCACGAGTTGCGCATCATTGATGGCTCCGTGCACTGGCGAATCATGCACTACATTGCCCCGGATGCGATCGTGATTCTTGATGTGTTGCGGAAGAAGACGGTTACGACTCCGAAGCAGGTCATCCAGGAGTGTCGGAAGCGCCTGGCCACGTTTCAAAGACTGACCCGTAAAAGAGGAGGAGCGCGCCGTGCAGATCCATAAGCGCCGAAAGCTCGAACGGGCGGGATGGTCGGTCGGTGATGCGGGCGACTTCCTTGGCTTGTCGGCCGATGAGCGTCGGTTTGTCGAGGTGAAGTTGGCGCTCGCCGATGGCTTACGGCGACGGCGAGAACGACTTGGGCTCACGCAGATCCAAGCGGCTGAGCGGTTCGGCTCGAGCCAGTCCCGAGTCGCCAAGATGGAGGCCGCACATCGCTCGGTCAGCACGGACTTGCTTCTGAGGGCGCTGTTTCGCTTGGGCGCCAGTCCTCAGGATGTAGCCCGTCTTCTGAGCCAGAAGTCTCGAAATCGCGCAGCCTAACGGCTACGTTTCAGCCGCGGCGGCTCATGATCGCACCTGCCGTCGGCTGCAAACCGTGTTAGGCCTCACCGGTGTAACCACATACACCCATTCGTGGCGAATTCACGACCGGCAGCAGTACTTCCTCGCCGCAACCGTGACTTTTGCTATGCGTCGTGCAGCAGAAGCCCTTGCCCTCGTACAGGCACTGAGTGCACACTGCCGTCGCAGGTTGCCCGCACTCATCGCAGGGCCATGTCGGTGGTTCATTGCGTGCGACGAGTCGGATTATGTCTTTGGGAGCACCCTCTGCAGTGCCCGACAACCTGAGGACGAGCTCGGTACTTGAGCCGAAATCGTAGACGTAGCCAAGACGCTCGCCGGTCGTCCCAAACGCTTCGCTGAGCTTCGTGTTCATACTGATTTTGCGATGCGCACTACCGTAGAACTCGCTCATGTGTCCGCAGCATTCCAACCAGGTGTCTCGAAGAAGTCGGTCGACGTCCTTAAGTCTCGCTTGGGGCTTGGCCGCAACGTCGATCCAAAACGTCGGAATACCGGTCGCCTGCGCGCGGAGCAGCAACAAAGGCATCGAACCCGCGAGGTGGACCGGCAGGCACTCCCGAAGATGGCCAACCATCGCACCCTTAGCCTTGCGCGAACCGCATGACCCACAGATTCCAAACGAACCGCGTTTCGCCATTTGAGAATGCCCGGATTGTCCTGTGAGGCCTAACCAGTATTGATTAGACGTCGCGCCGAGCGCTAGCCACGCGGCTAACACCCGACAACGTTCGACGTTACCTCTGGCCACAAGCCGCTGACTCGCGGATGCTAACACGACACAAGGAGTGGCGAACGACCACACATTGGCCGCGCGAACTGGAAGAGGGAGCGGTTGTTTCGCCCATAGCACGTGCTCAACCTGACCGATTGGCATCTGGAGCACGCGCTCGTACAGGAATAGCAACGCCGCCAGCGCTTGGTTCTGTGTCGACGCACTCACGTGCTGTCCGAGACGGAGAGGCGCGGTCTGATAACGGATCTTCCGTCAACCCGATCTGGCGCCACCCCCTTAATACGGACTCAATACGGACTATCCTCAATGTATAGTGCCGTGACTCCGATCGGCAGGGCGCTTTGGCGGTTCACAAATTCGTGGAAGCAGGACGTCGCTAGAGTGCCACTGGACCCGGCTAAATTGGAAGGAACGTGCCCAGCCAAGCCGTGAATTCGCAGCTCAGGATGTTGATTTCGGTGATGATTGTCGTTCGTTAGTAACGATGATCGGATCGACAGGCAACCCAAGGAGGCCTCGTGCCACTTTCGCTAGATAACCGCCGGGTCGGCGACGTGGCGGTTGTCACGTGCCGTGGCCGGATTATCGACGGCTCCGAGTCCGCCACGCTGCAAAAGCACTTGGAAGAGCTGATCCCCCTGAATCCGCACGTCGTTCTTCACCTCGGCGAGGTGTCGTTCATCGACAGCGCCGGCTTGGGCCTGCTGGTGCGCTTCCACACCCGAGCGCATCACGCGCGCGGCAGCTTGAAGGTCTGCGCCATCTCGTCCAAGGTCGGCGAGGTGTTGAGGGCCACGCGGCTGCACAGCATCTTCCATCCGTACGAGTCCGAGGCCGACGCGATCTCCGCCGCCTACCAAGTCACCCGGTCACAAGACATGAGCCTTCTGAGCGCGGACGTCCTGTGTGTCGACAAGTCGGCCGACGTCCTTGCCTACATTCGCGAGCTGCTCAAAGAGGCCGGACATCGCGTCATTACCGCGGCGAACCTGCCGGACGCCCTGATCCTGTTGACCGCCACGCAGCCCAAAGTGGTGGTGATTGGTGCCGAGCTCCGCGCCGTGACAGGCATTCGCGCGGCCGATGAATTCCGGAGGCTCGCCGAGGCGCGTACTGTGATTGAGCTTCCCGAGCAGTTTTCCAGTCGCGATGCCGGCGAGGCCGGTCGACAACTTCTCGACGAGGTCGCCGCTAGTCTGAATGCGCGTACGTGATTGGTGTGCCCGTGCAGCGGTCGGCGGAACATGCGTCTTCGAGGTAAAGCACGGACAGGTTGGCTCCTCCCGTGGGGAATTGCCGCCTGCCTCGGGCTTGCGCTCGTCTTCGTCGTCTGGGTCTGGTCGCCGTGGCGGGAGGCGCCACCGCCCTCGCCGCTTCGGCTCAGGACTCAGATCGGCGCTGACGCTTCGCTGATCGTCGTCGGAGCGGGCGCATCTGGATCGAACCTGGCCCTCTCACCTGATGGCGCGACGCTGGCGTTTGTTGCGCAGGCGAGCATTGGACGGCCACCCGAGCTCTATCTTCGTCGCCTCGATCGATTGCAGGCCGTCGCGCTGGCAGGAACAGAGAACGCAACGGCTCCATTTTTCTCACCAGACGGCAGCTGGATCGCGTTTTTCGCCGACGGCAAACTGAAGAAGGTGTCCGCGATGGGCGGGGCTGTCGCAATCATCTGCGATGCTCCGAACACTTACGGCGGGGACTGGGACGAGCATGGAACGATTGTGTTCGCGTCCGGCACGCACTCTCAGGTCGGTTTGCGGCGGGTGTCGTCAGCGGGTGGGCTGCCAGAATCACTGACCGAGCTCGCCGAGAACGAATCGGCGCAGCGCTGGCCTCAAATCCTGCCAGGTGGCACGGCTGTCCTCTATACGAGCATCTCGCTGCGAGGCACCGATGAACCGCAAGTGGTGGTTCAACAGTTGCCGAAAGGCGATCGGAAAGTCGTACGTCGGAGTGGCCATTCAGGACGGTATTTACGCGGCCATCTGGTTCACGTACACAACGGGACACTGTTCGCCGAGCCGTTCGATCTCGGCCGTCTCGAGGCGATTGGGCAAGCAGCCGCGGCGCTCGGCAACGTGAGCGAGGATCCCTCTTCGACCGCCGGGCCGGCCCAGTTTGCAATATCCGCGGCCGGAACGCTGGCGTATGTGCCTTCCGGGCGGACTGAGGAAGTCGCGCGAATCGAATGGCTGAGCGCCGGAGGAATGACGACGACGCTGAGCGCGAAACCGCTGGACTGGAGCAACCCGCAGGTCAGTCCCGACGGCCGGCGCGTGGCTGTCGACATCCTTGATGGCAAGGAGCTCGACATTTGGATCTATGAAGATGGTGCCGACGCCCCGTCACGCCTGACGTTGGATCCCGCCGACGATGCCAAGCCCGTCTGGACGCCGGACGGCCGACGGATCGCTTTCGCATCGAGGCGGGACGACATGGTAACGTTCAATCTCTACTGGGAACTGACTGACGGAAGCGGAAATATTGAACGTCTCGCGACCAGCCACGACTCTCAATACCCTGGCTCCTGGCATCCAACGGGAAAGTTCCTGGCCTTTCAGGAGCGTGCCATACGCACGAACTTCGATTTGTGGATTCTGCCCCTCGAAGGCGACGAAACATCCGGCCCGAAGCCCGGCAAACCGACAGTTTTCCTCAACAGCGCCTTCGACGAACGGGAGCCGAGGTTCTCTCCAGATGGCCAGTGGCTGGCGTACCAGTCCAACGAATCCGGTCGCGACGAGGTGTACGTTCGGAGGTTTGGAGCTCAGAGCGTGCCGTGGCGGATTTCGACGGGCGGTGGTTTCGATCCGAGCTGGTCGCGCGCGCGATCGGAATTGTTCTTTGTTGCGCCGGATGGTCAGATCATGGTCGCTGCTTATTCGGTTGAAGGTGAATCGCTGCGCCCCGGCATACCGCAGCCTTGGGGCCGCGCGCGCGTCGTTCGCCGGACCAGGCTGCGAAGCATCGACCTTCATCCCGACGGGGACCGCGTAGTCGGAGGACTTTCCGATGCAGAGTCGAAACAGGACGAAGTCGTTCTCGTCCTCAACTTTCTCGACGAGCTCCGGCGGATCGCTCCCGCAACGAAATGAATCGGCAACGAGCGCGAATCGTCGGATGCCGGGTCGCGGCAGGCATTTCGTCGGCCGTACGTTCGAGCTGAATCTGTTCCGGTCGGTCCTCCAGGCTGACGAGGCGCCGTGCTCGGCGACCGGATGCTCACGATTACGGCGTGGGAAACGGCTGAGCACTCACGTCAACTGGCGAAAAGCGCCAGCCATCACGCGGCGATGATGGATTTCCACAATGGCAATCTGGCCGTGTCGGGCTGGGTAAGCACATGGGTGCCCGCGGAGATCAGGCCAACGTGGGTGAGGTGCACCGAGTGCCAGCGGATGACGAATCACGAGAAGGGGAAAGGCGTGTGTTCGTGCGGCGCATCACTCCCCGAACCGCCGCCGTATTGGTAGGCTGGGGTCAGACCCCACTACGACCCGTCACCGGGGTCTGACCCCAGCAGTGTGGCTTCAGACCGGCGCTACTGTCGGCGCTGCTCCTCGAGGACGGCCTTGAACGTGCGCTCGACGAGATCGACTTCGGCCTTGTAGCCCTGGGGGTCGATGAATGGATTGGGATTCGATCCGAGCTTCGCATGTTTGGCGGCCATGCCATACATCGCCGGGTGCGAGCCGAGAGGGACGTCACACGGAAGCGAGCGCAGGACCTTGAATCCCTGCGTATATTCCTCCGCGATCGTGGGGTTGTTCGCGTTGTTGACCAGGCGCATGCCGGGGTTCACACCCATGCTGCCGATGATCACGACGTCGTAGGATCGGCCCCCCTCCTGGACCTTCATCGTCCAGCTCGTGCAGCCCTTCGTATGCCCGGGCGTGAGTCGGGCCACGAGCGTCGTGCCACCCAATGTCACTTCTTCGCCGTCATGGAGGATCCTGTCGATCGGATGCGCCTTCCCCCCCGGTTGCATGGCCTGAAGCGCGGGCACATCCTGCTCCATCGCCATCACCCGGGCGCCGGTCAGCTGCTTGACCAGAGCATCGCCTTCCATGTGATCCGCGTGCGCGTGGCTGCCGAGAACAATCCGAATGTCAGTGAACTTGAAGCCCAGCTGTTCGACTGACGCGCGAATGACCGGGACCGTGCGCTCGTACATGCTGTTCACGAGAATATGGCCCTCAGGCGTCGTAATCAGAAAGGCGGCCAGCGTCTCGGTCCCGACGTAGTAAACGTTGCCGATGATCTTGTGTGGTGGAAACTGCTTCTCCTGTTGCTCGCGGCTGCCGACGTTTCGCTGGAATAGCTCTTGAGGAGTCAATGTCCGCGTGTCTTGAGCGGAGGCGGATGACACACCAACGAACAATACGAGAAGCGGCAGAGTCACCTTCGTTTGCATGGTGGGGCTCCGATGCGACATTTGTCAGAAACTGTCGTCAGGGCAAAGCGAAGGCGACCAGTGCCTCCGAGCCGGTTGGTACCAGATCGTCGAGCGCGCTCGCCCCAGCCGCAGTGATAGCGACGTACTGCTTGCCGTTCCTCCCTTGATACGTGACCGGCACGGCATGGGCGCTCATGTCGAGCTTGGTCACCCACAGCTCTTTGCCCGACTTCGCGTCGAATGCCCGGAAGCGCCGATCGTTGCTGGCGCCGATGAACACAAGCCCGCCCGCGGTAACAATCGGGCCGCCCAGATTCAGCCGTCCGGTCCGCTGTCTGTCGGCGGGAAGCTCCTCGGTGATCCCAAGCGGGACCTTCCACGCAATATCACCCGTCCGCGCGTTCACGGCGAGCAGGTTGCCCCAGGGCGGTTTCTGGCAGAGCCAGCCACGCTCTCTGCCGAAGATGTTGCCCGTGCGCGGGTCTCCTTCGGCCCACTGAAATCGCGACGTCGGACCGACGATCGAGTTGCGCCGATAGGGGAGTCGCGATCCTTCTTGCGTCTTCTCGATCCATCCGATACTGGCTTCGTCGTTTGTATTCACGTAAACGTAGCCCGTCGTCGGATCGCCCGCGGTGCCGCCCCAGTTGGCTCCCCCGATCGAGCCCGGGAAGAGGATCGTTGAGTACGGTCGTGCGCCTGCATCGCGGAACACATAGGGAGTGAAAGGCCCCTCGTTATAGAAGCCCCCGCTTCGCTCCGACAACTCGCGACAGAACTTGGCGTGCTCGTCGGTGGTGTCAGCTGCGGTCACGATGTCGTCAGCTCTGAAGCCGGTTCGGGCGATCGGCGGAGGCTTGACGGGAACCGGCTGAGTGGGCGAGCTCTTTTCGCCAGGAACGCCGCTCGGCGGCACCGGTCTCTCTTCGATGCCGAACACCGGTGTTCCAGTCACGCGGTTGAGGATGTACATGTAGCCGGTCTTCGCAGCGAGCGCGAGAATCGGCGTGCGGCGGCCGTTCACGGTCACATCGATCAATGTTGGCGGCGCCGGCAGGTCGTAGTCCCACAGATCGTGGTGTGACGGCCTGGAAATGCCACTTCACCGCGCCCGTCTGGGCATCGAGTGCGACAAGCGAGTTGCCATAGAGGTTGTCGCCATGGCGGTCGCCTCCCCAGTAGTCGTTTGGTCCAGGCGCTTCGATCGCGACATAGAGGATGCCGCGCTCCGCATCGATCGTTTGAGAAAACGCCCAGCTGTAGGTGCCCGGGCGGTCTTTCCAGCTGTTGTCGCCCTCCCAGGTCTCGTTGCCGGTCCGGCCCGGCTCGGGGACCGAGCGGAACTCCCAGACCTTCGCGCCTGTTCGCGCATCGAAGGCGCGCACGCCTCCAGGCGCCCCATTGGTCCCCAGTATCAGAAGGTTTCTGTAAAGGGTCGGTGCCGAATGGTACGGCGCGACCATATCGATCTCGCCGGCGCCCCCAAAAGCCTGGTCGACCAGTCCGGTGCCTGCGTCGAGCGCGATCAGCCGACGCTCTGAGGTGAAGAAGATCCGCGGGGCGATGGTGCCATCGCCTGGCCAATAGGTAACGCCGCGCCTTGAGGGGACTCCGCCTGTCACGGTGTAGCGCCAGAGCGGTTTGCCCGTTTCCGGCTCGAGGGCCGCGACATGGTCGGATGCCGCCACATACATGACGCCGTTGACGACAATCGGCGTGAACTCGGAGCCTCCTGAGAGCGTCCCCGCGGTCTGATCGCGGCCGAGTGGATAGGCCCACGCCCGTGTGAGCTTTTCGACGTTGGCTTTGGTGATCTGTTTCAGCGGAGAGTAGCGGGTGCCGCCAAGATCGCGGTTGTACATCGGCCAGTCGGCGTCCGCGCTCGTTGATGTCCTGTTCGATTGAGCGAGTAAACCGACTCCGGCCAGTCAGCGCAGCGAACACGCTGATTCTGAGGCTCAGCATTGAGCGGGGATGATATCAAATCGATCTGCGGTCGACGACAGCTCGCCCGCCCGATTCGCCAAATGCAGTCGGCAGCACGTGAGACGACAGTCTCATGACGATCAGGCCAGCATGGACGGTTGGCACGATCAAGGCGTGTGCCGTATCCCGCAGCCAGCCCAGCCGTGAATCGTCACGATTCTTGCAGCCGGATGTGCCCGGAGGTGCGTAATGACTTTCGGCAGAGCTTCAGCACTTGCACTTGGCCTCCTGGGCGCCATGGCACTGGGAGTGTGGATTGGACCGCACGTGACAAAGCGTGGGGCCACAGAAACGAACGTCGCACAAACGCAGATCAACCAGTCACCCGCGACACCGTTGGACGTCCCGGTCTCGCCTGCTGCGAAACCGCGGGCTACCGCCCGGCGCGCGCCGGCGGCGAAAGCAACGGCGCCGAAAGGAACGCCGGGCGTCATCTCGTTCACCCCTGAGGTGCAGAAGCGCGTGCAGCCGCTCTTGAACAAGGGCGCTGACATGACTCTGGCCTCGGACGGCTTCCGGAGCGCAGAACAGTTCGCGACGGTGGCTCACGCCGCTCGGAACACTGAAATTCCGTTCATGGTCCTGAAGCATCGTGTGCTCGACGAGAAGCAAACGCTTGCGGCGGCCATCGAGGCGTCGAAGCCCGAGCTCGATTCGTCGAAAGAGGCCAACCGCGCTCGCGAACAAGCCAAAGCCGACTTCGCAGATGCGGCCTCTGATATCGCCGCGACGTCTGGACAGTAGCGGAAGCACGTCGGTCCCGAGGGACTCCGCCCTCGGGACCGATGACCGGAAAAGACTCGAGCGCGCTATCGGGGATGAACGCCGACTGTGAAAAGGTCGACCTAGTATTCCGCGAAGATCCGCTCAATCTCTTTCCGATCGGTGGTTTTCGTCAGTGCCAGCATCAGCAGGATGCGAGCCTTCTGCGGGTTCAGATTGTCTCCGGGAATCACCCCGAGGGCGTCATATTCCTCGCGCTGTGTCGTCAAACCAATCACACGCCCGTTCCCCACACGGCTCGAGCGCACGAGGACCGGTCTCGACGCCTCTGGTATGGCTTTCAGCGCCGCCCTCTGGCTGGTGGTGAGAGCTCCCGCGCCTGTGCCCGCGAACACCAGACCCTTGACGCCGCTCGCCACAAGCGCCTGAATGACGTCAGTAGTTGGCTGCGCATAGGTGTAGACGATGTCCACCTTGGGTAGGTCACTCAGCTGACTCACATCGAACTCGGTGCGCGACGTATGCCGCCGTGTCGACGCACGGTAAAAGCTCACCTTGTCGGCATCGACGTAGCCGAGGAAGCCCAGCTCGGGCGAACGAAACGCTTCGACTCGGTAGGTGTTCGTTTTCGTGGCATCCCGCGCGCTGTTGATCTCATCGTTCATGACGATGAGGACGCCTTTTCCGCGGGCTTCCGGCGTCGCCGCTGTGCGGATCGCGTTCAGCAGGTTGAGGGGGCCGTCGGCGCTGATCGCGGTCGCGGGGCGCTGAGCGCCGACGACGACAACGGGGCGGTCGTGCCTGACGGTGAGATTCAGGAAGTAGGCCGTCTCCTCGAGCGTGTTGGTGCCATGGGTCACCACGATGCCCGCGACGGCCGGATCATCGCGAAGAATCGCATCGATTCGTTTTGCCAGCGTGAGCCAGTGCTCGAACGTGATGTCCCCACTGTTGATGTTGGAGACCTGTTCGACCTTCACGTTGGCGTACTGCCGTATCTCCGGCACCGCTTTGACAAGGTCCTCGCCGAGAATCTCGCCCGGTTTGTAAACCGATGTGCTCGTCGACGAACCACCCCGACCCGCAATAGTTCCCCCTGTCGCGAGTAGCCAGACCAATGGCAGATCCTTGTTGGTTGGCTCCTGCGCAAAGGACGGCGCCGTGGCTATCAAGACCGCGCCAAGAAGTGCGGCGCCAGCAACGCGTCGCCGGCCCCTTGCCGATCGAAGATGTGTCCCGATCATCGGCCGCCTCCTGAAGGACGTCTGGTTCGGCGAGCCTCGCCGCAGCTCGAAGAGCGGAGGCGGGGGTGTGGCGTGGAGCCCCACGCTAGTTGGACGCGGCGTCTGAGAGCGTGGACAGATTCTGCCACAGGAGCCCGCCGTCCATGCGGACAGGCCGATTGCAGGAGGAGCCTTGGGTACCCACCAGGTCGCCAATTTCATACAATAGCGCCGTCACGGACACCGCGGTTCCACGGTTCCACCGTTCCAGGGTTCATGGTTCAGTTCCGGGTTCTGAGTTCGTTGGTTCCGTTTCACCCAAACCGCGAACCTCGAGCCGAACCTGGAACAATCTGGAACTCTGGAACCTGGAACTCTGGGAACTTGCATTTCGAGAAGCAACATGCGCAATGAGCTCGTCATTGTCATCGGAGTCGCGCTGGCGAGCTTGTGCGCCACGGGGCGCCCAGCCGCGGCGGCGTCGTGCGAGAGTCTCGCGACGCTGTCCCTGCCGCACACGACGATTACGTTGGCCAACGTCGTCGACGCCGGCCAGTTCGTTCCGTTTCCAGCGCTCGGACGACGGGGTGGGGCAGCGCCTGCAGGGGCCGCCCAAGGTCGCGGTCGTGGTGCACCGCCCTCGCCGTTCGCCGATCTGCCATCCTTCTGTCGTGTGACAGCGACACTGATGCCGAGCGCCGATTCCGAGATCAAAGTCGAGCTCTGGATGCCGGTCACCGGCTGGAACGGCAAGTTCGTCGATCCCGGGCAACGGCGGCTTCGCGGGCACCATCAACCCGACCGGACTTGCGACCGCGCTACGCAGTGGCTATGCCGCCGCCACGACCGACACGGGCCACGAGGGCGGAAGCGGGCGTTTCATGCTCGACCGATCCCGAAAGGTTGCGCGACTTCGCCGACCGTGCCGTGCACGAGATGGCCGTGCAAGGCAAAGCGCTGGTCGCCGCCTTCTATGGGAGCGGCGCCAGGTATTCCTACTTCAATGGCTGCTCGACCGGCGGCAGACAGGCGCTGACCGCGGCGCAGCGGTTTCCGCGACGACTTCGACGGTATCGTCGCGGGAGCACCAGCCATCTATGCGTCCCATCAGTCGGCCGGACAGATCTGGCTCTGGAATGCGACCCACCTGGACGAGGCCAGCTTCATGCCGCCGGCCAAGTATCCGGTGCTGCACGATGCGGTCGTGGCCGCCTGCGACATGCTCGACGGCGTGAAGGACGGCGTGCTGGAGAATCCGACGCGCTGCAAATTCGATCCGAAAGTCGTGCAGTGCAGCCGATGGGGAAGGCGAGCAACTGTCTGACGGCCGCGCAGGTCGAAGCGGCGCGCAAAATCTACGCGGGACGCGAAGAATCCCAGCAATGGCGAGCTGGTCTTTTCGCCGCTGTTTCCCGGCAGCGAGCTCGGTTGGGCGGCTTCCTCAGGCGGCGCCCAGCCCGTCGGATACGCGCTCGATGTCTTCAATACGTCGTGATGCGGGATGCCGAACTGGGACCCGCTGACGCTGAACTACGACAATGACATCGCGCGAGGCCGATCAGGGCGGGCGGCCAGCTCACCGCCATCGATCCCGATCTGACGAAGCTGCTCAGTCGCGGCAAGCTCCTGATCTATCACCGGCTGGAGCGACCCCGGCATTCCTCCCGGCTACATCGTCGAGTACTACAACAACGTGCTGGCGAACACGAGTGTGAAGAACGTGCGCGACGCCGTCCGGCTGTTCATGGTCCCCGGGATGGGCCACTGCGGCGGCGGCGAGGGACCGAACACCTTCGACATGCTCAGCGCACTGGATCAGTGGGTCCGGAGTGGGAAAGCTCCGGACCAGATTCCTGCGTCGCGCCTGAAAGATGGCGTCGTGGAACGGACCCGTCCTCTGTGTCCTTACCCGCAGATCGCGACATACAAGGGGAGCGGCAGCACGGACGATGCCGCGAACTTCGTATGCAAGGCCAAATGAGGACAATAGGAGTGGCTATGAGGAGCAAGGAAATAGTTGTGGGAGGCGTCGCCTCTGGCGGCCCTGTGCCAGGTGGCCCAGCCGGCCTCCGCCGCATCGTGTGAAAGCCTCGCCACGCTGTCGCTTCCACAGGCGACGATCACGCTCGCCAACCTCGTCGATCCTGGAACGTTCGTCCAGTTCCCTCCGGCCCGGGGCGCTGGTGCACCTGCGCCGGCGCGTGGCGCCGGAGCCGGCACTCCTGAGGCCGCTCGCGGAGGCGGCGCGGGTGCCGGCGGGCAGGGGCGTGGCCGGGGCGCACCGCCGTCGCCGTTTGCGGACCTCCCCGCGTTCTGTCGAGTGCTCGCGACCTTGATGCCGAGTCCCGACTCCGAGATCAAGATCGAAGTCTGGATGCCCGTGGCCAATTGGAACGGCAATCTCCGCGGCACGGGCAACGGGGGCCTGGGTGGCGGCAGCGCCGTCAATCCCGGTCCGTTGGCAAACGGCCTCCGCCGCGGGTATGCGACAGTCGGGCACAATACCGGACATGAAGGGGATTCGAGCTATGCGATGACTCGTCCCGAGAAAGTGAAGGATTTCGGCTGGCGATCGACACATGAAGCGACGGTTGCGGCCAAGGCGCTGATCACCTCGTTCTATGGAACAGCCCCGAAAGTGTCGTACATCGCCGAAGGAGGTGGAGGCACGATTGCCGCGCTCAGCTCTGCGCAGCGGTATCCCGAGGACTACGACATGGTCGCCGCCGTAGGGATGTCCTCGCATCTGTCCCGGCACACTGCCGCCCAGATGTGGGTGTGGTACGCGACGCACAAGGACGAGGCCAGCTTCATTCCAACCGAAAAATACGCCGTGCTGCACGAGGCCGCCCTCAATGCCTGTGACGCACTCGACGGACTCAAGGACGGCGTCATCGGGAACGTGGAACGATGCAAGTTCGATCCGGGCGTCACGCTATGCAAGGGCGCTGACAGTTCGGATTGCCTGACCGAGCCGCAAGTGGAAGCAGCCCGCAAGATTTACGCAGGTCCGACAAATCCGCGTACCAAGGAAGAGATCTATTCGCCGCTCTACCCCGGAAGTGAGCTCGGGTGGGGTCAGCTCGCCGGCAGCGCCCAACCGCTCGGAATTCCCGTAGAGTTCTTCAAGTACTACGTCTTCAAGGATCCAAACTGGGACTACAAGACAAGGCCGATCGACTTTGACGGTGACATTGCCTTGTCGGATCAGGTCAAGGATGCGAACGCTGTCGATCCCGATCTCAAGCGATTCTTTGCGCGCGGCGGCAAGCTGCTGCTCGTGGAGGGTTGGAACGATGCCGCCGTTCCCCCGAAAGTGGCGATCAACTACTACAAGAAGGTGGTCGCAACGGTCGGGGGAAGAGCGACGCGAGAGTCGATGCGCTTTTTCATGGTCCCCGGCATGGGCCATGGGCCCGGCACGGCGGGTCCCGACAACTACAACTTCGACGCGCTCGCGATCCTGGAGCAGTGGAAGCAAACCGGCAAGGCGCCCGACACGCTCATCGTCAGCCACTTCAGGGACGGGATGGAGGTAGGGAAGCGGCTCGTGTGTCAGTACCCGCAGGTTGCCATCTACAAGGGAAGCGGGAATACGGAAGACGCGGCCAGCTACAGCTGCCGATAGACTTCTGCAGATACGCCCGTCTCTGAGGATCAGTTGTAGGGGACGGTCTTTAGATCATCTGGTAGGGACGTCTTTAGACCGTCCCTAGATTCGCAGCAGCTTCACAAGATTCCCGCCGAGGATCGCTTCCTTTTCCCCTTCGCTCAAGAACGGCGCGCGAAGGATCAGGTCTACCGTCGCCGGCCAGTTGAAGGGCACGTCGGTTCCGTAAACGATCTGGCCGACGCCCACCTCCGCGACGAGATGGCGCAGACCCTCTTCGGAGAAGACCATCGTGTCGATGAGAATCTGCTGTTTCAAATATTCGCTGGGCCGCTTCTTGTTCGCGCAGTTTCCGTTCACCCGCACGTCGCAAGCCACTTCCGTCCGGCCAAGGTACGACGGCAGGTAGCCGCCCGCATGCGCACCACAGACCTTCAGACCGGGGAACCGGTCGAGCGTCCCGTCGAAAATCAGGCGGGAAAGAAAATACGTGGTCTCGAGTGGGTTTCCGATGATGTTGCCGAGATCGCCTCGTCCTCGCAGCGCTCCATCTTTGATGATGTTCTCGGCGCCGCCTGGGTGCATGAACACGAGGACTCCAAGCTCGGTCGCCTTGGCCCAGAATGGGTCGTACTTGGGCAGCGAGAGATCTTCGCCGGCCACGTGACCGCCGATGGAGGCGCCGCGCAGCCCCAGACGCTTGACGCCGTCCTCCAACTGCTCGGCCGCCAGATCGGGATGCTGCAACGCCACCGACGCGAACGCCACGAAGCGATCGGGGTGAGCGGCGACCCACTTTGCAAGCCCTTCGTTCTGGACCTGCACAATCCGTCGCGCCAGGTCGCGATCCGCCGCGTACCACCAGTACCCGTTGATGCTGAGCGCCTGGACGTCAACGCCCTGCTGGTCCATCAGTTGAAGGCGCGCCGGTCCCAGAATGGTGTTCCCACCGCCTCCGGCGCTATTGGCCAATCGGGTACCTTTGACGACCTCGGCGACCTCCGGCACAACGCAGTGGCAATGAACGTCGACTACCTTGACGCGCCGGCTTCCTACGAAGACCTCGCGACGATTTGCGGAAGTGGCCTGAGGAGATGGGACGGCGGCCTTCGCGCCCGCGCTGCCGGTCGTTACGAGTCCGACAGTTGCGCCCGCTGCGACTTTGAAGAAGTCTCGGCGATTCGGCATGGGTCATCTCACTTTCTTCCACTGGCGCCGATGCCTTCGGCGCGGCTTCGTATGGCCGCCCATTTTCCGCTGTTTTGTCATCCGGCGCTGATGCTACGACAAACAGCGCTCGAAGCGCGGCAAGATCGGGAACGTTCTATCGATGGACGATCGCCGATTCTGTCGATGCCATCGGTATGGCTCAGCTATACAATGAGTCATGGCCACGGCAAGCGATGCAACGAGAATGATTCGACTGACCTTCCTAGCGTTAGCGATCTATAGCGGCACACTTGTCGCGCAACCGCCGCCGCCGCAGCCCGACTACACGCCGACAGATATCGAGAACGGCCGTCAGATCTACCAGGCGAACTGTTCCTTCTGCCACGGACCCGAGGGTGATGGTGTTCCCGGGGTGAACTTCGGCAGCGGCCGGTTTCGTCGGGGCTCGACCGACGACCAGCTTGTCCGAATCATCCTCGGTGGGATTCCTGGAACGGCGATGCCGCCGAGCAATTTTTCGGAGGGGCAGGCGGGAACCATCGTCGCCTACGTTCGGTCGTTGGCTTCCTCCGGGGCGTCGAGCATTCCGCTTGGCGATGCTGACAAGGGCCGCTCGATATTCGAGGGCAAGGGACAGTGCCTCACCTGCCACAGCGTCGGCGGTGTCGGCTCGCGTGTTGGGCCGAACCTGACCGAAATCGGCGCACTGCGCCGCGTGAGCGAGCTGCAGCGCTCGCTCATCGAGCCTGGTGTCGAAGTAAGAGCCGACCATCGCTCGGTCAAGGCGGTGACTCGTGACGGCACGGTGATCACCGGTAGACTTCTCAATCAGGATAGCTTCTCGATACAGCTCCTCGATGCGAACGAACGGTTGGTCTCGCTGGACAAGACGACCTTGCGCGAGTTTGCGATTCAGAAAACCTCTTCGATGCCCTCCTATCGCGACACGCTGAATGCTTCCGAATTGGCGGATCTTCTTGGCTACCTGGTGACGCTAAAGGGACGAACATGAGCAGACAAAGGGCAGGTTGGGCAGGTAGGGAGCGCCTGCGGCCACGCGGCGCCGGCGGCCATGCGAAGCCGACGGCGACGCGTCAGCGTCAGTTCGCGCCGGGGGTGGGGCCCCGGCGCCAGTGCAAGAAAGTTAGGACCCCTCCTGCCTGTCGTCGTGTTGATTCTCCTCGGCATCGGGACGCTTCACGCTCAAGTGACCTTCGATCGCATCCTTCGCGCCGATGCCGAACCGCAAAACTGGCTGACGTATTCGGGCGGCGTCATGGGCCAGCGACACAGCCAGCTCGCGCAGATCGCACCGGATAACGTCAAGAACCTCGAGCTGCAGTGGGTCTTCCAGGCACGGTCGCTGGAAAAGTTCGAAGCCACGCCGCTCGTTGTCGATGGCGTCATGTACACGGTCCAGGCTCCAAACGATGTGGTGGCTCTCGACGCCGCTTCGGGTCGAGTCTTCTGGGTTTTTCCGTATTCACCTTCCTCGCTGGCGCGCCTCTGCTGCGGGCGTGTCAATCGGGGCTTGGCCATTCTCGGCGATACGCTCTTCATGGCGACGATCGATGGGCATCTCCTTGCTATCGACGCCAAGAGCGGTGGCCTTATTTGGAACGTTGCCGTCGCGCAACCAGAACTCGGCTACTCGTTCACCGTCGCGCCGCTGGTGATCAAAGACAAGGTCGTAATTGGCGTCGCTGGCGCTGAGTACGGTGTCCGCGGTTTTCTGGCAGCGTTCGACGCCCGCACGGGCAAGGAGGCTTGGCGCTTCAATACGATCCCTGGGCCAGGCGAACCAGGGCGCGAGACCTGGGCGGGCGAATCCTGGAAGACAGGTGGCGGGTCCGTCTGGGTGACCGGCTCTTACGATCCGGACCTGAACCTGACCTATTGGGGCATCGGGAACCCAGGGCCGGACTGGAATGGTGACGGCCGCCTGGGCGACAACTTGTACAGCGACTCCGTCGTCGCTCTCGACGCCGACACCGGCAAGTTGAAGTGGCATTTCCAGTTCACGCCTCACGACGTGTTCGATTACGACGCAGTGCAGGTGCCGGTGCTGGCCGATATTCAGTGGCAGGACCGTCCTCGCAAGGTCATGCTGTTCGCAAACCGCAAT
The DNA here is from genome assembly GCA_963780685.1 of uncultured Acidobacteriota bacterium. Lineage (GTDB taxonomy): Bacteria > Acidobacteriota > Vicinamibacteria > Vicinamibacterales > CAVVIG01 > CAVRXZ01. The sequence continues at coordinate 131,702 of CAWACZ010000008.1, read as the reverse complement.
GGATTCTTATACGTTCTCGATCGGACGACCGGTCAGTTTTTGCTCGGGAAGCCCTATGTCAAGGTCACCTGGACGAGCGGTCTCGACGACAAGGGCCGGCCAATGAAAGTTCTGGAGCTCAGCGAGAACGGCACGCTGGCGTTCCCGGGCGTTCAAGGTGGCACGAACTGGTATTCCCCGTCCTTCAGCCCGCGCACCGGACTCTTTTACGTTCCGACGCTGGATGGACACGTACGCGACGTTCACGAAGCGGCCGGTCGAGTACCGCCCGGGACAGCGATTCACGGGCGCCCTGCCCGCCATGTCAGTGCGCATCCTTCAGCCGAGTCCGATCATCAATCGCCGATTGCCTGAAGAGGGCTACGGCGCCATTCAAGCGCTCGATCCGAAGACCGGCGAAAAGAAGTGGGAATACAAGATGACCGACGTAACCGACAGCGGCATCCTGACGACGGCGTCGGACCTGCTGTTCTCGGGGGGACGCGAAGGATACTTCTTCGCACTGGATGCGAAGACGGGCGCGCTGCTGTGGAAAACGAGCGTCGGAGCACAGGTCTCCAGTGGCCCGATGACCTATTCGGTTGGCGGCAGGCAGTTCGTTTCGGTGACGGCCGGGAGCGCGCTGTTCACGTACGCGCTGCGACAGTAGCTGACGGGCAGGAAGGGCAGGGAAGGCAGGAGCTGGAAGGCAGGAGGGGCAGGAAGGGCTGGACGGGCAGGAAGGGTAGAACATAGCGCAGCCCTTCATCCCTCGACTGGGCTCGGGATGCCCTGAGCTTGTCGAAGGGCAGGGCTGCAATTGAGGACCTATGCGCTGGCTGATTGTCTTGGCGTTGTCGGCGTCGGTCCTTGCAGCTTCAGATCCAGCAACCGTCATCGGGCCCATCCCCGCGACGGCGGCGCCAGGCGACCCCTCACACAACTATCCGTTCTTTTCGACGAGATCGTGGTTGGCTCAGTACCGACTATGAGGAGGAGGAGTTCTACGTCGAGGGACTCGCGCACGAGTACACCCTCGCTCCCAACCAGACCGCGACAATCGCGCCAGGCGGTCCGTATCCATACAAGACCCGGGTGATCGTGCGGCGGCCCAAATCTACGGACAAGTTCAACGGGACGGTGATTCTGGAGTGGATCAACGTCACCCCGATGCACGATTTCGAGATCGACTGGAGCTGGTCGCACGAACATCTCATGCGGCGCGGCTTCGTGCACGTCGGAGCGTCGGTACAGACAAACGGCATCGACTCGCCCGATGGGCTCAGGAAATGGAACCCGGCTCGGTATGGATCCCTCAACGTCACGTCGGAGGGGAAATTCAAGAACGATCAGTTGTCGTTCTCGATCTATTCGCAGATCGCGCGGGCGATCAAGGATCCGTCGAGGGGACGCCTTGTTGGGAATCTGAGGGTCAAGAACGTCGTAGCTACGGGGCATTCGCAATCGGCCGGGCGGCTGACGGTCTATTACAACTCGATTCATCCGCTCGAAGGAGTGATCGATGGATTTGTACTCCACGGCGGCGTTCAGAGCGGACCCATCCGCACCGATCTTCGCACTCCGGCGTGGAAGCTTCTCGCTGAGACAGATGTGCTCAGGGGACAAGCGGCTGTCCGTCAGCAGGATTCCGAGTATTTCCGAACCTGGGAAGTCGCTGGCACCTCTCACGGGGACTTCGATCTGTCATTGTCCTTCGACCCACTACGAGCTAGGGATGTGGCAGCATCTGCGCCCGGATCGTGCGAGCGGCCGATCCTGAGCCGCGTCCCGGCGTACCTGGTTCAGAACGCGGTGTACGATCACGTGAAGCGGTGGGTGGAGAATGGCAAGCAGCCGCCATCCGCCCCTCGGATCACCATGTCATCGATCGGAAAGGTGGGCACTCCGGCTGACCGTTACTCCGTTGTGGCGCGCGATGAGAATGGGAACGCACTGGGCGGCATCCGCCTGGCGCAGTTCGCGGTGCCGACGGCCACCAACACAGGTCTGAATGAGGGACCAGGATTCTGCCGAATCTACGGCTCGCACGAACCGTTCGACGCCGCCAAGATTGCCCGTCTCTATCCAACCCGAGCGAAGTACATCACCGAGGTCAATCGAATCACCGACGAGAATCTGGCGGCCGGTTACATTACCGAGGAAGGCGCCTCCCAGACGAAACGAGAGGCGGCTGACCGTCGAGAACCTTAGCGCGGTAGTCTCGTAAAGTGGCGTCTTGCATCGCTGACTGATGGCCGCAGACCTCGGACCACTCGACCCTGACTCCACCTCCGGGGTTGCCCCCGGCATGACGCTCGGCGGCTACCGAGTGGAACGGCTGCTGGGCCGTGGCGGAATGGGCGCGGTGTTCCTCGCCTACGACACGACGCTCCATCGCTATGTGGCCCTGAAAGTGATGGACGCGGCCGATATCGAGACGTCGCGGACGCGGCTGTTGCGCGAGGCCCGCAACGCAGCCGCCTTGAATCATCCAAACATTTGCACGATCCACGAGGTGGGCGACGCAAACGGTGCGACGTTCATCGCGATGGAGTACGTCGAAGGTCGCTCGCTGCGGGAGAGGCTCGACGAGGGGAAGCTGCCGCTCGAGGAGGGACTGCGGTTCGGTGTGCAGGCGGCCGAGGCCCTCATGTATGCCCACGACCGCGACGTGATTCACCGCGACTTCAAGGCGGCCAACGCCATCGTCACGCCCGAAGGGCGGCTGAAGATCGTCGATTTCGGATTGGCGCGGCGCGGCGATGAAGCGCTGATGCACGAGGCGACGACCATGGGGTCGTTGGTGCCCGTGGGCACACAGGCCGGGACGCCGTATGCGATGGCGCCCGAGCAGGTGCGCGGCGAGCTCGCCGACCAGCGCATGGACATCTGGGCGCTGGGGGTGCTGCTGTACGAGATGGCGGCTGGCGGAAAACCGTTCCGCGGTGCGACGGTTCCTGAGCTGTACCTCGTCGATTCTGCGAGATGCACCAACGCCGCTGCCGGGTCACGTGCCGGTCGCGCTCTGGGCCATCATCGAGCGGTGTCTGGACAAGGACCCTGCGAAGCGCTTTTCGCACGCTGGCGAGGTGCGCGACGCCATCCAGGCGATTCAAGCCGGAGCCGGTGCGCCAGGGGTCGGTTGGCAGTATCGGCTGCCCCGGCCACGGTGGCTGCTGTCTGCTGCCGCGGTGCTTCTTGGAGGCGTGGCGACGCTGGTTGGGCTCAATCTCGGCGGCGTGCGGGAACGGCTATTCGGCGGTTCGGCCGCCGCGCCGATCAAGCTGGCCGTGATGCCCTTTCAGAACCTGACTGGCGATCCCGAGCAGGAGTACTTCAGCGACGGGCTGACGGAAGAAATGATCACCCAGCTCGGGCGCCTCCAGCCGCAGCGCCTCACCGTCATCGCGCGAAGCTCGTCGATGCGCTACAAGAACCAAAACACTCCGATCGATCAAATTGGACGTGAGCTTGGCGTGGACTACCTGCTGGAAGGAAGCGCCAGGCGGGAAGGGAGCCGCGTGCGGATCAGCGCGACCTTGATTCAGGTGCGCGATCAGACCCAGCGTTGGGCGGACACCTTCGAGCGCGAGCTGGCCGGCATTCTGGCGCTGCAAAGCGACGTGGCCCAGGGTGTCGCGAAATCGCTGGCGATTACGCTGCTTCCCGCCGAGCAAGATCGCCTCGCCAGCGCCCGCACGGTCAATCCCGAGGCTTACGAAGCCTATCTGATGGGTCGCAGTCACCAGAGCAAACTGACTCGGGCGGACATGGATACGGCACAGCGATACTTCGAACTGGCGCTGGAAAAGGACCCCAACTATGCGTTGGCGTACCTCGGCATAGCGGCGGTCTGGAGCGGCCGACAGCAGATGGGATTCGTCCCGCCCAGTGAGGCTGCACCTCGAATGAAGGTGGCGGTTGCCAAAGCCATCGAGCTGGATAGCGACTTGCCGGAAATCCACAGCCGACTGGCCGGGCAGACCACATGGACCGACTGGAGCTGGGCCGCAGCGGAACCGGAGTTTCGCCGGGCCCTCGAGGTCCTGCCCAACGACGCGGAAGTTCGCGCGTTCTATTCGCATTACCTCTACATCATGAAACGCCCCTCGGAGGCCGTAGAGCAGATCCAGCGCGCCCTGGAATTGGATCCCCTGAGCCTGCCCGTCCAGACGCTCTACGGACGGGACCTCGTTCACGCCCGGCGCTTCGACGAGGCCGTGCTCCAGTTCCAGAAGGTACTCAGGACGAACCCGAACTCTCCTCAGGCGTTGAACAATCTCGCAGAGGTGTACTACATCCTGCGCAGGTACGATGACGCCCTGGCTGCTGAAAGGGCCCGATTCAAGGCGAGAGGGGACGCCGAAATCGAACAGGCGTTGACGCGTGGCCAGGCAGAGTCAGGTTATCCGGGCGCGATTCGCCAAGCGGCCGAGGCGCTGGCGGATCGGTCGCGCAGCACACACGTGCCGCCCGTCGACTTGGCGGGCCTGTTCCTGCGCGCTGGACAGCACGACAGAGCGCTGGACTGGTTGGAACGGTCCTTCGAGTCGCGCGACCCGATGCTGCCGTACATCTCGGCTCATCCGATCTACGACCCTATCCGCAGCACCGAGCGCTTCCAGGCGCTACTTCGCCGGATGAACCTTCCGAACTAGAAGCAGAGGGCAGGAAGGGCAGGAAGGGCAGGAAGGGCTACCTCTACTTCGCAGAAAAGGCGAGCAACACGTTTCCCGTATTCCCTCCCACGATCCCGTAACCCGAAGGGATGAAGAGCATCCCTCCGACGATCGTGGCGCCCGGCACGCTGATCGCGCCGCCCTTGGCCGGGACGTTGTTGACCGTGGCGAACTGGCGTGCCGTGTCGAATTCCCAGAGCTTGCGTCCATCCGACGTTGCCAGCGCGGTCAGTGTGCCATCGCTGCCTCCGACGAACGCCACGCCGGGAATGAGCGAGGTCGCCGCGTTGTAGGACACGCGTTTGCCAGGCGGGGCCAGGGCCGTGGTCCAGACCCCGTCGCCCGTGGCGAGTCGAACGGCCGCCACGGATCCGCCAGACAAGCCGAAATACGCGTTCTCGTTGTCAGCCGCTCCGCCCCACATGATGCCGAAGCGGATGAAGGCGGCGAGCGCGCCCTCCTTCGTATCGGTGTTGGGCGCGTTGCCGATGTGTCGCTTCCAGATCACTGCGCCGTTTCGATCCGGGTCGAGTGCGATCAGATCGCCAGGTTTCGTCGCGACAAGCAAAATGCGACGACCACCCGCCAGCGTGCGGAGAATCGGCGACGCGGGAATATCCAGGTCGGGACCTTGAACGACTGGACAGTTATCGCTCTTGTTCGGGCCGTCGCACCCGACGAGGAAGGAGTCGTTGGGAAAAGCCTGGTACGACCACCGCACCTTGCCGGTGTCCATGTCGAGCGCCATCACGGCATCCGAAGTCGCGGCCGCAGGCGCGGTCGTCGCGTCGCCGGTCCCGAAATAGATCGCGCGACGCCGGACGTCGACCGTGGGAGAGTTCCACACCGATCCGCCGGCAGGCGCCCAAAGCTGGACGCCTTTCGTGTTCTTCCTGACCGGTTGCGGATCTTCGGGTATGACGTACGTCTTCCAGAGCTGCCGTCCGGTGTTGGCGTCGAAGGCCGCGACGCTGCCGCGCGAGGTGCAACACGGATAGTCGAGCGACGCCGCCGAAAATTCCTCCCACGACGAGATCGGCACGTACAGGCGGCCGTTGTGCAGCGTCGGGGCGCCGGTGACTCGGGCCGTGAAGTGTTCCTCAGGATGTCCCGTCCAGAGCAACGCCCCGGTGCGGGCATCCAGCGCATAGACGTTGCCCAACAAATCGCCCATGTACGCGGCGTACTTCGCGTCACCGCGGCCGCTCACCGGTCCGACGCTCATCGAACTGCGGACGCCTGCCTTGGTCTTGAACGACCAGTACACGCAGCCGGTGTTTGCGTTGAGGGATACACGTAGCCGGTGTCGGCGCCGACGAACACGCGGCCGGAGACGACCGTCGGCTGGCTGAGCGCCGACACACCGTTCGGATAGCCGAAGGCCCATTTCAAGGTCAGTCGCGGCACGTCATCCTTGGTCAAGCCCGCGGCCTTGCCCGACTGGAAGCGTGTGTTGGCGACGTCGACGCCCCAGCCATTCCACGCCGCAGCTGGCGACGGGTTCGGCAGCGGCGGATTGGTCGCGCAGCGATTCGGCATGTTCGCGGCCTCGCCCTCCGTGGCAGTGCCCAGTGGCCGGCCGCTGAGCGATTCCGATACCTGCTTCTTCTGCGCGTCAGACAGCGCCTGGCCCTGGACCTTCATCGCCCCGGTCGTCAGCGCATCGAGGATCGCCTCTGGGGTCAATTGACGCAATGCGGATGGTTCTGGCGCCTTGAGCGGTGCGTTGGGATTGCCATGACAACCCATACATTGCTGCTGAAAGATCGCGAAACCGAACTCCGTACCGACCTGCATGCCGGGAGGTGGAACCTGCGGATTCTGCTGCGTCGGCTCTTGTGCGCCAGCCAGTGCGGCAAAAATTGCAAACAGCACCGCGACCAACGGTCCAAAGGTTTGCGACATCGCGAATTCCTTAGCGTGGGGTCAGACCCTACGCTGACTGGGGTCAGACCCCAAAGCTTCGTCTCAGCATATCCGACTCGGTGCTGGGGAGGCCCACTGGGTTATCCTGTGTGCCTCCTGTAGTGAGCGAGCGTGCGACGAATTATTGTCGATGCCGATGATCCTGAGCCGCGCGCCATCAATGAGGCTGCGGAGGTGGTTCGGCAAGGCGGCATCGTTGCGATACCAACCGATACTTTGTATGGCTTGGCGGCCGATCCGTTTCGACCAGACGCCGTGGGCAAGGTCTTCGCTGCCAAAGGGCGGCTCGCGGAACGCGCGCTGCCCCTCGTAGCCGCTGATGTCGCGCAGGTCGTGGATTGCCTCGGACGACTTCCGCCTCAGGGTCGGCTGCTGGCAACTCGATTCTGGCCGGGGCCGCTCACGCTCCTTGTTGCGGCGCCGTCGACGCTTGCTGCTGGAGTCGCCGGCGCTGATGGAACGGTTGGCGTTCGGGTTCCGGGCCATCAGGTGACTCGCGAGCTATGCCGCGCGTGTGGAGTTCCGTTGACGGCGACAAGCGCCAATATCAGCGGCGCCTCCGCGTCCGAGGATCCCGACGAGGTCGTCCGAATGCTTGGCAACCGAATCGACCTGATGCTCGACGCGGGGCCGACCGCGGGCGGACCGCCATCGACCATCGTCGACGTGAGTGGTCCATCGATCCGGCTCGTCCGCGCCGGCGCGATTGCCTGGGCAGAGGTGGAAGCGTGCGTGCTGAACGGGTAGCGCGACGGGAACGGGCCGCGCTCGTCGGGCTTCTGACTGGGCGCGGGCGACGCCTGGATGCGGAGCGGTCTCTCGACGAGCTCGCTGGCCTGGCGCAGGCAGCCGGCGCGGTCGTCGTGCTGCGCGTGACGCAGGAGCGTTCCAAACCCGATCCGTCGACGTTCCTCGGTGCCGGCAAGGTCGCCTCGTTGGGAGTGGCCTGCGAAGAGGTCGACGCCGACGTCGTCATCTTCGACGATGAGCTCACGCCGGCTCAGCTGCGCCACATCGAGGAAGTCGTCCACCGCAAGATCATCGACCGCACGCAACTCATCCTCGACATCTTTGCCAGGCGAGCTCGAACCAAGGAGGGGAAGCTGCAGGTCGAACTGGCGCAGTTGAAGTATCTGCTGCCCCGCCTCGTGGGGGCTGGCGCTGCGATGTCACGGTTGGGCGGCGGCATCGGAACGCGAGGTCCCGGTGAGACGAAGCTCGAAACCGATCGGCGGCGCATTCGATCGCGGATTCATGCGATCGACGACGACATCGAGGACGTCAGGCGTCGCCGCGCACAGCTTCGGGAGCGGCGCCACAAGGCGTCGGTGCCCACAGTTGCGCTGGTCGGATACACGAACGCCGGAAAAACCACGTTGTTCAATGCCTTGACCCGTGCCGACGCGCAGGCATCCGACGCGCTCTTCGTCACGCTCGATCCGCTCGTCCGGAAGGTTCGCCTGCCGGACAGCCGCGAGCTGCTCGTGTCGGACACCGTGGGATTCATCGATCGCCTCCCACACGCGCTTGTCGCCGCGTTCCGGGCCACGCTCGAAGAAGTGGCCGAAGCCGATTTGATCGTGCACGTACTGGATGCGTCCGCGAGCGATCGCGATCGGCGTCTGACTGCCGTTGACGCAGGTTCTCGACGAGGTGGATGCGGACGAGGTGCCGACACTCGAGGTCCACAACAAGTGCGATCTGCTGTCGCCAGACGAGCTGCGGCGAATCCAAGATCACGATCCGGGCGCGTTGTGTATCTCGGCGCTCGCACGGTCTGGTATGAGCGGGTTGATCGATGCCATGGCCTCTCGGCTCGCGCTCGACGTGCGCCGCGTGACGCTCACGTTCAATCCGGATGAGCCAGCCGACCGCGAACGGATCGGCCGTCTCTACAGGCACGGGCGGGTTCTCGAGCAGGAAACCCGCGACGGGCGCATCTCCATCGTCGCTGACGTGCCGCGACGGCTCGTTCCCAGACTGGCATCCCGGAGTCCCTGGCATGAGTGACGAGAGACGATCGTCAAGCCCTGTCCGCGCGGAAGAGATGCGCGATCTGGCGGGCGCGGAGAGGTAAGATCTCCCCGATGCGCACGTCGCAGAGGCTCGCCATCCTTGCCGTCCTGATCGTTGTCGGTGCGTGTGCGCCGAAGTCGGTTCCGGTTCCGGTTGTGTCGGCGCCGAAGTTTCCCGATTACATCGAGCCGACCGTTCCCGCGACGCTGGCAGGAACTGCAGCGGCAGACCGACAAGCGCGAGGCTGGCAATTCCTCCAGGCGGGTGACCTCAGGAATGCGGAGCGTGAATTCGCGGCCGCGCTGAGGACGGAGGCGGCCTTCTACCCGGCTGAGACTGGGCTGGGCTACCTGGAGTTGGCGCGCAACGATTCCAGAGCCGCCCTGGGACACTTCGATCGCGCGCTCGCGCTGCAATCAACGGATCTCTCGGCACTCGTCGGCCGAGGAGAAGCGCTGCTCGGGCTCGGCCGGGAAGCCGATGCCTTGGCCGCGCTCGACGCCGCCCTTGCCGTCGATCCGACGCTCGCGGCGATCGCTCGCCGCGTGGAGGTGTTGCGTTTTCGCGGGCAGCAGGACGACCTGAACCGCGCGCGCCAGGCGGCCCGCGACGGCCGTCTCGACGAGGCTGTCGCCATCTATACGCGCGCCATTGCCACGTCCCCGGACAGCGCCATCCTGTACCGCGAGCTTGGTGACGATCGAGGGTCGGCAGGGCAATCTCGAGCGCGCCCTCGAGCACCTGCGCAGGGCGGTCGCGCTCGAGCCCTCGGATGCGCGATCGTTGGTGCAGATAGGGGACCTTCTGGAGGGTCAAAGCGATTTCGAAGGCGCGGCAAAAATGTACGCCGAGGCGCTCGCACTTGAACCCGACCCAGCCGTGGAAACCAAGCTGGCAAACCTTCGCGCACGAGCGGCGCTGGCGCGTCTCCCGGATGAATATCGCGCGATTGTGGGGTCCTCGCAGATCACGCGGGCCGACCTCGCGGCGCTGGTCGGCGTGCGGCTGGCGCCCCTCCTCCGGGAGACCGGCGGGCGGGACGCCGTCGTGATTACGGATATTCGCAACAATTGGGCGGCCAACTGGATCATGGCGGCGGCACAAGCACGGGTGATGGAGCCGTTCGCGAATCATGAATTTCAACCCCGAACCGTCGTCCGCCGGATCGACCTGGCTCAGGTGGTCGACCGCCTGCTGGCCAGGATCGGCGAAGCGAGTCCAGGACATCCAGCCAACACGTGGCAGACCGCGCGAGGCAGCTTTGCCGACCTTGCGAGCGGTCACGTGGCGTACCGCGCGGCCTCGGCGGCCGCAGCCTCTGGTGTGATGACGACCGATGCGAACGGCAACTTCTTCCCGACGCGGCCGGTGAGCGGTCCGGAAGCTGACGCTGTGATCGGTCGCATCGAAGTGATGGCGCGTCCGCTTCTTGCCAGGGATGCGAGCTCGAGATGACCGCACTGACGCCGGCCAATCAAATGACGCTGCTGCGCATGCTCCTGATTCCAGGTTTTGTCATCCTGGTGGTGTACGGACAGCTCGGTTGGGCATTGATCGTCTTTGTGACAGCTGGCGTCACTGATGGCCTGGACGGCCTGATTGCCCGGCGGTCCGGCCAGCACACCCAACTTGGAGCGTGGCTGGATCCGATGGCCGACAAGCTGCTGCTGGTGACCACGTTCGTGGTCCTCACCCTGCCGGGCCTGGGCCTGGCGAATCGGCTGCCTGTCTGGCTGACAGTGCTGATCATCAGCCGAGACATCGTCATCGTGCTGACGGTGACAATCGTGAACCTGGCGATCGGCCCTCGGACGTTTCGACCATCGGTGTTCGGAAAAACCGCCACCGGGACGTACATCTTGACCGCAGCGTTTGCGATGCTGTTCAACTATCTCGGTTACCATTCGCTCGTCGTTGACGTCCTTGTGTATGCCTCGCTCGTCATCACGCTCGTCTCGAGCTTGCACTACATTCAGCACGCCGCACGGATCATCGAGGAGCCGCGCGGGAGTGTTTAGACCCCACACTAGTTACTTTGCGGTGAAGAACTCTCCACCACGGAGGACACAGGGGACGCGGAGGATCACCCTTGTACGATTGAACCTCCGTGTCCTCGGTGTCCCCAGTGGTGATTAGCGTAGTTAGGATTCGGAGGGGCCATGACGATCGGCGGATTGTTGTTCGCCTGGTTGTTGACCGCCGTTCAGGCGTCCAGCGTACCCAAGCAGGCCGTCGTGGAGACGTCAGCCGGAACATTCATCATCGACCTCGCAGCAGACGTCGCCCCGAACCACGTCGCGAATTTCATCAAGCTCGCGCAGGATGGCGTTTACGACGGAACGATTTTCCACCGGATGGTCAAGTACGGGATGGTTCAGGGCGGTGATCCGCTTTCGAAGGATCCGGCCAAGCGCGACCAGTACGGCACGGGAGGATTGAATCAGGTCAAAGCTGAAGCGCGAGCCGCGAAGATGATCCGCGGGTCCGTTGCCGCGGTGCTCGTCACGGGGCGACCCGACAGCGGCGGGGCCCAGTTCTTCGTCGTTGTCGTCGATCAGCCCGCGCTCGACGGCCAGTACACCGTGTTCGGGCATGTGTCGGATGGCATGGAGGTGGTGCAGAAGATCTCCGAGACGCCGGTCGACGACAAGGGCATCGCTGTCGAACGGGTGGAGGTCAGACGTATCACCATTCGAAACACACCACCTCCAGAACCGGAGGCTTTCTCGACAGAGACCGTGGAGCAGTTGTCCTCTTATCGGGCAGTGCTGGAGACGGGCGTCGGAACGATCACGATCGAGCTCTTTCCAGACAAGGCGCCCATGCACGTGCGCCAGTTTCTCCGCCTGGCGCAGGCCGGTATCTACGACGGCATGGCGTTCCATCGCGTGGCGCCGGGCTTCGTCATCCAGAGTGGCGCGCTGGCCAGTCGTGCGGCTCCGTTGACCGAAAAGCAGCAGCGGCTGGTGCGCAACCTTCAGCCTGAATTCAACGATACGAAGCACATCAAGGGGATCGTCTCGATGGCAAGGGGCGACGATCCGGCGAGCGCGACGACGTCGTTCTTTATCTGTACCGGGACGTCGAGTGCGCTCGACGGTCAGTACACCGTGTTCGGCCGCGTGATAGACGGCATCGCGGTCGTGGAGGCCATTGAGGCGTCGCCCCGCAATGGCGAGACACCCACCGCTCGGATCGAACTGAAAGCGGTTCGCCTGGAGAGATAGAAGCGTGGCTGGCCGTGTCGCGGCTTAGTTCTTCACACGACTGACGCGCACGACGACGCCCACGACATATTCGAGCTGGATCCGATCGCCGGGCACCATGTTGTGGTCCCCGACGGCTTCCGGCCCGATGCGCGCGACCGTGGCTTGCCCGTCGGGATTGTCAATGTCATTGAAGTACACGTCCCACGAGACCTGCCCGTGGACGCTGATAGGCTGAATCCGCTTGAGAATGCCGTCCCGCGTTCCTTTGAGCATGGTGCTTTCGCTTTCAGCGAGCCCCGGACCGTGCTCGGGCCGAAGTCCCGACGTCAGGCTCATTGTTTCATCGAAACCGCCCAACCACCAGATCGTTTGGGCGTTCGCTTCACACTGATCGTCGGCCCCAGCACAGGATTCTCTTGAAGGGGAAGAAGAACGGCCGCTCCGGGCCAAGTTGCCGGAGCAGACGCTCCTGGTAACGGTCGACGAACTTCCCGAACTGCTCCGGCGTCAGGCGCCTTTCGTAAGCGGTCAACAGCGAACCCTTCATCCACTCGACGACGTCCTCCCGGCCGGGGAGCAGATGCGGGTAGATGACGAGGCGGACGTGTTGTTCCGAAAAGCCGGCGGCGTGCAGGAGCCGTGCGTACGCCGCCGGTGTCAACGCACCCAACGGGCGACGCCAATCGGAAAACGCGGTGCGAAATTCCTCGGTGTCGACCAACGCCTCCGCGGCCGTGTGAGACGGGTTGTCGTCCATGGCCGATACCTGAAACGCGAGTTGCCCGCCGGGCTTCAATGCGGCAAAGAGGCGATGGACGAGCAGGTCGTGGTGTTGCACCCATTGGAGCGCGGCATTGGAGAAGATCAAGTCGTACTCACCGTCGGACGCGAAGGATTCGATGGTGCCCAGCTCGAAGCGCAGCCCTTGCCGCAGCGATTCGGGGTGTTGGTCGAGCATGCGGGCCGACCGATCGAGGCCCATCGTCTCGCGCGCGTTGAGCGTCTCGTGCAGAACCTGTGTCAGCCTGCCGGTGCCGCAACCCAGGTCGACGACGCGCATCGCCGGTGAGGGATGGACGAGCGCCAGGAGATCGAAGAACGGCTGCTCGCGCTCGCGCAGGAATTTTCCGTACTGAGTCGGATTCCAGGGGTCCATCTAAGGTGCTTACCTTAGCCACCTTGTTCGTCGACAAACGGCAGTCGATCACGTCGCTCTGTCGATTCGTCGTGGCTGCAGAGGCCGTGGACGCTCACTCCCAGAAGCCGAACGGGGCGGCTCCCGGCTTCGGTTTTCGTCAACAATTGGACGGCGCGCGCTTCGATGTCCGATGCCTCGCGCGTCGGCACGCTGGTATGGCTTCGCGTCACCGTCGTAAAGTCCGAGTAGCGCACCTTGATCGTCACGGTGCGTGCCAGCAGTTGGCGCCGGTCGAGCCAGCGCACGGCGTGCCCGGCCATCTCGACGATCTCCGCGCGGATCGTCTCGAGATCGGTGAGATCCGAGGGGTAGGTATTTTCGGTGCCTGACGATTTGGTCTCGCGATTGGCCACGACCGGCCGTTCATCGACGCCGTCAGCCAACTGACGCAGCCACTCCGCCAGGCTGCCCACGGTGTCCCTCAGCAGCTGAAGATCCGTTGTCCGGACGTCGATCAGCCGCTCGATCCCTCGGGCCCGGAGCCTTCGCGCCGTCACGGGTCCGACGCCCCACAGCGCGTCGACCGGCAGCTGCTGGAGAAACGGCTCCACACGGTCAGGACTGATCACGGTCAAGCCATCGGGCTTTTTCCACCCGGACGCGATCTTTGCGAGGAATTTGTTCGGTGCCACGCCCGCCGACGCCGTCAGTCCGGTCTCGACGCGGATGCGCTCCTTGAGACGGCGGGCGACTCTCGTGGCGATTGGCTCGGCCCATGAGTTTTCGGTGACGTCGAGATAGGCCTCATCAAGGGACAACGGCTCGACGAGAGGGGTGACTTCGCGAAAGATGGAGAATACCGCGTCGGACGCGGCCTTGTAGCGGCCGAAATCAGGCGGCACGATGACGAGCGCCGGACACAGCCGTACGGCTCTGGCCATCGACATCGCCGAGTGCACGCCGAAGGTCCGCGCCTCGTAGCTTGCTGCGGCGACGACGCCTCGCCGGTTCGGCTGCCCTCCGACGGCCAGCGGCTTCCCTCGAAGGTCCGGATTGTCGCGCTGCTCGACGGACGCGTAGAACGCATCCATGTCGATATGGACGATTCGACGCACGGTTCAATCTACAATTGCCGATTCACGCCTCGAAAAGCGGCCGGCTCGCCGCTCGCATGAAGTAACCTGACGCTTTGTCAATTGTGAATTGTAGATTGTAAATTGTAGTGATGCCGCAATTCATCTACACCATGAAGGGGCTGGGGAAGGTCCATCAGCCCGACAACAGAGTTCTCGACGATATCTGGCTGTCGTTCTACTTCGGCGCGAAAATCGGCGTCCTTGGCCTGAATGGCTCAGGAAAGAGCTCGCTGCTGCGAATCATGGCCGGCGAGGACCACGAGTTTCTCGGCGAAGCCTTTCAGGCCGACGGCGCCTCGGTCGGGTTCCTGCCGCAGGAACCGCGGCTCGATCCCTCGAAGAACGTGTTGGGAAACGTCGAAGAAGGCGTCGCGTCGGTCAAAGCGCTGTTGACGCGCTACGACGAAGTGAACGACAAGCTCGGCCAGGATTTGTCCCCGGACGAGATGGAAAAGGTCTTGGACGAGCAGTCGCGCATCCAGGACAAAATCGACGCGTCCAACGCCTGGGACGTCGATTCACGGCTCGAGCTCGCGATGGATGCCCTTCGGCTGCCCCCGCCGGATGCTGATGTCACCACGCTGTCAGGCGGCGAGCGGCGCCGCGTCGCACTCTGTCGCCTGCTTCTGCAATCGCCCGACTTGCTCCTTCTGGACGAGCCGACCAATCATCTGGACGCCGAGTCAGTGGCCTGGCTCGAGCGGTTTCTCAAGGATTACGCCGGCACCGTCGTGGCCGTCACCCACGATCGGTATTTCCTGGACAACGTGGCTGGGTGGATCCTCGAGTTGGACCGAGGCCGCGGGATCCCCTGGGAAGGGAACTACTCCTCGTGGCTCGATCAGAAACAACAGCGCCTCGCGCTCGAAGAGAAGCAGGAGACGAGACGACAGCAGACCCTGTCACGTGAGCTCGAATGGATTCGGATGTCGCCGCGGGCGCGGCAGGCGAAAGGGAAGGCCAGGCTGAACGCGTACGAGGACCTGCTTCGGCAGGACACGGGGCAAAAAGTCGAAACGGCCGAGATCTACATTGCACCCGGTCCGCGTCTCGGTGACACCGTCGTCGAGGCGCGACACGTGAAAAAGGGCTACGGCGACAACCTGCTGATCGAGGACCTCAACTTCACGCTGCCCCGCGGGGGCATTGTCGGCGTGATCGGCCCGAACGGCGCCGGCAAGACCACGCTCTTTCGCATGATTACCGGGCAGGAGCGGCCGGACGAGGGCACCCTGACGCTCGGCGAGACGGTGAAGATCGGCTACGTCGACCAGAGCCGCGAGGCGCTCAGTCCGGAGAAGAGCGTCTGGGAAGAGATCTCGGGCAGCCACGATGAGATCGAGCTGGGAAAGCGCAAGGTGGCTTCACGAGCGTACGTGTCCTGGTTCAATTTCAAAGGGGCGGCGCAGCAGCGCAAAGTTGGAACGCTTTCAGGCGGCGAGCGCAATCGCGTGCATTTGGCCAAGCTGTTACGTCGTGGCAGCAATCTACTGCTGTTGGACGAACCGACCAACGACCTCGATGTCGACACGCTTCGGGCCCTCGAAGACGCGCTGCTCAACTTCGCCGGATGCGCCGTCGTCATCAGCCACGATCGCTGGTTCCTGGATCGGATTGCCACGCACATGCTGGCGTTCGAGGGCGACAGCCAGGTCGTCTGGTTTCAGGGGAACTATCAAGATTACGAGGCCGATCGCAAGCGCCGTCTCGGCGCAGCCGCCGATCAACCTCATCGCATCAAGTATCGAAAGCTCACGCGGTAGGGATCCAGGCCGAATGAGGGCTTCGATAACCCGCGTCTAGAAAATCGCCAGCTCAGGCGATCTTGGCTCTGAAGTAGGCGATGGTTTGGACGAGCCCTTCTTCCAGCGGAATGGTAGGTGCCCAGTCGAGCAGGGCGCGCGCGCGGGTGATGTCGGGTTGCCGCACCTTGGGGTCGTCGGTCGGGAGCGGCCTGTAGACAATCCGGCTTGTCGCGCCGGTCATCTTGATGATCGTCTTGGCAATTTCCTCGATGGTCGTTTCGCGCGGATTGCCGATGTTGACGGGGTCGTTCACGTTCGAGAGCATCAGCTTGATGATGCCGTTGACGAGATCGGTAATGTAGGTGAAGCTGCGGGTCTGCGAACCATCACCGAACACGGTGACGTCCTCATTGCGGAGCGCCTGCGAGATGAACGCGGGCACCGCGCGCCCATCATTGACACGCATCCGGGGACCATACGTATTGAAGATTCGCACAATCTTCGTGTCGAGACCGTGGTATCGGTGATACGCGACCGTCATCGCTTCGGCAAATCGTTTCGCTTCGTCGTAGACACCGCGCGGTCCGATTGGGTTGACGTTTCCCCAGTACGACTCCTTCTGCGGATGCTCCAACGGATCGCCGTAGACCTCGGATGTCGACGCGAGCACGAACTTCGCGCCCTTGGCCTTTGCGAGACCGAGCGCTTTGTGGGTGCCGAGTGCGCCGACTTTCAGTGTGGGGATGGGGAGCTCGAGATAGTCAATCGGACTGGCCGGGCTCGCCCAATGGAGGACGAAGTCCACCGGCCCGTCGATGTAGATGTAGTTGGTGACGTCGTGCTTGATGAACGTGAAATCACGGTTGGCAAGATGCGAGATGTTCGCCGTGTCTCCGGTCAGCAGATTATCGATGCCGATCACGGCGTAGCCGCGGTCCAACAGAGTCTCGGCCAGGTGGGAGCCGATGAAGCCAGCCGCACCGGTGATCACAACGCGCTGTTTCATGATGTCTCCGAGGGTCGTGTTCAGTAAGCGTGTTTGTGGAAGAAGCCCTTGACCAGGGTGAGCCACATGATCTTGAGATCGAGCCGCACCGACCAGTTCTCGATGTAGTAGAGATCGTACTCGATTCTCTTCTCGAGCGGCGTATTGCCCCGCCACCCGTGCACTTGTGCCCAACCAGTCAGGCCGGCCTTCACCTTGTGCCGAAGCATGTATTGCGGAATGCGATGCTTGAACTGTTCGACGAAATGCGGGCGTTCCGGACGCGGACCGACAATGGACATGTCGCCCCGCAGGACGTTCCACAGCTGGGGGAGTTCGTCAAGGTTCGATCGGCGCAGAAACCGGCCGAACGACGTCACGCGAGGGTCGTTGTGCTGCGCCCAGATCGGCCCGGTCTCTTTCTCGGCATCGTCGGACATCGAACGGAACTTGACGATGGTGAAGGGTTTGCCGTCGAGGCCCATCCGTTCCTGCCGGTAGAACACCGGACCGTGGGAGGTCAGCTTCACCAGGACCGCAACGATGCCGAGGGGAATCGCCAGAATCACGAGGCTGATGAACGAAATCGCGATATCGATCGCCCGCTTGACGATGGCGTTGAAGCCTTGCAGCGGCACATCGTTGACGTTGATGACCGGCACACCGTCGAGGTCTTCGAGCCGGGCACGCAGCGCGATCACCTGAAGCAGATCGGGCACGACCTTGACGTCCACCATTTCCCGGCTGGTGTTCTCGATGAGCTGAATCATCAAGAGATGCTGCTCAGGCGGCAGGGCGACGTAGAGGTGATCGATGGCTTCTCGCTGTGAGATTTCGGCGGCTTCCTCGATGGTCCCGAGGAGCGGCAGGCCTCGATATCCGAGATGATCGCCGCCTGCCCGCTCGTCGAGGAATCCGACGAGCTGATAGCCCAACTCGCGGTGTTCGAGAATCTTGTCCGCCACGAGACGGCCGAGCTCGCCGGACCCTGCGATGAGGATACGTTTGAGCCCGATACCGGCCAGCCACCGGCGCTGAAGAAGTCCTCGAACGAATTCGCGTGAGGCGAAGGTGAGGGCCGTGTTCAGGACGAGGAAAATCGCCCACACGATCCGAGAGACTTCCAAGACGCCCGCGTCTCTGGTGGCCTCAGTTGCCCAGTAAGCCTGAACGTACAGCGTGGCCACGATGCCAAAGACCACCGCCAGAATGCTGCCGACAAAGACGGCAAAGAAGTCGTCCACGCGTGAGCGACCACGCCGCAGCCTGTACAGTCCCTGAAGCTGGAATGCCAATGGGACCACAACAGCGACGAAGGGGATGATGTAGACGTAGTTCCGAAACGGCGGGATCCCTTTGGTGACGGGCACCATCGCCAGAATCGGCTCGGCGTAAAAGCGGAGGGTGTAGGCAGACAGGAAGGCGATGAGACCGAGAACGGCGTCCGACAGGACGTAGCAGACGATGAGCAGACGGTTGTACCGCCTTACCATGCCTGACGTCCTTCGCCACGGACGGTTTCATCCACGATCGCCGCGAGCTCGTCGCCGAACCGCGCGCGACCGAATCGCTCTGCGTGGCGCCGTATCGCGTCGGGATCGAAGTGCCGGCTCAAGGCGTTTCGGATGGCGACTGCAAACGCTTCCGGAGTCGCCTCGCCCACGAGGATACCGGTCTCGTCAGGCACGATGGTTTCGAGCGCACCGCCGCGCCCAAGTGCCACCACGGGCCGTCCGCAGGCCTGCGCTTCCAACAGCACGATACCGAAGTCTTCTTCGCCGGGCATCAGCACGACCGATGCCCGCCGATATTCATCGCGAACCGCTTCGTCGGAAAGACGCCCGAGGAACCTCACGTTGGCCCCGGATTCCCTCGCGCCTCGTTCCAGGCGGGACCGCTCCGGGCCGTCGCCCACGATCGTGAGCGGCACGGCGGCAATCCGGCACGCGTCAATCGCGAGGTCGACTCGTTTGTAGGGCACGAGAGCGGATACGACCAGGCACCCGCCGGGCACGTTGGGTACCGACGCCGTCGGGTGAAAAAATGTGGTGTCGATCGGCGGATACACGACACTGGCCCGGCGATTATAGTACCGGTGGATCCGACGCGCAACATGTCGCGAATTGGTGACGTAGCGGGTGACGCGGCCGGCAGTCGCCCTGTCCCAGCGAGCGAGTGACGCCATCACGCGACGCATCGCGAACGTGCCAAGCGATCCCATTCGCTCCGGCCCGAAGTACGCATCGAACTGATCCCAGGCATAACGCATCGGCGTATGGCAGTAGCAAACGTGCACGGCGCCTGGTCGGACGATGATCGACTTGGCGACGCAGTGGCTGCTGCTGATGACCACGTCGAAGCGCTCCACATCGAACTGCTCTACGAGCGTCGGAAAGAGCGGCAGACACTGGCGATAGTAGTGGCGGACGCCGGGCAGATGCTGCAGGAGCGATGTGTGAATATTCGCCCGCTCGATCACGGGGGAAACCGTTCCGCGGATGTGAACGAGGGTGAACAGCTCGGCATTCGGATAGCGCTCGCACAGCACCTCGAGCACCTTCTCGCCGCCTCGCATGCCGGTGAGCCAGTCGTGGACAATCGCAACACGTGGCATCATTCAGGGCTCAGCTCTCAGGAGAAATCGCACTGATGTAGCGCAGCCCCTTTAGGGCTGCCGGACGAAGCAGGCCTAAAAGGCCTGCGCTACAGCGATTTCTTCACACACTCTCAGGGCTCAGGGCGGAAGTTTGGCGTCATAGGGCGTCTCGAGGCTTCAGACGTGAGACGTCAGACTTGAATTCCCGCCGCCAACCTCGGTATAGATCTCGTGGACCCGCCGCACCGATGCCTCCCATGAGAATTGCCGAGCGCGCGCCAGACCCTTCTCGCGTAGGCGCTGGCGGACCGCCTGGTCGGTGAGCACCGAATACATGCCGTCGGCGATCGCCGAGGGATCGTAGGGGTCAACGAGCAGGGCCGCATCTCCGGCGACTTCGGGCAGCGACGAGACGTTGGATGTGACGACCGGCGTACCGCTGGCCATCGCCTCGAGCGGCGGCAGACCGAAGCCTTCGTACAATGACGGAAATACGAACACCCCTGCCAGCCGGTACATCACCGCCAGCGTTTCTTCCGGCACGAATCCGAAGAATCGCACGTACTTGTGCAGCTGGTGCTGATGCACTGCCCGCCGCAGCGCCGCGTACTTCGAAATCTCATCGCCGATGAGGACGAGCTTGAGGTGGCCGAGACCCCGGTTGCGCACGAGGTGAAACGCCTCGATCAGCCGGCTGAGATTCTTGTGTGGTTTGACGTTGCCAGCGTACAGAACGAACTCGTCGTGAAGCTGGTAGCGCTCTGCCACGCGTTCGACGTCGGCTTCCTGCGGTTCGACGCCGAAGCGCTCGTCGTACGCGTTGTAGATCACGTCGATCTTATCGGCGGGCACGTCCATGAACCGCAGGATGTCGCGCTTGGAGCTCTCCGAGACGGTCATGATGCGCGTCGCTCGCTTCGATGCCAGCGCGATAGAGCTCCTCGCGTACGCGTAGGCCAGTCGATTCGGCAGATATTGCGGGAACATCAGGTGAATGCAGTCGTGAATCGTCACGACCGATCGGCACCGCACCAGGGGCGGCAGCACATAGTGTGGCGCATGAAACAAGCCGACGCCCTCGCGCTGGAGAGCCCAGGGCACCGTGATCTGCTCCGAGAGGGAGTAGTTCTGAGCGGTCGCGGTGACCGTTCGGAAGTTGGTGCCGAGCGAACCGAGAAGCTCACGGTCCTCAGGGCGGCAGAGCAGCACGAATTCCGTTTCTCGGTCAAGTCTCGCCAGTTGCCTGAGCAGATTGCGAATGTAGGTTCCGATCCCGAAATCGTGGAGCTTTCGAGCGTCGATGCCGATGCGCACGGCCTGATCATACTCAGAGGGGCAGGAAGGGCAGGAAGGGCAGGAAGGGCAGGAAGGGGCTGGAAGGGCAGGAAGGGCGGGAGGGGCTGGAAGGGCGGCGTGGCTACCCTCCAGCCTCTCCTGGCCTTCCTGCCCAAGGGACGCCTCGCAGTCGCTGATACAGTCGGACAATCGGCGCCCAGCGCGGGTGGTGTTTGTCGTAAAAGGCGATCTGGCTGCGTCGATACGCGGCCTCGGTTTGCCGCGCGGTCGACACCCCAGAACGTCCGCGGTGATGCATGACCGTGACGTTGGGGACGAACTTGATCCGACCTCCGCGGGCGCGGATGGCGGCGCAGAAGTCGACGTCTTCCGCATACATGAAATACCGCTCATCGAGGAGGCCGACGGCCTCGGCCTCCCGGCGCCGCACCATCAGGCAGGCCCCGCTGACCCAATCGGGAAACCCCGGTCGCCGTGTCATGCGTTCAACGGATGCCGAAATCGGAGCGACGCCCTTCTCGTGTCCTCGAACGAGCAGCTTCTGTCGCAGTTCATTGAACGGCCCGATCATCGACCCGAAGGACAGCTCCGCGCGACCATCCGGGCCCACCAACCGCGGTCCCACGACGACGGCCGTTCGATCCCGTTTCAGCTCGTCGAGCAGAAGATCGACCGAGCGCGGAGGAACGATCGTGTCGCTGTTGAGCAGGAGGAGGTAGTCCCCCTCGCTGGCTCGAATGCCGATGTTGTTCGCGCGGGCAAATCCGAGATTGGCGCCTGCTTCGATCAATCGGACGTCGGACCATCGTCGCACGGCGTCGCCGCTGCCGTCGGTCGATCCATTGTCGACGACGATGATCTCGTGAGCGACCGCGGGGGACGGCTGGTGCAGCGATGCGAGACACCGCTCGAGGTCGGACCGGGTATTGAAGGAGACAATGATGATGGCGAGATCGGGCATGGTACTTGAGCGAGCGCCTTGTCGCAGGCCGGACGCTAGCCGGATCGTTCCAGGAGCGCCAGCGTCCGACTCGCCGCGTCTGGCCAACTGTACCTCGCCAGCACGCGCGGGGCTGCAGCGAGAAGGCGCGCCCGGGTCGCTTCGTCGAGCAGAGCCCGTTCCAGCGCGCGCGCAGTCTCAATCAGATTTCCCAAAGGTACGTAGAGCGCGGCGTCGCCGCAGCTCTCTCGCGCCACCGGCGTATCGAGAAGAACGGGGGGCACCCGAGCGGCCAGCGCTTCGAGTGGTGTCAATCCCAGCCCCTCGTATTCGGACAAGAAAGCGAACACTCTGGCGCGACCATAAAAGTCGCGCAGCTCGTCCTCCGACACGTACTGGTGCCAGCAAATCCGCCCGTCGAGGTCTGCCGACTGAATCGCATGGCGAAGATCTTCCCGCGGGTACGTTCGATCGTCACCCACGATGTCGAGTGTCACCTGCAGACGCCGTCGGGCAAGGGCGCTGAACGACCGGATCAGATCGGGCACGTGCCGCCGGTTGAGAATGGTCCCGACGAAGAGCACACGCTCGTCTCGGCACTCCGTTGTGCCCAAGGGCACGGTCACCCCAGGCGGAATGACGTGAATCCGCTCTGGAGCTGCGCCGACCGCTTCGACGAGCTCTGCCCGGGAAAACTCCGAGATCGTGATCACCGCCCGGGCCTGTCGGGCCGACATCCGGGTCAGGGTTCGGCGCCGGATGCCTTCGCGCATCCGAAACCATTCGGGGTGGACAACGAACGACACGTCATGGATGGCGACCACGGTTGGCACTCGCAGGCGAAGCGGCATCGTGTACGCCGGCGCAAAGAACACGTCGAGGCGATCCCGAGCGGCAATCGCTGGCAGTCGGACCTGCTCCCACCACGTGCCGGCAGGGCCAGGGATGACCCGCGTCGTAAATCGGCGGGCGTCGAGCTCGGTTCTCGGCGGAGTCGGAGTGTACAGGATGAATTCGTGCCTGCGTGTTCGCTCGTCGAGCGCCCATTCGCGGAGAAGGCCGCTCAGGTAACGGCCGGTCCCGGTGGAGCGTCCGCTCAGCTCGCGGGCATCTATGCCGATGCGCATTGTCTGCGCTCGATTGCCGCGTGGTAGGCCCCGTAGACGCCTTGAGCTGTCCGTTGCCAGTCGAATTGGCAGGCACGAGCCAGACCTCTGGCCGCACAACCCGCGGCCAGGTCATCGTCTTCCATCATCTGCTCGATGGCTGCGGCCATCTGATCGGTATCCTCCGGCTCGACCAGCGTGCCGGCGCCGCCAAGCAACTCGGGAAGGGCACCGCGGTTGGCGGCGATGACCGGAACTCCGAGTGTCATCGCTTCGAGGACCGGGAAGCCGAACCCTTCTTCGAACGACGGCTGCACGAGCACGCGCGCGCCTTCATACAGCGCGCGTCGTTGCGCAGGGTCGACATAACCGATGTAGCGCACCGTGCCGACCAGGGGGGGCCGCGCGATACGGCTCAACCACGGGCCGGCTTCTTCGATGGCCCGGCCGGCGACCACCAGCTCCGGTGGCTTTCGTTGCACCGCTGCCGTTTTGAGGCGGCCGATCAACCGTTCGTATGCATCCAGAAGGGCGCCGAGGTTCTTCCGAGGCTCGAGGGTGCCGAGAAACAAGATATATCCGTTGGATGGCGGCGGCCCGTTGCGAGCCGTCCAGTCGGGGCGCCCATGCGGGCAGACCGAGATGCGCTCGGCAGGCACCTCGAGCCTGCGCTCGACTTCGATCGCCGTGAATCTGGACGGCACGATGATCTGATCCGCCCGATGTGCGTGAGCGCGCGTCAGCGCTGGATAGTCCCGTCGAACTTCCGCCTGTGCTCGCTCGGGATGTGTGAGGAAGTGGAGATCGTGAATGGTGACGACCCGAGCGGCGGACCGCGACGGAAGAAGCAAGGGATGGGGTGAATGGGCGACATCGAACTGCGCTCCGGTCAACGTTTCAGCGGTCGGCCACTCGAGGCGATGCCACGCGAGGTTCAGCAAGCTCACGGGTACCCGCCGGTCGACGCGGCGTGCGCCGGCGATATCGGTCTCGCGTTCGAAGCGGTCTTTCCACGAGCTCGAGAACAGCGTGAGCTCGAGCGGCCGGCCGGCGGCGTCGGGCGGAAACGCAGCGAGCAGGGCCCTTGCGAGCTGGTAGGCGTACTCGCCGACGCCGCTGCGCTCGCGCAACGCCGGGCGGTAGTCCATCAGGACGCGCATGTGGTGTGTGACGTTAGCACAGGGCCAGGCTTGGGGGGCGTGCGAAGGGAGGGAATCATGGAGTTCAGGGTTCAAGGGTTCAAGTTGTGCGGTGCACGATTCTGCGCCAACCGGTGCTCTTGTGTCAGTGTGTCCGACTCAGTATCTTATGTGGAATGCGAATCGCGGTTGTCGGAACAGGATACGTCGGTCTCGTCGTGGGCGCGTGCTTCGCCGAGAACGGCAACAACGTCACGTGCGTCGACAACGACGCTTCGAAGATCGCCACGCTCGAGGCCGGTCGGATGACCATCTACGAGCCCGGACTCGAAGAAATGGTCCGGCGCAATCACACCGAGGAGCGACTGACGTTCACGACCGATCTGGCGGCCGCCGTCGGCGCCTGCGAGATCGTCATCATCGCCGTGGGCACGCCGCAGGGCGAGGACGGGTCGGCCGATCTCCAGCACGTGCTCGCCGTCGCCCGGGATGTCGGCCGATCGATGACCAAATATACGGTGATCATCGACAAAAGCACGGTGCCCGTTGGCACCGCGGCGAAGGTGCGTGCGACCGTCGCGCAACACACCACGCATCCATTCAGTGTGGTCAGCAATCCCGAGTTCCTGAAGCAGGGCGCCGCGATCGAGGATTTCATGAAGCCGGACCGCGTCGTCGTCGGCACTGAGGCCGGAGACGAGCGGTGCGCGGCGATCATGAAAGAGCTGTACGCGCCGTTCACGCGCACCGGGGCGCCGATCATGATGATGGACACGGCGAGCGCGGAGCTGTCGAAATACGCGGCGAACTCGCTCCTGGCGACGAAGATCTCGTTCATGAACGAGATCGCCAACGTGTGCGAGCTCGTCGGCGCCGACGTCGACCACGTCCGCAAGGCGATCGGCTCCGACCGCCGCATCGGTACGTCGTTCTTGTTCCCGGGCGTCGGCTTCGGCGGCAGCTGCTTCCCGAAGGACGTCAAGGCCCTGCTCAAGTCGTCCAGCAACGAGGGGTACGACTTCAGCATTCTCAACGCCGTTGTACGCGTCAACGACGCACAAAAGGGCAGGCTCGTCGACAAGATGGAAAGCCATTTCGGCCAGCTGCGAGGACGGACCATCGCTCTCTGGGGCCTCGCCTTCAAGCCGCGAACCGACGACATGCGCGAGGCCCCGGCGATTTCAATCATCGACCGGCTGCTGGCGCTCGGGGCCGAGGTACGCGCCTACGATCCGGAAGCGACGCCGACGGCGCGCAGGCTCTTCGACAGCCGCATCGCGTTGTGCGAGAAGAGCTACGACGCGCTCACCGGCGCGGACGCGCTTGCGATCGTCACGGAATGGAACGAATTCCGTGAGCCGGATTTCGACAAGATGCGGAAGCTCCTCCGCACCCCCGTCGTATTCGACGGCCGCAACATCTACTCGCCCGAGCACATGCGTGCGCTCGGCTTCACGTACTTCTCCATTGGGCGCTAATCCAGGGCGCTCCACCCCTCGGAACCGCGCCCGGGCGGACATCGCGGACCGTTCGCTGCTGGAAGATGTCTGAGCCGCCGAATGTTCTCGTCACGGGTGGTGCCGGTTACATCGGCAGCCACACCGCCAAAGCGCTCCAGGGTGCTGGATTCCGGGTGGCCGTCTTCGACAACCTGAGCGCCGGTCATCGCGGCGCGGTCCGGTACGGCGAGTTGATCGAGGGCGACATCACCGACGTGGCCGGCGTTCGCAACGCCCTGCGGCGACACCGGGCGTCGGCGGTCGTCCACTTTGCGGCGTTCCTGGACGTGGGCGAATCCGTTCGTGAGCCCGCGCGCTACTACCGCAATAACGTCGTGGGCGCTCTGAGCGTGCTCGAGTCGATGGTGGCTGAGGGCGTGCGATCGTTCGTTTTCTCATCGACGTGCGCCACCTACGGCGAGCCGATCGAGACCCCGATTCCAGAGACGCATCCGCAGCGGCCGATCAACAGCTACGGCGAGACCAAGCTCGCAGTCGAGCGGG
The DNA here is from genome assembly GCA_963780685.1 of uncultured Acidobacteriota bacterium. Lineage (GTDB taxonomy): Bacteria > Acidobacteriota > Vicinamibacteria > Vicinamibacterales > CAVVIG01 > CAVRXZ01. The sequence continues at coordinate 105,809 of CAWACZ010000008.1, read as the reverse complement.
CGCTTGCTCATTTCGAGCGCGCGTACGGCATTCGCTGGATCGCGCTGAGATACTTCAACGCCGCTGGCGCCGACCCGGACGGCGAGATCGGCGAGGACCACACGCCTGAAATCCACCTCATTCCGCGAGCGATTCACGCGGCCACCGGAGGGCCCGCCCTGGAGGTCTTCGGCGACGACTATCCCACGCCGGATGGGACTTGCCTGCGCGACTACGTCCACGTCTCGGACCTTGCGGATGCGCACGTCCGGGCGCTGCAGATGCTCGTTGAGCGGGGGACATCCGGAGCCTACAATCTCGGGACCGGTCGACCGCATTCGGTCCGTGAGGTAATCGCGGCCGTCGAGCGGGTATCGGGCCGAAAGGTGCCCTGGACCGTGGGTCCCCGGCGAAAAGGCGATCCCGCGGTCCTGTACGCCGCTTCGGCACACGCCCAAGCTGAGCTGCGCTGGACGCCGCGGTTCCTCGATCTCGATTCGATCGTCCAAACGGCCTGGGCGTGGCACCGCACGCATCCCAACGGTTACGCGACGGCAATGGATTCGTGAGCCCACAGACTCCGCTCAAGCGGCTGTTTCAGTACGCGAAGCCTTACCGAGGCCGCCTGGCGTGGGCCGTCGTGGGCATGCTGGTGTACGCAGTCGGGGCGGCTGGGCTCGCCGCGCTCGTCAAACCCATCTTCGACAACGGGCTGGTGAAACAGGAATATGTCGCAGCTCTCGCGTGGGCCATCATCGGCGTTTACGCCCTGAAGGGCGTCGGTTCGTACGTCTCGTCGTACCTCATGGCTGACGTCGGACAGCGCGTCGTGATGGACTTGCGCAACGCGCTGTACTGGCACACTCTCCGCCAGTCGGCCGCCTTCTTTGCCCACCGAACGACGGGCCAGCTGATGTCGCGCATCACCAACGACGTGGGGCAGGTCCAGCAGGTCGTCTCGGAAACGGCAGGCGATCTGGCTCGGGAATCCTTGGCGCTCGTCGGGTTCGTCGCGTTGATGCTCTACTACGATGCGCGGCTGACCCTGGTCTGCATGACTGTGGCGCCGCTCATCGTCTATCCGCTCATTCGCCTCGGCAAGCGGGTCCGGCGCACGACGCGAAGGAGCCAAGAGGCGCTCGAGCAGTTATCGCACCTGAGTGCCGAAGCCTTGACCGGCCATCGCATCGTGAAGGCATTCGGCACCGAGGCGCACGAGGCCGAGAAGTTCAGGCGGGCCGGCTATCAGCTCTACCGCACCAACATGAAGGTCACCGCTGCTCTTTCCAGCCTGCCCCCGCTGATGGAACTCCTCGGCGGGGTGGGGATGGCGGGAGCGGTGTGGTACGGCAGCCGACAGATCGCGACGAGCCAGATGACCGCCGGTCAATTCGCCTCGTTTTTCGCCGCGGTGTTCTTGATGTACGGACCTCTGAAGAAGCTCAGTCGCGTCAACGCCAACCTGCAGCAGGCAATCGCCGCATCCGAGCGGATCTTCGAGATGCTCGACACCCACACCGAGGTGAAGCAGCTGCCGGATGCGCGTCCGCTGTCCGCGTTTCGCGGAACGATCCACTTCAGGGACGTCAGTTTCGGCTACGAGGACGACCCTGGCAAGATTCTGCGCGGCGTGTCGTTTTCCGTGAGGGCGGGGGAGATGGTCGCGATCGTTGGGCGCAGCGGGGCGGGGAAGACGACTCTCGTCAACCTCCTTCCGCGATTCTATGACGTCAGTTCGGGAAGCATTCTGATTGACGATGTGGACTTGCGTCAGGTCACTTTGCCGTCGCTGCGGGACCAGATTGGGATGGTGACGCAGGACACCGTGCTCTTCGATGACACGATTCTCAACAACATCGCTTACGGGTCCCCACGGGCGACGCCTGGCGAAGTGGAAGCCGCCGCGCGAGCGGCCAACGCACACGACTTCGTGGCGGCGCTGCCGCGGGGGTACGACACGATGATCGGCGAGCGCGGCCAGCGCCTGTCCGGAGGGCAGCGGCAACGGATTGCCATCGCCAGAGCGCTGCTCAAGAACGCGCCGATTCTGGTGCTCGATGAAGCGACGTCTGCGCTGGACATGGAATCGGAGCGATTGGTCCAGGAAGCGCTCGCGCATCTGATGATGAACCGCACCTCGTTCGTCATTGCGCACCGACTGTCGACGATTCGGCGTGCCGACGCGATTATCGTTCTCGAGCGAGGACGCGTCGCCGAGATGGGTCGGCACGACGAGCTTCTGTCGCGGACGGGCGGCACCTACGCGCTGTTGTACCAGATGCAGTTGCTCGAGGGCCGTAAGGCGGAAGGACGGATGGTGCCTTCATAGGGCAGGAGGGGCAGGAAGGGCAGGAAGGGCAGGAAGGGCAGTGCCCGCCTCTCCCGCCCACCGATCATGATCAAAAGCATGACAGGCTTCGCCTCGGTCACGCGGGAGGACGATTGGGCGACCATCGCCGTGACGATCCGGGCGTTGAACCATCGGTTTCTCGATCTGCAGCTGAGAATTCCACAGGTGCTCGCCGCGATCGAGCCCGGCGTTCGCGCGCTCGTGGCGCGGCGGGTCTCCCGCGGCCGCGTCGAGCTTGGTGTGTCGCTCCAGCTCAGGCAGCCACCCGCCATCGAAGTCGAATTCAACGAAGCCTTCGGCAATGCGCTCTCCGAGGCCATCGATCGGGCGCGGCAGCGCGGTCTGGTTGACGGCACGCTGACGCCAGGGGATCTGTTACGACTGCCGCAGGCCTTGACGATTCGCGAACGGCAGACCGACGGGACCGGCGCGGTCGACCAGGCACTGTCGGACCGTGCCTGCGACACCATCATGGACGCGCTCACCGACCTCGACGCGATGCGGGCGCGCGAAGGCGACCATTTGCGGATGGACCTCGATCAACGCCGCTCGTTGGTGGCCGATGTCGTGGAACGGATCGCCCGTGCAGCCGACGAAGGCCGGGAAGCCGTCGAACGGCGCATTGCCGAGCGGGTGCGAGAGCTCCGAATCGAGCTACAGGCGGACGAAACTGCCGTCGCTCAAGAGATCGTGAGGCTGGCCGCGCGGTCGGATATCAGCGAGGAAGTGGCTCGCTTTCGCGGCCATGTCGCCCACTGGATGGCGCTTTCGGACAGCCCAGAGCCGTGCGGCCGGAAGCTGGATTTTCTGCTTCAGGAAATGAACCGCGAAGTCAACACGATGGGGTCGAAGGCAGATGGCCTCGGCGTCTCCGAGCTCGTCATCGCGGCGAAGGCGGAGCTCGAAAAGATGCGTGAACAGACCCAGAATGTCGAATAGACCTGGCCTGCTGTTCATCGTCTCGGCACCGTCTGGGACGGGCAAGACGACGCTTGTCGAGCGTCTGGTCGAAGGTGTGCCAAATTTGAAAATGTCACGCTCTTACACGTCCCGGCCGGCACGCGCCGGCGAGACCGACGGCGTGGACTATAATTTTGTGACACGGGAACGGTTCGAGGCGGCGCGCGCCGGCGGCGAGTTCCTCGAATGGGCCGAAGTGTTCGGGAATCTGTACGGGACGGCGGCGGCCGACACCGAGCGTGTCCTCGCAGCGGGAACCGACCTGGTGCTGGTGATCGACGTCCAGGGCGCACGCAAGGTGCGAGGTCGGCGCACCGATGCGATCGCAGTATTCGTCATGCCGCCGTCGCTCGAGGTTCTCGAACAGCGGTTGCGGGGACGCAGCAAGGACAGTGACGCCGCGATTCGACGGCGCCTGGAGGTTGCACGAGCCGAGGTCGAAGCCTTCGTCGAGTACGACTTCGTGGTCGTCAACGACGAGCTGCACGATGCCGTGGATCGACTCCGCAGCATCGTGATGGCAACACGCGCTGGCATTGGACACATGAGACCGGCGGCCGAAGAGATCGTGCGAACGTTCAAATAGAAGCCATACGCACACCAAATGTCGGGAAGGTCGATCCAGGGGTTCAAACGAGGAAACGAGGAAAACGAAAAATGATCGATCGAAGCAAGTTGTCCAATTCATTCGAGTTCGTGGTTACGGCCGGCGCGCGTGCGCGCCAGCTCCTGGCGGGGTCGACGCCCCGTGTCGTTACCGGCGAGCACAAGAAGACCACGATCGCGCAGCAGGAAGTCATCGAGAAAGCCGTGGAAAGGATCCCGAAGCAGGAAGCCGGCCATTGATGTTGATTGCGCTGGGCGTAACCGGCGGCATTGGCGCCTACAAGGCGGTCGAGGTGGCGCGAGGGCTGCAGAAGCGCGGCCACGAGGTCGTCGCCGTGATGACCGAGAATGCGACGCGCTTTGTGGGTCCGGTCACCTTCGAGGCCATCACGCGTCGGGCTGTCATTACCGATCAATTCGCGCCTGGCACCAACTCCGACATCGAGCACATCGCGCTCGCGTCGACCATCGATCTGCTTTTGATCGCGCCGGCAACCGCGAACATTCTCGGCAAGCTCGCGCACGGCATCGCCGACGATTTCCTGTCCACGCTGTATCTGGCGACGCGAGCCCCCGTGCTCGTCGCGCCCGCCATGAATACGCAGATGTTCGCGAACGAGGCGGTCCGGGCGAACCTCGACACGCTGGCCGCACGAGGCGTGCGCTTCGTTGAGCCGGGAGAGGGGTATCTCGCCTGTGGGTGGATCGGCAAAGGCCGGCTGGCCGAACCAGACGAGATTGTGGACGCCGCACTCGCCGTGCTCACGCCGCGCGGCCTGCTTCGAGGCCAGCGGGTGCTCGTGACAGCCGGACCGACCTACGAGGATTTCGATCCGGTCCGCTACGTCGGCAACCGGTCGAGCGGCCGCATGGGCTTTGCTATCGCCGGCGAGGCGTCGCGTCGTGGCGCGGAGGTCACGCTCGTCGCCGGTCCAACCTCGCTCGAGCCGCCCCCTGTCCACGACGTCGTTCCGGTGCGCACCGCCGACGAGATGCACGCGGCCGTCATCGGACGCGCAAGCCGCATGGACGTCCTCGTCATGGCTGCCGCCGTCGCCGATTATGCGCCGATTGATCGTGCGACTCAGAAAGTGCCGAAAGGGGCTGAAACGCTGACGGTGGTGCTGAAAAAGACCCCGGACATCCTGGCCGATCTGGGCCGCCGGCGCGTAGCATCTGGTGGCGGGCCGGTGCTCGTGGGGTTTGCGGCCGAGACCGAGCACCTGCTGGCCAACGCCGTTGCCAAGCGCGAGGCGAAGCACCTCGACCTGATCGTTGCCAACGACGTGTCTCGTCCCGGGTCGGGATTCGACGTCGACACGAATGAGGTCACGATCGTGGGCCCGGACGGTGCTGAACCGTTGCCGCTCCTGAGCAAGTCACAGGTCGCCTCGGCGATCCTCGATCGAGTCGAAAAGCTGCTCGCCGGACGGACCGCTGAGGCTCGCTGACGCGTGGATCGCGATCAACTCCTCGAACATCTGACGTTTGCCAAAGAGCTCGGCGTCTCCGGAACGAGCCGCGACGAGACATGGCGCGCCCGGGGAGCTGCCAAGGCTCCCGACGAAGCCCCGCCGCAGCCGATTGTGTTTGCCGCAAACAAGGCCGATGCCTTGGCGGTGGTGCGCACGGATCTCGGCGACTGCACGCGCTGCAAGCTGCATGACTCGGTCGGCGGCAAATCGTCTTCGGGGTGGGCAATCCGGACGCCGACCTCATGTTTGTGGGAGAAGCGCCTGGCGCCGAGGAAGATATTCAGGGATTTCCCTTTGTCGGGCGAGCCGGTCAGCTGCTGACGAAGATTATCGAAGCCATCGACCTCAAGCGGGACGATGTCTACATCGCCAATGTCATCAAGTGCCGCCCCCCTCAAAATCGGAATCCGGAACAGGACGAGGTGGATACCTGCGAGCCCTTCCTGTTTCAACAGGTCGACGTCATCTCGCCGAAGGTCATCGTTGCCCTCGGCTCGTTCGCGGCACGAGCGCTTCTGCGTACGTTGGATCCGATTTCGCGCCTTCGAGGCCGCGTGTACGAATATCGAGGCGCAAAGCTCGTGCCGACGTTTCATCCCGCGTTTCTGCTGAGAAACCCCGCCTCGAAACGCGAAGTCTGGGACGACATGAAGGTCGTACGGGAACTCTTGAGGAAGTAAAAAGTGGAAAGTGGAAAGTGGAAAGTAGCTTTTAACTTTGTTTGTTCTCGTCGCCGTTCCCATCCCCGCACTCGACCTGCTGACGTATCGCGTGCCTGACGGGACCCCTCCTCCGGTGGTCGGCGCGCGCGTCCTTGTTCCTGTCGGACATCGTCTGGTCACTGGCATCGCAGTTGGCGTCGAGGCGCGAGCTGACGCACTCGACATCGCAAAGCTGACGACCGACATCAAGCCGATCAAGCAAGTGCTCGATGCGGATTCGTTCGTCCCCCCGCATCTCGTCGCCCTGGCGCGATGGACGGCCGAGTACTATGCCGCGGGCGTGGGAGAGACGATCACGGCCGTTCTTCCTCCCAAAAGCCGTCAGGGTGAAGTCAGCGGCCATAAGACCATCCGTGTGGCGGCGATCACAGCCGCGGGGCAGGAATCCATTGACAGGGTCGAGCAGGCCAGTGAGGTCTCGTTGTCGCCCAAGCAGCGGTTCGCACTGGAACAACTCTCGGGAACGGTGGGGGGGATTCCGACCCCGCGCCTGACCGCCCAAGGAGTCGCGCCAGACACGATCGCGCGCCTCGCAGCCAGAGGACTGGTCGCCCTTCGTCGCGAAAGAGTCGATCGAAGTCCCTTCGCGGGTTCGCCGTTGGTTGTCGAGCCGACCGAGCCGGATCGCCAGTTGACTCTTGGACAGTCGGCTGCGCTCGACAGGCTACGTCGCCTCGTAGATGCGCAGACGTTCCAGGTGGCCCTCCTTCACGGAGTCACCGGCAGCGGCAAGACCGAGCTATATCTCCGACTCTCGGCGGCGGTCCTCGCCGCCGGCCGTGGCGTGCTGATGCTCGTTCCGGAGATTGCTCTGACGCCGGTGACTGCCTCGCTTTTCCGCCAGGCATTCGGCGGACAGGTCGCCATTCTTCACAGCGGGCTGTCGGACGGTGAACGTCACGACGAGTGGCAGCGGATCCGGCACGGCGAGGTGCACGTGGTCATCGGCACTCGGTCGGCGGTTTTCGCGCCCCTCGTCGACATCGGCCTCATCGTGGTCGACGAAGAGCACGACGGTTCTTACAAACAGGACGAGAATCCAAGATATAACGGCCGGGACGTCGCAATCGTGCGCGCGCAGCGCGAGAAGGCCCTCGTCATTCTCGCATCGGCAACGCCGTCGATGGAGAGTTACCACAATGCCATCAAGGGCCGCTACCAGCGCGTCGTCCTGGATCGACGGGTTGGCGACAGACCGTTACCGGCCGTGACCGTCGTGGACATGCGCGTGGAGTACGCTGCGGCCGGGCCGGACATCGTGTTCAGTCGTGCGCTCACCGACGCCATCGAGGCCCGGGTTTCGAGGCAGGAGCAGGCGCTCGTGCTGCTCAACAGGCGCGGCTTCGCAACCGCGATCTTCTGTCGCCAGTGCGCGGGTCGCTCGATTGTCCCAACTGCAGCGTAACCCTGGTGATTCATGGTGAGGGCTCGATACGGCGGGCCCGCTGTCACTACTGCAACTACTCGGTCAGGGTGCCGACGGCCTGCCTCCTCTGCGCAGGACCTTACCTCGAGCAGACCGGCGTCGGCACCGAACGCGTGGAGGCCGAAATCCGACGCAACTGGCCGTCTGCCCGAGTCGGGAGGCTGGATCGCGACTCGATCCGTAGAAAAGGCGCACTCGCATCGATACTGCAACAGTTTCGTCAGGGTGAAATCGACGTCCTTGTCGGCACGCAAATGATTGCGAAGGGCCACGACTTCCCGCGTGTGACGCTCGTCGGTGTCGTGTCCGCTGACGTTGGCTTGGGTATGGCAGATTTCCGCGCGTCGGAGCGGACGTTCCAATTGCTGACACAGGTTGCCGGCCGGGCGGGCCGTGGCAGTCAGCCCGGAGAAGCGATCATCCAGACGCTGTATCCGGATCACTACAGTATTCAGCTGGCGTGCAAGCAGGATTACCCCGCGTTCTACGAGCGCGAGCTGCAATTTCGACGGGCGATGCGCTACCCGCCGGCCGTTTCGCTCATCAACACGGTCGTCCGATCTCGCACCTTTGCCGGCGCCATGGACGATGCGGCCGATATCGCGCAGAAGGTGCGGCAAACGGCCGACGGCGATCTGCGCGTGCTCGGACCCGCGCCCGCGCCGCTGACGAGGCTTCGTGGCGAATATCGGGCGCAACTGCTGATCAAGGGCTCCAATCGAAAGAAGATGCGGGAAGCCGTACTGGCCGCGCTCGCCGGCAATCCCAATCTCGCGAGGCGGACCACGGTGGATGTGGATCCGCTCAACGTCATCTGAAGGTCGTTTCAAGCACAACCATCACCGACGCAGAAGCTCCATGGGTTCGATCGGCGCAGGGGTGAAGCAAAGCGCGAACATGATCATGGCGAAAACAGCGAGGAGCTTGCGCGGGCGGTCGAGCGGTGCGTCCTCGTCGAGCGTGGGTGGATGCCGCCAACCCGACAACCGCAGCATCAAGAGCATCAAGAGCGTCCAGACGAACCAACTGCGGTAGAAATAGGTCAACACCAACGCGACGACGATCATGGCCCGGGTCACGTGTCTCGAGTTGTCGCCCAGGACCGCGTAGGAGATGTGGCCACCGTCAAGCTGACCCATCGGAAACAAGTTGAGGGCCGTCGCAAGCAGGCCAAACCAGGCCGCGAATGCGATCGGGTGCAGATTCAACGAATAACCCTCTGGCGGCGTTCCCCAGAGCATGGTGGAGACGAGCTTGAACAGCAGCGGCTCACCGAGCTCGAACAGAGGGACATCTGTTGGTATCTTGACGACGCGCGAGATTGCCACGCCGAGGATCAGAGCCGGGACAGCGACCAGGAACCCGGCGATCGGTCCCGCGATGCCGATGTCGAACAACATCCGCTTCGTGGGGATGGGCTCACGGATGCGAATGAATGCGCCCATGGTACCGGTCAGCAGGAACGGCCATGGCATCGGGATGAAGAAGGGAAGAGACGCGTCGACGGCATAATACCGGCAAGCCAGGTAATGGCCCATCTCATGGCAGCCCAGGATTGCCAGGATGGTGAGGCTGTATCCCAGGCCGCCGAGGAGCGTCGCCATTGTCGAGATACTCAGCGGCCGATCCAGGAAGTCGCTGAGAAAGCCGAGATAGTGCCCGGCCCCGGCCAGCGTCGTGAACAGGAGGGTCAGCAGAAAGAGGAGGACATGCAACCACCGCCGATCCCGGAATTTTTCTCGAGGTGGACGCCACTCGACGGCGGGAGTCGTCGGTGGGAGTGGGTCCTCACGCGCGGAGTCCAAGGGTCCGTTAACCGATGTTCTGAAGGTCTTTGCCGGGTTTGAAGCGAATCGTGCGGCCGGGCGGGATTCGCACTTCCTTGCCGGTGCGGGGGTTGCGGCCGATGCCGCGCTTACGCGGCTTGACTTGGAAAACTCCGAACCCGCGCAGTTCGATTCGTTCGCCACGCTGCATCGAGGTTCGCATCGCATCGAAGACAGCGTCGACGGCCACCTCAGCTTTGACCTTGGTGATGTCGGCGATTTTCGATACTTCGTTGACGATGTCGACCTTGATCATGCTTAGGGTCTCCTGAAAGCTTGTAACTACTATAAATAGTTATACTTACGCTGTCAAGGCTGAGGCTAAATCGTCGTTGAGCACCCAACCCGCCGTTGCGCTCGTCGGCCGTCCTAACGTCGGCAAGTCGACCCTGTTCAACCGGATCACGGGTTCGAGACGAGCGATCGTGGCGTCGGTCGCCGGAACCACGCGCGATGCTCTCGGACGGCCGGTCGTCTGGCAAGGCGTCTCGTTCGAACTGTTCGATACCGGTGGCTTGTACGGCGCCAGCGAGGATCCGTTGCATGAGCTCGTCGTCCGTCAAGGGCGCAGAGCCATCGAGCGGGCGGATCTTCTGATCTTCCTCATCGATGGGCGTGCGGGGCTGGTTTCCGCCGACCAAATGATTGCGACCGAGCTGCGACAGAGTGGTCGGCCGGTGATTGTCGCGGTCAACAAGACGGACGACAAACGCGCTCGCGACGGGTCCGTCGAGGTGTATCAGCTCGGGTTCGACCCCGTCATCGAGATCTCCGCCGAACATGGTCAAGGGGTCGCCGATTTGCTCGACGAGATTGTGAAGGGGCTCAGGGGCCATGGGGTGGCTTTGCAAAGCGGAGCGGAGGCCGGCCACGCAGATTGTGCGGCCGTCGCTCGCCCACCCGTCGGTGCCCCAGGAGACGAACGTGGCGATCGTTGGCCGGCCCAATGTTGGCAAGTCGTCGCTCGTCAATCGTCTGCTCAGGGAGGAGCGGATGCTGGTGAGCGAAATGCCAGGGACCACCCGCGACGCTGTCGATTCCACGATGACCTGGCATCGCCGTCGTTTTCGTATCGTCGACACGGCAGGCATGCGCCGTGCGGGCCGCGTCGGGCGCGGCGGCACGGTGGAGCTCGTCAGCGTCCTGGCGGCGAAGCGTGCCATCCATGATGCGGATGTCGTCGCCCTGATTGTCGACGCGGCCGGCGGCGTCGTCGACCAGGATGCGGCGATTGGCGGTGAGGCCGATCGCGCTGGACGAGGAATTGTCGTCATTGCGAACAAGTGGGACCTGGTGAAAGAGCGCGGCGCAAAATTCGTGGAGACGTTCGACGACGAAGTTCGACGACAGATGAAGTTTCTCGACTATGCGCCAATTCTTCACATTTCCGCCTTGACTGGCGAGCGGGCGCCCAAAGTTCTCGAAACAATCGACAAGGTTGCGGCGTCGCGACGGAAGCGGGTTCCGACCCCGGCGTTGAACAAGTTCATCGAGGCTATCTCGGCGGCAAATCCTCCAGTGAGTCCGGGCCGCAAACACGTCCGCATTCTGTACGCGGCACAAACCGGAGTGGCGCCCCCATCGTTCGTGTTCTTTACCAACGTTGCCACCGCCTTTCATTTTTCTTACGAGCGCTACCTGGTGAACCAGCTGCGGGATCGATTCGACTTTGTCGGCACGCCGATTCGCATTCAGGTGCGCCGGCGCCAGAGCCGTTCGCGTCCCAAGTCGTGACGCGCGCCACGCGTGGCTCGTTTCTGGTGAAGAACTCTCTCCACCACAGAGCGCGTTCCTCTGAGCATGGCGACACAGTTTCGCTCGATCTGCGTGCTATACTCGTCGCGGGTTTTCCTCAGGATGGCCGAAAGTTCCGCACCGATAGCGATACCGAACCGCGCGTTGTTCAGAGCGGCCGAGGTCTGCGAATTACTGAAGGTGCAGCCCTACGTGCTCCGCACTTGGGAAACCGAATTCCCACAGCTCGGCGTCACCAAGAATTCCGGTGGCCCGCGCGTGTACCGGCGCGCCGACGTCGAGCAGGCAAGGCGGATTCAACATCTGTTGCTGGTGGAGGGGTTGACGCTCGCCGGCGCTCGTCGTCGCCTCGAGGAAGAGGCCGCACCGGTGGCCGTCGGGATGCCGCTCGACGAGCTGATTGGACGGAACGCGCGAGATCGATTGACCGCGGTGAAGCGGGGCCTTCGCGCAATCCTCGAGCTCCTCACGGCAACGGATCACAGTGACGCCCGTCAGATGCCGGGACGGGCCGTCCCCGCTCTTCGGCCAGCCGCAGCGCGGAGTCGCGTTCCAGCAGCGCGCGAAAAGGCGCGCACAGCTCGGCGGTCCTCCTCGAGCCGTCGGAAGCGGTAGAGGAAGAGACTGTCGCCCCAATTCGACGCCGCGAGGTACAATCACGCCATCGGGACGTAGCGCAGCCTGGCTAGCGCACCAGACTGGGGGTCTGGGGGCCGCGGGTTCGAATCCCGCCGTCCCGACCACATCCCTCCAGAGTAACGACGGTCCTCCCGCTCGCCCGCCTCAAGGGTCTCGTTGAAAGTTTGCAGGTGCGACCGGCTCTCTTTTCCGCATGCCTTCCTAACGCTGCCGATAAGCTGCCGGCGTAGCCGGCCAGCTTCATCGGCTTGTTGGGCGGCCTCCGCGCAATGTAGGCGTGTTTCAGCCCTTCGGCGTAATCTTGCCGGCGAATGACTGGGCGGCGATCTTGCCGTCCAGCACGACTAACGTGTCCGTGCCCAGCTCGTACACGTTGTCCGCAGTCTCGGCGGTCCACAGAACGTACGCGTAGTCGCCCTCGACGGACTGGTGCTTCATGGTGAACGTCAAGCCAGGTTTTCCAAACTCCGCGAACATCGCCTGGAACAACAGCCTGATGGCGTCGGCCCCCTTGAGCGGTCCGTCCGGCGTGAACAGGACCGCAGCCGGTGCATAGTCAGACAGGATGCCCTCGAGGTCGAACTCGAAAAAGCACTTGATGTGGTGGTCCAGAACGTCTTTGGTTGAACGCATGTCGTGTCCGGTTGCTCTTGCGCCACTGCCTCGCTAAAAGCGCTCGCCTCGGCGCCAGGTCAGCACGCGAGTCCACGTTTCACCGTCGGCCGCACGCTCACCTTTCACCTTTCACTTCACGCCGCAACGGGGGTTCCGGCAAGTTCATCATCCTCGCCAGGGTCGGCCACACGGGGGTCTGCCGCAGGATCGGTCCGAGGATCGGGACGAGTCCCGGAAACCGACTAACGATCGCTCGTTCAGCCCATTCCGCCGCCCGATCGAATTCGCCGCACATCGCATGAAATACGGCCATCCCGGTCGGGGCTCCCCATGCCGTACCCGGTCTGAGCCCTTCGAGCAGCGCCTCGGCCCGGCTCGTGGCTCCGGTGCGGACGAGGAGCGCCGCGAGTTGTCCGACGATCGGATTCGACCAGGGCGTCAACGCATAGGCCTTTTCGCTCAACGTGAGGGCTTCCCCGAATCGCCCTTGCTGCGCGCAGACGGCGCCGAGCGTGCCGACGGCCAGCGGAAAGTTCTCATCGAGCTCCAGGATCCGGCGCAATTCGTCTCCCGCCTCCTCGATCCGGCCGGCGTTTCTGAGACCGGAAGCAAGAATGTGGCGGTATAAGAGGTTGATCGGGTCCGCTGCGACTCCCTTCGCGATGGCATCCAGGGCCTCCTGAAACCGGCCGATGGGCGCCAGGTAATGGTTCCCGTACCACAAGCGGATGTGGCTTGCGACCGGTTCGCGAGCCATGGCCACACGCCAGTGCCGTTCCGCCGCGTGCCAGTCGTAGTCGTCGTACCCGGAAGCCCAGCACCCACGGAGGGCGTGCGCTTCGGGCAACGAAGGCTCGATGCGCAATGCCTCGTCTACCGCCGCGCGGGCCAGGGGGATGACCTCGCGTGTCGGTCTCATGCCGAGGCTCGCGAGCATCGTGTAGTACAGGCCCAGCGTGCTGTAGGCCGGCGCGAATTCCGGATCGAGTGCGACGGCTCTGTCCAGGTGCTCCTTGACCCGCACCAAGGATTCCGACGTCGGTCTTGACCAGTGATCCAGCGCCTTGAGGTACGCCTCGTACGCGCGAAGGTCCGGTGTGTGACGCCGGGGCGGCGCAGCCTCCGGGGACAGCTTGACCTGCAGAGCCCCGGCTATGGCTTGCGTGATCTCATCCTGCACCGCGAAGACATCCGTCAGCTCGCGGTCGTAGCGTTCCGACCAGAGATGAAAACCATCGGCGACCTTGACGAGCTGCGCCGTGACCCTGATCCGGCTGCCTGCCTTTCGAACACTCCCTTCCAGAATGTGGTCGACGTTGAGCGTCCTGCCGATCTCGGCGAACTCGACGTCCTTTCCGCGGAAAAAGAACGACGACGTGCGGCCAGCGACTTTCAAGCCAGGTACGTTGGCGAGCACATTGATGATCTCTTCGGTCAACCCGTCGCTGAAATACTCGTTCTCCTTCTCGGCGCTCATGTTGGCGAACGGCAGCACGGCGACCGACGGCTCCCGCTCGATCGGTTTCAGCGGCGCTGTCGACGGTTGCTCGAGCGCGGACCGCACCTCGGCCATCGTCTGAAAACGCTGGCCTGGCGATTTCTCGAGACACCGGCGGACAATGCGCTCGAGGGCCGGCGACGACTGAAGTGGCGGCGGTTCCTCGCGAACGACGGCATTCATCACCTGAAGCGCGGTCGTCCCGCCAAACGCCCGACTCCCCGAGAGCATCTCGTACAGGACGGTGCCGAAGCTGAAAATGTCCGAGCGCGCATCGAGCGACCTGCCCTCGGCCTGCTCCGGCGACATGTAGGCCGCCGTGCCCAGCACCGTGCCGTCCAGCGTCCGCGTGACGTCGTCATCCGCGCTGACGAGCGTCGCCAGGCCGAAATCGAGCAGCTTCGCCACACCCTTCGTGGTGACCATGACGTTGCCCGGCTTCAGGTCGCGGTGAAGAATGCCTGCGCGGTGTGCCTCCTCGAGGCCTTCCGCAATCTGCCGTGCGAGGCGAAGGGCCTCCTCGATCGGCAGGCCAGGTCCGCCTCCACCGCGAAGTCGATCGGCCAGCGTCCGCCCCTCGACGTACTCCATAACCAGATAGTCCGCGCCGACGTCGTAGATCTGGCAGATGTGGGGATGATTGAGCGCCGCAATCGCGCGCGCTTCCTGCTCGAACCGCCCGCTGTGCTGTCCCGTGAGTCGCTTCACCGCGACGATGCGATTGAGCCGCGTGTCGCGCGCTTTCCACACTTCCCCCATGCCACCAGTGCCGACGAGGGCAAGGATCTCGTAGGGGCCGAGCCGCGTGCCGGTGGTCAGTGACATCGTGTTGAGATCGGGTGGAGCCATCGAAATCCTTGGACGTCACGCCTGAAGACCGGACCGTATCTTCAAGGCCTCCTCACCGACTTGTTCCTTCAACAATTCTAAAGTGAAGAGTCGCGGCCCACCCTGCGAGGTTCGCAGCATAGCGCCAAACCTGCCGCGGGAAAAGAGACGGCAAGGCTTTACACTGGCAAGTCCTTGTTGAGTGATGACCGACCGGTGGGCCGATTGAGTCGACCTGTCTAACGCCTCACTGCCCGCTTGCATATCGCGGCCAGTTGGTTAATGAAAAGTCGCCGCGTGCCGAGCAATCTCGCCCGTCCGGAGTCAGATCGTCCCTGCGGCGTATTTCATGACTAATCCCGTCTCGCCGCTGTCTCGCCCTATAATTCGAGCCGAATTTCATGGCTCTGACTCCTGGTGCTCGCATCGGCTCGTATGAAGTCGTCGCCCAGATCGGCGTGGGCGGGATGGGCGAGGTCTACCGGGCGACAGATACCAACCTCGGTCGGCCAGTCGCCATCAAGGTACTCCCTGAGGCGTTCGCACAAGACGCGGAGCGTCTGGCACGATTCGAGCGTGAAGCCAAGACGCTCGCGTCGCTGAACCATCCGAACGTCGCGCAGATCTACGGCTTCGAGAAGTGGAGCGGCGTCCATGCGCTCGTGATGGAGCTGGTCGAAGGCCCGACTCTCGCCGACCGCATCGCGGAAGGGCCAATCCCGATCGATGATGCGCTGTCCATCGGGAAGCAGATCGCCGACGGGCTCGAAGCAGCGCATGAGCAAGGGATCGTCCATCGCGACCTCAAACCGGCCAACGTGAAGGTGCGTCCGGATGGCGCGGTGAAGGTGTTGGACTTCGGGCTGGCGAAGGCGCTGGAACCGGCTGACGGGATGTCGATGGGCGCCTCGATGTCGCCTACGATCACCACGCCGGCGATGACACAGATAGGAATCATCCTCGGCACCGCGGCCTATATGAGTCCCGAGCAGGCGAAAGGCCGCCCCGCCGACAGGCGAAGCGACATCTGGGCGTTCGGCGTCGTCTTGTACGAATTGCTCACGGGCCGAAGAGCCTTCGAGGGCGACGACGTCAGTGACACACTGGCGTCGGTCCTGAAGAGCGAGCCGGACTGGAGCGTGCTGCCAGCAGATGTGCCCCCTGCGATCAGGACGCTGATGCAGCGCTGCCTGGTCAAGGACCGGCGGCACCGCGTCGCCGACATCGCCGTCGCGCAGTTCGTGCTCGCGGAGGCATCGGCGCTAGTGCCTGCAGGAACAAGCGGGTCCAAAGAACAGGACCCGCTACACGTTCAGAGAGAAGTCGAAGCGGCCGTGGCGCGGGCACGACGCGAGCTGATGTGGCGTAGGGTGATTCCCGTGGCGGCCCTTGTGATGGCTACGATGTTCGGTCTTGGTGGGTGGATTCTCAGGCCGACCACTCGTCCGCCGTCCGTCTTCCGGTTCTCGCTGTCGCTGCCGGAAGGCCAGACGTTTACCGCTACAGGTCGTCGCGCGATTGCGATCTCGCCTGACGGCAGACAGTTGGTCTACGCCGCCATCCGTGGGCTGTACGTGCGATCCCTGTCCGAATTCCAGCCCCGCGTCATCCCGGGTAGTGAGGCCCACCAGACCCTCAACAGTCCAGTGTTCTCACCTGACGGCGCCGCCGTCGCTTTTTTCTCCGATGGCTTCTTGAAGCAACTTGCCGTCGGCGGTGGCGCGGCGACGACGATCTGTCCCGCCTCGGCCCTTCCATACGGCCTGGCGTGGGACTCGAGCGGACTTGTCTTTGGCCAGGCCGGCATGGGGATCTTCCGCTGTTCCGCGAATGGAGGCTCGCCCGAACGGGTGGCGACCGTCAACGAAGGTGAGATCGCGCACGGCCCGCAGATGCTTCCTGGCGGAGAGGCCATGCTCTTCACTGTTGCCAAGGCCTCCGACGGAAGTGACCGCTGGGAGAGGGCGCAAGTGGTCGTCCAGTCCCTCACGTCGGGTACACGAAAGACATTGATCGAAGGTGGAAGTGACGCGAGATATTACGCTGGCCATCTTCTCTACGCCTTTGGTGGGGACGTTTTTGCGGTGCGGTTCGATCTCGCACAACTGGCGGTCGTTGGCGGACGGGTGCCAGGTACTGCAAGGTGTGAGAAGGTCCCTTAGTGCTACTACTGGGACGGCCCACTTGGATTTGTCCAACACAGGGACCTTGGTGTATATCCCTGGCCCCTCCGGGAAGAACATCACCGCACGCAGAGTCGCCAAGGCCGATCGCGCCGGCGTCGTCACTCGACTGGGGCCGCGTGCCGCATCGTACGTCACCGTTCGCGCGACACGCGACGGCGCCCGTCTCGCTCTGGAGAGCGACGACGGCAAGGAAGCGGACGTGTGGATTTACGAGCTCGACGGGAAGAGCGATGTGCGCCGGCTCACATTCGGTGGGAAGAATCGGTTTCCGATCTGGTCGGCTGACGGCCAGCGGGTCGCGTACCAATCGGACCGAGAGGGCGACCTGGCGATCTTCAGCCAGCGTGTGGACGGGACTGGTCTCGAGCGCCTGACCAGGCCCGGGCCGGACGAGGCCCACGTGCCGGAATCCTGGTCGCCCGATAGCAAGCACATTTCATTCTCAGTGTTGAAAGGCGACACCTTCTCGCTCTGGACGTTATCACTCGAGGACAAGAAGCCACTGGCCTTCGGCAACGTGCAGTCCAGGCTTGAACCGATTGGCTCAGTGTTCTCCCCTGACGGTCGATGGATCGCCTATCACTCGCGCCCGCCGGCGAATGGTGCGACAGCGCCATTCCCCGCAGGTGGCGGGAACACTGGTATCTTCGTCCAGCCGTTTCCCGCGACGGGATCGCTGTACCAGGCCCCCAAGCTGTCGATTGACTTTCAGCCACTGTGGTCACGGGATGGCACGCAACTCTTCTACGTGCCAACGGCCGCATCAGGACAGCTCGCGGCAGTACGCGTCAACACAGGCTCAGGCGTGACGTTTGGAAGCCCGGAGATGCTGCCAGCGAGAGTCACCTCGAATAGAACTTCTAGCCTGACGCGAGCGTTCGACATCCTGCCGGACGGAGCATTCGTCGGGCTGATCTCCGGTTCGGACGAGGACGCAGCTCAATCGGCTGCCTCGACTTCAGAGATTCGCGTCGTTCTCAACTGGATGGAAGAGCTGAAGCGCCTCGTCCCCACGGACTGACGTTATCGGCCCGCCTCTGCCGACACTCTGCCGACCGACGGGCGCAGCCAAAGGCGTCTTGCGGCTGTCGGCTCAGCGCGGTCCGGTGTGCGCTATTGAACAGACACCACAGGGGCGGTCTGTCACCATTTCCTGTTGCTGTGGACCCGCGTTCGGCTGCCTCGAGCCGGCCTGCGGCGACATCCAAGGTTCCCCAACATTCGTGCGCTGCGTAGAACCCGGGGTGCAGCGGAAGCCTCCGCCCCTCGGTAGCCGTTACCGCGTCTTCACCAAGAAAGCGACCGACGATGAAAACTGTGAGGAGAGTCGTGTTGATCGGAGGTACTGATTGCGTTGGGCGCGCTGCCCGTCATCGGGCAAGTCCACAAGTTCTTCAGTCCGGGAACGGTCTGGACGGTCACGATGATCAAGATGGCGTCCGGCATGGACCAGACCTACCTGCAATATCTGGATGGTCAGTTCAAGAAATCAGAGGAGGCGCAGATCAAAGCCGGATTCCAGAAGTCGTACAAGATTCTTCGAACGATGGACGACGGCGGCGGGTGGAACCTGCTGATCCTGCGGGAATACACCAGCCTGGCGAGCATCGAAACCAACGTGGAGAAGTCCGATGCACTCTTGCAGCAGACGGATGGCACTGACCAGGCTCAAATGCAGGGCTATCAGGACCGCAGCAAGTACCGCGAGATCATCGGCACCAAGTACGCGCGCGAACTGGTCTTGAAATAGATTGGCGCGATCTGCCGCCGCTGCCGATCACCGCTCGCGGCACGGCGCACCATTCGACTGGGTGCCACTCGCACCCAGTCAGCCACTCTATCCGGCTGACCTCCGCCGACCAGGTGCTTGTTCCCCTCGCGTTGCGTTCAAGTCGCCAAGTGGTGATTGACAGACCTGTGTTCCTCACTCCCGGTACCCGCCTCGGCCCATATGAAGTCCTCACCCACATCGGCGCGGGTGGGATGGGCGAGGTCTACAAGGCTACCGACACCAACCTGAAACGTAGCGTCGCGATCAAAGTCCTACCCGCGTCGGTGGCCGGGGATGCTGAACGACTCGCACGCTTCCAACGTGAGGCGGAAGTCCTCGCCGTGCTCAATCATCCGAACATCGCGGCGATTTATGGTCTGGAGCGGTCAGGCAACCCAACAGCGCTGGTGATGGAACTGGTCGAGGGGCCGACGCTCGCGGACCGCATCGCGCAAGGAGCTATTCCGATCGACGAGGCGTTGCCGTTCGCGAAGCAGATCGCCGAGGCGCTGGAAGCCGCGCACGAACAGGGGATCGTCCATCGCGATCTCAAGCCCGCGAATATCAAGGTGCGGAGTGACGGCACGGTGAAGGTGTTGGACTTCGGGTTGGCGAAGGCCATGGAGCCGGCGACGGGTTCATCGGCGAGTATGTCGCTGTCACCGACGATCACGACGCCCGCGATGACGCAGGTGGGAATGCTTCTTGGCACCGCGGCCTACATGGCGCCGGAGCAGGCGCGCGGCAAAACGGTCGACAAACGCGCCGACATCTGGGCGTTCGGTTGCGTGCTGTACGAGATGCTCACCGGGAAACGGGCCTTCGACGGTGAGGACATCGTGGATGTGTTGGGAGCGGTCGCGCGCCTCGACCCGGATTGGACGGCGATACCGGATGCGACTCCTCCAGTCATTCGTAGACTCGTGCGGCGGTGTCTGGAAAAGGACCGGAAACGGCGAATGGCCGACATCTCCACCGCCGTTTTCCTGATCGAGGAACTGCGGGAATTGCCCGTCGATCCCGCACGACGTCCGGTAGCCTCGAGCCCGCTCTGGATGCGCGCGCTGCTCGCGCTCGTCGCCGTGGGTGTCGTTGCCGCGATCGCTGGCGCGCTCGCGTGGGCGATCAAGCCCTCGACTCTGCCGCTGGTCACGCGATCGCGTTTGATTCTGCCGGAAGGGCAACAGTTCACATCTGGTAGCCAGTCGGTTGCGATCTCTCTTGACGGCACTCAAGTGGTCTACGTCGCGAATCAGCGGCTGTTCCTCCGGACGTTGTCCGAACTGGAAGCGAGACCCATCCAGGGAAGCGATAGCCCCGCGATTACCTTGAACGGCGTCAGCAGTCCCGTCTTCTCGCCGGATGGGCGGTCCATTGCGTATTGGGACCAGGGGACGATCAAGAGGATTGTCGTCGGAGGCGGAACGGCCGTGACGCTCTGTCAAAGTGACCGGCTGTGGGGCATGAGTTGGAGCGCGGACGAGATTCGTGTACGGTGCGGGCCCTCAAGGAATCATGCGCGTCTCCGCTAACGGCGGCATGCCGGAACAGATCGTCAGCGTCGAAAGCACCGAGCTGGCAGCCTCACCCCAAATGCTCCCTGGGAATCGGGCCGTGCTCTTTACCCTTGCGGCAGGGGCTGCGGTGGCGGGAATTGACGACTCGGGCACGGCACGCATCGTTGTGCAAACGCTGGGATCGGGCGAACGAAAGACCGTCGTCGAACGCGGCAGTCACGCCCGTTATCTCTCTACCGGGCACATTGTGTACGTGCTGGGTGGGGTACTGTTTGCGGCACCGTTCGACGACCGGCGGCTCCAGGTCGTCGGTCGCGCCGTGCCGGTCGTTGACGGCATCATGCGAGGAGGATTCGCGAACACGTCCGCGCATTACAGTGTCTCCGGCAGCGGTTCGCTCGTTTTCATCCCCGGCCCGGCTTCGATGACAGGTGCTCTGCGTGAAATCGTGCGGATGAATCGCAAGGGTGGCGTCGAGCAGTTGCCATTGCCACCGAACCTCTATTCTTCACTTCGCGTCTCACCGAATGGCCGAGAGCTGGCGTTCGGCACCGACGACGGGAAAGAGGCGATCGTCTGGCTCTATGACCTGTCCCGTACGGGTGTGCCTCGGCGGCTCACGTTTGGGGGAGGTAACCGCTTTCCGATCTGGTCAGGCGACGGCCAGCGAGTGGTGTTTCAGTCGGATCGAGAAGGCGATCCTGGCCTCTATTGGCAGCGAGCCGACGGCACCGCCACCGCGGAGCGCCTGACGACACCAGACAAGGGGACCGCGCACATTCCGGAATCGTGGTCGGCGAGGGACCAGGGATTCTCGTTCAGTGCGGTGGCGGGCCCGAGTGTGTCGTTGTGGACGTTCTCGATCTCGGAGAAGAAGGCGGTGCCGTTTGGCGACGTACGGTCGACGTCGCCGCTCAATTCCGAGTTTTCGCCCGATGGGCGATGGCTGGCCTATACGCTGCGGACGGGTAATCTGGCCAACGTGTATGTCGAGCCCTACCCCGCCACGGGCGCCAAGTATCAGATCACGACCGGGAACGGACATCATCCCGTCTGGCTATTCGACGGCAAGGGGCTGTCGTTCCGAGTTGGCCCGAACCAGCAGATCGTGGTCAGCGTCAACACCAAGCCGAGTTTCTCGATCGGCAATCCTACGCCCGCGATCGCGGAGGGACTACCGACGGTCTTCAGTACAGGCTCAAGGCCCTACGACATCACGCCGGATGGTGCCGCCTTCCTGACTGTAACTGCAGCGTCGGGATTTCAACGCGGACCAGTGGCGACGCGGGAGATCCAGATTGTCCTCAACTGGCATGAGGAGCTGAAGCGCCTCGTTCCGACGAGGTGAACGACGCACGGACGTCTTGAACATCTCGCCCGAGACTGTCATGCGAGTCTAGTCGCCAAGTATTTTCCGAAACCAGCCCGGGCAAGGATCGGAAGCCCCTTCGGCGTTACACGCGACCGACTCTCGTCGTCAATGGTTGGCGACAATCAGCCGGCGTTTCCCATTTGCGCCATCGCCTTCTTCATCTCCCTCTCACTGACGTCCTTGACGTGGGTCATTACGGACCACTCATTGCCGAAAGGGTCCTCGAATCGGGCATTGCGATCGCCGTAGAACTGGTCGGCGGGCACTTGCAGCGAGCGCGCGCCCGCGCTCAACGCCTGGTTGTAGGTCGCATCGCAGTCTTTGACGTAGATCGCCAGGCTGGCCTTCCTCGGCGGGAACTGGGGCGGCATCGGGCTCCCAATCATCAGAACCGCGTCGCTGAACCCGAGCTCGCAGTGCGCGACCGTTCCACCCGGCATGTCGAGGCGGAGCCGTTGCTTGGCGCCAAGCACCTCCTTGTACCACTCGATCGCCCGCGGGCAATCGTCGAGGACGGCTACCGACGACAACACGGGATAGCCCTTTGCGAGCCAGGAGACCTTTTGGGGCTTCCTCGCGACGCGTGTGGCCCTCCGACCCCTCGAAGTCTTCAACTTCCTCTTGGTGTTGGCCATGATCTCCTCCAGGGCGGGAATACTACTGTGGCCTCGCGGGTTCAGCGAGCTGTTTGACGGCGGAGCAGGCAGGTCAACGTGTGCAGATCTCTCGTCTGATCGGCGTTTCTCACGACCTAACCCGAATGCCGCTCGGTCGCGTGTTGCCGTCGATCTGCGCTGACGCGAGATACAATCCAACTCAGAGCGCCGATACAGGCGAACAATGGCACGACTGGCGAGGCCTCCAGGGCCCCAGATCAACGTTGTCCTGGCCGTCATCGGTCAGATGTTCCCCGAGCGGTTCCCATTCGATCCGCTGGCATTTGGCGTGAGCATCGCGCGTGAATTCGGCGACATCGCTCACTATCAGGTCGGCCCGCTGCACGTCTATCAGCTCAGTCATCCCGACTTCGCCAGGCAGATCCTCGTCGAGGAGCCGGAAAAATTCTACAAGGCTCGGTTGATCAAGCAGGCGTTTGGTGCTTTTGCAGGACAGGGGCTGCTCACGAGCGACGGCGCCATTTGGAAGCAGCAGCGCAAGCTGATACAACCCGCGTTTCATCATGCGCAGCTCGTGACGTATGGAGCTGTGATGGTCGGCCATGCGCTCCGCATGATCGATTCGCTCGAGGATGGAGCCGTGGTTGAGATTCACGAAGTGATGCCCAGGTTGACGCTGGCCATCGTGGTTCAGACGCTGTTCGGCGCTGACGTTACACGAGAGGGGACGGATGTCGGCCGGCTGATGGTCGCAGTGCTCGATGCTGCCAACGATCGCTTGAACAGGATTCTTCGGGTGCCGTCATGGGTGCCGACGCGTCGCAATCTGCGGGAGAAGCGAGCGCTCGCCCGGCTCGACGAGATGCTCGACTCGTTCATCGCTGCGCATCGCACCTCCGGTGAGAAGCCGGCGGATCTGCTGTCGATGCTGCTTGCCGCGACCGACGAGGACAGCGGCATCCGGATGTCGGATGGCCAGCTCCATGAAGAGATGATGACGCTATTCATGGCTGGGCACGAAACCACGGCGATGGCCCTGACGTGGACGTGGTATCTGCTGTCGCAGCATCCTGAGGTCGAGGAGAGGCTGGTGCGCGAGGTGTCTCGAGTGCTGGGGGGACGTGCCCCGACCGTCGCCGACCTGCCGCAGCTGCCGTATACAGACATGGTCGTCCGCGAGGCCATGCGCTTGTATCCACCAGCGGCGGGTTTCGCGCGTGAGCCGATCGAGGACGTTCATATCGGCGGATACGACGTCCCCAAAGGCAGTCTTGTCACCGTCAACACGTATGCGCTTCACCACGACCCGCGCTTTTTCGACGAGCCCGAACGATTCAATCCCGAACGCTTTTCAGCCGGTTGGGAAGAGCGCATCCCGCGTTACGCCTTCCTCCCGTTCGGTGGAGGCCCGCGTGTCTGCATCGGCAACGGCTTTGCGATGATGGAGGCTCGGTTGATATTGGCGACAGTGGTGCAACGCTGCCAGCTATCGCTCGAGCCCGGTCAGGAAATCGTGCCGATGCAACTGGTCACCGTGCGTCCCAAGCACGGGATCAGGATGAGGATGGCCGTGCGCGAAAACGCGAATCGCTGATCGCCGAAGGGCACCGGCGTCGTGGCCGCGCACGACCGATCGGTCTACGTCGTGGCCGTCGTCTCCCCTGTCCGGACGGCAACGAGGCCTAAGTTCAGGACTCGATCTGCGCACCGGGATGATACGACATAGTTCACGAACCAGACCCGTGACAGCGTGGGCTTTCGAGTCGGAGGACAGTACGTTAGCGCCGTAGGCACTCGACTAGTAACGAAAAGTCGGCTAGTGACTTCCGAAAACGTGCACGAGAATCGGAAGTCCCTGCGACGTCAAGCAGGAGAATCCATCTTTCGCTGACCCCCACGTGTATAATCGCCCACCCTTGTCTTTACGTCCTGCATCGGTTTCGACCCCTCTCAAGTGACCCGAATTTTGTCAGGCGGCCCGACTCCGCAGCTGGTGCAGGAGCGCAATCGCTTTCTGGATGGCGTAGAGCGGTTGGGCAACGCCCTACCCGACCCAGTGCTGATCTTCGTCGGCTTGATCGCGCTCCTGATGGCGATGTCCGCGGTCGGTGCCGCTGCTGGCTGGTCGGCGGTCAATCCCGTCACCGGCGAGACACTGATCGTGAAGAGCCTGTTGTCGGAACAGTCACTTCAGTTGCTCATTACCGAGATCCCGCGCACCTATGCGGCCTTCGCGCCGCTGGGCCTCGCGCTCACGATCATGCTGGGCGCGGGTGTGGCCGACCGCAGCGGCCTATTCGTCGCGCTCGTACGGATTGGTCTCGGCGCCGTACCTGAGTGGGCCCTTATACCTGCGGTGATGTTGGCAGGCATGCTGACGTGCCATGCGTTCGATGCCGGCTACATAGTCTTCGTACCGCTGGCAGGCCTGATGTTCGCTGCCGCCGGGCGGCACCCTGTCCTGGGACTCACGGTCGGCTTCGCTGGGGCGTGCGTCGGCCTCGCGGGCAATCTGCTGCCGGGCCAATACGACGTGCTGATTCTGAGCATCACCGAGACCGGTGCCCGGCTGATCCAGCCCGGGTGGACGATGAATCCCGCGGGCAACTGGTGGTTCAGCCTCGGAATCGCCGCCTTGTTCACCGGGCTGGGTTGGATCATCACGGCCCGCGTTGTCGCTCCGCGACTCGGAGCTTGGCACGGTGAACGCCCGGCGGCGACCGAATGGCACGCCGCCGAGCTCACAACGGCGGAACGACGTGGCCTCCGGGCAGCAGGGCTGGCCGCGCTGTGTGTCATCGCATTGTTCGCCGCGCTGTCGCTCTACCCGGGCTTCACGCCGCTGTATGACGAGGCCGCCGCACCGGGGCAGCGCCTAACGCCGCTGTTTCGCGGTCTGATTCCCGGATTCTTTCTGCTCTTCCTCGCCACCGGCTGGGCGTACGGCGCGATCGCCGGCACGATCCGTTCCCATCGCGATGTCGTCGCGATGATGGCCAACGGCTTGGAAGGCATGCTGCCCTATCTGGTGCTCGTGTTCTTCGCCGCCCAGTTCGTGGCCATGTTCGGTTGGTCGAACCTGGGGCCGATCACCGCGATCGTCGGCGCGGACCAGCTGCGCGCCATGCACGCGCCGCCGGCGCTGCTGCTGCCGATGTTAACGACCATGTCGGCCTGGCTCGACTTCTTGATCGCTTCCGGTTCGGCGAAGTGGACGGCGATGGCACCGGTGGCTGCGCCGATGATGATGCTGCTGGGCATCTCGCCTGAAATGACTACAGCGGCCTATCGGGTCGGCGACACCGTCACCAACCTGATCTCACCGCTCAATCCCTACTTTGTGCTGACGCTGACCTTCTGCCGGCGCTGGATTCCGGACTTCCGCCTGGGTTCGCTGCTCGCTCTGCTGCTGCCCCTGAGCATCGCGTTTTTCCTCGGGGGTGCCGCCCTGACGGCGATCTGGGTGGCGCTCGAAATTCCCGTCGGACCTGGCGCGGCAGTGTTGTACGCACCGCCCGTTCCGGTGCGCTGACCAAGTCTGTCGCACCGTGGATTGACTCAGCTCTGGCTCGTGGCTGAGCGATGTCGGATAAGTAACGAGCAAGTCGCCAAGTGGCTTTTGAAACGAGCCTCGAGATCGAAAGTCACTGCGGCGTTACACGAGAGCTATCCACAGATCCGGGCGACTCGCCAGCCGGACCGTCGCTTATCAGGCGGCTTCCAAAGGCGCCAACCAGTCGTTCAAGCGTCAAAGAGCACGCTGACGGACTTCCCGAAATGGATTCGTCGAATCGCCTCCGCGAGGAGCGGCGCGATCGAGAGAATCTTCATGTTGGGCAGTCGCTTCTCCGGTGGAACTGGCACGGTGTCGGTCGTGATAATTTCCACGATGTCGGGCTGTGAGCCAAGGCGCGCGATCGCCTGACCCGTGAAGAGGCCGTGCGTGCATGCCACGGCGATATGCTTTACCCGCTTCTCGCGAAGCCTGTTCAACACCTCCATGATCGTGCCGCCGTTGGCGATCTCGTCGTCGAGGACGATGACGTTCTTCCCAGCTACATCGCCGACGAGCGTGTCGATTACGACACGATCATCGGTCAGGCGCTTCTTGCTTGCCGCGGCCATAAGCAGCCCGAGGCTGCGCGCGAAGTGGGACGCCGCCTTCGCGTTGCCGAGGTCCGGCGAGACGACGACAGTATTCTTCAACTGTTGTCGGCCAAAGTGCTGCGCGAGCACCTTGAGTGCGTTCATGTGATCGACGGGCACGCTGAAGAATCCGTGCACCTGCGGGGAGTGCAGCGTCATTGCGAGGACGCGGCTTGCGCCCGCGACGGCGAGAAGATCCGCGACCAGGCGCGCAGCGATCGAGATTCGCGGCGCGTCCTTCTTGTCGGATCGTGCGTACGCGAAGTACGGGATTACGGCGGTAATCCGTGCGGCTGACGCACCTCGTGCAGCGTCCAACATGAGGAGTAGCTCCATCAGGTGGTGCTGCACCGGCGGCACCAGCGGCTGAACGATGAACACGTCGGCCTGGCGGCAGTTGGCTTCGAGCTGCACGCCTAAGCAATCGTTGCTGAACGCCGTGATAGTCGAAGGGCTGAGGGGAACCTTTAGGCGTCTGCAGAGCGTCCGCGCCAGGTCGGGATGCGCGTGCCCGCTGAAGACGACGATTCTGTTCATGCGAGGAGGGGCATCATACTCCAGAGGCGTTCCACCTTCGGTGGCTTGCGGAATCATCGAGCCGTTCGGGCCGGTACTACCGTCGGAATCGGCATGGACGCGCAGCCCAAGACGGAACATTCCCGAAATCGCGATGCGCCGGAGGATGTGCCGTCCGGCATCCCTTGCCTGATCGGCGTTGCTCATTACCAATCAGGGAAACCGGCGGCGATATCGGTCGCCGAGAACGGCTTGCGAGCTTCAGAGCGCGAGAATTTGCCTTGCCAGTGGGGTGAGTCTCTCGAATGTCTCTCGCTGCATGCGGGCCCCGAAGTCCGTGGCAGCGCGTCCGTCGCGCGGAATGAACGCGCCTTGCAGCGAGCGTCGAGGCTCATCGGATCGGTTCGCCGTGTGACCATGCGACGTCGAACCGTTGAAGACAAGAAGTGAGCCCGCTGGGCCGCATGCCAGCACCTGCTGGGGATGATCCGCGTGCACATCGGCTAGATCATGTTCTGGGAGGCCAGCCCATCGGTGCGAACCCCGGACGAAACGGGTCGCTCCGTTATCGGGTCTGAACTCGTCGATCATCAAGATGAAGCCGACGAGCGGCCAGTCGGGGGAGTCGCGACGCACGTCAGCGTGCAGTTCCTGCGCGGCCGAGCCTGGCCGCAGTGACCGAGACAGAAAAGAACTGAGCTTGAATGGACCGCCGATCACGGAGTGGCACGCCCGGAGCAGGGCTGGGAACATGTAGACGTCGTCGAACGCACCGCCGCGATTCACGAAGTCGCTCACTCGAGTGGAGGTGCTGCCGTGTCGCACATCGTCGCCGGTGGCCGATGCCACGACCACGTTGTACGCAGCGACCAGACACTTCAGCCGCTCCGGAGCCACAGCATGGGGGATCCGAACGAACCCCGAGTCCTGCAGCGCTGAGAGCATACCTGGCGGGACGTCGATTTCCGAGTTCAATTCCCCGAGCAGCATCCCGGCGAGTGTACGCGTTTTGGCGGATCAACCGCGATATGTCGCCAAGTGGCTTCTGAAACGGGAGCTGAAGTCGGAAGCCACTGCGGCGTTGATCGTTACTGACCCGACTCGGCGTTGTCTGCCCCTATAATTCGAGTCGAATCGCGTGGCTCTGGTTCCCGGCACCCGACTCGGCCCGTACGAAATCACCGCGCAGATCGGCGTTGGTGGCATGGGCGAGGTGTATCGCGCGACAGACACGAACCTGAAGCGGGCCGTCGCGATCAAGGTCCTGCCGGAAACCGTCGCCGCAGACGCCGAACGATTGGCGCGGTTTCAGCGCGAAGCCGAAGTGCTGGCATCGCTCAATCATCCCAACATCGCCATCATCCACGGCTTGGAGAAAAGCGATGGTGTGACTGGGCTCGTGATGGAACTGGTCGAGGGGCCGACGCTCGCCGACCGAATTGGACAAGGCCCCATTCCAATCGACGAGGCCCTGGCGATCGCGAAGCAGATCGCCGACGCGCTCGAGGCCGCACACGAGCAGGGGATCATCCATCGCGATCTGAAACCGCCTAACGTGAAGGTCCGCGACGATGGCACGGTGAAGGTGCTGGACTTCGGACTGGCGAAGGCGATGGAGTCGCCGGGCGCAATGGCCCCGAGTGTCTCGCAGTCGCCGACGATCACGACGCCCGCGATGACGCAGGCGGGGATGATTCTGGGCACCGCGGCGTACATGAGCCCCGAGCAGGCGCGCGGGAAGCCGGTGGATAAGCGCGCGGATATCTGGGCGTTCGGCGCCGTGCTGTTCGAAATGTTGACTGGTAAACGGGCCCTTGCGGGCGAGGAAGTTTCAGACGTGCTGGCGTCGGTGCTGGCGCGGGAGCCCGATTGGAAACTACTGCCGCCCGGACTCCCACCCGTGGTCCGCAACTACATCAAGCAGTGTCTCCACAAGGACTGGAAGCAGCGCATTCGCGACATCGGTGATGTTGTTCTCGCATTGGATGGCGCGTTCGATGCCGTCGCGCCCAACGTTGCACACTCCCCGGCGGTCGTGCGGTCTGTGTGGCGACGGGCATTTCCCGTTGCAGTGACGGCCATCGTCGCGACTCTCATCACTGGCGTTACCGCGTGGCGCCTGTGGCCATCCGCTGAACTGCGATCTGCAACCCGGTTCGAGTATGTGCTACCTGAGGGGCAGCAGCTCGAAGTGACACAACCACAACGACCCGTCATTGCGACCTCGCCTGACGGACGTTCGTTCGTCTACCAGACCACGGAGGGATTGTATCTGCGCTCGATGGGAACCCTCGAGGCCCGGCTCATTCCCGGAACCAAAGAAGGACTGATCACTCCTTTCTTCTCGCCCGATGGCCAATGGGTGGGCTATTTCGTGCCGACCGGACAGGCGAATGGGCAGTTGAAGAAGATCGCCGTCAGTGGTGGCGGAGCGGTCATCCTGTGCGCGGCGACCAACCCATTCGGCGCGAGCTGGACTCCCGACAATACGATTCTCTTCGGTCAGCGCGCAGGAATCATGCGCGTATCGGCGAATGGCGGCACGCCGGCACTGATCATTCAGGCTGGCGAGAGCGAACAAATGTACGGCCCGCAGCTGTTGCCTGATGGCGCCTCGGTGTTGTTCAGCGTCACCAGAGAGATGGGCCCGAGCCGGTGGGACCAGGCGCAAGTGGTGGCGCAGTCACTGTCTTCGGGGAAGCGATCGGTCGTAGTGCAGGGCGGAAGCGATGCTCGCTACCTCCCGACAGGCCATGTCCTCTATGCATTAGGAGACGGACTCTACGGGGTGGCGTTCGACGCGGATCGCTTGAAAGTGACTGGCGGCGCGGCGCCGCTCGTTCAAGGAGTTCAGCGTCCGGTGGGTGTGAACGCGGCCGGGTCAAATTACGCGGTTTCTGAGCAAGGGACGGTGGTGTATCTCACTCGCGGCAGTAGCTCGTTACGCTCTCTCGTCTGGATGAATCGTAACGGCGCTGCCGCTGGACCCATCAGCTCGATGCCCCCAGGGACATACCAGGACCCGCGCGTATCGCCCGACGGTGGTCGTGTATTGGTAACGCAGGAGGACGACATTTGGATTTACGACGTGGCAACCGGACGCAGCAGTCGTCTCACCAGGGACGGCTCCAGTCTGATGGGCGTGTGGGACCCGACCGGTTCGCAAATCGCGTATTCGTCCGCCCGCAAGGGAAATCTCGAGGCCTGGGTCGAGCCATCCGACGGGAGTGGACCGCCACGACAGCTGACGAATCTCGGGGGCCAAGTTCATGTGGATTCATGGTCACCGGACGGGCGAACGCTCACGATTCATCACCATCCTCCCGACGGACCCGTGAGTATTTTCATGCTTCCTATGGATACCCCCGATCCAAAACCGCGCGTCTTTCTCAAGGGAGACTTCAACGCGGAGGGCGCGTCTCTCTCGCGCGATGGGCGCTACGTGGCGTACCAAGCGGACGCGACCGGTCAGCGGGAAATCTACATCCGACCCTATTCGAACCCCGGTGGCCAAGTGACGGTGTCCGTGGGCGGCGGTCGCGAGCCGGTGTGGGCGAACAACGGCGATCTGTTCTATCGGAGCTTGACTGGCGAGCGGATGTTTGCTGTATCGGTCACGACCAAGCCTGCGCTGAAGGTCGAGAGACCAGTGGAACTCTTTCAGAGGCCCTACTACATTTCTCCGACCGGTTCCCCTCGACCGCAATACGATGTCTCCCCTGACGGGCAGCGGTTTCTCTTGCTGGCGTCCGTTTCAGGCACGAACGCCTCTGCGGCTCGTCCTCGCATGGTCGTCGTCCAGAACTGGTTCGATGAGCTGAAGCGACTCGTGCCGACGAAGTAGCCTTGGCTCACCAGCCAGTCGATTGGCGGATAGGTAACGAGCAGTCGCCCAGTGGCGATGAATCAGCGTCGGACGGGCGGGCGCAAGATCATCATCACCCGAGAGCGATTCCGTTCGGGTGATCAGCTGCATCCGGGCCGTCCTCGGTTACCGTTCATCAGGCGTGCGCGCACCCTGTGAGCCGACCGGGTTCTGCCGTCGCGGCGTGGCCATACAGATCAAGTCCCGCCGTCTTTCTGTAGGCAGACCAGGCCTTCTCAAGCGCCCGTGCCGGTTCTCTCGCGGCCACGCCGAAGCGAGCCAGCGCCAGTATCGTTGCGCGAACACTGACGTGGGGATCGGCGCCACGTCCTACGTGCCCGCACGCAGGACACTTGAAGACCGGGTTGGAGATGTGCCGCGTCGAGCGAATGCGCCCAAGCATGGCGTCGAGCTCGTCGCGCAGCCCCAGCAAGGCCTCCATGGACAGATCGTCTCGCCAACGCAGGCGCAAATGCTCCACCATTTCAGGGAACCAGACTCGATGCGCGTCGCCGGCGGCCACGGCTCATCATCTTAGACTGGTCACCTCGATAACACGACGTCACCCCGCAGGTCGTCGCCGCGTAAGCGTATGCATCGGTCCCCGAAAGTCGTCAAAGGCGGACGCTTTGCGCCCGCCCTGCTCTCAACTCACGCGGCGTCCGGCTCGATTCCGAGACGATCGTTGACCGCGCATCGTAGTCGCTGTTTGCAGCCAAGGTAGCGCTCCGTCGTCTGGATCGAGACGTGGCCCAGCAGGAATCGAATCTGATCCAGTTCGCCGCCCGCCAAGTGACAGAGTCGCGCACACGTGCGACGGAGGTCGTGCGGTGCGAGCTTCTCGATGCCAGCCCGCCCTGCCGCTGCCCGGACCACATCCCAGAGCACCTTCGGAGACATGCCGTCGCCCCAGACGCGCCCGGCCTTGTTGATGGCGCGGAAGACCGGACCGTGCGAAATGTGGACAGCATCGGTCCACGCATCGACCGCATCTTTGACCCAGCCTGGGATCGGCACCGTGCGCACGTGGCCACCCTTTCCAACCAAATCTGCGATCACCCAATGCTCCTCCCGTTGTTGGACTGATTCGAGAGTCAGCGCGAGCAACTCCGCCCGGCGCAGTCCACAACCAATCAACATGGCCACCATGGCGTGATCGCGCAGGGCACGTGGTGTCGATGGCATCGAGCGTTCAAGCAAGCGCCGCCCCTGTTCTGGCGTCAGCCAGTTCCCAAGTCGGACGCCCAGGCGTCGTACGCCCTTGATACGACGAATGCCTGCGGCCAGTTCGGGACTCAGCAGACCGGCATCAGCCGCCTCGTACGCGATACGGCGGACGGCTGCCAGCCGCAGATTGATGGTCGCGGGCGCGTAATGGCGTTGCTCGAGGTGGATGCGATAGCGGAGAACGACGGTGCGGTTGAATGCGAGGCGCGGTTCAGAGCAGTACCAGGCGACGAACTCGCGAATCGCGTGCTCGTAGGTCCGCTGGCCGCTGGCGGACGTCAGGCTGTTCAGCACGGCCGTCTTGGCTTGTTCCAGGTCGGGAAGGGCCAGCACCCGCTTGGGAGACTTCTTCTTGCGTGATTTGGACTTCTGCATTCGGCGACGGCCTCCTTCACCGTCGCCGACAGCGTTGCTGACCCCGTCATCCCTACGGCGTTGCTCATTACTTGACCGAGGCACCTCACGCAATCAAGCGGCCACACCACGCAATTCAGTCCGGACGGAAGGAGACACGGAACCCCACGTCCATGTCCCGGCTCGGTGGCGCGCCCGAGAAGCGGAGGGCGGCGCTGGAAATGCGCGGGACGCGCTTTCCCCAAGATCCGCCACGCATAATACGAACTTGTTTGTCCGTGGGGTCTCCGAGGGGATCCTTGGCGATAAGGTTGCCGTATGGCCCCAACCAGTCTCGGCACCACTCCCAGACATTGCCGAGCATGTCATGGAGCCCGAACCGATTCGCCGGAAATCGGCCGACTGGTGCCGTGAACAGGTAGCCGTCATCCGCGGCGATAGTGGTCTGCCAGTCCTGGAATTGCTTCTTCCCGGTCCTGTCGGCCACATTGCCCACCTTGGCCAGCGTCTCCTCGTCGTTGCCGCTGTAAAACCGCGCTGCCGATCCGGCCCGAGCGGCGTACTCCCACTCGGCCTCGGTCGGCAACTGTATCGCCTGTTTGCTCCGCAGCGCGAGCCAGCGGCAGAAGGCGTACGCGTCGTTCCAGGTCACATTCACCACGGGATGCTCGTCGGTCTGCGCGAACCCGGTGGAGTGCCAGGTGTAGTCCGGCTTGCGGCCTTCAACCTTCCCGGTATCGGCGTCGTAGCCCCAGCCTCCTTGGCCATCGCTCTCCGGTTCGGTGCGGTAGCCGGTGTCAGTCACGAACGCTCGGAACTGGCCGCGCGTCACTTCATATTTGCTCAAATAGAAATCGCGCGTGATCTCGACAGAGTGCTGTTCTTCGTCAGGGCGACGGTCCTTCTCGCCCAGCGGCGAGCCCATCTGGAATGTCCCTGCTTGGACTCGGACGAACTCCATCGTGACGCCATCGCCCAGATCCAACACCAGCACTCGGCGCTGGCCGCGCCCTATCTGTCCGTCTTGGTAATACTCGAAGGACTCTTCCCTCGCGCCGCTGCTTACCTGACCAAATGCAAGCAGCCCCGCTGGCCCGCTGGACGGCGATTGAACCGCGCCGAGCACCCAAGCAGCTAGCAATATCGGATTGCGCATCGGTTCCCTCCGTAGGCCCATCGCAGTAACTGGAAGAGACGCGCCGCGGCGGCGAAAGTTCAGCCCGGCCAGTTTGAGGCACCTAGCGGGTTGGTCGGCATTCAAGGCGTCCGGGCGTTCAGAGGCGCCCAGATCAATCTCGGCGGACCGAATCGTTTAGTCCTTACTGGTCGCCAAGGGTATTTCTACCGGCGCTGTGAGTAGATCAGAAGTCCCTGCGGCGTTGCACAGGACCTATCCGCGTCATTCTCCCTCCGCATACGCCTATAATCGCGGTGGCTCCGGCTGCTCGCAATGTCGCTCACACCAGGCACTCGCCTCGGCCCATATGAAGTGACCGCCCAGATCGGCGTGGGCGGCATGGGTGAGGTCTATCGGGCTCGCGACACGAACCTCGCCCGGCAGGTGGCGATCAAGGTTTTGCCGGATTCGATGGCCGCCGACGCGGAACGCCTCGCGCGCTTCGACCGTGAAGCGAAGACCTTGGCGGCCCTGAACCATCCCAACATCGCGGCTATCTACGGCCTGGAGCGGTCCGAGGGCCAGACGGCGCTGGTCATGGAGTTGGTTGAGGGGCCGACTCTGGCGGACCGCATCGCTGAAGGCCCGATCCCGGTTGATGATGCGTTGGCAGTCGCCAAGCAGATAGCCGAGGCACTCGAAGCGGCGCATGAGCAGGGAATCATCCACCGCGACCTCAAGCCCGCGAATATCAAGGTGCGCCCCGACGGCACGGTGAAAGTGCTGGACTTTGGGCTGTCGAAGGCGGTGGAGTCGAAAGGCACTTTATCACCCGGGCTCTCGCAGTCGCCGACGATCACCACACCCGCCATGACACAGGCGGGCCTGATTCTCGGCACGGCGGCGTACATGTCACCCGAGCAAGCGAATGGCAAACCTGCGGACAAGCGCAGCGATATCTGGGCGTTCGGCTGCGTGCTCTACGAGATGGTCACGGGAAGGCGGGCCTTCCCGGGGGACGAGCTGTCAGAGACCCTGGCATTTGTGCTCGCGCGCGAGCCGGACTGGGATCTCGTCCCGGACGGACTATCGCCGGCAGTGTTGACGTATTTGCGTCGGTGTCTCGACAAGAAGCCCAAGCAGCGCATTCACGATATCGCGGACGTGCGGCTGGCCCTGGAGGGGGCGTTCGAGTCGAGCCTGACGGCACGTTCGACCATGCCGACACAGCGTGAAGGACGAGCGTGGCAACGAACGGGTGTGGTCGCGCTCTTGACCGCGTGTGTCGCCTCCGCGATCGCCGGTTCCGCGGTGTGGGTGCTCAAGCCTTCACCTCCGTCGCTCGTCACCCGATCTCGCTTCGTGCTGCCGGAAGGACAGCAGTTCACGAACGACACCCGCCAGTTGGTCGCGCTGTCGCCGGATGGCACCCAGATGGCCTACGTGGCGAATTACCGTCTGTTCCTCCGGCGCCTCTCGGAACTGGAAGCGAGGCCGATCCAGGGGACCGAAAGCGGCATCGTCGGGCCAAGCAGCACGAGCACGCCGGTCTTCTCCCCTGACGGACGCTCAATTGCGTACTACGATCGCGCGTTCAAGAAGATTTCTGTCGATGGAGGAACGCCTGTGACGCTCGGCCAGGGTGACCCCCCGTCGGGGATGAGTTGGAGCGAGAACTTCATCGTAGTTGGCCAGGGTTCCAAGGGCATCCTGCGAGTGTCTGCCAATGGCGGCCGGCCGGAACAACTCGTTACTGTCGAGAGTGGCGAGCGCGCGGTGGAACCCCAGATGCTGCCGGGCAACCGCATCGTGCTCTTTACGCTGGCATCGTCGCAGAGTGTGGGGCCGAATACCTGGGAAGCGGCACGCATCGTCGCGCAGGCGCTGGACTCGGGCGAGCGAGAGACGATCGTCGAGGGCGGAAACACGGTCCGGTATCTTCCCACCGGCCACCTCATCTACGCGCTTGGTGGAACGCTATTCGCCGTCCCATTCGACCCGCAACGACTGGAAACGAGAGGAGGAGCAGTGCCGGTCGTGGAGGGCGTGAGGCAAGGCGCGGGTTACGGATTGGGGGCCTTTTACAGCGTCTCCGCGGCGGGTTCGCTCGTGTTCGTGCCGGGACCGGTGTCTGGATCCACCGCGGAGCGTCAGCTCGCGTTCGTGGACCGCACAGGCGCTGTGGAAAGGCTGCCGCTGCCGCAGAATGCCTATGCGTCGCTCCGCATCTCTCCAAACGGCCGCCAGGTGGCGTTCGACACTGATGACGGAAAGGAAGCCAACGTCTGGGTCTACGACCTATCCGGCGGTAGCCCTCCTCACAAAGTCACCTTCGGGGGAAGAAACCGGTTTCCGATCTGGTCGGCCGATGGCCAGCGAGTGGTGTTCCAATCGGATCGCGAGGGTGACGCAGGCCTCTTCTGGCAGCCCGTCGATGGCGCTGGGACGGCGCAGCGGTTGACGAAGTCTGATGAAGGGACGTCTCACGTCCCGGAATCATGGTCGCTCACGGGTGAGCGATTCTCGTTCAGTGTGACGGCGAAGTCTGGCGTGTCGCTGTGGACGTTCTCGATACCGGAGAAGAAGGCGACAGTGTTCGGGGCCGTGCGGTCGACGGCTCCGCTCAATTCCGAGTTCTCGCCGGACGGACGATGGCTGGCCTACACGTTGCGCACCGCGAGCACGGCCAACGTCTATGTCGAGCCGTTTCCCGCCACGGGCGCCAAGATGCAGATCACGACGACCAACGGTCACCATCCTGTGTGGTTGCGCGACGGCGAGCAGCTCTCGTTCCGGGTCGGAGCGGCCGATCAGGTGGTCGTCCGCGTCAGCACCGCACCGACCTTCTCGATCGGAAATACCGTGCCGGTAGTCGTGGGGGGACTGCCCACTATCGAGCTGGGAGTGAGCAGGTCCTATGATGTGACACGCGACGGCAGCAGGTTTCTGACCGTGGCGTCCGCCAACGGACCGCGTTCGAGAGTGGGAACTTCAGAGATGGAGATCGTCCTCAACTGGACCGAAGAGCTGAAGCGCCGCGTGCCGGCGAACTGAGCGTCTCGCCCCCGCCCAGCTTCTGGCGACCTCTAGTGTCTCAGTCCTCGATTACTCCGGTGTAGTCGCCTAGTGACTTCCGAAAACGTGCCGCGAATCGGAAGTCCCTACGGCGTTTAGCGGGACCGCCGGTGTGCCACCTTTCGAGGCGAGATTACGCTGGTAAGGCTCAGCCGAAGAAGATGCGGTACATGATGCGCTCGGGCAGGAAGGTGAGCAGTCCCGCGATGATCAGACCACCGAAGTAGAGGCCCCGCATCGATGCCCGGTGGGCGGCGATGTCACCGGCACGGAGCGCCTTCCGGGTACGCCAGACGCCGTGCACGGTAAGCGGAATGAACAGGTGGATGAGCCCGAGCCGGATGGGACCGGCACCGACACTGAACGACGAGAACGACGGGATGAAGAAGGCGACCACCGCAGTTACCGACATCAGCGTCAGATAGATCTTTCCGATCAGCCGATGGCTGGACGAGCCCTTGCGGCTGGCAAGCAGTTGCCAGGCGCCCAAGAAGAAGGCCGGCACAACAGTGGCGACATGGAGCTGGACGGTTACCGGCGCGTCGAGCAACGGTTGCAGGTCCACGACAGAGCGTAATACGGATTATAGAGGCCTCGGGTTCGCGGGAGCCCGCATCCGATTTGGGAGACTCCTCGGGTCCCAAACGATCTCAAGGTGCAACTCGCGATGCTACGAGAAAGGTATCGTGGGGATGATTGTCCGGCCGCACAGATGGGTCCTGAGCAGTCGCCAAGTATTTTCCGAAACCGCTCCGTGTGGCGTCCGAAGCCACTACGGCGTTGAGCGGTACTAAAACGACTTGTCGCAGAGGTTAGGCCGGCCCGCCCTCATCGCCAGGGCGCCAAGCTAGCCGGCGACCATTTCCGCGTATAGGACGAGCCAGCGATTTCGTATGGGCCCGACCATTAGGCACACCATTTGACATCCCAAGGGTCAGCGTAGTACTCCTTTGGCGTGGCCAAAGAACAGAATGGGCCCCCAAAGAAAACGGACGTATTGCAAGGCACCCTCGATCTGATGGTGCTGCAGACTCTG
Source organism: uncultured Acidobacteriota bacterium (assembly GCA_963780685.1). Classification (GTDB taxonomy): domain Bacteria; phylum Acidobacteriota; class Vicinamibacteria; order Vicinamibacterales; family CAVVIG01; genus CAVRXZ01. The sequence continues at coordinate 68,331 of CAWACZ010000008.1, read as the reverse complement.
GAGAGCATGGGACCTCTGCACGGATACGGCATCGCCCGCCGTATCGAGCAGGTCAGCGACGATCTGCTAAAGCTGAACGAAGGAACCGTTTATGCGTCGCTTGTGCGCCTCCAGCATCAGCGGTGGATTTCGGCGAACTGGGGCTCGTCAGAGAACAACCGAAGAGCCAAGTTTTATGCGATCACGAAACTGGGTCGCCGGCAGCTTGCGAGGGAGACCGAGAACTGGGAGCGTATCGCAGGGGTAATCGCTCGCCTTCTGCGTTCGGCCGAACAGCACTGACCATGTGGGCGAATCTGCTCTCGCGCGTCTCGCGGCTGAAGTTCGCCTGGGCCCGGCGGCGATTCGATGAGGAGGCTCGGTACGAAATCGACGCGCATGTCGCCTTACTCGTGGACCGGTACAGACAGTCGGGCATGACACCGGAGGAGGCGCACGCCGCGGCGCGGCGGCAGGTCGGAAATGTTGCGCTGGTTCGCGAGGAGATTTACCAGATGAACAGCATCACGTGGCTCGAAGGTATTGCCCAGGATTTGCGTCACGGCACGCGAATGCTTGCGAAAAACCCCGGCTTTTCGCTCGTGGTGATCGCGTCGATCGCTATCGGCGTGGGCGCCAACGCCGCGATGTTCAGCATTGCGGACGGTCTACTCCTCCGCCCCTTGCGGGTGCCGCGCGCAGACGAGATCGTCGCGGTCAGTGCCATTGCCCCTCGAGTGAACGCGAGTTTCCTCGGGAGCAACCGCCTGCTGTCCTACCGCGACTATGTCGACTTGCGAGACCAGGCGCAGAGCTTCGCCGGTCTGGTGGCATATCGCGTTCTCGTCACGAGCTTCGCTGACCGGCCGGACCAGCCGGCTGAAAGCAAGCTCGGACTGGAGGTCAGCGGGAACTTCTTCGACGTGCTTCACCTCCAGCCTGCGCTCGGACGGTTCTTCCTGCCTGAAGAAGACCGCGTCCCGGGTCGCGACGCTGTCATCGTGCTCGCACACGACACCTGGGCCGTCCTCTTCGGTTCTGATCCGGGCATTCTCGGACGGCATATTCGAGTCGGTGGCGTCGATTTCACGGTCATCGGTGTCGCGCCTGCGACCTTCGACGGCATGCACCTCGTGCTGCCTCCGACCTTTTACGTCCCGCTCGCCTCGTCGCCAATGCTGTCCGGCTCACCCATCAACACTCTCGAACGACGGGACATACGGAGCGTGGACGTGCGAGGGCGCCTCAAGCCTCGCGTCTCCCTCGAGCAGGCACGTCAGGAGGCCTCTTTGATTGCCAGTCGTCTAGAGCAGACCTACCCCGATACCAACCGGAACTACGGATTGCTGGTGAGAACACAATTCGCCGCACGACTCGAGGAGAGGGGACCGTCTGCACCGAGCGCCTTCATGTTGTTAACGCTAGCGTTCGCTGTACTGCTGGTCGCCTGCGCGAACGTAGCTGGTCTCCTGCTGAGCCGTGCACCGGTACGGGAACGCGAAATCGCATTGCGCCTGGCCATCGGCGGCGCACGTTTCCGCGTGACCCGTCAACTGATCACGGAGAGCTTTCTGCTTGCGGCGGCAGGCGGCGTCCTCGGTCTGGCGATGGCATATGGCGGCATTCGCCTCTTCCGCCTGTTACCGATTGTCAGTGATATTGGTGTTCGACTGACGTTCGATCTGGACCGCAGAGCGATCGGGGTCGGCCTGGCGATGGCGGCGGTCAGCGCGTTGCTATCGAGTCTCGTGCCCGCCTGGCGCGCCACGCACACGGGCGATCTTTCGCAGACGCTTCGAGCCGGCGCCGGACTCCAGCGACGACCGTCGCGTTTGTGGGGTCGCAACGGTCTGGTGGCTGGGCAAATCGCGCTGTCATTGATGCTCCTCACCATGACCGTCTTTCTGTGGCGAGCCTTCCAGGCGGAATTGCGTGAGCCCGGATTTCGCACGACCGGCGTCCTCCTGTCGAATTTCGAGCCGAGGCTGGCCCGTTACGATGCGACCCGCGCAGAGGTCTTCTACCGGCTCCTCAAGGAACGTGCACGGACTCTTCCGGGCGTGACCTCCGTCGGCATGACGTCGGTCATGCCCTTGAACCAGGACTACCGCGACCCATTGCAGATCGTTCCCGAGGGCTACCAACTGCCACAGGGAACCGAGAGCCTCACCGTTCTCTCGTCCCGGATCGACGAGGGGTATCTCGACACGATGGGCATTCACATCGTCGAGGGACGCGGCATCCGATCCTCCGACACCGCCGAGGCGCCTCGTGTGGCGCTGGTGAACCAGACCATGGCGAGCGGCTATTGGCCGGGCCAGAATCCGATTGGCAGGCGGATTCGCGTTCTCAACCGCGAAGGACAGCCGTTTGTCGAAATCGTGGGCGTCACCGCTGATAACAAGTACAACTGGATCGGCGAGGCGCCCACCCCATGGATGTACGTCGCACAATTGCAAGACCGAGGCCCTCGCAGCACCTTGCTCGTAGCCTCTCGCGGCGATGCCGTCGCGCTCGCAACACCTCTCCGTGAGATCATTCGTGAGATCGATCCGAACATGCCGATCTCTGGAATGCGAACCATGGAGGACTTCTATTACGGGAATGCCGTCGGCATTGTGACTGGGCTCATCGGGGTCGTTGGCAGCCTGGGACTGCTGGGCGTGGCGCTCGCTATGGTGGGGTTGTATGGGCTCGTCGCATACGCCGTCGCGCGGCGGACGCGAGAGATCGGGATTCGTATGGCCGTGGGCGCCCGCTCTGGCGCCGTCACGCGAATGGTCCTGCGCCATGGATTCGTGCTCGCGGCGTGGGGCGTCTTGTTTGGCGTGATTGGCTGCATCGGTACTCAAGGTCTCCTGAGGAGTATTTTCCCGAGCACGGCCGGGATCGATCTCGGGGCCTACGTCCTCGTCACCCCGTTGCTCCTGGCAATCACGCTCCTTGCGGCGTACATCCCAGCTCGCCGGGCGGCAAGGATCGATCCGCTGATTGCGCTGCGACAGGAATAGATCCTCAAGCCTGGTTGTCGGCCGACCGCTTCGCCGAAGCCGAGAACAGCGGCGGCCTTTGTCAACACCGGCGGACCCAATCCAGCCGCACAAAGCCGTATCTCGGATCGGTGCAGAGATCGCGGCATCGTCCGTGACGATCATTTCTGCTGCGACGGGCAATGACTCCTGAGTAGTCGCCTAGTGACTTCCGAAAACGTGCCGCGAATCGGAAGTCCCTACGGCGTCAGTCGATACCTATGGTTGTTCTGCTGGGTGTGTGGGACGATTTTCGAACTTGGTTCGTTCAGAACGCGGCCTAAGACGCAGACCGCAGGTTGCAGATCATCGATAGGATCCGGTTCCCGCTGAACACCGTAGCGCCTAGGTCCGCTGGCCGCTGGCGGACGTCAGGCTATTCAGCACGATAACCACGCCCGGCCACAGCCGGAGCGGCTTTTGTTGTTCCACGCAAACAATTACGACCGACGAGACGGTATATTACAAATCGGATTGTGAAGAATTGTTAAGGGCTCGATCGATCAGGATTCCAAACTTGACGAGGTGACTATGACAGCAGATCACGCCAAAGCCATCGCCGATTACTTTGCCGAGATGTTCGATCGAGAACGGGCGAACACCGTGAAGGTGCTTCGCGCCGTTCCTAACGATCGCCGCGAATACAAACCGGATGAAAAGTCTCGAACAGCGTGGGAGCTGGCGACACACCTGGCCGGCTCGGACCTGTGGTTTCTCGATAGCGTCTGTGACGCGGTGTTTATTTACAACCCTGAGGTTGAGAACAAGAGGACTGCAGGACTCAACACGATCGATGACGTCGTTGAATTCTACGATCGCGAGTATACGAAGCGAATCCAGCGCCTCCGCGCGACACCGGGCGAGCAACTGGCGAAGGAAGTCGATTTCTTCGGCACGACCAAAGGGCCTTCGATCTCATTTCTAGGGCTGGCTAACAACCACAGCATCCATCATCGCGGCCAATTGATGACCTACCTCCGAGCGATGGGGTCGAAAGTGCCGGCAATCTACGGAGGCAGCGCCGACGAGCCCTACCGAGCCGCTTAACGAAAGCTGGATACTCCTAGCAGGCCGTGCCCGACTTTCACCACGGCCTGGCAGTGAAGCTTCGCCTCAAACCGACGAGTAAGAGCCTTGCTCCATCGAAATGATCGGACGAAACGAGCGGGCCAGGCTCCTTCGCGACTCCGGCGAACCTTCAGGGCTCGGCCGCTGCGCGGCCGTTTGATGTTGGGACCGATGCAAAGACCGGCGTCCTCTTGGAGGAGTACCATCCTCGACCTTCCCGCCAAGGAGGGTTCGATGATGCCCAACATCGCCGACATTATCCGTCACCACGTCTCGCTCGAGGTCCGCTGCATCGACCGGCTGTATCTGCATGCCTACATGCCGAAGCTGCAGACGTCAGGCGGCCTCTGCTACTTCTTGCGCGACTATCTCGGCAATCCGATTCCGTCACCCGCGCTGTTGAAGCCGATGCACGATCGATTCGTGACGGCAGTCGAGCAATTTGTCACACGCCATGCGATTCCGGTCGTGCCCTTTGAGCCCGGTCAGGACAAAGACGCGATCGCGACGGCGCACGGCGCGCACTTCACCGCCCGCGAGGGCGTCGTCATGCTCGGCATCGCCCAAGAGAAGATGCGCGCCTTCAAAGCCCATAAACAGGCCGGCCCCGGCCTGAAAGTCCGGTTTGAGTTCTCGCGCCAGTGGGTCGCGGTCAATCAGTACTACTTCTACGTTCACGATCGCGACTGGGGTCCTGGGTTCGTGAAGATCGGCACCTATCTGCCGTACCCCGTCAAGCTTTGTCTCAATGGCCACGAGTGGGTGAAGCAGCAGCTCCGTCGCCGACGCATTCGGTTTGAGGCGCTCGACAACGGGTTTCTCTCCTGTGGCGATCCGGTCGCCCTCCAAACCGCGTGCGATGCGCTGGGGCCCGCCGACGTCCAGGCCTTTTTCGACCGCTGGTCGCAGCGTCTCCCATGGCCGCTCCCCGCGACCGATCGCCGTGCTGGCTATGATCACCGCCTCGCGATCAATCAGCTCGAAATCAGTCTCACGCAGGTCTTCGATCGGCCGGTGCAAGGACGACTCTTCTTCGAAGCGGTGATTCGAGAAAATCTCGACCTCGGGCGGCCCGACCGCGTCCGACTCCTCTTTCCCATCCGGATCACCCGCGCGACCCCGCCACCCCCCGTCGGGTATCGCACGCGGGTGATCACCGAGGGCGTGCACCCGAGTCTTCACGTCGATTACAAACATTCCCACGTCAAGCAGTACTTCAAAGAGCACCGAGCGTTACGAACCGAGGTCACGATCAACAACCCGCGCGATTTCTGGGTCCGGAAAGGGCTTGGCAACCTCCCACATCTCCGCGACTTAGGCGAGCAGATCAACCGCAAGCTGCTCGAGGTCGAGCACGTCAGTCATCACTGCGTGCTCACCCAAGACGCCCTCGATCGCCTTCAACAGCCGACCGTCGTCGCCGGACAGCGGGTCTCGGCGTTGCGCTTCGGCGATCCGCGTCTCATGGCGCTCCTGCAGGCCCTGATCGGCTTCACCCATCTGCCGCGCGGCTTTCGCAATCGCGACCTTCGCCCGCAGGTCGAGGCCCTCTGGGGCCGGCCGTATTCTGCCGCGCAGATGACCTACGATCTCCGACGTCTTCGACTCAAGGGCCTGGTCCACCGCATTCCGAGGACCCACCGATATACTGCGACCAGCTACGGCCTGAAGGTCGCCTTCTTCTACGCCAAACTCTATCTGCGTATCCTTCGACCCAACTGGGCGGCGTTGCTCCCCGAGGAGGATCACTTGCCACGCTCGCTCCGTGCCGCCCTCGATGTACTCGATCGCGAAATCCAAAAGCTGCACGAGGAGGCTGCGCTTGCTGCCTGAAAAACTTGCTTCAACCGTTACGATGTCTCCCTTTGGAGATGTCTAGGGCTGGCGTAGCATCGGAGATCACCTTCGCGCCATCGAACGGGAATCCGCGAGCACCGCAAACAGACGATCCATTGTGGGCGGAAAGAATAGACAAGTCAGCCGTCGACGTGATGGCCGGAACGTGGATCGGAAGGGGAATGACGTGGCAGATTCGACGAGGAAGACGTATCTGGACGTGCGACCGGACGCCGTGCGCGAGCTGTTTGCGCGAGTACGTCTGGGCCCGGTTGTGATGCTCAATCTGATTCGGTTGCGTGAGGTCGCGGACTATTCAGCGACGCCCGACCTCGCACCGACGGAGTTGGTCACCGGCGCGGCGGCATTCGACCGCTACATCGCCGAAACTCTGCCAGTTCTGCGCGCGAGCGGCGGCGACCTGACATTCCTGGGATCAGGTGCGGGATTCCTAATCGGTCCCACGGACGAACGCTGGGACATGGTGATGCTCGTCCGGCAGAAGGATCTACAGACGTTCCTGGCGTTTGCCACGAACGAGATGATCGTCGCCGCGCTCGCGCACCGAACCGCCGCGGTCGAAGATTCACGGCTGCTCCCACTCGTCGAACGTACTTCGAGCGACGAGCGAGACGCCACGAGCACTTCCGGCTCGGCCCCAGTAGCGTCACCCTCCGAGGGGAGAGTTCGATAGTGAAATTACCCTGTGCTGGAAGTGATCGAATACACAGGTGATCTAGCGTGGCTGGGTGTTAGGGACGGAATTCGCAACTGGCTTGTAACTGCTGCCTGAAGGCGGTGTGGCCGCAACCCGTTCATACGAAGGGCACTGTGTGCCCAGACCACGGCGTATGACCGTCGAGGCTGTCCGAAAAATGTATACAAGTTTCGGACATCAGATCGGACACGGATCTTCCCCGCGCGGGCGGAGCCTAGGTCGATGCAACGGTTTGCTAAACGGAAATCCGCCTCTCGACCATCTTCATTTTTCCTCGTAAATCCTTCACTCTTTTCCACATCAGAGATCGAGCGAGTTGGCTGGCGTAGGCTCTTGACACGCTGTTTTGGCGCGTCTCAGGGACAATCGTGGGGACAGTTCCGGTTGAGCGCATGCCTGCGCGGACACCGCGCTGTTTTCGGCAGGGGCAGATGACGGCGCAGCCGCACGCTTCGAAGTGGGTGTCCGAAACGTGCCAGTGGCTCACGTGATTTCCGATAGCGTCGCTCACGTGAAACTTACTCCAGCCTTGACCGGACTGTTCGGCCCACCGATCACTGATACACTCGACTATGACAAGCCAGCGCAAACCGACAGGGTGGTGATGTCATGGCAAAGTCTAGCTTTTTGGCGTGCCTCGCTCTCCTGGCAATTAGCGTCCTGCCCACCCGGGCGACGGCGGAGGCTGGGGAGTATCACTGGGCGCGAGGAATTCTCAGGGCGTCTTCAGCCAGCGCGATCACTCTGCAACTGAAAGATGGTTCGTTGACGCTGCGCGTCGATCAAGCGACCGAGGTGATTTCGCCGACGCCAATTGACGCGTCGACTGGCCGAGGGTTGATTCCGAACCTGGGCTCCCTCGTGCAGGTCCATTTCTCTGAGTCACGAGGGGAGCGTGTCGCCGCCCTCGTCGTCGCTGAAGGTGCGCAATTGCCGCTCACTCCCGTGAAGCATCTAGGACAAAGCGTCCACGGTGAGACGAGGCGTTTCAAATCGCGTACGGTTGTCGTCGAGATCGATGGTCACACGCGCGACGTCGTCCTGAATGACGACACACGACTTGTCGACCGGAACGGCTCCGTTCGCGCGGTTGGAACGAAAGCCATCGCGGCAGCACTCGTCGCGGGAACGAAGGTGCTCGTCACCTGGAAGCCGTTTTGGGTCCCGGACGGAGCCGGAGCCGTCACGGGCTACTACCGCGACGCCGAGACAATTCGGATGATCACGGTGTCGCCGCTCGACGAGAAAAATGCGCTGACAGTTAGGTGAAGGACGAGCGACGCCGCTCATTCGAAGAGGTTGGCGGAAGGTTGTGATAAGGGCGGAAGGTTGTGATGAGCAAGGTCGTGCTCGACGTCTCGATGTCACTGGACGGGTTCATCGCCGGTCCGAACGGCCGAGAGGCAGAGCCGCGACGGATCCCGCCGAGGAAGTCGGGTCCGCCGCGACGGTCACGAGGCACACCGATTCGCATTCAGCGAAGGGCGTCACGCTCGCGCAATTGCCCCAGACGCCTACGGACGCGCACCTCGCGGGCGGCATCGTCGCTTGACACGAGCGACCTGACACGGGTTCGTCAAGAACGCAGCGGTTTAGGAGACCGTTGTACATCCCGACGGAGCGTTGGAGGCGGCTGAGTTCGATACTGAAAATCACCCTGCGCTGCAAGTTGTTGAAAACACAGGGCAAAATTGCGTGGCTGGGTGTTAGGGATTCGAACCACGAGCCTTCGGCAGTGTCGGCATGGATGACCACGCTCGGCGGTTGGTCCTGAGTAGTCGCCAAGTGGCGATCCATCTACGAGTCTCGGAATAGGTCGCGAGATCGGCGTTTGGACCAAGCCGCTGGCGCGGCGGACGCTACGCGTGAGGCGCGCCCGATCGGCCGGGTAGCGTGTGGGTCACAGGAGGTGTCTTGTGACCCATCTCAAACGGCGATGCTGGAGGAACTCCAGCGGCGCAACTACGCCACGACCACGGTGTACTACTACCTCAAGGCGGTCGAGCGATTCGCGAAGTACTTTCACACGTCCTCCGGATCAACTCAATCAGAGCCACCTACGCCGGTATCAGGCGTATCTGCTGCGCGAGCGGAAGCTCGGGCCGCGCACGGTCAAGCTCCACGTCTCCGCCCTCCGGTTCTTCTTCGTCAAGACGCTCAAGCGCCCCTACCTGCTGGAGGACCTCCCATTTCCGAAGGTCCCGCGACGACTCCCGGTGATTCTCACCCCGGAGGAAGTCGCCCGTCTGATCGATGGGGCGAAGAATCTCACCGATCGGACGATGCTCATGGTCCTGTACTCGACGGGCATGCGGAACGCCGAGCTCCGCCAGCTGCAGGTCCGCGACATTGACAGCCGTCGCATGCTGATTCACATTCAGCACGGCAAGGGTGGTCGCGACCGGTACGTGCCTCTCAGCGCGACGCTGCTGGCGACGCTCCGCGTGTACTACCGCTGGATGCGACCGCAGACGTGGTTGTTTCCCGGCACGATGCAGAACTGGCGAGCCGACAAGCCGATCACCCCGAAGGTCGTGTGGGATGCCTGTCGCGACGCGGCGACGCGCGCCCAGCTGGAGAAACGCGTCTCACCGCATCTGTTGCGGCACTCGTACGCCTCGCACCTCGTGGAAGCCGGGGCCGACTTGCGGACCGTGCAGCTCTTGCTCGGGCACGTCAAACTTGAGCACACCGTCATCTACCTGCACTTGTCGCAGCGGCATCTCCAGGCGGTCGCCAATCCACTGGACGCGATGCCGGTCTCCGGGACCGACACGGTGCGCCGCACGCGCCGGCTGCGCAAGCGGTGACGCGGCCACCCTTCGAGGTGGCCGACATCGTGCGCCGACATGGCGATCGCTTCCTGGAGATGCACCGCGCCTGGGTGACCGGGCAACATCGGCGCGTCCTCCGGGCGATCGCGCAGTGTCGCACCGCCGCGCTTGGTGGGCACCGCGATCGCTGTGACCAGTGCGCGCAGCCGGCCCTCTCGTACAACAGCTGTCGCGATCGGCATTGCCCGAAGTGTCTGACCGCGGCGCGGAACGCGTGGGTGACGGCTCGCGAGCAGGAGCTCCTGCCAGTCGGCTACGTCCACATCGTCTTCACGATGCCGGAGCCGCTCGCCCGTCTCGCGCTCGTCAACAAGCGCGTGGTGTACGACCTGCTGTTTCACGCCGCCGCCGAGACCTTGCTCCAGGTCGCGAGCAATCCGAAGCGCCTTGGTGGCGACATCGGCGGGCTGATGGTCCTCCACACGTGGGGCCAGCGGCTGCAGCACCATCCCCACGTCCACTGCGTCGTGCCGGCGGCGGCTTGTCGCCGGATGGCACCCAGTGGATCCACGCGCGGCCGCGCTTCTTCCTGCCCATTCCCGTGCTGCGGCAGGTCTTTCGGGGCAAGCTCGTCGCCGGCTTACGCGAGGCCTTTCGGCGCGGTCGCCTGCATTTCCCGGGCAGCCTCGCGCCGCTCGGAACCGATGTCAGCCTTCCGCGCGTTTCTGCGATCGCTCTATCGCCAGACCGTGGGTGGTCTACGCCAAGCCGCCCTTCGGCAGTCCGGCCCACGTGCTGCACTACCTCGCGCGCTACACCCACCGCGTCGCCATCTCCAATCACCGGCTGGTGGCGGTCACGGACGACACGGTGTCGTTTCGGTGGAAGGACTATCGGCACGGGAGCCAGATCCGCACGCTGACCCTCGACGTCGACGAATTCCTGCGACGCTTTCTCCTGCACGTCCTGCCGAAGCGCTTTGTCCGCATCCGCTACTTCGGCTTCCTCGCCCCGCGCTGTCGGACACGCGAGCTCGCCCAGTGTCGTCAGGCGCTCGCGGTCGCCCCGCCGCCGCCGAACGAACCGCTCGCCGCCTCCACACCACGGCCGTCATGGCCGTGCCCTCGCTGCGGGGCCCCCATGCGCATCGTCGAACGGCTGACCGCGCGGCAGCTCTTTCTCGAAGCACTCCTCGCCGACGTCTTCCATGACACCTCGTAAGCCGCGCCCGCGTCCCGCCATCCGCGCACAATCGCGCTCGAACGCGCGTGCGCCGGAGGTGTCTTCTCACCGCCGACATCAGCCATCGCGCGCGCCGCTGCGACGCGCGTCCGGAGCGTCCTGCACCGTCTTGATCATCCATCGCTCGCGGCGCTGCACGCCCCAACGACACAGGTCCACACGATTCAACGCACATAGCTGATGGGCCGCGTCCGCCGCAAACGCCAGCGGCTTGGTCCAAACGGCTCTATCGAAAGTGACCCGGCGATGATCGTCAGGGCTCGAACGCGTGCCTCCGTGCGCCGGGTCACTCCCGATAGAGTCATATCGTTTGTCGTTTACCGATCCAAATCGCTGGCTGGGCGAGCGATCTCGCACGTGAACGGCGATTCGCGGCTGGTGGATTACGATCGTCATCAGCATGGCGGTCACGAAGGAGTCGAACCCAGGAGTCAAGAACTACATTACGCCGGGCGGACTCCAGCGGCTGAAAGACGAGCTGCGGTTCCTGCTCGCCAAAGAACGGCCAGCGGTGACGCAGGTGGTAGCCTGGGCGGCGAGCAACGGTGATCGCAGTGAGAACGCCGACTACCAGTACAACAAACGGCGGCTGCGGTCAGATCGATCGACGCCTTCGCTTTCTCACGAAACGTATCGACGCGGCGGAGGTGGTGGATCCAGAAGCCGCGCGAAATGGGCGCGCCGCGAGCCACGTGTTCTTCGGAGCGACTGTTCGGTACGCGAACGCCGCCGGCACCGAGCGGGTGGTGCGCATCGTCGGCGCCGACGAGATCGATCTGAATCGCAACCATATCAGTTGGAAGTCGCCGCTGGCGCGCGCATTGATGAAGTCTGGGCCAGGGGACTGTGTAGTCCTTCACGCGCCGCGTGGCACCGAGGAACTCCAGGTCCTCGATGTGCGTTACGAGCGCATCCCGGCGGAGCCGTTCAGCGCACCACCCGGCGCAGAGGCCGCACCCAAGCCACGTCCTCGTACAGGAACCGGGCCGCTTCGACCGGTAACGGATCCGGAGTGAAAGTTTTCGAGAGTCACCTTTCGTTTACCCCGCCCGCAGTAAACGGATCGGCGTTACTCGTTACCCACAATGCGCCGGTGGAGCGACAGGACGTGGCAACTGTCTGTCACGTCCGCCGGCTAGTCGGAATCTGGCGCAAATTCCAGGAGTTCGATCCCAGCGCCCCATCATCCAAGATGAACGCACCCGCACCCCGGGTGACGGCGAGTTCGGCGGAATGAGGATCTGCTTTCCTTGGAGCGCGGTGTCCAAGTTGTCGACGACAAACGCCAGGTGCGGGACGGTCTTCACGATCTCTGGCACTTGGCAGTGCGTGTCGAAGCGCATCCATTCGACGCCGTAAGGACTGGTCTCAAAGCCGCAGACATGAACACCGAGCTTCTTCAGGTGCAGCTCGCCGTCTCGCGGCGAGGAGTGTGGGATGCCGAGATGGTGGTATCGCCACCCGAACCTCGCAACCGCTGGGATCTTCGCAGTTCCGTCGCCTGTCAGCCATCGATGATTAGGACCGGAATGGTAGCACTACGCCACGCGGCCGCCCGCCAGTAACGATAAGTCGCCAAGTATTTTCCGAAACCGGCAGCCACTTTCCGGAAATCCTGCGGCGTTACTCGCGACCTAGCACTCGCGTCGAGCTGGGGGACTGTTCATCAGTGAACACCGGTGCCTGGCATTAATCCATACCTGTCTGGGCAGGTTGGCGTAAGAGCCGCCAGTGGTTGGCCGCGGCGACCGCCGCGAGGAGAAGCCACATTGTCACTGCCGACACGAGAAGACTTGTCAGGAGGCGTCCACCGGTCAGCGTCTCGTGGGAGAGCGTAATCGAAATGAAGGAGACGAGCGCGTGCATGAACATCACCACAGGGAGGCTCTGGGTGCGGTCGTGGACCCAGACCAGCAGCACGCGGAACGGCGGCAACCAGGAGAAGAGGCGTGTAAGCAGCAGGGCGAGCGGGAGCGTCGCGGAGAAACTGTCGCCTTCCCAAAACAGCGGGAAGTGCCACGCTCCCCACACGACACCGACCGCGAGCCCGGTCGTAAGTATGGAGTGACGAGAGCGCAAGTGAGGGACGGCAAAACCCGTCCAGCCGATTTCCTCAAAGGAACCAACCAGGAGAGCCGGACCGAGGGCACGCATCACGATGCCGGCTCTATCGTTGGAGTTGAATATGGCTGGGCGGAAATCGGACGACACGAGGGATAGCAGCAGAGCCGTCGCTGTCATCACGAAAGCGGGTAGCAGCGCGACGGCGTACCACCTCGAGCCTGCCCGCCACCGCCGCAGCCGGGCGAGAAGCTCGCGGAGGCCGGGCCGCCCATCGACGATGCCCGTTAGCAGAATGCCGGCCAAGCAGGGGCCGGCTAAGATCGCAATGTAGAACCACGCTCCCAGGTTCTCGAATTCCTCCGCGCTTGGGGGAAAGCCTCCGGGACCGAGGATAAGGAAGGCACCGCCCCACGAGATAACGAACACGAGGGCGAAGTAGATCAGCACTGAATGCCGCTTGATAACAGCTTCGATGGTCGACATGATGTGCTCGCCTGGTCTCGGTCACTGGGCTGGGCCGGCATGCGTTGTGGCATCACGCCGAACGGCCCGCGAGCAAACGCCAAGCTGCATCTGGAGTAGCATGAGTCTTGCCGAAGGCTGATCGCGTCCCTCCGCGGCTGTCAGACGTTCAGACCTGCGACATTTCGTCACCGCTGCGAAATAATCCTGCTGGGGCGAGGAATTTTCGACACCCGATCAGCACACCACTGCCAGAGTAGACGGCTCCCCCAGCCGCGCAACCTTTACCCTCGTTCGTTTGAGCCCGCCCTCGACCGTCGTCACCAACGCTGGGACGAGGCACGGCATTTGCCAACTCACTCAGGAGCGAGGCTCCCCGTGGCGACTCTGATCAGAAGGCATCCGCTACTCGCGTACTACGTCCTGACGTTCGCGCTCTCGTGGGGTGGGTTCGTGCTGGTGGTCGGGCCGAGCTCGCTTGTCAACACCAACTGGCAGGCCGAGGGGAAATTCCTGTCCGCGGTCATGGTCATGCTCGCGGGCCCGAGCATCGCGGGCTTGCTGCTGACCGGTCTTGTCGATGGACGCGCGGGATATCGCGACCTGTTCTTGCAACTCCGCAAATGGCGCGTGGGCATTCGCTGGTATGCCCTCGCGATCCTGCCCGCGCCGATCGTCTCAGCGGGCATCTTGTTCACGCTGTCGATGACGTCCCCGCTCCTCACCGCCGACAACAAGGCGGCCGTCGTGCTCGGCGGTCTCGGGGCAGCCGTGACGACCATCCTTGAGGAGATTGGCTGGACGGGATTCGCGGTGCCCAGACTGAGGCGTCGTCACGGCGTTCCGATGACCGGCCTCATCGTCGGCGTGCTGTGGGGACTGTGGCACTTCCTGCAGCAGGTCTTCGTCAGCGGCACCTATGCCGGCGGAATTCCGCTGCTTGCGTTCTTGATGCTCTCCGTCTTCGCCGCTGTCGCGAACCTGACGGCGTACCGTGTTCTGATGGTCTGGGTGTACGACCGTACCGGCAGCCTGCTGGTGACGACGCTGATGCATGGAATGCTGACGGCGAGCTCGATCTTCTGGTTCACGCCCATCGCCACCGGCGCTCTGTTCCTTGCGAACGTGTGGCTGGTGGCGGCCGTGATGTGGCTCCTCGTCGGCGCGGTGGCCGTCGTCGACGGCTGGCTGAGGCTTGGCCACACCAAACCCTTCCGCGGGCCAGATGGCAATGTTCTCCTGAACAGCGTCGCGGAGGTCAAGTACGTACGTCTCGGCGGGGTCGATCAGTGGGTGATGATCCGCGGAGAGAACGTCGCCAACCCGCCGTTGATCGTTCTGCACGGCGGTCCGGGCATGAGTGAGATGGGCTTCTTCCGCCACTTCAACGCGCCGCTCGAGCGACACTTCACCGTCGCCCATTGGGATCAGCGCGGCACCGGCAAGTCGTTCGATCGCAGCATTCCGAGATCCTCCATGACGCTTGATCAGTTCGTCGCCGATCTCGACGAGCTCGTGGACATCGTGCGGCGACGCTTCGGGAAGGAAAAGGTCGCGATCCTGGGCCACTCCTGGGGCTCGGCGCTCGGCGCGATCTACGCGGCGCGATTTCCCGAGAAAGTCTCGGTCTACGTCGGCGCCGCACAGATTGGCGACGCGGCGGCCGGCGAGTCGTTGTCGTACTCCTTCGGAGTCGCCGAAGCGGAGCGCCGGCACGACGAAAAGGCGTTGAAGAAGCTGCGCGCGATTGGTCCGCCCCCATATCCGGCGGCCAAGAGTGTGTTTGTCGAGCGCACGGCCGTTAATCGGATGGATGGGCAGATGCGCCTGGGAATTCTCTGGAAAGCGGGACGAGCGCTGTTCGGCCGGCCGGAATCGTCGATCTTCGATCTGCCAAACCTCATCCGGGGCTTCCGGTTTACGCTCGACGCCATGTGGGCGGAAGTGTCGAAGCTGAATCTTTTGAAACTCGTGCCGGCATTGAAGATGCCTGTGGTCATCTTTGTCGGACGCCGCGATCACTGGGTGCCGCCCGAGACCAGCGTGGCGTACTTCGATGCACTTACTGCGCCGTCGAAGAACCTGGTGTGGTTCGAACACTCCGGGCACGAGGCATTCGTCGACGAACCTGAGAAGTTCAACTCGACGATGGTAAAGTTGGTGCGGCCGCTCGCGTCATTGCCCGCCACCGAGAGCGCACCGGCAAGGTTCCCTATAAGCGCTTGAACTTCGAGCCGATGCGATGCTCAATCGGCTCCAACGCTAAGGATGTGGGCCCGTGCCGTGTCACACGCCGTCTGAGCTTGTCCGTCATTTGTGGCGTTCGGCACGATCGCAGGATAGATCCTGTGTAGTTAAGACTTTGCCGCGATGAGGTACAACCGGTTCGCGGTGGCCAGATAAAGCGCATCGCCGATCAGCGCCGGAGGCGAATAGAGCGGCGCATCCATCTCGATCTGCCCCAGCAATTGCTTTCGCCGTCCGGCACGAAGAACGGTCATGCTGCCTTCAACGTTCCCAACGTAAAGCCGGTCGCCGGCCAGCAGGAGGCTTCCCCAAATGGCCTCGTTCGTCTCGTGCTTCCAGACGTGGGCGCCGGTCGCCGCGTCCAGACAATGAATCGTTCCGCCCAGGTCCCCAACGTACAGAAGACCGTCTTTCGCAATGGGCGTTCCCACCACGCGACCGACCTCGCGAGAAGTCCAGAGGAGCCTGCTCTCGGTGACGTCTCCCTGGCCGTTGGGACTGATCGCGTGAATCAATGAGGGTCCGTTGCCGTGCCCAGGACTCTGTCCCATCGCAACGAAGACGCGGCCGTCGGCGAAGACCGGTGAAGCAATGATAGAGCTGCGCGAAAGGACTCTGGGGCGCGGAAGCCAGCGGGCGTCTTTCGGATTGCCGTCAAATCGCCACACTTCATGACCCGACGCCGCGTCGTAGGAACGCAGCCAACCATCTCCTCCGCCGAAGAGCACCTGTATGCGCCCATTCACATTGGCCGCCACAGGGCTGGACCACTGGCCGTGCAGCACCTGCTCGCCCGGGCCGATAGCGCGCCAGACCACTTCGCCCGAACGCTTGTCCACCGCGATCAGACTTGGGGCGCGCGGCGATGGGACGCGCGTGTGGCCTTCATTCTGCCCGTTGGAGGTCGAGACCATCAGCAGATCACCCACGGGCAACACTTCGCTATTGGTGGCTTCATGCGGAAAGACACCCAAGCGGCCACAGATGTCCAACTCCCAGACGATGTCGGCCGCAGCGTTGTCCTGGAAGACCTCATCCCGATACGGACCATTGTTCTCGCCATCACGGAAACCCTGTGTGTCGAGGCAACGGAGTTGGCACTCGGCGGTGACATAGTACAGCCGGTTCCCTTCCACATACGGCGTACTTGTCGTCGAAGGCAACAGAAACTCTCGCAGACCTCGCTCTACTCGCGGGGCCACGTCCTGCCAAAGGAATTTGCCATCCTTCGCTTGAAATGCCACGAGCACGCCGGCTTCTTCCTGGTAGGCGGGGTTCATGTGCCTTGCGTTGTTGGTGCCCACATAGACCGCATCGCCAACAACCACGGGACGACCAAACGTTTCGTTTCCCAACTCGACACTCCAGACGATGTTCCGACCGGTGCTCGTATCCCAGTCAACCGGAGGATTGCCCGTTTGGACGACTGTCGTCTGGAGTGGGGGCGCGACGGAAGGCGCGGGCACAACGTCTGACGCGACAGGCTCTCCAGATTTGACTCCAGCGATTCGACTCAACGCCCACTCTGCTTCGTAACGCAATGCGGGATCGTTTGCTGCCGCCCTCAGCGCCTCTCGGGCCGACTGTGCCTTCGGTCCGATGCTTCCCAGAGCTCCGGCCGCGAAGATACGCACATAGAGGAATTCATCCTCCAGAGCTTCGATTAACTGCGGCACTGCAGACTGCGCAGCCGGGCCGATGCTGGCGAGGGCCTCACACGCCGCCCATCGAACGCCGGGAATGGGATCGCCCAGCGCTTCTGCCAAGGCGTTTGTCGCCCTGGCCGCGTTCGGACCGATGGACGCCAAGGCCTCCGCCGCGTAGATGCGGACGTATGGATCCTCGTGCGAAAGAGTGTTGACCAGAGCGCCTACCGAAGGGCTGGCCCTCGTGCCCAAAGCACCCAGGGCACGTGCGGCATCGCCCGCGACCATCGAATCCTCGTCTCCGAGCGCCCGCCTCAACGCCGGTTGAATCCATTCTGTATGGGGCGCCAAGTCAATCAACTCATCGACGGCGCTGCGCCGGATGGAGTCCCACTCATGCCGCAGCAGGTCCACCAGCAGCGGAATGGCAGGAGGACCGATCCGCTGGATGATTTCAAAAGTCACCACATGGAGGTCTTCATGCCCAGGGTTGAGGAATCGTCTCAGCAAAGGTAGCGACCCCCGCGCCCCTTGGACCAGGGCGGCTTCGGCGGTTGCGCGGACCTTCGGGTCGTTGGCCAGCAGGCGATTTGCCCAGTCACGTACCAGGGCGGGGTTTCTGGAAAGACTCGACTCCGTCTGGGGCAGCGGTGATTGGGACAGTGCGACCGCTTGGCTGAGGCCAGCAGCAAATATTATTGCGAGAGCATGTTTCTTTATGAATGACATCACGTAGCCCTTTCGCGCCTAACGTTGCGAGTGAGCCGCGCCCGCGGGAGCTCATGCCATTTTGCCGGATCTGGTCGGTAAGCCGTGACTACAACCGCGGGCGAGGTATGTCCCTTCGGACCGTCAATTCCTTCGACGCGCCGTCTTGCTCGATCTGATCGCACTCCATGCAACGGATTGGAGCTAACGAGATAAACACTGAATCTGGCGATTAGGCCGCGAGCGCCATTTGCTGGTTTTCGTGTCCGTCCGCGGTTGCCCCTGATAGGTAACGAGCAGTCGCCAAGGGCGGACGTTTTGCGCCCGCCCTGGCTCTGAACTCAAGCGGCGTTCGGTTCGATTCCGAGACGGTCGTTGACCGCGCATCGTAGTCGCTGTTTGCAGCCAAGGTAGCGCTCCGTCGTCTGGATCGAGACGTGCCCGAGGAGGAATCGAATCTGATCCAGTTCGCCGCCAGCCAAGTGACAGAGTCGCGCACACGTGCGACGGAGGTCGTGCGGTGCGAGCTTCTCGATGCCAGCGCGCCCTGCCGCTGCCCGGACCACGTCCCAGAGCACCTTCGGAGACATGCCATCGCCCCAGATGCGCCCGGCCTTGTTGATGGCGCGGAAGACTGGACCGTGCGTGATGCCGACAGCATCTGTCCAGGCATCGACCGCATCTTTGACCCAGCCTGGGATCGGCACCGTGCGCACGTGGCCACCCTTTCCGACCAAATCTGCGATCACCCAGTGCTCCTCCCGTTGTTGGACCGATTCGAGCGTCAGCGCGAGCAACTCAGCCCGGCGCAGTCCACAACCAATCAACATGGCCACCATGGCGCGGTCGCGCAGGGCACGTGGTGTCGATGGCGTCGAGTGTTCGAGCAACCTCCGCCCCTGTTCCGGTGTCAGCCAGTTCCCAAGTCGGACGCCCAGGCGTCGCACGCCCTTGACACGACGAATGCCTGCGGCCAGCTCGGGGCTCAGCAGACCGGAATCAGCCGCCTCGTATGCGATACGGCAGACGGCTGCCAGCCGCAGATTGATGGTAGCGGGCGCGTAATGGCGTTGCTCAAGGTGGATGCGATAGCGGAGAACGACGGTGCGGTTGAACGCAAGCCGCGGCTCCGCGCAGTACCAGGCGACAAACTCGCGAATCGCGTGCTCGTAGGTCCGCTGGCCGCTGGCGGACGTCAGGCTGTTCAGCACGACCGTCTTGGCTTGTTCCAGGTCGGGAAGGGCCAGCACTCGCTTGGGCGACTTCTTCTTGCGTGATTTGGACTTCGGCATTGGCGACGGCCTCCTTCACCGTCGCCAACAGCGTCGCTGACCCCCGTCATCCTTGCGGCGTTTATGGCGGCTTAACAAGCTCGCGATGAGCCGGAGCGCTCACGTGTCCTTCAGCGCTCGGGCTCTCGTGTGTTTAGCCCGCCTTTTAAGGGCAAACCAGAGCGACGGGGGCAGATGATATATTCTGGGTCGCGATCCCAAATAGTTTGCGTACGCCTTTTGTTTTCTCGCCCGGTTTTCGTCTTGTGCGGCCCAGCAAACTTCAGATCTTAAGTTGTCCGTTTTCGATAATCGGCTTTCCGTCAAGGGTGACAGAGGTGCCGGGGATCGAGATGTAGTAGGCGTACGTGCCTCTTGTTGTCGCCGCCGGCCCAGATGTTATTGCCTATGCCAACCGAAACCGTTCCCGCCGGGACCCACGTGCCCACAGCGCTGCTAGCGGGAAGCTTAACGTTCGGGTTGATGCCGAGATCAACCACGGCGAACAGGTCCTTGCCCTCCCCAGCCGCATCGTACAGCGCCTTCAACGGCTCGAAGCCAGGACCCGACCCGGTAATCGAGGTCAGCTTGCCAGCGGCAAACGTCAATGTCAGGTTTTGTATTTCCTGTCCCTGATAGTACTCCCTCGGACGCACAACCTTTCCTTCGGCTGTGCCGGCGACTGGCGTGACGTAGACCTCGCCGGCCGGCAGGTAGACGCTGACCGCCGCGCCTCCCTTCTGCGCCTCTTCGGATGAGATGATGCCGTCGCTTGCATACACGGGTCGACCCTGAACGCGGACTCTCAAGTCCGTGCCGTTAGAGTCCTTGATCTGAATCTCGCTTCCGCCGGCAAGGGCTCCCTTGACCTGTTCGGCTCTTGCCGCGAGGCTTGCGTAGTCAACGTTGACGCCCTCCCAGAACGTCTTCATCAGCTCGTCATCCGTCATCCCGAAGCGTTTGGCGCGCCAAGCGGTTGGATACAGTCCGTTGCCGACCTCGACTTGTCTCGCCTTGCGTTTGAGGAACGCGTCAGCGACCGGTTGACCCACTTTCGCGCGCGCAGCCTGGCGCTTGGGGTCGGCGCCCGCAAGCACTCCCTCGTCCATGTTGCTAATCACGGTGATGACCGTGTCGAAGTTCTCGGCCAGCTTCAGTCCGAGCGCGTCGGCCTGAGTATCGAACTTCGCCGGGACATCGAAGAACAGACGCTTCGTCATCCGGTCGCTGCTGAGTGCCACTTGCGGAAACGCGCCGACTTTGCGGACGTGGACCGCGATGTTCTCCAGCAGCTCTTGGTCCTGCGCCCCGCCCGAGACGAGCACGAGTTCTCCTTCCTTTATGCCGGCGCTCTGATTGACGAGGCGTTCGGCGAGCTGTTCGAGATCCGTCGGCGCTTTCTTCGTCATAGGTTCAGCAGCAGCGGCAGGGGGCGGGGCGCTCGTCGTGGTGGTCGCTGGCGGCCGAGCTTCTTGGCAGCCTCCAATCCACAAACCGGCCGCAACGGCGCAGCACATCAGCAGCGCTCTGCGTAGCATCGGCAGCATCGAGTTACTCCTTGTCAAAAAAGGCGAAATTCAAGAGCACCGTGCTTCTACGCCATCGGGGCACTCAAGGTCAAGCAGCATGTTGGGCATTCTTGGGAGTAGATGATCTGATCGCTCTCAAGGGCAGTAAACCGCGAGTTTGGTCAATAACACGGTTGCGGGCGTTGCAAGGATTACTCGCGATACGTCGTTTATCGAGAGTAATTCGCTTCGCTTCTCCCGGTCAGTTACGTCAGAATCAGCGTTTTCGCAAGTGAAGGAGGCACCCCATGAAGATCATGGTTGTTTGGAAGACCGTTCCAGGGAAATACAAGACTGCGATTGACCAGTTTCTCAAAGCGGGCGGTCCAGTCCCGGCTGGCGCGAAGACAGCGGGGCGTTGGCACACGCCGGGTTCAACTCTCGGCTGGCATCTCATCGAGGCAAGCGACCTGGCGCTCGTCGCCGAGCACGTGGCCGACTGGGCTGATCTTCTGGAGATCGAAGTCTATCCGGTGATTGAGGATACCGAGGCCGGAGCCGCCGCGAAGAAGGCATCCGGAAAGTAGCCGGGCCATTCCGACTAAGCGAAAGTGAAACAGGCGGGCGGTAGGGCGTTACCTGCCGCTCGCGGGCGGCTAAATCCTCACAAGTCGCCAAGTGGCTTTTGAAACGAGCCTCGAGATCGAAAGTCACTGCGGCGTTGATCGTGGGTTAATGTGCGGCTTCAGCCGCGGCGGCTCAGCATCTCACTAGCCGCCGACGGCTGCAAGCCGGTGTTCGGCGGCTCGTTTATTTGCTAGATGTACTGTCTTAGCGCCGGCCACAGCTCGTGAAAATCTACCTTTGGGCGGCGTGCGATCGACACATCCAAGCCACGCTCGTAGGGCATGGCCCATTGGGACCGAGTCTGTCCCACGATCTCGATTTCGTCGAAGAACCTCGCGTTGTCTTTGCGGTCACCGCCGATGATGATGAGGACGTCCCACGAACCGGCGTCTGGGCCCCAGACCCAGTAGCTGTTGTGCCCGCTCAGGGCGCGCGGGAGGCCAAGCCGGCGTCCGAGAACGTCGATAGCCGCCGCCTCGCCGTAGTTTTGACCGAATACGCGGCAGCGCTGGCGCTCCTCAAGCGTCAGCCGACGATAGGCCTCGGCTACGAGCGCGGTCATCTCTTCCCAGCCGAACATGTCCGCGTACTGCTGCGGTAGCTGTCCCATCTGCTGGCGTTCCTCGGTGCGCGGCGACATGCCGAGGGCGGTTTGATAACGTACGAACATCTCGACCGGCAGAAGTGGAAGGGCCACGGGCAATCCCACAACGCCAACGACGATGGCCGCTGTTGCCAGCGAGGGCCGCAACCACCTCCATCCCGCTGACGCGGAGACGCGCTCCAGAGTAACGGCCCCCAGTGCGAGCAGCGGAGGATAGGCCGGAGCCAGGTACGACGAGCGACTGCGACCGGCCAAGACAAGTAACGCGAAGACCGTGAGGTAAATCCATACGACAACTCGACCGCGCTCACGTTGTGCGCCGAACAGTCCGAAGGCAATGCCTGCTATCCACACGGGCGCCGCCCCCGGGTTCATGCTCAAGATTTGGTCGAGGAGAAAACGCAGCGGTGAGACATCTACCATCTTCACCGTCGTCGCGTTCCGCATGAACTCCAACGTTGGCCATCCGTGGGATAGTTGCCACAAGAGATAGGGGAGCGAGAGAACGCCCGCCACGAACGCTCCCACCCATGGCCAGGGTTCGCGCAGCACGCGCCGATAGGGCGTGAAAAGCAGTCCGATGAGCACGCCTGCGGCGAGCCACAGAATGCTGATCTTGTTGAGGAACCCCAATCCCAAGATCACGCCGAGCGCCACCCAGTGGCGAGGCCGACTTTCTGCCAAGGCGCACAGAAGAACTGAGACGGCCATCGCCCAGAACATCTGGTCGAAAACATTCATGGAGTAGTAATGGGCCGTGCCAAGGAAGACTGGAGACATCAAGACGCACAGGGCGGCCAGTCCCTGCGCGAACCGACCGCCACCGAGTTGGCGAGCAATGACCCCGGTGACAAAAACCGTGGCAACACCGACCAACGCTGGCACGACTCGCAAGGCCGGCAGGGAATCGCCGAATGGCGCACGGATCAGAGCGAGAATAGCGATCGATAACGGCGGATGATCGACGTAGCCCCAGTCCAGGTGATTCGTGCTGGCTAAGTAGTAGAGTTCATCCCGGAAGTAGCCGTACTGCTGCATCGCCGCAACATGCATGAGCAGCTTGCCGGTGGCGATGGCTGCGAGCGTCCCGACTGCGAGCCTTGGCACCCTGGAGTCGTCCATCGGCTATGGCTGATTCCGTGAGCTACGCATTGAGTCTATTGAAGGTGCAGTCCGCCGAACGTTGTATAGGTGGACAGCACCAATCCGTGGTCATCGGGCCGCAAGTGTGCCGAGTCAGCCGCCCACCGCACGGTTTGAGCGAGATTGTCGGCCCAATTGCCTCGCAGCAAAGCCCTGTGAACACACAAACTTTCGAGGATTCCTTCGAGCAAAGCCGACGAATTGCCGCTAGCGACATAAAGCCGGAATTCCGAGATTCGACCGCGAGCGCCAATTGCCGGTCCTCTCCTGACCCAGTGGGCCCTCGATAGTAACGAGCAGTCGCCAAGTGCCGAGCAATCTACCCGTTCGAAGTCAGATCGTCCCTGCGGCGTTTCTCGGGACGTATCTGACTCACGTTTGCTACTGCGTCGCGCGGAGAGATAGATCTATTTTCGCTTTGACCAAGTCGCCCGGAACGATCCGGTACATCAAGTGCCGTAAAGAATCCGAGCGGCTCGACCGAGTCGGCGTGGGTGCGCGGACGGGCGAGCCGGTGAGGGGACGATAGAGGGAAATCAAAAATGCCTCCTGTCTCTTCATCGGTAGTTGTCGATCACGCTGAGGTTTCCGCGATCGAAGTCCTTCGTGTACACGATCCACCGGCCGTCCGGGGACCACGCGCCGCCGTGCACGTGCCATAATCCCTTGCCGAACGTGAGCTGCCGAGGCGCCCCTGCCGCGTGAGGGAGTTCCTCGACGCCGGTCGAGGGAGTGAGCGGCAGCATGTAGCGATTCATGCTGAAGTGTCCGTCCGCGCTGTTGTAAGCAACTGAACGCCCGTCTGGGGCGACACTCAGCTCCGTGGCGTTCGCCTTCAGGAGTAAGCTTTCCTTCTCCGTGTCGAGGTTGGCCGCGACCATCTCGACTCGCCCGTCCGAGCCGTTGCGCGTATAGATCACTCGGCGACTGTCCAGATACCAGTCGAAGCGCAAGACACCGAACACTTGCGTCGGGCGTTCGTCATTGCCATCGGGATTCATGAGCCACAGCGTCGAGCCGCGTTCGCCCGGGGCAAGATAGGCGATGGCGCGGCCATCGGACGACCACCTCGGTGCCACTCGCGCGTTCACCCACCAATCACCATCCATGGGGATCGCCTGCTCGGAAAGGCGATGCGTCGCTCCTCCGTCCACGTCCGCGACCCACAATTGAAAAGGACCGCCGCGATTCGAGAGAAACACCACCTGCCTCCCATCGGGCGACCAATCCGGCGCCCTGTCCTCCCGTCCGGCCGCCGGGTACGTGAGTTGGCGCTCCGTGCCTGTCTCCATATCGTGGAGCCACAGCACCGACCGGCCGGCGCGGCCTGATTGAAACACGATCTGCCGGCCGTCTGGTGAGAAGCGCTGGGCGAAGTTGCTGCCCGCGCTGAGTGAGATCTGCTCGTGCACGCCCGCCGGATTGTCGACCGCTATCTTGAAGAAGAAAGTCTCATGACTCCATTGCGAGAGGACGATGCGCCCTGTGGAGGAGAGAATCGGGGTACTGACCCTGGCCCCGACCGTCAGCTGCCTGATCCTCCGGGTGCCGATGTCGACCTCCGAGATGTCTCCGCCGAACCCTCCGTCAGGAACGGACAGAAGGCGTTGATCGTCGAGCGACCACGTTGCAGCGATGCGGCCGACCGTCTCGTCCGGCAGCACCGCTCGCGGTTCCCCGCCCGATGCCGGCACCAGCTGCAGATTGGCTGGCGAGCCTGTCGACGAACGGTGAAACGCAATCCACTTGCCGTCGTGCGACCACGCAGCCCGCCAGTCGCTCGCGCCCGCCGGCGGAGAAGTGAGGCGCCCTTCCTGGCCGCTCTCGATGTCAACCGTCCACAATGCCACGCTGTTGGTGGGCTCCAGCCGTGAGAACACCAGGCGCCGTCCATCCGGAGACCACGGTTGCGAGCCGACGGCGCCGATCGACGTGAACCGGTCCAGATACTGAAGGTGGGTCTGGGCGATTCTCCGGCGCGCCCCTCCAGTAGGCGGGACCCAATAGACGTTCATCCCGGTGCCGTCATCGGACAGGAAGGCGATCCGGGAGCCATCTGGCGACCAGCGAGGCATGGCCTCGTCGTTGGGCCCGCCCGCAACGAGCCGAGGTTCTCCACCCCCGAGCGACATGACGGCTACGTCCATCGACCCGTTCAAGGTGTAGTCGTAGGCAACCTGGGTACCGTCGGGCGACCAGCTGGCCGACAACGAGAGCCCCTCCGTATCTGTCAGCGGGCTGATCGTCAGCGCCGGCGCGCTCGTCCCGGCTGGTGCTGGGCCGACGAAGCTCCTCGCCGACCACACCACGCCTCCGAGCGCGAGGGCCCCAAGGGCGGCCGCGCCGGTCACCTTCAGGGCACTCCATTGTGCCGCACCCCCCAAGGACGTCGCTCGTGGCCGGTGGCCTGAGTCGGTGTCGCGCCGCAGCCGCTTCAGGTCGGCGCGGAGTTCCGAGGCGTGCTGATAGCGGAGACCCACGTCTTTGTCCAACAGCTTCTTGACGACACCTTCCAGTCCGGGTGCGACTTCGGGATTCAGCTGCACGGGCGCCGGTGCTCGATTGAGGATCTGGTCGAAGATCGCGGCCGGCGTGGCACCGATGAAAGGCGGCTTGCCCGTCAAGGCTTCGTAAATAACGGCGCCCAGTGAAAACAGGTCCGTCCGTGGATCAAGCTCTTTGCCCAGCGCCTGCTCGGGCGACATGTACGCCAACGTACCCAAGGTGGTTCCATGGCCGGTCAGCCGCTCGACGTCGTGCGAGATGGTCAAGGCCTCGGCAGCCTTGAGACGATCGGTCTTGGCCAACCCGAAATCCAGAATCTTCGCCTGTCCGCGATCCGTGATGAAGATGTTCGCTGGCTTGACGTCCCGATGGACGATCCCCGCAGTATGAGCGGCATCCAAGGCATCGGCCAGCTGCGTGCTCAGTTCCAGGACTTCGCCGCCTTCGAGGCGCCCCTGACTCGAGAGTCTTGCCTCGAGTGTTTGTCCCCTGAGCAGTTCCATCACGATGAAGGGCTGGCCCTCGTGATCGCCGACTTCGTGAATCGCACAGATGTTGGGATGATTCAGAGCGGCGGCGGCACGGGCCTCACCCTTGAATCGCGCAACCCGGACCGGATCTTGGCCAAACGCGTCAGGGAGAACCTTAATCGCAACCTCGCGTCCCAGTTTCTGATCCTTCGCCCGATACACCTCTCCCATGCCGCCTTTGCCGAGGGGCGAGAGGACTTCATAGTGTCCCAGCGCTGTGCCAGGCTCAAACATGCGTAGATAGAACTACGGATGGGAACTGGGGTCAATCTAAAGCCGTTGTGGCCGAAAGGCGGTAGGGGTGCTGGTACCGCTCGTCAGGCTAGAGCGCCGCTCGCGCGCGCCACAAGATCTGACGATTCGCTCTGCACCCGCAGCGGCAAACTCGCTCAACCTCCAGATGACCGTGCACCGTTTGCACCCGAGGTACCGCTCCGTCGTTTGAGCCGAGACGTAATCCGAGAAGAAACTGAAGTCCAGCGCACCACTGTCATGATGGCCCAGCCTGCCAAGGTGCGGCGCAGATCGCGGGACTGGCGATTAGTAACGAGCAGTCGCTAGCGTTCATCGGAAGTGACTCGGCGCGAGAGGTTCGGATGGGCACCGACTCGACTGCCGAGTCACTTTCGATAACGAGACTTGAAGGAAGCCGCTGGCGCGGCGGCCGGCTATGGAGCCGCGAATGGGGATCCGGGTCTGTGAAGGAGTCCGAGGCGAGGGCGTCGGCGTTGTGGATCGACGCGGGCACGTGGGTGTCGTCGGTGGTGTACCGCGGGCCTGCGGAGAAGAAAGCGCGTTGCACCGGCGAATCGAGACACGGGTAGCCAAGCGTGTGGGCGCACGTCAGTTGGCTGGCGGTGCGGCTGGCGAGGGTGGGCCGTCACGACGTGTCGAAAATGAAAGACACGCGCGCGAGCTGGTGCGCGTTGAGGATGGGACCGACGATCATGGGCGCGCCACACTGCGGACAGGACCACGCGGGTGTCGCGGGGTCGGGGTTGGTCAACGTCGCGCGCTGTCGGAGTAGTCGTCGCGCCAACGTGAGCCGCGCGGTTCGACAGTGATTCGCGAGAAAGCCAAACGGCCGAATGCGGACGAAGCCCCGTGGCAGCACGTGCTGGACGAAGCGCCGGAGAAATTCCATCGCGGAGAGCGTCATCGTGCGCCACTGATGGCCGCGCGCGTCATCCTTCCACTGAAAGGTCACCCGCTCGCCGTCGAAGGCGATCAATCGATGGTTGCTGATGGCGACCCGATGCGTGTAGCGCCCCAGATACCGCAGCACCGCTGACGCCCCGCCGAAGGCCGGTTTCGCGTAGACGATCCAGTCGGTCTCGAAGAGCGCATCGACGAAGGTGTGCCACTGCGCCGGATCGCGGAGGCTCTCGGTCGCGCCGGCGAGGTCGAGGTCGCCACGCACGTAGGCGCGACGGAGTGTCGCGACAAACTTCCCCCGAAACATCCGACTGAGGACCTTGATCGGGAGGAAGAAGCCCGCGTACTTCGGCCGAATCCAATGCTGGTGATCGGGCGACAGACCGCCGGCGGGGACGACACAGTGCACGTGGGGGTGGCGGACGAGTGTCTGCCCCCACGTGTGGAGGATGCTGAGGATGCCGATCTCTGCACCGAGGTGGCGCGGATTGGCGGCGACCTCACGCAGCGTGGCCGCACTCGCCTGGAAGAGCCAGGCGTACAGCTGTGTGGCGTTGCGATAGCAGAGCGGCAGCAGCGCATGCGGCAGCGTGAAGACGACATGCACATAGGGCACGTCCAGGAGCTCACGCTCCCGGGCGGCGAGCCACCGGTCACGGGCCTGCGCCTGACACTTCGGACAGTGCCGATTGCGACACGAGTTATAGGAGATGGCTCGATGTCCGCAGGCGCCGCACCGATCGACATGGCCGCCGAGCGCGGCGGTTCGACACCGGGTCAGCGCGCGAAGGACGCTCCGCTGCTGCACGCTGAGCCACGGATGCTGGTCGAGGAAGTGCTGACCCTGCGCGCGGAGGACATCGGCCACCTCCACGGCGGGCCGGCTCACGACTGCGGCGGTTTCCGCAGCAGTCGGGATCGCGGCACGCCCGGTGACGGCGTCACGTGCCGCTGCTCAAGGGGAATGGGCGCCGCGTGGAGGTGCCGTCGCGACAGGTGGAGATACACCGTCGTGTGCGACAGGTCGGCGTGGCCCAGCAGCAGCTGAATCGTGCGCAGATCGGTCCCCGCTTCCAGCAGATGTGTCGCGTACGAGTGCCGGAGGGTGTGCGGGGTGACGCGCTTGTCGATCCCAGCCTTCCGCGCGGCCAGGCGCACGGCGTCCCAGATCACCTTGCTCGTGATCGGCGCATCGGCCCGCCAGCCGTTGCGCGTACCCGGGAAGAGATAGGTCTGCGGCCGCATCCAGCGGTAGTACTCACGCAGAGCCGCCAGCAGCGTGGGACTGAGGGGGATCTCGCGATCGCGGCCACCCTTGCCTTGGTCGACCCGGAGCACCATCCGCTGGCTATCGATGTCGCGCACCTTCAGATGACAGGCCTCACTGCGACGCAAGCCGGCACCATAGAGCGTGAGGAGCAGCGTGCGGTGATAGAGGTTCTTCGCGCTCGCAATGAGCCGCTGCACCTCGTCGGGACTGAGCACCACCGGTAGCCGCAGTCGCTCCTTCGGATACGGCAGGTCCTCACGCACGTCACGACGGTTCAAGACGTACCGGCAGAAGAACCGCAGCGCGCAGATTTGCGTAACCACCGTCCCGATCGCCAGACGCCGGTCCTCGAGGAGGAACAGGTGGTAGCGTCGGAGCTGGGCTGGTGTGATCCGATCGAGGCGCGCACCCGTGTGCTGGCGAAACGCGTCAACGATCTGGACGTAGCTGCGGATGGTGGGAGCGGCGTAGTCGCGACGCACTAACTCGTCGCGCAGGCATTGCAGTCGCTTGGTCACAGACACCTCCTGTGACCGAGCACCCTATCTTGCTACGAGTTACCCGGCTGCCCGTCGGCCGCCGCGCCAGCGGCTTCGTTCCAGTCGCCAAGGGTATTTCGATCCGACCGACCCGAGGTCGGAAGTCCCTTCGGCGTCACCCGTTACTTATCTGCGCCGTGATCGGTTATCCCCGTACAATCACACGGGTTTCACCCTTTGGAGGCTTAGGAGCGCTCCAACCCTCTGGACGAATGTGTGCCTGAGGCAGTCGTCCCGATACGGCTCTTTGCAGCGATTTCGGAATTCGACACTGGAACGCAATCTTGGCTTGGTGAACCGAGTAATCGTTTGACACCAATGGAAGGGAGTTCGGAATGCGAACAGTTTGCGCGTCCCTTAAATCTGTAGGTCACATATAGGTCACAAACGCCTGGGGGTGAATCATGGCGACACAGCAACGGTGGCGTATGCGCGGCGATGTAATGGAGGCATGCAGTTGTACCACCACATGCCCGTGCAATTTCGCGAGTGTGCCAACTGAGCTCCCGTGTGATGCAGTCGTCGCATGGCGCATTGAAACGGGGAATTACGGCAATATCCGGTTCGACGGATTGAACGTCGTTCTCTACGCGCGCGTTCCGGGCTACCTCTTTGACGGTGGGTGGACTGTCGGCGTCTATTTTGATGCGCGAGCGAGTCGAGAGCAGATGGAGGGATTGGGAGCCATCTTCTCGGGCCAGGCGGGTGGCTGGCCCGCAGCGCTGAGCGGGCTCATAGCAAAGCAACTACCGCCCAAACAGGCGCCGATTACGTATGAAATCCGGAACGGTGACTGCGACATCACAGTGCCAGGCCTCTTAGAAATCGGCACGGAACGGGTTCCCAACCCTATGCCGGGACAGCCGCCTCTGGACCCGGGTGTGACGGGTCTGGCGGTGCCGTTCTACGCAGGCACGGCCGCGGTTCGACGCTCCCGCATTCTGAGGCTGACGGACCCGGAAATGAGCTTTGAATACTCAGGGAGATCGTCTCTTATCGGGAAATTCGAGTACACCGGACCGTAGGTTTCCTTCTCGCTGACTGCCGAAACTCAGCACGGCTTCCGTCATGCGCAGAAGCGTTGGTCGCTGCAGTGTCGGTCGAGTCTTTGTTGGCATCATCGATCCGCAGGTACTGCTGCCGCCAGTGGAAATTCCCTCTAACGTCCCCACCGTGCGTGCGGGTCAGTAATGTGTAATCGCCTAGTGTCTATCCGGCGCGGGGGAAGTACGAGCGGTACCACTCTTTCGTGAAGCCTGGGGGTCTGGGGGCCGCGGGTTCGAATCCCGCCGTTCCGACCAAACTCCTCCTGCCGGGCTTCCTTCATCTAGCCGATAAATCCATTGCCGCGGTATGGCTACATGTCCAAGGTGTCTTGGGCCGCTGACGGAGCGTCATCGGTGCCCTCGAGGCCTTTTCAGGCGGATCGCCGAGTCGCTCTCGACGCTGGTCATGGGGGCTGTCGCGGGCGCGCTGCTTTGCTTTGTGGTTGAAGAGCGTCCGGCTGGGGCGCTGGTGCTGGCGGCGTCGGCGCTTGGTGCCGTTCTGGCCAACGCCGTCCGCGACGCGGTCGGCCGAAAGACTTAGAGGTCCCTTCGAACGGTCAGTCGCCGACGATCCAACCGTCCCTCAAGTTGATGATTCGTGTGCCGTAGGACGCATTGACTTCCGAATGCGTCACCTGAAGAATCGTGGCCCCTGCTTCGTTCAAACCGCGAAACAAGTCCATGATTTCCTTGCCCTGAGCCGAATGCAGATTGCCCGTGGGCTCGTCGGCGAGGATGACCTGCGGGTTGGCAATCACTGCTCGAGCGACGCCGACGAGCTGCTGCTGCCCGCCTGAGAGCTGGTTGGGGTAGAGATCCTTCTTCCCGACAATTTGAAAGCGATCCAGGACGTCGGCCACCATGCTCTGACGATCCTTGCGGCTGACATTCCGGTACGACAGAGGAATTTCCAGATTCTCGTACACCGTCAGGTTGTCGAGCAGGTGGTAGCTCTGGAACACGAACCCGATGTGCTTCTTGTGCAGCTCGGATCGCTGTTTCGGGTTCAGGCGATGGACCGGCTGGTCCATGAAGTAGTACTCGCCTGTCCATGCGCTGTCGTGCATGCCGAGGATGTGCAGGAGCGTCGACTTGCCTGCACCGGACGGCCCCATGATGGAGACGAACTCGCCCTCTTTGATGTCCAGATCGATGCGGCGCAGGACATACGTGCGCCCGACCCCGTGGGGGTACGACTTTTCGATATTCCGCAGAGAGACGAGCATTACGGGTTGACCGTGGCCATCTCCATAGGCTCCTCGACCACGCGACCGTCGAACAGGTGGATGCTGCGTTCGGCGTGACGTGCGTACCGGGGATCGTGAGTCACCATGCAGATGGTCGCTCCGCTCTGGTGCAGCTCGCGGAGCAGGTCCATCACGGCTTCGCCGCTTCGGGAATCGAGGTTGCCAGTGGGCTCGTCTGCCAGCAGGATGAGCGGTTCGCCAGCGACGGCGCGGGCGACGGCCACGCGCTGTTGTTGACCGCCGGACAGCTGGCTCGGCAGGTGCTTCGCGCGGTGGGCCATTCCGACCCGCTCGAGTGCGGCCGTCACGCGCTGCTTGCGCTCGGCGGATCGCATGCCGCGATAGGTGAGCGGCAGCTCGACGTTCTCGAACACGGTCAAGTCGCCGATGAGATTGAAGCTTTGAAAGATGAACCCGATCTCGCGGTTTCGGACCCGCGCGCGCTCGGACGCCGGCAGCTCGGCGACCGGTCGCCCGTTGAGCTGATACGAACCTTCAGTGGGCGAGTCGAGCAGACCGAGAATCGACAGCAGCGTCGATTTCCCACACCCCGAGGGACCAGCGATCGCGATGTATTCGCCTCGACCGATCAGGATGTGAATGCCGGATAGGGCGTGAGTCTCGACCTCGTCGGTCAGGAACACCTTCGTGACTCCGTCCAGCTTGATGAGCGGCTGCCGTTCGTTCTCGACCATCGGTCTCTCCTTGTCACGTTCGCGGGGATGTTCCCCGCCTCGTGCCTGGCGAACGCGGCGCCTGTGCCGGATGGCGGCAGGCGCTCTACCTTAGACGGACACGCTCGAACGCATCCCACGCCGACATGTCCGACAGAATCACTGAGTCGTCGACTTTGAGTCCCGCAAGCACTTCGACCTGGTTCACCGAGCTGCGCCCCAGCTTCACTTGAACCCGTGAGGCGCCAGCGCCATCCGGGTCGAGCTTGAACAATCCGACGGTGCTCTGTTCCTGACCGAAGGCGGGCCGGCCAACATAAAGGACGTCGGTGAGGCGCTCGAGCTCGATCGTGCCGTCGACGCTGAGGTCGGGGACCGCTCCCTTCGGCAATTCGTCGGGCAGCGATACGTCAACCGTACGCGTCCCGTTTATGACCGATGGGTCGATTCGAATCACCCGCCCTTCGACGATGCCGTTGCGCGTGTCGATCGAGGCGACTTGACCGATCTGGATGTCCTTGGCCTGGGTTTCCGCAATCTTCAGTTCGGCTTTCAGCCGCAACGGATTGGCCACTCGCGCCAGGTTGCTGCCCGGGGCTACCTGCTGCCCGACTTCGACGGGAACGAGCTGGAGCATCCCGGCGAACCCGGCCCGCACGTGCAACTCGTCGTACTGTCGTTTCTTCAACTGGAGTATGGCCCTGGCCTGATCCAGGTCGGACTGCTGAACCGCGAGCCGCGCCCGCATCGACTCTTCGGTGCTCGCGAGCTGCTGTTTGGCAAGGTCGTTGCGGAGCGCGAGTTGGTCTGCGTCCACCTTGGATTGTCTTAGGACGAGCTCCGAGACCAGCTGGTCTTTCGCGAGCGCCTCGTTCATCTGCGCCTGCATCTTGGCCTTGTTGTACTCGGCTTCTACCGTCGCCGCGGATGCGCGCTGCTGCAGGTGGTCGTTCTGGAGTTGCACGCGGAGATTGGCGAGGCTGGCTTCCGCCGACTTCACCTTCAGGTCGGCCTCCTGCATCTCTTGTTCGAGCTCGGGGTTGGACAGCTCCAGAATGACGCTGTCGGCTTTGACTGACGTGCCCGGGTAGAGCACGATCCGGTCGACGCGGCCCTGCGTTCTCGCCGGAATCCAGCGAATGTCTTCGGGCACGAGCGTGCCCAGCCCTCGCACCTGACGCAGCATCGGGCCCCGCCTCACGGTGTCGCGCCAGACCGTCGCGGCCTCGACGGTCGGAGCCGCGGGCTTGAGCCGATTGAGCCCCAATGTGAGGAGCAGTACCCGACACGAGAGCGAGCGTGGCGTAGACCGCCTGCTTGATCCGCTTTTTCCGAAGGTTGGACGGGCGCGCTATGTCCATAGCGGTTGTGGGTTTAGACGGAAGCCGACCAGAAATCGTTCAAGTCTAGCCGCCTTTTTTGAGGGCCGTCGGCCACTTTTTTTTGGTCGACCTGGCACCCCGAGAGTCCTCGGGAACCCGGACACCTCGCCATCGAAATCCTGAGGGGTTGTCGGCGTTCGGCCAGAATACTGCCAGATCGACGTCGATCCGATAACAAAGTGGGTCCAAGGCCCGACCTCAGCGGCTTGCGGACTGCCAGGATGCCTCAACCAGACCAGATGCCGCGAAACGGCGACCCTCTGCTTACCGATTACAGATTGTAGTTCGGCATGACTGATAGCGGTGGCCCCACGACATTGCCCTCGTCGGACGAGCATCGGCTGGAGCGCGCTCGCACGGCGGCAGAACAGCGATACGCCGAGCTCTTCGAGTACACCCCGCTTGGCATTTGCGTGACGACAATCGACGGGACGCTCGTCGCATGCAACCCCGGATTTGCCCGCATTCTCGGGTTCAAGTCAATCGAGGACGCCATCGGCGTCAACGTGGGGTCGCTCTACGAAGAGGCGACCGACCGGGAGCAGTTCCTCGAGGAGTTGCGGCGCCGCAAGTGGCTCGAGCACTACCCGGCCCGTCTGCGCCGCCAGGACGGCCGGCTGGTCCACGTCATCACCAGCGTCGTCGGCCAGTTCGATGCGACTGGTGAGCTCGTCGAGATCCGCGGCTACCTGCTCGACGTGACGGCGAGTGTCGAAGCCGAGACGGCGCTCCGGGAACGCCAACGACTCTTTCGGGCGGTGTTCTACGGCGCCTCGGATGCGATGCTGATCCTCGATGATCATCGCACCGTGACCGAGGCGAATCCGGCGGCCGGCACCTTGTTCGGCGTGCCCACCGAACAGCTGATCGGCGAGTCCCTCGACCACCTTTTTGCCGAAGCCGGAGACGCGTTATCCGCCGATTGGAGGGAGCTCATTGCGCTGGGCGAAACCCGGCGCGAGCATCGAGTAAACGGATCTGCCGGGGCGAGGATCGTCGAGTGCAGCTTCCGCGCGCTGGTGCAGGAGGATCGCCATCTGTGCATCGCGCGCGACATCACCGACCGGCGGTTGCTCGAGGACAGACTGACGCAGGCGGCGAAGATTGAGAGTGTCGGACGCCTCGCCGGCGGCATCGCCCACGACTTCAACAATCTCTTGACCGCCATTCTGGGCTACACCGAGCTGCTCCTCGGCCGACGACTGACGGGCGATCCCGAGCGTGAGGATCTCGAGGAGATCCAGAAAGCCGGCCGACGTGCGTCGGCCCTGACGCAGCAACTGCTGGCGTTCGGTCGGAAACAGGTCCTGCAGCCGCAGGAACTGGATCTCAACCGAACCGTCATGGGCCTGAAGCCGATGCTCAAGCGGGTTCTTCGGGAAGACATCGTGCTTCACGTCAACCTGTCTCAACGTCCAGCCGTCGTGACGGTCGATCCGAATCAGATCGAGCAAGCGATTCTCAATCTGGTCCTGAACGCTCGCGACGCGCTGCCCATGGGCGGGTCGGTTCACGTCGAGGTTGCGCCCGTCACACTGTCGGCAGACGAGATGCCAGGCGATCGTCGCTCTGCCGCCGGCCCGCACGTCAGCCTGCGAGTCGTCGACACAGGCGTCGGCATCTCGCCGGAAGTGCGCGGCCATCTGTTCGAGCCGTTTTTCACGACGAAAGAGCTCGGGAAGGGCACGGGTCTGGGATTGGCGTCGGTGCACGGGATCGTTCACCAGAGCGGCGGCTTCATCGTGGTGGACAGTCCGGCGTCCGGGGGAAGTATCTTCACGCTGTACTTTCCTGCAGCGGTCGAAGCGAGGCCGGAGCCATTGCAAGAACACGACCCGGCGGATGGGCGGGAGACGATTCTGCTCGTCGAAGATGAGGATTCGGTTCGCGTGATTATCGGCGCCGCACTGAGACGCCATGGATATCGCGTGATCGAGGCAGCGTCGCCACACGGCGCGCTCGACATCTTCGCGCAATACTCGCGCGATATCGACTTGCTGTTGACCGATGTCGTCATGCCCGGGATGAACGGCCCGGCGCTTGCCCAACGCCTCGTCACGCAGAAACAAGAACTGCGGGTGCTGTTCATTTCCGGATATGCCGACGCAGCCTCCTCGCCGGCCTTCACCAGACCGACCGTCGGCTTCTTGGCCAAGCCGTTTCAAGCGTCCGCGCTGACTACCGCCGTGCGGGAGGTCTTGGATCGTCCGCGCAGCGCTGTTGCCTCGTAACCTGCGGGCCGGAGTGCAGATCATCTGTCGCGGGCGCATCTGGATTGGCGGCAAGCATTTCATCTGAAAGGGCCGGGCGACGAAGCCGCCGTCGGGGTCGAGATGTGGGTCGAACACGCCTGACGGGCTCGGGCTCACAGTTGGAGACCTCGTCAGGCCGCAGATGTGCGAGCGCGGGCGAGTGCGTGAAATGCCGGGAAACGTCTGGCTGGCAAGGCGTTCGCATTGACATCTCTTTCGCTCGCTCGTGAACACGTCTCGAGAACGGTGGGGGCGTCATCAATGATGGGCACTGTGCTGGTCGTCGACGATGAGGAGCCGGTTCGAAAGTTCGTCGAGCGCGTGCTGAGAGACGCCGGCTACAAGACCGCGATCGCCGGTGACGGCGCGGAAGCGCTGGAGGTGGCGTCGAGGCTCGAGGCGTTCGACATCCTGGTCACCGACGTCATGATGCCGCACATGGACGGCGGCGAACTGGCGCGTCGCCTGCGTCAGGGGATGCCTTCGCTCAAGGTGCTGTACCTCACTGGCTACGCCGACAATCTGTTCAAGGAAAAAGTGACGCTCTGGGAGGACGAGGCGTATCTGGACAAACCCTGCACCATCAAAAGCCTGCTCGAGGCGGTGTCGTTGCTGTTGTTCGGAACAATGGAAACGCCGACGGAGGTCAAAGCTCGATAGGGCAGGAAGGGCAGGAGGGGCAGGAAGGGCAGGAAGGGCGGAGCCTTGAGCCTGCGCTATCCCCCGCGTGTGTGCATTTCGAGATGAGGATCCTTCCGTAGTTCTTTGATTGGCACGAAGGCGCGGCGTTCGCCGAACGCCAGCCGTTGTTCCGCCCCTCGATCGGTTCGACCTTCCCAGGTTGGTCGAATCAGCGCCTTCAATTCATCACCACTCGCGCCCCGCCGTAACGGCGCTCGGAGGTCGAGTCCGTGCGCCGCGTACAGGCACAAATACCACATTCCGTCGGCCGTCAACCGACTGCGGTCGCAGCTCCGACAAAATGGCTGGGTTGTCGACGCAATGATGCCGAACGTCGTGCCATCCGGCAGCACGAATCGAGAGGCCGGGGCGGACGTCGACTCGATCATTGGTTCGATTGGGCCGTAGTGCCGACCCAGTATCTGGAGCATTTCTTCCTGCGAGACCACACGGTCGAGAGACCAGCGTGTGGCACCGCCGACGTCCATGTATTCGATGAAGCGCAGCTCGGCGCCCACCGACTTCGCGTACTCGGTCAGGTCGATCAGCTCGTCGTCGTTGACGCCGCGAATGACCACCGTGTCGAGCTTCAGGAGACCATTTGTCGGTCCCGTGCCGTTTGGGGCCTCGAACGCCCGCCGCGCGGCCTCGATGCCGGCGCGCACGGCATCGAGCTGGTCGAAACGCGTGAGCCGCTGAAAGCGGTCCGCGCGCAGCGTATCGAGACTCACCGTGACTCGACCCAGACCGGCAGCCTTGAGCGAATCGATTTGCTCGCCGAGCAGTGTGCCGTTGGTGGTCAGCGCGAGATCCTCGAGGCCCGGCTTGGCCGCCAGGAGGCGAACCAGTGTTGATAGATTGCGCCGGAGGAGGGGCTCTCCACCGGTCAGGCGTATCTTGTCGACGCCAAGTTCGATGAACACATCGACCAGCGTGCTGAATTCCTCGAAATGGAGCACGTCCTCCCGCGGCAGCCAGACGTAGTCCGCTTCCGGCATGCAGTACTCGCAGCGGAGGTTGCAGCGGTCCGTCACGGACAGCCGCAGATTTCGGAGAGGACGCCCCAGAACGTCTTTCAGGAGCACGTGATGATTATATGGGCTGGTAGGGCAGGAGGGGCAGGAGGGGCAGGAGGGGCAGGACGGGCTGGAAGGGCAGGACAGGGCTGGAAGGGCAGGAGGGCGGCCGCACCTGCAACTGCCACCGGGGACTAAGTGAGTACGGACAGCCGCGAGCGAGAGCCCGGCAGGAACGGCATCGAGGCAATCTGGCCACCGAACTTCGCGTCCCAACGACCGGGCACGCTGCGGCCGCAAGACGGACAGGAGCCGTCAGCCGCGATGCGGTACCGCTGAATGTGATAGCCGAAACGGGCAATGAGTGTTTCGCCGCAGCCTGTGCACCGCGTGTGCTCGAGATTGCCGACCTGGCCCGGCAGGTTGCCCGCGTAGATGTACTGCAGACCAGACTCGCGTCCGATGTCCGCTGCCGCCATCAACATGTCGGCCGTCGTGTTTTCCGGCTCGTTCATCTTGTAGTCGCCATGAAATGCCGTCACATGCCACGGAATGGTCGGGGAGACCGAGGCGAGAAAGGCGGTCAGCCGAGCGACCTCGTCGCGCGAGTCGTTGAAGCCGGGGATCAGCAACGTGACTATTTCGACCCAGAATCCCATCGCATATAACCTTCGGATGGTGTCGAGTATCGGCTCGATCCGGCCGCCGAGTTGCCGATAGTGGCGGTCGTCGAAGCTCTTGAGATCCACCTTGTAGAGATCGACCCAAGGTCGCAAGTACTCGAGCACCCGAGGCGTCCCATTGCCATTGGAGACGTAGCCGGTCGTGAGGCCTGCCGCTTTCGCTTCCCTGAACACAGCCACCGCCCATTCGCTGGTGATGAGTGGCTCGTTGTAGGTACTGACAATTGCGCCGGCGCCAAGTCGCAGCGCATCATTGACAAGCTGCTCTGGATGCGCCCCGAGCGGCGGCGACACAGCCGAAGGGTCGCGCAACGCCTGCGACGTCACCCAGTTTTGGCAGTACGCGCAGTGCAGATCGCAGCCCAACATGCCGAAGCTGTATGCGAGCGTCCCTGGGTGCGCGTGAAAGAATGGCTTCTTCTCGATCGGGTCGCATTGGACCCCGCCGACGTAGCCCCACGGCACCCGCAAGCGGCCTCCGGCGTTGAAGCGGACTTTGCAGACGCCGATCGCCCCTTCTGGAAGGGGACAGCAATGGCCGCACGCGTAGCAGCGGAGGCGACCGTCGGGAAGGGTCTCGTACAGCTCTCCGTCTCGCGTTTCCCTCGCCAAAAGATCAGCTAGCGACGGCATTGGATAATTGTACGATGCGCGGCCTTCCAAGACCCGTCTGGCTGCTTGGGTGGGTAAGTCTCGCCACGGATGCCGCCAGCGAGGCGATCTACCCACTTCTACCGTTTTTCCTGACCCGGGTGCTATCGGCCGGGCCCGTTTCCCTCGGCATTGTTGAAGGCGCCGCAGAGGCGGCGAACAGTCTCCTCAAAATAGCGTCGGGAAGATGGGCCGATCGCTCACGAGTCAAACGTCCGCTCGTACTGCTCGGTTACGGTGTGTCCTCGGCTGTGCGGCCCATGGTCGCACTCGCGACGACGTGGACTCAAGTGTTCCTCGTGCGAATGCTCGATCGCGTGGGCAAGGGAATCCGCGGAGCGCCGCGCGACGCGATGCTCGCCGGGTGGGCCGAGCCAACCACTCGCGGCAAGGTGTACGGCTTCCATCGTGGCATGGACCACATCGGCGCCGTCATCGGTCCCGCACTGGCGAGCCTCTTTCTGTTTTTCTTTCCGGATCGATATCGAACCCTGTTTGCTCTCACCGTTGTGCCAGGCACGATCGCAGTCTTGCTGATTCTCCTCGTGCCCGAACCCGACGCTCCAGAGCACCCTCGAGCGTCAGGCGCGAAGCACCCTCAAGTTTCAGATGCTGAGCACCCTGAAGCGTCAGTCCCGAAGCACCCTGAGCATACTGATCGTCTGCCGAAGCGCTTCTACAGCTTCATGGGCGTGCTCGCGCTCTTCGCGCTCGGCAACTCCACCGATGCATTTCTTCTGTTGAAATTGACCGATGCCGCCGGCGGCGTGAAATTCGTGCCCCTGATGTGGGCCGCGCTCCACGTCGTCAAGGCGGTCGTGTCGATGGTCGGTGGAGCCTGGTCGGACCGAATCGGACGGCGGGCCGTGATCGCGACCGGATGGCTCATCTATGCGCTGGTGTACGGCGGGTTCGCGACCAGCACAAGCCTCGGCGGGCTTCTCGCCTGGTTCATGCTGTATGGCTTCTATTTCGGCTTTGCTGAGGGAACGGAAAAGGCGCTCGTCGCCGATCTCGCGCCGGGTTCGCGGCGCGGTACTGCGTTCGGCATTTACAACGCCGTGACGGGCCTCGGTGCGCTGCTGGCGAGCATCGTGTTTGGAGCCGTATGGAGCGCGTTCGGTTCAAGTGCCGCCTTCTGGTTGGGCGCTGGCCTCGCGCTGTTTGCTACGGTGACGCTCTTTGTCGTGGTTCCGAGTCGCACGACGGATCCTGGCGCGAACACTTAACTTAAGATTAGCTAATCACCACGGAGGACGCCGAGGACGCGGAGGTTCAAACGTACAAGACTCGATCCTCCGTGGCCCCCGTGTCCCTCTGTGGTGGAGAGTTCTGCACCGCAGAGTGCTTAGTGGCTTCTCAACGCGCGACAACCGCGGGCAGGCATGGCAGAACGACCGACTATAATTCAAATCAGCTTCCAGCTCCCGGCTTCCAGCTCCCGGCTGCCAGCTTTCAGCCGTTCAGCTGTCAGCCCTCGGCCGCGTTCGAGCTGGCAGCAGGCAGTCGATGCCTGAAAGCTGAAAGCTGATAGCTGTGCTGAAGCTGAAAGCTGATAGCTGGAAGCCGCTCTAGCCCATGAAACGAATCCTGGTTACCAACGACGACGGCTATCGATCGGATGGCATCCGCGCGCTCGTGGAGGCTCTGCGTCCGCTGGGCGAGATCACCATCGTGGCGCCAATAGAAGAGGCGAGCGCGATCGGCCACGCGCTGACGCTGCGACATCCGCTGCGCCTCGAGAGCATCTCGGAGCGGGTATTTGCGGTCGATGGTACGCCGACCGACTGTGTGAACATCGCCGTCACGCAGGTTTTCAAGGGCCTTGCCCGATCTGGTCGTCTCTGGCATCAACAAGGGATGGAACTTGGGCGACGACGTCACGTACTCCGGGACAGTGGCGGGGGCGCTCGAAGCGGCGTTGCTCGGAGTGCCTGGGATTGCGGTTTCGCTGCGTGCGACGCGCGGCGAGTACGACTTCGGGCCTTCCGCGCATGCCGCGGCGACGATGGCCGGAGCGATTCTTCGTCGTCCGCTGCCGCCACGGACGTTTCTCAATATCAATGTGCCGAAGGGCAAGCCGAAGGGCTACCGCGTCACCGTGCAGGCGACGCGCAATCACGTGACGTCGGTGGCCGAGCGCCACGATCCCAAAGGACGGGCGTACTACTGGATCGAAGAAGGCCAGGACACGTGGGAACCGCACGATCGCTCGGACTATCAGGCGGTCCGTGACGGGTACGTGTCGTTAACGCCGCTCCATCCCGATCTGACCGCCCACGCGGCGCTCCCGCTGCTGGAGGAGCTGGCGGTCGGTTCCGTGGATGTGGCGATCGGATAAGTCGTCATAGGCTTCCGTCAAACGGAAGGAATTGCAGGAGTTGGCGAGTTCTGAGAGAATGACGGGGCCAAAGTCGTTACAAGCCTCTACATGTCGGGGCGTGGCTCAGCCTGGTAGAGCACTCGGTTCGGGACCGAGGGGTCGGAGGTTCAAATCCTCTCGCCCCGACCAAATCCTCGATTTTCCTAAGAAAACACCCGGAATCAGGTTGCCCGGTCACTCGGTTTTTTCCCGAATTTAGGTCTTCAGAACCAAGTGACCGGTGCTTCAAATCCCGGCCGGATGCAGAATCCTTGGGGATTTCTAACGCCTGTCGCGCCCGACAGCGTTGTGCCGCGCGCTTGCGCGGCAGAGTACTACCCTCCGGGATGACCCAATCAGCCATTCGTAAGACCGTCCGAATCGACGGACGACTAGCATCGTGTTGACGGGCTCGAAGGTAAACTCGACGCCGCATGGCGCCGGCGGCCTACTACCTAAGCCCCATCGATCGATTCCGCGCGACGAGTCCGACGGCCGTCCTCGGCCACATTCAGCAGCACACCGAATTCGACACGGAACTGGCGCAGCGCGACGCGTGGCTGATTCAAATCGCGACCCTTCAGCAGTCGTTGGATGGGCTCAGCGGGTTCGTTCTGATGGAGTTCATCGTCCCGCGAATCGGAAGTCGGATCGATGCCGTCGTGATCGTGGGACCAATCGTTTTCGTTCTCGAGTTCAAAGTTGGCGCAACCGATTACACGCGCGATCATCGAAATCAGGTTTGGGACTATGCCCTCGATTTGAAGTACTTCCATCGCGCCAGCCATGATGCGTCGATTGTCCCAATCCTGGTCGCGACAGAGGCCACCCGCTCGGAGGTAGATCTCGGAGAGCCCTTCATCGACAACGTCTTCCCCCCGGCGCTGTCGAGCGCCGCGGGGCTGCGGCGGCTGATCGATGATGCCATCAGGCGGATCACTGGTGTGTCGATCGATCCGATTGCATGGGCGCAAGCGCCCTACAAGCCAACGCCGACCATCATCGAAGCCGCACGGGCATTGTACGCCCGACATTCCGTCGACGAGATCTCCCGCAGTGATGCGGGTGCGCGGAATCTGGCGCTGACGTCGCGGCGAATCGAGGCATTAATCGACGAAGCGCGAGCCGCCAAGGTCAAGATCATCGCGTTAGTAACGGGCGTTCCTGGCGCGGGAAAGACGCTGGTCGGTTTGAACATCGCGACTAAGAAATACAACAAGGCACTCGATACACACGCAGTGTTCTTGTCTGGAAACGATCCATTGGTGATGGTTCTGCGCGAGGCGCTGATTCGTGACGCGTTCCACCAGCTGCCCGGCAAGTCGAAACGACAAGAGCGGATCGACATCCGCCACGAGGTTAAGGCATTCATTCAGAACGTACACCACTTCCGCGATGCGGGCGTGCGCGATCCCGATGGGCCACCGGCCGACCGCGTCGTCATCTTCGACGAAGCGCAACGCGCTTGGAATCGCGAGATGACGTCAGAATTCATGCGCCGCAAGAAAGGCGTTCCGGAATTCAATCAATCGGAACCCGAGTTCTTGATCTCCTATATGGACCGCCATCCCGACTGGACAGTCGTCGTGTGCCTCGTTGGCGGTGGACAAGAGATCAATCGCGGCGAGGCGGGCATTTCGGCGTGGCTCGATGCCGTGCGCGAGCACTTCGCAGATTGGCGCGTCTACGTGTCGCCAGAGTTGACGGACAGCGAATACGCCGCTGGTCAAGCGTTGCAGCGCTTGAGTGGACGCGGGAATGTGCACGAGGACATCGCACTCCATCTCGCCGTCTCGATGCGATCATTTCGTGCAGAGAACGTATCCGCCTTCGTCAAAGCGGTCTTGGATTGCGAGGTCGAAGACGCGCGCGAATCATTGCGCCGGTTCGTTGAGCGGTACCCAATAGCCATCACTCGCAATCTGCAACGAGCGAAGCAGTGGGTGCGCGAGCACGCGCGCGGAAGCGAGCGGTACGGCCTTGTCGCCTCCTCCGGAGCACAACGTCTGAAGCCACACGCGATCGACGTGCGCGTGAACATCAATCCAGTTCACTGGTTCCTCGATGGAATGGACGACACGCGATCGAGCTACTACCTCGAAGACGCGGCGACGGAGTTCCAGGTGCAGGGGCTAGAACTCGATTGGGTCTGCGTCATGTGGGATGCGGATCTGCGATTTGGGTCGCCCGGCTGGCGATACCACTCGTTTCTCGGAAAGCGCTGGACGAATGTCAATAAACTCGACCGTCGCCAATATCTCCTCAACGCGTACCGAGTGCTGCTGACGCGCGCCCGACAGGGAATGGTCATCTGCGTCCCCGACGGCGACACAGCAGATCCGACGCGCAACCCGCATTTCTACGATCCGACCTTCGACTACCTCGCAGACATCGGCATTCCTGTTCTTCAATAGTCGGCGGCCAATTTCTTGGCCGCTGCAGTCATAACTCCACTGAGGTCGTCAGGACCGACTATTCGTCAGGGCTCGATCTCAGGGCCATGCTCTCGACGTGCACTCCATAGCGCGCGGATGATGACTTGGTCCTCGTCGAAGGTGTAATAAAGGTGAAGCGCGATGCGCCGCAGATACACGCGGCGTACGCTCGGGATCGGTGAGTGCGCATAAACCGCGCCGGCGCCTGGAAGTATCGCAACGATTTTCAAGGCTTGCTCGAGCTCGTCTGCGAAGATTTCCGGATGGTCGCGATTCGCGAGCCACCACGCTTTCTCAAGTGAGACGTGCTGCTGGGCCGTTAGCGTGAAGCTGATGTGTCGTTGTTTCAACGCGAGCGAAGCTGACGCAGGATTTCGTCGGCGTCGACAAGTCGGCCGGCCTTCACGTCCTCTTCGGAGTCGCTCAAGGCCTTGTGCAACGCGGCACGGCCTTCCTCGTCGAGCCAATCTCCGGGATCGAGAGCCAGCAGCTCGATTTCCGTTCCTTCGGGCAGGTCTGTGGGTTCGTCAACGACCAGCCGGCCGGCCTTCACTCGAGCCTTCAATGTCATAGCGATCACAGTAGCACCCGCAGCGTCGCGTAACAAGCTGCCCTGCGTGTCGCGTCTTCGGGTCTCGCGTTCACGATGTTGACGATGGCCGGCTAAGGCGGGCCGCTGGCACTTCCGAGGTCGCTACCCGGTTGCTACGCGAGTCCGAAAAGATGCGAAATCGTTCGCAAATCGGTGAGGCTAAACTCGGTTCGGGACCGAGGGGTCGGAGGTTCAAATCCTCTCGCCCCGACCAATTCTGCACATGAGAAAGTCCGCACAACTTAGTCTGGCGGGACACTCGGTTTCTGGTTCGAGTGCCGGTGCTCGGAACCGAGTGGCCGGTGGCTCAAATCCCGTCGCCAAGTCGCTAGCCGGTTGCTACCCGAGTCCGGCCATTTTTCGCATCGGTCCGTTCCGCCGTCCCCTCCGTCCGATAGGATGAAGGTATGAACTCTTTCCGCCTCAGGAACGCTGCGCACGGCGCATTTGCCTTCCTGCTCGCCACCGTCATTCCCGTCGCGTCGGCGCAAACGCCGGCGTCCGGGC
This sequence comes from uncultured Acidobacteriota bacterium, assembly GCA_963780685.1. Classification (GTDB taxonomy): domain Bacteria; phylum Acidobacteriota; class Vicinamibacteria; order Vicinamibacterales; family CAVVIG01; genus CAVRXZ01. Next base: position 23,878 of record CAWACZ010000008.1, on the reverse strand, counting down.
GCGAGACCTCTGCAGCGTCGGTCGCTTCTTACGCCCTCGCAGACCAGATGCCGGTCGACCCTGAGGTCCTCGTCGGCGCGCTTCCCAACGGTCTGCGCTTCTACGTGCGGCCGAACGGGAAGCCGGCGCGCCAGGCCGAATTGCGGCTGGTCGTCAAGGCGGGCTCAGTTCTTGAGGACGGCGATCAGCGAGGGCTGGCGCACTTCGTCGAGCACATGCAGTTCGAGGGCACCGTGCATTTCCCCGGACAGGGCATCAACAATTTTCTCGGCGAGCTCGGACTGAGCCTCGGCGCGGACGCGAACGCGGAAACGAGCTTCGACGAAACGCAGTACACGCTCCGCGTGCCAACCGATGTGCCAGGCGCCCTCGACCGCGCGCTGACGATCCTGGCGGACTGGGCGGGCGGCGCCACGTTCGACCCGAGCGGCATCGAACGCCAGCGTCCGATCGTCCTTGCCGAGTGGCGGATGAACCTGGGCGCCGACGAGCGCACAGCGGACAAGGTCCGCCGCGTCCAGCTCGAAGGGTCGCGCTATGCGGACCGGTCTCCCATTGGCATTCCCGAGACCATCCAGCGCGCCACACGTGAGCAGCTGATGCGGTTCTATCGCGATTGGTATCGTCCGGACCTCATGGCCGTGATCGTGGTGGGCGACGTCGATCGCAGCGCCGTCGGGCGGATGATCGCGCAGCACTTCCTGCCGCTCACCAATCCGTCGCCGGAGCGGCCGAGGCCGGCGTTCGACGTGCCGGAACATCCGGGCACGCGCTACGCGGTCGTGACCGACAAGGAAACCACCGCGACCGCCGTCCAGGTCTCGACTCTGCGGCCGGCGCGCAACCAGGGCTCGGTCGGCGGCTATCGTGAGATTGTGAGGGATCAGCTGTTCGCCGACATGCTCAGCGGGCGGCTCGACGAGCTCAGTCAGAGCGAGAAGCCGCCATTCCTGCGGGCCGCCGCGAATCGGTCGCTCTTTCCGGCACCAAGGACGAAAGACCAGGCGATTGTTCAGGCGCTCGTCTCGAACGACGGCGTGACGCGAGGCCTCGATGCCCTGGTGACCGAACTCCTGCGCGTCAAACGGTTCGGGTTTGCAGCCACCGAGCTCGATCGAGCGAAGCAGGCGAACATGGCCGGGTCCGAACGCGTGGTCGCGCAGGGTCCCGACCGTGAGTCGTCCAGCCGCGCAGACGAGTACACACGCAACTTCCTCCAGCGAGAGGCGCTGCCGACGATCTGGCAGGAGCTCGCGTTTCACCGGCGCTTCATCCCCGACATCACGTTGAGCGAAGTCAACGCGCTCGCCGACGATTGGTTCCCCGAGGGCAACCGGCTCGTCGTCGTGGCGGCGCCGGAACAGGAAGGTGTTGTCCTGCCAGCCGAGGCGCGAGCTCGCTGCCGTCGTCAGAACCGCGTCCGAGAAGCGGGTGGAGCGGTATCTCGACGGAGCCGCGGGCCAGACGCTCATGGACGCGCCGCCGCCGCGGGGCAGCATCGTGAAGACGGCAGTCCACGCCGAGGCCGGGATCACCGAATGGACGCTGTCGAATGGCGCAACGGTCGTGCTCAAGCCGACGACGCTGAAATCGGATCAGATTCTCTTCCGGGCGGCGGCCCCCGGCGGCACATCCCTGGCGAGCGACAACGAATTCATTTCCGCCCGGGCCGCAGACGACGTGATCCCCGCAGGCGGCGTCGGCCGCTTCAACGCCGTGACGCTTGACAAAGTCCTGACCGGTAAAGCGGTCAGCGTCCGGCCCTTCATCAACGAATTCGACGAAGGGATGCGAGGCGGGGCGACGCCGCAGGACCTCGAGACGATGTTCCAGCTCGTGTACCTTCGCTTCACACAGCCGCGCGCCGATCCAGCGGCGTTCGCCGCGATGAAGTCGCAGGCTCTGGCGCTGCTGGCAAACCAGATGGCGAGCCCGGAGGCGGTATTCGATCAGGCCGTCAACACCGCGCTCACCGGTGATAGTCCTCGGCGACAGCCAGAGACGCCGGAAACCGTGGCGCGGTGGAACCTCGAGGAGTCGCTGGCGTTCTACAAAGCGCGTTTCGCAGACGCGAGCCACTTCACCTTTGTGTTCGTCGGCAGCTTCACGCCCGAGAGCATCAGGCCGCTCGTCGAGACCTACGTCGCCGGCCTGCCGGCCACCCATGGAAACGAGACGTGGCGCGACATCGGCGTTGCGGCGCCAAAGGGCGTGATCGAGAAAACAGTCGAGAAGGGAATCGCGCCGAAGAGCGAGGTCGCGATCGTCTTCGCCGGTCCGTTCGTCTACGACGATGCGAACAAGCTGGCCCTTCAGGCGGTGAGGCTCCTGCTCCAGTCGCGGCTGAGCGATGCGATTCGTGAAGAACTCGGGGCGACCTACAGCATCACCGTCGAGTCGCAATCGGCCAGGATCCCGAGTCCCGAATACCGCTTGCGGATCAACTGGACCTGCGACCCGGCGCGCACGCAGAGTCTCGTTCAGCGCGTGATGACAGAGGTCGAATTTGTCAGGCAGATGCTGCTCGTGCCGGAGCAGGTGTCCCGTGTGCGCAGCATTTTGGCGCGGGAATTCGAGAAAAACAGCGAGGAGAACGGATACCTGCTCGGCCAGATCTCGCGCCGCTACGACGACGGCGACGCGGCCAACGTCGGCGCTGCGGTCCAGCCCCCGCCGCAGCACATTTCCGAACTGAGCGGCGCCGTGATTCAGCAGGCCGCGCAGCGGTACCTCGATACAGACAATTACGTGCGAGTGACGCTCATGCCGGAAACGAAGTAGCTGCGGCCGCTACTCGTCGGCGGCTCGCAAGCACGGTCTTCAGCGTCACTCGCGTCCCTTTCAGGACTGACTCGCCTCCGACGATCTGCGGGTCCGGACGCTGCGCTCCTGGTAGGTCATGGCTGACATGTGTGAAATCCGCACACTCAGTCCGGTTGAACGCTCGGTTGCGCTCCGGGGGACCGAGTGACCGGTGCTTCGAATCGGCGCTCCTGCCGACTGAACATCCCAAATCGTTCGAGATTCGTGCGGTTCGCGATCGGCCCTTCCGAGTGAGAGCGTCCGTAAATCGCCACCCTGGCGTCGTCGCCAACTCGCTCATTGACCGATACACACAAACGTGTGAATCTTACACATAGGAGTGGGCATGCGAACCAACATCGACATCGACGATCGCTTGATGCGGGAAGCGATGCGCACGAGCGGCGCCCGCACCAAACGGGCGGTGGTTGAAGAGGCCCTGCGCCTGTTGGTTCGAACCAAGGGTCAGGGTGGCATCCGCCGCCTACGAGGAAAGGTCGTCTGGGAGGGCGATCTCAACGTATCCCGCCTCGAGCGAGTGGCGAAGTAGGCGTGGTGATCGTCGATACGACCGTCTGGGTCGACTACTTGCAGGGCGTGCGCAATGCCGAAACCGACTGGCTGAACACGGAACTCGATCGCCAGCGCCTCGGGCTGACCGACATTATCTTCTGCGAGGTGCTCCAGGGTGTTCGGGACGACGTGATCGCCAAGGAAGTCGAGACTGCGCTGAGGAAGTGTGAGGTGTTCGACACGGGTGGCGTCGCCTTGGCGCGCGAGGCGGCACGAAACTATCGCACCCTGCGAAGCCGCGGTCACACCGTTCGGAAGACCATCGATTGCCTGATTGCGACGTTCTGTCTGCGCGGCCAGCACTCACTACTTCACAAAGACAGAGACTTCGATCCGTTTGAAAAACTCCTCGGCCTTTCCGTCATTCATCCCTGAATTCGCGGATTCCTGCTAGCGTCCGATGCCGTTGAATCTACGCGCCTACTACCACGCAGACGTCGCCCAATTCGCCTTGACGCTATCGGAGACTGGCATGACGAGGGCAGTGAGCGAGGGCCATCAGCCACAACTGAACGAGGACGATCGTTATACGCTTCGACGCTACGAGGATTTTCGCGCAGCGGCCGGCTGTGTGGCGGAGGCATTCGCGCGTGTGCAGGCGGTAAGACGGGTCGCCCTCTTCGGCTCCGTCGCTTTGTCGCCGACGATTGAATCTGGCCATCGGAGGCGAGGGTATCTTCACGAGCCGAAGGACGTCGATTTGGGCGTATGGCTCGATGACGTTGTCAACCTTGACAGCCTTCGCAAGTTATCGGCCCAAGCGCTCAATCGGCTCTGGCACGATGAGGAGATTGGCGTCGCTCATCATCAGATCGACATCTTCTTGTTGGACGCGACCGGTAAGTACCCTCGGCCGGCTGTGCCACTTCAATCAATGCCCGAAACACAAACCGGAGTGTCGTGCGGAGGGTTGCGGGAAGGTACCGTTCCTCCGGCAGCATGACGGCTTCGACTTCGACACCGCCGAGTCATTACACCCAGCCCGCATACAGGTTCTCTACGAACGGCCGCGACCCTAAGGTCAAACCGTCTGACAGGGTGGTGCCGGGCGACCAACCTTCAACGTCCCAGAACACAAGGCCCGCTTACTGAGACAGCGACAAACAAGAAGCCGAAGGCCTGTCAGAAACTGCAACGGTCGCCTGCGTCGTCGTCGCAGATCTTGCCTATTGATCCAGTGGCGAGGACGATGTCATCGTCGTCGCAGACGGAGGAGAGGATCTGATGATAGACGGATTGAAATTGATCGTGACTGGAGAGGTCCACGATTAATGCCCTCGAGCATCGGAAAATCGACTGTCACCACCGGACCTGACCCTCGGGATCGTCCACGAGAACCACCTCGTACTTGTCGATCATCGGCAGCAGCATGCTTTCCAGTTCGCGCTTCCAGAGCTCGCCTTCGTAAAATTTCGCTTTCATCGGCTCGCGCGATGGGAGATCCGGAAAGCCGCGCATGAAGAAGAACGTGTCGGGATCTTCGATGGAGAGAAATGGACCCAATATTTTCATCCCGATGTCCGCATGCGCCGGGATCGACTTGGAGCGGAAGATTTCGAGGAACTCGGATCGTTTGCCGGGCTTGATCTTGTAGGTCCGCATCTCGATGATCATGTGGCCTCCAGCCCAACCATCCTCGCTCGACCGTCAGGGAGCTTCAAGAAAGCGCATGGGGTATCCGCTCGAGCCGAGAAAGGTTGCGTCCCAAGAGTCGGCTAGCTCGTCGGTTCGTTCCGTCGAGGTGTTCAGAACGTTTCCCGTATGCCAGACTCGGTGTATGCCGAAGTCGCCCTTCGCGCCGATCGAGCTGCAGCAAGCCGCGGAGAGGAGACCCGCGGTCGAACCGACCCCGCGCTGGATCAGAGTTCGATTCGCGGGACAGGTGATCGCCGACAGTCGGCGGGCCCTGCTGCTCACACAATATGGCCCCGATAGGCTGCCCACCTACTACTTCCCGCAAACCGACGTGCAGATGGACGCGCTTATTGACAGCCCCTCCGCGAGCCCGGAAGGCGAGGTCAGTTGGAAGTCGGTACAGATCGGCGGCAAAGTGGAAGCAGATGCCGCGTGGATCGTTCTTCGGCCCCCTTCGCCTCTGACGTCGCTCGCCACGTATGTTTCGTTTGCCTGGGAAAAGATGGATGGCTGGTACGAGGAGGAAGAAGAGATCTTCGTTCACGCGCGCGACCCGCACAAGCGCGTCGACGTGCTCTGTAGCTCACGCCACGTGCGAGTGGTGATCGGCGACACGACAGTGGCTGAGACAGGGCGGCCGCACCTGCTATTCGAAACGACTCTGCCGACGCGCTACTACATTCCCAGCGAAGACGTGCGTATCGAGCTCCTGGAGCCGACAGATTTCAAAACGCGTTGCCCCTACAAAGGCATTGCGTCGTACTGGAACGCTAAAGTGGGAGCGCATCTCGCTCGGAACGTCGTCTGGAGCTACCCGAATCCGATTCCCGAATGCGCCAAGATCAAGGGCCTCCTGAGCTTCTTCAACGAGCACGTGGACATATACGTCGATGGGCGTCTGCAGCCGCGCCCCAGGACACCTTGGTCTTAGCCTAATGCCGTTCGGAAATTCGTGGCTGACCGCACAGCGGTCAGTTGCGCAACGCGACCCGCGGCGGGAAGCGTCGCGGGCCGTCGCGCCGGTTCCGTCAGCCCGAAAAACGGCGTTGCGCTCGCCGCCCTGTCGCTGGCGCGGCCGTCCTGCTGATTCGCGACATCGCTCCGATCAACGAGTCCCGCCTCGGGCAACGCCTCGGTCCGGGTGACCTCGCGGCAGACGGCCGCGCAGGCCTCGGCTTCACGCCGTTTTTCCCGCAGCGGTGGCGGGCTGACTCCAAACGGCGCGCGGCCCGCGACGCTTCCCGCCACGGCTCCGAGCCGTCGCTGGCGGCTGGGGGAACAGTAGACGCGGAGGGTCGTCGGCTGGCGCAAGGGCCGTGAAGTCGACCCGTCACGCGTCAGGAAAACCCGCGCGCAGTGAGTGAGTTTCGCGGCGGTCTCTCGCGATGTCACCCGAGGGCCCCAAGCATCCCGGACGGGGCTCGTTGATCTGAGCGATGCCGCAAGTTAGTAAGACCGCCGCGCAGCGCCAGCGTTCGAACGGAGCGCGGGTTTTCCGGGTCGACGATGACGGCCCGACGCGCCAGCTGACGACCCTCCGCCGTGTCGGCTCTCGGCGCCAAATGTGGCCAACGCTCAGCAGCACAAGCTTTCGGCTGATTGAATTTCCGAACGGCATTAGGTCTTAGCCGGTCGCACAGAGGGCGGGACGCGGCCCGAGGGGCGCGTCCTTCAGGCAGGCGCCTGGTCGGCCTCGAACAGTTGACGAAGCTCGCATTCGCCCTCGCCGGCCGTGCTGAGGAATTGCTTGGCCAGCTTGACCGCCTCATCCTTTGAGGTCGCGCTCAAGATCGCGAAGCCACCGACCACTTCCTTGGACTCGGTGAACGGGCCGTCCGTTACAGTCACCTTGCCGTCGGACAGGCGAACGCGCGCACCAGCCGCGCTTGGCAGACAGCCTTCGACCGCCAGGATGTAGCCGGCCTTCATCCCGTCTTCGACAAGCTTGCCCACCTTGATCAGCTCTTCCTGTGATGGGGGGAGTCCCGTTTCCACCGATTTGTAGATGCTGAGGAATCGCATGTGCCAGCTCCTTCGAGCGAGGCCGCGAGTTGGACCCCCGCGGCGTATGTCCGACGACCATCATCGTGTCGCTCTATTGACACGTCGAACGAGCCTGAACGAAATCGACAGGCTCAGGAATTCGTGGGGATGGCGAGCACAGTTGGAACGGACGAAAGGCGATGGCGCTCTCGTGAGCGCCATCACGTCGAGTGTTCGGCAGCCCGCGATACGACGCGTGCCTATTTCGCTGGTTTTATCGAGAGCCGGATTGGCGCTGTGGCGTAGTCGTCGATGACCACGCTGCCGTCTGGAGCTGGCTTGATGCGCGCCGCCGCTGCCATCGTTCCTTGTCCATTGCCCTGAGCATCGACATCGAGCTCGATAATCCCGACTTCGTATCCAGCTTTCGGCTTTGGGTCGGGGGAACCACCGCCCACGAAGAAGATCGGCCGGTCCGTGCCGAGGACCAGACGTGGGCTGCGGTCCGTGCGCTCACGCGCGTATTTGATGGCTGTCTGCCTGTCGCCGATTTTGACGTATCCGATCTCCGGCAACTGCCGGAGCGCAGGCAGAAAGTTTAGATAGCCGCCATACCTCAGCGCATCGGCGACCTTCTTGAAATCGACATCGAGCATGAGTTGGTCGACCCGGATCGTGACGGTCCCGGTCAAGGCGCCATCGCGCCCGGACGCCGTGGCGCTGGCCACGAACGTCCTCGGATAGGACTGCGCCTGGGCGATGACCGGCAGCGCGGTCATCACCAGCGTCAGCATGAGGCATCGAGCTCTCGAATTCATATGACCGACCTTGTTAGAAGCGGAATGTCACTCCACCCGTCAGGTCGAATAGATTAGCGTACTGCGCGTCCCCGATGACGTAGCACCCCCAAAATGGGTCGCACCACCAGCCTTCGGCGTCCGACTTGATGTAAGCCGGCGTCCAGCGGGCTCCGAAGCGCACGCCAACGTTCGGCGCGGGATAAAACTTGACGCCGGCGCCCCAGGTGCTGGAGAACTTTGTCACGCTATCGAGCGTGCCCGTGGCTCCCGCGAGCGTCGTGAAATCCACCGAGCCGTAGCTCGTTGCGCCGAAGCCCCCCATCAGATAGGGCCGGATCGGGCTGTCGGCGTCGCCGAAGTTGTAGGCGAAGTACCCGTGATACGTATTGATGCTCATATCGCCAATTTCGGTGGTTGTCGTTCCACTGATTTCCAGCGTTGAAGGCTGGTTGCTGAAGATGAAACCCACCTGGGCGTTCGGGCCGACGAAAGCGCCCACGTCGAATCCCCAGCCAAACGAATCCTTGGGATCGATGCGGTCGTAGGCGTTGCCCTGGATAATGCGGGTATCGCCGCTGACGCCGTCGGCGAACGTCCAGCCGAGGGTGATGCCGAGTTCGGCACGGGCTTGGGCGAACGCCGGGACCGGGGCCGACAGGAGGAGCAGAGCGAGACAGAGCACGAGTCGTTTCAACATCGTTGGTCCTTTCTGTTTTGACGTTCAGAGGGCGACGACCCATAAAGCGAGATCCGCCGATGAGCTTCCCCATGAGTCCGTCGAGATGTTCCCTCTAAGCAGTGTGGAAACAGTCCCCGAGGCACGAGCAACTATCACACCAGACCCGAGCGTACCTGTCCGGGGATCGGCGCCAGGCCCGCAAGCGCTTATTTCGTTTCAGGTTGTGCGCCAAAGAGTCGAGGGATCCAACTCGAGAATCATTGGCCGATCCACGACATGCCGTGAGCTCTCAAGGCAAATTGTGACCAGGTACTGAGATTGTGACCAGGTACTGAGACGGAGCGGCACTCCGCAAGTGTGACCGCATAAACCTTTATGAAATCTTTGCTGGGGCTACTCCACGCTCGCATAGACGCGCTTCAACGCCTCGAAGTTCGTCGGTGAAGGAAATGGGTTTACGCTCGGGCCAATCGAGCGAGCGTCGATTGTTTGACGGAATGTGTCGATTTCGAGGGTCTTCGTTCGTCGAGAGTGTACGGCCTGGCTTGACGCCAGCCCGACCTCGAAATGCCCGCTACAGGAGCGCAATGAGCCATGAACCCCATCAGTGACTTTCGAATCGCACTACGGTCGTTGGCCAGGGTGAAGGGCCTCGCCGTCACCGTCATCCTCACCCTGGCGCTTGGCATCGGCGCCAATGCCGCGATTTTCAGCGTGGTCCGAGGTGTTCTTCTGCGGCCGCTCAACAACCAGGATGAAGAGCGGTTGATCTACATCCGCCAGAGCGCTCGTGGCCTCGGCGTGGAGAACGCCGTTTTCTCCGTGCCAGAAATCCGGGACCTTCGCGCCCAGGTCAAGACGGTGGGCGCCTTCGGTGATTTCTCGACGGTCGAATTCACGATGGTCGGCCTGGGCGAGCCTCGGGTCGTTCGCGCCGGTGTGGTCGGCGGATCGTACTTCGAGGTCATGGGGCTTCACGCGGTTCGCGGACGGCTGCTCGGGCCGAGCGACGATGGGCCGCAAGCGGCGGGCGCTGCGGTTCTGACACATCGCTTCTGGACGACCGCGTTCCAGAGCGACCCCTCATTGATCGGGAGGACGGTGAGGCTTGGCGATCGCTCGGCCACGATTGTCGGCGTCCTCGAGCCGTCCATTCCCTATCCTGCAGAAACCGAGATCATCGCGAACGTCGTGACCAGCCCGCATCACCTGTCCGCGACCATGGTGGAGGGACGTGTCCATCGGATGACCGAGCTGTTCGGCCGGCTCGCCCCTGGCGCGGACCTCGAGGCGGCACGTGCCGAGCTACGCACGGTGCATGGGGCCATTCGCAGCGAACATCCTGAGGTATACCCGAACGATGCCGATTTTCGCATCGACGCCGTGCGACTGCGCGATCAAATCACGTCGCCGGCGAAAACCGTCCTCTGGATTCTTCTGGCCGCGTCCACGCTGGTTTTCGTCATCGCGTGCTCGAACGTGGCCAATCTGATTCTGGCGCGTTCGGTGCGGCGAGAGGGCGAGCTGGCTGTCCGGGCGGCACTCGGAGCGAGCACTGGGGCGCTGCGCAGAACCCTGCTCGCTGAAAGCCTGCTGCTCTGCGGAGCCGGGGCGATCCTCGGTGTCATCATCGCGCGGCCGATGGTGGCCATCCTGACGCGATATGCCGCGCGGTTCTCGGTACGAGCGTTAGACGTCACCGTTGACGCAAGCCTGCTGTGGGTGGGTGCGGGCCTGGCCATGTTCGCGTCAGTTCTCCTGGCGTTCGTGCCTCGGCTCCCGTCTGCAGATGGCTCGACCGGCCTTGGCCTCTCGAACGGCAGCGTTCGGATCACCTCGGGCACGAACCGACGTCTGCGGATGTTTGCGGTTACTCAGATCGCGGCGTCATTCGTGCTGCTGACCGGTGCGGGCATGCTGCTGATGACGTTGTTGGCGCTTCAAAAGGCGAATCCCGGCTTCGACATGCACAACGTGCTCGCGCTGAACGTGCCGGTCGTGTCGTTCGAGCGCCGGCCCGAGGAAGTGGCCGTCTTTTATCGGGAGGCGATGCGGCGCATTGCCGAGCTGCCTGGTGTGGAGCGTGTCGCCGTCGGAACGGCGGTCCCCTGGCGCGATGCGGGTGTGTTTGGTCCGGGATTTCAGTTTTCGGTCGAGGGCTACGCCAAAGCGAACGGCGAAGAGGATCCCCGCGCGCGCTTCCGGACGATTTCGCCTGGATTTTTTGCCTCGCTCGGCGTTCCGATCATCGCGGGCCGCGATTTCACCGAGGCGGACCGTCATGGCGCTGAGTCCGTGGTGATCGTGAGTCAAAGCGTAGCCCAGCGGATGTTCCCGACGCGTGACGCGCTGAACCGTCGCTTCATGTGGACCGATCAGGTCATGAGGTTCATCGACGTGGGCACTGGTCCTCGCCGGATTGTTGGCGTTGTCGCAGATGTGGACGACGAGAACATCGTGCCGGGGCCGGCCATGAGCGTGTATCACCCGTTCGAGCAGGAGATAGGCGGCGGCCGGCTTTTCGTCCACGCGCGGACGGACCCGTACCTGCTGGTGCCGCCGATTGCCAGGATCATTCGCGAGCTGTCGCCCGACCAGCCGGTCGAGCGAGCGGCCACGCTCGAAGACGTCCGAGCCGAAGTGCTTGCGCCCGATCGCCTCAATGCGCTCGTTTTTGGCGGATTCGCAGCCGTCGCATTGACCATCGCCGTGGTTGGTGTTGCCGGTGTGCTGGCCTTCTCGGTGAGCGGACGCATGCGCGAGTTCGGGATTCGCCTCGCGATTGGGTCGGCGCCACGGCATCTGTTGACGCAAGTCCTCAAAGAAGGAGCGGTCATCGCCGGCTTCGGCATCGCCATCGGGGCCGCGGCCGGGTTCGCGCTTGCACGCGCGGTGGGTGCCTACATCCAGGAGGTCCGATTGCCGGGACTGCTGCCGGTTGCCGGCGCGGCGTTGATTCTCGTGGCGGCCGCGATTCTGGCGTCCCTGATGCCGGCCGTCCGCGCGTCGCGTGTCGACGTCAACCAGGCGTTGCGCTCCGAGTAGGCCGGGCGTGGGTCAGCCGACGCCGCACGCTCGGGCCCGATCGAGAAGCAGCTCACGCTCGCGCGTGTTGAGCGTGAGCGCCGCCGCCCTTTCGAATTCCAGACGCGCCTCGCCCATGCGACCGAGCTTGACGAGGAGGTCGCCGCGCACGCTTGGCAACAGGTGATAGTTCTTGAGCGATCCAGCTTGGGCCAATGCATCGACGAGCGTAAGACCTGCCTCCGGACCGGTGGCCATGCCGACTGCCACCGCGCGGTTCAGCTCAACGACCGGCGAGGGAGCAACCCGGGCAAGCTCGGAGTAGAGATTGGCGATCCGCTCCCAGTCCGTTTCCACTGCCGTGCGGGCTCGGGCGTGACATGCTGCAATGGCGGCCTGGAGGGTGTACCAGCCTCGTCCCCCGAGCTTCTCGGCTCGGCCAAGGGCCGCCATGCCTCTACGGATTAGAAGTTGGTCCCAGAGCGCGCGGTTCTGATCGAGTAGCAGGATGGGCTCTCCCGACGGTCCCACACGCGCGTTCGAGCGCGACGCCTGGATCTCCATCAACGCGACCAGGCCGTGAACCTCGGGCTCCTTCGGGACCAAACCGGTCAGGATTCGCCCGAGGCGAAGTGCATCGTCGCCGAGCGCCGGTCGCAGCCAGTCGTCGCCGCGGGTGGCGGTATATCCCTCATTGAAGATGAGGTAGATGACTTCCAGTACCGAGGACAGACGTGCCTCGAGCTCGGCGCCGCGCGGCACCTCGTAGGCGACGTGTTTTTCTGCGAGCGTTCGTTTCGCCCGGACGATACGCTGGGCGATGGTGGGTTCCGAAACGAGGAACGCGCGAGCAATCTCTTCAGTCGTCAGGCCGCCAATCAAGCGAAGCGTGAGCGCTACACGCGCTTCGGTGGACAGCACGGGATGGCACGCCGTGAACACGAGACGGAGAAGGTCGTCGCCGACGTCGTCGTCGAGGGCTGCATCCAGGTCTGGCGCCGATCCTTCACGTTCGGTCTGCAGCTCGTAGCCGAGCTCCTGATGCTTCCGCTCGAGCAGGGTGTTTCGACGGAGGTGATCGATGGCCCGATGCTTCGCGGTGGCCATGAGCCATGCGCCCGGATTGCGCGGAACACCCGACTGCGGCCACTGCTCGAGAGCAGCAACGAGCGCATCGTGGGCGAGATCCTCGGCCAGACCGACGTCCCGCACGATCCGCGCGAGACCGGCGATGAGCCTCGGCGACTCGATCCTCCAAACGGCATCGATCGTTCGATGTGTTTCGGTGGGCGTCACGCCCACCGATCACACCACCTTCAATCGGTGAGCGCAAGCACCCTGGTCGTCGACACGACCGACTTCAGCTCTTCGTTCCGACTCCCATATCGCGAAAGCGCTCCATCGCTTCGCTGGGACCGAAGTCCTCGATTTCGAACAGCTGTCGAATCTCGATCTCGCCATCCGCCTCTTCGCCGTGGGGGGCAGGGAAGCGCATGGCCCATTCAATCGCCTCCTCCCTCGATCTCACCTGAATCAGCGTGTAGCCGGCGATGAGCTCCTTGGTCTCGGTGAACGGACCATCGATCAGGGTGCGCTTGCCTCCGGAAAACTTGATCCGGGCACCCTTCGAGCTTGGTTGGAGTCCCGAGGCATCGAGCAGGGCGCCGGCCTTCACCAACTGTTCGTGATAGTCAGCCATGGCGGTAATCAGGTTTTCCTGGGGCATGACGCCCTTTTCAGTGTCCTTGTTGGCCTTGACCATGATCATGAATCGCACCCGACCCTCCTTTTCGTGGCCTCATTTCTACGTCGAATGGGATGCCCCAGATGATCGACAGCGTCGCTTCAGCTGGTCGCGCACGTTTCCAAACCACACGGACTCGGTTGCCTGCCGAAGCCATGGGTGACGGTCAATCATCATCGGCCCATGCGGTAGTCTGGACGATATCGTCGTGCGCTTCCATACTGAGGATATGACGCACGACGTCTTCTTTGGGAGGAGGAGACCATGGCTGCCGGTGTGACATCGTGGTTGGCAAAACCAGGGCTCCTGCGGAGGTTGTTGTCCCAGGCGCGTCTGGCGATCAGGCTGCTTCGTGAGCCGCGCGTGCCAGTGGCGACCAAGGCAGTGGTGCTGCTGGCCGCGCTCTACGTCCTCTTTCCTCTCGATTTCCTACCCGACTTCCTGCCCGGCTTGGGACAGCTGGACGACCTGGGAATCGCCGCCGTCGCGCTCGAGCTTTTCCTCAGGTTGTGTCCGGCAGGCCCCAAGACGTTTCATGCTGCCGCCATTGCTCAGGGACGGCACTACGCGCCGATGCCAGCGACCGCCGATGTCATCGACGCGGAGTGGCGCAGAGGATAATGGTCCGACCAGCCGACGAGGCGTCCGAAGCTCGCTGGAAAGGCATCGCCGCCGTCGTCACGCCCTCGTGAGCCAGATAGCCCGAATTCAGCGCATTTCCAGGTAGTCAGGGGCGTCTTCTCGATGCCCTCGACGCTTGGAGGTCCAAATGGGGCGCTGGATTCATAAAAGCCTGCTGATCACCGTTCGTGTCGTCTCGATTGTCGCTTTACCGATGGGTGGTTCGGCAGCGGCGCAGGAACGGCCAGCTCCGGTTCTGGAGCTCGCGGGAGGCTGGGTTGGTTTTGCCGACGACGGGGTCGTGAATGAGAGCCTGGTTGGCGGGACCGCCCGTTTCTATCTCTCTCCACGAATCAGCGTCGGACCCGAAGTGGCGTACATCTCGGGACAAGACCATAGCCACTTGATGCTGACCGGCAACTTGACGTGGGACGTCCTACCTCCAATGGGCCGGCGCTTGCGCCGCGTCAACCCCTTCGTCGTTGTGGGGGGCGGACTATTTCAGACGCGAGAGGAATTCCTCAACGGGCCGTTCACGTCGAGCGACGGGGCGTTCACTGCCGGCGGGGGAGTGCGCGCTCTAGTGGGCGACCGGGTGACCGTTGGAGTCGACGCGCGCGTTGGCTGGGAACTGCACCTCCGCGTCACTGGTTTCCTGGGAGTGCAGCTTGGACGATGACCAACACTCCGGGGACGCTTGCGCCTTCAGGGCAGGGAAATCCTGAGGCTGCGGCCGTCGCCCGCCGCCGCGTCAAGTCGCGCCGCGAGCGCGGGGAATTGCCCGGTGGGCCCTTTCCATTGCAACTCGTCGATGCTCTGAAACACCGACACGTCCGTTCGGAGCGTCGCCAGCGTGCGGAAGAGAAGCGCAAGATCGCGTTGGCGAGACAACGTGTCGGCCAATGCAGCTGGCCTCGATGCGTTGACGTGCCAGAGACGCCAGTCGTCGGGAATTTCTTCCAAGTGGCCAAATCGGGCGAGGACCGCTGCGGCCGATTTCGCGCCCCACCCAGGAAGCCCCGGATAGCCATCCGCCGCGTCGCCTACGAGGGCCAGGTAATCTGGAATTGATGTCGGAGGTACGCCAAACTTCTGAACCACACCCGATTCGTCTCGCATGGTGCGTGTTCTGCGATCAAATTGGACGATACGCGAGCCGCGGACACACTGCGCGAGATCTTTGTCGGGCGTGCAGACGATCACACGCGTCACGCGCGTGTCTGCACCTGCCCTCATGGCGGCCGCCGCCAACGCGTCGTCGGCCTCGAACTCAACCATTGGCCAGACGGTAATCCCCATTGCGGAAAGCGCTTCTTCGAGCAGTGGAAACTGCGACAAGAGGTCGGGCTCGATTCCCGCGCTCGTTTTGTATCCCGACCACAATCCATTCCGGAACGACTCGATGATGTGATCTGTCGCAACGCCAATGTGGGTGGCGCCGCCGCTGATCATGCCGAGAATCGACGCGAGCACGCCTCTCACGGCACCGACTTCTCGGCCGTTCTTGTCGCGGGCCGACGGAACAGCGTAGTAGTGGCGGAATAGCTCGTACGTGCCGTCGATGAGATGGATGTCCAGCGCGATGCTCATCACCGCCGCGTTCCAGGGCGAACACCCGGTTGCTTGAGCCGGATCTTGAAGAGATGCGTACAAGCCGTGATGTACAGTCCGCGATTGTCTGCGTCGCCGAAAGCGACATTCGTGGCGCAGACCCGAGCTCTTGGCTCGCCTGTGGGCTGTGGCAGGTGCAGCCGTCCGAGAGGCTTGCCGTCAGGCGACGTGATCTGAATTCGGCCGGGTGTGCCGCCGCTGGTGGTGTAAAGGTTTCCGCGCTCGTCCACTCTCATCCCGTCCGCGCCGTCATCGACAAATACCCGGCCATTGGCGATCGTATCGTTCGGCAAGATGTCATAGCGCATGGTTCGGCGCCCGCCGGCCGTCACGTAGAGATACCGCTCGTCGGGCGAGAGCGTGATGCCGTTGGGAAAGGTGCCCGGAGCGTCCTTATCGCTGCCGAGCAGCGTGACCAGGCCGTCCTTGACAAGGTAAAAACCACTGAAGGGTATCTCACGGGCGGAGTCTCTTGCCGCGTCTCTCAGCCCCCAGACCGAGTCGGTGAAGTACACCGCCCCGTTCGACTTGATGACGATGTCGTTCGGACCGTTGAAGCGCTTGCCGTCATGGCGATCGGCCAGAACCGTGCGCGAGCCATCCTGCTCGAGACGGTATACGGTCCGATCGGCCATTGCGGTGATCACGAGCCTGCCTTGAGGGTCGAGCGCGAGACCGTTCGACCCGATTAAGAGAATGGCGACCCGTCCGGCGATCGTTTGGGCCCCCACGCGGGAATTGTCCTGGCCTGTGAACCCGCTCTTCTCCAAAAATACGGACAACGGTTTGTCGGGTGCCCACTTGTAGATGACATTGGCTGCGTTGTCGCTGAACAGCAAATAACCGTCACGCCCCCCATTTTCCGGCACCCAGACAGGGCCCTCCGTCAGCGCGAACCGGTCGCCGAGTGTCTCGAGCTCCGCGTCCGGGGACAAGATGTCATCGAGCGCCGAATCCAGTTTTTCAACTCTCAACCGCGCAACGTCCGGGGACTGCCCACGCACGAGACTCACAGCGGCGATCGTCGCGAGCACTGTGATTAGGGACGACTTCGTCATGCGGACCTCGCTCGTCATCGGCGCAATGAAAGCCTTAATATAGATAAGCCGGCGACAAGTGACCAGCGGGATGGGTATACTGGAATCGCGCGTCCAAAGTTCCGCTGCACCGTTGTTGCGAGCCGACCGAGTGTGCTCGATCCCTCCCTCGACCCTGCCAGCGTCGTATCGGAGTCTCGGTGAGGCCCGTGAGGGGCGGGGGTTTGTTATGGGTCGCAGGCTGTTTGTCGGCAATCTCTCGTTCAACACGGATGAGCGTCGCTTGGAAGAGCTTTTCCAGTCGGTCGCACCAGTGGACTCCGTGCACGTCGTGCGGGATCAGATGACCGGGCGTGCGCGCGGATTCGCGTTTGTCGAAATGCAATCCGACGAGGGCGCCAAGGGCGCCATCGAAAAGCTCAACGAGACGGAACTCGACGGCCGCAAGCTCGCCGTCAACGAAGCACGACCCAAACCGAGCGGCGGCGATCGCGGCGGCCGATCGGGCGGGCCTCGCCGGCGCGAGCCCCGTTGGTAAACGAGATCAGGACACGCTCCCAGCCAGTCCAGCGGCGCATCGCGCGAGGCCGGCCGTGAGGGGCATGTCTGCTACGGCCGCGATGTGGAGGGGCTGTGCAAAAGTCCAGACCAACGCAACATAAGCGGGCCCGCGAGCGTGCCCGGCAAGAGAAGCAGCAGCAAAAGGCGGCGCGCCGGCTCGAGCGAAACCGGCGCACTGACAAAACCGAGCCGATCGCGGGAGAAGATCCGGATATCGCCGGAATCGTGCCAGGACCGCAACGTATCCCCTGGGAGGACGAGTGATCTCCCACACACGAGCTCGGCGGAACAGCTCGTTCTGTCCGTGACCTTGTGTAGAAAAGGCGCAGCAAAAACGAACTCAAGCGTCCCATCGCTTCAGGACTCACAGATGAGTTGTTGCACAAGCGTGCGGCCCTTTCTGTGAGCCTGGATTGAGGTGGCGCTGACATTGCAGCCTCCGGCAACGAATGTTTTCAAAGGGAGGATGCATGACGAGCAGAATCTGGGCGACTGCATTCGCGGTCGCAATCAGCGCTGTCACGATCTCCGCTCAATCAACTTCGCCGCAAGCCCCGCCACCTGTGCCGCCCGCTGCGCAGGAGCCACGGACGCCAGCCCCGACTCCGGCGCCGGGGCCCGCCCCGGCCGCACGTGCGGAGAAAGCTGACAACATCACCGTGACTGGGTGCATCCAGCGCAGCGCCCAGAGCGCGGTGCCCGGTGCAACTGGAACGGCAGGTTCGAAGAGCGAAAGTAGTTTCATGCTCAACAACGTCTCGAAACCCACCGGCACGGCCGGCGCGGCCTCAACGTCGACCGCTTCCAGTTACGCGCTAGACGCCGACGACAGCAAGCTGGCTCCTCACGTTGGCCACAAGGTCGAGATTTCCGGCAGCCTCGACCAGGCCGGCAGCTCGAGGGCAAGCAGTGCCCCGAAGCTGAAAGTGGACAATGTGAAGATGATAGCCACCAGCTGCACCGATTAAGACCGTCAGTCGTTGCGCGTCGGCGGGGAGGGTCGGGTCTCGGAAAGACCGGCTCTCCCCTTTCTTTTCAGATCCTCTTTCACACCTCGCCACAATCGATAACCGGGATTTCGCCGCCCGCTCCCGCTTGGCTGGCTGCCTATTACAACGAGCAGCCGTTCTTCGACAAGCCGATTTTCTTTCATTGGCTTCAGGCTGTCCCGACGTGGCTCGATTCGTCGCGCGTCACGCCTCGGCGACCGATCGCGTGGCGACGTACCGACTGAATCGTTGGAATCGTGGACGGGTATAATCCACGTGCTCGACATGCGGGTATCGCGTCGCTATCTCGTTGCCGGCCGCGTTCAGGGTGTTGGCTTTCGCTATTTCACCGAAGAGGCCGCGTCCCGCGAAGGGCTCCGTGGATGGGTTCAGAACCTGCCGGACGGCCGCGTCGAGATACTCGCGGAGGGTGACGCGGAAGCAGTCGAGCGATTCGAGCGAAGCGTTCGACACGGACCTCCCGGCGCTCGAGTCAGCCATGTGGAGGTCGAGGAAACACCGCCCACGGGATTCGCGTTCGGGTTCTACGCCAAGTAGTCACCTTGCGCCCAAGCCAGAACTCGACATGGAAAATCTCAAATCGAAGATTCGTCACGTCCCCGACTTTCCCAAAGTTGGGATCCTGTTTTACGACATCACAACCCTGCTTCGGGATCCAGTCGGCCTCCGTGTCGCCATCGACAGTCTCGCCGCGCCTTTTGCGAATATGGGCATCGACATCGTCGTCGGCATCGAGAGCCGCGGCTTCATCTTTGGAGCACCGGTCGCCGACCGGATTGGAGCGGGGTTTGCGCCCGTTCGGAAGCCAGGTAAGCTGCCGTCAAGGACCATCAGGGGGACCTACGCGCTCGAGTACGGAAGCGACTCGCTCGAGATTCACGACGATGCGATCAGGAAGGGGCAGCGCGTGCTGATCGTTGACGACTTGCTCGCGACGGGTGGTACCGCTCGTGCGACGACGGACCTGGTCAAGCAGTTGGGTGGCGACGTTCACGCCCTGGCGTTTCTGATCGAGCTCGAGGCCTTGAACGGACGTCAGCGGCTGGGAACCGAATCGATCCATGCCGTCCTGAAGTACCGAAGAGAAACCGTCGGGCGTTGGAGCAGGGGAGTCCCATCATCGAATGGGTCTTTCTTCGACGCCGCCCATTGCAGACATGCTTGTACTGGTTTCGGCCCTCATCGTGGCAGGTGCTATTGTGTGGGGGTCGCTTCGGATCGCCGTGGCGCTGAACGCATTGAAAAGCGAGTTCGTGCGCGCCCGGACCTTGCAGGTGCTGAGCGCATTCCTGCCAGCCGTTGGCGCCGGAGCCGCTGATCCTCGCGCCGTTCTGACCTGGGAACCGCTGGTTCGGAGGGCGCGACAACTCTTTCCTGAAGAGTTTGGTCAGCTCGACCGTGCCGCGGGATCGCGGGATCGCGTTTCCGTTCGGATCCGAGCGCATTCAGGCCGCCCATGCGCAGTGGACGGCTGACTGGCTTGCCTGGGAGCGCACGCACGATGCAGAGTACAAGCTGAAGGCGGCCGCGGTCGAGGAAGAGCTGGCGCGCTCGGAGGGATCCCCGCTCGTACGTGCCCGGCTCGATGCGATCGAACGCGAGAAGCTGGAACGCTATCAGCGGCGGTACGAAGAGTACGTTCGGATCGGAAAGGCGTTACAGGCGCTGACCACGTAAGATGGTCCGTCTGGGCAGAGCCGTATGTATTGCATTGTCGTAAAGCGACTGGACTTTCAAGGTTACGACACCCTGCACTGTGCCTTCGGCCAGAAGGTTTCGGTCATTTGGGAACGACGTCACGGCGCGCGTCGCCAGACCGTTCAGACATCCCACAACGAGGAACGACGTCGCGCTGAACGTCGAGGGCCGCCGCCGGCCAGTTGGACTGCCCTCGGGTTTGTGGTCGTGCAAAGCAATCGTTAAGCTGTTACAACCTCCCGGTTGACTTCCCGAAACGCGCCCGTAGCTCAGGGGATAGAGCACCCGCCTCCTAAGCGGGGGGCCGCCAGTTCAATTCTGGCCGGGCGCGCCATGTTTCCAGGTTTCAGTTGATAGCGGATTGATACGGACGTCCGTCTGAAACCGGCAATTCTCCGTGGCAGATCGCGTGGCAGTCCGCGCGGCAGCTTACTTGGCAATTGAAGTGTCGTGTAACGTCACTTGAGGGTACGCTTTCTGACCCACTTTCTGACCCGTGACACGCTCCGACTCAATGTCGGGTATGACCGCGCGACGCTCGGTCAGCTCCAACGCTGAGCGGAAGGAGTTACCGCCAATCTTGACGAGGTCTTGAAGAGACGGCGTGTCAAGAACGTACATGGTGACCAGCTCAGTATTCGTGCGCGACAACACATGCGAGCATGGTTTCGCCCTGGGCTGGATTGTCCTACCGACCTTCGCCCCCTTCTAAGCAGGCCGACCCAACCTGCTACTCGCTACTCGCCCCACTTGCCGTACCGACCCTCGCGTCAAAGCTGAGCAATTTATGGGTATACGCCCGATTCGGCCAAGAAGACTGGTAGATTTGCGCTGTTGTCTGCCCGGGACGTTATATTACGGTGTCCCTGATTGAGAAGCTCCAGCCCCGTGCAGGATCGGATGAACCCGGATCGGTTGAGGCGTCTCTCGACACGGTCCGAATCCACGTTCGACCTGTCCCTGAAGCACCTGCAGTCCTTCCTGGACCGCGAGTGTGCCGATGACCCTGAGCTGCGCGCCGAGGTCGAACGGCGCGTCGTCGAGAGAAACACGATTGCTGGTCCAGACGACAGCCCGTTCTCCATTCCCGCCGATTCCCTGGTCGTTGGGGACGTCATCGCGGAGCGCTATCGCATCACTCGGCTCATCGGCCGGGGCGGGATGGGAGAAGTCTACGAAGCACATGACCTGCTGCTGAACGAGGACGTGGCGCTCAAAACCCTGCGTCGCGATCTCACCGGTGACGAGGCGATCGCTCAGCGCTTCCAATCAGAGATCTCGCTCGCCCGCAAGGTGACGCATCGCAATGTGTGTCGCATCATCGAGGTCGGCGTCATCGAGACTCCACTCGAGTGCGAACTCCGCTACGCACTTGGGGCGAGGGCGGGCGCCGGACCAAATTCGGGGCAGCCTTCCACAACTGCATGCGCTCTCGTGTGTGCGAGGCCGGCACTCACGAAGTCTGGAGCGGGCCGAGGACGACGCATCGGGCGAACGTTGTCGCGCGACTTTGACGCACCGCTGTGTCGCCGGCTGCAAGGCCTCGTCAGCGACCAATTGCGCGCCTCCGTCGCGATATTCGAGCACGAGCTTGCGCGTGTGAAATGCTTCGAGCTCGACGCGATGAGCCACGCTGACGAGTGTGGCCGCGGGGAGCCGCTCCAGGACCAACCGCATCAATCGATCCTGGCTTGATGGATCGAGAGCGGCGGTCGCCTCGTCCATGACAATCATCTTTGGGTTCTGTATGAGCATGCGGGCAAACCCGAGCCGCTGCTTCTCTCCTCCCGAGAGCACCTGATCCCAGTGGTCGTCGGCATCGAGCCGATCCAGGAAATGTGCGAGGCCGACATCCTCGACCGACCGGCGCACGACCTCATCGTCGACCGCGTCTGGCGACAGCGGATAGGTCACGGCGCGTCGGAGCGTCCCGAGCGGCACGTAGGGGCGCTGCGGCATCACGAAGAGCCCATCGACGTCGACCCGGACCTCTCCCGCTCCCCACGGCCACAGGCCCGCGATTGCCCGTACCAAAGTGCTCTTGCCTGTTCCGGATTCGCCAACGACAAGCACCTTCTCGCCCGGAGCAATCGCGATGTCGGCTTCGTTTACGATGGCGCTGCCGTCGTCCGATGTCAGCGAGAGATCGCGCAACTGCAGCGCTCCCTCCCCAGCCGGCAGTCGAATGATTTGGCGATTCGGGTCTTCGCGGTCCGCTCGAGTCAGGCCATCCAGGGAAACCAGCAACGAGGCGAGTCGGCGCGCCGCCGCAGTCCAATCGGCCACGCGAGGGTAGTTTTCGACCAGCCAATTGAAGGAATGCTGCACGGTGATGAACGCGGACGCGGCCTGCATCATTTCGCCAAGCGTCATCGTTCCGGCCACGTACTTGGGGGCGCAGAGGAGGATTGGGATGATCGGCGCGAGACCGTTCGTGGTGTTGCCGACGATCGTGGTCCGAATCGACTGCATCATCACGGCGCGCCAGCGCTTGCGGACGACCTTGAACGCCGAGTCGAGACCTGCGCGCTCCTCGGTATCGCCGCCGATTAGCGCGATGCTTTCGGCGTTCTCGCGCACACGTGTCAGGGCATACCGGTAATCGGCTTCCGCCTGACTCCTGTTCTCAGCGAGCGGTACGAAGCCGCGGGCGATTTTCACCATGGCGCCGCTGGCCAGTACCGCGTAGAGGAAAGCGGTGATCACCAGGAACCCTGGGATGCGGAACATCATGGTTCCGATCGGGATGGTGATCTCTCCACCGATGTACCACAGCACGCCGATATAGGTGATGAGAGTAATGAGCGCCGCAAAGACACCCAGGACGATGTCCACCGGAGCGTCGACACTCAGCCGCAGGTCCTCGGCCACGCGGGATTCCGGGGTGCTGTGCTCGCCCGGACGCAGGGTCAGTTGATAGTAACGGCCGCTGGTGAGCCAACGATCCAGCACGTATCCGTTGAGCCAGGCTTCGCCACCGGCGTTGCAGACTCATTTTCGAATAGGTGTCCGCGATGGCCATCGCCAGGCTCGCGAGGACCAGGGGCAGGAAAATGATGGATTGAAACAGCACGATGCGCATGTCGCGGTTGTCGAGCCCGTCGAACATGACGCGATTCCATATGTTCAGCAGCAGCCCAAGACCGAGATTCAACAGCGCAATCGAAAACACCGCGATCGTGAGCAGCCACGCTGTGTGCCTGGCATCCTTGCGCCAGAAGCCGAGGGCCGCTTCCCAATACCGTTTGAGGAGATATTGCGTGCTGTGTAGGTCGTCGACCGGGTGCATCGCTCGCCTTCTTTCTTCTTGCTCGTCCGCGCGCCTCGAGCTTCAAGGCAGAGCGCATGGCTGCACCGTTCTTCGCGGTGGGGACTACGCGTCTTTTTCGGCTGCGGTTCCCAAGCTTTAGGGATTCCGCCGACGTGCAGTCGGAATTTCTCCCACGGAAAGGGCTGCTGACAGGCTCTTGTCGATCTCCGCGAACGAAATCGCGCGGACACAGTTCAACGCCCAGGCGCGAGCTGTACTGCTGATTTCGTCTTTTCGTAGTGTGAGGGATGAGCGCGGAAAGATTCTACACCTTCGAGGTGGGTGAACTCTAGATCGAAACTAAAATTTTCTGATCTCGATCATCTGATCGCGATCGGTGCTCCCATCCCCGATCCGGCTCGCTTATCCCAAATGCAGAGCTGATGCGGTACGCACGAGGTGGTGGTCGGCTGAGATGGTGCTCTTCGCACGGCTCGGTGGCCGACGCCGGTTGCGACTGGTCAGCTCGCTTTCTTCTGTACGGGCTTTCACAGGCTAGGGATGAAACCACGTGTGAAACGCCCAGAATTGTCGAGCAGTGGAAGGTTGGACCGACTCGCTATCACATCACCGTTCTGAATCCGGAACAGCGGTGCCGCGATGTTCGTTCTGCCGAGCTGGATGGCAGGCTCGCCGGTCCTCGCCGACTTATCCCGACGTTTGACGCGACTGTCGTTGCGAAACTCAAAGCCGCCGGCGCTATCTTGATCGGCAAAACGACTCTGCCGGAGTTTTCTTTGGTGAAGCGACACCCGGCCCGAATAACCCTACTGGAATCGAATGGTGCCGG
>CAWACZ010000007.1:0-364870 GCA_963780685.1 uncultured Acidobacteriota bacterium | reverse complement strand
TCAAGGAGACACCATATGCTCAGACCCACGAGCGTCGCGTTCATACGTCCTGCTCAGTGTGCTTGCTCTGGTGGCAACAATCGGCCTTGGCGCGCGACAATTTCCGCAAGTGGCGGCGCCGATGCCGGGCGTCCTGCACAATACCCCCCGTGACCGCTGACCGCCTCAAGAATCCGGAAGATGGCAACTGGCTCGTGATCCGTCGCACGTCCAAGACGGCTGGGGGCTGAGCCCACTCAATCAGATCACGCCAGCCAACGTCGGCCGCCTTCGTCCCGTCTGGGGATTTTCCACTGGTGAGTCCCGAAGCCACGAATCCGCGCCCATCGTGAATGACGGCGTCATGTTCGTCACGTCCCCCCGCGGACAGGTGATTGCCATCGATGCCCGAAGCGGCAACCTGTTGTGGCGGTACCGTCGCTCGAGTCCCCAGGGCACGCTGGTACCGCACGACACGAATCGTGGCGTGGCGCTGTTTGGCGACAAAGTGTTCTACGCAGCCGGTGAAGCCGCCCTGGTCGCGCTCGATGCGAAGACTGGCAAGGAGGTGTGGGCGACGAAGGTCGCCGACAACAAGGCCGACAACAACGCGGTGTACTACATCACGCTCGCGCCACTTGTCGCAGACGGCAAGATCCTGGTCGGGACATCAGGCGCAGACTTCGGCATTCGAGGGTTCGTCGCAGCCTACGACCCGATACAGGCAGGGAACTGTGGCGCACCTACGATCCCGGCGCCCGGGGAACCCGTCAGCGACACGTGGCCCGACGGCGACCAGTGGAAGAAAGGAGGCGCCTCGATTTGGGTGACGGGAAACTACGATCAGGAAACCGATCTGACATTCTGGGGGACCGGGAACGGCAGCCCCGGCATCGGCGATCAGCGGCCGGGCGACAACTTGTACGCCTTCCTCCACACTCGCGCTCGACGCGACGAGCGGTGCCATCAAGGGCTATTTCCAATACCACCCGAACGAATCGTGGGATTGGGACGAGGTCTCGCCACCGATTCTCATCGACTATCAGCGGAACGGGCGCACGATCAAAGGGCTTGTCGATGTCGCGCGCAACGGTTATCTGTATTTTCTGGAGCGGAGTACCGGACCATTCGGTTCGTCGAAGGCAGGCCGTACATGTTTCAGGATGTGTTTCGTGGGCTGGATCCGTTGACGGGGCGACCCGACGTCAATCCTGCGCACAAACCGGGCACGGGGAAGGAGGCGGCTTCTGTCCCGACGCGCATGGCGGAAAGACCTCGCCGCCTGTCGCCTTCAGCCCCAAGACCGCATGATTTACCTACCCGCGAACAACAACCTGTGTATGTCGATGGTCGGTGTGTCCTCCACGGACGGAGCCGGTCGCACCCTGGTCGGCATCCAATTCGGGCGCTTTTTCATGGCGCCGGGCGCCGACCACTTCGGCGAGGTGCAGGCCTGGAACGTGGACACCGGCCAGCGCGTGTGGATGCACGCGTACGACCAGTCGTCGAACTGGGGCTCGATGCTTGCCACAGCCGGCGGCCTCGTTTTTACAGGCGGCACGAGCAATCGAAGTTCCACGCGTTCGACGCGTCGACCGGCGAGCTCCTCTGGGAGTTTCCGACCAACTCGGGGATTCTCGCTCCTCCGTCGTCGTTCACGCTCGATGGGAAGCAATACGTCGCCGTGGTGTCGGGATGGGGGGGCGACGCGAGCGGCATGCAACAACGACTCAACATTCTGTTTCCGGGCACCTATCCGGAAGTGCCCGAGGGCGGAGCGGTCTGGCTCTTCGGTTTGCCCTAGCAGGCCGTGGGAGCCACCAAGGTTTTCTAAGTTCTCGGTGGCTCTGAGTCTCGGTGGCTGACTAGCTCTGTGTCTCGCAGGGCCGTGTCGACTTGCACCACGGCCTGCTAGAGCAAGCCTTCGATGAGCGGATAGCCCCAGAACAACCCGAGAGCGGTAGAGACACCTGCCGACGGCCAGCGAGACGGTGCGCGCAAACATGCGACGGGCTCCCATCCGTGCGATCGGCCAGCCCAGCAGCCCGGACAGCGCGGCCATTCCCACGGTCGATCCGACCCCAAACAGTGTCAGATAGCCCAGCCGCGTCACCGTTGATGGAAGCGTCGTCACCACGAGCGCAATCAGCGCGCCACTGCCCGCCAGTCCATGCACAGCGCCCACCAGAAGTGGTCGTGCGAGTGTCCATCGGTCCATGTGAAAGGGTGAGAACGCTTTTGGTCTTCCGTGGAAATGCGTCAGACCCGCGGACACTTGGTAGGCGCCCTGATAGATCGCGCGCGCACCGAAGCCAAGCAACATCACGACCACGCAGAGCTTAAACACCTGCGCCGCCATCGCTGGCATTTCACTTTGCGACACCACCAGAAGGTCGCCAGCCGCGAGCAACGTCAACGTATGCCCCAGTCCCCAGCACGCACCGAGCCACGCGGCCTTCGCGCTGCTACGCTCGCCCGTCATGAGGGTTGTCACCGCAGCGAGATGATCGGGCTCGAGCGCGTGCCGCATGCCGAGCAGTGTGCCCAGACCGGCGCTCGCAGCGAATCCCAGAGGGGTGACGGATCCTCTGTCGGAAGGGTTCCATAGATACCCCGTTCGCCCAGCGGCTCCAGACTCGCATGCTGAAGCAGCCAGTACGCCGCGAACGTGCACGCGAGCCCAAGGAGAAGCCAGCGCGCCTCGGGCGCGCTGGCGATTGAAGCAGCTCGACCGGCTGGCCGTGAGGCGTGTTTCGGTAGGCATCGGCCCAGGCTTCTTTTCGCGTCAGGAGCGCGGTCGGATCAGCCAGCCCCTTCGCTGTGACCAGGCTCTCCAGAGCGGCCAGCCAGTGTTCGTAGTAGCGAGAACCGTCGTCGGGTTCACCACGTCTGGCAGCAGCCTGGAGTTCATCCGCCAGCGCGGCGGCCCACTCTTTCCAGGTGTAATGCCCTTGCTCTGAAAGCTTGACCGCAAGCGCGAAGGCCTGCGCCTGCCATGGCTCGGCGAAGACTGGCCCTCCTTCGTCACGAGGCAAACGCGGCAAATCGGATAGTCGATCGGACTCTGTCGTCAGATCAGAGTCTCTCAAGGTAGTCATCCCACATGTCGACGTGCACCGAGTCGCGCGCCTGAAGCGTTTTCGCCCCACAGCTCGCGTGCCGTGAACCGAACGGAATACACGTGCTGCCGCTTCTCTCCCTGAAAATGGGCGTTGGTGTCCGGGAACACATAGACGCCGTGGTCTCGAACCACGAGGCCCGCCTTGCCTCGTGCGTATCGCGGCAGGCGAGTATGGCCAGTCGGATTGATGTTGCGCGCCCGAACGCGCTGGCCGACCTTGAACGACGGCCGAACCTTTGGATCCTGGCTCGAAGGTATCCCGCGGCTCAGCCAACGAGCCGACGTCGCCAAAGTCAACACGGGAGTCTCTCTGCTCGACCCAGGAGCCGGCTTCCCACTCTGCAGCTCTTCCCGCGTCACGAAACCGTATTTCACCATGTGGGTCTCGAGCCTGTTCAGCCATCGCTCGTAATAGCTCATTCGCAGATAATCAATCGGAGG
This sequence comes from uncultured Acidobacteriota bacterium, assembly GCA_963780685.1. GTDB lineage: Bacteria > Acidobacteriota > Vicinamibacteria > Vicinamibacterales > CAVVIG01 > CAVRXZ01. The sequence continues at coordinate 361,329 of CAWACZ010000007.1, read as the reverse complement.
CATGATCTCGAGCGCGTATCTGTCGGTATCGAGGCTCCATTTGCGCCATGCCCGCATCGCACGATTGAGTGCGTAAATGCGACCTTCCCAGCTCGCGTGGAAGACAGGTTCGTCCTTCTCATACTGCACCGGACCCATACCCTGCTGGCCGCCCATGTCATGCACGCCGTTCATGCGTTACCTCCGGATTGCGGTAGCGTGACCTTTGCGACGCCGACCATCGCATCACGTGTGACGAGCGCGGCCAGTTCTCCTTCGGTCATCTGTTCGGTGCCGGCGGGACGCTCGGGCAGCACGATGTAGCGCAACTCCGCTGTGCTGTCCCAGACGCGTACTTCAACGCCTTCGGACAGCTCCGTTCCGAACTCGCGAAGGATGCCGCGCGGGTCAATGACCGCTCGGGAGCGATAGGGAGCCGACTTGTACCAGACCGGCGGCAGGCCCAGCACCGGCCATGGATAGCAGGAGCATAGTGTGCAGACGACCAGGTTGTGAACCTTGGGTGTGTTCTCCACCACGAGCATGTGCTCGCCCTGGCCGCTGGTGTAGCCCAGCTCGGCAATCGCCGCCGGCGCATTATCGAGCAAACGTTTCTTGTAGGTGGGATCAACCCACGCACGCGCTACCACTCGGGCTCCGTTGCGCGGACCCACCTTGTGTTCCATGGTGTCGATGAGCGCATCGAGGGACGCCCGATTGACGAGCCCCTTTTCCACCAGGAGCGATTCGAGCGACTTGACTCGCAATGTGAGGTCAGAAGGGACCGTCTGATGCGCGTGGCCGGGGGCCTGGCCGTCACCTTGGGCCTGAGCAAGACGAGGGGTTGCTGCTGCCCCAGCGGCCGTCACAGCAGTCTTCAAGAAACGGCGTCGTGTACCGCTCACCAGGTGCTCCTCGCTCTACTGCGTCCGAAATGTTCGGGCGGGACTTTCCACGTCTTGCTCTCGAGACTGAGTGTTTGGATCCCTGGCCAGACGACGGAGATTGTAGCCGGTAATGCCGCGCGAACGAGATCATTCCTGTAACGCCGATCTGGCGACAAATGCGCGCCGCGGCCGTGGTGTGTGGGGCAACCTGCTCGCAACGAGCCGTCTTCGCCTCTCGTGCGGCGCGGCGTGGTGTCGACTCAATTGAGAGTAGCCGAGTCGCGTTTCGTAACCGCACCTAATTCGACTTTGTCAGATCGCGTTGATTGGCCGGAAGCCTGCGGATGCGGCCCGTGGGAGCGGCGCGACACAGGCGATAGACGGGAAACTGCATGGAAGGGCCGAGTCCAGGCCAGCTCACGGAGCTGGCCGGCGCTGTACACACCTCCCGGACATGCGGTTTCCCGCGCCGTCGACCCCGGGACGCGGCCGCAGGTTTCCGGCCGAGATTCGATGATCTGACAAAGTCGCGCTAACCGCGGTCTGATCGCGGGCCTGAGCTTGCGAGACGTTCCCGCGCAGCTTCGCGCCCACGCACACGATCGCCTGTATGCTCAGAGGCGGAGGCCCGAGTGTCGGGGGCACTGAAGAAGGGATTCAAGAACTATATGACGCCCGCCGGGTACCGGCGGCTGCACGAAGAGCTGGCGCGTCTGTGGAAGGTCGAGCGGCCGGCGCTCGTAGCGACCGTGGCGTGGGCCGCGGGCAATGGCGATCGCTCGGAGAACGGCGACTACATCTACGGCAAGCGGAAGCTGCGCGAAATCGACCGGCGCATCCGGCACCTCTCGAAGAGCCTCGACAGCGCGCTGGTGGTCGACAACGCCGGGAGGGCCCCGGACCGGGTGTTCTTCGGGGCCACCGTCACCATCATGAGCAAATCCGGCGACGAGCGAGTCGTGACGATTGTCGGAATCGACGAGCTCGATTCTGGCGATGAACGCGTGTCGTGGCGTTCCCCGCTGGCGACCGCGCTGCTGAAAGCGAGAGTCGGTGATGTCGTCACGGTCCGGACGCCTCGCGGGCCCGAGCGCCTGGAGGTCGGCGCGATTCGGTACGACAGGCTGATATGAATGCGGAACGGACCAAGTCACCGCGTCGAAATTGACGATTACTTTATGCGGCTCTCGAATCCGATCCCGGGGGCTTGAACCTGCCGATCAATCCTCGATTTGCCATCGTCTACTACTTGAGTCCCATCACGCCTTAGGCGAGAATCTCCTCGCCAGTCGGACCTCCGGTTTGAGACCACGGGAGGGTGCGATGAGATGCCCGGTCACGCTATCGCTGCTGAGCGTCGCCTTGCTATGCGCGTTGGACTCGACGACGGGACATGCCCAGGCGCCCGCGCCAACACGAACGCCACGAACCGTATCGAACTTCGTCACGGTCACCGACCAGATGATGCGGGCGCCGAAGCCTGAAGACTGGCTGATCCATCGCGGTAACTATCAGGCCTGGGGCTACAGTCCACTCGACCAGATCAACAAGAGCAACGTCAAGAATCTGCAGTTGGTCTGGTCACGGGTCATGGAGCCCGGCATCAACCAGATGACGCCGCTCGTCTACAACGGCGTGATGTATCTCGGGAATCCCGGCGACGTGATTCAGGCGATCGACGCCGCGAATGGCGACCTCATCTGGCAGTATCGTCACGAGCTGCCGCCAGCGACGGCGTTCCCCGCCACTCACGGACAACGCAAGCGCAGCATCGCGCTCTATGGCGACCGCGTCTACTTCGTGACCTGGGACAACATCGTCGTCGCGCTGGAAGCCCGCACCGGCGCGCTGGCGTGGCAGACCAATCGCGGCGGCGATCTCTTTGTCAGCAACTCGAGCGGCCCGATCGTGGCGAACGGCGTCGTTGTGGCGGGCAGCACGTGTCAGGTGGCCGGCCACGGCTGCTACGTCACCGGTCACGATGCGCAGACCGGCAAGGAGCTCTGGCGCAACGAGATGATTCCGCGCCCGGGCACGCCCGGAGACGAGACCTGGGCCGGTTCGCCGTTCGAGAGCCGTTGGATGACCGGGGTGTGGGGCCAGCTCACCTACGATCCGGACCTTGACCTCGTGTACTACGGATCGAGCGGCGTCGGCCCCGCCTCAGAGGCGCAGCGCAAGATGCCGGGCGCAACCATGGCCGGCACGAACACGCGCTTTGCCGTTCGGCCCAGGACCGGCGAAGTGGTCTGGAACCATCAAGTCCTGCCGCGCGACAACTGGGATCAGGAATGCACCTTTGAAATGATGATCATCGACACGCTGGTCAATCCAGCACGCGCCGGCATGCTGTCGGTGAATCCGAACGTGAGTGGCGGGCGCCGCAAGACGCTGACCGGCGTCCCCTGCAAGACCGGCATCGCCTGGAGTTTTGACGCGGCCACCGGCGAGTTCCTGTGGGCGAAGCCGACCACCGAGCAGAACCTCGTCGCGCGGATCGACGAAAAAGGGCTCGTCACCGTAAACGAGGACGTGGTGCTCAAGGAGGTCGGCAAGACCTACCACATCTGCCCGACCTATCAGGGCGGTCGTGACTGGCCGCAAGGCGCCTACAATCCGAAAACCAACGTCATGTACATGCCGCTGTCGAATCTCTGTCTGGACTCGACGGCCCGCACCGATCGCGCTGCCGCTCCGAACTTTGTCTACAACACGACGAATGTCGGGAAGTTCGCCGCCGGCAAGGACAAGGTCGGCCGTATCGACGCGATCTCGGTCGAGACGGGCAAGACGTTGTGGAGCTGGGAGACACGAGTCGCGAACTACTCACCGATCCTGGCGACGGGTGGCGGGCTCCTGTTCAATGGCTCGATGGACCGTTACCTGCGGGCGCTCGATGCCGATAAGGGCGAGGTCCTATGGCAGACTCGCCTTCCTTCACAAGTCGTCGGCGGCGCCGTGACGTTTTCAATCAACCGCCGGCAATATGTTGCCGTCGCGGCCGGCGGCGGCGCGATCAGTGCGGTTGGCGTGAGCATGACTCCCGAGGCGGACATCCGCAGCGGGAACAACGCCGTGTACGTCTTCGCGCTGCCACAATAGTGGCATATGAATCTTCGTGCCCTTCAGGCGGTACTGATTCAAGGAAGGCGATGCACTAGATTTTCTTTTCGGTGTAGTCCGCGATCGACTTTGTGTCAGTCCTTGGTCCGGGGTTCTTGGTCCTTGGGTCCGTCCCCGATCTTGGGCCGCGCTTGGTCCTAAGTCCTTGGTCGTGCTCGAAGTGCGGTCGCCCGTCCATGCGAGTTTCGCCCGCAACCAAGGACCGAGGACGACCAAGAACTACGAACGGACCAAGAAACCAAGGACGTAGGACAAAGGACTGGCCGCTACATCCAACTGGGATCTGCTCTAGTCTGCCCGCAAGACCGTCAGTGGATCCACGCGGGAAGCCCGGTACGCCGGCCCAACACTTGCCAACAGCGCGACCAGCGCCAGCGTGACGGCGACGAGCGCGAAGGTCAACGGGTCGGTCGCGCTCACACGGAACACGAGCCTTTCGAGCAACTTGGCCGATGCCAACGCCGCGACCGCTCCCGCCGCGATACCGACGAGTGTCGGCGTCATGCCCTCCGACAGGACGAGGCGGACCACGTCCAGCGTTCGCGCCCCCAGCGCGGTCCTGATCCCGATCTCGCGGCTGCGACCGCGCACGATATACGACAACACGCTGTAGATGCCGACTGACGCGAGCGCCAGCGCCAGCGCCGCGAACAGCCCGAGCACGAATGCGCTGAGGCGCTGCGGCGTCAACCTCAGGTCGAGCACCTCATCCATCGTCCGGATGTTCCGTACCGGCAGCTCAGGATCGATCGTCTGAACGGCGGCCGTGGCCGCGCGCGCGATGGATTGCGGCGGGACGGACGTCCGCACGACCACCGCCAGCGCAATGGGGAAGTGCTCCCGCGTGTACTCGTAAATGGTTGGCATCGCGGGCTCCGCGGGCTCGCCTTGCTTCACATCGCCGACGATCCCGATCACCTGTTTCAGCAGGGTCTTCGATTGCAGCGGCAGCGTGACACGCTGGCCGATCGGATCGGCGTCACCCCACAGGAGCTTGGCAGCGCCGCGGCTCACGAGCATGACCTCGTTGTCGGTTTCGGCGACGTCTCTGCCTCGCAGCAGCGGCACCCGCATCGTCGCCAGGTAGCCGGGGGTGATCTTCCGGACGGCAACCGCCGGTTGATCGCGCGAGATCTGCTCGACGCGGCCCTCGAGCACGATCGGCTGCACCGAACCGCCCAGGAACGGCAGGTTGTCGATGCCGGCCGCCGACTGCACGCCTGGGAGCGCGCGGATTTTCTGCAGGGCGGCATCGAAGAACGCGATTCGTTGCGGCCGCGTGGAGTATCGCGCGGGTGGCGGCAGCACACCCATGGTCAGGGTGTTGTGCGGGTCGAAGCCCGCATCCACGTTTCGCAGTGCCGCCAGGCTTCGGAGCATCACGCCCGCGCCCATCAGCAGCATCACCGACAGCGCCACCTCGCAGACGATCACGAGGCGGCGCGTCCGCAAGCCGAGTGCACCTTCGCTGCGCCCTCCGACCTTCAGCGCCTCATTGAGATCCGTTCGTCCGACCCTCAGCGCCGGGAGCACGCCTGCAAGAATGCCCGTGACGATCGACGCGCCGAGGACGAACAAGAGAACGCGACCGTCGATTGAAATTTCATCGGCTCTGGGCACCTGATCGGCGATGAGCGCCGGCGCGACCGCCAGGCTGACGCGCGCGAGCAGGAGACCCACGGCGCCTCCGGCGGCTGCCAGGACCAGCGCCTCGACGAGCAGCTGTTGAAAGACGCGGGTGCGTGCCGCCCCAAGCGCCGATCGGATGGCGAGCTCTTTGCGGCGGCCGAGACCGCGGGCAAGGAGCAGGTTGCCCACGTTCGCGCACGCGATGAGCAGCACGAGCCCGACCGCAGCGAGCAACATCATCAATGTGGGCCGGATGTCGCCGACGATCAGTTCGTGCAGGGGTATCACCGTGGCACCCCAGCCGGTATTCGCTTGCGGGTACTCGCGCTCGAGCCGCTCGGAAATGGCCTGCATCTCCGTATTCGCCTGCGCCACGCTGACGCCCGGCTTCAACCGCGCGACGACCGCCTGGTTGTGGTTGTCGCGCATGGCGCGGTCGACGTCGGTCAAGGCGATCGGGACCCAGATATCGGCGCCGGTGACGCGCCACGCTCTCTCGGAAAACCGCGCTGGCATCACGCCGACGACTGTATACGGTTCGCCATCGAGCTTGAGCGTGCGGCCGACGGCGTCGGGTGCAGCGCCCATGTGGCTGCGCCAGAACTTCTCGCTCAGGATCGCCACACGTCCGCGCCCCGGGTCGTCTTCTTCCGGAACGAACACGCGGCCCAGTAACGGCCGGCCACGCGTGATCGCGAAGAAGTCGGGTTCGACACCTCCAGCCAGGATGCCTTCGGCGCTCCCTCCGGTCGAGAGCGCGAACCCCCTTTGACGGAACATCGCCATGCTCTCGAAGAGCCGGGCGTCGCGCTTCCAGTCGTAGAAATTGGCGGGCGAGACCGCGAAGCGCGTCATTCCCGGAAATGCGCTTCGTGGCGGGGTGTGGAAGACCTGAACCAGACGATCGGGATCCTCGAACGGGAGCGGACTGAGCAGCACGGCGTTGACGATGCTGAAGATCGCGGTGTTGACGCCGATGCCCAGGGCCAGTACGGCCACGACTGCAACCAAGAACGAAGGCGTCCTGAACAAGGACCGCACGCTGTATCGCAGATCGGCGAGAAGCGTCTGCATGATCGAGTCTCCTTGCAGCCGTGAGAGAGATGACTGCGCCGGGCGGTGTGTGGCCGCGGAATCGCGTCCACATGGCGGCGGCGCCGCGAGGCTCCGGAGCGTCTGTCGCCAGAACCAGCGCCGTGCCGCGGCCGGTGACGTGGCGCAGCGCTGTTGGAATTCTTCTTCGAGGTCGCCAAGGACGAACTCTCGCCACTCCGCGGAGAGGCGCCTTTTGAGAAGCCAGACAGCGAGCCGTGGGGAATCGGGAGTCATTTCGTTTCCAGCCGGGCCTCGAAGCCCGCAGCCATGGCGGTGAAGGCGCGATACGAGTGGCGCAGCGCGGCGTCGCCGGACGGACGCAGCGCATAGAACTTGCGGCGACGGCCCCCGCGCTGGGCCGTGGGCTCCCCCACCCACGACCGGAGCAGGCCTTTGGTTTCGAGACGATCGAGCGTGGTATAGACGGCGCTGATCGAGATATCCCGTCCCGAGCGCGCGTGGATTTCCTGCCGGATGGCGGCGCCGTAGGCCCGGTCGCCGAGGCGGAGGACGCCCAGAAGGACGAGCTGCTCGAAATCGCCGAGCGCGGAGGCTCGTTTACCCCACATTGTGGATGAAATGCTTTGACGAAAACTGGCCGGAAAAGGTTGTCGCAGTGAGGCAGAATCGGTAGCTGGCATGCCAGGAGTCAAATGCGTCTACTCTTATGTCACTTGGCCGGCCGCGGAGAACTCGAGTGGAGAGCGATCGCCTAAGAGGCAACAGTCGGCAAACTGCCGAGCCCGATGTCGCGAACCTCGGTCTCGTTCGTCCTCCGCTCGTCTACCTTGGGGCGATCGCACTCGGCCTCGTGTTCCATGCCCTGTGGCCGGTGTCCCTTGTGCCGCATTCCCTTGGAACGCCAGTCGGCGTTGTTGTCACACTGATGGCGGGCGCACTCTTCCTCTCCGCTGTTCGTAGCTTCCGGGCGGCCGGGACTCCCGTGCCGGGCAATCGCCCCGCGACAACTATCGTCCGCACGGGACCGTATCGCTTCAGTCGGAACCCTATCTACCTCGCCTTTTCGCTCGTTCAGCTTGGACTTGCGCTCTGGGTCAACAGCCTTGGCTTGCTGATCACGCTCGTTCCGGCCATCGTGCTCATGTCGTTTGTGGTGGTCCCCCGGAAGAGCGGTACCTCGAGGCGCGGTTTCCGTCGGAGTACGCGCCCTACAAGGCATCGGTCCGTCGCTGGTTCTCCGGGATCCCCCCTGCTTTGGCGGGAATGTTCCACGCGAGCCAGTGGAGGACGTCATCCGTACCGGCGAAAGCGACATCCAGGTCATGAAAAACAACTGCGAAGCTCATTGTTCCGTCAGGAATATTCGAAAACGTAAATCCCGGCCGAACATTGCCGCCACGGCCAGCATACTTTTCCGGAATGATTCCTCCTCCTCGAAGGCGTCGGTCTTCATGAGCAAGGGCGGAATCACTCCGCCACCCCGTCCGCCACGGCCACCACGGCCACCCCGCCCCTGAGCAGCGGCGTCAATGCCCAACGCGCCACCCACGGCGAGGACCAATGCTGCAGTCATCATGCTGTTTCGCATTCGTTTGAACCCTCCGCCGGAGGACGCCGAGCGACGGAAGACGGGGAAGCTTGGCGGCAACTGCCTGAAGAACACGCTTGCAGATGCTGGCGCGCAGGAAGACTCCGGGCGCCGTTGAACTCGCGCGAAAATCAGTTGGATCTCGTCACAGGGTATTCGTAGAAATTGCGGGCCCATTCGATGGTCCAAATAGCCGGCTCGACATAGACGTTCTTGTCCACGCCAAGAATCATCGCCTGTCTGATCTGAACCATCGCAGTCAAAAACATGCGGCGGTCGTTTTCGATCTTGACGCGCATCGTCGAGGACGGCGGATAGAGTTCGCGAACACGCGCAACCGTGGCGGGGTCATTCACCCAGCCATCAACGCCGTACTCGCCTTTAGGCAGGCGCTTGCCGCCTTCGTCAAGCCAGTCCCTGAGATCGTTGTTGATACGGTTCATCCCATCTATGTGGCAGCCAATACAAGAGCTCGCAGTGTTCAATCGATGATCCTCGATACCGGCAGTCCTGCCAAAGCCGGTCATCTTATTGAGCATCTTGTCTGACACGGTTCTGAGGATTCTCGGATCGCGAACGATGTTGGTAAACGCGTCAACACGACGCTGATTCCAGGCACCGAACAGCACATAGCCCTGAAGTCCGTTGGGCAAACTGAAGATGACTTCTTCCGCTGACTGTTGAGGACCATCTGCTCCGGTGTAGCGACCGACCGATCCCCTGGTATCAAAGGAGTACGCGCCAAGCGGTAACGTCGCCACGTAACTCAGGTCTTCGGGCGTCGTCCCGCCTTGGTTCTTGATAAACTTCGGGATCGGATTCGCCCAGAATGGATAGGTGACATCTCCGGTCCGATAGGCTTGATCAATATGCCACCGCTGATAATCGGACTCTCCCTGCGTGAAGATATCGAACGTCTTCCAATAGAAGCCACCGTCTCTCGTACGCGCGCGCCACATCATGCGTGAATCAACCGTGATGGCCTCATACGTCAGCATGTAGTCGTACGAGCGCATGCCTTTCGACTTATCGACACCCAGCTCTCTTTCGAGCTCCTGAGAATATCCGGGAATCGCCATGATGGCGTTATACACATCCGGACGAGTCAGCGTGTACGTCAGTTGGGCGGCTTCGACGTACCGGAGCGAAGCGGGGTCGACGTACTCCTGCCCATTGGGGCCGATCTGTCTGGTTCCGAAGAATCCATCGATATTGGGAGGGAGCGATTCGCCTTCGACGGCGCCTTCCGCATTCCCCTTCAGGACCCGAGCCCACACGAGGCGAGCGAACTTTTCGTCACGCGTCACTTCTGGTTTGAGCCGGTGAACCATTTCAGCCAGCGACGCGTACTTGATTGGCTTGCCATTCAGATCCAGCTTGTTCTGGGCGAAGGCGAGATCGTCGTCCGACCCACCATAGAACAAGGTGAAATCCGGGTCTGACGTGTCGATCAGCGTGTACCCCCAGTAGTCCCGAATGTCGAACCGATAGACAATGCCCTTCCCATTCACATCGACTGGATTGACAATGCGCGGTGCCCACCGAGCCGCGGTGTTCAAGGCCTTCGACAAGCCGACGCGCGCGTGGTTCAGATTCTGAGCACTGACACCGGCGTTGTGGAGTGCATGGAAGGAGGCATATTGGATAAACTCACGCTGCGCAGCCGGAGTCTTCGCTTTGTCAGTGGCGATCCACTCTGAAACCTGCTGTTCCGTAATTTTCTTGGATGCTTCAACTCCCCGAGGAACTTCGGGAATCATGTCGGCAACCGCATCACGCCAGGCGGTCACCGCCTGCAACATCTTCGCAGCTGCTGTGGCGCAGGTTTCACCAAAACAGTTGTGGCGGTCGATGCGCATGCGAACGACCAGCTTCGAGTCTTCCGGTTCTCGGAAGTTGACGCGAGTCAGGGCATATTCATGGGCGAGATTCACATCGACGTCTGCGTGAAGCGGAGCCTGAGCTCCACTTCCGCTGGTGTTTTGCGTGTTATGGCACCCGGCGCAGTTGGCACGAAGCAGCGGATAAACGGTGCTTTTGAACGCTTCCAATGACCGCTTCTTGTCAAAACCCATCGCCTCTGGATAGACGACGGCTTCCACGTTGGTGCCACCACGTCCGTCAGGAAGCACTGAAAACCCGACATCCGCAGCCTGCACTGGTTGGCTAAGTGCCGCTGGCACACTGATCGTCCCAGGCCGAGGCGCGGGGGTCAGAGCAGCCACAGCGAGTAGCACAAATCCGCACAGCGCTGCCAATGGGAAGGTCGTCGTCTTCATCGCCTTTTGCTCCCTGGCCCGGCGGTGAGCGACGGTCGCGACTCGTCGTTTTCACACACCGTTTCCACGCGGACCCTACCACGACCCGTCGGCACCGTCAATTTGATCCATGCGCCGATCGATACCGAGAAAACTCCTACGACGCCTTCCGCCGCTCGCGCTGGAGTGCCTGGTGCAGATCCCAATCGGCCTGAAGCCGCATCCAGAGTTGTGGCGACGTCTTCAGGAATCGCGACAGCCGCAGCGCCGTATCTGCCGTGATGCCGCGCTTACCGAGGACGATCTCGTTGAGCCGGTTGAGCGAGATCCCAAGCCGTTCAGCGGCCTGGACCTGCCCCAAGCCGAGAGGCTTGAGGTACTCCTCCAGCAGGATTTCTCCCGGCGGAATCGCCGGCCCGAGCCAATCTGGCTCCCTAGTGATAATCCTCGACGCAGACTTCGTAGGCATGGCCACTCTCCCACCGGAACGTCACGCGGTACTGGTCGTTCACGCGAATACTGTGGCGCTCGGCTCGCTGGCCCTTCAGCCGCTCAAGTCGGTTGCCCGCCGGAATCGCCAGGTCGTCGAGCCGGGCGGCCCCATCCAAGAGCTTGAGTTTCCGCTGTACGACACGCCAGAGCTCACGTGGAATACGCCTGGCAGCCCGCGTGTTCCGTTCTCTGAACAGGTCCGCGGTGGTCTCGTCCGAGAAGGACTGAATCACAGCACCGCACTACACGTTACACGAATAGCATGTAATTAGTCAAGGAGTGAGAGCCTTTCGCCCGAGGCTGTGTGAAGGAGGCGCATGCGAGCCGGAACCCACGCTGTTCGCGGAAGCAACACCCGTCGGTCCGGCAGGGTCGTGTCAGGCATCAGATCCTCCCGACGTGCTCTATTACTGCAACAGGCGGGCGATCTCCTCGTGCCCGCGCTTCTTCGCCCAGGCGAGCGGCGTCGCCCACGCCGGATCGTCCGGCAGACTGCGCGGCGCACCGCGCTCGAGCAGCAGCGTGACCATCTCGCTTTGTCCGAACTTCGCCGCCCACGCCAGCGGCGTGGACCGAAGGTGCTCGTCGCGCGCGGTCAGATCGGCGCCCGCGTCGAGCAGCGCCTTCGCCTTCTCGAGGTCGCCGGTGCGGGCCGCTTCGTGGAGCGGCGTGATGCGCAGCCAGTTGTGCGCGACTGCCGGCCACGCCTCGTCGGCATCCTCGCGCGTCGGCGTCGCGCCGTAGGAGAGGAGCAGCTGCTCCATGCGCGCATCGGGCCGCCATTCGCGCGATATCCAGAGCGCATCCCCCGAGCTCTCGACCGGCGGATTCGGAAACGCGCCGCGCTCGAGCAGGAGCTTCGCGATCTCGTAGTAGCCGTTGTAGACCGCCGCGTAGAGCGCCTTGCCTCGCGGCGCGATCTGTTCCTCGGGCAGGTTGGGATCGGCACCGTGATCGAGGAGCAGCTGCACGATGTCGAGCCGACCGGCTGCCGCGGCGTTGGCGAGGGGGGCGCCGGCGCCGAGATAGTAGCCCTCGTGACCACCGAGCCGGTTGGCCAGCGACGGATCCTGGCGGAGCACCTCGCGCACGCGATCGAGATCGCCGGTGTGACACGCGGTTGGCAGATCGACGATGGCGCCGCGCGACCGCAGGTACGCCATCACCTGCGCCGCCGACGCCGGCCAGTCGCGCGGGACGTCGCGCCAGCCGCGATAGAAATAGTCGCCGTTGGTCAGATGAATCGGCTGCGCGCCGTCCATGCGTCGAGCATCGATGTCGGCGCCGCGTTGCAGCAGCTCGTCGATCGCCTCGAGCTGCCGCGTCATCGTCGCCCAGTGGATTGGCTGATTGGATCGGCGGTCGCCCTTTGAGAGGAGCGCGGGCTCGGCATCAAGCAGCTCGCGCATCCGCGTCACATCGTGCTCCCGCAGCGCGAGCGCAATCGGTTCGCCCTTCGACGAGGCGTTGAACTTCGTGTCAAGCGTCTCGGTCAGCAGCCGCTCCATCTCCACGTAGCCGCGATCGCGCGAAATCTCCAGCGGGCTGTCGTCGACCCACAGATCCATCGGGTTGTGATCGTGCTCGAGCAGAAATCGCGCGATGTCGACGCGATTCTCGCGAACGGCGAAGTAGAGCGGCTTGCGATAGGTGTAGTGGGCGCGCGCCAGCGACGGATCCCTGGCGATGAGCGCGCGAACGGCGTCGAGATCGCCGGAGACGCAGGCTTGGATCAGCGCCCAGAGGTCGGTTCCGCGGCCCGGCGACCACAGCAGCTTTTCATCGGATCGCAGCGCGGCCGGTCGCAGCATGCGACTTGCCGGCTGGAGCGACTCGACGTGGTGTACGAGCTTCGGCCAACTCTCGAAGCCGTACTCGCGCGCCAGCGCGTGCTGCGCCGCGGCGAGCTTCACGGCCGGATCGGCGGCGCGCAGCGTGTCGAGATGTTCTCGGGCCTGTTTGCGCAGCTGTTCGAGGGACGGGCGTTCCGGCAGATGACGGGAGGGGGTGAGCGACACGACGATCTCCTTTCGGATATCGCCCGCGTCCGCTCGACGGGCTGAAAGAAGATCGCGAATTGTGATCGACGTCGGACCCAGGTGGGCTCAGCCCTTCCCGCGGACGGGGCGCGTCCTGTACGCGCCCCCGATTGTAGGCGCGATCCGCGGAGTGACGCAATGCGCCGCGCGCTACTTTCCGACAGGGACGCGTTCGCGAACACATGCCCATCGGGTGGCCCGACGGATCTCGCTGATTAGGGTCTTTCCATATCAGAAACCTATCCTCTGACGATCTTCCTTTTCCCGCTGGACAGCTCGGCGCGTGAGGTGGGTGGAAAACCCACCCACGTGGCACAAAGTTTAGGAATTCCGTATGTTCTGAGGACGAAAAAGGCTCGCTAAACTAGGGTTAGGTACAGTCAGACAATTGGATTTAACAACTCTTTATGTCTCAATTGTTTATGGTGGTGGAGAGGGTGGGATTCGTCCGCCTTCGCACTTCGTGCTTCGGCGCGATTCTCATCGCGCCCATGGCCATCCCTTTCGGTTGGCTCGCCGAGCCGAAGCTCACGCCTCGGCGTTAGCTCGCGTGAGCGAAGGATGGCGGAGAGGGTGGGATTCGTGCCGAGAGCGACGAGCGGAACGCGAGTCGGTCGAAGCCTAGAGCTCACACGCTCCAGCCACACTCGCCGCGGCGAGTGTGGCGGAGAGGGTGGGATTCGAACCCACGTGCCGGTTACCCGGCAAGACGCTTTCGAGGCGCCCCCGTTACGACCACTTCGGTACCTCTCCGTGATTAGACTCAGCTAGGTGTGGGCCTCTCCTCCTCAGCAAAGACCCAACCATACATTGTACAACGGCCAACGGCGTTCAACGGCCAATGGACCATCGCCGCGAATTCGTCAACCTCTGTCGAAGCCGCTGAGCGTATAAACTGTCACAGTCACCGCCGCAAACCGACCCTTCGCTCTCTCTTCGATTTCGGCCGCGGCCGGGCAGGCGGCGCCGTTGCGAATCTCATCCGATCGCGCCAAGAATGATCCCGTCCCAGCATCTTGGGGATTCATGATTATCGCCGTTTCAGACAACTACGCGGCCGCCGTTTCTCAACGCGTCTTCGCCGAACGACTGACGCTCGCTGGCCGCTGGCTTGTTCGGCTGAAGGAGCTCCTGACGGTCGAACCCAACGAGGTCTTTCCATCGGACCAGCTCCTCGATCACATTCCAGTGTTGGTTGCTGCGATTGCGTCGTACCTACGGGCCCCGGCGGATGAGGAAATCGCGGCCAATGCCGCCGTGATCGACAAGGCGCGGGAACTCGGCGCACTGCGACACGCGCAGCGCGCGTCGGTTCACCAGCTCCTGCGGGAGTACCAAATCCTCGGTGAAATGCTGGAGACGTTCGTGGCCGACGAAACCACCCGTCTCGGGCTGACGCCGTCGTCCGACGAATGCTTCGACGTGCTCCGCCGATTGACCCATGCAATCCGAACGCTGATGCGCACGACAGTCGAAACATTCATCAGCGAGTACACGACGACCATCCAGGAACAGAACCAGCACATCACGGCATTCAATCGAGCCGCGAGTCACGAACTACGCTCCCCGATCGGCACCATTCTGTTCGCGGCCACCATGCTGGACAAGGACGGTGCGCGCGTGAGCCAGGACGCGGATCGGCTGGCTAAGATTGCTGCGACGATCCGCGCCAATGCGGAGCGTTTGGGGTGGCTCGTTGAGAATCTCCAACGAATCTCTCGGCTCAGCGAGCCCCTGGACGTGCCAAGCCATCAGCGGGTCGAGCTCGACACGATTGCGGCGGAAGTGAGCCGTCAGCTGGAGGACATGGCGGCCACGAGACAGGTTTCGATCCGGGTGGCGCCAGGGCTGCCCACGCTGGTCGTTGATCCGGCACGACTGGAGCTCGTCCTGCTGAATCTGGTGTCGAACGCCATCAAATACAGCGATCCACACAAACCCGAACCGTACGTGGAGATCGTGCCCATGCTGGACGGCCAGGCGGATCCGACCCGCTGCACGATCGCGGTGCGCGATAACGGCCTGGGCATCTCGGAGACCGATCAGGCCGCGGTTTTTGAGCGCTTCTTTCGCGCGCATCCCCACCTGGACGACGAACTGGGTGTCACCGGTAGTGGTCTCGGCCTGGCGATCGTCGCCGATTGCGTGGAGGCTCTCGGCGGTTCGATTCGCTGTGAGTCAGCGGCTGGGAACGGCACGACGTTTTATCTCACGTTGCCGTGCCCACCGGCCGCTACTTAGAGCGCTTTTCTTTTCGGTGTAGTACGCGATCGACTTTGTGTCAGTCCTTGGTCCGGGGGTTCTTGGTCCTTGGGTCCGTCCCCGATCTTGGGCCGTGCTGGGTCCTAAGTCCTTGGTCGTGCTCGAATTGCGGTCGCCCGTCGATGCGAGTTGCGCCCGCAACCAAGGACCGAGGAAGACCAATACGAACGGACCAAGAAACCAAGGACGAAGGACTAAGGACTGGCCGCTACACCCAACTGGGATCCGCTCTAGTGGCCCGTCCAGGCTCTCAGTTCAACGTCCTCACGGGCACTCACGCTCGATTGGGACGTCACCACGCGATTCGTCCTGTTTCAATCCGACCTGGCGGCCCAGCTAGAGAGCTGATCACGTAAGGGGATCGACAGCGAGATCAACCTGTGATCTCATGGGCGTATGCCCACACCCATTCGCTGGCAAGTCCCGCGCGAGCTGAGTCCCAAAGAAACGCGCGTGGCGGCGAAGCTGCGCCGCATTGGCAAGTTCTACGTGTTCTTACGCGAGATCCGCGCCGAGTTGTTCGATGAGGCGTTCGAGGCAGAGCTGGCGGCGGCGTATCAGCCGCGCGGGATGGCGCCCTTGCTCCCGGCGCTGCTCGCGATGGTGACGTTGCTGCAGGCCTACGACCAAGTGGGCGATGCGGAGGCGGTGGTGACCGCGCAAATGGACCAGCGCTGGCAGTTGGCCTTGGGGTGCCTGGGGGCGAGCGACGCCCCGTTCTCCCAGGGCGCGTTGGTGAAATTCCGCGAGCGCCTGATCGCGCATGATCTCGATCAGAAGCTGCTGGACCGGACCGTGGCGTTGGCGAAGCAGACGGGCCGGTTCGGCTGGCAGGCGTTGCGGGCGGCGCTGGATTCCTCCCCGCTGGTCGGTGCCGGACGCGTCGAAGACACCTGGAATCTGATCGGCCGCGCCTTGCGGACTGTCGCCACGTGTGCGGCCAAGACGCTGAAGGTCTCGCGTGACGACGTGCTCCGGGAGGCGGGGATCACGCTGTTGGGCACCGCCAGCCTCAAGGCGGCCTTGGATATCGACTGGGGCGATCCGGCGGAACAAGCCGACGCCCTGGCCCGCTTGTTGGCCGAGGTGGATCGGTTGGAGCAGTGGGTGACGACCCATGTGCCCGTCGCCGACACACCGCCCGTGCAAGCGGCATTGGCCGCGTTGCGGCGCGTGTTGACGCAAGACCTGGAACCCGATCCCACCACCGGTCGGCAGCGCATTCGGCGTGGGGTCGCCGCCGAGCGCATGCCGTCGTTAGGCGATCCGGAGATGCGCCATGGCCGCAAAACACGAACGCGGCCCTTCACCGGCTACAAACGCCACGTGATCAAGCTCGTCGAGGCTGATGTGATTGTGGGCGCGGTGGTGCGGCCGGCGAATGAACCCGAGCATCACGCGTTAGCCCTGCTCACGCCAGATGTCATCCGGCATGGGCCGCTCGCGGAGGTGCTGATCGATCGCGGGTACCTGGGCAGTCCGCAGATCGGTCCCCTCCACGCGCAGGGCATCACGATTCGCGCCAAAGCGTGGACGACCACCAACCGTGGTCGCTTTCCCAAACACGCCTTCGACATCCGGCTCACGGAGGCGCGCGTGATTTGTCCGGCGCAGCACAGCGCGGCGATTCCCGTCGGTGCCACGACGGTGCACTTCGCCACCACGGTCTGTCAGCCCTGTGTTCTCCGCGCGGCATGTACGACGGCCACGGGCCGGGGGCGCAGCGTGGCGATTCATCCGCAGGAAGCGCTGCTCCAACGGTTACGTCTCGAACAGCACGACCCGCAGGGCCGCGTCCGCCTTCGCGCCCGCACCACCGTGGAGCATTCCTTGGCCCGCGTGGACCACATCCAAGGATCAAAGGCGCGCTACAAAGGTGTACGCAAGAACACACTCGACGTCCGACGCGTCGCCGTCATCGCCAATCTCCAACGGCTCGCCCGGTTACCACAGGCTGCTTGAGTTTATGTGCTCAGCTCTCTAGTTAAACCAAGGGAACTCAGCAGCGGCGCCTCAGGGCATCACGACAAGACGCTGTCGAGACGCCCTATTACGATGACCTCCGGACCTCTTCGTAAGCGCCAACCGCGCGGCGGACCTTCCATTTAAATGGCCGCTTAATGGGCGCTCGGAGCCGACCTGAGCCGACGCCCCTGCCGTTTGCGCATGACCTATACGGAGGCCCGGTCATGCGGATCGCGCAATTCGTGCTCGTCGGGACGCTTCTGGCCCCTGTGGTCGCGGTGGCCCAAACTGGAGTGCCGGTTCGCCGCACCGAGGTGTTCGGCCTCGTCGCAAGTGAAACACTCACCGATGACGAGAGCTCACTTGGAACCAGCCTGATGGGCGGAGCCGGCGTACGTTATCAATTGTCGCAACGCCTCGACCTCGAAGGACGCGTGGAGCGCATTGCGCACGAGCGCAATTTCGACAGCGGAGTGCTCTTCAGCGCGTCAGGCACACGCTTCGTCGGCCGCCTTCTCTATCATTTCTCGGACGGAAACATGCGGCCCTATGTCGCCGGAACCGCCGGCTACATGAGTGTCACCCGCAGCAGCGCGTTTCCGATTGTGTCCCCGGGGCGAGGATTCGGTCAGCCCATCGTCACGGGCCACAACACCTTCGAGCGCTCCCTCAGCGAACCGTTGTGGGGCGGCGGGGGCGGCGTCGATCTGCGCCTGACCGACAGGTGGTCGGTCAGGCCAGAAGCCAACTTGCTCTGGAGCCTGCCGAGCAACTACGTGGGGCTGCAGTTCGGCGCCGCTGTCGGCGTGCGCTGGTGATGGTGGTGAACGGCCCGATTCAGTCCGATCGAGCGGTTCTCAAAGCTAGCGACGCTATTGACCTCCGCGCTGCGGCGCACCAGCGGCCGCCGGCGGCGCAATCGTCCCGTAATCCCAGTGCTCGTCGGCCTTCCCGTCCTTGATCCGCCACATGTCGAATCTGTGTCAGTAGTCAGTAGTCAGTAGTCAGTAGTCAGTAGTCAGTATCAGTTCTCAGTTCTCAGCTGTCAGCTCCGCTGATAACTGATGGCTGAGAGCTGATAGCTGAAAAAGCTGAAGCTTCTCGACTGGGTCTCAGCTCTCAACTCTCAGCCTTGCCCTTAGCCCTTAGCCCTTAGCCCTCCGACCTCCCTATCTCCTTTCCCTAAAAAACTCCTGCATCAACTCCCGGCACTCGGCCTCTCGTGCACCAGACACGATCTCGAACCGATGATTGTGCCCAGGCAGCTCGCCCCCGCGCACTGTTGAGACAATAGCGCCGGACCGTGGTTCCGCAGCTCCAAACACCAGCGTACCGATTCGCGCGTGAACCATCGCGCCGACGCACATCAGACACGGCTCAATCGTGACGGCTAACGTCGAGCCCGTCAGCCGGTAGTTGCCGACACGACGCGCGGCGTCGCGGATAGCCATGACTTCGGCGTGTGCAGTGGGATCGGCGGAGCCGATCGGCTGGTTGAACCCACGTCCAACGATGGCGCCGTCCACGGCGACCACGGCGCCGATCGGGACCTCGCCTGCCTCGCGCGCCCGGCGCGCTTCATCGAGCGCAGCGGCCATGAGCAAGTCAAACGACGGATCGGACATGAGTCGCAACGGTCAGGCGGGTCAGACTTCAGGTCGCTGGCTTTCAGCAACCGGCTACCGCGATACGGCCTTTCTGGCACGCGGTGCGAGGACAATCTCCCTGGCCACGAGATACAGCAGCAGCACGAGCAGGACGAACGGAATCAACGACAGAAGGTCGGCGCTCGGACCTTCAAAGAACGGATTGTTCGCGACCGACCATCGAGTGATCCGCTCGGTGAAATTCGCGGTCACTCCCGCCATGAACGCGATCAGGATGCCGGCAATCGCTCCGCCGGCGATGTAGCCCGACGCCATCAGCACGCCGGGGCTCTTGTCGCCCTCGGCGGTGAGCTGTTCTTCACTCAAATTCTGATGCTGGTGCTTCTTCCTGACGTAGAGGTCCGCCAGCCAGCGGACCATGCCACCGATGAAGATCGGGCTCGACGAAGACAGCGGCAGATACACGCCGACGGCGAACGCCAGCGACGGCACGCTCGCCATCTCGAGCACGATCGCGATCATCACGCCGAAGCAGCACCAGGTCCCACGGCAGCTGACGGTTGAGGATGCCCTTGATGATGTACGACATCAGCGTCGCCTTCGGCGCGTCGAACTTCGCCACCTGCCGCTGGCCGTCTGGTGTGTAGCGATGGGTGCCGTTGATACCGGGATCCACGAGATACACAGGCGTGCCGGTCGCATCGACGAGATATTTCCCAATCGGGGCGGCGTCAATCGATTGATTGTGCCAGACCAGGTATTCGCGGCCCTCGAACGTCTCCCGATCAGTCAGCGTGCCCGGATCGACGCGAAGCGTCGCCGGAAAATTCTCGACGTCGCGCAGAGCCCCGCCGTCCGCTTCTCCCGCGGGCGCCTTGCTCACGCGTGGGACGTGAACGGTCGCCACGTCGTTCAGCTTCAGGAGAATCGGACCCAGGACGAGCGCAGAGGCGAGGGCGCCGACGACAATCGCAATCTGCTGGCTCCTCGGTGTCGCGCCGACCAGGAACCCGGTCTTGAGGTCCTGCGACGTCGTGCCACCATTCGAGGACGCGATGCAGACAATGGCGCCGACCGAGAGCGCCGTGACGTAATAGGTCGGCCCGGTCCACCCCACCAGAACGAACACGAGACACGTGAAGAGCAGCGTGGCGACGGTCATGCCCGAAATGGGATTGGACGAGGATCCGATTTCCCCAGTCAGTCGGGACGATACGGTCACGAACAGAAAGCCGAGGACTACGATCAAGATGGCGCCGACCGGATTCATGTGCAACGGGCGGGCGAGCGCGATCGCGGCGACCAGAGCCAGACAACCGAAGACCACGACCTTCATCGAGAGGTCGCGCTCAGTTCGAATCGTCGAGGATGCGGCACCGGCACTGCCACGAAAATCCTTTATGCCCTCGCGCAGGCTGCCCCAGATGGTCGGCAGCGAACGCAACAAGCTGATGATGCCGCCGGCGGCCACGGCGCCTGCGCCGATGTAGAGGATGTAGGCGTTCCGGATGTCGTCGGGAGACATCTCACCGATCGGAAGAGTGCCCGGCGCGAGCACCGCCGTCGCGCCGCTGCCGAAGAACTTGATCGCCGGGATCAATAACAGGTAGGCGAGGACGCCACCGGCGCACATCGTGGACGCGATGCGCGGTCCGATGATGTATCCCACACCGAGGAGCTCGGGCGAAATCTCGGTCGCGACCGAGCCACCCGCGAGCGGCGGTCCGAACACCTTCTGGGGAACGTCCTTCCACCCTTTGAACGCGACCATCAACGCCTTGTAGGCGAGGCCTATTCCGAAGCCTGTGAAGATGGTCGTCGCGCTCGTGGCGGCCCCGCCGAGCGCCGCCTGCTCGCGCTTGGCGGATTCGGATGCTGCGGCTCGCGATTCCGGCGATGCGCCCGCCTTCAGCACCTCGGCGCACGCGGTGCCCTCCGGATACTTCAACACTCCGTGCTGATGCACGATCAGCGCCCGACGCAACGGGATCATCATCAGGATGCCGAGCAGGCCGCCGAGGACGGCAACCAGCGCGACACGCGTGATCTCGAGATCGAACCCCAGAATCATGATCGCCGGCATCGTCACGCCGATGCCGAACGCGATCGACTCGCCGGCGGATCCCGCCGTCTGCACGATGTTGTTCTCGAGAATCGTCGCGCCGCGCCCTCCTAGCTTCGACAGCAAGCGAAACAGCGTGATCGAAATAACGGCCACGGGAATGGACGCGCTGACGGTGAGGCCGACTTTCAAGACGAGATACAGAGACGACGCGCCGAAGATGGCGCCGAGGAGCGTGCCGACGATGAGCGGCAGCGGCGTCAGTTCCGCCAGGTTCGTTCGGGCGGGGATGTAGGGTTCGAAGCCCGGACTCTGGTCGCGCTCCGGTTGGGCGCTGACGGCAGCGAGCTGAGGTGCGGACATTCGGCACTCCTTGTGGCCAGGTAGGTCTGGTAGGTCAGCGTAAGTCTGGCTCCTTCCCCACCTGCCCGACCTGCCTTTCCTGCCCTGCCTGCCCTGTTTTGATTCGATTGTGCCACGTTTCACGATCCCCGGTGGCTAACTCTGGGGGCTGGAGGCTGGAGGCTGGAGGCTTGGGCTGGAGGCTTGGGCTGGAAGCCGGAAGCTGGAAGCTGTTACCGGAAGCTGGAAGCCGGAAGCTGGTAGCTGAAAGCTGAAAGCTGAAATTGGAAGCTACCGAGGTTTAAACGTTTCCGCCGATCCGCGCGCCTCGAAATCCAGGGAACGGCCGGCCGCTGTTCCGCTGACGCGAAAGGGTCCGCCCATTTGCACGAAGTTCAGTGGCTTGATGCCCGGGCCGCTGATCAGGTCCATCGCCGTGCGAACGGTCTCATCGGCAGCGAAGGCCATCTGAAGATCGACATTGCGACTCTTTGCGCTCACATTCACGCGACCGGGTCGAGCATCGTCAATCGTCACACCGGCCGCAAACGCCAGTGGACCATCCGGACCGAGCACGGCCAGGTAGCCGGGAACACGAGCTGGATCCGCGACGTCTGCCGGAGGAAAGATGCGACCGTACACCACCGACAGATCGCCGTGGGCGACCTGACCCCATTGCCAGCTCACGCCCTCCCAGAATCCCCAGTTGTGGTCGTGATAGCCGGCGGCATCCGCGAAACTCAGCGACTCTCCGCCGATGCGAAGCGTGCCGTGCATCGCACCTGCCAGGACAGGTACGACGTATCCCGACACCCACCCACCGGCTCCGCGAACCGCAGATGGCGGCAACGACTGATTCGGCGCGGCTTCGAGGACGATCTCGCCGGTCAAGGCGGGGGTCTGACCCCGGCCCAAGGGGGTCTGACCCCGGTGACGGGTTGTCGCGGGGTCTGACCCCAACTCCGCAGGCCGCATCAGCTGAGTGACCGATGCGTCGCGATCCGCATCGAGCGCCAGACTCATGCGATAGGTGCGCCCGTCGAGGCGCACGCGATTGCCAGCCACATCCAGATCCGGGGCAGTCGCCAGGACAACCGCCTCGTCGACCTCTGCATGAGCCGAATAGTTTCTGGAGCGGCCATCACGCTCGAGCTGAAGCCGGACGGTCGCGTGCCGCTTGCCAGCCGTCTCGGCCGCTGGTCCCACCAAGAACGTCAGATACACACGCACCCGTCCATCGCGCGTACGGCCGTTGAAGTACAGCCACTCCGCCCAGGACGAGGCGCGCGCAGGGACGTCGGGAATGGCGTGAAAGCGGTCCATCGCTCGAAGGACGTCGCCGGAATCGGGCTTCGACCATCGCTCGTCACCCGATGTGTCGGTCCACGACTTGATGCCAGCAACCTCGGGGTCTCCGAGCGCACGTTCGAGGCTCGGAATACCGCCAGTGGCGGAAACGGCGACCGGCCCGTTCGACGTCATCAAGAAGACCCGAGACTGTTTGGACGGCGAGGCTACGGCCACGCGGTCGGCAAGGTCTGACGCTCCAAGCACGCTGGACATCACGAACCGGGCGCTCGGCACAGACCCGAACGGGCCGCGGACGACAAGGTCGCCGCCTCCGTTCAACACCGGCGAGTGTGCCTGCTCCAGGATGACGTGTCCGACACCAAGCAGTTCGGCCATCACCGCGATGCCGAACCCGAATCCCGCCGCGAGCACGGCGGCGCGAATCGGGCGGGTCATCAGGGAGCGCCAGGCGAGGCGAAACATCATGGGGGAATTCTCAAATTCTCGATTCGTCCACCGTTCCCCGCCTCATCGTCAGATGCCTTCTTGCGCGGTGCGCCAGCAACGAATTGTGCGTGACGACGACGATCGCCGTGCCGTCGGCGTGGACGCGGTCGAAAAGGTCGGCAATCTGTTCGCCGGTGTCCTCGTCCAGCTCGCCGGTCGGCTCGTCGGCCAGGAGGAGGGCCGGCCGATTCGCGAGCGCGCGGGCGATGGCCACGCGTTGCATCTCGCCGCCCGATAGCTGCGAAGGCCGGTGGCGGGCACGGTCCAGCAGCCCGACGTACTCGAGCAACTCGCGCGTGCGAGCGCGACGCTCGGACGGCGGCACGCCACGCTCCGCTTGAGGCAGCTCGACGTTCTCCCACGCATCGAGCATGGGCAAGAGGAAGAAACGCTGGAAGACGAACCCGACGCGAGTCAGGCGGATTCGGCTGCGCTCGGACTCGGTCAGCCTTGCCGCGTCGCGTCCCTCGAAGATCAACGATCCGGCGGTCGGGCTGTCGACGCACCCGAGCAGATGCAGCAGCGTCGACTTGCCACATCCGGAAGGCCCGGTGATCGCGACGTATTCACCTTGTGAGATCTGAATCGAGACATTCCGCAGCGCCGTGACCGGCCCCGACGGCATCGGGAACGTTCGCGTCAGCTCCCGCGTTTCGACGATGGCCGTCATGAGATCGTCTCGAGGCGGAGCGTCGCCGCAATCGGCAACCGTGTGGCAATCCAGACGGGATAGACGGTCGCAACCGCGCCCGTCAAGGCGAGTAGCACCAGGTGGACGAGGACGGCGCTCGGTTCGAACACGAAGAAGTGCACACGTTCGGGGATGCCGGGCATCTGGCGCAGGATGCGATCGAGTTGGGCCGCGAGCATCCAACCCACCGGCACCGAGAGCAAGCCGCCCACGCCGACGAGCATCAAGGTTTCCCACAGAAGCGTCGCCGCGATGCGTCGGCGGGGCAGGCCCAGCGCTCGAAGGGCGGCGACCTGGCCCAACCGCTGGTTCACCGAGACGGTCAAGAGCGTCGCCACCAGGAGAAACGCGAACCCGAGCGTAATCGAGGAGAGGACGTAGGAAATCTGGCGAAAGTAGGCAAACCCGTTGGCGCTCATTTGCCGGACGATTTGTTCGTTCGAAAAGACCTGTACGTCGGTCCGCCGTTCTTGGATGGCCGCAACGGCCGCGCCAGAACCGACCTCGGGCCGTGATTTGACGAGTACGACATCCGCTTCGTCCCTGGATTGCGTCGCGCTGGCCTGCTCGAACCCCTCAGGTGTGATGGCAACGGGCACATCCTCGCCGGTCTCGAAGGCGAACTCGGCCACTCCCACGATGTGCATCTCCACCGCGGGTAACGCGGAAGGCGCGCCAGGCAACGAGATTCGCAGCTTCGCAGAGGAGCCCGGCGAAAGGCTCAACGACTCTGCGAGCCGCCGACTGACGATCAGCGGCGGACGCTCCGCTGCCCGATTCTCTGGAGTGAAACCCGTTCCTGAGACGATTCGCCAGGCCTGCCTCTCGGCGCCTGCCGACACGCTGAGCACCGTGACATCTCGATGTTTGTCGACGACCTGGAGGCTCGCCAGTTCGCGGCGGACGATCGCCACGTCCTTCACCTCCGGCAGGCCAGCAAGGTCTGAGGCCAAGGCCGACGCGTGACGGATCGGCGCTCTGAACATGACGCTGTCGGTCGCCGTCACCCGCACGTCGTAGCCGGTGGAATCCAGCAGCTCGCGGAACGACACGAGCAGACCGCGCGACAGCAGCAACATGTCGAACAACAGAGCGCCGATCACCGTGACGCCGATCAGCGCCAGCACGGCTCGAGGCCGCTCTGCGGTCACCGTCCTCCACGCCAGCGCCCCGGAAGTCATCGTCCGATCAGCGAGACCACGTCACGGCGCAGCAACGTCCACGACGCGACGAGCCCCGCGACGATGCCAAGAGGGACGGCGAAGGCGACGCATCGAAGCACGATCGAACCCGTCACGCGGACGAAGACGAGCGTGGTGTCGTAGCGCCACTGAAAAAACGCATTGACGAGGCCCTGTGCCGATATCGCGATCAGCGTTCCAAACACGGCACCGGCAGTGGCGATGAGGAGGCCTTCGAGCAGCACCTCGACGAGAATCGACCGCGGCGGGATGCCCATCAGCCGCAGGATGCCGATGATTTCCCGGCGCTCGTCGGCTCGAATGACCATGAGCGCCAACAGAAAAGCCGTGCTGCCAGCCACCGTGACGATGGCGATGGCCCAGTGAAAACGATCCAGCACGGCAAACGGGTCGTCCCCGCGGCCCGATGGGGCGGTCGACTCGACGATGAGACCAGGGGCGCGCGTTTCCAGAACCCGCGTCACTCGAGCGGCGTCCTGGGGATCGACGAGCGCCAGGTTCACCGCACTTACCGATTCCGTCGACAGCGGCTCGTCGTGGTCCGCGGTCAGCGTGATGAGATCCGGCAAGTGGAGACGCGCCTCGAGTCGCTTGGCGGGAAACTTCTTCGGATCCGGAGTCGGCTCGTAGACGCCTGCGACACGAAACCGGGTCGCGCGATCGCCGCGCGCGTCGGCTGCGAGGGTGACGACGTCGCCGATACGGATGTGCTCTTGCTCGACCAGCTGGCGAGAGAGCAAGACGCCCGGCGGCGATTCGTCGGCAGGGCTGTCCGCTGAGTAGCGCAGCCCTTCAGGGCTGCCCGGCGAGGCAGGGCTGAAGCCCTGCGCTACGTTGTAGCGATCAGGGCTCGAGCTGCTGAGCTGGCTCGGGATCAGACTCATGTAGCGCAGCCCTTCAGGGCTGCCCGGCGAGGCAGGGCTGAAGCCCTGCGCTCCGTTGCGATCAGGCTTCAGTGTGACCGCGCGTAGCCCTGGTCGAGGCAGGGCATGGCCGCCTAGCCCGGCGAGGCAGGGCTGAAGCCCTGCGCTACGTTGCGATCAGACTCACTGTAGCGCAGCCCTTCAGGGCTGCCCGTGGAAGCAATGCCGGCACCAAAGATCGTCGCAACGAGGCAGGCAACGCCGAACGGGATGAATCGCCGGGCGACGTGGGGCACGAATCGCAGCTTACACCACGTCAAACGACATTCGCTGTGAACGACTTCTTCAACAATCCATACTCGAGGCTGTCGACCAGCGCCTGCAGGCTCGCCTCGATGATGTTGTCGTTGACGCCGATGGTCGTCCAGCTCGACGTGCCGTCGCTCGACTCGATGAGCACCCGGGTTCTGCGCCGCAGTGCCTACCGAAGAGTCGACGATGCGGACTTTGTAGTCCGTGAGCCGGACGGTCTGCAGATCGGGATAGAACTTGACCAATGCCGACCGCAGGGCCCCGTCGAGCGCATTGACAGGCCCGTCGCCATCGGCCACGGTGTGAGCGTGCTCGCCGCCGACACGAACCTTGACGGTCGCTTCGCAGACCGACGTCTTGCCTTCCGCCCGCATCGACACGTGGTAGGCATCGACGTGAAACGGAGTCGGCTCGTCGCGCAGAGACCGTCGAATCAGCAGCGCCAGCGATCCGTCGGCTGATTCGAACTCGTAGCCCTCGTGCTCGAGCGCCTTGACGCGCTTGAGCATCGCGCTGAGCTCGGGCGTGTCCTTGGTGACGTCGAATCCCGAGCTCCCGCGCCTTCATGATGATGTTGCTGCGGCCGGCAAGCTCGCTGATCAGCACCTGACGGCTGTTGCCCACGCAGCGCCGGATCGATGTGCTCGTAGCTGCGCAGCAGCTTCTGCACGGCGTTCACGTGCGTGCCGCCCTTGTGCGAGAAGGCGGCCGCGCCCACCCAGGGCAGTCGCGGGTTGGGGCGAACGTTGGCGACTTCGTCGACGAAACTGCGAGAGCTCTTTCAGGAGCGGCAGCGATTCCGGCGGCATCGATGCGCTGCTTCAACTTGAACTCGAGATTCGGGATCAGCGTCGTGAGGTTGCAGTTGCCGACCCGCTCGCCGTAGCCGTTGAAAGTCCCCTGCACGTGGGTGGCGCCGGCGTCGACCGCAGCCAGCGCATTGGCAACGCCCAGGCCGATGTCGTCGTGCGTGTGAATGCCGACCCGGATCCCGAGGCGGCGCGCGGCTGTCGCGCGTGATCTCGGCGATTTCGGCGGGAATCGATCCGCCATTCGTGTCGCACAGGACGACGATGTCCGCGCCGCCGCGTTCGGCGGCCGCCAGAGTCGCCAGCGCGTACTCGGGATCGTCCTTGTATCCGTCGAACGCGTGCTCGGCGTCGTAGACGACGAAGCGGCCCTGCTGCTTCAGGAAGCGGATCGTGTCCTCGATCATCGCCAGGTTCTCTTCGGGCGTCGTCTGAAGCACCTCGCGCACGTGCAGCAGCCAGGTCTTGCCGAAGATCGTGACGACGGGCGTTTCGGCGTCGACGAGCAGGCGGACCTGATCGTCGTGCGTCGGCGCGAATGCCCTTGCGGCGCGTCGAGCCGAACGCGGCGAGCTTCGCGTGCGTGAACCGGCGTCGTTTCGCTTCGTCGAAGAACTCGATGTCCTTCGGATTCGATCCCGGCCAGCCGCCTTCGATGTAGTGCACGCCGAAGTCGTCCAGACGTTCGGCGATGCGAAGTTTGTCGGCGACGGAAAACGACACCCCCTGGCCCTGACTGCCGTCACGAAGCGTCGTGTCGTAAATCTCGATTGGCGAAGTCATCGGTCTCAGGCCACGGGCTCCGGGCTACGGGCTACGGACGATCTGCATGAGAAAGTTCTTCCTGAAGCCCGAGGCCCGTAGCCTGAAGCCCGGAGCCTGGATGATAGCTCAGGTGGCGAAACGGTGGCCGCTCATGCCATGCCGCGAATCAGCTGGGTCAGCGCCGGCACGCGCCCGACGAGTCGCGCGTACATGGCAAGCTGCCCGCGGTGATAGTCCTCGTGCGAGATGCCGTGATGCATCCATGCGACCCGCGTGCCCTGCTCGCCGTCGAACCGCGTAATCCGCTGCAGCATGAATAGCTCGCCGACGCCGCGGATCTTCCGATCTCCTTCGGCGTGTGTTTGCTTCAGCAACTTCACGAGTTGCGCCTTCTTTGCCGTGGTCGGCAGGCGACCGGCGTGTTCTTTCAGAAGCTGGGGGTACGACTTTCGACGGAAGTTGCCGTCCGGCTTCGTCAGCTCGCCGGCCATCATCAGTCCCGATTCGACGACGTGAAGGGCGAGCTCGGCGGCAGTACGGCTTTCGGCGTGCGGTCGGAATTTCAGATCCGCCTCGGACAGGTTCTCGAGCTCGGCGATCACCCCTTCACGCGTGTATTGCCAGGCTTCCAACGCTTCTTCGAGCAAAGAGGTCAGGGGCATGCGCCACATTATGGCAGGTGGGGCGGGTGGGGCAGGTAGGTCGGGTAGGCCGGGTGGGTCAGGTAGGCCGGGTGGGTCAGGTAGGTCGGGTAGGCCGGGTGGGTCAGGTAGGCCGGGTGGGACAGCTGCGACGGGTTGGGCAGGTAAGGAGGTGGGCGGCCCTACCCGACCCCACCCGCGTGGGGGAGTCTCGCCATTAGCCGCTACAAATCTGAAAGAATCGGCCACAGGCACAATGCGCAAAACATCGATATTCACCAAAGCTGATGGTGAATCGCGTTTCCCCACACGCGCACAAAACAGCGGGCGCCCGTTCTTCCTCCGAATAATCTGACGAAGTTCCATAGGCTGGGCCACCGTGCCAATATCCGACTGGTCCCT
The DNA here is from genome assembly GCA_963780685.1 of uncultured Acidobacteriota bacterium. GTDB lineage: Bacteria > Acidobacteriota > Vicinamibacteria > Vicinamibacterales > CAVVIG01 > CAVRXZ01. The sequence continues at coordinate 332,558 of CAWACZ010000007.1, read as the reverse complement.
CAGTCGGATGGAACGGTTCCATCCAATACCACAGCCGACCGTTCATCTCGCGGATTTCGTTCGGTTGCCCGATCCCAGGCGCCGCCATGACGGCCATAACTCCTCCGATTCCAGAGTTACCAATCGCCATTCGAGAAAAACAGGTGAGGCAGGTGGGACAGCTGCGACCCGACCTACCTGCCCTACCCGACCTACCTGCCCTACCCGCCCCACCTGCCCTACCCGCCCCACCTGCCCTGTTTAGAGCGGCCCCTTATCCCATGGACCCGTGATGGCGAATGTGATCCCGGGCGTCTGGATGTTGACGAAAAGCCACTTGCCGTCCGGGCTGTAGTGCGCCCCCGCCCACTCCTGCCCGATGTAGCTGCCAGGCGCGACCGACTTTCCAGCGGCCGCGATCTGAGCAGCGTCGAGGATGATGCTGTTCTGCGCGAAGGTGAACGTGTGGCCGTCGAGCGTCAGGCCGATCAAGCGCTCGCCCGCCGTGAAGTTGTTCCCGGCAGCATCCTCGCAGAGCAGGAGGCCCCCTCGAGGCGTGACCGTGATGTTGTCTGGATTGTCGAGCTCGTCGGCTGTCGGTGAATCGTAAATCAGCTTGATGATTTTCCTTCTGGGATCGAACTCGAAGACCTGGCCTTCGCCTGCCTTGCCGCCATTGGTCGAAAGGAAGAAGCCGGTGCGCTCTCCCCACCACGCTCCCTCGAGCCTACGGAACACCGCACCGCCTTTCTCGAATCCCTGTTGAAAGCAGGATTTCGTGAGAGCACGCGGATCGTCGATGCGGACCCAGCCGACTTCCCATGTCGTACCAATCGGGTACTCCTGGAACAGCTTCGCGTTCTCCTCACCTTTGACCTTCAGCATGAACAGGCGCCCGCCGCCATGCATTTTGCCGTACCGGTTGGGCACGAACTTGTAGAACCCGCTGGTCTCGCCGTCGTCCTCGGTCTCGTACACGTAGCCGGTCCGCGGATCGATCATGCAAGCTTCGTGGGAAAAGGCGCCCATGTCGTAAATCGGCTTCGGATTTCCGCTGAAAATGCCCACCTCGAATTGCCATCCGTGATTGGGAGAATCGGTCGGTGTCACTTCTTCGCCGGTGATCCACGTGCCCCACGGTGTGACGCCCCCGGCGCAGTTGCGCCATGTGCCGGCAAGGGTGGAATAGGCCGACAGCCACCGCCCGTTCTGAGCATCGAAGATCAGGTTCGTGTTGCCGCCAGCGGCGTCGTCACGGTACGTGATATCCGGCCGCGACAGATACGGCGCTCCGCCCGCCCCTTCATGATTGCGGCAGATCACAAGCAAGCCTGACTCATCTTCCTCGTCCTCTTCGTTGTGGCCGAAGCCGCCATTGTGTCGCCCCGGGCGAAGGCCCCGCTCGTTGTCTCGACCCTTGACCCATGGGTCGCGATCGGGGCCATTCAGCACCCCGATGATGGCCATGCCATCGTGGAGGTTGGGACACTTGACGCCATCCGCCATGACATCGCCAGTCCAACTGTACGAGACGTACCTGAAACCATCTGGAAGCTGGATCAGCGGCAGCCCGGTGGCCTCGTCGTTCTTCGGGCCGATCGGCCCGTACGGACTGGGCGTGAGCGGCGCGCCTTCGGCGCGCCGCACCATGAAGGAATTCAGTGACGCCGTCCACACCGCGCCGGCTCCAACTGCACCGCGCTTGAGGAATGTCCGGCGATTGCTCTTGCGTCTGCTCCCTGCTGGCTGCATTGAGATCGGGCATTTGGCCGCTCCTTTCGTCGAGACGACTGAACGTCGCCCGCGTCCTGCGTTTGTCTGCCGATCGAAAACGCGGCTGCAGGGTAGCCAAGGCGTGTAACGATCAGGCCGATCGCGTCACGACGAATCGGTCAAGACTTGGTAACGAAACTCGCTACGGGCGAGCGTCGCCGTTTAAGACGCTCGAGCGTGAACGCAACGCGGATCCGTCTGCCGTTCCTTCAGTGCCAAGAATCAGACCTGGGGCCGTCTCAACCCTCGTATACTTCTTGCTTTGCAGGGTGTTACGGTATGTTCGAGCACGTAGCACCGGTTCGATCGTCGAACTCGTGAACAGCGGAATCACTGGCACGAATACCGCCTACCTGGGCCACATAAGGACGTATTGATGAGGTGTCGTTGGTGTGAATCTGAGCGGGTTGCGCGCTCGCGTACGCGGTGGTGGGAGTGGCCCTATCGCTGGACCCTGGCGCGTTTTCCGGTTCGCTGCCTCGCCTGCCGACGCCGCTGGTGGCTCGGCTATCGGAGATTCAACTACCTGGAGACCCCAGGGGCGCCAAGGAAGCGGCGTTTGCATTCCTGAAGCTTCCGTGCTCTCCTTCCTCAGTCTCCGCCACCGTGCCAGCCGAACATCGTCGACTCACCGCCCTGGCCGTCGCCCTGGTCAGCGCGGTGGCAGTCGCACCCTACCTCCAGACGCTTCCCGATTACTTCGCGGGGGACGATTTCGGCGTGGCCCAGCACTTTTTCGATCGGCCATGGTGGTACGTGCTGACGCTGTTCCATCGCGCGTGGGTCGACGGGATCTACGGCTATGTCCCGGACGAACTCCGGCCACTTGTCGGGCTCACATATCAAGTTGACGGGTGGCTGGGACAAGGCTCTCAGGTTCCGTTTCACAGCACCAACCTGATTCTCCACGTCGTCACCACGGTCCTCGTCTTCGGCATTGCCAGGCGTGCACTGCTGCTCGAAACACCGGCGGCAGCGTTCGCAGCCGTGCTCTTCGCGATTCTGCCCATTCACGCCGAAACCGTCGCGTGGATTTCCGGGCGGGCTGACTCTGTCTACACCGTGTTCTACCTCGCCAGTTTCCTGGCCTTCGTCGTGTGGCGGGAGCGGCGCGGTCTGTCGATCTACGGTCTTTCGGTCTTCTGCTTCTTCTGCGGGCTGTTCAGCAAGCAGAGCACGATCACGCTCCCGATCCTTCTGCTGCTCTACGACCTCCTCGGTCGCAGGCAACATTCAGTACCGGGACCTCGTCAAGTCACACGCCCCGTTCTTTGCCCTCCTCGGCGGCTATCTCACGTTGAGGCGGGTCTTGTTCGGCCAAACGCTTCGATTCGGGAGTGTGACGGTCGAAACGCTCGGCCGCTTTGCGCAACTGCAGGTTGACTATCTCCAACTCCTGTTGACGAATCACTTGACTGCGACCCCCATCTATCAGCTCACGCTCTTCGCGGCCGCAGTCTTGTCGTTCCTCACCGTCTGGGCGTTGATTTCAAGGCGCGACCGGGGCACGCTGCTCCTTTTTGGTCCAATCTGGTGGGTCGTGACGACGGCACCGACGCTCGTCGCAGACTACTCGACGACGCGGCATCTGTATCTTCCGGCGGTCGCCTACGGTCTGACGGCGGGCCTCATGTTCCAGGCCTTTCGAGCGCGTGGATTTCGGCGGTGGCCGCGGTTGACAGCCGCCGTGGCGCTGGTCGCGTATGGCGTCTGGCTCCTCCCCGCGATACGGTCGTGGCGAGAGGCGGCTCGGACCGCGGAGTCGTTTCATCGGGAAACCATCGCCAGGCTCGCCGAGGTTCCTGCCGACGCTCTGATGCTTCTCGATCCGCCGACCCGCCCGTCAGCGCCGGCGGTCTATCCCAACGTCTGGGTGATGCAGTGGGCGTACCCATTCGCGTTGCGGCCGCCGTTCACACCTCGAGACTTCACGCAAACGCATGCGATCGCATGGATCTCCCCCGCTGACTGTTGTTCCGGCGAGACGTGGCAAGGCCGCACCAGAGCGGTCCTTCGCTCGTGGGCGCGTGGGGCGAGTGCAACCGCGCCTGTCGTGACCTTGACGTGGAACCCGTCGTCACGTACAACCGATGCGATTATCGTCTCGTCCTCCCCCGGACTTCGTCAGCAGATTGCTGACGCAGTCGACACGTCGAAGCCAGATGAAGCGGCGCGGGCGTTCGAGCTCCTCGTCCGAATCCTTCGCGACTAGTGACACGTTCGTTCCTCGTTGACTGACGTGACGAATGAAGCGATTGGCCCAGGCTGTTTTCTTCGCGAGCGGATTCGCCGCTCTTTTGTACCAAATCATCTGGCAGCGCCTGCTCACCTTCTTCGGCGGGGCCGACGTGTATTCCGTCACGATCATCGTCGCTGCGTTCATGGCGGGGCTCGGCCTCGGCAGCGTCGTCGGCGGTCACCTCGCGGATAGACTTCGCCCCGTCGGCCGGCTGCTCGGATTCGCACTGTCGGAGTTCGCCATTTCGCTCTTCGCCTTGGCGAGCGCGACGTTGTTCTACGACGTCCTGTACGTCCGCCTCGGCCCGGTCGGCATCTCCCGCTTCATGCTCGCGGTCATCCTGTTCACCGTGCTGCTCTGGCCGACGTTCTTCATGGGTATGTCGCTGCCGTTGCTGGCGCGCGCGATTTCGGATGACGAGCAGACGCCGGCCCGGTGGGTCAGCGGCTTGTACGGATGGAACACGCTGGGCGCCGCCTGTGGATCGCTCTTTGCCGTCTGGGTTCTGTTCCGACTCACGGATTTTCGAACCGCGATCTGGGTCGGCGCATTCCTGAGCTTCTGCTGTGCGCTGGCGGCCGTCGGCTTTGCCCGGCACGTGGCCGCTCTACAGCGACGTATCCCGTCGCCTGCGATGTCTCCCTCGATCGGAGAGCACGAGCTTCACCAGCCCTCGGCATTTCCGCTGACTGCCTGGATCGCCATCTATGGCATTTCCGGTTACGTGGCTCTTTCGCTCGAGATCGTGTGGTTCAGGCTTCTGGGAGTGCTGATCAAGTCGAACTCCATGACGTTCGGGAACGTGCTCGCAATCTATCTGGCCGGAGTTGGCCTTGGTGCGCTCATCGTCGATCGCACGTGGTTGAGGCGCCTCACTCCGGTCCGGGCGTTCTTTGTGCTGCAGTCGGCGATCCCGCTCTACGCCGTTCTGTCGCTCTCGTTGTTGACCACGCTGGTAGGCCGGGGACAACTGCTCCTGCCCCTCTGGAGGTATGTCGCCGGGTACGAGCCACTGGCTCTTTCCGAAGTGCTCGGGCCGCTCGGAGAAGGGCTGCGCGGATTCGGCGCGGAAGCGTCGCGCGACTACGGATTCGGGCTGTTTCTGATGCTGTACCGGACTGGTACCCATCTTTCTGATTGGCCCACCGACGCTGATGATGGGCATGAGCTTCGCCTACCTCCAGCGCGCCGTTCAGACCGACGTTGCCGCGCTGGGCCGACGCGTAGGCTGGTTACAGGCAGCGAATATCACCGGCTCGATGCTTGGTGCGCTCCTGACCGGACTCATGACCTTGCACTGGCTCGGCACTGTCGGCACATTTCGGCTGCTGGTGGCGCTCGGCGGGATATTTCTCGTGATCGCGATGCGGACGGTGCCGTCGTTGCGACGGCGCCGGCTCGCGACGTTGGCGATTGGCGCCGCCGTCGTCGGAATCGCATCGTGGATCGTGCCACAGGGTGGCGAGCTCTGGGCCAGGCTCCACGGTGTCACGCCATCCGAAGACGGGTCAACGACCGTCATCGTCGGCGAGGACCGATCCGGGATTGCTGCGATCAAAACCTACGCGACCACCCCGCGCGCCGTGATGTTCGCCAACGGAATCGGCCAGAGCGAGTTTCCCTACGGCGGCATCCACACCGCGCTCGGCGCTCTTCCCGTCCTGGTTCATCCGGCGCCGATCCGGGTCGCAGTGATCGGACTGGGGTCGGGTGATACGTTGTTCGGTATCGGTGGACGGGCGGAGATCCGCTTGATCGACAGCCTCGAGATCGTCGAGCCTGAATTCCACACGCTGCAGCGCCTCAATGAATACCGAACCTACTCCGGCTTGCGCGCCGTACTCCGAGACCAGCGAGTGCGGCACTATTTCACCGACGGCCGTGCCTTCCTGATGCACCAACCGGCCGAATACGACGTGATCGAGGCGGATGCGCTGCGACCCAACAGCTCGTTTGCCGGCAATCTGTACTCAATCGAGTACTTCGAGCTGTTGCGGGATCGTTTGAGGCCAGGGGGCTTCGCCGTCACCTGGACTCCGACCCCACGTGTGCGGGCCACATTCGTGAGAGTCTTTCCCCACGTTGTCGAAACACTCGGCATCGCAATCGGAAGCAACACGCCGATACATTTCGACCTCGAGACCATCCGCGGTCGGTTTCGATCGTCGTTCACGAAGGGCTACTACGAGGGTGGTGGAATCGATATCGAGAAGCTCCTCACGCCCTATCTCGAGGAGAAGCCCGGCATCTATGGACCGGCCTTCAATCGCGCGGCGCTGACTGACGTCAACCGCGACCTCTTTCCAAAGGACGAATTCATGCTGCCGCCAGACAGCGAGTCTCTAACGACGAAGCATTGACCTCCCGCTGACCCGCGCCTTGCCGTCCTCGCGGCGGTTATCGAGCACCCTTTCGCAAGGCAAGTACGAGCTCGCGCGGAAAGATGCGCCGCGTCGCCTCGTGGACAAAGCCAAGCCTTCTGAACTGACTCACGAGATCGGCGCGGCCCGCAGATCCCACAACAAGTCGGCCCCCCGGCTTCAATACCCGAATCAGTTCCGAGAGGACCGCCCATTCTTGTCTGAGGTCTTCGATTGGCGGGGAGTACCAGACGCACGGGAACGCCGCGTCGCTGAATGGAAGCGACACACCTGAAGCCTGGACGAGCGACGCGCCGTACCGCCGCGCATAGCGAAGCTTGGGCAGTCGCATGTCGACGACGACGCTGCCGCGCGGCAGCGCCGGAATGATCCGGCTCGAGCCGCTTGCGACGCCCAGCACGGGCTCACTTCCGACAACGAGTTCGGTCACGTGTCGAACGCGCAACCGTTGCGGATACCGCCGCCACGGCAGCAGACTGTCGTAGGACCTGGCTTCGAAATCGGCCGACCGAGACGCGTAGCGCAACGGCAACAGCCGGAAAAACGTCTGCGCCGAGTCAAGTCCGAATCGCAGGAGCCGTGCCGTCGAACGGCCGTACCCACGCGGCTGGTAGGTGAACGGGACCTCGGTCACCCGCCAGCCGTCGGCGTAGGCCAGGACGAGCAGCGTTTGTATCGCATCGAAGTTCTGCGGCAGCGAAGCCAGTGCCGGCAGCGCTCGTTTTCTGTACAAGCGGAACCCGCTCGACATGTCGGCGACATCGAGGTTCAAGCCCCACCGGAAGACAAGATTGAGCGTGCGGCTGAGGAGATAGCGTCCATAGGGCATGAGGGCCCGCCCGCGTGGAACGTAGCGCGACGCGATCACGAGGTCGGCACGACTTCTCGCCGACCACATCTCGCCGAGGAAGTCCGGCCGATGCGACTGGTCCGCGTCCATCGTCAGAATCCACTCGGCGGCCGCGGCCTCGAAGCCACACTGCAGCGCACCGCCGTAGCCGGGCGTGGACTGCTGAAGGACTTGGGCGCCCGACTGCCGCGCAGCCGAGTCGCAGACCGCGTCGGTTCCCGCCGTGACGACGAGAATTTCGGTCCGAAGGCCGAGGGCATCGGTCGCCCGGCGCAAGGCGGGAAGGAGGACACCAAGGTTCGGTCCTTCGTCCTTCGCGGGAAGCACGACAGACAAGTCCATCCAGTGGATAGCCTACGTCGACTTCGGTCTGCGTGATCCGTGGCGTGCGAATCAGCTGTGGCGGTGCTGGCCACGCACGTGACCGTCGCAGAAGCTACAGCGGTTTTCACAAAGGCGTAGCGGGTCCGGGGCCGCAGCTGCCGGTGCGCTCGGCGACGTCTTCCCGCACTTGCGGGGACCGGCCGCAGTGGTGCCGGCCGCCTGCCGCCGAACTCTGCACGCCGGGAAGCCGCGCTCGGCTTGCGCACCCTCCCGCCCGCGCGTCGACTACGGCTAGCTTCCGCGACGGTCGCGTGCGTGGCATGCACCGGCACAGCTGATCCCCCGGGCACGGATCACGCGGTCCAGAGTCGACGCGGAACCAGCGCCTCGCGCGCCTTCCGGCATTCATGAGGTCGGCGTGCTCCGACGGCGGCGGGCGGCCGGCACCACCGCGGCCTGGCGCGCAGGCGTGCGGCGGGCGTCGGCCGTGGCCACCCGTGCGGCGCGGCCGGGCAGGGTTGCACTAACCGCGGGTCGCAGGTCCTCCTCGCGGCGATCTCCGGCCGCGTGATCCGGGCCGGTGAGACAACCCCAAGCGGTGTTGGCGCGAGACAGATGGCGCAGGGAGAACCCCTTGATCGCCGCGGCTGCGAGAGCTGTACGGACCGAAGGACCGCGGTTCCGGCGCGTCCGCCCGGGTGGCGACGGCCGATGCCGGCCGCAGGCGACGCGGCCACCACGACGATGCGACACCTTGCGAACGCTACACGAAAACGAAAAGCGCTCTAGCTCATAGTCGACGCCGGGGCGGGAGGGTGCGCAATACGAGCCTATTTTCGAAGATCCACTGAGAGGCGAGTCACGGCCCCTGCCGTGATCAGGACCGAGCGCGTCTCCTCACCGAGCTCGGGATGCTGGAAGGCAATGCGGTGCGGCCCGATTGGAACCTCCAGATTGCCAATCGGCGTGTCGCCCACCGACTTGCCATCGATGAGCACGGTACCCCACGGCAGCGCGTTGAGGCTGACGAGGCCCGACGGCAGCGTGACCGAAAGCGGCGTGACCTCTCCTGGCCGGACATTGACTGAAGCGGTCGCACGATAGCCCAACGATTCGTTGACGAGCTCGAGCACGTGCTGGCCTGCCGCAAGCCCCACGCGCCAGTACTCGCTCGTGCCGATGAATCGACCGCCTTCGTAGATCTCAACCTGAAATGGCAGATTGATTGACACCCAACCGGGACGCTCGACCGCCGGTTCGACCGGCGTCAGGGACAGGCTTGTTGTACGGTCGAACCCGGCACCAAGCTCCGTCGAATCGTCGAGAGCCGAACCCGGCAACGAGGCAGTCCAAGGACTGACGATTGAGCGCGCCGTCAACACGTCGGCCACGGCTGCGGATGCATCACGTCGACGCCAGTCGTCCGCGGCGCGAATTCCCAAGTAGGTTGTCTCGAAGGCCGTCACGACAAGGAGCAGAGGAAGCCACCAGCTGAACGCTGTCCTCGTCCGCGGTGGCGGCGGTGTCGAGTGTTCGGCGGGGTTCTCCGGCGATTGCGGTTTGGACGCGGGCGCTACAGTCGCGCTCTCAGGATGCTGGCTGTCGAAAACGACCTTCGCGAGATCGTCGGCTGGAACCGGCCAGACGAGTTCTGGAGCCTGGGCGTTTGAAGGCTCCGAGGTCTGGGAACGCTGGGGACCACGATGGAGTCGTGGTTTCGGGTAGTTCGACCCAGAAAAGCCCTCGTTGTTGTCGTTGTCGATGGCAACTGCGGCTGTCCGGCTCAACGCTGTCATGATCTGCGACCCCCACTCCGCTGCTCGAGATCTCCCACGACGGAAGCTTGACTGCAGCCACGCAAGACGCACTTGCAGCCAGATCGAACTGGCCTCAATCGACCATCGGGATCCTGCTCGCACCCTGGAACCAAAATTCCGACAAAATTCTGCAAATCCGGCCAAAAGGTCACGCTTCGCTGACGTTTTCGTGTGAAGGGCTCGTAAGTGCCCGTTCGAGGGGTGAGGCTGCAACGACCTTGCCGGTGGATGCCGATTTCGTAACCCACCGGGCGGCGAGCGCGAGCACCGCTTTCGTTTGTTGGTGATGAAATGCGGGAGGGGTTTCAGGCTCCAGGCTTCGGGCTACGGGCTATCGGGCTACGGGCAGCCGGAAAAATTCTCGTGAGATCGTCTGTAGCCTGTAGCCTGAGGCCTGAAGCCTGATCTACTGTTTCGAATCCGATTCGGAAGGGGATGAATGAAGCGCAGCCCTTTAGTTAGGTAATGCCGTTCGGAAATTCGTGGCTGACCGCACAGCGGTCAGTTGCGCGACGCGACCCGCGGCGGGAAGCGTCTCGCGCCGTCGCGCCGGTTCCGTCAGCCCGAAAAACGGCGTTGCGCTCGCCGCCCTGTCGCTGGCGCGGCCGTCCTACCGATTCGCGACATCGCTCCGATCAACGAGTCCCGCCTCGGGCAACGCCTCGGTCCGGGTGACCTCGCGGCAGACGGCCGCGCAGGCCTCGGCTTCACGCCGTTTTTCCAGCAGCGGTGGCGGGCTGACTCCAAACGGCGCGCGGCCCGAGACGCTTCCCGCCACGCCCCGAGCCGTCGCCGGCGGCCGCCGACACGGAGGGTCGTCAGCTGGCGCAAGGGCCGTGAAGTCGACCCGTCGCGCTTCAGGAAAACCCGCGCGCAGTGAGTTCCGTCGCGGCGGTCTCTGCGATGTCACCCGAGGGTCCCAAGAATCCCGGACGCAACTAGTTGATCTGAGCGATGCCGCACTTTGGTAGGACCGCCGCGCAGCGCCAGAGTTCGAACGGAGCGCGGGTTTTCCGGGTCGACGTGACGGCCCGACGCGCCAGCTGACGACCCTCCGCCGTGTCGGCTCTCGGCGCCAAATGTGGCCGACGCTCAGCAGCACAAGCGTTCGGCTCATTGAATTTCCGAACGGCATTACCCTTTAGGGCTGCCGAGCGGCCATCAGCTTCTTCAACAACGCCGCCGTGTCCTCGTGGACGTCGATGCGTTGCCCGCCACGACTGTTGCCGCCAGCTTTGCCCAGCGCAGAATCCACAGGCGTCATACCCCGTGCATCCTTCGCGTCGAGGTCGGCGCCAGACTCGACGAGAAACTGCACGACGTCGTTCCAGCCCCAGCGCGCGGCTTCGTGGAGTGGCGTGAGGCCCCGCGCGTCTTTGGCATTGATGTCACCGCCGGCTTTCAGGAGCAGCTTCAGCGACTCGATCGATCGCTGCTGTACGTCTTCCGTCGTATAGATTCCGCGAGTATCGGCGTCCACGGACCCGAGTCCGGCGGCCGCCATCGTCGGCGTCATCCCCCTCGCGTTTGCGAGGCTCAGATCGGCGCCATTGGCGAGCAAGAGCTGAATGGCCGGGGCATCCAGCGCCTTGGCGGCGCGAAGCAGCGGCGTGGCTCCGGTCGTGAGCATGCCGTCGAGTCCACGGTCGTTGCCGATGTTTCGAAACGGCGGCGCCAGACGCAATCGTGCGTTGGGATTCGCGCCGGCAGCGAGCAGCATCTCGACAACCTGCAGGCTGGTCGTCTTGTCGAGCGACGGGCGATCCGGGCGGCCTCCCCGAGGAATCGTGTTCAGATCCACCGCCGCGTAGAGGGGCGTGCGGCCCCACAAGTCCCACTGGTTCGGATTCGCGCCTTTCTTGATCAAGTACGCCGCGAGATCGTACTGGGTGTTGATGATCGCCATCAGCAGGGGACTGATGCCCTCGGGATCGGCCAGGTTCAAGTCGGCCCCGGCTTCGATCAGAGCGCTCGCGCATTGCACACAGCCTTCACGCGCCGAGTACAGGAGCGGCGTCAGTCCGCCGGCGGGCCTGTAGATCGCGCGAGGCTCGGCCGTCACCTGTCGCTGCCAGTTGTTGACGGTGGACCGGGCGTTGACGTCCGCGCCGTGCGCGACGAGCTCCTTCACCATCGCCGGCTGATTCTGGGCGGCGGCCCACATCAACGCCGTCTGGCCGCGCCATCGCTCCACCGCATTGACCTTGGCGCCATGACGGAGCAACAGATTCGCCGCTTCGACCCGGCTGGTGCGCGCCACGACCATCAGCGCCGTCTGGCCGTCAGCGTTCGGCGACTCGACATCGGCACCGGCCTTCAAGAGCTTCTCGATCATGGCCATGTTGCCGGCAAGGGCCGCCTCGGACATCGGCGTCGCGCCGTAATCGTTTTGTGCCTTCGCGTTCGCACCGGCGCGAATGAGACGCTCTGCGAGATCGAGATCGTTCTGATGGACTGCCCAATGAAGCGCCGTCGTGCCGTCGGCCTCGGGCGTGGTCACATCGACGCGCTGCTCGAGCAGCGCGAGCGCGGCAGCTCGGTCGCCGGCCTTCACCGCCTCCACGAGCGGTGCAGCCGCGGCCAGCGCCAAGGTCAGGAGTGTTGTCAGCATGCTACCTGTCGCTCGTACGCCCTGTCCGATCGGCAGCCCTAAAGCCTGCGCTACAGGCTACGGCGGTCCGCCGAGCTTCAGCGAAGGCGGAAGGGCTGCGCTACATCGGATACTGATTGCTTCAAACCTCAGAAAACACTCCGCTGCTGTTGCCGACCTTGTCGACCGGGATGCCGGCCCTGTCGAGCAGCGTCAAGAGCAGATTCGCCAGCGGCGTGCGGTCCGCATACTTCAGATGCTGACCGCCCTTCATCTTCCCGCACCCGCCACCGACGACCAGCGTGGGCAGGGGGAACTCATCGTGGGCGTTGCTGTTGCTCATGTTGCTGCCGTAGAGCAGGATGGAGTGATCGAGCATCGAGCCATCGCCATCCGGCATCGCCGCGAGCTTGGCGAGGAACTTCGCAAACGCTTGAGTGTGATACGTCTGGATCTTGACGAGCCGCTCTTTTCTCGACTTGTCGTTCTGATGGTGCGACAAGGGATGGAACGCATCGGAGACGCCGATGTGGTTGTAGGTGACGTTGCTGCCCTCACCCGCCATCATGAAGCTGAAGACACGCGTCAAGTTCGCCTGGTAGGCGAGCGCAATCATGTCGAACATCAAGTTCAGGCGCTGGTCGAACGTCGTGCCGACGGGCACGTCGGGCAGATCCAGGCTGGTCACATCGCGCTCTTCCATCTTCTGAACACGACGCTCGATCTCGCGAACGCTCTCCAGGTAGTCGCCGAGCCTCGCGCGATCTGGTGCGTCCAGCGTGCGCCGGAGGTCTGCGGCCTCTTGTGACACCAGGTCGAGCAGGCTCGAGTACCGCTTGGCAATCGCCCTCCGCTCCTGAGGCGTGTCGCCCTGGCCGAACAGTCGTTCGAAGAGCTTCCGGGGATCCGCTTCCATCGGGAGCGGCGTCGTCGGTGTGCGGAACGAGATGGTGCCGCCATAGCTGCAGCCATAGTTGCGATCGCATGCGCCGCCGCCGCCGCGTCCTTCAGTCGCAACCTCGAGAGACGGGAGCGGTGTGTCCTGCCCGATGTGCGCCGCGGCGATCTGATCGACGGTGACACCGCCGTTCGGGTCCTGCCCGACGCGCGGCGTCACACAACTCAACCAGGTTCCAGGGTTGAGCGCGTGTACCGGCGGCGCGATCGTGGGCTTGTTTTCGAGTCCGCTCACGATGGTCAGCTGCTTCTGAAACGGCGCCAGCGGCTTGAGGATGGGCGTCAGCTCGAAGCCCGTCCCTTCCGCAGCGGGCGTCCACTGCTCCATGATGGCCCCGTGGGGCAGATACATGAACCCCATCCGAGGTTGAGGAGTCGCCGCCGTCTTGGCCAGAGCCGTCCACGCCGGAACCATCGCGTCGAGCAGCGGCAATCCCACCGCGACGCCGGCACCGCGCAAGAACGTGCGGCGGGAGAGGTGCTTTTTGGTGATGAACATTTTCTGATCCTCGCAGCTCTCAGCTATCGGCTTCTCAGCTTCTCAGGTATCAACTCTCAGCCCCTGGCTTGATTAGCCGATCGCTGACAACTGAAAGCTGACAACTGACAGCTGGTAGCTGATAGCTGGTAGCTGCTTTAGTGCTCCCCTTCCGGCACCCTGCGCATCTGAAACGGCGCACTCCTGACGATACCCATCACGATTGACGAAAAGCGATAGTTCTCGCCCGCGGCGTCGCGGACGATCCGGCGAACCTCGGGCATGTCGTAGTACTCGACGCTTCGACCGAGCGCATAGGTCATCAGCTTCTCAGTCATCGTCTGGACGAACTGCTGAGGACGCTTCAGCAGCGCCCGGCGCAGATCCCCGGGTCCGTTGATCACGGTTCCATCGACGAGCTGTCCGGACGCGTCGATGGAAACGGCCGCGTGCCGGTCCTGAGCGTGCCACTCTCCAATCGCATCGAAATTCTCGAGCGCAAAGCCGAGTGGATCCATGACGCCGTGGCACGCATTGCAGGACGGCTTCGACCGGTGCTGCTCCATGATCTCCCGCACCGACAGAGGCTTTTCGCCTTCCTTGTTCTCTTTGAACGCCTCGACGTCCGGCGGCGGCGCGGCGGGCGGAGTTCCGATGACGTTTTCCAGGATCCACGCCCCGCGCAGGACCGGAGCCGTACGGTTGGCGTAGGAAGTCGACAGGAGCACGCTCCCCTTGCCGAGCAGCCCCCAACGATTCGAGTCGGTCAGCGTGACCCGACGGAACTGGTCGCCGCGCACGTTGCCAAGCCCGTAGTGGAGCGCCAGGCGCTCGTTGACGAACGTGTAGTCCGCCGTCATCAGGTCGAGCACGCTTCGATCCTCGTGCAGGATACTGTGGACGAACAGCTCCATCTCCCGGCGGAACGCCTCGCGCAGGCTCTCGTCGAAGTTCGGGAAAATGACGGCGTCCGGATCGACGTCGTCCATTCCACGCACCTTCAACCACTGAAACCCGAAATTGGTGACCAACGACTTCGACCGGGGGTCGGCAAGCAAGCGACGAACCTGCGCTCCGAGCACTGTGGGATCGCTGAGCGTTCCCCGGCTGGCCACGTCGAGCAACTCGTCGTCCGGCATTCGGCCCCACAGGAAGAACGAGAGGCGGGACGCCAGCTCGAGATCGCTCAGTCGATGGATGGAACCCGGAGCTGCGCGCTGGGGCGCCCGCTCGGCGCGGTAGAGAAATTTCGGACTCGCCAGAATCGCCGGCAAGGCCTCTCGAATTCCCGCTTCGAAATCACCTGTCTCCCTCGCGGTCTTGTAGAAGGCGACCGGCGCGACGAGATTGTCGTCGGTGAGCGGCCGGCGAAACGCGCGGCGAGCCATTGTTGACAGGATTTTCGTGGCGCACGGAAGTTCGTCGCGTTGGCTCGCGGGCTGGCAGACGAACACCCGCCGGCGGCTCGGTGTCTCGCCGAGGCCGTCAGGATTGAATGGGCCCACGACCTCGAGGCTTGCGACTTTCGGAATCCGCTCCTCGCCCCCGCCAGGCCTGAACGAGAACAGCACCTCGTCGGACTCGGCATAGGTCCGGGCGATGAACGTGACGCCAATCTTGTGAGGCCCGGCGCTCAAGCGAACGGGGATGTTCTGGAACCGTCCATTGATGGCGGCCACGGCGGCGGCCTGCTGCTGATCGATGGCCTTCAAATCTTCCTCGCCGCCGATTTGGCCTTGGAATACTTTGCTGCCGTCGATGGCGACCACGAGCGTGTGCCGATACTCCATGCCACGCACGTAGCCGGCAGCCGCCAGGCCGTTGATATTCAGCTTGTACTCGCCGTCGGCCGGGGCGAGATGTTCGACGAGCAATCCGCCGCGAGTGCCGAGCGGCAGACCGTCAACGTGCACACCCTGGTCGGTTCCGCGCGCGGGGCGGTACGTGTTGCTGCCCGGACGGGCGGACGGATTGCCGAGCGCGCGGCTGGTGACAACCCGGGCCGCGGAGATGTACTGATTCGAGGAACGACGGAGATACCGTCAACACACTGGCCACGTTGTCGAAGCCATCCGCTTCGTCGTCCTTCGGCAGAAGGGCCGCGGCATCGATCTTCAGCCCCAAGAGGTCGTCAATCGCGTTCGCGTACTCAACGCGATTGAGCCGGTGCAGCGCCACACGTCCCGGGTTCGGCTGCGCCAACGCCGCCTCGTCCAGCGAGCGCTCCAACCACGACACGAACGACTCGACGCTCGCTTCGTCGGGGCGGCGGGAACCCGGCGGGGGCATCATGCCGGCTCGCAGCTTCCGCACCGCCTTTTCCCACACTTCTGCATCAACCGACAGAAGGCCGAGGTCCATCGTGTCGAACGTGACGCCGGCGACCTTCGCGCGCTGGTTGTGACAGCTCACGCAGTAGCGATCCAGGAGCGCGCGCTGGGGCGTTGATGAGGACGACGAGTTGGATTGGGCGGGAAGGGCAGGAAAGGCTGGAAGGGCAGGAGGGGCGGGAAGGGCTGAAGAGGCAGGACGGGCTGGAGAGGCAGGAAGGGTACGAGCTGTAGCCTTGACGTACGCGGCGCTGGACGTGAGCACCGCGAACACGAAGGCGACGGCCGCAACCAGCCAGCGCATCAAACTAACCCTCCGAACCTGGAACTTCGGAACCTGGAACCAGGAACCTGGATCCTCTTTAGACAATTCCCCCGAGCTCCCGAACGTGCAGCCACATCCCTCGATACGTGGTGGACACGAACACGTCGGGATTCCCCCACCGCTCGTCGAAGTCCTTGGTCGCACCTGCGGCGATCATCTCTTCAGCGCCCATGCCCTGCTTCATCATCTTGGTGAAGCGGTCCTTCAGCGCGGCGAGCATCTCGTGCTGGGCCTGCAAATCGGCGCGCGTCTGCAGCGGACCCGAGCCTGGGACAACTTGCGTGTCCGCATTCGTCAGGTCGAGCAGCGTCTTTGTCGCATTGCCGAGGCCGCCAAGCCAGCCCCCAGTTGTGTAGTCCGCAATCGGGTATTGCCCGACCGATAGCACATCACCTGCAACCAGCACGTTGGACACGGGAAAGAAGACGTAGATGTCGCCGTCCGTGTGGGCCTGACCGAGCTGTCCGTATTCGATCAGCTCGTTGCCGCAGGTCGTCTTCCCGGACGTGTAGAACGTGCGGGTAGGACGCGCCGCCGGCGGTAGCGATCTATACGTCCGCTTCTGCCACTCGACGAAAACATCGGAACTGAGGTACTGCTTCGTGTTCTCGTGCGCAACGATCGCCGCGCCCGCCTTGCCGAGCGGCTCGTTCGAGCCGGTGTGCTCCGGATGCCAATCGGTGTTGATCAGGGTTCGGATGGGCTTCTCCGACACACTCTGCGTCACGAACGCGAGCAGTTCGTGAGACCGCTCCGCGAGGCCACCGTTCACCAGCACGAGATCGTCCGGGCCGGTCACGACGATGACATTGCCGCCGGCGCCGGTGATGAGCACGAGGTTGTCGCCGAGCCGGGTGGCAGCAATTGGCGTCTGGGACCCTTCGCCCTTTCGGCTCGGCCCTGGATGGACATGGCCGGTCGACCCGGCGCTCTGCTGTCCGAACGAGAGACGAGGCAGCAGGCTCGCGCCGCCCAACAAGACCGACAGACTCGTGAGGAAATCGCGCCGGTTTGACCCTTCGGACATGGCTATAAGTCTACGAGTCTAATGGGCAAAGCGCCCGCCTTCCAAGGGAAAGCTGTGTCCCACGTTTCTGGTATCCTGCGCCATTCTCGGGGCTGGAGGCTGGAGGCTAGAGCCTGGGGACGGAAACTCGACGTGTCGCATGTCGCTTCAGTCGCTAGTCTCGGCAGCCCCTAGCCTCTAGCCCCCAGCCTCTAGCCTCCGATCCGTGGAGACCACCATCATGTGCGTGCGAAAGCCGGCTGTGCCGTTGGCGGTGTTGATCGGTTGTCTCCTGTCGGCATGGATCGCTGCGAGCCCGCAGGTCCAGCGCGTGGACGACCGCGCCTTGAGAAACGCAGGGGCCACCGGCGACGAGTGGTTGACACACGGGTTGAGCCAATCGGAATCGCGGTTCAGCCCGCTCGCTGATATCAACGCCAGCAACGTGAACAGACTCGGATTGGCCTGGTCCTACGAAGTGGGATCGGGAGGCGGCGGCCAGGAAGCCACGCCTCTGGTCTGGAATGGCACCATCTACGGGATCACCAACTGGAGCGTCGTCTTTGCGGTCGACGCGCGGACCGGCAAAGAGCGTTGGCGTTGGGATCCGGAAGTGAATCAGACCGCGGTGCGGTCGAAGATCTGTTGCGGCGTCGTGAATCGGGGCCTGGCGCTCTACCAGGGTCTGATCATCGCGCCGGTGATCGACGGGCGGCTTCAGGCGTTGGACGCCGGAACCGGAAAAGTCCGCTGGGAAGCGCGGGTCGCATTCCCCCAGGACTACTTCACCATCACCATGGCGCCGCGAATCGCCAAGGGCAAAGTGATTATCGGGGTCAGCGGCGGAGATCGCCCCACGCGGGGGTTCTTCGACGCCTACGATGCCGCCACAGGGCGTCGCGTCTGGCGCTTCTACACCGTGCCCGGCGATCCGTCCAAGCCTTTCGAGAACGCCGCGATGAAACGCGCGGCCGAGACTTGGGACGGCGAATGGTGGAAGCTGGGCGGCGGCGGCGCCGTCTGGGACGGGTTCGCATACGACGCGGACGCCGATCTCGTCTATGTCGGCACCGGCAACGCCGAGCCGTGGGCGCAGCGGCACCGCACGGCCACGCAGAAAGACAATCTCTACGTCTGCTCGATTCTTGCCGTGCACGTCGAGACCGGCGAGTTGAAGTGGCACTATCAGGTGGTGCCTGGCGACATCTGGGACTTCGACAGCGTTCAGCACCTGATTCTCGCCGACCTGCCGATCAACGGGCGCCAGCGCAAGATCATCATGCAGGCCAACAAGAACGCATTCTTTTACGTGATCGATCGGCTGACGGGCGAGTTCATCTCGGCGCAGCCGTTTTCGAAAGTGACCTGGGCAAAGGGAATCGATCAGAAGACCGGGCGCCCGATCGTGAATCCAGAGGCCTACTACGGCACCGATCCGATCATGATTTCACCGGGCGGAGGTGGCGCGCACAACTGGTCGCCGATGGCCTTCAATCCGATCGCCGGCCTCGTCTACATTCCCACGTCTACGGCCAACAGCTTCACGTACGCCGCCGAACCGACGTTCTCGCCGCAGCAGGGCCGCATGACGGGAACCGTGCGCCCGATGCCGGCCGCGACGAAACCCGAGCCGCCCGCCATCGGACCGGAACCTCTCGAGGGACCCGGATCGAGAGGCGGGTTGGTCGCCTGGGATCCGGTTGCGCAGCAGATGCGCTGGCGCACCCGGGGCGGCGGCGGCATCGGCGGCGGAACGTTGACGACGGCCGGGAACCTGGTCTTTCAGTCGATCAACGACGGACGACTGCTGGCCCTCAGCGCGGACAAGGGCGAAATGCTTCACGAAATTCAGACGGGCCTTCGCAGCGGGATGGGACCGCCGATTACTTATCGAATCGACGGCCGTCAGTACGTCTCCTTGATGGGTGGCGTCGGTGCCGCTTCCGGCGGCGCCGGTCCCGGCAACGCGGCGACGCCTTTCTCGCCCAAACTGCTGACGTTCGTTCTCGATGGCACGGCGCCGCTGCCGACAGTCAGCGGGCCGTAGCGATGACCCAGGCCGTTCGATAAGATCGGTCAAGCATGACATCCGCGGAGGCAGGACCATGATTCGGCCAGTGTCGTTCATCGTCTTAATCATGGCGTCGGTGATGCCAGCGCTTGCCCATCATGGGGCCGGCACCTTCGATCTGAGCAAGTCGGTGACCTACACCGGCAAGCTCACCCGTATAGAGCTGATCAATCCACACTCGTGGCTCTATTTCGACGTCACGGATGCGAATGGTCGCGTGACACACCATCGGTGCGAAATGCGCTCCGTGCACGTATTGCGCCGGTCAGGCTGGACCAAGGAGCTCTTTCCAGTCGGCCAGAAGATTGTCGTCGAGGCGGCGCCAGACAAAATCGATCCGAACTCGTGCTACCTGAACACGATCAGGTTCGAGGACGGAAGCCACATGGATCGGTACGGTCAGTATGTGAAGGCGCCGGAAGGCAAGATCGTTGAGGTGAGGGGACCAGTAGTCGCCCCGAGCACGGCGCGGCCGCTTCGACGTCCCAGTGGAGAGCCGAACATCTCCGGCGACTGGGCGGCGGAGCAGGTCGTCATGGTCGATCCGCGCGGCACTGGAGGAGGGCTGGTGCCGCTCAGCCAACTGAGTCAGTACAAACCGGGCGAACGTCCCGCAGGCGCACGCGGCGGACGTCGAGGCGCGCCCGGAACCGGGCCACGGCTCTACGGCGGCACCGAGCTGACTCAAGCGGGCGAGCAGGCGGCCGCCGCCTTCAAACGCGAGGACAACCCGCGCTTCCGCTGCGAGACGACCAGCATCATCTTCGACTGGACGTTCGACGGACCTGTGAATCGGATCGCCCAGACAAAAAGCACCATCGACCTTCAATACGGACAAATGGGGCTCAAGCGGACGGTCTACATGAACATGAAAGAGCACCCGGCGAACATCAAGCCGAGCCGCGCCGGGCATTCCACCGGCCGGTGGGAAGGCGACGTCCTGGTCGTCGATACCGTCGGTTTCCTTCCCGGCGTGTTGAGCGCGCCGGTCCGTCACAGCGACAAGCTGCACGTCGTCGAACGCTTCACGCTTGATCCAAAGACGATGAAGCTGGCGCGCTCCTACGTGGCTGAGGATCCGGCGTACCTGAAAGGGCAGTACACCGGATCGGACGTCGTGCAGATCGCCGACGCGTCGTACACCAAGGACAACTGCAAAGAGCAGGGCTTCGTCGATTACTCGAAGGAGGGGCGGAAGTGACTCAGGAACCTGATCTAATCCATTCCCATTAGTGCGCCGCAACAGCTCTGCGGCTAGGATGCGTCGCGGGAGGACATCATGCTGCCCACCGAACCCATTGGGAGCATCCCGCGACCGTCAAACCTGATCGCCGCTTGGGCCGAAAGGCAGGCCGGCCGGCTGTCCGAAGACCGATTCCGCGAGATTGCCGAGCAGGCGCTGCGAGACACCCTTCGGCGCTTCGAAGAAACAGGATCACCGATCGTCACGGACGGCGAACAGACGAAATCGAGCTTCGCGACTTATCCGCTCGATGGGGCCGCCGGTTTGGCGCCCGACGGTGCAGTGGTGCCGTTCAAGGATGGCCACACTCGCCAACTTCCACGACTGACGACGGGACCGTTCCGCTACTCGACATACGCGTCGACGTACCTCGAAGCGGCGAAGCGGCTGACCACGGTGCCCCTCAAGCAGGCGGTAATCTCGGCTTCCGCCCTGAGCCTTCTGTACCCGGCCTCAGAAATTCCGGGCTATCCACGCGACGCCTTCATCGAAGACCTGGTAGGCGAAGCCGTAACCGACATCCGTCAGTGCTTCGACCAGGGCGCCGACAGCGTTCAAATCGACTTCACCGAAGGACGGCTCTCACTCAAACTCGATCCGACCGGCGGACTCCTCGAGCAGTTCATCGCCCTGAACAACCACGTCCTGGATCACTTCACCGCGCAGGAGCGGCGGCGCATCGGCGTTCACACGTGCCCGGGTGGCGATCGCGACTCGACCCACAGCGCCGATGTCGACTACGCCGCGCTGCTCGGCCCCCTGTTCCGGCTGCACGTCGGACGGTTCTACGTCCAACTCGCGAGCGAACTGAATCGGGAGCGTGTGCTCGGACTCATCCGCGAGCACCGGCAGCCCGATCACATCGTGTTCGTGGGAGTAACCGATCCAATCAACCCGACTGTTGAAACGGCGGAGCAGGTGGCCGACGGTATTCTGGTCGCGGCGAAGTACATTCCTGCCTCATCGCTCGGCACGACCGATGACTGCGGCTTTTCGCCGTTTGCCGACGATGCGTCCACGTCCCGCGACATCGCGTTCGCGAAGATCCGTGCCCGCGTCGAGGGGACCAGGCTTGCCGCGCTGCGGATGGGAGGAGAGCTCTCATCGAGTCCTCACGACGGCGACGCCCCAGGGTGACCGGCCGACGGCTACTTTTTGCAGCACCGTAAGCGTGCCGGTGTCGACGACTGATACGTCATTCGACGGGCCATTCGCGGTGTAGAGACGCGTACCATCGGGGCTGAGCGCGATGCCCCATGGGCGCGTGCCGACGGCGACCGAACCGACGGGCCTGTTGGTTCTGGCGTCGATCGATACGACTGTCCCGCCTCGGCCGGTCGTGACGTAGATATTCCGGTTGTCCGGCGCCACCACGATGCCCATCGGCCTGACATTCTGGCCGGTCAACCGAATCGTCTCGATCACTGCATGTGTGGTGGTCTCGACGACCGAAACGGTTCCGCCGTTTTCGGAAGTGACGTACGCGCGCGAACTGTCCGGCGAAAACGCCGAATCGCGCGGCCGGGCGCCCACGGGGAACTGCTTGACGACGCGATTGCTGGCGGTCTCGATCACGGACACCTGATTGTCCTCTTCGGACGTGACGTACACGAACCTGCCGTCGGGACTCGTCGTCACCCCTTCCGGCTCGCCGCCGACTGCGAACTCGGCCACAGTGCGGCCGCCGGCCACCTCGAGCACGCTCGCTTTGCCGGTATCTTCGTTTGCCACATACAAGCGCGTCCCATCGAGGCTGACTGACGTCTGCTCTGGATCCGACGGTCCCTTCAGGACGGTCATGAGTGTCAGCGCTTGCGCATCCACCACTCCGATGCCGTCGGCGGCCCGATCGGGCGGCGGCAAGGTCGATTCGTCCACGCCCGGCGGCGCAATCGGCGAACCACTCAAGGCGATGTAGAGCTGCCGGCCGTCGGGCGACGGCCTGATGCCGCGCGGCCGCTTCCCCAAGGGGACAGTGGCAACGGTCGAGTGCGTCGCAGAGTCGATGACCGTCAAGTCGCCAGACACCTCGTTCGTGACGTAGACGCCGTACGCGCCCTGCAAGATCGGCCGCGACGCTCGTGACTCGCCTGCTGGTTGAGCCGCACCTTCATCGCGCGGCTGCCCACGACCACAGGCCGATAGAGAGACGACCACGCACACAAACACGATGAACGATCCAATGGACTGCCGCATGGAAGACACCACTCCAAGGACGAGCACAGCTGTACCCATAACGTATATTCCCCGGGCGGCGATTCTGTTCACGCCAAATTTATTTCGAAACGCACCCCAAAAGGCCGCGCGACGACCTGCCAGGGCTGGCGTCGTCAGAAACTGAAACGCAAACCAAGCTGCATCTCGCGCGGGTTCTTCGCACTGAAAATGCGCCCGAAGTTCGGCGTCCCGAACGTGCGGTTCGGCAGGTCGAAGTTCGCGCGATTCAGAAGATTGAAGACGTCCCACCGGAACTCGAGCTGTTTGTCGGCGACACCCCAGGTTTTCGCGATCGCAAGATCGACTGTGGCCATGCCCGGGCCGATGACGCTGTTGCGGCGGGCACTGCCGAACGTGAATGGCGCCGGGAGCGCAAAGGCAGCCGCGTCGAACCACCGCTCTGGCGTCCGCGCTCCGCCGGGCAGATTCGGATCGCCCAGCTGATCGGGACGCTGGGCCGGTCCGGTGCCGATGTTGGCGTTGTCGACGCCCAGGTTCACGGTGAACGGGGCTCCGGACTGCGCGATCAGGATTCCGTTGACCCTCCAACCGCCGAGGACGGCTTCTTTCAAGCCACCCGCGTTTTCAAAAAAGGGAAGCTGGTAGGCACCACTGGCAATCACCTGATGCCGATGGTCGAAGCTCGAATGCGCCCATTCGCCTGTTTCGTCGAAGATGTTCCGCACGTCCTGCGGCACGTTGGCTTCGGATTCGGTCGGCCCCGGGCTCGACGCATCGTCTTTGGAGGTGGAGACGGTGTAGCTGACGTTGAACGCCACATCCCTGAACAGCCGGCGCTCGAGCTTGAAAGTGACCCCGTGATAGATCGACTTGCCATCGAACCGGATCGCGTTGATTCGGCTCAACTCGGGAATCGGCCGGCGGGCCTGAATCGAGCCAGGGCCGGGCTCCGGCACGTTGCGGACCGTGGCGTTGTCGGCGCCCAACGTCCACGTGCCCATGTAGAACGCTTCGAACACGGTCGACGGTACCAGCTGGTACTGGAAGCCCCCGCTCCACGTCTGGCTGTACTCGACGTTGTACGCGAAGTCCATGATGTTCGCCCCGACCGTACCCGTCGCATTGCTGGTCAGGATGTTCTGCGTCGTCAATGTGGGAACCCTGACGTCCGCGGGGATGTCCACCTGCTTGGTGAAGAAGAACGGCAGGTTGCGCGCGAACGCGGTTTGGACGCTATACGCCCATTGATTCAGGAAGATTCCGTACCCGCCGCGGACCACCGCACGACCTTGGTCCAGGCTGAGAGCGAAGCCGGCGCGCGGAGCAAGGCGCACGGCGCTCGGATCGAGCAGGCCGCGTCCCCAATCGGCCTGCTCCGAAGTCACGTACGGAATCGGAATCAGCGGCAGCATGCTTTGAGCCGACGAATCGATGTTGCCGTTCTCGTCGCTGGCAATGACGAAGCGGCCGCCAGGCACCGCCAGATCGATCGAGGACAACCGGTTGTTCACGTCGTACATATGCTGGTTGTACTCGTAGCGCAGGCCGGCGTTCACCGTCAGGTTGTCGCGTAGGTGCCAGTCGTCCTGGGCATAGAGGTGCAGCCAGTTCGTCCGCCCGTTTTCGTCTCCGCGGCCGATGCCGGACGTCGCCGACGTGGGATAGCCGAGGAGGAAATCGGCAAACGGATTGCCGGAGAATTGCCCGGTGTAGGCAAACGCGCCTCGTGCGTTGTCGGGCTGTTCGGGGCGGAGCCGCAGATGGAAGTAATACGCGCCGAATTTCACACGGTGCCGGTTCCTGTCGATCGTGAAATTGTCGAACAGCTCGAAATGCACGTTGTCGCGTGTGACGAACGACGTCGGGTCGCCGATCGTGCTGTAGAGGCCGCGCGTCGTGACCTGCGGGTAGCCGACATCGCGGGGGTCGCTGGTCACCCCAAGCAGCCCCACCTGGCCCGCAAAATCGACGCCGCGGTTCAGGCTGCCCTGACCGCCGTCGACGGACATCCATCCTGCGCGGAATTCGTTCAGTCGAGAAGTACCGAAGATGTGCGTATAGCTGGCAGAGGCGTTACGCGTGCTCGTCCCAAGCGTCCGTCCAAAGCCGGGAACAAGCGTCTCCTGGAGCGCGCTCGTGCCGAATGGCTGCACTTCATCCGCGTCAAACGTGCTGAAGCGGCCGAATAGCTGGTCGCCGCCGCCCAGCCGATGGTCGAAGCGGACGCTGAACTGGTCGATGTCTCGCGCGAGCTCCTCGACCGACGTCAGGTTCTGGAGTTGCGCATTCGACGACGCGTGGGGCACCTGGTCCAGCAGTGCAGCCGCGATCGGATCGATCCGGTCCGCCGGAATGCGGTTGTTCGCGAAAGGGGTGCAGCCACCGGCGGCATTGACGGTTTGCGGATCGCAGACAGGAGCAAAGCCCGAGAAGTCGCCGCCTCGAACCGCATCGGTCGGCACAGAGAAGGTTCGCGTCAACGATCGGTCCATCCGCGTCCCTTCGTAGCTGACGAAGAAGAAGCTGCGATCTTTGACGGCCGGGCCGCCGAACGCGGCGCCGAACTGATTCTGGCTGAGGGGCGGCACCGGCTGATCTTGAACATCGAAGAAATTGTGCGCGTCGAAGGCGTCGTTGCGATGGAATTCGAAGACGCTGCCGCGGAACGAGTTTCCGCCTGCTCTGGTCGCGACGTTGATCAGTGCCGACGCCTTCCCCCCGAACTCGGCCGGGTACATCGATTTCTGGATCTTGAACTCGCTGACCGACTCGAGCGACGGATTGATGACAAGGTTGTTGAAGAGCTCGTCGGTCACCTTGACGCCATCGAGCAGGTAGATGTTGTGACCGGACCGTTGGCCTCCCACATTCGGCAGAGGCCCCGCTTGCTGCAGCGCTTCTCCACGAGTTCCACCGGGCGGCATGACCACGGCATCGCTCAGCTGCGCCAGCGACAGGAAGTTTCGGCCGTTGATCGGAAGCTGGACGACCTCACGGTTTTCGATGACGTCGCTGATCTCGGCCGTGTTGGTCTGCAGCAGCGTCGCTGTCGCGGCAACCGTGATTTGTTCGGTCAGATCGCCAACCGCGAGCGTAAACGCCAGCTCGAGCGTGCGCCCGATTTCGAGCAGGACGCCGCGCTGTGTCTGGGGCGCGAACCCAGGTGAGCTCGCCGAAATTTCCCATTCGCCGATGCGGAGCGCAGGAAGAAAGAACCGGCCTTGCCCGTTGGTCACGCGCTCGACGGTCGTGCCGCTTGCCCGGTGCCGGGCCACGACGCTCGCGCCCGGCAGCACCCCGCCGTTGCCGTCCTTGACGACGCCGCCGATCTCGCCGGTGTTCGTCTGCGCGCTGGCAGAGAGTCCCGCCAGCAGGAGCATGCTGACGAGGAGCGCCGAGCGCCACGGATTCACGGGAGCCCTCCCGGGGCGGTCGGCAACGATAGCGCGTTTCGATGGGCACCAATCGGCATTGCCAGCGCCATTGTCAAGACTACCATCTGCCCGCTCAACAGGGGCGAAATGCGAGTCTGGATATCATCGAAGGACGCACGCGCGAAATACTCCGGCGGATCAGGCGGAAATGCTGGGCGATAGGGATTCTGTCGGATCAAGGGGACGTGCGTGATGAGATCGCGCGGAGGCGTCAGACGAACAGCGTCGAGATCTCCTGGTTCCTGATCATCTGCTTCGACGCGAACGGCTCGATGTAGTGGAAGGCACGACCCGAGGGTGCGCCCTCAATCTTCTTCGTCCAGTCGATCCCCAGAGCGGAGTAGATTGTCGTGGCGACGTCCTCCATGTAGACGGATCGCTTCACGTTCCAGCCCGACTCGATCACCTTCGCTCCGAGCTCGTCTGTTTTTCCGATCACCCGGCCACCCTGGACTCCGCCGCCGGCGAACAATCCGGTCAGCGCATATTGATAGTGATCTCGGCCGTTCGCCGCGCTCAGCTCTCCCGGGGTTCGTCCGAACTCGCCGAACGACAGCACCATCGTCTCGTCGAGGAGCGTGCGTCCGTCCGCGCGCTTACGGGCGGCCAGGTCGGCGAGCAGCGAGGAGAGCGCGGTGTCGAGCTCCTTGCACATCTTGTAGTGATTGCCTTCGGCATAGATCCGGCCATGGTGGTCCCAGTCGCGATGGGTCACCAGGACGAAATGCGTACCGGCATCGGCCTCGACGAGATTGCGCGCGAGGATGCAGCCGTCGCCGACCTGCGTCTTCCCATACCGATCGTGATCGGCAGGAGCGATCTGAAAGACCTGAGAGGCGCGAGGATCGGACATCATGCTGACCGCGCCTTCGTAATGGTTGTGATAGTCGCGGTAGGCCTTGGCGGCGAGCGTCGGGTCGTTCCGCAGCCGCTCGTCGAACTGCTTCAAGAGCTCCCAGCGCCGCATGAGTTTCTTCCGCCCGTTTCCGTCCAACGCAATGGCGCCGATGCCGCTCGTCGTGTCGACGTGAAATGGCGTGTAGGTTGCCGGCAGGAATCCGCAGCCGAGCAGTCCCGGCCTGTGACTGCGTCGTGTTGACGGCGACGTAGCCTGGGAGCGTATCGGTTGCCTGCCGACGCGCGGCGTACCCGTACGCGACGACGGTTCCCATCGGCGGCAGCTCCTTCTGGAGCGCCGGATTCATCATGTGCGCCGACTGTACGTAGTACTGCGCGCGGAAGTGCACGCTGTCCCAGGCTTCCATCGACCGAATCAGCGAGAAGCGGTCGCGCTGCTTGGCCAGCTGCGGGAAGAGCCCCATCGGCCACTTGACGCCTGGGTCGACCTCGCGGACATCGAAGTTCTGGGGCGTCCACTTGTGTTCTTTGAGGTCCCACGAGTCGACGTGGGATTGGCCACCCTCGAGCATGACCAGGATGATGAAGCGTGCGGATCCGCGCGGCGTCACTTTCGATTGCGCCGACACGTTGGCAGGCTCCAGCAGCGGCAGAAACCAGTAGGCGCTGACGAGCGACGCACCGACCTTGAACGCTTCGCGGCGGGTCAGCAGCGTGTCGAGCAGGGACATGTATAGAACCTCGTAGCTCTCAGCTTTCAGCTCTCAGCTGTCAGATCAACTAACTGCTTGGCTCGCTTTCAGCTACGTGTAGCTGAAACCTTCTGAGAGCTGATAGCTGACAGCTGATAACTGATAGTCAGAAATTGTGAACGAACTCAACCTTGTTCACGAGCAGCCACTGCAGATCTTCCCAACCTTCAGGGCCGCTTCTCACCACCTCTTTGGCGTTGTCGGCTTCGGACGGCGTCGGCGGCCGGACCAGGAAGCGCTCGAAGAGACGACGAATCTTTTCCTCCTCGGGCAACTGCTGCTTGAGCAACGCCGCCAGGTAGCTCCCGTCTCCCGCCCGGATCTGACGATGCACGAGCGGGCTGTTCATGAGCTGCACGGCCTGCGTGATAGCGCCGTCGTTGCTGCGCTCGGACGATTGACGGTTCGTTTGCCCGAACGATTCCAGGAAGAAGTGAATCTCCTTCAACACCGGATCGTTGATGCCCCTGACGAACTCGTCGGGCGAATAGGCCTCGGAGGCAAACCTGACCTTGATGTCGGTGCCTCGGATCGGAATCTCTGTGAAGACGTTCGTGGCGGCGACGAGCGAATCGTAGACCTCTTCGGCTTTGAGCCGGCGCACGAACTTCCGCGCGAAGTAGGGCGTGTAGTCGGCCTTCCACTCGCCAGGGAACTGCGACGAAAGCTGATATGCGCTGGAATTGGCGATCAGTTTCAGGTACCGATCGGATGCTGTGGTTGTTCTCGCGGAAGTATTGCGCCAGCGCTTCGAGCAGCTCCGGATGCGTCGCTTGCACCGTCCACGGGGCCGGCGGCGGATCGTTCGGGTCGAGGCGCGCCATGTCGAACGAGAACACCGGGTCGACGATGCCGACGCCAAACATCTCGGACCAGAGCAGGTTCACGGTGGCGCGCGCAAACTGCGGGTCGGACGTGAGCATCCGGGCGAATTCCGGTCGAGGATGCTTTGCGGGATCCGGCCGCTCGCCCGTGAACATGTAGACCGGATCCAGGACGCCCGGCGTCCCGCGCCGATCCACACGAATCACCGAACGGCCGGCCGGGTTGTAGCCGGGGCCCTTGTCGTCGATCGAGTACTCGTCCTGGGCGGTGCTGACTTCGGTGCGGCGCAGCACGTTGGTCCTGCCGAAGAACGCCGCCATCCTCCAGATCTCGTCGCGCTTCCGCTGGCTGAGATAGAGGTTGATCTTCTCGAGATGACGGGCGCCGTCGTGGCACGAAGCGCAGCTGATGTCGACGCCCAGGAAATCCTTGGTCGCGTGGATCGCCAGCTCGTCGGACGTGTCTTCGTGCACCTCGTCGTCGCAGGACACGGCGGTGACCACCCAACGGGCGACGTAGGTGGCCGGGCCGTTGTACCAGTTCGACGTGGCATTCGCCGTCAGCATCTCGGAGACGACTTCGTTGTACGGCCGGTCCAGATGAACGTTGTCGTAAACCCAGCGGTAGAAGAGGTTCTTCGCCTGGTTGCCGACCCGGCCCGGAGCCGGCTTGTAGATGTCGTTGAAGAAGTACGTCCACTTCGCCTCGTACGGCTT
Source organism: uncultured Acidobacteriota bacterium (assembly GCA_963780685.1). GTDB lineage: Bacteria > Acidobacteriota > Vicinamibacteria > Vicinamibacterales > CAVVIG01 > CAVRXZ01. Next base: position 303,432 of record CAWACZ010000007.1, on the reverse strand, counting down.
GGAGACGGCCAGTCGATCGACGAGCTTGTCGCGCTTATCGGGATCGTTCGATGCGAGAAAGGCTCGCAGGTCTTCGTCGTTCGGCGTCCGGCCGGTCAGATCGATGTGCAGCCGCCGGAAGAATTCAGCGTCGGACGACAACCCGGCGTGCGGGACGCCATCCTTTTCCATTTTGCCGAAGATGAATTCGTCGATCAGGTTCTTGCGCGGTACTGGAGGGGACTTCGTGTCTGCGCCCGACGGCCGAAGCCGTTCGGTCAGATCCGACACAGCCGACCGGCTGTCTGGCGCCGAAACCGGAGGGTGATCCTTCGGCAACTCCGGCGCTTGAGCCCCCAGAGTTGCAGCCATGAACAGCAGCAGGCAACCAAGGCAAAGTGGGCGCATGAGGCCTCCCGTCAATGGGCGAGAACCCGCCGGAACGGACCTGTTTCTCGCGCCATCCTAGGGGGGAGTCAGGCCGGTGTCAAACATCAGCTAGCAGCTAGCTTTAGCTAATCACCACTGGGGACACCGAGGACACGGAGGTTCAATCGTACAAGGCTGATCCTCCGCGTCCCCTGTGTCCTCCGTGGTGGAGAGTTCGTCACCGCAAAGTAGCGAGCTCCCACTGAGGACACCGAGGAAACGGAGGGGTGGAGAGTTTTCGTGTTGACTGACGTGCGAGGTGCTTCGCTGTGGCAGAATCGCACCTGCGAAAATCTGGAGGGCCAGACGATGAATGCGCGAATGCACAGAGCCATCAGGCAGATGGGAATCGCGTTGGGCGTCGCATGTGCCCTCATGCTCATTGCCCGGGCGCTGCCGATCCTCGCGCAAGAGCGTGGCGGAACGCAGCATGAATGGCGCTACATCGGTGGAGACGCCTGGCACACACGGTATTCGCCGCTCGATCAGATCAATGCCAGCAACTTCGAGAAGCTCCAGGTGGCCTGGGTGTGGCGGGGTGACAATTTCGGTCCCTCCGTAGACAACATCTTCCGCTCGACTCCGATCTACGTGGACGGAGTCCTCTACACGGTTGCCGGCCAACGCCGGGCGATGGTGGCAATCGACCCCGCGACAGGCGAGACGCTGTGGACCTATCGCGAGCCTCACACGACGCGGTACGAGCGCGGCATGCGCAACAACTACGGGAAAGGTGTCGCGTACGGGGAGGTGGATGGACGAGCCGTAATTTTCTACACGTCTCCCGCGTTCTTTCTCCACGCGTTCGACGCGAAGACTGGCGAGCACGTGGACAACTGGGGGACGGCCGTACCGATACCTGGATTCCCCAAGACCGGCGTGATCGACATGCTTCCGGATCTCGTGAGGGACTGGGAGCCCTGGACGGAGGCGGGGCTGAAGTACGACGCCGAGAGGGGCATTCCGCGGGAACTTGGCAACCTCTCGACTTCGTCACCACCAATCGTCGTGGACGGAGTGGTGGTCGTGGGTAACGTGCACGAACAGGGCTACTACCAGACCCGCATCGAGAACGTCCCGGGCGACATCCTGGCCTATGACGCCAAGTCCGGGAAGCACCTTTGGAAGTTCCACGTCATTCCGCGGCCTGGGGAATTCGGCCACGAGACGTGGGAGAACGACGCGTGGAAGAGAACCGGAGATGTCTCGTCCTGGGCGCCCATGTCAGCTGACCCGGAGCGAGGAATCGTCTACATCCCCACCAATCCGCCGACGATCGACTTCTTCGGTGGCTTCCGACCGGGCAATAACCTCTTCGGCACCAGCATTCTCGCCCTCGACGTCAAGACGGGCAGGCGCGTGTGGCACTTCCAGACGGTCCACCACGATATCTGGAACTTCGACAACCCAACGGCGCCGGTTCTGCTCGATGTGAACGTCAACGGGCGCCGGACCCCGATCCTCGTTCAGACGACGAAACAGGGTTTTGCCTACACGTTCAATCGGCAGACGGGCGAGCCGATTTGGCCGATTGTGGAACGCCCCGTTGCGCGATCGGATCTTCCTGGAGAGAAGCTCTCAGCCACGCAGCCGTTCCCCACAAAACCAGCGGCCTTCGAGATCCAGGAACTGACCGAGGACAATCTCATCGACTTCACGCCTGAGCTCCGGCAGGAAGCCCTGGAGATCATCAAGAAGTACAAGGTCGGTCCCCTGTTCAATCCGCCGATCCAGGTCGGTCATCCCTCAGGCCTGCGGTCGTTCGTGAGCTGCCCTTCGGGCGCGAGCAACATCAACGGTCCCACGGTTGCCGATCCCGAAAGCGGAATTCTGTATGTCGCCAGCGAGCGGACGTGCAGAGCCGAGAACATCGTCCCGGCCGCACAGATGGACAAGCCCAACGACCCGAAGACGACGGGCAAGACGCTGTCGCAATGGGTCGTCGCGAATCGGGGAGACCTCCGAGGACCCCAGGGCCTGCCGATCTGGAAGCCTCCTTACAGCAAGATCGTGGCAATCGATATGAACACGGGTGAGCAGCTCTGGTGGATTCCCAATGGCGACACGCCGGAGGGAATCAAGAACCATCCCGCTCTGCGAGGCTTGAGCTTGCCGGCGACCGGACAGCAAAGCCATGCCGTCATGATGGCAACGCGTACGCTGCTCATCACGGCGCCCGGGGGAAGCGAACCGCTCCTGCATGCGGTGGACAAGAGAACCGGCAAGCGCCTCGGCACTGTCAAGCTCCCGGCGCCCGGTCAATACGGCATGATGGGCTACCTGCATCAGGGCAAACAGCACGTCGTGGTTCAGATCGCGAGCCAGACGCATCCGGGCTCGCTCGTGGCCCTGCGGCTTCCCTGAAGAAAGTGACGAAAGTGATGAAAGTGATGAAAGCGCTATCGCGTTTTTCAGGAGCGTGTAGCGGCGGCTGCAGAGGTGCAGTCGTTGTTGTCGAAATGAAGCCGCCGCCGGAGAGTTCGCCACGCGCGGAGGCCCTGAGAGCCGTGAGGGTCGGCCGCCTGCCGCCGAACTTCGCACGCCGGGAAGCCGCGCCGTTGCTCACCCCGACTACGCTGGCTTCCGCGACGGTCACGTGCGTGGCATGCACCGCCACAGCTGATGCGCACGCACGGTCACGAGCGACGAGCACGCGCGCGCCCTTCCGGGCGACGTCGGCGTGCTCCGACGGCGGCTGGCGCCCGGCCCTCACAGCTCTCAGGCATTCGCGGGCGCCGGGCATAGGGCGGGGCCACCCGTGCGGCGCGGCCGGGCGCGCTCGCAGCAACCGCGGGCCGAAGGTTCTCCGCGCGGCGATCTCCGGCCCCGTGATCCGTGCTGCTGGCATGACCCCTGGCGGTGATTGCGCGAGACAGATGTCGTGGGAACTACCCGCTGATCGCCGCGGCGGCGGCAGCGTACGAACCGAAGGACCGCGGTTCCGGCGCGGCCTCCCGGGTGGTCCCGGCCGATGTCCGACGCACGCGAAAATGAGTCGGGGCCGCTACATCAAAATCGAAAATGCTCTAATGGGCCGGTGCGGCGACGCGCACGCGAGCAGCAGGTAGGCGACGTTGGCGTTAGGCTGTGCTCGGTAGGCTACCAAAACCGCGGGCGCGGCCTCTGCTAGCATCTTCTCATGCGCGAGCCGTATCTTCGCGGCCTGGGCTTGCTCCTCTCTTCGAGTTATGCGCTGCTGATTGCGTGGCTGCTGGCGTCGCAGCCGAAGACGATGGCTGAGGTGACGGGAGGTATTGCCGCGTCGGTCGGCGTCTACTCGATTGACGAGCAGGCGTTTGGCGACGGCCTTCAGCTCTTTCGTGCCGATCGCTTTCCGGAAGCGCGCGCGGCGTTTGCGCGTGCCGATCGCGCCGGCCGTGACGCGCGCACGCAGTTCTACATCGCGTACAGCTATTACCGTCAGGGCTGGAGTCGCTTCTACCACGATGATGCCCTGTACCGGCAGGGCCTCGACGCCGTCGCGCACGCCATCGAGCTCGCGCCCGCCGGTCGCATCGTCGTCGACGACGAGAATCTCGCCATGCACAGCGGGGACGAGTTGAAAGCCGAGCTCGAAGCAGGCTTACGGCGCGAGATCTCGGATCTCAACCCCCTTCGAGTGAGCGAACCGCGCAAATGACGGCCGTCCGCGAAGCCTTCGTGCTGCCGGTGCTCTTCCTCAGCGTCACACTGATCGGCGGTCTGCGTTTAGGATTCGCGCAGACTGTCGCGCCACCGTCGCTCTTCTCGCTGATCCTGGCGATGCTACTCCTGGCCGCTCTCGTTCAAAGCGGGGCGCTGGCGCCCGATCGTCTCATCAGCGACAACCGGAGTTGGCTGCCCAACCTCAACGGCCTTGTGGTCATGCTCACGACGTTCGTCGCATCGGCGCAGACGTTCACGCTGGTCACGCCTGAATCTGGTCTGCCCGCTCTCATCGTCGCGACGTTTCTGTTCATCGCGTTGCTGAATACGCTGACGGTCGCTTCGGATCGCATCCGGATGCTGCGCGGCCTGATGGTCCTGGTGGGCGCGGCGTTCGTGATCAAGTTCATCGTGCTCGCCGCGCTCTCGCAGCCCGCTGGGGGACGACTGGGGCGTGCGCTACAGCTGCTGTTCGAAGGTGTCACGCTGGGCGCGATCTCACAAGGCCCGGCGCATCCTGTGGCGGGCTACCTGGCGTTTGCCGCGTTGATCCTCTATTTCGCTGGCCTGTTACTGCTGCCGTCGGCGGGCTGGACCATCACGCGCGTGCCAGAGATTGCGTCAACGGCTCTTGCCACGAAGAACACGAAGACGGACTGACTTCGTGTGTCAACGTCTCGTCGATCACGAAATCGGTGGTAATCAGAGTGTGGCCGACTTCGAGCCTGCCATCACGCGCAACACGACACGATGCGTGCGCGGGATCGCCGCGGTCCGCACACGCCATCCAGCCGCCGGTATCCACGAACACGGCGTTCATCGAGGGTACAGGATCGCGTTGTGATCCGTGGAGGTGCGACCGTCCGTCGACGAGCCGACGGCTTCGGCGCGGTAGATCGGATCGTCGGTCAAGGCGACCGACGCGTCTCCAGCGTCGTTGACGGGCACGATCTGAAATGCCGGTCGGCTGCGGTAAATCACCGTGAAGCGCGTGCCTTTGCGCACGCGCTTCACCACGTCCGGAAGCGTCGCACGCAACCGTTTCGCATTGATCGGGACATTCATGGATGCGGCCTCATGGTTAACTCAAGTTAACCAAGGCGGTCGGCTACTGGTCAAGACGGTGCTTACGCCCCGCCGTGAGGCACCGACTCGTTTGCAACGCCGCGACTGCCAGCCTCACGTCAGAAGCGGAGGGTGTGACGGACCGCCACTCGACCAGGCTGCACTGTGATCGCCGGACTCGACCTTCGTCCTCCGGTCATCAGAAGGATCGCTCCCACACCGGCAGCCGCAATCCCGGCGCCCAGCATGACCTTCTCCCCGCCATCCCCATCGTCTACGCCGGCGGCATCGTCGGAGTCTTCATCTTCATCGGGCCCGCTGTCACTGTCGCCGAGCTCGGTGCCGCCAAGTACGGCGAGCACGCCACCGCCGGCGATGAGGGCGATGCTCGTCCAGAAGCGGCCGCGGCTCCGCGTACTCTGCTCGGCCTGCGCCTGGGCAAGGGCCAGCTCACGTGCGGCCTTTTCTGCCGCCTCAGTCAGCGGACCCGCCGACGCAGACGCAGGCAGAGCAAGCGCGAGAGCCAACGCGACGGTTCTGGTCCACAGTACGTTTCTCAACATGAGCGCCTCCTTGGAGCGGACAGGCCGCTTATAAGCTGGCCCGCCATGCGACTCGCAACGAGAATTTCGTACTCGTTGCAGCGACCCGCATAACGGGCCAGGCGCGCGCACGGCGCGCCTGCGAGGGAGCGGCGCGGGGCATAGGGGCCCCGCAAGTGACCGAGCCGGGGTGTGGGGCAGAGCCCCACGTGAGGTAGAAGGGGCCGCGCGGGAAGATCCTTCGGCGAGAGACTGGTAACCCGGTATCGAAGGATTGACGCGTGCCACCTCTTCACACCAGAGCAGGAGGCATCGTATGTCATTTCACATCCATCACACGCGTCAGTACACGCTCCTGGCCTTGGTGCTCGCGCTGGCAAGTCTCACCGCTCCGATCGTCACAGGTCAAGAGACGCCGAGCCAACCGTTCGCACAAGCCGAGTTGTTCGTCGAGCTCAACGACACCGACGGCGATCTCGGACTCCATGCCGCGATCGATGGAGGTACGTGGACGTTCCTCGAGGTGGACGATCCACGCGACCGCCCGCTGCTCGGCATCGCCAGCACAGGGCGCCTTCGCAGTCAGGGACTGACCCAATTGGCCTTCGAAAGCCAGGAGCCGCCGTTCGATGAGCTCGATCCTGCGACGTTCTTCCGACGGTTTCCGGAGGGCGTCTACGAAATCGAAGCGCTCGCGCAAGGCGGAGGCACGTTCAGAAGCGAGGTTCGGCTGTCGCACGTGCTTGCAGCCCCGCCGCAGGTAACTGTGAAGGGACTTCGTGCGGTACCGTGTGATGCGCCGGTGTTGCCCATCGTCGTGCCTCCCGTGCTGATCGATTGGGAACCCGTGACCGAGTCACACCCGGAGATTGGCAGGACGGGCCCTGTCACCATCTCGCGCTATCAGTTCTTCGTGGAGCAGCGTGAAACAAGACTGAGCCTGGACCTGCTGCCGACGGTGACGGAGGTCGAGATTCCGACCAGCATCACGTCCGCCGGCGGCGTGTGGAAGTTCGAGATCATCGCGCGCACGTCGACGAACAACAACACCGCGATCGAAGGCTGCTTCCGGCTGCCGTAGCAGGATGCTGAGAGACTTGACTCAACTTAGAACTCGAACCGCAGGCCGGCTGTCAGCAATCGGGGAAAGAGCGGCTCGGTGAAGCCGACGGCCTCGCTTGTGGGTCGGAGGATCGCTCCATCCGCGGGACCAAGGTTCACGCGGTTCAACACGTTGACCGCCTCGGCGAACACGGTGAAGCGGCGTGCCCTGTGATCGAACGTGCGCTCCGCCCGAACGTCGAGGCGCGCGTAGGCTGGGAGCCGCTCCTGATTGCGCTCGTGGCCGGCGAACAGCCTGCCGTTGCGGGTCTCGAGATAGCCGGGGATCGGAACGTTCGTGCCGCCGCGGAAGGTCAGGCCCAGCCTCGCCTTCCTCGGCAACGCAGCGACACCGGAGATGTTAATCGTGTGGCGTTGATCGAAGTCAGACGGAAACGCTTCCTGTCGCGTTGCATCAGTGTGTCGCGCAACGCCGTACGAGTAGCCGATCCATCCGGAGAGACTGTTGTGGCTTCGGCGGGCGAGCGTCAACTCGATGCCGTGCGCCGAGCCCGTCAGTGCGTTCTCGAACCGCGTGACGTTGCTGTCGACAGCGAGAGCGCCGTCGATCAATCGCGCATGAAGGTCGGGCTCGCGCAGCGCATCGTGCTCTCGGCGGGCAAACACCGTTGCGTCCCATCGAACCGATGTCGACAGACGATGGCCGATTCCGAGATCGATGTAGGCAGCCTGCTCGGGCCGGAGAGACACGGGCTCTGCCCAGCCTGCGACCTCGTTGAGTCCGGGGAACTGGTGCATCACGCCGGTCGACCCGTGTACGATCCATCGAGGCGCAACAGACCATTCGGCCTGCAGCCAGCGATCAACCACGTCTCGATGGACGAGCGTCGAATCGGACAGTCGAAGCCCCGCGGCGAGGGTCACGGCAGACCCTATAGCCCGCCGAAACGACGCATGACCCGCGCGCTCCAGCCACGACGAATCGATGTCGCCAAAGGTCTGGTTCATGCTCTCGGCAATCGGCCGGGCCACCACCAGCCCGTGCCTCGAGCCGCGCACGCGCCGCATGTGGCCGCCGGCGTCGACGACACCTCGGAACACGGGGCGGCTCAGATCCACTCGATACGTGTCGGCGCCATTTCTGCCGCGACTCGCTCCCGCTGCAGTCTGGCTGCGATTGTCGAAGTCGTGCGCAAGAGACGACACTCGCTGAGTGACGACGGTGTGCGACCAGAGGACCGATCGCCATGCCACGCCAACCATCGCCGCACGATTGAGCCCGTCCGCGTCGGCAAAGGGATTCGAGTCCTCGCGCTCGACATTCGACACACCCGCAACGATGCTGACCGAGACCTGTTGACTGGGACGCACGTCGTAGACGACCTTGGATTGCAGGTCGCCAAAGCCAAAGACGGTTGAATGGTCGTCGTCGAGCCCCACGGGCCACTCGCTGTGGCTCCTGCGCACACCGACGAGCCACGATCCTCGTGCCGATAATCCGAGGGGTCCCTCCGCGGTCGCGGTCGCGCTGATGCCGTTCACGCCCAGCCTGAATTGCCGGTGCGTTCGCGACCCTTCACGCAACGTCAGGTTCAACTGAGGGCCGAGTTGACTGGCGTCCACACGCGGATAGGCGCCGACATGAAGCGCCGCCTCCTGAACGAGGTCGCCGCGGAGCATCGTCATCGTGCCCGTGTCGCCACGCCCCAGCGCCGCATGCTGCAGCCATGGCGCGACAACGCCGTCGAGGATCACGGCGGACTGCCGGTAATCACTTCCTCGCACAGAGTACTCGCTGCGGAAATCGTCTCCGGTCGCCACGCCCGGTAAGGCCTGCACGACGCGCAGCGGATCGTCGACGATGTGGCCGCCGAGCAGGTTGAGCTCGTCGGACGCGAGCTGCCGATCGATGCCGGCACTGACCTCGTTGCGCTCGCTCGCCCGTGCAGTGACTATCACTTGCTCACGGTAAATCGCGCCGACCGGGCCCATTTCGAGATCGCCGGGCTCCGTTTTCTTCGGCTGCGCCACCGAGTCAGTGCTGGACGGTCGTTCGATGGTCGACTTCTTCTTCCGGATGATCTGCATGATGCCGCCCGGACCACTCTCTGCGGCAAGACCATGGGGCTCTAGCAGCTCCGCGAGTTGCTCGCTCACCGCCCGCGCACGCGGTTCCGCGCGTACGCGCATGTCGGGTGTGACCAACTCCGAGCTGAATACCAGGCGCAGACCGCGCGCCTGCAGCGCTCGAAGTGCGTCCTCCAACCTCAGGCCGATGAATGTGTCTGACGCTGATTGCGCCAGGAGGGGAGACACGCAGACGCCCAGCGAGATCACGAGAACCGACAACAATCGCGCCGTCTCTGCTCGCCGCCAGCGCCTGATCACGGGGCGACCTCGCTATGCTTGCAACCCAGCTCACGGTCGAACGGACCGGGTCACCTCCAGCTCGCCGTCTTTCACGCGGTGGGTGAGCCCGGTCGTCGGCAGGACGATCGCGAGCGCATCGGATGGCTGCAGCCCCTGCGTTGATCCGTGAAGCATGATACCTGAGGCCTCGAGCGCGAGCCTGGAATCCGCGTACATCAATGTCCATCCCTGTTCTCGACACACATGCTCGAGAAAGGCGCTCAGTGGCCGGCCTTCAATATCGAACGGCGGCCCCACGCTCGCCGCCCACGCCCAGTCCTGGCCGTATGGCACGACGGAACGGCTCGTGGCGAGCGCCGGGGTGATTGTGAGCTCGGTACCCGGCCGTCCGGATGACACGTCGGCGCCGCGATGCACTTCCACGACTCCGGAGCGCACCCGAACGCGGAGCGACGAGTCTCCCAAGCGAACCTCGAACTGGGTGCCGATGTCTCTGATGATGCCGAACGATGTGGCGATCTCGAGAACCGGGGATGCCGATCCGCTGTCGACGTACACGGCGCCTGCATCCAGTGCGATGCTGTTCAGCGAGACGAGATGGGCGCTCGACCCATAATCGAATCGCAGGGACGCGCCATTGGCGAGCCGCAAGCCAATACGGCCAGTGGCACCGGACACGATGCGATCCCCAGGGTGCACAGGATCGCCAAGCGTGATCCGAAGAGGTGCAGTCGAGCCGTTCTGGCGCACACCCTCGCCCTCCAGCCGCTCCACCGTCGCGACAACCTCGACGATCGGTCTCACGACCTCACGAGTGACGCCGAGCCGAATCGCGACAACTGCTGCGGCGGCCATCGAGAGGAGCGCGGCAGCCGTCGCCATTCGCCGGCGTACGACGCGCGCGCGGGCCGTGGCTCGAACCTCGTCGAGGAAGGCTTGCTTGACGCGGCTTTCCCGCTCTGCCGGCACGTCCGGCCGCATGCCACCGAGACGCAGCAGCCGGGCCGTCATCTCCTCGCCAATCACAGTCCCTCCGACCCGGTATGACAGCGAGCGGCGTAAGTGGGCCACGCGCCGCCCACCACGGCAAACGCGTCGCGGAACGCGTGGCGTGCTCGCGTCAACAGCGACTCCGCGGCTTTGTATCCGATACCCAAGCGGCTCGCGATCTCATCGACTGAAAGCTCTTGAATGTACTTCCACTCCAGCACCTGTCCGTACCGTCCGGGCAGCTGATCGAGCGTGAGCTGGACGAGCCGCGACAATTCTCGTCGTCCTGCTTCGCTCTCGGGATCGACACTGGCAACACTTGCCGCCGCCTCGAGGGCCATCTTCACGGCTGGAAAATCCTCGGCGAAAGACACCTCGGCGGCCCGGCCCTGGCGCTGAAGCCACGCGCCGATCTCTCTCCGACAGAGCGTACAGAGCCAGGTGAACAAGGCAGCTTCGCCTCGGTACGTGTGGAGCTTGCGGACCGCACGGATCAGGGTTGTCTGGACGACCTCCTCGGCTCCCTGGTCATCCCCGCCGAGCCGGATATGGGCAAAGCGGTAGAGCCGCGGAAAATAGTCGGCGAAGAGGGCCTCGCTCGCCGATTCATCGCCTGCGAGCACGCGCCGCGCGAGATCGATGTCGTTCATCTTGCCGAGATGCCGAGTGTATGACGCCTCTGCCCTAAGCGTAAGAGCGGCGATGCGAGCAGAATCCTTCGCAGCCGCAGACACTCCGCTCGAGCCAGCCGGAAGCCTTCGGCCAACCGCCAGTGATGCCGGCGTGACGGGATCCGTGCCGTCACAGAGGTGAAGAAAAGGGTAGCCTCCGCGCAGACCGACGGAGGTGACCCAAAGGGCTACTGCGTGAGGGAGAGTAAGTTGGCGCCTAGGAAGGGTCCGTCGCCGAGACGTGAAGATTGAAGATGCGCCGGACGCCGTCAGCTACATCTCCTGTGGAGATCGCCGTGGACAGCCAGGCGTACCCCACTCATCGACCCGCGATGAAATCGAGGCAGATGGCTGTCTCACGGCCACAGAAATCTGCCGCGAGTAGATGCAATCGCTACAGTTCAACCATCAAGAAGCCGGGCGCAGTCGGGCAACCATGCCCGAGGTGCGGTGGGCGCGGTGGGCTATGTCGCGTCCCACTGTGCGCATGGCCTTCCAGCTGCGATTCGCCGCGTAGGCAATCTTGCCGCGCACGCTCGCGCGACGGCGGGCTCGACGCTCGCGCAGGAAGTACAACAGACCGACACCAATTCCCAGACTTGTCGTCCAGACCGCGCGTGTGTTGACCATAAAGTCCTCCATAGTTGATTGCTACCATCCCTCCGCAAATGCGATGCCAGCAATTCACTGGAGCGGCCTTGAGACAGTCCAGAGCGAGATCCACCGATCAGGCGCCACAAGGTTGGGTTGCCGCGCGGATCGGTCGAGCTCAAGCTCTGTCGTTATGACGTGTACAAGGTTGTGACGTTGTGTAAGAAGAACACTAACTGAGGAGGTCGCGCTCGAGGTTGGGGCGGCTCAGCCTCTGGCGGACAGAACCCGAACCGGCGGTCAACGGCCCGATTTTCGCCGGTCGCGTCTCGCCTGCCGACGCTGGCCTTGAGCGCGAACGTGTCCCGCGATCCTCTTGCCAACGACGTTGGCTCCACGTGAGACTCCGTGTGCCGGTGGACGATTGCCTTTGCGGCCTTTCGACATGTTGCCTCCAAACGAACTCACCGCAGTAGGGAGCGGCTGGCCCCTCTGGATATGCCCGCGCCACGGGTCGCCCAGCACCGTTTTAAGGTTGAGCACCGCCCTCTGCTGCTTTCGTGAGATCCTGCAGGTCCCACGTCCACCGGATCTGCGGGTTGTACATCTCGTCCCAGCTCTGCTCCGACCAGTACACTTCCTTGTCCGGCGCCGGATTCCATTTGTTCTTCGACTGAGTTGTCGTAGTGCGCGATCGCCGTCAGCTTGCTGCCGGCTGGAATCTTCAGCGGCGTCGCCAGCTCGTAGTACAGCTGCCAGTTGAAATCGTACTTCGGCACGTCGAGCACCACCTCTTCGCGGCCGTCGGGATAGGTGAGGATGAACTTCATGTCCTTGCCGCGCAGATGCATGTGCGGCGACAGCGCATACAACGTCGCCGGCTCGGGGAAAATCTTGAAGTTCGTGATCTTCCAGTTGTCGACGCCTGGAGGAATGTTCGGCACGCGCTCGGCGCCGAGCGGCCTGCCTTCGACCATCGTCGTACCGCGATCGAGGGTCGAGACGTTCTGCATCTCGTGCTTGACCGGTACCTTCGACAACCAGATGCCGAACTGGGCGCGCTCCTTTTCGGGTTGGCCCGACGGCTGATAGTGCATGTTGAATTCGATATAGGCGTCTTTCGGAAGCCGGCGGGCCACACCGTCCTGATACCGTTCCCAGCCCCGTCCAGGCACGTAGGAGACGAGACGGATTCCGGGGCCGGAGCCGGCGGGCAGCACGTTGACGCCGCCTTCGGTGTTTCTCTCGGCGGTTCCCTGCCCCGCGGTTACCACCGGCCGCCCGTCCGTCAGCACGACATCGTCGGGAAGTGTTCTGATGAACAGCGTCGCGTGGTGGACGATGCCGGGGTTGTTCGTGCGAATCTGCATCGCCTGAATCCAGACATCGGTTGGAAACGGCGACTTGACGAAGTACGACAGCTGCGGCATCTCACCAGTCGGCGCGACCTGCGCTTCGACAGGGAGCTCGATGATGGCGTCGGGATTACCCCAGGCCCAACCGCCTTGGGGGAACGTCGGAGCGGGCGGCAGACTCGCCGGCTCCCCTTCGGGCGTACCTCCGTCGACCCAACGAACGATCGTCTCGATATCGTGCTGCGACAGAGCGCGATCGTTGGCGATCTTCATGCTCGCGGGACCGGCGCCCCATGGCGGCATCTCGCGGTTGACGACCTTGGTCTTGATCGCGCGCGCCCAGGGCCGGACGTTCTTGTAGGTGATGAGCGACATCGGCGCGACTTCGCCGGGCCTGTGGCACACGACGCAGTTGTTGTACAGAATCGGCGCCACGTCTTTGGTGAACGTCGCTGCCTGGGCGCCGGACTGGGCTCTGGCCGTCGTTGCTGTCAGCGCGATCACGCCCAACATGGATGCGGCGATTTTTTTCATAGCGACCCTATTTGGCTTGTTTCCGAAACCACATCTCGCCGAGGTTCATGTACGCCTCGCCGTCGGTCGAGAGCGCACGACGGACGCGGAAATTCGACGGCGACGCCAGGAAGGTGCTGCCTTTCAGATGCAGCACCTGCTTGCCGACGGTGAATCCCTGCGTTTCGAAATAGTGGGTGAAATACCCGCCCGAATCGGCACCGATTGTCCCTGGCTTGAAGAGCGTGTAGCCGCGGCTGTCGATCTCAACCCACGTCAGATACTTCGCCGCAGGGTCGTACATCACATGAATCTTCGTGTTGTATGCCACCCCACCTGGCGCTTTGGCGTTCAGCGTCCCCTCGTAGTAACACGCGTCGACCCGCTTGAACGTCAGCGTTCCCGTGTGGACCCCTTCGCGCGCAAGCGGTGTGTCCGGTGCATCCCACTCCATCGCCCACGTGCCGACGAAATAGTCGGGGTCGAATGGGCGGCGGCGGATCTTTTTCCGTGGTCGGTCGCGTGAGCGCTTTCAACTTGGCGATCAACTCGAGGTCGTCGTTGCTCAAGCACTGGGTGCGGGGGACACCCCGCGGCGCACCCGAATGCTGCGCGCCGGCGACGCACGGAACCACAGTCGCCAGCACGAACGCCAGCACGACGATGCGGTGCATCGGTGCCAGCCTCGAGTGGCGAGCGGAGATTGGGATCATTTGGCGCACGTCTCACTCGCGGTCATGATCGACGTCACATTGAGACGGTTTCCACCGCCGCTCGTAATCAGCAATCCTTTGAGGACGACTCTGTGGCCCTTGTGCTCGTTCTGGGTTCATCTCGACGAGCCCAATCAGCGGCAGCCGAAGCGAGCCCAACGGTTTGGCGGCCGCCGCTTGAACTTCTTCGGGCCGCGACCAGCCCGCCGGGCTCGGGTGGGTTCGGTGGCATTCGCCAGCGCCCACGATCGATCGGCGCCTTGCTCGAGACAACCGACGACCTCGACGATCGGAAGAGCGTCTGGTCCCTGTGGCGGTCCCGCGAACTCCGCGCCCGCACCGCGGCCACGTCCCGGGGCTTGTGGCGGCTGAGCTGAACCCGCCTGTTGTCCGAGCGCATCGACCGTCGTCAGCGAGAGTGCGAAGACAACGGCGGCCGTCAAGACCGTTCTGAGCATGGCGGACAGAAATAGTATTACGGCAGCCCGAGCTTGCGTACAACTTCCTGGTAGACCGGATCGGACCGCCACGAATCGAAGATCGGGAGAACTTTGATCATCACGACACCGTTCGAGCGTTCCTCGTAACTGGCGCGCAACGCCTTTCGCCACGCCTCCACGTCGCCGCTGCCCGTGTAGACGGTGACGAAGTGCCATGGGGACACGTAGTAATGCACGGAGAGTTCCTGGAGGCTGCGGAGCACCTGATTCACGTCGTCGGCGCGGCCGGCGAGTCCATACGCCCAGCCTCGCATCGCAAACATCGGAGTGACTTTCGTGCCCTGCTCCAACCAGTGGAGTGCGTCGGTCAGTTCGCCTCTGGCGTGATGTGCAAAAGCCAGCATCCCGTAGCTGCCGGCGTAGCTCGGATCAATCTCGAGCGCCTTCTTGCAGATGTGGATGCATTCGTCATGCTGCCGCGCGACGAAGTGAATGACTCCGAGATTCGTCAAGGTCATCGCCGACAACGGATCGAGCTCGGCGGCCCGCTGTGCTTGAAGAATGGATTCTTCTGTTCGTCCGACGGCCGCCAGCAAGATTGAGTAGTTCAACCGCGCGAAGGCATTCTCGGCGTTCAACTCGATCGAGCGCCGAAACACCCGGTCCGCGCCGGCCCAATCCCAGTCGTATTGGAGGAGACACACACCAAGCGAGGCGTAGCGCCTCGCTCAGTGAGTTGTCGAGCGCCAGCGCCTTTTCGGCTGCCGCCTTGGCACGGGGGAACGCGTCGGCCGGACGCATCGTTCCCACGAACGCGCCCAGCATGGCGTAACAATCGGCGAGGCCTGCATACGCCAGCGCGTAAAGGGGATCGATGTCGATCGCCTGCTGATAGAACGCGATCGCCTTCTGGACGTTGTCCGTTGTCCGTTTTGCCCAGAAGAACCGGCCCTTCAAATACAGGTGATACGCTTCCGTGTTCCTGGTCTGCCGGAGGACACGCTTCTTCGGCTCGCCCGCCAGCCTCAGCTTCAGGTTTTCGGACACTTCATCGGCGATCTCGTCCTGAAGCACGAGGATGTCCGACACCTTCTTCGTGTACTGCTGTCCCCAGAGTTGCGCATCCTTGTCGACGTCGACCAACTCCATCTTGACGACGAGCGCGTCCCCTCGAAGGAGGACTCTTCCCGTCAGGACGGCCTGAACGTTCAGGTTTCGACCGACCTCCTGCAAATCCAGCTCGGAGCCCTTGTGTCGGAACGCCCTGCTGCGCTGAACGACGCGCAACCTCGGAAGCTGCGAAAAACTGTTGATCAGGCTTTCTGCGATGCCCTCGCTCAAATATTCGGCGTCGGCATCGCCGCTGGCATTGACGAGTGGCAGCACGGCGAGCGACTCGAGGCCCTTTCGACGGCGGCGTTTGGGTGCGGGTTGCGACGCGGCTGGCGCGACCCGGCCCGAGTCCGCGTCGCGCTTGATTCTTTTCAGGTCGCTGCGTATCTCGGCGGCACTTTGATAGCGAAGCGAACGATCCTTCTCCAAGGCCTTGCGGATGATACGCGCCAGCTCCGGATGAACAAGATCCAGGCCGGTCGGCTCGCGATTGAGAATCGCGTCGAAGATCACGGCTGTCGTGCTTCCCTGGAACGGGTGCATGCCGGTCGCCATTTCGTACAGAACCACGCCGAACGAAAACAGGTCGGTGCGCAGGTCGAGCGCCTGCCCGCGGGCCTGTTCCGGCGACATGTACGCGACGGTGCCGAGTGCCAGGCCGGCGCCCGTCAGGTGCTCGGACTGTTCGGTCGTCGCCATCGACGAGCTGAACGCTTCGGCCGACCCTACCGTGGCGAGGCCGAAGTCCAGAATCTTGGCCTGCCCGCGACTAGTGACGAAGATGTTCGCTGGTTTGATATCGCGATGGACGATGTGTGCGTTGTGCGCAGCATCCAGGGCATCGACGATCTCGATGGTGAGATCGAGCACCGTGTCGATGTCGATCGGCTTTCCGCCGATGCGCTCTTTGAGTGTCTGACCCTCGAGCAATTCCATCGCAATGAACTGTCGGCCGTCGTGCTCGCCGATGTCGTAGATGGTGCAAATGTGCGGATGATTCAATGCTGACGCCGCTCTCGCCTCTCGCAGGAATCGCTCGACTGCGGCCCGATCGCTCCTGATCTCGTCGGGCAGAAACTTCAACGCCACACGGCGGCCCAGGCGCGTGTCTTCCGCCTGGTACACGACACCCATTCCGCCGCCCCCGAGTTTGTCCGTCACGCGATAGTGAGAAATTGTCGTGCCGAGCATGGATCGAACCGCTGATTGTCCCGCAAGCACCGGGCCAGCGTTTGAGTTTCGTGAAAATTACAAGACAAAGGAGGTTACAGCGTAGCTTTATTGGCGATATGAAGGTCCTTGTAGGCGTCCGCGGTAAGTACATCGAGGCAATGCTTCAGGCAGGTAAACCCCTCCCTTATTTCTTTTTCGTCGCAGCCTTGCGTCTCGCCCAAGCTTCACGCATCTTTTGCTTGGCCTCTTCCGACATCTTGAACCCTTTCGGCCTGCCCGGCTTACGCTTACGCGCCCGGCCGCGCTTGTTCGTACTTCCTGGGGGTCTGCCACGACCGGAGTAGCCGCGTCTTACGGCAGCGGCCGCGCCGGTGAGCTGTCCAAGCAAAGTGTTGGCGGTATCGCGGATCCCCTCGAGGCTCTTGGCTATCTGCTGCCTTTGAGAAAGCCAACCTTCGGCCTTGGTTTGAGCGGTGCCGAGCAGTCGGCCCAAATCTTCTGCAAACTCTTCAATCTTGGTTTCCGGGGTGTTGCTTCGTGCGCGCTTCGCCATTCGACCTCCAAAGAAGGGCGATTATCGCCGAACCCATAGGAAATGCAAATCAAGAAGCCATGGATGAAAGATATCCATCGGCAGTCGTATTCGCGGTTAACGTCTCCACCGCGAAGAAATCGACCGCCACCATGCTGTGCCGGTGTGCCCGAATAAACTCGCGCCAAGTCATCCCCCGGTGACCTCCCGCTCCCGCCGGGCGAGCCAGCCGGTCAAAGCCATCAGCAGCAGCTGCAGGGTGGAGGCGTCCCACTACGCCCTCGAGCAGTTTGGCAAGGTCACGCGGATCGAGCGAGAGGTGGACCGATGGTCGCCTTCAGCTTCTCGAACGGATCGACCAGCGGATTGGGATGCGCCCAATTGATGCCGACGATGCCGTAGAGCCAGGCGGGCAGGGTGACCGGCTCGATGATCAGCGGGATCAACCGGCGCTTCCGATCGGCCATGTCGAGCACTTTGCTGATCACGGCCTCTTCCTCGGTGTGGCCGCTCGCCAGATACCGCGGCGAGATGATCGCCACCGTGGAACGGCTCTCCCTGATGCAGCGTTCCATCTCCAGCAGGAAGCTGGCGTTGGCGGGGAAGTCACGCTCGTCGATCGCCACCCGATAGCCCTCGCCTTCGAGCGTGTCCAGCAGATACCTCGCGAACTCGGTGTCGGCTCCTCCGTGGCGATAGCTGATGAAGACGTCGTACCGAGGCTGGACGGCGCCGTCCTTCGCCGGCGCCGGCGTGTCGTGGACCATCGCCGGCAGCCCGGGCCGGCCGCTGAGCGCGGCAATGGTTGCAAAGAGACTCACGGCGAGGCAGGGGACCCAGAGAAAATACGTACCCGCCACAAGCGTACGGCAGCGGTCGATTGACGCACGAGTCCAGAGCCGATCGGGCACACCGGCCGAATCGAAGAGCAGCTCGTCTTTGGAAAGCCCGGGGTTGGCCGCCAGGTACTTGGTGCCGGCCTCGGTGAGATTGGTGCCGACGATCACCGGCTTGCCGTCGTAGCGCGCGGTACAGGCACGCTGCGCATAACCGCCGGCGGCGAACGATGCCGCGCCAAGCGCCAGACCAATCGCCGCCACCGTGAACGCGATGGAACGTCGCTGCGGGCCAATCCGACTGACGAAGGGCGCCAACGCCAGCGCAACGAGTGCTGCGGAAACGAGAGCCGCGAACGCGGCCCGTGTGCCTGCGTCGCCGTCGGAGAGACCGCCGGGTTGCGGGAGAAAAACCGCAGCCGCCGTGGCGGCGAGCGCCGTTCCCAGCAGCAACCACGCCCCGCGGCCTCTCGGCAACAGGCGTGCGCCGCTGCTCATCGTGGGTCCGCGGGCACCGGCAGCTCGAGCCGCAGCTGCAATCGCCCCTCACCAACCTTGACGACGGTCCGTTCGCCGATCCAGGAAGTGGCCGGATTCCGCAGCCACATGACGTAACGGCCCGGCACGAGTGTTTCCTCCGTGGGGCTGCTGAGCAGCGGGAACACATCGGGACTGCTGCCGCCGGCCGCCTCGAACACCTTGGGCATGTAGAACACCTGCCAGTTGCTGCTCTCGACGCCGGCCTGCACCGTGCGCACTTCGACCTTGACAGAGCCGCCTAGTTTTCCGCCGCTCATCTGACAGTGCTCCAACTTCGCCTCCAGATCGTCGGCCACCGACAGCAACGTCGCTTGGAGCACACCGGCGTCGCCGCCCTTGAGTGCGGCCTCGAGCGCCGAGATGTCGCCGGCGAGATTCTGCCGGTAGTCTTCCGGCGATTCGGCAGGCCATTTCGTCGACAGCTCGGTCAGGCTGGCGAGCGCGGCGCCGGCGCGATTCTGTGCCTGGCGGATGCCGGTGGACGCCGGCGGGACGCGCGCGAGCAACCCTTGGAGCGTGGCCAGACTGGCTTTGACCTGGGGCGACGTGGGCGATGCCGCCGGGGCCCTGGGCTGCGACGAGCGCGACAAACCGCGATCGGCGAGGAACGCCACGACGTAGGTCCTGATGTCCGGCGAGCGCTCGGCATGGTCGAAAGTTGTCTGGCCCTGGGTGTCGCGGATCCACGGGTCGGCACCCCTCGTCAGGAGAAACTGCATCATGCCGAGGTCGCCGTTGCGCGCGGCGATCATGAGCGCCGTGGCTCCGCGCGCGTCGGTGGTGTTGGCCGGCGCGCCGAGCACCAGCAGCTGCCGCAGCAGGCTGTCGTGGCCGTCGTTCGCCGCTTGAATCAATCGTGTGCCCAGCCCTTCGGCCTGGTCGAGCAGCGCGGCCACTTCCGCGTGGCCGCGCTCGAGGGCGAGCTCTTTCGCCCGCTTGCCTTCCTTCGCGGCGCCGATGTCGGCGCCGCGCGCGAGCAGCACCCGCACGACTTCGGTGAACCCGTTCACCGACGCGAGCATGAGCGCGGTACTGCCGTCGTTCGCCCGCCTGTCGACCACGGCGCCGCTCTCGATAAGCTGCCGCACCAGCGCCACGTCGCCGCTTGCTGACGCCCACATCAGCGGCGTGAAGCCGCGCCGGTCGGCGGTGTTCACGTCGGCGCCGCTGGCGAGGAAGATCCTTCGTCCGAGCGAGTTGTCCGAGTTGTGCAGATTCGAGAAGCTCCGCGTCCGACCTCGCCTGAGCCGGCAGAGGCGCCTGGCTGAGCATGAGGCCGGCCACGAGAGCGGGGAAGAGCATGCTGAACGTGCTAAGCCATCATTCTAGGGGCGACCGTGAGCCGCGGCAACCGGGAACGCTCTTCGGTCTTTCGCACGGCGTTATGAAGGCGAGAATTGCCGATTGCTTGAATGCAGCTCAGCCATGGCGCCACACTGCGACTCGCTGTTTCTCAGCAGCGAAGGAATTGGCGCGATTGTCACATTGTTCGACAGCCCGACGCGTGTGGAGTCGTCTGATAAGATTCGCCGCCGAATGGATGTGGGTCAGGTGGGTCAGGTGGGTCAGGTGGGCCAGGTGGGACCTACCCGACCCACCAGACCTACCCGACCTACCCGACCACCGGGTGAGCACGGCGCTAAACAACCCTCGCGACGCCCCGATCGGGCGAGTGGGATGCATGGGGGTAGCTTCTATCGGAGGTTGTCAAGGATGACTGCGCCTTTGATCGCAATCGTTGGCGACACAACTCCCGCTCGCGTGTTGAGCCCGCCAATGAAGGACTCGACGAAGGCAAAGAAGGCCGCTGAAGAACTAGGTGCCGAACTCGCTCAACGTGGTGCAAGACTCTTGGTCTACGGCGGCCCCTTTCTCGAAGCCGACGTCGTTCGCGGCTTCGTGTCAGGTAAGCCTCCGAGCGATCGCAGCATCCTCATGTGGTACTCGAAAGATCAAGAACCGCCCCCGTTCGCAGAAGAGGCGACACATCCGAATCTGTTCGAGCGCCGATCGGAGCGGGGCGCGGACTGGGAGACTGCATTCTACCGATCGATTACTCGTGCGGACGCCCTGGTGCTCATCGGCGGAGGTAACGCAACCGTAATTTCAGGGCAGGTGGCAATCGGCACGCGTATGCCGATCCTGGCGCTCGCCGAGTTCGGCGGCGCTGGTGCAAAGGTCTGGGAATCCTTGTCGGCTGGCGAAGACCTTCCGACCCGAGACGAGATCAACTTGATGGCTCGCCCGTGGGCGTCTGATTCTGCTGTCGCGTGCGTCACCGCCCTGTTCGCGCAGATGGTGAGGCGACGATCTGCTGAGGGTGCGCCCAAGCCAATCTTGTCCCTCCTTTCTGGCGTCCTCTTTTTGTCGGCCCTGGCCATTGTCCCGTGGGTATGGGGTCGAAACGTGTTTGATGTATGGATGCTGTTCACCGCCCCGCTGCTGGCGGGAGGGGCTGGCGCGACGATCCGGCCGGTCGTGGATCGCCTTCGTGGCTCGCAAAGCGTAGCTCCTGCGGTAATGGCAACAGTCGTACTGGGGCTGGTGGCGGGCGGCGTGGCCGGAGTTCTGTTTGTCACTGCGCAGTTGACGGCGGACCCTCAACTGGCCGTACTGTCAGACCTCGCGCCGTATGCGCGGAGATCGATTCCATTTGCAGTTGGCGTAGGTTTCGTGGCGGGTTTGACGTCTGATGCGGTGTTCGGAAAACTGCTGGGACTGGACGTCGTCCGCGCATCGGGAATCGAGAGTGGTCCTCAACGCTAGGAGTGTGCGCGGCAGAAACGGTGAGGGCGGTGTGGTACGTATAGACAGGTATGCCGACGACCTTCCGTTCATGTGCACCCAATCAGTCGTTGTTGTTCCCGCCCTCGCCGCGCGACTGGCTCCCCGAGGGGCACTTGGCCTTCTTCATTGCCGACACCGTCGCCGCGTTGGATTTGCAGGCCTTCTATGCGCCCTACGAGGGCGATGGCCGGCGGAATCAACCGTTCGATCCGCAGATGATGGTGACGGTTCTGTTGTACGCGTATGCCACCGGAACGTTTTCGTCGCGTCGGATCGCGCGGAAGCTGGAAGACGATGTCGCCTATCGCGTGTTGGCGGCGGGCCGCTTTCCCGCGCACCGGACGATCGCGGAGTTTCGGCAGCAGCACCTGGCCACCTTTGAGGCGCTATTCGTTCAGGTCGTGGCGATCGCGCGCGAAGCGGGCGTCGTGCAGCTCGGCGCACTGGCGGTGGATGGAACGAAGGTGAAGGCCAACGCGAGCAAGCACAAGGCGATGAGTTTTGGACGGATGCGAGACGAAGCGCGGAGGCTCCGTGAGCAGATCGCCGCGCTCACGGCGCAGGCCGACACCAGCGACGCGGCGGAGGATGCCGCGTTGGGGCCGGACGTCCGGGGCGATGAGCTCCCGGCCGAACTGCAGCGGCGTGAGCAGCGGCTCGCGGCCATCGCCGCGGCGAAAGCGCGGCTCGAAGCCCGGCAGGCGGCTGAGGATCGCCAGAAGGGTCGGACGCCGGATGATGCGCGCAAGAGTCGAGGGACCAAACCATTCGCCCGCGATTTCGGCGTGGCGCCTGACGACGCGCAGGACAACTTCACGGATCCCGAGAGTCGGATCATGAAGGCCTCACACGGATTCGATCAGTGCGACAACGGCCAGATCGCGGTCGATGAAACCACGCAGCTGATTGTCGCCACGGGCCTGACCAACTGTGCGGCGGACAACGCCGAACTCCTGCCGCTGATCAATCGCGTCCAGGCGACGCTGGGCGGCGCGCCGCCCGAAGTGCTGGCTGATGCTGGCTATCGCGCCGAGGCGACGTTTCAGACCCTCGAGGCGCGTGCCATCACGGCCTACATTTCGCTTGGGCATGAAACGCAACCCGGCAAGCCGCCGAATCCGGCACACCTCGCGACCCAACGCATGGCCGCCCGACTCACGAGTGCTGTGGGACGGGCGCGCTACCGGCGTCGAAAAGCGATTGTCGAACCCGTCATCGGATGGATCAAGGAAGTGCTCGGCTTCCGGCGCTTCAGTCTCCGCGGCGCGGCCAAGGCGCGCGGCGAGTGGAATCTGGTGTGTCTCGCCGTCAACCTCAAACGCTGGCATCGCATCGGGATCGCCTGACACGAACCCACGAGCCGAAGGCGGCGGTCCGACGCGGATGATCTCACCGTCGACCGCCCGGCGTCTGGGCCGAGCGGCGCACCCGTCACGCGTTTCTGCCGCGCGCGCTCCTAGAGCGCTTTTCAGACCCGTGTAGTGCTGGTCCTCGGTCCTTGGGTCTTTGTCCGTGGTCCGTCCTGTGGTCCCTGGTCCAGCTGGTTCGCTGAATGGTATCTGGACAAATGACTGGACGGACTGAGGACCAAGCCCAACGGACAAAGGACAGGCTTCTACAAGGAAACAGAGAATGCACTAGTCAAGCCTGCCACCCCAACGAGATCTCCGTTGCGAATCCCCCGCTCTCTATCACGCCGATGAGTCCGCGGAGAGGGCGCTGTAGATTCGGTCTGTCAGCTCGCGCAAGTGGCCCAGCTTGTGCCCGCTGATGTCCTTGTTGAGCGAAGCCATCGCCTCCGGGTCGATGGCTCGACTCTGAATCAACGCTGCTGCAATGATGGCCTTGGCTTGGATTTGGGCGTCGGTCATGGAATGGCTCCCTGTCCCAGATTGCAGCCGAGGCGATGCGGCTGGCTGGCGAGCTCCTCACGCGGCTCGCTCGTAGTAGTTTAGCAAGGCATCGCATTCTTCATCCGCTTTACAGCGCGCTGCCCACACCCAACCCCCAACTCAAACAAAAAGCACAGCGTTCGCTCGGCACGGGTTGCCCGATAGACGCCGCTGGTGCCTCTGCGACCTCCCAGAACCACGAATCGTGTCCGGCGTGACGAAAATCAGCTGTTCGACTATGGAGCCAAAGGCCAATCACCGGTGGTGATGACCTTGTCGGCCACCGGATTCTGGCCCGACGAATATGCCGTGGCTGCCAAATCCCAGGCCGGCCCAAAAAGCAATCAAGCCCGCGTCGTTGATGGAAATAGGACCGAAAGTCCCAAATTGTTCCGGGGTCGGCGATCTGGGGTGAGCGAACCCTCACTGCTGGTGAGAACAAGCCCCACTCGTTTGGCCCAGAGCGTGGCCTGGAAGGCAACAGCGCCGCTGTTGTTGATTGCGGGAAACGATACGTCTGTGAAATCGGCTGACGAGCGTGACCGGGCCGCCGCTACCTGTATACGAGTCGGCTTCCCGGTCCGCCAGCGACAAACGCGACCGTGCCTCCATCATTGATCGAGGCTGCTCAAGAAGAAGAATCCGTGGCGATCTGCCGTAAGACCGCCGCTCCGAGTCGATTTGGCCCGGGACGGCGAGCCGCCGCCTATCGTCATACGTCAACTGGATCCGCTGCCCCGGAGGTGGCGGCGAAGGACTGTAGAGGTCCCCCGTTGCCCGTACAGAGTCCAAGGCCTCCCGCATCAAGAGAGCCGAAAAAGGCGACGGTGCTGGCGTCGTTGACTGACACGGAGGAAGGGGAACACTGTCAGAGGCCACTGAGTCGGCGATGGTCACGAGTGGCCCGCCGCTGCCGAGGAAAACGCCTCCATGTAGGTTGGGCTGCGTGAGGCTCACCTATCCGGACGAACGTCACTTCGCCGCTATTGTTGATCGCGGTGCCGCAATATTCCTCCACCGGTCCGCAGCACTCCGACAGGACGACCGTGTCCGCGATCTTCGTAAACGTGAACCCACCCCCCCGGCCCTCCGCGCTCGTAGGCAGACCGACGAAAGGCCTGATCAGCACCGCTCCAAGGTCGTTTAACCGCATTCTGGACCCCGTGCCCACAGAGCCATCGCATCCACCCAATGCTGCCAGAATCAGCATCCTTTAACCTCTACCTCCATTGAAGGCTCGGCCTGCGCGGAACTGGCTAGGAGGATGGTGACAATAGAGTGGAAGGATTCGTTTCATGAAATCTTTCCTTCTCGCCTACGGTAGGATTTGTGCGGGGATGCTAACAGCATTTCAGTGCTCCGTCCATATTCCGATTCGGGCTATTCGCGCATGAGGTGTGATCTGTATTGCCACCTGACGCTGTCGCCCTCCAGCGGCCGGCCGCCAGGCGACCAGCTCCAAATCGACTTCGCACCGGCTCTTTGTCAAAGCGTTTCTGCATGCGGCTCTTTCCGAGTGGCGTGCGCAACGTCGCGAACCTGCGGCTTGCGCGTGGCGTCGCACGCGGCCGCGAGTTCGTCGTACGGCAGGCGCTTGTATCTAGTCGCATCCCACTAAAATGGTGGCCACGGGCTTCCAGGTGCCGGCGGCCGCGGTGTCGCGGCTTTCCCTGCGGGTTACGACTCGCGCGGGCATATTATTCGACGACCCAGAACTGGCATAATCATCAGCGACTTCATGGCGTGATGAAACGCTGAACGAAGAGAACCGGTCACCCCTGGCACCGCGACGATGTTCGCTGACCTCGGGTTTCCCTACCCGGCGAACGTCAGTCCAAGGCGCGCTTGGCTTACACGCTGAATCAGGTGCTTCAAGGGCGCGATCTCTCCCAGGTGATGCGACCTGCTGATCGCGTTCACGACAGGAGAGACTTTGTCGATCCGGCCACATAGACAAGACAAAATGCATAGCATCGAGTTCGAACCTCCCAAGATGAGGCGTGTTGCTGTCGTGATGTTGGGGAGCATGCTCTGGGGCGTCTCCCTGTGCGCCGCGCAGGGTACGCAGGAAGCGCCGTCCCCCGACGCGAACGGTCCTCCAACGATGCTGGCCGACCAGATGGCCCGTTTCGCTGCGGCCTCCGTCGCGCAGACACCAGGCCAGCCCTCCTGGATCGTCGAGCGGCGCGCGTGCGAGGGCTGTCCCCCGCGCAGTGTCGGCAGGGCCCTGTTTCAGACCACCGTCGTCAATGTGATCTACGGAGTGGCGAACCTCGCTCGCGGCCAGGTGACGGCACGCGTCACGCCCAAAACCTGGTGGGCCAACATGGAGCAAGGGTGGGTCTGGGACCTGGACGACTTCACCGTCAACCAGATCGGCCACCCGTATCAAGGCAACAACTACTTCAACACGGGCCGGGCCAACGGCTTGAGCTTCTATGAGTCAGCGGCCGTGACGGCCTTCGGCAGCGCCACCTGGGAGTATTTCGGCGAGACCAACCACGCGTCCTTGAACGACTTCATCAACACGACGCTGGGCGGCATCGCGCTCGGCGAGATGTTTCACCGTACAGCCTGGCTCGTACGCGACACACGCGCCACCGGGCGCGGGCGCCTGTGGCGCGAGATCGGCGCGACCGCGCTCGATCCGATCACCGGGGTGAATCGATTCATGCGGGGGGATGCCTCGCGCGTGACCGACAAGCCCGCGGACATGGTGCCCTCGAACCTGACCGCGTTTGGCGCAGCCGGCGTGTTGTGGCGCGGCACGGAGGACAACGCGTTCACGGCGGACGCACAGCCATTCCTGGAGGTGGACGCGGTCTACGGGGATCCGGACAAGGGACACAGCCGAACACCCTACGACGCATTCGCGATGAGGTTACGCTTCGGCGGCGGATCGGGCTTGAGCGAAGCCCGAGTGCGCGGGCGGCTGCTCGGACAGCCCTTGAAGAACGACAAGTTCCAGTTCAGTGTCGTGCAGAGTTACGACTTCCAGAAAAACGACGCCTACGCCACCGGATCCCAATCCTTCGAGGCCGCATTCGGGTTCACACAGAACCTGTCGTCCACGACCAGGTTTTGGATGCTGGGCTGGGGCGGCCTGACCGTCCTCGGCGCCATCGATTCGCTCCCGCTCGGCCTGACCGAACCCCCGGAGGAGGAGGAGGCCGGAGACGCGGGTCAGGGCGTTTCCGAGGGGCCGCGCTATTACGACTACGGACCTGGATCGGACTTTGGCGTGACCGCCATCTTCTCGCGGAACAATCGCCCGTTCGCTACGCTCTTCTACGAGGGCCGTCACCTCTACTCCCTCGACGGCGTGCGCGCGAACCACTTCCTGCAGCGCGGACGCGTCGACCTCCTGCTGCCACTGCGAGGCGCGTTCGGCGTGGGCGTCACAGGCGAGTACCTCGATCGACGGACGTTCTACCAGGACGCCGCCGGCACGCGCGTCACGCTACCACTACCCGCAGGTGCGCGCCTACTTCACATGGGGGCTGTCGTGAACCTCTCGATGCACACCTGGGTGCGCGGCCTTTGCCTGCTCGCGCTTGCCCCGGCCATGGCGTTCGCCCAGGCAGCCCCCCAGGCACCGTCGAGCCAACCGGCCGGCGGCGCCTCGAGGGTGTGGTTCGTGGCCGGCGGCGCGTTCGCGACGCTGCGGGGCGATTGTCAGACCTGCGAGGAGGATTTCCCGTACCGCCACTCTGGTGCCGTGCTGGTCGATGTCGGATATCGTGCGAATCCTCGCATGGACGTCGGCGTCGAAGTGTACTGGATGCCGATCGACACCTCGCAGGGAACGATCCGCACCACACACATCGATGCCGTGGCGCAGTTCAGGCCCTGGGCTTCGCAGGGGTTCTTCCTGAAAGGCGGCGCCGGGATGGCGTTCGTCCGGAACTGGGTGGACGTTCTCGGTCCGGACTCGTTCAACGAGAAGGGCCTGTCCGTGATCATCGGCGCCGGATGGGCTGTTCGGCCGACCGCGCGCCTCGGCCTGCAGGTGTTCGGCACGCAGCACGCCTTCGCCCTGGGCGACTTGCAGGCCAGCCAGGGGCTGATTCAGGACGTGATCGGCAACCGCTGGTCGGTTGGGGCTGCGGTGGTCATTCGATGAGCCGTCGCGAACTCCGCCTGAGAGAGGCCGAGTCGCGTGCGGATCTTCCTTAAGGGCCGAGACGTGCTTGACCGTGGCTTGCCAACCGCAGCTCACGCTGTTTAGCAACCGTGAGCGAAGGTTGGCGCGCCCTGCAGGACTCGACCTGCGACCTCCTGGTTCGTAGGCCAGTACAGGTGCTTGACCTCGTTGGTTTTTCGTGTGTGTAGCTCGGATCAGACCCGACTGTTACCCGCTGTTCGGGAGCAAATTGTTCACTGATTGTTCACTGTGGGTTTGACGGTGAACGGCCGCGCTAGAATGCCAGAGACGGTAGCAATGGATCTGCAGGCCAATAGGAGCGAGATACTCCGGATCGCATCGACGCACGGTGCTCGCAACCTCCGCGTGTTCGGGTCAGTTGCTCGTGGCGAGGACCATCCCGACAGCGACATTGACCTGCTGGTCGACATGGACCCCGGGCGCTCGCTGCTGGATCTCGTCGCGCTCGGCCAGGACCTCGAGGACTTACTCCAGCGGAAGGTGGACGTCCTGACGGACGTCAGCGTGCACCCTGCACTGCGCGATCGGATCCTGTCTGAGGCGCGTCCTCTGTGAAGGACGACCGCGTCTATCTCGGACACATCCGCGACGCCATCCGCGACATCGAGCAGTACACAGCAGGCGGCCGTGACGCCTTCATGGGTGACCGAATGCAACAGGACGCTGTGATTCGAAAGTTCGAGATCATCGGCGAAGCTGTCAAACACCTGTCGGAGGGGACGACGCAACGCCGTCCAGACATCGCGTGGAGACGCATCGCCGGAATGCGCGATCGCCTGACGCATGACTATCTCGGCGTCGATTTGTCACTCGTGTGGGCTGCGGTCGAACGAGACCTTCCTACCCTTCGCTCAGCGCTCGAGTCACTGCTCTCCGAAGACGAGACGAAGCATTAGGGTCGTTTCGGTGCAAACAGCTGGGACTTCCTCGAGCTACTTGGTTGACGTTCCGCCGAACCTACTCATCGTGGTCGCACGAACGGGACTCGAACCCCAAAAACGTTTTCATCTAACACCGTGATGCCACATGGGATCTGGTCACAAGTGTTTGATTCCCTTCGTCTAACGGCGTCACGACGTTGTGCTGGAGTTTACAGGATTCGACATCAATCAACCGCAGTTTTGGAGACATGGTGGAGATGCCGCGGTTTTAATCGAGAGGTTATCGGCTGGCTTGCGAGACACGTCCAGCGGTATGCTGCGCCTGTTACCGTGCGTGGAGCGTGGGATTGCTCACGAGACGCCAGCTTCTCGAGCGGATCGCCGCGACCGGCGGCGCGAGCATGGCGTACGAGGCGATGGCCGCACTCGGCCTGCTTGCGACGCCGGCGCAAGAGCGGTTCGACCTCCGCGGCCAGGTCTCTTCGGTTCGCGTGGTCATTGTCGGAGCGGGAATCGCCGGGCTCACCGTGGCGTACGAGCTCGGAAAGCTCGGCTATGCCTGTCAGGTCCTCGAGGCGCGTGCGCGACCTGGCGGCCGAGTGTTCACGGTCCGCCGCGGCACGGTCAGCGAGGAGGACGGTTCCTCGCAGGTCTGCGCGTTCGACGAAGGGCTGTACCACAACCCCGGCGCGATGCGCATCCCGCACCATCATCGAACCGCCCTCGAGTACTGCCGGGAGCTGGGCGTGGCGATCGAGCCGTTCATCAACCAGTGCGACGGCACCTTTCTGTATCAGCACAAGACCGACCATCTGACCGATCGCCGCATACGGACCCGTGAGGCCCGCACGGATCTCGACGGCTACATCGCGGAGCTTCTGTGCAAGGCGCTGTCGCAGGAATCGCTCGATGCGTCGCTGACGAAGGACGATGCCGAAAAGCTGATCGAGTATCTGCGGCGTGCCGGCGCGCTCGACGACAAGGCGCGGTACCATGGGTCGACGCGCCGTGGCTACGCGGTGGAGCCTGGTCCCGGCGATCTGGAAGGCAAACCGTCAGAGCCGATCGACTTCGGCGATCTTCTCCGCTCGAAGGTCGGCTTGTACCTGCAGACCGACTACGACTACCAGAACAGCATGTTCCAGGTGGCCGGCGGCACCGATCGGCTCACCGCGGCGCTGGTCGAACGCGTCAGGGGTAAAGTGCTGTACCGTGCCGCGGCCCGCCGGATCCGTCAGAGCGACACGGGAGTGTCGGTCGTCTACGAGTACGACGGCCGCGAACACCAGATTGCCGCAGATTACTGCGTCTGCGCCCTCCCGCTGCCGCTGCTCGCCGCCGTTGACACCGACCTGTCAACGGAGTTCAAGAAGGCGGTAGCGTCGATCCCCTACGCCTCGGCAGGCAAGATGGGTCTCCAGTTCAAGCGGCGCTTCTGGGAGGAGGACGAAGGAATCTACGGAGGGCATTCGAGCACCGACCAGGACATTACGCAGATCATCTACCCATCCTACGGATTCAACGGACTGAAGGGCATCCTCGTCGGCTATTACATTCAGGGCCAGCAGGCGCGTCCGATGGGCGAGCGGACGCCGGCCGAGCGGCTGGCCCTTGCGCTCGAACAGGGAACGCGGATTCACCCGCAATATCCGGTCGAGTTCGAGCACGGCTTCTCTGTGGCCTGGCACCGCGTGCCCTGGAGCTATGGCTCGTGGGCGACGTTCTCGGCGCAGGCGCGTAAGGACACGTACCCCGTGCTGATCAAGCCTCAGGGCCGCCTGTATCTGGCCGGCGATCACATGACGCATTGGAACGCGTGGATGCAAGGCGCGTTTCAATCCGCTCGTCAGGTCACGACGGCGATTCACGTCCGCGTGAATCAGGAGCAGCCACGCCGCGCACGGCGCTGATGGTCCGCGACGCCAGTCGGAACCGAGGCGCCGCGTCGACTTAGCCCCTGGCGCCGTGCTTCCGCAACGTCGCCTGGACCTCCGGATTCCCCTCGGCCATTGCGATGAGCGACATGGGCTCACCGTTCCCCGGCTCGTTGATGTCCGCTCCAGCTGCAACAAGTTGATCGACGACTGCGGAATAGTCGCCACCGCCCTGCGATGGACTCTAGCGTATGGGCGCCGCCGGGACAATCACCAAAAGCGCGGATGCAGACGGCGACGACGCGCCACATGACCAGCTAGTTGAGGACATCGTCCAGTGCGGCCATGTGACTGTAAAGCCATTAAGGATCTGTGCGGCAGGGATCTCGGTCAACATCTCTCGACGCGTCTACTTCGAGCGGCGGAAGGTGAACTCGATGGCCCCCTCGTTCCAGCTCCGTCCACCGTCGCTCGATGAGTCCAGCCGAAAGACCCAGTTGTCGGCGTCCGGCACCACATAGTGCTCGCGGACGACGACGCCTGGTGATTCCGAGGTGACCGTCACGGTGCGGCCGCTCACGGCGACCGATCCAGTGCCGTGATGCACCTGCCGTCTCAGGAACGACTCGGAGACGTTCAGATACTCGATGACCCACGTCTTCCGGCTCTGGTCGTACTGGCGGAAGGTGATCCCCAGGAACGGAGTGCCGTCGGGATAGGGTCCGCGCCCCTCGTCGGCGATCGCCATCCCGTCCAGGATGTAGCGGCCGATCCAGGTAACCGGGTACTCGGCCACCTTCCCATCCGGTAGCCTGGTCCTGCCCCGGCCGTCCCACTTGCCGATGAGGAACGCGAAAACGTCGAGCTCGCGCGGGGCGCGCGGGCTCCTCTCGCCAAAGATGGTCTTCGACGGATCGGTCACGGTCGGCACCTCCTGCGCGCTCGCGGTTCCGGTCACGACGAGCGCAGCCACGACGAGCCCCGCGATGACCCCGCGATCACTGAAACTAAACATACGTTTAGTTTAGAGCGCGCACGGCGAGAGGTCAACGTCGAGGCCGTACCGGTCATAATCACGCGATGAGCCCACGGCGCCGGAAAGCGGAGGATGCAGACGTGTTCGCGGCCATGGGGCGTGTGATGCGGCGCGTCGGGCCGGCGGAGTTGACGCTCGGCGCGATCGCGGCGGAGGCCGGCGTGACCGCAGGAGCGCTGGTGCAGCGGTTCGGCTCCAAGCGCGAGCTGATGTTGGCGCACTGGCGTCAGGCCGCGGTCGGTGCCGCCGGCACACCGCCGGATCCGGGCGCACGTGCCGCTTCTCCCCTGCAGGCGCTGCGAGCCGCGGCGGCTCCGTTCGCCAGGCTGGCCGCGTCACCGCGCGCGGCGTTGCGGAATCTCGCGTATATGCAGAGCGACTGGGCGGACGCGGCGCTGCGCCGCCACTGGCTGCGGCACGTGCGCGCGGCGCGGGTGCGCTACGAGCAGCTCGTGACCGAGGCCGTGGCGCAGGGCGAACTCCGGGCCGGAACCGACGCCCAGGCGCTGGCGCGGATGATCGAGGTGACGCTGGGCGGCTCGTTCCTGGCCTGGACGCTCCACCGGGAAGGCTCCGCCGCGACGAGGCTCCGCGAGGATCTCGACGCCACGCTGAGGCCGTATCTGACCGAGAAGTAAGTCCAGAAGCTTCGCCTCGCCCCGTCGCGTGGTCATGATGTTGGCCGGCTTGATGTCGCGATGAAGGATGCCGCCCTCGTGGGCGGCCGCGACGGCCCGCCCAATCTGGGTAATGATGTCGAGCGCCTCGTCAACGCCAAGCGCGCCACGGGCGATGCGATCTCTCAACGTCTCGCCATCGTAGTACACCATTTTGGGGTCGGCTATGATCGGCGGTACTTCGACCGTTCCTTCGTCAGCGACCTAGAAGTCGGAAAAGTGAATCCGACGTATCTTCAACTGCGCGCATTGGCCGAAACGCTGAGGCTATCATTGGCGAGCTTAATCGACTTCAAGACACCGTGAAGGCTTGGGGTAGTGGGTCAGTTTGAAAATCGAGTGGGCGGATTTGAACTAGCAAACACCACAAATCCACCAAATGCCAAGGCCGTCAGAGCGCCGATGCGCAGGAGCGCGGGATGCGCCGCTTCCCATTCGAGAATCGCGCGTCCGCGCTCAAGCCCGACAAACGGCCACGCTACTCCTTGCACAAGCCCCTGAATGCACACCACGGCTCCCAAGGTGCGCAGGGCTCTCGGCGTGCGAGAAGCCGGCGCAAAGAGGATTAAGAGCAGGCCAAGCGCAACGCGAAACGCGCCAACTGCATAGGGTCCGGTTGGCGTTGCCACATACTGCCGTCTGAGCGCCATCACGGTATCAGGGGAAACGAGACCGACCACCCCCCGACGATGATTAGGAACGCGACCAACAAGATAACAATTCTCATGGTTCTACCGAAGCAGTCCGACGATTTCTTCAATCGACCAGACGTGAGTGGCGATTCCAGCTTCCATCGCTGGTGTCACGCGGAGCGACGCGTATTCTGGCACGAACGACCCGAGGTCAAACTGACCCGCTTGTAAGGCTTGCTAGCCAAGCAACGCTCAGAGGCTCACACGCATTTCATGTGAAAACGAAAAAGCCAGCAGCGCACTTCAGTCTCATGAGGGTTTGGCGCACCAAATTCCGCGCGAGCACCGTCCAGCACCCCGTCCCGCCCCGTTTTGTCTAGTCGTTACTAATGGCGCTATATCGCTATATAAGGATACAAAAGCATCAAAAGTCGAACCCGACAGCGGAAGCCGTTACGCTGATTCCGAGGCTTCCCGAAGAACTGAGACGCCCAATTCGACCTACGCCGCTGCTCGCTCCCGAATCTCATCCAAAACGGCGACCAACTTTTCCACCTGGGCTAGCGAGAAAACGCCTTCGGGGCCGTGGGGACTCACGTCAGTAAACGGTGACTCGTAGAGCCTTGCAGGCTCCATCGCACCATGCTCGGTGAGGTAGTCAACAATCATGTTGATGAACTCGACCTGATTCGCCGTTGCCAAGGTGCCACGCGCTCTGCCACGCGAACACCCTGCCACGCGGCCTGCCACGCGGAAATTGACGGTCTCCGAAGGGCGATGATGGATTGGGACGGAAGACCTAATCCGAGGTTTCTGGAAGGAATTTGAAAATACTGGCGCGCCCTGCAGGACTCGAACCTGCGACCTCCTGGTTCGTAGGTTAATGCAGGCGCCTGGACTCGCGGGTTCTTCGTCTCTGTAGCTCGGATGCGAGACCGCTATTACCCGGTGTTCGGGAGCAAATTGTTCACTGATTGTTCACTGTCCTGAATTCTTCGGACGGGAAAAACACCACGACGGAATTGCTGCACCCTTCAGGGTTCGGCGGCGGCCATTCTCAGCGTCGAGGTTCGGAGCCGGCGCGAGGACGATACCAGCTCGGCATCGATCCGCTCTCGACGCCCGCGCCCGTGCAGCCGCCCGGTCACGTACGTCCGCGGGCGGGACGCCTCATGGGTCAGGGTCCAAATGGCATTGAGTGCGCTTCTAATTGCAACGCGCACCGCGCGCTACAATGGATCCACATTGTTTCTAGGCGGTCTTCTCTTCGCGCTTGCGGCTGCCGCCGCTCCGCCAGCGGCCAGCCGCGAGCAGGCGCCTCGCATCGTTGTCCTCGGCGACAGCCTGACGTCCGGTCGCGGCATCGGGAAGGACCAGGCGTTTCCCGCGGTTTTGCAGCAGCGACTGGACGTTGCGGGATACGAGTATCAAGTGGTCAATGCCGGTGTATCCGGTGACACATCCGCGCGGGCGCTGCGCCGCTTCGAGCCAGTTCTCGAGGGCGATGTCCGCGTTTTGATCGTGGCGCTTGGAGCCAACGACGGGCTCCGAGGGGTATCGGTGCAGCAGCTGAAGTCGAATCTGTCCCAGATTATCGAAGAGGCGCAGCGTCGCGCGATTTCAGTGCTGCTCTGCGGCATGGAAGCGCCGCCGATGCGCGGGTGGGATTACAGCGTCTCGTTCCATCGCGCCTACGACGAACTCGCGGCACGCTATCGCGTACCGCTTGCCCCATTTCCCCTGCTCGAATTATTCACGAATCCCGCCCTGATGCAGCGGGATCACGTGCACCCGAACGAAGCGGGCGCTCGCGCAATCGCTCGCCAGATCTGGCCGTACTTGCAGCCGCTGCTTAAGCAAGCAGCGTGATCCTCTCGATGCTCTCCGTGTCCACGTCGATGTAGCGGGTCCTCCTTCTCAACATTGAACTGTATCCGCAATCGCGCGTACTCCGTCGAACTAGCGCAGCCGGAGGCCTGTTCGTTCTCCCGCACGCTGGACATTGCGGAACACAACAATAAAACGACAACTGCGCGTCCCATGGCATGGTGTACGCCGCCTGCGACGTGACCGGTCAACCCGAGCGTATCAACCTCTACACGGCACTGCTGCCGGACGGCCACCTTTTCTACGTCGTCGCAGTCGCGCCGCAAGACGACTTCAGTGAATACCAGCAGCCGTTTTCAAAGATTGTCAGCTCGTTGAAGTTATCGAACCATCGATGACGTCTGCGAGGTTTGTCATGGCGACCGAAGCAGTGGGTGGCCCGGTCATCTGACTACGACCGGAACCTGCTCTTGAAGGCGGCGAACGCCGCGAGCGCGCGGGCCCCAGCCTTTCGCATGCTTCAAATACACGCACGGACCCGACGCCGGACGGGCAATGCACGATTGTCAGCGGGCGTCCCCGCACGGGCGGAACGATCCATTTCGAGATGCTCTCGTAATACAGCGCGAGATCGAGCTTGGAGACACGATATCGCGCCCGATTTTCTTGAACGTCGGAGTGGAAGCTGAATCCGACCCGTACGGCACGGTTTCCGCATGTGTCGTCGTCCGGCGTTCGGCCATAACACGAATCCAAGCAAACGGCTCGCCACGATGACACACGAGTATCCACCGCTCCGAGTCGGGCACCCCATCTGGCTTGGCAAATCCAGCGGAGCAAGGCAGAGCTATCCGTCGTTCAAGGGCCGCCGTGAGGCGGATGTCGTCGTCGTTGGTGGAGGGATGACCGGTGCGCTGATCGCGCTTGCCTTCGCTGCCGAGGACATCTCCGTGATCCTGATGGAAGGAGCTTTAGCCGGTCGAGGCAGCAGCGCCGCCAGCTCCGCACTTCTTTTGCAGGAACCGGATCAGGGATTGGCGGAACTCGCAGCCCGCTACGGCGCCCGAACAAGTCGTCAGATTTGGCAGGCGAGTCACGACGCAGTCCACGATTTCGTCGGCATGCTCGGGCGACTGCACATCCAGTGCGACCTCGAAAAGCGTGACGCTGTGTACTACGCGACCCATCCCGAAAGCGCCGATCGTCTGCGGCGGGAATTCCGACTGCGCTGCAACGCCGGCTTCGAAGGAGATTGGCTCACGCCAGGCGCTCTTCGTCGCCTGACCGGCATTCCAGGGCGCGGCGCAATTCGTACCCGCGGCAGCGCCCAGTTCAATCCGTATCGAGCCTGCGTGGGTCTGCTGCGCGCCGCGGCCACATCAGGCGCTGAAATTTTCGAACGATCGTCTGTGACGCGTGTCGACGTCCTGCGCAATCAGGTTCGTGTCCATACGAGGCAGGGCACTGTCGATGCACGCCGTGTCATCGTCGCAACCGGCTACGCGACATCACATTTTCGGCCGCTCGCCGGCCGCTTTCGAATGCACCGCACCTACGTGCTCGCGACCCGACCCCTGAGCGTGGCGCAAAGGCGCGAACTCGGCTTGCCTGACGTGATGATTTGGGACAGCGAGCGTCCGTATCACTACGCGCGGTGGACTGCGGATCATCGGCTGTTGTTGGGCGGAGCCGATCGGCCGGTGCGCCGAGGCCAACGCCGGCGTGCTCAATTCGTCACGGCAACGCGCCAGTTGCGTGCCGATTTTGAAGCGATTCTCCCTGCGCTGGGAACCATCGACGTCGATGCAGCATGGGAAGGCCTCTTCGCCATGACGCCGGACAGCCTTCCCTATATCGGGCCGCACCGGCGCTACCCCGGCCATTGGTTCGCTCTCGGTTATGGCGGCAACGGGATGACGTTTGGATTTCTGGCAGCGCAGCTGCTGCTCGAACGGTGGCAGGGTGCCGAGTCACGGACTCAACAACTCTTTCGATTCAGCCGGCTACGGACAGGTTCGCCCTAAGACAGACGGTGGCGTGGCAGAGCCATTGCACCATCGACGAATCGCGGGTGGTGACATTGTGTTCGCCAATTTTGAAATGGCGCTGTCGTGGTCGGAGCTGGTGAAGCGAACTGCTCACGAAGCGATGAGTGACGATGCGCAGGGGCTGGCGTCGCAACTCGCGTATTACTTCTTTCTCGCACTGTTTCCTGCCCTGCTGTGCCTGCTCGCCATCGCCAGCTTCTTCCCGCTTCAGAACTTCTCCGACGATATGGTTCGGCTGCTTGGGCCGTTCGCGCCAAGCGAGATGCTCGAGATCATCCGCCAGGAGATGGCCAAGATTGCCGGGGGCCAACATGGTGGGTTGGTGACGGTAGGGCTGCTCGGAGCACTCTGGAGCAGTTCGTCGGCGATGGTGGCGGTGATCGGAGCGATGAACCGCGCTTATGACATCGAGGAAGGCCGGGCGTGGTGGCGAGTGCGTCTGACGGCGATCGGGCTGACGATCGCGCTCTCGTTGCTGATTATCGTCGCCTTCACGCTCATCGTCGCCGGCCCCCAGCTGGCGGACTTCACCGCGCGTCATCTGGCCTTCGGCTCGGTCTTCGTGTGGACGTGGAAGATCATTCAATGGCCGATTGCGTTTGCGCTGGTTGCCGTTGGTATCGGCTTGATCTACTACTTCGCACCGGACGCGGAACAGTTCTGGGTATGGATCACGCCGGGCTCGCTCGCCGCTGGTTCTATCTTTCCGGCCTCGTCATCGTGATTGGGGCGGAGATGAATGCGGAGATCGAGCACGCTTCGCCGTGGGGCAAGGCGCCGGGGGAGAAAGTTCCGGGTCAGAGGAAGAAAATCGGCGCAACGCTGCCGCGCGCGCCCACGACCAAGGCACATCGAGAGTCCGGTCACTCGATCGGCAGCGTTCTGCGCCTATCACGCCGGCGGTCGACGATGCACCGGCCCTGTTGGACAAGATCGCCGCGTCCATCGTGTTGCTCATCCGCTGGAAAAACGCACGTAGGAACAAGAAGCGAGTGGCTGGTACGACCAAGGCTGGGTCGGTCGGTGCTAGTGATCGACGAATTCCTTGAGGGCCCGTCTGAAGTGGCGCTCCATGAGATGCGGAGGCGCCGGGGCCTTCACGGTTGACCGTTTCGGAGCGACGCCGCTCTCCGCTCGGTGCGTCCAAACTGTTCGTCGAACCCTGGGATCAGCTCGCTGACGTAGTCCTTGAACCGCGCGGCCGCCACGCCGATGAGGGCGCCCTTGATGTTGTCCCATGTTTCGAGCGCTCGATATTTCTGCGCGTCGGTGCCCGCGTGTGGTTCAGACACTGCCGTTGGAAGCGTGACAGAGCGGTAGGGTCGGCGCGTGGACCTGCCTCGCAAGGTCGCGGCTAACACCACGCCTCCGGCGAATGCCACGCCCAACAGGGTGAACGGTCTCGTCCGGAAGTGTTCGCGCCAATCGGTCACCGCCTCGACCTTCTGCTCCAACTCCTGCAGGTTGGAGCCGAGTCGCTCGCGGGTGGTGTCAATATGCGCTTCTATTTGCTCGACTGTTTGACCCATTCGACGTTCTCCTTGATCGATTCCATCGTCCGCTCAGGTGTCGGATGCAACCGTTTCACCCGGCGGACTCCATTGACAAGCACGACGCTCGCTGTGACCGCCAAGACGGCCGCGATCAGCAGCGTGACGGACCATATCGGCCACACCAGCGCCAAGGCGTACACGATCGTCCAGAGTGCAAAGAGCAGCGCAAAGAGCGCGGCGACTCCTCCAGCGATTACCCACACTGCCGACGACACCGCCTTGGAAGCTTCCTCCCGGACCTCCGCTTTGGCGAGGTTGACTTCCGATCGGATGATCTCCTGGACATTGCGAAGAATGTCCTGCAATAGCTGTGTAAGGGACCGATCCCCGGCCACGGCGTGCCTCCCCGCTCCCGCCTGCGTCAATCGTGACTCATCGCTCGTCCGACCAAAAAGCCGAACACAGCGGCTACCGCCAAAGACGGACCCGGATTGTTTTTCACGAGGTACTTCGACATCGGCCATCATCCGATTGACGTCGTGACTGCGGACATAATCAGCCGTTGTACTGAGCCGGTCCGCTGCAGCGTGGGCAAACTCACTGAGCTTTTCACCGCCCGGTAGACTGGTTGCTTTGTCGTGCAACGTCGACGCGGCCGTGTCAAGGCCGTCAGCGGCCGTCGATCGGCCCTCGTTGATCTTGTCGGTCGCCGTCCGCGCCACGTCCGACACTTTGTCTTTGACGTACCCGGCCCGCTCAGACAAATCGTCTCTAGTAGCCGCAAACTGATCCGCCATGGTTCCTTCCGATGTACCGGTCTTGTTCGGCATGGTCACTACTCCTCTGTTCCTCGTTTCTCCTGCTATCGATCCTCGACTGTGCGCTGGCACACCTTCCTCTTATAGGGCTTTTCAGGCGTCTTCAGACTGCCGCCAGATTCTGCTTTAGGCATCGTCTTGCAATTGCGCGGTCAGCCTGTGCATCGTCAGTCGCATCTATCGCAGTCGCAGAACGATTGCAAGCTTCATGCATTGCATTGCGGATGCCACGCGCGTGCGAAATCCGACCCACGGCCTGACCCAATCCTCGCTGTCGACAATTTGAAGCGATTGCGTGGTGTGGTCGCAGCAATCGGCTGAGGCCGGGTCTGACGTCGCGATGACGTCCGGTGAGCAAGAGCATGCTCAATATAGGAAGCGCGATGGTGCGGCCATCACCGGGCACCCACATGAAGGCGTTTACCGCGGCGCTGGAGACCATGAACAAGCCCCGTTTCATGATCGGCAGGATTCCGCCGACGTCCGGCTTGGTCGATCAGTTCTTCAATACCTCCACGGGTCTCGGTGAGGACGGCGAGTTCGACGCACGCGGCCCATGGAACGAGGGAAACGAACTCCAACTCGTCGATGCGCCGGCGTTCCAGGCACTCGCTGCAGGGAATGGCAGAACCGCGGCTGAGGCTGGCGTTGATGATCGGACGACCAGCACCGGTCCCAGGAAGCGGGGTTTGACGCCCATATGGTCAAGCCGGTCGACGAGCGCGTCCTTCGCAGATTGCTGACCGAGTTCGGCGCCGCCAAGCAAGACGTACGAGACTGACGGCCGTCGCAGCCTACACCAGTGTGAACAGCCCGCTCACATCTCTGTTCGTCCTGCCATCCCCGTCGCGTGCATCGCGTGGACGGTGACGCATGAGCCTCTTCGGGCGAGTGCGGTTGGAGATTCGCGAAGAACGGCTTGACATCGCGGCTGCCCAGGCCGACAACGCGACACGCGTGAAGAATAGCCCACACATCAATGCTGAGCGGGTGCTGCCTTTAGAGGTCTGAGCCGCATACCGACTGCTGCCCTTCCCAAGTCGATGTATACCGTCCGCCGGTGATCCAGGCGTTGAGTCTCTGTCGTCACTTCGGCGAAGGAGAGGCTCATGCTGAGCAGAACATCCTGGACATGAAGTTGCTGTGCACTCCAGGAACCCGCCAACCATATCGCAGGCGGTCGTCCGGTTGCTCATAGTGGCTGTCCGGTTGCTCATAGTGGTCATCCGTTGTCTCGAAGAGGAGAAGTGTATGCATCAGCATCGTGGTCGCCGCATCGTCGTCGCGTTCACCCTTGCGAGCGCCTTGCTCGTTCCGGTGATCTCAGCAGGAGCGCAAGCACCCGTCGACAAACAAACGCCCGCCGACAATACGAAAGTGAACGAGCAAGATCGGGCACCTGACGCGGTGACGGCCGACCAGCAGAAGGAAAACAGCAGCGATCGGGAAATCACCCAGAAAATCCGGCGTGCCCTTGTGGAGGACAAGACGCTCTCGACCTACGCGCACAACGTAAAAGTCGTCGCTCAGGACGGACGGGTCACGCTCAAGGGGCCGGTCCGGACGGACGACGAGAAGAAGGCAGTCGA
Organism: uncultured Acidobacteriota bacterium; assembly: GCA_963780685.1. Lineage (GTDB taxonomy): Bacteria > Acidobacteriota > Vicinamibacteria > Vicinamibacterales > CAVVIG01 > CAVRXZ01. The sequence continues at coordinate 263,154 of CAWACZ010000007.1, read as the reverse complement.
GGCCAAGGCCGCCAAAGTGGCGGGCGCAGGACGTGTCACCAATCAACTCACCATTGCTCCGGAAAAAGACTCGAAAAAGTAACCGTCGGAGGCACCAAGGAGAATCACATGACTAGTAAAAAGATCGCCGTGTTTGGACTCTACCCCAATGTCGAACGTGCTGAGCGCGCGGTAGACGAGCTCGTGAGCGCGAGTTTCTCGAGCGACGATGTGTCCGTGCTGTTGGCCGACAATCAGGGCTCGAAGGACTTCGCGCACGAGAAGCAGACAAAGGCGCCGGAAGGCACGACCACGGGCGCCGCGGCCGGCGGAACAATCGGCGGCACACTAGGATTGCTCGCAGGTATCGGCGCCTTGGCGATTCCGGGCGTCGGACCGTTCATCGCGGCAGGTCCGATCATGGGCGCGCTCGCCGGCATCGGCGTTGGCGGAGCCGTCGGCGGTTTGGTTGGCGCGCTGGTCGGAATGGGCATTCCGGAGTATGAAGCCAAGCGCTACGAGGGACGAGTGAAAGAGGGCGGCGTCCTGCTGTCGGTTCACTGCGACACCTCAGAAGACATCAAAAGGGCGAAAGACATCCTGAAGCGTACCGGCGCCAGTGACATCGCCTCGGCAGGCGAAGAAGCGGTCGGCACGACTTCGGGCACCCGCGAGAATCGCATCGTGTAGCGCGCCAAACGACAGACTGCGCGGGTCCGCGGCATTCAGGGCCCGCGCACTTCACTCCCATATGAAGAGTCGTGGGACGCAGCTAGGGGTTTTCGTCAAACTGACTGCCTGCTGAGGACTGCAGACCAACAGAGATCATTCAGTGGCGCGAAGGGTCTGCGTCACGAACTGGCGCGCCGACGCGACGGACCGCCCGTCTTTCCGAGATAGGAACAACTCATTCGGCGCACGACCCGCGCGCGCACGCGCGAGCTTGAGGTCACGCCGGAAGGTCCGCTGCCATGGGACCCTTTGCATTATCACGCCGCGTTCCCGTTGCGCAGTTCCTCCAGCAGTTTGCCGAGAAGTCTATCGTCCACCGGCTTGACTAGGTGCGCATCGAAACCCGCACTCTCGGAGCGATGACGATCCGCGTCCTGGCTCCAGCCGGTCAAGGCCACTAGTACCGGTTTCTTGTCGCATTGCAGCTCACGAATCCTCCGAGCGGCTTCATACCCGTTCAGGACTGGCAAGCCGATATCCATGAAGATCACGTCGGGTTGAAGATTCGCCGCCGCGTCGACCGCCGCGAGACCGTCGTTGGCAGTGCATGTTTCGTGTCCGCTGAACGTGAGCAGCGTGGCGAGCATGTCAGCGGAGTCGCGATTGTCATCGACGATCAGAATCCGGAGCGGCGGGATTGCTGCGGGCTCGGTCGTCGTGGCCTGGGCGGTCGGGCTGTCGGTTTCCGCCGCGATCGGCAGTCGTACGATGAACTCACTTCCCAGACCGACGCCGGGGCTGCTCACGTCCACGATGCCGCCGTGCATTTCCGTGAGCGTCTTCACGAGCGACAGCCCTATCCCGAGCCCGGTGACTGACCGCTCCAATGAGGTGTCAACCTGCGCGAACAAGTTGAAGACGCGCCCCATTTGGTTGGCAGCGATCCCGATGCCAGTGTCGCGCACACGGATCGCGACCTCTGGGCCGACTCCAATCGGCGTCTCTGCCGAGCGCTCGGCTGGGGAGGACCCGACGCGGTCCACCGTGAACCAAATGTGCCCGCCGCGCGGCGTGAACTTGCACGCGTTGTTCAGGAGGTTGCCAACGATTTGCGCTAGTCGAGCAGGATCGGCGTTCAAGAACACCGGATCCGATGGGACGGTGACGGTCAACTCGTGTTGTAGGTGTTCACAGAGCGGGCGGGCGGCGTCCACAGCATTGCGGACCACCGAGGACACGTCCACGCGCTCCCTGCGAAGCTCGATCTTGCCGCGGCTGATGCGAGCCGCATCCAGCAGATCGTCCACCAAGCGCACCATATGCGCGACTTGTCGCGTCAGCACCTTCAAGGCGTGGTCGACACGATGGTGTAGGTCCGCGCTTGCCGCGAGGGATGCCGTGTCGGGCCCGTCAGCGCGCTCCGTATGGATCTCGTCGAGCTGTTGGGCGCGACGCAGGATTTCGATCGAGACGAGGATCGGAGCGAGCGGGTTCCGGAGTTCATGGGCGAGCATCGCCAGGAACTCAGTCTTGTTGCTGTCGGACAGGCGCAGAGCTTCCTCGTTCAACTTGCGTTGGGTGATGTCGTAAAAGCAGTTGATCGCCCCGATCACCTCTCCACGCTGATTCTTGTGCGGCCTGATATTCACGACGACCGTGATCCGTGAGCCATCGGGCCGCTCGATGATCACCTCCGCGTCGCGGACTTCCGACAGCTTGCCGGTCACGACTTCTGCCATTGGGCACTGCGCATGGGGCATGAAGGTGCCATCGGGACGAAACAGCTTGTACGAGCCGCAGAACCGTTCGTCGGTATCTCCCAACGCCGGCTCACGTCCCCACAACTCTGCGGCGCGGCGATTGAAAGTCTGAATCACACCGGCGCTATCAATGGTATAGACCGCCACCGGAACCAAGTCGAACAAGGTGCGATACCGCTCTTCGCTCTCACGTAAATCCAGATTGAGGGTATCGATCGCCTCGCGTGAGTCGGCGGCGTCAGTCTCGACGCCGGTAACGGCACTATTCGTTTTCATGAGGATCTCCACGGGATCGGCGCAATTGCGTATACCTTCGACCCTTTTGAAAGAGCGCGACGCAATCGTTTGCTACGACGTTTCGTTCCAGACGTACAGGAAGGTATCGTCGCTGGCCGTGGCGACGCTGCGGCCGCTTTTCCGCGTCGCACGGTTCAACGCAGACCGGACCCTTTCCTTGCTTTCCGTCAATTGGGCCAACGGCACCTTCAGGGCGACACCCTTTTGAACCTGATCGAGATCGGAGAGGATCTTCATCACAATCTGTTTGTGCTTTCCATTCCGACCTTGGGGAACATCTACCTGCGCCATGTGTTTGAAATTCATCGGATGTTTCTTGCTCTGAGGCGCCATACAGCCTCCCTCTTCGAACAGAACTATCGTTAAACTAACGTGACGAATCGTAGCACATCGTAACGAGCCCTGCAAGTATCGCAGCACCACATTAACAAGACGGGTCGAGTGGAGGGCCGTCAACCGGTACAAGTCCCGCTATTTGAGTCAGTTACGACAGGCTAAGCGGAAGATCAACGTCCCAAAGGAGGTGACCCGTAGCACGCCGAAGCTGGTACTGTTTCTCCATGGTCAAGACCAACGGCGCCAAGCAGAAAGCCCAGACGCATTTCGAGCAAGTCCCCTTTGATGTCGTAGAGAAGGTGCTTGGTCGAGAAGCCGTGCGGACGCACGGGGGAACGAAACGCCTTCGTGAAACGGCTGCGAGAACAATTGAGCCTCGCAGCCCGGCAGGTTCGATCGCTAAAGCGGCCATCAAGTCGAAAGGGCCAATCCGGCCGCGATAGGCCTGTATACGCGACCTGCGAGCGAGTGCCGACGACTCGCGGTTAGCTACTTCCTGGTGAAGAAATGACCGCGTAACTCACTGACTGGTACCGATGCCCGGCGGCCGGCCGTGACCGAACGCTCGATTCTGCGATTGCGACGATCGATCCGACGTACTAGACTGCCCGCGCGATGATCAGCAAAGGAGCGGGCATGGTTCAGCGCCGACAGCGCGAGCGGAGTCTGTTCGAAGTGTTGTTGCCCGACGGGCACAAGTTGTGGCCCGTCTGGCTGCGCCAGATCGACACGCTGCTCGAGGACGAGGCCGTGATTGAGGTCGTCGCGCAGGCGTTGGAAGCGCGCTGGCCGCAGAGCCGACGGCGCGGGCGGCCCGGGCACACCGGCGGAGGTCGTGATCCGGATGCTGATCCTGAAGCATCTCTTCGACTGGAGCTACGACGACCTGGAGCGCGAGTGCGCGCCAATTTGGTGTATCGGATGTTCACACGCATCGATGCCGGCGACGTACCCGACGCCAAGACGATTCTGAAGATCGCGCGCGCGCTCGGCCCGGAGATCATCCAGCAGCTGCATCGACAGGTGGTCGAGGTCGCCAAGCGTGCCGGGGTCACGCACGGTCACCGATTTCGCGTCGACACCACGGTCGTAGAAACGAATGTGCATTATCCGACCGACAGCACGTTGCTGCAGGATGGCGTGCGCGTGCTGACCCGCACCCTGCAGCGAGCCAGTACGGCCTTGGGCGATCAGGCGGGGCGGATTCGCAATCGGCTGCGGAGTGTGACCCGGCGCGTGCTGATCATTGGGTACGAAGCGCGATCGCCCAAGACCCGAGCCGCCATGGTCAAGAGTTATCGAACCCTGATGGCCACCACCCGCGCCGTGCTGCGTGATACGGCCACGATGGTGCGGCGGCTGGGGCAACGGGCCCGCACGGCCAGTCCGCACCTCCGACCGATATTGCAGCGCGCCCAGGACGGGCTGTCGGCGATGCGGCCGGTGGTCCAGCGGGTCGTCGATCAAACGCGCGCGCGCGTCCTCGGCGGTGACACGCACGTCCCCGACAAAGTCCTCAGCCTCTTCGAACGGCACACGGTGACGATTCGCAAAAGCAAGATCGCCACACCGAACGAGTTCGGGAACCTGGTGACCATTCAAGAAGCGGAACATCAGATCGTGACCGCCTTCGACATCAGGAGCGCGCACGATCGCGCACGTTACATTCCGACGATTTCGCTGGGCTTTGGATCAATTGTTCGATCGTCGGCTTGGCGACCGTCGGCAGCGGGCTCGTCAAGGTATTTGACGAACACGACTTCGTTTTGGCGTTCGTTGTAGATCAGTTCGTCAGCAATAGCGCGGATCAGCACAAGTCCGAACCCTCCAGGGCGGAGTCCTTTCTCTTGGCGCACAACGTCATGGGCGATAACACCTGCCTCACGATGAACGGCCGCGTGTGACAGTTCGGCGAACCTAAACCCAGAGCCCGGGTCGGCGATCCGATACAGCAGCATCCGTCGTGTGCGGAGGCATGCCACGCGGACTTTCTGTGTCGGATCCAAATGGCCGCCCCACTCGATTCCGTTCAAGAGCAGCTCACGAAAGGCGAGACCGACAGAATCGCGCACTTCACCGGGAAGATCGGTCTCGAGCTGTTGCACAAAGCTCTGGATGCGGTCAGCCGCCTCGCGCGTGCAAGGCACCAGCAATTCGACCCAGTCTGGTCGTGCCGACATGACTTCGATGCGAGCCACATCTCGTCCGGTTGACAGCGCCCGATTAACAATGTCGCTCAGGCGCGAAGGGTCGATTGGCTTCGGAACAAAATCGTACGCCTGGCCGCGGAGAGCGCTCAGCATTGTTTCGGTCGTATCGACGCCAGTGATGACGATGACCTTCGAGGGCTTCTGTTTCGCCGTACAGCGCGCCAGGATGTCCATTCCGCCAATTCCTGGTAACTGAATGTCCAGCAGCACGACGCTGTAGTCGTTGTTGCTTATCTTGTTCAGTGCTTCCGCACCGTCGCGTGCGCTATCAACGGTGAAGCCAGCATTGGCGAAGAGCTGACTTAGCCCGCGTCTTGTCGCGTCATCGTCATCAACAACCAACAGGTCGGCATGAGGCATGGCCGCCTCCCACATTTCCGTTCGCAAAACTCATACTCATCTGTCGCACGACACGGCGGAGGACTGGAAACGGTCCCTGGGAGGATCTACGGTGCAACACCTGCCCCAATCTGTTCCCTGCTGATACCGAGGGTATGAAGCGCCGCAGCGGCCTCGGCGGCCATGGACGCATTTGAAAACAGCGCAAGAGCGAGCGGATGGGACACGGAGAGCATCTTACGATAAGACGTGCACGCTCGTTCTGGCGTAATTCGATGGCAGCGGCGATCAGAACGACACGGGACCGCGCAGCGCAAAGATGCGGGAAACGCCCGGCCCACCGAATGCAGCCGCTGATGCCTGTTCTCCGCAAATGTTGAATCCTGACCGTGAGCTCGGCGCGAGGTTCACCGCCGCTCGTCGCGTGCAGCTACGATACGGGTTCCATGTCGAGCCGTCGATCTTCCCTGCCCTGCTCTACAACCGGGGCCGTCCGCATGCCAGCTTGGGCGGGAATCCCCGAGGCATCAGCCGCACCGAACTGGCTGGTTGCCGCCGGCCATCACTTCTCTGCGCGATGCCGAGTGGTCGCGACGCCCATTCTCGGTGGACTGCATCACGAGTATCGCTGGGTGCCAGAGGCCGCGTGATGGTCGCATCAATTTTGCGGAGCACACCGATCAGACGAGGCTGAAGGTTCCAAGTTGAGGCCTGGGAAGACTCGGGACGATCTGTTTCTGAACCAGGTGGTCAGGCGTGTCCGCGTGGCGCTTCGCTTAAGAACCGCCCGATTCCGAACCGCGCGATGTCGAGGCATGCAGTATGCGCGGCGCTGTCGGCGAACGAATTGTTCACAACTGTTCGACGCAGTGAAAACGGACGACTGTAAAGTGTGATTTGGCGCGCCCTGCAGGACTCGTCCTCGTTCGCGTCGAGTCGAAGGCGAGAGGCGGCGTGAGCTAGAGACTGCGGGGCGTGGCCATTCCGACCGTGTCGGAATGGTGCGCCCTGCCCGCCTTCGTTCCGTGATTCGCCTAGGAACTACGGCGCGCTCGGGCTCGAACCTTCGCGTGGCTTGCCAACCGTAGCTCACGCTGTTTTAGCAACCGTGAGCGAAGGTTGGCGCGCCCTGCAGGACTCGAACCTGCGACCTCCTGGTTCGTAGGTTAATGCAGGTGCCTGGACTCGCGGGTTCTTCGTCTCTGTAGCTCGGATGCGAGACCGCTAGTACCCGGTGTTCGGGAGCAAATTGTTCACTGATTGTTCACTGTCCTGAATTCTGGCCATACGCGGCGACGTTCAACGATCGTGAGGATTCGCCCGGACAGTGTTATTGCGGAGCACAGGTCATCAAACTCCTGGGCGCGGGTGAATACGTGGCAGAACGGCCCGGCGTGACGGCCTTAGAGCACTTCGGTCTCACGGTCAAAAGAGGAAGATACCGCCAACAAGGTCGAGCGGCAGGTCGCAAGTCCGCCGCGGCAATGCTCCTGAAGTCGCGGATCGGCGAGCAATTCAGCGCACTCGTCACCGGAGCGTCCGACAAGGGCACCTGGGCGAGATTGCTCACCCTCCCGGTTGAAGGACGGGTCGTGCGCGGGTTCGAGCGCGCGGATGTTGGCGACCAGATTCGCGTGGAACTGATGTCCGTCAGCGTCGAGCGCGGATTCATCGATTTCAGGCGAGTCGACTCAGCCAGACAGTGACGTTTCAGCGGCCTTGTGCCGGCCCGGAAACCGATGCACGTTCGGCTCTGGTGCACCTGTGCTGTCTTCGTGGCTCGGACGCTCGCGATCCCTTCTCCTGGATTTTGCACCAGCAGCCGCCTCGCGGCTGGCGCGCTACGAGAAGCAGGACAAGCCGGTCAGGGCCGTGCCGCCGATCTCACAGGAGACGCTGGCGGAAATGGTCACACGATGCGGTCGCGCGTCAATTCCTGTATGAACAAGTTCAAACGATTGGGGTTCATCGAGACTACAAGGATGGCCTCAAGGTCAACCGCTCGCTGCTCACCGTCGTCTTACACGACTAAACCCAATAAGACGAAAATCTCACGGATTCGATCCGAATCATGGAGTGAGGGCCTGGCCCTCCGCGATCTTTTCTCTGATCCGGGCGATGAACCGCTCAGAAGTCGCCGCGTCGTACCCACCGCCGCGGAAGGCGTCACGCCATTGCTCGATGCGCAGTTGCCCGAGCAGATCGCACATCCATCGCACGTCCTCAGGCGCGATGTGATCGGCCAATTCCTGGTGGCGACCGTGATGTTGAAGTCCACGGCGCCATTCTTGACGCTCTTGATGAACCGGATCCGCTCGAACAGCGCGAGATCATTGCGCCGCGGGCCGAGACGGCCGGTCTCACCGAGCGCGGCGGCGATATCCCGGACAACATACCGGCGGTGTGCCACATTTTGCGTGTCACCGGGCTCGTCGACCTCGTACACCGTGTTGTTCGAGCTCTTCAGGTCGGATTCGTTCAGGATCATCATCAAGACCCGGAGTCCGTCGTACGGCCGGGTCCCGATAAACGGATTCTGATGCCAGGACCATTCGCCCACATCTTTCAGGACCGTGTGCTTCGGGCGAAACTGAGCCTCCGGCTGTACGCGTGGCGAGGAACCCCCCGCTGAGGGTCCACCGGGGCAAGTAGTACACCGGTGGCTGGTGATATCCGACCGCCGACAGGACGCGGGACGCGACGACTTCAACCTTTGCTTCGGGCCCTTGCTTGATGCTCCACTCCATGCCGTGCTCATCAGTGACCGCGAACCCGGGGCTCACGCCGACGGTCTTCTCGCTGACAAAGGCGTAGGTCGCCGTTGGATTGGGCGCGAGGTCTTTTCCCCAGGGCCCATCAAAGAGGTTTCTCTCGGCAGGATCGGTCGGTTCCTCCCACAACTCGGACAGTTGCGCAGGCGTTGGAGGGCCAAGCAAGGTCGATCGCATGAGCGGTGCGGCGCAACCCGTACACGCAACCGGTAGGAGAGAGCTGAGGAAAATCTGTCTCATGATGACTTGCTGTCCTTCTTCTGTTCCCATTTCACGTTGACCGATTGCGCCGGTTTCAGGCTCATCAGCGCGTCCGGGACTTTGTCTGCCGGGTGTCCAGCGGCAACTTCACTTCGTAGCAGATCTCTTCGGTCAACGTGCTAAATGCCGGAGGATTCGTACGAGACAGTGATGCCTCGGTGCGCAAGGAGGTCTTTGACGTCGCGGAAGCTCAGCGTGAAGCGATAGTACAGCCAGACTGCGTGGGCGATGATCGCTACAGGGAATCGGTAGCGGGGGATAGCGGACGATGTTCTTGAGCATCATCCGGCTACTCTGCCCGCGGCTCCTCAAGTTGACAATGCCCGGGAATGTCGACGAGCAGATACGGATGCAGGGGTCAGCGCGAGCAGCGACGGCCCTGCTGTCAAACGGGCTGGAGTCGTGTGTCCACAACTGAACAGCCGCGCTGGGCTCGGGTCCCACATAGTGATGTACAGCATGGGCAAGGTTCGCAGAGCCACCGGTTTTCTTGACTGAATTGAGGCGAGTCTGTATGCGCGACGTACGTCACATCATCCTAGCGGCTGTGTTCGCGCTCACGGGTGTCGATGTGATCGCGGCGGCACAACCGCGAGTCAGCGATCAACAGGTACGGGGGCTGTTGAATCGTATCGACACGGGCACCGATTCCGTCCGCGCCGGTTTGGATCGGGCGGTTGATCGCAACCGGATCAATGGCGGCCTGACAAAAGCCGAGGTGAACCAATCGCTGAAAGATTTCAGGCAAGCCACTGATCGCCTTCATGCTGGCGTGAACGATCGCCAAATCGGTACGGCCAATGTCGAGGACGTGCTAAGACGCGCGTCTTCCATCGATCACTTCATGACGGCGAACCCACTCGATGCTTCGGCCAAGCGCGCGTGGTCACGATCTGCGGCGGAATTTGGATGAGCTGGCGCGTGCGTATGACGTCACCTGGTATTGGAGCGGCTCATATAATCTGCCGGCTCGGGTCAACGACCAACACTAGGGTCAACCTTGGCAAAACGGAAAAACCCGCGCGCGCTGAAGAGCCACGCGAAGAAGCCTGGACGAAAACCGAAGCTCTCGGTCGGCGAGTCGGCGCGCGCCAACAACGAAGCACCGGCAGAGTATCGCAATCGCATCGGTATCATCACTGAACTCGGCCCAGGCCGAACGGATTATCGGGTCGAGTTCGAAGCTGGCCAAAGGCCGACCACCGGGTATCTAAGGTCCCGATGGCTCGACTCCGTGTAGTTTTCACGGCATTCTCGCGCACGGATTTGTCCGGCCTCAGGGGCTCCGTTGCAATTCCTTAGTCGTGCAAAACGACGCTCAAGAGGGAGCTGTTGATCTTGAGCGGGAGCTTACCGTCGTACTCGATGAAGCCCAGCTTCTTGAACTTGTTCAGAAAGAAGTTCACCCGCGAGCGCGTCGTGCCGATCATCTCGGCGAGCGTGTTCTGTGAGATCTTCGGCACCGCGCGGACCGGCTTATCCTGCTTCCCGTAGCGCGCCAGCAGCAATAGCGTGCGCGCCAACCGCTTCTCGCTCGAGTTGAAGAGCTGATCGATCAGATCTTCTTCGATCCGAATGTTGCGCGCCAGCATGTGTGAGATGAAGCGATCGGACATCGCATGCTGCTTGTGCAGCAGCCGAAGCATCGTTCCTTTGCCGACGAGCAAGATCGCGCTCGGCGTGATCGCCGTTGCGCTCCCCATGCGCAAAGGCTGCCCCGCCAGGCACCCCTCGCCAAAGAAGTCTCCCGGCCCGAGCATCGCCAACACGGCCTCTTTGCCGGTCTTCGACAGCACCGATAGCTTGATGCCGCCGGTCTGGATGTACATGACATGCTCGCAGGCATCACCCTGCGTGAAGATCGTGTCCCCTCGCCCGTACTGCACGATGGTCTTGGCGACTCCCGCGGAATCGAGAAACGCCTGTGCATTGAATGGAGGCACCGTCGCGACACCATTAGAAGGTCTTCCAAATGCCATGGGCCAAGCATGGACACGCGACAGCTTGCCTTTCATGGCCGAAAGCCTTCTTTGTTCTCGATTCGTGCTTTTTCGGCGGCGGCGCGACCGTCGTCTCGTTCCTTCTGCTGTCGGGCGATTTCCCGGCGCGGCGCCTCTTGCTGATCGAGCCGCATGGCCTCAGTCTGTGCCTTCCGCGCGAGGTCCTGGAGCGGTGAATCATTCACGATGAGCCGGAAGGCGTTGCGGTACGATGAAGTTCGGTACAGCACTGCCGCGTGGTCGGCATCTCCCCAACGGGCGACCGGCGAACCGGATTCGGTTTCGACCTGTGATGCGACTCGAGCAGTTCCCGGTATTCGGTTGACACGTGTGCCGTATAACACGGAGATGGCCTCAATCATGTCGGCGTCCGTCATCCCTTCCGTCCGGCTGCGACCATAGTCGACCACCACCCGGAAGAGTTGATCGTTGTAGAAGCTGAACACGATCTGTTCGACCGGATCCGTCGAGGCCGCCGTCGATCCAAGGACCCAGCGCGATGGTCTCCACTCCAGATCCTGAAGCACTGCCGGGCGCTCATGGATCGTCTTCGCCTCAGACGCAGCGACGCCTGCAAGCGTTGAAACCGAGGCGAGGTCGCTGCCTAACGAAAAATGTCGATACTGCGCGGGACCTTGAGCTTCGAGCCCGTGCGTCAAGAACACGATCCCGAAGGCGCAGATTGAGAACGTACGTGCAATCATCATGTTCGGCCTTCTTTCTCTGTCCGCTTACCTATCCTCGGCGGGCGCGCTCGTTGTCGCCATCAACCGCGTCGATCGCCATGAATCACATCTGCAACAGTAGGGGGTTGGACGCCAGGCCACAGCATCAGGATGATGGCCGGCGGGACCAGGCACAGTGCCATCAGCACGGCCGCCGTCCCGACCGTCACGCTCGCTCCCAATACGCCGCCGGCGACGACGATCAGTGCAACGGCCGCAAACCAGACCTGGATCGATCTCGAGCGAGTCACGTCTATCAGCATGGTGTTTTCCTAATGTCAGTGCGGCCTGTGTGCACCGTGGCGCCGGGACGATCGCGCCTAGGCGCTCCAATCATCTGCTGGATGCGCGCCAGCCGTTCGTGTTGTCGGTCCGATCGATTGGCATCACTCGACCAGAGTACGTCGCACTCGGCCGCCGAACTGTCCCCGATTGCACAGCAGGGATCGGTCAGTGGACGAGATGCTTGGTTCTTCGGCTTCGTACGACGCGGCCAGGTGGTCATCGATCCAACGAAGCCTGGCTGCTTGCGAGCGCTCCACAGTCGCGTCTTGCCCTCGGCCTGATCAGTCCGATTCTGCCGCACCAATTTGCGTCGCCGCTTCATCCAATCCAATGCCCGGCTCGCACTCCTCGCGATTCAGGAGCTCAGGCAATGCGGCGACGGCTTCCTCGTGGCTATCGAACCATCGATCCGTCGCCAGTATCGGGATCTTGTCGCCTTCGACAAACCCGCTCGGCAGCCGGAGCAGCGCGAACTTGTGGGTGATCGCGTCTGAGTAGAGTGTGTATTGCATGTGATCTCGTGCTCTCTGAAATCGTTGCCCCAGAGACGTCGCCATGCTTTTCGATGGGCGAACGAAAGGTTCAACCGTTCTGGTGCGTTTCGCAGCGATAATCGTGGAGCCAACGCGCGCTGACGGTGCCCAGATCATGTCCGGGCAGAGGCCGGCTGTGGTAGATCCACGTCGTAAGGGCGACAGCCGCTCCGGATAGCCAGAGGAGCAGAGTCATGACGCACCGTTCCATCGTTGGATCATCTGAATCCTCCCTCGGAGACCTGCTTCACGACTCTGTTCGTAAGGCACCAATCACCAGGCATGCCCGCTGCGAAAAACGAGACGGGGTTGCTTGGCCCCGTCTCGCTGAAGTGCCTCACGCGGCGACTTGAACCCTGATCTGCTTCGGCTTGGCTTCCTCACGCAACGGCAGCCGGACCGTCAGCACGCCGGCCTTGTACTCGGCATTGACTTTGCCGGCGTCGACCGTCGGTGGCAGTGCGAACGTCCGTGAGAACGGGCCGTAACTGCGCTCGATACGATGGAACTGGTCCTCCGTCACTTCCGTGTTCAGCTTCCTCTCGCCACGGAGCGTGAGCGTGTTGTCTTCAACCGTCAGTTCGATCTCCTCCTCCTTCAGGTCGGGCAGCTCGGCTTTCAGCACCAGCTCGTGCTGGCCGTTGCTGTAAATGTCGACCGCCGGCACCCACGAGCCGCGGGCAAGGTCTTCTTGAGGAAGGCCGTAAAAGCCCCCGAACATCCGGCTCAGTCGATCCTGATGCGCGGCGATGTCGCGGTACGAATCCCAACGAGCGATACTCATGATGATCTCCTCTCCTGCGTAATACAGTCGCGGCAGGACTTCTTCCCTGCCGATGTCACGGAACCGGGGTCGGCTTCAGGCAGTCGCGCGCGCGGCGATCTTGTGGAACGTCGAGTTCGACACCTCATACGTCTGCACTTGAGGTGTGCCCTCGACCACCTGCTCCAGCGCCTTGAGGACACCGGGATACGCGCCGCGGGCATAGGTCTCTGCGTCTTCTTTCAGATCCCACACACTGATGCCGACTGCCTCCGCTCCGCCTGGGGCGACGAACGCGAGTTCGTCCTGGAAGCCTTTCTGCTTCCGAAGCACTGGAATGACGTCCTTGTCGAGTAGTTGGGTAAACTCTGCCGCGCGCCCCGGCTTGAGCTGGAACGAAACACTGCGTGCAAACATGTCAATCTCCGAGGTTGAGCCTAAGAGGGGAAATCAGATGAACCTGACTTAGTTCAGATAGTCTGAAGACTGAGGGTGTGGCCGCAATCCTGTTAACCACTATGTGTTAATTAACTCATAATGTCAAGGCAAATGTGAGATGATCTTTCACAACACGCTATCTATTAAGCATACTTGGTTAATCAAGGAGATCCGATGGACTTTCCGCTCCTTGTCCGACAGCGGCTCAAAGAATTGGGGACCGAGCAGAGGGATCTGGCCGCGGCCGCCCAGGTAACGGAGTCCTACATTTCACAACTGCTGACAGGAAAGAAAGTCGCCCCCGGCGCCCGAGCGCACCGACATTTACGACAAGATGGAGACGTTCTTGAGGCTCCCTGCGGGGAAGTTGGCCACTCTGGCGGACGTCCTGCGCGCGGACGCCTTGAAGAGAAAGCTGCTGGACCCGCCCGCACCATTGTTCAAGGACGTGCGCGAGCTGATTCTTCGCAAATGCGAACGCACCAAAGAACAACCCGTCCGTGCGACGTTCGAAAAGGAGCCCTTTGGGGCCCTCGAACGTCTCGTCACGCAGAAGCTGCTGGACGTCGTCAAGCGAGTGACGAAAGAGGAATTGGACGATGAAAACTGGGTTCGCCTCCTGGCTCGACTCACCGGCCGAAGCTACGAGCAGATGCGAGTCATTGTGCTCGAGTTCCTGGAGGCGGATATCTTCAACGTCTCGGTCGAAAACTGCGTCACGTTTCTCGATCCGCTGATCGAGTCGTGGGACATCGACCTCGCAACGTTCGGGATGGAGATCGTGCTGAACCGGCGCCTGGCGCCCGGCCACCCGAAGAAATTCGGGTTCGTGGAATTGGAACCCGACTCACCCGTCGACCAAGAGCAGGGGCTCCAGGCCTTCCTTCAGGAACCGTCTCTGAGGGGCGATGCGACCGAGGAGGAAATCGAGTTTCTCAAAAAGCTGAAATTCACGCGAGGACCGGCCGACCCCTCTCTACTATTACCGGGAACTGCAAAACCTGCGAGACCCGCTGCATTTTCGCCGCCTGTCGACCGAAGACAAGATTGCGTAGATAACGTGGCGTCCCTTCCTATTAGCGCCATATCGTGAGGCGCATCAGTGCGCTGGCGGAGTGGCCGTATGGGTATCGGCGGGTCTCAGTTGTTCGTGGTGCAGACATATCGGCAGCGAGACGAGAAGGGTTCAAAGGACAGGATTTTCCTCGAGCACGTCAGCGAGCAGGCACCATCCGGCTGGTGATTCCGCCTGAAGAGTCGACCGTCATTCAACGGCACTATGACGCGCTAACGAAGAAGTCGCGGAGCAAGGCGGCGAACGCGCTCGCGGCTGAGCGGACGGAACAGGGGATTGAGCCGGCGTTCCTGCGAAAGGCGGCGCGGGGATTGAGTGAATGAACCGGCTCAAAGGGGGCGGTGTCATGGATCGGAACGAACTGATCAACGAAATTGCTGGTTCCTCAGCCGAAGGCTTCGCTGCATTTCAGCGCGACCTACTGGCTCGTCGAACCGAGGTCATGCGCGGGCGTCTCAAGACCCTCAGGACGAGTGAACTACGCAGCCGCGCGACGACTCTATTTGAGGACCTTCAAGGACGTAAAGAGGCAACAAAGGCCATTGTGGGACGTCAACTTGAGGATATCGACTGGATTCACAACCTCGGCAATGGCGCTGCCGATGCAGATGTGGAGTTCACTGCGGAGTTGGCGCGAGATGCTGATTGGAACGTGAACATCAATTTCGCGAATCAGGCCGAAGCCAGGGCAATCTTCGATCTGCTGATTCACCGCGGGTAGAACCTGAAAGGCGGCCAGTATGACGTGCAGATTCTGTTACTCGACATTGAACGCAGACAAGGAGGTACTTGCCAACCCTCTTGACACAGGTAGAGATGACCCACCCGCAATCTGTTAGAGTTCCGCTCGCATGCCATTCGAAGCCCTGGGAATGATCGAGACCAAAGGTCTCATTGGAGCGGTCGAGGCAGCCGACGCGATGGTGAAGACGGCCAACGTCGTGCTGGTCGGCAAGGAATACATTGGCGCGGGCTACGTGACCGTGATGGTACGCGGCGACGTCGGCGCGGTGAAAGCTGCGACAGACGCCGGGGCCGCCGCGGCGCGGCGCGTCGGCGAGCTCGTGTCAGTCCACGTCATCCCCCGCCCGCACACCGAGGTCGAAAAGATTCTTCCCAAGGGCAGCAAAGACCCGTGACCTCGTAAGCGCCCCTGGCGACAGAAGCCCAGGCAGCGGGTGGTTTTTCGGACCTGAAGTTGCTGCACAGGGTCTATACTCGAGCCTCATTCCAGAACTGAGCCAGCCAGCGTTCGAGTAGTGCCTCTCGAGAGTGGGTGCGCGCCGACAGGTCCAATTTTGGCCGTTGTCTCGGAGCGCACATGCCGCGCACCCCACTCACATGTCCATCGCCCGTCGAAATTCTCGGAGAGCCGCTGGACACGGTGCCCTCGCGCGAACTGGGCCGACGACACGGTTTCACGAGGGCGCGTTCGACGGGCGACCGTCGATGCGGTAACTTCCTGACATGGTGATGATGCGACGTGGCGTGCGCGCGGTGGGCCAGCGAAGTCACCGAGGAACGCCGCCGGAGTGGCGTGGCTATCGACGTCTGGGAGCGGCAGTGATTGTGTCGGCCGTCCGGGACTTGGAGAAGCCGACACGGGCGGGAGGCGAGTCCGTGCGGGCGGGAGAATCCGCGCGGGCGTTCTTGACAGTCTCGAATTCGAACCTGAAGTTTTGGTGCCGCGTGGCGGATGTCGACATGAACGCAATCCTGCGGACGTCTTGCCAGAGAGGGAAGGTCGCGCGACTCGTCGGCGAGGTCGAACCTGACGCGTTCGACGACTTCGTCGAGAAGCCGCTCCTGGCCGTCCCATGAGGGTTCATGGAGAACAGGCGCGGAACACGGCGAGAAAGAGCGGATCAGCACCATGACGCTCGAAGCAGCGCTCAACCCCGCTGGTCAGATGAATCGAGCCGAGCGATGGACGCTGTGTGACCGCGTGTGGACACCAACTTGATTCGTTTCCGAGAACCGAGACGGGCGGAGCCAAGCGGCCAAGGTATTGCCGAGATACTGGACCGCCTTTAGTCCCGACGGAGTGTTATAAACCCCGCCGTGTCTGCCCAATGAGCTGAGTTTGAGCAGTGGGCCGTCTATTCGACCGGAAGGACCCGTGATGCCGGGCAAATATAAGGCGCTGTATGAGTACTTGGAAAATCGATACGCGAACACGGTGGTCCTGACGTTCGCTCAAATCGAAGACCTCCTCGGCTTCACGCTGCCCGACTCGGCGCGCGTCCATCCAGAGTGGTGGGCGAACAAAGACCCGAACGACACACCACCGCCTCATTCGCGATCGTGGACATTGGCCAGCAGGACAGCCACGCCGAACCTGCAGGCCCAGACCGTGGTTTTTGAACGAGCGCAACACTGACACCTGCGGTGACTTCCTGACACGTCCGAGCCTGATCCACCCATTCACGCCCATCTGGAGTCGACATCCGTGACTGTCAGACCGCTACACGACCGCATCATTGGTCAGCGCATCGACGAAGGCGAACAAAACGTTCAGGTACTTGGAGAACAGATACGCGGACACCGTCGTCTCCAATCCATCTGCAACGGCTGATCGTCGCCATGGCGCGGGCAAACCCGACCTGGGGCGAGGAACGTCTTGCCGATGAACTGCGCCTCAAGCTTGGACTGACGGTCTCGCCGCGCACGATCGGACGGTATCTCCGACATCTCCGGCCGCCGCGCGGCCGTCGATCCGCCCAGCGGTGGGCGACCTTCGTCCGGAATCACGCGCAGGCGATCCTGGCCTGCGACTTCTTCATCTCGGTGACCGGCCGCTTCCGAATCTTGTACGTCTTCGTCGTGTTGGAGGTCGGAACGCGCCGGATCGCGCACTGGAACGTCACTGCCCATCCGACCGCCGAGTGGACCATCCAGCAGTTCCGCACCGCGATCACGGGCGAAACTGCGCATCGCCTGCTGATCCACGATCGCGATGCGATCTATGCACCCGCGGTCGACCGTGCCGTGGCGTCGATGGGGCTGCGAGTCCTGAAGACGCCGGTGCGAACGCCGCAAGCCAACACGTTTTGCGAGCGCCTGGTCGGGACGATCCGTCGGGAATGTCTCGACTGGCTGATCCCGCTCAACGAACGCCACCTCCGACGAATCCTTCGCGAGTGGGTCACCCACGACAACCGGGGCCGTCCGTATGTCAGCTTAGGTCCGGGAATCCCCGAGGCATCAGCCGCACCGAACTGGCTGGTTGCCGCCGGCCATCACTTCCCTGCGCGATGCCGAGTGGTCGCGACGCCCATTCTCGGTGGACTGCATCACGAGTATCGCTGGGTGCCAGAGGCCGCGTGATGGTCGCATCAATTTTGCGGAGCACAGCGGGCGTGTGATGCTGTTCATCACGAGCGGCGCGAATCAGCCGGGCGGGAAGATCGCGTACACCTTCAAGTGCTTTGTCCATGGCCTTTTCGAGCTGACGCCAGATGGCCGGGTTCTGCCGAAGCCGGAAACGATGCAGTGAAAGGCGGTAAGTAATGAGCGACGACGAACGCAATGAGCCGAACAACGAAGACCAGGACAGAAAAGAGGGCCGAGGTACTGCAATTCCGCTCGCAACCAGTGCCGCCTCGCATCGTAGAAGACGATCCGGCTGACGTTGACTGGTCTAATAGCCTCGCGGTTCACCGATTCATCGCGTTCGGGTCGACAGCCACTCTCATCAGCCTCTTGGGGCAATTTGAAGTTGCGCTCCACGATTACAAGGTCCTCATTGAAGCGTTGAAAGGCGGCCAGGGGCCGATCAGGATTGTGAATCCGGAGAATGTGGCCGGTGCCCTGCAAGCGGTCTTGGACACGCAGAAAATGGCACAGCTCAGCGAGGACATCTTGGTTGAGATCGAAGAGCGTCCTCATAACTTCGCCGCCAAGGTCGGCGAACTGCGTGCGCAACAACTTGAGCTGAGTCGTGCGTTGCGCGTGTGGGCGTCCGGAGATGAGAACCCAGAAAAAAAGGAATGACAAGTCATGGGCCAAATACCTAACGCGGCGAGTGAACGACGATGATTGCAGCCATCTATGCACGCAAAAGCACCGACCAAGCCGGCTCAGCACGCGAGTCTTAGCGGAATTGCACTTCGGGCACGGAAGGGAAGCATGGAAAACGTCGAGATTACAGCGTGCGACGCGTGTGTGGCGAATGGGTATAGAGTGGGTGAACTGATGGCCACTCGATCCGGAAGAATTCTAGTTGGCGCCTTGGATCGGATCGTCTCCAGCTCTGCCAACTACTGGGCCGCGATGCTCAGCGACTTGGCCGCGGCGCTGGCTTTTCTGGCCCTCGGGCTCAATCGGTTCTCCGGCCCCTGGGTCGTGGCGGGCGGCGTTGTCATCGCGGGGTTCATGTCCTCGGGCTTGCTTGAGTACGTCCTGCATCGGTGGGTCCTGCACGGCCCACCCTCCATGGCCAAGCGCGGTCACGCGCAACACCACGCTGAGCCCAGAGCGCTCATCAGCACGCCGCTCTTCGTCATCATGACCGGGGCGCTGGCCATCTGGGCGCTGCTCGGGCTCGTGCTTCCGGCCGGGCTCGCCGCTCTTCTGGTCTTCGGCCTGTATGCCGGATACAACTATTTCGCGCTCGTGCACCACTGGCAACACCATCGCGGCAAGGACCTCGCGAGCGTCGCCTACTTGCGACGACTCGAGCGACTCCATCACCTCCATCACTATCGACAGGTCGTGAACTTCGGGATCAGCACCACGATCTGGGACCGCCTGTTCGGCACGTTCCAGCCGACCAATGAGCCAGCGACGGACTACGTCTTCTGGAGCACGATCAGATCGTACTGGATGAAGCTGACCTGCAAGCCGAGCGCGACGAGCTGAGAATAGAACGCCATCTTCATCCACTCGCGGCGTTCGGCGGCGCTCAGGCGCGAGAAGGGTGCGCTCTTGAGGATCTGCCAGACGGTCATCTGAGCGCCTGGCCGGGTCCGCTCACTGATGCGGGACACGGATCGGGTGCGGAAATGCCTCTCCCACTCGGTACGGTTCGACGATTGGGTGCCGACCCGTCGCAGGTCCTCAGCACGTCGCGTCAGAAACGAGGCACGATCGGCGAAGGCGAGGTCGGCCAGGACCACCAGGCCGCCCGGCTTCAGGACCTGCGCCGCGCGCTCGTAGAAGCGCGGTCTATCGAAGTAGAACGCGCACTCGATCGCCAGCACTCGATCCACCGATGAGCCCTCGACGCCGGGAAGACGCTCGGCTTCTCCCAGGCGGAACGAAAGCTTGTCTGCCAAGTGTTCCAGCTTAGTCCGCTCGTTCGCGTACCGAACCTGTCGTTCGGAGATGTTGAAGCCAATCAGGCGCGCGAACTCGTACGCATTTGCCAGCAGGAAGTCCTGTTCTCCGCTCCCGAAGCCGACGTCGATGATGACGTCTCCTTTACCGATCTCGGCCGCCTGAAAGACCTCGATGCAGAGCTGCTGCTGGCGATCCTCGTAGGTCTCCTTGCCCGAGACCGTGTACCCGTAGTTCAAGAACTTGCGGTCCTTCTGGAGCAATTCCAGGGAGCTCTGGAACAGGTCGTACTGTCGCGCGACGGTACGCGTGAGAGAAGAGGCGAAGTCAGTCATGGTCGATCCGACACGGGTCCCGCATGATGTCTGGCCTCTTGAATCGAATGGCGTCTGAAAAACGCTGCCGCTACGCTGGAGCGGATTTGTAGCGGCAACATGCCTCGGTCGCCCTCAATCGCCCCCATGTCTTCACAACCTCGCGTTTTCGAGCCGCAACGGCAACGTGGAGTTTCAGCGATTCTCGAATCTGTCTTGAACTCAGGCGGCAGCCGCTTCCACTGGATCTCGCAGGACTCGCCCATCCTGCCCGTCCCAGGCCAATACCTGCTTGATACAGGATCATCGCGGTTCGTCAGGCGATTCCAGAATCAACATGTTCTCGACTTCACCGGAACTGCGGATCGAGGAGTGCCGATTCATTGTCGTTCAACGGGTGCTCCGAGCGCTTCGCGAACGCGACCTCCTACGCGCGCCGAACCTGGTTCAACGCCGCCCGTTCGTGTGACAGGTGCAATTTCGAGCCGGCACGGCCGGGCAGGATAGCATATTCGCTATTTGATCGCCTCATGCTGCGTCTTTCCGGGGGACTGGCGGCGGATGGACGCTTGTACCGATAGGAAGCTCAGCGGTACCGTCAACAGCCCGAGCTGCGGGCGGAAAGCGGAGGCGACACCGATGAGGCGTTTGCTCTCGTGCGTGACTGCTTGTCTCGCAGTCGGAACCCTCACCCTTCACGGCTGGCACAACGGCGGCGACCAGGAAGACCAGCCGCCCAAGTTTGGTGCCCACGATAGAGCAGTCCACCGAGCCGCGGGCGACGGCGAATTCGTCGTCCGGTCTGCCGGTGATCGACGCCGTCGATGAGCGCGTTGCCCAACGCTTGCTGATTGCGCTCGTGATGATAGTGATCGACGAATTGGATCCGCGTATAGCCCCAGGTAGGATTCTCCTCCGCCATCCGGACGACCAACCGCCGGATCTCCGCGAGCACACCGCGACGCCCAGTTCGTGTCGCGTACGTCCATTTCCGCGCGATTAATTGCCGATGCCACCGGAGAATCGTGTCGGGCGTGACGATCGTGGCGACCTGACGGAGTCGGCGACGGCCCAGCCGGTGTCCGTGCATCGTCAACCGACGGCGTTCCTCATCGGTCAAACGGATCCGGCCGCGCAGGTGCGCGCGGAGGATGCGGTTTTCTTCGACCAAATAGGCAACCGGCTCTTGCCGCTGGTCGGCCCACCAGCCGGCCACCGCCATCACGAAGAGTCGAACCGCAGCGACATCCACGACCGCGGGAGTCTACACTACCGACTCCACGGCGCGCCCGAATCGACCTCGGCTGAGAAATGTGGGACACTACGGGGTTGCGCGACAAGTTCTCGTGGCGGAAGCGCTGCGCTATTTCGTCCTCAAGACATCCAAGGAGCGCGCACGATCGCGCACGTTACATTCCGACGATTTCGCTGGGCTTTGGATCAATTGTTCGATCGTCGGCTTGGCGACCGTCGGCAGCGGGCTGGTCAAGGTATTTGACGAACACGACTTCGTTTTGGCGTTCGTTGTAGATCAGTTCGTCAGCAATAGCGCGGATCAGCACAAGTCCGAACCCTCCAGGGCGGAGTCCTTTCTCTTGGCGCACAACGTCATGGGCGATAACATCTGCCTCGCGATGAACGGCCGCGTGTGACAGTTCGGCGAACCTAAACCCAGAGCCCGGGTCGGCGATCCGATACAGCAGCATCCGTCGTGTGCGGAGGCATGCCACGCGGACTTTCTGTGTAGGATCCAAATGGCCGCCCCACTCGATTCCGTTCAAGAGCAGCTCACGAAAGGCGAGACCGACAGAATCGCGCACTTCACCGGGAAGATCGGTCTCGAGCTGTTGCACAAAGCTCTGGATTCGGTCAGCCGCCTCGCGCGTGCAAGGCACCAGCAATTCGACCCAGTCTGGTCGTGCCGACATGACTTCGATGCGAGCCACATCTCCTTGGATTGACAGCGCCCGCTTAACAATGTCGCTCAGGCGCGAAGGGTCGATTGGCTTCGGAACAAAGTCGTACGCCTGGCCGCGGAGAGCGCTCAGCATTGTTTCGGTCGTATCGACGCCAGTGATGACGATGACCTTCGAGGGCTTCTGTTTCGCCGTACAGCGCGCCAGGATGTCCATTCCGCCAATTCCTGGTAACTGAATGTCCAGCAGCACGACGCTGGAGTCGTTGTTGCTTATCTTGTTCAGTGCTTCCGCACCGTCGCGTGCGCTATCAACGGTGAAGCCAGCATTGGCGAAGAGCTGACTTAGCCCGCGTCTTGTCGCGTCATCGTCATCAACAACCAACAGGTCGGCATGAGGCATGGCCGCCTCCCACATTTCCGTTCGCAAAACTCATACTCATCTGTCGCACGACACGGCGGAGGACTGGAAACGGTCCCTGGGATCCTTTGCGAGCAGCCGCCGGCAGACTGTCATGCGCCTCTATGAGGCTGGCGCGGAGCTGTGACGCCGGCGGAGGATCTACGTGCAACGCCTGCCCCAACACTTCCACGACACTGGCTGCCGGAGAACGCACGACGGCCCGTCAGGCACTCGTAGAGTACGGCGCCCAACGCAAAAAGATCGCAGCGCTCGTCGACACATGGTGCTGCTGAATCTGTTCCGGAGCCATGTACGCGGGCGTTCCCAGCAAGGCGAGCACGGCGGTCTCCACCGATCTTGTCGAGTCTGGTGCGGAAACGCTGTCGTCACCGACTTTGGCGATCCCGAAGTCGAGGAGCCTAACGTGCCTCGACTTGCTCACCATGATGTTCTGGGGTTTCAGATCGCGATGGATGACGCCGGCGTCGTAGACCTGGGCGATGTGCGGGTGATCCATCAGCGCAAGCGCCTGACCCTCCGACTCGAATCGCGCGACTACGTCACGCGTGTCCATCCCGATCTTGATGACTTTCAGTGCGACGCGGCGGCGGAGTGGGTGCTCTTGGTCGACGAGGTAGACGATGCCCATCCCGCCTTCGCCGAGGGTGTCGAGCACCTTGTAGGGTCCGATGCTTGCCGGTCGGTGGAGGATAGACCCTGCGTCCGTCCGTGTTGAACCCTCGTTAATGGCTGCCGACCGCACAAGGCAAGCAGGGCATACCCCGTCGCGCGGGAGTGCGGCACCGCATTTCGGACAGGTGGGGGCGGTCATCTCCAAATCGATCAGATGCGCCGCGCCCCTCACTAGGCCAAGCGAAGCGCCAGTCAGCGAGTTGAACCGGACCTTATTGGTCTACGAAACGGAGACAGCATACCTTACCTGTTGGTTGGGTTAGCGGTTTTGGTAGTGGGTCAGTTTGAAAACGTCTAGCTCGGGATGGCGGCAATAGCCAGTCGCACCCGTTCCGCGCCGCTATACAGTTCCTTCGCCTCGGCGTCCGTTAGGCTGAGGAGCGGCAAGAACTTCAGGAGGGCGGCGTAGGCTTTTTGCGCGTTCGCCCGGTTGCGGTCGCGTTTCTGTGTCTGGTCGCCGGCGCCGCTCGCAATCTTGGCGAACGCAAGCCCCATTGAGATTTCCGTCCGCATAAAACCAATCCCAATCGCGTTGGCGTCACTCGGCGGATCGCCAGTGGTCAATTCTATATCCACCGACTCACTTCGGAGTCCTATCAGAGCAAGCCAAAAATTTCCTCGATCGACCAAACGTGTGTGGCAATTCCAGCTTCCATCGCAGGCGTCACGCGGAGCGTCTGATGCACGCGGCCGAAGTTGTAATACATGAAGTAGAGTGCCACCATCGCCGCGTGGTTCTCCAGCTTTTTCGAGAAGGCGTTCGTCAGGCGGGTAAATCTGCGCATTGACATGCGCATAGTCAGGTTCTGACGCTCAACATAGGACGTGCTGACGTGTTTCGGAACGGGTGTTCCCGCGATGATCTGCGACGTGGTTCCGATGCACTTGGTTGGTGACTAAAATCCATGTGCTGAGATTCGGCCTAACCAGTATTGATTAGACGCCGCGCCGGGCGCAGCCACGCGGCTAATGCGGGACAACGTTCGACTTGACCTCTGGCCACAAGCTGCGGACTCGCGGATGCTAGCACGACAGAGGGAGTCGCGAACGACAACACGTTGGCCGCGTGAAGGAGTCAGGGCCCGTCCACGATAGCCGCATCAGTGGCGGCTGACACCCTCGCCAAGCGACCCAAGGGTCCATCGATAACCATTTGGAAGCGGCCCGTTGACACACAGGTTGCCGGACATGGGTGAGGGTGTTACGCGTGGGTAGTGGGTCAGTTTGAACTCGGCCGCAACTCATACGCGAAGTGACCTTCAACGGTTTGGCGGCTATACGGCCGCTCCGCTTGCAACAAAATCACCGTGTAGACGACCTCGTGACGAGCCAACTGCGCGGTCATAAATGCCACACCAGTGGCAAAGTCTTCGTAGGTGAATTTGACGAGGCGACCTCCTGAAATCACCTTCGTCCACTCATCTTCCATGGCTACAGAACTCTTGACCTAACTGCCGATCCCCGCTCAAGAGCGGCCGTTGTCAGTTTTATGGGCGGTTGAGCAGTTCCACGATTTCATCCACGGACCACACGTGGCTTGCAATACCGGCTTCCATTGCTGGCGGGACGCGGAGTGTCTGATGCACCCGGCCGAAGTTGTAGTACATGAAGTATAGAGCCACCATCGCCGCGTGGTTCTCCAGCTTTTTCGAGAAGGCGTTCGTCAGGCGCGTGAGGGACGCGGCCAAGATCGACCAAAGACGAAAGAGGCTATCTTGTAGGTATTTTAGTCGCCAGTTCCACGGGTGCCTGAGTTCCATGGAGCGATTCAGTTGAAGAGCCGCCACTTGATGTCGTGCCCCAGGAACTCCAGGGGACAGAATCCCCGACCCCGCTTCAAGAAGAGCGATAACTGGCAAAGACGGCACGCGCTATTACCGGGGTTTATGCGCCGTGCGGGGCCGGAGGAGCACATTGCTTTACCGCCGAGGGGCAAACACATCCAACATGGGGACCGGTCCTCCGCTGGTGACCACCGAGGGCATCACTCCATTCCATTTCTCCACGGCAGTTCTCTGCACCTCGATCTGCCGCAACTCCAGTAACTGCGCCGTTATCTGTACTTTTTGGAGCTCCAGTCCTTTGGCTTCGGCTGTGGCCTTGACGATTGCCTGTTGCGCTTCAAACTCTACGCGCCTCAAGGCGTTCTCTGCCTCGAGGGCCTGTTGGACCGCTCTGACCTTCGCCTCGATGGAGTCTTGGAAGACTTGTGTGAACCGAAAGTCGGTGATGGAAAGCTCTATAACTCCGATACCAAGGGGAGCCAACCGTATCGTTATCAAATCTTGAAGTTCAGCTTTCACCCGCGGCCTTTGTGTGATCAACTGCTCGGCCTCGAAGTTGGCCGTGGTAGATTTGACCGCTTCCTGGATAAACGGCTGGATGATCCGGCTTTCATATTCCTGCCGCATATTGCGATAAGTTTCCCCCACGTTGCTGGCATTCAACTGGTAGTTCAAGGAGACTTCTGTGACGACCACTTGCAAGTCTTTGCTGGAAGAGCTGGCAGGCGCGGAGTATTTCTGAATCTGCGTTGACATCAGAACGACCTGCTCGGCGAAAGGAATCTTGAAATAGAGACCTTCTTCTTTGATCTCCCCGGTCACGGCCCCAAAACGCAGCAAGACGCCCCGTTGTCCTGCGCCGACTATCCCAACGGTTCCCGCTACAAAAACGAGGGCGATAACAACGACCGCAATAGGAACTATCTTTTTCTCCATCCCTGTGGGAATTATGAAATCCGCCCAATTGCTTCGCGGCGAGCCCGTGCGACGGATCTCCTCATAGGGCGCGTCGTCCGGTTCGGGGAACTCTGGCATCGCTACCTCCTGTTTTCACCCCTTGAATGTACTCACAAATCACCCCACGAGTAGTGGGTAACTTAGCCGCCGATCGTGCCGTCTCCGCTCCAGCCGTAGAAGCGCCCTTGACGGTCAACGAGAACGCGATAAACCGAGAGCGACCAGTCCGACACCCGCGATCACCGGGCTGCGCGCACGCCGCGCGAGCACCCCGGCCAGGCGGACTAGCTGTCGCCGGTCTCCGCGGCGCACGCACGCGCGGTACAGGTCGATGTAGGCCGCGACGTAGATCACTCGCCAGGGTGTTTTCCTTGTCGCGCCTCGCCCTTAACACGACGGCCTCACCACTCGAGGTCAAGTGGGACGGCTATCGGGCCATCGCCGTCAAGGCGGGCAAGCGAATCCGGCTAGCGGCCGGGTCAATCGCCAGGTCCATCGGGCGGCAGTCCGTCGGGGGACGCCGGCCCGGGCGTCGGTTGGGCCAGAGACGCGGCCCGCGCCTGTTGTTGCTGGATCTCGTCGCGGAGGCGACGCAGGAGGTCGGTCGAGAGCTTGGTCACGTCGACCGCCACGGCGGCCTTGACTTCGAACTTGTCGGGCGTCTTGTGACCCGTGCGGTCGAGGATATCCTTCGCCGCTGCCAGGACGGTGCTTTGCTGCATCCCCTTCTTGGGGGCTGGGTCAAGGATGCGCGCGATCGCGTCGATGGCCGGGTGCTCGAGCTCGCGCAGGCGTTCGTGGGCTTTTAACTGGACGTGCGGGGCCGCGCCGCCGTGGTAGCGACAAACTCGGCCACCTGGAATCGACGCGTTCTTACATCGCTTACCGTGAAGCCGGCGCGCCGATGTCCGTGGAGCACGGATGCGGGCCTTGAAGCCGACATCGAACCGCGGGAGCCAGGCTCCGCGCGGTGACGGTCGTCGGGTGGCAGGCGACCGTCATCTGGGACGCGTTCGGCCGAGACTTGGACGCGCGTGCGCCTCGGTGAACGCCACGCTCACCGAGGCACGGCCTTCGAGGCAATCCGTCGAAGAGAGTCCGCGTGATCGCGATTCAGGGATGCGCCCGTTCACGCGCAGCGTGAGAGCGCAGCAACCAGACGCGATGTTTGTGGGATGCGCTTGAATCGTGCCCTGAGGGCAACGACTGGAAACGCGCTCCGCATGCACTGGGTGCGATGCGGAGGATGTGCCGTGGAGGCACGGACGCGATACATCAAGACACGCCTGCGGAGACCCCGCGTCAACTTCGCTTTCTCGGCCCGACCGAACCAGACCGGCTGTGAGCCGAACGCCTGATGCCGCCGTTCGCTTCACCAGCAACACGGTGACGTCGTCCTCGTTGAATCGGGGATCTATCAGCGCCTTGAGGTTGGACATCGTGCGGGCCAGATCGTTGTCGAGCGCCCGGTACAGACTGTCCTCCGGACTGTTGCCCGGAATCGAATCCGGCAGTCCGTCGGTGTAGATCAGAAGTCCACCGTCGGGCGGAATGGTCATCCGACCGACGTCGTACGTCGTGTCGTCGAACCAGCCCAGGGCCGTTCCTGTTGCCTCGAGGAAATTCCTCTGCCCCGCACGCCACACGATCGGAGGATTATGGCCAGCGTTGACGTAGACCAGCTCACCCGAATCCCTGTCGAGCACGATGAAGGCTGCGGTGGCAAACCGGTTGCCGGGCGTGTACCGGAACAGATGCCGGTTGATCTGCGACGCCAGCGCCGCCACGTCCGGTGCTATCGTCGACAGGCTCCGCACCAGCGCCTGAATGTTGGCGGCCAACAGCGCGGCCGCCATGCCCTTGCCGGACACGTCGGCCACCACGAAGAGCGTGCGATTGCCCGGCAGGTCGACGACATCGAAGTAGTCGCCGCCCACGGCACGCAGCGGCTTGTAGAACGCGTCGACTTCGTAACCCGGGATCTCGTCTATCGTGGTTGGTTGCAGGGTCTTCTGAATCTTCTGAGCCGCGAACTGCTCGGACTCGAGCTGCGTCTTGCGGATCAGTTCAGATGCGAGGGTTGCGTTCTGCATGCAGAAGCCGATGTAGTAGATCAGCAGAATCGTCGCGTAGAGGATTACACCCGACGGCCACATGATCGGCCAAATGAGAGACCGGGAGAGCGCGGCCCAGATGGCGTAGCCCTGAATGCCCATACCGATCATCGTGATCACGCGCAGCGACAACGGCAGTTCGCGCGTCCAGTCGTAGGTGGCGAAGCGGATTGCTCTCTTCAGCCCACTCCCTGCCAACCAGAGCCACGACTGTCTATCGGAAGGAGACACGGCGGGAGTCTAGCGCGTCCGTGGCCGAAGCGCACACGCGTGGGACATCGGTCAGCCGGTCAGCGGTGCGGCGGGAGTCAAACTGCACGTTTGATCGCGGAAGTCTTTCTCCCACATACGTTAGGCCGTTCGCGGTGTTCGCGAAAGGTGCGGAGACTGGAGATTGGCTCGCCGCACTGGACGATTTCCGCAACTGGCTCATCCGTGAGGCAGCCTGATGTAGCGGTTTGCTAAACGGAAATCCGCCGGTGCCTGCCAATAATTCGGTTCTTCTTGCAACGATTGACCTTGCGAGCTTCCCCGCGGATAGCGTCTCTCGGTCGATGCGATCCGTCATCATCTTGCTGCTCTTCACCCTCCGCGCGTCGCTCCGTCATCGGGCTGCCCTGCAGCTTGAGATCCTCGCGTTGCGACATCAGCTCCACGTGATGAACCGATCCAGGCCGCAACGAGTGCGCCTCACTTCTGCCGACCGAATGCTGTGGGTCTGGCTGTCGAAGGTCTGGAACGACTGGCGGGCCGCTGTCGTCATCGTCAAACCGGAGACCGTCCTCGCCTGGCACCGTCGCGGCTTTCGGCTCTTCTGGACCTGGAAAAGCCGGCCGTCGGGGTCGACCGGTCATCCCTTCAGACGTCCGTTTGTTGATTCGCCGGATGTCGAAGGCCAACCCGCTCTGGGGTGCGCCGAGAATCCACGGCGAACTCTTGAAGCTCGGCATCGATGTCAGTCAGGCGACCGTGGCCAGATACATGGCGCGCCCTCGACGCCCGCCGTCCCAGACCTGGCGAACCTTTCTGGCCAATCACGTCGATCAGATTGTGGCCGCCGATTTCTTCGTCGTGCCCACCGTCACGTATCGACTGCTGTTCGTACTCGTCATCCTCGCCCATCGGCGTCGCGGCGTCGCCCACGTCGCGGTCACCGCCCATCCGACCGCCGCTCTGGACCGCGCAACAACTCCGCGAGGCGTTCCCTGAAGACGCGGCCCCACGCTACCTGATTCACGATCGCGACCACGTGTTTGTCGCGCTCGCCTCCACGGCGAGTGGTATGGGCATGCAGGCACTCCGCACCGCTCCTCGTTCCCCGTGGCAGAACGCGTACGCGGAACGCCTCATCGGCTCCATCCGACGCGACTGTCTCGACCATATGATCGTCGTGAATGAAACCGAATTGTCTCGCGTCTTGAGTCGGTACCTGACGTAATACCACCAATCGCGGACGCATCACTCGCTGGCGAAGGACTCGCCACATCCCCGGCGGGTCGCACCACCAACGCTCGGCCTCTTTCCACAGGTCGGCGGCCGGCACCACCGCTACGACCGGCGCGCGGCTTAATCTGCGCCCTTCCTGCCCGGCCAAACCGTGGCTCTGCGAATCAGTTGGCATTGGCCTCCAGCTCTCGCAACCCAAGCAGCCCGCGGTCATAATCCGAACGAGTCCAACGCCACGATCAACACGGCGCTGTCCAGTCGACCCCTTACCCTCCGACTGGCGCGGCATCAACCCGGGAGCGCAAATGGAGTTTTCAGTAGGGACAGGTGCCCGGAAAGGTAGTCGCTCAGCTGATGGGTCACGCCAATGTCGACACGACATTGAACGTGTACACGCAGGTGCTCGACGGATCGGTCCGCGCCGCCGTCGAGAAGATCGGCGACGAATTGTTCACAATTGTTCACAGACCTGAGAACGACATGACCGTAACTGATTGAAATTATTGGCGCGCCCTGCAGGACTCGTCCTCGTTCGCGTCGAGCCGAAGGCGAGAGGCGGCGTGAGCTAGAGACTGCGGGGCGTGGCCATTCCGACCGTGTCGGAATGGCGCGCCCTGCCCGCCTTCGTTCCGTGATTCGCCTAGGAACTACGGCGCGCTCGGGCTCGAACCTTCGCGTGGCTTGCCAACCGTAGCTCACGCTGTTTAGCAACCGTGAGCGAAGGTTGGCGCGCCCTGCAGGACTCGAACCTGCGACCTCCTGGTTCGTAGCCAGACGCTCTATCCAACTGAGCTAAGGGCGCTTTCAGACCGAACGAACCACAAAGTTTATCACGACGACTCGTGGAGGTCGGGTGCCCGGAGGCTGGCTGCCAGCGACGGTCATCGGTCATTTTGACCGCACCGCGCGGCGGTTCCCAGCGCCTACCGTGCCAGGGCAGGTGCGACTGGTTCGGCGAAACCAAACACGATGTACGCACGCGTGGCAACCGCCCGCCCTCGAAACCGCGCCGGGCGGAACGTCCATTCCCGCGCCGCAGCCTTGGCGAGATCGTCGAAGGGTGGTGCCGATTGGACGACGACCGCGTCAATGACGCGGCCGTCGACTCCAACCTGAACCTCGACGAGCACGACGCCGGGCGAGCGCGCCATCAGTGCGTACGCCGGCAGACGGGTCGCCAGAGGAAATGGCACCTCGTCGGATGGTGGTGCGATGTCCTTCGGCGCCTCTCCCAACGTCGGGCCCTCGAGCGCTGGTGGACGAAAGGCGCCGATCGCCAGAACCTTCGACCCGACAGCCTGCCGAGGCCGCGGAGTGGCCGGCCGGCCGGGCTCAGGATCCGTCTCGATTTCGGCCGGAAGGAACTGCCAGCCGCGAACGGCAGCGACCATCAGGTCGGCGAATGGCGGTGTCGTCCTGAGCGGCGTGACGGCAGTCACGCGGCCGTCGCGGCCCACGCTCAATTCGAGCAACACCTCGCCGCCACCTGTTGCCAGAACCGGCAGCGGTGGAACCGATCCCCCACGAAGTCGGGCAGGTGAAAAGGCGACCGGAGCCGATAGCGCCTGGACGAGGGCCGCGGCTGCGAGCGCCAGAGTCGCGTGAGACATGTGCACCGTAGAAGTGTATCGCGTGCGGTGGGTCGCTTCGGACCGCTTCGGCATCCGGTAGAATGCCAGCCATGCGCCACATCGAGCACCGATGAGCCACCTCGAACACAGAGCTCAAGCACCCAAGTCGGTTGGTTGTTACGTCCTCACCGTCAGCGATACTCGCACCGAGGAAACTGATACGGGCGGTCGGACCATCGGGGATCTGCTGCGCACCGCCGGGCATGAAGTCGTCGGGCGCACAATCGTCCCGGACGATCCCGATCTCGTGCGGAAGACCATCGAGCGCCAGCTCGCCAATCCGAGCGTCCAGGTCATCATCACGACGGGAGGGACCGGCATCACCTCGCGCGACAGCACCTACGAAGCGGTCTCTGGACTGTTGGACAAAAGGCTCGACGGGTTCGGCGAGTTGTTCCGCATGTTGAGCTACGAGCAAGTCGGCGCCGCGGCGATGTTGAGCCGGGCGTGCGCGGGCCTCGTGGCAGGACGCATCGTCGCAATCCTGCCGGGCTCGGAAGCAGCGGTCCGTCTGGCGATGGAGCGGCTGCTGATTCCAGAACTGGGACATCTGGTGAGAGAGGCGTCACGATAAGTCCCCCTTCCGCGTTGTCTCGCCGGACATGACGGTATGCGCCCATTCGCATCGACCATTTCACTCGAAGAAGCCAGGCGCCGGCTTGCCGCCGCCATCCGCCCCATTACCCGAGTCGAAACCGTACCGCTGGCAAACGCCGACGGCCGGGTGGCCGCCGCCGACCTTACCTCGCCCATCGACGTTCCGCCGTTTGCCCGGTCCGCGATGGACGGGTATGCCATCATCGCCGCCGACACAGCGGCAGCTACACGCGAAACTCCCGTTCGCCTGCGCATCGTCGAACGCATCTATACCGGTCAGATGCCACGCCAGTCGATCGAACGCGGAACGTGCGCCGAGATCGCGACGGGCGCCCCAATCCCTCCTGGTGCGGACTCGGTCGTCATGGTCGAGGAAACGACGATGGGACCGGAAGCGAGCGTGGACGTGCTGGCCGCTGCGAGAGTCGGTCAGAACATCGGTCGCCAGGGCGCGGATATCACGACCGGCTCGACGGTCATCCGGGCTGGCGACCTCCTGACCCCGAGCCGGATTGGTGCTCTGGCGGCTGTCGGACGACCCGACGTCGAGGTTTACGCTCGGCCGCGCGTGGCGATTCTGTCCACTGGCAACGAGGTCGTCGAACCGGGCGAGCCGCTCGTATCGGGGCAGATCTTCGACGTGAATCGCTTTACGCTGACGGCCATCGTCTCCGCGCACGGCGGTGTGCCGGAAGCGCACAAAGCCGTCGGAGACTCGATCGATGCACTGACGACGGCCGTCGACAGCTGCGCGGATGCTGACATGATGGTCTTTTCCGGCGGCAGCTCGGTGGGCGAACGCGATCTCATCCTCGACGTGGTGTCCGCACGTGGTCAGATGGTGTTCCACGGCATCGCAATCAAACCGGGCAAGCCGACCGCGTTCGCGCTGGTCGCCGGCAAGCCGTTCTTCGGCATGCCGGGTAATCCGACGTCGTGCCTCTCGAACGCCTACCTGCTGCTGATTCCCTTGCTCAGGGCGACGGCACGACTACCGCCGTTCCGGCCCCACGTCACTCAGGTGCCGCTCGGCCGTCGAATCGACTCGCCCGCCGGGCGCCATCAGATCTATACGGTGCGCCTGGTCGACGGCGCCGCCCATCCTGCATTCAAGGGCTCGGGCGACATTACCAGCTTGTCGCAGGCGGACGGCTACATTGAAATCCCGTCGGACCGAAACACAATCATGGAGGGCGTGTTGGTCGACGTCACACTCTTCTGAGTCCCGAGCGCATGTACGCGCAATCTCTCGTGGAGTACGGCCTCGTCAGCCGCCTCGTCATCGCCGGCGAGGCGCTGATGCATTCGGTTCAGGAATCCGTCGTCAGCATCGGTGCCACGACCTGGCTCGTTATCGGCCTCACGTTGGTCGTGCTGCTTCGAATCTGGAGCCACCGGCGCTAGACCCGGGCCACTTGAGTCGACGAACCCTCGCTTCGCCGCATTTTCGTGCCGACTTGTCGGCGTGCTCCGAGGGTTCTCGGCGCGACACGGCCCGATCCGCCTGACAGCGGACTCCCTCCCGTCGAGGGTGTTGCCGTCGCTGTGGCGCGAATCCGTGGGGAGACCGATGGGGTTCGCCTGACTGATACGAGAGCCGGCAATTCTGCAGCGCGCTCTGAACTGAAGGACTGCGCTACCAGAGCGAGCCGTTTTCTCAGCATTCCTGCAAGGCTAACGGCCCACCGCTATCGTTGGCTCAGAATTTCGACACCAGGGCAATGGCGGTGATGGTGTCGGTGTTTTCGAATCCCACCACTGGTTCGTGAACGTAACGCACGGTATTCGAGAGCTTGAGGAAAAAAGCGTCGTCAGCTTGGCAGTCAGCGTTGCGATGTTCGCGTTGCGCCAGTCACCCGCGTCGGCGAACGAGACGCTGAAGTCGTAGTCGTCGGTCAGAGAGACCTCAAAGGCGTGACTATGCAACTTCGGCAGCAGCGCGATTAACGCCGTCCGATCCGCCTTTCGTACTCCTGCTCCAGCACGTCGGCGGTGTGCAAATCGAAAGCGGGCGCCGTACGAGGATAGTTGCCGCGGAACTCGCTGTGGCACCGGTAGCAGACCGTCACATCCTTTAGCAAGCCATAAACCACGAGATCGATGAGAACCGCTCCGGCGAGAATGCTGTAAGCGACGAGGTCCCGGCCGAACCAATAAAAACCCGCGCTGATTGCCGCACCAACGATCACAACGGTGAGACCCACGGTCGGATCGAAGTCCTTTCGAGCGTAGAAGTCGGTCCCTTCGCAGACCGGGCAGACGTCCACAGCGCGATCGGCGCGCACGGCATCACTGAAGGTCAGCTGCATCTCACGACCGCATCGACCGCAGCGGATTGGTACGCCAGCGCCGGCTGCCTGGACGGGCAGCCCGGCGTCGCATTTCGGACATTTCGCGAGGATGTTCATGCGGTTTGATTTCGACTGGAGCCTGAAAGCAGGTCTTAACCTTAACTAATCACCACGGAGGACGCCGAGGACGCGGAGGTTTAAACGTACAAGACTGATCCTCCGTGGCCACCGTGTCCTCTGTGGTGGAGAGAATAAATTGTTCAACCAGAAAGTCAACTCGTACACTCCCCGAAAAAAACGATGGCAACGGAAGGTCGCGCATCGTGTGCAGGCCCGGCGGGGCGCCGAGGACCTTGGGAATCGAGTTCACGACGATCGCGGCTGTTGCAAGGTCGCCTGGAATGCCGCCTGGAATCTTCAGCGACAGCGTCGGTGAGCCTTCGATGTCGACAGCATCATAGGGTTCGGCCGCACCCAGGTAGGCCTCCATATGAAGGCGAACGAGCGGCTCTCCCTTTCGATATCCAGCGCCGTCCTGGACCAGCCCACACACGTATCCCGGGTCGACCGCCAGAAATTCACTCGAAATCGGCGCGGCCGAGAGCTTCGGTTGGATCTCGTCGGTGATGCGATCGAACCTCCATCCGAGCGCGTCACCGATCATCGCGATCGACTCAGTGAACCCGACGTGCCCGACCTGCCCCGAGTCGAGCTGCCGCTGGAACTGCTCGGTCGTCAGCCCCGCGCCGATCTTCTGTTGAAACGGAAGCCGCCGCAGGCGCGCGTCCTGGATGCGTGTGACGGTGACGCGGTCGACGGCCCCGCAAACCGCGGTCAACATGATCGGCAGCGCGTCCATGGCGAACCCGGGATTCACGCCAGTCCCCAGCACGGCCACCTTCGCCGTCCTGGCCCATGCGTGAATCCGGCGTGCCTGTCGAACGTGGGTGTGGCTCGGGTAGCAGAGCTCTTCTGTCGTAGAAACGATGGGAACCTTCGATTTGAGAACGGCCTCGATGAGCGGCATCACTTTCGTGAGCGACGAGCTCGTGCACAGCACGACGACATGCGGCTTCGTCGACTTGAGAGCCTTCTTCGCATCGGCCTCCACCTTGATGCCGAGCGGATCCGCCAAACCAACAAGAGTACCAAGGTCGCGGCCGGTCTTCGTGGAATCGACGTCGATGCCGCCGACGCTCTTGAGGCCGGAACGACCCGCAATCTGTCTCACGATCGCGGCTCCAACCGGCCCGAGCCCGCAGTGCAGCACACGAATGGTGGACATAGGCCGCGGATTATAGTTCGATCAGCAACGCATGCGATGGCTGCTTCTCGGTCTCTTGCTGGTTGCGCCGTCCGCCTCGGCGCAACAGCGTGCGTTGACCGTTACCGGCGAGATGACGCCACCGTTGTCGACACGCGTCGCGAACTACTCGATCGACGCGCGACTCGATCCGACAACTCGAACCATCACGGGTTCGGAGATCATCGAGTGGCGCAACGTCACGGCGAGGACTGTCGACGATCTGCAGTTCCATCTGTACTGGAACGCGTGGCGTAACAGCCGCTCCACCTGGCTTCGCGAAGCGGCCTTGGGCGGTCGAACGTTCGAAACCCATCGAGACGACGAGCGCGGCCAGATTGACGTCACGTCGGTCCGACTACTGCCGAACCACGAAGCCGGCACGTCAGACGCGCTGGATGAAAACGGCAGGCAGGATGTGGCGTCGCAGCTTCCGAGGCGATTCATCGCGCCAGACGACGGCAACCTGGACGACCAGACCGTGATGGCGGTCTCGCTGCCTCGGCCGGCTGGTCCTGGGGCAACGGTGCGAATCGAGGTCAAGTGGACGGCGCACGTGCCACGGACGTTTGCTCGGACCGGCGCAATCGGCAACTTTTTCTTCATCGCACACTGGTTTCCGAAGCTCGGCGTCCTCCGGGACGATGGGTGGAGCTGTCATCAGTTTCACTATCCGACTGAATTCTTCTCCGACTACGGGACGTACGACGTTCGCCTGTCGGTGCCCAAGGGATGGATCCTCGGCGCCACCGGCGTCGAGCGCGAGCGGCGCGACAACCCCGACAACACGTCGACCCACCGCTACTTCCAGGACGACGTGCATGATTTCGCCTGGACGACGAGCCCGAACTACCTGGAGCGATGGGCACGGTTCGAGCACGCAACTCTGCCAGCCGTCGACATGCGCCTCCTTCTGCAACCCGAGCACGCCGGTCAAACAGAGCGGCACTTCGACGCGACGCGAACCGCGCTCAAGTACTACGGAGAGTGGTTCGGTCCCTATCCGTACGGCCACATCACCATCGTCGATCCCGCCTATCAGAGCAATGCCGACGGCATGGAGTATCCGACGCTTTTCGTCGCGGGCAGCCGCTGGATCGTGCCGCCGAGCGTGACCGTGCCCGAAAGCGTCACCGTCCATGAGGCTGGCCATCAGTTCTGGTACGGCATCGTCGGGAACAACGAGTTCGAGCACGCATGGATGGACGAGGGCTTGAACACCTTCTCCACGGCCAGGGCGATCGCG
Organism: uncultured Acidobacteriota bacterium; assembly: GCA_963780685.1. GTDB lineage: Bacteria > Acidobacteriota > Vicinamibacteria > Vicinamibacterales > CAVVIG01 > CAVRXZ01. The sequence goes on along the minus strand of CAWACZ010000007.1, from coordinate 226,739 downwards.
CAAGTCTATCGGCCGAACCATCTGGCAGTGCGCTACTTCGGCGGGTTCGTTCCGTACACGTTCAAGGACATCGAGCTCACGCGGGAAAGCGACGGCGACCGCTGGTCGCAGTACCGTCCCATGGCCAACCGCGAGATCACCTCGCACCCAACGTATCGATTCTTTCCATCACGGCAGAGTGCCAGTGCCCTGTCCTACGGCAAAACCGCGCTGTGGTTGAACACGCTGGAGCGCCACCTCGGATGGCCTACGCTGCAAGCGATCTTGTCCACGTTTTTCTCTCGCTGGAAATTCAAGCATCCCTCGGCTGCCGATTTCTTCGCCGTGGCCAACGAAACGGCGAAGCGCGATCTCGCGTGGTACTTCGATCAGGTGCATCGCGGCTCGGGCACGTTCGACTACGGTGTGGACGTGCTCGAGACCGTCGCGGACGGCGAACGGTTTCGGACATCGGTGGTGGTGCGCCGTTACGGCGACGCGACGTTTCCTGTGAGTATCGCGACGAGGTTCGAAAATGGCGAGCACCTGGTCGAGCACTGGAACGGCCTCGAGCGCTGGAAGGCGTACAGCTACGATCGTGAATCGCGCGTGGTTTCAGCGGAAGTGGATCCCGAGCGCGTCCTGCTGCTCGACGTCAACTACACGAACAATTCGAAGACGGTTACGCCGCGAGGATCTGCAGCCTCCACGAAGTGGGCGCTGAAGTGGATGGTGTGGTTGCAAGACTTTCTGCTGTCGTGGGCGTTCCTGGTATGAGCTCGCTCGCGGCCTGGCGGGACGGATTCCGTCGCGTCACCAAGGCGCCCGCCGTCCTCTTGGGCGCATGGCTGATCACGTTGCTGGTCAGTCTCCCGCTCGCAGCCGCGATGCGCGGACTGCTGCGCGACCATCTGGGCAGCAGCCTGGCCGCTGACGCCGCCGCGAGTCGCGTCAACTACGACTGGATGCAGGAATTCAGCGGTCAGGCGGCCGGCCTCGGCGTCACGTTCAAACCGGCCGTGATCGGCTTTGGTGCCGTTGTCGACAACCTGAGCGCGTTCCTCGATTTCACACCCCAACCCATCGTCATTGTCGGCGCAGCGTCCGTGTACGTCGTGCTCTGGCTGTTCTTTGCCGGCGGCGCGATCGACCGATATGCACGCGACCGGGCGACGCAAGCGCACGGGTTCTTCGCCGCGTCGGGGGTGTTCTTTTTCAGATTCCTGCGTCTGGCGATATTGATGGCGGTTGCCTACGTCTGGTTGTTTGGTTTTTTCCATCCATGGATGTTCGAGGACCTCTATCCCAGGCTCACGCGCGAGATCTCAGTCGAACGCACCGCTCTGATCGTCCGCATTGCTTTGTACGCGGTCTTCGGGATCCTGCTCATCACGTTCAACGTGGTCTTCGACTACGCCAAAGTGCGCGCCGTCGTCGAGGACCGGCGGAGCATGCTCGGCGCGACGGTGGCAGCCCTGCGGTTTATCCGGCGAAACTACCCGGCCGCACTCGGGCTATACGTCATGAATGCCGTGTCCTTCTTAATCGTGCTTGGCTTTTACGCCCTCGTGGCCCCTGGCGCCGGCGGCACGGGCTTGTCGATGTGGATCGGCCTTGTGATCGGACAGGCGTACGTGCTCGCACGACTCTGGGTAAAGCTTGCGTTCTGGGCGTCTGAGACAGCGCTGTTTCAGGGCCGCCTGGCTCACGCGAAGTACGTCGCGGCCCCAGTTCCGACATGGCCTGATTCGCCTGTCGGTGAAGCCATCCGGCGGTGATCGGGTAGTAGCGGTCCGGGCCTTTGGAGCTGAGATTCGAAGTTCAGTGTGAGGGATTCGACCATGAAAAAATGGCTGGCGTGGGTCATCGTCGGGGGCCCGGTGCTCGTCTACGCGATCGGCAAATGGTTGACCAGGTGAGACCTACTCGACCTGTTCGCGCCCGTCGTCCGAGAACTTGTAGCCGACGCCCCACACGGTCAGCAGATACTGCGGTCGCGTGGCATCCGGTTCCACCCGCCGTCGAACCCTCTTGACCAAGGTATCGACGCTCCGATCGCTGACGTCAGTCTCGCGTCTCCTGAGCCGTGCCAGCAACGTCTCGCGGCTGAAGACGATCCCGGCGTTCGAGGCGAGCAGGTGGAGCAACCGGAATTCCTGATCCGTGAGCTTCACGTCCCGACCTTGCACCCGCACACGGCGCCGCGGCGGGTCGATTTCCACGTCGTGCACTCGTACAAATCCCAGCCGGTGTCTCACGCTTCTCTTACGCATGCTCATCGGTACGATCGCCGAGGCCCCAGTCCATTAGACGCCCGCCTCATCTCACGAGTTGAAGGAAGTCGGCCGGAAATCGCCGCCGGATCCCGAGAATCCGAGCGGGAACCATCAGCAGGTTGACCGGCCCTACTTGCAAATACGAAAGTCAGCGACAGATCGTTTAGCGCCTGGACCTGAGTCTGGTTGTCACTCGAAGAGCTAGAGGCGATACCTGAAAACTGGTACTCCGGACGGGGAACCCCGAAACCGGCGCGTCAGGTTGTGGAAAAGCGAAGCTACTTCATGGCTCAGCTGCATTGGCACATTTTCTGCCCCTCGAGGCCGAACCCTGGAGCTATCTTGCAGCGGCGACGGGCTTCTTTGCCGAGACGGCGCGTACTGCTTCGACGATGTGGCGGGCCGAGATGCCGAATCGATCGAGAAGTTCGGTCGGCTTGCCGCTTCGTGGAATCTCACGAACCGCCAGGCGGTGGACGGTGAAGCCGGCGTCGGCCACGGCGGCTGCGACCGCATCGCCGACGCCTCCAGCCGCGTAATGATCTTCGACCGTGACGAGACAGCCGTTTGTGGCGCGACCCGCCGCCACGAGCGCGTCGCTGTCGACCGGTGAAACCGAGTACAAGTCGAGGACGCGGATCGACGTGCCCGATTTCTTGAGCTCTTCGTAGGCCGTAAGCGCCTCGAACACCGTCACGCCCGCTCCAATCACCGTCGCGGCATCGTTGGAGCTCTCGCGCAGCACTTTCAAGCCACCGATTTTGAAAATCTCTTCATTCGAGTAGATCACGCGCGTCTTCGGACGGCTGGTACGGATGTACGCGGGCCCCGGGTGATACGCCATCAGGGCCACGAGCTTCTCCTGTACTCACCGCGTCGCAGGGGTACAGCACCGTCAAGTTCGGCTGCGCTCGACACATCGCCAGGTCTTCCAGTGCCATCTGCGAAGGGCCGTCCTCACCGATCGACACGCCGGCGTGCGAGCCGGCCAATTTCACACCGACGTTGCTGATGGCGGCCATTCGGATGAAGTCCGACGCCCGCGAGAGAAAGCACGCAAAGGTTGACGGAAACGGGATCGCGCCCCGCGCAGCCAGTCCCATCGCCGCCCCGACCATCACCTGCTCTGCGATGAAATTCTGATAGAAGCGCTCCGGAAACGCCTTCTCGAAGGCTTCGCTGAACGTCGAGTTCTTGACGTCGGCGTCGAGCGCGACGATCCGGTTGTCGGCTTCGCCGAGCTTGACGATCGCAGTCCCATACGCCTCGCGGGTGGCCACTTCGGCGCCGAGGGTGTATGCAGGTGGAGCCGGTTGCCGCACCTTTTCCGGCGGCCGTGACCGGGCAGCGGGCTTCTGAATCTGTCGAACCAGATCGACGCCTGCCGCGGTGGGCTCGGACTGTCGTTCGAGCTCGGCGAGCGCGCGATCGAGCTCTTCCCCCTTCTTGAAGGCACGACCGTGCCAGCCATCCTTTCCTTCCACGAACGGGATACCTTTGCCTTTGACCGTGCGCGCCAGAATCATGGTCGGCCGGCCCTTCATGGCGCGTGCCTCGGCATACGCATCGAGCAGCGCGCTCAAGTCGTGTCCATCGACGACGATGGCATGCCAGCCGAAGCCGCGCCAACGCCGTGCGAACTCGTCCATGTCGTGCCGCCACATCGTGGATCGGCTCTGGCCGAGCGCGTTGACATCGGTGATGCCGCACAGGTTGTCGAGGCGATCCATTGCGGCGACGTCGGCTGCTTCCCAGACCGATCCCTCCGCCGACTCTCCATCGCCGAGCAGCACATAGGTGCGGTAGTCGGACTGGATGCGCCGGGCGTTCAAGGCGCTGCCGACAGCGGCGCAGATTCCCTGCCCGAGCGATCCCGTCGCGACATCGACGAACGGGAGGCGCGGCGTCGGGTGACCCTCCAGGTCGGAATCGAGCCTCCTCAGCTTCAGCAGTTCGCCGCGATCGAACGCGCCGGCCTCGGCCCATGCCGCGTACAGCACCGGCGCCGCGTGTCCCTTCGACAGCACGAAGCGATCGCTCTCTTCCAGGCCAGGTTGGTGCGGATCGAATCGCATCTCGGCGAAAAACAGCGACGCCACGATCTCTGCCGCCGAACAGCAGCTCGTGGGATGGCCGCTGCCCGCCTCCGAGGTCGACCTCAACGAATCGATCCGGAGCCGCGTCGCGACGTTCTTCAAGGCTGGAATCAGTAACGCACGGTCCACGGGGGGACTCCAATTCAGCTATCAGCTGTTCAGCTATCAGCTCTCAGTTTTCAGTTTTCAGTTTTCAGTTTTCAGCTTGCCAATACTAAATCAGCTGCCAGCTTCCAGCTACCAGCTTCCAGCCTTGAACCTTCGATATTCCAAAGCGTCACCTCGCGCGATTCGCCTGCTGATAGCTGACAGCTGAATGTGACGCTGAAAGCTGGCGAGCTGGAAGCTTCATTGAAGCGCCAACCATTCTGCGAGTGCGAGTCCGTAAGCGGCCCCGGCGATTCCGAGTTCGCGGGCATTGGGCGCCTCGGCGGTCAAGACACGCTCGGCGTCGCCAGCATAGTCGGCATCAGGGGCGACGACAGCCGCGGCCCGATAGTCGTCGGTCTGGTGCAGCGCCTCGAGACGGCACAAGACCCGGACAGCATCGCAGTTGAGCGCGAAAGGCTTGTCCCGATCGGATCCCGATGCAAGGAAAACGCCCGCTTCGTCGTCCCACAAGAGGCGTCGCGCGTATTGCATGAGCTCTTCGGCCAGCATCGGGTACGGCAGGCGTCCGGTCACCTCGTAGGACGTCAAGAGTGCCGAGGCCAGACCGACGTGATCGCTCAGGTGGCCGCGCCGATCGCTCGAACGGCTCACCGTGCGAGCCAGGCCCTCATCGGGTTGATAGGCTCCGCCAACGACCCGTTCCAGCTCATCGATCGCGGCGGGCACGACGGTCCGTGAATCGATTACCTGACTCCAGAAAAGGCAGGCGTCGATCGACGCGGCCGCTGCGTCAACCTCGCTCGCGCGCCCCCATTCACACCGCAAGGCGGTGGCGAGCTGCTCAGCGGCGTTCTGGATCCGCTCGTCGCTCGACAGCGCAGCCGCTTCCGAGAACGTCGTCAGCCACGCGGCACGCTCGATTGTCGTCCCGTCCTCGGCGTGGCGCCCGATCGCCTGCGCCAGAGCCGGTTCGAGCGCATCGCAGACATCGGCGCGACCGGTTGCCCGATAGCGTCGCAGCAGGAAGGTCAATGCCGTCGCATCGACCGGCTCGCCGCGCGTGAGCGCCGCGACAACGGTGTCGGTGAACCACTCGACCGCGGCCCAATCCATCGCGCAATTATAATGACCCGATGTTCGTCATCCGCCAGCTCGCGTTGACCGCGCTCACTGTGTGGCTTGGCGGTATGGCGACGCTAGGCCTGCTCGTCGCACCGACCACCTTTCGGGTCCTGGAAATGGCCGATCCGGACGCCGGCCGCGTGCTCGCTGGCGCGGTGTTCGGAGAAGTTCTGCGCCGGTTCCATCTCCTCGCCTATGCTTGCGGCGCCGTCATCCTCGTCTGCTTGTTCGTCATCAAGTTCGTCGGTCCACCGCCGCGAGCGTTCAAGCTTCGCGTCGGCCTCGCGGTTCTCATGCTCGCCATCGCGTTGTATTCCGGCCTGCCCCTGACGCGAGAGATCGCCAGCGTGCAAGCGCAGGTGGCGGCTCCCGTTCGGACGCTACCGGAAACGGACGAGAGGCGGATCCGCTTCGACCGGCTCCACGCCACGTCGACGGCTCTCATGACCGTCAACATGACCCTCGGGCTCATTCTGCTCGGCTGGTATGCCCGCGAATAGTCTTCGGAAGTCTCAAGTCTCAGGTGTGAAGTCACACGTCATCACTCTCGTTTCTGGCGACGGCATCGGTCCCGAGGTCACGGACGCCGTCGTGCGCATCCTGCATGCGTCGGGCGTCTCCATCGATTGGGAGCGTCACGCCGCCGGCGAACTTGCCGTCAAACAATCCGGCCACCCACTCCCCGACGCGCTTCTCGATTCGATCCGCCGCAACAAGGTCGCCTTGAAAGGGCCGGTCACCACGCCGGTCGGAGAAGGATTCACGAGCGTCAACGTCGGCTTGCGCAAGGCGCTCGATCTTTATGCGAACCTGCGCCCGGTCTGGAACCTGCCAGGCGTGCGTGCGATCTTTTCAGACGTCGATCTCGTCATCGTTCGGGAGAATACCGAAGATCTCTATTCGGGCCTGGAGCACGAGGTAGTACCCGGGGTCGTCGAGAGCCTGAAGATCATCACCGAACGCGCGTCGACGCGGATCGCAGCGTTCGCCTTCGCCTACGCCAGAAGTCATGGCCGACGGCGCGTGACCGCGATTCACAAGGCGAACATCATGAAGATGGGCGACGGCCTGTTCCTCACGTGCACCCGACGGGTTGCCCGTGAGTGGCCGGACATCACCTACGACGAGCGGATCGTCGACGCCGCCTGCATGCAGCTGGTGCTCAAGCCGTCGCAGTTCGACGTCCTCGTCATGCCGAACCTGTATGGCGACATCGTGTCGGATTTGTGCGCCGGGTTGGTCGGAGGGCTCGGGCTCGTCGGCGCGGCAAATCTCGGCGGCGATGTGGGCGTTTTCGAGGCCGTCCACGGAAGCGCGCCCGATCTGGCGGGCAAGAATGCCGCGAATCCAACGGCGCTCCTGCTCTCGGCCGTTTTGATGCTGCGTCACATCAACGAGCACGAGGCCGCCGATCGGATCATGCGCGGCCTCACCGTGGTGCTGACAGGTACCGACGTGCGGACCCAAGATCTGGGCGGAACAGCAACGACTTCGGCGTTCGCCGATGCCGTGTGTCGCGCGATTGAGGTCGGCTGATCGTCCGACCGAATGGGGCCTCACGGCCTGCACCACCCGTGCCGCGATGACGATGGTGAGCGCGGGTGAGGACGAGCCTTTCACCTCACGCGAGGCGGATGGTGTCAATTGACCGATTTCCAAATGTCGCTGTGCTATAGTCCGACGGACAGATGCTGGACGAAATCTCCGAGGCCGTTCTGGCACGCGAGGAGGTCGTCAAGTACCTGCGCGGCGGGTACGGCGGCGAAAGCGGCGCGCAAGCTCGCGAGCGCGTCTATGCGTATCTCGAGGAATTGCGGACGACGCAGCGCTATGGGATGTACCGGGCGTTGCAGCATCCGCTGTACCCGATACTCCGTAAGATCGAACGCATCCCCGAGCAGCTGCAGCACGCGAACGCCGCGGTACGCGGCCACCGGGTCGTTTACATCTCCAACCACAAGAGTCACATCGACTACCTGGTCGAGCCGCTGGTGCTCGACGACAACCAGATCCGGCCACCGCTGATTGCCGCCGGCATCAATCTGTTCGGTGGACCGCTCGGACTCATCCAGCGTCATGTGATCGGCGCCATCCCGATTCGGCGCAACACGAAAGATCCGGTGTATCTGGTCACGCTCAAGGCCTACGTTGCGGAGATCCTCAAGAAGCAGGACCTGTTCTTCTACCCCGAAGGCGGACGCAGCTACAGCGGAGAGCTCAAGCCGTTCAAGACGGGGTTGATTCACAGCGCGCTCATCGCCGACTGTAAGAACGTGGTGCTGCTGCCTGCCGCGATCGCCTACGACCTGGTCTTGGAAGACCACATCCTGGCGCGACAAGGTGTCAAGAAACTGCAACGACCCTTTTCGCGAGAGCTCGCCGAGATGGTGCGCTATGCGGTCGGCTACCGGTCGCGGGCGTTTGTCACCTTTGGCGCGCCGATCCACATCGATCAGAGCGCCATCGAGTCGCGCCGCGACGTCCTGGAGCTGACCCGGCTCCTGCGCGCGAGAATCGGCGCGCAGTACAAAGTGCTGCCGACCGCGATTTTCGCGGCGGCGATGAGACCTTCGATCACGCGGCGCGACCTGGAGAGCCGGATCGATCGGATGCTCGGCGAACTCGCCGCGCGACGCGCCAACCTCGGCGTCGACAGCGGTCGTCAAGCGATCGAAGAAGCGGCCGAACCGCTCGAGCTGCGGGGCATCATCGTCGTCGAGCGGGGTCGGTTCCGCGTCCGCGAGCGGAACGTGCTGCGCTACTACGCGCGGACGATAGAACATCTGCACCCGCCGGCTGGCCGGACGCATTGATGTTCGAGAGCATCTCGAAGAACTTTTTCTACCTTCTCGCCCAGAGCGGCTCCCTGCAACGCCTCGCGTCACGAATCGGGTTGCGCAGACCGACCAGCTTTGCGCGGCGATTCGTCGCCGGGGAAACCGTGCCCGACGCGATCGACGCGGCACGCAGCGTCGAGGCCCGCGGGCTCTTGATCACGCTGGATCAACTCGGAGAAAACATCACCAACCTCGCCGAAGCCGATGCAGGAACGCGCGAGTATCTCTCGATGATCGGCGCGATCGTCCAGTCCGAGATCGGCCGCAACATCTCGCTCAAGCTGACCCAGCTCGGACTGGACGTCGACAAGGCGTACGCCGTCGACAACCTTCGCAAGATCCTCGAGCATGCCGAACCCGCCGGCTTTTTCGTGCGCCTCGACATGGAGAGCTCGCACTACACCGATGTCACGCTGGAGATTTTCGAGACGCTCTGGCAGCAAGGGCATCGCGCGTTGGGCGTGGTTCTGCAGGCGGCGCTTCGTCGAAGCGAGGGCGATCTGCAGCGTGTCAATGCGCTTGGCGGTCGAATCCGGCTGGTCAAGGGCGCGTACACCGAGCCCAAAGCCGTCGCGTACCGGAAGAAGGCCGACGTCGACGCCGCCTTTGCCCGAATGGTCAGGGTCCTGCTGACCGACGGGGACTACCCGGCCATTGCCACGCACGACGAGCGGATGATCGAGCTGGCCCGACGATTGGCCTTCGATCATGGTGTGACGCCGGACCGGTTCGAATTCCAGATGCTCTACGGTGTGCGCCGCGACCTCCAGACGAGACTCGTGGAGGCCGGCTACCGAGTGCGCGTGTACATTCCCTTCGGACGGCAGTGGTTTCCCTACTTCATGCGCCGGCTCGGGGAGCGCCCTGCCAACGTTGCGTTCGTCGCCCGGAGCGTGTTCAGTGAGCATTCTTAGAACACGCTGAGCTCGCCAAAGTCTGCAATATCCGCAACTTTAGGCTGACTTGTTCCTAGTCTCCACGATACCTGCCGATCACACTTTCGGCGGTTGAGCTTCGGGCAACTCATGACCGCGCGCCTACTTAGCGACATTTCCATCTCCCGGCACGTCTATTGAAGTCGGATTCCCCATCCGCGGGGGACGAGGCGCCGTTATAGCTGAGAGGGCGCAGCGTTATCACTACCCGGTGGATGTCGTATGTGGGATGCAGTTCGTTAGGAGGACCAGAACCATGGAGAGCCTGGATTTGAAGTCGTTCACCCAGCCATCGACCGCTCGCGCGCGCTCGTCCCAGGCGGGATTCGTCGCGCGAATCATCGAATCCATGAGCGAGATCTGTTGTGGCGTACAGGGGCACGACAACTTGATGCGATTCGAGCAGAATCGCATGTTTCTGGAATGTGCCTCCTGTGGGCACAAATCACCCGGATGGACGATCACCAAAACCCAGCCGAAATCCGCGCTCCGTGGAGACGCGCGGCGTCATGTCATGACCCGTCCACAGCTGATCCCCACCCGTCGCGTCGCGTAGTCGGCGCCGCGGGATTGACACTTTACAATTAGGAACCGTCAGAAGCGACACGAGGCGAGCCCGCTCTTTGGCTCGCTTCGTGCGGCTTCGCTCTGTACGACATCGCTTTGTAAATTGTAAATTGTCATTTGTGAATTCCGAAGGCGCCCGAGCGATTGCCGAGGCCGTTCGCGGCGCTGGTGGCCGGGCGCTGGTCGTCGGTGGCTGGGTCCGAGACCGGATCATCGGCCGGGATTGCAAGGACATCGACCTCGAGGTCTACGGGATCGACACCCTGCGCCTTCGGCGCCTGCTCGAAGGCTTCGGGCGCGTCGAGACGGTCGGCGAAAGCTTTCAGGTCTACAAGATCGGCGATATCGACGTCTCGCTGCCGCGGCGCGAATCGAAGGCGGGCCGGGGCCATCGCGGCTTCGTCGTGACGGGCGACCCGGACATGTCCCCCGAAGACGCAGCGCACCGACGCGATTTCACGGTCAACGCGATTGCCTGGGATCCACTCACCGACGAGTACGTCGACCCGTTCGACGGTCGCGGCGATATCGCGCGACGGATCCTTCGCGTTGTCGATCCTGCGCGCTTTGCGGACGACAGCCTTCGCGTGCTCCGTGGCGTGCAGTTCGCGGCCAGACTCGACTTTGATCTCGACGACGAAGCGCGCGGATTGTGCCGCACGATCCCGCTGGACGATCTACCGGCGGAGCGCGTGTGGGGCGAGCTCGAAAAGCTGCTGCTCGCCCCACGTCCGTCGATCGGCCTGGACCTCGCCAAAGAGCTGGACGTCGTCTCGAAGCTGTTTCCGGAGCTCGAAGCCCTTGTCGGGTGCCCGCAAGAGCCCGAATGGCATCCAGAGGGCGACGTGTGGGCGCACACGCTGCAGGTCGTCGATCGAGCGCGGCTCGCCATCGACGATCTCGATCGTCCGCGACAGCTTGCCATCATGCTCGGCGCGGTGTGTCACGATTTCGGCAAACCGGCGACCACGGCCGTGATCGATGGGCGCATCCGCTCGTTGGATCACGAGGATCAGGGTGTGGCGCCGGCGATCATTTTCTTGGACCGGCTTGGCGTGCACTCGATGGATGGCTACGATGTGCGGCAACAGGTTCTCGGCTTCGTCGCGCATCACTTGAAGCCGGGTGCCTGGTTCAAGGTTCGCGGTGAGGTGGGCGACGGGGCATTCAGGCGGCTGGCGCACAAGGTCGACCTCGAGCTGCTCGCGCGTCTCGCCAAAGCCGATTGCCTGGGCCGCAGCCCCGGGCAATTCGACTGCTCGGCGATGGACTGGTTTCTCGAGCGGGCGCGAGCGCTCGGCGTCGAACATCGGCCTCCCGGTCCGTTTCTGCTCGGGCGCCATCTTCTCGCGCTCGGCCTCACACCGGGCCCACGCATGGGCGAGATCTTGAAGGCGGTCTACGAGCAGCAGATGGACGGCGCTGTCACGACGCTCGACGAAGCGATCGGAGCGGCGAAAAGACTCATTGGGAATTCATAAGGCACTCCAGCGTGCTTGTTACATAGAGCACTCTAGGGTGCTTGTTACCCAGAGCACTCTAGGGTGCTTGTTTGCGTAGAGCACTCTGGCGTGCTTGTTTCGCAAAGCACTCTGGAGTGGTTGTTCGTAAAGGACCTTAAGGCGCTTATTGCCTGTCGTACACCGACACGTTGTTCACCGCCCGGCTTTCCAGCTCCCCTCGATACGTGATCGTCATCGTCCTGCCGTCTGGCGAGATGACGCGCCGAGCTGTCCCCATCACCTTGCCGGCGTGCCCCAGGGTGGCTTCCGCGGTGTGGCTGTCGAGCCGTTTGAGCGCGATCCGTTCGGCGTCCGGCGATCCGCTGAGGGGGTATTCGATGCTGTCGTATTTCGCCACGTATTCGACCGAGGTCGAATGTCCGTCCGCGTAAACGGTCCTGATCGTGGCCTTCACGCCGTCCTGGTGGGTTTCGTACGTCCGGGTCTGACTCCGCGGCGCAGGACCAGGCACCCATTTCGACTTGGCGACGTTGAGGGCCCAGGTACCGAGCACCAAGTCGCCCTCAGCCTTGGCGGGTGACTGGCTGGCGCTCAGTCCAGCAGCGGCCCAAAGAGCAAGCGCGGCGCCCCAGATGGCCGGGAAGAACAATCGCCGTAAGCCAGCGCGCATGACATGCCCCCTTTCTTCTTACGTGGGGCTCTGCCCCACGCCTTGCCGGGATGCGCTCGCCTGGGTCCCGATTCTCGTGTAAGCCACATGACGGGCTAACCGGATGTATCGATACGTCCTCCTCAGGGTACCCAGCCTACACCTCTCGCGCGGCCCTTGACTTTCGTCTTATGTTCGCCATAGAGTCTCCGGTTGTGATTGGGGTCAGACCCCGCTACGACCCGTCACCGGGGTCTGACCCCAAGGCGACGGTCAAGCACCGGAGGACGACATGGACGAAAAGACGCTGCTGCTGAAGTTCTGGAAGAAGGAAGGTCCCGCCACCCAAAAGGTCATCTCACGAATTCCTCAAGATCGGTCTGACTATCGTCCCGACCCGAAGGCCCGCAACGCTCGCGAAATCGCGTGGCTGATCGTGCGCGAGGAGATCCTCCTCATCGAGGGACTCGAAAAAGGCCAATTGGAATGGGTGGAACTGCCAACCCCGGCAACCATCAAAGAGATTCAGGACACCTACCAACGCCATCACGACGACGTGACGAAGAGGCTCGAACGTCTCTCGGTCGCGCAACTGGAAAAGCAAGTCCCGTTCATGTTCGGCGGACAGGAAGTGATGAAAGAGACGGGCTACGAGAACGTCTGGGGCTTTCTCTTCGACATCATTCACCATCGCGGTCAGCTGTCCACGTACTTGAGGCCGATGGGTTCGACCGTGCCGTCGATCTATGGACCGAGCGCGGACGAGGGGATGTGACGCCGACCTAAGACTCTCCACCACAGAGGAAACGGGGGACACGGAGGCTCAGTCTTGTAACGATTGAATCTCCGCGTCCTCAGTGTCCTCCGTGGTGACTAGTTCATCGGCATCCAGACTGCCCTAGTTTGGCACCCTGAACGCCAGCAGTTCCCCTGAGTAGTTCGCGCCACTGATGGCCAGAACGAGGTACTGCTTGCCGTTCAACATGTAGGTCATGGGCGATCCGCTCTGCGGCGCCGGCAAGTAGACGGCGCCGACTTCCTTCCCGCTGCTCTTGTCGTACGCGCGCAGCATCGATCCCCGCTGCGCGGACGGCGTCGGACCGAAGCCCGGTTCGCCGGCAATGAGCAGCGTCTTGGTCACCAGCGTCCCGACGTTGCCGGGCCGTCCGGTGCGCGGGATGTTCATTCCCTTCAGCGCGGGATGATTCGTGATTCGGTCCGGCGTTTCCCCGTGCGGCACCTGCCACAGGATGTCGCCCTGGTTCAGATCGATCGCGCTGATGCGTCCGTACGGAGGCTTGATCAGCGGCAGGCCCTGGACATCGAGCGAGGCGACGCCGCCTCCGCCGCCCTCTGCAGCGGCCGCGCCGGGACGTGCGCCGGCGCCGGCGTTCGCACCAGAACCGCCCGAACGCCGCGCCCCCGTCAACACCGTGCCCTGGTGATAGCGCACATCAGCCGTGCCCGGAGGAGGCGGCACGAGTCCGAGGGCCGCCACTGCACTCTGCGACGCCACGTACAAGACGTGTGTTTCCGGATCGTAGGACCCGCCCGGCCAGTTCGTCGCCGCGCCCTGGGCCGCCATGGTCAGCGTGGCGATCGGACCTTCCGTCTTGCTGACGACCGGGGGCGTGAAGATGGGGCCGATCTTGTACCGAGCGATCGCCCTCACGGCTTCAGCCTTGAGCTCGGGGGTGAAATCGATCAAGTCGTCGGTCGACATGCCCTGACGATCGTAGGCCGGCGGTTTCGTCGGAATCGGCTGCGTTGGCGAGTACCATTCACCCGGCACGTCGCCTTTAGGAACCGGCCGCTCCTCGATTGGCCAGACCGGCTGGCCGGTGACGCGATCGAGAACGTACAGAAATGCTTGCTTGGTGGGCTGTGCGACGGCCTTGATCGGCCGTCCATTGACGACGATATCGGCGAGGATCGGCGCGCAGGGGATGTCCATGTCCCAGATGCCGTGGTGCACCAGCTGGTAGTGCCATTTTCGTTGTCCGGTCTGCAGGTCTACGGCAACCAGGCTCTCGCTGAACAAGTGGTTGCCGGGACGCTCGCCGCCGTAGTAGTCGTGCGTGGGCAATTCGACCGGCAGATAGGCCATCCCCAGTTCTTCGTCTGCAGAAATCTGCGCCCACACGCCGTTGTTGCCCGTGTAGGACCATGAATCCTTCTCCCAGGTTTCGTTGCCAAACTCGCCGAGCCGTGGGATCGTTCGAAAGATCCACAGGCGTTTGCCGGTTCGGACGTCATAGCCCCGAACAGCGCCTTTCACGTTGCTCCTGCTCTTGGGATTCGCGCCGGTCTCGAACGCCGCACCGATGATCACGACGTCGCTGGCCACCGTCGGCGTGGCATGAAGCCCGACGGGAGCCGTCATCGGATCCAGCTCCTGATCGAACTCGAGCTTCAAATCGACAATGCCGTTCTGTCCAAAGCCGGCGACCGGAATGCCGGTTTTCGCGTCGAGCGCGACGAGTCGATAGCCGGGTGTCACGTACAGGATTCGTTCTTCGCGACCGTCGGTCCAGTAGGCCAGCCCCCGCCCTGAAAGTTGTCGGGGCGCCGCGGCACCACGCGGGCCTTCGTGCTCGCTGTGCATCCACAACTGCTCGCCCGTCGACGCGTCAAGCGCGACGACCGCACGCCGGGTTCCGGCCGTCGAGAACAACCGCCCGTTCACCATGAGCGGCGTCGATTCGAAATTGAATTCAGGACGCGGTCCGAAACTGTCGGTCTTGAAGCGCCACGCCACCTCCAGTTGGCTGAAGTTCTGTGCGCCGATCTGGTCGAGCGGCGCGTACCGCGTATGGCCCAAGTCTCCCCCGTAGGTTGGCCACTCGCCCTTCGCCGCGCCGGCCTGGCCCTGCACGATCTGCGGAGCTGAAGTAATCGTCGATGCCACCAGGCCAAGAGCCAGAAGGAAACGCCAGGGCTTCAGCGACATAGAGCCATCCCTTCGACACAAACCTTTATCACAGCCTTGATCAAAGCCCCGCTGCGCGGGGTTGCCGCAGCCACCGTTTTTCGTTGGCAGCAGCGCCGTGTAGTTCTAACATGCACGCGTCGCAGAACGTAAAGGATTCGTAATGGGCCGAAACGAGGTGCTTATGAGATCCAAACTTTCCGTCGGCATGACAGTGATGGCCCTGCTGGTCATCACGGCCGGAACCACCGTTGCCCAAGACGCCCGGGCCGTCTTGCAAGCCGCCTCGACCGCAATGGGCACGGCCAACCTGAAAACCGTCCAGATTACCGGAACCGGATGGAACGGAGCCGTCGGGCAGAGCTTCAGTCCTGCCGACGATTGGCCCCGCTTCGAGGTGACACGTTACACCCGAACGATCGACTACGACGCGAAATCCTCGAGCGAGCAGATTACGCGCAGGCAAGGAACCTATCCGCCTCAGGGCGGCGGCGGCACGCCGATTCAAGGCGAGCAACAACAACACTTCCTCGTCAGCGGCGACTCCGCGTGGAACATGCAGGGAACCACGGCGAACCCCGCGGCGGCCGCAGCCGAGTTGCGGCAGCTCGATATTCTCCTGACACCCCCCGGGTTCCTCAAAGCGGCCATGGCCGCCAACCCGACGGCGGTGTCGCGGACGATCGGGGGCCGTAAGGCGACCGTCGTGTCGTTCACCGCGCTCGGCAAGTTCAAAGTCAACGGCACCTTCAACGATCAGAACATGCTGGAGCACGTTCAGACGTGGGTGGCCAACCCCGTCTTGGGAGACATGCTGTACGAAACGCGCTACACGGAGTACAAGGACTTCGGCGGCGTGAAATTCCCGACCGTGCTCCATTCACACCAGGGCGACCAGCAGTTGAACCAGGGCCACAACTTCATGGAGATCCGTGTCAACAACGTTCAGCCGAATGTGGCGGTCCCTGCGCTCGCCGTTCCGGACAACGTGCGACAGGCAAGCGCTCCAGCGGTTCGTGTGGAATCACAGAAGCTGTCTGACGGCGTCTGGCTGGTCGCGGGTGGTTCTCACCACAGCGTGGCCGTCGAATTCAGCGACTTCGTGACCGTAGTCGAGGCGCCCTTGAACGAGGAACGATCGCTCGCGGTGATCGGCGAGGTGCAGAAGCTTGCTCCAAACAAGCCGATTCGGTACCTCGTCAACACCCATCATCATTTCGATCATTCGGGAGGCCTGCGCACTTACGTCGCCGAGGGGGCGACGATCATCACCCATCAAGGCAACCGTGATTTCTATGACGATGTCGTCTTTCACCCGGGGGCGCGAACGATGCAAGCGGACCGGTTGTCGCTCGCTCCGCGGGCCGCGACATTCGAGACGCTCAACCAGCGATACGCGGTGACCGACGGGGTGCGGACCCTGGAGATTTTCACGGTCCAGGGCCTCGGCCACAGTCAGGGCATGTTGGTCGCCTACCTGCCCAAGGAAAAAATGCTCATCAATGCAGACCTGTATTCGCCGCCCGCTCAGGGCGCGCAGCCGCCGGCCGCGCCGACGGCAGGATCGGTCGTGCTGAACCAGAACATCCAGCGCTTGAAACTGGACGTCGCGCAGCATGTGCCGATCCATGGACGGGTGGGAACCATGGAGGAGTTCACGCGGATTGTGAGCGCACCACGTAACTAGTTCAAGACGGCTATCAGCTGTCAGTTATCGGCTGTCGGCGAGTCAGAGCCGGTGAAGAAATCGCGCTGATGTAGCGCAGCCCTTCAGGGCTGCCCGACGAAGCACCACGGCTAACCAGCCTCCGCCAAGGCTACGGCGCTCTCAGTTGACGGCAGGGGACGGCCTTCCGCCTTCGCTGAAGCTACGGCGGACCGCCGAAGCCTTGGCGGAGGCTGGTCGGACCGTCCCAATCCACGCGACGATGGAAAGCTGATGGCTGACAACCGATAGCTCACCACTCGAGGCGATGAAGAGGAGATGAAGGCATGAGGCGCCTGGTTTTCGGACTGACGGCGATCGGATTGTTGATGACAGCGACTCCTGTGGTCGTGCAGGAATCCACCTACAAGCTCGGTACCTTCGAGCGGCAGGGCAAGCCGTTTGTCGGGATCGTGCTTCGCGACACGCTTGTCGTGGACTTCGGCGCTGCGCATGCCGCAATTAGAACGCCCGCGTCCACGTTGACCCCGCCCTCCGACATGAAAGACCTGATCGCGCGCTACGACGCAGGCGTTCGCGATCGAATCGCCCAGATTGTCGCCGCGGTCGGCAGTGCCTCCGGCGGTGCCCGACCGGCATACGTCTACGACGTCAAGAGTCTGAAGACATTGCCCCCCATCATGTACCCCACGACGATGCTGAATGTGGCGGTGAATTATCGTGAGCATGCGCTGGAGATGGCGGGCCGGGCGGCTGGCCCGCCCGCGGCCGCACCGCCGGCCGGTGGCAGGGGCGCGGCCCCGCCGGGCACGGCGCCGCCGGGCACGAAGTCCGCGCCCGGAATCTGGGAACGGAAGCCCGACGACACGCGGTGGAATCCATACATGTTCCTCAAGGCGCCGGCAGCCGTGATTGCTGACGGCGAGGCAATCCGTATTCCGCCAGGCCGGAGTCAGATCGACTGGGAATGCGAGCTCGGCATCGTCATCGGACGGCAGGCCGCGCAGGTCCCGATCGCACAGGCGCAGGACTACATCTTTGGCTACACGATCGAAAACGACGTCTCGGACCGCGAGGGACGCGGCGACAACCGCTACGGATCGGATTGGGTGATTGGCAAGTCGCACGACACGTTCGCACCCATGGGGCCGTTCATCGTGCCAAAGGCGTTCGTCAAAGACCCGAGGAATCTTCCGGTGAAGTACACGCTGAACGGTCAGCTGATGCAGGACGCCAACTCGTCGCTCATGATTCACGATGTATTCGAACAGGTCTCGTACGCGTCGTCCATTCTCACGCTTCGGCCCGGCGATGTCATCGCTGGAGGCAGTCCTGCCGGCGTCGGTTCGGCGCGCACGCCACCGATCTACCTCAAAGCCGGGGATATGTCGGTATGTTCGTACGAGGGGATCGGGACGCTGACCAATCCGGTCGTCGCGGGGAAGTGACTAAAGAAAGAGAATGAACCAGGAACCTTGGAACCTTGGGATCGTCGTTACTCGAACACCGGCACAGGAAACAACACCCCACCGAACAAGAGGTAGGCAAGGATCAACGTCCACAACACGTTGAACGCCTGACCGCCGAGGAACGCCAGCGCGGGCCTTCCCTGTTGCGCGGTTACGAGTTCCGAGAATCGGGTCTCGAGTCCAATAGAAGTGAACGCCAGCGCAAACCACCACGTTCGCAGCCCCGCAAGCACCGTTTTGGTCTCGTTGACAAGCGAAGGGCGGAGCAGAAATGAGAACACGAACGACGCGGTTGCGAAGCCGAGGACGAATTTCGGAAAACGCTCCCAGATGACCGCGGCGGCCGGTCGCCGATCAGAGCGGCCGGGGTCCCTGAGGCTCCACCAAATCGTCAGCAGAAATGCCGCCAGGCCGATCAGGACGTTCTGGGAGAGCTTCACCACGACCCCGGCGTTCCGGGCTTGGCTGCTGATCATTTCGCCCGCGGCGACGACCGAGGCGCTCGTGTCGAGTGTTCCTCCGAGCCATGCGCCGCCCACGGCGTCGGGGATGCCGAACGTGTGAATGATTTGCGGCATCACCACCATCATCGGAGCGGCCACGATCACGACCAGCGAGGTGACGTAGGACAGCTTCTTGCGATCGCCTTGAATCGCACCGCATGCGGCAATCGCCGCAGATACTCCACAAATCGAAACCGCCGACGCCAGCATGGTCGCGAACTCATCGTCCACCTGAAGGCGTCGCGCGAGCCAGAAGCAGACGAACCACACGGCGGTCACGACCAGCAACGCTTGCGCGATGCCTAACAATCCCGCCTGCATCAGATCCGCGAAGAGAATTCCGGCGCCGAGAAGCACCAGGCCGGTCTTGATGTAGGTACTCGGTGCGGACCGCCTCCAACAGCCATGGCGGAACTGCGGTCGTATTGCTGATCGCAAGACCCAGCAGAAACGCGAAGACCACGTACTCGAATCCCCAATTCGAAACCGCGGCGTTGCCGGCGACGACCTGCGCGAGCCAGCCAAGCACGAAGACGAGCGGAAAGCCCATCGCAAATCGCCTGAGCGATCCGCCCATCAGGAGAACCGTCGCCGCCGACAGAACAGCGAGGACGCCGCCGACAACCACGGAGCTCCAGAGATTGCGAGCCGTCCAGACTCTTGCCGCAAGATCGCCGGAGTTGCTCCACGCAAAGACCGGCAGATCCGGCCGTACGCCAGCAAGGACGAGTCCGATCAGCAGAAAGCCGCACCAGACGGCCAACCAATCTTCGCTCTCGTAGGGGCGCGGTCGCGGAGTCGCCGCAACGGGAACGTCCTGTGGATGGGTGGCAGTTATCATCTTCAATCAGCTCTGGTAGTCAGGGCCGCTTCGTCGTGATGAGCACCTGTTTCAGCGCATCGAGATCGTCATCCAGTAGCGCAGGCCTTTAGGCCTGCTTCGCTTGGCAGCCCTGAAGGGCTGCGCTACATCAGCGCGATTTCTTCATCGGCTCACGTGGCCCCTCAGGGCCGCTTCGTCGTGATGAGCACCTGCTTCAGCGCGTCGAGATCCGCGTCAAGCTCCTTCTCGCCGGCAGGAAATTGGTTGGCTTGAAGGATAAACGCCACGATGTCGCGATAGCGCTGCGCGGACAAACTGCTCGGCCGGTCCGATGGCATCGTCGTCCGGATACGAACGAACAGCTCGCCGACCGTGGTGTTGTCCCACTGGAACGCGAAGCTTTCGTCGACAAGGCTCGGCGCCGTGCTGCTGCCGCGAAGATCTTCCGCGTGGCACGAGGCGCACTCCTCGATGTAGGCAGTGCGCCCGCGCTGGGCCTGTTCGTCGTTGTAGACACGGTCCCAGACGGTGCGCTCGGCGGTCGAGAATGCCGGCATCCCGCCGGCCGCAAGGGCGACGACGATGTATGCGATTCGTATTCTCATCGTTGCTTCGAGAGGGACAGTCTAACTACCTCGGCTACCGGCTACTGTCCGGCAGCGCGAACACGAGCAGCGAGTTGCCGCTGTTCGGCCGTCGAATCTCTGGCGCCAGTTCGGGCGGGATCAGGGCCGACCAACTGCCGCCTCCTATGCCGGCCGGCATGGCGACGTACTGTTTGCCTTTCGCAAGATAGGTGACGGGAAATCCCTGAGCAGAGGTCGGCAAACGGGTCTGCCAGAGAATTTTTCCGCTGACGGCATCGTACGCGTACATGTGCCGGTCCCAGTCGCCTCCGAACACGAGCCCGCCTGCGGTGGTCAGCGCGGCGGTGTTCGAGGGCGAGGGCGTTCGATGACGCCACAATATCTTCCCGGTCGCAGCCTCCATCGCGAGGAACTCGCCGAGACTGCCTCCCGAATCCGGGTGTTTGTAGTCGCGCCTGCGCACGGGACCTGTACCGCCACGACCCGCGATCTTTTCGACCGGACCAAAGGTCGCCTTCTCACAATTCAGGTTGATCGGGATGTACAGCGCATTGGTCTGCGGGCTGAAAGCCATCGCGCGCCAGCTCTTGAAGCCGGCCGTGCTTGGGCACATGTCGATCTCGACGCCGATCTGCGGGATCTTGTCAGCGCGATAGAAGACCTTCCCGGTTTGAGGGTTCACTTCCAGGATCGTCTGATACCCAAGATCGGTTGCGTGAACGAATGCGCCCGTCGCTCGATCGAGCTGCCAGAGAATCCCGAGCTTGCCCATCTTGAACAACGACTTGCGGCCCCCGATGTCGATCAGGATGTTCTCGAAGACTTCGTCCATATCCTGCGTTTCACCGGGAATGTGCTGGTAGTACCACTTCATCGCGCCCGTGTCCGGGTCGAGCGCGAGCGTGGAGTTCGTGTAGAGCGCCGATCCCTCGGTGCCCCGGACCACTCGCGCCCACGGCTTCGCTTGCGCGGTGCCCCAATACACGAGGTTCGTTTCCGGGTCGTAACTGCCGGCGATCCATGCATCGCTGCCGGCACGGAACGTCAGGGGAAGGTCGCCCCACGTATCGCCGCCAGGCTCGCCCGGCCGAGCTACGGTCGACGTCCGCCACAGTTCCTTTCCGGTCGCAGCATCATGGCCCGTGATGAAGCAGACATCGTCCTTGTAACGCGCGCATCCAGTGATCCCCGCGATCACCTTGCCTCGGACGACGATCGGTCCGGATGTGTATTGATATCCAAGCTTCGAATCGGCGACGGTCGTGTCCCACACCAGCTTCCCGGTGCGCGCGTCGAGAGCGACGACATGCGCATCGTTGGTGGTCCCGAAGATCTTGTCGCCGAAGATGGCGAGATTCCGTTGAATCCCGCGGCCTGTGTCGCCTCCGGCCGCTGCAGCGGGACGTTGCGAAAGCCGCGGGATGGCAGTCTGTTCGCCGCCACCTGCTGGTGCAGGGCTTCGCTGGGCAGCGCCCGTCTCGGCAACTTCGGGGCGATACTCCCAGATCAAGTCGCCGCTGGCAGCGTCGAGCGCCTGGATCACGCCGCGCGGGTTGGGAAGATACATGACCCCGTTGTAGACGAGCGGCGCCGCTTCCTGCGCTCCGGTGTCGTCCATCGACCACGACCATGCGAGCTGAAGCTGATGGACGTTCTGGCGGGTGATTTGATCGAGTGGACTGTAACCCCAGGCGTTGTCGGTGCGCCGCCAGTTCAGCCAGTCACCGGCCGCGGGATTACGCAGCATTGCCTCAGTGACCGGACGGAAGTCTTTGACTTGCGCTCCAAGCCAGAGATCTCCCAACAGGAGCGCGATGGTGATCGTAAGCACGGATCGCATCTGCATATAAGCTCCGATCTCCTCGAAGGCTCCGAAGGTTCTGACCTGCGACCTCTGCGGTTGACGTCGTCAATTCTGCAACGTGTTCTTTAAGACCCAACCGCAAACGCCACCAACGCATTGTCGGCGCCGCTGCCCGTGGCGACGACGATGAACTGGCGGCCGGAGCGGGTCCGGTACGTCATCGGATTGGCGGTGTTCGCGTATGGAATCTTCGTGCGCCAGATTTCGCGGCCGCTCTTCGCGTCGAAGGCGTAGAAATAGCTGTCGCCACCGCCGGTGAACACAAGGCCACTCTTAGTGACCATGGAGCCTCCCCGATTGTTCGACGATCCGAGACGATCCGGGAGTGTGACTCCTTTGAGGAGCGGATGATTCCTCATCGACTCGGTCCCTTCGCCCAATGGAACACGCCACGCGATGTCGCCTTTGTTCAAATCGACCGCTGTCAACACGCTGTAGGGCGGCGCCGTGAGCGGCAGACCGCGCACCGTCGCTTCTTCCCCGCCGCGGGCGAATCGATTCGAGTACGACACCTCGACGAGCGGATCGGAGCCGTCATTCTTCCCCACTCGATTCACGCCGACACCGCGGGTTGCGCGGACGAACAGGTAGCCGCTCTCGGGATCGAACGCTGCGCCGCCCCAGTTGGCTCCCCCACCCTGCCCCGGCCGCTGAAGCGTGCCTTCGAGCGAAGGCGGTGTGTAGAGCGGCCCGAGGCGGAATCGTCGCATCTGCTCCTGAGCCAGGCTTTTGATCTCCGGCGTCAGGTCGTTCGCATCGTCCAGCGAGACGCCCTGGTCGACGAACGCCGGCGGCTTCGTGGGAAACGGTTGCGTGGGATACGGCTTTTCGCCGGGCACGTTGGAATCTGCCGGCACCGGGCGCTCGACGATCGGCCAGACGGGCTGACCAGTCACCCGATCGAACACGTAGGTGAAGCCCTGTTTGGTGACCTGGGCGACGGCATCAATCCGCCGACCGTTCACCGTGATGGTCACGAGGTTGGGCTGGGCCGGATTGTCGTAGTCCCAGAGCCCATGGTGGACCATCTGGAAATGCCATTTCATCCGGCCGGTTGCCGCGTCCAGACACACGAGCGATTCGGCAAACAAATTCGCGCCCGGCCGCCCGCCGCCGTAGTAGTCGCTGCTCGGGGTCGAAGTCGGCAGATAGATGAGCCCGCGCGCGGCATCGAGCGCCATCGGGGCCCACACGTTCGCGTGGCCATTTCTCCGCCACGATTCGTCATCCCAGGTTTCGGCGCCGGCATCCTTGGGCGACTGTGGAACCACCGAGAAGGTCCAGACACGTTTGCCGGTTCGCGCGTTGAAAGCCTGGACATACCCGACCGGATCGAACATCTGGACCCGATCGGGAACCTGGCTGCCAACAATCACCAAATCCTGGTAAATGACCGGCGGCGAACTCTGGGTGACGTGCTTGATGTCTGAAACCCGTGCCAGACCATCGGTCAGAGAGGCGACGCCACCATCTCCGAACGAGCGAACGGGCCTGCCTTCATCGACATCGAGTGAGAAGAGGCGATGCCGGCTGTTCAGGAAGACGCGCAGCCTGCCGCCATCGCGCCAGAAGGCGGTCCCACGCAACTTCCATCCGCTCCCCGAAAGGATCTGACCCAGCTTGTACGCCTCGCCGTCGAACCGCCACAGCTCTTTTCCCGTTTCTGCGTCGAGGGCGGCAATGCTGTTGTATGGAGTGGTGACGTACAACACGCCGTCGATCATCAGCGGCGTCGCTTCGAAGAAGCCTGGTGTGGTACCGAATTCCTCGAGCGGGGTCTCCCAGTGTTTCCACTGCCACGCCACCTGAAGCCGTTGAACGTTCTGGGCGTTGACGTCCGTCAACGCCGAGTACCTCGTGCCGCCTGCATCGGCGCCGTAGTGTAGCCATTCAACCTGCGGCGATGCGGGGCTCTGAGCAATCGTCAGCGATACCGCGGCTGCGGCAAGCACGGCGGAAAGGAGCAAAGAAAGGCGGCGTTTTTCTGGCGTCATGAGCCTTGACCTCATTTGGCTCCGGTCCACGCGGCACGGAATCCCGCGCGGTCGATTTCGCGTCCTCTCAAGTACACCTTGGCGATCCGTCGCGTGTTCGTGATGTCGTCGAGAGGGTTGGCGTCGAGCACGATGAAATCGGCGCTCTTGCCAGTTGCGATCGTTCCAAGCTGGTCGAGACGTAGAAGGGCAGCCGAGGTGCGGGTAGCAGCAACAATCACCTGAGCTGTCGTCATGCCGGCGGCAACCATGTCCGCGAGCTCGGTGTGCGCGGTCCAACCAATTGACGTTCCCGAATCGGTCCCATACGCAATCCGTACTCCCGCGGCGTTGAGCTTCGCGAGATTGCGCGCTTGAATGTCGAATGCCTCGCGCCCGCGTTGCGCGGCTTCGGGTCTTCGGTTCGCGACGGCGTTGCGCATCCGGGCGACCTCTTCCCGGGGAACCGTTTCGCCGATCCACGCGAGATCCTTCTCCGACATTCCCCGCTCGGGCAGATTCGGAATCACGACGACATTCCGATGCTCCTTGATCAGCGTCATGAATTCGTCGTCCACATCCTTGTCTCTGACGCCATGCGCAAACACGTCGATGCCGGACCTCAGGAGCTCCTTGGCATCGGCGAGATAGAAGATATGGGCCGCTACGCGCAGATGGTGCTTGTGAGCTTCATCGATGATCGCGCGGTAAAGCGACGGTGGCAGCTTCTTGACCGTTCCGTCTCGATCGTCAACCCAGATCTTGACGACGTCCACTTTCTTCGCCGACAGTTCGTTGACGGCCTGCCTGGCTTCCTGCTCGGTTGTTACACCGTAGGGAGCGTCCTTCCTGTAGTCGGCGCCCGGACCGGCATTTGGCAACGCGATCCCGCGTCCGGCCGTGCGAAACAACGCCGCGCCGGGCACCGGATTGTCGCGCAACAGAAACGGCGCGTCTCCTCGATCCACACCCATGCCGAGCGTGGCGGCGATGCCGTAGTAGGCGTAGCGCTGCAGATGATCGATGAGGTTTTCGCGCGTGAAGTTCGCCGCCGCCGTACTGTTGGCCTTGACGTTCGTGTAGCCGAGGTGACTGTGCGCGTCCACGAGGGCGGGCATGACGGTCTTCCCGGACAGGTCGACTCGAACCGCGGAACCCGGCGGCTGGCGCTCGCCTTTTCTGCCGACCCAGGTCAGCTTGCCGTTGTCGACGACGAGAGCCGAGCTTTCCAGCGGCGGCGTGCCATCGCCGACGATCAGTCGAGCCCCTTCGAACCAGATGGGGCCTGGGCTGATAGCGCCCTGGCTCCGAGCCAGGGACGGATGGCCAACCATCACCAGGCTGAGCAGGATGCCGACGGAAACGATCTTCAGAAGGCGCATTACAGCGCAGATTCTGTCACGAGCGGTATAGCCCAGCGAAAATATCTGCGACCATGGCGCACTCATGCGAGCCAATGTGTCTCCACACGAAAATAGCGGCGATTGTGCGGCGGGCAGGCGTGCTACGGAATAAACGATGTGGCTGTGGCGGCGGCGTACTACCCCACGCAGAGCGTCGAGACTGGTGTCGTCGACGCTCCTGGAGGCAGCCGCCGGCCGGGAGCTGACTACTTCAGGCCGTATCCAAATTCGATGATCGAGCTGTCGTTCAGCTTGATTCGATAAACGTACGTCATCCCGGCCATCAGGCCTTTCGTATTGATGTTGAAGATCCACTGCTGATCCGTCGAAGACCAGCGGAACGCGGTATCGGGCGTCGTGGACTCGACCGGCTCGTTGGGATATTCAGTAGTCGTCCCATTGATGACTCGGACCAACAGGAAGCCCGCGACGACCCCTGGCGTTCCGACCGAGTTGCCGTGAGCGTCGCACACGCGGAACTTCGCGGGTACCGTGCTCTTCTGCTTGAAGACGCTCGAGCCATTGGCGTCGACCGGCTGCAGGATCGAATGGCCGGGTGCGCCGAGGCACAAGCCTCCTGGCGCGTAGATGATGGTCAGGTTTGCACCGATGAACGACAGGTTGTAGTTCGGACCCAGCGTCAAAGCTCCTTGCTGGATGGCGTACGCTCCGATCGCTTCGCCCGCTACGCGCACCAGGTACCCACTGAAGCCATCCCCATTCACCAACGAGCCAGCCGTTATCTGATAGGTAAACGGGGGATCCATCGCGCCCAGTACCTTTCGTCTTGGCGTCAGCCGTAACCGTGACTGGACGGCGATCGATGATGTCGGTGACCGTCCCGTTCGTGTCGTTGTAGTTGCCGGTCACGTCCGTGAACGTCCACGTATCGCTGTAGGTCCCGGCGTCGACGTGCGTGGTGCCACTCAGGCTGAGGCCACTCAGATTCTCGTTGAGCACGCCCTTGGCAGTGCCGGTCGCCGTATGCGCGGTGCCGTCGTAGGTGACGTGGTACGGGGTCACGACAATGACGGCGTTGGCCCTACTGATCGTGATGGCCACGTCACCGCTCTGGTCGTGGTAGTTGGTGCCGCCATCGAACGTCCAGTGGGCCGTCCCACCGGGCACATTCGTAAATGCCGCACCGAAATTCAATCCGGCGCTCAAGTCCACGCCGCCGACCCCG
Organism: uncultured Acidobacteriota bacterium; assembly: GCA_963780685.1. Taxonomy (GTDB): domain Bacteria; phylum Acidobacteriota; class Vicinamibacteria; order Vicinamibacterales; family CAVVIG01; genus CAVRXZ01. The sequence continues at coordinate 200,301 of CAWACZ010000007.1, read as the reverse complement.
GTCGCGGTGCCGCTCGCGCCGTGCGCATTTCCGTTGTAGACACCTGTGTATCCGCTCACGCTGACCGTCGCAATGGCCTTTTCGATCTTGTCGTGGACCGTCCCTGTGGCGTCGTTGTAGTTGACGCCTCCCGCGAAAGTCCAGTTGTCGGCTGGGTAGTCGCCGGCGTTGGTGTGCGTGGTGCCGTTCAGGTCGAAGCCCGCGCTCAAATCTTCCCCGAGGACGCCCGTCGCCGACCCCGTCGCGGTGTGCGCGGCAGCATCGTACGTCACGCTGTAAGCCGTCACGACAATGACGGCGTTGGCCTTGGCGATCTCGTCATGAACCGTCCCTGTGGCGTCGTTGTAGTTGCCCGTGATGTCGGCAAAGATCCAAGGATCGGCGGGATAGTCGCCGGCGTTGGTATGTGTGGTGCCGCTCAGGTCGAGGCCGCTCAGACTCTCGTTGAGCACACCGCGGGCGGTACCGGTCGCTGTGTGCGCCGCGCCGTTGTAGGTCACGCTGTAGGGCGTCACCTCAATCACTGCGTTGGCCTTGGCGATCTCGTCCTGGACCGTACCACTCGTACTGTTGTAGTTGCCCGTCGCGTCGGTGAACGTCCAGCTGTCAGTGTAGGAGCCAGCATTGGTGTGCGTGGTGCCACTCAGGTCGAGGCCGCTCAGACTCTCGCCGAGTACGCCCGTCGCCGACCCCGCCGCCGTGTGGGCAGCGGCGTCGTAGGTGACACTGTAAGGTGTCACCGCGATTGCCGCGCTGGCCTTATCGATCACGATCGGCACATCGCCGAACGAGTCGTTGTAGTTGATGCCGCCCGCGAAGATCCAGTGAGCGGTTCCACCGGGGACGTTCGTGAACGCGGCGCCGAGACTCAGCCCCGCGCTCAAATCCACGCCGCCCACGCCCGTCGCCGTACCGCTCGCGCCGTGAGCGGCTCCGTCGTAGATGCCCGAGTAGCCAGTCACGTCGATCGTCGCGTTGGCCTTATCAATCCTGTCGTGGACTGTCCCGCTGGCGTTGTTGTAGTTTCCAGTGCTATCAGTAAAGGTCCACGGATCGGTCGGATAATCACCGGCATCCGTGTGCGTGGTTCCGGTCAAGTCGAGGCCGCTCAGGTTCGCGCCGCCCACCCCGGTGGCCGTGCCCGTCGCCGTATGCGCGACGGCGTCGTAGGTGACGTGATAGGGCGTCACGGTAATCACCGCGTTGGCCCTGTTCACTGTCAAGGTCGCCGCTGTCGAATTCACCGTGGCGCAGGAGTTCGCGAATTCCGCGCGGTACTGAGAGCCCGTCTGAGAGACCGTTGGAGTGGCGATGGTCAAGGGTGACGTAGTCGCGCCGCCGATGTTGCTCCATGAACCGCCACTATTGGTACTGACCTGCCACTGCAACGTGGGCGAAGGACTCCCCGTGGCTGACGCGGTGAACACCGCGTTGTTGCCATACGTGACTGTCTGGTTTGTCGGATTCGTGATGGATGGCGTCGTGCAGGAGGGCACGTTTACGATCACCGCGCCGTTCTGATTGTCGTTCCTTTGGTTCGCGCCAGTTCCAGTCGAGTTGCTGACGGTTACCCTGAGGTTATAGGTTCCATTCGCCGTTCCCGCTGGAACTGTGACGACGACGCTCTCTACACCCGTACCCGGCGCGATGCTCTTCGAATTCGACAGTCCTGCTCCGAGGATGTTTGCCGTCGCCATTGTGGCGCCCGTGTCACTCGTCTGATAGCTAAAAGAGGCAGTCACGGTAGCAGGAAGCGATGTGATCGTTTGTGGCGCAGCGCTGGTCGGCGACGTGATCGTGACCGACATCACGCTGTCCGTGAACGTTGTCTGCGCCTGCGACGACGATCCGTACGCCGTCAGCATGAAGCGAATGCCGATGTCGTGTTCGTCCGGAGCGAATTCGGTACTAAGAATGTTGCCGTTGTCATCCGCTTGAACCGGAACGAGCGGGTGCGTGTCCAGCAGCGGTTGTTCGACGAGCGTCAGCGCCACGATTTCGCCGGGCCGCCACCCGCTGCCCGTGATCGTGACTGTCTCTCCTGGCGAGTAGTCGGATCTGTCTGTGTTCACCGTCGCGAAGCCATAAAGCTCCGCGCTTCGCGTCGCCCCGGCTCCATCTGCAGAAGCACTCCCACCAGTCAACAGCAGTACACCGTCGGTCGGTCCCGAGCGCATGAAATCGTCCGCAGGAAAGCTCAGCGCGCTTCCGGTGGCCCACACGCGCCCAAGCGATGGCGACTCGGTGGGGACGAACATGTAATTCCAGGGCTGGTACAGCTCGGCGAGCTGAACCGAGTTGCCGCCTGCGGTCCCTCCCACAATGACGACGCTGTTGTTGTGGGGCAGCAGGAAGGCCTGGTGCCGCTGGCGCGCGGCGGCAAGAGGCGCGCCTGGCGAGAACACCTCCGCCGCCGGGTCGAACACCTCAGTGGTTGACAACTCGGCGGTGTCATTCGCACCGCCGGCGACGAAGACCTTGCCATCGAGAAGCGTCGTGACCGTGTGGCCTGCGCGAGGAGTCGCGAGCGACGGCCCGACGGAGACTGCGTCGGCACCTGAATCGAAGATGTCGGTAGACGTAAGCGTCGACGCACCATCGAATCCGCCGACGATGAGGACGCGGCCGTCCTGGAGCAACGCCGCCGCATGACCGGTGCGCGCCGCACTCGAGCGTTCCCTCTACCAGACTGAACGTTCCGAGTGCGGGGTCGAAGATTTCGGCTGAGTTGATGGAGACACCGCCATCGTCACCACCCGCGACCAGTACGCGCCCGTCCTTGAGCAGCGTCGCCGTGTGACTGGTCCGTGCCACGTTCATCGGGGCGCTACCAAGCCAGACGTTGGCGACGGGATCGTAGATCTCGGTGCTTGTCGTCGATCGGCCGTCACCACTCGTGCCGCCGGCCACCAAGACCCGGCCATCACCAAGCAACGTCGAGGTATGGTTCGCGCGGGCCACGAGCATCGGCGGGGTTGAAATGAAACTCTGGGTCTGAGGGCTGAACCGCTCGGCCGTTGCCGAGGCGCCGGTAGCGTCTGAGCCGCCAGTCAGAAGCACGAACCCGTCTGGAAGAAGCGCCGCAGACGCGCCCACACGAACTTGGGCCATTTCATTGGTCATCATCCACGTGCTCGACGGAACTTGTGGACTCGATGCGCGGAGTGAAATGGCGAGCAAACCAGACCCAACCACGAGTCCGAACGCGGCCAACGTCACCAGTCGTCTCATTAAGCAGGTCCTCGGCAGACGGTTTCTGAACTGCCGAGGTGGATGGCAAAAGGTCAGCCGTTCGGTCTGAGGCGTCAGAATCAGCTAACTGGTGATATTCAAGGGGATGCTGATAAGTGGTGCTGCCCTGGTTCCCGCTATTCTGGGACTTTCGTCTGAAACGTTTGAGGTATAGGGCGACACTAGTCTGTCGGCCGGTGCCCTTTCACATCGGGTGACTAAGTGTCAGGGGATGCCGGCGTTTTGGAATGAGAAGCGATCAACGTCAATACTGGGAAGTGCGTGCGAGGACTCCGCGCTCGGACCCGCGAACGGAAGTGCGGAATGGTAGACTCCTTGAATACCGACAGTTGAAGGTTCCTGACCCGCTTTCGGGACTCCATCCAGTGCTGTCAGGAGCTGTGTTCAGCGCCTGATGAGAACCACACCCGTCCCTCCAGCCTCCCCGGTTCTTGCAGCAATGTGGTGCGCGGGCTTGGTCACCGCGCAGTTCATTGCCGGGAAAGCGACGAGGGACGCGCTGTTCCTGGCCCACCTCAACGTGACGTCACTGCCTGCGATGACGGTCGCGACCTCCGCGACATCGATCCTGCTCGTGATCATGAGCTCGAGCGTCCTCCGGGGTGTCACGCCTAAGGTCTTCATTTCCTTCGCGTTTGTCGTCAACGCGGTGTTGCTGCTGGCCGAGTGGTGGCTCACGTTCACCGAACCGGTGGCCGCCGCCGTAGCCGTTTATCTTCAAATCTCCGGGGTCGGCCCGATGCTCGGCTCGGGCTTCTGGCTCATCGCCAGCGAACGGTTCGATCCGAGAACGGCGAAGCAGCGCTTCGGTCAGATTGCCGGCGTCGGCACGTTAGGCGGCCTGCTTGGCGGACTTCTCGCGGAGCGGATGGCCGCAACAACGGTTGGCGTGGAGGCGATGCTGCCGGTCCTGGCGGCCTTGAACTTTCTCTGCGCCTGGCACATTCGTCGACTGGCGGGATCGGCGACAGACGCGAAAGCCGCGGCCATCGAGATGTCGACCGATCTTGCTGCCGAGCCGACGCGTTCGGGCCTCCAGGTCCTCGCGCGCGCTCCGTACCTTCGCAATCTGGCGGGCATCGTGCTTCTTGGCGCGATCGGCGCGGGCGTGGCCGACTACCTGCTCAAAGTACAGGCAGTCGCCACGTTCGAGCGGGGAGAAACACTTCTCCGCTTCTTCGCGCTCTACTACGCAGCGACGAGTCTGATCACCTTCGTCGTCCAAACCTCCTCCAGCCGGCTGGTGCTCGAAAAGTTCGGATTGGGAGTCACAACCGGCACGCCGTCGGCAGCGCTGCTGCTGGGTGGACTGGGTGGACTGCTTGCTCCCGGCCTGGCCGCAGTGACCGCGGCAAGAGCCGGAGAGTCGGTGTTCCGAGGCTCCCTGTTCCGCGCGGGTTACGAGCTTTTCTACACCCCTATCCAACCAGTCGAGAAGCGCGCGGCGAAGTCGATCATCGATGTGGGATTCGATCGATTTGGAGACGCGGTTGGAGGCGGCGTCGTGCGGTTGCTGTTGCTGCTCGCGCCAGCGCGGCAGTACGGCGCGATGCTGATAGCAGCCATGGTCTGCTCGGCTGGCGCCCTGTTCTTGGCGAGCCGCTTGAGCAGGGGCTACATCCAGACGCTGGAGCGCAGCCTTCGACACCGCGCGCTCGAGCTCGAGCTCTCGGAAGCCGCCGACCTGACGACGCGAACCGTGATGCTGCGAACGATCTCGGGCGTTCGGATCGCGCGTACGCCCGAACGTCAAGAAACGGAGGTTCGGGCCGGCTCGAAGTATGACACCTCGGTGCTTCGCAGCGCCGACATGCTGCAGATCGTGGCGCTCCGATCGCGGGACCGCGATCGAATCGTCGAGGTGCTGCAGAACGAGGACGGAATCAGCGCGGCGCTCGTGACACACGTGATTCCGCTCCTGGCCTGGGATCCGGTCGCTCAAGAAGCGATGAACGCGCTTCGCAAGGTTGCCGAAGAGCGCGTCGGCGAGCTCACCGATGCCTTGATCGATCCGAATCAGCCATTCGCGGTACGACGGCGCATCGCGCGAGTGCTCGCGGTGTGCGTCTCTCAACGCGCCGTCGATAGCCTGATGCTCGGCCTCGATGACATACGGTTCGAGGTCCGGTTCCAGTGCGGTCGCTCGCTGGCGGCGATCAAAGAAAAGAACCCCAGAGTCTGGATTCACAAAGATCGCGCCTTCGAAGTCGTACGCGAGGAAGTAGCGGTCAGCCGGCTGGTCTGGGAAAGCCATCAACTCCTGGACCGCATCGACGACGCCGGGCCAGCCTCTTTCGTGGACCAGTTCGTCAAGGATCGGGCCAGTCGCAGCCTGGCCCACGTCTTCACGCTGCTCTCGCTCGTGCTGCCGGCCGAGCCGCTGCAGATCGCCTACCGCGGCCTCCAGACGAGCGACCAGACCCTCCGAGGAACCGCGCTGGAGTATCTTGAGGGGGTGCTCCCGCCGGACATCCGCGAACGTCTGTGGCCCTATGTGGAGGACCAGCGTCCGTCATCGAGGTCCACGCGACCGCGCGAAGAAATCCTGCAGGATCTGTTGCGATCGCAACACTCGATCATGATGAACATCGAAGAGCTGAAAAAGCGTGCGCGGGAGGCCGAGGCATGAAAGTTGTTCGCCCGCACCTCCCGACTCTGACTCCGGGAATGTCCGGAGTGCGGGACAGTCGTGGTGCAAGCGGCCGACTACCCGACGACCTGGTAAGCGAGCAGGTCCGCCGCCTCGCGATATTCGCCGTGGTCGGGGCCGCACTCTGGAGCTACGGATTTCTCCAGGACGCCGTTCTCCTGCCTGCCACGCCGCGACCGCCAGCGTGGGCGAAGATGCACGTGCCGGTTGAGATTTTCGGCATCGTCATGTCGGCAGCCGTGTTCGTGTACGTCCGATACGCCGCCCATAGCGCGCAGACGAAGATTCACGTCGGCCTCGGATACATGATCCTGAGCACGGCGTTGGTCGCCTACTTCAACACATGGGTCAGTTCGGCAACAGAGGCCCGAGTCAACCAGCTCTCGTGGAACACGCTCGCGATCCTCGTGTCCTCGATGATCCTTCCGGTACCTCCCCGGCGGATGCTCGCTGCCTCGCTGGTGGCGGCCTCTACCGACCCACTTGGGGTCTGGCTCGCTCACTTGAGTGGCATGCCCGTACCCTCTGTGACGCAAACTCTGCTGCTCTACCTGCCCAACTACGTGTGCGCGGTCATTGCAATGCTGCCGTCGAGCGTGCTTCAGGGACTGGGTCGCCGTCTGCGCGAGGCGCAAGCGCTCGGGAGCTATCGCCTCGTCGAGCTGCTCGGTCACGGCGGGATGGGTGAAGTCTGGCGGGCCGAGCACATGCTGCTCGCGCGGAGTGTCGCGATCAAGCTCGTGCGGCCGGAAGTGCTCGGGGCCGCAACCGCGGAAGAGGCGCGTTTGGTGCTCCAGCGGTTCCAGCGCGAGGCGCGCGCGACGGCGGCGTTGAGCTCGCCACACACGATTCAGTTGTTCGACTACGGCATGACCGACGAGGGCACGTTCTACTACGCGATGGAGCTGCTGGCGGGGCGCGACCTCGAAACGCTCGTTCGTGAATTCGGGCCGCTACCCGCCGACCGTGTGATATTCCTTCTGCGGCAGGTCTGCCATTCGCTGGCAGACGCACACGCTCGCGGCCTGGTTCATCGCGATATCAAACCCGCGAACATCTATGTGTGCCGCATGGGTCAGGAGTACGACTTCGTCAAAGTGCTGGACTTCGGGCTGGTGAAGTTCAAGGACACCCGAAGCACGCGCCTGACGGTCGGCGCCAACGGCCAGACCACCGGGACTCCCGCCTACATGGCGCCAGAAATCGCTCTTGGTGAAAGGAACATCGACCGGCGGGCGGATGTCTACGCACTGGGATGTGTGGCGTACTACCTGCTGACCGGTCAGCTCGTCTTCGAAGCCGACACGTCGATGAAGATGCTGCTCCAGCACGTGCAGGCCAAGCCGATGCCGCCCTCGAGTCGGACCGAGTTGAGGATTCCACGCGAGCTCGACGAGCTCGTTCTCGCCTGCCTGGAGAAGGATCCGAACAAGCGCCCTCAGAATGCCGAGGTGCTCTACGACCTGGCCTGTCGCGGCACGACCTGCGCATCGTGGGATCCGACCGCCGCCCGAAGCTGGTGGAGCACGCATCTGCCCGACCTGACAGGCCCGCTCACGATCAGCGATCTCGGGACGGATACCGAGGAGATCGTGGGGTCTGCTGCTCCCGGTTAAGTCATGCCCGTCGAGTCCTACAGCGGTTTTCACAAAGGCGTAGCGGGTCCGGGGCCGCGGCTGCCGGTGCGCTTGGCGACGTCTTCTCGCACCTGCTGCGATCGGCCGCCGTGGTACCGACCGCCTGCCGCCGAACTCCTGTCCGCACGCCGGGAAGCCGCGCTCGGCTTGCGCACCCTCCCGCCCGCGCGTCGACTACGGCTAGCTTCCGCGACGGTCGCGTGCGTGGCATGCACCGGCACAGCTGATCCCCAGGGCACGGATCACGCGGTCCAGAGTCGACGCGGCACCATCGCCTCGCGCGCCTTCCGGCCTTCATGAGGTCGGCGTGCTCCGACGGCGGCGGGCGGCCGGCACCACCGCGGCCTGGCGCGCAGGCGTGCGGCGGGCGTCGGCCGTGGCCACCCGTGCGGCGCGGCCGGGCAGGGTTGCACTAACCGCGTCGCGTCCTCCTCGCGGCGATCTCCGGCCCGTGATCCGTGGCCGGTGGGCAACAGCCCCAAACGGTGTTGGCGCGAGACGGATGTCGCAGGGAGAACCCCTTGATCGCCGCGGCAGCGAGAGCGTACGGACCGAAGGACCGCGGTTCCGGCGCGTCCGCCCGGGTGGCGATGGCCGATGCCGGCCGCATGCGACGCGGCCACCACGACGATGCGTCACGTGCGAACGCTACACGAAAACGAAAAGCGCTCTACCCTCGACGCTCGCCCGTGGTCGGCTGCGCCAGCGCCTGGCCGAATCCGAGGACGTAGCCTTCGCGGTCGCGCACGGCGAACTCTTCCATCTGATACGACTCTTGCACAACCGGGCCGTACACGACGTCTGCTCCGTTCGCTCGTAGCTCGGCGTGGAGCGCTCGCGCATCTCGGACCCAGAAAAATGCGTCCCACGTTCCGCCCTGTTTCTCGTTCGGACTGATGTGCTCTGGCCTGGCCACCAGTCTCAACATGATCGCGAGGCCATCGCGGCTCAGAATGGCGAACTGTGGCGGGACACCTCCCACGTATTCCCGATGAAAGCCGAGCACGCGCTCGTAATGCGCGGCGGACTGCTCGAGGTCAGCGACCGGAAAGTACGGCGCGCTTCGAAGCAACTGACTCGCTTGTTGGACTGTCATGCGTACAATGTCCCTCATGGCTCGCTATACGCTCGTGTACGGTGTTCGATTGGTGCCGGAAGGCTCCGTGACAGGTCTCGTGGATGCGACGCTGAGGTTGACTGACGGATCGACCGCTGGCCTGACGTTGCATACGCTCGATGGCACCATCCCACAGTTGCGCCGTGCCCTGGATCGAAGTCTCGATGCGTTTTTCGAATTGCTGCCGGGCGCGGAGGCCGACGACGTGGAAGCTTTTGGCGAATAGAGCGCGGGAGACTGCGCTCGCCCTTCCCGCCCTTCCTGCTCCTCCTGTCCTTCCAAGGCAGCCCTAAAGGGTAATGCCGTTAGGAAATTCGTGGCTGACCGCACAGCGGTCAGTTGCGCGACGCGACCCGCGGCGGGAAGCATCGCGGGCCGTCGCGCCGGTTCCGTCAGCCCGAAAAACGGCGTTGCGCTCGCCGCCCTTTCGCTGGCGCGGCCGTCCTGCTTATTCGCCAAATCGCTCCGATCAACCGAGTCCCGCCTCGGGCAACGCCTCGGTCCGGGTGACCTCGCGGCAGACGGCCGCGCAGGCCTCGGCTTCACGCCGTTTTTCCAGCCGCGGTGGCGGGCTGACTCCAAACGGCGCGCGGCCCGCGACGCTTCCCGCCACGGCTCCGCGCCGTCGCGGGCGGCTGGGGGAGACGCGGAGGGTCGTCGGCTGGCGCAAGGGCCGTGCAGTCGACCCGTCACGCGCCAGGAAAACCCGCGCGCAGTGAGTGAGTTTCGCGGCGGTCTCTCGCGAGGTCACCCGAGGGCCCCAAGCCTCCCGGACGAGGCTCGTTGATCTGAGCGATGCCGCAAGTTGGTAAGACCGCCGCGCAGCGCCAGCGTTCGAACGGAGCGCGGGTTTTCCGGGTCGACGTGACGGCCCGACGCGCCAGCCGACGACCCTCCGCCGTGTCGGCTCTCGGCGCCAAATGTGGCCAACGCTCAGCAGCACAAGCGTTCGGCTCATTGAATTTCCGAACCGCATTACCTAAAGGGCTGCGCTACATTCGGGGTCTGGTCAGTGCGGCCATGGTGTCGGTAAGCGCAAGCACGATCAGACGTACGCCGTCCCCAGCCGCTTGCTGCGCCACTCTTCGAGCAGGCGCGCGGCGTTTCCCGTGACCGAGCGCACCGTCGGCGTCCAGCCAAGCGCACGAGCACGGGGACTCCTGACCCGTTGATCGAGAGCCAACGCGTCGGCATACGGGCCCATCTGCGCGCGCGCCTCGTCAATTGGGACATGACGCACGTCGGGCCGTAGGGGAAGGTACGGGGAAATGGCCTCAACAAGGTCGTTGACGCGCTCGTCGCCCTCGTCGTTGGCGTGATAGATGCCTGATGAGTCCTCGTTGGCGACCAGTCTGGCGTACAAGTCGCCGAGGTCGCGATCGTAGACGAGCGGCCAGTGGTTGTTGCCGTTGCCTATCACCCGGACCAAGCCCTTGGAAGCCGCCTTGAAGAGATCGCTGACGGTCCCTCGTCCACCGCCGTAGACGACGCCCGGACGGACGACAATGGTCCGAAGACGATCGGTCGCGGCGTCGAGCACCAGCTGTTCGTGAGCCGGACGGTGAGAAGCCAACCCGGTCGGTCGCAACGGCGCATCCTCCGCGATCGGCTCTGGCGCGTTTCCGAGCACCCACATGCCCGAGGTAAAGATCAAGAAACGCTTGGTGCGAGCGGGCGGGCCGCCCGTCCGCGGCCGCTTCGCCGCTTCGATGATGGCGTCCAAGGCAATTCTCTCGATTGCCGGGCCGCGACCAGAGGATTTGTCGATCGCCGCATGCACGTAGCCGTCCTGCGCCTCGGCGGCCGCACGAAACGACTCCGGTTCCGCGACGCTGCCGATGACAGGATGCGCACCGCGCGTTGCGAGCTGCGCAGCTTTCTCGTTGTCGCGCACCAACGCCGTGACGTCGTGCCCACCGCGGAGCAGCGCGTCCAGCACGGCGCCGCCCACGTAGCCGGTGGCGCCGGTGAGGAAGATGCGCATGGAGTGCGTAGCTTACTACGATGCGGGCCTGGTACCGCTTTCATTCATAATCCCATCGTGACCCGCGAGACACTGATCGACTTCTTCGACGATCTGTCACGCGCCCGCGGCGAATTCCTCGTTCACGACGACGGCTTCCGAAGCCGGCGATACAGCTACGACCAGGTGGGCCGCGCTGCACGCGGTTTCGCGCGGCGTCTCCATGAGGCAGGACTCGTCAAGGGCGAGAAAGTCGTCTTCTGGTCGGAAAACCGCCCGGAATGGATTGTCGCATTCTGGGGCTGCGTGCTCACCGGCGTGGTGGTCGTCCCCGTGGACTATCGGGCATCGCCGGAGTTCCTGTCCCGCGTCACGGCCATCGTCTCGGCCAGGGTGGTGCTGGTCGGTCAGGACGTGCCGCCAATCCAACCTGAGAACACCGGCCGCATCTGGCACCTGGATCAATTGGACTGGGGCGACCTGTCGCAGCCGTCCGGGAGGCATCCCACCCCCAGACCGGAGACGATCGGTCGGGACGACGTCGCGGAGATCATCTTCACGTCGGGCGCGACGGCAGATCCCAAGGGTGTCGTCATCACCCATCGGAACATTCTGGCGAACATCGTGCCGGTCGAGCGGGAGGTGGTGAAGTACCGCAAGTGGGGCCGGCCCTTCTTTCCGCTGCGGTTCTTGAATCTGCTGCCTCTCAGCCACATGTTCGGGCAGGCGATGGCGACCTTCGTCCCGCCCATGCTGCCGGGCACCGTGGTTTTCATCCGTGGCTACAACCCGGTCGACATCCTGGCTCAAATCAAGTCGCGACGGGTGTCGGTTCTGGTGTCGGTTCCCAAGATCCTCGACGTCCTCCGCGAACACGTTCTGCGCGTGGCGCCCGAAGCGGCGACGCCGGGTCCCAAACAGCACGTCTCGCGTCGTTGGTGGAGGTACCGTCGTATTCACCGGTTGTTCGGCCTCAAATTCTGGAGCTTCGTCGTGGGTGCCGCGCCGCTCGAGGCCGAGCTCGAGGCGTTCTGGTCGGAGCTTGGGTTCGTCGTGGTGCAGGGGTACGGGTTGACCGAAACTGCGCCGATCGTGAGCCTCAATCACCCGTTCAGCACGGAGAAAGGATCGGTCGGCAAAGCGATCGCCGGCGTCGAGGTGAAGATTGCCGCCGACGGCGAGATTCTGGTGCGCGGCGAGAACGTGACGACCGGCTACTTCAACGCCGCCGATGAGACCGCGCGTGCCTTCGAGGACGGCTGGTTTCACACCGGGGATATCGGCGAAGTCGGACGCGGCGGCCAGCTGTTCATTCGCGGCCGCAAGAAGGAAATGATCGTCACGCCCGAAGGCCTCAATGTCTTTCCTGAGGATGTCGAGCGCGTGTTGAATCACATCCCGGGCGTTCGCGATGCGGCCGTGGTCGGCGTCTCGACGGGGGACGCAGGAACCAACGAGCGTGTCCACGCCGTCCTCGTGACCGATCCGGGCATCGATCCGGACGCCGTCACTCGCGAAGCCAATAGCAAGCTCGAGGATCATCAGAAGATCAGGCGGGCCGTCGTCTGGCCGGATGCGGAGCTGCCGCGCACCGAGGGCACACGAAAGCTGAAACGCGCGGCGATTCGCGAGTGGCTTCGGACGGGGGGCAAACCGCACCAAGAGCAGCCGGCGACGGACCGGCTGACCGCTCTCATCTCGAAGTACGCCGGCCGCACCGACCTTGGTTCGAAGACGACCATCGAGGAGCTCGGCTTGAGCTCCCTGGAGCGCGTCGAGCTGATGGTTGCACTCGAGGATGCGTTTCAGACCCACATCGACGAGGCGGCGTTTTCGACCGCGCGCGACGTGGAGCAGCTCCGGACACTGGTCGAACAGCAGGAAACCAAAGACCGACCCGTTGCGGAACCGGTCGACTTTCCGGCGTGGAATCGGACGTGGCCGGCACGAGTCGTCCGCCGTCTCAACCTCCCGACCTGGATTCTGCCGCTCGCGCGTGCGTTTGCCTGGCTTCGAGTCGAGGGCCTCGAGCATCTGCGCTCGATCCAGGGCCCCGTGGTCTTCGCCGCCAATCACCAGAGTCACATGGACGTCCCGGTGATTCTGGCGGCGCTTCCGCCACGATGGCGGTACCGCGTCGCTCCGGCGATGGCGAAGGAATTCTTCAAGGCGCACTTTTTCCCGGAATCTCACACGCGCCGCGCGTGGTTCGCCAACAGCTTGAACTACTACCTGGCCGCCCTCGTGTTCAACGCCTTCCCCCTGCCGCAGCGAGAAGCCGGCGCGCGGCAAACGCTGCGCTACGTCGGGGATCTGCTCGAACAAGGCTATTCGGTCCTGATCTTTCCGGAGGGCCGCCGAACCGAGCTGGGAGAAATCGACCGATTTCGGCCCGGAATCGGGATGATTGCGTCACGACTGGATGTGCCAGTGGTGCCCGTGCGCCTCGAGGGGCTCGACAAAGTACTCCATCACACCTGGAAAATGGCGAAGCCGGGGCCGGCACGCGTCGCCTTCGGCGCCCCGCTCAAACTCGGCGGCGAAGACTACGAGGCACTGGCAAAAGAGGTCGAGGACGCGGTTCGCCGTCTCTGACCGGGCGCTCCTCCGCCGCGCTGTGGCATAATGTTTGACTGACAGAAAGGATTGCTAGCTGATTGAGCAAGGACGATCTCATTGACATGCAGGGCACCGTGGTCGCCGTGCATAGTGGCGGTCTTTACCGCGTGCAGTGCGATGCCGGCCACGAAGTGCTGGCCCAGCTCAGCGGCCGAATGCGCCGCTTCCGCATCAAGGTGGTTCCGGGGGATCGCGTGACCGTGGGCGTTTCGCCTTACGATCCCGTCCGGGGCATCATCACCTTCCGGGCCCGCTAGCCAGGATAGTTTGAACTCCAATACAACTCATAGCCGTCACAACCGCCGTCGGCCCTCGCGGCCGAGCCGCCCCACAGGGCGTTCCGCGCACGGCCGGCCGCACCGGCCCAAGCCTGCGCATCCACCGGCCCTCGAAGCGACACCGTGCGACACCACGCCGGTGCCGTTCGCGTCGTTCAATCTGGACGCACGTCTCCTGGAAGGGCTCCGGGACTTCAACTTTGCAGAAACGCGGCCGGTTCAGACCGCAGTCATTCCGCTCGCGCTGACGGGCCTCGACCTCATCGCCTGCGCGGAAACGGGCACTGGAAAGACTGCCGCGTTCGTCGTGCCGATGCTGCAGTGGCTGCTGGCGCGGGCAGGCCTGAAGGCCTGCGCTACGAACGAGCAGCCCGCCCGCGCAGATGTAGCGCAGGCCTTCCCGCCTGCGCTCGCCTCGCTGGACTCGCGCGAGCTTCGGCGAGGTCTCGCCGGAGCGCCAAGCGCGGAGGCGGATAGGCCTGCCAAGAGCGGCGTTCTGGTGCTTGCACCGACTCGCGAGCTTGCGGTCCAAATCGAAGACGAGATCCACGGTCTGGCCTATCACACGTCGGTGACGAGCGCCGCCATCTATGGCGGGGTCGAGATGGGCACCCAGGAGCGCGCCCTCCGCGCAGGCGTCGACATCATCGTCGCGACGCCAGGGCGCCTGATGGACCACATGCGGCAACAGAATGCCGACTTGACCGGCATCGAGCTGCTCGTCCTCGATGAGGCGGATCGCATGATGGACATGGGATTCTGGCCCGACGTGCAGCGCATCATCGCGGCGATCCCGTCGCAGCGGCAGACGCTCCTGTTTTCGGCGACGATGCCTGATGAGGTGATGCGCCTCGCGCTGGAAATCGTGCGCGACCCGAAGTACGTGCAGGTCGGCCAGCGCAGCGCCCCGGCGCGCACCATCACGCACCGCGTCCATGTCGTGGCGGCGGGCGAGAAACTGAACTGGTTGATCGAGCACCTTCGACGACCCGAGGGTCCGGTGCTCATTTTTTCTCGAACGAAAATCGGCGCCGATCGGCTGGCGCAGAAGCTGGCCGCGGCCGGTATCCGCTGTGCCGCACTCCACGCGGACCGCACGATGGATCAGCGGCGACAGGCCGTAGAAGGCTTCAGGGGCGGCCGATACAAAGTGCTGGTGGCCACCGACATCGCTGCCCGCGGCCTCGACATCGACGGCATCCATACCGTCATCAACTACGAGCTTCCCGACTCGTCCGATAGCTACGTTCATCGTGTCGGACGGACGGGACGTGCCGACGAAACGGGTCACGCGTTGACCCTTGTGGCGCCTGAAGAGCGGCACGCGCTGGCGCTGCTCGAAAAGTCGGTCGGCGTTCGATTAGAATCGGATCGTCATGTCTGACCCGTTTTCCCCGTCGCCATCGCGGCCTGTCGAGCCCACGGCGCCGGTGGACGTATCGCCGGCGGTCGCCCGGTTCAAGTCGTGTCGCTGGCGACGTCCGCCCGAAGACGGCCCGGAATGTTGCGGGCACAGAGACGTTCTGCCCATGGCCGGAACGACTGGGTTCGACCCTGAGGCCTGGTGCCCCGACTGCGCGTTCTACAAGCTGCGACGGACTCCCAAGAAGCGCGATCCGGACGAATATCGCTATTAGACTGGCCAGGTAGGGCAGGTAGGCCGGGTGAGTCAGGTGGGTAGAGAAACCTGACGCTGACCTACCGACCTACCCGACCTACCCGACCTACCCGACCTACCCGACCTACCCGACCACCCGCCCTACCCGACCCACCCGCCCTACCCGGCCTACTCTGAAAATTCCTTCGCCAGCTCCACCCACTCGCCGTTGGGCGCCAACTGCCGGTAGGCGCGCCAATGCGCCCGAGCATCTTGCTGAAGACCCATCTTCTCGAGGGTCACAGCCAAATAGAAATGCGCGTCAGCGTAGACAGGATTGAGCCGCAACGCCTCCCGGTAGCAGTTTTGTGCCTCGTCGAAGCGTCCGAGGTCGTGGTAGATGTTGCCGAGGTTGAAGTGGGCTTCGAAGAAGTCGGACTCGAGGCCGATCGCCCTCTCGTAAAGCGCCTGCGCCTCTGCCAACTCATCGCGACTGTAGTGAATGTTCGCGAGGTTGATCAGAGCGGCCACTAGATACGGATCGAACTCCAGAGCCTTTCGGTAGGCGGTTGCCGCATCCTCCTGTTTCGCCTCGTCCCCGTCGTCCAAAAGAGAAGCCGCACGAAAATAGCTGACCGCCTTTTCGGGATCGCGCGCGAACGGTGGCGATCCGTTCGCTCGCGCGTCCGAATGGGTGGTGGCAGGACGGCGGAGTTCCAATACCCTCGCGGGGGCGGCATCGAGTCGAAAGTCGAAAGCCAGCTGTCCCTGCCGAAGCGCCATCAGGTTTCGGACGACGCTTCGAAACGACATGCCCTCGCGCAACTCGTCGTTCGCCTGCTTGATGGCCGAAAGATCTGGAAACGCGAAGAACGTATCGGCATTGGTGCGGAGTACCGGACGAATGAGGCCACATTTCACGAGATACCGCACATGGTCCTCACGTAACGCACGGTAGCGGGCCATGAGGTCGCGCATCGCGTGATACTGGCGCTTCAGCGCTTCGGGCGTCGGGACGCCGACGAGCTGACAGAACTCGGTCTCGCCCAGAATCTGAATCTGACTTCCCTGACGAGCGTTGAGCTCCTCGGCCTTTTTGAGCTTGTTGCTCTTATAGCGCGAGCCGGGCGCGCCGTCTCCGATTGGACTCTGGACCGGCGCGTCGAGGATCGCATCGGGCAGTCGATCTGCCGCGGTCTGATCCGCTTCAGTAGACGCGGCCGGGGACGGACCGAATCCTTCGTCCCCGACGACCAGCATCGTCGTCTTCGCGCTGACATCGTCGGCCGCTACACCGCCAAGACGGAAAACCAACGCGCGAGCTTCTTTTCGACCGAGTGAGCTGAGCTTCCCGGTGAAAACGACGAGCTGTCCTGAGAGTGGTGGACGACCTGGCAAATCAGGCGAGGGTGAGGGCACTGTTGACTGCCAGCTGCCAGCGGTCAGCTGCCAGCCGGCGGTTCGCAAGAAAGCCGGGCGCTGGGAGCCGGAAGCTGGAAGCTTCCAGAAGCTGCATCAAGATGAAGGAGAATGAGGACGATGTCAATGTAGAAGTCTCAAGTCTCAAGTTTGAAGTCTGAAGTCCGAAGTCCGAAGCCTGAAGTACATATGCTCCTTGCCGGTGATATCGGCGCCACCAAAACGCTGCTCGGTCTATTCGATCCGACGACCCCTCGGCCTCGCGCTGTCGTCACCCGCACGTATGGCACGCTGGACTATTTGGATCTGTCGGCAATGATTCTGGATTTCGAGAACGAGGCGTCCGTTCGTCACGCGAGCATCGATGCCGCATGTTTTGGTGTGGCCGGTCCGGTGCTGGGCGAGACGGCCGAGCTCACCAACGTCGATTGGAAGATCGATGGACGCGGCGTGGCCGATCGCCTGGGACTCGATCGCATTCATCTCCTGAACGATCTCCACGCGATGGCGTACGGGGTTCCGGTGCTCAACGATTCGGAGGTGCATACGCTTCAACGGGGCAGTCCGCGACCGGACGGCAATATCGCGTTGATTGCGGCGGGCACAGGCCTTGGGGAGGCACTGCTTCACAAGGTGGACGGCCGCTTCATCCCTTCGCCGTCCGAAGCCGGTCACGCCGACTTCGCAGCGAGGAACGAGCGCGAGATTCGCCTGCTTCGCTGGCTGATCGGAGAGTACGGACGAGCCGGCGTCGAACGTGTCGTGTCGGGACGGGGTCTCGTCAATATTCATCGCGCGATACATGCGCCGGCATGCCTTGCGGTGGAGGACTTGGACCGCCCGGACGCGCCGGCCGCCATTACAACAGCTGCGCTCGAACGCAGGTGTGCCGCGTGCCGCGAGGTTCTCGATGTCCTGGTCGATGCGTACGGGGCCGAAGCAGGCAACCTGGCGTTGCGTTCGCTGTCGACCGGAGGACTGTTCGTCGGCGGTGGCATCGCGCCCAAGATATTGCCGGCGCTCACCGACGGACGGTTCATGCGGGCGTTCGGCGACAAAGCTCCCTACGAGGCTCTGCTTGAGGAAATGCCAGTGAAAGTGATCCTCAACGCGGAGGCAGCGATGCTGGGAGCGGCGGTGTTTGCGGCCCGATAAGCGCTGAGAAATACGTTCAACCGCCGGGCCCGCCGAGCTCGCAGAGAGGAATCCTCCGAAAATATCGGCCTACTTGACCGCATTCACTCCCGCTTGTGCGCATTGACCGTCCTGTGCGCTCGTTCCGCCCGAGAGGCCAATCGCGCCTGCAATCCTGCCGTCGATCAGGATTGGAATCCCACCTTCGACGGGGACGGCGCCTTCGAGCCCAAGCATTCGCCACCCCTCGCCCCCGGCGGCCAGTGTGTCCTGGAATGCTTTGGTCGGCCGCTTGAACAGCGCGGCGGCACGCGCCTTCGCCTGTGCGACCGTGACGCTGCCGGTCTGCGTGTCATCCATCTTTTCGAAATACACAAGATAGCCAGCCGTATCCACGATGGCCACGGCCATCGTCCAGTTGTTCGCACGCGCTTCGGCCAATGCTGCGGATGCGGCTCTTTTGGCATGGTCGATTGAAATTGGTAGACCGTACGAGCTCATGAACCTGACCCTCCTTGTGCACGTTGTCGAACGGCCGGACAGATCGGTAGGCTGGTCTCACCGCCTCCGCTAAGGCTTCGACGAGTGTCGCCGAAGCGCCGTGAGCTTCGGTGACGCGCGAAGGCGGAAGACCCGCCTCTACTGAGACGACCGCGATACGTTACCGCTCTCTCCCGATAGCACGAGACCCAAGAGCCCGACCAAGGTAGCCGCCACACTCACGACGTGGCCGAGCCGCTGCGCCGGCGCCGGCGACTGCAACGTCTCGCGCCGGTGGCGTTCGACGACTTCGATGAGCCTCGACTCGCCGTACGCACGGCCGTCAGAGTCGTATGCAACCGTCCGCCCCTGGCGGATCGCGTCGAGCACGGCGGACGCGCTTCGCTCGTCGGCCAGCACGTACGTCCGACAAAGTCCGAGCGGGGCGCGATGATGAAAGTCCGATGAGCCAATTGGAGCAACTTGCGGATTGTGCGCCTTCACTCGGCGGTCGAATTCTGCGAGCTCCCCGGCTGCTCGATCCTCCAGGTGGATGACCGGCTGCGCAATTTCGAGCCCATCGAGCTCGGTCATCGCTCGTTCGTCGAACGCAGCCCAGGCCCGCCGAACCGGATGCGCGGCGATCGCGACGCCACCCTGTGCGTGAACGGCGGCAATCGCGTCTGCGGCAGACTGCCGCCAACCGATCGTGCGAGTGATACCAACCGCGACCAGGTGATAGTTCGACGAGGTGATCTCCTCACCCATCAACATCAACGGAGCGGAGCTCCCACCGATCCAAGCGCCGATTCGGGCAGCGACCATCTGATTGTGATTGGTCAGCGCGATCACCTCGAGGCCCCTGCGCCGCGCCTCGGCTGCGATTTCCCATGGCGGAAGCCCGCCGTCACCGAAAAAGGCATGGACGTGGAAGTCTGCCGCGAGGACATAGCCGCCGTCCGGTGTGACTTGCGTTTCTGTTGCGACCGGATCGACAAGCGTGCCGATCGCGACACCGACGACAACCGACAAAACCGAGGCTCGCCTCAGAACGTTCATGACTCCAGCAACCCGACGAGACGTGGCCATAGCTGGTTGGCGACCGTGACGTACGTTCCAACGACCAGCCAAATCAGGACCTGGTGCGAACAGGTGCGCGCAAGCGCTTCGCCGCGGCTGTGCTGCAACACAATCCGGAAGAACGTGAAGACGATCACGATCGTCCACGCCAACGGAATGGCGGCGCTGATTGCGACCGCCGACTGGATCGGTTGCGTCGGAGGTGCCAGAGCCGTCCATGCGGCTACCGCGAGCAGCCACAGAGACCAGGGACCTTGTCCGATGAAGAAGAGGTCGAGACTCTGCCGCAAATCAGGCCGACGGCGCGATGTTGCGATGACCACGCACGCCACTGCCAGCTGCACCGCCGGTGCGAAACTCCAGCAGATCGTTCCGCTGACGACCAAGCCGAACGTCACCCGACCCGTCGAACAGACAGCCGTCACGGTGCCGACAATAAGTGCAAACAAGGCGGGTCGCTTCAACACGCCGAG
The DNA here is from genome assembly GCA_963780685.1 of uncultured Acidobacteriota bacterium. Taxonomy (GTDB): domain Bacteria; phylum Acidobacteriota; class Vicinamibacteria; order Vicinamibacterales; family CAVVIG01; genus CAVRXZ01. Next base: position 180,602 of record CAWACZ010000007.1, on the reverse strand, counting down.
CCAGCCCACAGGCCTGGGGTCTGCCATGGCCGCGCGAAAAGCAGCGGCCGGCGCCACCATGACGCGCACCTCGTGAGAGACCATTGAAGAAACGTCAACCGCCGAGACCGCCGAGCTCACAGACTTAGAGTTTCTCTGGAGCATTCTCGGCGATCTCTGCGTGCTCGGCGGTAGATGTTGAGGGCATTTTCGCAGGCTCAGCTGGTCAGAATCCGACCCCGACATGGACTCCGAGGCCAATCGATGTGAAGCCGTCGCCAAACGAGTCTTCTTGGAAGCGAATGGGCACCACCACCTCGGCGAATATCGTTCCGCCGCCCTCGACTGCAAACAACCCGTAATTGAGAATCGGCGTGAATCCCCACGAGGCTTTGTTCACATCGAACGCCATTCGAATACCCGCGCCCCACCCATCACCGAACCCCCAAACCACGCCTGGATGCACGGTCAAGATCGACGTTGAGCGGTTCGTTCTGTATGGACGGCACGAGCTCCAGGTCGAACGCAAATGCCGGGCTCTTGCGAACGGTGATGCCCATGGGAAACCCGATCGTGAAATCCTCGGAGATGTCGGTTGTCGTGTCGTTGCCGCTGGTCACAAGCGGAAAAAGAACGCCAAAATGACCGCCGAGCGTGTTCTGAGCCGCGGCTTGCGACGCCATCGGGCCCAGAAGAATCAGAAGGGCGCCACTGATGATGAATCGAAGCGAGCATGACCCCATAGAACTCCTCCTTCTCAGTGCGTTCCGGACCCGCCGGCAAGCTCCTTCACCAGCTCTCCAATCACGTTTTTTGCGTCACCAAACAACATCCAGGTGCGGTCGGAGAAATAGAGATCGTTGTCGATGCCTGCGAAGCCCGGATTCTTGCTCCTCTTGATGGCAAATACGGTCCTGGCCTTGTCGGCCTCGATAATCGGCATGCCGTAAATGGGACTGGCCTTGTCAGTACGGGCCGCTGGATTGACGACATCGTTGGCTCCGACCACGAGGGCGACATCGCACTGCGGCATGTCGCGATTGATGTCCTCCATCTCGACCAGATCGGTATAAGGAATATCTGCCTCTGCCAACAACACGTTCATGTGGCCCGGCATGCGGCCCGCCACTGGATGGATGGCAAACTTCACGGTGATTCCCCGCTTCTTCAACTGATCGTAGAGCTCGCGCACTTTGTGCTGCGCCTGAGCCACCGCCATGCCGTAGCCTGGAATGATCACCACGAAGTTGGCCTGCTCCAGAACCTGCGCAGCGCCCTCGGCCGTCTCCGATTTGTAGTTTTTCTGCTCCCCGGCGGCCGCGGCCGTTCGCACCTGTCCGAACGCGCCGAACAGTACGTTGGCAAACGAGCGATTCATCGCCTTGCACATGATGATGGCGAGGATGAGGCCGCTCGAGCCGTCCAGTGCACCAGCGGTGATCAGCAGCTTGTTGTCGAACACGAAGCCCATGGCTACAGCAGAGAGCCCGGCGTAGGAATTGAGGATCGCGATGACCGTCGGCATGTCGGCGCCGCCGATCGGAATAATCAAGAGAATGCCGAACAGCAGGGCCAGCACGATGAGAGCCGGAAAGGCGACCCTCGCCCAACTGGCGCTTGGGTACAGCGCCAAGGCACCCGCCAGCGCGAGCGCGACCCCGAACAACAGGAAATTCCCGACATTCTGGAGCGGATAGGTGACCGGCCGCTGCGGCACCCACCGTACTTCCTGCAGCTTGCCGGCGGCCATCAGGCTGCCTGTGAAAGTGAGGTACCCGAGGATGACCTCGGCGATGAGCGCAATCATCAAGAAGGGGGTGAGGTTGTGGGGACTTTCTGACAGCTGAAGGTAGTACTCGGCCGTCCCGACCAGACCGGCGGCGAGTCCGCCGAACGCATGCGAAAGAGCCGTCCGCTGCGGCACCGCGGTGAGCGGCACTCTCGAAAGCGGAACGCCGACGACGAAGCCCGCAACAATCGCCAGCACAATCCATGCGTGGTGAATCACGCTCGGATCGATCCAGGTGGCGACAATGGCGATCGCCGTGCCGGCCACTCCGGCGTGGACGCCCCGCCGCGCCGTGCCGGGCGTATTCATCCAATGGAGCGCGAAGATGTAGCAGACCGAGGCGACGATGTACGAGAACTGGATGACGCCGTCGATCATGAAGAGGAGCCCTCGTCGCGCTTCTCGCCGGTCTTGAACATCTTCAACATGCGGTCGGTGATGAGGAATCCGCTGACGATGTTCGTCATCGAGGCGAAGAGAGCTATGGCGCCGAGGACGCGGATGCGGAACGGGTGGTCGCCACCGGCGACGAGAATCGAACCCACGACCGCGATCGCCGAGATCGCATTGGTCAGCGACATCAGTGGCGTATGGAGCAGCCGCGAGACCCTTCGAATCACGCCGAGTCCGATGAACGTCGCCAGCACGAATACGTAGACGGTTGGCCAGAAATCCATGGTGGTCAATTCCGAGATTTGAGAATCTGAGAATCTGAGAATTTGAGAATGGTCTTTCAGTAATCCCAAGTCGACTGGTCCCCAAGATTCTCAAATCTTCAAATGCTCAATCCTCAAATCCTCAAACTCTCTCACTAACTTTCACCAGGGCTTCTCTCGTCCGCTTGTGCCGAACTTCCCCATCATGCGTAATCAGCGCGCCTTGCTGGATCTCATCGTTGAGATCGAGCTGGAACGCCTTGTCTCGCGTGAACGCCTGGACGAATGCCGTCACATTTCGCGCAAACAAGAGGCTCGCGTGATAGGGCATCGTCGCCGGGAGGTTCAATGGCGCGATGATCGTGACGCCGCCAACATGAACGGTCTCGCCAGGTTTCGACAGCTCGCAATTGCCGCCGCCGTCGGCGGCCAGGTCGACGATTATCGATCCGGGTCTCATGCTCCTCACCGTGTCGGCCGTGATGAGACGAGGCGCGAAGATACCTCCGATGAGTGCCGTCGTGATGACGACGTCGGATAGGGCACACTCCCGAGCCAGGAGCTCGGCCTGGCGGCGTCGATCGTCCTCGGAGAGCTCCTTGGCATAGCCGCCGCCAGCGGCTGCGCTCTCCTTGAGCTCAATACCCACGTATTTGGCACCGACGCTTTCGATCTGTTCTTTCACCTCCGGCCGCACGTCGGTGGCCACGACACTGCCGCCGAGACGACGCGCCGTGGCGATAGCCTGAAGCCCCGCTACGCCCGCACCAATCACGAAGACCTTCGCCGGAAATACCATCCCGGCCGCCGTCGTCAGCATCGGGAAGTAACGGTTGAGCTCGACGGCGGCCAGGAGCACCCCTTTGTATCCTCCAATGTTGGCCATCGACGAAAGGGTGTCCATGGACTGAGCACGTGTCGTCCGTGGAATCGCATCGGTGGCAAACGCGGTGACTTTCCTCGCCGCGAGCGCGCGAACAGCCTCCAGGTTGCGAAGCGGCATCAGGGAGCCGACGTAAATCGAGCCCGGACGCATCCACGCGGTCTCGTTCCGATCGCTATGGTCTGCGGTGGTGGGCGCGGTGACCTTCAGGACAAGATCGGCAGCAGCCAGAAGCGACGACGGATCCGGCTCGACGCCGACCCCCAACTCGCGATAGGCGGTGTCGGTGAAGCCCGCGTCGGTGCCGGCGCCGGCCTCGATCGCGATCTCGTAGCCAGACTGAAGCAGCTTTTTGCACGACTCGGGAACCAGCGCCACACGCCGCTCGCCAGCCGCAGTTTCCCTGGGTACTGCGATGCGCATCTTGATTTACGGTCCTTATCGGTCGCTCGTCCTGCGCAATTCGTCGCGACTGCTTGTCGCGACGCGCTCAGGCGCCATGGGTAGCGCTCAGACTGCCACTGGCAGAGACGGCCAATAGGGGCCCTCCCGGGGGCGGGTCTGACCGCCGCCGCCAAGGCCATGCTGGTCCGCCGTAGCGCTCCGCGAAAGCGGAAGGCCTGCGCTGCCAGGCCGCTGATAGTTCCGAACGCACTCTGATAGGCTGCGCGACGCACTCGCAACGCGTCCTGGTCGTCGCTGCTTGGTTCCTGGTGCAAAGACGCTATGATATCAACCTGCGCAAAGCGAGACGTCCAAGCGACTTGAAATGGCCCCCGGTCCGGTGAAAATCACATTGAATGGCGAGCCGTTCGAGGTTGCCGAGCCGCTCACGGTAAGCGAGCTGCTGTCGCAACTCGACATCGACGCGCGCCGCGTCGCGGTCGAGTGCAATCTCGTCGTCCTGAAGCGCAGTGCGTTCGGTGAGACGACGATCCATGCGGGCGATGAGATTGAAATCGTCAACTTCGTGGGCGGAGGATAGATCTGGGGCTGGAGGCTGGAGGCTGGAGGCTGGGGGCTGGAGGCTGGGGGCATCGGGGCCAGGTCGGAGTTGGGAGCTGGGAGTTGGGTGGGAGCTGGGAGATGGGTACAGACAATCTGGTGATTGCGGACCGCACATTCACGTCGCGCCTGATCGTCGGGACCGGGAAATACTCGTCACCCGCCGTCATGGTCCGGGCGCATGAGGCCTCGGGAGCCGAGATGATCACCGTCGCCGTGAGACGAGTCAACATTTCGGATCGGTCCAAGGAATCACTTCTCGACTATATCGACACTGCCAAGTACTTCTTGTTGCCCAACACCGCCGGCTGCTACACGGCCGACGAGGCCGTGCGAACGGCGCGGCTCGGTCGCGAAGCCGGCTTGTCCAACTGGGTCAAGCTCGAGGTCATCGGCGACGAGCGAACGCTCTTTCCCGACAACGAGGCGTTGATCGACGCTACTCGCACGCTGGTGCGGGAGGGCTTCGTGGTCCTGCCCTACACGACCGACGACCCCGTAGTCTGCCGGAAGCTCGAAGACGCGGGCGCCGCTGCGGTCATGCCACTGGGCGCGCCTATTGGATCGGGATTGGGTATTCAGAATGTGAACAATCTGCGAATCATCCGCGAATTCTCGCGGGTCCCTCTGATTGTGGACGCCGGGGTCGGCACGGCCTCGGATGCGACCGTCGCCATGGAGCTCGGCGCCGACGGGGTGCTGATGAACACGGCAATCGCGGCTGCGCAGGAACCCATCCCGATGGCCGAGGCGATGAAGCTGGCCGTCCGCGCCGGACGCCTCGCCTACCTCGCCGGCCGGATTCCACGCAAGATGTATGCGAGCGCCAGCAGCCCGGTCGAAGGCCTGGTTGGACGGTAGCTCAGCACACGCATTTGGTCCCTCTCGAAGATCTTCTTGCCCGGCTGGAGCGTGAGCGTCTCGAAGCCGATCGTCTCTACAACGACGCCCTGACTGCCATCGACCGGGCCGTCCAGAAGGCACCCGTCCTGCCGAACGCACCCAAGCAGTACGACGAGGACCGCGTTGCACCGATCAATCGTGCCTGGAACATCCTGCCCGATGGCCAGCCACAGACCGATCGGTCGCTGAAGGGACGTTTGCGGGCGTTCATCTGGCGCCTCGTCGGCCCGCCTTTCGAGGCACAACGGCGGTTCAACGCCGAGCTGGTCGATCACATCAATCGCAACGTCGCCGCGCATCGCGAGAGCCAGGAGTCGATCGCCAAGCTGATCGAGGCGGCGCGCCAGCAATTCGAGTCGCTCGTCAGCTTCGAATCGTTGCTCGTCCAGTATTTGCAGACCATTACGGTCTACGTCGATACGAAGGTTCGACGCGGAGGCGGAATGGAGCTCGGAGAAAGGCTCGGCCTGCTGGAGCAGCGAGTTCTGGCCGTGAAGCGCGAGCTGGAACGCCCGCCGGCCGACCCCACAGTCCCGGCTGCCAGACAGCCCGGCCCATCGGATGCGTTCGGTGCCGCGCTCGATTCACCAACCTATGTCGGCTTCGAAGATCGCTTCCGCGGCTCGCAGCGCGAGATCCGCGGCCGCCTCGAAGACTATCTTCCGATCTTTCAGTCAGCTTCGGACGTCCTGGATATCGGATGCGGCCGGGGCGAGCTTCTCGAGCTTCTGCAGCAACATGGTGTGCATGCGCGCGGCGTGGACGCGAACGACGCCATGGTCCAGCTGTGTCAAGCGCGCGGCCTCGACGTGCAGCGCGGTGACGCGCTCGCTTTTCTCGAGAGCCAGAATGCCGGCAGCCTTGGAGGGCTCGTGGCGATTCAGGTCGTCGAACATTTCGAGCCTGCTTACCTGCTCCGCTTCCTCGAGGTCGCCCACCACAAGCTTCGGGCTGACGCGCCGCTCGTGCTCGAGACCATCAACCCTGCGTGCTGGATGGCGTACTTCGAATGCTACCTGCGCGACGTCACGCATCGGCAGGCGCTCCACCCGGACACGCTCAAGTACCTCGTGCAGACAAGCGGCTTCAGCGATGTAGATGTGCAGTACCGTGCCCCAGTCGGAGCGGGCGATCGGTTGGACCGGGTGTCCAACGCTTCGGCGACATCGGCCGCAGAGGCTGCTCACCTGACAGACCTGGTCTCGGTTGTCAATGCGCACGCAGACAAGCTCAACTCGCGGCTCTTTTCATCGATGGACTATGCGGTCGTCGCGAGAAGATAGGCCAAACTCAAGACTCAGAACTTTTGACTTCTTAATTTTGAGTTTTGAGTTCGAACGACTCGATTCTAACCGGCGGAGCCTCGCAGATCGTCAGGTGCGCTGCACCCGGGCCCGGATAGAGGCCCTTCCCGACGCTGGCTGGGAATGAAGCGCCGAGCAGGACGGCGAGTGTGAGCGGTGCGCGCGGCGTTCGATGCAGAGTCAACCTCGTGACGAAGGACTCGGCAAACACGGGATGTTCGCTCAGTCCGATCGCGCGCGCTTCAGCTTCGAGACGCTCTCGGTTCGCATCAGTTCGGCGATCGAACGCCGTCCATCGAAATCCCATGGTACTCCGGGGCGGCCACTCATCCGATCGTGGCTCTCCGCGCGCGGGTCCCCCCAGGTACACCACGATCGGCCCGTACGCCGCTTCAGAGTCGCCGCTCAACGCAATACGCCCGCTGGCGCCAAGGGCGTCGAGGTCGCTCCAGCTATCGCCGATGGCCTGGCAGGATCGAATTCCCGTGACGGCAGCCAAGCCCTCGATTGTCTCCGCCGCGCCATCTCGACCGCGTCCGATTCGGGCCACCGACTCGATCGCGAACCCACGCAAGCTGAGATCTTCTTGGCCCCTTGGAAATGCGAACACAGGTCCCCGCTCGAGGGCGTGTGCCAGGACATCGCGCCGCCGCGGCACGACAGTAAACGGCTTGGCCTCGCGGCGTCCTCCAAACACCGCTGCGCGCAGCAGGACGTCGATGCTGGAATCCTCTTCGGCAAACGTCGCATTCGACGGCACGACGTTGAGGATCGCGACGATCTGGCCAAGCGCCGTTGATTCGTGCCCGAGTGGGCGGACCCGGTCGTCGCGTTCGTCGGCTCGAAGCCGGGACACTTGAAGCGTCGGCAACAAGACGATCAATAGCGCGACCGCCAGGCGGCGGACGGGTGTCTGACCCACAGCGACGATCTGTTGAAGCCCTACCGCGACAAACACCCATGTCCCAACCAGATACGGCGCCAAAGCCACCTGGGGATTCGTCACCGTGCCGCCAACGAACGCGAGAACTGCGAGGGCGGCCGCCGCGATTGCGACGAAACGACGCCAACCTGCTTTCTGAGCGACGACGAACAAGCCGAGCGCGGCAAGAGCGAGCGCGAAAGGACCAAACACTCGACCGAAGAGGCCAGTCAAGCCTACCGGGCGCCAGGCAGGGAAGGCACACGACAGCAGGGCCGGCCAGGGAAACGACAGAGCTCCAGCCTCGAGCCTTCGAAATTCAAAGAAAATCAGGTGAACGGACAACACACAGACGAGCGGCACGGCCGTTCCAACGACAAGGCGCCAGGTTCGACTACGTTGTGGCACGGCCATCGCAAACGTCACGCCCGCGCCGATCACAGCGGGAATCGTCCACGCAGGTACGAGTACCGCGGCAAGCCAAATCCCTACGGCGGACAGAACGCGCGACGACTTCCTTGCCAAGAGAAATGCGGCCAGGGCACACACCGCAAAGGCAGAGGCTTCCCAGGGCGGCGAGAGCGTCCGCGGAAACATGGGGCTGAGGCCGATGGCCAGGCCGGTTGCCGCCGCCACCGCGAGACTGCAACTGGCGCGGCGCGCCAATCCGACGAACGCTGAGAGCCCGATGATCACGAAAAAAGCATGAAGCGTACTGAACAGTGCGCCAACCGTCAGATCCGGTCGCACTCGAAGCGCCAGGATCGAAGCGATGTCCAACAAGCCGGGACAGCGACTGGGAGACGCAAGCTCCGACAATCGCCCTTGGACGAGCAACGCAGCTGGACCGACCAGCCACGGCACAGCGCTGCGCCAAATGCCGATGAGGCGAACAGACGTTGACGACGACGTCATTCCGGCGGGAGGCCATACTAGCATGCGGTGCTACACTGAGCGGCCTTGCCGGTACAGGGAAATTCCTTCCGACGCGCTGCCCGGAGGATGGATCCTCTCGAGCGCTGGCGACTCCGTGTGGTGCTACCCTTCGTGCGAGGGCGTCTCCTCGATCTGGCCTGTGGGTACAACAATCTCGTTCGCGCCCATGGATCAGGAACCGGCGCCGACGTGTTTCCCTGGGAAGGGATCGACGTCAGGATTGGGGATCCCGCGCGGCTTCCGTTCCGCGACAGCGCGTTCGACACGGTCAGTATCATTGCGGCTCTCAACCACATTCCAAATCGCGCGGCGGCCCTTCTCGACGTGAGGCGGGTGCTTCGACCCGGCGGGATCTTCCTGGCAACGATGATCGGACCGAGGACTGGCCGCGTCGCGCACCTGCTCTTTCAGCAGGACGAGCATCAGCGCGGCGGAATGCGACCGGGCGAGGTGGACGGCATCCGTCCACTCGAGATGCGAGCGCTGTTGCAACGGGCGGGCTTCGAGCCGATCCGGGAGGTTCCCTTTCAACTGGGACTCAACCGCCTGTACGTTGCAAGAAAGCCCTGAGGAAGCTGTGTGATGGTGTGGCGTTCCAGGTCGGTCCTCGCTGTCGGGGCCGCCATCGTCGCGTTCCGCGCGCTCGTCTATCTGATGTTCGAGCAAGTCGCGTTCGACTCCGACCAGGCGATTGTCGGCCTGATGGCGACCCACCTCAGTCAGGGTCGTGCGTTTCCGCTGTTCTTCTACGGTCAAACCTACATGCTGGCTGTCGAGTCCTGGGTTGCGGTGCCCTTCTTCCTCGTCGCCGGCCCAACAGTCACCGCGCTTCGACTCTCCATGCTGGGGTGGAATCTTGCGTTCGCGGTCTTCCTGATCGTCGGCCTGCAGCGCGATGCCGGACTCCGGCCATGGTCCGCTTTTGTGCCGTCGCTGTTCTTCATGGCGGCGCCAGTGGCAATCTCGCAGCAGCTGATGACGGCCCAGGGCGGCATCATCGAACCGTTCGTGTATGTCGCCGCATTGTGGTTCCTGCGACGCCGTCCGTTGTGGTTTGGAGCCGTCCTCGCCATCGGCTTCAGAAACCGCGAGTTCACCCTGTACGCGGTACCGGTGCTCCTGGCACTCGAGTTCGTGACGGGCGAGCTGAATCGCGTCCGACTGGGTGAATGGCTGATGTCAATGGTCGTTTTCTGCGCCGTCTTGGAAGTGGTCGAGGCACTCAAACCGTTTGCAGACCTGTTCGGGCCCGGGACTCGAGGCCGGCTGATCGCGGGGTTCTCGGGCTCGCAGGTCGATAACCTGCTCGAACGCTTCGCGTGGCCGACCGGTGCGCTGGCGGAACGTCTCACAAGATTGGGTCCCGAGTTGTTGGCGTGGTTTGCGGGTGCCTCTCAGGGGGACGCCGCCGTCATGGTGACCAATCGACCGTGGCTCGCCTGGGCCACGGGAACATTCGTGATCGTCGCGGGCGGGCGCTTGCTGTTTTTGGTGACGATGCCCTATGGCGATTCGACGTTCCAAGCGGAATCGATGGTGAATCGGCTTCGAGACCAGGTGCGTCGTGCGTCGTTCGCCTTCTACGTCCTGGGTGTCGGAATCGTGGCCGTGGCAGTGTTCGTCGCCGGCAAGCCGGTCCTCGCCGGATACTCCCGATACGCCATCTTTGGATCGTTGATTCCCGTCGGCTTGACAGCGGCAATCCTGTCGCTCGAATCGCGCCAGGTGATCCGGCGCATCGTGACGATTGGCGTCGTCGCGTGGGCCGCGCTGGCCATCGTCGACCACACACGATTGCTGGCTGCCGTCGTTCGCAACCCTCCGACAAGTCCGAACCGACAGATTGCCGATCGCCTCGTCGAGAAACAGATTCGAGTGGCGGCGGCCGGGTACTGGCACGCCTACGTCATCGCGTTCCTTACGGGCGAGCGTGTGCGCGTCGCGTCGAACGACCTGGTTCGCATTCAGGAGTATCAGGACTTGTTCATCGAACAGTTATCGAGGGCCGTGATGATCAGCGAGAGACCGTGTCCGGATGGCGAGGCCGTCGCGTCGTTGTATTTGTGCAAACCCTGAGAGACGACCTGAGCCGATTTGCATCGCTCCTCTGCATTCTCCTCGGCCTCTACAGTTAGAGCAAATCCCAGTTGGATGTAGCGGCCAGTCCTTTGTCCTTCGTCCTTGGTTTCTTGGTCCGTTCGTAGTTCTTGGTCGTCCTCGGTCCTTGGCTGCGGGCGAAACTCGCATGGACGGGCGACCGCACTTCGAGCACGACCAAGGACTTAGGACCAAGCGCGGCCCAAGATCGGGGACGGACCCAAGGACCAAGAACCCCGGACCAAGGACTGACACAAAGTCGATCGCGGACTACACCGAAAAGAAAAGCGCTTTAGAGGGAGCTGCCGCAGGTACGCCACGACCGTGTGAAAATCACCTGACGGTCGAAAGGAAGGTGCGCGAGTACCAGCATCGCGGTCCCGGCGAACGTCGCTACTCAGCGCGCAACACGGTCATCGGATCAACCCGCGTGGCGCGCCAAACGGGGACCAATGCGGCAATACACGCCGCCGTACCCAGCACACACGTGGAGGTCGTCAGCGACATCAAATCGAGCGGTTCGACGCCATAGATCAGGCTGCTCATGCTTCGACTGACGATCACGGCCAGCGCGAGCCCCGCCACGAGGCCGCAGGCCACCCACACCGCACTGTCTCGCGCGATGAGCGAGACCAGATGCCGTCGTTGCGCTCCCATCGCCGTACGCACGCCGAGCTCCCGCGTACGCGAGGTCACGACGAACGAGAGCAGGCCATAGACGCCAAGCGCCGCCATGAAAAGCGCCAGCCCGGCGAATGCGGTGAAGAGCCCCGTCTGCACTTTGCGATCCGCGATCTGTCCGTCGACGACGCTCTCGAGCGTCCGCACGTTCGCGATCGTCTGATTCGGATTGACCGCCCAGATCTCGCGCTGCACCGCCGCCGCGAGCGCCGTCGGATTCGACGCCGTTCTAATCGCGAGGGCGCGCGGGCTGAAGAGGCCGATCTGATCCAGCTGCGCCGCGGGCACGTAGACCGTGCCGCGCGTGTTGGGCACGTCGAGACCCTCCCCCTTGATGTCACCGACCACGCCAACGACCGTCAACGACGCCGGGCCAAACGAGCCGAACGACATCCGTTTGCCGAGGGGATCCCCATCGAAGAACGCCGTCACGCGTTCGCTGACGAGGGCAACGACCGGCGTGCCCGTATCCCGATCCGAGAACCCGCGACCGCGAAGAAGCGGCACGCCGAGTGTCTTCAGGTAGTCAGGCGTCACGTACCGGAAGATCGCCGCGTTGGAACGGTCGGCCCGGGCGGGCTGGCCCTCTACAAAGATCGGTCCGGCCCCGATCCGCACGGTGTATGGCAGGAACGTCGAAAAGCCCGCGGACACGACGCCGGGAAGGCGACCCACACGGTCGAGCACCTCGCGGTAGAACGCATTCTGGCGCTCCGGTGTCGGATAGTCAGCCGCGGTCAACGCGACGCTGGCGGTCAGGACGTTGTCCGCTCGAAATCCGGGATCTACCGCCTGCAGATTGAGGATGGTCCGAATCATCAGTCCTGTCGAGAAGAGCACGACGACGGCCAGCGCGACCTCGGCGGCCACGAGGGCTGCCTGCGCACGACGGCGGCCGGTGGCAGTGCCGGTTGTTCGAGCATTCAGCGGTGTCCGCAAGTCCATCCTCAGCGCGTGCCGCAGCGGCACGAGACCGAACACGAGCCCCGTGAGGAAGACAGCGATCAGGGCCACAGCCAGCAGCCGCAGGTCCAGCGTCGGTGCGACGGCGCCACGCAGGGAATCGGGGACCAGCGTTTCCAGCACGTCGAACGTCCGCGTGGCCAGCAACAGCGCAACGGCAGCACCGGCGGCGGATAACAACAGGCCTTCAACGATCAACTGACGCAACAACTGGACTCGACTGCCCCCGATCGCGGTGCGAACCGCGAACTCACGATCGCGTTGCGCGCCGCGAGTCACCAGCAAACCGGCCACGTTCGCGCAGGCGATCAGCAGGACCAGAACCGCGGCGCCCAGCAGAAGCAGGAACGACGTCCGGGCATTGCGAACCAGGTCCTGCTGAAGCGGAACGGCAAAGGCCGAGGCGCCGGCGTTCTCCGGATAGGCCTGGGCCAGTGCTCTGCTGACCGCTTCGAGTTCCGTGTTCGCGCGCGCCACGGACACATCCGGCTTCAGGCGGCCGACAACAGATATATAGAACGTGGTACGCGACTGAACACCCCAGCCCGCTCGAAAGTCGACGGGCGTCCAGACCTGGATGTCCTGCCGAGGAAACTGGAAGCCGCGAGGCATGACGCCGACCACAAGGTGAGGCTCGCCATCCAGCCGAATCGTCTGCCCGACGATGCCGCGATCGGCACCGAAGCGGCGCTGCCAGAGCCCATAGCTCAGAATCGCGACGGTGGTCTGTCCCGGGGCGCCTTCGGGTGTCTCGAACCAGCGGCCGACGAGCGGGTCGACACCGAGCGTCGGCAACAGATTCGGGGTCACCTGGGCGGCGGCCAGACGTTCCGGCGTGCCGGACCCCGTGAGGTTGACGAATCCGTTGATGTATGCGGCCAGGCTTTCGAAGGCCTGCACCTGCTGCTGCCAGTCGAGATAGTTCAACGGCGCTGCTTCTATCCGCGGCAGGTTGAAGCGGGGGCGCACCTCCCACACCGTCGTCAATCTCTCTGGCTCGCGGAACGGAAGCGGCTTCAGCAGCACGCTGTCGATGAGACTGAAAATCGCCGTCGTCGCGCCCATGCCCACGCCGAGCGTCAGCACGGCGACCGTGGCGAAGCCAGGTCGCCGAATCAGCGTTCGTACGCCGAAGCGCGCATCCTGACGAAGCGCGTCGAGCCACGCACCGACCCGCACATCGCGGACGTCCTCTTTCACCCGGTCGACACGACCGATCTCCAGCCGGGCTGCCCGGCGAGCGTCGTCACGAGACATGCCCAGCGCAAGCTTTTCCTCAATCAGCAGGTCGACGTAGCCGTCGATCTCGTCGGTGAGCTCGCGCTCGACGCGGTCCCGGCGGAGGAGATTGCGCACGAAGTGGCGGAGACCCGCCCCCATGCTTTCGAAGAACGGCATCACGTCCCCTCCACAGCGTCCACAGGGCGCAAGGCGCGGGCGATCGCCACTGCGATGCGCCCCCAATTCTCCGTTTCGGCTCTTAGCTGCCGGCGCCCGGCCGCCGTGAGCCGGTAGGTACTTGGCCTTGCGGTTCGTCGCCGAGGCTCCCCACTCGGACTTCAGCCAACCTCTCTGCTCGAGCCGATGCAGCGCGGGGAACAGCGACCCGGGATTGACGTGAAACGCACCCTGCGTGATCTGTTCCACGCGCCGCGCCACTCCGAGACCGTGGTTGGGTTCGAGCGTCAGCGCCTGGAGGATCAGCAGGTCCAGGGTGCCGCGCAGCAAATCAGTTCTCGGGTCATTTCTCGGCACCGGGCCTCCTTGCCGTCGACGTATCGAACTCCGATAGGAATATACCTGAGACCTATCGGAAGTCAATAGGAGACGAGCGTCCGACCGTCTCCGCCCGAAGCAGGCCCGTGCGAATCCGGCCCGCGGTGCCGCTCAACGGCGCAATTGTCGGATTCCAAGAAGGAGGATCAGATTTCGGAGGGGTTGTTACACGCTCTACAGCGGTTTTCACAAAGGCGTAGCGGGTCCGGGGCCGCCGCGCCGCTACGGGTGGCCACGGCCGACGCCCGCCGCACGCATGCGCGCCAGGCCGCGGTGGTGCCGGCCGCCCGCCGCCGTCGGAGCACGCCGACCTCATGAAGGCCGGAAGGCGCGCGAGGCGATGGTTCCGCGTCGACTCTGGCACCGCGTGATCCGTGCCCTGGGGATCAGCTGTGCCGGTGCATGCCACGCACGCGACCGTCGCGGAAGCTAGCCGTAGTCGACGCGCGGGCGGGAGGGTCGCGCAAGCCGAGCGCGCCTTCCCGGCGTGCGGAGTTCGGCGGCAGGCGGTCGGTACCACCGCGGCCTGATCGCAGCAGGTGCGAGCAGACGTCGGCCGTAGCGCACCGGCGGCCGGCAGGGTGGCGGCAACCGCGGGGCGCAGATCCTCCTCGCGGCGATCTCCGGCCCCGTGATCCGGGCCGGTGAGAACACCCCAAACGGTGTTGGCGCGAGACGGATGTCGCAGGGAGAACCCCTTGATCGCCGCGGCAGCGAGAGCGTACGGACCGAAGGACCGCGGTTCCGGCGCGTCCGCCCGGGTGGCGACGGCCGATGCCGGCCGCATGCGACGCGGCCACCACCACGATGCGACACGTGCGAACGCCACACGAAAAACGAAAAGCGCTCTCTAAGGCGGAAACCCGACAATCTCGTACAGCCAGATTCGCTCGTCGCGGGAAAGCTGCCTGAGATACGGCGCAAACTCTCGCAACTTCTCGACCAGGGCCCCTCGGAGACTTTCCCCGTACAACTCGACGTGGAATACGGCATAGCGGACGCGATCGCGCTCGAGAAGCTTGAACGACTCGCGGCTCGGAAAGCCTCCGAGCGTGTCGGCCTTCTCGAGGAAATCTTGAGGAATGTAGTCGCTGTATGCGTTGACGAGGGGCATCCAGTGGGTTGTGGAGCTCAACATGTACCGCGTGCGCGCGAACCGGAATTGGTAGGAATAGACCGGCATCTCGAGGACCGCCCCATGGGGCAGCGTCGCCAGGACGCGGTACGCCGGTTCGACAGGCGGGACTGGGAAGAACCTCAGAGGGACCAGGAGTTCCGCAGTCACCACGGCGATCAGCATGGTCGCAACGAGAACCGGCCGGCGCACCCTCGCGAACAGCACCGAGCAGGACAGGCCTGTCAAGACCGACAACCCAAGGACGACGACCAGACCGAATCGACCCGGTGCACGCAGCAAGGTAAAAACAGGAAGACTGTTATAGAGGAGACCGTACAGGCCAGCGTCCGGGCCCAGGGAGATCCAAAAGGCCAGGATCGCGAGTCCCCCATACATCAACGACAGTTCGCGCGAGCGGCCACGACCAAGCCATCCCACGGCCAGGCCAATCGCACCGAACGCGAGAAGAGTGAATCCCGGGAACAAGACCTCCTTCCAGTGGTCGATCAGTTTCAGGATCCATGCGTGGGCGTAGGCCGAAGATGCGAAGTATGCACGCCAATCGGCTGAATACTGGCGTGCCGCGTCGAGCGACCGACCGAAGCCGGTCGTACGCTGGAAACTCGCATAGAGCAGGAAGAGTGGCGCGGCGCCGGTGATTGCAATACCGGCGGCGACGGCGACCGCTTTCCAGTACGAGACGCTCCGCCACAGCGGGCGGACGACCGCCAGTACCACAATGCCGTAGCCAACGAGCAAAGCGACGAACACCGCATAGTACCCGCAGAAAAAGGCTTGCAATGCCATCGTCATGCCGAGAACGACTCCTCGTTTGGCGGTGGGGTGGTCCGCCAGCCGATGGAAGGCCAGAAGACTGAGCGGCAAGCCTGCTGTCATCAGCAACTGGATGTGAGGGGTGTGTGCGAAGACGTAAGGGCAGAATGCAAAGCCGATCGCGGCGATCACAGCGGCGCGTCGATCGGCGACCAGATACCGGACGAGATAGTAGGTGCCGGCTCCGCTCAGCACAAACGAGAGCAGGAACACGGCATTGTGGGCAGCGTAAGGATTGCGCGTCGCCCAATACACGGGAACCGCCAGCACGCCAGCGCCAAGGTTGGTCTCCGAGTATGCCAGCGTCCAGCGATGCGGATAGAAAATGTTGGCATCGAAGACGTGCAAGGGATCGACGACGAGCGTTCGCGCAACCCAGGCGACATTCCAGATCGAGAATTGACCGTCGCCGTTGTCGACCCGGCCGATCGACCCAAGACGAAACGGGAGCGGGTACGTGATAAGCGCGGTCAGAACGCCGAATCCGAGCACGACCAGCGTCAGCTCGCGCCAACCCGCTTTCGCTTTGCTTGTGCGTGGTTCGCCGAAGCGCAACGCGCGGAGGCGGCCCCTCCATCCCGGGGCCATCGAGGCATGATTGATGGTCTGGCGCACCGTGGCCCTATTCGGGATCTCGTTGGAAAATCACGATTTCCGGATTTACGTTGTCCAGATTTGTCTCGCTATCGTCCCGACCGTTCGTGAAGGCGGGGTCGTAGCGCAGAACGGCCCACCACGGCACCGGTGAACGCCACCGCCACGCCTCGCTGTATCCCAGGCGATGTTCAGCCAAGTTTGCCAGCAGCAGCGCGCTGGACGGATCGGATCTCGCGAGAACTTCCTTGTTGATGACCAGGAACTCGGGCCGGTCGCCGAAATCCCCGTCCCGCTCAACGAAGAGTCGGATCGCCGGCAGGTCGTACACGCGTGGCAGGTACATGACATGGCCGAACCAGCCCACGCGTCCGCCGGCCGCAAGATGGTCGCGCAGCCACGATTCGGCAGCGTATCGCGAATCCACGCTCATCATGATATCGAGCGATGCAGCGGTAATGAGGGCGTACCCGAATGCCGCTGCGACACCCGTTCGAGCCAGCCAGCGAAAACGATCCGACCGAGCCAGGAGGAGCCCTGCCGATCGACCTCCGACGAGTGCGAGCGGGATAATCACACCGAGCAGAAATCGATCGTAGACGTAGCCCATGAATCGAAGGTAGGTGAAGTAGTACGACACCGACGGAATCAGCAGCCACAGAGTAATGACACGCGTTTGTCGAGAGGCGAGCGCGGCCGCCAGGCCTGCCACACACAGGAGGAACAGCGGCCATCTGAGCGACCAGCGAAGCAGCTGAACGGATGACGTCAGGAGATCCGCGTCGAACCGCCACGTTCGATTGAGGGTGGGCGCACCTGGGGCAATCAGCCTGGTGATCAAGTCGAAGTGAGACAGCATCCCGGTCCAATTGAAGATGACGTTGTGTGCGCAGCCGAACACCAGAGCGGCAACCGCGCCACCGAGCCACAGTCGTCGATCGAACACCGCATGCGCGAGACGGCGGGCGAACGGTTCCTCACGCGAAGACGACATGGCGAGCTGGGCAATGAGCGCAACTGGCAGGAGGGTGTAAAAGCCGTAGGCATGATCCTTGGTGCATACGGCCAACGCGGCAGTCGCACCGAACAGGACATAGTCGATCGTCCGTCCGCTACGCCAGACGCGCACGTAAGACCACAACGAACACGTCATCCAGAACAGGTACGGAATATCCGTGTTCGCGGTTTTTGCGTAATAGACGAATGGCAGCGTGACGGCAACGATCAGCGCGGCCAGAACGCCCGTCCGCCGATCGAAGGCCGCTGCTCCGGTGAGATACGTCACCACCAATAATCCAAGCCCCATCAGCACCGTGATCATGCGCATCAGGAGAAACATCGTTGTCGCGACACCGACCGTGCCAAGAGAAATCAGCCCAAGCCGATCGGCCGCCACGAACGGCGCGATGACGACCGCGAAGAGATAGAACTGCGCCGGGGGATAGGCGTTGTACCACCCGTTCGAGAAGTACTGCTCGATACCCAGGATGACCACCCACGGGGTCAGCTCGTCCGGCGACCAGCTCTCTGGGAGACCCCAATTGATGCCCCACAGCGACAGACCAAACGACAGCAGGAGCACCGAAACCAAGGGATGGCGGACGAGCTCCGGACGTTCACGAATGACCCAGTCCGCCCACCTCCAGGCCGCGCCACCGAGGATCCAGACGGCGGCCACCACCCATAAGAACGTCAGCGGACTGGCGGAACGAAGGAGAAACTCGCGCGCTCGAAGGCTCCCGAGTGAGGTGCGGCGAGATGCCAGTGACGTGGCGGCGATGGGCTCGAAGGAGCCTCCACCCACCGCCCATCGCCAAGTCAGCTCGAGATCACCACCAACCTGGACGTACCGCAAGACGATGGGATAGACGCCGGCCGGACGGCTGATGTTTCCCGTGGCACGCAGCGCGCTATGCACTCCGCTGTTGTCGACGACGGACTCGCCGTCGACATAGAGTTGCGAGCCATCGTCAGAAACCAGCTCGAAACGATAGTCGCCATCGACGGGCATGCCGAGGTAGCCCCGCCATTCGACACTGAACGGGCCGCCGCCGAGTGCCGCTTGCCGCGCCCTGAGAGTCAGCGTCGATGGATCAGCGTCGAGCGTCGTGGTGAGCGGGAGGCCATTCCAGTCCGCGTTGCCATAATACGATCCGCGCAACCCGACAGCCGGAACGGCGCGTGTTAGAAGGATGTGTCTGCCGACGGTACTCGCGCACAGGAAGACGACAAGCCAGAGTTGTTTGTGCCCGAGGAGCCAGGTGAGACGTCCTTGCATCGGCGCCGAAGCGTAAAGACTGCGGTAAGTGAAGTCAAGGCGTGCCGACGCCGCGATCAGCATCCACGCGAGTTTTCCTGACGGACCGTAAGCAGGCGATAATATCCAGCGCCGGAAGTTTGGCCGGCCTACGGGGCAGAACTGACGCCCTCATGAGCGGCGACCACACGGTGAAGCTGTCAATCATCATTCCGGTCTACAACGAAGAGCTCACGATCGCCGACGTGTTACGCGCCGTCGCCGACACGCCTGCCGACAAGGAGATCATCGTCGTCAACGACGGATCGACAGACGGCACAAAGGGAGCATTGGAGTCGGCGCGCCCGTACGTCACTCATATCCACCACGCCAGCGTGAACGGCGGAAAGGGCGCAGCCATCCGCACCGGCCTGAAGTACGTGTCCGGCGATGTGGTGCTGATTCAAGATGCGGATCTAGAGCTCGAT
Organism: uncultured Acidobacteriota bacterium; assembly: GCA_963780685.1. Taxonomy (GTDB): domain Bacteria; phylum Acidobacteriota; class Vicinamibacteria; order Vicinamibacterales; family CAVVIG01; genus CAVRXZ01. The sequence goes on along the minus strand of CAWACZ010000007.1, from coordinate 161,439 downwards.
CCGCGGGAGCATCAGGCGCTGCTCCAACCGATTCTCGACGGCCGTACCAATGTCGTGTACGGTTCCCGCTTTCTCCTGCCGAACCCGGCCATTCCCGCCAAGACGGTCGCCGCGAATCGCTTCCTCACATGGCTGACCAACTCGCTGTTCGGCTCCAGGCTGACAGACATGGAAACGGCGTTCAAGGCGTTCAGGAGCGACATCATCTGCTCGTTGCCGCTGACGTGCCGCCGCTTCGAGTTCGAGCCGGAAGTGACCGCCGAACTGCTCAGGCGCGGACATCAGATCCTCGAGGTTCCGGTGAACTATCGTCCGCGAACAACCGACGAAGGCAAGAAAATCCGGCCCCGCGACGGCGTGATCGCGATCTGGACGTTGCTGAAGTGCCGTTTTCGGACAATCCGAGGACAAAGCTCCAGGTTCAACGGTTCCAGGGTTCCGGTTCAAGGGTTCAAGGGTTCAGAGGAGACGATGGGCTTGGCGCGACGTTCGAAGGTCGCCACGATCTGCGCTGAAAAGATTTCGGCGAGACGGGTATAACCAGCTGGTGTCAGGTGAAGGCCGTCCATGCCGACGAGCGACAAGTCGAAGTTCGTATATGTGTCGACGTAGATCGCGCCTTCGGCCGCCGCAATCATCCGAACTTGATCGTTGAACGGTGGTACGAAGGCTGCGTTTCCACCCCGCTGAGTGCCGGGCCGAAATGGCGTCAGTCCGGCGAGGAGCACTTGCACACCGCGGCCTCGAGCGTCCCTCACCATCGTGCGCAACGCCGAAGTGGCCGGTGAAATGGCGGCCTGCCCTCCCAATAGCAGATCGTTGTAACCCTCCAAAAGAAGCAAGACCTCCGGTCGATTGGCGCTCAGGAGGCCGGCGAGACGGCCAGAACTGGCCGCTTGAACGGCGCTTTCGCCTGGCAGGCCCTCGTTTGTGATCGTAATTGGCAGCAAGGGATACCGAACTCTCAGCATCTGCTCCAACTTGCCCGGATACGCCTCAGGTGTCGCCAGCGTGCGCAGCGCGGTCGTCACCGGATCGGAGACCACGCCAAAAGTAATGCTGTCCCCGTACGCCATGAAGCGCGTGACGGTCAGAACCGGCGCGCCCATGACTGAGACCGTGCACGATCCGGCTGCGGCTGGCAGCGTCGCAAGAATGGCTGCGGTGCCGGGAGATATCGCCCGCACCATACCGCCTGCTGCGACCGTCGCCACACTCGGATTGGTGGACGACCACGAAGCGGTTTGCGTGACGTCGCTACCCATGGCCGTCGGTCCGTTCAGTGTCGCCAGCAGCTGTACATTCTGGCCGACGGTGACCGGCGCCGTTGGACACGACACCGTCACAGTGGTTGGCGGCGTCGGCTCGGTGGGTGACGAGTCGCATCCAGCGGTGACAATTGTGACCAGTATGGCGATGACGGAGCTGAAACGTGTGACAGGACGTGCAGCGCAGGCCAGACGACTCACCACGCGGGAAACCTGCTGAGGGCGTTTACCGGTCTGGCAGTAATCGGTAACCAGAAAAGTGACATCTCTCAGAAGTATATCGTGCGACTCTCACCGGGGGCTTCAGTCACACGGCTCTCCAGTGTCTTTTCGGCCCTAGTCCCAGTAGCACTTGCGTTGACGCACTGCGTCGCGAATCCCGGCTGCGGTGGCCGGACCGCTCTCCACCCCAACGCGGCTGCCGCGTTGGGGGCCCCGGCGCTGCGAGGACGGCTTCGGGCCGCGTGCCGCGAGGTCCGTGACCTCGCTTGGCTCCCCCGAGTCTTCTCGCGCGGTCAGGCGATCGGTGTCGGCCTGACCTCCGCAGGGATTCGCGCCACAGTCCGTCAACACAAGTTCATTCCGGAGCAAGGGCGGGTGAGGCAAGGTCTCGTTCGAATCGAATCACCCGACGGTGCGGGATCAGGACGCGGAAGACAGCCGATTCAGATGGATCTGAAGCCGCAGCAAATCGACCTCGTGATCGCGGCAGGCGACCTCGAGCTGCTGAAGACGCTCGACATCGACGAGGTGGGAGTTCAGCACGACGCAATCGACTTCGTCGCGTTCGATCATCCCCAGAAGACTGCCGTAGTTGCCCAGAACGGAATACCCTTCGACCCGCGTCCGATGATGCATTGGATCATCATCGACGAATCCAACGATCCGCAGCGGAACATGCGTCCCGAAGGCCTCGCGAATGACGGCAAGGCTCGCCCCGCTGCCATATCCGTAAATCACACAGCGCCGGCCTCCGACGCGACGCCGCATCACGAATTCGCCAACCAGTCTGAAGGATGCGCGCGTCCCCGCGAGCAGCAGCATCAGGAGGGCGGCATCAATCACGAATACGGCTCGCGAGTATTCGACGAATCGGTATGCGTAGAGAATCACCATCTGAGCGATGACCGTTCCCAACAGCACGCCCTTCGCCAACACCACGGCATCCATCAGACCGAAATATCGCCACGTGCCGCGATAGCCGCCGGCGAGGTAGAGAGACACGAGCTGGGTGACGATGACGACAGGAAGCGACCGGAGGAAGAACGGGTAGTTCGATGTCAGGTCGTTTCCGTCAAACCGCAGCCGATAGGCCGCGTAATACGCGAGTGGAATCAGGCAAAGGTCGAGCAGTATCTCGGCGACCCGACGCTTGTACATGAAGTTGACGAGGATCGGCGTAATCGCCTCTCCTTTCAGGACGGCCGCCTCGTCTTCGTCGTAGATGCGGATGTGGGCCAGATACACGCCGAAAATGATCATTGCCAGGAAGAATCCCAACCCCACGACAACCGCAGCGGAGTGCTCGCGGCTCTGCAGCAGCAGCGAGATCATTCCTCCGGTCGCGGCGAGAAACCACAAGGTCGCCACGGCGCGCGGCTCGGACAATCCGATGGCCACCAGCCGATGCGACGAGTGGTCGCGTCCGCCTTGCGACGGGAGGCGTCCCGAGAGCAGTCGCATGGCGGTGACGAAGGTGGTGTCGAAAATCGGGATCAGCAGCAGCAGCACGGGCGCGGTGACCACCGAAACGAGACTTGAAGTGCCACTCGACTCCGGGTTCGCCAACAGCGTGATCGACGCGACATTCAACCCGAGAAACAGGCTGCCCGTATCACCCATGAAGATCGACGCCGGGTGCACGTTGTAGACGAAGAACCCGGCCGTGGCGCCGAGCAACGCGGCGAGATACAGCGCCAGCGACGTGACGCCGGAAGCATTGACGATCCCGATCAACAGGAACGTTCCCGCCACGAGCGTCGTACCGGCGCAGAGGCCGTCCATGTTGTCGAGCAGGTTGAAGGCGTTGGTGATTCCCACAATCCAGAACAGCGTGAGCATCGCATCGCCCAACAGCGACTGGGTCCACCCGAGACGGTAGCCGAAGAACAACAGCACCGAGGCGACCGTGATCTGCGTCAGCAGCTTGGTCGACGCTTTGAGCGAGAACACATCGTCCAGGAACCCGAAGGTCGCGATCACGATTCCACAGCCGATCAGCTCCAGCAACTCGATTCGTGGATGGGTGGTCAGGCCGACGCCGACAGCTGACACGACAATGGCCACACCGCCGAAGAGGGCGGTCGGCCGATTGTGCCATCGGTCTTTCTTCGGCTCATCGACGTAGCCGAGGCGGCGCGCAACCGAACGGCAAATTGGTGTGAGCGCAAGCGAGATGCCGAGCGCGAACAAAAAGGAAGTCGCCAGCGTCGTCATGGAAGCCTTGAATTGTAGTACTCGAGGCGAGGGCGCGGCAAACAGGACGCCCGCGCGCTAGCTCGGCGGTTTCTGGCTTTGGCTATCGGTCTGTCCACGGTCGTGCTCGGAAAGGCTCGTCGAGAATCTCCGGACGCCTACTGTATCGTTTCAGAGCCATCAGGCGGCACCTGGACGAAGTCCCAGTCGATCAGGAGTCCGAGCTCCCGATTGTCCTTTATCCCAAAGTCCGCGGGACGCACAGAGCGGCTGACTCGAGTCTCCAGAAGCACGCGCATCGCTCCATCTGGCACGCGAACATATCGGGTAATGGGCTGGACGTTGTTGACTTGCGTTGCAAGCACCGGGCGGCCGCCACACCAGATCTTCACGTCGACGGGGCCTTTGGCCAGGTTGAAGCTGTCGACCGAAACCGTCAGCTTCACCCACCGAGTTTCCGGAGAAAGCACAGCCACGGCATGACGCCCAGTCCATACCGTACTGGGCCTTGTGAGATCGACCCGTTCGGGTTCCGAGAAGCCATACTGATACGGAAACCCAACGTCGACCGCCCGCTGCGGAACGCGCAATCGATGACGGGCGGCGTAAGCGGTCCCACCGATTGATACTGAAACCACGAGCCAAATCGCCAGCCACGTCATTGAACTCAGGCGCGGTTCTGGGACTGCCTCGTGAAGGTTCCGTGCCGCCTCCACGGGCCCCAAAGCCCGATCGGTGGCACCCTCACCCATGAGCACAACGAACCAGAATACCAACGTCCAGAAGGCGATCGCCACGGAGACGTTCAGCGTCGACACTCCCAGAAGTGAAACAAAGGCCATCGCCACCAACAGTCCTTTGATCGCAGTGGCCGAGAACTTCGTGGGCTGTGGACTTCGCGCCGACAGGACGAACCAACCAAAGCTCGCGACCCATAGTATCCAGCCAATGCTCCCCACGAGTCCGAACTCGGCGAACTGGTGCCGGTACCAGTTCTGGGCGTTGTCTGGAAAGAGCGTTCTCACACCCGTCATCAGAAAATAGTGGTCGCGCACCAGCAAGTGGAACGAGCCCACACCGATGCCGAAGAGCGGAAACTGGCGGATCATGTCCGCAGCCACCACGCCGTAGCCGTCGCGGTCTGACAGCGTCTGAAGGAAGCGGCCGATCGAAGACGCCGACACCTCGGGCAATGTCAGACGAAGACGCGAGATCGGGCCGCGGTCGTCCGGAAGAAGAACCAATGAAACCGCGACTACCGTCGCCGCGAGGATGCCTGCGACAACGAATCCAATCCGGGCTCGTCGCGAGAATCGATTCTTCGCGAACGCGGTCCAGGCGCCATACAGCAGAAACGCCAGCGCGATGACCGCGACACCGAGGGCGCTGCGAGCGCCGGACGCCCACAGACCAAGCCAGGAAACGACCAGGCCGCACGCCGCCAAGGCACGAAAAAGGCGGTTGCTCGTCAACGCTGCCGCTGCAGCCAGAGACGGTCCGCCCAACGCGGCGACGATGCCGAATGGATTGGCATCGCGCATCGTCCCGGATGCCCGCTCGAGGCTTCCGAACAGGCCGAAATTCAAGAACAACATGTCACCGAAGAGCTGATAGATGCCGACGCCCGACGTCAACAGCCAGCTGGCGGCCAGGGCTGCGAGCATCGAGCGACGGAAACGCAGCTCGTCGCGGAGGAACACACCGCAGAGCCAGTCGAACCACAAGAGCCCGACACCGAGCGTCGAGGCAACGTCGCAGATCCAGAGGATCGCGAAAGGCCGAAGTACCTCGATGTCCGACCGGCTCAACCGGGACATGTCGAGAAGAAGAGACGGCTTGAAGTCGAACTCGCGCATGACCACCACCGGCCACGTCAGCGCGATCGTGAGGGCCCAGAGAACGAGAAACGACTTCCACCGCACGGGAAACGCCCAGCTCCAGCGCATGCCTCTGGGGACGATCGCTCCGAGCAGCGCGGCCAGCCAAATCGTCCCGTAAAAGACCGAATAGTCCCCGCGCGCCACGAGCAGCAGTGCCGGCATCAGATAACTGAAGAACAGGATGATGGCGACGACCAACTCGCCAAAAAAGAAGCTGAGGCCCGCACCGGCACAGAAGGCCGCGATCGTCAGTGGCAGCTGAGTCGGCCAGGCGCGTGCGGCGACAAAAGCCTCGAGGAGAATGGCTGTCGTTATCGAGAGGATGACCAGGAGCTTGGTCGCGTAGTCCACGAAGTCACGCGTTGTGCGCGAGCTCAAGCTGTCGGGTGTGGGGACCTAACGGAGTGCCAGGCCACGTCAAGCCTAGATTGTACCTACGTCGAGTCCGAGGTGTGCTAATCCGAGACACAGGCCAAGCACCCTTCACCTGCGATGCGACAACTTCGATCCGGCGCGGTCGCATTCCTACAAGCGTTGTAATCGCAACACCAGGTTTCGTACTTGACGAAAGCTCGTCTGGCATGTCAAGCGAGCGTGTCAGACCCCTAAGTTGAACTTCATCGCTTACTTTCTAACGAATTCGTCAGATCGATCCCGCCATTTGGCGGCCAGCGACGGCCCTCTGGTGGATTCTGGGGTCGGCTTCGAACTACTCCAAGTTCGTCACGATCCAATGGGGAAGCGAATCGGCTGGCGACGTGCCTCTTGGAGCGGCTCGGATGCCCGGCTAACTTTTGACCTGAGCGCCCGAGGGTTGAGACGGGTAGGCGCGTCCCCAGCCAGCTACGGAACCAAGGTAAATCGCTCGACGTGCGCTGGCCTCACGGCCGTGAAGTCGCGGCGATCGGTCGTCGCAAGCGTATCGAGCTTCAACCGCTCCGCAATGGCGACGACTGACGCATCAACGAGACCGAGAATGTCGTAGTCCAGCATCAAGGCCTCGACTCGCTTCCAGTCGCGACTCGTCAGATCCTCCACCGCGACCTCGCCCTTGACCAGCGACGCGACGAACGCCGTCTCCGCGCTCGCCCCGATGCGCTGACGGAGCAAATACGCAACCTCGGGCAGGATGGTGACGGGCGCCAAAAGCGCGTCGGGTGTCGATTCCAGATACTCGCGCACCCGCTTGTGCCAGGCGTCGCGGCGATCGGCCAGCGCGTAGAGGATGCCGGTGTCGACGAGCAGCGCCATCAGCGTCTGCGCGACCTCCGAGAGGTCGCTCGCCGACGACGCGTGCGGGCGGGATTCGATGAGGGCTCCTGCCCATGCGGCATCAGCCGCTGGAACAACAACTCCTCGTGCCGTTCAGCCGTGTCGGTGTGCCCGCTATCGAACGCCCCTGTAAACGACGGGAGCGCGCGTGCCGCGTCGGGCCGAGCGATGTACGCAGCAATGGCCTCCCGTACGATGGCTGCCGTCGGCTTTCGTTCGCGCTTGGCGTAAAGCTGAAGGTCGCGCTCCAGGCTCTCCGGCACGAAGATCGTCGTCCGCTTCATATGACGTATGATAGCATACTCACTTCGGCTTTCAGCTTTCAACCTCCAGCCTTGCTTCCAGGTTCCGGAGTCGCTGAGGTTTTCTAATCCCGGATGTCCTTGGCCGGTGCCGATTCATTTCGACGCCGCTGCAGCAAGCCAGAGTACAGCTCCGCGATGTCGGCGACGAGTCGCTCGCTTCCGAACCGTTGCGCGACGTCCTCCCGGCCGCGACTGCCCAGCTTCTGGCGAAGCTCGGGGTCCGAAGCGAGCCGCAGCAGCGCATTGGTGAGTGCCGTCGGCTCACCAGGGGGGATCAACAAGCCAGTCTCGTCGTCGCGCACAACATCCGGCACTCCTCCAACAGCGGTCGCAACAACAGGCACGCCCGCTGCAAGCGCCTCGATGATCGCAACTGGAGTGCCTTCATTCCTCGAGGTGAGGGCCACCACATCCATCGATCCGTACACCCGAGTCAGGTCGCGTCTCCATCCTGCAAAGTGGACGTACGAGTCGATCCGAAGATCTCTAGTTGTGCTTTCGAGAGATGCACGCAGCTCACCATCACCGACGATGAGCAGGCGGGCGTTTGGGCATTGTGTGACGAGCGCCGCGAATCCGGCCAGCAGGGTTGCGCCGTCTTTGATGGGAACGAGCCGTCCGACATAGCCAACGACGAATGCATCCGGAGCCCCACCCGAGAGCCTCCCGAAGCGTGCGATCTCGCCAGGTCGTCAGCCAGCAACTCCTCCAGCTCGAGCCCCAGCGGAATCACCGAGACTTTGTCGGGGCTGACGATTCGAAAGGTGTGGGCGATTTCGTCGCGCTGACGATTCGAGATGGTGATGATGCGATCGCTGAACCGCGCCAGCACGCGCTCGGCGAAGCGCGTCGCCTGAGTTCCGAATGTCCCGAAATATCCGCTCAGGACGTGGCCGTGAAAGGTGTGCACCAGCAGACACCTTTGTGTCCTTGGTCGCGTCAGGTTGAAGGCGACACCCGCCAGCCGGCCGAGCGAACCCGCCTTGGCGGTGTGCGTATGCAGAATGTCTGGCTTCTCGCGGTACATCAAGCGCACGAGATGCCAGAGCGCGAGGAGGTCGCCTCCCGCATGGACGCGCCTTCCCAACCCGGGCACGCGGATCGCCCGGACCTCTCGTTCCTCCACGAGCTCCTCGAGACTGCCTTCGTCGCTCGTGGGAGTGCCGTGCACGAGCAGCGTCTCGAATCCGTAGGCTCGCAAGCCATGTTCGAGGATCACCGTATGGCGGGCCGGACCGCCGATATTCAGTCGGGCGATGGCGCGCATGACCTTCGGTCGCCGTGCGGGCGAGTTTTCGCTCATAGATACGTCATCGGCGCAGCCTTTCATCGAGCGATGAGCCGGGGCCTGGGCTTGACGATCAAGCCGGCTTCATCCCGTCGCCAATCCATCCGAAACACTGGTGCACCTGGACATTCTGCAAGCCAGCTGCTTCGAGCAGCCTTCTCACCTCGTCGCGGTCGTAACGCTTTTCGATGGGCGCAGAAAACCTGTCGAACTGATCGTTGTAGAGGACGTTGAACGGATACTTGGTGTAGACGAACAGCGGCCACGCTTCGGGCGCCCGGACACCTAACGCCGTCAACACGCGGTACGGGACAACGATTCCGACTGTCAGGCCGACACTGAGGAGCCAGCACAACCCACGCAGCACGGGAAAGGGCAACCGGGTTGTGATGCGCCTCACTGCCGTGACCAGCCTGAGCGCGCCGCCCTGCCACCCGTGCCGCTTCCAGTACAGATACACACGGAGCTTCCCGCCCGGACGCACTTTTCGAACGAGCCCCCGAAGCGCGCGTTCGGTCTCGGCAATGTGATGCAGCACACCCAGGGAATAGACGAAGTCGAACGCACCATCCGCAAACGGGAGCGCAAGCACGTCGGCCTGGACGCAGTCGACGTTTTTCAGCTCGGCCACATTGTGCGATACCTGGTCGATCGCCCGGCTGAAGTCGACCGCCACGACTTGGCCCGCAAACGGCGCAACTTGTCGCGCGTGACGTCCCATCCCGCAGCCGGCGTCCAGCACGAGGCGGCCGTTCAAGGACGCGAGGTCGATGCCTTGGAAGTAGTCGTTGAAGTTCGTCTCGCCCGAGTGACGCCAGTCGGCAAAGTGCGTCCACTCGTACCCGAAGCTCGCCTGGGTTCGCCTGGCCGTCTCGTCTGCGGGAGTTTCAACGAAACGGGGAATGCCGAGGACGACGGGAACGTGGCGGCTGCAGCGGGCACAGATGAGGGCATCGCCGCGACCGACCGTGAGGTGTGATTGACAGTCGGGACATCGTAGCAACGGGAGGAGATTGGTGCGCACGGTCAGCCCGCCGCCGACCCTGTCGCGGCGACGGTCCTGAGGGCCTCAGGCCGCAACCGCCGGGACCATGCGACGAGCGCATAGATCTGCCACAACCGATCCGCTCGATTGGTCCGCCCCGCCTGGAAATCCGACCAGAGTTGGCGAATCGGCGACGCATCGATGCCGAGCTCTTCGAGATCGGTGCCGGAGCAACTGGCGTTCATCTGCTCGCGCAGCGGGCCGCGGAACCAGTCGTCGAGCGGGACACCAAAGCCCATTTTGGGGCGGTCGACGAGCTGACGAGGCACGCGCTTGTATAAGAGTTCGCGAAGTATCCATTTCGTCGTCCGTCCCCGCCTCTTCAGCGACAGCGGCAGTCCGAGTGCCAGCTCGACGACTCGATGGTCGAGCAACGGCGCACGCACTTCGAGCGCGACGGCCATCGACGCCCGATCCACTTTGGCGAGGATGTCGTCGGGCAAATACGAGACCAGATCGAGAAAGCCTGGTCGAACGTCGGCCGGCACATCCGTGGCTCTCGAAAGCGCGTCGGCGTAAAAAGGGGCATCGGTCGGCGGACGTCCCGTCAGCGTGACGAGCTCATCCGGATTCCACCAGGTGATGAACCGCGCGTAGCGATCGGCTTCGTCGCTCCGCAGCACATCGGCGATGCGCCGCAATCGGCGGGTCGGCATCCGCGCGGCACCAATGGCCGCAGCCCTTCGCACGGGCCCCGGCAACGAAAGGGCCCACGCGGCACTGGCATGGTACGTGTGACGCGGGTAGCCCAGAAACAGCTCGTCGCCGCCGTCGCCCGACAGCGCGACGGTGACGCGTTCCCGCGCGATCTTCGAGACAAGAAAGGTCGGGATGGCCGACGAGTCGGCAAACGGCTCGTCGAACATCTCTGGCAGTCGATCGACGGTCTCGAGCATGTCGCGGTCGCTACAGGTTTGCTCGAAGTGGTCCGTTCCGAGATGACGAGCGACCGCCGCGGCGTGATCGGCTTCGTTGTACTCGGGATTGTCGAAACGAATCGAAAACGTGCGAACCGGCCGCGCCCCGCACTCGTTCATCAGCGCCACGACGAGGGACGAATCGATGCCTCCCGAGAGAAACGCGCCAAGCGGCACGTCGGCAATCAGGCGCTGCTTCACGGCCGTCGTCAGTCGAGTTTCGAGCTCCGTTTCGGCGTCCCGGTCGGGCAGTGAGACGCGGCTCGCCGCAAACGGGACAGGATCCCAGTAGCGCGTAACCACGGCACGGCCGTTCTCCCACAAGAGATAGTGCGCCGGCGGCAGCTTCCGCGCGTCTTTGAAGATCGTGTACGGCGAGGGGACGTAGCCATATCGAAGGTACAAGCCAACCGCCTCGACGTCGACCTCTCGATGAAAGGTTTGATCGACCAGCAGGGCTTTGAGCTCGGAGGCAAACTGCAGTCCGTCGTCCCGTTGTGTGTAATACAGCGGCTTCTTGCCCAGTCGATCGCGAACGAGCCACAGTCGCCGGCGTGCCGAGTCCCACAACCCGAATGCGAACATCCCGACGAGACGCGTGACGGCATCGGTACCCCATTGGTCGTACGCCGCCAGAATGACCTCGGTATCGGTCTGGGAGCGAAAGCGGTGGCCGGCGCGTTGGAGTTCCTCGCGAAGCTCGAGAAAGTTGTAGATCTCGCCGTTGAACGTGATCCACAACCGCCCACCGTCCCACGGCATCGGATTCCGGCCGAGCGGCGACAGATCGATGATCGAGAGACGCCGTTGAGAGAGTGCGACGCCGCCGTCAGAAGATGCCCACACGCCACAGTCGTCGGGACCCCGGTGGCGAAGACTGTCGGCCATGGCCTGTGCGGAGGCCAAGACGGACGGACGTCCGGTCAAGCAAACAAGTCCCGCAATCCCGCACATGCTCGTAGTCTACAGCCTAAGAGCGCCGCCAACTCTCGCGTCAGAGAAGCTCCACGGTACGCGATCGGATACTATTCGCGACCGCCGGACACATGACCCGAAGCGGAGAGGGAACCGCCGTACCTGTTCAACCACGGCTCCACATGGCAACCGCCGCGCTGGACGCGCGTCAGGTCCTTGTCAAAACACTGGTCCTCCTGCTGGCGTCAGGCCTGCTGTTCCGGGAGCTGACGCTGCCGGCGCCGGGTCTCGACCCATCGTGCATGCTTGCCCAACAGTATGGCTTTCTAAATGGGATCGATTTCGGCCGCTATCTCACCAACACCTACGGCCTTCTGAGCTTTCTCACCTCGGGCCTGTTCCATCCACAGACCTTTTATCTCTCGATCCTTTTTCAGGTCCTCTGCGTCTTCATCGTTCTCTGGCCGGTCATCAACGTGCGTTGGAGCGCGCGGTTCGTCTTCCCGATGCTGCTCTGCCTGGTCTGCAACCAGCTGTATTACCTCAACGACGGGTTCGTATTCGCCGCGATATTCAGCGCTTTCATGCTCAACGTGCTCGACAGGCGGGTGGCGGCTCCCGTCGCCGCGGCGATTATCGGCGTACTCGGCCTCTCCAAGTGGTCGTTCCTCTTCGTCGCACTACCGCTATTTGCACTGGCAGATATCCGTAGTGTGATGATGAAGCGCCTATTCCCGCTGCAATCACTCACTCTGTTAGCCACGGTCGCACTCGTATGGGTGCTGTCCGGCCAAGCGATGGGCAGTCTGCCCTCGTACATCCGCAACGGTTATGAAATCTCGAGCTTCTTCGCTGCTGCGGTAAGCCAACCACTATGGCTGCCGGCGGCGACGAAGCTGACGTTTCTCATCGCCGCCGCCGCGTTGGTAATATCGCTGTCGCTCCATGCACGGAACGGGCTGAAAGAAGGCCGCTCGCCGAGCGCGCCAGAGTTTGTGACCCCTCTGGTCCTGGCGCTTGGACTGCTCTGGCTCTTCTTCGCACTCTACAAAGCTTCGTTCGTACGGCCGGACGGAGGTCACTATTTCATCGGCTGGAATTCTCTGCTGCTCATCCTGCCCGTGACGCTGCTCGTTACGGCTTCGGTTCTGCGAGATGCGACGCTGGGACGTCTGGACGTCGCAATGATCGTGGCGGCATGCGGCGTCTTGTTCATGGTGGCGGACTACCCGCCGATTTGGCGGCACCCGCAAGACCTGCCGGCGCGGATCAACGAACGGCTGACGGTCAAGTTTCGCGCGGTCACTTCTCTGCTGGGCTGGGCTGATGCGAGGAAAGTGAAGGACTGGAGGCAGGCGCGTATGCAGGCGCTATACAGCATGGCGTTGTCGGGCATGGGAGCCGGCCGGGAAACGGTGGACGTGTACCCCTGGAATCTCTCTCCTGTGATTGCGACCGGTCTGGCCTATCAGCCACGACCGACCATGCAAGCCCAGGTCGCCTACTCTCCGCACCTGCAAGAGCTGGATCTCGAACACTGGCGTGGTCCCAACGCGCCGGCGCATCTTCTGTTCGAGCTCGCAGACATCGACGACCGGCTTCCAACGATGGCGTTGGGACCTTCAATCGTGGAGCTGCTTTCTCGTTACGAGCCCGTTGGTCGAGTTGAATCCAGTCTCCATTTACGCCGACGCCACACTCCGCGCCCGGTCGTGCAGGGGGCCACTTCTTCAGCTCCTATCGCCATCGATCAGTGGATCGACGTCCCCAACACGGTTGGCAGTCTGACGCTTGCGCGGATGCGACTCACGCCAACCATCGGCGGCCGCTTATTGGCCTTCATCGACAAGCCGCCCATACTTGAAATCGAGGTGAGATTCTCCACCGGAGGCGTGCGGCTGTACCGATTCATCCCATCGATGGCGGAGCTCGGCTTTGCCATCTCTCCCGAACTCGTGAGTTTGCTCGGAGCGAACAGCCGGCCCGAACCGGACCTGATTAGCGGTTTGCACCAATCCGTGCCGGTCCACGCGTTCAAGATCCGGGCGTTTGGTGACGGGCGCTTGGCTCAATCCTGGTTGTCCCAAGGTGAAGTCACGTTTTCCCTTGTGCAGATCCTATGAAGCAGCCGCTCGTCAGGCGTACCTTCGGCTGTTCCCGCAGCGCCCACTTCGTCGTTCAAGCGTGCTGATCTTGGCGACGTTCGAGCGTCTGAGGCCTCTGACCCACTTGCTGCGCGAGAGTGTCTTCCGGAACAATCTGGCAGTGTCCTTCGAACCCAGGCGATCTCGGCACGTGCGACAGGAGAGTGTGTGACGGAAAGCCTCCGAGCGAATCTACTGGCGAACTTCGCGGGCCGCGGGTGGATGTCGGTGGTGCGGGTCATTTTCATTCCGATTTTTCTGCACTACCTTGGAATCGAGGCGTTTGCGCTGGTTAGCATTTCCAACACGCTGAGCGCGGTTCTCCTCGTCCTTGATTTTGGCTTGTCACCGATGCTGTCGCGTGAACTCGCCCGGTTGGCCGATTCTCCCGCACACGAACAGGAGGTACGCGACCTGTCTCGCACGCTCGAGGCGATTTGCTGGACTGTCGCGATTCTGATAGCAGGTGGCGTTGCGGCTGCCGCTCCTTGGCTGACGCACAATTGGGTTCAGCCGAACGCTCTCTCGCCAGATACGGTTCAGACAGCCTTCGTCGCGATGGGCGCAGTGATCGGCGTTCAATGGCCCACTTCGCTCTACACAAGCGGTCTACTGGGACAGCAGCGGCACACATCGCTTAACGCGGCAATGATCGCGATCATCACTCTCCAGAACGTGGGTGCTGTATTCGTGTTGAAGTTCATTTCTCCGACGATCGTCGCGTATTTCGCGTGGCAGATTTTCGCGAGCCTCTTGCTGGCCGGTGCTCTCGGGCGGCTGTTTTGGCGAAACCTGACGCGAATCGGAACGCGGCCTCATGTGCGCTTCGGGCTGCTCCGCAGCAGGTGGCGGTTCGCGGGAGGCGTCGCTGGAGCGAGCGTCGCATCTGCCATCGTGAGCCAAGCCGACAAGATCATTTTGAGCAAACTCTTGCCGCTGAGCGATTTCGGATATTACGCGTTTGCGTTTAGTGCGGCGGCGCCGCTCTCGTACGTGGCATCGCCGATCTGCACGGCCGTTTATCCGCGACTTGTGCAACTCGTGGGTCGCACCGGAGAAACGCCTGGGCTCGCCGCGCTGTACCACAGAACCGCGCAACTGATATCAGCCCTGCTGTTCCCTTTGGGCGTCCTCCTGGTCATGTTTCCGACGGAGTTGCTGAGGATCTACAGCAGGAGTCCGGTTCTTGCCGAGCGGTCGGGACCTCTGCTCGCGTTGCTGAGCGTCGGCATTTCTGTGAATGCGCTGTTGTGGCTGCCGTGGGTTCTTCAGCTCTCGACAGGCTGGACGTCGCTGGCGGTCGTCAAGAACGTCATCGGCGCGTGCATATATATTCCGCTGCTGATCGGACTCATCAAATCCTACGGGGCGATTGGCGCCGCAACGGCAGTCATCTTGCTGAATCTCGCTTATCTGGCCGTCGAAGTGCCGCTCATGCATCGTCGAATCCTTCGCACGGAGATGCACGCATGGCTGTGGAAAGATGTGGCGCGGCCGCTCGCGGCGACACTCGCCATAGCGCTGTGCGCGCGGCAAGTGGTTGGAATCGTGCCGCCCACCGCACTCCCCTGGTATTTGCTTGCTGTGCTTGCGGCAATGTTTGCCGCCGCGTCGATGGCTGCGCCGGCGCCAGCGATCAGCGTTGTGACGACTCTGGGTGTGTGGACACGACGCGTCCTGGCATACGAACGTGGTCACAAGTGACCGATGGCTGGCTTGGTATGAAGTCAATGGAGCGCGAATATCACGACGCAGATACCGTTCGCACATGAAAATACTGTACGTCTCGCATTCTCTTCCTTATCCGCTCACCGATGGTTTCCGAGTGCACCTCTATCATCTGTTGAAAGAGCTTTCAACTCGCCACGAACTTCATTTGGTGTGCTTTGCGTTTTCAGCTGACCAACGAGGATTTTCCTCCGAGGTCGAACCGTTTTGCCGGTCGACAACGGTCATCCTGCACAGTTTTCCCAGACAACCGTGGAAACGCATCCTGAGCATGATGGCCGACAAACGGCCGTTCTGCGTCGATCAATTCTCATCCAGCGAAATGGCCGACGCTGTCGGGCGGCTTGCGCGGAAGATCCGACCCGACGTGGTTCAGTTCGATCACACGCCGATGGCCCAGTACGAGCACTTGTTGCCCCCAGAAGTCCCGAAAGTGTTCGTCCCGCACGACGCGCTTTCGCTGTTGTTTGAAACGAGCTACGAGAACGAGTCCAATCCCGCTCGAAAACTCTACTTCTGGAATCAATTTCGGAAACTGCAGAGGTTCGAGACGAGCGTGTTGCCGCGCTTTCAGAAGACAATCGTGGTGTCACCGGTCGACCAGGCGGTGCTCCAACACGAATGCCCGACGGTTGCCATCGAGTGGGACCCGCTTGGCGTCGATGCCGATTTCTTCGTCGAGCAGGCCGACCGCGAACTGAACGACATCATCTTGTTCCGGGGCGTCATGGATTTTTTCCCGAATCATGACGCTGCACTTTCTTTTGTGGATCAGGTACTCCCTCTCGTTTGGCGCGAGAGCCCGGCCGCGGAATTCTGGGTGGCCGGGCCGAAGGCGCTGCGGTCTCTCCGGCGACGAGCGCACTACGAGCCGCGGATCAAACTCATGGGCTTTGTCAAAGATCTGCGCGATCCGATGGCCGCCGCCACTGTCATTGTGTGTCCGATGCGCTTTGGCTCGGGCATGAAAACCAAGATGCTCGAGTCACTGGCGATGGCGAAAGCTGTCGTGGCCACGCCGCGGAGTCTGGCCGGAATCGCCGTTCAACACGAGCGCGAAGTCTTAATCGGAGACACGCCCGAGGCGCTGGCCTATCAGACGCTGCGTTTGTTGAGCGATCGAACGTTGCGGCATGAACTGGGCCAGGCTGGCCGGGCGTTTGTCAGAAAGCATCACTCCTGGAGCGGACACGCAGATTTCTTTGACCGAATTTACGCCGAAGCGGTGGGCAAAAAGGAACCCGCCAGCACCGCAGCCGGGAGTTCCCACGATTTCCGGACACCGACAGAGCCCTATTGAGCCAAGTGCGATCGCGCGAGCCAAACGAGGTCTGTCGCGCTGGGCTTGCTTGTGGCCTCGATGACTTTCAGCCCGCCATGAGGTTCCAGAATGCGGGTCAGCCACTGAGTGTCAAGACTGTCGTGGAGCTCGATAGCCATCGCTCTGACGGCACTGATCCAATCACCACATTCAGCAAACAGCTCCAGCTCGCTGCCTTCGATATCGCACTTCAGCAGGTCAATGCTGTGCACATTGTGTTCCGACATCAGTTCGGGCATCGTGATCACAGGGACGTTCGTCGCGTTGTCACCGGCGCCAGCCTCTTTCAGGCTGAGCTCAGCCGACCCTCCCAAGCCTCTATGCCCGATCCGGGCAACCCGCGCGCGCCCGCCGATGAAGCCGTGCACGAGCACGACGCGACCCGACTCGATAAGTGGCTTCAACGTTCGACGCGCTACGGCGAGATTGGTCGGTGAAGGTTCTACACCGACGACGCGAGCTTCAGGAAAGCATGTCGCGAGAAATGCAATTGAACAACCGATGTTTGAGCCAACATCCACGACCGTGCGCACAGGTCTCTGGAGGAGGTCGCACGCCCTCCGATATTCTCCGTGGAGAAAAACTTCCAGTAGCACCGCCATATCGTCGGTGCCTGGGCTGTACATATACTGGAAACGGTACAGCGCGTAACTTTACCGGGATCGCGGCTGCTACCGCGCCCTCACCCCCGTGCCTCCCGCTGCGAATTATCCGAATCACGCGAAGCAGCGTTGAGGTGTCCGGAAATATGGACGAGCAGCGACGCAGTAATTGGATTCGCTGAACCAGTCGTAGATGCTGTAATTTCACGAGGTTCCCGCGTCCAATCGGAAGGTTTCGGGCGGTAATCGATCGCCGCGCGGTACCGGGTCGAAGCAGATTCTGAGTCGTGTCGTCAAGCGAGAACGCCGCAATCCCCTACTGTTTTGTCCGGAATGACGTCACGAGTGGCTTGATCATCCGCTTCATTAGCCCCAGTGCTCCGCGTGGTCTAGGGAACACTTCGCGTCCAAGGTTAAAGGGCTGAAATACCCACTCGCGTTGCTGGTTCTTCAGCTTTCTGTAGAACTTGGCATTTCCCCACTGACCGGCTCGAATGTCCTCAACCAACTCGTATGTTTTGTTGGAATCCATGAACTCGCAATGATGGGCAACGGATCTCAACTCGACGTTGTCGAAACCGATTAAACCGCCTTCCTTCAGGATCAGGTCCATATAGTGCCAATCGAGTGCAGGAAAAGGATAACCGTGACAGCCGTCGATAAATGCAAAATCGATCGTGACCGTCCCTGGAAGAGAGGGCAACGCCTGGTCTGAAGACTGAACGAGAAAGTTGACCTTTTCCGGGGCCAGGCCGATTTGCAACATATAGGAGATGACCCGATCGCGGCCGATCTCATCTGGGCTGATGCAGATGTGGTGCTGACCAAGTGCGCCCAGGGCTACGGTGGTGAGGCCGCAGCCCGTTTCCATAGTGCGGTCCGTTGACTTGACAACGCTGCCGAAAAACCGCAAGACCTTGGGGGCCACACCAATGGAATAGGGGCCTGGCGGCGGCAGGACGACCCCCATTCCCTCCAGGGCTTTCCCGTGCGCCCTTGCTGTTTCCGGGGTCAAATAGTGAAGAAGCGGACGTTCGCGGATCATCCGCTCAATGACTTCGCTACTGGCAGGTACCATAGGAAAACCCACGTGCTAGGGCAAAAATGACCAACGCAGCTGAACGTTTGGTCCAATCGCAAGGGTCCGCTTGTACTCGCTTGCAAATTCTGGCATAACGGGTGCGTGGGTCACCACAGAGGAATCTGAGCGCGCACGAGAGGATGCGGCTCGCCGCACGGGGAAACTGCAAGCGTTGCCGTTCTCGAAGCGCGCCGCACGCGGTCGCGTTAACATAACATCGCTATACGACCCAGGGACCTACAGTCACCACCCGCGCCTCATCTTGCCGGGTTGGAGCTTCGGGGCACTCTCGATTTCTGGTGTCGCGCATTTTAGCGGCAGTGGTCTCGTATGTGCCGCAGCGTGGGCTTTCGGCCGCGCTCCTGCACTACACTGACAGGCCAGCGCCCTCCATCTTTGGACAGATGACGTGAAGATTGCGCTCACCAACCTCGGCCGCCTCGGAGCTGGACCTCTCTATGCCCTGGAAATCGCGAAGCGTCTCGCGGGGAAATGCGACCTGCTTTCCGTGATCTCCCGACAGGCGTACAACCTCGAACGATGGAGGCAAAGCGGGCTCAGGTTGCTGGAAGTGGACACATACGGCGGTCCACTGAGCTTCCTCGCTGGCACTCTCGACGTTCGGCGTCACGCGCGGATTCGGCGCGAGTTGACACGGTTCCAACCCGACACGATTTACTATCCGATGATTCACCCCTGGTACCCGATCGTGGGCATGCTGAACAGGCGGGTCCCGTCCGTTCTTACGCTGCACGATCCTGTCCTGCATGAGGGTGAGAAGAGTCTCGCAGTCGAGATTCTCCAGCGCGTGACGACGAGCCAGGCCGAACGCGTGATCGTTCTCAGCCGGATCTTCGTGGATCTGCTCGCGCGGCGCGGATTCCCTTCCGAGCGTGTGGACGTGATCCCTTTGGGCGAGATGTCGGTACTACGAATCAATCGCCACGACCTCTGACGACGGCTGTCAGCGGCTACCAACGCTGCTCTTCATCGGCCGGATCCTGCCATATAAGGGTTTGGACACGCTGCTCGCAGCTTTTCCTTTGGTGAGGCGTGCCGTACCGGACGCTCAACTTCTCATCCTGGGTGACGGTGATGTGAAACCGTACAAGGCAAGACTCACCGAGCTCTCGGGCGTCACTATCGACAATCGCTGGGTTCCCGACGATCAGATCGCGACATACCTCAAGCGGGCCGATGTGGTCGTTGTGCCTCACCACGATGCGACCCAATCCCTGGCAGTTCCGGCCGCGTACGCATTTTGTAAGCCAGTGGTGGCAACGGCCGTCGGTGGCATTCCAGAACAAGTGGTCGACGAGCAGACCGGCCTACTCGTTCCTCCGCGGCAACCCGAAGCATTAGCGTCAGCGTGCGTTCGACTCTTGATGGATCCAGCCCGGGCGCAGCAGATGGGCAAGGCCGGTCACGATTTCGCGCGGACCCGTTGGAGCTGGGACACAGTGGCGGAGCGCGTTTATCTGAGCTGCATCGCTGCCAGAGCAGCACGTCCCTCCCGTCGCGAATTGAGCCATGGTGGATCGGCCACTGCCAATGAAAAACCGAAATAGCGAGGACTCGAGAACGGCTCAACAGACAAGGGTGCCGTTCGTCCAAACGCCGGAGAAGATTCTCGGTCAGTACTATCGAGCGAACATTCGTCTCGGAGCCCGCGGCATCAGCCGGGGCGCGCTGAACTGGGGGTTCCGCCGGCTTTGGAACCCGATCGACTACTGGAGATGCGTCGAGATTCCCCACGCGATCCGCGCCTTGCAGCCCAAGCCCGGTGAACGTGTGTTGGATATCGGGAGTCCGAAGTTCGTGGCGCTGTTCCTGGCAAAAGCCCATCGCTGTTCCGTTCACGCCACCGATATTTCCGATTACTTCATGCCTCAGCTGAGCTTCTTTTCGGGTTTGGAGGGCTTGGATGGCAACAGAAATGGCGAACTGCGACTCCAGATCGAGGACGGGCGGCAATTGAGCTACGCCGACGAGAGCTTTGACAAGGTGTACTCCATTTCGGTCATGGAGCACATCCCAGGCGACGGCGACACGGCCGCCATCCGCGAGTGTGCGCGGGTGCTGAAACGAGGCGGGCGAGTCGTCATCACGACAAACATCAGTCACGACCATCATGACGTGACGTTGGTGCCGAGGCACTATCCAGAACACTTCATGCCGGCCACGGTCTCAAACCCGGACGAGCCACACTTTTTCGAGCGTCGATACGATCGGCAGACGCTCACCGAGCGCCTGATTGCGCCGTCCGGACTCAAGCCCGTCGACGAAACGATGTTCTTCGAGCGATACCCTTACTACGAGAATCTGTACTCGCGCCTTCCCTTTCGACTGAAAGTACCGTTGCTCCCACTGGGCATTGTGTTTGCGAAAGCGTTCATCAGGAAAGAAGACGCCGAGGGTCGCCTATTCCAAAAGCGCTTCGCCGTGATGCTGCTGTGCCTGGAGAAGGACAGTTGAAACCGCGCTGAAACGCACGTCGAACTCCGTTCAGCGCTACTGGATGGTCCATTCAGACCCGACGGAGGCGACCGTCGCATTGCCGCTGACGATGGCTCCGTTCATGAACCAGATATGGACGATGCCATCTGAGCGGCGCCAGAGGATATCGGCCTTCTCGTCACGGTTGTAGTCACCGACCCCCTGAACGGCCCACTCCCCACCAACGCTGGCGGGAGTCGCTGTGCCAACAATACTGCCACCACTCATGAACCAGATGTGGATGCTGCCGGCGGAATGCCGCCAGAGCACATCGGCTTTGCCATCGCCGTTGAAGTCGCCGACGGATTGGATCGTCCAGTCCGACACGACCGTTGCGGGTGTGGCAGTGCCGCTGATGGTGCTCCCATCCATGAACCAGATGTGGATTGTGCCGGTGTCATGGCGCCAGAGCACATCGGCTTTGCCGTCGCCATTGAAGTCGCCGACAGCCTGAACTGTCCAGCCCGACGCAACCGTAGCGGTGGTCGCAGTACCGCTGATGGTGCCGCCATTCATGAACCAGATGTGGATCGTGCCGGTTGCATGACGCCAGAGCACGTCGGTCTTGCCGTCTCCGTTGAAGTCACCGACACCCTGAACCGTCCAGCCCGACACGACGGTGCCGGGAGTGGCAGTGCCAACAATGGTGCCGCCATCCATGAACCAGATGTGGATCGTGCCGGCCGTGTGGCGCCAGAGCACATCGGCCTTGCCATCTCCGTTGAAATCGCCGAGCGCCTTAATCATCCAGTCCGACGCGACCGTGGCGGGGGTCGCGGTACGACTGATTGTCGCCGCATCCATGAACCAGATATGAATGAAGCCGGCGGAATGCCGCCAGAGAACGTCGGCGGCGCGGTCGCCATCGAAATCGGCGCGAGTTTTCTGGAGCGGAATCGAAGTCCCGACCGTCCAACCCATGTCGGAAAGCATGCCGCGTACGATCGGACCCGGATCGTGAACGGCCTCGCCGGGCCCAAGTGCGTACGTCATCAGCGAATTTGTCGTGCCCTGCGGGTACGTCGATTCGTCGACGTGGGAATAGCTGGAGCCAGACGCCCAAGTTCCCGGAGCGTACAACTTTGGAGCCAATCCGCCGTTGGCGCCCCTCGCGTTGGGTCCGTTGAAGAAGATGTTGTTGCTGACCAATTGTGACCGGAGAGCTGCGGAGGGATTGGGAAACAGTGCGGTATTCAGAAGGAATTGTGACGACCCGTTGATAGCGAACAGATCGTAGACGACAGGAAATCCTCCGAACCCCCAGGAACCCGTCGTCCCCGCCTCGTTCATCGATCCGAAAAAGCCGAGGCCGTGTCCCAACTCGTGCAGGGCGACAGTCATGAAGTCGAACTGTGTGCCTGCGTTGCCGTCGGTGCCCAGATACCAACCAAAGCTCGAGTTGAAGTTGGCGACGATGTCGGCACTGTCACTGAGGCCAGCGGTCAAATCGGTGCCACTGAGCTTCTTGGCGACAGCGGCGGCGAACCACGTATTGGCATTGGGCGCGCCGGGAAAGTCTCGAAAGATGTAGGTCGCTCCTGCTGAACCGAGCACATTCGGCGCCAGAGTCGTCCAGTTCGCAGTCACCCGAATGGGTACGCCCGACTGGATCTGCGACGCCCACATGTTGACCGCTGCCTGGAACGCTGCCTGCGCCTGCGGTGGAAATCCGTTGTAAGTCACGACGAACGTAGAAAGCGCAGAGCTCGGACCAACAAGCTGAGGCGCGGGCCGCACAAAACTGCGCCCTGCATACTCGCCCGGAGGATCGTCGATCACCGGACCTGGCAGACGCTCAGGATCTGGTCCAAACCCCTGCACGACCAGATGGTTGCCACCCCCTCCGATCGCGATGATCAGAGCAATGGCGAGCCCTAAAATGGGGAGGGAAACCGACCGCAGCATCGAGCCTTTGGAGGGGAGATGCCCAGTCTGCACGCTTACGGCTGAGTTGTCAACTGAGACGAGGCGGTCATCCGGCTTTGGCAACGACGCTGGACTGAGCTGGACTCGACGCCGCGGCCCGGTTCGCCATGCTTGCGGCGAGCGCGAGCGGAGTAAGCCACGCGGGCACGCTCATCACCGTCCGCAGCCGAAACAGAGTCCCGAAGTTTGTCACGATGTAGGCGAGCAGAATCGTTGACACGCTGACGAGTACGACGGCGAAAAGCACGCTCGGCAGACTGGCGAACACCACAGCCCGGTGTCGAATCATCAATCCGATCAGCACGAGCAATGTGATGTCGATGAATATGGTGTCGGCATCCGCGACGAACAACAGCCCTCTTCCTCCCTGAAACGTCACGAGCGAAGTCGCTTTCAAGAGCGACATCGGCACGAACATCGCGAGCAGTCCTGTCGCGAGCCCGCGGGCCACGTCCGCCACGCTGGTGCCCGTCGCCACGCTGGTGCCTGTCTCCACGCTGGCGCTCGGTGCCGGTCGCCTGAAGGGTGTTGTTGATGCAACCAGGTTCGTCGCGCCGCCGGTCCGGACGAATCCCTCACGCCGACTTTGGACGGTGCTGCCCAGCGATTCTGTACCTGGCCGACCTGGAGCTGACGCGAGAATGGGAATGTTCACGCCTGTGGTCCTGGCGATCAGACTCCCATACCGCTGGTACTCGGGCCCTACCCCGATCATGAACCCGATCCACCAGGCAGCCAGCGCCGTGACGCTGAGGAGGGCAAGCGGCCCGCGCCTCATCGATGGAGCGTAGCTGCAGAGGATCGTGACGAGCCCAGTCGCGAGCGCAAGCCACAAGAAGATGCCGTAGTATTCGCGCACCCCGCCCAGAAGCCCCAGGGCGACAGCACCCACCACCATTGGCGTCACGAAAGCAATCGTGCGTCGTGACGAAGACTGCCTGAAGTAGTCCAATATTTCGAAGGCGGCCCTGCATGCAATCACAACGAGCAAGGCAAAAAGGGCATCCTTCAGGACTTGAGTGCTCGTCAGCAGGAGAAGCGGCGAAAAACTGAAGGCGGCCAGGACCAGGGGCAACCACGCAGACACGAATTGCGGATCCGGCTTGCGCCGCACCGAAAAGATGACGGCGACAGTCGCCATGTAACAGATGGTGTTGAACAGGACAGCGCTCAGAACCGACGTTCCGGTGGCGCCAAGCCACCACGCGAGCGCCCTGACGTAATACGGTGCGGGAATCACCGGCCAACGCACGTCATTACCGACGGCTGAGCTGGATGCATAGATGTAGTAAAGCCTGGCGTCCGGCGCGAGGTTCCAGAAGCCGTCTCCCGTGTGGAACTGTCTCAAAAGCTCCAAATCAGAGCTGGAGATCAAAAAAAAGCCGAGCCCCGTGAGGAGGCGGACAATCAGGCCGAGACCAACGATCGTTCCGAGCAGCGTGGATTTTCGGGCAATCCATCGATACTCGGCGAACATGGCCACCCCGACCGCGACCAGAAATACGACATGAAAGACTTCAGCTGCCATCGATAACGCCCTCGAACGCGCGAGAACTATACAACTCTCGAGTGTTTCGCGGGCTTGAGCAAACCTGGGGCCATGCGAGGAACCGTCGGGCGGCAGAAAAACCTGCAGAAAACCCTATGTCAGCCCGACGACCCTCCGTTGGGCCGTGGGCGCTCCGCCAGGACGAACATCTGGCCTGCCAGGGGTCGCCAGGGCGACCTCAGGTACAGTGGAACCAGAAAGGCAGCGCGCCAAGCCGGCTCTTGACCGTCAACGGAAGAAATCGCGGCGTCTGCTTCACGACGTCGAACCCGACGGCTTCCAGCCAGTCTCGCAGCGAAACATCAGTGAAAATCGTGCGGTGTGTATAGTCGTCGAAGTACCGGCGTGGCGCGAGACGGAAATTCGGCTGGATGATAGCCAACCGTCCCCCAGGCCGCAGCACGCGCAGAACGAGCGGAATCAGAGCGTTCAGCTCTTCCCACTCGATGTGCTCGAAGAAGTTGCTGGCCAGGATGAAATCGAATTGTTCGGGCTGAGCACGGGAGAGAAACGCCAATGCATCCGCCTGATGGGCCTCGACACCGCGCGCGGCCGCTTCCTGAATCTGGGGTCCGATGTCCACCGCCACGCGTCTGGATGCGGGCACCCGGTTGATGAAGTGACAGTACCCAGCGCCCAGTTCGAGGACCGCTGCGCCTGGTGGGACGAACCGCGTGAGGTAGGCCGTCAAGTGACGCCACAACGCGTCGCGCCTGGGATCGCTGGCGAGCCGAGTGGTGAAGTACGATCGCTCCGTTTGCTCCACGTCGCCTTTCAAGCCTTCACGAGCCCTAGGCCCGCGTCGCGATCGGCCGAGACCAATTTTGTGTGCGGCTTCCATCCGACACAGGCGGGTGCGCCTCTGGAAAACGTACCATGGTCCCGGCGCGGATGGTAGGCAATCCTTGGTCGCGCCATGGCCGCAGCGTTGGAACGGACCCAAACGTGCCGAGGCGCGGCTCGCGTGGGAGCGCGAAACCAGACCCCCTCGCGCACACTCCTAAAGCCGCCGATACTTCTGGCGGATACGATTCTGAATGTTGCTGGAGGCCGATTGAGGTCTCCGGCTGAACGGGTCAAGGAGACGCTCATGACCAGGCTGTTCGTCCTGGTATGTTGTTTGGTCGCGCTGCTGCTGCCGGCCAACGCCTTTGCGATACAGCTCCAGCCAATCGCTTCTGGCTTCGCCAGCCCGGTGTACGTCACCCACGCAGGCGACGGCAGTGGCCGACTGTTCATCGTCGAACAACCAGGAGTCATCAAGGTGCTCGCGCCCGGCGCGGCGGTCGGGGCCGTGTTCCTGGACATCACGGATCGAGTTCTTTTTGGAGGCGAACGCGGGCTCCTGGGTCTTGCGTTTCATCCACTCTATGAGACGAACGGACGGTTTTTCGTCAACTACACCAGAAAACCGGACGGCGCCACAGTCCTTGCCGAATATGCGCGCTCGGCTGACCCCAATGTCGCACTGCACGCCGAAATAGTCCTGCTCACCCTCGCCCAACCGTTCGCCAATCATAACGGCGGCATGATCGAGTTCGGCCATGACGGGTACCTCTATGTCGGAAAGGGAGACGGCGGTTCCAGTAACGATCCGAACAACCGCGCGCAGAACATTGACGACCTTCTCGGCAAGATTCTGAGGATTGATGTGAATGGGGCTTCGCCGTATCAAATCCCGGCCGACAACCCGTTCGCCGGTGCGACCCCGGGTCGCGATGAGATTTACGCCGTGGGTCTGCGCAACCCGTTTCGGTTCTCGTTCGACCGTGGCACCGGCCAGCTGATTGTGGGTGATGTCGGCCAGAACATGTGGGAAGAAATCGATCTCGTCACGCGTGGGGCCAATCTCGGCTGGCGGGTGTTCGAAGGCAATCATTGCACCAACCTCGATCCCTTGTGCGGAAACATGGGCTTCACGCCGCCGATCGCGGAATACTTTCACGCTGGGGGGCGTTGCTCGGTGACCGGCGGATACGTCTATCGCGGCAGTCTCGGCGTGCTCCCGGTCGGCACGTATGTGTTCGGAGACTTCTGCACGGGTGAAATCTTCACGCTGAACGGCGGGACGGCGACGGTCCTGCTCGATACGTCGATCAACATCTCTTCGTTCGGCGAGGATGAGACCGGCGAGCTCTACGTGGTGGGACTCGGAGGCGCCGTCTATCGCCTGGTCTCCGAGCCAGGCATCAGTCAATCGCAGGACTTCGACGGTGAGGGCACGACCGATGTTCTCTGGCGACACTCCTCGGGCCTCATCCACATCTGGTTCATGAATGCTGGTGTCATCAGCAGCTTCGCGAACCTTGCGACGGTGATGTTTGAGTGGACGATCCAGGGCGTCGGCGACTTCAATAACGACGGCAACACGGACATCCTCTGGCGCCACACCTCAGGCTTGATTCACGTCTGGTTCATGAGAGCCACTAGTATCGTCGGCAAGGCGAATGTCGCCATCGCCCAGCCGGAGTGGACGATCCAGGGTGTTGGCGACTTCAACAATGACGGCAACGCCGATATCCTGTGGCGCCACACTTCCGGCGTGATTCACATCTGGTTCATGAATGGCGGCCTGATCAGCAGCACTGTGACTCCCGGCACCGTGGCCTCGGACTGGACGATCCGGGGCGTTGGCGACTTCAACAACGACGGCACCGCCGACGTCCTCTGGCGCCACACTTCCGGCGTGATTCACATCTGGTTCATGAATGCCGGCCTCATCAGCGGCACCGCGACACCCGACATCGTGGCGCCAGAGTGGACGGTCCAGCGCATTGGCGACTTCAACAACGACGGCACCGCCGACGTCCTCTGGCGCCACACCTCCGGCGTGATCCACATCTGGTTCATGAATGCTGGCGTCATCAGCGGCACCGCGACTCCCGGCACGGCGCCGCCGGACTGGACGATCCGAGGCATTGGCGACTTCAATAACGACGGCAACGCCGACGTCCTCTGGCGTCATACGACGGGGTTCATGCATATCTGGTTCACGACCGCTGGCATGATCAGCGGGACCGCGAATCCCGCCACCGTGGCGCCAGAGTGGACGAGCCAATGACCCCGGCGTCGCCCGGCGCAATCGGTCACACAGGCTATCGACTCTCGCTGGCTTTACCGCGATTCAGGCTTTCGCGAATCACGGCAAGCGTCAGATCGACCGTCCGTTGCCAGCTGAACGTCGCCGCTCTACTGTAGCCTCGCCTGATCAGTTCGGAGCGATGGTCGCGATCGCGGAAGACCTTCAGGATGCCGGAAGCGATCGACTCGATATCGCACGTGTCGACGGTCAACGCCGCGGCGCCGGCCACCTCCGCACACGCGGAGACATTGCTGGTGATGACGGGGACTCCGCGCACCATCGCTTCGAGAATGGGCAGGCCGAATCCTTCCGCGAGCGAGGGAAGCAGGACAGCGAGCGCACGAGCGTAACAGCTCTCGAGTTCGCTATCCCCGACATGTCCACGAACCACGACATGTTCGTCGACGCCGCACTCGCCTATCGTTTTTGCAAGCTCCTGAGGTCGGCGCATGCACCCGACAATCTCCAGGCGCGGCAGATCAGGTGCCTGTTCGCGTGCCCGTGCGTAGCCGCGGATCAGCCGGTGCAGGTTCTTATGCGGTCGATCTGTGCCGACGTAGAGGAGGCAATCGAACGGCGACTCGTCTCGAGCGAGCGTCGCCGCTCCGGAGATTCCGAGAGGGGCCACGTGCACCTTCGGCAGAAACTTTGCGCCGAAGAGCTCGCCAATCTCCCAACGGGTGGCCTCGGAGTCGGCAAAGACCGCCCTCGCCCGACAGAGTCCCGCCGTGATGATCGCCCGCAAGTACGTCCGTTTGGCCCGATCGAGCCGCTCAAGGTACGGCCGGATGCGGAAGAGGGCGACGTCGTGGATGGTGAACACCAAAGGGGCACGGGCAAAAAGCGGGGGATCGTGAGCGGGATAGAAATAGAGGTCCGGGCGCAGCGGCGCGAGCTGACGTGCGACTTCCCAATTCTGCCAGGGTCGATTCGGGTAGGTCGGGGACACAAGCAGGCGCGCATCCGGCGAGGCCGTCGTCCAGAAGGGCGCCATCTTTTCATGTACAAGTAGCGTCGTTCGGAAATCGCCAGAGCGCTCGCCGGCGGCGCACAGCAGCGGGACAGTGTTGCGCAGATAGGTGTGAATCCCGTCGATGACGGGCAGAGCGCCCCGCACGTCGATGACCAGGTGTTTCATGTCGTTACATGCCAGCTCTCTTCAAACGAGGAGGCGATTGCTGATGGCGACGCGCTTCCGGCCCGACTTCTTCGACATGGTGCTTCGTGCGCATCCCGTTGTTTCAGCGCGCCATCATATATAAGGTACGGTGCCGTGCCGCGCCCGTCCTGTCGAAGAATTTGCGCAACGTTCACCGTCATTCCGAGCCAGGAAGCCTGCCGCAAGGTCCGCAAGCCGTTCAGGACAGAAGAATGGCCACCGCAGAACGACCGTTAACAGCGCAGCAACGGCTCAATGATTTCCGACCAGAAGTCCTTGGGGACCGCCACGACCGTCAGTTGTGGCTGCTCCGCGCAACCGGAGAGCTTCCCGCACCGCCGTACCGGGTGCTCGATCTCGGGGGTGGGAGCGGTGTGACGGCGGTCTGGGCGGCGCGGCAAGGCTGGCCGACGACCGTCGTCGATATCGACCCGGGCAATCTCGAAGTCCTGCGCTGGTACCTGCGTGACCAGGAACCGGCCCTGCCCATCACTATCCTGGTCGAGGACGCGGCGCGGGCGACCAGAATCCCGTCCGAAGCGTTCGAGATCGTCTATTTGAAAGACCTCATCGAGCATGTCCCAGACGCGCTCGGTTGTTTGCGAGCGGCGCACGCGGCCCTGCGGCCTGGGGGGCTTGTCTACGTCGCGACCACGAACGTGATTTGCCCTCTGCAACTCGAGTATCACGGCGTCGGGCCGTATTCCTGGTATCCGCAGTGGCTGAAGGTTTGGATTCGGGAATACGCGATGCGCAGCCGTCCGGAGATCGTGGACCACACGCCATACCCGGCGCTGCACTGGTTCAGCCGACGATCGCTGGATGCCCTTCTCAGGACGGCGGGATTCGACCGCGTGTGGGATCTCTATGACTTGGTTGCGGCGCCCCGCGATCTCACGCGACGTACGCGACTTATCTACCCACTGATTCGCACGGCCGGTGGAATCCGGCCGCTGCGGTGCCTGGTCGACCTGGGCATCCCCGGCCTAACGATGGTCGCCCAAAAAGCGTGGACTTGAGTGCCGTCGGCCTCTTTCATCAGTGAAGAGCGGAGCCTCATTGGGACCCATCTTCCACTTCCCGACGAGGGACGCGAGACACGATCAGGCGCGGGCGCTTCAAGCGGGCGACGGTAATCAGCTTGATCATTCTCAGGCCTAGGAACAGGGCCTTGAACGGATCGCCCGTCACCGATGACCTGCCTACGCGGGGAAGATAATTGACTGGAATTTGAATGACTCGAAATCCCTGGCTCAGGCTCTCAACCATCATCTCAGGGCCGAACTCGCTCCCGCCGATCTTGAACGCCGGCAACAGTGCCGCCGCGACCGGCTTCCGAATCAGCCGCATCGTGCACCCGACGTCGGTCAGGCTAGTGGCGTTGTAGAGAAATTGCATGTACTTGGCAACGGCCCAATTGCCCCAGCGGAGAAACACCCCCATGTTGGCACCACGCCAGATGAGTTGTTGAGACGTGCGGCTGCCGAACACAACGTCGAAATCCTCCGCGTAGGTCAAGAGTTTGAAGACGTCTCTGGCAAAGAAGGTACCATCCGGCTCGCAGACCACCAGATAGTCCGCCTCCGACTCCGCAAGGCCCCTGCGAATTGCCCACCCGTATCCTTGACGCGATTCGTGAACCTCTCGTGCACCTGTTCCAGCAACCGCCTCCGACGTTCCGGCGACAGCGTTGTTGTTGATCACCAGGACTTCGTCGACGATTCCGGTTGATTGCAGGTCGAGAACGAATTGACGGATCGAGTCCTTCTCGTTGTAAGTGGGCAAGATCACGCCGACCGTGTGTCCCTGCCACATATGAGGTTCCTCTAATCCTGAGGTTCACTTGAGATGACGTAGCTTCCAGCTGTCAGCTGTCAGCTGTCAGCCAGGGCGTTCTTGCTGAGAGCTACGTCAACATACGTGCAGTTCGGTGTCATTCGCCGAATGGTTCGGGCCCGATCATACTGGAGCTTCTGTCTGCGGCGCAGGAGTACGATCGCGGCCGGGTCTCCCCGCCAGCAGAAACGCACCACCAAACAGAAACGCCAGGTGCAGGGGCAGGATCGGTTTGTACCGGTACGTCCAGGGCGCCGCCAGAATCATCGCCGCCGTGTGGGACACCGCGAACGCGCAGAGGACGAACGCGAGACTCCTTGGAATCCGACGCAGAACCAAAGCGGTCGCGAACAGCGCCGAAAGTGCGACGAATTCGAGGGTCGCTGGCTCGCCCGGCGGCCCCAAGCCGAGCCATCCAAACGTAAAGCCCAGCTTTCGAAGCTCCACCTCGATCACTTGAGCCGGCTGAGAAGCGAAAATGGACGCCGCCTGCTCGAGCGCTTCCCCCAGTCCAGACACGGGCGTCGCCTTGCTTGGCGCGTTCGGCGGATACAAGAAAAATGGAATCTGTATCCAAGAGTTGACCAGGAGTACGGGATTGCCACTCACGATCCAGTTGCGGATGGTGAAGGGCGCCACGCCAATCAGAAACCCAGCGGTCATGATCAGTGCCGAGCGGATTCGCAGCCCGATCGGTTTCTCAGTCCGGCCCAGGAGGATAAAGCCAGCGAGTACAGCCGGGTAGGTCATTAACGACGGCCGGGTGGCCGCCCCAGCCGCCGCCGCGAGACCGGCGACGAACCAGGCGAACCAGGACCAGGAGCTGAAGGCGCGTACTGAAGCGCCAATCGTGACGAAGACGAGAGCGGCAAAGAGATGATCCGTGTACGCGTTGAGAATGTAGGGGTAATAGTGTCTCCAGCAGAAGGCGACGAACGCCGCAAGACCAATCACCACGGCCCAACCGGGAAGACGCCACCATCCGAGCCACCAGAACAGGAGCGCGACGGTCGCGAGACCCGCGCCATTCAACGCCATCGCACTGAACAGACCTTCGCCGAACAGGACATGCGCTGCCGCGAGTACATACGGATACAACGGATAGAAGTAGTAGGGCCGGTCCCACGTGGGCATCAGCAGGCCGTTAAAGAAAATGTCTCGAGCAAAGCTTTCGTACGCGAGCGGATCGTCACCGGTGAGAATGTTGGCGGTGACGATTCGATAACCAAAAGAGAATCGACATGCGGAGAGTAGCAAGAAGCTGAATGATAGAAGCACGGCCAGACGCGGGAAGCCTTCGACGACAACCATCCTGACAATTGCCGACAATGGCCAATAGGATCGCAGCAACGAAAGGCCGCTAACGAGACACGCCGCCCAGCCGACGCCTGTCGCGAGCTCGGTCAACAGCGCGCTTCGGTCCTGTGCTCGCCGGTTCGCGCGCCACGGGGTAATCCGCGACGGGCTGTCAGGCACAATCACGGCGCGGGGATTCACGAACGGTGGTTTCGTATATGTGGCGACGATGATGTGCGGCCCTTCGGGCAAGGTTCGCGTCGCAACGTCGAACTGGTCATCACCGGGACACTTGTCAGCGAAGAGCGACGACCCGTCGACGACGATTGCGAGCTCCCCGCGACAGGCGGCGGTCACCAAGAGCGGGGCTTGCTCGCCGAGGAGGATGTAGCCTGTCCAACGCACGCGAAACGGAAATTCGACGTCGCGCCGGAGCGGCGAATAATGATTTCCATACCGAAATATGTCGTTGAAAAACGGCAGATTGAAGAAGGGACCATCGAAGTCGATGCGTGTGTCAATCCGAAAGGGGCGACGCGATGTACCGGACATGAACGGGATGGGTCCGGTCGGTGGATTGTCGAGCAGCTCGTAGACGCCGTGCCATCCAGTTGGCACTGCCCCAAATCCCAGCGACGCCTTGAACACGGCGAGGACCAGCAGCCCCGCCGCCCAGCGCCAGCCCACTCGCCTCGTCGGCGGGAACAGCGCCACGAAGGCCAGGGCGATGCAAACCCCGAGGAAGCACGCCAATCCGACTTCCGTAAGGGGCAGACCCGAGAACGGAGAATCGGGCGCACCAGGAGCAAGCAAGAAGATCAGGAACGCCAGCAGGCTTAGGATCACGCGGGTACGCGAGCTGCCAGACTGAAATGGCATCAGACAGGTTGTCTGCAGTGGGTCGGGTGCTGCAGTCTCGGTCAGAGCCGGAAAATCGAAGGACTCGCCTTCACTTTCAACGCGTTCCGTGTATCGACCACCAACGGCAGGCGGGCAATCGCTTCGTAGTCGAACGCGCCATGGTCGGTGGCGACAACTGCGCAATCGCAACCGCCTGCGATCGCGTGTTCGAACGGCACCGACTCGAACAGGTGACCCGCTTGCGTCAAGCGTGGCACGTACGGGTCCGTGTAGCTCACGCGGGCACCTCGGTCGGTGAGGAGCTCGAGCAGATCGAGCGCCGGAGACTCCCGAACGTCGTTGACGTCGCGCTTGTACGCGACCCCGAATAGATGGATACGCGACCCATTGATCGGCTTTCGCACGGAGTTCAGCGCATCGCCGATTCTCTGGACGACATAGGCGGGCATCGAGCTGTTGACATGGCCGGCCAGCTCGATGAAGCGACATTCGAAGCCGTTCTGCCGCGCCTTCCAGGACAGGTAGTACGGATCGATCGGGATGCAATGTCCACCCAGGCCCGGACCGGGATAGAACGGCATGAAGCCGAACGGCTTGGTCTTGGCCGCATCGATGACTTCCCAGACATCGATGTCCATCTTGTGACACATCAGCGCAATCTCGTTGACGAGCCCGATATTGACGGCACGGAACGTGTTCTCGAGCAGCTTGACCATCTCCGCAACGTGTGTCGAGCTGACCGGCACCACTCGTTCGACCACCTCGGAGTACAGGGCGACGGCAGCGGCCGTGCTCAGCGGCCCGTGTCCGCCGACGATCTTTGGAATGTTTCGGGTCACGAACGTCGGGTTCCCCGGATCGACCCGCTCGGGCGAAAACGCGAGAAAAAAGTCGCGCTCGACCTTCAACCCGCGGGCTTCGAGCATCGGCAGGGCGACTTCAGCGGTCGTTCCGGGGTAGGTCGTCGATTCAAGAATGACGAGCTGCCCGCGCCTGAGCTGGGCCGCCACGGCCTCGAGCGCGCGAACGACGTACGACAAGTCCGGATCCCTCGTCTTGCGCAGCGGCGTCGGCACGCAGATGTCGGCGACGTCCATGTCGGCCAACAGCGTGACGTCAGTGGTAGCCCGGAGCCGACCGGAAGCGACCACTTCGGCGAGGTCGGACTCGGGGATGTCGGGAATATGGCTTCGGCCTGCGTTGATCTGACTCGTTTTGCCGGCGTCGACGTCGAAACCAGTCACCTGAAAGCCCTGGCGGGCAAACTCGACGGCCAGCGGCAAACCGACGTAGCCGAGACCGATGACTCCGATAGCCGCTTGTTTGGCTCGTATTCGCGCGATGATCTCAGGGGTCATCACAGTCTTTCTGGCCACGCCGCCGTGAAGGCTGGCCCACTACCTTGCCGAAACGCCTGTTGCGATCGATCCACCGCGAAGGCGGTCGATGTCCGCGTCGACCATCATCGCGATAAGCTGCTCGAAGTTGACCGTCGGACTCCATTCCAGGTCGCGTCGTGCTTTCGACGCATCGCCGAGCAGATGATCAACTTCGGCTGGCCTCAGCAGCGAGGGGTCGACAGAGACGTATCTTTTCCAGTCGAGGCCGGCATGTGAAAATGCGACGTCTACGAGATCGCGCACCGAGTGGCTGACGCCGGTCGCGACGAGGTAGTCTTCGGGCTGATCCTGCTGGAGCATCATCCACATGGCGCGCACGTAGTCGCCGGCGAACCCCCAATCGCGGTGCGCGTCAAGGTTACCGAGCGACAATCTGTCGGCAAGCCCGAGTTTGACGCGCGCGACACCGTCACAGACTTTGCGGGTCACGAACTCGAGTCCCCGGCGCGGCGATTCGTGATTGAAGAGCATCCCCGACACTGCAAACAGGTTGTAGCTTTCGCGATAGTTCACGGTGATGTAGTGCGCAAACACCTTCGACACGCCGTATGGACTGCGGGGGTGGAACGGCGTCAGCTCGGTCTGGGGGACTTCGCGAACCTTACCGAACATTTCGCTCGACGAGGCCTGGTAGAAGCGAATCGACGGATCGACCCGCCTGACGGCGTCGAGCAATCGTGTCACACCGAGCGAATTGAACTCGCCAGTCAGCATCGGCTGATCCCAGGACGCGGGGACGAACGACATCGCGGCCAGGTTGTACACTTCGTGCGGGCGGACGTCCTCGAGGAGGCGAAGCAAGGAGAGTTGATCCAGCAGATCGGCCGGTATCAGTGTCAGGCGATCCAGCAGATGCTCGATGCGCCAGTGATTCGGTGCGCTCGAACGGCGGACCATCCCCACGACCTCGTATCCCTTCTCGAGCAACAATTCGGCGAGATACGAACCGTCCTGCCCGGTAATGCCGGTGATCAGTGCGCGCTTTGCCATGCTCAGGTCTCGAACGCGTTTGCGCCCAAGCACTCCAGGGTGATCTTCACGCTAAACACTCCAGGTGATCTTCACGCCAAGCACTTTAGCGTGCTATTGACGCCCGCGAAAAGCCTCTGATTGTACCGACCCGTTTGATGCATGGTCAAGGCGGCAGTCCCGTTCAAGCCGCGCGCCGCTGTCTCAGCATGTAGAATCTGTGATACATGGAACAGATTGATGTCGCCGTCATCGGCGGCGGCGTTGCCGGCCTGGCTGCGGCACGCGAGCTCGCGCGCCGCGGCCTTTCAGTGTGTGTGCTCGAGCGCCATACCCGCCCTGGACTGGATACGAGCACTCACAACAGCGGCGTGATCCATGCGGGGATCTACTACCCGGCCGGTTCGCTCAAGGCTCGCCTGTGCACCGAAGGACGGCGACTGCTCTACACCTTTTGCGGCGAGCACAACGTGCCGCACAAACGCTGTGGAAAGCTGATCGTCGCGCACGATCAGAGCGAGCTCGGCGCACTCGAGGCGCTCCTGGAACGCGCGCTGACCAACGGCGTCGAAAAGCTGGAGCTCGTCGATCGCGCGTTCATCGCTCGACGAGAGCCGTCGGTCCAAGCCGTGGCGGCCATCTATTCGCCGGAGAGCGGGAGCGTTGAAGCCGAGGAGCTCGTGAAGACCCTGTTGCGGACGGCTCAAACGTTTGGAGCGATCTTTCTGCCCGACACGCCCCTGGTCGGCGCAAGCCCGAACGGCAACGGGATCGAGCTGCGGACCGCACGGGAAACGATTCTGGCGCAGACCGTCGTCAACGCCGCAGGACTGTATGCAGACGAAGTGTCGCAGATGCTCGGGGGGGAATCGTTCACGATCTATCCCTGCCGCGGGGAATATGCGGAGCTGACGCCTGGTAAGCGCGAGCTCGTAAACGCTCTCGTCTATCCGCTTCCCCACATGCATGGGTTGGGCGTCCACATCACGAGGACGCTCGGCGGAGCTGTGCTATTCGGACCGACGGCACGGTATCAGGCTCGAAAGGACGACTACGAAACGGATCGCATCCCTCTCGAAGAATTCGTCGAGCCAGTACAGCGCCTGCTGCCTCAGGTGACGATGGCGGATCTTCGCCTCTCGGGGAGTGGCATCCGGCCCAAGCTGCATCCACCGCAAGAGTCATTCGCAGACTTTCTGATCCGACGTGACCACGAAAATTCGAACATCGTGCATGTCGCAGGAATTGAGTCGCCCGGCCTGACCGCGTGTCTCGCGATCGGAAACATGGTCGGTGAGATTGTCGCTGCCGATTCCTAGACGAATTTCTTGCCACGGAGTCACGGAGTCACGGAGAAGAACCCGCCGGAGAGAGCGCTCGACGCGGAGCGGCGGGCTCAACTCGGTGACTGGGTGTGCTCTGTAGCAAGAATACGTCATCGTAAGCACGAACTGCTTTACTGAGTGACCTTACGGGCTCGAAGCCGCTCGGTGTCGCTCCGCAGCCACCAGGCGCTGCACTGCGTCCTGCCACGTTGACATCGGAATCCCCGCAGCCAGCAGCTTCTGGTTCGACAACGCGCAATATTGAGGTCGGCTTGCGCGGAGCGCGACGTCGGCCATTCGCACGGGTACGATACGCGGGTCGACGCCTAGTTGCCGCGCCAGCTCGACGGTGAACTCGAGCCACGTGCAACGCCCGGAGTTCACACAGTGGTACAAGCCGGGCGGCGCCTGTCTGGCGATCATCTCGAGTGTGGCGCGGGCCGCATCCTGGACAAACGTCGGCGAAACAGTTCGGTCGAAGAAAACTCGAACGTCCTCCCCGGCGATCAGCTTTTTCCAGATCGTGGCGATCGTGCCTTTCGGCTGCCGCCCATCATCCGCCGTTCCGAACAGGCTTTCCACGCGGAGGACGTACGAGCGCCCTGCGTCTTCGGCAAACCATTCACCGAGCCGCTTCGAGACCGCATAGACCGAGCGGGGATTGGGATGGTCGTCTTCGGTGTACGGCGTCGAGGCCAGCCCGTCGAACACGAAATCGGTACTGTAATGAACGAGTAACGCTCCCCGCACCGCCGCCGCACCCGCGAGCGCCCGAACGGCGAAGGCGTTGAGCTGCAGCGCCTCGATCGGATGCTCCTCTGCCCCGTCGACGTCGTTGTAGGCTGCGCAGTTGACAATCACGTCGGGCCGGAGCCGCTCGATCGCGGTTGCCACTGCCAAGTCGTCGGTGGCGTCGAGATCCTCGTGGCCGAGCGCCGTCACCTCGTGTTCGGATCTGAACGTCTGAACGATCGCCGCGCCAAGCTGTCCGCGGGCGCCAACCACCACCACCCGCATCAGGGTCCTTCCACGCTGGCTTGCACCCCGTTGCCATCACGACTGCCCGCGCGTGACCTGTCGTTGAAAAACAGAGCAACCGCCTCGACGACCATCTGCTGCTGGTCGGGGGTCAGCTCGCCGTAGATGGGAAGCGCGAGGCTTTCTTTCGCCGCACGCTCAGCGATCGGAAAGTCGCCTTCCTTGTACCCCAACTGGCCGAAGCACGGCTGTAAATGAAGAGGCAAAGGGTAATAGATCTCGTTGCCGATCCGCGCGTCGTCCAGGTGCCGCTTGAGCGCGTCGCGGTGCGGCGTGCGAATGACGAACTGGTGAAAGATGTGACAACGCTCGGGCGGCTCGGACGGCAACGTCACGACTGCTTCCAACCCAGACTCCCGGAACATCCGCTGATATCGCGACGCGTTCTCCCGCCGAGCCGCCGTCCACGCGGCCAGGTGCGGAGCTTTTACCCGAAGGACGGCGGCTTGAAGCGCGTCCATGCGGAAATTTCCGCCCACGACGTGGTGATGGTACTTCGGCTCCATCCCGTGGGTTCGGAGGATCCGCGCCCGCTCCCCGATTTTTCCGTCGTTGGTTGTCAAGAGACCCGCGTCGCCAAAGCCGCCGAGATTCTTGCTGGGAAAGAACGAGAAACATCCCACCGTGCCAACACCGCCCACCATTCTCGATTTGTACGTCGCGCCGATCGCCTGGGCGGCGTCCTCGACGACGGGAATGCCCGCGCGCGAGGCTTCCGCGAGGACTGGGTCGAGGTCGGCGCTCAGCCCGAAGAGATGCACGGGCAGGATCGCCCTGGTTCTGGGCGTGATGGCCGCAGCGATCTTTGCTGCATCGATATTGAGCGTCGCGGCGTCGATATCGACGAACACCGGCCTGGCGCCGAGGCGGACTATCGAACCGGCGGTTGCGAAAAACGAATACGCTGACGTAACGACGTCGTCGCCTGCCCTGATGTCGAGCGACATCAGGGCGAGAAGCAACGCATCGGTTCCAGATGACACCGCGATCGCGTGCTCGACCCCCAGCATCCGCCCGAGCTCGTGCTCCAGGTCGGCAACCTCCGGGCCCATGATGAACCGCTGGCTGTCGCACACACGTGCCATCGCCGACAGAATGTCGTCGCGCAACGGGCGATACTGCGCCTGCAGATCGAGCAACGGCACTCTGAGCGACACGACGCGCTATTGTGCCATGGGGGATCAGGATTGGACAAAGAGAGCGGAGAGTGTTTCACCGCAGAGGACGCGGAGGACGCAGAGGATCGGCAGTCTTCGCTTCTCTGCCTCCGCAGCGTCCTCCGCGTCCTCGCGGTATTCAACGGGCAGGCGCTGTTGGCGTGGTCGGCATCGCAAAAATGAATCGCTCCCCGTCGCGGCTCACATTCTTCCACTGCATCGGGTTTCCTGGCAGCGGACCCGGGAGCTTGAAGAGAAGCTTCGGAGTCCCGGCCTGAAACGACGGCGTCGTCGTCACGTCCACGGCCATGACCTCCCAGTCGCGAGTCAGGAAGTACATTTCCTTGCCGTCCTGCCGCCAGAAGATCATGCCGAGCGCACCGTTTTGCGACACCTGCACAGGTGAACCAGGCGGCGGAGCATCTGGCTTGCTGGCATCGAACGGCCTCACGTAGAGCTGCATCTTGTCGGGATCGGCTTCGTTCGACAAGTACGCGAGGAAACGGTTGTCGGGAGAGAAACGGCCCTGGACGACATCGTAATCCTCGCGCAACCAGTCGATCTCTTTCCGATCCAGCGCTTTCACTTCCGGACCGAGCGGCACGATTACCAAGACTCCAGTGAAGAAAGTCAGGAACTTTCCATCCGGTGACCAGTCGGTGAGAACCATCCCGGCCCCTGGTGTATAGCGGAACAACAGTTCCTCGTCGCTGGTTCCATCAGAGGTCTTTCGATAGATGCCGGCATAGCCCTCGCGAGTCGAAACGTAGGCCACGTGTTTGCCATCCGGAGACCAGATAGGCGCGTTTTCCGGCGGAGTGTCGTTCGTGACGGCCGTTCCCTTGCCAGTGGCAACATCGACGGTCCAGATATCCTGGTTTCCCGTCTGGGGATCGTTTTTCATCGCCACCACGCGCGTCCCATCTGGCGAAAGACTGGGCTGGACGTACAAACCGGGTTGCCCCACGGTACTCACGACCTTTCCCTGACGATCGAACAGCGTCAGTTGCCGGAGCTGCGGCGGGGGCACGGCGATTACGACTCGCTCGCCGTCGCGGCTGATGCTCGCTACGCCAGCCGCGACTGGATTCGCTTCGGACGGTCGAAACAGCACTTTGGGCTTGCTGAATTCGAAACTGGGCGACGTGCTGACGGTCACCGCCATGACCGCGCGATTAGCCGCCAGGTAATAGAGTTCTTTGCCGTCCCGCCGCCAAAAGGCCATGCCTGTGCCGCCCTGATCGGAAATCTGCGACGCTTTTGCCGCGGACGCCGCCTCGGCACTGGCCGCCGGGTCGAACGGACGTACATAGATTTCCATTCTTCCCGACTCATTCGATGAATAGGCGACGAAGCGGCTGTCCGGTGAAAGGCGTGGTCCTTGGACCTGGGACTTCGTGCGGAACATTTCGATCGACTTCCGCTCGCCGGTGGCGTTGAGCGGCAGCGCGAACAAGGCGCCGCCCGAAAGATCCGTCGAAAAGTAGCTCAGAAACCGTCCGTCCATCGACCAGTCCGTGAGCGTCATCGGAGCGTTGCTTTGATAAAGGAGCTCTTCGGTTCCTTCGCCGGAAGAAGCCTTCCGATACAACCCGAAGTACCCCGCGCGCAGAGCCACGTAAGCAACCTGGCTTCCATCCGGAGACCACACCGGTGCCTGTGCCCCCTCACGTGATTGACTGGAAGTGATTTGCACGCCTTTGCCGCTTGCGACATCGAAGATCCACACGTCGTTGGATTCTTTGTCCAGATCGGTCTTGACGACGGCCACTCGCGTGCGGTCGGGGGAGAGGACCGGCTGGTTGTACATGTCCCTCGGCCCCACCTGACCCACCTCTTTGCCCTCGCGGTCGAACAAGGTGAGCTGACGGGCGTTGATTTGAAAGATCTGCGCGACGATCCGGGCGCGTTCGACCGGATCTCTTGGAAGCTGGGCCTCTCCAGGAAGCGGTACCAGGAGCAAGGCGGCCAGAATGAGCGCTGTCGTCAGCGACGCCGGGTGGAAATTCTTCACGGAAATCTCCCTTTCCTGTTCCGGGTCCAAGCGTTTCTGGAGCACGTCAGCAATTCTGCGGACACGCCGACACGACTTTGCCTCCTGGCAGAGTTATGACGCGGAGCAGCCCGGAAAGCGACCCATCTCTGGCACGACTTGCCTCGGCCGTCACGGTTTTGCCTAGTGCCGTCTCAATATCGGTCTTGTTCACGTCCCGCGTGCGGAAGAACCCCGGAGGAGGCCCCTCAATGGCCCAGGTCTTCACCTGATCCCCGTCCTTGGCATCGATATAAACGTAAATGTGGGGATTTCTCCAGTCGATCTTGGACAGCGTGCCGGTCACCGTGACTCGATCGTTGAAGTCGAACAGAGCCGACATGTTGTGGTGTGCCCACGCGGAACCCCCTGCCAGCACGAGCGCCAGGGCGACTGAAGCGGTGATTCTCGACTTCATGAAGACGCTCCTTATACGTTTCGGATACGGTCCCCGAGCCGAAAGGTTCCGAGGAGCCCGCCCGCCCCTCCTGCCCCTACCACTTGAACTCCGTGCGCGCCGCCTGCGCGGCTAGAGCGCCGTACAGATTCAGGGCCGTCTCTCTGCCGAGGTACGGAATGTCGATCCTATGCGATCCCGGACCTGCACCGGCTGCATCTATGGAAACGCGCGACATGGCCGCGGCGCGATCGAAGGGTGACTCGAAAATGGTCACAGCCTGAATTTTCGAGAACCGGGTGATGCTGCTCCGCCGCCAGATCCAACCGCTACGAAACAGCACGGCATCGTCGCCAAGGGCCCAGCTCAAGTGGCTGACGTACTTGCGCGCATACAAGACCGCCATGCCCAGCAGGACGGCAAGCAGCGCCAAATTCCATGCAATGAAAAGGGCCAGGGCACCGCCCGCAGGCAGGCCGGACCTCGAGCCAAGAATAGCGAGCTGCGGGAGTAGAAGGGCGCAACACACGGCGACTGCAATCCTCACCATGTATTTCCGCTTGCGTGCGAAGGCGCGCGGGTCTGGCGGCCGCCACGCGACCTGATCGAGATGGAAATCCGGCAGCACCTGCTCTACCAGCGCGGGAACATTGGCACGACCGAGAATCGGCGCGAGCGATTCGCGCCGAGTGGCACCCTCTCGGCGAAACGCGTCGGCGCCTCCGCCGCCAGCCGTGTCCACGTCGATCGAGGCGCGGTCGAACAGTCGATACAGTGGCCCTTGACGGATTGTGAGCGTCTGAACGCGGCCGATCGGAATCGTCGCCGTCACCTTGGTGAAGAGGCCGTATTCAGTTCGCAGGTCGGCGCCTATCCGGACGAGCGTGAAGCCGTAAAGCCGGATCAGCGCCCAGGCGGCAGACAAGAGCGTGACGACGACCACAAACCCCGACAGAGCGGCCAGCGCCAGGGCCGTCCTCTCTAGGGGCAACCGGCTGGAACCCGCGACGGCCGCCGCCAAGTCGCGCCAGATCCCACGGCGGCCAGCCGCCTCGATGAGTTCACCCGTCGCTCTATCGAACGGCTGACTACCGAGCACCGCCTCCCAAATCCGCTGGCCCAGGCCAAGTTCCCAGAGCACACTCAAGCTCACGGCAACGAGCACCGCACCGCGGTACTCGAGGAGGCCGCGCACGATCAGCTCCCTGGGATTCAAGCGAAGAAGCAGTCGTTCTCGGGTTGAAACCGAATCGAGTCCGTCGACCCTCGCTTCAGCCTGTCCTCGCTCGGCAAACACACGCCGCCGCATCTCGGCAAACGCCTCCAGCGGCAGGACTGTCATCCGGGCTTCGGGCTCGTTGCCACCGCCGGTCTCGACACGCACGTCTGCGACACCCAAGACCCGATGGAACACATTCTGGACGGCATCGAGGTTTTGAATGCGCGCGTACGGGATGTGCCGCTCGTTTCGAAAGAAGAATCCCGTTCGGATGACCATCTCGTTTGCGGCGTATCGATAGCGAAACGAGAGATACCGGCCCAGCGCGAGAATCGTGTGAGGGATCAACAGGAACCACATCCACGGCTGCCATCCCCAGCCGGCGGAACCAGCCGTGACCAGGGCCGCCAGCCCGGGCAAGGCAAACTGCCGAACCGCCGTCGCGAACATGAAGGCAATCGACGCCGGATGCAGCCGATGCTCAGACGCCATCGGCACCCTCGATCGGCAGGAGATGATCGCGAATACGAAGCGCCGTGGCATGTGCCACGCCACGCAATGCGACCTTCGCGTAGGTGGTACCAGCCGTGTAGATGACCACGGTGGCAAGGTCCCATCTGCGTTCGAGCGGGCTCTGCGAAACGTCCGTGTGCTGGACGCGCGAACGCGGGACGTTGATTACGGTCCGCCAATACACCCCGCGGCGGATCTCGATGCCGTCCGCGTCGACTTTATAGCGCGCGTGACGGTGAGCAACCTCGGGCCAACGATGCAGAAGCCAGCCAATGGCCGCGATGACCACGACGCAGACCGACAACAGGCCGGCCGCCACCCAGATCGGTGGGGCGCCGGAAAGAAGCGATGTAATCACGACGGTGGTGACAACGAACAGGTTCGCTGTGGCGACGACCGCGAGTACGATGCGGCCAATGGCTCTGTCGAGCGCGATGACCCGCGGATCGAGCGAGCGCTCGACGCCATCGGCGATCGACGGCACCACCGACTCAGAATCGTCCAGCGGTAAGGGTCCCTCGCTCACCGTCGGCTGGATTTCACGGCTGCGCGTGTCTCTCGGTCTGCCTCCCGGCGTTTTATCGTCTCGCGCTTATCGTATTCCTTCTTGCCCTTCGCCAGGCTGACCGACACTTTCACCTTGCCGTTCTTGAAATAGAGGCGGACGGGCACCAGCGTCATGCCCTTTTCAACGGTCTTGCCGACGAGCTTCCTGATTTCGTCCCGATGGAGGAGCAGCTTTCGGCGTCGCAGCGGCTCGTGATCTGCATAGCCACGATGGCTATACGAGCTGATGTTGACGTTATACAGATAAACCTCGCCATCTTCGATTCGGGCGAAGCTGTCGCGGAGATTGACGCGCCCCTCGCGGATCGCCTTCACCTCGGTTCCCAGTAGCACCAGGCCGGCCTCGAATGAATCCAGCAGGTGGTAGTCGTGGAAGGCTTTGCGATTCTCCGCGATGTTGGTTTGAGCAAGCTCGCGCTCGGTTTTTTCTTTCATGGAGATTGGTCCGGCTGAAGCCGGACACTACGTACTGCGACAACCCTCGTACTGAACAACCCTCGGAAGTAGTGTCCGCCTTCAGGCGGACCCTCGTGCCAGTCGCGCCGCCAAGAGCGTCGCGGCAATCATGCTCTCCGGATTGGCGATCCCTCGGCCGGCGATATCGAACGCCGTTCCGTGATCGACTGAGGTCCGCACAAAGGGCAAGCCGAGCGTCACATTCACCGCATGGCCAAACGCCACCAGCTTGACCGGAATGAGTCCCTGGTCGTGGTAGCCGCACACGACGACGTCGAACTCGCCGCGGTGGGCGCGGACGAAAAGCGTATCGGCTGGAAATGGTCCGGACACATCGAGGCCTGCTGCACGGCACGACTCGACCGCAGGCCGGATCGCCGTCTCTTCTTCACGACCGAACAGCCCATGTTCGCCGGCATGCGGATTGAGCCCCGCGACGGCAATGCGGGGGCGTGGGTAGCCAAATTTCGGCAGCTCGCAGGCGGTCAATCTGATGGTTCTCTCCAGCGTCTCGGCAGTGAGTGCTTTCGGGACATCAGCCAAAGCAATGTGGACGGTCGCAAGCACGACGCGGAGCGCTTCGGAGTGCATCATCATCGCGACGGTACGGGCGCCCGAGAGATGAGCGAGCAAATCCGTGTGGCCGCTCCAGGGCAAGCCCGCGAGGTGGAACGCCTCCTTGTTGACTGGTCCCGTGGCGATCGCCTCGACACGTCCATGCTTGATGTCGTCGACGGCCCGGACGATTGCCTCGTATGCGGCACGCCCGGCTTCTGCGCTCAAGACCCCAGGTGCGAACGTGCGAGCACTGGGCGGCCCGTAAAGAATCGGCTCGCACGCCTCGCGAACGCGGGAGTCGGCTGCCGCAAGATGGGCGACTTCAGGGCCAATTCCCGCTGGATCGCCGACGGTTATGGCAACTCGGGGCTTCAGGGTTCCAGGGTTCCGAAGTTCCGGGTTCAATGGTTCAAGGTTCCAAGGGTTCAAGGGAGGTTCACATGGGTTCAATGAATTCCAGAACCGTTGAACCTTTGAACCCTTTGAACCCTGGAACCCTATTAC
The DNA here is from genome assembly GCA_963780685.1 of uncultured Acidobacteriota bacterium. Taxonomy (GTDB): domain Bacteria; phylum Acidobacteriota; class Vicinamibacteria; order Vicinamibacterales; family CAVVIG01; genus CAVRXZ01. Next base: position 116,918 of record CAWACZ010000007.1, on the reverse strand, counting down.
TTGTGACAGCTGCAAGACCCACAGCCGCCTGCGCCGCCGGCACCGCAACCGGATGGGTTGTCGCAGCCGCCTTCGCTTCCGCATCCCCCATGGACGACGCCCTTGGCGTTGGGCAGCTCGTACCGCAGACAACACTTGAGGCGGCCGCAGAGGCCAGACAACTTTGACGGGTTCAGGCTCAGGTCCTGCTGCTTGGCCATCTTGATCGAGATTGGCTCGAACGACGTCAGAAAAGTCGTGCAGCAAAGCGGACGGCCGCAAGTGCCGTACCCACCGAGTATCTTGGCTTCGTCGCGCACCCCGATCTGCCGCATTTCGATCCGGGTGTGAAACTCCGCCGCCAGCTCGCGGACCAGCTCACGAAAGTCGACCCGTCCGTCCGCCGTGAAGTAAAAGACCAGTCGGGACCCATCGAGCGCAAGCTCGACGCGTGTCAGCCTCATTCCGAGGCCGCGTTCGCGGATTTTGAGGAGGCCAACTCGGTACGCCTCGCGTTCGCGCTGCTGCTGCTTGAGCCGCATGGCGATGTCGTCTCGGCTGGCGAGGCGGACGCGCGCCGACGCATCGACCATCGAACGACGCTTTTCTGTCAGTTGCGGAACCCCACGAACGACCGTCGCCAGCGCGGGTCCGTTTTCGGCCTGCACGACGACCTGGTCGCCGGGCCGAGGTACGGGGTCGGTCGGGAGATTGGCGAGTACATGCGTCTGCACCCGGCCGACCGGCGTCAGTTTGACGGACACGAAGCGAGGTGAATTCGAAGAGTTCACAGCTGCAACACGACCCAATCCGCGACAATCTTGATCCCGGCGTTACCGTTGAGGGCGACGAGCGCCTGATCGATCGCCGAAAACGCGCGCATGCCACGCGCGCCGCGATAGGCCTGCGCAAGGTCGTCGAGCGACGGCCGCAGGTCGGCATTCGCCAGCGCACGCACATCGGCGCCGGTGGCGATCAACTCCGCATCTCGCAGCAGCGACGCCATGGCGTGGAGCTGCCACGAGAGCCGCTCGCGGTCTGCCGACGCGCTGCCGCCGCCACTGCTCGAGCTCGTCAGCCACGCCTTGGCGCTCTCGATGCGACGACGTGGATCAGGACTGGCGGCTGCGCTGGCCAGCACCTGCTGTGCCACTGCCCGCGCTGACAGAAGATCATTCGCTCTCATCTCGAGCGCTCGGCCAAGACTGCCATCCGCTGCCGCCGCCATGGCACGAGCATCCTGGTCGCCGTGTCCGCGCGCGATCAGGGCATCCGTGACGTCGGACGAGCTGAGCGGGCGAAATCGCAGGCGTGGACACCGCGACAGCACGGTCGGCAACATCGAGTCGGCCCTGGCGCTCACCAGGATGAACATCGACGAAGACGGCGGCTCCTCGAGCGTCTTGAGCAGGGCGTTCTGCGCCGTCACGACCAGCGAATCCGCCTCGTCGATGATCACAACACGACGTCTGCCTTCGAACGGACGATAGGCGGCCCGCTCGACGCACTCTCGAACCTGTTCGGTCTTGATTGATCCACTGTCGCCAGGTTCGACGACCATGACATCTGGATGAATACCACGAGCGATTCGGGAACAGGCGGGGCATTTCCCACAGGCGTCGATGGGCCAGGACGAACTGGAGGCCGACGCAGCTTCCTCAAGCTCGGAGGTCCGGTTGGTTTCGCCGGTTATTGGAGCCGTGCAGTTGAGAGCCTGGGCGGTCGCGACCGCCGTCAGCCGTTTGCCGACTCCCCGGGGCCCCGCGAAGAGCAAGCTCGGTGGGAGCAGGTCCTGGGACACCGACCGAGCAAGCAACCCGACGAGTCGCCGATGTCCGATGACGTCTTTGAAAGGCATGACAACGGCTTCGACCGAATCGTATCACGCCAGCGAAGCCGTGCCAGAGACGACCTTGAGGCTGTGCTTCAGCTCCCTCCCCGCCCGTCGCGTTGTGACTGGATCCGCGGCATTACAGCGGTTTTCACAAAGGTGTAGCGGGGCCACGGCCGCAGCTGCCGGTGCGCTTGGCGACGTCTTCTCGCATCTGCTGCGATCGGCCGCCGTGGTACCGACCGCCTGCCGCCGATCTCGCACGCCGTGCTTCGACGTTGCTCAGCACGCCCTGAGCGGAGTCGAAAGGGCGGGAAGCCGCGCTCGGCTTGCGCACCCTTCCGCCCGCGCGTCGACTAGGTGCTGGCTTCCACGACGGTCGCGTGCGTGGCATGCACCGGCACAGCTGATCCCCACGGCACGGATCACGCGGTCCACAGTCGACGCGGAACCATCGCCTCGCGCGCCTTCCGGCCTTCATGAGGTCGGCGTGCTCCGACGGCGGCGGGCGGCCGGCACCACCGCGGCCGGTCGCGCGGGCGTGCGGCGGGCGTCGGCCGGGGCCACCCGTAGCGGCGCGGCCGGACAGGGTTGCGGCAACCGCGGGGCGCAGGTCCTCATCGCGGCGATCTCCGGCCCCGTGATCCGGGCCGGTGAGACAACCCCAAGCGGTGTTGACGCGAGACGGATGTCGCGGGGAGAACCCCCTGATCGCCGCGGCTGCGAGAGCGTACGGACCGAAGGACCGCGGTTCCGGCGCGTCCGCCCGGGGGGCGACGGCCGATGCCGGCCGCGCGCCACGCTGCCATCATGACGTGTGACACCGACAAGACCGAACGCTACACGAAAATGAAAGGTGCGCTAGTCCCGTCTTTTCTTCTGATCGGGATCGTTGACGCGGTTGTTCTGCTTGTCGTCCCGGCGCTCGTCTTTGTCGGCGCGCTTGACCCCGAAGACTTTCGACCAGAATCCGCGCTTGGCTTTGGGCGGCTCGGGCGGCGGCGGCGGCGGCTCGACGACCGACGGCGGCTCGACGCGAGCCGTGGGTTCCGGCGCCGACGCGACCGGTGCAGGGGCTCGCGGCGTCGGCGCGGCGCCGAAGAACGTGGCGATCTTGCGGAAAACGCCGAGCGTGTGCACATCACAGTAGCTGGTCGGTGCTGTGCCCTTCGCGAAGTACTCCGTATAGACCATCGGGCGCCGTGAACGCTTGCCCGTCTCGTCGATCACTTCGGCATGTTCGCATTCGGACGTTGCCAACCTTCCGGATACACGACAGACGCTGGCCGTGGTGACGCCGGGCGGTGGACTGAACCACGATGCGGGCTGGCCGGCCGTCGCGGCTTTCATGAACTTTGCCCACATCGGCACGGCGACGTCGGCCGCAAAACCGTTCCGCAGGATCGTCCGAGGCCGGTCGAACCCGACCCAGACCCCGGTCGCGAGTGTCGGCGTGAAGCCGACGAACCAGGCGTCGTTGAACTCGTTGGTCGTACCGGTTTTTCCGGCCGCCGGGAGCGTGAAGCCGAGACTGCGCGCGCGCGCGGCGGTGCCCGCGTTGATCACGTCGGCGAGCATAGTGCTCATCAGAAACGCGGTGGTCTCGGTCATCGCTCGTTTCGACGAAGGCGCTGCCTCAAAGAGCACTTGGCCCTGGCCATCTTCGACGCGACGAATCAACATCGGCGTCGGGACGAGGCCGCGATTGGCGAATGCTGCGTAAGCTGCCGTCATCGCGTCGAGCGTCACCTCGCCGGAGCCCAAAGCGAGAGAGGGCACGCTGGGCACGTCGCCGACGCCCATATTCTTCGCGTACTCCACCGTCCGTGGAATCCCGACCTGCTGCAGCAATCGCACGGCCGCCCGATTGCTCGACGTGCGCAGGGCCGTACGAAGGCTCATCGTCGCGTCCGTGGAGTGGCCTTCTTCGGGCGTCCAGGCACCCTCGAGCGTGTCGATCGGCTCGTCGAGATGATCGAGGACGGTAGCGGGTGTATAGCCCGCTTCGAGCGCTGTGGCGTACACGAACGGCTTGAACGCCGAGCCCGGCTGACGGTGTGCCTGGACCGCACGGTTGAATCGGCTTTCGGCGAAGTTGCGGCCGCCGATCATCGCCCGCACGTAGCCGGTTTGCGGATCGAGCGCAACGAGCGCGGCTTGAAGAGGCTCCTGATCTGTCTCCGCGGCGCTACCCCGGCGAGATGCGTTGGCGAGGCGCCTCTCGGTCACTGCCTTGAGACCCTCCTGGACAGCTGCTTCCGCCATCGCCTGCATGGCCATATCGATTGTCGAGAAGACGCGCAACCCACCCTGATGCACACGCTGCCAGCCGAAGCGCGACACGAGCTCGAGACGGACCTGCTCCTTGAAGTACTGGCCGTGAGGTTCGTCGGCCTCCAGAGAATTCGTCAGCAACACCTTCGAGGCGCGTGCCTGCTGCCATGTCGGATGATCGATGACACCAGTCTCGAGCATCGCCTGCAGCACGACGTTGCGCCGCGCCACGGCCCGCTCCAAGCTGACGGTCGGCGCGTAGGTCGATGGCGACTTCACGAGGCCGGCGAGCGTCGCGCCTTCCGCGACCGTGAGGTCCACCGCCGACTTGCCGAAGTATCCGCGCGAAGCGGCCTCCGCGCCGTACAGACCGTCACCAAAGTAGACCTTGTTCAAGTACAACTCGAGAATCTGCCACTTCTGGTAAACACGCTCGATCCGCTGCGCAAGGATGAGCTCCTGAAGCTTCCGGCGGAGCGTCCTTTCAGGCTTCAGAAAACTCTGCCGTGCGAGCTGCTGTGTGATCGTGCTGCCACCTTGCGCCATACGGCCGAGACGGACGTTTGCGAAAGCAGCAGACACCATACGAAATGCGTCGAACCCGCGGTGTTCGAAGAACCGTTGATCCTCGACGGCCACGAGCGCGCGAATCAGATGCGGAGAAATTTTCGCAAGTGGGACTTCGATGCGTTGTTCTTTGAAAATCGTGAAGGCCAGTGTGTCCGAGCCGTCGAATACGGCGGTGGCCTGATCCATCTCGCCCATCCGCCGTACCGCTTCGCGATCGGGAAGGTCGCGCCGAAGGTCGATCAAGAACAGGATCCCAATCACCGCCGTCACGACGGCGGCCGTGGCAAGGCCCCCAGCCAGACCAAGCAGCAAACGGGGATGCCGCTGCTTCGCAAGGTGCCATGCCGCCACGAGCTGATGCCGGCGCTCGTCGATGGACTTGCGAAGATTGATCAGCCTCGAGCGAATGTCAGGATGCATCGGGGATCAAAAGCACCTTTCCGGTTGTCTTCCTTCCCGCCAACGCCTTGTGAGCCTCGGCGGCATCCTTCAGCGGAAAGTCGAATTCAGTGCGCAGGCGCATTTTCCCATTCTCGATCCAACCGAACAAATCGGCCGCGCGCTGCGCCAGCTCCGCCCGCGTCGCAATATAGTGCACGAGCGTTGGCCGCGTGAAAAAGAGCGACCCTTTCTGGCTCAGCACTAGCGGATCGACAGACTCGACGACCCCGCTCGATTGACCAAAGAGCACCAGCATGCCGCGCATGGCAAGGCAATTGATGCTCTTCGCGAATGTCGTCTGTCCCACTGAATCGTAAACCACCTGAACGCCCTGGCCTCCCGTAAACGCCTTCACTTCCGTTTCGAAGTCCTGCTCGGAATAGAGCACCACGTGATCCGCTCCGGCCCCTCGCGAAAGCGCAGCCTTCTCTGGCGTCGAGACGGTTGTGACGACGCGAGCACCGCGCAATTTGGCAACCTGGGTGAGCAACAGTCCCACACCACCGGCGCCCGCATGCACGAGGCAGGTGTCGCCCGGCTTGACTGGATACGTCGAACACGCCAGATAGTGCGCCGTCATACCTTGCAACATCATTGCCGCACCTTGCGTCGTAGTGACGGCGGGCGGCAAAACGACCAGACGATCCGCGGGCACCGTACAGTACTGGGCGTAGGCGCCTTGAACGCTCGTCCAGGCCACTCTGTCGCCGATCTTGACGTCTTTCACCGCCTCGCCGAGAGCGGCCACCGTACCAGCCCCCTCCATGCCGAGTGTGAGCGGCAATGCCAACTTGTAGACACCGATGCGCTGGTAAATGTCGATGAAGTTGACGCCCGCCGCCTCGATACGGACCAAGGCTTCGGTCGGCTTTGGCGCCGGCTCAGGCACCTCGTCGTACTTGAGGACATCGGGGCCACCCAACACGTGCAGACGAATCGCTTTCACAATCTCTTGTCCTTCCGAAGTTTACCGAATCGCTCGCGTGAACGCCCGAATCAGGTGGCGGCCATCGGAAATCCCGCGCATTTCACTACAGCACCTCGCGCAACCAGCTCTTCCATTGCGAAGTCTGCCACTTTTGCGGGCGAACTGATTTCGTCCTCCGTGGCCAGCAAATAGACAACGCGTCGACTTCCGTGGTCTCACGTGAACGGAAGCTGAGACAATCTCGCCGTTGATGCAGGGGCGGATGCTCGCCCGGCTGTCGGTGGGTCCTACCGGCTCGCCGTCAAGACACGGTCATGATGTCGAACGCCTGCCGGAGGCTTTCGACCGGATCGCGTCCCGCCCCGGGTCTGTACTCGTGGGCGACGAATCCGGTATAGCCTAGGTCCGCGATCACATTCGCCAGATAGCGATAGTTCAGCTCTTGCGTTTCGTCAATCTCGTTTCGCGACGGCACACCCGCAGTGTGTATGTGACAGATCAGATCGAAGTGATCGCGGAGATTTCGCGTCACGTCGCCGTCGGCGATTTGAACGTGATAGATGTCGAACACGATTTTCACGCGCGGTGAGCCTACACGCCGGCAGATATCGATCCCCCAGCCGAGGCGATTGAAGATCTGATCGGTCCGCTGGTCTGCGGCAACCTTGGAGTTGGTGATCTCCATGCAAAGTGTCACGCCCTTTTGCTCGGCATGATCTTTGACACGATTGAGGATAGCAACGGCGTTGTCGGCGCCTTCCTCGTACGACATCCCCCGTCGCTCGCCCGGAAGCGCAATCAGGTTCGGACAACCCACACTCGAGCACAGCTCGATGCCCGCGTGAAACGCGGCTTCGATGCGATCGTGAAGCTCCTTTCGGATCAGGCCATCCTGGAATGTGGTACCCGTGCCAGTCATCATGGCCGGCGTCAAACCATGGTCGCGCAGGATCGGCAGCTGCTCGGCGGTTGGCAAGTCGTACCCCAGGTACCCCAGCCGTGCAAGCAACTGACATCGCTCCGGGAACGACAGGCCGAATCCCTGCGGAAACACAGACGGCATCACGCTCTGTCTCAGGCGACCCTTGCGCTGCGACACTGGTGGGGCCTGCGTCGCCGACAGACCGGCGGCGGCGACAGCGCCTACGAGGAATTCTCTGCGCTGCATAGGCTGGCGCCGCCGGGCGCATCATGACTCAAGGGGTTCATCGGGGCCAGATGGCCAGACCGCAGGTTCTCAACATGGCGCGGATTGTACACTGAGGTGGAGCGCTCCCGGTGACATCTGAGGTCTCGTTGGGCATGATTGTAAGGGGCCAAAACGGCATCGGCGAATGACGACAACCCTTCGTGTCGGCGTGGCACTCTTGGCACTCTCGGGGACCCCGAACGCAGTCGAGGTGACGGCCGAAGGAGCACCGAGGCTCGTCGTTCTTCTCGTCGTCGACCAGTTTCGCGCCGACTATGTCGACCAGTTTCAACACCAGTGGAAGGGCGGACTCCGTAGGCTGCTGACGGATGGCGCCTGGTTTCAGCAGGCTGAGTACCCTTATTTCAATACCGTCACATGCCCGGGCCATGCCACGGTGAGCACCGGCGTCTATCCGTCGACGCACGGCATGATCCTCAACGCTTGGTGGGATCGCGGTTCCAAAAAGAACGTGCCGTGCGCCGATGATGCCGAGGCGATGGTCGTCTCGTACGGGAAAGCCGCAAGCAATGGGGCGGAAAGCGCCGCGCGACTCAGGACCTCGACGCTTGGGGACGAGCTGCGGATGCAGCTCGGTCCTTCGTCACGCGTCGCGGCGTTTTCGCACAAGGCACGGTCTGCCGTGACATTGGCGGGACAACGGGCGGACGCTGTGGCCTGGTTCCAGGAGCGCGGCGCGTGGGTCAGCTCCTCGCGATACGGGGCCGGGCCCGTACCCGCAGTGGCCGACTTCATCACGCGACATCCCATCGAGGAGCAGCTCGGCGCCGTGTGGAACCGCGCTCTGCCCTCGGAGTCGTATCTTCATGAGGACTCGACGGTCGGGGTCACGACCAGGACGCACGCACGTGGATTTCCGCATCCGCTGCGCGGCGACAGCGGCGCGCCTGACGGAGCGTTCTACGCTCGATGGCAGGCCAGCCCGCTTGCCGACGAGTATCTGGCGCAGATGGCACTCGGCGTCGCCGACCAGTTGGCGCTCGGGCGACGCGACGCGACGGATCTCTTGGCGATCGGCTTCTCTGCGCTCGACAGAATCGGCCACGACTTCGGTCCGACCAGCCACGAGGTCCAAGACATGCTGATCCGGCTGGATAGGACGCTCGGTGAGTTCTTCAGCGCACTCGATCGTTCGGTTGGTGTCGGCAACTACACGGTTGCGCTGACCGCCGACCACGGCGTAGCGCCCATCCCGGAGCGCGTGGTCGCCAGCGGGCTCGATGCTGGCCGCACCCCGGCGAAAAAGATCGTCGAGACCATCGATCGAACTCTGACGCAGGCGCTCGGGCCTGGGAAGTATGTCGCTGCGCTCACCCACTTCGACGTATATCTGGAACCAGGAGTCACGGAGCGCTTGAAAGCGATGCCGTCCTTCGCCGCCACGCTTCGGGCAGGGTTGCGCAGCACCCCAGGAATTCTGACCGCGTACACCCGCGACGAAATCCAAAGTGCGAGCGCCACCGGCGATCCTTTGCTGCGCCGACTGGCCTACGGCCACGATCCCGATCGATCCGGCGACCTGACAATCGTTCCCAAGCCCTACTGGTCGATCGGCGGCAGCAGCGGTGCTGCACATGGCACAGGCTACCGATACGACACACGTGTTCCACTTTTCCTGATGGGCAAGGGGATCGCACCCGGACGATACGCCAACCAGGCCAGCCCGGCAGACATTGCTCCGACGCTGGCCCTTCTCGCCGGCATCACGCTGCCGCGGGTTGATGGACGGGTTCTCGAGGAAGCACTCGATCGACAGGACGTCAGACCACGACGCCGCGCCGTCGACAGCAATCCGTAGCTGTCAAGAGCTCCTGCACCAGGGAACCTCGAAAGGCTATCGGTCCCGGTCGCACCAGGCATAGAATATTCGTTCTCGAGGTCCTCCCCGCATGAAGGCTGTTTGCACGCTTTTCGGTTGCCTCCTCGTCGCGGTCGCCTCGGTTTCCGCGCATCACTCGTTTGCTGCCGAGTTCGATTCGAACAAGCCGGTCACCCTCTCCGGCACCGTCGCCAAGGTCGACTGGACCAATCCTCACATCCATTTCTATGTCGACGTGAAGGGCGACGGAGGCGGCGTGTCGCAGTGGAAGTTCGAAGGGTATCCTCCGAACATGCTCATCCGGCAAGGATGGAAGAAGGAGATGCTGAAGCCCGGCGAGTCTATTACAGTCTTCGGCTGGCGCGCGCGCGACGACTCGAACCTGGCGGCTGCGCGAGAGGTCACGTTCGCCGACGGGCGGAAACTGGCGGCCGGACCGCCGGCCGGAACGGGAGGGCAGTAAAAAGACCATGCTAGGCGTCAAGGCGTTGCTCACTGGGGTGGCGTGTCTCGTCTTGTTGACCGCATCCGTTCACGCGCAAACGGCCGCCTTGCCCGCTGGCAGTCCGAAACCGATTCCACGTGCGGCCGACGGCAAGCCCGATCTCTCGGGTGTCTGGATTACGGGCGCCTTGCAGCTTCTGATCGGCGAAGAAGAGGCCAGGGCGATACGAGCGGCCGACGCAGCGGCCGGCCGGAAGCCGCCGCCGCCCCGGGAGCCGCCGCCGTACAACCCGGCGGCCGAAGCGAAAAGACAGGAATACGTCGCGCGTCGGGGCATCGACGATCCCATGGCACGATGCTTCCTTTCCGGCGTGCCGCGCATCACCACCAGGCCACTGCCATTCCAGATCTTCCAGATGCCCGGCCAGGTGATCATCCTGTACGAAGCCCATCACGCCTTTCGCATCATTCCCACCGATGGTCGTCCGCATCCGGACGATATCGAGCCGTCGTTCCTGGGCGACTCGGTCGGACGTTGGGAAGGCGAGACGCTGGTCGTGGATGTGATCGGCTTCAACGAAAAAACCTGGCTCGCCGGGGTCGGAACGATCCACAGCGAGAAATTGCACGTTACCGAGCGCTATACGAGAGACTCGCACGACACGATCCGCTACGAAGTGACGATGGAAGATCCGGAGGTCTTCACCAAGCCCTGGCACCAATACGAAACGTTCAGGCTTCGTCCGAACGAGCGGCTCCGCGAGTACGAATGCATCGAAAACAACGAGGACCTCCTCCGCTTCGAGAAGCTGCTGCAGAGCGACCCGGCCTTGAAGAAGTAGACAGACGGCCGACTGCGGCTCAGACGCTCCTTTACAACAATGCCGAATCGCCTTGATCTCGATGGCTACTTCGAGCGCATCGCCTATTCCGGCCCGCGCCTCGCGACGCTCGACACGTTGGCAGCCCTTCACTTTCACCATACGCAGACGATCCCGTTCGAGAATCTGAATCCTCTTCTCGGATGGCCTGTCCGCCTCGACACGTCGTCGATTCACAAAAAGCTCGTGGAAGACGGTCGCGGAGGCTACTGCTTCGAGCAGAACCTCCTTTTCAAGCACGTCCTCCAGGAGCTCGGCTTTCAAGTGACCGGCCTCGCCGCCCGCGTGCTCTGGGATGCTCCCGAGGGTGCGGTCACTTCCCGTAGCCACATGCTGCTGCGCGTCGATCTACCGGACGGACCGCGGATTGCGGACGTGGGTTTCGGGGGCCAGACGTTGACCGGGCCGCTTCGGCTGGAGCCAACCGTGGAACAGACCACGCCGCACGAATTGTTCCGGCTCGTCCAACTTGGAGACGGGTTCGTGATGCAGACGCGGATCGGAGGCGCTTGGAAGACGCTCTATCGCTTCGATCTGCAGGAGCAGTTTCTCGTAGATTACGAAGTCAGCAGCTGGTATCTCTCGCACCACCCTGATTCGCGGTTCGTCACCGGACTCATCGCGGCGCGGCCCGACTTGGATCGCCGTTATGCGCTCCGGAACAACGAACTGTCGGTCCATGAGCTCAGTGGCCGTACCGAGCGACACTTCTTGATGAGCGCGGACGAGCTAAAGACGACGCTTGAAGACACGTTCCACCTGAGGCTACCCCAGGGCCCAGAACTCCAGGCGGCTCTCGAGCGGCTGATTCCAGCAGCCGACCAGGCTGTCCAGGAGCGCAGCCTGGTCTGAACTCTGTCGGATTCGCGTTTTTCACCATGGAGAGGCGCGCACGGCGCGCCTCTCCGTAGCTCGAAGAGCGGAGGCGGGTGTGGGGCGGAGCCCCACAAAATCAAGTGCAGAGGCCGTCCCGCTTCCGCAGGATGTCCCGCAACCACCATTCGTGCTTCTCGTGGATTTGTACGAACTTCGAGAACAGATCGACCGTGCCCGGGTCGCCGTGCTCGTCAGCAAGAGCAGCCGCTTCCCGCATTTCCTTGACGACGATCAACTCGTTCCGATCGGCTTCCTGAACCATGTCGTGCGGCGACAAGTGGGAAGACGCGGCTGAGACGCTGGCGAGGTCCATCATCTCGATCGGATGGGCTGGCGGATCCTGCCCGATCATCCGAACGCGTTCTGCGAGGTCATCGAGCGTCTCGAGCACCGCCTCGGCAAACTCGTCGAAGAGCTTGTGCAGATCACGGAACAGCGGTCCGTAGGTCTGCCAATGGTAGTGCTTGTAGTTGGCGTACAACACGAATGCGTTTGCGACCTGCCGGCGTAGGCTTTCGACCACAGGGCTATCTGGACTGTTCTCGGCAGAAAGATCCTGAGCGATTGCCTTCGTCGCTTGAGGATGCGCGGAATGTTTGGTTGAGACGGGCATCAGGTTCTCCTTTCGTCAGCTGGAGACACTCCAGCCTGGGGGCATCCGTGACGCCACTGCAAGATTCGCTTCGCTTTCTGATTTTTGACCCGTGAGCCAGAACACTTGACCTAACGAGTCAGGTTTCCTGGACGAAAAGCCACTCGTTGGTTCGAGGCGCAGCTTGCTAGAACAAGCCGAGTTGAAGCTTCGCCGCGTCAGACATGCGGTCGCGGTCCCAGGGCGGATCCCAGACGATGTCTACTTTTACGTCCGTGACAGAGGGAACCTGTGCGACCTGCCGCTTCACGTCGTCAGGCAAGGTTTGAGCGGCTGGACAGGCCGGTGCAGTAAGCGTCATCCGAATGCCCACCGCACGCGACTGGTCGACGATGATGTCGTAGACGAGACCGAGCTCGTAGATACTGACGGGAATCTCGGGATCGTACACCTTCGAGAGTGCCGCGATCACTGCCGGGCGCAGCGCAGATGTCTGTTCGGGGTCCGGAATCATGTCGTCGGTCTGCGACCCACCGGTCTCGGGCGATGGCGTGGAATTCTGGATCACTGGCAGCGGCTTCATTCTGTAGACACCACCTCGCGGCGCGCGTCAGCCGCAGCTCGCAGGGCGTGCCATGCCAACGTCGCGCATTTGACGCGGACCGGGAATTGACGGACACCGGCAAAAACGCTGAGTTTGCCCAGGTCGTCAACCGGCTCCTCGGTGCCACTCGTGATCATCCTGTGGAAGCGCTCGAACAGCGCTTCAGCCTCTTCAAGGGTCTTGCCCTTCACGCTGTCGGTCATCAAAGAGGCCGACGCCTTGGAAATCGCGCAGCCCGATCCCTGGAAGCTCGCGTCCTGAATCCGCCCGTCTTGGAAGCGGAGGTAGACCGTCAGTCGATCGCCGCACAACGGGTTGTACCCTTCGGCCTTCTGCCCGTCGTCCATGGTCCGGAAATTTCGCGGGCGGCGATTGTGATCGAGGATCACCTCCTGGTAGAGCTCTTGAAGACCGCCACTCATCCGAACACCTCGCGCACCTTGGCCAGAGCGCCCACCAGCGCGTCAATCTCCTCACGCGTGTTGTAGAGCGCCAGCGAGGCGCGCACGGTTGCGGGCACGCCGAGCCGTTCCATCAACGGCTGGCAACAATGGTGGCCAGCACGAATGGCGATCCCATCGCGGTCGAGGACCGTGCCGACATCGTGTGGATGGACGCCATCCATCACGAACGCGAGGATTCCGGCCTTTTCGGCGGCCGTGCCTGTCAGATGGAGGCCGGGGACGTCCATCAGTGATCGCGTGCCGTATTCGAGAATCTCGCGTTCGTAGGTCGCAAGTCGATCGCGCCCGATGCTTTCGACGTATCGGATCGCCGCAGCCAGGCCGACCGCACCGGCGATGTTGGGCGTGCCGGCCTCGAACTTGTACGGCAACGTGTTGTACAGAGTCCGCTCGAAGCGGACGGAGCTGATCATGTCGCCGCCACCCTGGTACGGCGGCATGTCGTCGAGGAGCGCTGCCTTGCCGTAAAGAACACCTATGCCCGTCGGGCCGAACACTTTGTGGCCGGAAAAGGCGTAGAAGTCACAGCCGAGAGCCCGCACATCCACCGGCATGTGCGCGACGGCTTGCGCGCCGTCGACAAGGACAGGAATGTCTCGCGCGTGCGCGCGCCGGACGACCGATTGAATCGCATTGATGGTGCCCAGCGCGTTCGAAACGTGTCCCAGCGCGACGATCCGAGTGCGATCCGTCAGCAGCGCTTCGTAATCGTCCAAACCGAGCTCGCCCGAGTCGGTCATCGGCACGATTCGAAGCCTGGCGCCCTTTTCCTCGCAGAGCATTTGCCATGGCACGATGTTCGAGTGGTGCTCCATCACCGTGATGACGACCTCATCGCCGGCGCCCACGTGCACGCGCCCGTAGGTTTGCGCCACGAGGTTGATGGCTTCGGTCGTGCCTCGTACGAAAACGATCTCCTGCGGATCGGCGGCGTTCAAGAAGCTGCAGGCGATCCGCCGGGCGTCCTCGTACGCGTCGGTCGCGCGCTCGCTCAGCGTATGGACACCTCGATGGACGTTGGCATTGTCTCGAGTGTAATAGTCCATTATCCGGTCGAGTACGACACGCGGTTTCTGGGTCGTCGCGGCGTTGTCGAGATACACGAGTCGCTTCCCATGGACCCGCATCTCCAGGATCGGAAAGTCTTCGCGAAGGGCATTCACATCCAATCCGCCATGCGTGACCGACAGCGAGGCCGTCATGCGCCTCCTCCTGGCAGTCGCAGCATGAGCTCCTGATCGAGGCGCGTGGCGAGCGCCGTGAGCGGCAAGCGGTTCAACACGTCGGCCGCGAATGCTCTGATCAGCATGCGGCGCGCATCCTGCTCGCCGAGCCCCCTCGCGCGAAGATAGAAGAGCGCCTCTTCGTCCATCTGACCAACCGCCGCGCCATGCGTGCATCTGACGTCGTTGGCAAAGATCTCCAGCTGTGGCTTGGTGTTGATCTGTGCGTCTTCAGAAAGCAGCAGCGCCTTGTTCGTCTGTTTGGCGTCTGTCTTTTGAGCGTCGGGCCGAACGACAATCTTGCCGTTGAACACGGCCCTGGCATGGTCGGACAAAATGCCTTTGTACAGCTCCCGACTGCTGCAGTGAGGCTGCGCGTGGTCGATCGTCGTGTGATTGTCCACGAGCGTCCGTCCATCCGCGAGATAGAGGCCGTTCAACGTGCACTCGGCGCCGCTGCCGTTGAGGGTGACGACGATGTCGTTCCGGACCAAGGATGCGCCGAGACTGATTGAATGGCACGTGACTGTCGACGTGCGTGCCACGTTGATGTACATCCCCCCGATATGGGCGCTGTCGGCCGCCTCCTGTTGCAGCTTGTAGTGATCGAGGCGTGCGTGATCGCCCGCGACGATTTCGGTAACGGTGTTGGTGAAATAGCGGGACGCCTCCACGCCCACGTAGCTCTCGACCACGGACGCCTGGCTGTTCGCGCCCATGAGAATCAAGACGCGCGGGTGCGTCATGGCCGGACGCTCGCGGCCAGCCGTCGAGACAAACAGCAGATGGACCGGCGCGCTCAACGCGACGGACTCCGGGACCGAGATGGCGGCGCCGTCGACAAGAAAGGCGGTGTTGAGCGCCGTGAACGGATGGCGATTCAACGTCACAGCCTGCGTAAGGTTCGCTTCGATGTCGGTGCCTGCGTCGGCCACGACGTCGGCAAGGTTGCCGATCTTCACGGCCCGAGGCAGGCGGTGCAAATCCGACGCTGAAGCAACATAGCGACCGTTGACGAAGACGAGCGTGGCCGCCGTCTCACCGAGCCACTGGAACCTGCCAACATGCCCGGGGCCCGTTATGGAGACGCCGTTGGTGGCGAGCACGAACGGGGTCTCAGCGATCGGCGATACGCTCGTAAACCTCCACTCCTCGTCACGTGGTGTCGGAAAGCCAAGCTCGCAGAACCTCTCCAAACCCCTCCGCCTGGTCGCAGCCAACCAGCGCGGGTCGCTCTTGCGGCCTGCGGCTGCACGCTCTGCCTCGGCGACATACGTTTCAAATGCGGTCATCTCAATTCGGTTCCGCCGAGACGGCTGCGGCCTCGAGCCAGCCGTATCCTTTTTCCTCGAGCTCGAGGGCCAGCTCCTTGTCACCAGAACGCACGATCCGTCCGTCGCTCAACACGTGTACGACATCCGGCACGATGTAATGCAACAGCCGCTGGTAGTGGGTCACCACGAGAATCGCCCGCTCCCGGCTTCGCATCGCGTTGACGCCCTGCGCCACGGTTTTCAGAGCATCGATGTCCAACCCCGAGTCCGTCTCGTCGAGAATGGCGAGCGTAGGCTCCAGTACGGCCATCTGGAAAATCTCATTCCGCTTTTTCTCGCCGCCCGAGAAGCCTTCGTTGACCGCACGGTTCAGGAGGCCTTCGTCAATTTCGAGCAATTTCATGCGCTCGCGCATCAGCACCATGAAGTCCATCGCGTCGAGCTCCTCTTCGCCTCGATGCTTGCGGATGGCGTTGAGGGCGGCTTTCAGGAAGTACGCGTTGTTCACACCCGGGATCTCGACCGGATACTGGAACGCCATGAATACGCCCTCGCGCGCCCGCGTCTCCGGGTCCATGGCCAGGAGATCCCCGCCCTTGTACAGAACCGATCCGGCCGTCACTTCGTACTCCGGATACCCGGCCACGACGCGCGCCAATGTGCTCTTGCCCGATCCGTTCGGGCCCATGATGGCGTGCACCTGACCCACGTCGACCGACAGGTCGATCCCGCGCAGGATCTCGCGATTGCCACCGCGCACGTGCAGGTTCCGGACGGTCAGCAGCTCGTTACCCAACACTTCCCTCCAGCGTTACGCCCAGCAGTTTCCGCGCCTCGACGGCGAACTCCATCGGCAGCTGGCGAAAGACTTCCTTGCAGAAGCCGCTGACGATGAGGTTGATCGCGTCCTCGGTGGAGAGACCACGCTGCCGGCAGTAGAAGATCTGGTCCTCGCCGATCTTCGATGTCGAGGCCTCGTGCTCAACCCGTGCCGTCGAGTTCTTGATGTCGAGATACGGGAACGTGTGCGCCCCGCACTGGTCGCCGATCAGGAGCGAGTCGCACTGCGAGTAGTTCCGGGCGCCGGTCGCATCTTTCGCGATCTTCACCAGGCCGCGGTAGGTGTTTTGCCCGTGGCCCGCCGAGATACCCTTCGATACGATGGTGCTTTTCGTGTTTCGGCCGAGGTGGATCATCTTCGTCCCGGTATCCGCCTGCTGCCAGTTGTTCGTCGTCGCCACCGAGTAGAACTCACCGACCGAGTGGTCGCCCTGGAGAATGCAGCCGGGGTACTTCCAGGTAATCGCGGACCCGGTTTCGACCTGCGTCCAGGTGATTTTCGAGTGCGCCCCGAGGCATTTCCCTCGCTTCGTGACGAAGTTGTAGATGCCGCCACGGCCCTGCTTGTCGCCTGGATACCAGTTCTGAACCGTTGAGTACTTGATCGTGGCGCTGTCGAGCGCCACGAGCTCGACCACCGCCGCGTGCAGCTGGTTCTCGTCGCGCATGGGTGCGGTGCAGCCCTCCAGGTAGCTCACCGACGCCCCTTCCTCCGCGACGATCAAGGTCCGCTCGAACTGGCCGGTCTCGCGGGCGTTGATCCGGAAGTAGGTCGAAAGCTCCATCGGGCATCGGACGCCCTTGGGGATGTACGCGAATGAACCATCGCTGAAGACCGCCGAGTTGAGCGACGCGAAGAAATTGTCGGAGTATGGAACCACGGTTCCTAGATACTTGCGGACGAGCTCGGGGTGCTGCTGCACTGCATCCGAGAACGAACCGAAGATGATCCCGAGCGAGGCAAGTTT
Organism: uncultured Acidobacteriota bacterium; assembly: GCA_963780685.1. Taxonomy (GTDB): domain Bacteria; phylum Acidobacteriota; class Vicinamibacteria; order Vicinamibacterales; family CAVVIG01; genus CAVRXZ01. The sequence goes on along the minus strand of CAWACZ010000007.1, from coordinate 99,700 downwards.
TTCCTTGAAAGTCGTCGCGACCGACACGCTGTCGAACACGGCGTCGACTGCGACACCCGACAGGATCTTCTGTTCATCGAGCGGGATCCCGAGCTTGTCGAACGTTCGTCGAATCTCGGGGTCGACCTCGTCGAGGCTTTGGAGCGCTGCCGGCCGCTTGGGGGCCGCATAGTAGATGATGTTCTGATAGTCGATCGGACCGTACTTGAGGTTGGCCCACGTAGGCTCCTTCATCGTGAGCCAAATCCGGTACGCCTTCAGGCGCCAGTCGAGCAGCCACGCAGGCTCGTTCTTCTTGCCGGAAATCAGGCGGACGGTGTCTTCGTTGATACCTCGAGGGACGATTTCCTGCTCGACGTCGGTGACAAAGCCGTACCGGTCCTCACGACCGGCAAGCTCTTGGATAACCTCTGTAGAAGTGCTCATTGATGAAGTCCCTTACGATTTCTCGACACTGAACGACACTCCGCAGCCGCACGTGCTCGTGGCGTTCGGGTTGTTCAACACGAATCCCTTGCTCAGGAGGCTGGTGTCGTAGTCGAGCGTGGTGCCCTCGAGCAGCCGCAGGCTCCGGGGATCCACGAACACTCTGGCGCCATCCGCTCCCTCGAACACCACGTCAGTGTCGCGGGGCGTCCGCTCCCAGCCGAAGACGTATTCGAATCCGGAACAACCGCCGGCCTTGACGCCGAGACGTAACCCGGTTTCGCCCGCCGCCCGTGTTGCCAGCATCTTCCGGATCTGTGCCGCTGCTGCAGGACTCACACTGATCATTTCGCTCGACCTCTATCTCCGACTATTTTAGTCCTAGATTACGCCCGAAGTGCAGGGTAATCAAGCACAGCCCTAAATTACTGTTCAGTTTAGTCTTGTGGCGATGGATGCGCTGTTTCTGGCGCGTCAGCCCAGGGGATCGGATCTCCCACCGTCCACATGGTGCCAACCGCTATCCTATTTCGGCCGGCACGTCGAGGCACGGTGCCGCTTGGAGTTGAGAGGCTGGCTCTGGCATGTTGACGCTTCGCTCGATTCTCTGTCCGGTCGATTTTTCAGATCAGTCGAAGGTGGCCCTGCGCTGGGCCGTGGCGCTCGCGGCGCGGCATCAGAGCCGACTGCACGTACTGACAGCGGTCGAACCGTTGCTGGCGCAGGCGGCCAAGACGAGACTCAGCCTCGACCTCCCGAAAACAGAAATGGAGCCGGCGCTCCGCGAATTCGTGAAGAACGCGTTGCCGCCGACACCTGCCTGGGCTCCCACGACGAACCTTCACGTCACTGTTGGAGAGGCGGCCGAGGTCATTCTCGAGACGGCGGATCGAGAACGCGCGGATCTTATTGTCATGGGGACCCACGGGCTCGGAGGATTCCAGAAGCTGCTTCTCGGATCGACAACCGAACGGGTCTTGCGTCGGACGCGCATCCCACTCCTGGCCGTGCCAACCGTCGAACCTCCGGTCAAGCCAGTCTTGGAATTGGAGACCGACGGTCCGAGGTTCGCCACGAAGACGATCGTGATGGCGACGGATTTCAGCGAGGCTTCGGCCGACGCCGTTCACTGGGCTGCCGATATTGCCCAACGGATTCAGGTCAAGATCGTCCTGACACACGTGGTGACACCAGTCACGGTGCCCGCCGAGTGGCGCTCATTCATCGACGAAGTCCGCGATGAACAGGCCGTTCGTGCCCGCCTCGAAGAAGTGGCGGCGGCGTTGCCGGGCACCATCCCGCACGAGGTCGTCGTCTCGGTCGGACGACCGGCGGATTCGATCGCGTCGCTCGCTGAAGAACGAGAAGCTGGGTTGATCGTAATGGGTCTCTTCGGACATCAGGGCGCGTTCGCGCCGCGCCCGGGCTCGATAGCGTATCGCGTCGTCTGCCTGGCGCATGTTCCGGTGTTGGTCGTGGCACCGCGTTCGCATCCGCATACGGCTTCCGCTCAGTCATCCGGTTGACGGTCGGAAGCTCACGCGACCGAATTCGCCCTCTGCGTCAGCTTTTCATCGTGGCGATCTGATCTTGTTAGTTTCGGATCGTGAATCAGCGATCCTTTGCCGGTTCTTGCTGTGAGTGTGCCTCACGAGGCCCATGGCTTGAAGCAACCAGCTGATCGCCAGCCAGATCGCTGCGACGGCCAAGGGCCATGCGAACGCCCTGGGCCACACGATGGCCGCGGCGCCGACGGCGCCGATCAGAAGAGCTCCATACACCAGAATGAGCGCGTCAGACGGTCCAAGAGCGCGCCGTCGTGTCAGGGCCGCGCCAAACGTGCTCCCGAGCCGCAACGAGCCGGCCTTGGCGGCGCGCGAGCGACTGCCGCGTGCCCGCCGGGGAGCACCCATCCGCGGACCGACGCGTTCCAGATGGCCCTGGGGATCGGCAAGCACGATCTCGGTCGACCGTGTCAGGTCGCTCTCGTACATCTTCTCCATCGCTTTTCCAATGCGATAGTCTTCGATGGCGACGTCGAGCTCCCAGTTGCCGAGCCAGCTTTGAACGTTGATATTGCTCGATCCGATACGCGCCCAACGACCGTCGGCAACCGCGGTTTTCGCGTGCATCATCGATCCGTTCCATTCGAACACGCGAACGCCGCCATCGAGCAGAGCGCGATATCCTCCCAGCGTGAAGGGTTTGACGAGCGGCAGATCGGACCCTCCAGGAACGAGGATCCGGACGTCCACGCCGTCGGCTGCGGCGGCGATGAGCGCTTGCCCGTAAACCGGTGTGGGCACGAAGTACGCGTCGGCAATCCAGAGCCGCTCGCGAGCGAGCAGCGAGACGAGATGGTCGACGCGGAATGTCCCCGCCGTAACGGGCTCGGTCGCAATGACCCGAAGCGCCACATCGCCGGCGGGAGGTAGAGACCCCGGCTCGAGACGTTCTGAGTCCGGCAACCGCGATCCGGTCGCGGACCAGACGGAGGCAAAGGCTGCTTCGACGCTTTCCACGGCCGGACCGCGAAGCGATAGCCCGGTGTCGCGCCAGGGATCCACGTTGGCCGCCGGATCGCCGACCCATGCATCCCCGACGCAGAGTCCTGTGACGAACGCGATCTCGCCATCGACGCTCAGGGTCTTTCGATGATCGCGTGACAACCAGCCGAGCGGCGAAGTGGGTCGTGGCCGGTTGAACGCACGAACGTCCACTCCCGCCTTTCGCAGTCGCCGCCAGAAACGAGAGGGACTGGCACCGAGGGCGCCGAGCCAGTCGGTACAAGACGCGGACTTGAACGCCCGCCCGAGCTCGAGCGATCAGTGCGTCAGAAAACTGCCGCCCCGCCGCATCGTCGTGAATGATGTAGCTCTCGAAATGAATCCAGCGCTCAGCCCGACCGATGGCGTCGAGCCAGGCGGGGTAGCTCTCCCGAGCGTCGCAGTGGATGCTGACCGCGTTTCCGTCCAGGAGGGGAGCGCCCGCTGCGCGAGAGAACGCACGGTCTGCCAGAGTGTGGGAACGGGCCACGTTTCGGACATTATCGCCTCAGGCGACGTTGGCGGACATGGATCGAGGCATGCGCTGAACGATGTCGCGTAGCTGGTCGCGGGTTTCGAGAAGGCTCGATCCGACGCACCGGGCGCCTGCGTCCAACAACGGCCGCGGGCTGTCGTCTGCAAGTGAAGGCGGCGCCCAGCGACCGACGACGATGTTCAGATCGGGCAACGCCTGGCGTAGTTTCTTGATGATATAGCGGGTCTTGGAGGAGGGGCTGGGTGGCAGGTCGCCGATGCAGATGATGCCGCAGCCGCGCTGTTGAAGCGTGGCCGCGACTTCCGAAACCATCATTCGGCCCGACACGATATCCAATTCGATCGGCGTCGTTTTGAGTAACTGCCCCAACATGTGGAGCGCTGCTTCGTCTGCAGGCGAGTTGACAGGATAGCCCAGGACTTGGACTTCGTTGATGATCGGCAGCTCTTCCTGTTCCCCGTCCTTTTCCTCGGATGCTCGAGCGCTCATCAGGGCCGCATCCGCCACGAGCTCGTTCGTGATCGAGACGACACCAGCTTCCTCATCGCTTGACAGCCGCCCCTCCATCCGGTCGCGTTCTGCATAGTTGAGAGCGGGCAGAAGCAGCGCGTCGGTACACACCTTCCGGAGTATGCGTTTTGACGTATTGCTCGAGCACGTCTGAGGCGTCACTCTGGTCTCGCGCCAGGAGCCGCTGATAGTAACGGACATCGGAAGGCAAAGCCGTGGTGTCGGCCATCATCGTTGCCACGAAAGCGAAGCCAGGCACATTCTTCCCGAACACGACCAGACAGACCGTCAACGGAGTAGCGAGCAGCAGGCCAAGAGGGCCCCAGAGCCATGCCCAGAACGCCACCGCAGCAAGTTGAGCGACCTGCGACACACCCGCCGCTCCGGCGTACAAGAAGGTTTCGAGCACCAGGTTGGTGAAGAGCTCGAGAGCGGCAAAGAGTCCGATCACCCAGAGCGCCGGAATCCAGCCAGGCAGTGCGGCAAGACTGATCACGAGAGGGGCGCCGGCCCCGATCCATGGACCCAGATAGGGGATGAAACGCAACACCGCTCCAAGCGACGCCCACAGCAGGGGATAAGGGACACCAATGACGGAAAGGCCAATGCCAACGCCGACGCCATAGATAAGGTTGACGAGCGACTGCATCAAAAGGTAACGACTCACGCGCGAGGCAGCTTCGTCGAACGCCTTTGTCGCGAGAGGAAGATTTCCGTGTCCGGTCAAATCAATCAGCCGATCGCGGAGGTCTCCGCGCTCGAGCAACATGAAGATCACAAGAGCGACGACTAAACCAGCGGCGGCGAGGCCGCCGAGCATCGAACCAATCCAATCGGAAAATCCCCACAGCCCGGCCGATCGTTGAGGCTCGACGATAATCGGCCGAGCTCTCGTTCCACGGGGAGGCTCTCCCATCGCCAATTCGGCATTGAGGCTTTCAACGGTGGATTGAAGCTTTTCAACCGCGCTGCCCTTTCCGAATCCGCGAATGTCGGAAATCTTGCTTCTGATGTTCTGCCGATAGCTCGGAAGTTCGGCGGCGACACTGACCACCTGCTGAGTAAATACCCAGCCGACACCACCGAGAATGGAAAACACCAGGAGTGTGACGCTGAGGACGGCGACCACGCGGCCGACCAAGCGTTCGAGCACCGCAACTACCGGTGCGAGAACGAACGTCAAAAGGAGGGCGACCGTGAACGGTATCAGGATGGCCTGCGCCCAGTAGAGAACCACGACCACCAGGACGCACCCTCCAAAGACCACCCAAGGCTCCAAGGTCTTGAGGGCTTCCTTCATCGCAAAGTCTCTCTGGGCGCTCGAGTTTTCAGAGTTCCAGGGTTCCAGGAACCTGGAACCCTGGAACCTGAATTTACCGGGACGGGCTCGGCTCGATGCGGGCGTCGTTCATCCAGCCGTTCACTTGGCGTTCCGCCTCTTCACGCGCGATGCCGTACCGCTCTTGAATTCTTCCAACGAGCTGTTGGAACCGGCCCTCTATCTGGTCGAGATCATCGTTGGTGAGTTTGCCCCACTGCTCAAGGACCCGCCCTTTGAGCTGAGTCCACTGACCTTTCAAAGTGTCTTCGTTCATCACTTCTCCTCCGTTTCGGCCCTGAACTAACGCGACAATCCGACTAGCACGCGGCGTGCCCGGTAGCGCACCTCATTGACGAGGCGAATGGCATTCAAAAGCTGGGTAAGCCAAGACACACCTGGGCATTTTCTTTCCTACAAGCACGTCGGTCCGGCTCTTGGAAGCTGGCGACCACCTTGCACACCGCTCGAGCAGGCACCGCGGCCTGGTGCTCAATGGCCGACTGAACAGTCCAACCCCGTCAAAAAAGCTCAACGGAGCGGGGCACGGGCGTTTCGGAGCATCCAAATGGGTCGAGCAATCTGGACGGGCGCTCTTTCATTTGGCCTCGTGAACATTCCAGTCGAGGTCCACACCGCCGTGCGCGAGAGCCGGCCCCGCTTTCGAATGCTGCACGCCAAGGATCGCTCGCCAATCAGCTTCGAGAGGGTCTGCCAGAAGGAAGGCGAAGCGGTCGCTTGGGAAGATTCTGGTGAAGGGATACGAATACGAAAAGGGTCGCTACGTCGTCCTCACGAAGGAGGACTTCGCGGCGGCCGCCCTCGAGAAGACCAAGCGAATCGACATTCTCGACTTCGTGAGAGGCAACGACATCGACGACCGCTTCTTCGACAAGCCGTACTACCTGACCCCGGGACGAGGGGGCGACAAGGCCTATGCGCTGCTCCGCGAAGCGATTCGTGTTTCCGATCGAATCGGCGTTGCCAAGTTCATCTTGCGCGACGTGCAGCACCTGGCTGCGGTGGAAGTCATCGGCGACGCTCTTGTCCTTTCAATTCTGCGCTTTGCGGACGAGCTCGTAGACGAGAGCTCGCTCAATTTTCCGAGGGGGACCACGCAGTTCAAGAAGCAAGAGCTCGACTTGGCCAAAGCGCTGGTCGAAAACCTCGCAGAGGATTGGAAGCCGGACAAGTACACGGACGACTACCGCGAAAATCTCATGCGGTTGATCAAAGCGAAGATGAAAGGCAAGCCGGCCGATCTGGTCTCGGACGAGCGACCGCGGGATTCGAACGTCGTTGATTTGATGGAGCGGCTGCGTCGCAGCCTGGAAGGAGCAGGCGGACGGGCCAGGACGAGCAAGCGGGCGAAGGCGAAACGGGCTCCAAAATCCGCACGCGCCAAGTCGTCAAAACGCCGTGCGGCTTAGCTGCGGTGGGGAGGCCATCGGTACGCTTTCTGCAAAGATCTGCCCCAAGCCTTCGGAGTCGGGGCTTCAGGTCAGTAGACGAACGGGCGCGACGTGCTGCGCACGCAAGGAGGAGATGTCATGCTCTGGACGTTGTTCGTAGTTCTCTTGGTGCTTTGGCTGCTCGGTGTTGTCAGCTCGTACACCATAGGCGGCTTCATCCACATCCTTCTGGTGCTGGCTGTGGTGGCCCTCCTCATTCAGCTGATACAGGGGCGCCGAGTCGTCTAGCGTCGTTCGGTGGGATCGCCTTCGACGGGCACCGTCTGCGCCGCCGGAGGCGATGCCTCGTCGTCCAGAACCGCTCGGGCCGCCTCGGCCGACGATTTGGCTGGCGAGATCACGGCAGCCGTGGCTTCATCCAGAGGATGACGCGCGCGGACCTGATCGAGTTGCTGTTCGTCGGTCAAATCCAGCCTCAGAGGAGTCAAGGAAATCCAACCTTGCTCCACCGCCCAACGGTCGGTCCCATCCTCGGCACCCTCGATGGGCGTCACTGTAAACCAGAAGAGATCTCGCCCGAGTGGATCCTTGGTTGGGACGATCTTGCCGTCATAACGTCGCACTGAGGCTCGCGTCCACACGAGACCGCGAGGTTCGCGCGGAAAATTGACGTTGACGAGGCGCAACGATTCATCAGGAACCAGAACCTCGAGCACGCGGTGAATCCATGGTTTGAAACGCTCGAAATCCGGCTCGGCGCTCGATGGGGCGCTCAAGGCTATGCCGCGCAAACCCAGGAAAGCCGCCTGCCTGGCGGCAGCCATGGTGCCTGAGTGCCAGATGGAATTCCCGAGATTCAATCCAAGGTTGAGTCCCGAGAGAACCAGATCCACTTTTTCCCAGTTGTGTGCGCCGAGCGCCACGCAGTCGGCGGGTGTACCGTTCACCCTGTACGCTGTGAGGTTGCTGATATTCGTCAGCCGATAGGAGAGCGGTCGCGACGCGGTAATCGCGTGCCCCATTGACGACCGTTCGACGTCCGGCGCCACGACCCTGACGCTGCCAAACTCCGACGCCACGTGCGCCAACACAGCGATTCCCGGGCTGTAGATACCGTCGTCATTCGACACGAGGATTCGCACAAGCTCGAAACCGGCTGCAAATCGGCCGCCACTTCGCCGTTCGCTGCCAGACCGTTGCTGGCGCCTACCAACACTGAACGCTTTCGGTCTGAGTCTTGAATGGTCTAGCTGCGGTGGAATGCGGACGAGCTGTCCATGAGAATCTCGCTTCTCTTCAATGAAGGCGCCGGGGATGGGACGTCGAGGCGCGACCTCCGGAAGCAACTCGAGCGCGAGGGTCACACGGTCGGCCGAGTGCTCGAAAAGAAATCCGAGTTTGGTCGCCTCTTTGAAGAATCACCCGACCTTGTCGTCGCTGCGGGAGGCGATGGCACCGTCTCGGCGGCCGCTCGCGTTCTGGCCGGACACCGAATCCCACTGGCCATCCTGCCCATCGGCACCGCCAACAATATTGCGAAGACCCTTGGCATCAGCGGATCCATCGCGGAGTTGATTCGGGAATGGGACACCGCTCGTCGGCGTCCGCTGGACCTCGGGATTGTCTCCAGCTCTTCGGGCGATGCCTACTTCCTCGAGGGAGTCGGCGGAGGATTGATCCCGGCAGGTATCACAGCGATGGAGGACGAGCCGCCTGACGAAGACGAGTCGTCAACAGCACGTGTGGCAATCGCCGTTCGCAAGTACCGAGACATTCTCTCGCGCTTGATCCCCCGTCAGTGGAGGTTGACCGTCGACGGCACGCCGATGATTGGTGAGTTCCTTCTGGTGGAGGTGCTCAATATTCGTTCGGTGGGACCGAACCTCGTCCTGGCACCCGACGCGGATCCGACCGACGGCTTCTTCTCCCTCGTCACAGCCAGCGAGCAGAATCGAGAAGAGCTCGATGAATACCTTCAGCGTGAGATCGAAGGACGGGAGTCGCGCCTCTCTCTCCCGTCGCGGCGCGTCCGGCGATTAGAGATTCAACTTCCAGAAGCCGTACATGTTGACGACAAGGTTCCTGAATCACTCTCGACCGGGACAATCTCCATCCGCATCGAACCCGCCGCGCTCGAGTTTCTCGCGTAACCTGCCCACAACCAGTTCAGCTGAACGGAGGAGCTTCTGAAACCATGCGGGTAGTCCGTCGACGGTCGGAAGAGGTAACTGAAAGAGTACGAACCAGTCCGACAGGAAACACTACAAGCATCATGTAGCAGAGTCAGGCATTTGCCACGGTTGAAGTCTTGCAGGTGTTCTGCAGGAACTGGAGTCACAGATGAGGTTGGAGCATCGGCGGACGCGAAACGTCGATCGCGGAGTACGCACGTGGCTGGCTCTGCTCGGAACCGCGATGGCGCTCGCCAGTGCCTGTGGTGGGACGGCGAAACTTGCGCCGTCACAAACGACCGGATTGCATCCCACTCTGCCGCCGCCCGAGCGCTCGATGATTCCCACCGTCAACGTGGCGACGGCAACGGGCTGGCAGTCTGGGGAAACACCAGTGTCTGCCGAAGGAACCGCTGTCGTGGCATTCGCGAGCGGTCTCGACCATCCTCGTTGGTTGTACGTTCTTCCCAATGGCGATGTGCTCGTCGCCGAGACCAATGCGCCCGAACGTCCCGACGACGGAAAAGGGATCAAAGGATGGTTCTTCCGGCGCTATCAGAAGAAGGCGGGCGGAGCGGTACCGAGCGCGAATCGCATTACGCTCTTGCGCGACACCGACGGTGACGGCATCGCAGACTTTCGATCCGTCTTGCTTGCGGGGCTCAACTCCCCGTTCGGCATGGCGCTCGTGGGCGACACCTTCTACGTCGCAAACACCGATGCCGTCGTGCGTGTTCCGTATTCAGCAGGTCAGACGGAGATTACTGCCACCCCCAGCAAGGTGGTCGATCTCCCGGCCGGTCCGTTGAACCACCACTGGACCAAGAACGTGATCGCGAACACGGATGGCTCGAAGCTGTACGTCAGCATCGGTTCCAACAGTAATGTTGCAGAAAACGGAATCGAGAAAGAGGAAGGTCGCGCGGCAGTCTGGGAAGTGGATCCGCGCACTGGAACCCATCGAGAGTTTGCGACTGGCCTGCGGAATCCCGTCGGGATGACCTGGGAACCCGAGAGCGGCGCCCTGTGGGTCGCTGTCAACGAGCGCGACGAGCTCGGAAACGATCTCGTACCCGATTATATGACCGCGGTTCGCGATGGCGCATTCTACGGCTGGCCGTACAGCTATTTCGGATCGCACGTCGACACGCGGGTGAAGCCTGAAAGACCCGACATGGTGGCGCAGGCCGTCTCGCCCGATTACGCATTGGGAGCCCATACGGCATCGTTGGGACTTGCTTACTCAGGCTCGTCGCCATCGTCCCCGATGCTGTCGCGCGGAATGTTCGTCGGACAGCACGGCTCGTGGAATCGCAAACCCCGCAGCGGCTACAGAGTGATTTTCGTGCCCTTCCGGGATGGCCGTCCATCTGGTGCGCCCATCGACGTCCTGACAGGTTTTGTGACGGAGGACGGCGATGCGAAGGGTCGACCCGTGGGCGTGGCCATGGACAAAGAAGGCGCTCTTCTCGTGGCCGATGACGTCGGTAACGTCGTTTGGAGGGTTGCGGCGGCTCGGCTGCCCTGATAGCTCCTGGAGTTATTTCGGCTTTTCAATCCTTCGCTCGAGAACGCGCAGGACGTACAGAATCGCCCACGCGCAGATCACACACAAGATTGGCACCCACAGCCGACCAACGGCCACGCTTATTCCGATCGCGGCCGTCAGCCAAATCGAGGCTGCTGTCGTCAGCCCTTGGATCTCTTGCCGATCCGCAAGCTTGAGAATGGTTCCCGCGCCAATGAATCCGACTCCCGCGGCCACTCCCTGAACGATGCGCCCGACGTCACCTTCAGCCAGTCCCGCCTCAGCCGGCGCCAGCACGAAAAGCGCGGAGCCAAGCGCAACCAGCATGTGGGTGCGCAGCCCGGCCTCTTTGCCAACCCATTCGCGCTCCACGCCAATCAGCCCGCCCAAAATCGCAGCAGTCAGCAGGCGGATGGTCACCCGCGCGATTTCAGCTGCCTCAGGCAAGTTCACGAGCTCAGCGGTCGGAAGATTCATCGCTGCATCGGACCAGCGCCGCGCGAAGAGACGACCCGCCGCTGACTAGGACGCGACGCGGACGCGCCAGATCTTTCCTTTGACCAGATCGGAGATGTATAGCGAGCCGTCGGGCGCTTGCGCCAGGCCGGCCGGTCGTGCCTTGGCCTCTTCCCGCTTGACGAGCGAGGGCACACCGGCGAATCCATCGGCGAACACTTCATGGTCACCCGAGGCTCTCGAACCGCTGAACGGCTGGAACACGACCTTGTAGCCGCCGGCCGGTTCCGGGTCGCGGTTCCACCCTCCTTGAAACGCAATGAACGCGCCGCCGCGGTACTTCTGAGGAAACTGAGTGCCGGTGTAGAAAATGATGGCGCCCGGCGCCCAATGCCCGGGATACCCGGCGACCGGCGGCGGATATTTCGCGCAGTCGGCGACGGCCTTGCCATCGCCACCATACTCTGGCATCTGCACACGCTTGCCCTGCTGCCAATCGTGGTAGCAGTAGGGCCATCCGAAATTCGCGCCGTCTTCGACCCGCAACAACTCCTCCGACGGCAGCTCGGCGTTCTGCTTGGCGTTGAAGTGCTGTGGAAATAGCGTATTCAGCTGATCGCGGCCATGCTGCACGGCGTACAGATCGCCGTTGTGCCACGTGAGCGCATAGAACTGCCGCATGCCCGTTGCGTAGCGGCGTCCGCCGTTGTCCTGTGATTGCCCAGCCTTGTTCTCATCGAACCGCCAGATCCCGCCGTGCTTTTCGAGCAGCTGACACGGATTCTGGCCCGGCGATCCGGCCGTGCGATCTGTCTGCTGACAGGCATTCGACGGCACGCCGACGTTGACGTAGAGTCCGCCCCGGCCGTCGAAGGCAAGGCCCTTTTCCAAATGGCCCCGCTGTTCGGGCAAGGTCGCGACGACTTCGGCCGGACCCGACGGCTTCAACTCGCCCGCTTTCATGGGATACCGAACGACCGCCCGCTGTTGGGCATGGTACAGATAGCCGTTTCGCAGTCCGATGCCAGTGCCGCCGCGATTTCCGAACTTCTCTTGAACTTCGAAACGACCGTCGCCGTTCGCGTCTCGCAGCCCGACGACGGCGCCCGGAATCTCGGTATTGGGTGGTTGCGTCTGGTCGCGGAGAGAGACGAACAAGTCTCCGTTCGGGGCCACGGCCATATGACGCGCGACGCCAAGGTTTTCGGCCACGACCTGAGCGCAGAAGCCGCTGGGCAGCTTCAGGCCGCCATTGTCGGCATCGCATGGCGGAACGCGGTTCTGACCCGCCAGTTCCGACCACATCACACCGGCGGCGACGATGACCGAACCTATGGAAACGGCAACGCGAAGCACTTGCTTCATGGGGATTCCTCCTGCAGGTCGAGTCGCTCTGGCCTCCGCCGGGAGGCGGCTGCATTATACCGCCCGGTCAAAGAACCCAGGCTCGGGTCGGCGACCGCTCGCAGCGTGTGTTAGCTCAACAAGCCTGCATTGTGGCGGCCGCGGAGTCATCAGCGATATATCGCCGCGTCAGCTCGTCGAGCCAGGTCGCACTCAACGACTCGGGAGATCAAGAGCCGGATTGCGATCGAAGAAATCGAACGGCCGCAGCTCGAAGCTGTGCCACATCACCGGCATGACCGGCCAGTCCTCGCCCCGGACCACGTGGTGCATGCCGACGCTGTGCCAGAGCACGATGTCGGTCTGCTCGATGCGGCGATTCGCCTTCGTCCACGCGGGCAGGCCTTGGCCAGGCGTACTGAGAGTCGGATAGTCGCCGGCGGCGTATTTCTCTTCCAGCCGGTACGGAGTCACCCACAAATGGTGATCGATGAAGCCTGCCCTTCGCCGCGGGTAGTCGTCTGGAGTCAGCAGTGTCGACGCGCTCATTCCCGGCAGGAGCTGATAGCTGGTCGGATAGGCGACGTGATTCTTTCCCGTCCCGCTGACGACCCGCCAATAAGCCGGCTGCTGCATGTCCATGTGCAGCATCCCCTCGCTCTCGGTGCGGGCGGTCATGGGCTGGCGCACCCAGATGCTGCGGCGGGGCTGGCCTGGAGGGAGCGTCTTGGTCACGAGACGGTCGGCTACAAAGCTATTCACCGGTCCATCGACATCCAGATCCAGACGGAAGTTGAAGTAGTGATCGTGATTGACGGCCACGAGGTGCTTGTCCACGAAGCGCCCGTAAGCGTCGGCCGCATCCGCTGCCGCGCGACCTCCGCTGCCGGCTGACTGCGGATCGTCGGCCACTGCCGCCAACGTCGACTTCACCTCCGCAATACCGGTGGCCCCGACCCCGACGCGAATCGTCCCGTCCTGCTGAAAGGTCCAGTCGAAGATGTAGTCGTAATTGCCGAGAACTGCGGCGCTTCGCACGACCAAGTCGCGCTTGCGGCGGCTCTCGGGCTCGTCCGAGAAGTGCCGCCAGGCCATGTCGCCCGACTCGCGCTCGAACACGCACACGACGTTCGACACGGTCTTGGGGCGGCCTTCACCTCCAGCGACGAGGCCGTCGAGATACGCCGCCTGATCGGGGCAGTCCAGGCGCGGCAGCAACGGCTTGGTCAGCCCACCGGCGTTGAATTCTCCCGCATCGAGGAAGTTCCGGTGAGACCACTCGAACGCCGGATCCATGTATGGCACGAAGATCTCGGACAAGCTGCCCTGGTAGAGCACCTGGCGGCGACGCTCGCCATCGTTGTAGGTCACTGTCGAGATGACCGTGCCGACGCGTTGGTCCGATCGCAGATGGAAGCGCCACTTTTGCCATTCGATCACGTGTCCGTCGATGCGAAATCCTGGACCGAGCGGCTGATCGACGCGGATCGGGCTTGGTACCTCTCGCGGCGCGCCGATCGAGGCCGGATCGTAGTCGGCAACTGTGCCAGGCAGCGGAACAACGCCCTCATCGACCACTCGCAGCACCTGCTTGGCATTGACGTCGACGACCGCCACGAGACCGGAAATCTCGCGAGGCCATGTGTTCCGGACGCCTCGCGTGTCCTTGCATGTGACATGGGCGACGCGCCGGCCGCGCTGCTCGTCGGTGGCGAAATACCCGGGCGGCAGGGCGTTGCATCGGACGAAAGTCAGGTCGGCAATCCCCCGCTTCTTCAAGGCCGCCACGACCTCGGGGCTTTTCTTGACTTCCTTCTCCATCGCACTGAATTCCTCCTCGAGCCAGTTCGCCTGCGCATCGCGCAACGGTGTCCACGAGAGAAGGCGTCGCTTCGCCAGGTCGACGACCGCTTCGTGCGTTTCGGGCCCGGTGCGCACCAGGGCGAAGGCCTGGCGCGGAAACTCCTGGCCTTTGGACCAGCTCCAGACCAGCTCCTTGGCAGGCTCGCGCAGGTTGACGATTGAGAAACGAGTCTCTGCGTCGAGATGACCGGCATCTCTCAGGATCTCCAGGACGGTCCAGGTCCTCCTGAAAACTGAGGGGGTCGAGAGGATGTTCGACCTTTTGCGCTGCCAGCGGCCGAGCGACGAGGCAGAGCATCAGCACAAGCCAGCCGACTATTGTTGTCTGGTGCGAGCAGACGAGACACTTCGGCTTCTTCATGACGACTGTTCTCCTAATGGTCAGCGGACGGTCGGATACTTGATTCCCAATTGCTCGAGATAGGTCTTGTACTTCGTCGGGTCGTAGTAGTACTTCCTCATCTCTGGCCGGTACTTCTCCATGGTCTGCACATTCAGCCAGATGGCCGGCTTGTCCTCAGGCCGGATCAGCGGAGTGTATTTCCGGTCTTTTGTCTGGACGTTCCGGAAGTACGCCCACGCCTCGGCCACGAGTTCGGGACGCATCATGAGATCGAGTGCGGTCATCGCCTGGGCCTTCGCGCCGGAGGTCACGCCTTTGTGCGCGATTGGCGTCGCCATCGCCACCGCGTTGGCCCAACTGTGGCCCGGGCCTGCCTGGAAGTTCGCCGGGTAATTGAGCGAGACCGTCGGAACGTTCCACGACACGTCGCCGATGTCGTCTGAAAAGCCAAGAAGCTTCTGATCGTCAGGCACCAGCTCGCGTCCGAGCAGCGGCTGAATCTGCTTGGCGAGACCGACCTCGGGCACCTTCAGCTCGCGTTGCAATGCGACCGCAAGCTTCTCGTCGTCGGCGCTCCACTGCGGCAAGCCGACGGTCTTGATGTTGGCGTACATGGCTTCGGCAACCGACTTGTTCATGTGGGCTGGCCAGGCAGAGCCGAGCACGCGCATCGAAACTTCCGTGTCGGTCATCATGGATGCGGCCTTCGACATGCGATTGCCGATTTCCCATATCTCCTTAATCCGTTCGTAGTCGGTCTCGCGGAAGTAGTACCAGACCGTCGCGTTCTGCGGAACGACGTTCGGCTGGTCCCCGCCATTGGTGATGACGTAGTGGGAGCGTTGCTGAATGCGCAGGTGTTCGCGGCGGAAGTTCCAACCGATGTCCATCAGCTCGACCGCATCGAGCGCCGACCGACCCCGCCAGGGAGCCGCGGCGGCGTGCGCGCTCTCGCCCTTGAAGCTGTATTCGACCGACACGAGCCCGTTGCCGCCGCCGTCGCCCCAGCTGACGCCGAGATTGGTGCCGACGTGCGCGAAGAGGACGACGTCGGCATCCTTGAAGAGACCGGCGCGCACGAAGTACGCCTTGCCGGCGAGCAGTTCCTCGGCGACGCCGGGCCATAAACGGATCGTTCCGGCGATGCCGCCCCGCTCCATGATTTTCTTGAGCGCGATCGCCGCCGTCACATTCAACGGCATCCCCGAGTTGTGGCCTTCTCCGTGCCCCGGTGCGCCATCGACAATCGGATCGCGATACGCCACGCCCGGCTTCTGTGACGCCTGCGGAATACCGTCGATATCGGAGCCGAGGGCGATCACCGGCTTACCCGAGCCCCAGCTCGCATTCCACGCTGTCGGAATGCCAGCGACGTTCTCCTCGACGGTGAAGCCGTACTTTCTCAATATCCCTGTCAGATACCTCGAAGTCTCCACTTCCTGAAAACCCAGCTCGCCAAAACTGAACACCTGATCGACCATCTGCTGTGTCAGGTCCTTCATGCTCTCGATCTCGGCAGCGAGATCACGCTTGTACTGCTCGAGTTGAGAATTCGGCGCAGCCGGCTGTGGAGTTGGTGTGGGCACGGGTGCCTGGTCAGCCCGAGAAGCCACAAGCAAAGACGAGCAGACGGCAATGGCGATGCCGATCACTCGAACGATTCTCTGGATTCGCACGGCAGATACCTCTCCGGGCCCGTCTCGCCCATGCCCAAAATGTCGGCTCTGGCCAGTATCTTATCCGGTGCCGAGCCTGCGTAGCCGGGCCGTCTTGCTGCTCTGTTTGCATGGTGAGTCTGGGAGATCGGCCACTGTCGCCCTGGTGGCGGGTGGATACCGCCGGATTCTTCTGACGTAGGACCTTACGACTGCTGGCCTCAAAGCTCCGAGGCGATCGCAGCATCACTCACCTCGCTCGCGGAACGGTGACCGGCCTCGTGTCCCCACGTGGCTCCAGAGTTGGCCGCTGACAGCTATATACTGTCGGTCCGCTGGCGACCCAGCACCGATGATCTCGAAGGGCATCTGGAGGAAGTTTATGAAGTCGAAGGGAATCCTGACGATCGCTTTCTGCGTCCTTGGCTCGACGTTCCCGGTGGGCCAGGGCCAGGCACCGAATTTGCCGCCGGCGCCCGCCAATCCACCAGCGCCGTCCCTGCAGTCCGCGGCCGATCCTGGGTATGCCGCCCTGATCGCGCAGTGCAAGACCCAGCCGCCCGCCCGCGGGGGGCGCGGCGGTGGCGGCGCACGAGGCGCTCAGCCGCAAGGCCCGAGAGACTACTCGGTGACCGAAATCCCTGGCGTCATCGCCGCCGGACAGCAATGGAAGTTCCTTTGGCAGGAGGCCGGCAACAACGGCGACGGGATCGTCGGCACCAACGACGGCGCATTGCTGATCGCGCAAAACGACAATAGCAAGGTCGTGAAGCTCGGGGCGGACGGCAAGACTTCGGTCGCGTACGACAACACGCGCACCGGAGGTTCGCTCTCGATGAACTCAAAGGACGCGCTGTTCATGGTGGAGAGGGGGTTGCGTGCGGCGGTGATTCAACTTGCGCCGCAACGTAAAGTGCTCGCAAACACCTACCAGGGCGATCCCCTGGATTGCGTCGGCGGCGTCATCAACGACCTGACGGCCGACAGCAAGGGGGGCGTGTACTTCACGATGGGTGGAGTCTATTACGCCGATCCGAAGGGCACGGTCACGAAGTACGGCGAAAACATCACCCCCAACGGGATCATTCTCAGCGCAAACGAAAAGACCCTCTACGTCACCAACGGTCCTACCCTCGCGGCCTTCGACGTCCAGCCGGACGGCTCGCTCACCAACCAGCGCGAGTTCGCCAAGCTCGAAGGAGGCGGCAATGGCGATGGCAGCACCATCGACGCCGCCGGCCGCATCTACGTGACGACCAATCCCGGCGTGCAGGTGATCAGCCCCGAGGGCAAGTACCTGGGCCTCGTCCCCACGCCACGCGGAGTCATCACCACCGCTTTCGGCGGGAAGGACAAAAAGACGCTCTTCATCCTTGCACGGGGAGCCAAGGACGCCGACGGCAACGAAGTGGCCAACGCGGCCCAGGTCTATTCCATCCAGATGATCGCGCAGGGCTACCGCGGCAGGTTGAAATAGTGCAGCTCTCAACTGCAGCTGCTCAAGCTCTCAGCTCTCAGCTCTCAGCTCTCAGCATTGAGGTAGCGCAGCCCCTTTAGGGCTGCCCGACAAAGCAGGCCTAAAGGCTAATGCCGTTCGGAAATTCGTGACTGACCGCACAGCGGTCCGTTGCGCGACGCGACCCGCGGCGGGAAGCGTCGCGGGCCGTCGCGCCGGTTCCGTCAGCCCGAAAAACGGCGTTGCGCTCGCCGCCCGGTCGCTGGCGCGGCCGTCCTACCGATTCGCGAACATCGCTCCGATCAACGAGTCCCGCCTCGGGCAACGCCGCGGTCCGGGTGACCTCGCGGCAGACGGCCGCGCAGGCCTCGGCTTCACGCCGTTTTTCCAGCCGCGGTGGCGGGCTGACTCCAAACGGCGCGCGGCCCGCGACGCGTCCCGCCACGGCTCCGAGCCGTCGCCGGCGGCTGGGGGAACCGTAGACGGCGGAGGGTCGTCGCCTGGCGCAAGGGCCGTGAAGTCGACCCGGCAAGCGTCAGGAAAACCCGTGCGCAGTGAGTGAGTTCGCGGCGGTCTCTCGCGATGTCACCCGAGGGCCCCAAGCATCCCGGACGGGGCTCGTTGATCTGCGCGATGCCGCAAGTTGGTAAGACCGCCGCGCAGCGCCAGAGTTTCGAACGGAGCGCGGGTTTCCGGGTCGACGTGACGGCCCGACGCGCCAGCTGACGACCCTCCGCCGTGTCGGCTCTCGGCGCCAAATGTGGCCAACACTCAGCAGCACAAGCGTTCGGCTCATTGAATTTCCGAACGGCATTAGAGCGGTTTCCATTGCCGTGTAGTACGTAGTGTCCGGCTTTAGCCGGACTTCGCGGCTGTCCGCCTGAAGGCGGACACGATACAACCGGAAATGCTTTAGCCTAAAGGCCTGCGCTACATTTTTCACACACTCTCAGCTCTCAATTGCAGGTCTCAACTGCGGCTGTCAGCTCTCAGTTCAACGGCACGAACCGCCGCATCTTGCCCGTGTGCTGCCGTTCGAGCTGATTCACGACTCGGAAGGTCACCAGCGGATCGCTCACGCCGAGCCGTCGCAATTCGCTGGCGATCGCGCGTTCGACGCCTGTTGCGTCGGCGGGTACGCCAATCGAAAGAACGTCAGCGCCCGTCGCCGTCTGACAGACTTGGTACTCCACAATCCCACGGTCCCGGCACAGCACCGATCGGAATACGTGAGGATGGACCACCACGCCATGCTCGTACGCGAACACATCGTCCACGCGACCTTCGACATCCGCGATGAGGCGATGCGCCGAGCCGCAGGAACACTGGCGATCCAACAGCTCGATTTGATCCGTCAGTTCGAACCGGATCAAGGGTAACGTCGGATTGGCGATTGGGGTGAGATAGATCTTGTCGGACCGGACGCCGACGCCCACACGTCGACCCTCCAGATCGACTGGTTCTACGATCACCAGATCGTCGGACAAGTGCATTCCAGCGCCCCGCCAGCACCCGATGGCAACCGGTCCCGCTTCGGATGTGCCGTAGACGTTCGCAACCGGTGCGTGGAAGACCTCTTCGACCGCCTGACGCACTTCAGCAAACAGCGGCTCGCTCGTGGAGATGATGCGGCGCGGAACGATCTGCAGTCGATCGGCGCGCGCTTCGCGCGCCAGCAGACCGAGCGCCGAGGCATACGCAATCAGGCTGGTCGGCTGGAACTCGTTGAGACCGTTTACGAGCCGTTCAATCGGCATGGTGATCGGAAACCCGACGACCTTCATTGCGGGGTTGGAAAAGGTCTCCGCGATGGCGCTCGTCATGTGTGTGGCATGACGAGCGGCAACCATGGCGATGGTATTCGGGGCGGCCGCTACCTCAGGCGTCACCGCGCGATCCCACACGGTCGTGCGGAGAAACCCCGCATACGCGACGGCCCATGGCTCCCATCCATACAGGTACACGCCTCGCCTGCCGGTCGAGCCGCCCGATGCAATCGCGTGGAACTCGTCGAGCAGGTAGCCGTCTGACGTGAGTCCGGCCAGGTGGCACTCAACGTTCTCGAGTGTCAGACGGCGATCCGTGACGATGTCATCCCAGTTCGCCATCAGGTCTTCCTTCGTCATCGGCGGGACCCGCTCGAGATCGCTCTCTTCGAACGAGTCCGGATCGATGCCGGCGAGTCGTCGGCGATGCCATGACGAGCGCGAAAGCGCGACCCGCAAGAGCTCGCGAAGACGATCCCGGCGCTCGGTGCGAAGCTGCTCCACCGACCAGCGGAGCCGCTGCACGTGCAGCCCTATCAGGCGTGTGAAGAATGCCACGTGCTGCTGCCGCAGCGCCTCGTATTCGTGCATGGCTGCGTCCGCTCCTGATAGTCCGTATCGGACGGTCCGAACCATATGATACTGTTAGGACCATGTCAAGCCGGCATCTCACCCCCGTCTCGTACGTGGTTCTCGGCTTGATCGCCCGTGATGGTCCGTCAACGCCGTACGAGGTGAAGGCGGCGGTGTCGCGGGGGATCGCGCACTTTTGGCCGTTTCCCCACAGCCAGATTTACTCCGAGACCGAATACCTCACCGGCCTTGGACTGCTGGCCGAGGAGCGGGAGCACAGCGGGCGACGACGGCGCACGTTTCGTGTGACCGGCGCCGGCCGGCGCGCGGTCGAGTCGTGGCTGCGCGAGCCGACCTCGGACGCTTTTCATATTCGAAGCTATGCGTTCCTGAAGTTGTACTTCGGGTATTTTGCCAAGCCTGAAGATGTCGTGAACCTCGCCAGCGCTCAAATTGCTGCGCTTGAAGCACAGCTGGGCGAAATCGGTCAGATGATCGATCGCCTGAAGGTCCGCGCGGATCGGAAGTGGCAGTTGGCGCTTGGCGAGATGTTCTCCGACCTTTCGCGCGCGGTATTCGAGGCGTGGAAGCGTGTGGAAGCGCGCGCATCGCAGGAAGCTCGAGCATTTGCCGTCTCGGCTACCCGCGCAAATCCGCGCACATCACCGGCGGCGATGCGCAAACAAAAGCGACGAAAAGGCTGAGCTGCTCAACCTTCTGGGATTTATGTGCAGCCCACCGGTGGGTGCCGATACGTCCAGAGAGGGACTAGATATGGTGAACCGACTTGCCTGGAGCAACCTGGTCGTAATTTCGACCGTCGCCGCCATCTACTCGCCCGACCTCCGGCCATCGCTGCTGTGGCTGGCCGTTTCCGCACTGGCCGTCTGGCTGCCGCTGAGGTTGTTCTCCGGTGGGCGGCTGGCCATCCTCCATCGCGAGGACATGCCCGGCGAAGACTGGACGCCCGACAACCTCCGCTAACGCCGGAAGCGGGCTACCGGACGCTCAGGCCGAACCTGATCAGCTGGCGCGCAATCAACGTTCACTCCAGGCACGCGGCCGTCGCTGCGACCCTTTCGACCAAATGCGGTGATGCGATCGCGCGTTGCGTGGCGACGACCAACCCGCCGTGTGCGTGCGCCCCGCGAGCGTACCGCCGCGGTCACCCTGCCGCTGAGCACTCTTGGCAGCCGCATTCGGTGTCTCGAACCCTTCGACAACCACCTGTTCGAGCGGCGCCGGCAACAGCCGCTGAATGTCGCGCAGCAGCTGCCCGTCCAGCGCGGTGACGAATGAAATCGCTCGCCCCGCAGTGCCGGCGCGTCCCGTCCGACCGATGCGATGGACGTAGTCCTCGGCAACGAGCGGCAGATCGTAATTGACTACAAGTGGAAGTTGCGGGATATCCAGGCCGCGTGCCGCGATGTCGGTGGCCACCAGCACGGTGACATGGCCGGCTTTGAAATGACCGAGCGAGCGACTGCGGGCGCCCTGACTCTTGTTGCCGTGAATGACGGCCGCCTTCAGGCCGGCAGTCTCGAGATAGTCGCAGACGCGGTCCGCGCCGCGCTTGGTCTTGCAGAAAACCAGCGCCTGACCTGCGGGCGCCTGCGTCAGGACATGCACGAGCAGGTCGCGCTTCCGATCGAGAGCGACCGGATGCACTCGATGTGTGACCGTCGGTGCCACGATATCTCCCTTCGACACGTCAACGCGCCGCGGATCGCGTGTGAACTCCGCGGCAAGCCGGACCACCTCGGTGGACAGCGTTGCCGAGAACAGCAGCGTCTGACGCGTCCGCGGCAACGCCGGGAGCACGCGGCGAAGCGGCGGCAGGAAGCCCATGTCGAGCATCCGGTCGGCTTCATCCAGGGTGAGGATTTCGATCGCCGACAGGTCAATCGTGCGACGCTGCAGGTGATCGATCAGTCGACCCGGCGTGGCCACGACGATGTCGGCGCCTTGCTTCAACGCCTTTATCTGAGGCCCCATGGGAACGCCACCAAAGATCGGGGTGACGCGGAGCCCCACCGGCGCGCCATACCTCGTGAGGGCGCCGTGGACCTGGGCCGCCAGCTCACGAGTGGGGACCAGCACAAGTCCCAGCGGCCTCAGCGCCTTGGCCCGGCGTCCTTGCAGCACGAGCCGCTCGATCATCGGCAGCCCAAACGCAGCGGTCTTGCCGGTGCCTGTCTGGGCGCGCGCCAAGAGGTCGGCTCCGCCCAGGACATGAGGAATGGACGCAGTCTGGATCGGCGTGGGTTCCTTGTAACCCATCCGCGCCAGCGGCGAACACAGTAAGGGCGCGAGCCCCAGTTTCGAAAACGGCATTGAACAATGCTCCTCAATTGCCTGGAGCGTTTGAGTCAATTGCTCGAGGCCAGTGTGAATGAACACATGCGACGCCAGATGCGGCGCCGTGTGAACGGAGGGGAAACTCCGAGCGGATTTCGTCTCGTGGCTAAGCTGGATTCGAGGAGGAGCGAGTCAGGAAAGACTCGTTACGCCTACACACGGCAGAGCGCGTAGAAAGATCCGATGCGTCATCATACCATGGCGAGCGTGATCGTCCTTTTCCGGGTCGATTTGCACTCTTACTGAGTCTGCTTTGCGTAAAGAACTCTCCACCGCGGAGGACACAGGGGACGCGGAGGATCAGCCTTGTACGGTTGAACCTCCGTGTCCTCGGTGTCCCCAGTGGTGATTAGCTAGCTGAGTCTAAGAACGCGCTACAGAATTCACGCACCCTAAGTTCTCTCTTTTCTGAACGCCGCGGCACCCGGCAGAACTCCGCTCTCACGGCTCATCCCGGGCGCAAGTTGTACCTCGGAGGCCTCCGCCTCGGCGAGAAGCCGTCGGCGCAGACGCATCTCGCGGCCGACAGCCGCGCCCCGTCTGCCCATCGCGATGAACTGTGGTACGACGCCGGGCGATCCCCGAAACGCGGCCCCGAGTGTCCACCAAAGTACCTGTCGAACAGGGAACGTCGCTGAGGGCGAGAGCTGGTGCGCGATGGTGGCCGCCAGTCGCGCCCGGAGAGCAGGCATCTTCGCCACATGCGAGAAGACGACTTGCTGAAGCTCCATCGGAGGCCCTAGCGCTCCTTCGTCCTGCCCGAGGAAAAAGAACGGCAGCGCCTCGACGTCCCGAGCCCGCCACCACCGATGCAGCGCCGCGTCGGTTCCCTGCGCGATTGCCGACGCCAGGCTGCGTGCCTGGAGGAGCGCTTCCGTGATGCCGTCTCCAATGACGAACTCCTTGTGATGACCCGCGTCACCCACCAAGGTCCAACCGTTTCCGGCTGCTCTTCGGAAAAAATACCGTTCCTTCAGGGTGCCACGGATATGCCCATCTGGCGCCGAGCCGGCGATCAGCGGACCGGTTGTGGAATCGGAGGCCAGATGCGTGATTAGAGCGGCGCTCGGATCGGTGCGCCACGCCATGGCTTCCTCAACCGGAGGCAGACTGCCGATCAGCAGTTGATCGTGATCGGTCTGAAAAATCACGCGGATGTGGCCATCGGTATTCGCGACATACATCCCGAATCGATAGGCCGGATCGGTTCGCCAGAAGGCAGGAGCGTTCCAATACCCCCAGAACATCGCTCGCGGAGCGTCATATCCAAGGTACTCCTCCGCCTCGACCTGGCGCGCGACCGTGGAATGACGGCCGTCGGCTCCCACAACGAGGCTCGCCCGGAATACGTGTTCCTGGCCCGCCGGACCCTTCGGCTTGCACGCCGACCACGCGGTCGCCGTCTCGCACGAGTGAGGTCACCCGGGTTCGGTCGAGGACCTCGACGCCAGCCGACGCTGCCGCATCCTGTAAGAGACCGTCGAGCCGCTTTCGGCGAGGACAGTACTCGGCTCTGCCGCCGGAAAACTCACAGTCGACGAAAGCGTCGTTCTTTCTCAGCCGCACGATATGCGACGGCGGCGCCACCGCACGGACTGCGTCGCCGACGCCCACCTCGTCGAGAACATCGAGACCTGGCGGATGGATCGTATGAGTCGACAGAATCTGATCGGTCTGAAGTGGGTCCTTGTCCAGGAGCAATACAGAAGCCCCGGCTCTCGCGAGGAACGTCGCGAGCGTGGCACCGGCGCACCGAGCGCCAACAATCACGACGTCATGACGGGACTGTGTAGTCATGGTCACGCTCCGAATCCTTGGCGGACTTCGTTCCTGGCTTCCCCGCGCGAGTTGAAGACAGATGTTTCCTTTGGCGCGAGACAGGTTGTCCGGGTCGTCCTTGCTCCGGCGGTCTGCCAGATGCCCAGAGGTGCAGGGCCGCGTAGGCACGCCAGGGTCGCCAGCGCTCGGCCCTCGCGAGCAGTTCGCGGGATGAAGGCCTCTTCCCGTCGCCATCGGTCAACGCGCGCAACAGCCCGATGTCGCCGACTGGAAACGCATCCGGCTCGCGCAGTTCGCGCATCGCGATGTACTGAGCAGTCCACTCGCCAACGCCGGGCAGTGCACGAAGCTGCGCCACACATTCGGTGAGGCTTCGTCCGGCGCCAAGGACCTGTGGATCCGCAACAACGGCCGCCGCCAGCGACGCCAGCGTCGCGGCCCGCATCCGCGGCATCCCGAGCTTCGTCAGGTCCGCCGACACGAGCTGTTCAGGACGAGGAAAGACATGAGTGAGGCCCGTCGCCTCGAGGCCGCCTGCCAGCGGGAGGCCGTGACGCGCGACCAGCTTCCCTGCCAGGCCGACCGCGGCGGCCACGGTGATCTGCTGACCGAGCACCGCGCGAACCGCGAGCTCGAACCCGTCCCACGCACCCGGAACGCGCAGCCCTGGTCGCGCCGCGACCAGAGGAGCGAGCACGGGATCCTTGGCGAGCTGGGCGCAGATCGCGTGAGGGTCGGCGGCGAGATCGAACACACGCCGCACGCGCGCAACGATCGTCGGCAGCGCCGACAGGCGTGGAAACTGGATGGCGACCCGCAGTGCATTGCCGGGGCCCGGCTCCACGGCGACAACGCCGTGCGCCCCCCGATCTCGATCGTGCGCGCATATCGATCGATCGAGACCACCTCGACGCCAGGGATGGCGCGAGCCTTCAGGAACGACGCCATCGCGTTCCAGTCGTATGGCGGCCGATAGCCGAGAAGGACGATCACTGCGCCGTTCGGTCCGGACGTGACGTCTGGCGACTTCACGCGGCGCAGGGCACCGGGTGGACGGCCAAAGAGCCGTTGGAAGATTTCGTTGAAGCGTCGGATGCTGCCAAATCCGGATGCCAATGCCACATCGGCCAACGGTAGCCGTGTGCCATGAATCAGTTGCTTGGCCAGCAGGACGCGCCGTGTTTGCGCGACCGAGATGGGTGACGCACCGAGATGCTGTCGAAACAGGCGCCGGAGCTGTCGCTCGCCGACACCCAGGCGCTCGGCAAGGCAATCGATACCCGCTTCATCGAGCGCGCCGGCGTCGATCAACGCCAATGCGCGGGACACCGTGTTCGACGTCCCGCGCCAGGCGGCAAACTCGGGCGCCGTTTCCGGCCGACATCGCAGGCAGGGACGGAAGCCCGCTTCCTGCGCCGCCGCTGCGGTCGCAAAAAACGTCATGTTCTCGCGCTTGGGCATGCGCGCCGGGCAGATCGGACGGCAATAGATCCTTGTTGTCTTCACCCCGCCGAACAGCCGCCCGTCGAAGCGCGCGTCACGAGTGCTGAACGCGCGATAACACGCGTCGACGTCGAGATCCATGGCCCATCGTTGCTCCGGGCGCGCGGGATGTCTAGCGGGTTTCGGACATCACCAACAGGTGGATCGCTGACAGAGCGCGCGAGAGTATCGCTGAGCCTAATTCTCTGTCCCCTCTGCGCACCGGACCGTCCCTTTCCGATGATGCCTCAGCCGAGATCTCTCGAAGCACGTCCGAAAACTTACGAAATCTCCCCGTGCCCGGTGGCAACAGGTTTGCGATGTGCCTCGGCTGAGGAACACTCCATGGCATCTTTCCATACCCGAACCGCCGCACTGCTGGTGGCCGGCATCGCCTTGGCGGCGACCCCTTCATTTGGCGAACAGGATGGCCGGCGAAACGGCAGGGACCGTGGAAGGCGGGAAGGTGTCGAACGCGCCCAGGCCCAGGCACGGAGAGGCGGCGAGTCTCGCGGACGTGTCGAATCGCAGGGACAGGTCGAGCGGCGCGAACGGTCTGAGTCCCGGAGGGGCGTCGAGCCCCGAGGGCGTGTCGAGTCGCAGGGACGGGTGGAACGGCGTGAGCGGTTTGAGTCCCCGAGGGGCGTCGAGCCCCGGGGCCGTGTCGAGTCGCAGGGACGGGTCGAGCGGCGCGGACCGGTTGAGTCGTGGAGGGGCGTCGAGCCCAGAGGACGTGTCGAGCCTAACCGCAGGTACGACAACCACCGTTACGACAACCGAAGGTACGACAACCGGTCGTTTGGGAACCGGTCGTACAGCTACCGCACGTATGGCTACCGACCGCGAGTCAATCGGTCGTACGTGCTCCCATATGGTTACCGCCCGTACGGCTATCGTCCGGGCTGGAGCCTGAACCTTTACTTCGGCCGGCCCTATTCCAGCTACGGCTATCCGGCGTATGGCTATGCGGCGCCAGCCTATGGGTACTACGCCGTCGCTCCAGGACGCGCCTACGGTGCAGTCCGAATCGTGGACGCCCCGCGAAACGCCAATGTCTTTGTCGACGGCCACTATGCAGGTGTGGTCGACAACTACGACGGCGTGTTCCAGCACCTGAATCTCGAGGCGGGTTCGCATCACATCGAGATCGAGGTGCCGGGCTATCCGCCGGTCGCGTTCGACGTGTGGGTCGAGCCGGGTCGAACGATCACGTTGCGTACGAACATCCGCTAACGTTCCGGCCGCGTCCAGTTGGCAAGTTCGCATGCGGCCGGCCTCCTCGGGGTCAGCCGCACAGCTCGTCTAGGTTGTGTTCTCCGCGGATGAGACGTGCGACGTCGGCAAGGAAACCGGCTCGCCGGTTTCTCCTGACTACGGGCCGTCAGACAACGAGTTCAGCGGCCAGGTCAACTGGGTGCAGATCGACCTGGAGAAGGATGACCACGATCACCTGATCTCGCCGGAGGAGCGTTTCAAGGTCGCGATGGCGCGGCAGTAAGCACGGTGACGCCCGGCAGCCCCGATCGGGGCTGCCGGGCGTCCTATCGCCAGATTTTCATGGACGGGTAAAGCGACGCGCAATCCGGGTGACCGGACCGCGGATGAGTAGATATGGGATCTTCAGGGTGTCCTTTTCAGCGCCTTCACGCTGCGCTTCAAAGTGTCGATCATGGCGTGTCACGAGCGTGCTCCTGTTACGGCGTCAGACCGAAGGCCTGCTGAAGTTTACCGAGCGACGTCTGCACGGCTTGCCAATTCGTCATGGTGGGGATCGGGTGCGCGCCGACAAACGTCTGCAGCTTGGCCACCTGTTCGACGAGTTGCCGCACTTCACCGGTCGCCGGCTTGCCGTCGCTCGTGCGGGACTTCACCGCATCGGCCTGCTTGATCAGCATCTCGACGTCCTTCTTGGCGGCGTCCTTCTCAGGCTTCGGAAGGGTCGTGTCTTTGTCGAGATCGTTTTTGAAACGGTCCGCGGCTGTGGCGATCGCAGCGGCGGTGGCCGCGGTCTCCTTATCGTTCATCCGGCGGGCCGTAGCGCCATCCGGAAAAGGAAACGTGGTGCCGTAGGATTCCGCCAGGTGCTTGAGGTTCGTCGTCTGCCGATCCCACTCGCTGCGGCCCTTCATGGCGCTCGGCGAACCTTGCATGAACGTGTCGATGGCCGTGGACTGTTTGAGGACGGTGACGACCTCGGCGCTGGCGGAGTAGTCCGACGTGAACCGATCCTTGAGCTTCTGGGTGTTGTCCTGATAGTCCTGGAGGGCGCCGGCGACCTTCGTCTCGCCGCTCGGTCCCCGCACCGTCGACCCCTTGAACTCGCCATCGAGGTTGCCTTCGAACTTGTCGCGCCCCTCATCGACCTGGTCGATCAGCGTCTTGACGCCGTTGTCAGAAAGGCGTTCAGGTGGGGCCTGGGCGAGCGCCGGCATGGACCACAGGGATAGGGCGCACGCCAGGAGAATGGTCTGGGCGCGCGCGGAGATGATGCTTGGGCTACTGGTGGACGTCATAAGTTGTTCCTTTGCCTTGCTGGGCCGCGTCCGGTGGGCACGTGTGCGGCCCGTTGTCTTATTTCACTCACTCTCGATCTCTCCCAGCTTCCTGACCGTGCCGAATCATGTGAGGGTCGGCAACTCCATCTGCAATCGGCCTGGTATTGGCGTCGGTGATGGCATCGCGAGCGTTCTCGGGGACGTCTCCGACTCCCTCGGGACCAAGCCGCATGGACTGAGGCTAGCAGCGTCGCCGCACGTTGACTGTGCCGAATTGAACACCGAACACCGCTGCGCCAACGACATCTCGTGGGAGGAATGTTCTACGTCGTATCGTTGAAGAGCTCTTGTCGTCGCTTTCTGCGTCGGTTCTCTCCAAAGGCACGCGATGCACCACGCGTCCGCTTGCAACAGCACGGCCGGCCACAGGAGGGGTTACTGTGAGCAGCTTTTTACAGATGTCATCTCAGTTCGGCCGCGCAAAAGGGCTGACGCTCGAGAACTGGGCACTTCCCGTTCAGCGCTCTCGCTCCAAAGGCAACGACTCGACTAGCTGGCGGTGATCTGAGGCGTGCAACCGACAATCGTGAGGACAGGCCCCATGGCGACTTGCTCGCTGCTCACTCGCGCGTGAGAGAAACGCCCTGGGGCGGACCGCCCGGGAACGGGCAGGACCTGCCCGTTCCTATATCGGTTTTCACAAAGGCGTAGCGGGTCCCGGCCGCAGTGGTGCCGGCCGCCAGCCGCCGTCGGAGCACGCCGACGTCACGAATGCCGGAAGGCGCGCGAGGCGCTGGTGCAGGCCACGCACGTGACCGTCGTGGAAGCCAGCTGTAGTCGATGCGACTCTTGCAAGACCGAGCGCTACACGGAAGTGTCGCGGTAGGGACGACGGTCGCCCATCGCCCCCCGCACAGAACCGGACATGCAGATTTACCGCATCCGGCTCCCACCTTGGGTCGCGACGCCAAACCGCACCAGCGGATACGGATGACAGATGCGCACCGGCGGAACCCATCGGTGAATGTAGCGGCGCATCCGATGCCAGGGCACGTGGCGCTGACTGCGGCGTTGGAGTGTCCGCCACCAGAGGCGACTCACGGCCTGAGCAAACGCGAAGAGCGGCGGATAGTTCATGGGCACGCCGTAGTACCGCACGTGGCCCGTGACCACCGCACGCACGTACGCGCCGAGTTCCGGGAGGGGCTGGTGCATGCGCCGCCGAAGTTCGAGTTTAACGGCCTTCAGCTTCGCCCGCATCCGCGTGCGCATCGTCCGCCGCAGCACGGTAAAGCCGCCCTTCCGGGTCGTCGCACAGCTGTGCGTGAAGCCGAGGAAGTTGAAGCTCTCCGGCTTTCCCTCACCGCGCGCTCGCCGATTCGTTGCCGCGTGGCGACCGAATTCGAGCAGTCGCGTTTTCTCGGGGTGCAGCGTCAGACCGAACCGCGCGAATCGCTCGCGCAGACCGGCGAGACACTGCTCGGCGTCGTCTCGATGCTCGAATCCCACGACAAAATCATCGGCAAAGCGGACGATGACGACATCGCCGTGCGCCTGCCGCTGACGCCATCGATGGACCCAGAGGTCGAACACGTAGTGCAGGTAGATGTTGGCCAATAGCGGACTCACGCTTCCGCCTTGAACCGTACCGACCTCACTGATGATGCGCTGCCCGTCCTCCAGCACGCCCGCGTTCAGCCATTTCTGGATGAGGCGCACGACGCGCTGGTCTGCCACACGGTGCTCGGTAAATCGCACCAGCCACTCGTGCTCCACCGTATCGAAGAAGCTCCGAATGTCGGCGTCGAGCACCCAGTTCACCTGCTTCGTCATGATCCCGACCGTCAGCGCGTCCACCGCCTGATGGGGATTGCGCCGCGGCCGAAATCCGTACGAAAACCCGAGGAAGTCCGTGTCGTAGATCGCGTTCAGGACCGCGACGACGGCGCGCTGGACGATTTTGTCTTCCAGCGTGAGGAACGCCGAGCGGCCGCTGCCGCCCGTCCGTCTTCGGGATGTACGCGCGACGCACCGGCTTCGCCCGGTACGCCCCTCGCTTCAGCCGCTCCGAGAGGTCCTGGAGATTCGCCTCCAGGGCGGCCCCGTAGTGCTGCCACGTCTCACCATCGATGCCGGCCGCCGCGGCTCGCTTCAGGGCGAAGTACGCCGCGCGCAGTCGCTCGATGTCGTACACGTGGTGGAGGAGCGCGGTGAACCGCTGTTTCCTGTCCTGCTGGGCTGCCTGACGTACACGCTCGAGCGCGCTGGGCGCGCCGGTCCGGCCCTGTGTCCGGGGCGCGGTGCGTTCGGGCGTGTTCCCCTTGGTCCGCTCCCTTCCCTCCCCCGCCTCCGTCGGCCGTTCCGGGTCGGCGTTCGGCGAGTTCTCCGGTACTACGAAGCGGTCCGACTTCCCGTGCTTGTCCATCATCGCCGTGCGTCTTCAGACTTCGCGATGCGGCCTTGGTGTGCCCCAAGGCAAGCACGGGACCTCCCGGTTCCCACGCGAGATGCGTCCGCACGTGCTCGGGGTCTCAGACCGCGCAGGGTTCGAGGCCGTCTGGCAACGACGATGGTCTCGATGTGGCCTTCCGCTCTTTTCCACAGCGTCAGCACCCTGGAGGTGAAGAGGATTTCGCGGCTCAATACCCGGCCCATGCGTGCCCCTGTCAACGCTTCACCGCCGTCCTTGCGGACGAGCGGCGCATGACTCGGAGACGATGTGGTTCGCTAGACCTTCATCGTTCGGCTCTCTCATCCGTAACATCTCGCCGGTTTCGACCGGCGCACGGAAATTGCTCTAGGAGCGCGCGCGGCAGAAACGCGTGACGGGTGCGCCGCTCAGCCCAGACGCCGGGCGGTCGACGGTGAGATCATCCGCGTCGGACCGCCGCCTTCGGCTCGTCGAGTCGTGTCAGGCGATCCCGATTCGATGTCAGCGTTTCAGGTTGACGGCCAGGCACACCAGATTCCACTCGCCGCGCGCCTTGGCCACGCCGCGTAGACTGAAGCGCCGGAAGCCGAGCACTTCCTTGATCCATCCGATGACGGGTTCGACAATCGCTTTTCGACGCCGGTAGCGCGCCCGTCCCACAGCACTCGTGAGTCGGGCGGCCATGCGTTGGGTCGCGAGGTGTGCCGGATTCGGCGGCTTGCCGGGTCGCGTTTCATGCCCGAGCGAAATGTAGGCCGTGATGGCACGCGCTTCCAGGGTCTGAAACGTCGCCTCGGCGCGATAGCCGGCATCGGCCAGCACTTCGGGCGGCGCGCTCGCCCAGCGTCGCCTGGACGCGATTGATCAGCGGCAGGAGTTCGGCATTGTCCGCCGCGCAGTTGGTCAGGCCCGTCGCGACGATCAGCTGCGTCGTTTCATCGACCGGCGATCTGGCCGTTGTAGCACTGATCGAATCCGTGTGAGGTCTTCATGATCCGACTCTCGGGATCCGTGAAGTTATCCTGCGCGTCGTCAGGCGGCACGCCGAAATCGCGCGCGAATGGTTTCGTGCCCTCGACTCTTGCGCGCATCGTCCGGCGTCCGACCCTTCTGCCGATCCTCCGCCGCCTGCCGCGCTTCGAGCCGCGCTTTCGCCGCCGCGATTTCCGCGAGCCGCTCCTCGCGCCGCTGCAGTTCGGCCGGGAGCTCATCGCCCCGGACGTCCGGCCCCAGCGCCGCATCCTCCGCCGCGTCGCTGGCGTCGGCCTGCGCCGTGAGCGCGGCGATCTGCTCACGCAGCCTCCTCTCTTCGTCTCGCATCCGTCCGTAACTCATCGCCTTGTGCTTGCTCGCATTGGCCTTCACCTTCGTCCATCCACCGCCAGTGCGCCGAGCTGCACGACGCCCGCTTCGCGCGCGATCTGCCACCACCTGCACGAACAGCGCCTCGAACGTGGCCAGGTGCTGCTGCCGAAACTCCGCGATCGTTCGGTGCGCCGGAAAGTTGCCCGCCGCCAACACGCGATAGGCGACATCCTCTTCCAGCTTCCGCGCGATCCGACGCGACGAAAACGTTCCAGTCGCATACGCGTACACCAGACCGTCACCATCATCTGCGGATCGAACGGTTGATTCCGCCGGCCATCGCCCTCGTAGGGCGCATAGAAGGCCTGCAAATCCAACGCCGCCACCGTGTCGGCGATGAAGAAGGCCAAGATGCCCCTCCGGGAGCCAGTCGCGCGGCGAGGCGGGAACAACAACGACTGATCCGGTGCACACGAACGGAAGGTCGTCGGCATACCTGTCTATACGTACCGCACGCCCTCACCGTTTCTGCCGCGCACACTCCTAGTGGACTGTCCACGATGATTAGGGACATCTTGAACCACGAAGACACGAAGCACACGAAGGTCCATGGATCATCCTCTTCAAAATGTTTCGTGTTCCTTCGTGCTCCTCGTCCTTCGTAACATAGCAGAGCGATGAAACTGAACAGGCGCTGAAGCGCGCAGCGCCTTGCCCATGGCCACCGCGGTCGCATGGCCGTGCGCGTTCGAGCTGACGCTCGAGCTTGACGTTTTCGGCAGTCGCGGAAGACTTGTCAGGCGCCTCACGTGGTGAGCTCGCGTATCTGGGGCGACGCCCGCGATGTAAGCTTGGGGATATGAGGGCTACAGTGATGGATGAGACTGGCTCACCCCGAAACGCGCAGCAGGGCCTCGTCTTGAGCTTCCATGGTGTTCGCTATCAGGTCAAGGATGTGAGTCGCTCCATCGCGTTCTATACCCAACACTTGGGTTTCACGCTGCACCACCAACAGCTGCCGGCTTTTGCCAACGTCTCACTCGGAACTCTTCAGATTCTGCTCAGCGGTCCCGGGGCTTCAGGTTCGCGCCCGATGGCCGACGGTCATCACCAGGAACCTGGTGGATGGAACCGCGTGGTCCTTCGCGTGGCGAATCTCCCGGCCTGCATCGAGGTTCTGAAGAAGGCAGGGCTTCATTTCCGCAATGAAATGGAAGTCGGCCCTGGCGGCAAACAAATCCAACTGGAGGATCCCGATGGTAATCCGATTGAGTTGTTCGAGCCTGCTCGATAATTCGGGCGTCGGCCGGTTTGTCAAATCGGTATTCCGGCGCCGCAGTTGATGGCGCCGTTTGTGGGGACCGTTGAAGTGGCGGGTCAAACGATCACGTTGCGCACCAACCTCCGCTGACGCGCGTCAAGGGGCGCGTCGAGCTAGAACTCCTCCCACCTGAAAGCGCGCGCCCATCCGTTGCCAGTGCTCCTAGAACCGTGTCGTCAACGCGAATCTGACGGCGCGTGGAGACCCCGGAGTGATGTTCGTGTTGCTGTGGGCGTAGAGGTAGTAGTCCTCGTCGAACAGGTTTTCGATGTTCACCTGCGCACGTATCGTAGCCGTCAGGTTGAAGAAACCGGCCACGTCGACGCGCGTCCAGGCCGGCAACACCACGGTATTGTCCGTCGCAGCGAAGACGTCGTCGCGATACAGCAGGCCGATGGCGGCGGCCACGCGGGGCGTGATCTCGTACTTGTTCCAAAGCGACAGAGAGTTCCTGGGCAATTGGGCCAGCGCGGCGCCAGCTTGCGCCGCGGCGGAAATCGACCGCGTGATCTCGCCGTCCTGATAGGCGTAGCCACCTGCGACGCTCCACCCACGGGTCAGGTAGCCATTGAGACCAAGCTCGAACCCCTTCGTACGCTGCGCGTCGACGAGGAGCGACAGCGTCGGATCGTTCGGATCGGGCACGACGACGTTGCCTCGGTCGAGTCGGTAGAGGGCCGCCGTGAGCGAGAAGGCGGGGACGAGATCCCACTTCGCTCCGACTTCGTAGTTCCGAAATTCCTCCGGATCGAGCGCCTGATTGCTCAGCGAGAGCGACCCCAGCTGCTCGCCAGCGCGCGGCAGATACGAGAGGCTGTAACTGCCGTAGATGGACATCGGGACGATCGGCTTGTAGATGAGACCCACGCGCGGCGAGACGAGGCCATCGTGGCTCGAGAAGTCGGTGGCGGTGCGATTGTTGGTGAAGTCCACGTTGAAGCTCTCGAAGCGCAGACCCACAACGGCTTCGACGTGCTCGGAGAACGCAATCTGATCCTGAGCGTAGACGGCTGCGATGGTCGCGACGCCGTAATTGTCGGCGTCAGTCGCCGCCTGCCGGAACTCGAGTGGTAATGAAATCGTCGGCGCGGTGAGAGGTGCTTGGACCGAGGTCACGTTCGGTCCGACGGTCGTGAAGTACCCCGTTTCCCGAAAGTTATCCGTCTCCTGCCGGCCAAATTCTGCGCCCAGAAGAACCGTGTGCCCGATCCGGCCGGTTCGGCGGGACGCAATCAGATCCGTCTGATTGAACAGATTCTCGCGGGCGGTCAGATGGTGGTAGGCCGAGATGGACACGGTGGTGCCGGCTGCGTTCACAGCACCGGGAAACACATTCTGGTAGAACTTGTCGTAGTCGCCGTAGCTGATCCGATTCTTCAGCATGATGCCGGTGCCGAATCGGTGCTCGAAGACCGACGACAGCAGATTGACCGTGGCGTCCGTGGGGCTGCGCGTGGGATCGCCAAAGAATGTACCAGGGTCGGTCTGGAGAGGCCGATCGCCAAACGATGAGACGCCGCGGTCGGCGGTCCGCTCGTCGCGAAAGTACTCGTATCCAGCCCGTAGCGTCGTGTTGGGACCCACACGGAAGGCCACAGTGGGATTGAAGCCGTAGCGCTCGATGCCGACGCCATCCCGATACGAGTCGGAGTTCTCATAGAGAGCTGTCGCACGGACCGCGGCGGTCCCATTGAGGCCTCGGCCGAGATCCGCCGTGAAGCGCCGGTTGTCCCAGGAGCCGAACTGTAGGGATGCCTCTCGCGACTGCCCCCATTCTGCTTGCCGTGTGACTCGATTGATGACGCCTCCAACGCCGCCACGGCCGAAGATCATGGCATTCGGCCCTTTCAGCGCTTCAACACGATCGACGTTGTAGACGTCCCGAAAGTACTGCACGTCGTCACGAATGCCATCGACGAAGAAGTCCGACGTCGAGGTGTTGCCTCGAAGAATCGGCGTGTCCCGATTGCCCTCGCCCTGCGCGAAGCCAACACCAGGCATGTAGCGGGTGACATCGGCCATGCTGGACATCCGTTGGTCTGCGATGAGCGCACTCGACACCACACTGACCGACTGAGGCACGTCGCGGAGCGGCGTGGTGGTTTTCATCGCCGACGAGACTGTCGGCACGTCGTATCCAGCCGTCCCGCCGACGGTGACGGTCTCTTTGACGCCTGCCACTTGGAGCGTGAAAACAGTCGGTCGCTCGCCACCGGCAGTCACCGTGACATCCTGGGTCGCTTCGACAAAGTTCGGAGCGACCACCCGGACGGTGTGCGCGCCGGGCGTGACCGCGACCTCGAACTCGCCCTGTTGATTCGTCACTGTCGAGACCGTGGCTCCGGCTCGCCCAGACGTCACCGTCACCTGCGCACCGGCGATGGGGGCTCGGCTTGGATTCAGTACCCGCCCCCGCAGCGACAGCTGCGTTGACGTCTGACCGGCTCCCTGCGGGGAGGCGGATGTCGCCGCGAACGCGGCGTGAAGGGGGAAAACGAGAGACAGCACGGCACAGAGCAATGACCGACGCATGACACTTTCCCAGGCTTGCGACGAGCCGTGGGGCTCCATGGACTGAATGTGATAATGAGACTGGGTCTCAATATGCGAGGAGTAGTGTAGGTGCGGTCGATGGGCCAGGTCAAGACCCGGCGCTACACCGTGTCAAAGCCTACACCGTCTCTTCTGCGGTCGCCAACGCGGAGCGCCCGTATTCGAGATACAGCGCCGGCACGATGAAGAGATTGAGCAGCGTCGACGTGAAGAGCCCGCCGAGGATCACCACCGCGAGTGGATGTTCGATCTCGTATCCCGCACGCGTGCCGCCGAGCACGATGGGCACGAGCGCCAGGCCGGTGGCCAGGGCGGTCATGAGAATCGGCGCGAGTCGTTCCTCGGATCCGCGCAAGATCAGGTTTCTCCCGAACGGCATCCCCTCGTGCAGCTCGAGGTGCCGGTAGTGGCTGATCAGCATGATGCCGTTCCTGGCGGAGATGCCGATCACGGTAACCAATCCCACGAGCGAGCCGAGGGAGAGCACACCGCCGGTCAGAAACGCCGCGATGATCGCGCCCACGAGGGCGAATGGCAGCGTGACGAAGACGAGCGCCGCGACCCGCGCCGAGCCAAAATCCGCGAGCAGAATCAGGAAGATTGCCGCCACGGCGATGATGCCCAGCAGCGTCAGCCGGCTCGACGAGGCTTGACGCTCCGCGTACTCGCCGAGGACCTCTGCGTAAAACCCCTGAGGGAACGACATGGCCGCGAGCTGCGAATGGATATCGCGCGCCACGGCACCGAGGTCCCTTCCCCGCACGTTCGACGTGATGTCGATGCGCCGCGATCCGTTTTCACGGGTGATCTCATTGGGTGTTGGGGTCACCTCCACGCTCGACACGCTGCCGAGCGGCACCATGCCGCCATTCGCGATGGGTACCTGGAGCGCACGAATGGCGTCGAGATTGCGACGCACTTCAGGAGTGCCCCAGACGACGACGTCGAACAGGCGCTGGTTTTCGTAGAACTCACCGACCTTCGTTCCTTGCACCAGCGTGGCCGCGACGCGCCGTACTTCCCCGGGCGTCAGACCGAATGCGGCCGCGCGATCCGGATCGAATCGCACCTCGACCTTGGGCACCAGAACCTGGGCCTGCACCGCGAGATCGACGACACCTGGCACCTCCGTGATCGCGCGACGAACGGCCTGAGCGTGTGTCTGCAATCCTTCCAGGTCGGGGCCGTACACTCGGACTACGATGGTGGCGCTCGCGCCCGTGAGCACCTCCTTGATGCGCTCGCGCAGGTAGGTCAGCAGGTCGCGATAGAGTCCAGGATAACCATCGACAATCGATTGGATTCTCGCGACCGTCGCTTCATAGTCCACCGACGGATCGAGGCTGATCCACAACTCGGTGAAGTTCGGACCGACGACCTCGTCGGCCACCTCCGCACGCCCGATATGGGCGCCGAAGTTGCGGACGCCGGGGACGGCCGTCAGCTCACGGCTGGCACGTTCCGTGATGCGTTTCATGGCTTCGATTGATGTGCCGGGCTTCTCGACCCAGTGCATCAGGAAGTCGTACTCACGGAAGCTTGGCAGGAACTCCTCGCCCAGAAACGGGGACGTGACCGCCGTCAACGCCAGCATCAGCCCGAGCGATCCCAGTGCGGTCTTCGGTCGGTCCACGAACGACGGCAACATCTGGCGGTAACGCGCTTTCAGTCCTCCGACGAGACGGGATTCGCGGCGATCCAGATGCTTTGGCAGCAGGAGCAGCGCGAGGGCCGGCGTGATCGTCAGCGCGACGAGTAGCGAGGCCAGGATGGCGAGAACGTACGAGAGTGCCAGCGGTCGAAAGAACGCGCCGGCCAGGCCGTCGAGCATGAAAACCGGTACGAACACGACGACGACGATGAGGCTGCCGTAGAGCACCGCGCTCCGGACCTCCATGGAGGCATCGAGCACGACTTTGATCGCCGGATGCGGGGGCTCTGCCACACGATTGAGGCGCAATCGACGAACGATGTTCTCGACGTCGATGATGGCATCATCGACGACCTCGCCGAGCGCAATCACGAGCCCGGCCAGCACCATCGTGTCGAGCGTGCCTCCTCGATAGTGCAGCAGCAGACCTGCCGCGAGCAGCGAGAGCGGAATGGCAATGCTGCTAATCAGGGCGGTCCGCCAGTCCGCAAGAAAAACCATGAGAACCAGGATTACCAGGATGCAGCCGACGAGCAGTGCCCGACTCAGGTTTTGGAGTGACATCTCGATGAACGTCGCCGGCCGGAAGATGGTCGGATCGACCGCGATTCCGGCAAGTGCCGGCTTCATGTCCTCCAGAGCCGCCTCCACGCCTCGCGTGACGGTGAGCGTGTTCGCGCCGAGTTGCTTCTCGACGATCAGCATCAGGCCAGGACCGTTGTTGATCACGGCATCGCCGATCGGCGCCGGAAAGCCCTCGACGACGGTGGCCACGTCGCCCACTCGCAGCACCGCGCCATTCCGAGAGGAGACGACGATGGATTCGAGATCCCGGACGGAACCGACCGCTGCGGCATGCGTAATCGCCAGCCGCTGGTTGGGCGTGTCGAGGAATCCGCCGGCTTGGAGCGAGACGCCTTCGCCCGTCGCCCGCACAACTTGATCGACGGTGACGCCGTGCGCTCGGAGCCGCTCGGGGTCGACGAGCACCTGCAGCTGGCGATCGCGCTGCCCCCAGATCGCCACATTGGCGACGCCGGGAATGGCCATCAGTCGCGGTCGGATGGTCCACTTGGCCAGCGTGCTCATCTCGACCTGCGTCAACGTCTCAGAGGTCATGCCGATCTTCATGACGCGGCTGAGCGACGACAGGGGAGACAGCATCACGGGTGGCCGCGCGACCGCCGGGAGCTGCGCTGCGGCCCTCGACAGGCGTTCCTGCACCATCTGTCGCGCCGGCATCACATCAGTCGAGGGATCCAGAATCAGGACCACCGATGACAAGCCGAGCACGGATTTCGAACGAATCGTGTCCAGGCCAGGGACGCCGTTGAGCGCGGCTTCGAGGGGAACCGTGACCAACGATTCGACTTCGTTGGTCGACAGGCCGGGGGCTTCGGTCTGCACCTCGACGAGCGGCGGAGCAAACTCAGGAAAAACGTCGAGCGGCGTCGTACGAAGCGTTCTCGCCGCCGCTACCACGAGCAACACGCCGAGTGCGACAACGACGATCCGATTGCGGAGGGAGATCGCGACGAGCCAGCGCATGGCGTCAGTGTCCCGCGCCGAATTCGGTGCCAAAGAGCTCCGCGGCACCCGCCGTGACGACGTTGGCACCCTCACTGATGCCACGGCTGACGACCGCGCGGTCCCCGGCATGGCGCGCGATCTGGATGCGCCGCCTCGCGTATGCGTTGCCGCCGAGATCCTCGTACACCCACGACGCCCCGTGGATGTCGTACAACACGGCGGCCTCGGGCACGACGAGTCCCTTCTCCGTGGTTTTCAGCGGCAGCTCGACGAGCACCCGTTCGCCAGGCCGGAGCCTCGCCCCAGCCCCGGGAAGGGAAGTAGTACAAGTTCACGGACGCGGCCAGTGGATCGCCTTGGAGCGGCGCGGTCACCCGAGTTGCAGGCTTCGGGGCTTCTGTCGCCCCAAGCTTGGTGACGGATGCCGGCTGCGTCTGATCGATCGCATCAGCATCGCCCGCATAAACGGCGACACGGATCCAGAGCGTGTCCACCTGCGCAATCTCCAGGAGCGGCGCGGATGCGGCCACGGTCTGTCCTGGAACTGCCGAGATCGCCTGGACGATGCCATCGAACGGCGCCGACACCACCAGTTCGCCCTGTGTTCCGACCGGATTCTTCGAAGCGCCGGCCAGCCGTTCGCGCGCCGCCGTGAGCGTCGCGAGAGAGACTTGATGTTGAGCACGCGCCTCTTCGACGCTGCGTACACTCGCCGCGCCATCCTTCAGTAATTGCTCGAGTCGCTGCAGTCGTTGCCGAGCAGCCAGTTCCTCTGCTTCCGCGGCAGTCACCGCACGCTGCGCCTCGATGCGCTGATCGCGCTCGGCAGACACCAGCGGCGCAATCGTCATCAATCGATCGCCGCGGCCCACGCGTGCCCCGGCGCGGAGCCCCGACGCTCCAGTCAGCGTTCCTGCGACGGGTGCGGTCACGACCACGCCGCGTCCTTCGGGCACGACCACCTCACCGCCCAGCATCCGCGTCGCGGCGGCCACGTCGGTCTTCACGGCCATCGTCTGAACGCCGAGCCGCTTGACGGCGTCCGCCGTCAGCCTGATCGTGGAGATCTCGGCTTCAGTTCGAGGGTGTTCAACTTTGGCCGGCGTCTCGTGGGCCGCTTCCTGAGATCCCGCCCGCGAGCATCCAACCATCAGGACCGTGACGATGACGACCGAACAGGGACGGCACATATCAGCCCTCAGCGCTGGGGACACGAACGGCCCATACTCCGTTCGAGCGCGATCGTGGCCCTTTGGAGATCGGTCTCGGCATCAAGCAACCGAGTGCGACCGTCGACGAGGCGGCGGCTGACCTCGAGCAGGGCGAAGAGTGGAATCTCGCCGGCTTGATAGGCGCTCTCGGCCTGACGTTGTTCGATCTGCAGCGACGGCACGATCTCGTCTCGCCAGGCGCTGATGACTTGTTCGGACTGCCGGACCCTGATCGTGGCGGACCGCACATCGGTCATCACCTGATTCTTGACTGCCGCGTATTGTTGACTGGCCCGTTCAACCTCCGCATCCGCCCGGCCGATCGCGCCCTGGTTGCGGGAGAAGATTGGCACATCCAGACTGACGCCCGGTCCTACTTCGACGCCTGCCGTGCCTCTTCCATTTCCATCGAGGATACCGATCAGGGTCAGCACTCGTGAGCGCTCCCACTGCGCCCGTTGCGCCGCTGCTTCGATGCCAATCTCCGCCGCGCGAACGTCGGGGCGCGCCGCGAGCGCGTCTTCGAGACGCGCCGCCTCGGTGCCGCATGTCGACGCGTCAAGGACCGGCGCCTGGATCGGTCGCAGCTGTTCGACCGGCATATCGAGGCCCAAGAGGCCGGCCAGCGTCAACCGGGCGAGGTTCCGGTCGTCTTCGACAGCGCGGCGGACGACTTGTGCGCGGGCCGCGTCGCTGCGAGCCGACCGCGCCTCGAGCTCACTGATGTCTCCAGCACGAAGGCGCGCCTCGGTAATGTCAGCGAGTCGCTGCACCAGGTCGGCATTCTCAATTGTCAGTTGAAGTCGGCGATCGGCAATGGCCGCGTCTGCATGAGCCGTGCGCGCCTGCGCCACGAGCATCAGCGCATCCCAGACCAGCCGCTCGCCGACGGCCTGCGCATTGAGGCGAGCGGCGGCCACACGCCGCGGACGCTGCCAGATGGCATCGATGGGGAACTGCAGCGTCCACTCGATCTGCTTCGGCCCGAGCGGAAAGAGATATGAGAACACGGGGTTGCGAAGCAGCCCCGCTTCAACGAGGTCCGCCCGAGCAATGCCAAGATCCGCGAGTGTCGCCTGGAACGAGGGACTGTTCCACAGCGCGATCGACACGGCTTCCTCTGATGTGAGACCGTCGTCCACCGCGACGTCCGGCGGCATCGGCGTCTCGCCCTCGACGCGGATCCCCTGTGTGGTGCGCGCGCGTATCGCGGCGTCGACGGTCCCGCGGTCCGGGGCCTGGCCGGTCGTTGCGCATGCACAGCAGGTGACCAGGACGAGGAGCGCCGCAAGCAGTCCCGTCCTGCGGGCTGGAGGGCAGCACTCGTCGGGCAGTCGGGCGGACGTCGGTCGAATGAGCCATCGAGCAGTCATGTACATCGGCGGCGTGCCTGCAATGATGGTTTACGCGTGAAGCTGACCATGACGCCGCCGCGAACCGGCACCGGCATCGATGCATAGTTGGAGCGCCCATGGCGACCCACGACCGTCCAACCGCTCGCCATGCCCAGGGCCGCGCCGAACAAGACATCGCTGAGGAAGTGTCGATTGTCGGACAGCCGCGACGTGGCGACATACCCAGCGATCACAAGGATCGGCCAGGCTTTACGATAGCCCAGGTGGCGCTCGAGCACCGACGCCTTAGTGAACGCGGCCGACGCATGCCCGGAAGGAAACGCACAGCACTCGCCTGTCGGGCGATCGCGGCGCACCACCACCTTGATTCCTTGCACGCGCGTGGCGAGCGTGCACATTCGGTCGTTGCAGGCCGCCGCCCGAGTCGGCCGACATCCGCGATCGTGACCAGCAGACTTGTGGCGGCGCTCCAAGACGAGTACACTCACGTCGTTCGCTTTCCTGAGTTCTGCAGCCTTCCCGCGGTATTTTCCGCGCCCTCGCTTCAGTTCCTCGTCAAGGCCTTCAACTGAGAGGGTGTAGTCTCTCGGCTCACCGGCCCAAGCGCCCTAGGTCAGGGCTTTTCCTTGGGCCGAGATGAGACTGAGCACACGGTCACACGGGGGTGTCATGGGTCCGCTACGAGAGCTGTTGGCGATCGACCATCGGCAGGCGCTGGAGTTCTTCGTTCTCCGCCTGCAGGACGTCGCCGAACCCACCGTCGATCGAGAGGAACTGCTCTACAACGCGAGCGTACTGGCGCACTACGCTCAGATCTCCACACAACCCGACGTCGATGTGCCGGCTCCCGCGAATCTCAGCGCAGTGTTCGACCATTTTGTGTGTGACACGACCCTCCTGCATGGCAGCCCGATGATGGAAACGGCGGGCGCCCAGTGCCTGCTGCTGGCGGGATTCTTCGAGGACCAAATGCGGCGACGACACAACATCCGCTGGTATGCCGAGCTGGGCGCGAGCTTTTTCAGCCGGGCGGCTCTTCACGAGCGCTCCCCGCAGAAAGCTCGGCTGCTCGACGCCATCGCCAGACGCTTCGAGCCTTGGCGGCGACGCCATGCACAGTTAAGCCGCGAACTGCGCGACCAGCCCTATCTGCTGCCCCCGCCCCCCTCCCCGCTTGCCTAGTGTCGGAACGTCCACGGTCCTCTCGAGGTCGCGATCCGCGTTGGCGCTCTGTTCAATTGTGCACACACGGCGCCTGGTCCGCCCAGCGAGAATGGGTGCTATGGGTTTGACGCCGGGCCTCAGCCGGGTTTGAGTCGTACCCTCGGGAGCGCGCCGCCTGGCCCACCGAGTCCGATCCACGCAATCTCGTTCATCTGGAGTCGAAAGCTATGAATATCAGACCGCTCCACGACCGCATCATCATCCAGCGTCTCGAGGAAGGCGAACAGAAAGTCGGCGGGATCATCATTCCCGACACCGCCAAGGAAAAGCCGCAGCAAGGCAAGGTGATCGCCGCGGGCGCCGGCAAGGTCAAGGACGACGGCACGCGCCAACGGCCCGACGTCAAGGCCGGGGACCTCATCCTGTTCGGCAAGTACTCGGGGCAAGAGATCAAGCTCGATGGTGAGGAATACCTCATCATGCGAGAAGAGGAAGTATTGGGCGTCCTCGAAGGTGGCGGCGCGAAGAAAAAGAAGTAGGAGACAAGATCACATGGCAAAACAGATTGTGTACGGCGAGCACTCACGGCAGGCCGTGCTCCGTGGCATCAACCAGCTGGCGGACGCGGTCAAAGTGACGCTCGGTCCCAAAGGCCGGAACGTCATCCTCGACAAGAAATTCGGTTCGCCGGCCATCACCAAGGACGGTGTCACCGTCGCCAAGGAAATCGACCTCAAGGATCCGCTGGAAAACATGGGCGCGCAGATGGTGCGTGAGGTGGCGAGCAAGACGTCGGACACGGCCGGTGATGGCACCACGACCGCCACCGTGCTCGCGCAGGCGATCTACCGGGAAGGTGCGAAGAACGTCACGGCCGGCGCGAACCCGATGGACGTCAAGCGCGGGATCGAAAAAGCGGTTGAGGCGATTACCGCCGAGCTGAAAAAGATGTCGAAGCCGGTGAGTGGCAACATGGTGGCCCAGGTCGGCACCATCTCGGCGAACACCGATGAGACGATCGGCACGATCATCGCCGACGCGATGGACAAGGTCGGCAAGGACGGCGTGATCACGGTCGAAGAAGCCAAGAGCATGGAGACGTCGCTCGATATCGTCGAAGGCATGCAATTCGACCGCGGCTACCTGTCGCCCTACTTCGTGACGGATCCCGAGCGTATGGAAGTCGTGCTGGAGAACCCAGTCATCTTGATCCACGAGAAGAAGATCAGCTCCATGAAGGACTTGCTCCCCGTGCTCGAGCAAGTCGCGCGTCTCGGCCAGCCGCTGCTCATCATCGCCGAAGACATCGAGGGTGAAGCGCTGGCGACGCTCGTCGTCAACAAGCTGCGGGGCACGCTGCACGCGGCAGCCGTCAAGGCGCCAGGCTTCGGCGATCGCCGCAAGGCGATGCTCGAGGACATCGCCACGCTCACCGGCGGCAAGGCCATCACCGAGGATCTTGGTCTCAAACTCGAGAGCATCAAGTTGGAAGACCTCGGGAAGGCGAAGAAGGTCACGATCGACAAGGACAACACGACGATCGTCGAAGGGGCGGGCACGTCGGCCGCCATCGAGGGTCGTGTGAAACAGCTCCGCGCACAGGTCGAGGACACCACGTCGGACTACGACCGCGAGAAACTGCAGGAGCGGCTGGCGAAGCTGGTCGGTGGCGTCGCCATCATCAAGGTCGGGGCGGCCACCGAGACCGAGATGAAGGAAAAGAAGGCGCGTGTCGAGGACGCGATGCACGCGACCAAGGCGGCGGTCGAAGAGGGCATCGTGCCAGGCGGCGGTGTGGCGCTCCTTCGCGCGTCGAAGGTCCTCGGGAATCTGAAGCTCGGCGGCGATCAGCAGATCGGCGTGAACATCGTGGCCCGCGCCATCGAAGAGCCGATGCGCT
Organism: uncultured Acidobacteriota bacterium; assembly: GCA_963780685.1. Classification (GTDB taxonomy): domain Bacteria; phylum Acidobacteriota; class Vicinamibacteria; order Vicinamibacterales; family CAVVIG01; genus CAVRXZ01. Next base: position 55,302 of record CAWACZ010000007.1, on the reverse strand, counting down.
GGATCGCGACCAATGCGGGCCAAGAAGGATCGATCGTCGTGCAGAAAGCGCGCGAGATGAAAGCCGAAGAGGGCTTCAACGCGCTGACCGACACCTACGAGAATCTCGTGCACGCAGGTGTCATCGACCCGACCAAGGTCGTGCGCTCGGCGCTCCAGAACGCGTCGTCCATCGCGTCGCTGCTCCTCACCACCGAAGCGCTCGTCTGCGAGATTCCTGAAGAAAAGAAGGAAGCGCCGATGCCAGGCGGCGGCGGGATGGGCGGAATGTACTGACGTAGCCCCGCGACGAAGGCAGAATGGCTCGAGAAGAAGCCACATAGGCCCGGCCGAAGCACCTCGCCCGGGCCTAGCTCCCTCATATCGCTTCCGTGCGCGTCGCGGAGCCGAAACTGCATAGCACTTTGGGGGACATTCCTTCTACAATCACATGATTCTTCGAGCGGTAATCGGCGGCCGTGCCGCCGTGTCGATCGGCGACCGTTCAGCAGGAGCAGCAAGCAATGAAGAAATATCGTCGAGGCATGCGACGCGCTCACCCGGCGTGGATCCTGATCTGCCTGCTCATCGGCACGGTTCAGGTTGCGATCGCTGGTCAGCGGCCGAAGTACGGTGCCACTGTGCAGGTGGCGAAGGCGCCCGATCTGGCGAAGGCCAAGACGTACGCGTGGACACCGGGCCAGCCCTCGGCCGACAAGACCGTCGACGCGCAGATCATGGCCGCCGTCGACCGGGAACTGACCGCGCTCGGGTTCACGAAACCTGCTGCCGGGCCAAGCGATGTGCTGGTCACGTATCGATCGCTCTCGCGGACCGACGTGGATTTGAAGTCGACGTCGAAGGGCGGTGAGCCGAGGGAGTATCTGGTTGGCACGCTCGTCGTGGACATCCTCGAGCCCGCGAATCGACAGTCGCTCTTTCGGGTCCGGATGGATACGCCCATCGACAGCGAACGGGCGAAGCTCGAAGCCGAAATCAACGCCGCGGTGAGCGCGATGTTCGAAAAGTACCCCACACGGACAGGGGTGAAATGATGTCTCATCCACTTCGCCACACCGACGCCCCCGCGCTCGAACCCCGGACACCGACAGTCTTGATTCTGCGATCGGCCGTGACGGCCCTGCTGCTGGCGACGTTGCTCGTCGGCATCTCGGGCTGTGCGTCGGCCCCGCTCGAGAAGCCGATCGATGTGGGTGCGGGAGAGACGGGTGCGGGTTCTTTGGTTGCGGCCCGGAAATTTCTCGAAGGGCGCTGGGCCCTGGAATCCTTCGAGATCCGCTCGCCCGGGAAGCCGCCCATCACGCTGATGGGCGCGGGCACGCTGACCTACGACGAATACTCGAATCTCAAGATGGAGATTCGCGCCGATCAGGCCGCGTCCAATCAGTTGAGGGCCTCGGGGATCGACATCCGCGACGGCGTCATCTCGCAGAACGGCCGGACGGCCGTTGACATGCAGAACCGCACGCTGACGTATTTCATCGAGGGGCAGGAGGCGAGCACCGGTCCGCTGGCGCTGAACCGTCCCCGCCATTGGCAGGTGGACGGTGACGTGCTGACGCTGACCACCAAGGACGACAGCGGTAACGCGCTCTCGGTCAGCCGGTGGAAAAAGACTCCATAAAATGGACTCGTGCCCGCTAGTCCTCTCGAAACCTCTCACCCGGTCCTGAAGACACTGCGAGACCTCACTTCTTCGGCTGTTGTGTGACTCGCCGCAGCGCCCGACGCACTTCGGCCAGGTGCGCCGAATTGGCGTTGAGGTACTCATCGCCGACAGCTGCGCGATGTAGGCGCCTACGAGCTTGATCCCACCGAGGGCGGGGGCATGTTCGCCTTCACCGTCGACAACGGCGAGCGGATTGGCAGACGGCGCCGCCCGGATGCGGCGACCGGCGGCCATGCAGTCCGGCACAGTCTGCCGCGGTCACGGGGATTCCCGCGCCGAGCCCGAGGGCTTCCAGCGGTGCTGAAGCAGTAGGTCCTGATGACGCCTGAGCGCAGGCGCCAAGTCACCGCCGGGCGAGTCCCGGCGAACTCCCGCTGAGTTGATTGGGCACCGAACGGCTGCTACGATGGCCGCGCGTTGACAACTTCTGAAAGGAGAACCTCTTATGGGTTCCCACTCCGGAGCGAATCGTCGGCGGTTTCTCACGAGCAGCGGCGCGCTCGCCGCATTCGTGATGGGAGCCATCAAGTCGGTGCGCGGGCAGACCGCCGCGCCGGCCCCCTACGAGCCGCAGGGCCTGCTCGCCTATGGCCAGCCCTCCAAGTTCGCTGGCCATATCGTCCGGCGGACCACAGGCCGGCCAACCGCCATCACCGACACTTCGCTGATGACGCCACTGCACGAACTCGACGGGATCATCACGCCGTCCGGTCTCCACTTCCTGATGGACCACACGAACGGCATCCCCGACATCGATCCGCATGAGCATCGCCTGATGGTGCACGGCATGGTGAGCCGCCCGCTCACCTACACGATGGAGGAGCTGAAACGGTTCCCGTCGGTGTCGCGGATTCACTTCCTCGAGTGCAACGCCAACAGCCGGCCGCTGCGCGGGCCCAACCGGGAGTCGGTGCAGCTCATTCACGGACGCACGAGCACCAGCGAGTGGACGGGCGTGCTGCTGTCGGTGCTGCTCAAGGAGTCGGGCGTGCAGCCGAAGGCGAGCTGGATCATCGCGGAAGGCGGCGAGTCGAACAAGTACACGATGAGCATTCCGCTCGCCAAGGGGCTCGACGACACCATCGTCGCGTGGGCGCAGAACGGCGAGCCGATCCGCCCGCATCAGGGCTACCCGCTGCGTCTCATCGTGCCGGGCTGGGAAGCGATTCGCGCCGTCAAATGGCTGAACCGTATCCACGTCGTCGACAAGCCGTATGCCAGTTGGCACGAAGCCGGGAACAACGCCGACACCGCGGCCGACGGCAAGGGGCTGTGGTACCGGTTCGAGCTCGGCCCGAAGGCGGTGATCACGAAGCCGTCCGGCGGACAGAAACTGCCAGGACCGGGGTTCTACGAGATCACCGGGATCGCGTGGACCGGGGCCGGCCTGGTGCGCCGCGTCGACGTGTCGCTCGACGGCGGCAAGACGTACCAGGAAGCGCAGCTCCAGCAGCCGGTGCTACGGCACGCGCACACGCGATTCCGTTTCCCGTGGAAGTGGAACGGCGAGGACTGCGTGATCCAGGCGCGCTGCACGGACGAGCGCGGCGAGGTGCAGCCGACAATCGAGGAAGCCGCGAGGCTCTTCAAGGTCAGCGTCGAGTACTTCTACGAGGCCGACCACTTCAACGGCATCCAGCCGTGGCGGATCGCCCGCGACGGGAGCGTGACGAATGCGATCGCGTGAGCGGCTGATCGTCGCGCTGATCGCGATCGTCGCCTGCGTCTCGGCGGAGGCGCAGGCGCAGACATTCGGCTTCGGGCGCACGCCGACCGAGGCGGAACTCAAGGCCGTCTTCCCGTCGGCCGCGCCCGACGGCAGCGGGCTCCCGGCAGGGCGCGGCAGCGCGACGGAAGGCGCTGCGGTGTACAAGCAGAAGTGCATCGCGTGCCATGGGCCGAACGGCACGGGCACGCCGCTCCATCGGGGGCTCATCCCGCTCGGCAACGCCAAGCCGGTGAAGCTCGAGGAGAGCCTCGTCCCCTACGCCACGACAGTGTGGGACTTCATCAACCGCGCGATGCCGTCGACGCAGCCCGGGACGCTGACGCCCGACGAGGCCTACGCGGTGACCGCCTACGTGCTGTATCTCAACAAGATCGTCGACGAAGCCGACGTCCTCGACCAGACGACGCTCCCGAAGGTGCGCATGCCGCACCGTGACAAGATGTTTCCGGTGAATCCGGACTGGAAGCCGGGTGAACGGCGGCTGTTGGGCAACTATCCCGGGCGGCGATAGGGAGAGCCATCTTCTCCAGAACTCTCGTCCTTCCGCCGTGTAGGGTGCGAAAATTCGTCACGCCGCAAGGCGATACTCACGCAGCAGGCCACCCAAACGATGCGGGCGCTTTACGAAAGGACCTCGCGACCTGTCGCGCCTGCTGAGTGGCCCACGCTCCCAAGTCGCTGGCATTGAAGCCATGGCTACTCCTCGTTTCTCAGAGGCTGAATGCCCCGCTAATTTGCAGCATTGGCAGCGGGTATCTGGGAGCTGCATACCCCCTGATAGTGGTGTGAGAATTGGCGGGTGTCTGGGACGAGTTTCGCAACCCGGGTAATCTTGAACTGGAAGTCCAAGCCATAGCGACGCTTTTGCCACTGACCGTCGGCGCCCGTCTCGGGCCGTATGAAATCCTGTCCGCCATCGGCGCTGGCGGCATGGGCGAGGTCTGGAAGGCGCGCGACACGCGGCTCGATCGCATAGTCGCGATCAAGATTCTCCGCGACACCCACTCGGATCCTCAGACGCGGTTCGTCCGTGAGGCGAAGGCGATCGCTGCGCTCGCGCATCCCAACATCTGCACGCTCTTCGACATCGGTCACGAGCAGGGCATGGACTATCTGGTGATGGAGCATCTCGAAGGCGAGACGCTGGCGGCGCGGTTGAAGAGCGGTTCGCTGTTGATTGCCCAGGCACTGCACTACGCCGTACAGATGGCGTCCGCGCTCGACACCGCGCACCGCGCAGGCATCGTGCATCGCGATCTGAAGCCGTCCAACGTGATGCTGGTGAAGGGCGATGCGAAACTCCTCGACTTCGGGCTCGCAAAACACGCGGTCGCTGAACTCGAAACGATTACGGCGCCCGGGCTGATCTTGGGCACCGTGCAGTACATGGCGCCTGAGCAGCTCGAAGGCCGAGACGCGGACGCGCGAACCGACGTGTTCGCGTTTGGCGCCGTGCTCTGCGAGATGCTGACTGGCACGCCGGCTTTCGCGGGCACGACGCAGGCGAGCGTCGTGGCGGCGATCCTCGAGCACGAGCCGGCCGCGCTGGCGTCGGTGCTGCCGTCGATTCCGCCCGCGCTCGACCGCGTCGTCAGAAGGTGTCTGGCGAAGGATCCAGACGATCGGTGGCAAAGCACGAGTGACCTCACGAGCGAGCTCCGGTGGGTCAAGGAGACGTCGAGCACTGCCCTGGCCGCGCCGGTGAGTTCGGCATCGGCGACCACGCTACGTCAACGGGCTACAAAGCCCCGCGTCTACTGGGCGACGGCGGTGATGGCTGCGCTCGTCGCCGTCTCGAGCGCGCTCTTTATCCGTCGAGCGCCCGCCGACGCGCCAGAAATGCGCCTCCAGGTTGACGCGCTCGGAAGCTCTCACTTCGCGATGTCGCCCGACGGGCAAACGATCGTGTTCGCCGCAGGTCAACTCTGGGTGCGTCGGCTCGGCGCCGAGACGGCGAGTCCACTGGCGGGGACGGAGGGCGGCCTCAACCCCTTCTGGTCGCCCGACAGTAGGTCGGTCGGGTTTTTCGCCAATGGCCACTTGAAGCGCATCGACGTCGGCGGCGGGCCGGCGGTGGTGCTGGCGAGCGCGCCAGTTGGTTTGGGCGGCACGTGGAACCCGGATGGAGTGATCCTCTTCACGCCACAAAATACCAGCCCGGTGCTCCGTGTAGCCGCGACTGGGGGTGAGGTCGTGGAAGCGACCCGTATGGGTCCCGCCAGGAATCACAGACCAGTGGTATCCCTACTTCCTGCCCGACGGCCGTCATTTTCTGTTTTACGCGTGGGGCACACCGGAACAGAAGGGTGTGTACCTGGGCTCGCTCGATTCGAAGGACGTGCGCCGCTTGTTCGATGCGATCTCCACCGCCGTGTTCGCGCCCCCGGACCAGGTGCTGTACGCCCGACAGGGGGCGCTGGTGGCGCAACGCGTGGACATGCGGACATACGCACCCGTCGGAGACCCTCAGACTGTCGCCGGGGCTGTGGAGGTCGACAACAACTGCGGGTATTGCGCCGCCGTCTCCGCCGCAGCGACAGGACCGATCGCCTACAAGGCGAGAGGCGCCCTGAGGCAACTGGTATGGGTCGACCGGTCGTCGGGCCAGGAGCTTGGAACGCTCGGCTCACCCGACGCGGCGCCCAGGTTCTCTTTCAGACCTTCGCCGGACGGCCGGAGCGTCGCGTTCCACCGCGACGGCGAGTACACAGACATCTGGCGGATCGACACGATCAGCGGCGTCACGCAGCGCTTCACCTTCGACGCGGGAAACAAGTACTCACCCGTCTGGTCGCCCGACGGCCGCCGCATGGTGTTTTCCTGGGATCCCAAAGGCGATCTCGACCTCTACGAGAAGCCGGTGGATAGCGCCGGGAACGGGACGTTGTTGTGGGGATCATCGGAGCACAAACACGCGCAAGACTGGTCTCTCGATGGCCGCTACATTCTATTTATGAGTGACGGCGCCAAAACGGGTTTGGATCTCTGGGCGCTGCCACTCTTTGGCGACAAGAAACCATTGGAGGTGGCACACACGGCCTTCCGTGAAATGGCCGGACGGTTTTCACCCGACAGCCGCTGGATCGCCTATCAATCGAACGAGACGGGACGTGAGGAGATCTACGTCCAGCCGTTCCTCGGCCCTGGTGGCAAGCAACAGATCTCGAATGACGGCGGCTCCCGGCCGGAGTGGGACCACGACGGGCGCGAGCTTTACTACAGGAACTCGCGCGGGTCTCTGATGGCCGTCCCCATCAAGGTGAACGGTTCTGCAATTGACGCCGGCAAGCCTGCCGTCTACGGACCCTCGTCTTTGCTCTGGCCAGTCGTCTTGCGCGACGGCCAACGGTTCCTCGTGGACAAAGTCGTCAGACCATCCCCGCCGGTGACGGTCCTCCTCAACTGGAAGCCCAGGTGACGCTTACAAACCATCCCTGTGCCGAGGAGCTCCAAGATGCCGCCGTCAAATGCCGCTATTGCGGCAGCAATTTGAACCAGCCTACGAGACGGGCGGGCAAGCCATTCACGCGGTTGACGAGCTAGCCCGGCCTGTCGGGCGTCCACCTCGATAGCCTTTGGGGGTACTTGTTAGACCGTTCACCGTATCCGCCGCATGGCCGCATTCGCCGGGCGGAGTCGAGCGTTCGACGACTCCGGCCCGCCGGAGGTATGGCCTCCCGCCGGAGGCGACTCTCACCTCATTTGGTGGAGCCATCCCTCGCTTCCGGGCCGTCTCCGGTATATTCGGGCCGATTCCGGGCAATTTCCTGCGATCGCCTCGTCAGCGTTGTCTGGCCCACGCCTTGCTAAGTTCGCGGCAAGTTCTCCGCGGTGAGAGCCTGTTTTCACGATATCCTGGACCCGACCCGAGGGGACGGCCACGGAACCGGCAGGATTCAGCGCGAGCCCCGTCGTCATTAAGTATTTACGCATATAGAAACGAGAAACTGAAACAACCGGTCAGCGAACCGGCCGCTCGATCGCGGTCAGCACAACGCGCGAGCGGTCATTGTCCTCACCGGAAAGGAGCTAGGAGAAGCGCCATGTCCAAGAGAGAAGACGTGAGAGACGATGACCGTGATCCGCTCGATCCCTCGGCGCAGGTGCCATCGGAGATTCCGACCGGCCTCGACCGCCGGAAGTTCATCATGCGCAGCGCCGTGATCTCGGCGGCTGCGGTGATGAACGGCTGCACGCGAGCGGAGACCGAACGAACCGCCCCTCCGCCGGCAGCCGAAGCCGCACCGGCGCACACGCTGCGCCCGCTGTCCCGCTGGCCGCCGACCTGGACGTGGTGAAGAAGGGCAGCGGGCCCGTGTTGACGACCGTGGACGAGTTCTACAAAGTGGGCCCGGGCCCTTCCAGCTCGCACACGATTGGTCCGATGCGCATTACCTACGATTTCTACCAGCAAGCCACCAAACTGCCGGCCGACAAACTCGCCAAGGCGACGAAGCTTCAGGTGAACCTGTTCGGAAGCCTCAGCGCGACGGGCAAGGGACACGGCACGGAACGAGCCGCGCTCGCAGGGCTGGTCGGGAAAGAACCGGCAACGGTCGACCCGAAATTTCTCGACGGCTTGCGAGACAAGCCAGACCAGGTGTTCCCGGTGAAGCTTGGCAACAAGTCAATCGATGTGAGCCTCAAGGACGTCATCTACGATGCCACCAAGGGCGACTTCAAACACCCGAACACGATGACGGTCAAGCTCCTCGCCGGCAACGAGGTGTTGCTCGAGCAGGAGTACTACTCAGTGGGCGGCGGATTCATCGAGTGGAAAGGGTATACGCCCCCGAAGAAGAACCCGCCGAAATACCCGTTCCGGACGATGAAAGAGCTGCGGGCCCACGCCGACAACAACAAGACCACGATCGCCAAGATCATGCTGGCCAACGAGATGTCGATCGCGGGCAGGTCGGAAGAGGAGGTCTATGCCTTCGTCGACAAGATCATCAACGCCATGGTCGCGACGGTGAAGTCGGGGCTTTCGATGTCGGAGGACGACGTGCTGCCCGGCCCGATCAAACTGCACAGCAAGGCAGCAACCGTTTACAAGCGCGCCATGGACGAGAAGTATCAATCGGACCGCGGTATCGGCACGCTGTCGGCATTTGCGTTGGCGGCATCCGAAGAAAACGGGCGCGGCCACCTCGTGATCACGGCTCCGACCGGCGGTTCCGCCGGCGTGATGCCGGCGCTGGTCTATGGGCTCCTTGAGGTCCGGAAGGTCGATCGGCAGAAGATCCGTGACGGCATGCTCGCGGCTGCGGCGGTCGGCTACCTCTGCAAGCACCATGCGACGCTGTCTGCGGCCGAGGGCGGCTGCCAGGCAGAGATAGGCGTGGCGTCGTCGATGGCGGCGGCATTGACCGCTACGGCGTACGACGCAGAATCGCGGGTCGTCGAGAATGCTGCCGAATCGGCGCTGGAGCATCACCTGGGCATGACCTGCGACCCGGTCGCCGGTTACGTGCAGGTTCCGTGCATCGAGCGATGCGCATTCGGCGCAGTCAAGGCCTGGACCGCCTACGCGATCGCCAGCAACGAGATCGCGTCCAGGCACCGCGTCGATTTCGACGAAACCGTGATGGCCCTGGCCCAGACCGCCAAAGACATGAACAGCAAGTACAAGGAAACAAGCGAGGCTGGCCTCGCCCTCTCCGTAACGCTCTGCTGATCGAAGGGGCTCCTCGCTCGAACTCGGCTTGGGGATAGTTCTACGAGGAGCCTCCATTCCTTCCCGGCGATGGCTCGCCAAGTCATGGGCCACTCCGTGGCTTGGTGAGTGTCGCAATCCCAGTACTTCAATCAGTTCGGGATGGCTCCGGGAGGGAGATTTAACGTGTCGATACCCCGCGCATTCATCAAGGCTTCAGTCGCGCTGGCGTTGACGTCGGTTCCGTTCCTCACGACTTCTGCCTCCGGACAGTCTCCTGCAGCCCCGCCAAACAGCACGGTCGCCGTTTCGGAACCCACACCAGGCAGTGCAGAGAACAGGGTCGCGGCTGAGGACCCCAAGCCAACGAGCCTGCAAAGCGAAATCGAGGCGTCGGCAGCGAATGCCGCGTCGAATACGCCACTGGCGGTGACAGATTCAGCAAGTCACTTCCGTACAGCCGGCATCCGCTGCCGCACCACAGACAAACAACGAACGCTATAAAGACGGAATCGTCATCTGGGAAACTCCCCCAGACGTTGACGTGCCTTTCCTGCTGAAGTTCAACGTCAATACCCAACTCCGATATCTCAACACCCTTGATAGCGACGAGACGTTCACCGACCACCTGGGCGTGAGCCGCGAGGTTCATATGCGCAACGACATCACGGTCAATCGCGCGATGTTCATCTTGGGCGGCTACATTTTCGACCAGAGGGCGCGATACAGCTTCACCGTCTGGACGTCCGCCGGGGCCGCGTCGATCATTGTTGCCAGCAACATTGGCTGGCAATTCAACAAGGCCCTCGCGATTACCGGCGGCTACACCGGCGTTCCAGGCAGCCGATCACTGGTTGCCACGTTCCCATTTTTTACGGCAACCGATAGGAGCATGGCGGACAACTTCTTCCGCCCCGGGTTCACTCAGGGGTTCTGGGCGAACGGAGAACCCGTGAATGGGCTGAATTATCTGGCGTTCGTCGGCAACGGTCTCAATACCCTGAGTATCTCGGCAAACAAGATCGATACGCATCTGCTGTTTTCCGGCAGTACCTGGTGGGAACCGCTGGGACCCTACGGAGAACCCGGCAAATCACGCAACATGTACGATGACTATTTCGCCTCCGACAAAGTTCGCATTCGAGTTGGTACCGCGTTTACAAGATCCCGGGAGGACCGTTTTTCAAATCTCGATCAATCAAGTCCCGAGAACACGTCACTGTACAACTCCGACGGCGTGCTGACCTTCTCGACCGGAGCGTTTGCGCCGGGTGTAACGGTCGACAAGGCGACGTATAGGATGTGGGCGGCCGACGCTGGCATCAAATGGAGCGGGCTTGCGGTCAACGCGCAATACTTCATGCGTTGGCTCAGTGATTTCGAAGCCGACGGACCACTTCCGCTCGCATCCACATTCGACCGCGGCGCCGAGATCTCGGCGAGTTATTTTGTCGAGCCGAAAAAGTGGATGCTGTATGGCCGCGGATCGTGGGTGCGCGGGGAGTTCGGCGACTCTTATGAGTATGGCGGTGGGGTAAAGTGGCATTTCCTTCCGACCGAACGACTCTGGCTCAACACAGAGGTGTTTCGGGTCAACAAAGCTCCTTATAGCGGGGCCTTTACTCCGTATACCGCAGGGATGACGGGCTGGGTGCCGATGTTGCAGACGGTCCTCGCTTTTTGACGATCGTCAGTTTCCGACATTCGCCTTGAGCGGCGAGTGTGCGGTTGCTCACAACCATGGTCGGGATTCTCGGGCGTGGTCGCAGTGTTGTCGACGCGTGTTGACGTCCAATTGAAGGCCGTGACGTCGAAGTCACATCGTCATGCTGGCCCGCACCCAGTCCAGATACATCGTCGCGGTCTCCATTGTCGCCTTCTCCACTCTGCCGCGGAGGAGGCGCGCCGCCGTTCCAGCGAGCATCCTCGAACGCGCCCTGGCACCGGCGATTGCGTAGAAGCCTTCACCGTCTGGCGACAAGGCGAGCGAGATCACGACGAGCCCGGCATCCACATAGCGACTCGCGAAGAGCTGCTTGTCGACCACAAAGATCTCGCCCCCGGGCGCGGGATAGATGATGATTTGGTGCAGCGTTATCGACGCCTCCGGCCCGGCCCCGCCTTTCCCCCAGTAGAGAAACTGATCCGCCGCGGGCGGCCGCGCGTTTGGAAATTCTTCCAGGTACGCGGTCAGTGCGGGGGCGATGTCGTACAGATCCTTCGACTGCCACAGTACCTGATGGAACTCATCGACCCGAACGCGGGGATTCTTCTCGTCGTGCACCGCGCCGAGTGCCTGGTCACCGCCTTTGAGGTAGGCGTCGGCATATCCCAGCAGCAGTTGCCTCATCGTCAGGTTGGCGCGTCGCCCCGCATCGGCCGACGTCCAGTCGACATCGGCCTGGAAACGCGCGATGGCCTTGTCGCCCAGGAGGAGGCCGCACTGGCCGGGCCGGCACTCGCGCAGCGCGGCGAGTTCGTCGGCATCCAGCGAGACGTCGGCAAAATCGCCGATCTGCGGCTGATCGCTCAGGCGACGTGAGAGCCCGAGTTCGGCGGCCTTGCGAAAATCTGCAACGTCCCGCAGCCAGCTGACCAGGCGGCTGGCCTGCGCCTTGATGCGGACCGCTGCAAGCACGCCGACATCGCTTGCGTCGTTCCGCGGGAGCAGTTTCGCAACCGCCTGGCCGCTTCGGGCGCGCGACACTTCGTCTGGAGTGAAGCCGAAGCGATCGGCGAGCAGCCGCTCGGGATTGATCGTTCGAACCTGCGCCCCGGTTGTCTGGAACACCGCCACACCCAGCACGGCGACGAAAACCCTGACCCACACTCTGCGCATGCGGCCCCCACACATAACAAGTTGAAGCGGCGCGTCGGCGTTCACCAAGCATAGTCTGTCCCGACGCCGTAATGTCCCACTTCTCAGCCGAGGTCGATTCGGGCGCGCCGTGGCTTACTACGAACGGGCCGCGTGATAGGACGGTTGAGCTGTGGACATTACGGGTCATTTGATTGCTTCGTCTTGGCGACATCATGTACCCTGGCGGCCCTGTATAGACCTGTGTAGAGATGAGGACAACGGCATGAAATTTTTCATTCGGCTAGTCGTGGGGTTGGCTGTCCTCGTGTTGTTGCCTGCGGCGGCCTACGCGCAGGCATCCATTGCCGGCGTGGTGCGGGACACGTCCGGCGCCGTGCTTCCCGGTGTGACGGTCGAGGCCTCGAGCCCGGCCCTCATCGAGAGGGTCCGCACGGCCGTCAGCGATGGGTCCGGGCAGTACAAAATCGAGAACCTTCGGCCTGGCGTCTACACCGTTCGGTTCACGCTCGAGGGCTTCAATGCCGTCGCGCGCGAGGGCGTCGAGCTCTCGGGCTCGGCGACGACCAGCGTGAACGCCGACCTCACGGTGGGTTCGCTGACGGAGACGATCACCGTGAGCGGTGAGTCGCCTGTGGTGGACATGCAGAATGCGGTGCGGCAGACCGTGCTCACCAACGAGGTGATCAACGCGATTCCGTCGGCGGGCAGCTACAACTCCTTGCTCGTCCTCGTGCCGGGGATCCTCGGCGGGCAGCAGGACGTCGCGGCCGGCCCCTGCAACTCGTGCACGTTCAGCGCCCACGGCACGATGCTGTCGCTGTCGGGCAATCGCGCCAATACCGACGGCCGTCTCCTCGTCGACGGGATCAGCATCGCCGTGCCCCAGGCGGGCGGCACGAACTATTTGACCGACACGCGCAACGCCCAGGAGGTGACGTTCACCGTGACGGGCAGCATGGGCGAGGTCGAATCGGGCGGGCCAGTCATGAACATCATCCCCCGCGGGGGCGGCAACACCCTGTCGGGCAACGGGTACTTTGCGTGGGCCAACGACAGTTTGCAGAGCAGCAACCTGAACCAGCAGCTGAAGGATCTGAAGATCCCAGAGAGCCCGCTCATCAAGCAGTATGACGTCAACGGCGCGGTGGGCGGCCCGATTCGGAAGGACCGGGTGTGGTTCTTCGGCACCGGGCGCGTGCAGGGCAACTCGGCCTATCTGCCGATCTACTACAACCAGAACGCCGGCGACCCGAACCAGTGGCTCTACGTCCCCGACTTCTCTCGACAGGCGTTCAACGACAAGACATGGCAGAACGTGAGTGCTCGCATCACCACGCAGGTGACGCCGCGCAACAAGCTGAATCTGTTCTGGGACGAACAGGATGTGTGCCGGAGCTGCGAGAACGGCGGCAACTACGCCAACGGCACGACGTCGCCGGAGGGCAACGGGTACGGCGACCTGCGTCCGATGCGGCTTTATTCGGCCACCTGGACCTCGCCGGTCAACAACAAGCTGCTGCTCGAGGGCGGCTTCGGCTACTTCTTCTCTCGATGGGGCGGTCGCGCCAAGCAGGATCCCTACACCGGAGACCTGGTGCGCATCATCGAGCAGTGTTCGGCGGGGTGCGCCGCGAACGGCAATATCCCCAGCCTGATGTACCGCTCGCAGACGACGGACCTCTTCAGTGATGGCCGCAACAAGAACGTCACGACGACATGGCGTGTGGTCGCATCGTATGTGACCGGCAGCAGCAACGTGAAGTTCGGGTACATCGGCAACCAGCTCGGCGACCTCCGCTCGGCCAACCGCAGCCCGAACGACCTGCGGTACCGCACGAACAACGGCGTGCCGAACCAGCTGACCGAGTTCGTGCACGACCAGCAGAACGATCTCTGGATGCGCAACGACGCGTTCTTCGTTCAGGATCAGTGGACGCGCGGCCGGTTGACGGTGCAGGGTGGACTGCGCTTCGATCACGCCTGGAGCTGGGCGCCGGAGCAGCACCTGGAGAGCCGTTTCTGGCAGGCGCCGCTCGACTTCGCGCGGACGCCAGTGGTGGACAGCTACAGGGACATCACGCCGCGTGCGGCGGTCACCTACGACCTGTTCGGGAACGGCAGGACCGCGCTCAAGGCCACGTTGGGCAAGTATCTCGAGTCCACGGTCACGGCATCGAACTACTCGCTCGGTAATCCCACCTCGCGTATCGCCACCAACGTGACGCGCACGTGGACCGACCGCAACGGCAACTGGACGCCGGATTGCGACCTGCGCAATCCTCAGACTCAGGACTTTGGGCCAACCGGCGACTTCTGCGGCACGATCTCGAACCTGAACTTCGGCACGGCGACGTTCAGCAACACGATCGATCCCGAGATCCTCCACGGCTGGGGCGTCCGTCCATCCGACTGGAACTGGGGCGTGTCGGTGCAACACGAGTTGTTTCCGCGGACGTCATTCGAGGTGGGCTTCTTCCACCGTCAGTTCTACGGCTTCACCGTGACCGACAACCTGGCCGTGACGCCCGGGGACTACACGGCGTTTGCCATCACGGCTCCGCTGGATTCGCGTTTGCCCGAGGGCGGGGGCTATCAGGTCGGTCCGCTCTACGACCTGAACAACCCGGCGCTCTTCGGCGTGACGCGGAACTACGTCACCTACACCGGCGCCTATGGCGACGTGTACCAGAAGTTCAACGGCATCGACCTGAGCTTCAACGCACGCCCACACAGAGGGTTGACGGTGCAGGGTGGCTTTTCGGGCGGTTACTCGACGTCGGACAACTGTGAGGTGCGCGAAAAGGTTCCGGAGATCGGGCTGCTGGTCCCGTACTGTCACATCGAGACGTCCTTTCTGCCCGAGTACAAGGCGCTCTCGAGCTACTCGATTCCGAAGATCGACGTCGTGGTGAGCGGGACGTTCACCAGCAAGCCGGGCATCCAGGTGAGCGGGTTCGGCACCCCGGTGGCCGGCGGCGCGTTTGCGGCCAACTACACGGTGTCGAACGCCGTCGTGTCGCAGATCCTCGGCCGCAACCTGGCCGGCGCCGCGCCGAACATCACCGTGAATCTGGTGGAGCCCCATTCGGTCCTGGGGGAGCGCGTCAACGAGCTCAACCTGCGCTTCGGGAAGCTCTTCCGCTTCGGGAAAACGCGCGCCAATGCCGGCGTGGATTTCTACAACGTGCTCAATGCGGCGACGCCGCTGGCCTACAACCAGGCGTTCATCCAGAACGGCGCCTGGATGACGCCCACGCAGGTGATGTCGGCTCGGTTCGCGAAGCTGAGTCTACAACTCGAGTTCTGAGCGTCTCCCCGTCGTTCGCCCGTCTGTCGACCACGGCGCCGCTCTCGATAAGCTGCCGCACCAGCGCCACGTCGCCACTTGCTGACGCCCACATCAGCGGCGTGAAGCCGCGCCGGTCGGCGGTGTTCACGTCGGCGCCGCTGGCGAGGAGATCCTCGTCCGAGCACTTTCCACGTCTCGCTTTCCACGTCTCGAGGACCGTCGAGTCCCCGGATGCGCATGAACACATCGACGCGTAGCTTGAGAGATGGGATGGGAACCGGCGAGCCGTCAAGCCCCGGCCGAGTCTGCACTGGGCCCGTAAATCGCCGGGACCTTTCCGCCCATGGCGCGTGTGTAGGCACTCAACTGGCCCCGGTGGTGGATAGAGTGTCGGAGCGCCATCGACAGGTAACCGACAGCCGGCATCTTATACACACCAAACAACTCGATCTCGCGGGCTAACTCCTCGTCCTCGCTACGTGCCTGAATGCGTAGCAGTACGGCACGCATCTCCCGAGCGTAGTGCTCGGCGCAAATCGGCGGGCGTCATCAGGCCGCACGCGTCAGAAGCGTCCGGCACGGGCTGATAGGAGCCCGATGCGATTCCGTCCAAGAGCCACAAGTCATTGAGCACCAGATGACGGCACAACGCCAAGCCCGTCTTGGATTTGGCGTCCGGTGTGTAGGTCAGATTGCTCGCCGGGATGGATTGAAGGAGCATGACTGTTGTTGGAACCTCGGACTCAAAGTCCTGCAAGTAGATCTGGGCTGCTGTCTTCGCTGCGCCGACGTTCATGAATACTCCTTACCGATGCCGTTATACACCAAACGCTTTCGGAATGGTTGCCGGGGGCGCTTCCGCCGGCGGGATCGAGTCGGCCACGTGATTCTTGATCGCGGGAATCGTTCGCAGGTACGCCCAGAGCGTGTCTACCCAACCCAGGCCCGCGGGGCCACTGTCGGTACTGCGACTGCGCCCGGGCAGCTGCTCGACGAGCGATCGGCGGTGTCAAACGGCCTGCGCCTGCAGCTCCGGCTGTTGAATCGAGAGTGGCAGCCCGGGATCCATGAGCCCCATCCCGCCGTCCACGGCGATGAGCTGACCCGTAATCCACCCCGCTTCGTTCGAGCAGAGCAGCGTGACGGCGTTGCCGATGTCCGCTGGCGTGCCCAGCCGCCGCATGGGCGTCCACCCGTTCCTGTGATGGTCGCGGATCATCTGCACGACCGGTTCCGGCAGTGAGTTGAGCACGCTGTCTTCGATCCATCCGGGGCTAATGGCGTTGACTGTAATGCCGCGCGGTGCGAGCGCCACCGCGAAGTATCGGCAGAGCGTCTCGAGCGCGGACTTCGCAGCCCCCATCCCGACCCACGACTGCCAACTGCCGTACCGGCCTCCAGGTGCATAGGTGATGGCGATGATGCGGCCGGTATCGGGCATCAGCTTCTCAGCCTCCCGCACGCCGATGAGGAACGCTTTGGCCTGCGAGCTCATCGCCGCGTCCCATTGGTCGAGGCCGATCGACATCGGCGGCTGGTAGAACGCGCCCACCTCAGGACGCGCATTGGCCACAAATATGTCCAGGCTCCCGAACTCGACCCGCACGCGGCCGAACAGGCGCTCGACCTCCACCGGCTGGCTGACGTCGGCCTGGACAGTGAATCCGTCTGCGCCGCGCGATCTGACCTGCTCGAGCGTGGCCTTCGCCGAGGCCTCGTCTTTCAGGTAGTTGATCGCGACGTGCACGCCATGGTCCGCAAGCTTCAGCGCGATGCCGCGGCCAATGCCGCGAGAGCCACCGGTCACAAGTGCGTGTCTGGCTGTGATGGTCATGGCTGTCTCCTTGAATGATCTGTTAATTCATGTCGAACGCCGGCATTACAATCGCCTCACCTTCCAGTGGCAGGCAGCCGCTAGAATGCGCCTCGGTGCAGCTGGAGTCTTCAACATGGAGTCAACACAGAATCAATAATCCCTCAACGCAGTCAAACCATTGGCACACAGGCAGTTTTACGAATTCGACGCATTCCGGATAGACATCGCGCTCAGCCGGCTCGAGCGCGCGGGCGCGCCTGTTCCACTGCCCCCGAAGGCGTTCGATCTGCTGCTTCTCCTCGCGCGCAATACCGATCGTGTGATGACCAAGGCGGAGCTGATGGAAACGCTCTGGCCGAGCACCTTCGTCGACGAAGCCAACCTCACACAGCATGTCTACACGCTGCGCAAGGCGCTCGGCGACCAGCCGAACGGGCAGCCGTTCATTGATACCGTGCCTCGCCGAGGCTATCGTCTTGCCACGTCGGTTCGGGAAGTCGTCGATGCAGGTCCCGCTAACGTTGCGGCCGGGGACGTCGTTCGCCCGCCGAGCGACCCGTCAACGACTTCTCTCGCCGGGAGCCCCAGAGCGCCCGAAGGCGAGCGGAAGCGCGGCACCGTCCTCGATTGCCGGATCGCAAACGCCGCCGCGGTGGTGGAGCGGCTCGGACCCGTGGCGGCGCGGGATCTGACGCGCGACTTGCTGAAGATGGCCGCCGAGGAGCTTGGCAAGTATGGCGGTGTCATGACCGAACGTCACGCCGACGGGTTCGTCGCGCTCTTCGGCGCGCCGGTCGTGCACGAGGACGATGCCCGGCGTGCGGTCCTCGCCGCGCTTGGCATCCAGCAGCACTTTGGACGGCTTGCAGCGCTGGAGGTGAATCAAGACGAGCCGGTCAATCTGCTAATCGGCCTCAGCACCGGCGGGTTGGTGGTGACCCGCGCGGGAAGCCACGCCGACGTCGAGTATGCCGCCGTCGGTGAGCCGGCAAGAGTCGCCGACCTGCTGCAACAGCTCGCATCACCCGGCATGGTGCTGATCAGCGACACGACTCGCCGCGCGGTCGATGGCTACATCGACACAGTCCCGAGTGGGAGTCACGGAGCAGCGGGAGCAGTGTTCCGCGTCGTGGGTCTACTGTGCGGAAGCGACGCGCGGTCGGCTCGATTGGCACGAACACTGGCACCCTTCGTCGGCAGGCATCACGAACTGGCGGTCCTGGGCGATCTCGCATCGCGCGTCCGCGCCGGCCAGGGTCAGGCCGTCAGCATTGTCGGCGATCCGGGAATCGGGAAATCGCGTCTGCTGCACGAATGCACTCGGCACGTCGCCGCGCCCGCGGGGATGGCGGTGCTCGAAGGACGGTGCGTCTCCTTCGGCAGCAAGATCCCCTATCTTCCTGTGGCGGATTTCATTCGGACTCACTGCGGCGTCCGTGAAAGCGATCCGCCAGAGAAGATGCGCCTGGCAGTCGCGCGCACCTCCCGCGATTACGAGTTGCTGCCCGAGTCCGGAACCTGGCTGCTCCGCGTGATAGGGGGGATGAACGCGAGCAGCGCCACGGAAGCTCTCAGCCCGGAAGCGGTCAAGGCGCGCACGTTCGACGCACTACGCACGCTGTTCTTCAAAGCCGCCAAACGGACTCCGCTCCTCATTGCCCTCGAAGACATCCATTGGATCGATCGGACGTCCGAAGAGTTTCTGGCGACGCTCGTCGAGCGGCTCGCCGGCGCGCCGATCATGGTCGTCACGACGTATCGTCCAGGCTATCGCGTCCCGTGGCTCGATCGATCGTACCTCACGCAAATTGCGCTCCGCCCGCTGACAGCCGCAGATAGCGCACAGCTCGTCGATTCCGTCGCACGCGAGCAGCCGTTGCCCGAAACGGTCTCGGCGGCCATCGTCGAGAAGGGCGAGGGCAACCCGTTCTTCCTCGAGGAACTCGCGCGCACCGTGGTTGAGCGCGGAGCAGACTCGAGTGCTATTCCGGATACTGTGCAGGGCGTGATCATGGCGCGGGTCGATCGGCTGTCCGAAGTTGCGAAGCACGTCCTGCAGACCGCCTCCGTGATCGGTCGAGAAGTACCGCTGCAGCTCCTGGACCGAGTGTGGCGCGGCGGCGACTATACGTTGGAACTGGGGGAACTGTGTCGGCTCGAGTTTCTGTACGAGAAACCTGGCGCCGACGAACCCGCAGTCATCTTCAAGCACGCGCTGACGCAGGACGTCACGTACGACAGCCTGCTGGCCCGCACGCGCCGCGAGCTGCACCTCCGCACGGCGGAAGCGCTCGCCGGGCTATACAGTGATCGCGACGACCTGGCAGCGACATTGGCCTATCACTATGCGCGCACCGATCTCGTGGACGAGGCGGTGCGCTGGCTGATCCGCGCCGCGGATCGGGCCGCGCAGCAGTACGCGAATGCGGAAGCGGTTCTGCACCTCGATCTTGCCGCGCGCAGGCTGCAGCGGCTTCCCGAGGGATCGGACCGCGATCGGCGGATGCTGGACGTGGCGCTGCGGCACGCGCATTCGCTGTACTTCCTCGGACGGTTCAGGGAAAGCGTCGAGGTGCTGCTCCCGCACGAGGCTCCCCTCGCCCGTCTCAACGAGCCGGCATTGACAGCAGCCTATTCGTTCTGGCTTGCGCATATGCACAGCCGCCTGGGAGACCAGCGCCGCGCCTCCGACAACGCCGCCCGCGCGATTGCGGCCGCGACGCGGGCGGGTGACGAGGAGACGCTCGGTAAGGCGCACGGGCTGCTGGCGCTGGAGGGACACTGGTCCGGCAACACCGCTGATGGCGTCTCTCATGGACACAAATCTGTGAGCCTCCTGCGCGTGCATCCACAACAGCGCTGGTGGCTGGGGATGACGCATTTCTACCTGGCGATGAATCACCTGGTTCAAGGAGACTTCGTGGCAGCGCTTGCCGAAGCGAACAGAGCGGATGCCATCGGCAAAGAGATCGGCGACCCCCGCCTCCAGACCTACGCGGCCTTTACGGTTGGATGGGTGGAGGCCACGCGCCGGAACGATGCGGCCGCCGTTGCGGCATGTCAGCGCAGCCTCGAGCAGGCGCCCGATCGCGTCAGTCGCGCCTATGCATCAATGGTCCTCGGACTCGCTCTGATCGGTCAGGGCGATCACGACCATGCGCGAACAATTCTCGAACCGATCGTTGCAGAACTGGAGGGATTCGCTTTTCCCCAATGGCATGGCTTCGCTGCCGCGCTGACAGCGGAGACTTGCCGGCTCGATACACGCCTCGATGCCGCCGCAATCCTCGTCGAGCGCGCACTGGACCTCATGACACGTGCGCAATACGGGTACGGTGTCGCCTTTGCTCAGCGCGTGGCTGCCCGCATCGCTGTCGACCGCGGCGCTTGGGACGAAGCCACCGCCACATTCGACGACGCCACGCGGACTTTCGAGCGGATTGGCGCTCGGTTCGACGCCGAACAGACTCGTGCCGAGCGCGACAGGATGAAAAGCGCGAAAAGGAATCCGCCATCGGCGACGTGACGATCGGAAGCATTAGCGTACTGAGACTCGACATCCTGGCGACATCACAGGCCGTGTAAATTCCTGCCCGATCTGAGAGGGTTCCCGTACGCAGTGTCCGGCTTCAGCCGGACCGCGAGTAGGTTCCCCGAGGAAGGAAGGCGACGGCCAGAGACCCGAGGACTGCCGCCACGATCAGCGAGAAGAATCCGGTTCCATAGCTGCCACCCATGTCGCGGAGATAGCCGACGAGCATGGGTGAGGTCGCTTCGGCGACGCCGTCGAGCGTGAGCACGATGCCCATCACCCGTCCGAGAACCTGCAAGCCGAACAGCTCGGCGGCCATGAGCGGGATGATCAGGTACTCGCCGCCAAGACCCAGACCAAAAACCACGGCAAACACGTACATCGCTGGCCGCGACGGTTCGAAGATCAACAGGGGAATGGCCGCCGCCACGAGTAGATAGATGAGCAGCATGACGTGCTTTTTTGGCGCGCGATCGGCCAGCCAACCCATGAGCAGGCGTCCGACGATGCTGACGCTCAGCACAAGGGAGATGACAGCAGCCGCTTCTCGCTGCGAGAACCCGCGGTCGAGGCTGAGAAAGAGCTTGAGGTGCTGATTCGTGCCGCCGACCGCCGCAATCGAGCACATGCTGCCAATCGCCAGCAGATAGAACGCCGGGTTCGTCAGGACGCCCGACATCGATGGAAGGGGCATGGCCCGTGCACCGGCGGATCGATCGACGCCGTCCGGAGGGCGTTCGCGGACGAAGTACGCCAGCGGCAACGCCACGAGCACGACGATCAAACCAAGCAGCTGCAAACTCGCGCGCCAGCCTAGACGTTCGGTCAGCCAGGTGGACAGCAAGGGCACAATCGCGCCGCCGATGCCGATGCCGAGGTACGCGAGACCCATCGCACGACCCCGCGTCCGATCGAACCAGTTCGAGAGCAACACTTGGTTCGGCAGCGGACCGCCGCACATATAGCCGAGCGCGTTGAAGAAATAGAAGAAGTAGAACATCCAGGCGGCCGATACGAGGCCCAGACCGGCCAGGGCGCCGCCCGCCATGAGGATGCCTGCCATCATCAGCCGCCGCGGGCCGAACCGATCGACGATCCAGCCGGCGGCGAACCCGAACGCTGGCCCCACGACAAGCTTGCTGAGCGCATTCCCCGACGTGACCATCGTTCGTGACCAGCCAAACTCGCGGACCATGAAGTCGTAGTACAGGGGGAGCCCATAGAGAGCGAGGCCGACCACCGAGAAGAGCGCAGCGAACGCGGTGGCGGCCGCCTGAACGCGAGCCGCGTCCGTCGTATCTCCGATGACCAGTGGCACGCTGTCCGACCGGTTCACGCTCATTTGATCGGTTGCTCGTAGCTGATGAGGATCACGAGATCGCTCGCACCGGAGGTCTTGAGGCCATGCGAGCTGCCGGGCCTGGTGAGCACCGCAGAGCCCGGCGTGACGTCGAAGGCCTTGCCGTCGATCGTCATGACGCCGCGGCCGCTGAGGACGTAGTAGATCTCGTCCTCCTTCTGTTCGTGATAGCCGATGGCGGCGCCCGGCTTCAGCACCCGCTTTCTGAACACCAGCTTCAGGTTGGGCGTTGTCTTGAAGAACGAGTAGGCGACCGTTTGACCGCCTCCCTCGTGAGGACCGGGCTCGGCCGCCTGGACTTCGGCATCATGTTCGATCACATAGCCGCCTCTTGAGGACTGAGAGCGAGCAGGCATTGTCAAGCTGACGATGACGATGACGGTAAGCAACAGAATCGAACTTCGTGTCGACATTAATCACCCCTTCAAATCTTCACCACGGAGGACACAGAGGACACGGAGGCAAATACGCCACTGAGTCACTGAGTCACTGAGGATTCGACGCGGGCGGCCTGCAACGCAGGCCGCGTGTCCGGCGCATCAATTGGCAGATGAACGACGGGTTCGCAAAATTGTTGTCGTTCATCTGTCAATTGTTGCGCCGGAGCCGCTGCTTCGCAGCACCGCGTCGAATCTCTCAGATCGCAAGCTCCGTGACTCGGTGACTCCGTGGCCATCTTTCCTTGCGTTCGGTCTCGGCGTTGTACGTCGTCGGCACGATTCACGATCTCGCGAGCTCGGTCCGGACGCCGCGTACCTGCGCAGCGTCGGGCCGCTCGGTGTAAAACGGGTCGAGCGGGTAGCAGCCGGACGGCAGACCCATGCGCGGCGCTGTTGTGCAGTCGCTGAACGTCCGGCAGAACGATTGACGACGCAACCTCCGGCCGCACAGCACGTCGGTTGGAAGCTCCGGGTACGACAGCATGAGCCGGCCAAGACCGACGAAATCGGTCATTCCGGTTCGAACGGCATGCTGGCCGACGTAGGGCAGCCACTCCTGCAGATAGCTGTACGCCGACCCCACGAACACGAGCTCGGGGAACGACGCTTTCAACAGCGCCGTGGCCTGAATCTGCCGGGCGACGCCGCGCAGCGGATCTTCGGGCGGCAAGTACCCGTCGACTGGTGGAAACAGCGCCGGCCGCTGCAGGTGTGGGTTGTAGTACGGGCTCCCAGCCGTGACACAGATCCATCGGACATCAAGGCTCTGCAGCAGCCGCAACACAGCCCGGCTGTCGGCCAGCGCGGTGTCGAGATCGTGGTCCTTCAGCACGCCGAAGCCGAGGTCGCCTGACTGGTCGCTATCGTCGGGCACGCCAGGGCCGCTCTCGACTTTCCGGTAGGGAATGGTATCGAACGCGGACAAACGAACGGCGATCTTCAATCGCGGTACATCGGTCCGAATACCTTCAATCACGCGTCGTAGGAAGCGCGTGCGGTTTGCAAGCGAGCCGCCGTACGGCCCCTCCCGCTCTCGCGCGCCCAGCAGCTCGTGCGCGAGGTATCCATGGCAATGCTTGAAGTCTACGAACTGAAACCCGGCGCCGTACGCGAGCCGGGCGGCCTCGATGAAATCATCGACCAGGCGATCGATTTCGTCGTCTCTCAGAACACGGACTCCTTGTGGGAAGCGGCGATCGAGAAGCGGGTGCGCGCCGGCGGCAAGAGGCTCCGGACGATCGTGGGCGTTGGGCCGCGAGAAGCGCCCTGAATGTGTGAGTTGGAGGCCGACGAGCAAGTCAGAGTCGGCATTCGAGCCGAACTGCTGTCGGTGAGCGGCGATCAGGCCCTGCCTGAGAGCCGCGAGACCTCGCTGGGTCCGTTCAGTGAGCAGCAGCTGATTGGGGTTGGCGCGGCCATCGTGGCGCACAGCCACAGCTTCGCCGCCCCAGATCAGCTTCGCGCCGCTCGTGCCAAAGGCACCGCGCCCCCCACCAGAACGCCATCGACACCGTCCGTGAGGTGATGTATCTCCAGCGAATCGCGACCGGCCGAGGTCAACATCTTCCGCGTCCGTCTGCGCGCCGCGCTCGATCAACTGGATACGGCGATCCAACACATTTACGAGGAGGCTGCCCTTGCCGCTTGAGACACTTGCTTCAAGAGTGACGATCAGACCCTTAGAAAGTGTTTAAGAAAGTGTCTACTGGGAGGTGCGAATGCGTATGCGGCTGTGGCGGTTGGTCGTTGTCGGATTGGTGCTGGCGGTGTCAGCCGGCACGTGGATACCCGCACCGGCGGCTCACGCCGGACCGGATGCGATACCGCGGCTTAGCTTGCCCGCCCCAACCGGCCCACACCGGGTCGGCACCACATCGCTGCACCTGGTTGACGACTCCCGGACCGACCCGCTGGCACCGACGCCACGCGTGCGGGAGCTGATGGTACGGCTGTGGTATCCCGACGCCCAGAGCCGGCAGCCCGCCGCGGCGTACCTGACACCAGGCGTCAACAGCGTCTTCACGGACTTCCTGCGTGCGGCAACCGGCGTCGATCTGCCTGCCAACCTGCTGTCCTTTCCGACCCACAGTCTCCAGGACTCGCCCGCCTTGCCCGGTGAGCGCCGGCCGGTCGTGCTCTTCTCCCATGGCTTGGGCGTCAGCGCCGCCATCAACACCGCCCTGCATGAGGAGCTGGCCAGCAGGGGATACGTGGTGGCCGGCATCGACCACACCTTCGACGTCGTGGTCGAGTTTCCCGATGGGCGGGTCGAGGTCCAGAAGCCCGGGCTACTAGTCGACGACCTGCTACGCGAGGTCCGCGCCGCCGACCTGCGCTTCGTCCTTGACCAGCTCACCGCGCTCGCCGCCGGGCACAACCCCGATGCCGGACACCGGCCGTTGCCCAGAGGCCTGGCCGGGATGCTGGACCTGACACGGGTCGGCGCGTACGGCCACTCCCTGGGCGGCCCCACGGTAATCGGCGCCATGAACCAGGACCCCCGAATCGACGCCGGCGCGGCGCTGGACGGCACCCTCCGGGGCCCGATCCGCTTCGACCGGCCGTTCCTGATGATGGGAAACCAGCACGAGCGCCGGGCCGACGACCCGGACTGGGCCGACTTCTACGACCAGCTCCGCGGTCCACGCCTCCATCTGGTCATCGACGGCGCCGAACACTCCGATCTGACCGACATCACCATATTCAAGTCCACGATCGACATCAGCGTAGTCTTCCCCACCGGCCCCATCGACGGCGAACGAGCCCTCCGCATCCAACGCCGCTACCTCAGCGCCTGGTTCGACTGGGCCCTGCGCGGGCGAGCCCGCCCGCTCCTGAGCGGCGAGTCCACACACTTCCCAGAGGTGGACTTCCAACCCTGAACCGCGGCTGCGAACCGAAACTCGCCCGGAGGGCGCGCTCGTGCGTGCGCAGGATGGGCGGATGCTGGCACCGGAGGTCATGGAGTGAAAATCGACTCGAATCGGTGCCCAGATGGTGAGTGCTCATGGGCTGTGTCTATCACTCAATGGATGCAACCAAAGCAAACGGCTGGTTGAAACCGTAATCCCAAGGGGCTTCACCCTCATCAACGACGACACGATAAGTCTGGCCGGCCGCCACCGTCATCCGGCCAATGACGGGAGACCAAAGCGGGGCTGAACCGTGGAACAACTTGCCATGGCAGTTCGTGTTCAGTTGGGGCGCATCGCACTCGCCTATCGTCAGCATCAACTTCGCGCCGTTTGGAATTGTCGGATCCCAGCTCAGTCGTGTGACCAACAGACCGTTAGAGGGCACCGCCAATTCGTAGGTCAGCGCATTGCCAATGAAGGTATCAGTGAGCTCTTGGCCCACCGTGATCACGCGATTTGCCGGATTCCCAGTGTTCATCGGTGACGGAACCGTCGGCACAAAGCTCGGCCCTTCACGAGATTCGCAAGCTACGAGGACAAGGAGGAGGAGAAGGAGGAGAAGGAACAGAGATGCTGACCGGGTCATTGTGGGTAAACTCCCTGTTTTCGTCGATCTGGACTCGAACTTCGCCTTCGGGGCGCCGGCTGCTGATGCCGTCAGCTTCCACTATGTAGAAACGTCCATCGGTGGCCCATCACACACCAAAAGGTTGTCAGGCGCTCAAATGGCGAATGTGTCATCCCGCCAGGCCGTGTCGGCTCGAGGTTGCACTGTGAGCTTCAAGGGTGCGCTGGCATCCGCCACACCGTACACGTGGAGGCAGAAACCCTGTATGAGGCTTGTGGTACTGGCTGAACTATCGCACCATCGTAGAGGCCATGGCCCATTCTTGAGAGAAGAAATTGAGCGTCACAATTTGCTATCAGCCTGTGAAGATCGGCGTGAAGACCGTCGACAGCAAGTTGGCGTTCTTCGACACGCTCCGAAGGGTGGCCGGCTATTCTGGCTACGCGAATGAGTTCATCGTTGGCCGGCCCAACCTGGACAATCTTCGCGTGTTCCGCGACTCCCTCGAATACAACAGCGTCGACTACGAAAGCACGCATGACATCATCGAAGCGATTGAGGCGCACGGCGATGTCAGAGTATGGGGGTCATTCCAAGACTGACGCTCGGGCTTCGAGATGCAGGGGATCACCCCGGTGCCCGTCGCTGCCGCTTCGATCATCGAAGCGGCGACGGACCAAGATGGTGGATGCTGATGGCCGTGGACTGAGTGTCGACACTAAGAACGAAAACCGAGACCCCAGTTAGACCGCGAATCGAATGAAATCCCCGAGTGTGGGTGGTGGCGGCGGCTCGTCGCCGGCTGCACGAACTCGAGGCTAAATACCTAACGATGGCCTCGTTCAAGGGTGGCGATAACTCGACCGACCACGACGTGCACAGCACACTCAAGGCAAACCGGCAAACGATGTAAGAATGCGTCGATTCCCCTAGGAAGCAGCCGTTCCCGATAGCGCAGCCTCCCACAGTGCATTGCCTGCAATCAGCTTCCTGTACTTGATCAGCGCAAGCGGCTGATTCACGGCGAGACACGCCACCACGCGATCGCCGCGCCGGTAGAGCGCCGTGAGCCGCCGGTCGGCCAGCGACCCGTCGACGATCACCATCTCGTCGTGCGGACGTGCGCGGCCGATAAACTGGATCTTGCGGTCGGTACTGATCCGACCAGAAGTACGGCACGGACGAGAAGGTCGTGCTTGCCGCAGGACCGGCGAGCGCGTTTTCCGCGGCATGCACCGCCTGCTCCACCGCGTTGGTCCAATGCTCGATTCGCGGCGAATCGCCGTGCCACAGGTTTGCGACCCGGGCCACATCGCCGGCCGCATACACGTGTGGCGCAGCTTCACCGAAGCCGTTGCAGACGATGCCGTTGTCGAGCGTGAGCCCACTGTCCTCCAGCCACTCCGTGTTTGGTGTGACGCCGATGCCCACCACCACCACATCTGCCTCGATTCGCGAGCCGTTAGAGAGCGCGACCCCGGCTCACGTGCGACTCGCCGAAGACATCCGTGACGGCGACCCCGGTGCGAAGGTCTACCCCGTGGTCGCGGTGCATGGCCCCGACCATCTCGCAGAATGCCGGCCCCAGGCCTGGGGAGAGCGGGACAGGAAGCGACTCGATCACGGTGACCCGCAAACCGCGAGCGCGGCACGAGGCGGCGACCTCGAGGCCGATGAACCCGGCTCCCACGATGGCGACACGGGGCGCGTTCGTCAGTTCCGACCGCAGTGCGATCGCGTCGTCCAGACTGCGCAAGACGAGCAGGCCAGCCCGTGGCGCGATGCCCGGAAGGGTCCGGACGCGCGCGCCCGTTGCGATAATCAGTCGGTCGTAGTCGGCGAACGTGCCACCGGCAAGCATGACTCGCCTGGCGTGGAGGTCGACCGACGTCGCGCGCATGCCAAGACGCATGTCGAGAGCGAGCGCATCATAGCCGTCCTTCCGGCGGAAGAGGGTCTGTCCGGGCTCCCAGGTCCCTTGGATCACTTGTTTCGAGAGCGGCGGGCGATCGTAGGGGCGATGCGGCTCGTCGCCAATGAGCGTCAGCGCGCCGTCGAAGCCTCGGTCGCGCAGCGTCTCAATCGCGCGCAGGCCCGCGAGCGATGCGCCAACGACCACGATGCGCTGCAGCACGGAAGTCGCTCACTGTTCAATCGAAATCGCGCCGGTTGGACACTCCCGCACGGCCTTGTCCACCTTCGCGCGCAGACCTTCCGGGGGCGTCTCGATGAGGACGTGCAGGAGCCCGTCGTCGCCAATCTTGAAGACCTCGGGCGCCGTCTCCATGCAGAGCCCGTGGAGGTTGCATAGATTCACATCGACCACGACTTTCATGATGTTCTCCCGCTCACTGCACTGGCCTCAAGACACTACTGCCGAGTGTGTACCCTAACACGGAGGTTTCTGATTTGGACGATGGCTAGCAGGTATCGAACGCTAGCGCGTATAGCCCCTCAAGGGCGCGCGCAGCGGGGATCGTCGGCTAAGAAAGCACTATTGCGGAGGGTCTAGTCCCCGTGGGACCTACTCTGACAGCAGAGCACCATGAGCAAAAACGGAACCCATTTCCGTCTAGCCGCAAGCGCGGCGGCGCGCCCCGAGGACGTCGGCCTTGCCACAGACCGAACGAAGTGAGGGAAGTTGGCGGGGTCGACGGGACTCGAACCCGCGGCCTCCGGCGTGACAGGCCGGCGTTCTAACCAACTGAACTACGACCCCGAACCAAAGTCAAGACTTGAGAACGTGGAGAGTTGAAAATCAACTTTCTACTTACTTTCCACTTCTCGACTTTCAACTTTCCACTTTCCGTGGTGGGCGGTACAGGATTCGAACCTGTGACAGCCGGCGTGTAAAGCCGGTGCTCTACCACTGAGCTAACCGCCCTTACCTCACTGCGACTCCCGGCCGACCACCCCAAAAGAACCGATTATACGTTAGACACCACCTTGAGCGCGAGCAACAGTCCTGCCAGAAGCAGTCCCACAAGCGCACGATGTTCGTGATTCTCGATCGCACGCGAGACGCTGAATCGGCGCTCTGCCGCGTGCCGAAGTGGTCCGTCAGTGTCGACGGCACCCGGACTGTCTCCTCGCTTGTATCGATCGTAGTCGTCACCGAACGTCCGTCGCAGCGACGCCTCTTCGCGCCTCGCCGCCGCGGGCAGCGCGACACCAAGATACAGCGCGACGAGCAACGCCACCACCAGGCTGCGGCACGCAACCACCAATCCAGCGCCCATCACGCTGGACCCGACATAGAGAGGATGCGCGAACCATCGGTACGGACCCGAGCTGGTGACTTCGCGTGATTTCCGCAGGTGACCTGCCGCCCAGACGCGAAGCAACTCGCCGACACCGGCGAGCACTGCCCCCGCAAGAAGCGTCGCGCGGGTGGGTTCAGCCAGCCACAGCACCACGACGCCAAGCGCGAATCCGATGGCAACGCGAAAGCGCGTGACAAAAGCGTTCGCCTGCCCGGTCCATGTCATTGTCGTTGGTGGTTGGTCGTCAACGGTTGGTTTTCGAGACGACTGGCACACGCTGCGAGCCGCCGCTCGACCGCGTCGAGCACTTCGTCGACAGATACCTCCGCCAGACACATCGTCTCACGCTGGCAACGGCGAAGATGATGACACTGACAGATATCGACCCGCGAGACCGTGACATCGTCCGGCAACCAGGGACCGTTGCGCGTGGGACGCGTCGGGCCGAAGATGCCGACGACCGGGGTGCCGACGGCCGCGGCGATGTGAACCGGACCGGTGTCTCCGGACACGATCAGGGCGGCGCCACGCGACAACGCCACGAGATCCGCGATCGACGCCGGTGGCGAGACGATGGCCGCGCCAGACGACTGGTCGGCGACTTCGTCCGCGAGCGTCCGTTCCGCTTCGCCCCACAATGCGATTGAGAACAGGCCGTGCCGCTCGCGCAGTGCGGCCGCCAGGCGACCAAACCGCGACGCCGGCCAGCGCTTGTTGGGCCACGCCGCACCCGGATTGAGCAGAACATAGCGGGCGTTCGTTCGTTGGCGGATCGTTTGTGCCACGTCCGATTCCACGGGCGCGATCGGAAATTCCGGAGCCTCGATTCGAACGCCCAGTGGTTCGAGCAGCCCCAGATTGATTTGCATGACGTGGCGGGTCTCACGCGGATCGTAGATGTCGCCGCACCCCGGGTCGTACACGTCGGTGTAGAACGGCCGAGCGAGTCGCTCCCGAAGATACGTGGAGGCAAAGCCAATCACGCGCCGAGCACCCGATCCCCGCGCCAAGACGGCCGACTTGAGGAGGCCTTGCAAATCGATGGCGACGTCGTAGCGGGAACGCCGCAGCTCGCGCATGGCACCAACGAGAGTCATGGGCCGCGGCGCGGCGGCATCCGACGCATTCGGTCCGCGGTCGCTGCTGCCAGAGCCGCGTCCGTCAATCGCCAGCCTGCGATCGAGAATCGGTACGAGGTCCAGGATTTCGCGGTGTTTCGCGCTGACGAGCCAGTCGATCCGGGCCGCCGGGTACGCCCGCCGCAGCGCGGCCGCCACCGGTATCGCATGGACGATGTCGCCAAGCGAGCCAAGGCGGACGATGAGCACGCGGTTCATGAATTGGCGGAACCCCTCCTGCCCCTCCTGCCCTTCCAGCCCTTCCTAGCCCTTCATTCTCGTCGCGTGAAGCGGGCGACGACGTCGCGGGTGGAGTGCTGTTTGTCGTCGCCGACAATGACCGTCCGCCCACCATAGGACTGCGTGACGCGGCGCTCAGGAACGGAATCGACCGTATAGTCCGGGCCCTTGCAGTGCACCTCGGGCTTCAGCAGCAACAGGAGCCGCTCGACGGTTGGATCGCTGAAGACAACGACGTAGTCGACCGACTGCAGAGCGGCGATGACTTCCGCACGCTCGGCCGCCGGAACGATGGGCCGCCCCGGTCCCTTCAGTTTCGAGACGGTTTGGTCGTCGTTGACGGCAACGACAAGGCGGTCGGCCTCGGCCGCCGCGCCACGCAGATACCGGACGTGGCCGACGTGCAAAAGGTCGAAGCAGCCGTTCGCCAGTGCGATACGGCGTCCAGAAGCCCGGTCCCGTCCAATCGCTGCGACGAGTTGATGTTCCGAAAGGATTTGTCCCACTAAAGGCCTGCGCGGCTCCTCGCCTTCTCCGCCCTCATCGCGCGTCATCGCTGTCAACCGCCGCGCTCAATTCACGTGGCGAGACGGTTGCCGTGCCGCGCTTCATGACCACCAACCCGCCCGCGTAGTTCGCCAGAACCGCCGCTTCGTAGAACGAGGCGCCTGCGGCGAGGGCAAGGGCCGCCGTTGCGATGACCGTATCTCCGGCGCCCGTCACGTCGGCGACTTCGTCGGAGCCAAAAATCGGAATGTGAATCGTCGCCTGCTTTGGCTGGAAGAGCGCCATACCCCGACTTCCACGCGTGACGAGAACGGCCGGTGCGTGAAGTCTTCGGAGCACCTCCCGGCCCGCCCGCTCCAGCATCCTCACATCATCGGCGATGCGAACTCCGAGCACTTGCTCGACTTCGGACTCGTTGGGCGTGCAGAGGGTCATGCCGCGGTAGTCGAGCAGACGGTATCGAGAATCGATGAGCAACGGCGGAAGTGGCTTCGGCCGCCGCGCGAGTCTCGCACGAATCGCCCGAGCGAGCACAGACGTAATCAGCCCCGAACCATAGTCTGACAACACGACCGCATCGCTTTCGACGAGCGCTGACTGCAGCCTTTCCACAAACTGCCGGCTCCCAGTTTCAGCACGCGGCCGACCAGTCTCTCGATCGATCCGCACGACCTGCTGCTTGGCTGAATGGACGCCTCCGGCGAAGATCCTGGTCTTGACCGGGGTCTGATACCCTCGCACGCGGGCAATCTGCGAGCGCTCGACGCTGGACGCCAGGCCGGCCATCAGCCGACTGCCTTGGGGATCGTCGCCGACGATTCCCGAAAGGCAGGCACGGCCACCCAAGGCGGCGACGTTGTTGGCGGCATTGCCCGCCCCGCCGGCCAGCAGCTCGGTCGCGTCGTACTTCAAGATCAGCACGGGGGCTTCACGCGAGACGCGCGACACTTCACCGTAGATGAACTCGTCGGCGATGATGTCCCCGACGACGAGTACGCGACGGTTCGCGAAGCCTGCGATGAGGGCGTGAAGGCGCTCCTTTCGCTGAGGCTCTCCGGCAAGCAGATCGATGGAACGCGGAGTCGTCATTCTGTATTCAACGCGCGATCAGCTGGTGCGTGAGAATGCCGCACAATCCAACTCGTGGCGCCGATTAGATTATCGGCAACAGCATCGGCCACCATCTCCGGTCTGGGCTGCTGCTCTTCGGTTCGACCGTAGCCCGTCCTCACCAATACAGATCGGGAGCCAATGACCCGCGCAAGTTCGATGTCCAGCCAACGGTCCCCGACCACGAACGATCGAGCCAGGTCGATACCGAACTCGCGAACCGCACGGTCGATGAGTCCGCGGCCGGGCTTACGGCATTCGCAAGTTTTCCGGTAGGCCTCGACCGTGCCCTGCGGATGGTGGGGACAATAGTAATACGCCTCGATCCGCGCGCCACCGGCGGTGAGCAAGGCATCGATGTGGCGGTGCACGTCCTCAACGACTGCTTCACCGAAGTATCCGCGCGCCACACCAGCCTGGTTTGTGACGATGAAGACGCGAAACCCGGCTCGATTCAACAAACGAACCGCGTCGATCGACCACGGGTATAGCGCCACCTGCTCGATGCGCTCGAGATAGCTAACCTCTTCGATGAGCGTCCCGTCGCGATCCAGAAAGACCGCGCCGGCCGGGGAATCGCCGGACGCCTCTGGCCCGTTTATCGTTCGTTCCTGCAACGGTGCCATTTTGGCATTTCGGTGATCACAGCATCCGCCTCATGGCGTTGAGTACCGCATCGATGGAGGTGCGGCGCATGCATCGATGATCGATCGGGCATTGACGCAGAGTGCAGGGCCGGCACCACACCGAATTCGTGAGCACGATGGCACGTGGCGCCGGCGTCTGAACCGTTGCCAATTCCTCCGAGCGCCCGGATGCCCGCGGTCCTGTGACGCGCTCGTCGGTTGGCCCGAGGATCGCTGTGACCGGTACCCCGAGCGCTGCGCCAAGATGCAGCGCGCCGGAGTCGTTCGACACGATCGCGCGCGCCAAGGAGAGTACACCGGCGAGTTGGGTCAAATCGGTCTGCCCTATCAGATTCAAGACTGTCGTGACGTCGCCGATCGCGCCCTCGATACGGTGGCCGGTCGGGACGTCAGCTGCGCTTCCGATCATCACTGGTTGAATCCCGTCGCCTTTGAGAGCTCGGGCCACCGCTGCAAAGCGATCTGACGGCCACCGTCTGGCGCTCCCGTAGGCGGCGCCCGGCGCAAGAACCACGAAAGGGGTCCGTCCGTCCCACCCGGCTCGCTCAAGCGTATAAGCAGCGGCCACTCGAGCGGTCGACGGTGCCTCCAGCTGCGGTGTGCTGGGGCCGCTCGGAAACCCGAGGGCCTGCGTGAGGCGCTGGTAGTACTCGACCTGATGGATACCGGAACGCGGGCGGGCGATCGCGCGGGTCAGCAGCAGTCCACGCCAATCCGTGCGATAGCCCCAGCGCTGCGGAATGCCAGCTTTCCGTGCGAGGAGCGCCGATCGAAAGGAATTCGGCAAGAGGATCGCTGTGTCGCCGGCGACGCGCGCAGTCTGCTCTCGGCCGGTCCGCCTGCTTTCCACCTGCGTGACGACCTCGTCGACGTCTGTCACCATGTTGAAGAGCGGCGCCACGGCTTCACGCGCGGTGACGACGATCGTCGCGTCCGGCAGTCCACGGCGCACGTCCGCGATCGCCGGAAGAGCCATGACGGCATCCCCCAGCCAGTTGGGCGCAACGATGATGAGGCGGTTCACAGTGGTGCTTGCACGGCCACGATGGGGCGACCGGGTCTGCGCTTCGAGATGCGCGCGCGTTTTCGCGGGCGACGCGTCGTTACTTATAGTATCGGAGTTTGCCGTCTCACGACCGCTATGTTACGTTGGCGTCACTTCATGATCCCGGACCAGCTCGCAACGACCACCGAAGAGGTCTCGCGGTCTTCACTCACGAAACGGGCGCGTCTCGTCCCTCGCGATCCGCTGTTGTCGGTCGTCATGCCGGTGTACAACGAGCGCAACACGATCGACGAAATCATTCGACGCGTGCTCGACGTCAAGCTGCGTATCGAGCTGATCGTCGTGGACGACTGCTCCACCGACGGCACGAGCGCGATTCTCGACCAGCTGCAGCGCGAGCTTGGCTTTCAGTTGCTGCGGCAGCCACGCAACCAGGGCAAGGGAGCGGCCCTGCGTCGAGGGTTCAGCGCGGTGACGGGAGATCTCGTCATCATCCAGGACGCCGATCTGGAGTACTCGCCCGAAGAGTACCCGGCGCTCATCGAGCTCATTTGCCAGGGGCGCGCGGATGTCGTGTTCGGATCGCGCTTCCTCGGACGTCACCGCGTGTTCCTTTTCACTCATTACCTCGGAAACAGGGTGCTGACGCTCGTCACGAACGTTCTCTACAACACGATGCTGACCGACATGGAGACCTGCTACAAGGTCATGACCGTCGATGTGCTGCGATCGATGACGCTGCACTCGAACGGTTTCGGCATCGAACCGGAGATCACAGCCAAAGTGTTCAAGCGCGGGTTCCGGGTGTACGAAGTCCCGATTACCTACGACGGGCGCGGCTATAAGGAAGGCAAGAAAATCACGTGGCTCGACGGGATTGTCGCGCTCTGGGTGCTGTTGAAGTATCGGTTTACGGAGTAAGAAGGCCAGGCTTGTGAAGGTCGCACTCCTCCAGATCAACCCGACCGTCGGAGATCTTCAGGGCAACAGACGATTGATCGTCGACGCGGTCCGTGAGGCCGGGCGACTTGGCGCGGATCTGGCCGTGACGCCCGAGTTGGCGCTCGTCGGCTATCTGCCGCGCGATCTGCTCCTCAGCGAAAGTTTCGTCCGCAGCAGCTGGAGCGCGCTCGAAGGTCTGGCGCAGGACGTGGCCAGCCATCCACCCGTCCTCGTCGGCTTGCCAGAACCGAACCCGTCCAACGAGGGCCGACCGCTCTTCAACACAGCCGCCCTCGTCCGCAACGGAAGCATCGAACAACGTTTCCGAAAGGCGCTGCTGCCGACTTACGACGTCTTCGACGAAGACCGCTACTTCGAGCCGTTCAGCGGCCCCCAGATTCTCGACATTCATGGCCGGCGCCTCGGCATCAGCATCTGCGAGGACGTCTGGAACGACCGGAACTTCTGGAAGCGCCGCCGCTACCACCACGATCCCATCGAGGAACTGATGGGCGCCGGCGCCACGGCCATCCTCAACCTGTCCGCGTCGCCCTTCTCGGTTGGGAAGTATCGGTTCCGGGAAGCGATGCTGAGCAGCATGGCCCGTCGACACAAGGCGCCACTTCTGTACGGCAATCAATTCGGCGGAAACGACGACTTGATCTTCGACGGCCGGAGCTGTGCTTACGCGGCGGACGGTTCGCTGATCGCACGTGGCCGTGCCTTCGACGCCGACATCGTCGTGTGCGACCTCGATCAGGGCCAACGGCTCGGTCCTGCCGACGACATGGTTGCCGAAGCGGAGATCTGGCAGGCGCTCGTGCTGGGGACGCGCGACTACGCGCGTAAGTGCGGATTCAGCAGCGTCGTGCTGGGCTTGTCGGGCGGCATCGACTCGGCGTTGGTTGCTGCCATTGCCGCAGAGGCTTTCGGGGCGCAATGCGTGCTCGGCGTCATGATGCCATCACCGTACTCGAGTCGAGGAAGCATCGACGACTCCCGCCAGCTCGCAGCGAACCTCGGTATTCGTACTCTGACGCTGCCAATCGAGCGTGTGATGGAAGCGATGGAGGAGACGCTGCGCGATGCATTCGCCAACACGGAGCGAGACGTCACCGAGGAAAACATTCAGGCGCGGATTCGAGGCAATCTCCTGATGGCGCTCTCCAACAAGCGAGGCGCGCTTCTGCTGACGACCGGCAACAAGTCGGAGCTCGCCGTCGGTTATTGCACCCTGTACGGCGACATGTCCGGCGGTCTGGCCGTCATCGCTGACGTCCCGAAGACCATGGTGTACCGCGTCGCGCGCTGGCGAACGATCGCAACGGTTGCAGCGTGATTCCAGACGCCATTCTGACAAAAGCACCGTCGGCCGAGCTTCGTCCCGACCAGACCGATCAGGACTCACTTCCGCCGTACGAAGTGCTCGACGACATCCTTCATCGCCACATCGAGCAACAGCAGCCGGCTGAAGAGATCATCGCGGCCGGCTTCGACGCCGAAACTGTGAAGCGGGTCTTCCGACTCGTGCGTGGGGCGGAGTTCAAGCGGAAGCAGGCGGCACCCGGGCTGAAAGTGACAGACCGGGCATTCGGCACGGGCTGGCGCATGCCCATCGCTGCGAAGCTTACTTAATCAGCTCTCAGCTCTCAGCTGTCAGCCATCTGCTGTCGGCTCTCAGCTGTTTCCTACTCCCTTTCAGCAGCGGGGAACATTCCCGGCACACCGTCGAGCGACTCCCCGGCCTGATCTCGCCAGCGCCTGTGCATCCACAACCAGAGCTCGGGGTGACGACGGACGTACATTTCGAGGACGTCGGTGCATCGCTGCGTGAACTCGCGGATCGCGTGTTCGGTCTCCGCGTGCGGCGGCTCGACCGGATGCTCATAGATCATTCGATAGCGACCCCTGCCCAGCGGCAGCGCAAATACCGGAACGACAGGCGCCCCGGTTCGCAGCGCCAGCGCTGCGAGCACCGATGTCGTGGCTGCCGGCCGCTCGAAAAAGTCGACCTGGACGGCGTCGCGGCCCTGAATGTGCTGATCGATGAGCAGCGCCACTCCGTGGCGAGCGTGCAGCATTCGCATGACGCGACGAATCGTGCCCTGACGATAAATGACCGAGTTGCCCGTGCGCTGTCTGATACTTTCGAGCAGGTCGTTCAGCTTTGGATTGTCGAGCGCGCGGGCCAGCACGCCGATCGGTTCGAGTTGCAGGGCGTGCACGATCGCGTGGATCTCCCAGAACCCGAAGTGGCCCGTGAAGAACAGCACGCCTTTGCCCTGGGCATACGCGTGGCGCGCCCGCTCTTCGCCGTCGAACTCGCTCCTCGCCAGCATCGCCTCGGGCGACAGGGTGCTGAACTTCAGCAACTCGAACAAGAGCTGACCGAAATGGCGGAACGCGTGGCGCGCAATCGTCCGGCGCTCGTCGGCGGACCGGGCAGGAAACGCCACGGCCAGATTGTGCTCGGCAATCCGTCGATGCGCCCGATCGAACAGATGAAACGCGAGGCCCAGGGCACCGCCTAACGCGTGGACGAGCGCGTGCGGCATCAGACGCACGATTGCGACAATGGCCATGACGGTCAGAAACTCGAGGCGATGTCTCACAGGAACAGAGTTCAAGGGTTCAAGGGTTCAAGGGTTCAAGGGTTCAAAGGTTCAAGGTTCTGGGTTCGGGGTTCTGACGTGCCGTTTGCAAACGACCGCGAAGCCAATCGACGAAGGCGGCTTCGGGCTCGATCGTTACTGAGAGGGGCACGGCGACAACCGTCAGGCCGCCAAAGTCACGTCCTGCCAGGCGCACCGCGTCCTTCTCCGTCGTCATCACGGTTGTCGCCCCGGCAGACCGGGCCGCAGCCGCGGCTCGATCGATGTCGCGGTCGGTATACACATGATGATCGCGGAAGGCCATCGCCCCTGCGACCTTCCAGCCTGCCTGCGCCAAACCCGTGAAGAAACGCTCGGGCCTTGCAATGCCGGCGACAGCGAACACGGGCTCGCTTTCGGGCACCGCGACGGTCTCGCCAGTGGCGATGGAGCGAGGCACGCCCTGGGCGCGAGCGATGCGAAACGTCGTTTGAACTCCGAGCGAGCGCCCAACACGGTCAGCAACACTTTCATCATCAGTGGCTACGAGAATTGCATCGGCAACAGCCGCTGCGGCGAGCGACTCCCGCAGCCGCCCGCGGGGCATGGGC
This sequence comes from uncultured Acidobacteriota bacterium, assembly GCA_963780685.1. Classification (GTDB taxonomy): domain Bacteria; phylum Acidobacteriota; class Vicinamibacteria; order Vicinamibacterales; family CAVVIG01; genus CAVRXZ01. Next base: position 17,473 of record CAWACZ010000007.1, on the reverse strand, counting down.
CGATCGGTCAGGTCCGCTTCACTGGTCACGAGCAGGTCGATGTCGCGCTTCAGCTCGACATGCTGAAACCCATCGTCCAGCAGATGCACGTTGGCACCCAGCTTGTCCTCAGCAAGGCAACCGGCCAGGTACCGGCTCGCGCTGACGAGCACAGGTACGCCCGGCAACATCCGCGCGAGCATCAACGGTTCGTCACCAGAAGAATCGATATCGCCGAGAACTGCGGCACCGTCCGAGACGACCGTCACGCCGTCCTGAACCAGACGTCGGCCGTATCCACGGGAGAGGATGGCCGGCCGTTCTCCATATTCGGTCAGAATTCGTGCAAGGTGGGCAACGATCGGCGTCTTGCCGCTGCCACCGACGCTGAGATTGCCGACGCTGACGACTGGGTGCCGGAGACCTCGGCGGCGCGCCGGATCTCGAGCGTACCAACGCCGCCTCCAACCTGCCACGGTTCCGTAAATCGCGCTGGAGATCACGCTGGCCGTCGGCAGAATCAGTTGACCAAACGGAAGGGACGCACCACGGCCCGGCTGTGGGGCGGCGCCAGATCGGCGATCACCGCCAACGTCTTGTCCTTGGCGCCGCGATTGGCCTCGACGAGCGCTCGAGCCGCCGCTCCCAGTCGTGCCCGTCGCACTGGATCAGTCAAGAGAGCCAGAAGGGCCCCTTCGAGCTCACGGTCCATCTGGATCTGTACGGCGGCGCCATTGACCACGAATGCATCGGCGATTTCCTTGAAGTTTTGCATGTACGGGCCGAAGACGATCGCCTTGCCGAAAATCGCCGGCTCGAGAATATTGTGCCCCCCGTGATCGACGAGGCTGCCACCCACGAACACGGCCGTCGCCAATTGATAAATCTGCGCAAGCTCCCCGATTGAATCGAGCACCACGACATCGGCGCGGGGTTCCGCGTCGATAGGAAGCTCCGATCGTCGTATCGTCACGAATCCTGCGTCTCGGGCCAGACGCTCGACTTCGCCGAACCGTTCCGGCTGCCGCGGCGCCAGGATCGCCAGCGCGCTGGGGGATACTTTCTTCACCCGCGCGAATGCCCGCAGCACCGTACTTTCTTCGCCTCGCAACGTGCTGCCCGCAACCACGACCGGACGATTCGGCGAAATCCGGAAAAATCGCAGCACGCGCTCGCGCGGCTTGCCATGGGACATCGCTGCCGGTGGCTCGAGCGAATCGAACTTCAGGCTGCCGGTGATGGTGACGCGCGAGGCGTCGGCGCCCAAATCGATGAGCCTCCGTGCCGACTCCTCACTCTGCATGCAAAAGCGGTCGACGTCCGCGAGCACGCGTCGAAAGAACGGCCGGATCAGTCGATAACGCGGATACGACCGCTGGGAGATTCGGCCGTTGATGACCACCGTGCGCACGCCTCGCTTGCGGCACAGGCGCAGGACGTTCGGCCAGATCTCGGTTTCCATCATGATGAAGATGCGCGGCTTCACGAGCGTCAGCGTCCGGCGAACGATGAACGCCCAGTCGAAGGGAAAGTAGAAAACCCCGTCGACATTCTGCAGGCTCTGGCGCGCGACCTGCTGGCCGGCAATCGTGGTCGTCGACAGAAACAGACGCAAGCGAGGATACCGGGCCTTCAGCTCGCCGGCCAGGGCGCGAGCCGTCAGCGTCTCGCCGACCGACACGGCGTGAATCCAGATCGATTCCTCGCCATCGATGTTGAACGTGATGGGCAGAAATCCGAGCCGCTGCCGCAGACTCCCGATGTACTTCTTGTAGCGGATCGCCTGGTACATGAAGTACGGCGACACGACGAGGAACACGACCAGCATCAGGAAGCTGTAGGCGGCGTACATTACTTCTCGTAAGTGTCTAAGTATGTGCCAGTTAGCAGCCGAAGTATAGCGGGATGGTTTGACCCTCCGCAACCGCGATCATTAGAATTTGATGCGCGGCGCGCGACGCGGGAACGTTCTGGAGGTCCCCGGGCGTACGGCGCTGGAGGACATTCATGCCTGTGAGAGTCGGCATCAACGGTTTTGGCCGGATCGGTCGGAACATCATGCGCGCGGCGCTCGGCGACAAGAACGTCGACTTCGTCGCCGTCAACGACCTGACGAACGCGCAGACGCTCGCGCACCTGCTGAAGTACGACTCGGTGCTCGGCAATCTGCATTCGCAGGTCGAGGCCAAGGGCGATTGCATTTCCGTCGACGGCGATGAATTCAAGGTGCTGTCGGTGCGCGACCCGGCGCAGTTGCCGTGGAAGGATCTCGGCGTCGAGGTGGTGTTCGAGTCGACCGGACTCTTTACGAAGCGGGAGGACGCGGCGAAGCACATCGCGGCCGGCGCCCGAAAAGTCGTCATCACGGCCCCGGCCAAAGGACAAGACATCACGGTGGTGCTGGGCGTCAACGACGCCAGCTACGATCCCCAGAAGCACCACGTGATCTCGAACGCATCGTGCACCACCAATTGCCTGGCGCCACTCGCCAAGGTCATCGATCAAAAGTTTGGGATCAAGAAAGGCTGGATGACGACGATTCACTCGTACACGAACGACCAGCAATTGCTCGACCTCCCGCACAAGGACATGCGGCGCGCACGCGCCGCTGCGTTGTCGATGATCCCGACGACAACGGGGGCGGCCGCAGCCGTCGGCGAGGTGTTGCCGCAATTGAAAGGAAAGCTCGACGGCTTCGCCATGCGCGTGCCGACGCCCAACGTGTCGGTGGTCGACCTCGCGGCCCTCCTGGACAAGAAGACCACGGCCGACGAAGTGAACGCCGCGTTTAAGGAAGCCGCCGCCGGTCCTCTCAAAGGCATCCTCGAATACTCCTCGGAGGAGTTGGTGTCGATCGACTTCAAAGGCAACCCGAACTCGTCGATCGTCGATGCACCCTACACGAAGGTGATGGATGGCGATTTCCTGAAGGTGCTCTCCTGGTACGACAACGAGTGGGGCTACTCGAATCGCTGCGTGGACCTGCTGAGGCTGCTGGCAAAAAAGGGACTCTGAAACGGATTTGAGGATTTGAGAATCTGAGGATTTGAGGATTTCGTAATCTGGCTAAGCTCTCGATCAAGGACCTCGATCTCAAGGGTAAGCGCGTGTTCATCCGCGTCGACTTCAACGTCCCGCTGAAAGACGGGCGGGTTGGCGACGACACACGCATCCGCGCCTCTCTGCCTACCATCCAACATGCGTCCAGCCAGGGCGCGACCGTCGTGCTGGCGAGCCATCTGGGTCGGCCAAAAGGGCGCGTCGCTCCAGAATTCAGCTTGAAGCCAATCGCGGCGCGGCTGGGCGACCTGCTGGGCCGGCCGGTCGCTTTTGCCGATGATTGCATCGGCGAGGTCGCGAAGCGGGCTATCGATCAGGCGTCTCGAGGAGGCAACGGGGTCGTGCTCCTCGAGAACCTTCGTTTTCATCCGGAAGAAGAAAAGAACGATCCGCAGTTCGCGGCCGGCCTGGCCGCGCTCGCGGACGTCTATGTCGACGACGCGTTTGGTGCGGCGCATCGGGCGCATGCGTCGGTCGAGGGGATTACCCGCCATGTGCCGGTGGCGGCGGCCGGTCTGCTGATGGAGCGGGAGCTGAAATATCTCGGCCACGCGCTCGAGTCGCCCGACCGTCCGTTTGTGGCGATTCTCGGTGGCGCCAAGGTCTCCGACAAGATCGAGGTGATCGACAACCTGCTCGGAAAAGTCGACCGACTCCTCGTCGGCGGAGCGATGGCATACACGTTCTTCAAGGCGAGGGGACTGCCGATCGGCCGATCGCTCGTCGAGGACGACAAGCTCGACGTGGCTCGCAAAATGGTCGAGCATGCGACCGGACGCCAGATAGTGTTGGCGCTGCCGTCCGATCACGTGGTGACCGACCGGCTCGACGGTTCCGGCGCAAGCGAAGTGCTTCTTGTGGGAGACCAGGGTATCGGCGATCGGATGGGCGTCGACATCGGTCCCCAGACGATCGGTCAGTATCAGAAGTTGATCTCGGATGCGAAGACGGTCCTGTGGAACGGACCGATGGGCGTCTTCGAGGTCGACGGATTTGCTGCGGGCACCAATGCCGTGGCGCGCGCCGTGGCAGGAGTGAGCGGCACCACCATCATCGGAGGCGGTGATTCGATCTCGGCTGTCAAGAAGGCAAGCGTCGCCGACCGCATCACCCACATGTCGACCGGCGGCGGAGCATCGCTCGAGTTCCTCGGCGGAAGCGTGTTGCCTGGAGTCGCTGCGTTGACCGATCGGGCGGGATAGGCTGGAAGGGCAGGAAGGGCGGGAGAGGAAAAACCGAGCAAATAGCAGGATTGGCGTAATCGGCGGAAGGCCCAGGCATTTTACGTTCCTGCCCCTCCTGCCGTTCCCGCCTCTCCTGCCACAGAAGTTCTTATGAGGATCCCATTCATCGCCGGGAACTGGAAAATGTTCAAGACGGTCCACGAAGGCGTCGTCTTCACCAAGGAAATGCGCAGCGTGGTGAAAGACGTCGCCGAGGTCGAGATCGTCGTCGCTCCGCCATTTACGGCTATTCATGCCGTCGCCGAAGCGGCGCGAAACACGAACATTGGCGTGTCGGCACAAGACCTGTACTGGGAGCGTGAAGGCGCGTTCACGGGCGAAGTGTCGGCGCAGATGATTCGGGAGGCCGGCGCTTTGTACGCGATCATCGGCCATTCGGAGCGGAGACGCCTGTTTTTCGAGACCGACGCAACGGTGAATCGCAAGGTCGCCGCCGCGTTCGCCGCAAGCCTGACGCCGATCGTCTGCATCGGCGAGACGCTGGAAGAGCGGGAACGCGACGAGACCCTCGCCGTTCTCGATCGACAAATCAAGGACGGGCTCGACCACCTGACCGCCGAACAGGTCGCCGAACTGGTCGTCGCATACGAGCCGGTGTGGGCGATTGGGACCGGGCGGAACGCCACCGCGGCGCAGGCGGCCGAAGCCCATGGACACATCCGCCGCAGGCTTCGTCAATGGTTCGGGGCCGACGCCGCCGACCACTGTCACGTGATCTACGGCGGGAGCGTGAAGCCGGACAATATTCACGAGTTGATTGCCGAACCCGAAGTGGACGGTGCGCTCGTGGGCGGCGCCAGTCTCGACGTGAAGAGCTTCGCCGACATCATCATGCGGAGCCGGCGCGCTGCAGTATAATGAGCGGTTGCTCGAATGGTTCTCTACTACATCCTGACGACGTTTTACGTGCTGGTTTGCCTGGTGCTGTTGCTGGTCGTCCTGCTTCAGCAGGGCAAGGGCGGCGACATGGCGAGCGCGTTCGGCGGCGGAAGCAGCCAAACCGCTTTCGGCGCTCGCGGTGGGGCGACTGTGCTGGCGAAGGCGACGGCGGTACTTGCCGCGCTGTTCATGTTGAGTGCGCTGGCGCTGGCGATTATCGGCCAGCGCGGACCCGGGTCGCTTGTGGGTGGAACTCCAGCACCCAGCGCGCCGGCACCTGTGACACCCCCTTCGGGCACTACGCCGGCTGCTCCGCCAGCCGCTGCTCCGGCCGCACCGCCCTCGACGGCTCCAGCCGGAACGCCACCGCCCGCTGGAAGCACCGCGCCGGTCGAGCAACCGAAGTGAACCGATAGCGTCACCGCCAACGGTCGAAGTGAACCCTCAGGTTGACGTGTAGCGCAGGCCTTTAGGCCTGCCCGGCCCTGGCATCGTGGCTTTCATCGCAAATCACCCGAAGCCGCAACGTAAGCCGCTTTTCTCACTCGGACCGTGGCGCACCGACGGAAGATGATCAACAATCCGCCAGAAGTGCGGAGCGCCGCCAGGTCCACGGCCCGGAAACGCAATGATTCTGGAAATGGAGATCACTGCCATGCGACTCATCACTTGTGTCGTTCTCACCCTGTTCTCACTCGTCGGTCACGTGCCTGGCGCCGCGGCCCAGCAGCCGCCGACGCGCGGCATCGTCAACGTCACCGGTCAGCTCTATCGCGCGCAGAACAACAACCACTACACGGTCTTCCTGGTGACGCCGGACGGCATCATCATGAGTGACCCGATCAACCGTGAGTTCGCGCGGTGGCTCAAGGCGGAGTACGCGTCGCGATTCAAGGTGCCGGTTCGCTACGTCCTCTACACGCATCGGGACTGGGACCACGCCTCAGGCGGCGTCGTCTTCGCCGATACGGCCGAATTCGTCGGGCATCGGAACATGTTGACCGCGCTCGCACCGCCCGCCGGCAACCCGCCCTTGACGGCCGATGCGTCGAAGATGGATGCCAATCGCAATGGTCTCGTCGAGCGCTCCGAGGCCACTGGCGCCATCGCCGATCGATTCGCGCTCTTCGACTACAACCGCGACGAGCTCGTCAGTGGCGCCGAGATCGCCCGCGGCTCGGTCAGCGACGTGTATCCCCCGACCACGACCTATACCGATAAGCACACCGTCACGCTCGGAGGAAAGCGGGTGACGATGACCTATCTCGGCATCGCGCATGCCGACGACAGCTCCGTGCTGCATTTCCCCGACGAACGCGCCGTGTTCAGCGCCGACATCCTCCAGGTCAAGCGGCTGCCCGGGGGCCTGGCGCCAACCGTCGGGTCGTGGATCGATGCATTGACGACAATCAACGCGCTCGACTTCGAATATGCGTTGACTGGCCATGCGCTCGCGGGGACCAAGAAAGACGCGGCCGATTCGCTGCGCTATATGGAGGACATCTCAAAAGGTGTCGCAGCCGGCATCGGCGCGGGCCGCAGCCTGGCCGAAATCCAGAAATCGCTCACGCTCGACGCCTATAAGGGGTTTGAGCGCTGGGACACCACGCGTGAGGCTCACATCGCCGCCGTCTACGCCACGATCAAAGGCACGCCGGCAGCGCCGGCGGCGACGCGGTGACGCGAATCGACATCACACGCGCATGGATTCGTTGAGGTAGTCAGCCCTTCGGGTAACGATCTGTCGATGGTCGAGGCCACGGTTCCAGAAGAGCGTCCGCCGACAATGCTCGAATCGGCCCTGCGGTTCGAGCGCGCACCCGCGGCGGTGCTGCTGATCGCGCTGCCGGTGGTCTCGTGGTTGTGGATTGTCGTCATGGCGCGCGACATGTACGGGCCGATGACCGGGGCGAGCGCCTGGATGATGACCGCCGTCTGGGACGCCAGGCATCTGGCGCTGCTCTGGGCCATGTGGGCGGTGATGATGGTCGGCATGATGCTGCCCTCCGCAACGCCGATGCTGCTGCTCTACGGCAGCGTCGCGCGGCGTTCCGCAACGGGCCCGTCCGAGGCGTCTCGTCTGATTTATGCGTTCGCTGCCGGTTACCTGATGGTTTGGGCGTTGTTCAGCCTCGGGGCCACCGCGCTCCAGCGTCTGTTGGCGAAGTTCCTGTTCGTGTCGTCGATGATGGAGGCGACCAGTCCCGTTTTGGGCGCAACGCTGTTGCTGATGGCAGGCGTGTATCAACTGACGCCGATCAAGCAGGCCTGCCTGCGAACGTGCCAATCGCCGTTGGGATTTCTCATGAGCCGATGGCGCAGAGGGCTGGCCGGTGCTTTTCGTATGGGTCTCGAGCACGGCGGTCTCTGCGTGGGCTGCTGTTGGGCGCTGATGCTGCTGCTGTTCGCCGGCGGCGTCATGAATCTCGCCGTCATCGCGGCGCTGACGGCTTTGGTCGCATTCGAAAAGCTGACCCCGCTCGGCGCGCCCGGCTCGCGAATCAGCGGCGTTCTGCTGATTGCCGCTGCGCTCTGGATGGTCGTGCGCTGAAAGATCCATAATCGAGCTCGCAACTCATATCGGGGGGGCTATGGCAGACATTCCGAAGTGGCATATTCGAGGCGACTGGTTCGACACGTGCAAGTGCGCCGTCCCGTGTCCGTGCACCTTCGCACAGCCGCCCACCAGCGGCGACTGCGACGGCGTTCTGGCGTGGAAAATTCGCACCGGGAATTACGGCGCCGTCAGGTTGGACGGCTTCAGCGTGGTAGCGCTCGGCTATTTCAAAGGAAACCTCTGGGAAGGGAAGACGAAGGCGTCGATGGCCATGTTCATCGACGAGCGCGCGGACGAGCGCCAGCGCGAAGCGCTGCAGATGATTTTTGGCGGACGCGTCGGTGGCTGGCCGGGGACGTTCGCGAATTTCATCGGCGAGGTGCGCGGGATGGAGTTCGCCCGCATCGACTTTCACGTCGATGGCGACCTGGCATCGTGGCGGGCCGAGATTCCCGGCAAGGTCAAATCGAGTGCCGAAGCGATCGGCGGACCGACGACGCCGCCGGGCAAGCGGGTGCAGGTGCACAACGCCGGTGGTTGCGAAACCGGTCCGGGCGGTGTGGCCACCTACGGGAAATCGACGGCAGACAAGGCAGACGCCTTCGGGTTCAAGTGGGACCGCAGCGGGTGGTCGAGCAAGCACATCGGGTTCGACTGGTCAGGGCCTGACGCTTGACATGCAGGGCGGCGTCTGGCGTGCGTTGTCGGCCGCTAAACCTCTTCGCGGAAGTGGCGGAACTGGCAGACGCACCAGCTTGAGGGGCTTGAAATGGCCTCGGCGTCTGATTTCAGCAACGCGCTGACAACAAAAGACTAGTAGCAAATCTCGACGTTTGATTTGTTGTCTGTTGTCAAGCCTGTTGTCAGTTGGGGGCGCTTTCGGGCTCCTTTCTCAAAAGGCTCAACACATCTCTCCTCCTCCCCGGGTTCTGGACCACGGTTCTCCTGGTGCTGCAACGAAACCCGCGCCAGGTATCAAAAAACCTGATCCGTGTTGCGCTTGAACAGACCCGACTAAAATGAACCCGACCGCATGGCTCTGTCGGTGGGAACCAGGATCGGCGTCCACGAGATCGTCGCGTGGCTCGGAGCCGGCGGGATGGGCGAAGTGTATCGCGCGCGCGACACCAAGCTTGGGCGCGACGTCGCGCTGAAGATCCTGCTGCCGCCGTTCACGGCGGACGCCGATCGCATGGCGCGCTTCGAACGCGAAGCACGACTGCTCGCATCGCTCAATCATCCGCACATCGGGGCAATCTACGGTTTCGAAGACGCCGGCAACGTGCCGGCCCTGGTGCTCGAGTTGGTCGATGGCGACACGCTGGACGATCGCGTGCGCCGGGGCCCGTTGCCTCTCTCGGAGGCTTTGGCCGTCGCGCAACAGATCGCCGACGCGCTCGACGCCGCCCACGGGGCCGGGATCATCCATCGCGATCTCAAACCCTCCAACATCAAGATCACGCCCGATGGGGTGGTCAAGGTGCTTGACTTCGGTCTCGCAAAAGCCCTCGCGGCCGAAGGGTCCGGTCCGGATCTGTCGAAGTCCCCGACCATGACGGCGCACGGGACGATCGCAGGTGTGATTCTCGGCACCGCCGCGTACATGAGCCCGGAGCAGGCGCGAGGTCGGCCGGTCGATAAACGCACCGACATCTGGGCCTTCGGGTGCGTGATCTTCGAGATGTTAACGGGCTCTTCAGCTTTCGCACGCGAGACCGTCACGGACACCATCGCCGCCGTCGTCGGCGCCGAACCAGAGTGGAAGTCGCTGCCAGCCGATACGCCGGGCAGCATCCGACGTTTGCTGACGCGTTGTCTCGAAAAGGATGCCAGGCGGCGGCTTCACGACGTCGCAGACGCGCGGATCGAGCTCGAAGACGCGATGGCCACGCCTGCCGAAGCGGCGCCAGCACCGACGCCGCGACGGTGGGCTCGCCTGGCACTCTTGGCGCTGTCGTTCGGGATTGCGGCAGCCCTCGTCTTCTTCTTGGCGGCGCGCGACAGGTTCGGAAGGCCGGCGGAGCCATCGCCGCCGGATACTCGCGTCATACGTCTCACGGATCTTCCCGGCCTCGAGGAGTCTCCGGCCATTTCACCAGACGGCAGGTCGGTGACGTTCACCGCCGGCGTGGGCGGCAAACGACAGCTCTTCGTGCAGCTCATTGCTGGCGGAGCGCCGCTGCAAATCACACGCGATCCAGTCGATCACGAGTGCCCTCGCTGGTCGTCCGACTCGGGCTCGATCGTGTATTTTTCGCCGGCGGTATCAGGAAACGTCCAGGGGAGCATCTGGGAGATCCCGGCGCTTGGCGGCGTGCCACGCCGGGTCGTCAACAGCATGGGAGGTGCCGACGTCAGCCCGACGGATGGGCGGCTTGCGCTTTTCCGGCTGGCGAAGGAAGGCATCCAACTGGTGACCGCGCCGCCGGACGGTTCCAGATTCGACGTGGTCGCCGAGTTCGCGCCAACCACGTACTACTTGTATCCCCGCTGGTCGCCGGACGGCAGATGGATTGCCTTTCAGCAGGGAGACAGCATCAGGTTCGACGTTTTCGTGGCGCCGGCAACCGGAGGCAAACCGCGCCGGTTAACGCAAGAAAACAACATGATGAGCGGTTTTGCTTGGCTGCCCGACAGCACGGGCATCGTCTACAGCTCGAGTCGCAGCGGCACGATGCCTTATTTGCCGACGTTAGGCCTGTGGCAGGTGACATTGGTTGATGGAAGCGTCCGGCGGGTCACATCGGGCGAGACGTCGTACGTGAGTCCGGACATTTCAAAGAGTGGCGCGATATCGGTCGGCCGCATGAAGCTGGAGACCGACATCTGGAAGTTCCCGGTTGACGGTCCGCCCACCGAGAACGTGCGCCGCGGCGTTCGTGTGACGCGACAGACCGGGCAGGTCCTCACACCCACGACCGGCCCCGGCGACAAAGAGGTCGCGTTTCTGTCGGACAGCGGCGGTCATGCAAACCTGTGGGTCGCGAACACCGAGAGTGGCGGGCTGCGCCAGATCACTCACGAGCGCGATCCGAACGTGGCCATGGGCGTCCCGGTGTGGTCGCCTGATGGCCGCGCCATCGCTTTCGTCTCCTCGCGCGGCAACTCTGGGTTGACGTTTGGAGTCTGGCTGGTGGATCCGGATGGAAGCAACCTGCGCAACGTCGCGAACCCCGGTCTCGGCCCTGCGTGGTCGCCAGACGGCCGCTGGGTGTATTACTCGACGCTGGGCGGCGCGGCAGGCTCAGCTGTCGTGCTGAAAAAAGTGCCTGTTGACGGAGGGCCGGCCGTCATCGTGAGGACCGAGCGGCTGCGCAACGTAATCGGCTTAAATGGCACCACTCTGTACTATCTCGTCGAGCGGCCGCTCGTCGACGGCACGCCGGAATTCGAAATCCGGGCCGCCACTCCTGAGGACGCGCCGTTTCGCGTGCTCGCGCGCATTCCAGCCTCGCGGGTGCCGATCTGGCAGATCGTGAATCCAGCGCTGTCGCCCGACGGGAAATGGCTGGCGCAAGCACTGACCGACGGGTTTACCACCAACGTCTGGGCGCTCTCGACAGCAACCGGCGAATGGCGTCAGATTACCGATTTCGGCGAACGCGCGACGTTCATCGCCCGCCGCGTATCCTGGTCGTCCGACGGGCGCTCTATCCTGGCCGCGGTCGGAGAGGGCGATTCCGACATCGTCATGCTGGAAGGACTGACGAATGTCGGGCGCAAGTGAGCGAACAGGAATTGGACCCTTTGCGGACCAGAGTGCTTCGATGAACACGCGTGCTCTTCTACTGATCGCGGCGTTTCGGAGGGGTTGGCGGCCGTGCGCCTTCTATTGTCCGCGTCCGGCTTCCGCCATATACTTTGACTAAATGCTGGGCGGCAATTTGTTGTCAAATGTTGTCGAGTTATCAACGTCAAGATAACTCTACACAGAGTTGAATGAAGTGGCAGACGAACCAGCAGACAGCCTCACCGGCCGAGCAAAAGTCCAATCAGCCCTCTGAACGCGGAAGTGGCGGAACTGGCAGACGCACCAGCTTGAGGGGCTGGCGATCGCAAGATCGTAGGGGTTCGAATCCCCTCTTCCGCACCATGACTTCGCTCAACAACGACGGCGAGTTCATCTGACATTCTCCGGTCTGACGGACTCGGCGTGAGCCTGCGCGCCACTCCGAAAAACCGAAAGTGTCGATACAGGCACGCAGCGAGTGAGCCGCCACTGATTACTTGGCGCCGGACCTGTCATCCTTACGGCGCCTGGACGATCCCCTCACGCTCTCCGTCGAACGTGTATTGGCTGGCTGGCGAATCAAGCGGGCCGGTTCCAATGCGATCAGCGTCGATCTGGAGAAACTGACGGATGTCGCTGGCCTGAAACCCCGCCTGGTAATAGCGGGCGGCCACTCCGGCTACATGCGGTGACGCCATGCTGGTTCCGGACATCCGCGTCGTCCCTCCGCCGAGGCGGGTGGACAGGATTCCGACGGAACTGATGAAGCACCCCCTGCTGATGTTCTCCCGCTCCTCGCCGGGCGCGGAGACGATCACACCGGCCCCGTCGGTCGTGAAGTAAGACGCGGTATCGGCCGCGACAGGAGCACTGAGGAAGCGACACTGGTTCGTGCCCGCCAACGCCGTGGTACTCGCGACGGCAATCACCTCAGGATAGGCAGCTGGAATCTGGCCGCTCACCTCCACGGCCGCATCGTTCCCCGCAGCCACCACGAGCGTAATACCGACGCCTTCGAGCGCCACAATCAGATCGTGCATCGCCGGATTGTCGCCGACTGAACCAGGTCGACCCAGGCTCATGTTCACGACCTTGATAGCCGGGACCAACGACGCGTGATTATTCAGCACCCAGTCGAGGCCCGACATAACGGTCGCGTCTGAACCGCTGCCGGCGCTATCGAGTACCTTGACGCAATAGATTGTCGCCCTCGGCGCTACGCCGATGACATCGGTCGTGTTGTCCTCTGCCGCGATGATGCCCGCGACATGTGTTCCGTGGCCCTCGTCGTCCTGGCAGGAGGGCCCGCCAAACGCGTTGAACGCGTCGACCGAACCCGCGAGGTCAAGATGTGCGAGATCGACACCCGTATCGAGGACCGCAACGCCGACGCCGAGGCCATTCGAATCGCTGGTTGGACGGCCAACTCGGGCGACACCCGCGGGAACGACCTGCGTCGTTCCACCGCCGCCACCTCCCGGCTTGCCTTTTCCCTTCTGGTATGCGGAGACCGGCCGATTCGGAATCACGGCAAGCACGGACGGATTGTCCAGCAGGGCGGTCAGGGCATTCGTGTTCGGCACTCGGACTGCCGCGGCATTGACGCGGCGGAAGGTCGCGCCGAGCGCGGCGCCGGCCCCGCGCACCACCGCCGCCCGGGCCTCGGCACTGGTGCCTTCACGGAACTGCACGATGTAATTCTCGGAACCCTGCGCGAGTACGAGACCAGCAGTCCCCTGCATCACCAGGAGAACCGCTACGACGAGACGCCACACCCGCCACGAGGAACGGGTAACGACAAAACCCAGGCGTGCGATCCCCATTCTGTAAGTTCTCCTACAGCCGATCGAAAAGCCCACGCAGGTAAGGACTTCTGTGACAAAGAGCCCATGTGCGTGAGGACTTCTGTGAGCTTTCAGTCAAGTGCGCGGCCAATTTCCAGCCGTATCTCTCGAACTCAGCAAAACGGTCGCCATCGCCAGGTCAACTCGCTGACCGGGCTACGTCGCAGCAGAAGGCGACCGCCAGCCATCGTTCTTCGACGACCAGCCAGCAACCTTTTGTTGACATCCTCCGTCCAATGGCAGTACAGCCAGCTATACATAGCTGGCTGTTGATATGCCCAAGCACACCAACGACCGCCTGCAAGGCACACTCGACCTGTTGATTCTGAAAGTGCTCGCGCGCGCAGGCCCGCAGCACGGCTACGCGATCGCGCAGCGAATCCACCTGGCCACCGAGCATTCGCTGCGAATCGAGGAAGGGTCGCTCTATCCGGCGCTGCAGCGCATGATGCACGAGAAATGGCTGCGTGCGGAGTGGGGGACGACGGACACGGGGCGCAAGGCCCGCTTCTACACAATCACGCCGGCGGGCCGGCGGCAGCTCGAGGACGAACAACGCCGCTGGCTCGATTTGACGCAGGCTGTCGGCAAAGCGCTCCGGTTTGCGTGACGCCGAGTCTCAATCCGGTAGTGGCGAGTCTTTAGGCTCGATGGGGAGTTCGCATGTCAAGAATTCGGCGCCTGTGGAACGTGGTCCGTCGACACCGTCTGGACGATGAGCTGCGGCAGGAGCTCGAGACCCACCTTGCGCTCATCCAGGAGGAAGGGCGTGCGAACGGCTTGACCGCCGATCAGGCGGATCGGGAGGCGCGATCGCGATTCGGCAGCCCGCTCTCCTATCGCGAGCGCGCAATGGACGCCGTCGTCGCCATGTGGCTCGAGCACGCGCGGAGGGATCTGCTGTTCGCGGCGCGACGGCTGCGGCGAGCTCCGGCGTTCACCATGGCCGCCGTCCTGACGCTCGCGCTCGCCATCGGCGCAAACGCCTCGATCTTCACGATCGTTCACCGGGTCGTCCTGAACCCGCTGCCGTACCCCGAGTCGAACCAGGTGATCGATCTCGACCACGCCGGCTTAGGCGTGAACGTCACGACCGGGATCCAGATGACCCCGGGCCTCTACTTCACCTATCTCGATCGGGCGCGGACGCTCGAGGGCGTGGCGCTCTACTGGCCTACGGAGCTCACGCTCACCGACAGCGGCGGCGAGCCCGAGCGGCTGCGCATCGCGCACGTCACGCCCTCCCTGGCGCCCGTCCTGCGCGTCTGGCCACTGCGCGGCCGCTGGTTCACCGATCAGGAAGGCGCCATTGTGTCGGCCACATCGCCGCCTGTGATCCCGACGCAGCAGGTGGCGGTGGTGTCGTACCGGCTCTGGATGCGCCGCTACGGTGGCGACCCGTCCGTGTTGTCCCGTTCCGTCGACATCGAAGGCGTGCCGACGCAGGTGATCGGCATCATGCCGCCGTCCTTCGCGTTCCCCGACCCGCGCGTCGACATCTGGCTGGCCCTGCAGCAGAGACGCGAGATGGTCTGGGACAGCTTCAACTACGCCGGTGTCGCCCGCGTGCGCCCTGGCGCGACCGTTGCCGACGCCCGTGCTGAGTTGAACGGCTTGATCGCCGATCTGCCGCGCGCCTATCCGACCGACCCGGGCGTGTCGGGTTTCATGAACACCATGAAAGTGAGGTCCGCCGCGCGCACGCTTCAGGAAGCCACCGTTGCTCGAGTCGAACGCGCGCTCTGGATCCTGCTCGCCTCCGTCGGGCTCGTCCTGCTCGTCGCCTGCGCGAACGTCGCCAACCTGTTTCTGGTCCGATCCGACGCCCGACGGCGTGAGGTGGCGGTTCGCCGCGCGCTCGGCGCGGGCCGTCTAGCCGTCGCGCGGTTCTTCTTCGCCGAGAGCGCGCTGCTGTCGATGGCCGGAGCCCTGGTCGGCCTGGGACTCGCGTGGGGCGTGGTTCGTCTGCTCGTGGCAATCGGGCCGACCAACCTGCCGCGCCTCGGCGAGGTTCGACTCGACTGGGTCGTGGTCGCGTACACGCTCGGCCTGAGCGCGGTCGCCGCCGCGGCGTTCGGCGCGATTCCGCTATGGCACGGCGCGCCGCTCTCGCGGTCGCTGCACGAGAGCGGCCGCGGCAACACGACGAGCCGCGTCCGCCATCGCGCGCGGCACCTGATGATGGGCGGACAGGTCGCGCTCGCCCTGGTGCTCCTGGTTTCGTCCGGCCTCATGGTCCGCAGCTTTCAGAAGCTCCGCGCGATCGATCCCGGCTACGACGCCTCGTCTGCGCTCTCGTTCCGCGTCGGGCTGCCGGCGAGTCGGTACCCGACGCAGCAGGCGATCGTCGCGGCCCATCGCGCGCTCATCGAGCGTCTGTCGGCGCTGCCAGGCGTGACCGCGGCTTCCGCCTCGACGTGTCCTCCGCTTGCGGAAGAAGGCCTCTGCTTCGGGAGCATCATGCGCGTGGACGGCCGCGCCCTGCGCCCGGGCGAGATCCCGCCGCTCATCGCCTTTCGCGCCGTCGCGGGCGACTATCTCGACACGTTGGGCGTGCGGGTCATTCGCGGCCGGTCGCTCTCGCGGGCCGACGACGAGCACGGTGAAGCCGTGGCGGTCATCAACCAGCTCACGGCGCGGTACTACTTCCCGAACCAGGATCCCATCGGCCAGCGCGTCACCGTCGGACCGCCGATGAATCGCAAGTGGCTGACGATCGTGGGCGTCGTGGCGAACACGCCGACCGTATCGCTGACCCAATCGCACGCCGGACAGATGTTTCTGCCGATGTCGATCTCGGGCACGCCCGATCTACCCGTGGCGCCCAACGCGGCGGTGATGTCGTACGTCGTCCGAACCTCGGTACCGCCAAGCTCGGTGGCTCCGGCGGTGCGGCGCGCCGTCGACGCCGTCGACAAGAACCTCGCGCTCGCCCAGGTGCGCACGCTGCAGGAGGTGCTCGACCGCGCGTCCGCGCAGATGGCGTTCACGATGGTCCTGCTGGCGATTGCCGCTGGCGTCGCGCTCCTGCTCGGCGTCATCGGGATCTACGGCGTCATGTCCTACGTCGTGAGCCAACGCACGGGAGAGATCGGCGTCCGCCTGGCGCTCGGGGCCGAGCCCGGCGAGGTCGCGCGCATGATCGTGCGGCAAGGCGGCGGCGTCGCCCTTGCCGGCGTCGCGGTCGGTCTGGCTGTCGCGCTAGCGGGCGCGCGGCTGATCGAATCGCTGCTCTACGACGTCACGCCTCGCGATCCGGTGGTGTTCGCGGCGACCACCTCGATCCTGACCGCCATCGCGCTCCTGGCGTGCTGGCTGCCCGCGCGCCGGGCGGCACGCCTCAGTCCCATCGAGGCGCTGCGGACGGAATAGGAACGAAGACGGCGGGTACAATCTGCGTGATGTCGGTTGCCTCGCACCTCGCTCTCTCGCCTGCCAAGTATGACGCTCGCATCCGCTCCCTGATCCCGCTCTACGACGAGCTGATTGCGGAAGTCGCGCGCGCGCTCGGTCACGCCGCGCGCCCGGTTCGGACCGTCGTTGATCTCGGCATCGGCACCGGCGCGCTCGCGCGGGCGTGCCTGGATGGCGCGTCGGGCGTGCGCGTCTGGGGCATTGATGCCGACCCGGACATGATGGCGATCGCGCGCACTCGCCTCGGTCGCCTGTCACGCCGCGTGATGATGACCACGGGCAGTTTCCTGGACGAGGCGCTGCCCTCCTGCGATGCCATCGTCGCCAGCTACTCGCTGCATCACATCCGGACGCCCCGCGCGAAGCTGGCGTTCTATCGTCGCTGCTACCGCGCCCTTCGTCCCGGCGGCGTCCTGATCAATGGCGATTGCGCACCGGCCTCGACTCCGCGCGGATTCGCGCGCGATCTCGACGTCTGGTTCGCGCATCTCGGAAAGACGTTTGGCAGCCGAGCACGAGGACGGCGCGTCTACGAGTCGTGGGCCGATGAGGACGTGTACTTGCCGCTCGCCGAAGAGATCCGTCTGCTCGAGCGCGCCGGCTTCGGCGTGGACGTGCCGTGGCGCCGCTCGCCGTTCGCCGTCATCGTCGGCTGCCGGCACGCGTAGAACCCACTGTTCCGTTCCGTTTTGCTCTCTCTTCTTGCTCACCAGTTCGGGGCCCTGATTATGTGGGTGGAGTTTGTCCAGCTACAAAATCGGGCTTC
>CAWACZ010000006.1:0-516106 GCA_963780685.1 uncultured Acidobacteriota bacterium | reverse complement strand
GGACGGGCCGGTACGGTTGACCCCGCCGCGCCCTCACCCCGATCTCGCCGGGAAGATGCTCAACTACATCTGGGCGGGTCTGATCATCGCGAGCCTGCTCTTCGCAGGTGCGTCGGATATCGGGGACCTGACCCGCGACACCTACCGAAACGGGCAGGCGCTCCCGGTTCAACTCGCTTTCCCCGAGGGCTTCGAGCCGTCGCTTCGAGAATCTCCGGTCGAGATCCGGATCGACGGCGACGTCTACCGCTCGTTCTACGGGACGGACGCCGCGGCCGATGCTGCCTATTCCGGCACGCTCGTTCGAACGGAAGAGGGTTCGCAGCTCCGCTTCGAGGCCGGCACGACGCTGCCGGAGCCGCTCGCGACCATCGCGGGGGTGTCGCGCTCGAACGACGACGAGCTGCAGGGCAATTGGTAGGGTTCACGCCGCCCTCGCCCCCGCCCTCGCCACTCAGACGATCGAGCCGATCGGCGTCGGAACCACGGCCTCCCACACCGGCAAGCGTGCGCTTCCAGCCGGTGCGCTTCGTGAAGATCAACGCGATGTCCGCCGCCGCGCTCGAGTTCGCAGGCACGGCAGCCGAGATCGCGCTGGGGCTGGTGGGTGTGCTGGCGCTATTCCTCGGGTTCATGAAGATCGCGGAGGCCGCAAGCTGGTCGATGACGAGGCGGGCGACCGTCCAATCGACGGTGACCCGGTTGCGGATCGCCTGCGTGTAGCCCTCGACGCGCGGAATGCGAATCTCGAATGCCGCCTTTTCAGGCACGGCGTGAACGTGGTGGCGTTTCTCGGCGGCGTCGGGCTCGGGCCACTCGTCTTGATCGGGATGACCTCGAACGGCACGCCGAACACCTTTGCGACTTCCTCGGAAAACTTGCCGTCTTCGCGTCAACTCGTAGCTGGCGCGCCGCAGCCCGCGGCCGACGACCTGCTCGCAGAGCAGCTGCGACATGAACGGCCGCAGGCCGATGATGTGCGTGACGGTGTTGCAGTCCCAGCCCTCGGTCAGCATGCCGACGCTACGATGCAGCGCACGTCGCGCCCGGGCGGATGCAGCGGGCCGCTTCAGCTTCGTCGCCAGCTCCTCGAAGCCTTCGGGATAGATCGGTCGCCCCTGGCGGTCCGTGCGGCCAGGTCGTCTTGCCCACCGTGTCGAGCGTGAAGCGCATCCACCGCGCCTCGTCGCTCTTGGCTTGGCCGGTGTCGGTCTCGTGCACGACCTTCGAGTCCACGCGGATCGTGTTCAGATTGCCGTCGCGGTTCCGGAAGCCCGCAATCTTCGCCGGCGGGATGCCGGTCGGCGCTTGTCCTTCGGCCAGCCACTCGTACATCACCTTCGCGAGTCTTCGTGTTCTTGCAGACGAGGATGAAGACCGGCGGTCGCGGGTCGTCGCCGTCCTTCGCCCATTCCTCGCGCTGCTTCTTCCCACAGCCCGCCGAGCATGGCGATCGGATGTGTGCGCCCACTTCAGGATCGCTTCGGGCTTGGGATTGCCTTCTTCCCGCCGCGCTCGGCCGCGGTCAGCTTCGGCAGAATCCACTGCCAGATGTTGAAGTAGCCGGGAATCTCCGCGCCGGTCGTGTCGCGCACGGCCAGCTGCGGAATCTTCACCAGCCCGGATTCGATGGCGTCGACGAGACCGAAGTCGCTGACGACCCACGGGAACGGCCGGTTGGTGTCCTGCCCGACCCGTGCCGAGAAAGATAAGGCGTCGCCGACAGGTCCACGCAGAAGTTGATGCCGCGCAGCTTGTGGATGCGGTCCAGACCCTCGACCCAGACCGTCGCCTCCTTGATGAACTCTTCGGCTTCCTCGTCTTCGCCGAAGTCGTCTTCCTCGTCCTCGTCTGGTTCTTCGCGGCGGATGCGGTAGGCGTGGTGCGCCTCGTCGTTCATCACGAGGATGTTCTGCTTGCCGCCGACTTCGCGGCCGAGCACGCGGTTGACGAGCGCCGTGTCGCTCTCGACGTAGCGGACCGACTCGACGCGACCTTCTTCAGATGCCCCTCCTTGTCGCGCTGCTCCTCGAGCACGGTGAGCAGCCCGGCCGCCACCTGGCGCTCGAAGTCCTCGAGCGTCAGATAGCGCGTGCCGCGCGCCGTCGTCGTCTTCGGGCCGATGGTGATGGTCTCTTCGACGCGAACTGGCACGCCGGCCTTGACGACCTTCGCGCTGACGCCGCCCGCCTGCATGGTCTGCGGCTCGAAGACGTGCCAGTTCGTGACGAGCACGCGGCCCTGCGTAAGGAGCGGCATCAGGTGCGGCGGCACCAGGTCGCGCGTGCGGTAGAGGCTCGCCTCGCCGCGCTCCGGGTCCAGTTCGCTGCAGGCGGTCGCGGATGGTGACGTTCGGGCAGACGACCAGCACCACATCGGAGAACCGCGCGTCGCTGCGGTCGTTGACCTTGTTCAGGATGCTCCACGCCGCCAGCATCCCCATGACGGTCGTCTTGCCCGAGCCGGTCGCCATCTTGCAGGCGTAGCGGCGAAAGCCCGTGTAGCCGTCGCCTTCCGGTCGTCGCTCGGCTCGTCGCGCGGGACGTCGATGCCCTGCAGGAAGTCGGCCCGGGCCTCGGTCAGGAAGATGATGGTCTCGGCGGCTTCGAGCTGCGCGAAGAACAGCCGCTGTCTCGCGGCCGTCACGCCGCCACCACTGCAAGCAGTTCCAGCGTCGTGCGCGTGACGCCGGGATAGCCCTGCTCGCGCCACGCCTTCACGCGCTCGCGGATCAGGTTGACCAGCGCGAGTTCGAGCCGGCGTATCCGCGACGCTGCCAGCGTCGCACCCGGTGCGACCATCGCTGCGTTCGGGTCGCGGTAGGAGTAGACGGCGGGCCGGCGGCCGTCGCGGCGCTCTGGCGGCTTGCCCTTCGGAATGTGCCAGTGCGCCTGCGGCTCCTCGAAGGGAGAGTTGAGGATCGGTTCGGGGACTTCGAATTGCGCTCATCAGCTGACTCCCGCGAGCGCTCTTCACGACCAGCAGCTCGTTGCCTCGGTCGTCGATGACCTTCACGGCGATCTGCCGTGCTCGCCGGCCTCGAACGGCGCGCTGATGGTGCCGGCCAGGTGGTCCCAGACGCTTTCCTCGTAGTCGCCCTTCAGCGCCTTCTTCAGGTTGTCCCATGCGCCGGTGCGCGGGAAGAACGCCTGGGTGACGTGGAAGACAAGGCCGTTGTAGTCCGTGTCGAGGAACCAGGCGGGCACGTCGTCGCCGTGGCGGTGGATCGGTCTCCATCGTCACCGGGTCGAACACGTCGAGGCCGACAAGCTCGACTTGGTACAGCTGCCCGTCCTTCGGCCTTCTTCGCGACCTCGATTTCCGGCAGACCGCAGACGCTGAAGATCTGGCTGGACCGCATGTTCTTGAGCAGGTCGCCCATCATCAGGTCCGGCGTCGCCTGCACGTAGGTGGCGGGGATGCCGACGATCGCGTGGCAGTTCTCGACGAGCTGCCGCGCGTGCGGCTGGATGGCGAAGCCGATGACGTAGAGATGCGTGTAGCTCTTGGCGTTCGCTTCGCGTGCGGCCTCGTACACGAGCTTCTCGCTGACCGCGCCGTTCTCGGGGCCGAAGACGAATGCGACCGGCTTGCTCGCCGTTGTCGCAGTCAAGCGCTTCGGCCGACAGCGAGAGCGTCTTCGCGGGCGGGCGGATGTTCGTCAAGTTGACCGTCTTGTTGCCGTCGAGTCGGAGCACGGGACTGCGCCGAAGACTTCGAGCATCCGGTCGACGAATGAGCCGTATGGCTTCGCCAGCTGCCGGTGTCTTCGACGCCGTCGCCTTCCCAATCGACCGGCGTCGGGATCGTGGCCTCGACGCAGAACGGGCCAGTCGACGCGGGTGATGCCGTTGTCGATCTCCGGGCGATCGACGAGCACTTCCTCGTCTGGTGGTTCGTTGTTGGCGATGCTCTTGAGCGTGACGTGCGGCACGATGCCGCCGACTTCCTCGCCCTTGTTGTTCTGCTTGCGCTGGTAGACGAAGCCGCCAGCCGGACCGCGCGTCGGCGTCCTTCAGTTCGGTACCACGGAAAGGTCGCGGTGAGCAGCCGCTGCCGGGCGAGCGCGAGCGGCACGCGGCTGGTGTCGATGGTGATCCATCGCCGGCCCCATTGCTCGGCGACATAGGCCGTCGTGCCGCTACCGCACGTCGGGTCGAGCACGAGGTCGCCGGGGTCGGTGGTCATCAGCAGGCAGCGCTGGATGACCTCGCGAGTGCGTCTGAACGACGTACGAGTTCGCGTCCTGCAATGCCGCACCTGTGTGTCATGTCCAGACAGTCATGTTGCAACCGGACATACGGGAAAATCATCGATAGAATCGCTTGTAGTGCAGCGCTTCGCCCGACGCGACGATGCGTCCGCATCCGCCAAGTCGAGTCCAGTCCTTCGCGGTGTCGTCTTCCAGTCATGCCGTCGCGACCGGAATGATATGTCCGTCAACTCGAACGGGAAATTCGATGACTGCCCGGTGCAGGCCTTCGAAGTCAAGTTGATTCAAGCCGGAACAGTCGAGCGCCTCGGAAGCAGTCGGCGAGTTGTCTTTCGTCCGCGCGTCAGCGTTCGATCCGTGCCGTCTGGCAGTTCTCGACGCAATCGTACTCCGCCCTCACCGCCGACTTCCTTCGGTCGCGATAGAGCTGCTGGAACTTCACTCGCTCTCGGTCGCTTGCATACCAAAGCAGATAATCGGACACGGCTCGAGATAGTCAGCGCGCTGGCTGGCTCGTCGTCTTGCGAACGTGATCATGCGCACAGAAATTCTCCGACCCGAACACCTCGTCCATCACCTCGCGAACGTGATGCAGGTTCTCGTCGCTGATCTGGACGAACACGCTGCCGCTGCGGCGTCAACAGTTCGCGCGCAAGACAGCAGCCGGTCGCGCATGTAGGTCAGATAGGAGTGCAGCCCGAGCTCCCACGTGTCGCGGTAGGCTTGCACCATCTCCGGCTCGCGCGTCATGTCCTCGTCGTCGTTGTGTTTGACGTCGCGCTTGCGGACGAACGGCTGGAAGTTGCTGCCGAACTTCACGCCGTAGGGCGGGTCCATGTAGATCATCTGCACCTGCCCGCCCAGCCTCTCGTAGTGCAGCAGCGAGTTCATCACGACGAGCGAGTCGCCGAGGATCATGCGGTTGACCCACTTGTCCCGGTGCTCGTAGGCGCGCAGCACCTGGTCGGTGATGGAGTGCTGCGGGTCGCCGAACAGATCGAACAAGCGACTCCTGCTTGTCGCGCTTGTGCCCCTTCAGCGTCTCGATGATCGCCTTGGTCGAGAGCCGTTCGTGGACGAACAGCGGCAGCGTCGGCACGTCGAACGACAGCCGCTCCGCCTTGCCGGCCCAGTTCAGAAACGGCTTCGACTCAGCGCCTTCAGTTCGTGCGCGGCAGCCTTGGCGTCGTCGAGGTCTTCGCTTCGAGGATCTGCTCGAATCAGCGCCTCGCCCTGTTCGCGGGCGGGGTTCTGCCCGTCCCACTCCAGCGCGGGCGACAGCGACGAATCGTAGCGGTAGTTCTTCGGGGCTTCGTCTTCTTGAACTGCGCCTGCGTGCCCACGTCCGGCCGCAGCAGGGCTTCGGCCTTCGGGTGCTGTAGCTCGCGGCGCGCCCGGCCTTACCGGTCGCCTTCTGCTTAGCCATCTTTGTCAGCTCAATCCCAAAAGGGCCCACCGGTCTTTGTATTCGCTGTTCGGATTGCCGAACTAAACTCGGTGCTGGGCGTTGCGGGCAATGTCTCAGCAGAGTTTTTGCCTAATCGTTTACGCTGAACACTTACTCACAAAACACTGAACCGCTGGAAAATGGTTCCTCTCGGCTTGGGGATTGGAATCCGCTCCACGGATGATTTGTCAGTTTAGATGGCTCATGCGGAACATTTGGCAACCTGCCGGTCACTCGCAGTAAACCGGCACGATCACAACGCACCATCCTTGTCGCTGCTGCTGTCGCCCGGCGTGGTTGTTGTTCAGATCACCGTCGATGACCTTGGCGCGGGCTCGTCATCCAAATCAAACCTGACGCCGATCTGCACGATGACGCGATTGTCGTCGTCATCACGTTGCCGAATGACACCCGTCGCTTCGAGAAGTTGCTTTGCGGGACGATGATTGCCCTTGTCGGCAGCGACATCGATAGCCTTCGTTGCCCACAGGGTTGCGGCTCGAATCTGATGTGGTCGCAGAATGTTGCGTGCCGACTCGGCGGCTTCCTGCCGGATTTCCTCGGCCAGCTTCTCGAAATCAGGACCCTTGAGACAGCGCGCAATGGCTTCACGGCTGCGCCCGAACTGCACCGCGAGGTTTGCTGATGCTGACGTTCTCGTTGGTCAGGGCATTCGTGCCAACGTCGTCTATGCCAGCAGCATACCCTTGCTCCACTCACCGGGGGTCGGAGCGATCCTGGCGTGCCGAGAGTGACGGGCCTGGCACGCCGAAGAATATTCTTTGCGGTTTCGGCAGCTTCCTGCTGAATCTCTTCGGCCAGTCGCTCAAAGTCTGGCCCCTTGGTAGATGTGACGGCTGTCTCGAAGTGTGTGTCCGCTGTCTCGAAGTCACCGCTTTCCGGAGTGCTACCCGTACCGACATCCGACTGCTACATGGTCACACGGCATCGACTCTCGATCTGGCGAACTGACGCTCAGTGCGCAGGGCGTACATCGACCACAGGAGTCTTCTCTCGCGCCATCGATGGCAAGACGATCACTGCAAGGTTTGCGATGCGGTCGCGGTCAACACTCCCCGAAGCGAATGGATGGCGAATACGCGGGGCCAAACTCAACGGGCACACCTCCAAAGGCGCTTCCGCCTCAGGCATTTCATTTCGTTGAGCTGTTACCGGACAAAAGATCGCATTAGGGCTCAGGGCGGAAGAGTTCGATTTCGGGCCGACACAGGCACTATTGGCGAGGCAGGAAGACGATTCGGCCCGGGCTGTTAATCCGCCGATGTTCGCTCTTTCTTCGCCACACCTTAAGATTGCCCGGCTCTAAACGATGAGCCGCTACGGGGTTACACTGACGGTTCCGATGATGAGCGACTTGCTCGCGCTCGGTTTGGTCGGAGCCGTCGCCATCATCCTATGGTTGGGCTACCAGTTGTGGCATCTCCGCCAGCAAATCAGTCAGGAAGCAATGAACCAGTTTCAGGCATGGCGGGCGAAGGATTACGAATCTCTGAAACGCGAGCAAGGGGAACTGGCGACACGCGAGGCGCAATTGCAGCTTGAGATGGAAGCTCGGTACCGAGTCAACGATTCGCGCAGACGCGATCCAGAAAAGCCAATCGGTAATCATCGGGAAGGTCACGGAACATGTCGTGCCCTACCTGCCCGACTTCGCGTTCAACCCCAAGGACGCCCGCTTCATCGGCAGTCCTGTTGATTCATCGTGTTCGACGGCTTGGATAGGGAACGTCCGAGCAAATCGTTTTTGTCGAAGTGAAGTCGAGCGCGACGGCATCCTTGACGAAACGTGAGCGCCATATTCGCGTGCGATCAGCGCCGGTACGGTTCGATGGCAATAGATCCGCGTTGACGCGCCTCGCGCAGCCAAAATAGGCGAGGCACCTGAAGCTGTCTGGTGGAAAGCTGGTTCTTGACACCCGAAACACTGCTGAGATAGGTCGATACTTCAAGGAGACGTAATGGCATACAGCGCCGAGATCAGTCGCGCGAATCCCTCATGCTTTGTGTTCGTGATCGATCAGTCCGGCTCGATGGGTGATGCCTTCGGTGGAGCATCGTCTAGCGGCGGGTCGAAGGCGCAGGAATTGGCTGATGTTCTGAATCGTCTACTTCAAAACATCGTCACCCGATGTGCCAAGGGCGAAGAGGTTCGCGAATATTTCGACGTAGCAGTTTTCGGCTACGGCCAGAATCTCGGGCCAGTGCTTCAGGGGCCGCTTGCAGGACGCGATTTCGTCAAGATTAGCGAGATCGCCTTCAACCCTCTCCGCCTTGAGAATCGGATGAAGAAAAGTCCTGACGGTGCCGGCGGTCTCGTTGACCAGAGCTATCAATTTCCGATCTGGATCGAACCCGCAAACAACGGCGGCACTCCGATGTGCGAAGCTCTCCGCCGCGTTAAGATCGCGCTAGAGACGTGGTCGGATCACATTACAACTCGTATCCGCCAACAGTGATCCATGTTACCGATGGCGAGTCCACTGATGGCGTGCCCTCCACTATCGCTGACGAGATCCGATCGCTAGCGACGAACGACGGGCCGACTCGTTATTCAACTTGCACCTTTCATCGACCTCAGGAAAGGCTGCCACCCTTTCCCGGCGTCCTCGAACGAGCTTCCAAATCAATTTGCCAAAGCTCCTGGTTCGATATGTCCAGTCCTCTACCTGAACGCATTTGCAAGGAAGCGGCATCCGAAGGCTATCCTGTGAGCGACGGAAGTCGCGGCTTCGCGTTTAACGCCGATCTTGTCGAAGCTTATTCGGTTTATTGACATCGGCACTCGCGTCAGCAATCTCCGCTAGGCAGGAGGGCAGGGCGGGCGGCTATGCCTTTGCTTCCCGTGTGTCAAATTCGCCGGCAAGATTCCGAAGCACCGGCAACGATCCTTCTGACTGTGAGGATAGTTTCTGCATCGGTGAAGGCACGTTCGCAGTGTCGGATGGAGCCAGCGACGGCATCTACTCTGACGTGTGGGCGCGAATTCTTGCCGAGTCCTTCTGTCGAGAAAGCCGACAACATTGGAATGCCGACGACTTTTCTGAATGGGTCGCATGTCGTCGCCGCATGGAGTGGCAAGACTGGCAGGAACAGATCGGAGCCAAAGACTTGCCATGGTTTGCCAGAGAGAAACTTCGGAATGGCTCATTCGCTACTTTTGCCGGCGTGCGCTTCGCCTCAGACCCGAGCGGCGAGTGGGAAGCGTGCTCATATGGAGACGCCTGCCTGTTTGTTGTTCGTAACGACGCCGTGTTGCTCTCATCGCCGATCACTTCGAGCGAAGCCTTCAACAACAACCCTCCGCTGCTAGCAACACTCGCTGACGTTGTGCCTGAGCACGTCCGAATTGTCACGGGCATCGCGGAGCCTGGCGACATCTTCTATTTGGCCACGGATGCCTTGGCACAGTGGTTTCTTGCCCAGACCGAACGCGGCGAAAAGCCGTGGATAGCGTTTGACACCGGCATTTTGACCGATGCCGATCTTCAGTCGTTCGTCGCGGAATACCGCGAACAAAAGTCTGAAGAACGACGACGTAACCCTAGTGTCGATTGCCCTGCAGGTTCAGGAATGAGCGATTGGCCCGGCTCCGACCACTACACGAATGCGATCCAGTCGCCATCAACCTGTTTCCGCGATGCCGACCTGCGTCACGCTTCGGTCGAGTGGAACAAGCGGACTCGGATGCCGAAAGTCTACACGGGAAATTTCGCTCAGGTATACGAGTTAAGGAACTCATCATCGCGATGGGCGGTTAAGTGTTCACCCGTTCTGCCGCTGATATTCGCGGCAGATATTCTCAGATTGCACAAGCGATTGCGGCAACACGCTTACCCTATTTCGTCGACTTCAAGTTTCTTGAAACCAAATCCTTGTCAATGGGAAGCGTTACCCGATTGTGAAGATGGAATGGATCGAAGGGCAGTCTCTCGACAAGTTCGTTGAAGCGAACCTCTATCGCTCTCAGGCTCTTCTCGATGCTGCTGCGCGTCTCGCCCAACTTGTCAACGATTCCTACCACACCGACTTGCTCACGGCGATCTGCAACACGGCAACATCGTCGTGACGAATACAGGCATCAAGCTAGTTGATTACGACGGCATGTTTATCCCGGCGTTCAGCGGACAGTCCGCGCCTGAAGTCGGGCTGCCTTCGTATCAGCATCCCCGTCGCACCTCTTCGGACTACTCAGTCGGACTTGACCGATTCTCATTGCTCGTTTTACGCACTGGACTGTGTGCGCTCGCCGTTGAACCGACGATTTGGACGAAATCAACACCGGCGATAATTTGCTGTTCACGGCCGATGATTTTCGAAATCCGGCCACTTCTCGACTCTTAAGTAGGCTGCGAAATGCTGGAGATTCGCAGGTCAAGGCACTTACCGAGGCTCTCGATTCAAGCCTGCTCGCAATCCCCGTTGGCCGTCGCATTACCGGCTGGCCCGGTCTCGACGAATGTCACTCAGCCAACGCGCTGGTGGGTGACGGCACCGCCGACCGAGTCGAAACGTGGATTTGACGAGGCCGCTGTAGAGAACGCCGTTCCTGAGCCGGAGATGTTCACGGCTATTACGGGCGGTCGTTCTGCCGGACATTGGCGTGCAGTGGTCCTGTTCATAACCGGCTGCGTCGCGGTTCTCGTTGCGTGGCTGATCAACGGGATCGGTGGATTCAGTATCGGAGCGGTTGGCGTGTGCGCTCTATCTTGACTGCCGAATCGCGTATCGGCGGCTGCCAGTGTTAGCGCGGCACCGTGAACTCCGAGACAAGATTGGTGCGGCGCAGAAGGGCATCGCCAATGCTGAGAAGCGTCGGAAGAACGCGGAACAGCGACTCTCATCGCTTGTCCAGCAGGAGAATACCGAGAAAACACAGGAACTCAAACGTCAGCAGGACTCGCTCCGACGCGAACTTCAGCACCATATTGATCAAACGCGAGCCGCTCTTGCTGATGCGGAGAACCGGAAGCGCACCACTGAGCAACAGCTTTCGTCTTTGAATCAGCAGGAAACGTCCGAGTTGACGCAGGAACTCCAGCGGCTGCAAGTAGCGCACATTGCCGCGTATCTCTCAGGATCGACATCTCGCGTTTGACTGAAATTAAGGGTATCGGCCCTCACGTCGTCGGAAACTTCCGCGCATCCGGCGTTCATAATGCCGGCCAGTTGAAGTACCCGTGGCGCCTATGCCCAAGGCGTTGGCGCTCAACGGCGACTCGCGTACAAGCGAAGCTCCAAGAATGGGAGCGGACTGGTTCGCGCGGGATGGCGCAGCAACTTCCACCCGCTACGAAGAGTCGCATTGAAGCGAAGTATGCGACTCAAAGGCAAGGTGTCATGCAACAGATTGCCGGATTAGCTCAGCGTCTTGGCGCTCTCGGTCCTGAACTGCGACAGGCAGAATGGAGACTGACGCAAGTCGGTAACGTTAAACTGTTATCAACGACCGAAACTCGGATCGAAGCTAAGTATGGTCTCAACGGCAGGCCGTGACGAAGGAGATCGGTGCATTCGCCCAGCGCCTTGGTGCACTCGGCTCAGAACTTCGACAGGCTGAATGGAATCTCAAGCAGGTCCGCATTCCGACATTCACACAGTTCGTGAAGCATAGTGTTTGAGGGAAGGTGGTCGAGTGGGTTGGCAATTTAGGAAAAGGTTGCTGAGAGGCCCAATTGGTCTGACGCTCTCGCAGAGCGGGATCGGTTGGAGTGTCGGCTTTCCGGGTGTCCGTTACGGGACCGGCGGAAACGGTCGGCGTTACATCTCGATTGGAATACCGGGCACCGGGCTGTCTTGGCTCAAATACCTACCGCGTTTCCGAAGAACCTCACCGTTGCCGCCGGGACCCTCTCAGCCCACAACAACGCTGCCGCCGCACCCGCAACAGGCGATTCCGCCGCCCGTGAGCGCGCCCGCGCCCGTTGGCTCGCCTCCCGCTCCAAAGTCTCAACGACCGTGGTGGATGCAGCGACCATAGAAGGCACCGGCTACGCCGCCCCGGCAACGGCGAAGCACTCGCCGAAGTGTGTATGTGCTCGATTGGGGATTCGCGCCCCCATTTGAACCCGCGCTCGGCGGATGATTTGTCAACAATCAGCTCGACCGTGCCTTACGACCCATTCGGCAATCTGAACCTCTTTCAGCGATCAAAGAGATCGTGTTTGCCCCTTGACTCGTTTGGCAATCGCGCGAGTGATGCTGTGGCTGCTTGTCGGCGTCGGGACGCAAAAGCAGCCAGTCTCCTCCGCTTCCGTGTAGCACCTGGCCGCGCACTCGATCACCGCTGATGGTCCCGCTGCCTTGGCCGACCACGGCCATCATTCTGTGACCCTGGGGGGTTTCTCCGAGATCGTCAAATCGTTCGAGCGTGGCGCTAAGCTCGAACAGGGGCTTGAGCTGTGGGGACGGGAACGGATGAGGCATCCATATTTCCTTCTGAAGGAGGAAGACAACCCGCTCATTGGGGCCGAGCCGGGGAGCGACATGCGTCGAGGTCGTGCTGATCATAGAAGAAACGGGTCCCGGATCAAATAACGTGTGACGCTGAAATGGCGCTCTGGGTGTGTTCCTCGGGTATCGTAGCAGCAGTTTGACTCCCGCATTTTCAACCCTTCGAAGATCGTTTGTCGCTTCGCTCCAAACGAGAGTATCGGCCGTGAAGCTGCCAGCCCGCGATTCGCGCCCGGTGCGTTTCGCGGCCCAGACCCTTCACGGCCCAAATACTCCGAGCGGCGAAGCCGCGAGTGCGAGCGTGAGCGAGCTATAGCGTTGCAGCGTATTCGTGGGCAGCGGCGTCGAAGGCCCGGCGAGCTTCTAGGGACGGCTGGCGCGCATTGAGGTAGGCCGCGAACTGCTCGACGTTAAGGCGTCTGCCCTTGGGACGGCGCGGATCATCCTGATAATCCCGTGCGAGATCGCCGGTTGGGTCGTTTCGGTCTTGTTGCTGGAAAAGCCATGTGCTGAAGATCATTCTGTCTCCTGAAGGTAGTATCGGCTTTACTTGTTTTTCAATGAGATCCCGACGTAGCGCCAACGCGGTTTCTCGTCCCTTATGCGCTTCAAATTGCGAAGGACCGTTTGATTCGCTTAATGGTAAGTTTGCTGTCGAGTTGTTCAATGACTGTGGGGTTCCAGTTGATGAAGGCTTGCCGCAGATCGTCGCAAAACACTGTGCCGCCTTTGACGACTTCTTCTCGAAGGAACGTGCCGATAGGATCGTTGTCGCGGCGATACTGCACGCGAGCTTCTTCAGATTTTCGGGCGACGGTAAACCTGCCCTGCCGCTGAAGTCGCGCCAAACCCCAAATCGCCCAATGCAAGATACCCCGCAGCTCGTCACGGATGATCGTCTCGGCGAGCTGCTTGTCTTGCTGCGCTTCGGCAATCATCACTTTGTGTGGAACGACGATAGCGCGTCGCCAGAAGCCATCGGACGAGTCGTCTACAGGTGGAAGCGTGTTCGTGGCAACGACGAGCCGGGCTGTAGGGACGAAGTTAACGGCGTCAATATCGTAGCGGCCGCAAGTAACCATCCGCACGCGAGGCAGGCTGATCGCTCTGGCTTGCCTCGCTTTCCCTCCTAACTCGCGCTCCAGTCTTCGCTTTGGTACATGTACCGATTAGTATCTTGTACCACTGGTACGCAATTGGTCCGAGCGAACGGCCGTCTGATTTAACTCCCAGATCAGCAACAGACCAATCAGCAAGCCCGGCGCCCACATGTTACGTCTGTAGCACATTGCTAAATTCTTAGCACATGATCGCGCTACGGCCTCCGCCAGTTCTCCAGGTTGACGTAATCTCCTATTATCAGACCCTAACACGGCGAAACCGCGCGAAGGCGGACCTTTCGCCTACTGGCGCTCAGTCACTTACAGCACGGCGAAGGTCCGCAAGCGATCTAGCACTAGGCGAAAGTGATCCTGCTACGTGCGAGCTGAGAACTTGTCAGCACGGCGTGCCACATAAGCCGCCGTCTAGTCCGGTACCAATGCCAACCGACCGGCCGGGTGGTGGAGCGGGGCTTGCCCCTGGAACATGCACCCTTGGAACAAATTAACGAGCCGCAGGGCGTAGGCGTTGCAAAGGCCGACCCGTTGTAGAAGTCAACGCGATGGGTGCTCGGGTGATACTCCGCGACTTTCGAGCCGCCAATAGCCGCGAGATCGGCGTGAATCTCGACAAGGCGGGTCGATTCCAGGTCTTTGAAGTAGCGGCGGAGGATCAGACATTTGAATCCCGGCCACGAGAGACACCGAGCAATCGCGTCCCACCGGATCGCGAGCGACTTGACAGAGCCGCGACCGCCACCGAGACGTATCGGTGTGGAAGGTCAGTTGGTGCGGGAGTGGCGTGTACGGCTGGAAGAAATTCCCGGCCGCGTCCTTGAGCGTGACCGGTGCCCAGGGGAGACTGGTGCGGAGTTCAGGGGTGTAGTCGTTTCGGACATCGAGGTGGTGCCGGATGATTTTTAAATGCGGCGGCACGGCACCCGGCTGGGCGCTGAATGTGGTGAGCCTGTGGGCTGTTACGCTAGAATCTGCCTATGAAACGCGTCTATAGATTGGCTGCCTTTTGGACTGCGGTTGGCGCAGTCGTCGTTGTTTGATCACCACCGTTGTGCCACCGGCGATGACATGGTTAACGTCACCAAGGGCACCTCCCTCTCCGGACATCGGTCTCGCGAAACCCCCCGATCCGTCCCCCTCAAAACCTCCGCCACCGGCAGAGAAAAAGATTCACATCCGCTTCGTCAGTTACGAACACGCTCCACGCAAGTGCCCGGCAGGGAAAGCTCTTGAGGCCGTCCGTGACAAGTGCGAGGATTTGGTGTCTGCCCGAGTTCGTCATCGGGCATGACCTGTGTGTGGGTATAGGTGGACTTCTCGCCCGGCGATCGCAAGCAGATGAAGATCAACTATGACTGCTCCGGGAGCTTCACGCCCGGAGTTTAGGGGAGTTGACGGAGAGAGGTGAACCTGACCTGCGCTGGACTTTAACGGCAAACTCAAGACTTCTTCAGTTCATCGAGCGGAGGAGCGGGCGCTGGACACGACCGATCCGATATGAACAGCGGTCAAGCAAGTGAACCGGCGAAAAATCCAAATCCCTGACGTATGGGAGGGGGCACCCACTACAACCGAGATGGGTCAACCCCGAACCGGTGCCGGACTTGACGGCGGGGATGGCATCGCTCTCTGTCGCGGCTGTCTTGCGTCGATTACGTCAGGCTTTCTCCGCGTGTGATGCGTTGATGGCGGCTGTCTGGCGTCGTGATCGAGCAGCTACGAGTCACTCGCGTGCGTGTGTCCCCAGAAATGCAGACCCCAAATTGACCCGCAGCCCAAATCCGACTTTCGCCACGATCTTAGATCGGCTATCGACTTTCGCTTCGAGCACGGATCGCTGTAAGTCGCTGAGCCGATCACTTTCGCCCATCGGCCAATCGCCAGGTTTCGCTACGGCTGAGTCTGATAAATTCGGCGATGGTGAACCTTGGCAAGGATGGTGACGGAGAGCAGGCGGGATCAGTTAGCAATGGTGCGACCGGCAATGAGAGCAGCGATGGCAGGAGCGATGTATTTCCCGACGAACTTGCGTCCGCGAGCTTGCTGCGAGTGTGCTGTGTGTCGAGTTTGATCGAGTCGGCGGTGACTTGCAGTCGCCTTAGTTCTTTCCGCGCCTCGTCTACTTATTGCTGAAGGTCGCGCAGCTTGGCTTGGCTGTCAGTGACCTTCGCTTGCACGTCGAGCAGCACGTCAGGCTGTCCACCACTCGGCGGATTAACGGGCGGCTGTCCAGCATCGGGCAGCGGACCAAGATCAATAGGATCTCGAAACAGCGCCACGTTCGAGTCGCATGGAAACCACTGCGGCGTATTCGGCCCCTAGATGCCGCCGCCGATTACGTCTCGACACTCGCCGTTGCGATTGATGATCGCATCCACTGCATAACGGTTGCACTGGTTCTGTCCAGGGAACTTCGCTATCAATCCCCAGCCTTGGCTTCGCAGCGCCCAAGCTACACGCGCAGTGATTTGGGATCGCTTGCACTCATCACCAGGAAGGTCAGGAATAATCCCGGCTCAAGAACGCTGGCCTTGATCGAGCGAACGAGATCGATTGGCGTTTGTGCGTGAGCGACGGCGAGCAGCAGGAACAACAGGGCGGCGAGCAACAAGGAGCGCATATCTGACCTTTCGATGTCTCTAGTAGAACGTCTATCAGATGCGTCACGCACATTTATGATCAGAACGTCTTCATAAGCCTCAGTTATACATGAGCGAGCTGCATCGGTTCCCCGTAAGTCATAACCTGGGCTGTTCACTTACTACATTTGACTTCCAGCTCGGCAATCTCCTATTAAGTCATTGTCAGTAAGTCACTTGCGTGGCATCGTGATGTTGTGATTCGGCGTGTCGCGTGCGATGATTCTTGAGTCGGTTGCAGCCCATTTAGGCAGTTCAACTCGCAATACCTATATATAGGGCAACCGAAACCCGAATCCCGGTGCATGGCGCATCGGGGACACCTAACTGAAAGGGCAGCAGATGACACTCACCGAAAGCATCAAGGCTTCGCTCGAAGCCGGACCCCTCACCCTCCACAGATTAGGACAGGTTCGAGAACTTCGCTGGGCACCGCCACGCGAGATCAAGGGCAGCTCTGGCTCGCCTTGTCGAAGCACGTCAGGTCGAAACCGACGCGAGCGAGTCGGCCGACAATCCCGCATTCAGATTGATCGAGCGGTCAGGAAGTTAGGTGCGACGATCATGAACCCCGTAGACAAAAAGGCATGGCTGTCTGTTCCCGAGCTGCTTGCCCTTTCGATCAAACGCTTCATCATTGCAGGGCTGTTTTCGGAAGGATCATTCAACCTCATCGTCGCTCCGCGAAAAGTCGGCAAGACCCTGCTCATGCTCGATTGTGCTGCACATCGCAGCGGGGTTAACTGAGTGGGCAAGTTCCATGATCTCCCAGAAGACGCGAGACGGGCTCGTCGTCTACATCCTTGGCGAAGGGATCGGCCGGTTCAAGCTGCGCCTGCTCGCGTGGTGTGAAAGTAAAGGGCTGCTTCCTCGACGGCTGGCTCGTTCGTTTGTTCTCGTCCCTCGCACGTTGAATCTCTTGCGGCCCCAGGACATCGATCAGTTCATCGAGACACCGATCCCCGAAATTCTCGAAGAGACCAATCAACAGCAAGTGGCAATGATCATCATCGACACCTGGAATCGCTGTGTGCCCGGCCCTGAGTCTGACGAAACTTTCAGCCTTGCCGTGCAGCAAGTGGATCGGATTCGAGAGGTGACCGGCGCAACTATCGTCGCCTTGCACCACAGCCCGAAAGACGGTCGGCTAACCGCGCGAGGCTCCGGCGTTCTCGAAGGTGCAGTCGATTCCATGTTCGTGCTCAAGGGTGATCCTGCCGTGAAGATGTTCACCTTTGAATTGGCATGGTCGCGGATCTCGATCCTGATCAAGCTGGCGTGAAAAAGTTCGAGCGAATCTCCTGCACACTCGAAGATGAAAGCGACTACGAAACGGGAGAGTGGGAAACGGCTCCACTTCTTCGCTACGTTCCTGCGCCGACGAAAACTAGCGAGCTGCGAAACAAGATTTTGAAAGCCGTGAAAAAAGGTCCACTGAGCGGATCGCACATCGCCACCGCTATCCAGAAAGCAAAAAAGGACGTGCTGGCTGAGATTAAAAGATGGTTGATGAAAAACAACTTGAACACGTCGGCAGAGGCCCAAGTTCGTGTGTGCGTCTTCCGAAGAAACATTAAACAGTTCTGTTCTATCGGACTCCTACACCCTGTAGGGGGTGTAGGGAGATTCGATACCGATAGCGCATTGAATTATCGGTTTTGTAGAAATTGCTAGGAAAAATGGGCGCTTTTGATGAACACGACCGCGATGAATACCGAAAAACTCAAAACCGATTCCGACAGATCGACAAAAACATTGAGCAAACTCGCAAAATTCACGAAACCGATAGGCAAACAAATTGGAGACTGACATGAGCATGAGAACACAACCCCCCACGAGACTGGCAGCTCGTCAAGATCAAGGTCAAGGCGTCAACGCACGAGACTTCGACACGGCCCGAGCGTTCCTGCTGGCCGAGACGGAGGCGACCACAGCCATGCTCGAATTTTGGGCAGGACTCGCGGACATTCCTGTCGGACTGATTCGACGACGCACGTAGGAGCTTCTCGACGGTCGCTGTCAGAAACGACAGAGATGCGCCTTGAAACGAGTGGCCTAAAGACACCGGCCCGAGCGGGTCGGAACACGAAAGACGGGCATAGCGCCCAACAACAGGAACAAAGGACAGACCGATGAACGCACGGAAACGTATCGAAGCACGAGCAGCAGCACAAGCACGCAGTCGCTACACGCCGCCGTATTACGCCACAGACGAAGGGTTCGCCGCACTTCAAACTCGCGCCGCTGACACCCAACGCGAGCCTATCGATCAACAGCAGCCGTATCACCCACGTCAGAAGCATCAGACGGATCTTTCACTGTCAGCGCATCTGACCGGCCTTGCCAGCGAACAGGGTTTTCGCATCACGCGCTGCGCTTCATGTGGTGGGCCGCGCGTTCACTCCAAACGACATGATGACTTGTCGCACTGTCTTCGCTGTGAGCCCGCGCACCAACTGGTGAGCGATCAGCCTTCGACCCTCGATCAACACAACGGGCGGCTGACGGAGGCACAGCTTCTAGCCGACGCGCCGGACGAGCAACCTCGCTTGAAGAAGGCCAAGCGTCACGTCTCGTGGCGTCGCTGTGCGCTGTGCAAGAAGCAGAATATGACTGGCCGTTCACTCGACGCGACGTTCTGTGAGAACTGCGCCAAGCTCAAGAGCCATGAACGGGTGAGGTATCGACGGCGGTATGGCGTCGATCAGGCCGCGTCATGAAGCCCCAAAAACCGGCCATTTGGCGGGGGGTTTTGATCCATTTTTCAGGGGGTCCGCTACATCCCTATTACCCTGCCCTGCTGAGCCGCCGAATCGCGGGAAGCCGCAGGGGAGCGGTAACGGCATGAGACGCATCCCGATTCACGCGGGAGATGTCTTCGGCAAACTGACCGTGCTGCGCGAACATCGAGATTACACCGTGACGGTGCGATGCGACTGCGGGACGGTCACGCGGGTCGAGAAGTCCAACGTCGTGCGGGGTCGCACACAAAGTTGCGGCTGCTTGAACCGACTGCTCGTCAAGGCACGATCTTGGCGACACGGGCACAAGCGACCTTCGGCAACGTCGAGCGAGCGACCCGCGCCTGGACAGCCATGAAGAATCGCTGCACCAATCCTCGTGACGGCTCCTATGCGGACACGGCGGTCGCGGCATCAAGGTCTGTGATCGCTGGCTGTAACTTGTTCGAGAACTTCCTGGCGGACATGGGATCGAAATCGTCGCCCGCGCATTCGCTGGATCGGATCGATGTGAATGGGGACTACGAGCCTGCCAACTGCCGATGGGCGTCAGCGAATCAGCAGGCTCAGAATCGTCGGCCGAGACGATCATGACAGCGGCGTGAACCGATCTGACGGCTCGCGTAGCACCATCGTGCCAAGTGCCCGCAGATAGGTTTGCGTCGTCTTCACGTCTGTGTGACCGAGCAACCGAGACAGCCGATAGATGTCTCCCCCACGCTTCACGTACGTCGCGGCAAACGTGTGGCGCATCAGATGAGGATGCACGTCCGTCACTATGCCCGCACGCCGACAGACGTTGGTGATGTCTCGATAGACGTTGCGATACGCGAGCGGCCGACCCGTCCGCGTCTCGACCAGGAACGAGCCTGACTCCTTCCGCATCCATCGAAACAACAGTCCCCGCAGTTCTCGGCTGAAGATCACTGTGCGTTCCTTACTGCCCTTCCCCATCACCGTCAGGAGCATCTGGCCCAAGTCGATCCTTCGACGCTCCAAGTGCAACGCTTCATCGATCCGAAGGCCAGTGTCGAGGAGCAGCAAGGTCAGGATCAGGGCTCGCCGTTCCGTGTAGGTGCGTGGCTTGAAGACCAACAATGCCCTCACGTCTTGCGGCGTCAGCATCGTGAGTTGTTTCTTCGGCGCACGCAGCAGCTTCAGTCGCAGCCGCGTCTCGGTATGCCCTTCCTCGTGGAGCCAGGACAGGAACGAGTTCGCCGACCGAATCCGCACATTGATCCCGCCCGGCGTGAGACCGCGTTCGCGGAGTGAGATGACCCACTGTTCGAGCCCCGCTTTGGTGAGTGCGATTTGATCGAACGGCGCGAGGCACTGCTGATACGTCCGAACGGTATTGGCGGACCACCCTTTGAGGTACAACCCGCTGCGGATGAAGTCTTCGACGCGGGACCGAATTATCTGCTCCATGACTCCTCCTTGGAGCAGCCCAAGATCCCGCTAAGTCGTGTGGCTTCACCAACTTCCGCCAGGCCGGCGTAGCTCAGTTGGTAGAGCAGCTGATTCGTAATCAGCAGGTCATCGGTTCAAGTCCGATCGCCGGCTCCAAAAATCATTCGCAAATTGCGCTTCCTGCGATTGGACCGTCCGTCGAATACCTGCGGTGATGCCCTAACTGATGCCCTCACGCTTTCGCGCCGCTCCAAAGCACCGCGCTCATCTGCCGGGCGGCCTCCTCTTGGAGTTCCTGGCTGACGTGCGAGTAGGTGTTAAGCGTGAGGCAGCTAGCGCCATCGGAGTGTCCCGCTGGTAGGCGAAATACAACGTCGCGGGCATCGAGACAAGGGCAAGAATGAGGAAAAGGGCGAGGGCTAGATTGCGGAGTTCAGTCCAAAAACTTGGCCAGAGCACCGATACGCCGATGACCACGATCAGAATCAGCAGCCACGACGGGATGAACATGAGGCGAAACACTGTTCTCGCTGAATTTGAGTCGCGTTCAAAACACCGGACGGGCAATAGTCAGTGGACAGTCCTTCGCAGGCGCGATTCTGATCGATGTGGCTCCGCTGGGGCAGGAATAGGAGCACACTTTAGCGCCCCCCTCGATCTTCGAGCCTGTGAGGTTGCAGGTTTCCTTTATTTGACCCGCGAACGTGACGACTCCTGCGGCGACGATGGCGGCAGCAATAGCCGCGATGACGAACTTCATCACTGCCTTCCTTGAAGTTGACACACTAAGGCTATCGCCCTAGGGGTGCAGACTGTCGTTGCTGCGGAGCAATGAGGTCGAGAACGCAAAGGCTCAGGGTTTTTCGCGATCAGATCGGTGATGCTCAAACACCCGCGAAGCGTGATGGCTCCCCTCCCGCGATGTCGAACGGGCGTTGTCGGATGCACGGTGGTTCGAGCACGGGGCCACGAACGGCAAAAGGGCTGGAGCGGAGCCGGAAGGCCCGCTGGAAGCATGGAGGTCGGTCCCGAGAAATACTGGAAGTGCTCCGGGCGAACCGCGAACGCTGACGGAATCTAATGGCGCTACTCGGGGGAAGCTAGAACCATTTTCAGGGCTTGACGCCTCGCGTTTCAGGGCTTGACGCCTCGCGCCGCGGCGAACCGGATAGCGACGACACCGAGGAGCAGCAGCCCCCACGTCGAGGACTCCGGCACCGCGGTCGTCTGCATCGTCACGCGCGCAATCTCCCCTTGGGGTTGCGACCCGTGGATCAGGCCCAGCCAGTCCTCACCGAACGTCGGCGCGTCGAAGAGAATCCCGAGAAAGAGCGGCGCGGTGAGCGTCACGGGCTCGCCGAAGAACGCGAAGGCCGTGCCCGGCACCCGCGGCACAAACCAGGTGCCGACCGCCACGACCGGCACGGTGAACGACGCCTCGTAGAGCGTCACCCCGCCGAGCATCCCGGCATGCGGCAAACCTGTCCAGTCGTACTCGAACCGGACCAGTTCGTCGACCGTGAAGATCCGCGCGACGGGGTGGGTGAACCGGGCGGTGGCCTCAAGCCCCGGATCGCCGACAAATCGGGGCAGATCAATCGTGAGGGGATCGCTTAGGGCCGCGAGAAACGCGGTCTCGTCGGTGAACCGGATCGCTTCAGCCTCCACCCCGCGTGCCTGACCGACGATGAGGACGAGAAGGGTCAGACAAACACTCATTCGATCAGACATCATTTCACCAGTTTCAAATCACGAGGGATTGACCGTCGATGGAATGGAAGACTTCGCTGTATGAGCTCATGCCTCGTGGCGGTTTAGGGGCGCCGGGCGCGCTATCGACGCCGGTCGGCGTTCCTGCTTACTGTGCACTCTCGCCGACTCGCTGTCAAACTCTTTCAATTGTACCAGCCCGGTGTGACGCCGGACACACCAACGCCGCCCCGAGGTCGCTAAGGCGCTCGTGCGGCAGTTGTCGGAGCCGATCGTGAAGCTCCTCGGAGGTAATCCCGCATGCACGGCTGCTTTACACGACGTCGGCAAGGTATCGCCCGGCTTTCAACTTAAGTATTTCGGTTGCCATTCCGTAATGGCCTAACTGATGCCCTAACCGTCGGAAACTGGCGGTAACGCGCAGGATGAAACGGACACGAACGTTTTGGTTTTCTGAAGGAAACCGACAGGCCGGACACCGGTGGATGAGCGGCCTTCGGATTCGTAATCAGCAGGTCATCGGTTCAAGTCCGATCGCCGGCTCCAAAAGCAAGAAACCCTGACCGTCAGACGCGTCCCACCATCTTCGAAAACCCATCGGGCAACCAAGGTGACAGCCTAGAGAGCTGAGCACATAAACTCAAGCAGCCTGTGGTAACCGGGCGAGCCGTTGGAGATTGGCGATGACGGCGACGCGTCGGACGTCGAGTGTGTTCTTGCGTACGCCTTTGTAGCGCGCCTTTGATCCTTGGATGTGGTCCACGCGGGCCAAGGAATGCTCCACGGTGGTGCGGGCGCGAAGGCGGACGCGGCCCTGCGGGTCGTGCTGTTCGAGACGTAACCGTTGGAGCAGCGCTTCCTGCGGATGAATCGCCACGCTGCGCCCCCGGCCCGTGGCCGTCGTACATGCCGCGCGGAGAACACAGGGCTGACAGACCGTGGTGGCGAAGTGCACCGTCGTGGCACCGACGGGAATCGCCGCGCTGTGCTGCGCCGGACAAATCACGCGCGCCTCCGTGAGCCGGATGTCGAAGGCGTGTTTGGGAAAGCGACCACGGTTGGTGGTCGTCCACGCTTTGGCGCGAATCGTGATGCCCTGCGCGTGGAGGGGACCGATCTGCGGACTGCCCAGGTACCCGCGATCGATCAGCACCTCCGCGAGCGGCCCATGCCGGATGACATCTGGCGTGAGCAGGGCTAACGCGTGATGCTCGGGTTCATTCGCCGGCCGCACCACCGCGCCCACAATCACATCAGCCTCGACGAGCTTGATCACGTGGCGTTTGTAGCCGGTGAAGGGCCGCGTTCGTGTTTTGCGGCCATGGCGCATCTCCGGATCGCCTAACGACGGCATGCGCTCGGCGGCGACCCCACGCCGAATGCGCTGCCGACCGGTGGTGGGATCGGGTTCCAGGTCTTGCGTCAACACGCGCCGCAACGCGGCCAATGCCGCTTGCACGGGCGGTGTGTCGGCGACGGGCACATGGGTCGTCACCCACTGCTCCAACCGATCCACCTCGGCCAACAAGCGGGCCAGGGCGTCGGCTTGTTCCGCCGGATCGCCCCAGTCGATATCCAAGGCCGCCTTGAGGCTGGCGGTGCCCAACAGCGTGATCCCCGCCTCCCGGAGCACGTCGTCACGCGAGACCTTCAGCGTCTTGGCCGCACACGTGGCGACAGTCCGCAAGGCGCGGCCGATCAGATTCCAGGTGTCTTCGACGCGTCCGGCACCGACCAGCGGGGAGGAATCCAGCGCCGCCCGCAACGCCTGCCAGCCGAACCGGCCCGTCTGCTTCGCCAACGCCACGGTCCGGTCCAGCAGCTTCTGATCGAGATCATGCGCGATCAGGCGCTCGCGGAATTTCACCAACGCGCCCTGGGAGAACGGGGCGTCGCTCGCCCCCAGGCACCCCAAGGCCAACTGCCAGCGCTGGTCCATTTGCGCGGTCACCACCGCCTCCGCATCGCCCACTTGGTCGTAGGCCTGCAGCAACGTCACCATCGCGAGCAGCGCCGGGGGCAAGGGCGCCATCCCGCGCGGCTGATAGGCCGCCGCCAGCTCTGCCTCGAACGCCTCATCGAACAACTCGGCGCGGATCTCGCGTAAGAACACGTAGCACTTGCCAATGCGGCGCAGCTTCGCCGCCACGCGCGTTTCTTTGGGACTCAGCTCGCGCGGGACTTGCCAGCGAATGGGTGTGGGCATGCGCCCATGAGATCACAAGTTGATCTCGCTGTCGATCCCCTTACGTGATCAGCTCTCTAGAAGCCGAGTTTTACGCCTCCGCGAACCGTGATGGGGAGAGGTTCTTGGGTTTCAGGAACGACCTTGGAAGACGGCGACACCTTATTCAGAGGCACGAAGATCGATCACCGACAGCTCCGATGGTCGCCAGGCCAGGGATTCGCATCAAGGTCTTCTCGCCCCCGGCCGTGAGCACCCATTGCACTTCTTGTTGCGAGAGGTCGGCGAACGAGGCAAGCGGGAGCGTCAGGTCCTGACCGCTGCCGATCATCTGGGTCATCACTGGGGGTATCCGGTAATTGGCGTACCCGATGAATCCGATCTTGGCCACGGTTCCATTCTTCGACGAATAGGTCAGGCCGCCGCTCGTCTTCCACGGCGCATTGGGATTCACCCGCCCGAATCGCGAATTGCCAGAGAAATCTCCAGAGATTCCCCATGTGCCGACATCCGGCGAGAAGTTCCCGAATCGTTCGCGGAGGTCTGAGGGACCAAATACTTCAGGAATGTGGGTCAATGACCGTCGGATGCCGCCACTCGCAGACGGGTCGGTTTGCGGCGCATCCGGGGCGGGCGCGCTGTCTGCGGTCGGCGCTGGGCGCTCTGCTGGTGATGAATCCTTGGATTGGGCCCGCGGACGTGCTTCGATACCGAGGGCGATGGCGGCGGCGAAAACGAGGCCAAGACTCGCGAACCTCAGGTGGACGCGACGGCCGTTCACGAGATGGCGAAATACATCGAGGGTCACTAACCGTTCCTTCTAATGATCAGCGATTTAGACGACGCCTGGACGGTGTTGGCTGCGACCTGAACAGCCGGAAGTCCTTCCCCACCTGATGCGGGAGAACGTAAGAGACGATGTCTGGGGCTGTCGGCGGCGCGCCGCAACTGGCAAGTGCGAGCGTTGTTAGCGCGCACGAGCGAAAGTGGTGGATGCATAACGATCGAATCATCGGTAAAATCATCCATCGGCATTCAGCGGAGTCCACTGACTTTCGCCTGCCAACAGTTCGTAGTCAGCAGGTCGTCGGTTCACGTCCGATCGCCGGCTTCATCTGCTCGTTTTTGACCGGTACAGCCGCGGCACGAACAAGCGAGACGCATCGTCGTCGAGACCGATCGGCCGATAGTCGTCTGCACACGTCGGTTTCACTTTTTGTCGCATCTTCGGCCGTCGAGTGCGCTACCTCCGTTCGGCGAGTGAGCCGCCACAACGGGTCGCCGCTGACTCGCCGACAATCGGGCGCATCAAACCCCGAATACGGCAATACAATTCGGAGGCTACGAGGGCTGGAAACTCGAATGGCTGAGCTGGGTGAGTTCATCAGCGGACATTGACTAACCGCGGCGGCGCCTTGTCTCCGAGAGCCGCGCTCTGAGTAAATCGCCGCAGTTATAGAACCGCACGATACGATCTGGTTCCCAGCCCTGCCAACGCCGAAACCTCTTTTAATCAGTCTGATCGCTGCCTCGGCGTTTCTTCTGGCCAGGGCTGGCAGGCCGACCTGGCTGGCCTTTGGCGGCGTTACCGGACGCGGTAGGGCACTGGGCGTGCACAAAAATACGGCAGCCGTTTTGAGACTCCACGCGCCAATCAAGGACTTCAATCGCTGATGGCGAATCCATTCCGAAGGGTACCTGCTCCCGAACCGCCTCTGCGCGATGAACTGCTGAGCATCGAGCGCCTCGAGGAGCGGGCGAAATCGCTGGCCGCACGCTTCACTGTGGCGCCCAAGTCCAGGCGCGCCAAAAGCCTCTTCCCGCGTCTGTCCGACAACGCCAAGATGCTTCGAACCGCCTACGCCACTCTTGCGGGCGACGTTCACCGTGGCGACGACATCACGCCATCGGCCGAGTGGCTGCTCGACCATTTCAATCTCGTCGCGGGCGAGATCCGAGCCGTCCGACTGAACCTTCCGCAGGCTTACTACCGGGAGCTACCGAGGCTGGCCCAGCGGCAGTGGGCCGGACACGCTCGAGTGTACGCGATGGCGCTGGAGTTAATCCGCCACAGCGACAGCCGGCTCGACCGCTCCCAGCTCGTCCGGTTCATGAACAGCTATCAGTCGGTCGCACCGTTGACAATCGGCGAGCTGTGGGCGTGGCCCAGCATTTTGAGACTCGCCCTCATCGAGAATCTGCGGCGGCTCGCAGAAGAGGTGCTGGCCGCGCGAGAGTCTCGAATCGCCGCCGACCTGACAGTGACGCATCACGAATCCGGTCGGCCGCTGGTATCGCTGCCCGACTCCGCTGACATGCCGTACGTCGTTCG
Organism: uncultured Acidobacteriota bacterium; assembly: GCA_963780685.1. Classification (GTDB taxonomy): domain Bacteria; phylum Acidobacteriota; class Vicinamibacteria; order Vicinamibacterales; family CAVVIG01; genus CAVRXZ01. The sequence continues at coordinate 489,840 of CAWACZ010000006.1, read as the reverse complement.
ACTGCTGCAACGCGTGCGCGAGTACGGCTTGCGCCTTTCCCCGCTGCACACCGCGATCGACCAGCACTTGAGCCAGCGTGGAATGACGACGGAGGATGCGATACGGAGCGAGCACCAGCGACAGGCCGCGGCCCAGGTGTCGATCGCGAACGTGCTGACCAGCCTGCGTCTGTGCTCGACCCTCAACTGGAGCGACTACTTCGAGGCCGTCAGCCACGTCGAGCAGGTCCTTCAACGCGACCCTGCGGGCGTGTACGGCGCAATGGACTTCCTGAGCCGCGATCGCCAGCGACAGGCCGTCGAGGAGCTTGCTGCGCCCACTGGCGAAGCACAGGAGCGCGTGGCGCTCCGCGCCATCGAAAGCGCCCGCCAGGCGGCGGAGGTCGGGTCGATGACCGATCGCGCCGCGCACGTTGGCTACCATCTGGTCGGCGATGGTCGCCTCGAGCTCGAGGCGGATCTCGGCTACCGCCCCCGGGCGCTGCACCGCATCGGACGCGTGGCGCTCCGCCTCCCGTCTCTCTTCTATCTGGGCTCAGTCGCGGCGATTACGGCCCTGCTGATCGCACTGGGACTGGCCTATGTCCGGAGTCAAGCAGCGAGCGCGAACTATTTGTGGATCGCTCTGCTCTTCCTGGTTCCGGCCAGCGAAGTGGCGATCATTTTCGTTCAGCGTCTCGTCGCGTTGTTCGTCAAGCCTCGACGGCTCCTTCGCCTCGAGCTCAAAGACGGGATCCCTCCACACTCCCGGACGATGGTCATCGTGCCGACGCTGCTGACCACGGTGCCGGACATCGAAGAACTGCTGGAACGTCTGGAGGTCGCGGCGCTCGCCAATGTTGGCCCGCGGATCCATTTCGCGATCTTGAGTGATTTTCCGGACGCCCCCGAACCTGAGATGCCCGACGATGCCGTCCTGCTGGCGGCAGCCAGAAACGGCATTGACTCACTCAACCAGCGCTTCGGTCCTGCCGACGAGACGCGGTTCTTTCTGTTTCACCGGGAGCGGCAGTGGAACGCGCGCGAACAAGTCTGGATGGGTTGGGAGCGCAAGCGCGGAAAAATAGAAGAGTTCAACCGGCTGCTGCGCGGCGCGACCGACACGAGCTTCACGGTGCCGATCGGGTCGCGAGACATCCTGGCGTCCGTTCGCTATTGTCTGACGCTCGATTCGGACACGCGCCTTCCTCGAGACGCCGCCAAGAAGCTCGTTGGCATCATCTCGCATCCGCTGAACCAGGCGCAGCTGGACCCGGTGTCCAGAAGAGTCGTTCGAGGCTACGGCATCCTGCAGCCGCGCGTCAGCGTGACGATGGCGAGCGCCGCTGGCTCCCTGTTCGCCCGCATCTACGCCGGGCATACCGGCGTCGACCCGTACACCACGGCCGTCTCGGATCTGTACCAGGATCTCTTTGACGAAGGCATCTATACGGGCAAGGGCCTTTACGACGTCGATGCGTTCACGGCGGCGCTCGAGAACCGTGTACCGGAGAACACCGTTCTCTCCCACGATCTGTTCGAGGGCCTCCATGCCCGGACCGCGCTCGTTTCCGATATCGAGGTCGTCGACGACTATCCCTCGAGCGTTCTCGCGCACGCGCGGAGGCAGCACCGTTGGGTCCGCGGCGATTGGCAGATTCTGTTGTGGCTGTTCCCGTTCGTCCCGACCCGAACCGGACTGGCTCGCAACCGGCTGCCGCTGATTTCACGTTGGAAGATCCTCGACAACCTTCGCCGGAGCCTCGTCGCTCCGCTGACGGTCGCGATGTTCATCTTCGGGTGGACCTACCTGCCAGGCAATCCGATTGTCTGGACCGTGGCGACCTTGGCGGCGCTGACGTTTTCGCCGGTCCTGTGGCTTCTCGAGCAGGTGGCAGGGCCCCAACCGTGGCAACCGTGGCGCGTGCTCCTGCGCAACTTCATCGACGATACCAAGACCGCTCTGGCGCGAGCGTGTGTGCAGTTGATCTTTCTCGCGTATCACGCCTGCCAGATGATCGACGCGATTGTCGTAACGCTCGTCCGGATCGCCGTGACGCATCGCAAGATGCTGGAATGGCAAACCGCGGCCAGTTCAGCGCGGCTGACCGATGGAGCCGGACGATCCGATGTCCGGCTGTTCGTAGAACAGATGTTGGGCAGCCCTGTTCTGGCGACGAGCGTACTCATCGCCGTGGCCGGGCTCCGTTCTCAGGCGCTGCCGGCTGCCCTTCCCATCCTGTTGCTCTGGCTGGCCGCTCCATTCGTCGCCTACGAGCTGAGCCAACCGGTGGCGCAGCTACGACCGGAGATCGACGAAGAAGATCGGCGCCGTCTGCGATTGATCGCGAGAAAGACGTGGCGGTATTTCGAGGTCTTCGTTGGTGCCGGCGATCACGGGCTCCCACCGGACAACTTCCAGGAAACGCCTCAGCCTACCGTCGCGCACCGCACGTCACCCACCAACATCGGCATGAGCCTCCTGGCGGCGCTGGCCGCGCACGATCTCGGCTTCATCTCGAACGACGAGCTCGTCGAGAGGATCGACGCGACGCTCACTACCATCGAAGGCCTGGAAAGCTTCGGCGGACACCTCTTCAACTGGTACGACTCTCAGAGCCTGGCCCCGCTGGCGCCTCGCTACGTTTCGTCAGTCGACAGCGGCAATCTCGCGGCCGCGCTCATCACGCTGGCGGGCGGCCTGCGTCAACTGCCAAGCGAGCCGAAGCCGCCGCCGGATCTTTCCGGGCTCGAGGAAGTGACCACTCTTCTCGAGCGAGCGGTTCAGTCCGCCGAGCGGGCTGCTCGAAGCGCTCAGTCGGATCATCAGAAGCTCGGCGTTGCGATCCGACACATTCGCACCATTCTGTCAGGATCCGTCGATCAAGACGTCAAGCTGGCCGAGCTCGAGGGCCCGATATCCGCGATTGACACACACTGCGGACGGACCGGAATTCGACGGGGCAAAGGACCTTCACGAAGCCGAGATCGCGTACTGGGTGTGCCGACTCAAAAAAGACATCGAAGGAGCCCGGCGGCCGGTGTCGATTCCGCCGGAGCAGCTCGAGTGGCTGGCACAGCGCGCCATGGGCCTGGCGGATCGGATGGACTTCCGCCTGCTGTACGACAAGCAGCGCGGGCTGATGTCGGTCGGCTACCGGCCAACCGATGCCGAGAGCCTCGGACGCCTGGACGTCGCCTTCTACGACCTGCTCGCGTCAGAAGCACGCCTCGCCAGCTTCATCGCCATCGCCAAGGGCGATGTTCCGGAAGCGCACTGGTTCCGGTTGGGCCGGCCGCTCACCAGTATTCAGGGAGCGCCGACCTTGTTGTCGTGGGGAGCGACGCTGTTCGAATACCTGATGCCGCTCCTCGTGATGCGGAGCTACCCCGAAACCCTGCTCGACGAGAGCTGTCGGATGGCCGTGCGGCGGCAGATCCAGTACGGCAAGGAACGCGGTGTGCCGTGGGGCGTCTCCGAATGTGCGTTCAACGTCGTCGACCGGCACGACACGTATCAGTATCGCGCCTTCGGCGTGCCAGGGCTCGGCCTGAGACGGGGCCTGGCCGACGATCTGGTGGTTGCGCCGTACGCCACGGCGCTCGCAACGATGATCGAACCCGTCGCAGCGGCGCAAAACTTTCGACGGCTGGCAGCAGAAGGCCTCGACGGTCCGTTTGGCTACTACGACGCGGTGGACTACACGTCAGGAGCTGCGATCCGACCGACGGCGGAAGTTTCGGCAGGTCGCGTGGAGTCGGCACCGTCGTTCGAACGTCGATGGCCCACCATCAGGGCATGACGCTCGTCTCGATCGCGAACGCGCTTCTCGGCCACCCGATGGCCGAGCGGTTCCACGCGGACCCGCGGATGAAGGCCACGGAGCTTCTGTTGCAGGAGCGCGTGCCACGCCGGGCTGCGATTACCCGGCCGCGTCCGCTCGAGGCGACCCGCGTCGCGGCGCCAGTCGCGGTCGACGCAGTACGGCGCTTCCGGACGCCTGCGACGCAATTCCCGCACGCGGCGTTCCTCTCGAACGGCAACTACATCGCCGTCGTCACCAACGCGGGAGGCGGCACGAGCTCGTACCGCGGACGGTCGGTCACGCGCAGCCGTCGCGACCCGACTCGTGACCTTGGCGGCTCGTTCATCTATCTGCGCGATGTCCGCACCGGCGCTGTCTGGTCAGCAACCGCGCAACCACTGCGGGAAGAACCTCAGGACTATCTCGTCACGCTCGAGCCGGATCGCGCGTTGTTCCGCCGCGCGGATGACGACATCGCAACCAACCTGGAGATCGCCGTCTCGACCGAGGACGACGTCGAGGTTCGACGGCTGGCGATCATGAACCGCAGCGATCGACCGCGCGAGATTGAAGTCACGAGTTATGGGGAAATCGTGCTCGCCACGCCCGCGGCGGACCTGGCACACCCGGCGTTTGGCAAGCTGTTCGTCGAGACCGAGTTTCTCCCGGACTATTCGGCCCTGATTTGCCGCCGTCGCCCCGGAGGATTCGACGCCGAGGAGCTCTGGGCGATTCACGTACTGAGCCTCGAGGGGCGACCGCAAGGGGCGCTCGAGTGCGAGACGGACCGCAGCCGGTTCCTCGGACGCGGTCGAGGACCAGACGACCCGCAAGCCCTCGATGGGCGCTCACTCTCGAATACCTCGGGGGCCACGCTGGATCCCATTGTCAGTCTGCGCCAGAGAGTTCGACTCGCACCGGGCGGCTTCGTGAGACTGTCCTTTGCCACAGGGATGGCCTCGAATCGAGAGACCGCGCTGCGCGCTCGCGCTGAAATACCGCGAACCGAGCGCCGCCGGCCGAACGTTTGCTTTGGCGTCGACACACGGACAGAGCACTCTGCGTCACCTCGGCATTTCGAATGATGCCGCGCTGCTCTACGAACGCCTCGCGTCGAGGGCGTTGTACCTCGATGGCTCGCTTCGCGCGAGTCCCGAGCAACAGGCGGCGAACACGCTCGGGCAGGAAGGGTTGTGGGCCTACAGCATCTCGGGCGATCTCCCCATCGTGCTGATTCGCGTCGGTGAGGACGACGCGCTGCCGTTGATCCGGCAGGTTCTCGAGGCGCAGGAGTACTGGCGACTGAAAGGGCTCGCTGCAGATATCGTGATCTTGAACGAGCATCCCACGAGCTATCTCGACGAGACCCACGAACACATCACGACGCTGCTTTCCGACGGTCCGTGGCGACTCAGAAAGGACCGCCCGGGGGGTGTGTATCTGCTGCGCGCGGACCAGATGGGCGAAAGCGATCGCACACTCCTGATCGCCATCGCCCGAGCCATTCTGCACGGCAACAGAGGCACATTGGCCAACCAACTCGATCGCCCGTATCCGGGCCGACCGGCGCGAGATGAGGCCGAAGCGCTCGCGCCGCCTCCAATACCTGACAAACCGGTGCTCGACGATGAAGGAGCACAACTGGAGGCGCCGTCGCTGTTCCTGTTCAATGGACTGGGTGGTTTCACAGCCGACGGCAACGAGTACGTAGTGGTTCTCGAAGACGACCAGGAGACGCCGTTGCCGTGGGTCAACGTGATGTCGAACCCGGTGTTCGGGACGATCGTCTCGGCGTCGGGTTCTTCATTTACGTGGGCCGAAAACAGCCGCGAGAATCGCCTGACGCCGTTCTGGAACGATCCGGTGACGGATCCCACGGCCGAAGCACTCTTCGTCCGCGACGACGAGACGGGGGATGCCTGGTCGCCCACGCCGGGACCAATGCGCCGTGCCGCTACGGGCGGGCGATGCATCGTCCGCCATTCCGCCGGCTTGACCGCATTCAATCGCCTCACCTACGGCATCGAGCACGAACTCAAGGTCTTTGTGGACCGTTCGGCGCCGGTCAAGCTCTCGCTGTTGACGCTGACCAATCGAACGCAGTCGACACGTCATCTCAGCGTCATTGGTTATAACGAGTGGGTTCTCGGTCCGCCGCAATCCGACCAGCAGATGCACGTGACGACCGCGCTCGACGACGAATCGGGCGCCGTTCTCGCACGAAACGGGTTCAACGGCTCCTTTGCCAAACGCGTGGCGTTCGCTCATGCCAGCGAACCTCTCGCTTCGGCGACGGGCGATCGCCTCTCGTTTCTCGGCCGCAACGGTTCCCTGGCTCGACCGGCGGCTCTACGTCGTCCAAAGCTGTCCGAGCGCTTCGGAGCCGGACTCGACCCCTGCGCAGCGCTTCACGTCGCTCTGACAATCGAGCCGGGAGCAACGCGCCGGGTCGTCTTCCTGTTGGGTCAGGGCGCCGACGTGGACGCGGTCCGCGATCTCGTTCGCAGATTCGGCCACGTTGAAGCAGCCGACGGGAGCCTCGAGGAAGTGCGCCGCGACTGGGACGAGTGCCTCGCCGCCGTCAAGGTTCGAACCCCCGACGATTCATTCGATGTGATGATGAACCGTTGGCTGCTGTACCAGACACTGAGCTGCCGCCTCTGGGCGCGGTCCGGCTACTACCAACCGGGAGGCGCGTTCGGCTTCCGGGATCAACTGCAGGATGTAATGGCACTGTCGCTGGCGCGACCCGACCTGTTGCGAGATCAACTGGTCCGGGCGGCTTCTCGACAGTTCGTCGAAGGCGATGTCCTGCACTGGTGGCACGAGCCGGGAGGCCGCGGCCTGCGCTCTCGTTGTTCAGACGACCTCCTCTGGCTGCCGTACGTTGTCGCGCATTACGTTCGCACCACCGGTGACTATGACCTGCTCGACAGTCAGGTGCCGTTCATCGAGGCCCCTGTCCTGGCGCCCGATACTCAAGAGACATATCTGCAGCCTCACCTCTCCCAGCAAAAGGCCCCGATCTTCGAACACTGCGTCCGGGCGATCGAAAAGGCATTGACCGTTGGAACCCACGGCCTCCCGCTGATTGGCAGCGGCGACTGGAACGACGGCCTCAACCGGGTCGGAAAGGCCGGACGCGGTGAAAGCACATGGCTCGGGTTCTTCCTGCATGCTGTGCTCACCTCGTTCGCACCACTCTGCGAAGCGCGCGGAGATCGACACCGCGCCGAGCGCTATCGCCAAGAGATGGCCCGGCTGGGAACGATGTTGGAGTTGAGCTGGGACGGCGAGTGGTATCGGCGGGGCTATTACGACGACGGCACGCCGCTCGGCTCGGTCCATAACGTCGAGGATCGGATCGACTCGATTGCCCAGACATGGGCCGTGCTTTCCGAGGCCGTGCCTTTGCGATTCGCCGAGCGCGCCATGGACGCTGTGCGCACTCACCTTCTCGATCGCAGGTCGCAGACCCTGCTTCTCCTTACCCCGCCATTCGATCGCGCGGAACAGGATCCCGGCTACATCAAGGCGTACGTGCCGGGGGTTCGCGAGAACGGTGGCCAATATACGCATGCAGCCGTGTGGGTGGTGATGGCCTCGGCCCGCCTTGGAAATGGCGATGAGGCAGTCGAGCTCTTCCACATGCTCAATCCGGTGAATCGAACGCGAACCGGCTCAGCGCTCGAACGATACAAGGCCGAGCCATACGTCGTCGCCGGCGATGTGTACGCGAACAGTCTCCACATGGGCCGAGCCGGCTGGACATGGTACACCGGCGCAGCGGGGTGGATGTATCGAGCCGGCCTCGAGAGCATCCTTGGATTGCGACGCCGGGGCATGGTGTTCGAGATCGATCCATGTATTCCGGCTGCGTGGAACGAGTACTCGATTTCGTGCCGATTCGGCTCTACGCGTTACGAGATAACAGTCTTCAATCCGGATCGCCGTTGTCGAGGCGTGGCCGAGGCAACACTGGATGGTGCCTCGGTCGACGCACGCTCCATCCCGATCCGCATCGACGGCGTCACGCATCATGTTCAGGTGGTCCTCGGGGACAGCAAAGTCGTGACCGATGCCAGCGCGGCCAGACGGGTCTTCGTGCCGGGATAGTCCAGACGCGGTCTTTCAGGCTGACGTCGAGTGTCAGGCAGTGGCGCGGGGCGAGAGGTCGAGCCGCGGCAAAACCGGACTCGGTGGGGGCGTCATCCGCGCCTTTGCCTTCTGCAGCGTCTCAGACGGGGCTTCTCCGAACAACGCCTTGTATTCACCAGCGAAACGACCCAACTCGAAGAAGCCGTGGAACGTCGCCACCGTCGTCACCGTCGCGCGACCGTCGTCGGCGGCGCGGAGCGCGTGGCGGGCCTGGTGAAGCTGCCGGATCTTGAGGTATCGCTTCGGACTCGTCGTGTAGACGTCGTAGAACGCATTGCGGAGACTGCGCTCGCTCACCCCGACAGCTGCGGACAGCTGCGCGATGGAAATGGATTCGCCGATGCGTTCCCGAACGAAAAGCTCCGCGCGGCGGACGATGTCGCTTCGCGAGCGCGAAGCTGCCGACCTGTCACTCGTGGCCACGACGCCACGCAGGCATTCGCTGAGCCTTGCGCAGATGCGCTGTGCAGTCGTGCCGAGATTCACGGGCGGCCGCACGTCGGCTCGCCCCTCGGTCATCGCCTTCACGTCGAGCAGTTCGTCCTGCAATTGACGAACGTCCTGGTAGCTCGGACGGACGATATGACTCCCCGCCGGAGAGCAAAGCGACGAACGCGCCGTGTCGATGTACCGGGCAACGGTCCCGGGGGCCACGCTGATGATGGCGAACTGGATCCCGGCGGGATCGAACGCATAACTCTCGGCCCTCGGCGGGCACACGATGATCTCGCCACTCGTGACGATGCGGCCGTCCCAGCGGGCGAGCCCGGGCACCACCAGGGGTACGATGAACGCCCATTTGTCCATGGGGACGCGCACTCGCCGAAGGATCGCCAGATTCTGTTGGCCGAATTGCACGACCGTCGATCCGAGCCGAACGACCGTCCAGCGACTGCTGAATGGCCTGGCTTCGAGTTGAACGCAGTCGCAGGCGATGCCGTCAACGGCTGCGGCCGACATTCCATCGATGTCTTCGATGTCAGTCGAAGTGACGGCTCGGGACCACGAAATGTCGTGAGGGTCGGGAAACGCGACGCGCGAGCGTTCGGACGCCATGAGGGGTCGACCCATCATCCTCACTGCCAAAACTCTGCAGAACTGTCAGAAATGGCCGGTGGACCGAAAAAGACTGACTGATCCATGAATCTTCGAGGGCGCCGACCTGTCAGCTCTGGCAGGACCTGAAGCCGATCGTGACCCGCATGGGAATCGTCGAAAAACGCCTGCAATTCACGATCGTTTTGGTTTACTTTGCAGAAGCCGATGGCACCTCTGATGGCGACGGATATCGGCTCAAGACGGCTCGCGTCGTGGGTTGAGCATGCGCGCCGGACCTGTCATTGTTGACAGTTACGCGTCCGTTGAGTGGTTGCTATAAGAACCCCGTCCCCCCGAGATAGGTCCAACGGCTACGAATGCCCCCTTTCCGACGAAGGGACCGATGGGCGCGCGGATCGTCGCCACGATAGCCTCACTGCTCGGCTGTGGCGCTGCCGGTGGGCGGGTCCATCGCCTCGGCCCCGGAGACTTGCGGGTGGAGTTACTGCGTGAGAACATCCGGCCGAGCTTGCCAGCTGCAGGAGGGCACGCGCTCTTGGAGCAGGCCCGTCTCGAATCTCAAGTGGAAGCAAACAGCCTATGATCCGGCCCCGTGTTCTCCTCGCTGACGACCACACGCTTCTCCTCGAAGCCTTTCAGCGGCTGCTTTCCGATGAATGCGACGTTGTGGGCATGGTGTCTGACGGCCGAGCCCTTCTTGCCGCGGCCGATCGGTTGAGGCCGGACATCGTCGTGGTGGATGTCGCGATGCCACTCCTCAACGGCATCGATGCTGCCCGCCAGCTCAAGCAGCTTCTTCCCGACACACGGATCGTGTTCCTGACGATGAATGAAGATCCCGACCTTGCTGCCGAGGCGTTTCGGGCTGGTGCATCGGGTTATTTGCTCAAGCGCTCTGCCGCATCGGAGCTATTGACGGCCATTCGCGAGGTGATGCGGCGGCGCTCGTACGTGACGCCGTTGGTCACGAGCGGCCTGGTCGGATCGATGCTCCGTGGCACAGATAGCGGCCGATCGCGTCAGCAGTTGACGACGCGTCAACGCGAGGTCGTCCAGTTACTGGCCGAGGGTCACTCGATGAAGGAAGTGGCGGCGATCCTGAACATCGCCCCGCGGACCGTCGCGTTCCACAAGTACCGGATCATGGAGCAGCTCAACATGAAGACCACAGCTGAGCTGATTCAGTTTGCCATCAAGCACCACATGGTCTAGCCCTCGCCACCTGTCTTTACATCTTCGGTATCCTGCCAACCTGACAGATGGCGGCCCGGTGTTCGAACCTCTTACCATTCGCCGCATCAGCGCCAGGCGAACCTTGATGGCGCCTGGGTCTCTTGCCAGAAAATAGCTCACTGCTCAGGCGAGCAGCGGGGTAGGTGTAGGGCAGTGGCGACTGGTATTCGGATACTCCTGGCCGAAGATCACCCAGTCGTGCTCGAACGGCTCGTCGATTTGCTTCGATCCGAATTTGAGGTGGTTGGGGCGGTTCGCGATGGTCAGGCCGCGCTCGACGCTGTGACCGCTCTCAAGCCGGATCTGGTCGTTCTCGATATCTCGATGCCAGTGCTCACCGGCCTGGAAGCGGCCGCGCAATTGGCGCAGCGCGCCGATCCGCCTCCCGTTGTGATCCTGACGATCCACGACGATGCGCACTTTGTCGAAGCGGCGCGCGATGTCGGGGCGCTCGGATACGTCCTCAAAGCGCATCTAGCCAGCGACCTCGTTCCCGCGATACAAGCAGCGTTGGCCCATCGGCCGTTCGTCTCACCAAGCCTGGGGGTTCGCGCGTCGCGGGGCTCAAAACGTCCAGCCTAACGATACCGTTATCGCCACATCGTTCCGCTTCTGTTCCTCGGGGGGGGAAGAATCGAAGCTCTCTACGAGATTCACGGTCCACTGAAAGTCTTTGAAGAGTTTGTGCTTCAATGCAGTGTTGATTTCGAGACGCAATCGCTTACCCGAGCTGAGGTCGTAGTACACCAGCGCACGATTCGAAAGATCGGTTTCCCTCCCGCTGAACGTGAACCAATCCCACCCTACCCCGAAGAGCGCTTCGGCCAGGTTGTTCAGAGTCTCGTCGGCGTATTCCTCGTGCGTGTAGCCTGCTCCGGCGAACATCTTCAAGAGTGTTCGATTGGTTTGCTTGAAGTAGCGGCCGAGCCCACCGCCGATCACGGATCGGAAATCGAGGCCCAGCTGTTCGTTTTGATTCAATTGCCCCAATCCCGTCGCAAACCAACGGTCCGAGAAAAACCGCTGGGCGTCGATCGTGAGCGCGTTGCGACTCTGGTTGTCCGCAGACTCCTGCCGGGTCAAGAGCGAGTCGAAAAGGATCTCAGTCAGCCATCTCGTATAGCGGCGCGAGACGTCGGCGCTGAGAGACCACTGGACCAATTGATCGGCTTGCGTAAAGCTGAAGCCCAGATTGACCGAGCCATCCAGGCGCGTCCAGAAGCCTTCCTCAAACGGCGTCAATCTCACGACCGACAACAAGTCGACGATCACATCGCCCGACTCTGTTCTCGCTCTCAGCTGATCGTTCGACGGCGAATCGATCGGCCCGATGAGTCGAACTCCCGACGTGAGCTCGACCTCGAACGGGACAGGGCTGCTCAACCGCTGCACCTTGACCCATTCGACCGACAGTGTCCCGAACCCATCGGTCTTGACGGTCAGCTTGCCCCGTTGGAGCCCGGTCACCTCGCAGGTGATCCGGTCCCCGTTCTTCATTTCGAGAAGGTCGATTTTGCCGTGGTCGGCGCGAACAGCCGGACTTAGACCGAGCCACAAGACGGCTGCCGCGACGGCGACACGCCAGCGTAACCGCCTCGGCGTGCTTCGATTGGCCTCGGGCAACTTGAGACAGCTTCGCCCCGGCGGGTTTGGCGTCACCGGCTCGTTTGGCGGGAAATGTTGAACGGCTGCGCCGCCGCCGGAATCTCCCTCAACGCTGATCGATCGCTATCCCGGTCAGGCCGCGCCCGCGACCGGCCGCGTCGCCCCCGGTCGCACGATGCAGCGAAACCCGACGTGGCACGTCGACGTGTCGACCGGCTCCGGAAAGCGGGCAGCCGGCCGGTAGCGTCGGCAGTAGTTCGGCGCGCACAAATGCGAGCCACCCTTCAGCACCCTGCGGGGAATCTTGATCTCAGGCTGACACGGGTCGTAGCTTTCTTCTTCTCGCCCGCCGAGCGGATTGTGCGGAACACAACACGCCTTGATCGCGTCCCCCGGGTGGCGTGGATTGTACCAGTCGGTGGTCCACTCCCAGACGTTCCCGATCATGTCGTAAAGCCCATAGCCGTTCGGGGGAAACGCCCCGGCGGGAGACGTTCCTTCGTAGCCGTCGGTCGCCAGGTTCTGCCAGGGAAACTGGCCCTGCCAGGTGTTCGCCATGTACTTGCCGCCTGGCAGGAACTCGTCGCCCCATGCGTACGACGCGCGGTGAAGTCCACCACGCGCCGCCCACTCCCACTCGGCTTCTGTCGGCAGTGCCTTGCCTTCCCACCGTGCGTACGCCTCCGCGTCGCTGAACGCGACGTGTACGACCGGGTGCCGTTCGAGATCCTCAAGCGAGCTGTCCAAACCGCGCGGATGCCGCCAGTCGGCACCTCGAACCCAGTGCCACCAACTCGTTGGCCCACGGAGATCGACTGGTCCGGGGGGCTTGATGAACACGAGCGACCCCGCGTACAGCATCTCCGGCAAGGCGCCAGGATAATCCTCCGCGCGTGGAGGTATTTCTGCGAACGTCACATGGCCCGTCCCCGCCGCGAATCGGCGGAACCGCTCGTTGGTCACCGGATATCGATCGATCCAGAATCCGTCGACGACAATGCGATGGACCGGACGCTCCTCGGGATAATGCTTGTCAGAGCCCATCTGGAACTCTCCGCCAGGGATCCAGACCATGTCTGGAAACGGGGGCTCACCAGGGGCTTCTGACGTCCGGGGTTCGGTCGCGTCTCCTACATGCGTAGCCACGTGAAACCTCACTCACAACCATTCCGGCGCAACTTTGTTCAACGTTACGCTCGCCGAAGGCGCACCGTGTCAGCACCAGCGGCCACCGCCCCCGGGACCAAGGATCGCGTCAAGCAAGTATCAGGCAGAACGACGTGGTTGCCAACGACGAAAAGATGTGGGGCTCCGCCCCACACCTGACCTGGCTGCCGCCTACCTGTGCTTGGCTACCTTTGCGTCGCGATGTCGGTCGCCGCCGACGACGACTTCGACCTTCTTGATTGTGCCGGTGAAGGTGAACGGAGGCGGATAGTCGCGAGATACCGCGGCAGCAGTGTCCCCGCCGATGTCCAGATCGTCGATGACCGCCTGCTGCGCAGGCTTGGTCCGCTTGACGTCCACTTGGCCGACCGGCTCGCCGTCCTGGTAGAGTGTGGCCAGGCCCGAGATATCGCTCGTTTTCTGGAACTCCAACTTGAGCGAGACCCGTTTGCCGGTAGGCAGCGGCTTCGAGGCGTCGATTTGATAGAACTCACGGCCAAGGAAGCTCGAAAGGTAGTGCGCCTTTCCGTCCTTCACGAACAGCACGTAACCGCCGTCTGGCCCGCCGTTGGAAACAATGCAGCCTTCGGCACTCCCTGCTGGAATTTCGACCTCTGCATTGATGCTGTGCGAAGCCCGTCGGATATCGGGCAGCGGCGCGCGCACGATGTGAAGTGGAGAGAAGTGCGCCGATCTCGTCCGTGATGCGGATACGACCGACCTGGCCACGGCTCGCGGCTCGGGTTCCTGGTCGTCGAGCGGCAATACGCCATTCCGGACGGCTTCGAGCCACCAGGTGTCCGTCAGCTCTTTGAGCTTCAGCGGTTCCGCCGCCGCAAGGTTGTTCGTCTCCGAGAAATCAGTTTCCAGGTGATAGAGCTCCCACTCTGAATCCGGGAAGCGATTGTCGTGTGTCGTCCCTTCACGGCTGTACCTGCTGCTGCTTGTCTCGGTCCAATGAAAAGTGACCGCCTTCCAGCCGTCCTTCCATAACGCCCGGTGGCCCTGCATCTCGAGGTATTGCTGCTTCCGATTCGTGGGAGCGTTCCTGTTGAAGAAGGAATAGATCATCGACGAGCCCTCGAGGGGCTTTTGCGTGTAACCCTTCACCATCTCCGGCATCCGCATACCTGCCGCATCGAGAATAGTGGGCACGACGTCGACGGCGTGGTGGAACTGGCTACGAATCCCGCCGCCCTCCAGCTTCCTGGCATTCCACGAGACAATCAGCGGCACGCGCGTGCCACCCTCGAAGGCCTGCTCCTTGTACCACTTGAGTGGTGTGTTGCCGGCCATGGCCCACCCCGTCGCGTAGTGAGGGTGAGTACCCGGGCTGTCCCCATCGGTCGAGGATCTCGTACTTGTCCTCAATCGTCTCCGATGCCGTGTTGACCGAAATGATGTCGGCGGCCAGACCCTCGGCGGTGCCGTCGCCGCTGGCGCCGTTGTCCGAGCAGACCATGACCAGCGTGTTGTCAAGCTGACCCATCGCCTGAAGGTTGTCCAACAACCGCCCGATGTGTTCGTCAACGTGCGTGGCGACCCCAGCGAAGCATTCCATCTGCCGGCAGAATACTCGTTTCTCGATGTCTGAAAGCGAATCCCAGGCCGGGACGCCGGAATTCCGCGGTGGCAGCATCGTGTCCGGCGGAACAAGTCCGAGCTGCTTCTGCGCGATCAGCGCTTCTTCACGAATCGCGTCCCAGCCGGAATCAAAAACCCCCTCATACCGTTCGATGTACTCGCGCGGCGGCTGATGCGGCGAGTGGCATGCACCGTACGCCAGGTACAGGAAGAACGGCTTGCTCGGTGTAGCGGCTTTCTGCGAGTTGATATACGCGATGGCGCGATCAGTCAGATCTGCCGTGAGGTGATACCCTTCTTCCGGCGACGCCGGTGGATCGATTCTCGTGTTGTCCTGCCACAACTCCGGGTGCCATTGATCGGTCCGACCACCGAGGAAACCATAGTAGCGATCGAACCCGCGTCCGACCGGCCAGCCATCGAAGGGGCCGGAATCCGACAGATGCTCTTCGGGCGCCAAATGCCACTTGCCGACGGCAAAGGTGTTGTAACCGTTCTCTCCGAGTACCGCCGCAATCATGGCGGTATCGAGCGGAATCTGCGCGTTGTACCCGGGGTATCCTCTCGCGAGCTCGATGCTGGTGCCCATGCCGACCGAGTGGTGGTTGCGGCCGGTCAGAAAGCAAGCGCGCGAAGCCGAGCTGTTGCCCGGTGTATGCCAATTGGTGTAACGCAGGCCGCGAGCAGCCAGCTCGTCGATATTCGGCGTCTGAATGCGTGTCCCCAACCCGCCGTAGCAGCCAAGCTGGGCAAAACCGACATCGTCGAGCACGACCAGAAGAACGTTCGGCGCACCGAGCGGCGCCTGGGCGACGCGGGGCCACACCGGACGCGATTCTCTCGTCGTCCGGCCGACAGTGCCGCCAAACCGATTGGCGTGGTCGTACCAGTTGAGATTCCAGGTTCGGTCCATGATCGCCCCGCTCTGACAGTTCCCCAATTTGCTGGTTCTATGGGGCAGTCTACCGATGAGGTTACGGTCTAGATGTCAACCTCCGCTGTGCAATTCCGGCAAGAGATTGACGGCTGTCTAGGTGAACAGGTGACCGCCGCCGAATTGGCAGGGGCGATAGGCGCTACTGGCCAAGCACGTTACGGCCTTCGCTTGAAAGTGACCGAGAATCCGGCCAGATCGATGCTCGATTTGAGGGGGAGGTTACCGGTGTTGGCCAAGATCCACGCTTTCGCGAGATTGATGTGCAGACTGGCGGGCTGGCCGGTTCCCGGAAACTTGAAGTCGAACAACCGGTAGGCAACACCCCAATCGGTCGCAGGTTTCCATTCTCGGGTTCCCTGGGCCGTCGGCAGGTTCAGCAGGATGGCGCCGGGTGCGATGAATACCTGGAAGCGGCCGGCGACTTCCACAGTTGCATGAATACCGATGACACCGTAGACGCGGGTTCGCAATTCCGTCATCGGCCAGAACCCGTCGATGTGGACGTGCTGCCACCACTGAGTCTTGGTCGGGGCTTCGCGCTGTGCACGCTCGGCGGCAATCTCCTGTCTCACCTGCCACGTCGCGTAGTCGTCGCTCCAAACGGACACCAATCGGCAAGCTTCGTCAAGGCGCTCATAGTCTTGACGATCCGCTTGAAGGCACTCGTCGAACAGCCAATCAGGCGGCGCTGGTTTTTGCCGGCGGTGGCGCTCACCGAGCCAACCTGGCTCCGGCTTGCTGAGCCACTCGTCCCGCCACTCCATCCACTTGGAGAACTCGACGACCCACCGTTCCAACTCCGTGCGTCTTGCCAAACCTGTATCATGCGGAGCGGGAAGAATCTGGAGACCGGATCCGATGGGTTGCTCGGCGAGCGGGAGGCGTTCGACGTCGGTCTGCGCGAGGGCGGGCGGCGGGCTCGCCATGACGCACCCGACAAAACCGACGAAGGCAAAAACTCTCCGCATTCGCCCGCCACGTGCGCGCCGGCAAGAATTACCTGCCGACGCTGAAGCTCAAAATTCGAGGAGTCCGGGGGAGCAGGTCGCAAAGCGCGTGCCGCACGAGCAACTTGGTGCGGCCTGCAAAGTTTTCCTCGATTTCGAGCGCTGAACACGGACATGCCGACGCTGAACTGCCCTTCGACGAGTCGACGTCGCGGTATCGAGCGCAGTTGACACCCACGGCGCACTTAACTGTAAGCTGGCCAAGTGGTTCGTCACATCGGCACCGTCGGTGGCCGTAATTGTTACGCCGACTTTAATCCAATATGCGGCAGAACCCCACCGAAAAGTCGTCAAAGGTTGCGGGTCGCCCCGGCGCGCTCGCGAGGAGCGTTGCCGGTACTGCATAGCCACTCGGAAGGTCAGACTGGAGCATAGGCCTCGAACGCACGGCCGAACACCATGCTAGACGCTGGCGCCACAGCGACGATCCGCGACTCGCTGGCCCGCTACGAAGGCTTGCTGCGCGTATCGCACGTCTTGGCGCGGCACAAGACTATTGCGGAGCTGGTTCACGTCCTTGCGGATCAGCTTCATTCAGTGGTGCCCTTCGACACGCTGGCCCTCGTCCTGCACGATTCCTCGACCAACGAAATGCGGCTCGTGGTGCTCGATCCAAAAGATTCCCCACAGCCGCCAGTCGTCTCCATGCCCGTCGCCGCCGAAGGCCCCGCCGCATCGGTGTGGATGTCGCAAAGGCCGGCGATCATTCCGGTTCCGGCCGACGGATTCCTTCCACCTGCGCTCGATTTCGCCCGTCGTCTCGGCCAGACCATCACGTGCTGGCTCCCGTTGACAACGACCTACAGGCGCGTCGGCGTTCTCGCCTTCGGGAGCTCCCGCAGTAACGAATACTCCGACGACGCGATCGAATTCATGGAACACGTGGCTGCACAGGTGGCCATCGCGGCCGACAACTCGATCAACTTCGACGAGTCTCGACGGTATGAGCAGGAGCTGCAGGGCGAACGCGATCGTCTCCGGCTCTTGCTCGAAATCGGCAACGCGCTGGTCTCGAATCTCGACTACGGCGCTGTCCTGAAAGCCATCTCCGAGTCGATCGATCGCGTCATCAAGCACGAGTACGTCAGCGTCGCGGTCTACGACCAACACGCCGCTGAGTTGCGGGTGCAGCTCGCCTATGACGACGTTCGTGGGAGCCTCCGACCGGAGGTCGTGGTTCCGCTGGACCGCTCGCCCGTCGGCGTGACGTTCGAGGGCGCCGTCGCTTCGGTGTTCCGCCGCAAGGACTGGGAAGCATTCGGTCCGGATGGCGCACCGCCGCTTGGATCGGAGCATCTGGCGTCGCTCTGCTGCGTTCCCCTCGTGACAGCCCGTGGCAAGGTCGGCACGCTGAACGTCGCCAGCACGGCACCCGACGCGTTCCCGGCAGACGAGGTCGAGCTCCTCAAACAGGTCTCCGGCCAGATCGCGATCGCGCTGGAAAATGCGTTGGCGCACCGGGGAGTGATCGCCATCAAGGACCATCTGGCCGAAGAAAAGCTGTATCTGGAAGGCGAGGTCCGGGCCGAGTTCGGCGAGATCATCGGCAGAAGCCGCGGCCTCAGACGCGTGTTGAGGGCTGCCCAGACCGTCGCTTCGACGGACGCGACGGTGCTGCTGCTGGGCGAGACAGGCACTGGCAAAGAGCTCGTGGCGCGCGCCATTCACAACCTCAGCCCACGCAAGGATCGCACATTCGTTCGATTCAGCGGCGCGGCGCTACCGACAACGCTCCTCGAGAGCGAGCTGTTCGGGTATGAGAAAGGCGCCTTCACCGGTGCGACGATGCGAAAGCTCGGGCGTCTGGAGTTGTCCGATCAGGGCACGCTGTTCCTCGACGAGGTCGGCGACATTCCGTTGGAGATCCAACCGAAGCTTCTTCGCGTGCTCCAGGAGCGGGAGTTCGAACGGCTCGGCAGCACGCGGACGCAGCACATCGATGTGCGCGTGGTGGCCGCGACGAATCGGGATCTCGAACGAATGGCCGAAGAGGGGACGTTCAGAAGCGACATGTACTACCGCCTCAGCGTGTTTCCGATCCAGATCCCCCCGCTTCGTGAACGACCGGACGACATTCCGGCCCTGGTTCGGTACTTCACGGAACGATTCGCCCAACGCATGCACCGGCCGATCACGACCATCCCCCCCGCCGTGATGGAGGCCCTCCAGCGTTGGCAGTGGCCGGGCAACATCCGCGAGCTTCAGAACGTCATTCAACGCGCCGTCATCCTGTCACCAGGGCCGGAGCTGCGTTTGTCACTCCAAGACCTTCGGCCAAAGCCGGCGGGTCCGGTTCGAGGATCGATGGCGTCCACGCTTCAGGATGTCAATCGGCAAACGATTCTCGACGCGCTCCGCGACGCTGGCGGCGTGGTCGCCGGGCCTCGAGGCGCCGCCGCGCGACTTGGCCTCAAGCGAACGACGCTGCAGTCGATGATGCGAAAACTGGGGATCAGTCGCCCGTCCTACTGACTCCCGCCAGGCCGCCCAGCTCATCAATTCAGGTCAACGCAGGTGATGTGAGACGGTTCGTCTCTCCTACGAAAAGGTGCGGCTCTGTGAAGCCTGTGTGTGGCATTGTGTGAAATACTACGCGCCAGCCTCGGCAGCGTCGGTGGTTCAGACAGTGTTCGAGCACCATGCGACTGGAAGAGCTGATTGCTGAGTTCGCGGCGCGGGTTGCTCCGTGCCCGTTGGCGCGGATCGACGCTGAGATCGAGCGTGGAATGGGTGAAATTCTCAACCTGCTTCACGCGTCTCGCATCTGCTGGTACGTGGCGCGGCGCGGCGCGACCAATCTGGCTCGCGTGTACTCAGTCAGTTCCCGGGACGCCTCGCCGTCACCCATCGTGCTCACCCCGGAAGATCTTCCCTACACCTTAGAACGGTTGTCGCACGGTCAGAGCGTGGCAGTGGCGCGGTTGGCCGACCTGCCGCCTGCGGCACGTCGTGATCGTGAAGTCTTTGAACGCCACTCGGTGAAGTCCGTCGCGTTCATCCCGTCAAGCTGTCAAACCGTGGACAACGGCGTGTTGAAGCTGACGTTTCCGGTCGAACGAGGCTGGCCGACCGAGTTGATCAATCACCTCAACCTGCTGGGCAACTTCATCGTCGCAACGGTCGAGCGAAAGATCGCTCAGGAGGGGCGCGAGGAGAGCGAGCGCCTTTTTCGGGATCTCTTCGAGGAAGCCTCGCTGGGCGTGGCCTTGGAAGACCTTGACGGCAGACTGCTTCACGTCAATCCCGCGTTCTGCCGCATGGTGGGCTACACGGCCGAGGAATTGATGACGCTTCGCTGCGCCCAATTCAGTCATCCTGATGACTCGGTGGTCGATTCAGCGCTCTTTGAAAAACTCCGCGACGGCATTCTGCCAAGGTATCAGATGGAGAAGCGCTTCATCAGGAAGGATGGCGCGCGAATCTGGGGGCGTCTTCATGTCTCTCTTCGAGACCGGGATCACGGACAGTCTCCGCTGGTCATCGCAATGGTGGAAGACATCACGGAGCGAAAGGCCGCTGAAGAAGCGCTGACGAAGGCACAGGGCGAGCTTCAACAGCTCACGTCCCGACTGATTTGCGCGCAGGAAGACGAGCGCCGTCGCATCAGTCGGGAGTTGCATGATGATGTCGGACAGCGTCTTGCGCTGCTGGCGGTAGAACTTGACACGTTGCGACAGTCCCTCACTGCATCGCGCCTGGACTCCGAGAGCCAGCAGGCGTCAGCACTCGGCCAGCGCGTCGAGGAGCTGGCATCGGATGTCCATCAGCTCTCCCACGAGCTGCACTCAACGAAGCTTCGGCATCTGGGCCTCGACGCCGCGCTGCGGGATCTCTGCGGTCAAGTGTCGGCACAGTTCCCGATCGCGATCGACTTGAGCTGCGATCCTCGAGCGAATACCCTGCCGCCCGAAGTCGCCGTCTGCCTTTTCCGCGTCACTCAGGAGGCTCTGACCAACGTCACGAGACACAGCGAGGCAAGGGACGCTGCCGTTGCCGTGACCAACGACCATGGCCTGGTCCGTTTGAGCATCAGGGATTCGGGTGTGGGTTTTGCGCCTTCCGATCAGTCGAGCGGCCTCGGGCTGGTCAGTATGCGCGAGCGTTTGCGGATCGTTGGTGGGCGGCTGAACGTCAAGTCGCGACCGAACGAGGGCACTGAGGTCACCGCCGAAGTTCATCTCGCTCACGCTGCATCGGCGATGGAGACCATCTAGTCGAATGTCCAGTAAACCCAATCGATTCGCATTCCTGCCGGAGCGATGAGTCGCAGCACTCGCCGATCGGTCAAGTCGTTCGAGAGAGCGTCGGAGCTCCCTCGCCTCAGCGAACGTCAGAAGTCCCTCCTCGCCATGATTTCCTCCGATTTGCGTCTGGCTGCAGGGACGTCCATTTATGAGCGCGGCGACGAGGCGCGCTGGGTGTTTCAGGTGCGTGATGGTGTCGTCAAGACCTATCGACCCATGCGGCAGGGCCGGCCCCACGTGCTCGGATTCCTGTTCCCCGACGACCTGTTTGGGCTCTCCGAGCGCAATCGGTATGCGAACGGCGCCAGCGCGGTCAGTATCGTCACGCTGCGACGCGCGCCGGTGGATCAATTGAAGGCGTTGCTGCTCCGCGATCCCGAGCTCGAGTTTCGGTTCCTCTGCAAGCTGACTCATTCTCTTCGGCGTGCGCAACGTCAAGCGATCGCCGTTGGACGGCGGACGGCCGTTGAACGAGTCGCCATGTTCATCAGTCTGATGGAGCAGTCGCAGGCTCACCTGACGGGTCCCGAAGATACCGTCGAGCTGTCAATGACCGGCCGCGATATGGCAGATTTTCTTCAGCTGTCGACCGGCGCGACCCGAAACGCCCTTCGGAGGTTGGAACGGGATTCGGTCATCGCGTGCGAAGAGCGGCGGCTTCGGATTTGCGACCGCGACGCGCTCAATCAATTGCTGCCGGAGGCAGAATCGCGCCCGCTGCAGTAGAGCCAGCTGGCGGCACCTCATCCGCCGGCCGGCTTGCCGAACCTGCATAGCGCGTCAGTCCGATCGGCCTCTAGCGTGTTGCTGTGGGCGCGGTCCTCCCAGCTGTTCACGCCGGATGTCGACCGCACATAAGGAGGAGCCATGGGCCTTCGCGACAAGTACAACCACGCCATTCAGACAGCGAAGAGTTTCAGGATGGAGGGCTCTGCCGAAGAGCGCGATGGCAAGCTCTATTTCAAGGGCACCACCAAGACTCAGGACGAGGCCAATAAGATTTGGGATGCCATCAAGACCGTGCCGGACTGGTCGAACGACGTTGTGGCGGACATCAAAGCGTTGCCGGCGCGCACCTACACGGTGAAATCAGGAGACACGTTGAGCAAGATCGCAAAAGACGCCCTCGGCGACCCCGGCGCCTACATGACGATCTTCAATGCCAATCGTGACCAACTGACGGATCCGGACAAGATCAAGCCGGGGCAGGTATTGAAGCTGCCGTGATTCTCCGGTCGGCTGCTCGAGGCCTTGCCCCTCAACCCAAGCTCCTGTCGAGAGGCGGTGGAGGAGATGCTCACATCGCCGCTGCCAAAGCAGGGGCAGCGGCCTCGGGGCGAGGCCCGTCTCGCTTCTCCTGACGCGGCATGTCCACTTTTCCTCGGAATTGCGCGCCGTCCTGAATCGTGATGCGCCCGCATGCGAGATGGCCTTCGAGCGATCCGCCTTGTCGAATCTCGACTTTGTCACTGGCCGTGACGCCGCCCACCACTGAACCGAACACGGTGACAACCTTCGCCACGATGTCGGCCCGTATCTGAGCATTGGGCCCGATCGTCAGGGTATGGTCGGGGAGGTCGATCCGACCTTCCACGCGGCCATCGACCGTCAGGTCTTCCGACCCGGTCAACTCTCCTTTGACGAGCACCGAGCGACCGAGCTGTGCGACTTGAACATTCTTTGTCCCGTTGGGTAACTGCGACATGACCCACCCCTCGAGAATTTTCGGCGCGGCGGACCCAAACAATTAGAGTCCGTGTTGGCTCGTTGGTGTCTTTCCGAGATGACGCCCGCGTGTCGTTTCGCTGCACTTATCCAGCTGCACGCGCATTACAAGACTGTCTCACGCGGTGCGGTTGCGTAAGTTCTCAGGAAAGAGACAAAGACGGCCGCCTCGACTTCCTCGCAGTTTGTCTTACATCTCGGCCACTTGCTCGCAGGCCCGAGTGGAATGTTACTTGCCATCGTCGATGCCGACACCATTACAACCATGTTCATAGGACGTGCAGGGACAGACCTCGCCATCGACCTCGGTACCGCCAATTTCTGCGTCTTTGCGCGAGGGCGCGGCGTCGTCATCAACGAACCGTCGCTCATTGCTTTCAACACCGTGAACGGCACGGTCGAAGCCGTTGGGACCGCCGCCCGCGACATGCTCGGCAGGAGCCCCGGCCATCTCCGACCTGTGCGGCCGATCAAGGATGGCGTCATCGCTGACTTCGATGCAGCTGAAAAAATGATGACGCACTTTATCCAGAAAGCGCACCGACGCCTCGGCGCCTGGATGCGACCGCGCGTCGTCATCGGAGTACCGACGGAGATTACGCCGGTCGAGCGACGGGCGGTGAAGGACAGTGCCTTCCGTGCGAAGGCGAGCTCGGTCCACCTGATCGACGAGCCGATGGCGGCAGCGGTTGGCGCCGGACTGCAGATTGCCGAACCGGCCGGGAACATGATCATCGACATCGGCGGCGGCACGACCGACATCGCGGTAATCTCCCTTGCTGGCGTCGTCATCGGACGCTCCGTGCGTGTGGCGGGTGACGCGATGGACGAGGCGATCATCACCCACTTGAAGAAACGACATGACTTGCTCATTGGCGAGCGCACGGCCGAAGAGATCAAGATGACGGTCGGCTCGGCAACCGAGCTCGATGAGCCGTTGACGATGGAGGTGAAGGGCCGCCACATCGGAAAAGGTGTGCCGAAGCGGATTGACCTCGCCGACGGCGAAGTGCGAGAGGCGTTGGCTGAACCGATCAAGGTCATCTTGCGGGCGGTGCGCGAAACCCTTGATCAAATTCCGCCCGAATTGTCCGCCGACATCTACGACCGCGGGATCTCGCTCTGTGGCGGGGGATCGCTTCTGCGAAATCTCGACCGGCGCATCCGTCAGGAGACCCAGCTTCCAGTGCAAGTCGTCGAGGACCCCTTGTCCTCGGTCGTGCTAGGCGCCGGGAAGATGTTGAGTGACGAGGCCCTCCTGAAGAAGCTTACATACGAGTAGGGCCTTCATGGCCCTGGCGGGCTCGCTACGACGTCGAGGCGGCCGCGGCCACCCTCGCCCATTCGGATCGAGATGCCGCGTCCCTCATAGAGCCGCATGAATTCCGGGTCCTGCCATATCCCACTCTCGACATCCGTCCAGGCGAACACGCCGTAGTCGCCGGCTACGATCCGCTCGATCCGAAATCGTCCAGCGGCATTAGTCGAGGTGTGCTTGTACAGATCTGTGCGATGCCGCCGCGACGCCTCCGGGATTACACTACGTCCGAGGGCGATCATGAAACTTCTCTTCGCGTACCTCCGACACTATTGGCGCCTTGTCGCTCTCGCGCTCACGCTGGCGGCAATCAACCAGGTCTTTTCGCTGCTCGATCCGCTGATCCTCCGACATGTCATCGATCGGTACGCGACGCGGTTCAGCGAATATACGACCGCGGAATTCTTCAGGGGCGTCAGCCTTCTGCTCGGGGCGGCGATGGGTGTGGCGTTCGTATCTCGCGTCGCGAAGAACTTTCAAGACTACTACATCAACGTCATCACCCAGCGGCTCGGCGCCAAGCTCTACTCGGACGGCATTCGCCATTCGCTCGAGCTTCCGTACTCGGTCTTCGAGGATCAGCGCAGCGGCGAGACTCTCGGAAAGCTGCAGAAGGTCCGCACCGATGTCGAGCGGCTGATTACCGCTTCAATCAACGTCGTATTTACGTCACTCGTCGGCATTGTGTTCGTGATGATCTATGCGTTCAGCGTTCATTGGCTGATCGCGCCGGTCTACTTTCTCACGGTTCCTGTTCTCGGCATCTTGAGCTCTGTGCTCAGCCGCCGCATCAAGAACATTCAAAAGGTGATCGTCGCCGAAACAGCCGCACTGGCCGGATCAACGACCGAATCGCTTCGAAACATCGAACTGGTCAAGAGCCTCGGGCTCGGACAACAGGAAATCAAGCGCCTCAACAGCACGACCGACAAGATCCTGAATCTGGAGCTCAAGAAGGTCCGATACGTGCGCGGCCTCAGCTTCATCCAGGGGACCGCGGTCAACTTCCTCCGCACGAGCATCATGTTTCTGATGCTCTACCTGATTTACACGCGCGCCATTACCGTCGGGCAGTTTTTCTCGCTGTTCATCTATTCGTTCTTCATATTCGGCCCGCTGCAGGAGCTTGGCAACATCATCAACATCTACCGCGAAACGGAAGCCTCGCTGAACGTGTACGAAGCCATTCTGCAGATTCCGAAAGAGGCTCGTCCGGCAAGGCCGGTTCGCCTTCAGGAACTGAACACGCTCGGGTTCGAGGATGTCACGTTTCAGCACCAATCCGCTTCGTCGCCGGCCGTCAAAGACATTTCGTTCGGCGTCACGCGCGGCGAGACGATCGCATTTGTCGGACCGTCTGGCGCCGGAAAGACGACGCTGGTGAAGCTGCTCGTCGGCCTCTATCGGCCGCAGGCCGGACGCATCGTCTACAACGGCGTCGCCAGCGGCGAGATCGACCTGGATACGCTGCGCGAGCGCATCGGGTTCGTCACGCAGGACACGCAGCTGTTTTCGGGGACGATTCGGGAGAATCTGCTGTTCGTCAACCCGTCCGCGTCAGACGAGGAATGTCAGGAGGTTTTGAGTCGGGCCGCCTGCGACAGCCTGCTGGCGCGCGCCGATCGTGGCCTGGATACCGTCATCGGCGAGGGGGGCGTCAAAGTCTCTGGTGGCGAGAAGCAGCGGCTCTCGATCGCTCGAGCCCTGCTCCGCCGGCCGCGGCTGCTCGTATTCGATGAAGCCACGTCATCGCTCGATTCCCTCACGGAAGAAGGGATCGTCGACACCATTCGAGAAGTCGCCAGACAGGGCGATGCGATCACCATCATGATCGCTCACCGGCTCTCCACCGTTCTCCACGCGGACCGAATCTATGTGCTGGAGCGCGGCCGGATCGTGGAAACCGGGCGGCATCAGGAGCTGCTCGAGCAAAAGGGGCTGTACTACGCCATGTGGAGGCAGCAAATCGGCGAGCGGCGCGGACTCGAAACGGACACGCGCGTGCGGGTTGGCCGATTGTCGGCGGTGGCGACGTAACGTCAGAGATCGTCGAGCGAGAGCTTCACGTCGGCGTTCTTCCACGCCTCTTCGAACTCCCGCTTTACCCATCCGGCGCCGGCGTCCTTTCCTTGTTTGACGAGGCTTTCGTGCAGTCCGAACAGCGACCGGCCGTTGCGCGGGTGCCGTTCGAGATCGGCGCGGCGCACCTCCAGGCATTTGCGAGTAATGGCGCCGGATCGGTCGCGGTGACCATCAACCACCACGCGAGGCGGATCGATTGCCTGATTCGCGGACGTGTCGTCGTGCGAAACGGTCAACCATCGTGAGTGTGTCAGAGAGCAGACCGTGACCTGAGAGCGCCGGTTCGTAGGTTCCGCATCGGGCGATGCGGAGGGGCTGCGAGAAGTCAACAACTTCTTCCCGCGATCGGGGTTCCTCCCCCGCTTCATGTTCCGGGCCTGCACGCGCCTCGCCGTCAAGCTCGACTTCCTGGCCGGCTTGCTGCTCAAGGCCGTCGAAGCGACCGGCGTCAAGGACTTCCGCGGCGTGCAGGCGAATGTCGGCGAAGTGCTGGCGTGGCGGAACTGCTTCTGGGGTCTCACGGAGGCGATGGCACGGACGCCCACGCCATGGACGCCGGGCTACGTGCTGCCGACTCGACTACGGCCTCGCCTACCGCGTGATGGCGAGCATCGCGTATCCGAAGATCAAGGAGATCATCGAGAACACCCTCGCCAGCGCCCTCATCTATATGCCCTCGAGCGCGCTCGACTTCCAGAATCCGGAAATCCGCCCGTATCTCGACCAATTCGTGCGCGGGTCGAACGGCTACTCGGCCATCGATCGCGTGAAGCTGATGAAGCTCATGTGGGATGCGATCGGCACCGAGTTCGGCGGTCGCCATGAACCTCTACGAGCGCAACTACTTCGGCAACCATGAGAGCATCCGCTTCGAAACGCTGCTTGTCGCCGACCTCACCGGGGCGACCAAGCGTTACAAGGGTTTCGCCGAGCAGTGCATGGCCGAGTACGACATCAACGGCTGGACAGTCCCGGATTCCATCAGCCCGAACGACGTCAGCGCAATCATCAAGAAGCCGCGAACGTAGCGATCTTCATCGTCATCGGACGTGTGCTGGTCCTCTCACCGCGAGCCTCCGGTGGCGCCGCTTGTATTCAACGCGGGACGCTACCCGGCGCTCGCCGAGCCCGCGGTCACCGACAACGTCCGCTAAGAGCAGCGCGACAGATGAAACAGGCTGGTCTTGGCGTCGCCACGCGCGGACCCGATTGGCGCTCCATAATGACGAGCCGCAGCGCGACGTCAAGCGTCTCCGCGCACCGCAAGGGGCATTTAGAAACCGACATTGCTGGGTGCCGGTATCGCAGGGTATACTCCGGCCGGAAGTGAACATTGATCACACTTTCATGCGCACGGCCGGCACCACAGCGCGGCCTTGGCGCAGGAGGTAACGGGCATGCAGGGACAGCGTCTCCTTAACCGCAAGACAACCGCCTGGACGTTGATCCTTGCAGCGGGGGTGATCGGCGTGCGGCTCGTTGCGCAACAGCCCGGGCAACCCGCGGGCAACGCCCCGCCGACGCCGCCGCCCGTCGTGCGCACCGATATCTCCGGCGACTGGACCTACTCGAATAGCGAGGACCAGCCGCATCGCATACCGGGCCCGGAGCTTGGCGACTACACCGGCCTGCCGTTGAACGATGCCAATCGACAGAAAGCCGACGCGTGGGACGCGACGATCCTCTCGCAGCCAGAGCGGCAGGCGCAACCGCATCCGGCCCAGTACCTGATGCGGGGACCCGGACCGGGGCTACGGATCGTGAAGATTCTCGACCCGATCACGCAGGAGCTCGTGGCCTACGCGATAGCCGGCGGCTTTGGGCGCGCCGATCGCATCATTTGGATGGACGGCCGCCCGCACCCGTCCGATTTTTCGGAGCACACGTGGGACGGCTTCTCTACGGGCGTGTGGGAAAACGGCCAGCTCGTGGTGACCACGACGCACATGAAAATGGGAATCATCCAGCGGAACGGGTCAGCGGCCAGTCCGTACGGCAAGATGGTCGAACACTACTTTCGACACAGCGACCTGCTCGTGATGTTCTCAAGCATCGACGACCCGATTTACTTAGAGGAACCGATGGTGCGCTCGCAAACTTGGCGATGGAACCCGAATGGCAACACGGCACTCGGTAACGCCTTCGAATCGGTCGACGAGCTCGGTGACAAGCCGCTCGGGTGGGTGCCGTTTTATCCGATCGGCGTCACCCATCCCGACCTCGCGAAGAAAACGGGGCTCCCGTTCGCCGCGACACGCGGCGGAAAGGAATCGCTCTATCCCGAATATCAGTTGAAGATCCAGGAAATGATGCAGGAGGACGCGGCTCGCAAGGCGGCCGACGCCGTGACGCCCTCCCCGGACAACGCCGCTCCGAAGAAGTAGCGCATGACGAAGCGAACCTGGTGGCTCACGACGATCGCGGGTGCGGCGCTGATCTCTCGTCTCGGCGCGCAGCAGGCGCCGCCCTCTCCTCAGTTTCCACAGCCGATCTTTCGAGCGCCAGAGGACACGCGGAAGACCGGCGTCAAGCCGAACGACATCAAAGCCGGTGTCCGTCCAGATTACACGACGCTTCGCGATCGGCTGGTCGTCATTCCGGTGCAGGGGCGGATTCACCTGATTGGCGGCGCCGGATCGAATATCGCCGTGCAGGTGAGCGACGAGGGCACTGTCGTTGTCGATACCGGCGATTCGGCGGCCAGCGACAAGGTGATCGAGGAAGTCAAGAAGCTGCAGATCCGTCCGGTGCGCTGGATCATCAACACCAATGCCGATCTCGATCACACGGGAGGAAATGGCAAGATCGCGAAGGCCGGCGTCGCCTCGATCGCGGCGGGAGGTGTCGCGGCACCGGGGGGCGGTGGAGGGGCGATCTTCGGCGACGGAGCACGCCTGATGGCCTTTCAGAACGTGTTGAATCGGATGAGCGCCCCGACGGGTCAACGCTCGCCGCGCGAAACAGCCGAGTGGCCGACCGACACGTTCTTCACTGCGCGGAAGAACTTCTGGTTCGGCGGCGAGCCGATCGAGATGTGGCACATGCCAGCCGCGCACGGCGACGGCGACGTCATGGTGTTCTTCCGCAAGTCGGATGTGATCGTTGCCGGGGATGTCGATTACCGCCGATCGCTATCCGTACATCGACGCGAAGAACGGCGGCTCGATCAAAGGGATTATTGCCGGGCTGAACCAGATCGTGGCGACGGCCGTACCAGAGTACAACCAGCAGGGCGGCACGCGCATCATTCCTGGCCACGGGCGCGTTCTGAACCAGAGCGACGTGGTCGAGTACCGCGACATGGCAACGATCGTCCTAGACCGTATCGCGCGACTGGCGAAGGAAGGGAAGACGCTCGCGCAGGTCAAGGCCACGCACCCGACGGTCGACTACGATGGCATTTACGGATCGACGACAGGCTCGTGGACCACGGATATGTTCATCGAGGAGGTATACAAAGAAGTGACCTCGACGCCTGCTCAGTAAGGCCAGGAGCCGTCGTGTGGCGTCTGGGCTAGTCCGCTTTGGACTGACAACTCACAGGTTTCGAAGTCGGCGCCGCGTGGTCGTGTTGGCGCTTGTCATGCTGCTTTTTCCCACGTTGGTGCGCGCCCAATCGGTTCGGCTCTGGTTCGGCGTCTGGAAGCTGAACGTTGCCAGGTCGTCCTTTTCGGGACCGCCTCCGTACAAACGGTCAACGCGCAGGATTGAACCGTCGGACCGCGGCGTCAGGATCGTCGACGATCTCGTACGACACCGCGGCGGCGTCGTGCACCTCGAATGGATTGGGAGGTTCGACGGGCTCGACTACCCTGTTCAAGGCGCCGAGGTCGTTCTCACGAATGCGTATCGCTGCCAGGACGATCGCACCTGCGAGCTCGTTCAGAAACTCGACGGAGAGGTCGTCGTAACCGCGCGGCTGACGATTTCGCCCGACGGCAAAACGCTGACGACCGTTGCCCCCGGCCAGCCAGCCAGCTTCATGACCGTCTACGAAAGGCAGTAGCTCGGCGGTGTCCCCTTCGACCGGACGAACCACAACGCGTCAGAACGCACAATCGTCAGCCTCCGTACGGATCCGGCGGTCGAATCCACCGAAAACTGCTGTTGAGGAGCCGGAACGTGTCGAGCGGTACGAGCTGCAGCTCGAGGTGTATGTGGTGGCCGTCCATCTCGCCGTCGAGGATCAACTGTTCTGGTTTCGGTTGCTGGAACGTGAAGCTCGCTTTCCACGTCCTGCTGTTGCCTTTCGTGAGCGCGATTGTGTGTCGTCCGACGTCGAGCACTCCGCCGTAGTGGGCGAACGAGTCGTCGGTGCGCTGAAACACCACTCGGTCCGGCGCGTCGAAGATCACACGCCGCCAGCGAAGGTCGTACTCGTTCAGGATCGATGGGAGCAGCTCGCCGTCGACGGAGAGTCGATCGACGTCCCAGATGCCGTAGAGGGCCGATTTCGGGCTGCCGCCGCCACCCGGCGAGAACCAAGAGACGACCCCAAGCCGCGTGAACATGGCAGCCAAATAGACTCCAACAACGACCTGCGCAATAACGGCGCGGCGGTTCGCCCGAGCCGTCCGGAACAGCGGCGCGTGCGACGCTTCAGCGACTGGACGGTTCAGCACCAACATCCGCGCGAGCCGGCGGAGATCCGGCGCCAGAAGAAACACGGCGAAGGCAATCAAATGAAGCGAGATGAGCTTGAGGCCAATGTCGTAGGTCATGTTCAGCACGAACACCTGAACCATGTCGACAAGGGCAATCGTGGCACCGAGCACCGCTGTCTGCGGCACGATCGAGAAGACCTCCGGCTACGACCTCCGCCCATCCGGTGAACATTTGATAGCCGACCGACGAGCCGATAGCGGTCCAGAGCATGTCGGTTCGCGAGAGATTGCCGACCGGTTCCACCAGCGTGACCAGCGAAGGAGCGGGAAACTGTGTCGGAATGACCTTGGCCATTCCGTAATAGAACATCTGAGCGGCGAGCGCGAACCGCACGAACAGGCGAATCCATTTCTCGAGGGCGGCGTCGTGAGGTCGCCCACGGTCGACGACCGTCCAGATCGTCGTCAGGACGAAGGCGACGACGAGCAACCATCCGGCCTGAATCCAATGGAACGCTGTGTCTCCGCTATTGCCCGAGTAGATGAGGGGCTCGGTGACATGGAACAGATGCGTCGCAAACCAGAACGTGATCTCGCGCATCGGCCAGCGCGTCCCCAGGTTTGGGAACGAAGCATCGGGAACGAGCAGCAGTCCACCGACGATTTGCGTGGCGAAGGAATACAGCACGAAGTACACGAAACAGAAACGGAAGGCCACCCGCGCCGCGGGATTCCACGGCGTCACCTGCAGTACGTCCTCGACAGTCCGCGTGCGGGTTCTCGTGGCCATCCAGTCTGGATTGTAATAGTGAACAATGTTGACTACCGAATTCTCAGTCTCTATGATCCACGTCATTAGACACAGGCGCCGACCCTGTGCCGGCACCATTCTGGCACGGATGTCAGCGTGTAACGTCGAGAGGCCGGCTTCTTTGAGGCCGGCGGCGAGAGCCTGAAATGATTCGAACGAACGTGTTGGCAATCCGCGGTGCACTGGTCGCGTGCTCGATCGCGACTTTCCTTTCGTCATTGCCGGCGCGCGGTCAAGCCCCTGCCGGCCAGGCGCCGGCCCCGCCGGCCCAACCCGCGCAAGGGCGCGGTGGACGTGGCCAAGCACCGCAGCCCCCGCAAACCGCGCAGGCGCGGGCGCCGATCGATCTGACGGGCTGGTGGGTGTCGGTGGTCACCGAAGACTGGCGATGGCGGATGGTGACGCCGCCGAAGGGCGACTACGCGAGCGTGCCGATCAACGACGAAGCTCGCCGCGTCGCGGATACGTGGGATCCGGCCAAGGACGAGCGCGAGGGCAATGCGTGCAAGGCATATGGCGTTGGCGGCATCATGCGCGTCCCGGGCCGCCTGCAGATCACGTGGCAAGACCAAGACACGCTGAAGATCGAGACCGATGCGGGAACACAAACGCGTCTG
Source organism: uncultured Acidobacteriota bacterium (assembly GCA_963780685.1). Taxonomy (GTDB): domain Bacteria; phylum Acidobacteriota; class Vicinamibacteria; order Vicinamibacterales; family CAVVIG01; genus CAVRXZ01. Next base: position 457,904 of record CAWACZ010000006.1, on the reverse strand, counting down.
CTGCACTTTGCCCCGCCCGGTGATTTTGTTTTGGCTAAGAGTGAACTTAGTTCTCAGGGCGAACTAAGTTGGCAAGGCTACTCCGTCGCCACGTGGGAAATACTCAATCCCCCCGCGCGCGGGAACGCAGTTTTCGGATTCGCCGGAACAGCCCCGGCCGGGCCGCCAGTGCCGCGCTACGGATCACTCAAGGTCATCACGACGAAGATGAAGCCCGGATATCTTCGGAAAAACGGCGTGCCCTACACCGAAAACGCCACGGTCACCGAATACTTCGATCGGCACAAAGAATCGAACGGCGATCAGTGGCTGACCGTGACCACGCTCGTCGAGGATCTCAAGTATTTGAACCAACCCTTCACCACGAGCTCTCATTTCAAGAAGGAACCTGACGGATCGAAATGGCGACCCACGGCGTGCACCGCGCGTTGACGCCGCCGAGCTCAGATCGGATCGCGAAGGCACCAAGGGCGACGCTATGAAGAAACTGACCCTGATGCTCCTGTTGGCTGTGGCGATCGAAAGCGACGCGGGCAAGGCGTCGCCGTCTGCGGAATATACCGTGCCGGCGCTGCGACAGAAGGTGCAGCCAGGAACAACCATCACGGCCGCAGCCATTGTTGCGGCTGACGGCACAACTTCCGAGGCAGCGCAACAGGCGGCAGCGTCGGCGCCACGCGCCCAGACGTCCGCGTTCACGCCAGGGAAAACGCCGTGGGGCGATCCGGATTTACAAGGAGACTACTCGAACAAGTACCGAGGACGGTACGCCGTTCGAGCGCCCGCAGGAGTTTGAAGGCCGCCGTCTCGAAGACGTCACGGCCACGGAGCTCGCCGATGCAGTGAAGAAGCGTCAGGAGAACATCACTCGAAAGCGCGAAATTCTTCGGCGGCGATCCGGAAGGGAAGATCGGAAACTCCGCCGAGTTCCGCGACATCTACGAAGTGAGCCGCGGAAGCCGCGCGTGGTTGGTTGTCGAACCGCCGGACGGCAAGATTCCGCCGATGAAGCCCGACGCCCGAGCGCGATTCGCGCGGCAGCCCGGAGCCGGAGGGTTGAACGGACCCGAAGATTTCAGTCTCTGGACACGCTGCATCACGCGCGGATTTCCGGGATCGATGATTCCCGGCGTGTACGGCAACTCGTATCAGATCGTGCAAGCACCGGGACTCGTCACGATCCGGTACGAGATGGTTCACGACACGCGGATCATCCGCCTCGACGGCGCTCCGCATCCAGGCCCACAGATCCAACTCGACATGGGTGACGCGAGAGGCCACTGGGACGGCAACACGCTGGTGGTCGAAACGACGAACTTCAAGCAGCGAAGCGCGTATCGGAACGCTAACGCCGCGACGCTGCGCATCGTCGAGCGTTTTACGCCGAAGGCACCTGGCACGCTCGAGTGGTCGGTCACCGTGGAAGATCCGTCAACATGGACGCGGCCGTGGACGTTCGCCATTTCGCTGACGATGAACAACGCCGAAGCGATCGAGCAGTACCAGTGCCACGAAGGCAATCGGGGGATCAGCAGCATTCTCAGCGGGGCTCGCGCAACGGAGCAGACGACAACCCCCAGCATTCGGTAAGGAATCGTTCGTGACCTCCGCGCTACAAAGACCATTTTAGGAATCGGCAGAACAGGTATCTGACATAGCAGGGTATACTGCGGCCTGTCGTGAACATTGTTCACATGTTGAACATGCACGGTCGCCGCCACCGCGCGCCTTCGTCACATTCGGAGGTAACAGCCATGCAGCGAAAGCGTCTCCTTCTCTCCGTCGCAGCGATCGCGGTTGCCAGCATCGTGCCGCTGACGATGTCGGCAGCGGATTGGAAGACGCCGCGAACGCCGTGGGGCGATCCCGACCTGCAGGGCGTGTGGTCGACCGCCGCCGAGATGAGCACTCCGTTCGAACGGCCGGCGAGCTTCGGCACTCGACAGAAGCTGACGGATGCGGAGTTCGAACAGCGATTGAAGCAGATCGCCACCCCCGGGATATTCGCCGGCGCGGCGACGGACCCGCCGTCGCACTGGATCGAGCGCAGCGATGTCACGCGGAACACCTCGGTCGTCATCGACCCGCCTGACGGCCGCCTGCCGCCGATATCAGCCGAGGGACGGCAGCGTGCTTCCGCGGGCCCCGCGCCATTCGGCAACGGGCCGTTCGATGGACCCGAAGATGCGTCGCAGTGGGTGCGCTGCATCACGCGCGGCGGCTTGCCGGGCGTCATGTTCCCCACCGTGTACAACGCCAACGCGCGCATCTTGCAGGGACCCGGGTACGTGGCGATTACATACGAGATGATCCACGACACGCGCGTCATCCCGACAGACGGCCGCCAGCACGCCGGCGCGGCGCTGCGCCAGTACTTCGGCGATTCAACCGGCCGCTGGGACGGCGACACCCTCGTCGTGGACGTCACGAACTTCAACGGCAAGGTCACGTTCCGAGGATCGAGCCAGGCGCTGCATCTCATTGAACGCTTCCGCCGCATCGAAAAGGACGTCATCCGTTACGAAGTTACCGTGGACGACCCAGCCACGTGGGCAAAGCCCTGGACCGCGGCGCTCGACATGCGCCGCCAGCCCGGTGGGATGTTCGAGTACGCCTGCCAGGAAGGCAACTACGCGCTGTTGAATATGCTGCAGACATCGAGGCTCGCGGAGAGGAAGTAGTGTGTCGGCCGCCCGCCGGCGTCGATGTTCAGTGGACGCGATTGTCGTGAAACGCGAATTGGACGGTTGTGGAGGGCGATGATTTGACTGCCTGCAGGTATCTTATGTCGCCTGTTCGAATGAAATGGTCGGCGCTCGCTCTCGTTCCAGTCGCCGCCTTGGTTGCGCTGACGAGCGTACGGCTGCGATCAGCGCCGGTTGTCGGAGAGTGGCGCGCCTACAACGGTAACTACGCGAGCACGCGATACTCGCCTCTTGACCAAATCAACAAGGACACGGTCAAGAACTTGAAGGTCGTCTGGCGGCAGTCACTGACACCGGATGCTGTCAAGGAAGGCCGCGAGGCGTACCGCCGCCGCCGGCCAATAACCAAACGACGCCCCTGATGGTCGGTGGACTGGTGTACTTCAGTACCGGCATCGGTGGTGTCGCCGCTGTGACGCCGCCACCGGCAAGGTGGTGTTGGCATGTTGATTCGCCCGTGTCCACGTCCAATGCGCCCGCTACTGCCGTGTCTGATCCCGACAGTGGGCGGCCTCTCGCCGGAAGCGCGACCCGCGGCCTCGCATATTGGACGGATGGCCGTGACGAACGCATTGTCGCGCTGATCGGCGGCAGGTATCTCACCGCACTGAACGCAAAGACCGGGAAGCGCTATCCCGATTTCGGCGAAGGCGGCGAGGTCGATCTACGCAAAGGCCAGGAGCGAGGGGCCACCACATTCTCCTGGCGCACCGGACCGACGGTGATTGTTCGGGGTGTTATCGTCGTTGGCTCGATGGTCAGCGATATCAATAGCGCGGCGTCGGTATCGTACAAGACGATGCCGCCGGGCGACGTCCGCGGGATCGATGTCCGAACCGGCCAGCAGCTGTGGCTCTGGCACTCGATCCCAGGTCCTGGAGAGGTCGGCAACGAGACGTGGCTCGATGGTTCCTGGTCATATAGCGGCAACACGAACGTCTGGGGCCCGATGAGCGGCGACGAAGAGCTTGGACATGTCTATCTGCCGGAGACGACGCCGACCAACGACTGGTACGGCGGGCTGCGCAAAGGGGCCAATCTGTTTGCTGAGAGCATCGTGGCGCTGGATGCCCGCACGGGCAAGCGCGTGTGGCACTTCCAGGCGGTTCACCACGGTCTCTGGGACTACGATTTCCCGTGCGCGCCGATCCTCGCCGACATCACTGTCCAAGGACGGCGAATCAAAGCGATCGCACAGCCCTCGAAACAGGCGTTGCTCTACGTGCTCGATCGCACGAATGGAAAGCCTGTCTGGCCGATTGAAGAGCGGGCGGTGCCGCAGGGCGATGTGCCCGGCGAGTGGTATTCGCCGACTCAGCCCATGCCACTCGATTCGCATGGCAAGCCATTCGCCTACGACACGCTGGGTGTGAACGTCGACGATCTGATCGACTTTACGCCGGAGCTCCGCGCCGAGGCGCTCAAGATTCTCGAGGATTACGCGTACGGCCCGATGTTCTACCCTATCGTGATCGCCGGCCAGGGGCACGGCGCCGGTAAGAAGGCGTCGCTCCACATGCCCGGCACATACGGTGGGACGAACTGGCCGGGGGCGGCCCTCGATCCCGGAGACGAACATCCTGTACGTGCCGTCTGCGCACACACCGGTCGCCGCTACACTCGTTCCGCCGCCGCCAGGTTCCGACACCGTCCTGGTCCGTGACCGGTATCAGTGGCCGGCAGGACCACAAGGATTGCCCCTGTTCAAGCCGCCGTACGGCCGGCTTGTGGCGATTGATCTCAACAAGGGCGAGGTGAAGTGGACCGTCGCCAACGGTGATGGCCCCCGCGACCATCCTGCGCTGAAGCATCTGAATTTGCCGCCGCTCGGTCAACCGGGCCGCGTGGGTCCGCTCGTCACCAAGAGCCTTGTGTTCATGGGCGAGGGATTCCGGCAGTCGCCACCAGGTTCCGGCGGCAAGAAATTTCGCGCTTTCGATAAAGCGACTGGCGAAGTGGTTTGGGAAACTGAACTGGACGGCGCGTCGACGGGCGTACCGATGACGTACTTCTGGCAGGGAAAACAGTACATCGTCGTCCCGATCGGCTGGCAAGGACATCCCGGCGAATTTGTGGCGTTCGCGCTGAATTAGGGGCCGTATTCGAGAACGCGCAGTGCCGGTTTCCGGACTCAGACGGCAGAAGAGTCAGCGCTTCTTGCGGGTGGCCGGACGCCCCTTGCGGACAGACGACGGGGCGTGGCAAGCCTCGTATAACTGCACACCATTGAGTGCGCCGCCCTTCAACCCGGCAATGACGAGATCGGCTATGACCTGCGCGTATTTATCAGGATCCACGGGCGGAAGCCGATCACACACAAATTGCGAGGCGACTCCCTGCATCGACGTCCAGATCACGTTGTACACGCTCCACTCGTCGAGTCCGGGTTCCAGGTCTCCGGCGTCGATGCACCCGTCCAGTATCTCGCGTATGTGCGGGCGCATCGGGTCGACGAAGGCGCGTAGGGATTCAAGCTTGAGGCGCGGCGTGGAACGATCGAGATAAAGCAAATAGAAATACTCCGGGTGCCGCTTCGCGAAGTCGTAGACGCCCAAAATGACATATCGCAGACGCTCGAGCGGAGGAGTTCCAAGCGGACAACTTGTCTTTGTCTCGCTTCTCCTCAGCAATTCAAGCCCCTCTTCGGTGAGGGCGTTAAAGATGTCGTCCTTGGTGGCAAAGTAGCGGTAAAGCGCCGCGGCTGAGTACTCGATGTGGGAGGCGATGCGCCGTATGGGCACGTTCCCATACCCGGCTTTGATGAACAGAACACGTGCGGCGTCGAGAATCGCCCGGCGAACGTCCTCTTTGCGGCTTTGGCGTTCGTTTGATGACTACACCCCGAGTCCTTATATCACGAAGCCATCGGCGCTGTCTCCGAGCCAAGAGCGCGGGGGCGGTGCCGGAGGGGCAAAATCCGTTGACAGTGAACAGCTTCTTCACGTATGAACTTAGTTCACTCACCGTCGCCCTCGGTCCTGGAGAGCTGCAATGACCACACGTCGAGACTTTCTGCAGATGGCATTGACTGCGCCGCTCCTGCCGACGTCCCTGCGCCTGCCGGCATCTAAGATCGGCACCGACGACTTCTTTACGCACCCATACGCCGGGTCCCTCTATGCAGCGTTGTGCGACGAGCGGTTTGCCGAAAGCGTGGCGTTCGCCGAGGAGATGTCGAGGCGCGGCACGCCGGTTACACGGTTTCGCGGCGACATCACCGAGTTTTGGTACCGGGACCTGTCGCGGCGATGGAAAGCCAGCCCCATCGCCATCGCGGGTGTCACCACGCATGGCCCGCTCTTCTGTCTCGAGCGTTGGGGCTGGGACCACGGTCTGCGGATCGCGCATCGACAGGACCTCCCCGTCGCAGGTGAGCACGAGACGTTAATCAGGTGGGTGATCGCGCCAGACCGGCGCAATGTGAGCGTGTAACGTGGCCATTCCTCCTGGAGTCAGCGCCGCCGACTGGGCGGGCGCCCTCAAGCAGTTCGGTGACGTCGTTGGATCGCAGTGGGTGTTCACCTCCGACGAGGACGTCGCCCTCTACCGTGATGCGTACTCGCCGTTCTGGGGCGAACCCGAAGAACGACTCGTGTCGGCGGCGGTCGCTCCCGACCGCGTCGAACAGGTGTCACAGATCGTCAAGATCGCGAACCGCTATCGCGTCCCGCTCTTTGCCATCTCGACAGGCAAGAACCTCGGATACGGCGGCTCGGCCGGCAATATCTCCGGGACGGTCATTGTCGATTTGAAGCGCATGAACCGAGTCATCGAGGTGGATGACGAGCGGTACTTCGCCATCGTCGAGCCCGGTGTCTCCTACTTCGATCTGTATCGACACATTCAGGACCGGCAGCTGAAGGTCTGGATTGACTGCCCCGACCCTGGCTGGGGAAGCGTCGTCGGGAACTCGCTCGACCACGGAGTCGGCTACACATACGGCGCGTACCGGGATCACTTTCACGCCCATAGCGGCATGGAGGTGGTGATGCCGGACGGTGAGATCGTGCGCACGGGCATGGGCGCGCTTCCCGGCGCAAAGACATGGGGCGAATACCGCTACGGCTTCGGTCCGACGCTGGACGGGCTGTTCGCGCAGGGCAATGTCGGCATCGTGACGAAGATGGGATTTCACCTCCTCCCCGCCCCCGAGGCCTATCAGACGAGCACGGTGACCGTGCCCAGACGACGCGACCTCATTCCGCTGGTGAAGATCGTCAACGAGCTGGAGTACGCGGGCGCCATCGGGATGCCGCAGTACGGAAGCCCCCTCGGTGGATTCGGAGGGCCAAGTCCTGCGCTCACCGCGCTGCTGAACCAGCCGTCTACCCCGTCGGATGAAGAACTCGATCGATACGCCGCGCAGCAGAACCGCCCCTATTGGCGTTGCGAGCTCCAGTGGTATGGGCCAGCGAGCGTGATCGCCACGCAGATGGAGTACGCGAAGGCGCGGTTGCGGGCGATTCCGGGTGCGACATTCACCGACGGCCCGCTGCTGCTGTTTCCGCTCACAGCCGAGCAGCTGGACCGCGTGCACAAAGTGGCGATCGGCGTACCGAACATGGCGATTTTCTCCATCGGCGCCAGATCTCCGCTCAATCCGTCGCCGTCTGATGGGCACCTGTGGTTCTCCCCCATCATCCCCAAGAGTGGTGAGGCAATTCTCGAGGCGCAACGCGTCTTCATGGACGTGTTTCGGCAGATGGGCATGCCGTCTCTGACGACTCCCTTCAGCACGCCGGCCACGTGGATGTATCGCGCCTTTGTCTTCATCATGGGATTTCCCGTGTACCGCAACAACCCTGCCCAGAACAAACGCACGCGTGACGTATTCGAGCGGCTAATCAAGGTGGCTGCCGAGCACGGGTGGGGAGAATACCGGACACCTCCCGCCTTCCAAGACGCCGTGATGTCGACGTACAACTTCAACAATCACGCACTGCTGCGCGTCCACGAAACGATCAAAGACGCCCTCGATCCGAACGGCATCATCGCCGCCGGCCGGGCGGGGATCTGGCCAAAGCATCTCCGAGGGGCACGTCGATGACGACCATCGCACGGGCAACGCTGGCTCTCTTGCTCCTCGCCCCAGCCGGAACGGCGAACGCGCAGAGTCGTGCGGCGGCGGACACAGGCCGTGAGCTGTACCAGTACTGGTGCGCGAGCTGCCATGGACGAGGCTCCGGTAATCCAGGAACGATCGCGCTTCAGGCGAAATACGGAGGGAAGTCCCCGGCCCTGCTGGAAGACCGAACCGACCTGACTGCGGCAAGCTGTTCGTTTCTTTGTGCGGCGCGGCGTCTCGATCATGCCGTTCTTTCGCAAGACGGAAGTGAGCGATGCCGACCTGGATGCGATCGCCGCGTATTTGACGCGGCCGCGGGCCGGCTCGCCATCAGCGCCCGCCCACGCTGAAGACTTCCAGTGTGATTTCCGATTTCCCGAGGAGTAACCGATGCAGCGATCTCTGGCCTTGCTCGCGATCGTGCTTGCCGTCTTCACGGCGACGGCGGCGGCACATCACTCGATCGCGATGTTCGACAATCAAAATCCAACGACGTTGACCGGTACGGTGAAGGAGTTCATCTGGGCCAATCCACACGGCCATCTCGTCATCGATGTCAAGGAACGCCGGAACGACAAAGGCGCAGGTGGAGAACACCACGCCTGAAGAGTGGTACAGTCGAGCTCCACAGCACGGGGATCATGTTGCGGCGCGGATGGACGCGCACCTTTTTCAAATCCGGTGAAATCATCACCGTGACTGGCGGCCGCATGGTTGACGGTACGAAGATGATTCGGCTTGTCAACGGGGTCAAGGCAGATGGCACGAAGTTCTATGGCGACGACTTCCGGCCGGAGGCGACGGGCAACAATCTGCCGTCGAGCAAGTGAGATGAGCGGGCGTATGCGCAGCGTCGTTGCCACGGGCCTCGTCGCCGGGGTCCTCGCCAGCGTTCCCGCTCGCGCGCAGCCTGGTGTCTTTCCCGGCAATCTGAAAGCCGGGATCGAGCGGTTGCCGGAAGGCGCCGGCAAGGACACCTTGACGCGCCTGTGTACGCAATGTCACTCGGTCGAGCAGATCGTGAATACCAAGCGAACCGCGCGGCAATGGAAGGCGCTGGCGGAGCTGATGGCGTCGCGCATGCACAACGACCCCACGCCGGCTGATGTCGCACAGGTGGTCGACTATCTGCAGCGGAATCTCGCCCGTCCGGAATCGCCAGACGAGGCGAAGACGACCAACCCGCTGCGTGAGCCGGACGCCAGGCTTCCGCTGTCGGTGGCGCGTGACCTGTCGGGATCGTGGATGACGACGTCGTGGTACACGATGTTGAACATGGGGCCGGGCGCCGGTTTGCCGTCTGGCCGCGGCTTTCGCGCCATCGACAATCAGAAACTGACCGACTTCGATGCGCTGACGGCGTGGGCGAAGGAGAAATCGAAGGACTGGACGATCTACAACGACCCGCTGGCGCGATGTTATTCGCCCGGACCGATGGCCTACAACTCGCCGTATCCGTTCGAGATTCTGAATTCGCCGAAGCGCCTCACGCTCATTGCCGAGTACTTCCACGAGGTTCGACGGATCTACATGGATGGGCGCGGACACCCTCCCGGCAACCCCAATCCGACGGTGATGGGCCATTCGATCGGCCGGTGGGAGGGCGCGACGCTCGTCGTCGATACGGCGAACTTCAGCGAAAGCGCGCCGTTCAGGGTGCCCCACAGCGACCAGTACCACATGATCGAACGTATGCGACGGGTGCGCGACGGTAATTTGCTCGAGATCGACATCACCCTCGAAGATCCCGTCGCCTATGCGCAGCCCCTGCATGGGACGTTCTACTTCAAGAAGGATCCGACGATCGAATTCGCGGAATGGAATTGTGACGGCATGCTCGACTACCGGCCTCACCAGCCAGGCGCGAAGACAAACTGAGCGAACGAAATAGAGACGTTTCCACGCGCGCCTACGCTCCCGGAGGAGGCGCAGCTGGCGGGCTTCGTCAACGAGTGAGAAGAATGGTCAGCATTCCGAACATCACGCGCCGCGACCGTGACATTGTCGCAACGCTGGCGATCGCAGTCGCCACAACGCTCGGAGTGGCATTGTTCGCGCAGACGGCGGCGCGGCCAACCGCGGATCCCGAGGTCTATGTACATCCTGACCTTCGAAAGGCCGCGGAGGCGGCGCGGCAGGGACGGTTCCTGATGCCGGCGACGCCGCCGCCCGGAGGGCCCGCCGCGGTTCAACGCACCGTGCCCGGGCCGAAGGGGGCGCCAGACGTTCGCGTCACCATCGTCAACGGCGGCGGGGGAGCGGCCACGCCTCGTCCAGCCGTCCTGCACATTCACGGCGGCGGCTATACGCGAGGCAGTGCCGCGATCATGCTTCCATCCCTGCAGGCATTGGCGACGGCGCTCGACTGCGTGATTGTGTCGGTGGATTACCGGCTCGCACCCGGTACACGGTTTCCGGGATCTCTTGAGGACAACTACTCTGCCCTTAAATGGCTATATGGGAACGCCCGGGAACTGGGGGTCGACGCGTCGCGCATCGCGGTCATGGGCGAGAGCGCCGGCGGCGGCCACGCGGCGATGCTGGCGATTGCGGCGCGCGATCGGGGCGAAGTGCCGCTGCTGTACCAGGCGCTCATCTATCCGATGCTCGACGATCGCAGCGGCACCACGCGACAGGTGCCGCCGCACATCGGCACTCTGGTGTGGACGCGGGACGCGAACCGCAGTGGCTGGACCGCGCTGCTTGGCGTGCCCGCCGGTGCTCCGCAGGTCCCTGAAGGCGCGGTGCCCGCTCGCGTCGCGAATGTGGCCGGGCTTCCGCCGGCGTTCATCGGCGTCGGCGGTATCGATCTATTCGTGGAAGAAGACATCGCCTACGCACAGCGGCTCAACAACGCCGGCGTTCCGGTCGAACTGAACGTGGTTCCCGGCGGCTTTCACGCCTTCGATATCTTCGAGCCCAATGCGCCCGTGACCACCCAGTTCCGCGCAGCGCTGACCAATGCGCTGAAAGGCGCGTTTGCGGGCGCATTCCGGAACCCATAGGCGTGTCTGAGATCCCAGCTCGCCTCAACGTTGAACGTCCTGCGACGCGTGCTCGCCTATTCAGACGAGACTGCCGCGTTGCTGGCCAGTGCTCTTACATCATAAGGAGGATTCGATGAAGGCTCTCAGACGCTCGTGGCTTCTGCTCGTCGTGATGTTGGCGCTCGTCCTCGTGGGGCGCCCCGCGGGCGCCGCCGACGTGGACGGCAAGTGGAGCGGTCCGCTCGACTCGCCCAATGGCCCCGTTCAGATGGGGTTCACTTTCAAGGCCGACGGCGCAACCCTGAACGGCACGTCAACCGTCCTGAACGGCGCCGAGGTCGCGATCAAGAGCGGCACGCTCGTCGGCAACAAGATCTCGTTCGTCGTCTCGATCGACTTCGGCGGCATGGCGTTCGACTTGAACTACACGGGCGTCGTCAGTGCGGACAACATCCAGCTGATACTCGATTTCATGGGGATGCCCATGCCATTCACGGTGAAGAAGGCGAACTAAGGGGCGGCCAGCCAATTCGGCTGGAGCGGTGCGGGCCATAGGGCGGGCCGCGCTGCTCTGGGGGCGAACGAGTTCGCCCACTTCTGAGGTGCGTCACATGAGGATACGTCTTGTCGTTTCATCGTTTCTGCTCGGAGCCGTACTGCTGGTCGCCGTCCCCGCGTCGTCGCATCACAGCAACGTTGCCTATGACACCGACAAGCGCCTCACCGTGACTGGTGTTGTCAAGGAATGGCGCTGGTCCAACCCTCACACGTGGCTGTATTTCGAGGCCGACGACGAGAAGGGCGGTAAGGTCGAATGGCACGCTGAAGGGCGTGCGCCGGGCATTCTGTTGCGAGCCGGTTGGTCGAGGACGTCAATGAAGCCCGGCGAGACCGTGACCGTTCTCATGAGCCCGGCAAAAGATGGGAGCTTCACGGGCATCATCATGCGCGTGACGAAGGCCGATGGCACGGTTCTCGGCAACCAGCCGAATCAGTAAGGATCATCCTCATGGCTAAGAACATGCTCGCGACGCTGGCGGTCGCTGTATTCACGGCCGCGGCTAGGGTCTTCTGGTGTCCTTCACGGGCAAGCCGGATCCACGACGCCCGATTTTTCAGGCGTGTACTTCCCGACTCAAGAACGGGGTGGGGCGCAACCCGCCGGCGGCACACGGCCGGGCCAGCTGCCCGCCGATGGATCGAAAGGTCGCCTACCCGGTACGCCGTTGCTGACGCCTGAGTACCTCGCGAAATGGCAGATGATCAGCAAGACGCGGGTCGCCGGATCGTACGAGTACGACCTCAACTCGAAGTGTCTGCCGCCGGGGATGCCGGCGATGATGGGCATGCCATACGGCTTCGAAATCATGCAGACGAAGGACAAGATCACGATCCTCAGCGAGTTGAACGATGCGTTGCGGCGCATCTATCTCGATGGGCGCAAGCCCTCGGAAAAGGTGCTCGGCGATGCGACGTACGCGGGATATTCGACCGGCCATTGGGAAGGCGACACGCTCGTCGTCGACACTATCGCGCTTACTTCGAATTCGTACATCGAGGGGTTCACGCCCCATAGCGACGAGATGACGGTCAAAGAACGGATTCGTTTCTTCGGTCCCGGCCTGCTCGAGGATGCGATCACCGTCACCGATCCGAAGGCGTTGACGAAACCGTGGGAGGTCGTGCGCCATTACAAGAAAGCGGCGCCGCCCAACGACGAGATCAGGGAGTTTGCCTGTCCGGAAGGGCTGACGACGTTGCCGAAGTGAACACACGATCGGCAGTCGTGAAGTCTTGGTGACGCTCGGCTGTCAACGGAGGCAAATCGGAACATGACCTCAAGAGAACGAGCGACTGTGCTTGTGGCAACGGGCGTGTGTATGGTGCTGCTGGCCCTCGCGCCGCTTCGGGCCCACCACTCGATGGCGATGTACGAACAGAAGAACATCATTCTAAGCGGTATCGTCAAGCGCGTCGACCTCAGGAATCCGCACAGCCTCTTCTACATCACCGTGACCGACGCCCAAGGCAAGCAGGTGGAGTGGGTGCTCGAGGCCCAGCCGCTCGCCACGCTGGCGGCCAATGGATGGTCGGCGACGACGATGAAAGTTGGCGATAAGGTGACCGCCGCCGGGAGCCCGGCGCGGAATGGCAAGCCTTTCATGCTCGTGCGCGCGTTTCAGTTGCCGGACGGCCGCACGATGTCGACCGATTTCAGTCTGGGACGGTAACGGAGGGTGGCGATGACGAGGCAGGTGAACGTGGCGACACTCCGCATAGGCCTGGCGGCGGTGACCGCGTGCGTTGTCGCCGTTGCCGTGGCGCCTCCATCCGTAAAAGCGCAGGCCCGCGGCCAAGGTGCCCCGGCAACGCGGAGCTGCAATTTGCCGGAACCGTTTCCGTGTCCCGTCGCTCGACTCGTGGAGCTGACGGCGGAGCCCGCCATTATCAATCCGGGCGAGGCCGCACGCATCACATGGGTGGCCGAAAACCCGTCGAACATGACGTTGACACCGGGGGTCGGTCGCGTGTTCGCACGCGGCACGGTGCGCGTCACGCCGTCGGCAACAACGACCTACACCCTGCGGACGGAGGGCGGGCCGGACCGGCAGGTCGTCACCCGGTCGGTCACGGTGGTCGTGCGGGGCACGCAACCGGTGAAGGTGGAAGAAAACGCCACCCAGCCGCTGCCGATGCCGAGATTGCCGGATGGCAAACCGGACCTGCAAGGCGTCTGGTTCGGTGGTGACTTCGCCGGTGGGTTCACGGCTGGGCGTGGCTTCGGTGCGCTCACCGTGCTCCCCGCCCCCGACGGATCGCCCAACCGGCCCACACCAAAACCCGGTCTCGACAACCTGCGGCGTCAGGAGACACGAGACGGACTGGGCGCCGGCTGCTTCGTGGAATCGGTTCCGGTGTATTTCGGACCTGGCTACCACTTCCAGATCGTGCAGAACCCGCAGACGATCGTGATGCTCGTCGAGCGGATGCACCTGCATCGGATCATCCAGATCGGCGCGGAACATTCTGCCGACGTGTTGAATGGTGAACGCCTGTCGCACCTCGGCTACTCGGTCGCGCGCTGGGAGGGAGACACGCTTGTCGTCGACACTCGAGGGTTCAATGACAAGGTGTACGTCGGCACCAATAACGGGTCGTTCACCGGCGGCTTCCAGCATTCCCCGAAGCTGCACATGGTCGAGCGATTCACGCGGATTAACTACGGCACGCTGGAACTCGATGTGATGATCGAGGACCCCGATCTATTCGTCTCGCCGTGGCGGTCGGTCTCGCGACACCCCCTTCGTCCCGAGTTCAGCCGGATTGAAGAATACATCTGCGAGCAATCGCCGGACGCATACAAGCCGTTGATCGAGGGAATCACGCTACAGCCCGCGGGCCAGCCGTCCGCACCGCCGCCGACGGCCGCGCAACCGGAGCGACGTTGATCCGGAGCGGGGTCACGATTCTTCCGCGAACCTCAGTCCTGCGTGCTGCTGCAGCCGAGCCAGGAGCCGGTCCTGAAGCGCCGCACCGGGCGTCCAGACGCCGCCGGAAACGTCCGGCGCGCGAAAGAGGCAGATGGCGGTTTCGGCGATCATCTTGGACGTGGAGCCGTAGCCGGGATCCTGGTCGCTTTTGACCGAGACCTTCACCTTCCGGCCGTCCGCCGCAATGCCGATGAAGAGCAGATCGAAGCAACCCGCCTCGCGCTCCTCCTTGGTCGGCCCCTCGCCCGGCTTGCGGGCGCCGCCGGGCAGGGAGTTGAAGTCGGTGAAGCCTGAGGGCGCGCCGGGTCCTACGATCATCTCGTCATAGACGAAGTCGCGCCCGTACGGGTGACCCATGAGCAGGTTCGAGCGGTGGACGTTCTTGGTGTTGATCACCGCCATCATGAAGGGCGCAACCTCCCCCACGTCGGGGTCGGTCTCCGGCGTGGTTCCCGACGGCTGCGCCGCGCCCTCGAAACCGGGCGTGAGGCCGAAGGGGCTCATCATCACAGCCATCTGGGACGGGTCCTCTCGCAGGGCCTCCATGGTGGCCTTGCCGCTGGCCAACGATCCACCGGAAGGTCCGCCCTCGAACGCGCGGACGCGCCCCTTTACCCGCGGAACAGGCGCGCCCAGCACCTTCCGCGCAGTATCCTGGCAGAACCAGACGCCGAGCTCGAAGGGGATCGAATCGAACCCGCAAGAGAACAGCACCCGCGCGCCGCGCGCCGTGGCCTGGGCCTCGTGTGCATCGATCATCCGGCGCATCCAGTTGGGCTCGCCGGAGAGGTCGAGGTAGTCGGTCCCAGCATCGACGCACGCGGCGACGAGTTCAGAGCCATAGAGCTGGTAGGGGCCGACGGTGGTCACCACGGCCCTGGCCCGGCGCACCATGTCCCGCAGCGAAGCTGGATGGACGGCGTCGGCGGTCACCAGGGGGGTGTCCGGTGACGCGCCGATCTCGTCCCGCACCTCCGCGAGCTTCGCCGCCGATCGGCCGGCCATAGCCCATTTCAGTTCGCTGCCATGGCCGTATCGCTTTGCCAGGTGCTCGGCGACAAGGCGGCCCGTGTAGCCGCTTGCGCCAAAGACGATGATGTCGAATTCCGCGTTCGGATTCATACGCTCTCCCCTGATCTCTTCTACGCCGAAAGGCGCGTGCGCGGCATCAGACGAACGCCCTCCAAATGACGGCCGGACTCGACTGGCGCGTCCTCGGTCTGGGCATGCATCTCCGGGCTCAGACCGTCAGACGTGATTGATCCGATCGACGAGATATGCGACGGCGCCAGTGACGATCACCACGGCGAGCACGGCGAGGCACACGCTGAGCCAGACAGGCATATCATCGCGCCAACGGAATGGGCGTCATCAGAAGTCGTTGCCGATGAACGGCAGCATGTGGCCGCTGAACAGCACGCCCATCCACAGCAGGATGCCCGACGCCGCGAAAATCTTGGCGTTCGGCGGCGCGTCGTCTCCGGCCCCCACGGCCCACGATGCCGGGCACAACATCAAGTAGAGATCGTTGAAGCCGGCGAGAACGACCAGAATGAATTTCCACAAAAACATGCTGTTGGCGGAGGTTGATCGCGGCAGCTGCCAACGACGAGCCTCATCCGATGTGTGCAGGAGCATAAAACACCCTACTAGACCGGCCGCTATCAGCTGCACTCCTCCACCGGTCGGCTCGATAATCGATGCTGCACTGTCAGTGACGTCCCTTATAATAGTGTACTTAGTTCACCCTGCGTCACCGGGAGGCCGCGTGCGAGCATTCCTAACAAACATGATGCCGTACACATACGATGCCCTGAAGAAAAGGGCGATTCTGATCGTCGCCTCGTTTGCTCTTCTTCTCTCGAGCGTCTCCGCTCAAGCGCCGACCCCGCCGGACTGCAACGCGTCCGGATCCCCTCGATATGTCTGCGGCCTCGCCGGCCCTGAGGATCTGGCGGCCGTGCCGCAAACCAAGTGGCTGATCGCCTCGGCGATGTCGGGTGAAGGCGGTCTCTATCTGATCGACACGACGCAGGCAACGGCGGCGCGGATCTTCCCCGCTGCGGGCGCCGAGCGTTTCGATCGCAAGGAGTACGGCGCGTGCCCCGGGCCTCTGGCCGCCACTCGGGCGGTGACGCACGGGCTCTACCTCAAACCGGGCCGGCGCTCGATTCACACTCTATACGCGGTACATCACGGCGACCGCGAGTCGATCGAGGTCTTCGAGGTGAACGCGAAATCGATGCCGCCAGCCGTCACATGGATCGGCTGCGTGGTCGTGCCAGACCCAGTCGGGATAAATGCTGTCGCAGCCCTCCCCGATGGTGGCTTCGTGCTGACGAATTTCGATCCGCGTCAGCCTCCGCCCCCCGGCGGCAGGGGCGGCGGGCTCTCGCCGAAGCTGATGGCGGGAGAACAGAACGGCGAGGTCTGGGAGTGGCACGCGAAGAGCGGCTGGGCGAAGGTGCCGGGCAGCGATGCGGCGGGCGCGAACGGCATCGAAGTCTCGCGCGACGGCAAGTGGCTCTACGTCGCACAGTGGGGCAAACAGTCGTTCGTGCGGCTCTCACGCGGCAAGACGCCCGTGGAGCGGCAGGAGATCCCGCTGGGCTTCCGCACGGACAACATTCGCTGGGCGCCCGACGGCAAGTCGCTGATCGTGGCGGGACAAGGCACCATGGCCGCCCAGCCTGGCGCGCAACGCGGCCGCGGCCCGGGGCAAGCCACCGTCGTCGTCCGCGTCAATCCGCAGACGATGACCTATCAGGAAATTCTCAAGCAGGCCCCCGCACCAGGCCTGATGGCCGCGTCGGTCGCAGTACAAGTCGGCGACGAGTTGTGGGTGGGTTCTTTTCTCGGCGATCGGCTCACGCGCTACCCGGCAAGCGGACTCAAATAGTCGGCCGGAGCACGCGTGTCGCGAAGTGAGTTTGTGTGCCGTGCGACGATGCACCAACGTTTACAACGAGGAGGAACTGCAATGATGCGATCTTGCGTCGCTGTCGTCTGGATCTTCGCTGTGGCCTTGTTCCCAGCGTCGGTTTCTGCGCAGACTTCGAGGCCTTCGTTCGGGAAGGACATTGCTCCAATCTTGTACGAAAGGTGCGCCATGTGTCATAGGCCCGGCGAGGTGGCGCCGATGTCCCTCATGTCGTACGAGCAAATACGGCCCTGGGCCCGCGCGATCAAGTCCAAGGTCGTCTCCAAACAGATGCCCCCGTGGTACGCCGAGGGGGAACCTGGCAGATGGGCGAACGATCGCCGCCTGAGTCAGGCGGAAATCGACAAGATCGTGGCGTGGGTGGATGCTGGCGCCCCGCGTGGCACCGAAGCGATACCTGCCCCCCCACAATTTGCAGAGGGGTGGAATCATCCCAGTGGGAAACCACCGGATCTGATCATCGAAGCGCCCGTGATGGAAGTAAAAGCTGAGGGCGAGAATCCCTGGCAGTATGCGTATGCGAAGTTGCCATTCACAGCTAACGACGTGTGGATCGGCGCGATGCAGATCGTGCCCGGCAATCGCAAAATGGTCCAT
The DNA here is from genome assembly GCA_963780685.1 of uncultured Acidobacteriota bacterium. Lineage (GTDB taxonomy): Bacteria > Acidobacteriota > Vicinamibacteria > Vicinamibacterales > CAVVIG01 > CAVRXZ01. Next base: position 440,118 of record CAWACZ010000006.1, on the reverse strand, counting down.
CACGTGCTCGTGACATCCGCAACGTTGGCGCCGGACACAGTACTTGATTCCCTGGGGCGCGTGCAGGTACCGCCGGGCGCCTCAGCCGCTCCCGGCGGGCGTGGTGCGTAACGCGGGCGCACCCCAGGCGGGGGCAGCAGGGGCAGCGACGACGCCGCGCATTGGCGGCGGATTGACCGTGACGTGGGAGCCAGGCGTTGACACAGCCGTGGTCCTCCCACCAGGCGTGGCTGAGCGTCTCTCCGGCACGCATCTTTCGTTCAACTTGCATTACCAGTCGAACGGGCAGGCGACCACGGACAAAACCCGCGTCGGCCTCTGGCTGCAAGAGGGTCCGATCACGCACGTGATCGGCGGTGGTGGCGGCGGCTTTGGGGGCGACATGTTCATGGTCAACGGCCAGGAGCTCTTGGGACGATACTCGGCCCAACTGACGCAGGACGTTCTGCCGGCGGGCACCAAGACCGTCCCGAACATCCGTGCGGGTGAAGAGAACTACACCTTGACCAACATCCTGCCGATTCGGCAAGAGGTGTCGGTGTACACCATCCAGCCACACATGCACCTCCGCGGGAAGTCGATGAAGTACACGGCCGTCTATCCGGATGGCCGGGAAGAATTGCTGCTCAACGTGCCGCACTACGACTTCAATTGGCAAATCATCTACTCGTTCGCAAAGCCAATGACGCTGCCCGCGGGCACCACGATTCGCGTCGAAGCGGCGTGGGACAACTCGACCAAGAACAAGTACAACCCGAGGCCGGACCAGGAGGTCTTCTGGGGCGAGCAGAGCTGGGACGAGATGCTCAGCCCGATCATCCGCACCGCGGTGAAGCTACCGAGTCCCGTAGTGCCAACCCCGCCCGTACAAATATCGCAGCAGTAGTTTTTCTGGACCTGGGGACGCGTCACGCGTGTCCCCAGGTTAGCCGTGTCGCAATCGCCCTGCGGGCGGAACGGACTAGAACGTGAATCGTCCACCGAGCTTCACGTACCCGGACTGCAGGATCCCTGTAGGCGACAGCCAGTTGGCCGGGTTGGCCGTCGAATACGTCGTGATGTAGGTCTGGACCGGAGACACGTTGAAGGCATTGTAATAGTCGACGAGTGCGTCAAGCCGGTACCGGCCGACGCGGAAGCCCTTGGTCAGGCGCAGGTCCACCTGGTTGACGCGATCGGCAAAGTCCTTGTTCTGGGCCGGGTCGATCAAGGACGCGTTGATCACGCCGCCCGCCGTCGCGATCGGCCGGCCCAGCGTGTTACCCGTGGTGGCGTTGTTCACAGGCAGCGAGGCGATGACGCCAGGGCTACCGGCGGGCGTGCCTGCCGGTGACGGCGGCAGCGGGGGGCCAATGCTCTGGAACACACCGCTCACCTGAATCTGGTAGGGGAAGGTATAGCCGCCAGACACGCGGTAATTCGGCAGGAACGGCTCCTGGACCTCGCAGAACCGGAGCGTCTGCGGATTGTCGACGACCGAGCAGGTCTTGGTGACCGTCCGCCCGGTGCTGACCCCAGCCTGGAGGAACAGGCGCCCGTTCGGCCGGGCATTGACGGTGAAGTCGATGCCGTCGTAAACCTGGCTCCGTTCGCCTCCATACTCCGACGCGAACCGGATGATCTGGTTGCTCGGCGTGCCCGCGACGCCGGCCTTCGCCTGCGAGATGTCGGCGAGGCCGCACACCTGACTCGCGCTGACGCTTCCCAGGCGTGGATCGTTCGGGGCGGTAATGCAGAACGAGGTGTAGTCGGCCGGCGTGATGTCCAGGTTGTCAGTGACGGTAAAATTGCCGAACACCCGCCGGTAGTACCCCACGTCCAACGACACGCGCGGCATGAGCTCGTGCTGCACGCTGACCGAGTACTCCCAGTTGTACGGCCGCTTGCCCCAGCCCTCGCTGACGGCCGGATCGTACCGCGTCGTGACGACCGACGTGCCGAAGAGCGGGTTGATCGTCCCCGTGAACTCGCCGTTCGGCTGCGGGTTCAGCGGATCGCCCTGCGGAATGAAATCCTTCGGGTTGCCGTTCGCGCCGTCGCTCCAGCCGCGCGTCGCAGAATTGACACTGTTCGACAAGGGATTGATAGGGTTCGTAAAGGCAAAGACAAAGCCGGTCACGTAGCGGCTGACGGTGGCCTTGATTGCGGTCTTCCCGGTCCCAAACAGGTCGTACGACACACCCAGCCGCGGGCTGACGTCCTTCCAGTTGGGGACGTTCTCAATGGGCGCGAACGAGCGCGCCCCGACAAACCGCGTTGCATCCGCGGACAGCGCGGGGAGACTGCTGTTAAAGTAATCGAACCGGACGCCCCCCGTGAGCGTCACCCGGCGGACCGTCCACCGGTCCTGGGCATAGATGCCCATATCGGCGTTCACGTTGAGCCGGGTCGTGAACGGATCGGTGCGCAACACGACCGACGCCGGCACACTGTTCAACAGCTGGAGGCCCAGGTTCGAGCTGAACGGATAGGTGCTGGCCGAGGTCCAGCCGTCGCGCCAGGTCAGCCCGACCTTGGCCGAATGCGACCCCGTCACGTAGGAAACCACCGCGCGCCCCACGCGCGAGCCCTGATCGCTGTTGCCTTCGGACCCCCCGTGAAAGGGCGCCCGGAGCCGCCGGTTGGTTGACAGCTCGAGGACTGACGCGGTCGCAAAGGTGATGTTCGCCTCGGGCTGCGGTTCATTGTCGGTCGGCTGACGGTTGTACGAGATGGCGCCGTCGAACAGCAGCTTGGAACTGATCGTGGACTGCCAGCTGAGCGACATCAAATAGCTGGGCGGATACGTCAACCGGGTCCCGGACTCGCCGGTTTGTGTCGCGGAGTCCGTAATCGTCGGACAATTGCACTTGTTGATTCTGTCGTAGAAGCCGGACAGCTTGTTGCGCTGCGACACCTGCGCCGTCACTCGCACCTGGTTGTCCATGTCCCAGCCGCCCGCATTCAGCGGACGGTTGAAATCCGGGTTGTAGACGTAGGCCAGCGGGTCGATCGAGAAAAACTGATTCGAGCCGGTCAGGTTGTTGCTGCGGTACCGGTGCGCAACGAAAAACCACAGCTGATCGCGCCGAATCGGGCCGCCGAACGCCGCGCTTTCATCCACGAGGCCGTCGAACCCGGGGCTCCGCAGCTGCGGGTTGCGCACTTTCAGCTCGGGGGTGAGATTGTCCCGCTCCATGCTGCGGTTCGAAAAATTGCCGAAGGCCGACCCGCTGAACCGGTTGCCGCCCTCGCGCGGCACCACGTTCACGCGGACGCCGCCCGTCGCCGCCTCGACGGAAACCGCCCCGGTTTCGAAGACCATCTCCTGGGCGCCCGCGTCGTTGAGCGAGAAGTTCGACCACGCCGAGCCGGCAAATTGGCTCATATTGCCGACCAAGATCCCGTCGACTTGCACCGTCATGTCGGTCCCCGAGCCGCCATGGGCTGCCAGCACGTTCCCGCGCTCACCCTGCGTGCCGCCCACGTCGCGCTGGTTCGCCGTCACGCCGGGAATCGTCGTGCCGACCGTCGCGAACGACCGCGCCGTCGGCAGCGCGTCCAGCGCTTCCTTTGCGAGCTGCTTCCGTTCAGAGCTGCTCTGCACGTCTACGACCGGCGACTGTCCGGATACGGTGATCGTTTCGGAGACCGCGCCGACGGTTAGGGACGCGTTGACCGGCGCCACGAACCCCGCGGAAATCTCGACGCCTTCGCGGACCACCGAAGTGAAGCCCGTCAGCGTAAAGGTGACGGTGTACACGCCCGGACGGAGCTGTTGCACCGAGAACTGGCCGGCGCTGTCGCTGACCGCCGTGCGCGTCTTCTCAATCAGCGCCGGGCTCGCGGCTTCGACCGTGACGCCCGGGAGGACGGCGCCACTGCTGTCCTTCACGACGCCGGCAATCGTGCCGAACTGGGCAAAACACAATGCCGGGAAGACGAGTACGGCCGATGCGCCCGCCACGAGGTGCCTGATGACCTCACGCATACGCTCTCCTTTGTGTCCTAGATGGCGAAATCGCGCCCGGCTAGCCGCAGTACGGACTGGACTCTAGGCGCCTGCCATTTCAGTGTCAACAAGAAAAGTGAGCTTTGTTCACTGACCAAGTTAGCTTTGTTCGCGCCGATCCAAGAAACTGTAGTTGGCTGTTTACGGGCCGATTCGAGTGCCGTCGGTCTGCCGAACTTGACCGCGTCGATCGGGACGTTCAGCTGGATTTGATTCAGCTGCACCTCGTCGCAGCCATCGAGCCACGACAACGTGAACCGGAACGGCATCTGGATGCCGTTGACGTCTCGGTAATCACCGTAGTCAATCTGCGTCGGGATGCGACCGATCGGCGACGGACCAAACCGAATCGCACGAGCGAGCAGTCCCGTGCTCTTTTCGAAGAACAGCGTGGCAAACGTGCGCCTCTGGCTATCGCCTTGGACGACGTCACAGGTCCTGCCATCGATCGTCACCGGGTCCAGCGTGCGCAAGTTGGTCAGCACCTGCGTAATCTGCGGCACCTTACCGTCGGGGGGATCGACAACCATGCCGGTTCGATACTCGCCGTTGATGCGAGTCAGCATCGATCCGCGATCCAGCCAGAAGTCGTCATACGAAATGATCCGGTTGTATGGACCAGTGCCGGGTTTCTGAGCATCCTGGTTGGCTCTCGAGGCATTCTCGACAAACGCTTTCGCTTAGGCTTCCGTCAGCGGTGGCTTTGCGGCAAATGCCGGCCGCTCCAGGCCGGTGAGCGTCGCGATATACCAGACGCCCTGAAGATCGGGATGCCCCTCAGCGGTTCTCGCCACAGTCCCGCTTTTCGGAGGCTTCGATCCCTTCGCGGGGGTGGGGGCCGTCTGGCCCGCCACGGAAACCACCGTCAGCGATACAACCGCCGTCAAGGCTGTGAGAATCGCCCGTAACGCCAGAACATCTCGCCTCATCGACAGACTCTTCTCGAGGCTCACAGCGCCGGTGAGGTCACGCCGCGACTCCCTGGACCGACACGCTGACCTTGACGTCATCGCCGATGAGGAAGCCGCCGGTTTCAAGCGCCGTGTTCCAGCTCAATCCGAAATCCTTGCGGTTGAGAGTGACCTCGGTCTCGAAGCCGATCTTGTCGCGGCCCCAGGGATCCTTCCCCGCGCCGAGATGGGTCACTGGCAAAGTCATCTCTTTGGTGACGCCGTGCATCGTCAGGTCGCCAACCATGTCGTACGTGTCGGCGCCTCGCTTTGTGATGCGCTTGCTCTTGAACGTGATGGTGTTGAACTCATCGACGGCGAAGAAATCACCTGATCGCAGATGCTTGTCACGATCGGCCTCGTTGGTGTCGATGCTAGACGCCTGGATCGTGATGTCGATCGTCGACTTCTCGGGATTCGCCTCATCGAACTGAATCGTGCCGTCGAAGTCGGAGAAACGTCCCCGCACTTTCGTGAGCAGATATCGCACCTGGAATGTCGCCTCAGAGTGGGCTTTGTCAATCTTGTATGTGCGTGTCGCAGTCGTCGTTGTCATCGCAATGTCTCCCGCGGATTAGTCAAACAATGAAAGAACCACCACAGAACCCTTGTACTCACTCCGGCGCAAACGCGAGAAGCACATTTCCGGGAATCCCCCCAATCGCTCCGTAGCCTGAGTTCACGTAGAGGATGCCGCCGGCGATCACGGGCCCTGGTCCGTTAATCCCTCCGCCTTTACCCTCGACCCCATTGATGGTGGGAAAGGGCCGCAGCGTGTTGAATTCCCAGATGACGCGCCCGTCCCGTGTGTCGTACGCCCGCATGACCCCGTCCATCGAACCGGAGAACACGACGCCGGGAATGAGGGTCGGCGCCGCGGGCTGCCCGGACGTAGCATCCCCCGAGGCCACCAGGACCACCACGACCCGGTCCGCCAGTCTCTGGAGCGGGACCCGGGCCCGAGGATTCGCTCCACGAGGTGCAAAGCCACGGCAGGGCGTGAGCGGTGGCTTTGTCAACCAGAGGCGTTCTCCTGTCGCGAGGCGAATCGCGGCCAATCCGCCCGCCTCCGTCGTCGGCCCGAAGCGGCTGTCATTGTTGGTGTAGTACACGGCCTGTTCGTCAGCCGCGCCTCCCCATTCGATCCCCGCCAGTGACGCTCCCCTTGCCAATGCGGTGCTCCCACAACACGGCGCCTTCCCTATCCGGATCGAGGCCCCAGGCGACACCGGACTTCTGTCCCGCCGTCAGCACGCGGCGCCCGTTGGGCAGCGTGCGAAGGATCGGAGACGCCCCAAAATCGAAATCAGGGCCCAGGGGGGTTGGACACGTCTCGGATGGTGCCGTTGCGCTGCATCCGTAGATGTAGGCATCGTCAGGGGTCATTTGTTTGGCCCACCGCATGCGGCCCGTGTCCAGATCGAAAGCGATGATGGCGTTGCTCGTTGCAGCTGCCGGCGCGGTAAATGCGTTGCCCGTCGCCACGTACAAGCTGTTCGTGCGTTCATCGACGGTCGGAGCCGACCAGACGCCCGCACCTGCCGGACCCCAGAGTTGAGTGCCCACCGACGTCGTTGTTGTTCGGGCCAGCGGCGCCGAAATCGTCGACGCCTTCCAAAGCTGCGCGCCGGTATTGGCGTCGTACGCGACGACCGCGCCGCGGGAGGTGCAGCATTCATATTTGGGATTGGATGCCACGCCCTCCTCGAGCGCGGTGACGGGCACGTACAGCCGACCCCGATGCAGCGTCGGGGCTCCAGTGATGCGCGCCAGCGGATGCAGATCGGCCTGCTGTTTCCAGAGGAGCGTTCCGGTCTCTGCGTTCACCGCGTACACGGCGCCGTTGAGGTCGCCGAAGTACACCGCGTAACGCGCGCCCGGTTGGCCCGTGATCGCCCCGACGTTGATCGCGGTGCGGACGGCCGCCCCGGCTTGGAACGACCAGTAGACGCAGCCGCTCTCGGCGTTGAGCCGCATACACCACCGCGTTATCGCTCCCGACGAACAGCCGGCCACCCGCGATCGCGGGCTGCCCATACATGGCCGTGGCATTCGGGACGCCAAACGCCCATTTCAGCTTCAGCTTGGGTACGTCGTCCTTCTTGAGGCCCGCAACCTTTCCGGGCTGGAACCGGGAATTGTCGATGTCCGCACCCCACCCGTTCCAGCGCGGCATTTTCGCGATGTCTCCCATTGCGCCCGGACGGCACTGGTTCGTCATCGCCGATGCCGCCGACGTCTCGCTGGCGCCAATCGCGCGCCCGCCGAGATACTCGGCGATCGCCCGCCGCTGTGGGTCCGTCAGCCCCGTCGCGTTCGGCGCCATCGGCCCGGTCGTGATCGCGACCAGGATGGCTTCTGGTGAGAGGTTACGCAGATCGGTCAGGCTCGGCGCGCGGTTGTCCGGCGGCGGCGTGGGCATGTGGCAGGTTACGCATCGTTCCTGAAAGAGCGTCATGCCCGGGCCCTGTGCGTACCCGAGGGAGGGGGGAGCAAGGGCGACAGCTAACGCCAACACAGTTCGAACGCGCATCTTGCGTTTCTCCGCTAACTATCGACGTGCTTACTTTCCCCCGGGCGCTGTTTGCCGCTGCATCCAGACGGTGCCCAGATTGACGAACGGGCCCTCGCCTTCCGAGATGTCGGTGCGGACGCGAAAATTCGCTGGCGACGCCATGAACGTCGTCCCTTTCAATCTGACCTTCGTGCGTTTGACGGTGAGCGGCGCCGCCTGCCAATGATGCGTGTAGTACCCACCTGAGTCTCCGCCCACCCGTCCAGACTTGAGCACCTCAAGCCCGCGACTGTCGCGCTCCAGGACGATCATGTAGTGGGCGGACGGGTCGTAGACGATCGTTGACTTGATCGTGAACGCGCCGGTCGGTCCCTTGGCCTGCGTCGTGCTCTCGTAGAGACATCCATCCACGTGCTGAACCGTCTCGGTGCCCGTGACTTGACCTCCCGGCCCGAGAGCGGACTCTGGCGTGTCGTACTCGAATGTCCAGCGGCCGACGAGATAGTCCGGGTCGAAGGGCGCCTCCGCGTCGTTGTTCAGGGTCGTGCGCTTGATCGCACCCCTGGCTGCGATCAGATCGAGATCTTCTTTGAACAGGCACTTCCCGGGGACAGGCGTCTCACCGGGCGCCCGCACAAGGAGCTTCACGTCCGGTGGCAGCGCGACCTGCGGCGGGCCCTGAGCGAGGACCGTAGGAATGGGCGCGGCTATCAACAGTGCCACGACGAAAACAGCGGCGCTTGCGGCTATTTCGCGCATGTCTCTGCCACCATCTGAAATGACGTGACGTTGATGCGGCTGTCGGTGCCGCTCTTGATCAAAATGCCTTTGACCGCCAGCTTGTGCCCTTTGTGGCGCTCGGGACTGAACGGGCTAGTGCCGAGCAGCCGATATTGCTGATTGCCGAGCGGTTTCTCCGCTGCTGCCTTGACCGCTTCTGGCGTCGTGAATGACGTCGGCGAAGTGGCAGGCTCGGTTGCGTTCACGAGATTCCAGTCGGCCCCCGTCTGCGAGAGGCATCCGATAACCTCGACAATCGGCAGTAGATCCGGATTCGGCTCCGACCGGCGGCCCTGCGCCTGCACGCTGCCGACCGCTGCGGCCACGAGAAGCCAGACAATACGGGTCGACTGGTTCATGGAATACCTCCGCCTGTCCTGGGGACACGCGTGACGTATCCCCAGGACCAAAAAGACTACTGCTGCGACACTTGCACGGGCGGCGTTGGGATGACCGGGCTCTTCAGCTTCACCACTCCACGGATGATCGGGCTGAGCATTTCGTCCCAGCTCTGCTCGCCCCAGAAGACCTCCTGGTCCGGCCGCGGGTTGTACTTGTTCTTGGTCGAGTTGTCCCACGCCGCTTCGACGCGAACCGTGGTTCCCGCGGGCAGCGTGACTGGCTTTGCAAACTCGTAGACGAGTTGCCAATTGAAGTCGTAGTGGGGCACGTTCAGCAGCTCTTCTTCCCGACCATCCGGATAAATGGCCGTGTACTTCATCGATTTGCCGCGCAGGTGCATGTGCGGTTGGATGCTGTACACCACGGTCTCCTGTCGAATTGGCAGGAGATTGGTCAAGCGGTAGTTGTCTGCGCCCGCAGGGATGTTCGGTACGGTTTTCAGACCCGGCGGCAGAATGTCCTGCGTGACCTGGGCGGAAAATCGTCCCGTGAGCTCCTTACCGTTGACGATGAATGTCTCGTTGCCGAAGTCGCCACCACCAGGGCCCTGCGATGAGTGGGTAATGGGACCCTTCGCGAGCCAGAGGCCGATACGGGTCTGATCCGTGGTCGCCTTTCCGTTCGCCTGGTAGTGCAGGTTGAACATAAGATGCGTACCGACGAGGTGCTCCGCCACGCCCGGGCCGTAAGTGACCGCGGTATCAACCCCGGGCTCCCAAGCACCGGAGAACCCTCCAAGCCCGCCTCCGCCGCCAGCGCCGCCCGCCGGTGGGGCCGCCGCGCTCGCGGTGGACACTCGCCCTGCGGGATCAACTGACGAGCCCTGCTCCAACTTCATGCGCCCTTCGGCATCGATTTGTGCGTTCGGCGGCAGCTTCATGGCTGTCACGAGCACGTGATGCACGGCCGCGCGGTTGCCGGGCACGACCTGTGACGCCGCCACCCAGACGTCGCCCTGGAACGGCAGTTTCACAAATGCGTACTGCCAGGGACTCTCGCCCTCCGCTGGCACTTTCATCTCGGGCGCTTCGATAATCAGATCGGGCGGCGTCCCATTCGGACCGTTCCAACCGTGTGCGAGCGGCGGCGGAGCCGGCAGCTCGCTGTCACTGCCGCGTGGAGCGCCGGCATCCGCCCACGCGACAATCCTGTCGATCTCCGCCTGACTCAGGCGACGATCGTTACGCCATTTGCCGTGCTCCCCCTCCGCATACCACGGGGGCATCTGGCGGGCGACCACTTTGTTCTTGATGGCGCGAGCCCACGGCCGCACTTCGTCGTACGACATCAGCGACATCGGCGCCACCTCGCCAGGCCTGTGGCACATGGCGCACTTGGCGTAGAAGATCGGAGCAATGTCCTTCGCGAATGTAGGCTTCGAGGTCTGGGCGAACACCGTGGCCGGGAACAACGCCGCAGCGATGATCCAGCCGACCGGGACGTGAGTTCGCATCATTGTCTTCCCTCCTCGTGATAATGCACGGACGCCCTCCGATACGACTAGAACGTGAATCGCCCGCCGAGCTTCACGAACCCGGCCTGCAGGATCGACTGCGGCACCAACCACGCGGGCCCATACGTCGTCGTGTAGGTCAGGACCGGAGCCACGTTAAAGGTGTTGTAGAAGTCGGCCATGATGTCCACGCGGTACCGTCCGAAACGCAGGCCCTTGGTCACGCGCAGGTCCACCTGATTGACGCGGTCGCCATAGTCTGTGTACGTGGACGGGTCAACCAAGGGCACGATGATCACGCCTCCCGGCGTCGCGATCGGCCGGCCCAGCGTGTTGCCCGGGGTGGTATTGGTCACGGTGAAATTGGCCACGGCGGGGGCGGCGCCCGGCGCGGCGCCAACCGCAGTCTGCGGATCGGGCGGGAGGCTTTGGAACACCCCGCTCACCTGAATCTGCCAGGGGAACGTGTAGCCGCCAGAGATGCGGTAATTCCCGAGGAACGGCTGCTGGGCCTCACAGAACCTGAGCCTTTGCGGATTGTCGACGAGCGCGCAGTTCTTGAGCTCGGTGCGGCCGGTGGTGAAGCCGGCCTGCAGGAACAAGCGCCCGGTGGGTCGAGCGTTCACATTGACGTCGACGCCATCGTAGGTTTGGCTTGTTTCGCCGGAATAATTCTTCGCGAACGTGATGATCTGGTTGCTCGCGAGACCAGCTTTCTCCGTCTTGATGTCGTAGACGTCGCAAATCTGACTCCCGCTGGCATCTCCCAGTCGAGGGTCTGTTGGGGCGGTGAAGCAGAATTGGTCGAAGTCGGCGGGCGTGATGTCCAGGTTGTCGGTGACGGTTTGGTTGCTGAAGGTCCGCCGGAAATACCCGACCTCGAGGGAGACGCGGGGCACCAACTGGTGCTGCAGGCTCGCCGAGTACTCCCAGTTGTACGGCCGCTTTCCCCACCCCTGGCTCAGGTTCGAGTCGTATCTCGTCGTAATGACCGATTTGCCGAAGTTCGGGTCGATCGGACCGAAAAACTCGCCGTTGGGTAGTGGGTTCAGCGGATCGCCCTGGGGAATGTAATCCTGGTTGGCGTCGAACCAGTTGCGGGTCGCATTGTTGCGGCTCGTCACGAATGGATTGATGTTGCTGGCAAACGCATAGATCTGTCCGGCAACGTAGCGGCTGGCGCTCGCCTTGATCGCCGTCTTGCCGTTCCCAAATAAGTCGTACGACACGCCCAGCCGCGGACTGACGTCTTTCCAGTTCGGGACGTCGGGCACCGGATCGAACGAGCGCGCCCCAACCCACGTCGACGCGGACGCTGACTGAGCAGGAATCCCGGTATTGAAGTAATCGAATCGGACCCCTGCATTCACCGTGAGACGGCGCAGCGTCCACTTGTCCTGAGCATAGATGCCCAAGTCGGCGTTCAGATTGGTTAGCGCCGTGTATGGAGCGGTGGTCAAATTGACCGCGATCGGAAAGCTATTGAACAGCTGAAGCTGGGTGTCATTGCTGTACTGGTAGACGGTGTTGGCGCGCGCACCGGTGTGCAGCGCGAACCCAACCCTGGCGGAATGTGACCCGGTCACGTAGGACAGCGCCCCGCGCAGGTAGTTCTGGTGATTGTCCTCGCCGCCCGAGAAGATGCTGCCGGGAAAACCGAAGGGATCACCGGGATACGGCGCCCGCAAAAACTGGAAGGTCGACAGCTCCAACACAGAGAGCGGCGCCGTCGCCGTAATGCCATCAGTGAGGGGCGTCCATATGTTGTTCTGGACGTTGTACGAGAACGAGGCTTCCCCGAGCAGCCTCGAGGTGATTGGGGCCTGCCAGCCCACGGACGCCATATAGACGTTGGGATAGGTCAACCTGGTGGCTGACTCGCCGGTCAGGGGCGCAGAGGCCAAGACGGTCGGACAATTGCACTTGTTGACTTTGTCGAAGAAGCCGGACACCTTGTTGCGCGGCGTCACCTGCGCCGTCACCCGCACCTGGTTGTCCATGTCCCAGCCGCCCGAGTGCAGCGGCCGCGACAGGTCCGGGTTGGGCACAACGGCGAGCGGGTCCTTTGAGTAAAAAGCCGTGCCGATGAGGTCGTTGCCGCGGTACCGCTGCGCGTAGAAGAACCACACGCGGTCGCGTCGAATCGGGCCACCGACCCCTACGCTCTCATCCCAGAGGTGGTCGAACCCCGCCGGCGCCTGCAACCCGCGCGTCTTCAGCTCATCGGTGTAGTTGTCCATCGACATGCCGCTGACCGCAAAATTGCCGAACAAGTCTCCGCGGAACACGTTGCCGCCTTCCCGCGGAATGATGTTCACCCTGACCCCGCCACTCGACGCCTCGGCGGAAATCGCCCCCGTTTCGAAGGAGATCTCCTGGGCGGCCGCATCGTTGAGCGAAAACGTCGTCCACGCGCCACCCCCTGTGGAGCCGATTCCGCCGATCGGCACACCGTCGACCTGGATGGTCATGTCAAACGCAGCGCCACCGTGGGCCGACAAGATGTTCCCGCGCTCACCTTGCGTGCCGCCGACATCGCGCTGGTTGGCCGTCACGCCCGGCAACGTCGTCCCGAGCGTCGCGAACGACCGGGCCGTCGGCAGCGCATCCAGGGCCTCCTTGGGAAGCGTCTTCTGTTGGGAGACGGTCTGCACGTCCACCACCGGCACTTCTCCGGTCACCGTGACCGTTTCTGCGACAGCTCCGACCTTGAGCGACGCGTTGAGCGGCGCCGTGAAGCCCGCGGAAATCTCGACGCCTTCGTGACGGACGGTACTGAAGCCCGACAGCGTAAAGGTGATGGTGTACACGCCAGCCCGCAGCTGTTCTACCTTGTATTGGCCCGCGCTATCGCTGGTCGCCGTGCGGCTCTTCTCAATCAGCGCCGGGCTCGCGGCTTCAACGGTGACGCCCGGGAGGACGCCTCCACTGCTGTCCTTCACGACGCCGGCAACCGCGCCGAACTGGGCAAAGCACAGTGCCGGAAAGATGACCACTGTTGACGCGCATGCCGCGAGATGCCTGAGGACCTTGCGCATACAGTCTCCTCCTGAGACGCGACTCACCGCTCCCCTTTACGCTAATAGTGAGCTTTGTTCACTGGATCGGACTGGACTTTAAGCGGGCGTCATATCCGTGTCAACGGAAAAATGAGCTTTGTTCACTGACAAATGAGCTTTGTTCACTCGGGAGCGCGCAAGACTCCGGCGATCCAAAAAACTGAACGTTCCTTCACATCGGGGGCGTTCTTCTTCGCTCATTTCCCGCGTGCTTCGCGTTCCGTCGCGCGCTCGCCGCTGAGCATGTTGCGGAGCGCGTAGTTGCCCTCGTGGCAGGCGTATTCCAGCACCGGCTCGTGATCGTTCATCGTTAAAGGCAGCGAGAACGTCCACGGGCGCACCCACGTCGTCGGATCGTCGATCGTGACCGTCCACTCGACCGTGTCAGGCGCCGTGCGCGTGAAGCGTTCGGTGATCTTCAGCGCGTTCGGGTTCGCGTTCCGATAGACGCTGCGATCGCGGAAGTTCGTGGTCTCAACGACGAGCGAGTTGCCCTCCCAGTGGCCGCGCGCGTCGCCCATGTCGAGACGCACGCTCTTCGAAACGTGCGGCCGGCTGTCCAGCGGGATGATGCGGGTCTCGTGGACCATCTCGTAACGAATAGCCACATATCCGGGCGCTTGAACAATCTGATACGAGTTGCCGTAGATGGCGGGCAGCATGGAACCGGGATAACCGCGCGTGATGCAGCGATCGGTCAGGCTGAAGTCGACGTGGCTGTCGAATCCTGCGTTCGAGAAGCTGCTCACCGCCTGGCCGGTGCGCCCCGGCTCGCGCCAGGGCGTGCGACGCTGCCCTTCCTCGGTCATTGCCGGCATCTTGCCATCGGCCGGACCGATGATCATCCACGCTCGGTGTCCGTTCACGATCCCGCCGCGGTCGCCAAATTCCGGAAGTACCGCGATGCGGCCTGTCGGATCGCCGGCCAGGAACTGCTGGCGCGCGTCGGATTGACGCTGCCGTTCTTCGAGCAGCTGCTTCAGCTCGGCGTCGCGGACGTCGTCCACGCCACGGCCTTCGAAGCCGGCCGGGCGCTCCATCGGCGTCCCCTGCTCGTACTTGTTCGTGAAATTGCCGGAGATGTCGGGATCGCCCCACGCCGTTTTTTGCGGAACCCATCCCGGCTTCGGCGCCACTGGTGGCTTCGGAATCTGAATCGCACCCGACTGCGCGCTGACGACGGCACCGAGGGTGAGCGCGACCGCGCTCGCAACGACCGCGGCAGTGAGGTGTCGCATAGTATGAGTCCTCGCCTTGCTGATCCGTAACGGGGCTGCTACCGGGAGGCGGTCGACTTGATCCGGCTTGGGCATGCACTGCATCCGCCTGTACGCGCCAGTTGTTCATGTCCGCCACGCAGAGCAGATCCTCGACGGGCAGGCTATGCCGTGAATCCAGTTGAACTGGCCGAGTTCATGACCCGATTCGCCGAACACACCCACGACGCTACCGTCGAGCGCGATCTTGCTCCCTGAGCCACACTCTTATATCACTTGTCACCGACACGGAAGCGGCCCGCCCGCCTTTCGGCGGCCGCTGACTGTTTCACGAATACGCATACGGCATCAGCTCAAAAGCCGCGGACACGCACCCCGTGGTTTACCACGAACAGGGCGTCAGATAGCCGACGATGTCCTTGAACTCCACTCGAGCGATTGCCAGCAGCGGGATCGCCCAGAACGGTTGCAGGAAGTGGGTCGACATGTCGCCCCAGGCGTAGGCGAGAATCACGTGCGGTAGCGGGGCCCCGAGGTCTGGGCCGCCGCCACGACGTACGGTGCCTCGACCGCCCATTTCGATCCGCCTGACGGGATGAGTAGCTCAGAATGCCAGAAGTACCAATAGACGAAGAAGGGAAGCGTCTTCGCGCTCGAGATTCACACGAACCAGCGGCCGCTGATCTCCGCCAGGCCCGAGTAGCGCATCAACCCGGTACATCCCGGCGTAAAACTGGAAACTGGATCACGATTCCGTGGAGGTGGGTGGCGCCTCGCATCGCCGCCGCGGTGAAGCTCGCCGGGCTCGGCGTGCAGCAGCAGCGCCGCGAACAGAAACGCGAAATTGAGCACGTTGATGGACATCCGGTAACCACCATCGGCGTAAAGACTCCAGAACGCCGTCACACCAAGTAGGCCCATCACCAGATTGATCGCATACCCCTCCTCAAGCGCGCCGGCGAGCCCGGGTTGTCGGTCACTCGGCCTGCTGTACGTCGCCGTGCCGATCGACAGCGATGTCCGGCATGGCGCGGGACGCGCCGATCACTTCGTCGGCCCTTCGCACGTCGGCCTCTCGTGGATACAGAAGCCGGATCGCCACCGTCATCACCGCGACCACGGTGGCGGTTAGCGTGAGGTTGAACCACGAGAAGATCGTCGTCGACACGGGCACCAGCCGCAGCCGCGCCTCCATGAAATTCTCTCGGCGTCGCCATGATGAGGCGCGCCGAAGCGGACAACCCCGCGTGCCAGGTGCACGTCGATCCGAGGTAGCTGGCACGAGGAACCCGAGAAAGATTGGCCCGGCGATGAGTCCCAGGCCCCAGTAAGCCTCGACGCTACCATCGAGACCAGGCCCATCAGCACCACCGCGCCCCGATCCGTGCTCGCCGCACCCGCCAGCAATTCGAGCCCGCGCGACACGATCGGAGAGACGGCGACGATGTAGCCGGTGAGGACGATAAGGGAGAGCTGCATCGTCAGCTCGAGCAACTCCCAGAAACCCTTCGTCCAATATCCCTGGGCCGCGATAGGATTCTTGCCCGCGACACCGATCACCAGCGCGAAGGTGACGAGCGTGAGCAGGCACGCGATCACGAACGAGTTCGGCACCCATCGGGCGCTCCATCGAGCGACGGCGTTCACTGCGCGCGTGAAAGATCCGCCGGACGTGTGCTGGTATTCAAGCGCGAAACATTACCATCAGGAGGATCTCAGTGGTTACCAAGGTCGTCGAATCGCCGGAGTTGCGGTCGCCGATATCCAGGACGGCGCACAATCATGGTAGGCGGCTTCGGCATGGCGGGGATGCCCACCGCGCTCGTCGACGCGCTGACCGGCCAGGGGGCGCGCGATCTCACCATTGTCAGCAACAATGCCGGCAATGGAGAGACGGGACTGGCGGCGCTGCTCAATACCGGGCGCGTCCGCAAGATCATCTGCTCGTTCCCGCGGCAGGCCGACTCCTACGTGTTCGATGCGCTCTACCACGCTGGCTAAATCGAGTTGGAGCTCGTGCCCCAGGCACGCTCGTCGAACGTATCCGCGCGGCCGGCGCCGAGCTCGGCGCGTTCTTCACGCCGACCGCATACGGGACGATACTCGCTGCCGGGAAGGAGGCGCGCGAGATCAACGGCTGCCACTATGTACTCGAATATCCTATTCACGCCGACGTCGCGCTGATCAAAGCGCGTCAGGTGATCGGTGGGGCAACCTCGTATATCGCAAGACCGGACGAAACTTTGACCCGTGATGGCGATGGCGGCCGCGTGCACCGTCGCGCAAGTGGATCGGGTCGTCGATATCGGGGCTCTCGATCCCGAATCGATCGTGACGCCCGGAATCCTCGTGCACCGGGTGGTGGCGGCATGAACCGCTGGACGCGCGATGAAATGGCGGCTCGCGTCGCGCGAGACATCCCGGAAGGCGTGTACGTGAACCTCGGCATTGGTCTGCCGACTCTCGTCGCCAATCATCTCCCGCACGACAAAGACATCTTTCTCCAGAGCGAAAACGGCCTGCTCGGCATGGGACCCGCTCCTGCGCCGGGCGAGGAGGACCCGGATCTCATCAACGCCGGGAAGCAGCCGGTGACTCTCTTGCCCGGCGGCGCCTTCTTCGATCACGCCAGCTCGTTTGCGATGATACGGGGCGGCCACATCGACATCTGCGTGCTCGGCGCGTTTCAGGTCTCGGTTGACCGGCGATCTCGCGAATTGGCATACCGGCGATCGCGACACGATTCCGGCAGTGGGCGGTGCGATGGATCTCGCCGTCGGTGCGCGTCGTGTGTTCGTGATGACGGAGCACCTGACGAAGAAGGGCGAACCCAAGATCGTCGAGCGCTGCACCTACCCGCTGACGGGGTGCGGTGCGTGCACAGAATCTACACCGACCTCGCAGTGCTCGAGGTGACGCCGTCCGGCTTGGCGCTGATCGATATCGTCGACGGCCTGTCGAAGGAGGAGCTGGCGCGCTGCACTGCTCCGATCGCCTCCTTCCCGAACAGTACGGTTCACACGATGTTTCGTGAGCCTACGGACCGATAATGCCGGCCCACGTAGACCGGCTGTATCACCGGTTCTCTTCCGCGCGCGCTCCAGAAAGGATCCCCGCTAGGCCGTAATTGCCCTCGTGGCATGCCACCTCGTACAGCGGGCTGTCCGATTTGTGCAGGGCATTCTCGAGCGTCCACGGTCTCAAGAACGTCGCGGGATCGGAGACGGTCAGTCGATACCTGAGGGTGTCAGGGTCCAGCCGCGTGAAACGCTCGACC
Organism: uncultured Acidobacteriota bacterium; assembly: GCA_963780685.1. Taxonomy (GTDB): domain Bacteria; phylum Acidobacteriota; class Vicinamibacteria; order Vicinamibacterales; family CAVVIG01; genus CAVRXZ01. The sequence goes on along the minus strand of CAWACZ010000006.1, from coordinate 422,474 downwards.
AGGCGCAGCTGCGAGGTCGCCCCCTCAAAGCGGCGCTGTTCGTTGAAGTTCGTCGTTTCGACGACGAGTGTCTGGCCTTCCCAGCGGCCTCGTGAATACCCGTGCCATCCGCGGATGTTCGGACCGAGCGGGGCACGCCCATCGAGCGGGATGATGCGCATCTCGTGCATCATCTCCGTCAGAATCGTGACGTAGCCGCGAGCCTGAATGATTTCGTGATAGTTGTTGTAAAAGGGATTGGGCACATAGAGCCCGCCGGTCGAGATGCAGCGCTCGTCGAGTGGGCGGTCTTCCGGGCCGTTGGCGGCCATCGGCCGTCCAAGGACTTGCCCCTCGATGCTCGGCGTCGCATCCCAACGTGCGCGTCCCTCGGGCGTGAACGGAATTCGGCCGTCCGGCGGATCGATCACAAGCGACGTGTGCCGGCCCGGGCCGACCTTGCCGTTCTGCGTCTCCAACCAGACCGCGTTCAGTTCGCCGCTCAGGGGCACGGCGCGGGCGACGGTCTTCAGCATCTCTTCCAAAGCCGTTCGCTCGACTTCCGCTGCCTCCGCTTCGGTGAACGTCGCCTTGTCAGCCAACGCAAGCGGCCGCTCGAGCGGTATGGGTGTCTGGTTGCTCCATATGCCCTGAAAATCCGGGTCGCCCCATGGTGTTCTTTGCTGAGCGCTGACGGCCATCGGCGCTAACGACAGGATCAGAACGAGTGTCACGACACGCATGGGCCACCTTGAGGTCATTGTGTTCAGGAGAGTTCGAACTACCAAGGAACTGGGCCTCCGTTGCAGCCGCGTCACGCCCTCTTTTGGTGTGGGAGAAGTGCGGCTACCGTGTGCCGCCCTTCAGGACCGTGCGCGGTGCGGCTTATCGATCCGTCAGTGAGGCCCTGGAGCGTAGATCGCAGAAGCTCGGCGAACCGACGGCGATATTCGGCGGGCCACTTCACCCACTCATTGATCACCAGCTGCCGCAACCGGTGCTCGGCCTGATGGAGAGCGAAAGGCTCGAAGTTCGCTTTTCGGCCGCCAAACGGAGAATCGACTCTCCGCAACGCCGTCGTCACGGAGAGCTCGCCGGCCGCTACCTGCTTAAGCAATTCCGGTGCAACACGAGCAAGCCGCTCTACGCGCTTGACAGTCGATCCCGACACGCCGGCCGTTCGCCCGATGACCTCAGCCGATTCTCTGTGACGGTCTGGTGACCGTGAGAGACTTTTCTCGCCTCGAGGCCGGCCTTTGGCCTGAGCTTTTCGCTGCATCGCGTCGAGCTTCGCCGCTTGGATGGATGCCGACAACTCGGGGAACTGCTCGGCCGCAAGCCGTTGTATCGCATAAATCTGGTCCTTGGCCAAATGCCGTCGGAGGAGATTTCGCGACTGCAGCTCAAACCAAGGATCACTGCCATTCCACTCGAGGGCGGGACAGCCTATCCCCAGCTTGCGGCACGCCAAGTATCGGTGCCGGCCATCCAGAATGTATCCCCCGTGCACCACAATCGGAATTTTGACGCCGTGCACGCGAATGTCCTCGACTAGCGCAGCAAAATCCGTCGGTGGCATGTCCGGGAACAGTGATGCGACGGGATGAGGGAGCAGCGCGGTGCTCATACCGAATACTTGACGGGGCTTCTCGACCAGATCTTCGAGTGCTTGGCGGCGCGACATCATGCTCTTGTCCCTTATGATTCCGTTCACATCGCGCGGGCCTGGAGCCCTCTGCCGCCTATCACCGAATACAGTCTTCTCTTAGGACCGCGACCCGAGCGGCCATAACGGCTGGACTCTACGCATGCGTTGTGTCACTGTCAACGATAAAGTGAACTTTGTTAGCCCTTGGTCAAGTAAAGACTCCCGCGACCGTCTCGCAACTAGCACGCGGCAGGCTGCGGCGGCGGCGGTTCTCGTGCAATACCGCGCACGTCGTGCGACCGCTTTCATGTGCAGCTGTCTTGGTGTCCGACCGGTTTTGGGCAAAGATGACCGCTCGCGAGCACGCCACAACGAAAAAGGGATGACGACTATGCGCAATCAGTTAACTGCGACAATCGTGTTCGTCTGTCTGACAGGAATGGCCGCTGCGCAGGCGCCACCGCCTGCCCCGCTTCAAACGCCGAACCCGACCTATACGACGGTCGACATGGAAATCGACGTCAACCGCCCCGCCGCTGACGTCTGGAAACGCATCGGCAAGTATTGCGACATAGGCGAGTGGTTCCAGATCCCGTGCACGATCACGTTGGGCAAGGACGGCGAGGTCGGCGCGGTCAGGTCGGTGGCGAACGAAATCCTCGTGGGAAAGACCGAGCTGTCGTACACATACACGCAGCCCGTTCGCGACGGGCAGCGGTACAACATGTATCACGGCACGCTCGAAGCGCGACCCGTGACGGCGACGACGTCGAAGATTGTGTACACGTTGTTCTTCGACAACTCGAGTCTCCCCGATGACGCAGCGAAGCAGGCCGACAAGGATAGGCGGCGCACGCAGTTTATGCGCGCAATGCAGAACATGAAGACCCTCGCCGAAGGCGGAACCCTGCCGCCGCCACCCGCACGCGGCGGCCGGTAATTGCGGCAGACCCAAAGGCCTGCGGGAGGCCCAGGGCAGACGCTACGCATTTGTACACCAGTGGCGGACACGTGGCAGTCACGACCGGAGACGGAGGACACAAATGAGAATTCTCGTCGGACTAGAGCGTTTTCCGATTGTACGTAGTACGGCAGTCATGGTACTTCTCTCGCGGGGAGGGAGGAATGGCGCCGTATTCGATGGACTTGCGCACGCGGGTGTTGGCGGATTGTGACTCGGGATTGGCGGCCAAAGAGGTCGCGGCCAAGTTTCGGGTGAGCCGTTCGTGGGTCAATCGCCTGGTGCAGCGGCGCCGCGAGACCGGCGAAGTCGGGCCACGGCCCCAACAAGTGTTTAAGAAGCAAGCGTTCGCCGGCCAAGAGGACCGGATGCGCGCGTTGGTGGATGCCCAGCCCGATCGGACGCTGGCGGAACTCCGCGAGGCGTTACACAGCTCAGCCAGCCTGTCGTCGGTCTGGCGCGCGTTGGATCGGCTCCAGTTGACGGTCAAAAAAAACGGTACACGCCGACGAACAACGCCGGCCCGACGTCGTGGCTGAGCGTCGTCGATGGCGCGAGTGGCAGCCGCTCCGCGATATGCGGCACTACATCTTTCTCGATGAATGCGGCGTCACCACCGATCTGTTACGTCGCTACGGCCGAAGCCCGCGTGGGACGCGACTTCGGGATCACACGCCCTGCAGTCACTGGCAGACGCACACGGTGATCGCCGCGCTCCGCCTCGAGGGTCTCGACGCACCGGCCGTCTTCGACGGGCCCATCGATAGTCCGAGTTTCCTGGCCTACGTCGAACAAGTGCTGGTGCCCACGCTGCGCCCAGGCGATGTCGTCGTGCTCGACAACCTCGCGGTCCACAAACAGCCCGACGTCCGCGCGGCGATCGAGCAGGCGGGGGCGCACATTCGTTTTCTCCCGCCCTACAGTCCTGACTTCAATCCGATCGAGCTGGCGTTCGCCAAATTGAAAGCGTTCTTGCGCGCCGCGCGCCCGCGTAGCTACGAGCAGGTCTGCGGCCTGACCGCAATGGCGCTCGACCTCTTCACGGCCGACGAATGCGCAAACTACGCCCGGCATTGTGGCTACCGTGTTGCTACGTCGTAATGGAAAACGCTCTAGCGTGTGTCACCTCGCTGGTTGGCCTCCTGGCGATCGGCGAACCAGCCATTCGCGCCCAGGCGCCGGCGACGCCTCCCGATTTTTCGGGCGTCTACTACCCGGTCCAGGCGCCCGGGGGCGGGCGCGCCGGCGCGCCGCCGCCGGCGGGACGACAAGCCGCGCCGCTGCCGCCCACGAGGTCGGCGCCACTCGAGGATGGTTCGGCTGGACGGGCGCCGGGTGCACCGAAGCTCACTCCTGCGTACCTGGCGCGATGGGAGGCGATCCGGAAATCACGCATGTCCGGATCATCAGAATTCGATCCACGCGTCCGGTGCATCCCATCCGGGATGCCGAGCATGATGAACATGTTCTATGGCATGGAGATCATGCAATCGAAAGACAAGATCACGATGTACGGCGAGATGAACGACATGTACCGGCGGATCTTCCTCGACGGGCGTCAACCATCCCGGGGGGTACTCAACGATCCGACATACGCGGGCTATTCGACGGGCCATTGGGAGGGCAACACGCTCGTGGTCGACACCGTGGCACTGCGAGATGACTCGCTCATCGAGGACTTCGTCGCTTTCTCACCGCACAGCGCGAAGATGACGGTCCACGAACGGATCCGGCTGATCGAGCCAGGAGTGCTCGAAGATCGCATGACCGTCACTGACGCTGAAGCGTTCCTCGAGCCCTTCGAGATGGTGCGCACGTATCGCAAGGCGTCACTGCCGAACGACGAGCTTCGCGAGTTCGCCTGCGCGGAGGGTCTCGGGAAGGTCAAATGACGGGCGGAAGAAACACGGTTGCCTCATCCGCCGTTGCTCAGGATGGTACCGTCGCCTTTGACGACGCGCGCCGTCAGGCACACGTGGCTGTTGTCTTTGGCTGGACTGCAGTAGACGGTGATCGTCTCGCCGACCTTCAGCGTGTCCGGCTCCCAGCCGGCGCGACGCAACACGCCTGGCGCACGGCCTTCCACCGTCCAATCCACCTTGGCGCCTTTGCCATCGTCCACGGTCATGGAGATAAACGTGTGAGGGTTGATCCACTCAAATTTACTGACGATGCCCTTCAGCACGATGATCTTCTCAACGAAGAACGCGGAGTTGCTGTGGTGAGCCGACACTGGGGCCGCGCAGAGCAGCAACGTGACTAATATGGTTTCGCGCAGCCTCATCACATGCTCCCCTTATTTGAGCGGCTCGCGGCCGCCACAATTGCTCCCATCCTTCATCGCATCGACACTCGTCGGCGACCCGTTCGCGACGGGAGCAGCAGATTCCTGCAGGGAGACCTGGTCACGTCAGAAGAGAGGAGAGCCCTGGAGATCGAGCCGGAGCACTGGATCACAAAGGGACAGCTCGAGCAATTGAGATCCAACCGGCGGCTGCGACGTTAACAGCACGCGACTCCTTGACCTCTGGATTAACGGACCGCGAAACCTGACGCGGGCACGAACACCTTCTTGTCTTTGTCCCGGGTTGCCCGCATCCATGTCGCCGCTGGCCGGCCATCTTTCATCGGATGTCCTGTGATCGTGACGACCGTGCCCGGCATGAAGTCCTTCAGACGGATGCCGGCGCGCGTGAGGCTGCTCGGACCTTCCGCTTCGAAGCCCCACGTCGTCACTTTGCCGTCCTTCCCGGTCACGTCCACAATCAGCCACGAGTGCGGGTTCGTGTACTGGAATTCCTTGACCACTCCGGTCACCGTCACCTCTTTCTTGTCGTCGAACATCATGCCCGAGTGATGGGCCATTGCCGGCACCGCCGAGATGCTCAACAGCATCGCGACGACCAGCGTCTTCGGCTGTGAAATCGCCATGGAAAGAGTCCTCATTTAGTCGTCACGGCCTCGGGCTTGCCGCCCGCGGCCGCATCCTTCGGAACAAAGGTGAAATCCTTAAACTGGCTCGTGCCGTCGTCCTGACGGACGATGTCGTTGTTCGAGTTCTCGCGGCAGTCCCAGTACCTGATGCGCAGCTGTTTGTCGTCGTTGGTGAGCTGCGTCTGGCTCTGGCGCGTGTACCACGGTTTGGCGAGATTCACGGGATCGAACACCCACACGTCGGCTTGAAGCGTCTTCGCATCGACCTTGTGCCAGCGCTCAACGGTCTCGGTCATCTCCGAGTAATTCGGCTGCACGCCGCGCTGATACTGCCCCTTCATCAGGTATTTCGTGTGCGTGACTAGCACGTCGCCATCCCAGAAGCCCACGGTGTCCCCATTCCAGCTCGGGTACGCGTCGTCTTCCGGCGTGTGGCTGCGGCCGTCGGTATAGACGCGACGAATGTCGTTGACCATTTCGTTGATCAACCACGTCTGATTCGGGGTGACGATGAATTCGTGGAGGAATGGTTCGGTGAACCAGCGCGGCACGCCAGGCGGACGGCAATCGCTGATCGGGTCGTACTCGCCGCCCGTGCGGGCGAGATGGTCCGTTTTGGCTTTCACGACGGCTTCTCCGGCCGGTGTGAGCTTCGCGGAGACAGGACCGCTGGTGTTCGGCAAATCCGGGTCGAAATGCAATGACAGTTTGCTGCGCGCGTAGACGCCGGACCAGTCGTACGCCGGTTCAGCCATCTGGGGCCACGTAAGCGGCTTGCCGCCATGGGCCTGCTGTCTGAGCGCTTCGTACATCGCATCGGACGTGGCGAAGCGCTCGCCGAACGCCTGGAGCTTCTCCTTATTCGCGGCCCAGTTGGCGTCCTGATCGATCCAGGGAGGCGTGTTCTGCGCCCGAAGCCTCGGGATGACGAACGCGGTGACTGCCGCGACAGCGATCAGCAGGACGCCGAGGCGGAGAGCGGTTTTTGTCGTCATTGGTGCACCTCGGCGGCGGCTTCCGCGTCCATCGCGCGCGAAGCGCTCAAGATGTTGAGCAATCCGTAGTTGCCCTCGTGGCACGCGTACTCGAACACACGACCTTGACCGTGATCGAGCGCAAGGTCGATGAAGAACTTCCACGGGGTAGTCCACGCCGCGGCATCCTCGAGCGTCACCTCGTAGTGCAGCGTGTCGGGCCCCGTCCGCGTGTACCGCTCCGTGACGCGAAGATTCCCGGTGGAACCGCGGAAGCTCACTTTGTCGGTGAGATTCGTGACCTCGACGACCAGCGTGTCGCCGTCCCAGTGTCCTCGTGAATCGCCGAGCCACTGGCGAATCGACGGACCGATGTGCGGCTGATTACGCAGCGGAATCACGCGCGCGTCATGAATCATTTCCGCTGTGACAACCACATGATCCTGCGACTGCACGATCTGATAGTTGTTGTTGTACGCCGTCGGCGTCATGACGCCCGGCATGCCGCGCGACAGACACCGCACCCACGTGCCAAGCTCTTCGGGGCCGGCGAAGTTGCCGGTCATGAAACTGCCGAACCCGAGCCTCGGGGTCGCGGCACGCTCCTGCCCCAGCGGTGTCATCGGCGGGGCATCGAACGTCACACGCTGAGTTCGCTCTCCCCAGTGATTCGGCGGGTTGACGTCTCCCCCGCCCGCGCCGGCGCCGGCCACAGGAGCCCGCGGCGCGTCGGCGCTCGGAGCGCTGAGATCGGCGCTCGTCCAGACGCCCTGGAGATCAGGCGCACCCCAAGGTGTGCGAGGGACCTTCCACAAGGCCGATGCGTGTGACTGGGCGCCTGGCTGCACCGCGCCGACGCCGACCAGAGCAACAGCCAGTACGAAGAGCGCCGTTCGCGGGCGAAGCGGCGATGCGGATTGTCTCATGGCAGTCTCCTACGTTGCGCTGAAGTCGTGCAGCCCGGACACGCTAGCCGAAATCCGAGGCCGCGGCGTGTCGCTCACAACGCGTTGCCGAGATACGGCGCGATCGCTCTCGCGAGCGACGGCGCGTCATCACCGGCAGCCAGCGTGTCGACTTTCCTCAAGGCGCCCGTCGCGTAAAACGCCGCGAGGTTCACGCCGGCCAGCATGATGAACAGCAGCTTCACGTAGAACGCCGGGTCCGCGATGTACTGCTCAGGCATGCCGATGAAGAAGATGGTTCCGGTCGCCAGGTTGACCGCGAAGCCGGCGAGTCGCGAATCAATGTGCGGACGCCGGACCCGCGAAGCCAGATGAGAAAGGTCATCACGGGACCAAGCGCAAGGTATGACTCCCTCGCTTTCCGTTATCCGTAACCCGGCTGCTACCTGGAGGAAACCGTCGACTTGATCCGGTCGGGATGCAACTGCACCCGCTGCACGCGCCAGTTGTTCATGTCGGCCACGTAGAGCAGATCCTCGGACGGGCACGCGATGCCGTGAATCCAGTTGAACTGGCCGACTCCATGACCCGATTCGCCGAACACTCCCACGATGCGACCGTCGAGCGCGATCTTGTAGATGCGCCCGGGCTCCGAGTCGGACGCGTACAGGTACTGGGTCGGCGTGTTCGTGATGCAGATCGTCCACGGCTGCGTCTCATCTGGCGGATTCATCGGGAGGTTGCCGAGCACCGGGTGGCGCGTCTTGTCGTAGGGCGCGTTGAGGTGAATCATCCGCAGAAACGTGCCGTTGACGTCGAACACCTGGATGCGGCGGTTGCCGCGGTCGGCGACGTAGACGTTGTTCTGGCGATCGATGCCGATGTTGTGCGGGGTGTTGAATTGGCCGGGATTCTCGTCCGCATGCACGCCCCCTCTTCCCCGCGAGCCCCACGACGTCACCCAATTCCCGTGCTTGTCGAACTTGGCGACCCGCGAATTCGTATAGCCGTCGCTGACGTAGATGTTGTCGTCTGAGTCCCATGCGACGTCGGTCGGCGCCCGGAATAGGCCATCGACATGTACGGGTGGCGCCGCAGTGGCACCGCGGCCGGGGCGAAACCAAAACTCCTCGGGGTCGTCAGGCCCTTCGGGACGCCGGCCAAGGTTGAGCGTCACGTACCCGGCCGGGTTGAACCTGACGACCGTATTAACGCCCTTGTCGACGACCCAAAGGTTGTCGTACTTGTCGAAGCGCACGCTATGGGCATAGCCGAGGCCGTACACGCCCCTGCCGATCTCGCGGACGAACTTTCCGTTTTGATCGAACTGGAGCAGCTGCGTCGAGGCATTGCCGTAGATCGGCCCCGACGTCGCGCTGCCCGGATGGTTCAGCACGACAATCTGCCCTTTGGAATTGACGGCGACTCCGAGCACCTCGCCGAGGTTCATGTCGGGCGAGTACTTGAGGAAGTCCGCGGAGGTGTCGAAGGGAATCTTCGGCACGTTGGCGTTCTGTGGCGCTTGCGCGCCGAGGCGCACGACAGGGTGGGGCCAGGCAACATAGATCGAGGCGATTGCGGCCGCGCACGCGGTCACGAGACGTCGTTTCGCGGACACCGTGGATGCGCCTGCCACGAGCTGCCTGACGACATCACGCATGCTTTTCTCCTTCTCCTTGGCGAGACGCGACTCACGCCGCTAGGGACTAGTTTTGGACTCTACGCGGCGATTTATCTCGGTGTCAACGAAAAAGTGAGCTTTGTTCACTCATCATGTTATCTTTGGCCCGACTTCCGACCCCGCCGCGGGATACGCATCGGCAGCGCGCGCGAATGGATCGGTCAGGTATCTGATTCCGGATCCATGCCCTATCCCTACGCCAGCGAGTCGAGCCTGGCGGAAGGGGTCACGGTCGATGCAGAGGGCAACGTGTACGGCGCCGATTTCCTCAACGACGTGAGGAAGTTTGTACTGAAGAAGAAATCGTTGCTGCAAGTATCCGAAGATAATGTCATGGCGCTATCGCGGAGGATCGCATATGAAAATCTGGTCTGTTGTCATCGCGGTGTTACTGGCGGCGACATCCGCCGTGGCGCACCACAGCAACTCGGCGTTCAACCCCGACAAGGTGGTCGTGCTCAAAGGCACGGTCACGCAGTGGAAGTGGACTAACCCGCATGTGTGGATCTTTCTGTCGGTCGACGACGGCAAGGGCGGCAAAGAGACGTGGGAGATCGAGGGCCGGCCACCCGGCGTATTGAGCCGCGCCGGCTGGTCGAAGACCATCTTCAAAGTCGGCGACACGATCACCGTGGATTTCAGCCCGGCGAAGGACGGCAGCCGCACCGGCCTCGCCACGCGCGTCACGCTCGCCGATGGGACCGTGCTCTCGAACGCGCCGCCGGCGCTTCCGTAGTCACGGAGGAGGACATCATGTCGAGGACAATCGCTTGGCTGTCCGCGGCGCTCATGTGCCTGCTGCCTGGATCGACGGCATCGATTCGCGCGCAGGAGACGCCGGCGCATCCGGATTTTACCGGTGTGTACTTCCCGTTCAATCCCAATGCGGCCGCACGTGGCGGCGCCGGGGCGCGCGGCGGGGCGCCGGCGGCGCCGCGACCGGCGGCCGTTATCGACGGGCGCGATGGCCGGCCGGCGACCGCGCCGAAGCTCACGGCCGAGTACCTGGCCAAATGGGAGGTCATGCGGAAGTCGCGCATGGCCGGATCGTCTGACACCGATCCGAACGCCAACTGCCTCTCTGCCGGCATGCCCTCGATGATGGGGATGGCCTATGGGATGGAAATTCAGCATACGAAGGACAAGATCACCATCTACGGCGAGTTGAACGACGTGTATCGCCGGATTTATCTGGACGGCCGCAAGCCGTCACAGAGAACGCTCGACGATCCGACGTTCGCCGGGTATTCCGTGGGGCATTGGGAAGGGGACACGCTCGTCGTGGACACCGTGGCCCTGCGCGAGGACACGCTGCTCGACTTGTTCTCGCCGCACAGCGATCAGTTGACCGTGCACGAGCGCATCAGATTTACGTCACCTGGCATCCTCGAGGATCGGACGACGGCCACGGATCCGAAAGCGTTGCTCGAACCCTTCACCCAGGTTCGTACGTATCGGAAGGCATCGCCGCCGAACGACGAACTGCGCGAGTTCTCGTGTGCGGAGGGTCTCAAGTCTGCCAAGTAACGCACCTTGTAAGGCCCGAAGGGAACGCGTGCGCGTGTTCGCGGCGACAACGACAACGCCATGGCCCGCCGATTCTCTTCCGACACGCGCCCCCGTGCGTGGCCGGACGGCGAGACGCGGATCGCCCAGGCCCGGCACGAGCGTGTCGAACACCTCGAAGCGGGTGCGTTGAGGCTTGAGCTGATCGAGATACCGCGCGGTCAAGGAAACAGTCGCCATGGTGCTCCGCCCTCCCCGGTGTTTCGCGGACAGGGAGTCGCCGATCGAACGGACGACAAACGCCAGGAGATTTCGTCCAGTGCGGAACGGACCCACTGCGACGGCCCTCGTGCTCATGAAGGTCGGACAGGCGCCGCCAAATCCGGTTCACGCGTGGGTCGGTCTCGTACAGCGCGTCGCTTTTGTGACATATCTCGGCTGGATATTAACGGTCGCGTGGCAATTACGGCGACGTGTTCGGCCGTTTCATTCATCGAGCACCGCCAGATTGAGCTGAGCGAGGCGGGCTGGGTCCGCGAGGATGTCAGTTACCACGATTCGGCCGCTTCTCACAATGAATCCGGTCCATGATCCGACGATCCTCATGTGGAGGCAGCAAATCGGCGAGCGGCGCGGACTCGAAACGGACACGCGCGTGCGGGTTGGCCGATTGTCGGCGGTGGCGACGTAACGTCAGAGATCGTCGAGCGAGAGCTTCACGTCGGCGTTCTTCCACGCCTCGTCGAACTCCCGCTTTACCCATCCGGCGCCGGCGTCCTTTCCTTGTTTGACGAGGCTTTCGTGCAGTCCGAACAGCGACCGGCCGTTGCGCGGGTGCCGTTCGAGATCGGCGCGAAAGACGCGTTCGGCGTCCTGCGGTCGGGCGGCAAGCAGGAGCGCAGCACCCAGCGATTCCCGGGCCGGATAGTACCAGACGGGCGGCTCGTCGTAGGGCAACCGATCGACCTCGTCCACAGCCTTCGTCCAGAGCGCGATCGCGCGGGCATGTTCGTCCCGCGCCCAGGCCACACGGGCATCCAACACCACCTCTGCGGCCGCGAGAACGCTGCGGACACTCGCCAATCCGGTGCCTCCAAACAGCGCCGACTCGGGGACGGCTGCAACGCTCTCGACGAAGGCCGCCCGTTCGGCCAGTGCTTCGTCGATCCGTCGCATCCTGGCAAACGACACACCGCGGGCGAAGCGCCACCAAGCCCGGATCACCGGCCGGTCGGCTGGTGGTTCGGGCTGTTTCAGCACTTCGTCGTGCCGAGCAAACCGCAGCAGCACCGAGATTGGGGTCACGATCATCGATTCGATCATCGGCATCATCGACGCATGCGGCGCGAGACGTTCGCTCAGCTCGGCAGCCGCCCGCTTCGAGTCCTCGAAGCGACCTCGCATGGACTGAGAATCCGAAAGAAAATGCAGATTGTGCGAGTAGTACATGACGCCGTAGAAATTGTCGGCGGACACGGTCCGGAGATAGACGCGGTCGGCTTCTGCGCCCGCGGTATTCGCCCGTGCGGCGGCCGCGTGATTTCCGGTGCGAGCGTGGATATGCGCCGGCATGTGGACGAGATGGCCGGCGGCCGGCGCCAGCGTCTCAAGCCGCGCTGCACTGGGCAACCCGCGCTCGGGATTGCGCGACGCTTCAACCGCATGGATGTAGAAATGATTGGCGCCGACGTGATCCGGCGCGCGCCGCAACACGGACTCGAGTACGGTGACGATCTCGACGGTGTCGGGCGCCGGCCTTCCATCCAGGCTCCACAGCTTCCAGGGCCTGAGGTTCATCATGCTCTCGGCGTAGAGGGTAGCGGCATCCAGATCGTCCGGGTACGACCTGACCAGCTCGCGCATCGCCTGCCGGTATGCAGCCCCGAGTTTCGACCGATCCGCTGCCGGATCGGCCGAGTAACGCCGCGCCATGGCCGCGATGTAATCGCGCTCCTGGCCAGGGCCGCCCGCAGACAATGCTTCGGCCCGTCGGATGGCCGCATACCCCTGCCGGGCGCGCGGGTCGTCGATGTCGAGGTTGTAGTTCGGACCGACCGCCCAGGCGATGCCCCAGTGCGGCATCGCCGCCATCGGATCGAGCTCGGCGGCGTGCTGGAAGGAGCGCGCCGCCTCCTCGTGATTGAAGGCAAATACGAGCGACATGCCTTGATTGAAGTATTCCTGAGCAGCCGGGACGGTCGTGCGAATGGGATGGTGGTGACGGCCCCAGTCGTTCAGGAGAGCGGGCCCTTGCGCGGGTGACGGCACGGCGTCGGCTCGCGGTGCGCTCGCCGGCGCCGTCTGGGCGGGCGGGTCGTTTCTTCCACAGCTACCGAACAGACACACGACAACGCAAACCGCCAACCTCGTCGACGCCATGAGCCCCTCTCGACTTCGAGAGAGTCATTGTACGCGCCTCGGAGTTCTCGGCGGATGGCGCCTGTCTGAGGGCTCGCCGATTGGAAGTCACCCTTCGCCACGCACGTCGCGTGGGACGAGGATGTCCGAAGACCTGTGCTCTGCAGTGCCGTTAGTTGCCGCGCAGACGGCCACGACGACGCATCACGTACGTCACGGCTAACCCAGCCACGACAAGCAGACAAATGATTGTTACAAGATTCATTGACCCTCCTCAGGAGACCTCGGGAACGACTGTGCAAGGTACGGGGCACCAGAACGAGCCCGCTCCGCGTCGTGCCGCCATGTGCGGGCCATGTCGAAGGCCGGACCCGGCATGCTGAAGCGCTTCACCTCGACGACGGTATCGTGACGAACGAGGCAGACCTCGAATAGGCCCTCGACTGCCGCAATCAGGCACTGCGTGCCGTCGTACAGCCGCCACCGCATGAGAGGCACCGGCTCCTCGAACGTCCGGCCGGCAAGTGTCGATTCGTCACTCCCGACACACGATCGCAACGACATGCCCTCGGACTCAGCAATGCCGCTGCCATGAGAAATGAACGGCTTTCTGAGGATTGTCGAACTGTTGTATCGAGCCGATGCTCAAGTTTGTAAGGCAGGCACCAGATTCGCCATCCCGCCTGGGTCATTCCTGGTCAGCACAGCGGGTCAGAACTGCACATGCAGGGAACCGCCGCGAGTAACCCTACCGACGCGCAATGGGCGATCCTTCATGGCGCCACTATTAGGTGGAGCGGCGCGAGCGTTCAAATTCCCTTCCGGCGGATGCAAAACTGTTTACGTCCTAGTCGGACGAACACTGGCGCTCGGTGCGACTATCGTCCAATCACCCCGGTATTCTGCTTGCAGCGAGAGATGGGCTTGTCAGATTCGAGCCCGGTGTTCGTCTCCGATGCGCTGGCGCGACCTGACGACGCCGTCTCCGGGGAGCGCACATGGCTTCCCACCACCGCCTGGGCCGACCTGGGCTGGCATCGGTTGTCGCAGACGCTTCTGGGCCTGCAGATTCTGCTGCTCGGGACAAGCCTGGCACTATACCGCGTCACCGAGATCGATGTCCGTTGGTCCACCGCTCGCGGCTTTCTCATCGTCGTCGGCGAGCTCGCGGCTCTGTGGATCATTCTGACCAGGCTGGTCGGCCAGCGTGTCCTGTTGCGACGGTTCGCCGAGGCCCTCGCCGCCGCCATCCTTTTCTTCACGCTGATTCAAATTACGGCGCCGATGCAATATGGGGCGCTGGCGCTGGGCCGTCCGTTCATCGACTCGTGGCTGGACCACGCCGATCACTGGATCGGAGTCGACGTGGCACAAGTCACGGCGTGGACGGCGCAGTATCCATGGCTGGTGTCCACGCTGACTCTGGCTTACGAGACTCTCGCGGCGCAGTTGCTGGTGCCGCTTGTCGTTCTACCAATTGCCCGAGATCGGAATGCGCTCTGGGAGTATCTCTGGCATCTCCACATTTCGCTCATCGTAGCCCTCGTCTGCCTGGCGCTCTGGCCGACCTTCTACGTCTTCACCTATCAGCATTTCGAGCCGCTGGTCACGCCAGAGCTGACCGAACGACTAATGACACAGCTCTGGGATATCCGCGCAGGCCGACTCCAGACAGTCACGCTGCACCACCTGGAGGGACTGATTTCATTTCCCTCCTTCCACACTGCCGCAGCGCTCGCGGTCACCTGGGCGCTTCGGCGGCAGCCGATATGGATTTGGATGCCCGTCGCTCTCGTCAATGTCGGCCTGGTGAGCGCAACAGTCCTGCTCGGGCTCCACTACGTCACCGATCTCATTGGCACGGCGGTGCTACTTGGTGCGAGCCTCGCGCTTTACAGGTACTTCTTCACCATCCAACCGAGACGGTCGGTCTCGTAGCCGCGCAGGCGTTGCAAGACTGGTCGCCGAGCCCGCGTGTGTCCTCGCAAAGACACGACATGCTGGGCGCGGCTCCGATAACGAACCGATCGCCTGACCAGCCAATTACGGGCCGCAAAGGTAACCGAAATCTCTGCGGAAGCGATCTTGCCGTATGTGCTCAGGGATTCGGGCCCTGACCAACCGCCGCCCCGCGATCGGCGACGAGCGCAGCGCCCCATTTGCGGTAGACGCCGATGCTCGCCAGAAAGAGGACCAGCGTGGCAATCACGTCGATGAAGTAGTGCGCGCCGCTCATGAATGTCGCGGTAATCATCAAAGCGTTCAGACCAACCAGAACAGCCAGCCAGACCCGGAACTGTCGAAACGCCCACGTCACCATGAGGCCGGCCGCTACATGAAAGGACGGCATCGAGATCAGGCCTTCCATGTCGTTGAACTGAATGACCGAAAACGTACCGGCTCGGACGCCGACAAAGTGCGCAGTGAATCTCGTCTGTTCCAGCGTCGATTCGAAGCCGTAGTAGTTGAAGGCGCATGCCGCCGGGAAGAGGCCCAAGGCGAGCAGTGTGACGACGAGACAGAAATGGAAATGGAAGCAGGTACTCCCACAGGGCTGCACGTTCTCTCTTGAAGATGCCGAGCACGATTACCGGCAGGAACAACTGTGGGCCAATCGTGATGTACGCCAGGGTGAGCACGCGCGAAACTATCGCGTGTTGCCGCGTCCACTCCACAAGCGCCGGGACATGCACGCCCAACGCGTTGTCCGCCGCCGCCAACCATGGGTCGATGAGTGGCCGCTTCAAAGCGATCGCCGCGTATTGCGCCGGCGCGACGACATAGGTCAGTGCCAGCAAGAGACAGGCGACAAGCAACGCCTCCGCCACGGGCCATTCGCGGGATGTACCGGGCCAGAGGAAGTGGCACAGCCACGCAAGACTGAACATGCCAATCGCGGTCGCATACAGCGAGACGCTGGGCCATGCGACCGAGAGTCCAAAAACCGGAAAGAGATAGCACGTCGCGGCGAGAAGAATCAGCTGCACCGACATCAGCAGCCACGCTAATGGGTTCAAGCCGAGCTGCGCAGCTGTGGGCCTGGCATGGGAGGGCGCCGCAACGAGCTGGCCCTCGACGCGGACACCGGAATCAGCTGGCGTTGAAGACATGGACAACACAGAGCCCGCCTGACGTGGCTCGAAATGCCTCGAAGTCGATATCGGTCAAATCCCCGCCACGCATCATTGGAGCCGCCAGGAAGAACAAACTCAACGAGCGGGATTCACCCGGCAGAGAAAAAGTCGCCAAGGCTGCGACTTGTCTGTCGGGCTTCGCTCGGTTGGCGGCGGCGCAAGGTCGTTCTGAGATGCGAGATCAGGCCAGGTTTGACGGATTTCTGCGACAGCGTGACAGATTCGTCATCGCTGGACGGAATCTGTTAGACGTGGCGAGCCGCTTGCGACGCGGACAGAACCATGAGGTTCGACCGGCTGTCGCTGGTTCTGCTCCTCGCGCTCGCGGCCTCTCAGTTAGTGCCATCTCTCGCGGCGTCGGCTAACGCGATCGCATTCGCTTTCTTGCTCCGCCTCACGTTGACGATGAGCACGGCGGCATTCGTCAAGCCACCCATCGATGCGCGTCATGCGCGTCGTACGCCCGCGCCTGGCGCCTCGCATCACTTGACGAAGGCGGCATAAGACCCGTCCGGCCCCGAACCCCCGACGCTCTGCGGCAGACCACAAGCCCAATTCCTGGCCTGAAACGCGTACTGACGAATTTCGTCGTTTCAAGATGCGAATCCGTGACCGTACGATTGTCCCAGGGTCGTTCACGCCTCATAAGTATTTGGTACATAACAACTTATTGCGTAGGACATGGGGTCCGGGAATTGCACCCTCATCCCTGCACCTGCAGCCAGGTCCGGGCAGGCCCATGGAATTCCACGAACACGCTTCAAACGAAGCCTCGGCGTTGATCGGTCGGCTGCAGACAAGCTGCGCGGAGAAGTCTCTTCGCCAGCTCCGGGCGTTCCGCGACGCTCTCGACGCGGCGATGCGGTCGGTCGAGACCGCTGTCGAACCCGAGTCTGCGATCGATCAGGGCGAGCACCTCAAGAGCCTCGTCGCGCGACTCACTGAAGCTGCGGCCGCTCACGCGCGCGAGCTTGTCGAGCGTGCGAACGCGAAAGGACAGGCAGCCGTCGACTCCATCCAGTCGGCCTTGGAGGAAAAGATTCGAGAAAACGAGGAGCTTGCCCATTCTCTGAGTGCCGTCCGCGGTCAGATGGAGACGCTCCGCTCCGAAATCGAATCCGAGATGATTCGCGCCCGAACGGCCGAATCCGAGTGCGCGAGGATCGACGAAGCGCGCGTACAAGCCGAGACGGCTTGGGTCGATGCCGAGGCCGCCTTACAGCGCGAAACCGAGTCACGTTCGACGATCGAACAGCAGTTGCAGGAAACACGAATGGCGCTCCAGAACGCAAGGCTGGAGGTCGCTGCCTCGACGAAAGTTCTCGAGCAGGAAGCCGCCGAGCGCGCGAAATTGACGGCCTCCCTGGTGAGGCTGCCCCCACAGCCGCTCGACGCGCTCCTGACGACATTCCAGAGCCTTGCAACGGCAACCACAGTGGATGACGTGCTGGTGACGCTCGTGGCTGGCCTGGCAAGCGATTTCTCCCGGGTCGCGCTGTTCCGTGTCAAGGAAGGTCGACTCGAGGGCGTCCGGCAGGTCGGTCTGAGCTTCGACCGGGACATCGCGACTGCCGTTTTCCCGCTGAGCGATGATTCCCTTCTGACGCAGGCCATCAACGCGGGTTGTGTCGAAGGATTCGTCGCCGCCGACCTGGCCGAGGGCAAGGCTCCGTTCGAAGGCTCACCGGCCTTCATCCTGACCCTGCCAATCGTCATCCGCGGTGAAGCGCTTGCGGTGATCTACGCCGATGACGCCGGGCGCACGCAGTCCGAGTCGTCTTCCGGCGAGCGCAGCGTCAAGTTCGCCCAGCTCTTGTTGTCGCATGCGATCCCGCTGCTCACGCGACTGTCCACGAATCTCGTGGCGCTGACCGAGCTCCGCCAGTACGCCACGATGCTCGTGAACGAGATCGAGCACATCTACAGCGCCGACGCAGGCGCCGGAAAGCACGCCATAGAGTTGCAGAGCCGCCTTCGGGAAAACCTGCGGTGCGCGCGGCAAATCTACGCGCAGCGCGTCACGCCGGAAGGACCGTTCGCCGCGACCCTGCTGGAAGAGCAGC
Organism: uncultured Acidobacteriota bacterium; assembly: GCA_963780685.1. GTDB lineage: Bacteria > Acidobacteriota > Vicinamibacteria > Vicinamibacterales > CAVVIG01 > CAVRXZ01. The sequence goes on along the minus strand of CAWACZ010000006.1, from coordinate 404,331 downwards.
TGGCGCTCCAGGCCCAGTCAAGCACGCCGTTTGGCCGAGACGTCGCCGCTGTCCTGGAATTTTCCCAGCCCGCCGCCGCACTCGAAGCCGTTTCCTGATCCCGACACACCCGTCGAGCCACGATGGCTGGACCTCGCGTATAGGCTCGAACTCGGCGCAAACGGGCGTGACGTTTGAGTCGCTCAGAACACTCCGGGAACGACATGCCAGGCGACTCTGCGGCAATAGGCCTCGTACTCCCGGTCCGCCTTGAGCACTTCTTCCTCACGGAGGGCCCGCGCGATCAGCGCCACATCAGTCACGGCGATGATCACGGCATTCCAGACCAGCGGGTGCGCAATCGCAAAAGAGATGTGCGCGATCAGATAGCCCGCGTAAATGGGGTGTCGAACCACCTTGTACAAACCGGCTATCACTACGCCGCGGTTGGCGGGGACGATGCCGAAGCTTCGTCCCAATGCGAGCTTGGCTGCGATGATGATCGACAAGCCGATTCCTGAGGCGAAGCTCGTGGCGAGGTCTGGCAGGAGCCCGGCTCCCGGCGACGTCCGGACGAGCAGCGGACCCACGGCGGAGACGGCGGTCACGATCACCGACATCGGCGAGCGGTCGACGACCTGCGCCGGACGCCGCGCGATCGTGAACACGATGACCAACGACTCGGAGGCGAGGAGCAGCAGCCCGGTGAATCGTCCCGTCTGCATGTAGTCGTCGAGCAGACTGCGGATCAGGAGGACATACAGGACCGCGACGATCGTGCGCGCGAGGAGTTCGCCCGCGGAGAGCCGAGCGCTCTGGCGCGTCACTGCACGCTCAATGGACGTCGCGCCGGGCTCTTCTTCAGAGCGGGCGCTGGTTCGTCAAGAAAATACGCTTTGCACGCGTCATCCAACAGCTCGCGCGTGATGGCCGGCTCGCATCCTCGGAATCGGCAGAGCGCCGTGATTTGCTCGAGAAGGTCGCGCGGATGGCACGAGCGCATCGGCCGGCCCTGCGGCCGGTAGTGGCGCCGATGCAGATAGGCCACCATCACTTCGTGGAACTTCAGGTTGCGACGACGACAGTTCAGCTCGAAGATTTTCGTGAACTGTTCCATGTTCGGATCTTCGATCGGAATCTTGTACGGGATCCGGCGCAGAAACGCCTCGTCGGCCAGTGACGCCGGATCGAGGTTCGTGGCAAATACCACGAGCACGTCGAACGGAATCACGAACTTCTTGCCCGTGTGCAAGGTCAGATAGTCCACGCGGTTCTCGAGCGGGACGATCCAGCGGTTGAGCAGGTCCTCTGGTCGCATTCGCTGCCGGCCGAAGTCGTCCACGAGGAATACACCACCGTTGGCCTTCAGCTGGACCGGCGCTTCGTAGAACTTCGAAATCGCGTTGAAGCTCAGGTCGAGCATCGGGAGCGTCAGCTCGCCGCCGACCATCACGACCGGCCGCCGGATGCGGATCCAGCGGCGATCGCGCAGCGTCGCCGCGAGAAGCCCCGATTCGGCGGCAGTGCTCTGCTCCACCTCGTCCTCGAACGGCTGATGGTTGACGGGGTCGAAGACGGTGATGATCTGACCGTCGACGTCGAGCGCGTAGGGGATGTACATGTCGCCGCCGAGCGCCCGCCCCATGCCTTCGCCAATGACCGACTTGCCGTTTCCAGGCGGTCCGTACAAGAACACCGCCTTGTTGGCGTTGATCGCGGGACCGAGCTTCTCGAAGAGCGCCGAATCGATGATCAGGTTGGAGAAGCCGTTGGCGATGCGGCCGCGGTCCACGTACCCCCTGTTTGCACGAAGCTCCGCCATGTAGGCGGTATAGGCGGCCAACGGCACCGGGGTCGGACCCACGTAGGTATTGACGCCGATGTATTGATTCGCCCGATCCCGACCGGCGTCGGTGAGCATGTACCGGTAGCCGGCCGTACCCGTGCCGCTCGCGCCGCGGACTTCGACGAGACGTTCGACTCGCGCGCCTTCCACGAGCGGCTCGAGGATGGAGTACGGAAGCCGCATGCGTTCGGCGAGCACGAGGCCCGTGGCCTCGCCCGCGTATAGAGACTTGAGCAGCAGCTGTGAAATCTGGTCGGCAGACAGACCAGTGTCTTCGAGCGTGGCCGGAGCCGGAGGCGCGGCCGACATTCGAGCAGCGTGATCAGACAGCGTAGCAGCACTTGGCATGGTGACCTGCAGGAGAAGCGAAGTCCCGCCGCCTACTTCTGAAACATCGGAAACAGGACTTGAATGAACTTAATGGCCGCCGGCCCGATCGCCACGACCCAGATGGCCGGAAAAATACAGAACACCAGCGGAAACACCATTTTCACGCCGGTCTTGGCGGCGGCCTCCTCGGCACGCTGACGTCGTTTGGTTCGAACGGTATCGGAGTGCACGCGCAGCGACGTTGCGACGCTGGTTCCGAATTTGTCCGTCTGGATCAGCATCGCGACCAGCGAAATCACATCGTCGACGTCGGTCCGCTCTCCGAGATTGCGAAGGGCATCGACGCGACCCGTCCCAGCTCGCAGCTCCAGATTCACGAGTCGAAGCTCGTCGGCCAGTTCGACATGGGCGAACGCCAGCTCGTCCCCGACGCGCTGAATCGCCTGATCGAGACCAAGCCCGGCTTCGACGCTCACGACCAACAAATCGAGCGCGTCGGGCAGCGCCAGACGGATGCGATGCCGACGCCGATCCGCCATCCGTCCCAGAGCCATGCTCGGCAGGACGTAGCCGATGGCGCACGCGCCGAGTGCGACGAACACGCCAGTCTGAAACAGCGGCGACGACGCCACGAGGAAGAACACCAGGGCCACGGCGATCCGGATTCCGAAGAAGACGGTCATCGCCTCGTGGCCGCGATACCCGGACGCCACCAGCCTTTTCCGAAGCTTCCCCATCTCCGAGACGGACCGCGGCGCGGCGGCGCCGACCTTCTTCAGCGTCTCGACGACGCGGTCAAAGGCTTTGGTGCTGCCCTCGATCGCATGATGACCAGTCAGCTCGCCGAGACGCCGCTCGACCGTCTCCGCGCGGCCCGGTGACAACATCATGGCGCCGGCCGCCACCAGCAACGACGCGAACACGAACGCGAGCAACGGCAGAAGAATGATCACAGGTCAGACCTCGATCTTGATGACGCGCTTGATCCAGAAATATCCGATTACCTGCATGATCGCCCCGCCGATCAACATCTGTTGACCAATCTGTTCACGGAACAGTGGGGCCATATGGTTCCGGTTCAACATCGACAGAGCGATTCCGAGCGCGCCAGGCAGCGCCAGGAGCACGTATCCAGTGAGACGGCCGTGTGCGGTGTGGACCCGGACTTGGCGCAGGATCTTGAACCGCTCGCGGACCACTCGCGCGAGGTTGTCGAGAATCTCCGAGAGATTGCCGCCGGTGTCGCGCTGAATCAGGACGGCCGTGACGAAGAAGTGGACGTCCATGAGCGGGACTCGCTCCGGCAGCAGATTCAAGGCATCGCGCAGCGGCAATCCGTAGTTCTGCTGCTCGAACATCTTCTTGAACTCGGGTCCGATGGGATCCGGCAGCTCGTCGGCGACCATTCCCATGGCCGTCTGAAACGCGTGGCCCGCGCGAATCGCGCGCGAGAGCAGGTCGAGCGCCTCAGGAAACTGCTCTTCGAATTTCCGGAGCCGCACGGAACGCAATCGCCTCAGCCACAGGAACGGCACCGCTCCCGCAGCCAGCGCGGCCGGAATACTCAGCAGCGGGTAGCGCGAAGGAGCGCGACCAGCAGGCCGACCACTCCCGCGAGCGCAAAGGATGCAACCAGGATTGCGCTCGGCGTGATTCGGCGGCCGGACTGGTCGATCAGGCGCGAGAGCCATGACGTCCCGCGCGCCGAAGCGACGAGGCGGTCCAGCGCCGGGAGCGGACCCTCCGTTTTCTGTGTGACGATCGTGGGCTCGCCAGGCGCCGCAGGGGCAAGCCCGGCCACATCATTCAGACGGCGTTCGAGGCGGCGCGCCGCCAGCCGCTCGGGCAGATGGGTGGCCAGGCGATACGCACCCAGCACCGACCCCACACCGACGAAGAACATCAGCACAGCAAGAATCATCAGCGCACCTCGGTCACGCCTTCGAACATGTCTGCCGGCAAGTGGATGCCCGAGGCGCGAAGTCGCTCGCAGCACTTCGGCCGCACGCCCGTGGCGCGGAACCGGCCGATGACCTTGCCGTCTTGTGTCACGCCCACCTTTTCGAACAGGTAGATCTCCTGCATGGTGATGATGTCGCCTTCCATGCCGGTGATCTCGCTGACGCTCGTCACCTTCCTCGATCCATCGCTCAGACGCGTCTGCTGAACCACGATTTGGATGGCCGACGAAATCTGCTGGCGCATCGCGCGTTCCGGCAGATTGGTCGCGCCCATCGCGATCATGGTCTCGATCCGGGCCAGGGCGTCGCGCGGCGCGTTGGCGTGGACCGTCGTCAGCGACCCGTCGTGGCCGGTGTTCATGGCCTGCAACATGTCGAGCGCTTCCTCACCTCGCACCTCACCGACGATGATGCGATCCGGGCGCATACGCAGGGCGTTGATGACCAGCTGCCGCTGCCGGATCGCTCCCTTCCCTTCGATGTTCGGCGGTCTCGTCTCGAGCCTGGCGACGTGCTCCTGATGGAGCTGGAGCTCCGCGGCGTCCTCGATGGTGAGGATGCGCTCGCGCTCAGAGATGAAGCTCGATAGCACGTTCAGGAGGGTCGTCTTGCCGGCGCCCGTACCTCCGCTCACGAGGATGTTCAGCCGCGCCCGAACGCAGTGGGTCAGAAACTCCAGCATGGGCTGGGTCAGGGCGCGCAGGCTGACCAGGTTCTCGGCCCGCAGACGCTCCGCCGGAAAGCGCCGGATCGAGAGCAGCGGCCCGTCGACGGCCAGCGGCGGAATGATGGCGTTCACACGGGAGCCATCGGCCAGTCGCGCATCGACCATCGGCGAGCTGTCGTCGACCCTGCGGCCCACGTTGCTCACGATGCGATCGATGACTCGCATCAGATGGCTGTCGTCCCGGAACGTGGCCGACGCACGCTCGAGGATGCCCGAACGTTCGACGTACACGGAATTGTGCGTGTTCACCAGGATGTCGTTGATCGTCGGGTCGCGGAGCAACGGCTCGAGAGGGCCGAGGCCGAAGACCTCGTCGAGCACCTCACCGAACAACGCCTCGCGTTCCGACATGCTCAGGGGCGTCGATTCCTCGGCCAGAAGGCCCGCAAGCAACGTGCGGATTTCGTTTTCGGCTCTGGTCCGGTCCGCGTGCGCCAGGGCTTCGAGATTCAGCCGCCCGAGCAGCTTCTTGTGGACGTTGGCTTTGAGCTCCGCATAGCGCGGCTGAAGCGCTGGCTGCTGCTGCCGTGACGCGGACCCGGCGGTCACACTGTTCATCTCACTTCACCTCACCAAAGGCTGGCCAGCTTTTCGAGGCCGGACCGTGGGCGTTTGTCTCCGCCAGGCTGCGCCGACGGATCGATTTCGAGAATGCCGCGCGTAAAGCTGTCGAACTGCTCCGCAATTTCGGAGGCGCCACTGAGCGCGAGCGGCACCCCGGAGTTCAGCGCCGCCGAAACCGTCTTGTAGTCGCTGGGAAACGTGTGGTGGATCGGGTGGCCGACGGCCCCCTCAATCTGCTTCCGAGGAATGGGAAACGGTTCCGCGGCGCGATTCAGGAGAAACCGTACGCGTTCGCCGGCGGCGCCAAGCTGACGCACGCGGTCCAAAAGGCGCTGGGCGTTTCGCACCGACGGCACGTCCGGGTTCGCCACGAGGAACATCGTGTCGGCCGCGAACAGCGCCGCGACCGTGCACGAGTTGATCTGGCTGCCGGCATCGATGACGATGTATTCGTACTGACGCGCAAGCAGCCGGAACAGCTCTTCGACGGCGCCTGAATCGCCGGCGCCCGGACGATCGAATTGCTCCGAGCCGGCCAGAATTTCCAGCCCGGATTTGTGCTTCGTCACGAGCTCACGCAGAAATTCCCGATCCAGGCGATGCAAATTGTCGATGGCGTCGATCACGCTGAATCGCGGCCGCACGCCGAGAAAGAGCCCGACTTCGCCGAGGCCCGGCTTCAGGTCGATGATGACCGTCGAGCGCTTGCTCAGCCGCGCGAGCTCGACGCCGCAGTTGACCGCCATCGTCGTGGTCCCTGCGCCGCCCTTGGCCCCGAAAAACACCAGCGTCGTCGCGGCTGGACGCGCGCCTTGCGCCGTCTCGCGACGGGCCGCGGTGCGGCGCATCGCGCCCTGGAACGTCTCGTCCGACGGCGGCCAGGCGAAGAACTCGTTCGCGCCAGCGCGCATGGACTGGAGGATCAGTTCGGGATCGGCTACCTTGGCTACCGCGAACACACCCGCATGAGGTGCCGACCCACGAAGCCGCTCGATCGTCGCCATCCCCGCCGATTGGTCGGCTCGGATGTCGACGATGATGAAGTCGGGTGCGGTGGCGTCGCGCGCCTGGCGGTCGGTGATGACACTGACGGGAATCGCGCCCGAGCGCAGGAGTTGACCGACCTGCTTCTTGAACGCGTCATCTTCGCTGACGATAAGGCCGACGAGTTGCGCCATGACTAATGGACCAGCGTTATCACGTTGGGGAAGCCGCCTGTCTGCACCGTGGTGCTGTTCCCGTTCCCGTTTGTGGGACCATCTGCCGGAGCCACCGCAACGACTTCCGCCATCGCGGTCGCTTCGACGTCAATCGGCTCGAGACCAAACATCGTGCGCGTCGCCGTGCGGACCGGGTTGTTTCGCTCTCTGGTGCGGTAAACAGAAACCCTGACCCGCAGCGGTCTGCCATCCGGGTCGGCTTGAACGCCGACATCCTCGGCACGAACGGAGACCTGCGAGCCCAGCACAGGACTCGCAGTGGCCGCTTCGATCGCACGCTGGACCGCCCTCGCCGTCCGGTCCATGCCGTGATGTTCTGTCATCGCCGCGGCTCCAGCGAGCGCGCCTGCCCGTGCGGCGCGTCGCGCCTGATTTCGCGCTTCCGTGAACACGCCGACATCGATCGCCAGGGTTGTCGCCGTCAGGACGGTCATGAATCCAACCCCCACGAATGTGAAAGACTCGCCGCGTTCATTTCGGACCAGATGGCGGAACCGTGCGCGCATCGGATCCCCGCTACTGCTGCGGCTGACTTGCCGCCTGCCCGTTGCCTCGTTTTGAAATCTCGGCCTGATAGGCGGCTTCGGCGGCCTTCAGCTTCGCCGCCGCTTCGTCGATCTCTTTCTGCCGTTCGCGGTCGATCGCGGCCTGGTGCTTGGCTTCCTCAGCCTCACGTTTCGCATTCTCGGCGTCGCGCTTGGCCTGCTCACGAGCCAATTTCTCGTCTTTCCGGGCCTGTTCTTCGGCCAGCTTGGCCTCGCGTTTGGCTTGCTCGGCCTCTTCACGCTCGGCCTGTTCGATTGCCTTCTTTTCAGCCTTGCTCAGCGGACGACCGGCGTTCGCCGGCGACGCCGCGGGTGCGGTGACCGCTGCCTGATCCTGAACCGTCGACCCAGCACTCGCCGTTGCCGGCAGTGCAGGCGTCACGGCATTGGTCGCCCCGGCGCCCGGCGCACGAAATGCCGGCGGCTGCGCGGGGAAGCTTTTGTTCGCTGCCGGTGGCGGCATGAACGGCTCAATTTGACGCGGCAGCTCGTTGGTGACGCCCGACGAGTTGGGGGCCAGAATCTCGGGCGTAATCATCACGACGAGCTCGGTCTGATCTTTCTGGGCTGCCTTGCTTTTGAACAACAGGCCCAGGATGGGAATGTCGCCAATGCCCGCTACCTTGTGCAGCGACTGCACGGCGGTGTTGTTCAACAGACCGGCAATCGCAAATGTTTGGTTGTTTTGCAGCTCGACCTCGGTATCTGCCCGTCGCGTGCTGAGCGCGGGAATTCTGAAGCCCTGGAGAACAACCGAGTTGCCAAAGTCGAGCGTGCTGACTTCGGGTCTGACCTTCAGATGCACGCGATCGCCCGCCACGGTCGGCGTAAAGTTCAACCGGATGCCGAATTCCTTCCACTGAACCGAAATGGCGACGTTGCCGCCAGTTCCCTGGGCGATCGGCACCGGAATCTCGCCGCCGGCGAGGAAGCTCGCTTCCTTGCCACTTTCCGCGACGAGGTTCGGCTCAGCCAAGCTCTGGAAGAGGCCGCGCGTCTGCAGCAGCTTGATGAGCGTGCCGATCTGATGCTTCGAGTTGAAGAGGAAGATGTTCAGGAAGTCGCTGAACACCATCTTCCCTTCCGAGTTCGGCTGACTGGGCGGCGGCGGACCGATTCGGTCGGTGTAGCCCACCGACGGGAACTGTTCGGTCGTCGTGCGGGCGACGTAGTCCTTGTATCCGTTGTTGCTGGTGAAGAAGGTCGCGCCCAGCTCCGTCAACGCGCTGCGGCTCACCTCGGCAAACCGGACGTGCAACAGCACCTGGTTCGTGCCGCGCGACTGGACCTGCATCAAGTTGACGACGTCTTCTTTCTTGTCGACGTAACCGGCCGCGACTTCGACCGCCTTGTCGGCGATGTATTTACTGGAGGCAATGCCGGACACGACGACCGACTTGCCATTCCCCTGCACCGCGATGCGCTCGCCCGGGAAGAGCTCGAGCACCTGGCTGGAGAGACGCGAAAGGTCGCGCTGGACGATCACGTCGAACCGACGGATGGCGCCCCCACGGTCCCACACGAACATCGAGATCGTGCCGGGAGTCTTGCCGTGCAGGAGCAGCTGGGCCGGCGACGTGACGAGGGCGTCGGCGACGTCCGGGCTCGTCAGCGACACACGACTGATCGGTGTGCCGACGTCGATGATCGTCGATCGCCCGACGAGGAGATTGACGCTGCCCGGCTCCGTTTCGTCCGCAGCGTAGAGAACCGTCGCGCCCGCGATCGCGACGAACAAGATGAGGATGCCAATCCGGAATCTATTCGCCATGATTTACTGCTCCCTCACGATTTCACGTGCGCGTTTGTCGCCGCGGATGATCTCCACGGTCGGTTCTGCAGCCACCGGGACCACGTGCGGCGCCGCCGCGGGCGCGCCCTTCGTGCGGGCGACGACGGCGGGACGCTGCGGTGCCACGGCACTCAACAAGCCAGCCGCGCGGATGCCCCTCGTGCTCGGCATGCCGCGATCCATCGGGTTTCGCAGCGCCAGCTGAATCTTGCCTTCCGTTGCCGCGAGCGTCAGGCGCTCGGCCTGCTCGGGATCGACGAGCAGCGTGACGACGGTGACCGTGATCGGCTTCTTGTTGTCGCCGTCACGCTCCAACCTCGTTCCTGCCGTGAGCACCTGCACATCATTCAGAATCAGCTTCGTCGTGACGTCAGTCGGCTGGTTGGTCGGATTCACGGTCGCGACGACGTCGACGCGCGTACCGGGCAGCACATAGCCCGCCACGCCGATGACCTCGTTGACCCGAACCGACACGGCCCGCAGGCCGGTCGGAATGATTGGCGGCAGGCCGGCACCCGCCTCCTTCGAGGCGAGCTTCGCCGGGAGAATCACCTCGTTCTGGACGATCGGCAGGATGACGCCGCGGCCAACGAGTTCGTCCGGTTTGTCGAACACGCCGACCGGGGCCGCGCCCTGGGGCCAGTCGACCACTTTCAGATCCCCGGGCCGCAGCTCGGCGCCGATGTCGAGATCGGCGGCAGCCACGACGACCGGCTGCGTTCGAACCGTGGCCACAGGCGCTGGTTGACGTTGCACGTAGTTGTACGTGCCGAACGCCAGGGCGCCCCCGGCCGTGATGGCAAGCACGAAGACAATAAACGCGCGGGCACGTGCCATAAGCTCACCTTGCTCCCTGGAAGTGGGATTGGTTTCCCTTCACCGCCGACATGACTATGTCCCCTCAAACGCCCAGCGCCGCCAGTGCAGTCCCGATGGCAATGGCCGGCGCGTAAGCAAATCTGTTGTTCGCGTGACGACCCTCGATCTCGGCCACGTTGGCCGCCCGGGTCGCAATGAAAGTGGCGGTCGTGACCAGCGTATGCTTCAACCGGTGACGCTGGACCGCGACGAATACGGCGATGACGCCGCCCGCCAACATGGCGTACAGGAACGCGGGCAGCACTCGTCCGGCGCCCATGACCGCACCTGCCGCTGCAAAAAGCTTGACGTCGCCGGCGCCAGTGGCGCCGATCAGATGGCCAGGCAGCATCAGTGCCAGGCCGAGCGCCAAACCCGCGAGCGACGACCAGACGGACACGCCTGTGGCGCCAGAGGCTGCCAGCAGGATGCCCGCGCACGCCAAGCTCCCGGTCAGCGCGTTCGGGTACTCGCCTCGTTCTCAAATCGATATAGGCTGCCACGCTCGCTCCGGTTACAACCGTCGCCACGACGATGACGTTAGAGTGCACTGGTAAGACCGGTCGTTACCGTCTGCCACAGAACTCCGTTCACGGCGTCGCCTACCTGTGTCACACCGACGACCGCCACCAGCGTGATCAACCCGACGAGCAGCGCGTACTCGACCAAATCCTGCGCATCTTCGCCAACGACGAGGCGCAGGGCGAAGTGCGTAACGCAACTCATGACGTCCTCCACCGCTCAAGAGTGAACCGGGCCGACCGCCGAGCTCGCGCTGACGAATCGGACCCGGCCCCCGAAGTTAGAGTGCGCTGGTCAGCGAGCCCGAGATGCTGACAAAGATGCTGTTCACAGCCGAGCCAGCCGTCCCGATGGCGATGACCGCGACGAGCGAGATCAGTGCGACGAGCAACGCGTACTCGATCAAGTCCTGACCTTCGTCGTCTCGCACGAACGTCCGCAAACGAGTGATGAAATCCATCTGTGCCCTCCGGCGCGTCTCAACGCGCTCTCTGTTGTGTGTGTGCGACTTACCGTCACGCGTCCACTACGCAATCACGCGACGAGAGACGGAAGGGCAATGGCCGTACCAGGGCCTCTGCGCACGATCACATGTGAATGCAACCGCTAGTGCGTGCACGTGTTTAGCGGCACTGGCTGCCAGCTGGCGCGGCGTTCCGGGCGCGGTTGGTGTGCTTGTCGTTTGTGTCTACATTCGTAACCGTTCGAGCGAAATTCGTGAGGCTTCGTCAATTACACAATCAGCCGCTCGAGTCGAAGGGATGGGCGAAATGGCAGAAATGTCGTTGAAAACCCCGGCATTCGAGGCAGGCGCCTGCTCTGTCCTGCCGCCGCGCGCGGTTTGGGAACGGGAATTGCGACTGTGATGCTAGACCCGTGTTCCGGGGAAGGGAGGGTTGCAGGTGCGACGCGTAATGAGCGACGCATTGCTGTCCGGAGCGGCGTTGGGCCTACTGCTCCTTGCGCTGATCGCCGTCGATGACCGAGTTCGAGATGAGTTCTCGAAAAGCGTGCGAAATCCACGGCCGGCCGCTGCCGGTCTCGAACGAGCCGGCGCACGTGCGGGAGACCTCGTCAGAGTCGTCGGTGACGCAGCGCGCCAGCAAGCCCTCGAGCACGCACCGCTCCTGCTCTTCGCGTTCGCAGGAACTGCACTCGTGCTTTTCATGACTCGAACCTAGGCATGCCTCTCATCCTTGCGATCGAGCCTGACCGTCGTCAGGCGAATCAGTTGAAGTCAATGGTCCGCGCCAGGCTCGACGCCGAGCTGGTGCTGGCCGATTCGGCGGAACGCGCGCTCGCCGCACTGGGCGACCGGGTGCCCGATCTCATCCTGACGTCGGCGCTGCTGTCACCCAAGGACGAAATCGCGCTGGACGAGCGGCTTCGCTCCCTGGACCGATCGGGTTCGCACGTTCAGACCCTGACCATCCCGATGCTGGCTGCACCCCAGCAGGCAAAAAGTGCCGGCGGCATGCTGTCGGCGCTTCGGCGCGGACGTTCGAGCAAGGCGACGCACGAAGGCTGCGATCCGGGGGTGTTTGCCGAACAGTGCGCTGAATATCTGGAGCGCGCCAGGGCAGAACGCGCGCACCATGCAGCCGGGGATGAGGCGCCGCATGGGGATCCGCCGCAACGGCTCACGAAGGACCAGGCCAAGCACACCCCGGCCGAAGCCAAGCTCGAAGAGCCGGAAGCCACCCTCGACCCGACTCTGTGGGCTGCCCCGGCATCAGACGATGGACGCGCGGACCAGCCGTCAGCCATGGATGGAGTTCACGACGCTGATCTCGATCTCACTACTGAGTTCGCAGTGGCCGACCAAAGCGTTCTGGAGGTGGAAGAGCAGCGGCCGACGTTCGTCCCCACAGCTGTCGACAGCGCCCCCGAGCCGGTGACCGCCTATGGTGGCAATCGCTTCATCCGTCAGGCGACTGACGAGAACGAGGACGACGCGGACACGTACGAGATCGACCTCGGAGAGTTGACCGACGGTGACATCGCCACCGCGAATCCTGACCCGATGGGTGACCACGCCTGGCACGCAGGCAATACGGGTGCGTCGGACGCAGACCACGTGCAACCGTATGAAATCGATGTCGACGAGCTATTCGTCGACGCCGAGAAGACACCGAAGCAGGGAGCACACTCTGGGGCCGGCGGCAATGGCGCCTCCATCCGTTCTGGGAGCGAGACGGGCGGACGTTTCGGCGTTAGCCAGCTCTGGCCGACTCCCGACGACGAGTTCCCAGATCCCCGTCAGGTTGCGTTCCTCGACGTCTCACCTCCGGCGGTTCGAGCGCAAGCCGCGACGAGCCCCGATGCATCCTCAACGCAGGACGCACCGCCATCGTCGGATCCCGCCGAATCATCGCGTCCCGGGTGGCTGGATATGGTCGAATCGTTGCGAAGTGATGTGCAGCTCCTGCAAACGGAGTGGGCGTCGACAACGTTCACGTCGCCAACGACGGTCTCCCCTATCGCTGATAGCGGAGACAGCGCGGCTCAACTCCGCGAGACTCCGGTAGCCCCTCCTGTTGTCGCTTCAACACCGGAGAAATCACGCACAAAAGCCAAGAAGCGGGAGCCCAAGAAAAAGCGACCCGCGAAGGACGAGTGGGGCTTCTTCGATCCCGAGCAATGCGGATTCGCCGCACTCCTGACCAAGCTCGAGGAGATCACTGACGACGAGTTCGCGGACTCCGATTCGTAGGTCGTATCACGAACCCCTTCCTTGGTTGCGAAGCGTCAGCCTTGCATTCCGACTTCGGCTTAACTCTGTACGCTGGACGACTTCGTTCAGATACTCGTTCGCGGCAACGCCGCTGCTGCGTCGCCTATGGTGGAGCCGCTCGTTCTCTGTCTGATCCGCGTCGATTCGCCGGTGCAAATCCCGCGCAACAGCCACGCCAGAAGAACGAACACGGGAACCGAAATCTGCACCTGTGTCAGACGGGCCACGACGATGCCGCTGAACGGCGAGAAGTACACCAACACGAGCAGCAAAGAGATGGGAGCTCCAAGCGGATAATCGCGGTTTCTAAGACCCCAGTCGGCAAGCAGAAGGAGCGGCAGCGTCAACAAGAGCAGGTCGTAGCTGACCAGGTGTGGAGACGCAAGGACAGAGAGCAGAACCAACTGACCGACTCGGACCGGAAGCGGTCCGGAACCCTGCCAGCAGCGGGTCGCCACAGCCAGAACGGCGACGAGAGACACGAAAAAGCACACGGTCACCAGGGTCGGTGATGGAATCAAGAGCTGGAAGAACCCGCGCAGCGAGTGGATTTCAGAAGGATAGATTTCGATGAGGCCTGGATTCAGCATCTGCGTGCCCAACGCGCTGAAGTAGCGCCCCATCGTCGACGAACCGGCGGTCAACCATGCAACAACAAGTTGAGCGGTCACCGCCGATAGTGCGCCGGCGACCACTTGCCACTGCCTGGCAGCCAAGAACACGATACCGACGACGATTCCCATCTGGGGTTTGTAGGCCAGGCAGCCGATGGCGATACCGGCGAGAAATGCCCGATTGCGGCAGAGGGCGACACACGCCAACGACCAGAAGAGCAAGGCGAACGCGCTGGTCTGGCCGTATCTGAGCTGCGCGAAAAAGAGCGGCGACGCTCCAGCGAGAACGGCAACGCGCCAGCCATGAGGCCGGAGAGCCGGACATTCCCTCCAGACGAGCCACACGCTGACACCGTAGCAGAGCGTGGTGAGCACCAAGAACATGGCGAGCGACCAGGCCCACGGCAGGATCGCGAGCGGTGCGAATGCGAGGGCGACGTGCGGACTATAGTTCGGATGCGACGCGTAGACGGGCAAGGCGGGAGCGATAACGCGTCGGCCCTCGGCGAGATGTGCGTCGCCATCGTAAAGCGCATCGGCCCTATCCTCCAGGACCAACGAGCCCATCACGTAAAACTGAACGTAGTCGGTACCCTTGAAGCGGCCCACTCGGTCGAGCAAGCCGGGAACCATCATGGTGTGGATATAGACAAACCAGCTCAGGACGAGCAGCGCAGTCCCCCATGTCGTGATGCGCTTACGCGTCAGGAGACTGGTTAGCCGCTCCGCGACGCGAAACTGGCCAGAGCGTTCCACCTTCGTTGGTATCGTCGCCGGCCAGTCAGCTCAATACCCTGGCTTAGACCTAATGCCGTTAGGAGATTCGTGGCTGACCGCACAAGGGTCAGTTGCGCGACGCGACCCGCGGCGGGAAGCGTCTCGCGCCGTCGCGCCGGTTCCGTCAGCCCGAAAAACGGCGTTGCGCTCGCCGCCCTGTCGCTGGCGCGGCCGTCCTACCGATTCGCGACATCGCTCCGATCAACGAGTCCCGCCTCGGGCAACGCCTCGGTCCGGGTGACCTCGCGGCAGACGGCCGCGCAGGCCTCGGCTTCACGCCGTTTTTCCCGCAGCGATGGCGGGCTGACTCCAAACGGCGCGCGGCCCGCGACGCTTCCCGCCACGGCTCCGCGCCGTCGCCGGCGGCCGCTGACACGGAGGGTCGTCAGCTGGCGCAAGGGCCGTGAAGTCGACCCGTCACGCGTCAGGAAAACCCGCGCGCAGTGAGTGAGTTCGCGGCGGTCTCTCGCGATGTCACCCGAGGGCCCCAAGCATCCCGGACGAGGCTCGTTGATCTGAGCGATGCCGCAAGTTGGTAAGACCGCCGCGCAGCGCCAGCGTTCGAACGGAGCGCGGGTTTTCCGGGTCGACGTGACGGCCCGACGCGCCAGCTGACGACCCTCCGCCGTGTCGGCTCGCGGCGCCAAATGTGGCCAACGCTCAGCAGCACAAGCGTTCGGCTCATTGAATTTCCGAACGGCATTAGGCTTAGACCCAACCCAGCTGGACACGCGAGGCTTGGGTCAAAGCGGACGAGAACGTAATTCAGCGAGAAAAGGTCGACCCAGTGGGGTTGAGGTTCGACTCGTTGGGGGCGGACAAGGAAATTCCAACAAATCGACATCGCCTGAGGGATCGCGGCTGGATTCTAAACGCGAGCGATCCGATGCTACGATCGAGACGTGATTGATCGTGTCAAGCGTCTGATTAAGATCGTCGTTGGTTTCACCATCCTCGCTGCCGGCATCGCAATGCTGGTACTTCCCGGTCCGGGATGGGTGGTCATCGCTGTCGCTCTGGCAATCCTCGCTGGAGAGTACGTCTGGGCCCGGAACCTTCTGGACCGCATCAAGGAAACCGGCACCAAGCTCGGCGAGAAGCTCTACAAAGGCAAGACGGAAGGAGAGAGCGGAGGCGGAAGGGCTGAGCCTTCCGACCTCTGAATCGGCCGCGAACGTCCCGCAAGCGAATTTTCTTAGTTCCGCTCCGTGACCCCGATGTCCTCCGTGGTGGAGCTTCCATCGGCCGCGAAGGTCACCACCAGGACATCACGATACGCGGGCAAGGCGGAGTCGATGGCGCGCACCGGGGTCACGCCGTGAAAGACGCGAGCATCGTCGACGACAGCCGCATCGAACGGGTCGGTCAGCGTGAACATGCCCAACTGGCTGCCACCCTTCGCGTGAATCGTGGTCGTCCCACTTGCAATGTTGCACCGCTGAATCAAGAGGACCAGCACATAGTCGACCCCATCGCGGTGCAATCCTTCCGGAGTCGGGCGGCCTACCTCCTCGCGACGCGCCTCGATTCGGAACTGATGTACCTCGGTCCGCCATGCTCTGGTCTGCGGCGCGAGACCGCCGAAGAACGACTGGCAGAACGTCAGAATCGTTTGCATCGTCGGCCCTTCGCCGACGTCCGGCTCGATCGGTTCGAACCAGCGGGGGATTCCCCCGTTCAACGGGTTGTAATCGACGGCCTGGTAATGCGGTTCGTGCGACCGACGGCGGAAGCCGCCGTCTGGGCTGGCTGAGTAGACGGCATGACGACGCCGCCGGTAACGCCCTCCGTCCGCCATGTAGGCGTCCAATTCGAGGTCGTTCCAACTCTCCGCGAAGCGGGGCCAGTCGGCTATCGAGCCGAAGGGCGAGACAATGCCGCGCATCGCGCCGCCGTGGACGAACGCGTATCCGTCCTGCAGGACAGCCGACTGCAGGGACGCGTGATTTGCGCACGTCACGGCCTTCATGACCCGATCTTACAAGAAACGGCCAATCTCGGGTTCGGGGCTCGAGGTTCTGCGTTCACGAAGATGATTCCAGGCCTCGAGCAGCGTTAGGATTAACCACGTGCCATTTCGTCCAGGTCTTCTGTCGGTCGCGGCTGCCATCCTTGCCGGCTCTGCCGTCCTCGCCCAGGACCAAGTACTTCGCGACAACCGCCTCTATCGATCGGGCATCGAGCTCACCAGCATCACGGCGACCGTCCGAGACGCCGAGGGTCGGCTCGTGACGGGACTCGAGCGCGACGCGTTCGAAGTGTACGAGGATGGCGCGCTGCAGGAAATCACGCAATTTACGAACGAGCGGGTGCCCGTCAGCCTGGGCGTCCTGTTCGACGCGAGCGACAGCATGTTCGGACAGCGTGTCATCGACGCTCGTGCCGCGGTCGAGTACTTCCTGTTCAACCTGCTGGACGACATGGACGAATATTTCGTGCTTTCGTTCAACCATCAGCCCCGCGTCCTTACCGGATGGACGGCCACACCAGACATCGTCCGTCGCGCGCTCGGCAGCCTCAAACCCTGGGGGGGACGGCCGCTTACGACGCCGTCGTCGCGTCATTGCCGATGTTCACGAACCGCTCGCGCCAGCGTGCCGCCGTCCTGATCATTTCCGACGGCGCGGATACCGCAAGCGATGCATCGGTGCGCGACGTCCACACCGCGCTTCTTCGAAGCGACGCGTTTGCCTATGCCATTGCGATTGACTCGCCCGCCCGCCAACCGATCAATACTCGCGTGAATCCGACGGCGCTTCGCGAGATTACAGATACGAGCGGTGGTCGAACCGAGGTCGTTACCAGCACCGAGGAGCTGAGCGAAGCCGCAGCGCGAATCGCCGCCGAGCTGAACAATCAGTACCTTCTGGGTTACACGTCGATACACGGAGCCGACGGCAAGTTCCACAGCATCAGAGTCCGCTTGCCGAACACCGACTACCGTGTCCGTGCGAGAAGCGGGTACGTGGCGAGCCCGCCGAACGCAGGCCCGAGAAAGCCGAGTTGAGCCCCCGTGGATGATCAACCAACACCCCTGTGGACCCTGCGTCGCGACGGCCGGGAAGTCGCCTGCCTGGTGCGGCTGGTGCCGCACGGCATAGAGATCGACATCTCATACGACGGGTCTCCGGTGGCGACGCGGGTCTTCGAAACGGGCGAAGAAGCGCTCGACTGGGCTGACAAGACGCGCGCCGATCGGGAGGCACGTGGCTGGAGCGCTTCAGGTTGCTGAAAAGCCCGGCAACCTGAAGCCCGAAGCCTGAGGCCTGAAGTCTGAAACTAGATGATCATCAGGACTCCGCTGCACGGAGCGCTGGTGGCTTGCGCGATAGCCGACGCGTAGAGCGCGACCTGGCGACGGTATCGCTCTTCGCCGGCGGCAGCGAGCTCGAGAATCGGTCTTGTAGTCAACGACAGTCCAGCAGCCGTCTTCCTCGTACGCGAGGTCGACCACTCCTTCGAGAAGGGTTCCCTCGGACAGTGCGAACGTGATCGGGGCTTCGCGCCGGCAGGCCCCGCGCGCTTCGGCCGAACGAGCGCGCATCAAGAGCGCATGGGCCAGAACCCGTTCGACCACCATCGCGGCGGCAGCCGCATCGACGCCGGTCGAGCCCAGCAGGCGAGCCTCGACGTCGGCAATCGCAGTTAGTTCCTGCGGCGTCACGCTGAACGGTACGCGTGCCAGGACCGCGTGAACGAGCGACCCGAACGCGGCCCCACGAGGGCGAGACTCGTCGCTGCCGAGGCCGGACGTGACAAGCGTGACAGCGCTCGGTTCGACAGCCAATCGAGAGAACGCCTCCGATTCGTCGGACGCGATCCATTCGCGGACCGTCTGCACGACGATTGACGGCTGGGCGCCTGCGCTTCGGGCATCGGCTCTCGCCAGGCGCCATCGATCATAGCGTCCGCGTCCGTCCGCGATGACGTGCTTGGAAACGTCCTTGACGATGAGGTCGTCGCGGCGGACCCCGAATGGAGGTCTCGCGCCAAGCGCAAGCGCTCGCGGATCCCACCAGACCACCGAATAGCCTGCTTCGAACACATGTTCACCGGGGGACACGTTCGCCGGGCCTGCCGGTTCGCCATTCGGCCGCTCGAGAACCGAATCCTGCGACTTGAACGCCGGACATTTCGGCCCGCGAGCCGCGGTTCGTCGCCTAGCGACGGGCGGGTAGAGCGCGTCATTCAGCGGGCCGAACCATCCGCCCTCCCACGCGCCGTCACCGAGCGCTGGCACGACAAGAAGGTCCCGTGCTCGGGTGGCGGCGACGTACGCAAGGCGGACGCCTTCGGCGCGATCTCTGGCGACCTCTTCCGCCTGATGCTCGTGGAGTTCGTGCGGAGCCCATCCTCCGATCTTCATCGCGCACAATCCGCGCGACACGTCGAGATAGCGACTGGCATCGTCGCGACTGATACGGCAGGTGAGGTCAGCCAGGATGACGACAGGGAATTCGAGACCCTTGGCTTTGTGTACGGTCATCAAGCGGACGCCGTCGCTTCCCTCTTCGAGGATTGGCGCCTGCGCAGCCTCGGTTGCTTCGGCGGCGTCACGAAGCTGTTCGATGAAGCCCCGGAACGAAATGCCACCACCCAGCTCGGTACTGCCGGGCGAGCTCGGCAACGTGCAGCACGTTGGCCAGCGCCTGTTCGCCGCCCGGCCGTAGTACGAAACCCACGTGGGCGCGCGTCTTCTCCAGGAGGCGACCGATGGTGTCGGCAACAGGGCGATAGTTTCGCGCCCGATGAAGCAGCTGGAGCAGCCTCAGAGCCTCGGCAATCGGCATCAGGTGCTCGATTGTCTCGGCCGTCAGCTCGAGCTCCTCGCCAGAGTTGCCGCCGAGCGCTCGCGGAATTCGAAACGGATGGAACGCCCCGAATCGATGTCGAAACTCGAGCAGATGCTCGTCGTCGATCGCGAAGAGCGAGCCCTTCAACGTCGCAAAGACCGAGAGTTGATCGTCCGGCCACTCGATAGCGGCAAGCGCGGCGCGAACCGTCTCGACTTCTTCGCGATCGTGAAACGCTTTTCCGCCGACCAGCAGGTGTGGAATTCCTCTGGCTTCGATGGCATCGACGTACGGACGCGTCATGTCCTCGCCAAAGCTGACAAATCGTCGAAACAACAACGCAACGTGCCTGGGCTGGACCGGAACTCTTCTGTCTTCGCCGTCTGCCTGACGCTCAACGACCGTCCAGCCATTCCGCTCGTCGGTCAGCCATGCGATGAATCCACCGACGGCATCGGGCAGCGACCCTTCAATCGCCTTGGCCGATGGCCTGAGGAATCCGGCCCTGCCGTAAGGCTTTGGAACGGGAAGCGCCACGATGGCAGGCTGCGACTCGTCGGCGGTTCGGTACGGCCCCAATTCGACATAGCTGGCCTGCAGCGCGACCGGGTCGCCCTGCATCTGCCGGGCGAACGCCGCGTTGACGAACCGCTGAATTGCCGGAACACTGCGGTAGCTCGTGGTGAGCTGCAACACGCGTCCACCCCGGTCTTCGAGCTGCTTGCTCACGCGCCAGTACGTCCCGACGTCGGTGCCTCGAAATCGATAGATGGCCTGTTTCGAGTCGCCGACGATGAACAGCTTGCCGGCCGCGGGTCGGGTCGCGTTGGCCTCGGCAACGTTCGGATCGTCCGCCGCCAGGAGCAGCAGGATTTCTGCCTGAACCGGATCGGTATCCTGAAATTCATCGACGAAAATTCGCGCGAACTTCTGTTGCAGGTCACGACGGACCGGCGCGTCGTTCTTCAGGAGGTCGCGCGCGCGAGCGAGAAGATCGGCGAAATCCAGCGCGCCGGCGGCTTGCTTCAACTCCTGATACCTGGCCGTGGCATCGGCGAGCTCGCTTTGGAGCGCCGCTGCCAGATCGCCGTCTGCGTCCTGTCGAAACTGTAGGAGATCGGCGTAGAACGCGTCACGAGTCGCGAGCACGAGCGTACGCGTGACGTCCTTGCCGTACTTGTAGCCACTCCCCTTGCGTGTCCGGGACAGCCCGCGATCGCGCGCAAGGTCGACCAACCGGGCCTCCCATCCGTCGAGGTCGCGCTGGCCGAACGACTGCTCGAGCTTGATCTGCCGGCTCAAGCGGCGGACCCCATCGGTGTCGACGTACAGATTGTCGCGCTGGGACGACGCACGCGCGGTCAGGTCCGCCAGCTCGTGAAGTGCGCTGATGAGGAAATCGATCGCAGCGGCGCGGTCGAAGGCTGGCCGGCGCCACGGGTACGGAAAGTCCCGCCACTCCGCGAGGCTGCGGCCGGCCGATCGCAATCGATCGATCGGACCGTCCGAATCTCGACCGGGAAACGTGGGCGCACTCGTGCGTCGAAGCGCCCGCCGA
The DNA here is from genome assembly GCA_963780685.1 of uncultured Acidobacteriota bacterium. Lineage (GTDB taxonomy): Bacteria > Acidobacteriota > Vicinamibacteria > Vicinamibacterales > CAVVIG01 > CAVRXZ01. The sequence goes on along the minus strand of CAWACZ010000006.1, from coordinate 383,511 downwards.
CACCCTTCGGGCGGATCCTGCAGCGACTCCTGCAACCACGCGCGAAAGGCACGTGCGTACAGGCGATCGGACTGCGCCTCGGTCAGGACTGTAAACAACGGATCGACGCACGCCTCGACCGGCCGTTCGCGCAACAGCTCGGCACAAAAGCCGTGGATCGTGTTGACGTGCGCATCCTCGAGATGCTCGAGCGCGTGCTCGAGCCGTTCCCTGATGCGATCATCGTTCGCGTCAACGCGATCCTTCTCCAACGCTTCCCGGAGGCGCAGCTTGAGCTCGCCGGCAGCTTTCTCAGTGAACGTGACCGCGACAATACCGTCGATGGTCGCGCGCCCTGTCGCGAGCGTCCGGAGGATGCGCTTCACCATCTCGGTGGTCTTTCCGGTTCCGGCGGCGGCCTCGACGACGAGCGTGTCGTCCAGAGCGTCGTTGATCGCCTGTCGCGCGTCCCGATCCGAGTAGGGTTCGGTCATCTCACCAAGCACCTGGCTAATCCCACTGACCCCGCTATCTCATCGACCTCAACGCCGAAAGCTCCGCAAGCCGGTCCGCGTTCTTGCGCTTGAGACGTTCCTCTTCGCGCGGACCGCACACGGGCCGAAAATCACACCAGGCGCACGCCCGCTCGGCCGGAGCCGCCGGGAGAAAGCCCGCTTCGATGGCTTTGTCGACCAGCGTGAGGACCATCAGACCCTGACGACGTGTGTAGTCGTTAATCGGAATCTCGCATTCGGCAAATCCGCCGGCCGTTGTCGAATAGAACAGCCGTCCGGCGGCCACCTTCTTTCCGAGCCCGCGCTCCACCGCCACGCTGTAGAGCACCGGCTGCAGGACCGAACCGCCGCCGACGACGAGGTCGGCGCTCGATCGGTTCTTGCCGGTCTTGTGATCGGTTACCCGCAGCACGTCGACGCCGGTGTGCCGTTCGATCAAATCGACCGAGCCGCGAAGAATGAATCCCTCATCGAGAACGATCGGCTCCTTCAAACTTTCCGGATCACGGCCTTCGTCGTTCAGGCCGAAGCTGAACTCGAAGTAGGTCGGGGCCCACGGAGCCGCGTCGGCCAGCTTCTGCACCCAGATCCCCAGGTCGCGCCGCAGTTCGCCGATTTCGTCGCGCCAGACGCGATCGATCGCCGGCGCCATCGTTTCGGCATACTCGGCGGCGACGCGGTCGAGGATCGAGGCGAGCGTTTCAGCGGCTTGCGGGAGCCGCTCCTGGGCGATCGGCAAGTCACCCGCCGTTTTCATGGCGCGCAGAAACTCGGCCTGCACCTTGTGGTACAGGCTGCCGCGCGTGAGCGGGTCGAGTCGAACGACCGGTTCGGGTTCATTCCACGGCTCGAGTCGATAGATGGTCGACAGCAGAAACTGATACGGGCAGATGGCGAATCGCTGAAGCGCAGACAACGAATAGGGCCGCTGGGAAAGACGCTGACTCGCGAGCATGGTCTGCGTTCCGGGGGCGATTCGGATCAGTCCGTCGCTCTGCGACCACGCTGCCCGGCTCCTCTGCCACCGACTGATCACAGAACGACGCAACGCCTCATTCAGACCGAGCAGATAGTGTGCGTGCCCCTTGACGCCGGATGGCTCGCGGGCATCGAGCAGCGGCTTGAGGACGGCGAGGTCGTGCTCGAGATCGTCGATCGCGCGATCGGGATCCTTTGGTGCCGGCCACGCCAGGCTCGCGCCACCCTCGTCGGCTGCCTCCGCGGCCAATACTCGATGGTCCGGCACGCGCCCGGTCATCGCGCGCATGACGTCCAGCGCATAAAACGAGGGAACCCTGGCGCGCGTTTCAGCAACGTCGAGGCGCGGATAGGACAAATACAACCGCTCGCTCGCAGCCCCGATGGCGATTTTCAGCAAGAGGCGTTCGGCCGTGCCGCGCTCCTCCTGGCCGATCAGCTCGGGACCGAGCGCGCGGCGTCGCCCATCGAGCAGCAGCGGATCCTCACGTGGCCGCTGCGGCACGACCCGCTCGGCCAAACCTGGGACGAACACGACACGAAAGCTGCGGCCGCGCGCCTGATGCGGCGTGCCGACAAACAATCGGCCATACCGGCGGTCCGGCGGATCCCAGTCGAGCGTCACCAGGCGATCGTGAAGGACGTCGCGGGCCTCTTCGAGAGAAACCGGACCGACCTCGGCCATCGGACGCAGATCCGCGAGAATCTGCAAGACCCTCGTCGGCCGCGCCAGCGCCTGGGAAGCGAGCGCCGCAAATCGTTCCAGCCATTCTGCCCAGCGTGCTCGCTCGGGCCATTCGGCCAGCTCGTCGATGATTGGCAGCGTGAAGTGGCGCAGGTGGACGAGATTCCTCAAATCGCGTTCGTAGCTTGCAATGCGCGGTGATTCCGGTTCGTCCTTGCGGAGCTCCACGATGCGATAGCGGAGCTCTGCCGCGAGACCGCCCAAGCGGCGCCGCCATCGCGCCTTGCCGTCGGCGCGGCTGCGGCCGCCGACGACCGAGGATTCCACAATCAGCTCTTCCCATTTCCACGGCGAACGCAATGTCCCAGCCACCACCGCCTCGTCGTCGGAATCCAGTTCCGACAGCCCGGCGTCTGGTGCCTCGCCGTCGCGTTCGCCATCGACCGATTCAGCGGCATCGACCGCGGCCGCGGTCAGGCCCGCCAGGATCTCATCGGATGGCAGAACCACAGGACGAACCTCGCGTCGTCGTTCTGTCAATCGCGGTACCTGCCCAAGCGACAGGTATTCGTCGAAACGCTTTGCCGAGAGACCGTCGACGGCACACGAGAGCAGCGCCACGAAGGCACGGCCGGCGGGATGGGGACGCCGTGTCCCCCGGTCGAAATAGGCGGGAACGTCGCCGCGGGCACACGCATGTTCCAGGAGACCGACGTATTGTTTGGGCGAGCGAAGAAACACGGCCATCTGGTCGAACGGGACGCCCCGCTCCGCTTCGTCCAGCACCCGGCGGACGATTTCTACAGCCTCCCGCCCTTCTCCCGGCGCAGAAAAGAGACCGACATCGCCCGCCCGCTCTCGCGCTGGCGGGCGGCCGAGGGTAAACACAAAGCGGCGGAGCGTTGCGAGATCGGAAGCGCCCGGGTCATCGAGCTTGTCTTCGGTTCCGCCCAGCTCGAGCAGCGCATCGCGGGCAAACTGGTCGCCATCCGGACATGTGGCGAACACGCCAGGCGAGCATTCGACAAGTCCGCCGACAAACCCACGCTCGGCATCCGAATCGAGCGGTACGTCCAGCAGCACAATCGGCAACGTCGCCCACCGGACCTGGCCAGCACGGCAAGCAGCCGCTGCCACGCGGAACAGGGCCGCGTGGTCGGCGACCCCTACTTGCTCGAGATGAGCTTCAACCCGCGCGAGAAGTCGTCCGATGTCCGCATTGGCGCCGATGTCACGAGCGTGCCCCGGGCGGGAAGTTCCGTCTTGGTCGTGCCGGCCTGCCAGTCGACCTGGCTCGACTCCCGCAAGTCGGAGCTCGTGCAATGTGCGCGCGAGTGCTTTCGGAAAGCCGGGCATCCCCGCAACCGGCCCGAAGTACTGAAGTTCATCCGCCGTGACCGCATCGAAGACCGCGCGTGCGGCGATCGCTTCCGCGCCAGCCATCGTGCCAGGCATCCGGTGCGACCCCGCCAACTGGATGGCCGCGGCTCGAGCGGCGAGTTCCGTCAGGCTGAACCGAGTGAGACCGAAGGTCGAGGCTCTGGAGCGCGCCGCTGAGCGAACCAAGTCATCAGCCGCGCCGCGAGAGGCACCGACGACAACCACTTCGGATGCGATTGGGCGTTCGGCGAGGAACTGCTCCGCGGCCTGAAGCCGCCGAGCGGCAGACGTAGATGTGACGAAGCGCAGCATCGGCCTGTAACTATGTCCCGGACTCCATGCCGGACATTCGGAACCGGCGCGTCCTGCGCCGGGAAGTTCGAACTGAGCACCTTAGAAAGTAGAATTCAACTGGTGAAAGTGCAAGCAGTAAATGCGGCTTGGAAACCCCAGGAGCGTTAAGACATGGTTCAGGGAGATAGCCCGATCACCCTAGCGGATCTGGACGCGCGGCTCCGCGAGCTGGAGGCCGTCCAAGAGTTGATTCTGCGCCTGCTTTCGACCCGGAAGCCGCTCGACGACGTCCTCGAGCACTATGGCGCTACCGATTCGCAGGAGCGCGCCTTTTACCGGTTGCTGGACGACCTGGTCACTCGTGCACGGGGGCGCGAGCAGGATCGGCCGACGTTCGGATACTTCAACATGCAGGTCGGCGTGATATTTCCGGCGCTGCGCGGGGACCGAGAGTTCGTTTCGTTGCTCATCGACACGATGAGAGTGGAGCGCCCCGCGTACCGCGAGCTTCACGCGTTCATGGCGGCAAATGGCTGGCCGACGTGGGACGGCTAGCATGACCCATCGGTTGAATCTGTTTCTCATCGCGCTCGTCAGCATCGGGCTGCTCGACGGCCTGTGGCTCGGCGTGATCACGAGCGCGTGCTCCCGATCTTCGTCGTCGTTGATCGCCCGCATGTCCCGCCGGAGGCTGGCACCTCTGTGGACGCCCGCCCTCGCTTTCTACGTCGTTCTCGCTTTCGGCATCGTCGTGTTCGTCCTGCCGCGAGCGCCTGGTGAGGTGCCGCTTGTCAGCGGCGCTCTCCTCGGACTGATCCTGTTCGGCCTCTACGATCTTCCGAGTCTTGGGACCCAGAAGAGATGGCCGGTATGGCTGACCGCGGTCGATATCGCCTGGGGAGCGGCCGCCGCAGCGGCGACGACTTGGGTTGTCGCTCTCGGACACCAGTGGTTGCATTGAGAAGTTCGGGAAAGCAGGCGCGTCTCGACCTGAGAGTCTTGCCCACGCTGACGGCTGACTCCAAGCTCCCGTGAGATTCCGTGACCGCACCGACGCCGGCCAGCACCTCGCCGCCCGGCTATCCGCCTACCTGAATCGCGACGATCTCATCGCCCTGGCGCTGCCGCGAGGCGGCGTCCCGGTGGCGCTCGAAGTGGCGCGCGAGCTCGGGGCTGCGTTGGACGTGTTCCTCGTGCGAAAGCTCGGTGTGCCTGGCCAGCCGGAGCTGGCGATGGGCGCCATAGCCGCCGGCGACGTCCGGGTGGTCAGCGAAACGATCATTCGCGAACTGGGCATTCCCAGTTCGGTCGTCGAACAGGTGGCCGCGCGGGAGGGTCTCGAGCTCCAACGGCGCGAGCGCCTCTATCGCAGCGGCCGTCCAGCGCTGGTGCTCACCGACCGCGTCGTGATCGTCATCGATGACGGCCTTGCGACCGGATCGACCATGGAAGCCGCCGTCGGAGCGCTGCGTCAACACAAGCCGGCTCGCATCGTCGTGGCCGTGCCGGTGGGAGCGCCTGAGACATGCTGGCGGCTTGGGCGAATTGCTGACGAAGTCGTCTGCGTAGAGACACCGGATCCGTTTACGGCAGTGGGGTTGTGGTACGAACAGTTCGATCAAATCAGCGATGAGGAAGTCATCGCCATGCTCCGACTTGGACCCCGGCCTTTTTAGGCTGGATTCGCACCCGCTCTAGTCGACGTTCGTAGCGCCCTGAAGGTCACCTGATTCGTAGAGCGCTTTGGCGGCCGACCGTTGAACCTTGCCGCTGGTGGTTCGGCTGATCGTACCGGCCCCGACCAGCACGATGTCGTCGACGTGGAGACCGCACACGTCGACGATGCGCCTTCGGATCGCGTCTTTCAGCCGGGCCTCCGGCATCGTGCCGCTCGACTCAGCGATGACGACGACGCGGTCATCGGATTCCGGACGCGAGGTGGCAAAGGCTGCAACCCGGCCGCGTCGAATTCCTGGCAGCTCTTCGACCGCCCATTCCAGGTCCTGGGGATGGTACTTCCGCCCGTTGAGCACGATGGTGTCCTTGCTGCGGCCGCAGACGAATAGCTCGCCGTCGCTCAGGTATCCAAGATCGCCGGTCTGAAGCCAGCCGCCGCGAATGGTCTGCGCGGTGAGGCTGTCGTCAGCATAGTACCCACGCATCACGGACGGTCCGGCTAACGCTATTTCGCCGATCGCTCGCTCGGGCAGCTCATTTCCGCCCTCGTCGACGATGCGGACCTGGTGACCCGGCAGAGCACGTCCGCAACTCACCACAGTCAGAGTCTGACGCTGGTCTTCACGCGGCCGAACGGCTGCATCTAGGCCGCTTCTGTGACCAACAGAGCCAGGGCGCTCGACTCGGAGAAGCCGGTTGCAGGGCGCCAATGTCGCCGCGAGAACATGCTCCGCGAGGCCATAGCTCGGGACGAAACTGCTCTCGCGAAAACCGGTCGCGCGAAATTTTTCTGCGAAGGCCGCCAGCGTAGCCGCGTGGACCGGTTCTCCCCCACAGCCGGCGACACGCCAAGACGACAGGTCGACCCCTTCCAGATCGCGCGCCCTGACACGGCGGACGCAGAGATCGTATGCGAAGTTCGGCGCGAAGCTCACCGATCCGTGGTAACGCGAAATGGCCTGCAGCCATGTCGCTGGCTTCTTGACGAACCCTTCCGGCGTCAACAGCACCATCGGACGGCGTGAATACATCGCGCCGAGGGCCATGCCAACGAGTCCCATGTCGTGGTAGAGCGGCAACCAGCTCACACCGACATCCGACGACGAGACCGCAAGGCCGGAGGGACCGTTTATCGCATCGATGTTGGCCCACAGGTTGCGATGGGTGATGACGACACCCTTCGGCACGGAGGTAGAGCCCGAGGTGAACTGCACGAAGGCGACATCATCGATCGAGACGCGGGCAAGAAGGTCCCGATGGTCCGAGCCAGCCTCGAGCGAGCCGATGCTCCCCTCGGCAAGGGCCGCGTAAGAGGTGATCGGGAAGTCCGGATCCTTCGATCGCAGGCCTTCGAACGCGGTGGCAAGGTGAGGACTTGTGACGATAGATCGCGCGCGCGCGATGCCAATGGACCTGGAAGTGGCTTCGAGATAGGCCTCCAGGTCTGACACGATCGCTGGCGGATACAGCGAGGCGGGTGTCACGCCAGCCAGCGACGCGCCGAAAAACGTGGTCAGATATTGTTCGGCATCGCCGATCACCAGCGCCAGAACGTCGCCGCGCCGAAAACCCCGTGCTTCGAGGGCGCGGGCAACCCTCAACGCGGCATCGAACAGCTGCGCGTACGATCGTCGTCTTTCACCCCGCTGGTCGACAAAGGTGTATCCCTCCCCGGAGCAAGATGCGTCGGCGAGCGCTTCGGGCAGAGTTCGCGGTTGCGACATCAGCGATCCTGACGACCATCCACGAGCGCTGCGACCCGCGCCACGACGTGCGCGACCGTTCGCGCTGCCGGCACTTCGTCGATCGGAATCACGATATCGAAACGACCCTCGAGCTCCGCAATGGCTTCCATCACCTGCAGGGAATCGAACCCGAGGTCTGCAACGAGGTCGCTTTCGAGAGTCGGGTCGATGGGACGCCGGCTCACGTCTTTGAGCACTTCGATGACGGTCGCCTGAACGGCGGCAAATGCAGGCATGCGCAGGCAGAGGCAAGAATAGCGCCCGAAAAATCGTTCCGGCAAGGGCCGCGTATAATCTGATGATTCCTTGGAGCCGAACTAGCGATGCCACGCGTGGAAACGGCCGTCGACGCAGCCGTGGACGAACTGAAGCAACTGCTTGGGGCTCGCGCCAGCGTGGCCGCTGCCGTGCTCGAGCAGCACAGCCACGACGAGTCTTATCACACGCCTTTCGCTCCCGACATTGTCTGCTTCCCCCGGAATACCGGTGAGGTCTCCGCCATTCTGGGAATCAGCGCCAGACATCAGGTCCCCGTCATCCCATTCGGCGCAGGTACATCGCTCGAAGGCCACGTCAACGCGATTCACGGGGGCATCACGGTCGATTTGCGCGAGATGAACAAGGTGCTGCGGGTGAGCGCAGAAGACATGGACGCCACCGTCGAGGCCGGTGTCACCCGGCTGCAGCTGAACAAGGCGCTGCGAAGTTCCGGCCTCACCTTTACGGTCGATCCTGGAGCCGACAGCTCTATTGGAGGCATGACCGCCACGCGGGCGTCGGGGACGACGGCGGTGCGCTACGGCACGATGCGTGAGAACGTCCTGGGCCTGACCGTTGTGCTCGCCGACGCCCGCGTCATCAGGACCGGAACCCGTGCACGAAAATCGGCGGCAGGCTACGACCTCACGCGTCTGTTCGTCGGGTCTGAAGGGACCCTGGGCGTGATCACCGAGGTCACGGTCCGACTCCATCCCGTCCCCGAAGCCGTTTCGGCCGCTGTTTGTCCCTTCGACTCGATGGAGGGGGCCGTCGACACGGTCATCGCCGCGATTCAACTCGGCGTACCGGTGGCTCGGATGGAGTTGCTCGACGAAACGCAGATGGATGCCGTCAACCGCTACTCGAAGACCAGTTACGCGGTCGCACCGACGCTGTTCTTCGAGTTTCACAGCGACAGCCACCCTCACGTGGCGGAGCAGGCGGCCACTGTCCAGGGGCTCGCGACCGAACGCGGCGGCCGCGACTTTCAATGGGCGACCGAGCTCGAGGACCGTGAGCGATTGTGGCGCGCGCGGCACGACACGCTCTACGCCTCGCTCGCACTCCGCCCGAATTCGCGCGCATGGATCACCGACGTCTGCGTGCCAATCTCGCGGCTGGCCGAATGTATTCTCGAGACGCGGGAGGACAACCGAGGCGCACCATTTCCCATCTCGCTCGTGGGTCACGTCGGTGACGGCAATTTTCACCTCATCTATCTCCTGAACCTGGCCGATCCCTCCGAGATGTCCGCCGCTTCTCAGCTCAACGAACGTCTCGTGATGCGGGCTCTCCGGATGGGAGGCACCTGCACGGGCGAGCACGGCGTCGGGATCGGCAAGATCAAGTTTCTCGAGGCCGAGCACGGTCCGGCGCTGGACCTGATGCGCGCGATCAAGAGGACGCTCGATCCCGACAACAGAATGAATCCCGGGAAGATGCTTGTCCTCGATTAGGGCCGGCATGAACGCTATGGCGCAGCACTGTGGTCCTGCCGTCAACCGTCGCCCGTCGCGGGTCGTGGCGAGCCTGTTTCTGGTTCTCGCCCTGGCCGGCACCGTCCACGCCAGCGAAATCAGCGAAGACCTCGCGGCGCGTCGTGCGCGCGTCATGGCACGGCTTGGCGCCGACGCAATGCTCATCCTCTGGAGTGCGCCCACCCAGCGCTACTCACTGGATATCGACTACGAGGACCCGGCAGGACAGCAACTTGTATTACCTGACCGGTCTTGCACAGGAGAATACGATCCTCGTGCTCATGCCGGGGAACGTGGCGCGCCGCGAGATTCTGTTCATCCAGGATCGCAACCCGGTCCGCGAGCACTGGGACGGCCGGCGGCTCGGCGTCGAGGAGGCAAGGAGCCGGACCGGCATCGACCTGGTCCTGACCACGAGTCAGTTCGAGCCAGTTATCACGGCGGTGCTCGCCGGACGACCGGCCGAAGCCATCACCGTCCAGGAGGCAGGTCGATTCTTCGACGCTCTGTCCGCCGGGCGCGCGCGTCTGGCGCTTTCCCTCGGCGCCGCCGGCCTGAACGAACCGTTGACGCCGGCCCTTCAATTTGCGCAGAAGATTAGAGACCGGTTTGTCGGATTCACAACGGTCGACGCGACGCCGATTCTCGAGGATCTCCGCACGGTGAAGACGCCGTTCGAGCGCCAGGTGCTCGCAAAGAGCCTGGAGATCTCAAACGACGCGCAGGTGGCGGGGATGCGGGCCGCTCGAGCCGGGGCCTACGAGTACCAGGTGAAGGCGGCCATCGAAGCCGTTCATCGTGGCCGCGGTGCGGTGTCGTGGAGCTATCCGTCGATCGTCGGCAGCGGACCGAATGCGACGATCCTGCACTACCCGGGCGGCGACCGGCAGCTGCAGACCGGTGATCTGCTGCTCGTCGACGCCGCGTGCAACTACGGCTACATGGCTGGCGATATCACGCGGACGTATCCGGTCAGCGGCAGGTTTACCGCCGCGCAGAAGGAGATCTACCTGCTCGTGCTGCAGGCTCAGGAAGCGGGAATCAAGATCGCGAAGCCCGGCACATCGCTTCAGGATATTCATGCGAAGACCGTCGAGGTGATGAAAGCGGGCCTCCTGAAGCTCGGCCTGATTACCGATATGGAGGGCGATCAATACCGCCTCTGGTACACGCACGGAGCCACGCACTATATCGGCATCGACGTACACGATGTCGGGAATCGGACGAGCCCGCTCCGGACCGGGATGGCGTTCACCATCGAGCCCGGCCTCTATATCCGCCAGAGCGCTCTCGATGCGCTGCCGCGAACGGCGGAAGGGACCGCCTTCATCGAGAAGGTGCAGGCGGCAGTGAGGAAGTATGCCGATATCGGCGTGCGTATCGAGGACTCCTTTCTCCTCGACGACTCCGGATTGCGCAATCTCTCAGCTGCCGTTCCCAAGACAATTGAAGAGATCGAGGCGTTGCTCGCCTCGCGCCCGGCGGAGACACTTTCAGGGAGATAGCTGATGGCAAGCAGCCCGACTGCGAACTCGACATCCGAGATGCACAATGCCCTGAACTCCTCGGGCCGCCTCCGAGCCATCCTCTGCGCCGTCCTGGCTGTCGGCTTCTTGCTGGGGCAGGCCAGCGCCGCCGTCTCTCGCGACTTTGCCTGGAAGGTCACTCGCGGAAACGGCACCGTCTACCTCGTCGGATCGGTGCATCTCCTGACTCAAGACTTCTACCCGCTCAGTGCGACCATCGATAAGGCATTCGCCGAGTCGGATCTGCTGGTCGAGGAGGTCGATCTCGCCGAGCTGATGGCGCCGCAAGCACAGCTTCAGATGCTCAACCGTGGGATGCTTCCAGCGGGCCAATCGCTTGACAAAGTTGTGTCGCCGTCAACGTTCGCGGAGGTCAGCAAGCGCGTCGCCCAGATGGGCATGCCCATCGAACCGTTGAAACGGTTCAAGCCCTGGTTGCTCGCGCTGACCCTGGCCGCACTCCAATGGCAGAAGGCCGGCTTCGATGCCGAGCTCGGTCTCGACCGGCACTTCTACGATCGAGCCCGGAAGGACGCCAAGCCTGTCCAAGGCCTCGAGACGGCGGAATACCAGATGTCTCGCTTCGACACCATCTCGATGGAGCACCAGGAGCAGCTCCTGGTCTCGACGTTGAACGAGCTGGATACCGAGATGGCCAACGTCGGCAAGATCGCCCAAGCGTGGAAGGCCGGCGATGCCCCGACGATCGAGCGCTTCGTACTGCAGGACCTCAAGCAGGACCCGGTGATGTACGAGCGCCTGCTCGTCGAGCGCAACCGGAACTGGCTGCCCAAGCTCGAAGCGCTCTTCATGCGTCCAGGGCGCGCCTTCGTCGTCGTCGGCGCAGCCCATCTGGTAGGCCCCGACGGGCTGATCGCCTTGCTGAAAGCGAAGGGGTATCAGGTGGAACAGATGTGACTTCCCGCACGCTCGGCGGCGTCCGCGTGTTGGTCGCCGGTGCCGGACTGGCGGGACTTGCGGCCGCTCGCGACCTGATGCTGAGCGGCGCGGATGTCACGGTGGTCGACGCGCGGCACTGTGTGGGCGGCCGCGTGCAAACCATTCGGAATGGCTTCGTCGCCGGGCAGCACGCGGAGGCCGGCGGGGACCTGATCGACGAAGGCCAGGACGAAATCCGCCAGCTGGCCACCGAGCTGGGCCTGACGATGGCCGGCATCCTGCGAGGCGGCTTTGGCTACGTCCGTTCAGATGCGAACGGCCGCCCGCGCATCGCGACACAGTCGGGCACCGGCGGCTGGGATCGGCTCGGTGCGGCGCTGTCGCCCCTTGTTCGCGCGTACCGCCTGGCCGAACAGCGTTGGGACTCCCCCGTCACGGCGGATCTCGCTCGCCGCTCCGTCGCCGAATGGCTCGACGAGGTCAAGGCCGACGCCGAACTCCGGGCCATCGCGTCCGGCATGCGAGGGTTCTTTCTCGCCGATCCCGACGAGCTGTCGCTCCTGGCCCTCGTGGATCAGTTCGCGTCGAGCGACGAGCCTGGCTGGAAGTTGTATCGCATCGAAGGTGGCAACGACCGTCTGGCCACCGCGCTTGCCGCGACGCTCGGCGATCGGGTGAAGCTGAACACGGAGGTGGTCGCAATCTCGCACCGCGGGCGAGAGGTGCGAATCAGCATCAAGAACGGCCGCACCGTATCGCAGATCACGCGCGACTATCTGGTGCTTGCCATGCCGGCGACGCTGCTCCGACGGGTTCCGATCAGCCCGGCCCTGCCGCCACAGCAGCACGACGCGATCGCGCGACTGAAGTACGGACGAGGAACGAAGACACTCGTCCAGTTTGCGCATCGTTTCTGGCGCGTCACAGGTCGCCCGCGTGCGTTCGGGTCGTCGTTGCCTTTCGGGGCGGTGTGGGACGCCAACGAGGAGCAGCGCGGCCGTCCCGGCATTCTGTCATTGCTCGCGGGGGGAGGCGCCAGCGGCCTCACCCAATCGATCATCGCGAGGGGCGGCATGACGGCGCTGGTCTCGGCGCTCGACTGGATGGGCGCCCGAAACGCCGAAGTGCTGAAGGCGCATCAGACCGTGTGGGAGGCCGACCCGTGGGTACGCGGCGGTTATGCCTTTTTCGACCCGTCCTACGACTCGGCGCTCCGGCTCTGGCTACCCCGACCCTTCGGTCGACTGTTCTTCGCCGGCGAGCACACCAGCATGCGCTGGCAAGGCTACATGAATGGCGCGATCGAAAGCGGCCGGCGCGCGGCCGCCGAGGTGGAGGCGACGCATCGCGCCGGGCAGCGGCAGGAAGCGTAGCAGGCGACAGCGTCGAAATCTGAGCTCACGCAGAGAGGTGTCATGACCCGCCGCTCCTCCATCCTTCTGCTGTCGTTCGCTTGTGGGTGGCTGGCGGGCTGCGGTCGAAATGTCGATTCGAGCTCCCGCTGCCCAGGAGTCCTCATCGTCGACCACGACCCAGGCCAGCTGGACCGAAGTCCGCGATGCCCTTGTTGAGGACTACCTGAAGGCCCACCCTGCTTTCGCCGTCGTAGCAGGCCGGCATGAGTACGACGGCTTATTGCCCGACTGGAGCGCAGCCGGCATCGGCGCCGAAATTCGCCGTCTGCACGACGCTCGGACTCGTGCCCTGGCTTTCTCCGATGCGGCGCTCGACGAGCGTGACCGATTTGAGCGAGATCTGTTCGTAGCGCGAATGGATCGCGATCTCTTCTGGCTCGAAACGGCGGAAGCGCCGTTCGTGAATCCGGCATTCTATCTCGATTGGATGCTCGACAATCTGGATCCGGCGCCATACCTGACGCGAAACTACGCACCGCTCGAGACGCGCCTGCGCGCATATCTCAAGTACGTGCACGCGATTCCTCAGGCGACATCGCAAATTCGTGCGAACCTTCGTGTTCCGCTGTCACTCCCTCTCCTCGAGCGCGGCGTCTCCGCATCTCGCGGCTTTGCAGCCTTCTTCGAGAAGGATGTCGCTGGCGTCTTCAGCAGCGTCCCCGACGCGGCCCGGCTCGCCGAGCTCGAGAAAGCCAACCTCGCCGCGTCGCTCGCCATGAAGGATCTGGTTGCGTGGCTCGAGTCTCAGCGTCCGACCGCGACAGCCAGCTTCGCACTCGGCGCGGACAAGTTCGCGAAGATGTTGTACGAGACCGAGCGCGTCACAACACCTCTCGCCGACCTCGAGGCGGCAGGACGAGGCGACCTCGCAAGGAATCAAACGGCGCTCCGCGACGCCTGTGCCAGATTCGCGCCAGGAGCCAGCATTTCAGACTGCATCGCCCGCATGGCCCGCAACAAGCCGAAGGGCGGGTCAGTGCAAGGCGCACGCACGCAACTCGCTTCTCTGAAGACGTTCGTGCAGAGCGCGGGCGTGGCGTCGATTCCCGGTACCGAGCAGGCCCTCGTAGACGAGGCGCCTCCGTACAACCGTGACAACTTCGCGTACATCGACATTCCTGGTCCGTACGAAAAGGGCCTGCCGGCGACTTACTACATCGCCCCGCCAAATCCGTCGTGGACCCCGAAGGAGCAGCAGGAGTACCTGCCAGGTCAAGCCGACTTGTTGTTTACATCAGTTCATGAAGTCTGGCCGGGTCATTTCCTGCACTTTCTCTTCTCGAATCGGACAGAGTCGCTGGTGAGCAGGCTTTTCGTCGGCTACGCGTTTGCCGAAGGTTGGGCGCATTATGCCGAGGAAATGATGTGGGAGATGGGGCTCGGTGCCGGCGATCCCGAGATTCATATCGGTCAGCTGTCGAACGCTCTCTTGCGAAACGTGCGTTTCCTGTCGGCCATCGGGCTCCACACCCGAGGCATGACGGTGGCAGAGTCGGAACGAATGTTCCGTGAGCAGGCGTTTACCGACGTTGGTACGGCCCGTCAACAGGCGACTCGTGGAACATACGATCCGGCCTATCTCAACTACACGATGGGCAAGCTCATGATTCGCAAGCTGCGGGAAGACTGGGCCGCGACGCGAGGACAAAAGGCGGCCTGGCGCGAGTTCCACGATCGGTTCCTCGCCTACGGGGGCCCGCCAATCCCGATGGTGCGACAGGCCATGTTGGGAGACGCGACGGGATCTCTCTTCTAGACTACTGAGCCTCGCGCTGCTCGAGTACACACCTCAGGGGTTTCAACCCACCGGCATCGGATACGGCTACGGTTGCTGATGCAGACGCGGGCGATCCACGACATCACCGCGCCAGGGCGGCAAGCACGACGGCGACCCGGGAGAACACCGTACACGACGATGCCGTCGCTACTGCATCGAACACCTCGGCATCGTCGGGCAAACCGTGCGCGCGCAGAGGCGCGTACGCTGTCGGTCCGAGTCGCCACGGCGCGAGCGTGACGATATCAGCGAGCTCGATCAGAGCACGATCCAGTGGCGAAGTTGCCTCGACGGGCTCCACAGTCACATCACCGAGCCGAACAGCCACCGCAGATGCCATGAGAGCGCGCTGATGGCGAGTCAGCGGCGCGTCGCGCTCTGTTACGTACGAGCGCCACGCAGTCATCAGCTCGACCGCACCGCTTCGGATGCCGAGCTCGATAGGCCGGAGGGCGGTCGGGTCGGGAACGCTGTCGGGCCACAAGTACGGAGGCGTCGCCGGTTCGACACGCGGCGCGCCAAACGAGTCGGGATAGTCGGCCTCGACGCCGACCGCGTCGGCAATTCGATTGAGGTGTCCGAACATCGACGTCTGCAGAATCGCATGCAGAATGGCGGCATCATCGAGGCCTGCCGCGCGGGCGGCGGCGAGACTGCCCCCGGTCAACGCCCACGGCCGCTCGGTGATGTCGACGGTGAGCCGCGTCAACGCCCGAATCCTCGGATCGGGGTAACGGTCTGCGACAGCTCGCGGATCGATGACGACGGCGCGAGACAAGGCATCGTCAGAACGCGCGGCACGCAGAAACTCTGCGTGAGCAGCCGTTCAATAGAAGCATTGATTGAGCCGCGACGTGGCTGCAGCGATCAACTCGCGGTCGGGCCACGTCAAAGGTCCCGCCTGGTTGACACCACTCGAAAACGCAAACACTCGGGGCATCAACCCGGCATCGAGGCTGTGCGCCCGGATGATCCCCGCCAACCCTCCGTGAGCGGGCTGATACACCGACGGCATCGGCCGGCCTTTCAGCCGGTCGTACACCTCTGCCAGGGCTCCGGTCGCTTGGTCAGGATTGATGATGCGTAAATGAGACACGGTCGGGTGCTGATGATGTCGATCCTATCCGTTCTGTCGCGTCCATCGCTACGGTCCACCTTGGCCGACTGACGAAAGGTGTGCTTGATTGACATGCACGGTCGACGAGCCTAGAGCGAATTTCACAACGGCGTAGTGGGTCGCACGTTCCCGGAGCGGAGTGGGGACGCCTTCTCGAACCGCCTGAGATCGCCCGCAGCCGTACCGCCCGCACCACCGCGGCCGGTCGCGCGGGCGTGTGGCGGGCGTCGGCCGTGGCCACCCGTAGCGGCGCGGCCGGACAGGATTGCGGCAACCGCGGGGCGCAGGTCCTCATCGCGGCGATCTCCGGCCGCGTGATCCGTGTCGTAGGCAAAGCCCCAGGTGGTGTTGACGCGAGACGGATGTCGCGGGGAGAACCCCTTGATCGCCGCGGCAGCGGGAGCGTACGGACCGAAGGACCGCGGTTCCGGCGCGTCCGCCCGGGGGGCGACGGCCGATGACGGCCGCACGCCAAGCTGCCATCATGACGTGCGACACCTGCAAGACCGAACGCTACACGAAAATGAAAAATGCGCTAGGCACGTTGGTCCTGCACGACCCTATCGTCGAATCATTGGCGGCGGCTTCAACGTGAAACTGCGGGCGGGATGATTTTGGCTCGTTCGCGACGGAAGCTATTCCGTTCGGCACTATTTTCCAGCACCAAGCGGTCGCCTTCGAGACTCCATCGAAACGCGCGTTTCTGCGAACCGTCGACGATCTGAAGTTGATTGCCGTTCACGGTCCATCGACACTGTGTTGTGCGCATCGGAAGGCGGAACAAATACCGGCCGTCGTTGCTGTACTGCTCGTAGGCCGTCCCGCCGGCGTAGTGTGGATAGCTCCAGAGCCCGACCAGGGGTTTATCGCCTGATTCCGTGATGCCGACTCTGGCCAGTTGCCGGCTTTGGCCGGCTGCCACCTGTGTCTGCCGCGCGCCCGCGATCGCCACAGTGACGGACTGTGAATGACGCTTGCCGTCCTTCTCGGTAATGTCAAGAGTCAGACGGTCCCCCTCCAGCATCCACATGCCATCGATCATTGCCCCGGTCGTCTGCGTACAGGTGCCGCTTGCCGCAAGCTCGAGCCATGCGCCGATCCCCCCGCGCGACCGCGCTTCCGAGTCCCATCGGGCGACGAGCGGCTCGAGACCAGGCTCCTGGGGCAGAAGGACGAGCAGCAGCAAGACGAATGTCATCATGACAACGAGGTTGTCCGTCTGAAGGTTATCGGTCAAGTCCAGCCCGAACTTGACCGCCACGTTTCGATCTAAGCCTTCGGTTTCGTTCGGCGGCGTCCTGGCGCAGGCGTCAGACAGCCTCGAGTGCGTTTTCGAGTTGGGACACGAGCGTATCGAGCTGATCGACGACGGCCCGGACCGTCTCGGGCCGGCTCAGGTCGACACCGGCCCGCTGAAGCAGAGTCATCGGATGATCACTGCCGCCGGACTTGAGCAGAGTCAGATATCGGTCAATAGCAGACGCCCGTTCCAGATCAGCGCCGGTCGTCAACTGCGTCATGAGCTGAGCGCTCGACGCGTAGCACGTCGCATACTGATAGACATAGTAGGGCGTGCTGTAAAAGTGCGGAATGCGCGACCATGTCAGACGCGAACGTTCGTCGTACTCCAGCGCATCCCCGTGGTAGGCCTTCAGGAGATTGAAGTAGATTTCGCTGAGGCTGTCTGCCGTGACCGGCTGTCCCCTCTCCGCCAGGCGATGAGCCTGGAGCTCGTAGTCGGCAAACATCACCTGTGTATAAAAGGTCGACACGATGCCGTCGATCGCATGCTGGAGCAAAACGATTCGTTCGCGTCGATCACTGGTCCTGGCCAGCATGAACTCGAGGAACAGCGCCTCGCTGAGCGTGGACGGCACCTCGGCCACAAAAATGGTATAGCCCGCATAGACGAATGGCTGATGGGCGTGCGACAGCAGCGTGTGCATCGAATGGCCCATCTCGTGGGCCAGCGTGAACACGGCATCGAGCGTGTCGTTGTGATTGAGGAGCATGTACGGATGAACGCCGTACACCGGTGCCGAGTACGCGCCGCTCCGCTTGCCTGGATTCTCGTAGACGTCAATCCAATCGCCGGCCAGCACTTCCTTGAGCTGGTGCTGGTATTCGCGACCAAGCGGCGCTACCGACTCCGGCAGCCACTCCAGGATGTCCTCGTAGGGATACTTCCGATCGACATCGACAATCGGAATGCTCGCGTCGTACGAGTGATAGCTGGAGAGGCCCAGCACCCGTTTGCGCAGCCTGTGATAGCGCCTGAGCGGCTCGACGCCCTGCTTCGTGGCCTCGATGAGATTCTCGACGACAGCGGGTGGAATGTTGTTACCGTGCAGCGCCATATCGAGGGTGGAGGGATAACCCCGCGCCTGCGCCACGAACCAGTCCCGCTGCAACACCCCGTTGAACAGCGAGGCATAGGTGTTGACGTTCGCCTCGTACAGCGCATGAAAGGCGTGGAACGCCGCTGCGCGGTCCTCCTGGTTGCGGTTGGTCGCCAGGACTGCCCGATACTGGCCGTACGTCAACGTGACCTCGGCCCCGCTCGGCAGTGTCATCGTGGGAAACCGGGCGTCGGCAGTTGACAGGGCGGCGTAGGCGTCGTTCGGACTGCTTTCGAAGCGGCTCGCCAGCGAGAGAAGATGCTCTCCCTTGTCGTCGAGCACGTGTTCCTGTTGCCGGTAGAGCTCTTCGATGGCGAACCGGTAGACGGCCAGATCGGGATTGGCGGCCATCCATTGCCGCACTTCTTCCAGCGGAATCCTCAGCAGCTCTGGATCGAACCACGCGGATGCTTGGGCCGCCTTCGCGAACAGGATCTGCACCTGCTGACGCTTCGCATTGATTTGATTGTCGCGCTGATCCTGGTCGTACCAGAGCGACGCGAAGTACCAAACTTTGTATTCAAGCTGTCCGATCTCGTCCCTCAGCGTCAGCGCGGCGAGAACACTCTGTGCGCCACCGGCGAGCGTGCCCTGCAGTGCCGCAAACGCGCCGACCTTCGTTTCGAGCGCGTCGTAAGCCTTCTGCCAGGCGTGCCAGTCAGCAAAGATGTGCTTCAGGTTCCATTTGAAACGATCCGGGATGTCGTCGCGACCGCGCAGAGTCGGAGCGGAGGCGACCTCAGTAGGCGCAAACACATGCATGTTCAAGATCATACTTCACGGCAGTTCGACGTCTTGCACGATGCGTCGACGCGGTGCACGGATCTTTGAGCCGTCGCCCCGGAGCGGCGCACCTGGAAATACTTCGGCGATCTCGGCCCGCGTAATTTCGCGCCACTCCCCCGGCCGCAGATCCTTCAGCTCGAGCGACCCGAGCCTCACCCGCCTAATACGTGTCGCTTCGTGATCGATCGCGCGAAATAGGCGACGGATCTCGCGATTCTTGCCCTCGCGCAGCTCGACCAGCAGATGCGACTCGCGCGAGGACACCTTGAGCACGGTGACCGCGGCCGCCTGCAATCGACTTTGACCATCGTCGACTCCAGCGGTGAGCCGCGCGAGCTTCGTATCGTCCACCCGTCCACGGACGGTGACGACGTAGATGCGGGGGACAGCGTGTGCCGGATCGGTGATCCAATCCGCCAGTCGCGTGTCGGTCGTCAAGAGCAGAAGTCCCGATGTAGCGAGGTCGAGGCGGCCGATCGTCACGAGACCCAGGCCGACATCACCGAGGACGTCGTAGACGGTCCGTCGGCCCTCGGGATCGCTTCGGGTCGTCACGACGCCCTTCGGCTTGTGAAAGAGAATCGTGCGCCACCTGGCTCGCGCGCTCGGCGCCTCGTCAACGGCGATGCGGACACGCTCGGGCACCACAGGCAGTCGAGGATCGGTCACCACGCGTCCATCGATCCGCACCCGGCCGCCCCTGACCGCGTCGGTCGCCTGTGCTCTCGACAAGATGCCGAGCTTGGACAAGGCGCGATTGAGAGCGACGGTTCCGGACTTCACGGTCAGTTCAGTGGGATGACCTCGACCGCTGTGTCGCCGCGCAACACCGTCAAGCGGGCCACGCTGGGCTGGACGTTGAATCGTCGAGGACCCGCGGCCCCGGGATTCACGACTACCCGAGCTCGACCGTCACGCCCGACCGTCTTGAACACGACTGCTTGATGTGTATGCCCGAAGACGAGGACATCCCCGGCACCAGCGTACCGGGCGGCAATGCGTTCGGCCGTCGGGCGGCCCAGCTCGTGCCCGTGAGTGACATGAAGGGTGAAGCCCGCCGCGAGCGGAATCGTCCGTTCACGAGCCAAGCCGGGATCGTGTGGGTCGTCGACGTTTCCGAATACCGCTTCGACCGGCGCAATTCTCAGCAGCGCCTCGATTACGGCACGCCCACCCACGTCCCCGGCATGAACAATCAGATCCACGCCGTCAAAAACCTCGGCAAGCTGAGGGCGAACGAGCCCATGGGTGTCAGCGATCAGGCCAACCACGTACGCGTCAGGCAAATTCCTGGCGTGGTCGTGCCCGACCGCCATCGTCCACCTTATCGGTACGATAGTGCCGCAGCGCCGGCGTTGACGCGGCAACCCACCCGGTCGCGAGCAGGCAACCGATGCCGCCGCTGACGACGGAAACCGTGGCTCCCAGCCAGCTCGCGACAACACCCGCTTCGAACTCCCCGAGTTGGGGTCCCCCGATGAAGAACACCATGTTGACCCCAATCATTCGGCCCCGCAGGCGGTCCGGCGTCTCCAGCTGGCGCACGATGTTCCTGATAATCATGCTGACAGTGTCGGCCGCACCCGTCAGCGCCAGGCAAAGGAAGGTCAGCCAGAACCAACGCGAGAAACCAAAGACGACCGTGGCGAGCCCGAAGACCGCAACCGCCCACAACAGCACAGGGCCCCGGCGCTTGATCCGAGCGGTCATCGGAATCATCGCCGCGCTCGTCCCCACTGCCCCAATCGCGGGGGCCGCATACAGCCAGCCGTATCCCTTTGCGCCAACATTCAGGATGTCCTGAGCGAAGATGGGCAGCAAAGCGGTGGCCGATGAAAAGAAGGTCGCGAAAAAGTCGAGCAGCATGGTCGATCGGATCAGCGGCTGCCGGAAGACGAATTGCAAGCCTTCGACCGCAGCCTCCCACGACACGTCGTCGCGCGTTCCGTCGACGGAGGGCTTGCGCTTGGGAACGTCGCGCATCATCAGCAGCGCCACGATGACGAACAAGAAGGACAGGGCGTTGACGACGTACGCGAAGGCCACGCCACTCGTGGCGATCAGCACGCCGCCAAGAGACGGGCCCACCACGGCAGCCGTCTGAAACATGATCGTATTCAGGCTGATGGCATTCGGGAGATGCTCGCGCGGCACGAGCGTCGGCACGAGCGCCTGTCGGGCTGGCATGTCGAATGTCGCCACTGCCGCGCCGAGCGCGGCGAGCCCATAGATCGGCCACACGGTCGAAACGCCGCCGAACGCCAGGAGGGCCAGCGCGACCGCGACGATGGCCGAGCCCGTCTGCGTGAAGAGCATCAACCGCCGACGATCCCACGCGTCGGCCACGACTCCGCTCACCATCGAAAAGATGATGATCGGCACGACCTTCACGAGGCCGACCATGCCCAGCGCGAGGCCCTTGCGCTCCGGCGGCACGAGCAACGAGACATGCCACAGGAGTGCCGCGTTCTGCATTGTCGAACCGGTCATCGAGGCGAGCAGTCCGAGCCAGATCAGCCGATAGTTGCGATGTTGGAGTGCGACGAACGATTCACGGGAAAATGGCAACGGGACGTGTCACCTCACGGCGGGTGGCTCGAGTCGATTCACGAGGGGCGCGGAGTGGCTGGCAAATGTCGGGAGAGCTTTGCGTTGCACGGAACGGATGCAGCCAATTGTTACTTTACGAATCGACCGTCAAGACGATCTTGCCGATATGAACGCCCGACTCCAGCAGCTGATGAGCCGCGGCCGCGTCTCGCAATGGAAACGTTCGATAGATGACTGGCGCGATGGCGCCCGATTCGAACAGCGGCCAGACCTGCTCGCGCAACGCCGCAGCAATGGCTCCCTTCTCCGCCACCGAGCGCGGTCGAAGCGTCGACCCGGTGATGGTCAACCTTCGCTGCAGCACCGGAGCAAGGTTGATCTGAGCACGTGCGCCGCCGAGCATCGCGATCTGGACGAGTCGGCCAGCGGGTGCGAGACACTCGAGGTTGCGTTGCAAGTAGTCGCCACCGACCATATCCAGAATCACGTCGACGCCGCGGCCGGCAGTGAGATCCCGGATGCCCGTCACAAAATCGCCCTGGCGATAGTCGATCGCGCGCTCGGCGCCGAGGCGCTCGCAAGCCGCACACTTCTCCGCCGTTCCAGCCGTGGCAAACACGCGCGAACCCCGTGCGCGCGCCAGCTGAATCGCCGCCGTCCCGATCCCGCTCGACCCCCCGTGAACGAGAATCGACTCCCCCGGCTGCAGGCGGCCGCGCTCGAAGACATTCGTCCATACAGTGAAGAACGTTTCAGGGATTGCCGCCGCGCCGACGACCTCCAGGCCTCGTGGAAACGGCAAGCATTGCGGCGCCGGGGCGATGCAATACTCCGCGTACCCGCCGCCAGCCACGAGAGCACACACTCGATCGCCCTGTTGCCAGCCGTCGACGGAAGAGCCGACCTCTGCAATCGTGCCTGCGACTTCCAGTCCCGGAATGTCGGACGCGCCCGGTGGCGGCGGGTATCCGCCGCGTCGCTGCATGGCATCGGGTCGGTTGACACCAGCGGCAGCCACCTTGATGAGCACCTCGTCGGCCCTCGCAGTCGGACGCGGGCGCTCGGACGCCACCAGGACCTCGGGACCGCCTGGCTCTCGAATCTCGATCACAAGCATGGGGATCTCATTCAATCCTCGAAACACATCTCAGAGTGAGGCTCTCGCAATTACCACCGCTCCTCAGCCTCGAGCCACGCGGATGCCGGCAAAGCCAGGACGGGATACCGCCGGCGCAGCGCCTCCACGCGGCCCCCGTACTCGCTCCTTGGGAATTCGTTCCGCAGCAGACGATCGCGGAGCGCCCGAATCTCATACTTGTAGAGGTCGCGGACGCAGGCACGCGCCAGTTCGGGACGGGTGTGGTCGGTTGGGTGCACGCCGTGCAGCCAGAGTTGCTCGAGCACATCAGTGCGGTACCGGAAAGGCGCGAGTCTACTCAAGTAAGCGTTCCTTGACCGCGTCGAGTGACGCATCGATCCGCATGATGTGACGGGGCCGGGCGAGCGCTTCGACCAGCGGTGGAGGCTTCTCGACGACGCGTCCGATGATCGACTCGACGATCTCGTGAAATTTGGCCGGATGTGCCGTCGCGAGGAAGATTCCCGGAGCGTCCTCGCGTTCCACTCCGCCCTTGACGAGCCCTAAATAGGCTATGGCGCTATGCGGGTCGAGCAAGTACCCGCGCTCCTCGTACACGCGTCGAATGGTGGCGACGACTTCGTCGTCCAGGTGACGACTGCCGACGATGTCGCGGCGCATCATCTCGACGTCTCCGGCGTACATCGAAAACATGCGGTCGAAGTTACTGGGATTCCCAACGTCCATCGCGTTCGAGAGCGTCTGCTTCGACGGACGCGGCGTGAACATTCCGGTGGCGAGAAAAGCGGGCACGACGTCATTGACATTGGTCGCGGCCACGAAGCGGGCAATCGGCAGCCCCGCGCGCTTCGCCATCAGACCGGCTGTCAAATTGCCGAAATTTCCGCTCGGGGTCGACACGACGGCGCGGCCATCGCCGAGCGAGGGTCCCAACCGGGCGATGGCATGGAAGTAGTACACCATCTGCGGCAGCAACCGCCCGATGTTGATCGAGTTCGCCGAGGTCAAGCGAACCTGCTCGAGGAGGCGTTGGTCGGACGACGCCGCCTTGACCAACCGCTGGCAGTCGTCGAAGTTGCCGGCAACCGCATAGGCCCGAACGTTCGTATCGCTCTCCGCATTGAACATGGTCAACTGCGCTTCTTGTCTCCGGCTCACACGGCCGTCCGGATACAGGATGATCACGCGCGTGTGCGGAACGTGGTAGAACGCGTGTCCGACGGCGCTGCCAGTGTCGCCCGAGGTCGCGACGAGAACTGAGGTCGGCGCGCCAGCGTCGTGGAGCGCCGAAGTGAGACGGGCCATTACGCGCGCACCGACGTCCTTGAACGCCAGGGTCGGACCGTGGAACAGTTCGAGCGCGTAAATCCCCGGTTCGACCTGAACGAGAGGAATCGAAAAGTTCAGCGCATCGCCGACAATCGAGTTGAGTGTCGCCTCAGCGATCTCACCGGCAGTGTATGGACGAAGGACGCGGACACCGAGCTCGAAGAGCGAGCGCGAAGAGAGCGCAGCCAGCTCGGTGGGACGCCAACACTCGATCGTCTCGGGTACGTAAAGGCTGCCATCAGGAGCGAGACCGTCGAAGAGCGCCCATTCCAGCGACGTCGCCGGTGCCTGGCCGCGGGTAGTTACGAAGCGCATGTAGAAACGACACGCGCCCCGTGGGGAGCGATCGCCGAGATATAGGTCTGTGACTCGCCGCCAATTTCGCGTGCGACGGCCGAGCCCATTGCCGACGCCACCAGCTGTGCGTCGCGTTCGCCGCGGCACAGCGCAAAAAGCGACGGGCCCGAACCTGACAGGCTGCACCCGAGCGCGCCGGCTTCGACCGCCGCCTGTTTGATCGCCGCCAGTCCCGGCACGAGCGGGGCCCGCCGCGGTTCGGCGATCGTGTCTTCGAGCGAGCGGGCAATCTGAGCGAAGTCGCCCCGATGGAGACCGTCCACGAACGCCCCAAGGTTGGCCCACTGCCGAATCGCATCTGACAACGGCACCGAGTCGCCGAGCAAGGCGCGGGCTTTGGCCGTTTCGATTTCCAGATCGGGATGTATCACCACCGCCATCAAACCTTGAGGGACCGGCAGGCGAATGATATCGGGCGGATTTGGATGGCGAACCAGAACGAATCCGCCGCAAATCGCCGGCGCGATGTTGTCGGCGTGTGCCGAGCCCGCACCCAGGCGTTCGCCTTCAAGGGCGCACGCAACGAGCGTCTCGAGCGGTGCACGCAGATCGAACAGCGCGTCAACAGCAACAACCGCCGCTGCCGCACTCGCGGCGCTGCCACCGAGGCCGCTCGCCAGCGGCAGCCCTTTTCGAATACTGAGCGCGACGCCGCGTCGCTCGCCAGCGGAAGTCAACAGCGCCCGCGCGGCGACACCAGCGGTGTTTCGGGCTGCCTCGCGCGGCAGGCGACCGCCGTCTCCCGCGATGTCGTCGATGGTCACACCGGAGGGTATCCGCCGAGCGGTCACTTCGTCGCCCGGCGACGCCAGTGCGAATCCGAGCACGTCGAAACCGCAAGCGACGTTCGACACCGTGGCCGGAGCAAATGCCGTCACCGAGTCCATGTGTGGTCGTCTATCTTACTCGTTCACCGATGGTTGCGGGATCTGATGGATCGCGTGAGCGGGCCCTCGCGCGTCCAACCGTGTCACGACGCAGCGTATCGTTGTTTGATCGTCGGGATCAGATACTCGCTGAACGCGCGATCGAAGTTGTAGGCCGGCTGAAATCCCCAATCCGCGCGCGCGGCCGAATCGTCGAGATCGGCCGGCCACGAGTCCACGATGCTCTGGCGCTTGTGGTCGACATCGTACGTAATCGTGGCGCTCGGAAACGCGTTGAGCACGACTTCGCGAATGTCTCCGGCCGATTGATTGAACGCCACGACGTTATAGGCGGTTCGCGTCAACCGCTGCCGCGGCGCTTGCCCCAAAGTCAGCAGCGCTTCAACCGCATCCGGCATCGCCATGAAGGGAATCGTGGTGTCCGGCCGCACGAAACAGGCATAGCGCTCTCCCTTTGCGGCGGCATGAATCATTTCCGAGGCGTAGTCGGACGTACCGCCGGAGGGCAGCGTCGATCCTGATATCAGGCCGGGAAATCGCACGGCTCGGAAGTCCACGTGCGGGATCGCGTCGGCTGACAACTGCTTATAGTGGCGTGCGTAGTAGCGCCCGAGCTGCTCGCAATAGAGCTTGTTGCAGCCGTACATGGTCTTGGGAAACGCGAACTCGTCCTCACGGACGCGGCCGGATCGCATCTTCGTGTCCAGGTCGTCGATGCCATAGGCAGCAATCGACGACGGGTAGACGAACACGACAGGCCGACCATGAGATTCGCCCTGTCTCTGCGAAAACTCCAGGAGATTGAGCGTACCCTCGACGTTGACCTGATGCGCCGATACCGGAGTGAACTCCGCGCGCGTCGACAGAAGCGCCGCCAGGTGAAAGACGCGATCGACCTCGAACTCCGCAAGGATACGGTCGAGCACTCCGGTGTCGGTGATGGAGCCGGTGAAGACGCGAGTCACGAGCGGAACGAGCGCGGGATCCAGCGGATGAAGGTCGAGCGTGACCATCGGCGCGCCGCCTGAACCCAGTCGGGCGACGAGCCCATGGCCAATTTCCCCGCCAGCCCCTGTGATGAGGATGACCGGCTTGCGCACGCTACCGGCTCAACGCGGAAGTCTCAATGGTCATTCACGCTGGTCGCTGGGACCTGTAACCCTTTGACGATGTCAGCGAGTCTTCCCCAGGTGTCCGGGTCCTGGCATACCAGCGTATTCAGATACAACGCAACATCTGCCGCCTGGTACTGTTCGGCGAGGCTGGCGACGGCGGACTCGAGCTTCGCCGTATCTGGCGTCACCGAGTCGTCTTTGATGAGGCCGTTTTCGTGGGCGATCCCGAGCGCATCGAGAAAGGCGCCCATCATCGGCCGCTGTTCGGCCAAGTGATAGGCGATGAGGGCGCGTGCCGAGATCGCCTCGGGCAAATTGGGCATCGTCGCCAGATGTCGGGCCTTGCGATCGACGTCCAGAGCGACGACCGACTTCGGGCGGAACTTCTTCTGCTGGGCAATGAGCATCACGGCCTGGAGTTGATCGCTGGCCGTCTCGTCGTCACGCCAGAAGGCCAGCGCAGCCGCGAAACGCTGACCTGGCGTCATGCTCTTCCACAGGCGACCGACCGTCAGCGTCGTCTCGCTCATCGTTTCCGGCCTCTGTCCGACCCCGACCGCTTGCCCATCGCAACCCCTTTCAGATTGAACCTGAACCAGCCGGATCCATCGACAATGCACGCCAGAACCGGCTTTTCGTTGGTATTCTAGTCGCATGACTCGAGGCTTCGCTATCAGGACGAGGTCGGTCGTCGCAGGCGTTTCCTTCGTGCTGGGCGTCGCAACGCTCCTGGCTCAGCAAGCGACCGGTGTCCACCCA
This sequence comes from uncultured Acidobacteriota bacterium, assembly GCA_963780685.1. Classification (GTDB taxonomy): domain Bacteria; phylum Acidobacteriota; class Vicinamibacteria; order Vicinamibacterales; family CAVVIG01; genus CAVRXZ01. The sequence goes on along the minus strand of CAWACZ010000006.1, from coordinate 356,506 downwards.
ATAAGCGGACGACGTTTTGCAGACGTCATGGACGTCCGGGGCGCCGCCTGGCTGGACCGCCCGGAACGCGAGACCGAGGAGGCGCCTGACGAAGCGCTCAACATCATCGGCATCAAGAAAGGATCTTCGGTGGCCGATATCGGCGCCGGCTCTGGCTATATGACGATCCGGCTCTCGAAGCGAGTCGGCGCGAACGGCGTCGTCTATGCCAACGACATCCAGCAGCCGATGCTGGACATCCTGGACAAGCGGCTGAAGAGCGGGCGCGTGACGAACGTTCAGCTCATCCTCGGCAGCCCGGACGATCCGAAGCTTCCTCCTGCGTCGGTCGACCTCGCCTTGCTCGTGGACGTCTATCACGAGCTGTCACAACCTCAGGCGATGCTGAAGCGCCTTCACGAAGCATTGAAGCCGGGCGGCCGGCTCGTGCTGCTCGAGTACAAGAAGGAAGACCCGTCGATTCCCATCCGGCCCGAGCACAAGATGAGCGTGAAAGAGGCAAAGATGGAAGTCGAGCCAGAGGGTTTTCGTCTTGGACGAGTCGACGACGGGCTGCCGTGGCAGCACGTGTTGATCTTCAACAGGCGGTAGTTGCCATACCGTCGTGCTTTTCACAGAACCGACATTCCTGTTTTTGTTCCTGCCGGTCCTGCTGGCGCTCTATTTCGCCAACCTCTCGAGGGTCCACGGAGCCTGTGGCAATTGGCTCTTGCTCATCGCGAGTGTCGTGTTCTACGCCAAAGGTGGTGGAGCCTTCACCTGGTTGATGCTGGGGTCGATTGCCTTCAACTACTGGATGGCTATCGGAATCGCACGGCTGAAGGACCGTTCGAAGCGGGTCAACGACGACACTGAGAATGCCGCCCGGTCCGGATCGGGCGCCGGCACGCCCGTCGGGCCTGGGCTGTCGCCGAAATGGCTGCTCGCGTTTGCGGTCGCGACGAACCTCGTCGTGCTCGGCGTCTTCAAGTACGCCAATTTTCTGACCGACAACTTCAATACAATCCTGCTCGCCTTCCACGTCGATCCGATCGTCGTTCCACGAGTGCTGTTGCCGATTGGGATTTCATTCTTCACCTTCCACGCCATCTCCTATGTGGTGGACGTCTATCGAGATGACGCTGTGGCTCAGAAGAGCCCGGTTCACGCGGCCCTTTACCTCCTGCTCTTTCCACAGCTGATCGCCGGCCCGATCATCCGCTACCGAACAATCGCCGACCAACTCGCGGCGCGGCGCGTCTCGATCGACGACTTTGCATACGGGGTGCGGCGATTCGTGATCGGGTTGGCCAAGAAAGTCCTCATCGCCAATGTGGTCGCCGGACCAGCCGATCAAGTATTCGGCCTTCCTCCTGGCGCAATCGAGCCGTCGACAGCATGGCTGGGGATCACTTGCTACACGCTTCAGATCTATTTCGATTTCTCTGGCTACTCCGACATGGCGCTGGGCCTCGGACGCATGTTTGGATTCCGTTTTCCGGAGAACTTCCGATGGCCGTACGTCGCCGAAACGGTCCAAGACTTCTGGCGGCGCTGGCACATGTCGCTGTCGGCGTGGTTCCGCGATTACGTGTACGTTCCACTTGGCGGCAATCGGTCAACGCCGGCCCGGACTGTACCTCAACCTCGTCATCGTCTTCTTCTTGTGCGGCTTGTGGCACGGCGCAAGCTGGAACTTCGTCGTCTGGGGTCTTTTTCACGGCTGCTTCCTGGCCGTGGAACGCCTGGGGCTTGCCACTCGCATCAAGCAGGCCTGGAAGCCGATCAGGCATCTCTACCTCCTGCTCGTTGTCATGGTTGGCTGGGTGTTCTTTCGTGCGGAATCATTGCCGGCGGCGATTGCGTTTCTCCGCGCCATGGCCGGCGACCGCGCCGTAGCCCCGACGCCCTATACCCTTCAGTGGTATCTCACACCGGAGCTCTTGGTCGCGCTGCTGGCTGGCGCGATCGGATCCATGCCGGTCGTGCGGGCGCTTGGCACCTTGCGCGACCGCTGGGTCGTTGTGCCGAAGAGCCCGGAGATCTTGCCGCGCCTCGGCGTCTTCAGTACGGCGGGATTGGTGCTGTTGCTCGTCGCGTCCATCATGCAGATTGCGGCGCGTTCGTACAACCCGTTTATCTACTTTCGCTTCTGATGAACCGAGCTCTGGTTGTCCTTTTTCTCGCTATCATCACGCTGCCGCTGGCGACGAATCTCGCCGGCATCGATGGCGCGGACTCGACGACCGAAAACCGCGAGCTGAACCCGTTTCCGGCACGGCCCGACTCGTGGAGCGCGGCCGCCGACTACCCTGGCGCGTTCGGCCGCTGGTTCGACGATCACTTCGGATTTCGACAGTTGCTGGTCCGTGGCCATGCGGAAGGGCATCTTTTTGTGTTCGGCATGTCGCCGTCGAGTGCCGTCCTCAAAGGGCAGCAGGGATGGCTGTTCTATGCGCAAGACGGCGCGTTGGAAGACTATGCGAGGGAGAGGCCGCTCACGTCGGTCGAGGTTGGGATGTGGCGTGACGCCATCGTTGGCGCGAGGGACTGGCTGCGGGGCCAGCACATCGGCTACGTGCTGACCGTCGCGCCCGACAAGCACGTGATCTATCCGGAGCACATTCCGCCGTCCATTCGTCCGATCGGAACGTTCTCACGGACCGACCAGATTTACACAACGCTCGAAGGCACCGGAGTGAGCGCGATTGATCTCCGGCCGCCGTTGTTGGCGGCGAAAACCGATGAGCGGCTCTATTTCATGACCGATACGCACTGGAACGACCGCGGCGCGTTCATCGCCTATCAACAGATCGTCGAAGCGGCCAGGCGGCAGGTGCCGGCCGTCCCAACACCCTGGAAGCGTGACGACTTTCTGGCGACAGCCGCCGAGGTTCAGGGAAGAGACCTTGCAGGCATGCTTGGCTTGACGACCGTTCTTCACGAAGTCGAATTACGCCTGGAGCCCAAGCGCCAGCGTCGCGCGCGCGTGATCGAACCTTCGGGTGCCGACCCGATGGCACAGGTCGGGCGCCTGGTGACAGAAATCAACGATCCGCGATTGCCCCGAGCGGTGATCTTCCGGGATTCGTTCAGTTCCCGCCTCGTTCCGTTCTTATCGGAGCACTTCAGTCGGGCAGTTTATATCTGGCAAAACGATTTCGACACCGAGGTCATTCTCCAAGAACGTCCGAATGTCGTGATCCAGGAAATCGTCGGCCGGCACTTGTACACATTTCTCGCGTCACCCGAGCTGGTTCCCCGTTGACGTGTCCGGCTTGCCCTCCCTGCCCTACCTGACCCACCCGCCCTACCCGCCCTACCCGCCCCACCCTGCCTACCTGACCGTCGGGTACTTGATTCCAAGCTGTTCGAGGTAGGTCTGGTACTTCGTCGGATCGAAGTAGTACTTGCGAAGCTCAGGCCGGTACTGTTCCATCGTCTTGGCGTTGAACGAGATCATCGGCTGGTCGGAGGCGCCAAGAAGCGGCTCGTACTTCTGAGTCCGCGTCTGTGTGGACTTGAAGTAATCCCACGCCTGCTGAACGAGCGTCGGATTCAAAAGAAAGTCGAGCGTGGTCATGGCGATGACCTTCGCCCCGGCCGTGGCACCCTTGTGGGCGATCGGCGTCGCCATCGCGACAGCGTTGGCCCAGTTGTGCCCCGGCATCCCCGGGATGTTCGACGGGTAGTTGAGCGTCGCCGTCGGCACATTCCACGAGACGTCGCCAATATCGTCTGAGCCGCCGCCGAAGTTGTCCTCGAGCCTCACCGGGCCTTGCAAACGGCCAAGCTCGGTGGCCAGGCCACGCTGCGGTTGTCCAAGCTCCTTCTGGATGGCATTGGCTAACGCCAGATCGTTTGGGTCCCACTTGGGGAGACCGACCGTCTTCACGTTCTCGTACATCGTCTCGGCGACGGTCCTGTTGAAGTGCTGAGGCCACGCCACGCCGGTCACGCGCCAGCTGACCTCGGTGTTGGTCATCATGGCGGCAGCCCTGGCCATCGTGTCGCCGATCTCGCGGACCTCCTTGATGTGTGGGTAGTCGATCTCTCGGAAGTAGTACCAGACGCTCGCATTCGACGGAACGACATTCGGTTGATCGCCACCGTTGGTAATCACGTAGTGCGAACGCTGCGACAACCGCAGATGCTCACGACGGAAGTTCCAGCCGATGTTCATCAGCTCGACCGCGTCGAGCGCCGAGCGACCGCGCCATGGGTTGGCCGCGGCGTGTGCACTCTCCCCTTTGAAGGTGTACTCGACCGACACCACACCAGTCGCGGCGCGATCACCCCAGGACACATTGAAGTTGTTGCCGACGTGCGCAAAAAGACAGATGTCGACGTCCTTGAAGGCACCGGCCCGAACGAAGTACGCCTTGCCACCGCCGAGCTCCTCTGCCACGCCCGGCCAGACCTTCAGCGTGCCCCCGAGGCGTTCGCGCTCCATGATTTTCTTGACCGCAAGCGCGGCCGTGACTTGCAGCGGCATTCCGGAGTTGTGGCCTTCGCCATGCCCGGGCGCGCCAGCGACGATCGGGTCGTGGTACGCCACTCCCGGCTTTTGGGAGGCTTGCGGTATGTCGTCGATGTCCGACCCCAGCGCGATGACCGGCTTTCCCGTACCCCACGTCGCCACCCAGCCGGTCGGCATTCCGGCGACGTTCGGTTCGATAGTGAAGCCGTTCTTTTCGAGAATTCCGGTGAGATACCTCGACGTCTCGAACTCCTGGTAGCCGAGCTCGGCATAACTGAAGATCTGGTCGACCATCTGCTGCGTCATCTGGCGCATGCTTTCGACATCGTCGACCGCATTGAGTTTGAGCCCGTTCAGGCTTCCCGTCGCTCCAGGGCCGACGCGGGTCTCGGCGTCCTGTCGGGCCGGGGTCGGTCCTGCAATCGGCCTGGCGACGAGCCCCAAGGCCAGAACTACCGCGCAGATATGCGGACCCAGCCAAATCCATCGCGCGCGCTTCATAGTTCTTCGCCTTCGATCTCGTCGTCGGCGACATCAACCACGACGCTGTGAATGTCGACGCGAAACCATTCCCGGAACGTTTTCAGATCCCTGGCGACAGGCCAGGCGGACTCATCGTCGGTCCACGAGGCGAGCTGAAATTCGAACAGCCACGTGGCGTTCTCCTCTACCCACTCTCGGACGTCCTCTTCCAACTCGAGTTCCGGCAACAAAAAGGCAGAGCCGAACGTCTTGGCGCGCGCGACGGTCAACGCCCCCTGATTGAAGTCTGCGTCCTTTTGTCGCGTCCACTCGAGGTAGGGCTCGGCGCCGACCACGGTGACTGCCGTGCGGTTGATCACACGCATAGTCGGGCATCGTAGCAGGATCCGGTACGCGACAGCCCGATTCTTCGGGTTCCGCTCGGCCTCAATCGACTGCGACCGGTGACCCGGCGCGCGCGTGGTCGCGGAGCCACTTACGTGCGTTTTCATAGTCAGGACACGCACCAGCGACCAGCCGCCAGAATTTCGGCGAGTGGTCCATGCGTTTCAGATGCATCAGCTCATGAATCATCACATAGTCTCGAACGTCCGCAGGCATCCGCACCAGACGCCAATTGAGACAAATGTGACCGTTCCTCGCGCACGATCCCCAGCGCCATCGTTGGTTCCGCACAGACACACGCCTCACTTGCAACCCATGCCGGGACGCCAGCTCCAACAAGCGGGCAGGCAGCTCGCGCGTTGCGCGATCGCGAAGGCGACGCTCGATTGCGGGGTCGATTGCCTCGGGCTCCCGCGCTTTTACCTGCGACTCTCTCTGTCTTTGCTTCTCGATCCACCCTTGCTGACGCTCGACGAAGACCTGGGCCTCCCGCTTCGAGCCGCCGCGCGGGATTGTGACGCGAACGCGTCCGCCCGCGCCCACACGAATCACGTAGCGGCGGGCTCTTGGGTGGCGCACGAACATGACCTCATCGTGCAGGGTGCTGGGTGCTGCAACCTGCCGTGTGCTCGTGTCGGGTGCCGGGCGCTGTTTGCTCGGGGTGCGTTCAGGTGCGGCTATGGGCTCTGCGGCGAATGGAAGGCCCAGCTGCATCAGTGGCCGCCGTACACGACGAATCCGCGCTTACGAAGGCTGTCGGCGAGGACGATTTCCATCTCCTTGGCCCGCTGAAACGACATCGGATTGAGATGCTGGTAGAGGCGCGGCACGAGACGCTCGCCGAAGCGCCGGACGACTCGCGCTGCCTTGATGCCGCTCTTGTGGTTTTGGAAACGCTGCTCAGGCGAAAGGCCGGTCATGCCGACGTAATAGCCGGCCTTGCCGTCCCCCTTTGGATTCCGCAGGTAGACGACATAGACGCAATGATGGTCAGACCTGCTCGACTTCGTCGACTGGGACTTCGTCATCCGCGAATGGGAGACCGTCCGAAAGCTCCGGCGCCTGCAACATCCGCGGGATGCGATCGATCGGCTCGATTTGCTTGATCTCCTCCCCTCCGTTGGCGGCGTGCAGATCGCGGAACTTGCGGGCCTTGGCCAAGACGTTACCTTCGAGCGAGCCGACCGCCTGATTGTACGCATCCAGGCTCGACTTGAGCCTCGCCCCCAACGAGTCGAAATGCCCGCCCAGCACGCGCACCGATTCATAGAGGCTTCGGCCGAGCTCGCTGATCTTCCGGGCGTTTTCCTCCATCGCCTGCTGTTGCCAACCATAGGCCACCGCCCGCAACAGGGCGATGAGCGTCGTCGGACTCGCAGGGATGACGCGCTGCTCCACGCCGTACTCGATGAGCGAGGCATCCTGTTCGAGCGCCGCGCTGAAGAACATCTCGCCTGGCAGAAACATCACGACGAAGTCCGGACTCGGCTGAACGTGCGCAGCGTAACCCTTCCCAGACAGCTGCAGGAGGTGGGTCCGAACCTGCTTCGCGTGGTCGACCAGCAACGCCTGCTTGGTGGCTTCGTCTGGCGCATCGAGCGCCTTCAGATAGGCGTCGAGCGGCGCCTTGGCGTCGATCACGACGTGCTTGCCGCCTGGCAGCCGGACGATGACATCCGGCCGCATCCGCCGGTCTGAATCGCTCGCGGCAACCGTCTGTTGCTCCTCGAAGTCGCAGTGCTCGACCATGCCGGCGAGCTCGACGACCCGCTTCAACTGCAACTCTCCCCACCGGCCCCGCACCCCGGGACGCTTCAGCGCATCGACCAGCCGGCCGGTCTGAGCGCGAAGGTCCTGGCCAGTTGCGTCGAGCAGGGCGATGCGCTGCACGAGTTGCGCGTTGCCCTCGAGCCGCCGTCGCTCGGACTCCTTGATCTCGCGATCGACACACTCGAGCGTCTTCGCCATAGGGGCGAGGAGCGCCTCGACAGCCTGCTTGCGGGAGTCGAGGTCCGCCGCCGCCTGCGTCCGAGCATCTCGAAGGCGCGTTTCGGCGAGGTCCAGAAATGCGTGATTGTTGGAATTCAGCGCCTCGGCCGAGAGAGCCTGGAAGGTGTCGCGAAGCTTCACCTCCGTCTCCTCGTAGGCTCGAAGCCGTTCGGCGTGGACGGCGCGATCTTTTTCAAGCTCGGTTCGAAGACGGGTTTGACCAGGCCGAACAGCCAGCCATCCGATGAGGACGCCGATAGCCAATCCGATTGTGAGGGCGACGACCAGGGAGAGGGGTTCGATGAGCATTAGTATCGCGCAAAAACAGGTTCAAGTGTTCAAAGGTTCAAAGGTCAGGGTTCATGGTTCAAGGTTCAGGGTTCGAGGTGCAAAGTGCAACGTCAACGCGCGACGACAAACGGCAGCCACGATTCCGGGAGCTGCAGTTCGGCTGCGTGCGCAGCGGCAGCCAGAATCGGCGCTCTGCCGGCCGACGTCTTCGCGTTGTGCAATCCAGCTTCGATCATCCGCAGCAGGTGACGGGCTTCGACCTGGGCGTGGCGGCGCCGCTCGGCAAAACGGCCGATGCCTTCGCGCGCGGTAGCGCGCTCAGTCGCTCGAACCGCCCGGAGCGTCTCGAGCCGTTGGTGGTTGACCGGTTCGAACGGGAGCGTGACCTGAAACCTGGCTTCCGAAGCCGTGTCGAGCTGCGCGGCGGCCCGAAGCGATTTTTGCCGATCGAGGTCTGTGCGGTAGCACTGGAAGCAGACGGGCAGACGGCGCTTGCCGAGGCGGCTCAGCCGTTCGCGGCACGCCGGGCAGAGCGCCTTCGGACGCCTGCCTTGAAGCTCGCCCCCCTTGAAAGTAACCCATTCATTGTCATTGGTTTGAGGGATTTGCGACGTTTCGTTCTGCATACGTCGCAGTTTATGCGAGGCGGGTGACAGGGTAGGTCACAAGAGGTGCTGAGGAGCATAGGTGCTGGGGGCATAGGCTGGCGGCAAGCGGCGTCAGATGGTCACGTACCGGACTGTGCTGCCACAGTCGACGAGGAACCGCTCGAAGTCTCCCCTCGCCAGGACGAGCGTAACGGTGTTGATGTTCGGGTGGAACGATACGCGATCGGTCGTTTGTAAATCTCGGTCAATGACGACCGACACCTGATGGCCGCGATCGTTAATCAATCCGAACGGCGAGACGGAGCCGGGCGTCAATCCCAGATGCGTTTTCAATCGCTCCGGAGAAGCGAAGCTCAACTTTCCGTCGCCGATCTGAGTCGCGATCGACCGCAAGTCCGCCCGTTTCGAGTGTCCGACGATGACCAGGTAGTGCCTGGTGCCTTTCTGATTCCGGAGGAACAGGTTCTTCCAGTGCATCGCATCAAGACTGCCCCAATAGCGCTCGGCCTCCTCGACCGTCGCTACGGGCGGGTGTTCATGCCGCGAAAAGGGGATCCCGAGTGCATCAAGACGAGCATAGACAGCTTCCTCTTCTGACGTCATCCCTACAAATCCTCAAATCCGCAAATCCTCAAATTCTCAAATTCTCAGATCTCAAGTTTGTAGAATGCCCTTGTGCCCCGGAATGCCGAGGTCATCCGACAGTGGACCATCCTGCGCGAAATCGAGCGCGCACGAGTTGGTGTCACGATCGATGAGCTGGCGGCGCTCTGCGGGGTCACGACCCGGACCATCCGGCGCGATCTTCAGGCACTCGAAGAGGCGGGTTTTCCGTTGTACGACGACCGCTCTGACGAGGATGGCCGCACGCGCTGGACGATCAACGGGCAGGCGTTCCGCGGGATCACGTCCGGCCTGACGCTGTCCGAGTTGTGTGCGCTGTACTTCAGTCGGACGCTGGTCAAGGCCCTCTCTGCGACGCCGTTTCGAGACGACCTCGAAGGGGCGTTCGACAAGCTGACCTCGGCCCTCGCGCCACACATGCGACAGTTCCTCGATCGACTGCCCAGTGCGATTACCGCGAAACCCGACCCGATGCGAAAGCGTCAGGCCGCTGGTCAGCAGGCCGTCACCGCTCGTCTGCTCGACGCGACTCTGCATCGACGACAGACGTCCCTGACCTATCATTCGCAGTCGAGCGACCGCACCAAGATCTATCTCGTGCACCCGTACAGGCTGGCGCACGTTCAGGGCGGCCTGTACCTGCTCGCGTACGTGCCGGACTATCGCGAGATCCGGACGTTTGCGTTCGAGCGGATCCAATCCGTGTCGCTGCTCGACGAGCGGTTCACCCCCATCGAGGAACTGCCAGACGAGGCTTTTCCTCACTCGCTCGGAGTCCACTCCGGACCTCCGGAGCATGTCGAAATCGAATTCCAAGCGGCAGTTGCCGAGTATGTCCAAGCCCGCGAGTGGCATCGCTCCCAAGAGATCATCCGGACGGAGGATGGTGGCGTGCGGATGACGCTGAACGTCTGCCTCGATCAGGCATTGCGCAGCTGGATCCTGAGTTTCGGGCCGTTCGCGCGCGTCGCCTCGCCCGCCCAGCTTGCTCGGGAGATTGCCGAGCAATTCGAGCAGGCGCGGGCGCAATACCAGTGAGCAGACCGACGGAGCCTACCCGGCCCTTGGATCCCTACCAGAGCCGCCTACCCATTTGTAGGGAGGACGAGCCGGTCATCGACATTATGATCAGCTTGTGGTGAATCATCGTAAACCAAATACGTCCCCGTCGAGTGCCTGGCCGGAGGCGCGCAATCTGATTTGGAAGCATCGCCGACGCCTCGCCCTCGGCCTGGGTCTCATGGTCGTCAGTCGACTGGCCGATCTCGTGCTTCCGACTACCTCGAAGTACCTCATGGACGACGTCATTGGTCGCCAGCGCTGGGATCTCCTGCCAACCCTCGCGTTGGCCGCGGGCGTCGCAACGCTCATCAGCGCCACCACGTCCTTCCTGAACTCCCAAGTCCTCGGTGTTGCCGCGCAGCGGGCCATCACGGAGCTTCGGAAGGAGGTCGAGGCCCATGTGTTGCGCCTGCCGATCCGCTACTTCGACACGACGAAGACCGGCATCCTCATTTCGCGGATCATGACCGACGCGGAGGGCATCAGAAATCTCATCGGCACCGGCCTTGTGCAGCTCACGGGCTCGATTCTGACCGCTCTGATTGCCTTTGGCGTCCTGATGTACCTCAACTGGCAGTTGACGTTGGTCACGTTCGTGATCCTCGGCGCCTTTGGCGCGGGGATGGCCATGGCTTTCAAGTGGTTGCGGCCGCTGTTTCGCGAGCGCGGCCAAATCAACGCTGAGGTCACCGGCCGGCTCGCCGAATCGCTCGGCGGTGTCCGCATCGTCAAGGCCTACACGGCCGAGAAGCGCGAGGAGCTCGTCTTCGCCAAGGGGGCGCATCGGCTCTTGCGTAACGTGGCGAAATCACTCACGGGCACGTCGGCAGTGATGGCGGTCTCGTCGTTGGTGTTGGGCGCGTGTGGCGTGGCGATGATGCTCATCGGGGGATCGTCGATTCGCAACGGCACGATGACCGTGGGCGACCTGGTGATGTATCTCGCGTTCACCGCTTTGATGACAATGCCTATTTTCCAGCTGGCATCGGTCGGGACCCAGCTGACCGAGGCGTTTGCAGGCCTCGACCGCATCCGCGAGATACGGCGCATGGCGACGGAGGATCAGGAAGACGAGGGTCGCGCGCCACTGACCGACATTCGAGGCGAGGTGGAATTCGAGCACATCACTTTCGAGTACACACCTGGCGTCCCTGTTTTGAAGCAGGTGTCGTTCCGCGCCCCCGCCGGGTCGACGACCGCCCTCGTCGGATCCAGTGGATCGGGAAAGAGCACGCTGATCAGCCTCGTCATGACGTTCAATCGGCCGGCGGCAGGCCGGGTACTCGTCGACGGCCAGGATCTGACGACCGTCCGGCTGCGCGACTACCGATCGCATTTGGGCGTCGTACTTCAGGACAATTTTCTGTTCGATGGCACGATCGCGGACAACATCCGATTCGCCAGGCCGCACGCGAGCCTCGAAGAGATCAAGGCTGTCAGCCGAATCGCGCACTGCGACGAGTTCATCGAGTCGTTCGAAAAGCAGTACGACACGATCGTCGGCGAACGCGGTGTACGCCTGTCCGGCGGGCAACGCCAGCGCGTCGCGATCGCGCGCGCGATTCTTGCGAATCCCCGGATCCTGATCCTGGACGAAGCCACATCCAGCCTCGACAGCGAGAGCGAGGCGATGATTCAGGACGGCCTTCGTTCCTTGAGGCAGGGTCGCACGACGTTCGTGATCGCCCACCGCCTCTCGACCATCCGCAGCGCCGACCAGATTCTGGTGTTGGAAGCTGGCGAGATCGTCGAACGGGGCACCCACGACGAGCTGGTCGTCAGAGGCGGACGCTATCAACAGCTGTACGACAAGCAGTACCGCTTCGAACACGACCGCTTCATCAATCCCGGCGAGGACTTCACACCGGAGCCCGAAGCGGTGGTGGCGCAGCCGACGGCGCGCGCGAGCAGCGCATTGTGATCATGCGCTGGCCCAGGCTGGCCTTCCTCGTCGCGCTCACGCTCGGCGCCGCTTCCCCGACTGGCGGGCAAGCAACGCCCCCCTGGCTCGATCCCTACCGCGAACCGGCCGCTCGCCTCATCGGCGAAGCGATGAAGGACACCTTTGCCTGGCGGCGTCTCGCGGATCTCACGGACTCCATAGGCCATCGTCTCGCCGGCTCGCCACAGCTCGAACGCGCCATCGAGTGGGCGGTGTCCGAGATGAAGCGCGACGGCCTGGAAAACGTTCATACCGAGAAGGTCATGGTTCCTCGCTGGATTCGCGGGCACGAGAGCGCCGACATCGTCGAGCCGGTTCGACAGCCCATGGTGATGCTCGGCGTCGGCAACAGCGTCGGCACTCCGGCCGGAGGCGTGCAGGCGGAGGTGCTGGTGGTCGGCAGCTTCAACGAGCTCGATGCAAACTCCGGCCGGGCAAAGGGAAGAATCGTCTTTTTCAACGTCCCCTACACGAGCTACGAAGAGACGGTGACGTATCGGTCTGATTCGGCGTCACGCGCGGCACGCTGGGGCGCCGTCGCGGTGCTCGTCCGCTCGATCGGGCCGCCGGGACTACGCACGCCCCACACCGGAATGCTGCAGTACACCTCGGACGCGCCCCGGATCCCCGCCGCGTCTATCACGACGGAAGACGCCGATCAGCTTCAACGCCTGGCCGATCGCGGGAGCCGCATTGTCGTGCGACTGAAGATGGAGGCGAAATTCGAAACGGATGCGGAATCGGCAAACGTCGTCGCCGAGCTGCTCGGCCGCGAAAAGCCGGAAGAGGTCGTGGTGGTCGGAGGGCATTTCGACTCGTGGGACGTCGGCGCGGGCGCCAGCGACGACGGTGCCGGATGCGTCGTGACGTGGGAAGCGCTGCGGATCATGAAACAGCTGAACCTCCGTCCCAGGCGGACGGTCCGGGTCGTGTTGTGGACCAATGAAGAGAATGGTCTGCGAGGTGCGATAGCCTATCGCGATCAACACCGATCCGAGCTTCCGAAGCACGTCATGATGCTCGAATCGGACAACGGCGTGGTCCGTCCGATCGGATTTGGCTTCAGCGGTGGTGACATCGCCCGGCAGAAAATCAGAGCCATTGCAACGCTCTTGAAAGGAGTCGGAGCCGACGCCGTCGTACCAGGCGGCAGCGGCGCCGATATCGGGCCGAGCGTCCGCGAGGCCCGCGTCCCGAGCCTGGCGCTTCTCTCCGACGACCCGCGGTACTTTCTCATCCACCATACGTCGGCCGATACAGTCGACAAGATCGACCCTGTGGAGATGGCCAAATCGGCGGCCGCCGTCGCGGTCATGACCTACGTGGTTGCCGATCTCCCTGAGAGGCTCGAGTGAACTTCGTGCGATACTGGAGCACGATGAAAACGCACAAATCGTTCAGCTTCCTGGCCTTGGCCACGGCGCTGCTCGCGGGTTGCTCGACTGCAGCCCAACCTCGAACGCCGGCCCCGACCGACGTGGTGGCCACGGTTGGAACGACGTCCATCACCATGCAGCAGGTCGACGAAAAAGCGCTTCAGCAGCCGGCTGGAAACTTTGGCAGCCTCAAGCTGATGCAGGCCATTTACGAGGCGCGTCGCATGGCCGCCGACGAGATCGTCGGCAATATGCTGATGGACGAGGAAGCGAAACGCCGGGGCACGGACCGGAATGCACTCTTCGAGCAAGAAGTTTCGTCGCAGGTGACCGCCGTGACCGACGCCGACGTCAACGCCTGGTATCAGGCCAACCCCCAGCGCGTGCAAGGCGCGAGCCTCGATCAAGTGCGGGCGCCCATTCGACAACTCCTGACCCAAGAACGGATGATGACCGCTCGCGATGCGTTCATCGACAAGCTGAAGGCGAAGACGCCCGTACGAATCATGCTCGATCCGCCGAGATCGACTGTGCGTGGGGGCAACAGCCCGTCGAAGGGGCCCGCCAATGCCCCGATCGAGATCATCGAGTTCGCAGACTTCGAGTGCCCCTTCTGCCTCGCGGCTGCACCGACCGTCAAGCGGGTGCTCGAGACCTACGGCGACCGCGTCCGACTCGTTTACCGCAACTTCCCGCTCCAGAACCACCTCCGCGCGCGACCGGCTGCCGAGGCGGCGCAGTGCGCGAACGAACAAGGTCAGTTCTGGCAGTACCACGACCGTTTGTTCGGCGAACCCGGCAAGCTCGCGGACGCAGACCTCAAGCAGGCCGCCGTCGCGCTGGGATTGGATGGCGCGCGCTTCGATGCGTGCTTCGACTCCCACAAATACAAGTCGGTCGTCGACACGGATGCCCAGGAGGGCAGCGAAGCCGGTGTCACCGGAACGCCGGCATTCTTCATCAACGGTCGCCTGCTCACCGGCGCACAGCCGTTCGAGGCATTCAAACGCGTCATTGACGAAGAGCTCGCCCTGAAGAAATAGGCGCCCGACCGACCGGCGGGTCTAAAGACCGCGGCTAAATCAGACCCAATTGGCGGACGACGGAAAAGACGATGGCGAGGACCGTCGCAGCCAGGCAGCCGACGGCCATCAGCAGATGATCGCCGCGCTCGCGCGTCAGAGGATTCATCATCGCCGATGCCGCATATCCGCCCAGAAAGCCGCCGGCATGGGCGTAGTTGTCGATCCCCGGCATGATGAGGCCGAAGATGAACATGGTAATCGCGTAGCTCTTGGCTTCAGATCGAATGAGGCTGCTGCCGCTCTTGCGGCCGTAGTGAACCAGGGCGCCGAGCAGGCCGAAGACGGCGGCTGACGCGCCCAGAGTGTACGGCGCCCCACTCAGAATCGGAATCGGCAGGTTGCCGAACAGCACCCAGGCCAGCGAGCTCATCAGGAATCCGGCGATGCCGGCAACCGTGTAGATGATGATCGTTCGCGACGCGCCGACGATGTCGGCCGTCGCAGGCCCGAGCTGACGGACCCACATCATGTTGAACAGGATGTGGAGGAGGCCGCCGTGCAGCCACGATGCGCTCAGCAACGTCCACCACTCGCCACTCAGGAACACCGGAGCGCCGCCACTCATTCCGAACAGCTGCAGAACGCGACCGCTCGGCACGAGGAACGACAACCCGCCGCCGACAATCTCGACCTCACGCCCGGACACGAGCAGCGTCAAGGCGTAGAGAATCGCCGACCCGCCGACCACGATTTCGGCCACGCCAAGATCGGCACCGAGCTCGCGCAGCGCGGGAGCAAAGCCCCATAACCCGGGGTTGGCGCGCCCGCATGTGTAGCATTTGTCGTCGCGTACGCCGACAAGCGATCCGCAGGAAGGACATACGACCGAGCCCGTCGTCCGGCGCCGAAGCACGACTAGTCCTTGGTCCCTGCGGCCTGGGCCCTGCTCTTCGGACGCATGTTGGCGGCCAGAATCTTCTTGCGCAGGCGGATGCTCGACGGCGTCACTTCAACCAGCTCGTCGTCGTTGATGAACTCGATGGCCTGCTCGAGGCCGAGCCGGCGCGGCGGGATGAGTCGAATGGCTTCGTCGGCCGTCGATGCGCGCATGTTGGTCTGCTTCTTCTCTTTGGTGACATTCACGTCCATGTCGTTCGGCCGCGAGTTCTCGCCGATGACCATGCCTTCGAACACGGCGACGCCGGGCTCGATGAAGATTTCGCCCCGTTCCTGCAGGTTGTAGATCGCGTAGGCCGTCGCCGCGCCAACCCGATCGGCCACCAGCGCACCCGTCGCCCGCGCCGGGATCGCTCCATGCCAGGGCTCCCAACTCGAAAAGATGTGGTTCATGATGCCGGTGCCCTTGGTGTCGGTCATGAACTGCGACCGGAACCCAATCAGGCCTCGCGCCGGAATCCGGAATTCGAGGCGCACGCGCCCGCTGCCGTGATTGACCATCTTGGTCATCGCTCCACGCCGCTCGCCGACCTGCGCGATGACGATGCCCTGATGGTCCTCCGGAACGTCGATCAACAGCTCTTCGACCGGCTCGACCACGATGCCGTTCAACGATTTCGTCACGATATCCGGACGTGAGACCTGGACCTCGAACCCCTCGCGGCGCATCATCTCGATCAGGATCGAAAGCTGAAGCTCGCCACGGCCGATGACCTTCACCTGTTCGGGCGTCTCGGTTGGCTCGATGCGAATCGAAACATTGCCGAGCAGTTCTCGATCCAATCGATCGCGCAATTGTCGGGACGTGACGTACTGTCCTTCGCGGCCCGCCACCGGTGACGTATTGACGCCGAAAATCATCGACACCGTCGGCTCGTCAATCGCCACTGGCGGGATGGCGATTCGATGCTCGACGTCGGTGATCGTCTCGCCGATGGTGATGTCCGCGATGCCGGCGAGGCAAACGATATCGCCGGCGGAGGCCTCTTGAATATCGACGCGCTTGAGGCCGTCGAAGGCGTACAACTTGGTGACGCGCGTCTCCTCGATCGCGTCGCTCAGCTTACACACGGCCACGGGGTCGCCGATCTTCACACGGCCGTTGAAGATTCTGCCGATGGCGATGCGCCCCACGTAGTCGTTCGAATCGAGGTTCGCGACCAGGATTTGAAGCGGCCCGTCCGGATTTCCACGTGGTGGAGGCACGTGGCGAACGATCGCGTCGAACAGCGGCCGCAGATCGCCTGCCGTGGCGCCCGGCTCCCGGCTGGCGGTGCCGAGCTTCGCGTTGGTATACAAGACCGGAAAATCCAGCTGCTCTTCGGTCGCCTCCAGGTCGATGAACAAATCGTAGATCTCGTTGAGCACTTCTCCCGGACGGGCGTCGTGTCGATCGATCTTGTTGATCACGACGATCGGAGGCAGTCGCCGTTCGAGAGCCTTGCGCAGCACGAACCGGGTCTGAGGCAGCGGGCCCTCCGATGCATCGACGAGCAGCATCACCCCATCGACCATCGACAGCGTCCGCTCCACTTCACCGCCGAAGTCGGCGTGACCGGGGGTGTCGACGATGTTGATCAGGAGGTCGTCGTAGTGGACGGCCGTGTTCTTGGCCAGGATCGTAATGCCGCGTTCGCGTTCGAGATCGGTATTGTCGAGCGCGCGCTCGGCGACGCGTTCGTTCGATCGAAAGGTTCCGCTCTGATGCAACAGCGCATCGACGAGTGTGGTCTTTCCATGGTCGACATGGGCGATGATCGCGATGTTGCGGCGCAGGGGGTTGGCGACGTCTCGGGTTGACGGAGTGTGGAATCTTTCCACGGACGAGGGCATCTCCCCAGTATACAGAATTGATCGTTCGGATCGTTCGGATCGTTCGGATCGTTCGGATCGTTCGGGGCGTTCGGGTGTGTTCGGAGAGTTCGAAATGTTGCCGCCGTTCCTACTTCAGGAGCGCCAGTAGCTCGCGGGCGCGTTCGCCGAACTGTTCGTCCTCAGTCACCTTTTCGGCAAACGGACGGGCGTCGGAGTAGCGCGCGAGATTGTAGTACGCAGCCGCGGTGTTGAACCAGGCCGTAGCCAGCCTGCGCCGGCCGCTGGCAATACGCCTCTCGCGTCGCAGGATCTGGCGCTGCTTGCGCGACGGCGGATCGTCCGACGCCCGAATGATGCCGATCTCTCGCATCAATTCACGCTCGGTCGCCTCGAGGCACTGGGCCGTCTCGACGAAGATGTCAACGGTTCTGTCCCAGACGCTTTGCTCGGCCAGCACGATGCCGAGATAGAACCCGGTCTCGCAGTCCGTGCGGTTCCGTTCGCGTGATTCATCAAGCTTCGTGCGCGCCATATCGAGCCGCTTCAACCGGTAGGCGATGATGCCGGCGAGCTTGGGCACTTCGGCGTTGATCAGAAGCTTCGCCGCTTTTTCCACATCGGTCCACGCTTCTTCATTGTTTCCGAGCGGCGATTCGTTGAACGCCCGCCAATAGTAGCCGTCACCCACGAACCACTGCTCGGTCAAGAGCTGATCAACCGCTGCGAGAGCGACCTCGTGGCGGCCAAGATATGACAGCGCCCGGATCTTGCCGAGCAGCGCGTCGGCCGCATGAGGCTCGAGCGCCAACGTGCGTTCGTAGAAAAGGACGGCGCGCTGGAACTCCTCGGCGGCCACCGCCGAATCCCCGATATAGGAAGTCAGGGACGGCCATTCGGGATGCCATGCGTATGCATGCTGGAACCACTCGTTCGCTTCATCCACCCTTCGACCCGCGAGTGCGGACAAGCCCAGCAGATATGTGATCTCGACGAATCTGGGATCCTGGGTCATCAGCTTCTGCAGTTGCTCTGGCTGAACGCCGTCGCAGATCGCCCGCTTGTAGGTGAGGAGCGGGGTTTCCTGCAGGGTGGACGCGATCGGCTCGAACACCGCGTCGATTCCAAGTTCTCGCGATTCGGGTGATCCGCAGGTCACCGACAGCCACACGGAAGCGGTCAAAGCGTCTCGAGCGGCCACGCCCCGCAGCGCACCCTGCCAGGTCGGGCGGCTTCTCAAGAGCAGCTGCCGGGCCGCCAGTTGGGCGTCGCCAGCGGGGGGACGTCCAACTCCTCCAGAACCGACGGGCAGAGCGCCGATGATGTCGAGGACCTCCGAAAGCGGCTCCTCGGCCGGGAGCAAGTCTTTCGCGATCAAGAGATAACCGTCATCGGTCATGCCCAGCTCTCGCTGGCGAAGCGCGAGCAGGCCAGCTGCCTGGACCGACCCGGCCTTGGCGCGTTCGACTGCCCCGCTGGCCACGCCATTCAGTGTGCGCAACGTTTCGTACTTCACGAACGCTTCGCGGAGGCAGTCGAAGCAACCCGCCCGAACCAGCGCATCGGCTTCGGCGAGCCGGGCAGAGACATCGAGGGCGGTAGAGACCGGCCTGCTCGGCCTCGCCGTGGCGCACCCGGCGGCAACCAGGGTCGCTCCCAGCATCATCCCGATCTTTTTCAGGCTTTGGTTCTTCACCGCGACCTTCAGCAAGGGCATTCTGCGGACGGTTAGACACCACAAAGCTCGACGCCGGCCCACTCGGGGCGGCTCAGGAGCACCATGGTACGATACGCGCCTTCTGATGCTCTTGTTTCGCGACGCCCGCAGCCGTTGTATCGGGCGTTCTTGTTGCGTTCAATGCACAAAACGCCCGCGTTTCCCATCTTCAAGTCCAGCACGTGGAGTTCCTGGCGGCTCGCGTCCGACTGCCGCTCGGGCCGCGGCACAGCTCTACTGTTGGGGTCGGGATTCGCGCGACCTGGCCTGGCGGATCAGCAGCAAAAGCGACGTTTGGCGATTGCACTCGGCGCTGCTCAGCCGCCGGCTGCCTCGAGTCGCTTTGCCAGACACTCATGAAAGCGATCCATCGACATCCGTGCCACACCCTCGATGAGACGCTGGCCGACGCGCGCAATCAAGCCACCGACATCGGCGTTCGTGGCAATCTGGACGTGCGTCTGGTCGTTTTCCTCAGTCAGCGTGACGAGCGCCCTTCCGTTGATGAATCCAGAGCGCCCCTCTGCCGTGACCGCCAGAGTGTATGAATGCGGCGGTTGCTTGTCCTCGAGCGCGATCGTGGCGTTGAAGTTGCCCGATATGGCGGCCACTTTGACAATCAACTCTGCGTCGTAACAATCGGTTCCACGCGGCCGCAGTCCCCGGCACCCCGGCATGCAGTTCGCGATGGCGTCGGTATCCATCAACAGGTCCCAGACTCGTGACCGTGGCGCGCTGAAGGTATACCGTGCCTGAATGTCCATCTCTGCAATCAGCCAATCGTGTTGGTGGTCGAACGAGCGGCTCTTCGCGCCAGGGTCGTACCGCTCGCACGCACGAGCGGTATGGATTGGGACGTGCGCCTGCCGCCGGTGCGAGGCCTTGCCGAAAGCGAGCGCAGATGCTCGGCGAGGTGTTCGAGGCTGGCCAGATTGTGCGCGGGCAGAAAGTCATCGATATGACAAAGCGCCGCCTGCATGCCTCGGGTGAGCGGTTCGTAGTTCGCGGAGCCGAGCAGAGGATTGAGCCAGATGAGCCGACGACAACTCCGACGAAGCCTCCCGAGTTCTCGAGCCAGGAGGGTTGGATCGCCACGGTCCCATCCGTCCGACACGATCAGCACCACCGGACCATTCCGCATCACGCGGCGCGTCCAACGTGTGTTGAAGGCGCGCAACGCCTCGCCGATGCGCGTCCCTCCCCCCCAATCGTTGACGTCGCGCAGTATGCTCGCCAACTCATCGTCGCCTCGCGTCGCCAAGCGACGGGTAATCCGTGTCAGCTCGGTCGCAAAAACGAAGCTCTCCACCTGCCGCGTACTTGCTGCGAGCCCGTAGGCAAAATGAAGGAGCACGCGGCTATACCGCTCCATCGATCCGCTGACGTCGCCGATTACCACCAACGGCCGGGGAGTTCGACTCCGTTGGCGCCGCGGCAGGTCGAGCAGCTCCCCTCGCATCAGGTCGCGACGGAGCAGCGTCCGAAGATCCAACGCGGCGCCGGACGACCGCTCCCAACGCCGCCGCCGCCGAAGACCCATCTGCCATGGCAGCTCTGTGAGAAGAAGCCGCGCCCGTTCGAGCTCCAACGGAGTGAACTCGGCGAAGTCCTTGGTGCGCAGCGCACCGAAAGCGCTGTATGCGCCGAACGCCAACGTCGCAGTCGATGACGGTGCCGCGTCGGCGGTCTCCAACTGGCCGCCGGCCTGGTCTGTAGCACCCCTTGCCCCTGCACGAGAACGTCCGATGGAGGGAAAGGTCGGCAAATCCGGGGATGGTGGATGTTCCGCCCGGAAGTACAAGTTGAACGCCAAATCGAATTTGCCGAGGTCCTCCCTCCGATGCACGAGCAGCGCACGAAGTGCGGCGCGCATGTCGTCACGGCGGCGGATGCCAATCCAGTCGAGCGCCCGAATCGAGTCGATCAACCGGCCGTGGTGGATGTCCAGGCCGGCGCGCCGAAGCATGCGCCCGAAGAGCAATAGATTTGCAAGTATGGCGCTCACTGGCTTGTGATGGCTGTGCAGCGGTTGCGGTTTACGGACTACCGACCTGACCGGATCCCCTCGAAAGAGCGCGCGCCAACATCGTGCGCGTACGTTCTCCGCGAACGGCATCGATGTCTTCCTGATTCTTGAGGAGCAGCCCGAGTGTTTCGTCGATCGTTTCCGGATCGAGCGCATCTCGGTTCAGCGCCATGAGCGCCGAAGCCCAGTCCAGCGTCTCGGATACGCCAGCCTTCTTGTACAGGTCCCCCGTGCGCAGCTCCTGAACGAAGGCCGTAACCTGCTCGCACAGGCGAGTTGACACCCCGGGAACCTTCAAAAGCACGATGCGATACTCCTTGTCGAAATCGGGATATTCAATCCAGCCGTACACGCATCGACGCTTGAGGGCGTCGTGAACCTCTCGCGTTCGGTTCGAGGTGATGACGACGATCGGCGGCTCGGTCGCCCGGATTGTACCGAGCTCGGGGATGGTGACTTGAAAATCAGAGAGAATCTCGAGCAGGTAGCCCTCGAATTCTTCGTCGGCTCGGTCGATCTCATCGATCAGCAGGATCGGAGGCCGTTCGTGCGTCTGCTCGATGGCACGAAGCAACGGCCGCTTGATGAGAAAGGCCTCCGTAAAGAGCTCTCGGGCAACTGTTGCACGCGCGTCCTCCGTCGCATCTCGAAGCGCGCTTTCGAGTAGCCGTATCTCCAGAATCTGTCGCGGATAGTTCCACTCGTAGACAGCGTGATTGACGTCGAGGCCCTCGTAGCATTGCAAGCGGATGAGAGACGTCCGGAGTGTCGAGGCCAGTACTTTCGCAACCTCGGTCTTCCCCACTCCCGCTTCGCCTTCGAGGAAGAGCGGCCGCCTCAGTCGCAACGCGAGATAGATAGAAACGGCGAGCCCACGTTCGGCAATGTACTGCTCGCCAGCGAGCGCCTGTTGCAGCTCGTCGACCGAGGCAGGAATCGGGAGCGGCTCCAGGTCAGGCCATCCCAACGCGCGCGGCTGCAGCTGTCAGTGCGCGTTTGACGTAAACCGGGGCCACCGCCGCACGGTACTCAGACGACGCGTAGATGTCGCCCATCACATCGTCACCGAAATCGGCCGTGACTTGTTGCGCCGCGCTGGCTATCGCATCGGCGTTTCCCGACGTCCCGATCAAGGTCCGTTCGACCGAGGAAACGCGGCGGGCGAATGGAAGCAGTCCGCCGACCGCGACCCGGGCACCGGTGCACTTTCCAGCAGCCATCGTCAGCAAAGCGGCCACGCCGATAACTGCATAGCGAGA
This sequence comes from uncultured Acidobacteriota bacterium, assembly GCA_963780685.1. Classification (GTDB taxonomy): domain Bacteria; phylum Acidobacteriota; class Vicinamibacteria; order Vicinamibacterales; family CAVVIG01; genus CAVRXZ01. The sequence continues at coordinate 334,492 of CAWACZ010000006.1, read as the reverse complement.
TGCCGGATGAGAGAACTTCACATACGCCGACCCCTGGCCGCGACCGAGCGCCGGTACCAGGACGGCCGTCACGATCTCGTCCTCCGCCAAGGCAGTCGTCATGATGCCGGTGAAGAACTCTACCGCGGGGATCGTGCGATCCCCGTTGGATCCAACCACGACAAGACGAGCATCGAGGGCCACGAGAACAGTCGGCAGATCCGACGCCGGATCCGCGTGGGCCACGTTTCCGCCGATCGTGCCGCGGTTCCTGACTGCAGGATCGCCGACGAGGGCTGCCGCCTCGGCTAGCGACGGAACCGACGACCGCAATTCGGCGGAGGAGGCCAGCTCGGCATGCGTGGTCAGCGCGCCGAGCCGAATGTCGTTCCCATGCTTCGAAATCCCGCGAAGCTCAGGAATTCGTCCGACGTCAATGACCAAGGACGGAGCGGCGAGTCGGAGCTTCATCAACGGAATGAGGCTGTGGCCGCCGGCGAGCAACTTGGCGCCTGGCGTAGAAGCGAGGCGCTTCTGCGCATCGGCGAGGGATTGCGCCCGGTAATAGTCGAACTCGGCGGAATACACCTCACGCTCCTTTCCGGCCGGCGATGGCCCGCCATACACGTTCGGGCGTAAGTGGCATCTGGATCGACTTCACCTTGAACGGCTCGAGCGCATCGATCACCGCGTTGTACACGGTCGCGGTCGATGCGATCGTTCCGGCCTCGCCGACGCCCTTGACACCCAGTGGATTGTGAGGCGAGGGCGTTACGGTCGAGAGCACCTCTATCTCGGGGAGCAGGTCCGCGCGAGGTATGGCGTAATCAGTAAGTGACCCGGTGAGGAGCTGGCCGTTCGCGGCGTACACGGCCTCTTCCCATAGCGCCTGTCCGACACCTTGGACGACGCCGCCGTGAACCTGGCCTGCCACGATGACTGGATTGATCTGCGGGCCGCAGTCATCCACTGCGACGTAGCGCTTGAGCGCGACGTGTCCTGTTTCGGGGTCGACTTCGACGACCGCCACGTGTGCGCCGAACGGAAAGCAGAGGTTAGGCGGATCGTAGAAGCTCGTCGCCTCGAGACCAGCCTCCATGCCCGGCGGCAGATTCCAGGCGAGGTTTGCCATCAGCGCAATGTCCTGAATGGTCTTGTGCTTGTCCGAAGCGCCTCGTACGAAGAACTTCCCGCCGGCATGATCCAGATCCTCGACCGCAGCTTCGAGCAGATGACTGGCCAGGAGCTTTCGCCTTCTCCTTGATTTTTCGCGAGTGCAAGCGCGACTGCCGCACCGCCAACGGCGGTCGTACGGCTGCCGTACGTGCCCCAGCCCATGGGCGTATTGTCCGTGTCACCGTGAACCACCTTGACGTCGTTCACCGAGACCCCCAGTTCGTCAGCGACGATCTGCGCGAACGTGGTCTCCTCGCCCTGCCCGTGCGGTGAAGATCCGATGAACACATTCACCTTGCCGGCTGGGTGGAATCGGACAATCGCGCTCTCCCATAGCCCGCCTTGGAAACCGGTGGCGCCACCCACCTGAGATGGTCCCAGCCCGCATAGCTCGACGTATACACTCACACCGATCCCGATGTAGCGCCCCTGCGCGCGGGCGGCCGCCTGCTCCTTGCGCAAGCTCTCGTAACCAACGTGCGTCAGAGCCTTGTCGAGCGCGGCCTGATAGTTGCCGCTGTCGTATGTCAGGCCGGTAATGACGTTGTGGCCGTCTACGAAAGGCGGAATCAGGTTTCGCCGGCGTACCTCCACCGGATCGACGCCGATCTCATCGGCTAAGTGCTCGATGAGTCTTTCCAGCATGAAACTCGCTTCAGGACGTCCCGCGCCCCGATATGCCTCGACCGGCGTGGTATTCGTGTAGACTCCGTACACATCTTCCTTCACCGCCGGAATCGTGTACGGTCCGCACATCATCAACCCGTGCAAGATTGTCGGGATGCCTGGCGCCGCCGTCGAGAGATAGGCGCCCATCCCGGCCCAGACGGTCGCGCGCAGACCCAGGATGCGCCCATCCTTGGTGGCGGCCAATTCGACATCCTGTACATGATCACGTCCGTGAGTCGTCGACTGATAGTTCTCCGATCGCGTCTCGATCCACTTGACCGGCCGCCCGAGCTTCATCGCACAGAACACTGCGATAAAGTCGCCTTGGATCTGGGCGATCTTGCTGCCGAAGCCGCCTCCGACCTCCGGCGCCACGACGCGGAGCCGATCCTCAGGAACGCCAGTCACGAGCGACATGATGAAGCGGACGATGTGCGGGTTTTGAGTTGTGTTCCACAGCGTCAGTTCGCCGGTCGCCTGCGAGTACTGCGCGACGGCGGCGCGCGTCTCCATCGCAGTCGGGATCAAGCGTTGCTGAATGATGCGATCGCGAACGATGACGTCGGCCGACTTGAATGCGGCATCGACGTCGCCGCCAGCGACGGTCCAGTGGAACGCGACGTTGCCTGGCGCTTCCGAATGAAGCTGGGGGGCACCGGGCTTGGTCGCCAGTTCCGGGTCAACCGTGACCGGAAGCGGCTCGTAATCGACATCAATGAGCTCGAGCGCGTCGTACGCCTCTTGCGCCGACTCGGCCACGACGACCGCCACGGCATCGCCCACGTACCGGACGACATCTTTTGCCATCACCGGGTACGGCGTCTGTCTCAAGTCAGCGTTCGGTACGAGCCAGGCACAGGGAATAGGCTGGAGCACGCCGTCCGTATCGGTGCCTGTGTATACCGCCAGAACGCCGGCAGCGCCCTTCGCGCGGCTCGTCTCGATTTTTCGGATCCTGGCGTGACCGTGCGGACTGCGCAAGACCGCCGCGTAGCTTTCACCAGGCAGCACGATGTCGGCGGTGTAACGCGCGGTGCCCGTCAGAAGGCGCGGGTCTTCGCGGCGCCTGATGCCCGATCCGAACACACGAGCCGCGGCCACCGTCGCCGTCGTCATGACCGACCTCCCTGCGCTCCTGCGGCTTCCTCTATGGCACGAACGATGTTTTGATAGCCCGTGCAGCGGCACATGTTGCCCTCGAGACCGTGCCGGATCTGCTCGGAAGACGGATTGGAAGTCGTCTGCAGGAGCCCGTGAGCGGCCAACACCATCCCGGGAGTGCAGAAGCCACACTGGAGACCGTGCTTGTTCCAAAAGGCCTCTTGAAGGACCGTCATCTGGCCGTCGCTTGCCAGCCCTTCGATGGTTGTCACGCTGCTGCCGTCGGCCTGCGCCGCCAGACACGTGCACGACTTGATGGTCACGCCGTCGAGCAGGACGGTACACGAGCCGCATTGGCTCGTGTCGCATCCGATCTTCGTGCCCGTCAATCCGACGATGTCCCGCAGGAAGTGCACGAGCAGGAGCCGCGGCTCGACCTCCTTACGATACCCGCGGCCGTTCACAGTGACGGTAATCGGCAGCCTCATGGGTCCTCGCAAGTCCCTCCTGGCAACGCAAAGCGCCACCTGACGTCAAAAGGAGCGCAGCTTAGAGCCCGCCGCACACGATTGTCAACGCAGAATGGATTTCGACAGTCATCATGTCACACACGGATCTCGACTCAAAAGACGGGATGAACCTTCGTGAATAGCGCGAGGCACAACGTGTAGAGCATTCCGAAGACGACGACCAGGGCGGTCGCCACCGTTCGAGAGCGAACAGTGCCGAGCCAGATGAAACAGGGGAACATCACCGCGCAGTACCGACCCAACCCTTCGAAGACACCCGATGACAACGGCAGCCACAAGTTGGCGAGCATGAACAGGGCGTACCCGGCGCCCAACCGACGCCAGACAAAGGGCACAGCCACCGCGAAGAGGATCGCGGTCACCCCGTTCAGCGTGTCGTAGGGCGCCATTCGATCACCCGCCAGATACGCGTAGGGATGCGTCACGAGGCGCTGGATCAGCTGAACCGGCGCCGTCCATGGCGCGCCACCAGGGTAGTAGCCCCAGCGCGTGAGCGCGTCAGCCCATAAGAATGGGTCGCCGCTCTCAACGTAGACATAGAAGCAGAAGGCCCCAAACCCGCTTGCGGCGAGTGCCAGCGCCACCAGCGCCAACATCCGATCGCGCGTCGTCGGTTCGGCCGTCCGCCACGCGGTCCACGCCAGTGCCGGCCACATGATGATGCCGGTGGCGCGGGTGCCGGTCGCCAACGCGCCCGCCAGTCCGGCAGATACCCAACGGCGCGTTCGTATCAGGTAGAACGTCAGCACCGTGAACAAAAGATATGTGCTCTCGCTGTAGACGACCCCAAAAAAGAACGCAAACGGAAAGATCGCCGTCAGCAGGACGGCCCGCTCTGCCTCACGACGGCGCACGTCCAGCCTGGCCAGGTAGTACAAGGCGACCATCGCCAAAACGAACGACAACCACGTGACGACAATGCCACCGAGAAAGAGGTCGGCCTGCGTGCGCCCGAAAACGCGGCCGACATACCGCATCAATATCGGATATACCGGAAAGAACGCGATGTTGCTCCGTCCCCCGGCGACCGCCGGCGACACGTCATATCCGTTCCGCGCAATGCCGTAATACCAGCCGGAGTCGTAGCGTGTGAACGTGTCCCAGAACGTGCTCGTTTGACCAAACAACGCGAACTGCTCACGCTGGTAGAGGGGAAAGACGACGTTGATGATGAACGCCAGAATGGCCGACCCGACGCGGAACAGCACCGCGAAGGCGACAATGCGTATGACTGGATGACTGAAGCGGGCGGACGGAAGTAACACGGCCCTGTATGCAACCACGACCGTGCGAAAACGCGAAGGAAAAAGTTACAATCGTGATGCTATGCCGATCTTCGAATACACGTGTCAATCCTGCGGCCATCAGTTCGAGCATTTGACGCGCACGGATCACGACGCGATGTGCCCAGCCTGCGACGGCACATCTCTCCACAAACGCCTCTCGACGTTTGCCGTGCGCGCCAGTGGTGCCGCGCCACAGGAGGATTTCAGTTCCCCCGGACCATGCGGCACGTGCGGCGATCCGCGCGGGCCGGGCGTTTGCACGAACTAGAGGCTGGGGGCTGGAGGCTGGGGACTGGAGGCGTCGAGCGTTGAAGGTCACTTAGCCCCCTAGCCTCCAGCCTCCTGCCCCCAGTTAGTGCACTCCGCGCGACGACATGTGCAACGTCGCCGGGTCCGCACCCAGGTGGCGCAAGGCCGATTCCCACATGCGGTCGGGTGGGGTGTTGAAGATCAGCTCGCGATTCGACGTCACTCGTCAGCCATGCTGACGCCCGAAGCTCCGCCTCCAACTGCCCTCCCGCCCACCCGGAATATCCCACAATCAATCGGGTTCGGGCCGGTGGCGCCGGACCCAGCAAACGACGAAGCAAGTCCGGTGAGGTCGACAAATAGAGGCCCTTGGTGATGGTGACACTACGATGTTTTTCATCGGCATCTTCGTCGTGGCCGACCAGAATCCAGCTGCGCTGCGGCTCGACTGGTCCTCCAATCCAGACCTGCAGCTCGCGATCGGTCGTTTCCGTCGTCTGGCTGTCTATGGCATCCGTCTCGGATCGAACTTGGACCGTGACTGGCCCACTCGTCACGAGCGGCCGATTGACGACCAACCCAAATGCTCCGTCCTCGTTGTGCCTGCAGAGTAGGACGACGGTTCGGCTGAAGTGAGGGTTCGTCAGCTGAGGCATCGACAGCAGCAAAGCCGGAGCGAGCGACGAAGATGACTCGACCTGTTTGTTCATGATTTGCCCGACTTGGCTGGCGCCGTATTCCGAAGCACGACATCAAGATTTCTGCGCAGACCCGCCACCTTGGCGCGGCGCATGGCGCTGCCCTCAATGGCCCCTTCGAACGCATCGTCGCTCATCGCGGCCAACGTCGTCACGTCTGCACCATCCCACACCGTTCGGGCTTGCCATGCCGGATCGTCAGACGCCGGCGCCAGCGCATTCCAAGGACATACCTCCTGGCAGACGTCGCAGCCGTAGATGTGCGCGCCCACCGCGGGCTGGAGGGGTCCAGGAATGTCACTCCGCAGCTCGATTGTCAAATAGGAGACGCATCGTGTGGAGTCGAGCACCCCGGGCTCGACGAGTGCCTGCGTCGGACAGGCTTCGAGGCACAGCGAACAGGTGCCGCACTGGTCCAGAGCCGGGACATCGACGTCGAGTGGCAGGCTGCAGATGATTTCACCGAGGAACAACCACGACCCCAGTTCTGCGTTGATCACGCAGGTGTTCTTGCCGATCCACCCGATGCCTGCATGCCGGGCGTACACACGCTCTTGGACTGGACCCGTGTCCACGTACACCCTGGCATCGAACGGCTCGAGCGAGACGTCGCGCATCCACCCGAGAAGAGATTGCAGACGCGACAGGATCACTTCGTGATAGTCGTCGCCCCACGCGTATCTGGCTATGTGACCTCGACCCGCATCGCGACACTCCGTTGAGTACGGCCGGTCGGTGTTGTAATTGGTGCCGGTGACGATGACCGTTCGTGCCGTCGGAAGAACATGACGAACATCGGCGCGACGGTGGGCGGATCGGCTGAGATATGCCATCTCGCCTTGATATCCTCGATCCAGCCACTTTCGAAGGAAGGCGAGCTCTGGCAAATCTCCAGCCGGTGCAATACCGCACGCATCGAACCCCAGGTCGCGTGCTTTGTCCTTGATCGCCTGCGGAGAGAGCATGTGAATGCCCAACTGCAAAGAGTCCGTCCAATGCTACATGCGAGGTCGCTGCGCCGCCGGTTCGCTGTCGATTGCCCCTCGCATGATGCGTTCGCTGTCGGGCATCACGGCTGTATCCAGAGCCGTCAATGAATCTTGCCTGCGAGTTGCCTCAGCACGTAGGGCAGAATCCCGCCATGCCGGAATGCGACCAGCTCTTCGGGCGTATCGATTCGAGCGACCGCGTGGAACTCGATGAGCGTCCCATCACCGACCGCGCGAACCGTGACCAGGCTTCCTGGCCCGAGCCCCTCGGCAATACCGGAGAGATCGAACCGTTCGCGGCCGGTGATCGCCAGCGACGCCGGTGAAGTCCCGGGCTGGAACTGCAATGGCAGCACGCCCATGTTCACCAGATTGCTGCGATGTATTCGTTCGAAACTTTCGGCCAAGACGGCCCTGACCCCGAGCAGCAGCGTCCCTTTAGCCGCCCAGTCGCGGGATGACCCCGAGCCATACTCTTTACCTGCCAGAATCACCAGAGGGACATCGGCCGCCTTGTACTTCATCGCAGCATCGTAAATCGTCATGACTTCGCCACCGGGCTGGAACGCGGTCCACCCGCCCTCGGTTCCCGGCGCCAGCTGGTTGCGCAAGCGAATATTGGCAAACGTTCCGCGCATCATCACTTCGTGGTTGCCTCGCCGAGCGCCGTACCAGTTGAAGTCGTGGGGCTGCACGCCGTGTTCGATCAGGTATTTTCCTGCCGGGCTGTCCCTTTTGATCGACCCCGCAGGCGAAATGTGGTCCGTGGTGATGCTGTCGCCGAGTAGAGCAAGCACGCGTGCGCCCACGATGTCGTGGAGCGGAGTCGGTTCTGGCGTCAGTGTTTCGAAGAATGGCGGATTGCGAATGTAGGTCGAGTCTTGCTCCCAGGCAAACCGGTCGCCGGTCGGAACTTGGAGCGACCGCCAGCGATTGTCGCCGGAGAAGACATCCGCGTACTGCTCCCGGAACATGTCGGCCCGTACCGATGCGAGAAGCGCCGACTGGATCTCCCGTTCGGCCGGCCAGATGTCTTTCAGGTAAACGGGTGATCCATGGCGATCGACACCCAACGGATCGGTGGTCAGATCCAGGGTGACCCGTCCCGCCAACGCGTAGGCCACGACGAGTGGCGGCGAGGCAAGATAGTTCGCGCGAACCTGCTGCTGAATGCGACCCTCGAAGTTGCGGTTGCCGCTCAGCACGGAGGCCACGACGAGATTTCGCGCATCGACCTCGGTCGAAACATCCTCGGGGAGCGGCCCGCTGTTGCCGATGCAAGTGGTACACCCGTAGCCGACCAGACCGAATCCGAGTTGTTCGAGGTACGGCAAGAGGCCAGCGACGCGCAGGTATTCGGTCACGACTTTTGAACCGGGGGCCAGGCTGGTCTTGACCCATGGCTGTCGTCGCAGCCCGCGCTCGACGGCCTTCTTGGCAAGCAGCCCCGCCGCGATCATCACGCTCGGATTCGACGTGTTCGTGCAGCTCGTAATGGCGCTGATGACAACCGAGCCGTGCTCGAGCTGCTGCGCGACGGTTGGCAGCACGGCCACCCCGCCTTCGCTGGCCATCGCCGCCGCGCCGGCATTGTTCGCCGGACCGGTGCCCGCAGCCGGCAGCATCGAGGTCAGCGCCGTTTGAAAATTGCTCCGTACCTGCTTCAAGGACACGCGATCCTGCGGCCGCCTCGGACCCGCCAGGCTCGGCTCGACCGTGGCCAGATCCAGCTCGATCGTTTCCGAGTACACCGGGTCCGGGGCTCCCGGATGCCGGAACAGTCCCTGGGCTTTCGCATAGGCCTCGACCAGTTCAATGCGATCCTGGTCGCGGCCAGTCAGCCGCAAATAGTCCAGCGTCATCTCGTCGATCGGGAAGATGGCAATCGTCGCGCCGTATTCTGGACACATGTTGCCCAGCGTCGCGCGGTCCGCAATCGTCAGGCTCGCCAGTCCGCTTCCGAAGAATTCGACGAACTTGCCAACCACGCCGTGCTTACGAAGCCGTTCGGTGATCGTGAGCACGAGATCGGTCGCCGTCGCGCCTTCGAGCATCTTGCCTGTCAACCGGAACCCGAGAACGGGGGGAATCAGCATGGAGATCGGCTGACCGAGCATTGCCGCCTCGGCTTCGATACCGCCCACGCCCCAACCGACCACGCCCAATCCATTCACCATCGTCGTGTGCGAATCGGTGCCGACGAGTGTGTCCGGGTAGGCCATGCTTCCGTTCGGTCCGTCCACCGATACGACGACTCTCGCGAGGTATTCCAGGTTCACTTGGTGAACGATCCCCGTGTCGGGCGGCACGACGCGAAAGTTGCGAAAAGCGTTCTGACCCCAGCGGAGAAACGCGTATCGTTCCTTGTTGCGAGAGAACTCGAGCTCGGCGTTCAACTCGAAGGCATTCGGCTGTCCGAAGTAATCAACCTGGACGGAGTGGTCGATGACCAGTTCGACGGGTTGAAGCGGATTCACGCGATTGGGATCCCCGCCAAGCCGAAGAATGCCGTCCCGCATGGCGGCCAGATCGACCACGGCCGGAACGCCGGTGAAGTCCTGGAGCAGCACACGCGCGGGAGCAAACGAAATCTCCTTCTGTTGCGCGCTTCTCACGTTCCAGCGCGCCAGCGCCTCGATGTCGGCGGCTTTGACAAATCGACCATCTTCTTGACGCAGAAGATTCTCGAGCAGGATCTTGAGTGAGAACGGCAGGCGGGCAATTTCGGAAAAACCTGCAGCTTGCAAGGCCGGAAGGCTGTGAATCTCGAACCGGCGAGATCCAACCGGGACCGTGGTGCGTGTACCAAAACTATTGGCGCTCGACATCATTTCCTCAAAGGAGGGATTGTACCACGCGGGCAGGAACGCTGAAAGCCACGGCTCTGGTGGCCTGCAGCACATCAACAAGCCACTCGCGGACCCTGGGCGTTCACCTGTCAGAAGCGCGCAAAAAATGCCGCTGAGATCACCGGCACGGTATGCGCGCGATCATCCAGGGTGATGCCGCCCGTGCGAACCGACGCGCGGGCCTCCGCACGAACTCCGATCTGTTTCAGGCGGCCATCCGCCCGTGACACCAGCGGAAACTTCGCACCGCCACCGACGTGATAAGTCTGCCCGGTCTGGACCAGCGTACGATCGTCGTGCAGCTGCCGCACGTAGCCGCCCCCGGCACTGACGAAAGGCACGATTCGAGGAATCGGCTGCCATCGCGTGAGATGCACGACCGCCGCACCTTCGATGATGAATTGTTGAACCGGTTCGGATGCTAGTGTCGAGCCGACTACCTCGACGTCATTCGTGATCGTCGTTCGCAGATCCGGAGTCGCGTACGACCCCACGATCTCAGCTTGTACAAGACGCGTAACCCGTGTGCCGAAGCGAAATTCGAGGCCTGGCGACGCCGCAAGCTCGCTGCTCGTCGAAAACAGCCGGAAAGACCCACTGGTGGCAGTCGTCAGTGTCGCGTCGCGCGAGTCGTACGAAGTCGGCCCCACCCATAGCGGGCCCAACGACAGCTCGAATCGCCCTGGTTCCGCGGCATCCGGGCTTTGTGCGCAAGCGTCCTTGCTGTGGGTACCGCCAAGGGCGATGCCCAAACTGAGGGCCAGACTGGCCCAGCTCCTCATTTCGCCACCACTTCGATCTCGACGTCACCACTGCCACCTCCGGTAGGCACGACGACCAGACGATCGAGAAGTGCGGTGCGGAAATTGACGTCGACCGTCTCGCTCGACCCGAAGAAGCTGTCGAGGTCGGCATCGTCAAGAGGCTCGACGCGGATGACGTGCGGCCCTGGCGAGAGGCCTTCGATGGCAAAACGCCCCTGATCGGTCAACGAGAAATTACCGACGAGCGTTCCCGTCGCAAGATCGAACGCGACGATGTGTGCTCCAAACACCCCGCGGCCGTTTTTCGTGACCAGCCCGGACACGCTGCCCGTTGTGGCATCGAAGCCGCTCTCCGGGTACAGATCCGAAATCCCGGCAATGTCGTCGGCGCGGAGTGTGCGACCGGCGACACTTCCGGCCGTAAACGCGATTGGAAACATCACCGCTTCCGCGGCGACGACCTGGCGTCTTCCGCCAACCAGGATTTCAGTTTCCCCGATGGCCGAATGGCCCAGACCGCTGAAGTGGCCCCCCTCGTGCAACGCAATCGACTCGAGATCGAACCGTCCTGTCTCGCCCGACTGAGCCACCGACCAGGGAAACGCGGAATTGAAGAAGATGTCGGATTCGAGCAGCTCGCCGGTCGAAATGTCGACGAGGAAGGTCGTGGCCGCCAGAACCCGGTCGAGGTCTGGCCGCTCCATGAACCCGACCGTCGACAACCCATCGTCTTCGAGCGGGGGGGCGCTGGTGAAGCCCACGAACTGATAGCTCAGCGATGCTGTGGGCACGGCCTGCCAGGTGGTGAACGCTCGTGCCACCGCCGCCTGGAAGGCCGCCGGACTAACCCCGGGAACACCCCGGTCGGATACGAAGTAGCTGACCGCTGTGCGGGCCCACTTCACCTCGACCTGCTGCGATCCGACGAGCGTGCCGAATTTCATGTACGCAAGCGCAGGCATGGACTGAAGCAAGACGAACCCGAGGCACAAAAGCGCGACGCATTTCCTCATTGCCGTCCTTCCAGCAGCGCTGCCACACGCTGTTCGAACGCCGTAAGTGTCAGAGGCTGCCGCGACAGATCGCCACGAACGACCCGGGCCGCACCTACGGAGGGGGCCACGAAAGGCGGTGGGATGACGATCGACGCGGAACGGCTTTCGCCGCTCACCACGCGGAAGACACCCTGACTGAAGCCGACCAGATGCGGATAGCTTGGAACGCGCCATGCGAGAAACACGAGCACATGCTGACCGGGCTCGAACGTGGGCGCGCCCATCACGATGCTGCGATATCGGCCGAGTGTGCCGCCAGGCACGACAAATCGAACCGTCGAATCCCGCGTGCCTTTGAGAGACGCTTCGACCTCGAGCGTGACCAGAGTCACGATGCCTCGGCGATCGTCGGTCCAGCGAGGATCCACCGCGGCGACACGGCCTCGAACTATGCCGTTGGCATCACGGGTGAGCTGTTGAAGATCGATCGGCGCGAGCACGGTCGCGTCTGCCTGCCCAGCGGACAAGGTGCACCCAAGCAACAGAAGAAGCCCTCGAACCCGCAGCCGCCACAAGTTGGTCATATCAACACCCTTGGCTCTGACGTTTCAGTGATTGGCCGTCTGATGAGCTCGAGAATCGCTTCAGCAGCGCGGCGGCTCGCGCCTGGCCCGCCAAGTCGCTGCCGGACTCTCGCCAATCCCTCGCGAATCCGCGTGCGGCGCGCCGAATCGGTCAACATCGAGACGGCCTGGTCGGCGACAGCATCGGGGGTGAACGCGTCCTGAATGAGCTCGGGCACGATTTTTTCCCCCGCGATCAGGTTGACCATGCCGAACGTGTCTACGTTGACGAACGGCCGACCAAGGCGGTACGTCAGCGGCGAGACGCGATAGACGATCACCATGGGCGTGTCGTGCAGCGCCGTCTGAACCGTGGCGGTCCCCGACGCCGTCAGCGCGACGTCCGCAGACGACAACACCGCGTCGGCCTCGCCTTCGACGACCGTAACGGCACCGACAGCGCTGGCGGCACGGAACAATCGGTCGTCGAGGCCGGCGGCACGGGCAACCAGGAACTGCGACGTTGGCATCCGGGCGCGGATGAGTTTGGCCGCCGTCAGCAGATCGGGCAGGATGTGCTTCACCTCGTTCGTCCGGCTGCCCGGCAGCACGGCCACGACGGGCGACGTCTCCGACAGGCCGTGACGGCGAAGAAAGACATCTCTATCCGTGCGCCTCACCAGGTCGACCAGCGGGTGACCCACGAACCTGACGGGAATACCAGCGTCCCGGTAGATCGACTCTTCGAAAGGGAAAATGACGAGGACCAGATCCGCAAAGTCGCGGATCGACTTCAGCCGTCCAGGACGCCACGCCCAGATCTGAGGGCTGATGTAGTACACGATTGGAATTCGTAGTCCTTTGATCCGTCGTGCCAGCGGGAAGTTGAAGTCCGGGGAATCGATGACCACGAGCGCGTCGGGATGCACGTTGCGCGCCCGGTCGACGAGTCGGCGGAGCACTCCGAGCCATCGCGGCAACTTCCCGAGCGCTTCGGTCAACCCGGTAACGGCCAGACCTCGATAATCAGCGATCAGCTCTCCGCCCGCCGCTGAGAGCTCGGCGCCACCCAGGCCGCTCACGTGCATATCAGGATCGAGCGCACGCAGCTCGCGCGTGAGCGCGCCGGCGTACAGGTCTCCGGACGCTTCGCCGCACGACAACATGAGCCGAGCGGTCAAGGAGTGGGGCGTCGAAAGAGCGAGGGATCGAGGGTGTATTGATCTTGACGCCGGCCACGCGGCGCTCGAGGATCGGTTGCCCGCCTCGAGAGACGGCCGCGAGGTGCGCGATCTGAATGCCGTCGACGGGACGGTAGTCGTTGAACACTTCTTCGATGAGAGGCTGACCTGTCCCACCCACGACGTAGGTTTGTTTCGAAATCAGGTTGGTATTCGGATCGAGATACAACACGACGGGCTCCAGATCCGTCGCCGACAGCTCCAAGGCGTGGTATCGTCGCCCCGCGTCGTCCTTGAGGTCGGGCAACAGGCGCGAGCGCACGGTTCCCCGGTCGGCCGCGAGCAGCAACGAGATCGTGTCGCGCTTCAGGCTCATTTCGAGGTCGCGCCTGAAACGCTCCGGCACCTCGTGGACACCTGACGGATCGCGTACCCACGCGTGCTCGCCGTCGTAAACCTGAACGGATGCCACCTCTTGTAATTTCGTCTCCACGCGTACGTGGTTCGGATACTCGAGATACGTCGTCGCGTCAGCCTGAACCCGACCCTCCGGCGACATCATTGTCGTGCTGGTCGTCGCGGTAATGTTCTTGATGGCGGTCAGCTTGTCGAGACCGCCTTTGGCGACAATGGCCCGCTCGAGAAGCCCCTTCGCGCTCGAGCTTTCCTGGACAGAGCTCGACCCCGTCGGAGGCGCGGGTCGCTGATAAGAAATGGGCCGGAACCGCGGTTGTGCAGCGGCCGCTCGCCCTGGCGTGCGTTTGAAGTCGGCGGTCGTGAGATTGAGATTGCGAAGATCCACGCTCTCGAACGTAGTGAATCCAACCCCGCGCAGATTCTGATCCGAACGCAGACGCGTCCCCGACGAGCACCACCGATAAACGGTCCGGCCTTAGAAAGGTCTGAGCGACGCGCTCGATGTCGGCGGTGGTGACGGCATTCACCCGCTCGCGGAAGCTTTGGAGATCTTCGATGGGCAGGTCGTAGAACACGACATTGAGCACCTGCAGCGCAATGGCGTCCGGTGTTTCGATGGTCAACGGAAAACTGCCCGTCAAATACGCCTTGGCGTCCGCGAGCTCGCGCTCGCCAACCGGGTCGCGTTTCAGGCGCCAGAACTCGTCGAAGATGAGCTTCAGGACCTCCGCTGTCGCTTGTGACCGCGTATTCGTGCGGGCCTGGAAATCACCGCTTTCCTTGCGAGTATCCATGTCGGCTTGCGCGCCATAGGTGAGGCCGCGCTGCGTGCGCAGGACGTTGTGCAGTCGATTGCTTCCCTCCCCGCCGAGAATCCGAATCGCCAGATTGACCGCCATGTAATCAGGATGCTTGCGCGGAATGCCCAGGTGCCCGACCCGCACTTCCGTTTGCACGGCATCCGGCTTGTTGATCACGATGAGGCGACGTGTAGGAGCGGGCGGCTCGACAAAAGGCTCGGCTGGCACGTCCTTGCGATCCCAGTCGCCGAAGACCTTCTTGACCTGAGCGAACGCCTCTTCGGCGGTCACGTCCCCGACGACGGCCAAGATCGCGTTGTTGGGAACGAAATACTTCTTGTGGAAGGCGACGAGATCGTCGCGTGTGATCCCGGCAATCGACTGTTGGGTTCCGGTATGGGGCAGGCCATACGGGTGAAAGCCGTAGACGAGCCGATCGAAGACGGCATCGGCGACGAACTCCGGATCTTCGAAGCTGACCTGAAGAGCCGAAAGCGTCTGCTGGCGCTGCCGCTCGATCTCAGCTTGCGAGAAGGCTGGATGGCGCGCCATGTCGGACAGCATGCGAAGCCCACTCTCGAGGCTGTCCTTCATCACCACCATGCTGAGGTACGTCACGTCGGTTCCTGCGGCCGCGCCCATCGCCCCGCCGATGAAGTCGATCGCGTCGGCGAGCTCGCCGGCCGATTTCGTCTCGTACCCTGGTCCAACAACGAAGCAAGCTCGTGGACGAGGCCGAGCTTGTCTTTCGGGTCCAGCGCGCTCCCGGCGCGAACCAGCAACCGCATGCTCACCGCAGGCTGCTCGTGGTGCGCGACAGCCACGACTTTGAGACCGTTCGGCAGTGTCTGAATCTGATAGGGGGGAAACTTGACGTCCCGCGCAGCAAGGGGTCTCGGCGGACGTTCCGACGGCCACTGTTGCTGCGCCGCGACGCGATGGCTGCCGAGACACAGCGATACCGCCACGAACACCGCCAAACGAAGCCATCGTCTCGCATCCGCTCCGCGATCGCGCAGTGGCCGGTCTCCCCAACCTGAAGCGTCCTGTGAGAGCCGTCTCAACGAGTCGGTGGATTCGTGGCCCATAGCCATCCGCGCCTCCCAGGCTTGCGTCCGCCTGATGATCATTGGGCGCCGGCCGCCGCCGGCAGCAACGTGAGCACAAGCCGATTCTGAGGCGTGAAATACGTTCTCGCGACACGCTGAATGTCCTCGGGCGTCATCTTCTGGAAGATATCGAACTCACCGTCCGCGGTCTTGATGTCGCGATGGATGACGAGGGCGTGCGCGAGCATTTGGGCCTTCTGCTCGTTGGATTGCCGGCCGAGAATGTAGTCGCGCGCAAACTGGTTCTTGGCGCGCTCCAGCTCGCGGCCGCTGATTGGCTCGGCCTTCAATCGATCGAACTCAGCGATAAGCGCGTCGATTGCGTCTTCGGGGCGCTGCCCGGGTTGCACGAATGCCACGGCGTAGAACAGGTTCGGGTCTTCGATGATGTTCCCTTCCCCCGACGCCGCGAGGGCGAGCCCCTGCTCGTAGACCAGCTTTCGGTAGATCCGCGAGCTCTGGCCATCGGACAGCACCTTCGATGCCATGTGGAGCGGGTACGAATCGGGATGACCATCGAACGTGATGTGATACGCAATCACGACCGCCGGCAGCGGCCACGGCTGCCGCAACGTGACGCGCCTCTCTCGCCCTGGAGGCGGCTCCTTGGGAATGTCGCGCGGGACGGGCTTCTCGGCTTTCGGCACGCGCCCGAGATATTGTGCGACGAGCTGGACGGCCTGCGCGGTGTCGAAGTCGCCAACCAGCGCGATCGTGGCGTTTTCGGGCACGTAGTACGTCTTGTAGAACTCGCGCACATCGTCAATCGACGCGGCTTCGAGATCCACCATGCTGCCGATCGTCGCGTGCTTGTAAGGATGAACCGTGAATGCTTGATCGAAGATGATCTCGGACAGCCGGCCGAACGGCTGGTTGTCCACCCGCATCCGTCGTTCCTCCTTGACGACTTCACGCTCGTTCGTCAACGTGCTCCGGTCGATCCTCAGCGTGGCCATGCGGTCGGCCTCGAGCCAGAGGGCGATCGGCAGGTACTGCGCCGGGACCGTTTCCCAGAACACGGTGACGTCTTCGGTGGTGTAGGCGTTGCTCTGGCCGCCCACCGCAGCGATCATCGAGGTATGGCCCTCAGGCTCGACGTTCTTGGACCCCTTGAACATCAAATGCTCGAAAAGGTGCGCAAAGCCGGTCCGGCCGGGCTTCTCGTTTTTCGAGCCAACGTGATACCAGAGCTGAAGGTGCACGATCGGCGTCGAGTGATCCTCCTGCGTGACGAGCGTCAGACCATTCGGGAGGGTCGTCACCTGATACTCGAGCTTGGGCGGGCGAACGGCCGCCGAAAGGACGGCGTGGAGGCCGTATAACGCACCGACTACAACTACCATCCATGTGGACACTCGCAAGACTCGCATGACCATAGACGGTGATTATCTCCGATTGCCCGGGGATTGTGAGAATTTGAGGACTGCGCGAGACGAGGCTACCTTCCGACCAGACGAAAACCCGCCAGGCCCCAACTTCGCGATGCCAAGGTGACCGGATCTGCGTCGAATCGGTGCTCGTACCCGGCAAACACCTCGACTGCCCCGACCCGGCCGTCAAAGCGCACGCCTGCTTCGATCACACCCGCCCTTTTGCGTGCTTCTGCCCGGAATGGCCCCGTTCACTCCGACCAATTCGCCATATCCGTGCGCAAAGACCCCGACGTGCGAATTGAGCGGCCGGCGAACGACCAGATCCAAGTCCCCCGTCCACTGGTAGTCGACGGTCGCCCGTTGGACCACACCTCCCGCTTGAGCACGCGCGTCGATCGTCAGTCCGCGGGCAACCGATGCGGCCCGCTACTCGTGCGCCGGCGACGTTCCACGCGATCGAAAATGGTTTGGGGCGATCGATCAGGTGTCTCGACACGTGATGAAAGACTCCAGTCACTTCTGCCTTCGGCAGGCGGTAGGACATGGAGACCTGGAGTGTGTAATACGATTGATTCGGATCGAATGGCCGGAATTCGTCTCCCAGAATGCCTTCGTAGTTGGCAACCCCCGACAGGCGTCCCTTCCCATAGTCCACGAAGTCGGCCTCGCCGCCAAAGTCGGTATCCCACGTGAATTGCTCGTCGTCGACGATGAGCCGTTTGGCCGACAGGTGGAAATCGTATCGAGTGAAGAAACCGGTCCCGGGTGTTGGGGCCTGTTGTGATTGTGCGTGGGCGTCTACGGACAGCACGAACAGGCACGCAGCCGTTGCTGCGTGCCGTGCTAACGATCCAGACGTGTCCGACATTCGGTGAGCTTCTCCTCGAGATTCAGTGACGTGCTGCTCGAGCTCGGCGATCCGCTTCTTCAGCCGGGGCAGCTGGCGGAACACCGCGGCAGCCTTCAGCCACTCGCGGTTCGGAATGGCTGGATAGCCCGAGACGTACTCGCCCGCGTCGAGCGAATTGGGAATGCCTGTTTGCGCAGTCGCCACGACGCCTTTACCGACTCGCAGGTGTCCGGACACGCCCACCTGTCCTGCCAGCACGACGTCGTCTTCAACGACCGTGCTGCCGGCGATGCCCACCTGCGCCGCCAGGAGCACATTCTGTCCGACAGCCACTCCGTGACCGATTTGCACCAGGTTGTCGATCTTGGTACCCGCTCGTATGCGCGTCTCTCCCACTGCCGGCCGATCGATCGCGGTGTTGGCCCCAATTTCCACGTCGTCTTCGACAATCACATCGGCGTGTTGCGGGATCTTCAAGTGCGATCCGTCGGCCTGCTTGACGAACCCGAACCCGTCGGAGCCGATGACGACACCATCGTGCAAGATGACGCGGTTGCCGATGACGATCCCGGTCCGGATCGAGACGTGCGAATGCACGACACAGTCCTCGCCGACACGGACGCCCGCACCGATGACGGCGTTGGGATAGATGACGGTTCGCGCGCCGACAACCGCTCCGGCGCCGACCGTGACGAAGGGTCCAATCGACACCTCGGGACCGATGCTGGCATCCGCGGCAATCGAGCTCATGCGATCGACGCCCCGAGCCGGTTCGATGGGGTGTCTGAACAGGATGACGGCGTGCGCGAAGCTCAAGTACGGATTCTCGCTCCGCAAGACCGCGCAGGGCGCCCTGCTTTCGTCGCGTTCGTGAAGGATGACCGCAGAGGCGCGCGTCGCCTGCAGCAACGCGTGGTACCGTCCATTGGCGACGAAGGTGAGATCCCCCGGCTGCGCCTGTTCGATGCCCGCGACGCGGACAACCTCGACGTCACCGCCGGCTCCCTCGAGGCGGCACCCGAGCCGTTCAGCAATGTCGCGCAGCTTCAAGACAATTCGCGGAGATCAAGACTGTGAACGCCAGAAACTCTGAGACTTTGAGGATTTGAGGGTTTGATCCTAACATCCTCACATCCCGGCGTCCGCAATTTTGTTTCCTTGGCCAGCCAATCATCTCGCGCGGGGCACAATCCGGAACCCCCCAGTGTACGGATAACGCATGGACAACGTCACGCACACGCTCTTTGGGATCACGCTGGGCCGCACGCCCCTCGGACGCGCCGGGCGCGGAACCACTGCGGCGCTCATCATCGCTTCGAGCGCCCCTGACATCGACATCATCACGACTGCCGGAGGGACAGGCAGCTATCTGACCTGGCACCGCGGCCCGACGCACGGTCCGCTTGGTGTCGTCGGACTGGGCGTCTTGACTGCGGTGCTGGTCTGGATCGGGCGCCGCTATCTCGATTCCAGACGCGACGACGCGACGAAGTCGCTGTCAGGCGTCGAGCCAACCGAACCTCTCGATCTGACGAACCGATCCACGGAGCCACAGAATGCATCGTTCGTCATGCTGGTGATCATTTCAACTATCGGCGTCTTGATGCACGTCCTGATGGACCTGCCCACGCCGTACGGGACGCGCCTGCTCAGTCCTTTCGACTGGCATTGGTTCGCAGCCGATTGGATGCCGATTATCGATTTGTATCTGTTGATCGTGCTCGCCGCCGGGCTCCTGTTCGGTTGGTCGTCGCCTGCGGCCAAGCGACGAAACGCCGTGATCGCTCTGGCGCTGATGGCAGCAAACTACGGTGTCCGGGCGGTGGCGCACGATCAAGCCCTGGAGAAGGCGCCGCGCTTGTTCGGTCCACTTCTCCCGAAGCCCTGCGAGACGGAGCCAGGCCGCTCAGGCGCCTTGAGTCGCTGGCCCCGACCGGCGGTCCAGGCGCCCGAGCACGGCAAACGATGCCTCGTCGAGCTTGTCGCCATTCCCACGTTCCTTTCGCCGTTCAACTGGCGGGTGATCGCGCATCTCTCTGACGCGTTCGAGATTCACGACATCGATCTGCTGGAACCGCGATTCCGTGGCCCGGCCGACGAGTCCGAAGTTCTATGGCGTACCACCGTGCGTTTTCCGAATATCTGGACGCCGTCCGTCTTCACCGCAGCATCCTCGAGCCTGGGCCGTACGTTTCTCGGTTTCGCGCGCCTTCCCGCAGCTCGCTCGGTCGTCGACGACGCCGGCGTCGCGACAGTGCGATGGACCGATATGCGATTCGTCGCAGCCCTCGCTCCGCTGGACCGGCCATCGGGAGGAAATCGGGCATTCTCAGTCCGCATTCGGATTGCGTCCGACGGCAGCATTCTTGAGGAACAGTTCGGTCAGTGAGCCGATGTCGATGAGCCCACTGTTTGGTGCGCACATGTCGGTTGCAGGCGGGCTGCCGCGAGCGGCCGAACGTGCGGTTGTCCATCGCTGCGACGCGTTTCAGATCTTTTCGAAGAACGCTAACCAATGGCGCGGCCGGGTCTTGCCGCACGAGGAAATTCGTGAGTTCCGAGCTCGCGTGATCGCCATGCAGGCCGGACCGGTCGTGTCGCATGCGAGCTACCTGATTAACCTGGCGACCACAAGCCGCGTCTTGCGGCGTCAATCCGTCGAGGCGATGGCAGACGAAATCGACCGAGCCGAGGCGCTCGGCCTCTTCGGTGTCGTCCTGCATCCCGGCTGCTATACGCTCGGGAATGGCGCCGAGGGTCTCGATTTGATCGCGCGGGCGCTTGATGAGCTGCTGGCGGCACGGCCGAGCGGTCAGACGATGGTGCTGCTCGAGCAGACGGCCGGCCAGGGCACGTCGCTTGGGTCGAGGTTCGAAGAGTTAGCCGCGATTCTCGAGAAGACGAACGGCCACAGGCGGCTGGGCATCTGTCTCGACACCTGCCACCTGCTCGCGGCTGGATACGATTTGTGCTCCCCGCAGGGTTACGACAGGACGTTCACTCAATTTGAACGGTTGATCGGATTCGATCGCCTCAAGGTCTTTCACCTCAACGACTCGAAAAAGCCGCTCGGAAGTCGAGTCGATCGCCACGAGCACATCGGCAAGGGGCATCTCGGGCTCGAGCCGTTCAGACGACTCGTGAACGATCCACGATTTCAGGGGCTGCCGATGCTCCTCGAAACGCCAAAGGCTCCCGGGCGTTCGCCGACGACTATCGCAATCGATCCGCACGATCAGCGGAATCTTCGAACGCTGCGGGGCCTCGTCCGCCCGCGAAGCCGCTCGGGTGGACCGAGGAGCGCAAGACCGTAGGCACGGCCTCTTAGTCTTCTGGTTCTCCAAACACTTCCGCTTCGAACCTCCAGACCTTCGCTCCATATTTCCAGGCGTCAGCCGGCAGGCCGGCCTTGTGGCACGTCTGGGCGAGGAATTTCTCACGATCCCAGTTCCACTCCGTTGCTACCTGGGGCAAGAGGAGACCGCGGTGCCATCCTCTCTTGACGACGAGCCCGTGACGGCCGATTTCAAAGTCAGTCGGCCCGTCGATTGGTTCGAGCGGGCCCAGAAGTGACAGTTCGATGTCAATTTCGGCAAGCTCGTCAACACCGACCGGGGGAAACCGCGGATTGGCGCTGGACGCCTCGACTGCGCAACGCGCAACGACACGCGCCAGCGGCTCGTCGGCCTCGATGTGGCCGATGCATCCCCTCAGTTGATTTCTCTTGTGAAGGGTCACGAATGCGCCGCCGAGGCGCTGGTCCAGGTCTCCAGCATCCATGCGCGCCGGTGCGCCGGCGCCTACGTGCGCCGCGATAGCAGAGCGTGCAATCTGCAGGAGCAGTTCGCGGTCGTGCTGTGTCGTCACCCTCGCTTCACCACTCAGATATCACGGTCCGCCCATGACGAGCCGCTCAGCGTGCACGAGCGATCCCCAGCGCCGCCGCCATATACCCAACGACCGACGATTTGTCTCCGGACACATCGCCAGAGTCCGCGTAGTTCAGCACGACGGCGTCGCGCGCACCGAGCTTGCGGGCGGCGCGCATGACCGCGACCATTGGTCCGCCGCCGCACGCGTGATCCGGCCGTTCGTCGAGCGCACGTTGTAGACCGTCGGCGTCGAAGCGGCCGACGTGATCGAGGACGATGTCGTCCATTCGGCGCGCCGTCTCTGCGTCGTGATAGTGCGACAGATCGGTGCTGGCAACCAGAAGAGCGCGCCGCCCATTCGCTGCAGCAACCAACGCATCGCACAGCGCATGCGCGGTTCCGGAGGTCTGATGCCCCACGAGCAGCGGAACGATCTTCGCCGCGGGCGCCAGAGCCTGAATGAACGGCAGCTGCATCTCGAGCGAATGCTCTCTCGCGTGCGCGGTGGGATGGTCGGTCACAATCGGTGCGGCCTGGAGGATGGCGGCGGAGCACGTCGCATCGATCTCGGCGACTCCGAGGGGCGTTTGAAACCCGCCTTCGGGATATATCGACACGCCCTCGAAACCGACAAAGTGTGACGGTCCAACGAGGACGATGACGTCGTAGGAACGGCCGCTGAGCAGCTGGTAGGCGTGCGCGGCGACCGGCCCTGAGTAGATCAAGCCGGCGTGCGGCGCGATCAACGCCGTGACTTCGTCGAACCGATGCAACACGTCCACCGGCACCCGGGCCAGGTAGCCCTCGACTGCGTCCGACAACGTTGCAGCGGACCCTGGATACCACGTGCCGGCCACGGCGGCGGGGCGAATACGGGTCATCTGAAGTCCATGGTTCGGCGATCGACAAACCAATCGACGCGGTGCTTCGTCATGCCAGATGGTAGATCCCCCATCGGCGATCGTCGATGGCTCATGCTAGCATTCCCCCATGCCCTCGCAATTTACCGCGGCGGAGGTCGAGTCGATCGCCGCGCTCGCTCAGCTCGAGCTCGAGCCAGCCGAGGTCGATCTCTTCGCACGGCAACTTGGCGATTTCCTCGCGTACGCGAACGAAGTCTTGTCGGTCGATACCGAAGGCGTCGCGCCCACCGCTTACGTCGCCACGAGCCACGAGTCCGAGCGTCCCGACCTCGTCGAGATCGTCACTCGATCGCGAGGCCGTCCTCCTCAATGCTCCCGAGCCGGCAGCAGACGCCGGATTCTTCAAGGTACCAAGAGTCATCGGATGACGGGCGTCGCGTCGGTTCGTGAGCTGCGCGACCAAATCCGCTCTGGTGTCCGATCAGCGGCCGACGTCTGCCGCGAGACCTTGGCGAGAATCGATGCACTCGAACCGTCCCTTCATGCGTTCAATACCATCGGGGCCGAGCGAGCGACAACGCGCGCTGAAGAACTGGATCGTCATCGCGATCGATGGCGCGACGCGCCGCTGACGGGCGTGCCGATTGCGATCAAGGACAATCTCTGCACGCGAGGTCTCCGGACGACGGCTTCCTCACGTGTCCTGGAATCATTCGTCCCCCCCTACGACGCCACGGTCGTCGAGCGCCTTGAACGCGCGGGCGCCGTCGTTGTCGGCAAGACGAACTGCGACGAATTTGCCATGGGATCGTCCACGGAGAACTCCGCCTTCGGGCCTTCCCGCAACCCGTGGGCCGTGGATCGCATTCCGGGAGGATCGAGCGGCGGATCCGCCGTCGCCATCGCCGCCGGCATGACCCCAGCCGCGCTGGGCTCGGACACGGGTGGATCCGTCCGCCAGCCGGCTGCCCTCTGTGGGGTCGTCGGCCTCAAACCAACCTACGGGCGCATTTCCAGGTACGGCCTGATCGCGTTTGCCTCGTCGCTCGACCAAATCGGCCCCTTGGCGCGAACCGTCTACGACGCATCGGTGCTGTTGACGGTGATTGCAGGCCACGATGCTGCCGACGCCACCTCCGCGCATGCGCCAGTTCCCGACTACGCCGCCGGCTTGACGGGCGACGTCCGTGACGCCCGCCTCGGCGTGCCCTGGGCGATGCTCGAAAGCGGCGTCGATCTGGAAGTCTTGCAGGCGTTTCGGGCCGCACTCGACGTTCTCAAGCAGCGCGGCGCGACCATCGTGAACATCGACCTTCCTCACGCCAAACACGCGATCGCGGTGTACTACCTCATTGCGACGGCCGAGGCGAGCTCGAATCTGGCGAGGTACGACGGCGTCAGGTACGGGTTCCGGGCCGGTGACTCAACCAGCGTGCACTCGATGTACGCGCGCACGCGCGAGGGCGGCTTTGGACTCGAGGTCAAGCGACGAATCATGCTGGGCACCTACGTGCTGAGCGCGGGCTACTACGATGCGTACTACTTGAAAGCCCAACAGGTTCGGACCCTAATCCTGCGCGATTACGACAGCGCCTTCGAGCACGTGGATGCCGTCGCCATGCCCACGAGCCCGACGCCCGCATTCAAGATCGGCGAACGCGTCGCTGATCCACTGCAGATGTATCTCGCCGACATCTTCACCGTCAGCGCACCTCTCGCCGGCCTGCCGGCGATCAGCGTGCCGTGTGGCTTCACGACTGGTCGGCTTCCGATCGGCATGCAACTGACGGGACGCCGTTTCGACGAGGCGACCCTGCTGCGAATCGCCGATGCCTACGAGCGCGACACTCCCTGGCACAGGGAGGAGCCTCCAGATTTGTCGACCGATGTCCGATCCTGAATGGGCCTCCTGGCCGGACGAGAAGCTGCTCGAGGCGCGGCTCTGCGACCTCGGGGTCACGATTGAAGGGACGGATCTCGAACAGCGAATTGCGCAGATCAATGGCGAGCTCGACGCGCGCTCGCTCAAGTTTCGACCACATTACTGGCTCGCGGACGAATGGTTTACACCTGACGACGTGCCGGGAATAGCCATACCGTTCTACCTGGCTCACCCGCGGCTCGCCAAGCTGGAGCTCGCGCAGATGCTCGAAGTCGAGGGCGGTGATCCCGAATCCTGCCTGCGGATCCTTCGTCATGAAGCCGGTCACGCGATCGACAACGCGTATTGGCTCCGTCGGCGGCCAACCAGACGCCGGTTGTTCGGGGCACCGGCGACACCGTACCCCGCGTACTACACGCCGAAGCCGTACAGCAAAAGCTTCGTGCAACACCTCGATCACTGGTACGCACAGAGCCATCCGGATGAAGACTTCGCTGAGACCTTCGCGGTCTGGCTCGATCCGCAGTCGATGTGGGCGACGCGGTATGCGGGATGGCCGGCTCAGCGAAAGCTCGAATACATGGATCGGCTGATGCGCGAGCTCTCGAATCGGACACCGGTCGTGAAGTCACGGCGCGAGGTGGACCCGGTGCGCAAGCTGCGTAAGACCCTCGGCGAACACTATCGTCAGAAGCGCGAGCACTACGGACTCGATCACCCGGATTTCTACGAAAGCGATCTGCGCAACCTGTTTTCGGATGCTCCCGAATTCTCGAAAAATCAGCCGGCGGCCAAGTTCGTGCGCAGGATCCGGAAGGACGTGCGCGCCACGGTCGCCAGCTTCACCGACAGCTACCAATACACGATCGATCAGCTCATCGAAGAGATCATCGAACGCTGTCGAGATCTGAACCTCAGGCTGATCGATTCGGAGGAGTCGACCAGGGTCGATTTCATGATTTTCTTGACCGTCCAGACGATGAACTACCTACACAGCGGGCGCCATCGAGTGGCCCTATGACGACGACCCGCCTTCGCGTCCTCGCGCTGGTTCACCGGCACCTGATTCCGCCGGCCAAGATCGAAGAAGGAACCGACCTTACTGCCGTACCATGGCGGACCGAATACGACGTGATGACGGCATTGGCCGCCATGGGCCACGAAGTCCAGGTGCTCGGTGTTCACGATGATCTCGGAGACATCCGACGCGCGGCCACCGACTGGAAGCCGCACATCGCATTCAATCTCCTGGAGGGCTTCGACGACATCACCATCTTCGATCAGAACGTCGTCAGTCACTTGGAGCTGTTGAAGTTGTCCTACACGGGCTGCAATCCGCGCGGCCTGCTGCTCGCGCGCGACAAGTCTCTTTCGAAAAAGCTCCTGGCGTATCACCGGATTCGGGTGCCGGAGTTCGAGGTGTGTCGCATCGGCCGCCCAGTCCGACGGCCCAAACGCCTCCAATTCCCGCTGATGGTGAAGTCGCTGACGCAGGAAGCCTCGATTGGAATCTCACAAGCGTCGGTCGTCGAGACCGACGAGAAGCTCAAGGAGCGCGTCGCCTTCATTCACGAACGGATCGGGACCGCCGCCATTGTTGAACAGTACATCGAAGGGCGGGAGCTCTACGTCGGCCTCATCGGCAATCAGACGCTTCAGTCGCTACCGGTCTGGGAGCTCTTCTTTACCAATATGCCGCCCGACAGCAAGCGCATCGCCACGGACCGGGTGAAGTGGAGCGTCAAATATCAGAAGAAATACGGCATCGACAGCGGACCGGCTCTGGAGATGCCCGAGTCGACCGCCGCCGAGATCCAGCACCTCTGCAAGCGCGCGTATCGAGCGCTCGAGCTGAGCGGCTACGCTCGAATCGACCTTCGACTGGACGAAGCGGGTAACGTGTGGGTGCTCGAAGCGAACCCCAATCCGCAGATCGCTCGGGGCGAGGACTTTGCGGCCTCGGCCGAGAAAGCCGGCATGTCGTACGAAACGGTTCTGCAGCGGATCATGAATCTCGGGTTGCGGTGGCAGCCCGAAAGCGTCGCGTGAACGCCGGACTACTTGCGGGACGCGGCTTCGACGAGCTCGGGCGACCGAAGCTGGTCGGCGGGACCGCGCGGCGCAGTGGGGGGGAGGTACGTCATAGGCTGGCGGGAGAGCGTTTCATCCAGGCTCTTGATGACCGATGCCGACCCACCGGCCGTTCTCTTCAACTTCGTGAACCCGAACACCACGCAGAATCCGATAAAGAGTGCCAGCACGAAAACCGTACTGGACGCCAAACCCTGAAGCACACCCAGCAGGAGCGATTGCGCGTCTCCGGCGCTCACGCTTCGCCCTCGGCGCGTGATTTCTTTGGCTCGGGGACGTTGTAAGACACGAGACCTCGCCGCACTTCTTCCATCGCCAGGCGCTCCGCCTTGTGCGGCAATGGCTGTTCGTCGCCGTTGAGGCGAAGTCGTGCGCCTCGCCGCAACTGCTTGGCCCGCAGCGCGGCAACGTCGACAAACAGGAACCGACTCTCGATCGGCGGCGCCGGCTCTTCTGGAAGGGTCGAGGCTTCAGGTTGCGAGGGGACCTCGTTCAGATCATCCATGTCAGCCCTTAAGCGTAACAACTTGGCGTGACGCGCGGCAAGTCTGAACAGGCGATGGGGGATTTGGTCGGTCAATCGGGCAGGATTGCCTGCCCGACCGACTCGGCCAGGGGGTCGTTACGCGGCGACGTCGACCTTGATCTGCCGCGGCTTGGCTTCTTCTCGGAGCGGCAGCCGCAGGGTGAGCACGCCGTTCTTGTACTCGGCTGCCACCTTGGCCGGGTCGACCGTGCGCGGCAGCGAGAACGAGCGGCTGAACGTTCCATAGCGCCGCTCAATGCGGTGGAACTGCTCTTCCTTGACGTCGCTGGCGAGTTTCTTCTCGCCTTTGATCGTCAGCGTGGCGTTGTCGAGCGTAATCTCGATGTCTTCACGCGACATGTCTGGCAATTCGGCCTTCAGCACCAGCTCGTGGTCGCCGTTCTGGTATACATCGACCGGCGGCACCCAGGTGCCCGAAGCCATCAGCGCCTCGTCACGGTCCGAGCCCGACTGGCCATAGACATCGGTAAACACTCGACCGATGCGATCTTGAAGGTGCGTGAACTCCCGAAACGGATCCCAACGAATGATAGCCATCAGTTCCTCCTGTAGTCTGTTTCTGATCCCTAAGCTGGTGGGGCGCCTCATTCACGTGATCAACGCCCTCACCCCACCCGTCAATAACCAATCCTGTTAGCGTGTTTCCGCGTACTCCGCATCTACGACTTCCCCGTCCTTCACGTCCGAACCACGGTCCGCAGTCTGTGGACCGTGAGCACCCTGCGCTCCCCTATACAAGTGCTCCGCGAGACCGTGCGAAGCGTGCTGCAACGTCTCGGTCGCCTTCTCGATAGCGGTCAGGTCGTTCGCCTCCATCGCTCGACGGACCTCGGCAATCGCCGATTCGATCCGCGAAACGTCGCCGGCGGGCACGCGCTCGCGGTTCTCGTTGACGGTCTTCTCCACCTGATACGCGAGCGAGTCGGCCTGGTTCCTGGCGTCGATCAACGCTCGACGCGCCTGATCCTCCGAAGCATGGCTGTCCGCCTCTTTCACCAGGCGGCCGACCTCCTCCTTCGAAAGGCCGCTCGACGCGCTGATGGTGACTTTCTGCTCCTTGCCGGTCGCCATGTCCTTTGCCGTCACGTTGACGATGCCGTTGGCGTCGATGTCGAACCCGACCTCGATTTGCGGCACGCCGCGAGGCGCCGCCGGAAGGCCGTCGAGATGGAAACGGCCGAGCGTTCGATTGTCCCGCGCCATCTGGCGCTCGCCCTGGAGCACGTGCACCTCGACGCTCGTCTGGTTGTCGCTGGCCGTTGAAAAGATCTCGCTCTTCCGAGTAGGGATAGTCGTGTTGCGCGGAATGAGCGCGGTCATCACACCGCCGAGCGTCTCGATGCCCAGAGAGAGCGGCGTGACGTCCAGCAAGAGCACGTCCTTCACGTCCCCGGTCAGCACGCCGCCCTGGACGGCCGCGCCAACCGCGACCACTTCGTCCGGATTGACGCCTTTGTGCGGCTCCTTGCCAAAGAACTCGCGGACGAGCTGTTGGACCTTCGGCATGCGGGTCGACCCGCCGACCAGTACCACCTCGTCAATCTTCTTCGGGTCTACACCAGCGTCGGCAAGGGCCTGCTTGACCGGTCCCATCGTCCGCAGCAGCAGCTCATCGACCAGTTGTTCCAACTTGGCGCGAGACAGCTTCACCTGCAGATGCTTGGGTCCAGTCTGATCCGCGGTGACGAACGGCAGGTTGATCTCGGTCTCCATAGCCGTCGAGAGTTCGATCTTCGCTTTCTCCGCACCCTCGCGCAGGCGCTGCAGCGCCATCCGATCCTTGCCGAGGTCGATGCCTTCGTCCTTCTTGAATTCCGCCACGAGCCATTCGATGACGCGGTTGTCCAAATCGTCGCCACCCAGGTGAGTGTCGCCGTTGGTGGCCTTCACCTCGACGACGCCCTCGCCGACCTCGAGCACGGAGATGTCGAACGTCCCGCCGCCGAAGTCGTACACGGCAATGACCTCGTCCTTCTTCTTGTCGAGGCCGTAAGCCAGCGCAGCTGCGGTCGGTTCGTTGATGATCCGCAAGACGTTCAATCCGGCAATCCTGCCCGCATCCTTCGTTGCTTGCCGCTGTGCGTCGTTGAAGTACGCGGGCACCGTGACGACCGCGTCGGTGACTTTTTCGCCGAGGTAGTCTTCAGCAGCCTGCTTCAGCTTTTGCAGAACCATCGCCGAAATCTCCGGCGGCGAGTACTGCTTCCCGCGCGCCTCGACCCACGCATCGCCGTTCGACGCGCGCGCAATCTTGAATGGAACGCGCGAGGTTTCTCCGCTGACCTCGTCGTGTTTCCGGCCCATGAACCGTTTAATCGAAAAGATCGTGTTTTCGGGATTGGTGACTGCCTGGCGCTTGGCGACCTGACCGACGAGCCGTTCGCCATCTTTGGCGATGCCTACGACCGATGGGGTCAAGCGCGAGCCTTCCTGATTGACGATGACGGCCGGTTGGCCGCCTTCCATGACGGCCACGACCGAGTTGGTCGTGCCCAAATCGATCCCGATGACTTTGCCTGCCATAGTTTTGTGTTCCCCCGTTTCGTTCAAGATGGACGTAGTATAGGACCGTAATGAGTGTGTGTCAATCATAAAATATGCGTCTATACTAGTCATATATTGGCCAGCTGAACGTTTACGGCTGTAAGATACAGCCGTGCCACGAGTTACCGGCCCAGGGCAGCCTGAGGCGGTGGTAAAATCCCGTCGATGCGACCCCGCTTCCCCTCCGTCACCATCTCGTCGGAGGCGAGCTACTTCGACGACGATGTGCGTCGAATCTTTCACGAGTTCGACCGGCGGCTCGGTGCCGAACCGCTCGCCGGCGAGTCTGCTCCCGCCATCGACGTCTACGAACGCGACGAATCAATTGAAATCGTGGTGGATGTGCCGGGGGTCGACGCCGCAGCTCTTCGGGTGCTGGCCAAAGGCGACACAATTCTCATCGTCGGCGAAAAGACTGTGCGTCGACCCAGGGCCGAGTCGTCGTTCCATCTGGTCGAGCGTGACGTGGGGCGATTCGTTCGCACCGTTCGTGTCACGCGCGCTTGCGACATTCGCATGGCACGGGCGCGACTCGCCCACGGTGAATTGCATCTTTCTCTTCCCAAGATCGCCGAGCGCCGCGGACGCGCGATCGAGATTCGCATCGACGAGCCCACTGCGCAGACGTCATCCACATCATGACCACGCGACCCCACCTGCTCGATCGGCATTGCTTGTGGTCTTTGCGATCGTTGTGGTTCATGATCTAGTTCGTGCGCATTCTGTTCATCGGGGACATCGTGGGCCGCCCAGGGCGAGAGCTGATCAAGCGCGGGCTGGCGACCATCGTCGACCTGCATTCGATCGACTTCGTCATCGCCAATGCAGAGAACGCCGCGGCCGGATTCGGCATCACACGCGAAATCGGAGACCAGCTGCTGGACTGGGGCGTGGACGTCATGACGTCCGGCAATCACATCTGGGACAAGCGGGAGGCGCTCGATTACATCGGCGCCGAACCACGACTGCTGCGGCCCGCCAACTACCCGGCGGGCGTTCCTGGCAATGGCAGCTATGTGGCCCGGGCCAAAACCGGGGAATCCGTCGGCGTGATCAACATCATGGGTCGTGTGTTCATGTTGAACATCGACGACCCCTTTGTCGTGGTCGTGCGTGAGCTGGAGGCAATGCGAGAGCGAACCCGCACCATCTTTGTCGACTTCCACGCCGAAGCCACCTCGGAAAAGATCGCCATGGGCTGGCACCTGGATGGGCGGGTGACTGCGCTTGTCGGCACGCACACTCACGTCCAGACCGCCGACGAACGAATCCTGCCCAAGGGGACTGCCTATCTCACCGACGTGGGCATGACGGGACCGCACGACTCGGTCATCGGAACCGAGATCGAGCCGGCGCTCGGCCGATTCCTGAATGCCCTGCCGGCTCGTTTCGAACCAGCCACTGGTAATCCGCGGTTGAATGCCGTCGTGATCGATACCGACTCCCAGACCGGCCGTGCTACCGACATCGAGCGTATCAGCCTCAGCGCCGCCGAGCTCGAAGAGCTTGCGGCCGTACAGGCTTCCCGACACCCTGCGACGAGTCGATGATGTCTGACCTCTTTGATACACCTTTCGAAGAAGACGAGGACAGCGAGGCGTCAACGATCGAACCCCAGCCAGCCACGATGCCGCGCGCTGCCAGGCGGGTCCTGACAGTCACCGAATTGACTGTTCGTCTCAGGGATCTGTTGGAAGCCGAATTCTTCGAAGTCTGGGTTGAGGGCGAGCTGTCGAATTGCCGGCTTTGGAACACAGGCCATCTCTACTTCACCCTCAAGGACGCCAGTACCCAGGTGCGCGGCGTCATGTTTCGATCGACCCTGCGGTATCTGAGATTCAAGCCCGAAGATGGTCTGCGCGTCGTCGCTCGAGGCCGGATTTCCGTGTACGAGCCGAAAGGCGAATACCAGCTCGTTTGCGAGCATCTCGAACCCCAGGGCCTGGGTGCCCTGCAGCTTGCCTTCGATCAGCTCAAGAAACGGCTTCAGGAGGAGGGACTGTTCGAAGCCAGCCGAAAGCGACCCCTTCCCCTGCTCCCGCGAAAGATCGGCGTCGTGACCTCGCTCGATGGGGCGGCGATACGCGACATCATCAACGTGCTGAACCGGCGGTACGCCAATGTGCATGTAGTGATCCGGCCAGCGAGGGTCCAGGGCGAAGGGGCATCCATCGAAATCGCACGTGCGATAAGAGCCCTGGGACGACAGGCGGGAGTGGACGTCATCATCGTCGGCCGAGGCGGCGGTTCGATTGAGGACCTCTGGGCGTTCAACGAAGAGCTCGTCGCGCGGACCATAGCCGCTTCACCAGTTCCTGTGGTCTCGGCGGTCGGGCATGAAACCGACGTCACGATCGCGGATTTCGTGGCCGACATCCGTGCCCCAACACCT
This sequence comes from uncultured Acidobacteriota bacterium, assembly GCA_963780685.1. Lineage (GTDB taxonomy): Bacteria > Acidobacteriota > Vicinamibacteria > Vicinamibacterales > CAVVIG01 > CAVRXZ01. The sequence goes on along the minus strand of CAWACZ010000006.1, from coordinate 302,723 downwards.
TCGGCAGCCGCCGAGCTGGTGGTCTCGCGGAAGGACGAGTTTTACGCAGGGATCGATCGCCTGCAGCAGAGACTCAACGCGAGCGCGCGCGCGCAGCTGCTCGGATTGAGTAGAGCGGTTCACCACCTTAGCGGGCGACCGGCCCTCGCTGGGGTTCCCGGCCGAATCGCCATGCGAGGTCGACACGTGGCGGAACTGTCACATGCGCTGACGCACGCCATCCAAGCCTCGAGTGGCGATCGGGTTCGACGGGTGCGACACCTCCGTCACCAGCTGGATACGTTCGATTTCGGAAGGAGGCTCGCAGGAATTCGTACGCGCCTCGTGGTAGAGGACGGACGACTCGCGGCCGCTGTTGGCCATGCGCGGCATCGGGCCGATGCGCGGTTGCGCAGCTGCGCCGGCCGTCTCGAGACTCTCAGTCCGCTGGCGGTGCTGGCCCGAGGCTATTCCGTCTGCTGGGCGGCAGACGGAACACGTATCATTCGGGCAGCCACCGACGTCAGGATCGGGGAAACGGTTCGCGTGACGCTTTCGATGGGTCGATTAGACTGCGAAGTGCGCGATCGACGCGACTCGTAGCCGTTTCGGGTGCGAGGCGCCAAGGACCAAGGGGATTCTTGTACATCTTGCCGAGTTTCCATGACCGAAACATCGATTAAGGACTTCGAAGCTGCTCTCGCCGAGCTCGAGTCCGTAGTGAAAAAGCTCGAGGCAGGCGATTTGTCGCTCGAGCAGTCCCTCGCCCTGTACCGAGCGCGGCGTGCAGCTCTCGCGCTTCTGCCATGCCCGGCTCGAGGAAGCCGAACGCCGCATCGAAATCCTGAATGATCGCGGCGAGGTCAAGCCTGCTCCGGCGTCGCTCGTGGCCGGCGATGAGCGATCGACAGCGGATCCCCCGAAGCGCTGACCCCTGTTGTGACCTCCGCAGGCCCACTCGAAGCTTTTCTCAGCCGTGCGCGCGCCCGCATCGACGAAGCGCTCGAGCACTATTTGCCCCGGCCGCCAGCCTGTCCGCGCATCGTCAGCGAGGCCATACGGTACAGCGTATTTGCCGGTGGCAAGCGTCTGCGACCGACGCTCACGCTGGCATCGGCTGATGCTGTCGGACGAATCGGCAATCGCCGCCGCGAGACAGGCGCACCTGTGCCACCAACTGAGCCGATTGACGCGGCGCTTCCAGCCGCCTGCGCCATCGAGCTCCTTCATACGTATTCACTCATTCATGACGACTTGCCCGCCATGGACGACGACACTCTCCGGCGCGGCCGGCCGACACTGCATGTCGTCTACGGTGACGGCATGGCAATCCTGGCTGGCGACGGTCTTCAGGCCGAGGCATTCGCATTGCTCGCCCGTGAGCCGATCGGCACCGACGCCAACACCGTTGCGCGCAAGCTGCACGTGCTTCAGGTAGTGACCGCGGCCGCGGGAACGACCGGGCTGGTCGGTGGGCAGGCTATCGACCTCCAATCCGCCGGACGCGCCCCTGGCCTCGACGCCGCCCTCGATGCCGATGGACTCCGGACGATGCACGCGCGGAAGACGGGCGCATTGATACGGGCGTCGGCCGTGAGCGGCGCCATCATGGCCGGCGGTGATGCCGCGACGGTTGCATCGATTGACCGGTACGCCGCCGAGCTCGGGTTGGCGTTTCAAATTGTCGACGACATCCTCGACGTCGAGGGCAGCACCGGAGAGCTGGGCAAGACCGTGGGCAAAGATGCCCTGGCCGCAAAACCGACGTATCCTGCGCTCTTCGGCCTCACACGTTCCCGAGAGCTTGCGGCCGAATGCGTCGTGCGTGCCAGGAAGAACCTGGTCGATGCGGGGATTTCTGACGGTTGGCTCGCAGCACTAGCGGATTGGATCGTGGCCCGGAAACACTGAAAATCCCAGGAATCCACTCTATTGCGGCTTGCGACCGTGGGTGCGAGTAACGTGCGTCTGGACGTCGCTCTGGTCGAACGCGGGCTTGCGCCTTCGCGCGAGCGCGCCCGTGCGCTGATCCTTGCTGGACAGGTCAAAGTCGACGGACGCGTCGTCTCGAAGGCCGGTACGCCAATTCGCGATCAGGCCCAGGTGGAACTCATCACGCGTGACCACCCGTACGTTGGACGGGGAGGAGTCAAACTCGCACACGCCCTCGAAGTATTCCGCATCGACGTCGTTGGTCGCACAGCCCTCGACGTCGGAGCATCGACCGGCGGGTTTACCGAAGTCCTGTTGCTGCGCGGCGCCGCGAGCGTCATCGCGCTCGACGTCGGCCATGCGCAGCTCGATTGGCGTCTGAGAACCGACCCACGGGTCATCGTCCGCGAAGGGACCAACGCCCGGGCTCTGACAAGTCGTGATGTGCCGCACCCCGTCGACATCGTGACGATTGACGTCTCGTTTATCTCGCTCCGGCACATCTTTCCCGCTCTGCTGCTGTTTGTGACGCCTGCGACCGATATCGTGCCTCTCGTAAAGCCGCAGTTCGAGGCTGGCCGCGACGAAGTCGGAAGGCACGGGCTGGTCACGGATCCAGCAGTGCACGAAGCGGTTCTGGCTCGCGTGACGGCGGAGGCCGACGCAAGCGGTCTCGAACGGATCGCGATGACACCCTCGCCGATCACCGGCGCCACCGGGAACCAGGAGTTCTTTCTCCACTTGCGCCCGAGGCTGCGATAGCGTTGTATGAGTGCTCCGATGACGTCTCCACGTCCCGTGTCACGAATAGGCATCGTCGCGAAACATCACCTGCGGCAGGCCGCCACCCATTTGAGCGAGATCGCTGGATGGCTGAAAAGCCGCGGCCTGGTCCCTGTTTTCGAAACGGCTACCTCGAAGTTATGTGCGTCCTGCGACGGGGTGGTTCGGGACAAGAAGGCGCTCGTTGCCGACGTCGACATGGTGCTGATCCTTGGCGGCGATGGCACGCTGCTCGACATGGCCGATTGCATCGGCGCAGCCGGGTTGTCGATTCCGATCCTGGGCGTGAACTTCGGCAGTCTGGGCTTTCTGACCGAGGTCACGCTTCCTGAACTGTATCCCTCGCTCGAAGCAGCAGTCCGAGGGCAAGCCAACATCGAAGAGCGGCTCATGCTGCGCTCGACGACAGTGCGACGAGGCGAGTTGTTCGCCTCACATATCGCATTGAACGATGTCGTCATCACCAAGACCGCGCGCTCCCGATTGATTGACCTGTCGGTCTCGGTTGGCGAAGAGTTCCTGACTCGAGTAAAGGGCGACGGCCTCATCATCTCGACGCCGACCGGCTCAACCGCCTACAATCTCGCGGCCGGCGGCCCGATTGTTCAGCCGAGTGTCAATGCGCTCGTTGTCACTCCGATCGCGCCACATACCCTGACCAATCGACCAATCGTCATTCCGTCCTCGTCGCCGGTTCGAGTGCAGCCGCACATGGCAGACCGCGACGAGGCGTTCGTGACCTTTGACGGCCAGTCTGGATATCAGCTGGACGCGGGTGATGAGGTGAGAGTATGCCGGGCCGAGACACCGCTGCGACTGATTCGCCCTTCGACCCGCAGCTACTTCGAGGTGCTCCGGGAAAAGCTGAAGTGGGGGGAACGGTAGGGGAAGTCGAACGACGGCCTACGGCTTCTCTCCTCCGCGCGTCCGGCCGGACCTGAAGTACTGCACCTGATATTTCTGGACGTTGCGATTGTGCTCTTCGAGCGTCCGCGCGAACGCGTGCGAACCATCGTTGCGGCTCACGAAATACAGGTACCCAACCGTCGCTGGTCGAACCGCTGCTTCCAACGACGCCTGGCCGGGCGCCGCGATCGGCCCCGGAGGCAGACCGGCATACCGATAGGTGTTGTACGGCGAGTCGAAGTTCAGATCCTCTCGACGCAGGTTGCCGGTGTATTTTCCGTGACGTTGGAGCGCGTAGATTACGGTCGGATCGCACTGCAGCGGCATGCCGATCTGGAGGCGGTTTCTGTAGACGGCCGAGACGATCGGCCGCTCGGCGGGCTCCGCGGTTTCTTTCTCTACAATCGATGCCAGGGTCACGGCTGCACGCACCGACCATCCCTGGGCAGCCGCCGCGTGCCGTAACTCCGGTGTGAACAGCTGTCCGAACCGAGCCACCATGAGCCGCACCAACTGGCCCGCGTCGGCCCGCCGCGTCAACGCGTACGTCTCGGGAAAGAGGTATCCCTCGAGATTCCTGGCCGACGGATCGAAGGCAGCCACGAGCGACACGTCCTGGGCCGCCTTGATAAACGCTTCGGCGGTGCCGAGCCCATTCGACTCGAAGATCGACGCCATCTCGGTGATGGTGAGGCCCTCGGGGAACGTCACATGGATGACATGAACTTCGCCACGCGCAACTTTTTCGATGACGTCGACGGCCGAAAGCGGCGCGTCGAATCGGTACTCGCCGGCTTTGAGCGTTCGAGCTTTTCCGCTCATCCACAATGCGACTCGGTACGTCAATGCGTCGCGAACGACGCCGGCGGAGATCAACCGTTCGCCGATTGCTCTGGTACTGGCGCCGCTCGGAATATCGATGAATTGTTCCGCGCCTGTGTAACCGCGAAACGGTTGCTGCGCGCGCGTGTAGGCCAGCGCCGCTGCCCCGGCAGCCGCGAGGGCCAGTACGATCACGAAGAGCACTAGCTTCCGCATGTCAATCCTCGTCCGCCCTCCTTGCCTGGATCCCGAAGCTCGACCAAGACCTCAGAGCACACGTCGTTGATCCAGATAGTCTTGCAAGATGATCGCCGCCGCCGCCGCATCGAGCCGCTGCTTCCGACGACGCCAATCGCGCTCTGTTCGAGCGAGCCGACTTTCGGCTTCCCGGCTCGTCAGTCGCTCGTCAACACGGACGATTGGCAGGTTCGTCCTGGCAGCCAGCATCCCGATGAATGTCTCGACCCGAGCGGTCTGCGGGGTGGGTAGACCGTCGAGCGTCGATGGCACACCAACGATAATCGCGACAAGATCCTCCTCTCCCGTCATCAGGCGGTCGATTTCGAATTTGACGCGCTTCGCGGCGTCGTCGATCCCGCGCACCGCCAGGGTCGCCAACGGACGCGCAAGCGTCTGCGTCACGTCACTGATAGCGAGTCCAACCCGGCGTTCGCCGACATCGATTCCCAACGCCCGGCCTGCTGTCATGATCTCTTTCACGAATCCGCACACCAATTCACCAGATTAGCAGATGCTATAATCGTGCCTTCATTCCCTTATCAAGAGTTCGCCCGTGACCAAGGTCGATCGGCGCTTGGTGTCTGCCCGGAGGCGGATCGAGTCTGTCAGCGCCACCGCATCGCTGTGGTCTGCAGCATCACTACTACTGCTGGTGGTTGTGGCGGCGTCTGCGCAGCAGGCTGATCGCGCAAAAACCGAAGCGCAGGCGTCGCGCGCCACCGAACGGCTCCGGGCGTTGCAGCGCGAAGCCGACCAATTGGCCTCTCAGGAGCGGACGCTCCTCAACGACCTTCGTCGGGTCGAAATCGAACGACAGCTCAAGGCCGAAGACCTCCGACGCGTGACCGCCGAGGCCGAACAGGTTCGGTCGGAGCTCACGTCGACGACCGAGCGTATCGACGAGCTCGAGCATCAGGATCTGGCCGAGCGCCCTGATGTGAGCGCCCGCCTGGTCGAAATGTACAAGCTTGGCCGCGCGCGCTACTTGAGGCTGTTGCTCTCGACGGCCGACGTTCGGCAACTCGGACGCGCGACCCGGATGGTCGCAGCGATGGCCGAACTGGACCGGGAACGCCTGGCGTCGCACCAGCGAACTCTTGATTCACTCAAGGCGGCGCGCAACGAGCTCGAGGAGCGGAGCCGTCGGCTGCAGGCGCTGCGCATTGAAGCCGAGCGCGCCGACGCGGCGACCGCTTCGGCCGCCCGCGCCCGCAGCGATCTCATTCGAGATATCGATCAACGGCGGGATCTGAACGCCCAGCTTGCGGGTGAGCTCCAAGCGGCACAGGAAAAGCTGCAACTTGCGCTTCGCGATCTCTCGACCGGCGGAGCGGCCGCACAGCCCTCGGCGCTCCCATTGAAGCCGTTTCGAGGCTCAATCGACTGGCCCGTTGTGGGATCACTGCGACGAAGGTTTGCGCCGAACCTCCAAGGGACGTCCGCTGGCATCGAGATCGCCGCCATGGAAGGGGCGCCCGTCCAGGCGATTCACGAGGGCGTCGTGGCGTATGCCGATTCGTTTTCGGGGTTTGGCAACCTGGTCATCGTGGACCATGGCGGGCAAGTATTCAGCCTCTACGGCGACCTCCTCGAAATAGGGGTCAAACGGGGCTCGCGGGTGGAGGGGGGGCAGCCCATCGGGAGCGTCGGCTCCTCGCCGGCCGGCGCGGTAGGGCTCTACTTCGAGCTTCGCGTCGACGGTCGGCCTGTCGATCCCTTAGAATGGTTAAGAGAACGTTGAACTGGTGCGGCACACTCCGCGGACCGTACGACTAGGCCTTATGAGCTCAAAAACTCGACTCATTGTCTTGTCCCTTTCGGCGCCAGTCGTGGCCTTTGTCGTGATCGGAGGCCTGCTCGGTAAGGTGCTCGCCCGGGAAGGCACCTATCAACACCTCAAGATCTTTGGGGACGTCGTGGATCTGATCAGCGGTAACTACGTCGAGTCGGTGAACGTCGACAAGGTCATGCTTGGCGCGATGCGTGGACTCGCGGATGGGCTCGACTCCGACAGCGCCTATCTGTCCCCACCGCAGGTGAAACAGGCGGAACCGACCGCAGCGATACCAATCGGAGACGTCGGTCTCGATCTTACTCGTCAGTACTACCTGCGGGTCGTCGCCGCACGAGACAACTCGCCGGCCGCCAAAGCAGGATTGCAGACCGGCGACTACGTCCGCTCGATCGACAACGCGCCGACCCGGGAAATGTCGGTATGGGAAGGGCGGCGGGCGTTGCGCGGCGCGCCGGGCACAAAGGTGAGCCTCACGATCTTCCGCGGGAACGCGGCGGATCCGCACGTGATCGAACTGACGCGCGAAGTACTGAACCCCTCTGACGTCCAGGGGCGTATCGCCGCTCCAGGTGTCGCGTATGTGCGCGTCGCGGCGATCGGACCGAGAACAGCCGAGCAGGTCAAGAAAGAAGTAGGCGACCTCACGAAAAATGGCGCGGCCAAGCTGATTGTCGACGTCCGACGCACGTCGGGCGGCACACTCGAAGACGGCCTGGCGCTGGCGAGGCTCTTCGTCAACCGAGGCGTGTTGGCAGTACGTGAGGCCCGGGGTGTCGAGCGACAGTCGATCGATGCCGCCTCGGGCGACGGCAGCCTCACCACGCCAGCCGTGCTTCTGATCGACACCGGGACTTCCGGCGCCGCGGAGTTGTTTGCTGCTGCTCTTTCCGGCAATCAGCGCGCCGAACTGATTGGCACCCGGACTATCGGGCGCGTGGCTACACAGACCTTGATCAAGCTTCCCGACGGCAGCGGGCTGTGGCTTTCTACGACCCGTTACATGACGCCGGCGGGCACTCCGCTGCACGAGAAGGGACTCGAGCCGGTGGTTGTGGTCGACGAGCCTGACGTGGAATTCGGCCAGCCGCCGCCAACCACGGATCCTGTACTCGAGAAGGCGCTCGAACGTCTCGCACTGAAGGCCGCGGCTTGAAGTGGAGGCGAGGAGAGTGCGCCACGTTTCAGCATGAATAGTGCTATCGAGCGGACCGTTCGATAGCACGACTCGACCACCACTCGATCGGTCAAAGCCGAAATACCTGGATACCAAATCGATCTGTTATACTGAGCGTTCGTCTAAGGCCTGTATTTTCAAGATGTAGGCGCGTAGCTCAGAGGTTAGAGCGCCTGCTTGACACGCAGGAGGTCGGTGGTTCGAGTCCACCCGTGCCTACCATGTCAGTCGTCAGTGATCAGCCTGCCCGAATGAACCACGTCAACGTCACGCTGACGGACGGGTCGAGCCGCACCGTGCCGGCGGGAACGTCTTTGCGCGACGTGGCGGCAGGTATCTCGCCGCGTCTCGCGTCGGCGGCGCTGGCTGGAATCGTAGACGGGAAGCTCGTCGACCTCTCCTTCGTTCTCGAGCGCGACGCGGCTGTTCGAGTCGTGACACAGGACAGCCCCGAAGCGCTTGCGCTCTACCGGCACAGTACGGCGCATCTTCTGGCGGCGGCTGTGACCCAGCTCTTTCCCAACGTGCAATGTGGAATCGGGCCTGCCACCGACGAAGGCTTTTTTTACGACTTCATCGTCGAACGGCCGTTCGTGCCCGAAGATCTCGAAGCCATCGAACGCCGGATGAAAGAATTGGCTTCGCAGGATCTGCCGTACGAACGCCAATTGTGGCCTCGCGAGCACGCCAAAGAGTTCTTCGCGCGCCGCGGCGAACCGCTGAAGGTCCAGTTGATCGAGGAGAAGACGAACGGCCAGCCGACGGTGTCTTGCTACACGATCAAGGATCCCGAAACCTTCGTCGATTTCTGCGTCGGACCGCACGTCCCTTCCACCGGCAAGCTCAAGGCGTTCAAGCTCTTGAATGCTTCGAATGCCTATTGGAAAGGGGATGCGCAGAACGCCCCCATGCAGCGAATCTACGGGACGGCGTTCTTTTCCGACAAGGAGCTGAAGGCGTATCTCTCACAGATCGAGGAAGCGAAGAAGCGCGACCATCGGAAGCTGGGCCGCGAGTTGGGGCTCTTCGCCTTTCATCCCTGGGCACCCGGTGCGGCTTTCTGGCTCGGCAAGGGAACAATTCTGTACAACACGCTCGCCGACTACATGCGCACGGTTCTCTTTCCTTCCGGGTACGTCGAGGTCAAGACGCCGCTCGTGTACAACAAGGCGCTATGGGAGCGCTCCGGACATTGGAAGCACTTCCGGCAGAACATGTTTCTCATCGAATCCGAAGGCGAGACGATGAGCGTGAAGCCGATGAATTGCCCGGGCCACTTCCTGACCTACGCGAGCGAAGTGCGCAGTTACCGCGATCTGCCGCTTCGGTTTCACGAGCAGACGCCACTGCATCGGAACGAGGCGTCTGGTGTGTTGTCCGGCCTGACGCGAGTTCGGCAGTTTTCTCAGGACGATGCTCATTGCTTCATCACGCAAGACCAGATCGGCGACGAAGTCGAACGGCTGATTCGTCTTGTTCAGCAGGTGTACGCGGACTTCAAGCTTCCGTTCACCGCCAAGCTGTCCACCCGTCCAGCCGAGTTCATGGGCGAAGTCGCGACCTGGGACCATGCGGAAACACAGCTCAAGGCCGCTCTGGACAAGGCAGGAATGGCGTATGAACTGAACGAGAAGGATGGCGCCTTCTACGGTCCGAAAATCGATTTCGATGTCACTGACGCCATTGGTCGAAAATGGCAGTGCGCGACGATCCAGCTCGACTACATGCAGCCTGAGAACTTCGACCTGAAATATGTCGGAGCCGACAATAGCGAGCACCGGCCGGTCGTCGTCCATCGCGCCATTTTCGGCAGCTTCGAGCGGTTCATCGCTATTCTGATCGAGCACTACGCGGGCGCATTTCCGCTGTGGTTGGCGCCAGTGCAGGTGGTGGTGTTGCCAATCTCGGACCGGCACCAGTCTGTACGCTGGATCGGTCCGCGACCAGCTTCAGAGTGCCGGCCTACGGGCCCAACTCGACGAACGCCAGGAAAAGATCGGATATAAGATTCGGGAAGCCCAGCTTCAAAAGGTGCCATACATGCTGGTTGTGGGGGACCGGGAAGCCGCCGACGGTTTGGTGTCGGTACGTGCCCGCTCCACCGGAGACCTAGGCCCGAGCTCGGTCGGCGATTTCATCGTGAAAGCACGGGACGAGATCGCCCAGAAAGCGTCATAAGGCAGAAGGGCGGGCTGGACAGCCGAAGGGGTCGGAGGTTCGGCCGGTTATCACCAGGAGGTAGTTATCGCTTTCGATAGAGGACCTCGGCGAGACGACCGCGTAAGAGTGAACGAACGCATCCGCGTTCGCGAAATCCGCGTCATCGACGACACCGGTCAACAGCTTGGGATCATGCCTCCGCCTCAAGCGTTGGCCATAGCGAAGCAGAAGGGGCTCGATCTGGTCGAGATTTCTCCGACCGCCGTTCCGCCCGTCTGCCGCATCATGGATTTCGGCAAGTACCAGTTACCAGGAGCAGAAGCGGGCACGGGAAGCGCGCCGGCACCAGAAGGTGATCGAGGTCAAGGAAATCAAGTTCCGGCCCAAAGTCGATGAGCACGACTACCAATTCAAGAAGAAGCACATCGAGCGCTTTCTGGAAGACGGCGACAAGGTGAAGGCGACGATTTTCTTCCGCGGGCGCGAGATGGCGCATCCTGAGATCGGCCGCCGAATCCTCGAACGGCTCGTCGATGAACTGGCCGACGTCGCGATCGCCGAAACGATGCCGAGGATGGAGGGCAATCAGATGCACACCATCCTGAGTCGCCGGCCGCAGGGCGGAGGCAAGGCGAAGCCGACGGCCACACCGGCAGCCGCGCGTTAGCATTGCACCGTGGATGGCACTGACGGCAGTCAGCGGGAAGGGGTTCTGCCTCGAGCTGTCCTGAGCAGTGCAGTTCAATGAGAGACAAGTGATGCCGAAACTAAAGACTCACCGGGGGGCCGCCAAGCGCTTCAAGCGAACGAAGGGCGGCAAGTTCTTACGGAGCAAAGCGTTCAAGCAGCATATTCTCAGCAGCAAGACGACGAAGCGAAAGCGGGGCTTGCGAGGCACGACCACGGTAGCGGACGTGGACGTTCAAAAGCTGGCGAGAATGCTGCCGTACAAATAGAGGCTGGGGGCTGGAGGCTGGGGGCTAGGGACTTCGGGACTGGGACTGCGCTCGAGGCCAGGGCTCGGACTGGCCCCCGGGGCTCAACGCTAGAGCCGGAGGTTCAGGCGGAGGGAGAGGAACGATGCCGCGTGTGAAACGGGGAACGGTTCGCCGCGCCAAGCGCAAGAAGTTACTTGGCCTGGCGAAGGGCTACTTTGCCAACAAGAGCAAGCTCTATCGTGCCGCCAAGGAATCGGTGGACACGGCGCTCAAGTACGCGTTCGTCGGCCGACGGCGCAAGAAACGCGATTTCCGACGTCTTTGGGTGATTCGCATCAACGCGGCCGCTCGAGAGAACGGCTTGACGTACGGCCAGTTCATCAACGGTCTGAAAAACGCCGGCGTGACGCTCGACCGCAAGAGCCTGTCGGACCTGGCCGTATCGAGTCCGGCGGCGTTTGCAACACTCGCCAAGAAAGCCAAGGCAGCCGCCAAAACCTCAGCGCGCGCATGAGAGTCGACGGTCGGCCGTCGACTCGTCATCCGACGACCGTCGCCTGATGTCAGACTATCTGCTCACGCCGGAATCCTTCGCCAGTCTGCGCGAGAAATTTCTCGCCGAACTCTCGTCCGCCGACAATGAGGACGCCCTGCAAGCGGTGAGGAACAGGTACCTGGCGCGCCAGACCGGCCTCGTGGCGACCATCATGAGCAGTGTGGCGACCGCCCCTCCGGCAACGCGTCCGACCCTGGGGCGGCTGGCCAACGACCTCAAGAAAGAGATAGAGGCCAGCCTCGCGGCGAAGCGCACGGCTATCGAAGCGGCACGCCCACCGGCCGGAGCCGTCGACGTGACGCTGCCCGGGCGAGTGCCTGCCCTCGGCCATCGGCATCCCCTGACCATCATCCGTGACCATCTCGAGGAGATCTTCACGCGTATGGGATTCGCGGTCATCGAAGGACCCGAAGTAGAGGACGAGTGGCACTGTTTCGATGCCTTGAACATGCCCGCTGAACATCCAGCGCGGGACATGCAGGACACCCTGTACCTCGCATCGCCGATGCCTGGCGATTCGCCGACCGAGCCTCGAACCCTCCTACGCACGCACACATCGTCGATGCAGATTCGTTACATGCAGGCCCACCAGCCGCCGATTCGCATCGTCGCACCAGGGCGGGTGTACCGTCGCGACAATCTCGACCTGACGCACTCGCCGGCGTTCAGCCAGATCGAGTTGCTTGCGGTCGGAGAAGGACTGTCACTCGCAGACTTGAAAGGCACGCTGCTGGCGTTTGCCCGGCAGATGTTCTCGCCGACCGCGCGCGTCCGGTTTCGTCCCAGCTTTTTTCCCTACACCGAGCCCAGTGCGGAGATCGACCTGGGCTGCTGGCAATGTGATGGTGACGGTTGCCCGATGTGTAAGAAAACGGGGTGGATCGAGCTGGGCGGTTGCGGCATGGTGCATCCGGCAGTCTTCGAGGCCGTGGGTTACGACCCGGAGCGCTACACAGGGTTTGCCTGGGGCATTGGCATCGAGCGCATCGCGATCCTCCGCCATCAGGTCGGGGACATCCGGATGTTTTACGAGAACGACTTGAGATTCCTGGAGCAGTTTCCGTACCTAGAACAGCTGTCAGCTCTCGGTTTTCAGCAATCACCTGATGGCTGATAGTTGAAGGGGCCGATAGCTGATAGCTGACAGCTGAACATGCGCCTGCTTGTTTCCTGGTTACGTGACTTCGTCGAGGTCACGGCGAGCCCCGAAGACATTGCGAACGGGCTAGGTTTCCGCGGATTCGAAGTCGCGGCAGTCGAACCATGCGGTGACGGGGACGCGGTCATCGACTTCGAGATCACAGCCAACCGACCGGACTGTCTGAGCGTCATCGGACTCGCCCGCGAGGCTGCGACGCTCTACGACCGGCCAATCACGCTGCCCTCCGCCGAGACGGGCTCGAGAATCGCGCTGAAGGCGATTCCTTCGGGCAGCTCTGACCGGCTGCGTGTCTCCGTCCTCGACGAAGAGCTGTGTCCGCGTTATGCCGCTGCCATCGCGGAAGTCACGATCGGCAAATCGCCGCCGTGGATAGCCGCGCGGCTGCAGGCCGCGGGACTCCGGCCAATCAACACGATTGTCGACATTACGAACTATGTGCTTGTCGAGCTCGGGCATCCTACACATGCCTTCGACCTGGCCAAGCTTGGCGGCCCCGAGCTGCGAATCAGGCGGGCCACACCTGGCGAGACCATCACGAGTCTTGACGGCGTCCATCGCAAGCTGGACGACCAGATGCTGGTCATTGCAGACCGAGACCGCCCGCAGGCAGTGGCTGGCGTGATGGGGGGAGCGTTCAGCGAGGTTTCGCCGCAAACGACGCTGGTTGCGTTGGAGAGCGCCTACTTCAAGCCGACATCCGTTCGTCGAACCAGCAAGCAGCTCGGCCTCAAGACAGAGGCGTCCTCCAGATTTGAACGAGGGGCCGATATCAACGCCCCGGTCGTCGCCCTCCAGCGGATTGCAGCATTGTTGGAGCAGACCGGCGCAGGCCGGATCGTCGATCCCATCATCGACAAGTATCCCGACCCACGTCAGCCCCGACGACTCGCTATTCGACGGAGCAGACTCACGGCGCTCCTGGGCGTTTCGGTTCCAGATCGCTCGGTTGAGCGAATCCTCCAGGGTTTGGGTCTCACCGTCCATGCCACGCCGGACGGGTGGGATGTGGTTGCGCCGACTTTCCGCGTGGATCTGCTTCGCGAGGTAGATCTCATCGAGGAGGTGGGGCGGCATTACGGGTTCGACAAGCTACCCGCCACGTTCCCTGCCGCCACGGCTCCGGCCGCCCCGCCCGATCCGCGCATACTTCGTGATCGAGTGGTCCGTCGCGTCCTGACCGCAGCCGGCCTATCTGAAGCCGTGACGTTCGGATTCATCGAAGCCGCAGCGGCTGAGGTGTTTGCGGCGGCTGCCGCCGACCGGCCGATTGGCGTTGCCAATCCCCTTTCCGGCAAGTTCGACACACTGCGACCCTCGCTCATCCCTGGCCTCATCGACGCGGTGGCGCACAACCGGCGCCATGGACGCGAGGATGTGGGTCTGTTCGAGGTCGGGACGACGTTCTCGGGCCAAGGGGAAGCGCGCGCCGTTGCCGTGGCTTGGACGGGACCTGTGGCACCCGTTCACTGGTCCGGTGCTTCACGAGCCGTCGACTTCTTCGACGTCAAAGGTCTCGTGGAGCAGCTCTGTGACGTACTGGGCGTGACGCCGCGTTTTGATCCCACAAATGAGCCTTTTCTCGCTCCGGGCAGGGCGGCATCGGTCGTCACCCCGGAGAACCGAAAACTCGGCCTTATCGGCCTTCTCCTGCCTGGCGCCGGCGAGGCGCGTGGACTGCCACGCGACGGAGAGCTCTTCGTCGCGGAGCTGAACCTCGACGCCATCGGAGCAATGCTTCCAGAGACGTCGAACGCCGTGGCACCGCTGGCCCGGCATCCGTTCGTCGTCCGAGATCTGTCAATCATCGTTGCCGATACCTTGCCTGCGGAGATCATTCGTGGCACCATTCACACGGCCGGTGCGCAAACGCCGGCGCCGCTTGTCGGTGTCACGATTTTCGATCGGTATCAGGGCAAGGGCATCCCCGACGGATCTCTCAGCCTGTCGTTTCGACTGAAGTTTCAGGCGGTGGATCGCACCCTGACCGATGCCGACACTCAAGCAAGCGTCGACAGCATTCTGGCAGCCCTCGTGCGGCAGCATGGAGCAGTTCAAAGATAGTTCGTCTGGTCATTGGATAACCTATGGCAAAAGTTACGACGCGCGGTGTTGAGCTAGAACCGATCGATCGGCTCGAGGAGAAACTGAAGCTTCTCGTGGCGATGGTCGATCGCATGAAGGCCGAGCAGGCCCGGGCGGCGGAGGAAAACCAACGTCTGTCGCGGGAGCTCGAGGCAATGCGCGCCCGGATGAGCGCCACTGAGGCCGTCTCGTCGGAACTGGCGGCGCTTCGAGGCGAGCGCGATGCCATCCGCACGCGCGTGGTCGACATGCTCGATCAGCTGGAAGCGCTCAACTTATGAGCTTCCAGCTCCCAGCTCCCAGCTGCCAGCTGAAGATCGAGAGGCGGCAACGCTCAGCGCTCTCTGCTGCTAGGCCGAAGCTGGAAGCTGGCAGCCGGCAACTGGAAGCTGTGTATGGCTGACGGCCGGGTTGTTCCCGTCGAGATCGGCGGACAGCGTTATCCCATCCGGACGACGCTTGATGCCGAGTATGTCGCGCGTCTGGCGGCGTTTGTCGACGACCGGATGCGCGTGGCCACGGAGTCCACGCCCGGGGCCGACTCGGTCCGCCTGGCGGTGCTCGCCGCGCTCAATATCGCTGACGAGCTATTCCGGTGCCGCGACGCCAGCAACGCCCGCAATGGCCTGCTTGCTGAGCGCACAGAGGAACTCGAACGGCTGGTCGATCGGGTGCTGATGGCGTGAACCAGCGTGAACCACGAACCTTGAATCCCTGAACCCGTCTCGACTAAGATGCCGGAAGAGTCCGAGTTCCCTGCTTTGCGCGTGATGGCGGCAGGCTCGTTTGAGCCAACGTTTCATCAAAGAGGGTCGCGACGCTGCGTGGTGTGCATGCCTCCGTGCGAGGAAGCCTGAAGCGCGGCTTTTCCGAGCGGCTCCACCTGCTTACGCAGGTTCATCGACCTCCCCACACGGCAAAGCGGGGCTTTTCAATTGATCGTTCACAACTGTAAATTGTGAATTCCCGGCGGGGCTTCCCCGCGCGCGGCGCCGACCCAGCCAAGCCCGATTTGGGTCAGGGAAAGGACGTCACGCGTGTCGCCGATATACGGTCCTCTACTGAGCATCCTCGTCACGCTGGTGACGGCGGGGCTCGTGTTCGCAGTCTGGGTGGCGAACCGGAAGCGAATCGCCGCCGAGACGCTCGGGCGCGCTGAAGAGCAGGCCCTCCGAATCACCAAGGACGCCGAGCGCGATGCTGAAACGCGCAAGAAAGAGGCGCTCCTCGAAGCCAAGGAAAAGTCACACGAGCTCACGGTGGACGCCGAACGGCAGGCCACCCAGGTAAGGCAGGCGGCCGTCGCCCTCGAGCAGACATTGAGCCGGCGGGAAGCCGCGCTTGTGGAACGGCAGAGTGCCATCGAGCGCCTCGAGAAAGAGCTCAACACTCGCGATCGGACGGTCGCCGAACGCGAGAAGACCTCGGTCACCGCCGCCGCCAGGTACGAGCGGCTCGTCGCCCAGCAACAGCACGAGCTCGAACGGGTCGCCAGCCTCACGGCGGACGAAGCCAAGGATCTCCTGATCAAGCAAATTGAGAATGAAGCCCGACACGACTCGGCGAACCTCTTGAAGCGGCTCGATGCGGAAGCCCGGGAAACGGCGACCGATCACGCCAAGCACTACATCACCGAAGCCATTCAGCGCTGCGCGGCCGAACATGCGATGGAAACCACCGTGTCGGTCGTCGATTTGCCAAGTGACGACCTCAAAGGGCGGATCATCGGACGCGAAGGGCGGAACATCCGAGCGCTCGAGCTGGCCACCGGCGTCGATCTCATCATCGACGATACGCCTGGCGCGATCATCCTCTCGGCGTTCGACCCATATCGGCGCGAGATTGCAAAGCTCGCGATCGAGCGGCTCATCGCCGACGGTCGCATCCACCCCGCGCGGATCGAGGAGATCGTGCAGAAGGTGAAGGACGAGACCGACGAGGCCACCCGCAAGGAGGGAGCGAGCGTCGCCTTCGAGCTCGGCCTCCACGATTTGCATCCCGAGATTCTTCGTCTCATGGGCCGGCTGAAATACCGCACGAGTTACGGGCAGAACGTTCTCTATCACTCCGCCGAAGTCGCCCGCCTTGCCGGCATCATGGCCAAGGAGATCGGCCTCGATGCGCACGTCGCGGTACGGGCGGCCTTCGTGCACGATATCGGGAAGGCCATCGATCGTGAAATGCAAGGCACCCACCTCGAATTGGGCATCGAGTTCCTGCGCAAGCATGGCGAGAGCGAGCCGGTCGTGATGGCCATGGCCGCCCATCACATGGACATCGACTGGCCGTCGCTCGAGGCGATGATCGTTCAAGCGGCCGACGCTATTTCCGCCGCGCGCCCGGGCGCACGCCGCGACATCCTCGAGTCTTATGTCAAGCGGCTCGAGAAATTGGAAGGAATTGCCGACTCGTTCAAGGGCGTGTCCAAGTCGTTTGCACTGCAGGCCGGCCGCGAGATCCGCATCATGGTGGAGAGCGAGAACGTCTCAGACGAGGAGGCTGTCTGGCTGTCGAAGGACATCGCGCGCCGCATCGAGAGCGAACTCGAGTACCCGGGCCAGATCAAGGTCACGGTCATCCGCGAGACGCGCGCCGTCGACTATGCCAAGTGAGACCGTCGCCGATTTGTCCGAGGCCCAGCTCATCCACTTCATCACGACACGCCTTCCACCTCCCCCAGACTGGCTCGCTGTCGGCATTGGCGATGATGCCGCCGTCGTCGAACCGGCACGGAACCGCCTGGAGGTCCTGACCGTCGATGCTCTTGTGGACGGGGTGCACTTCGATCGCGCGTTTACACCTCCAGAAGCTATCGGCCACCGGGCGCTCGCGGTGAACTTGAGCGACCTCGCCGCGATGGGTGCAACTCCTCGTCTCGGGCTGTTGTCGTTGGCGCTGCCAGCCACGCTTCCGGTCACCGAGTTCGAGGCGATCGTCACGAGCTTCGTCGCCCTGGCCGACGGGCACCGGATGACGATCGCCGGCGGAAATCTGACCCGAACCCCTGGGCCGCTTGTCGTCGACGTGACTGTCCTGGGCACCGCCAAGCGCCGGCAGGTGCTGACGCGTACGGGCGCCAAGCCGGGTGACGAGCTCTACGTAACCGGCTCGATCGGTGGGGCCGCAGCCGGGCTGCAGATGCTGAAACTTCGTAACAAGCACTCCACCACGGGGGACACAGAGGACACTGAGGAATCTCATCGCGTGAACCCGGACCGAACCTCCGCGTCCACCGTAGCCGCAGTCGCGGAAACCTGCATCGAACAATATCTCTACCCGAAGCCTCGCCTGCGGATCGGATCGCTCCTCGGACGGAATCGCGCGGCGACGGCGTGCATGGATCTCAGTGATGGCCTGGCGGAAGCCGTCCACCAGATCGCCGCCATAAATGGAATCGGCGTCACGGTTGATGCCGATGCGCTCCCTCTTAGTCCAGACGCTCGGCGCTGGTTCGAAGGCTGCGGAATGGACCCCACCCACGAGGCCCTGACCGGCGGCGACGATTATGAGCTGGCATTCGCGGTCTCCCCGCGCGCACGCGGCCGTCTTCGAGCCGCCGAGCGTCACGGCGACGTCTCGTTGACACGAGTTGGCGCCTGCACGGCCGAGCGAGTGGTCGTGCTGCGACAGCGCGGCGCCGACCAGCCGCTACCACGAGGATATCGTCACTTTCGATGATCCATTTGACTCGCGCGCTGGTCCGTCGCTGGCTGAATGCACTGCTCCACGTGGACGACACCGCCGAGCGCACGGCGGCCGCATTTGCGCTCGGCGTGTTCTTGGGCTTCTCGCCGTTTCTTGGGCTCCACACGATCCTGGCGCTTATCGCCGCGTTTCTTCTCAACCTGAATCGTGTGGCGGTCCTGCTTGGCGTATATTCGAACCTCCCGTGGTTCCTCGCCCCCTATTACGCCATTGCCACCATGGCCGGATCCGAGCTCACCGGACACCATCCTCCCCCGGCGTTCAGAGATCAAGTTGAAGGATTGTTCGAGCTGTCGTTGTGGCAGGGGCATTTCTGGCGTCAGCTCGTTGTCGTGATGCGGCCATTCTTGTGGCCCTTCCTGGTCGGCTCAACGCTCTTCGCGCTCGTGCTTGCGGTCGCCGCGTATCAGGTGGCGCTCTCATTCGTGACCAGCCGCCGGATGCACCGTCGAGTTCAGAAAATCATTCATCGCCGGGACTGAAACCGCCGAGCCACTTCTTTACAATTTGGCCATTGAGGTTACAAATCCGCCATCGCATTGAAATCGGCCACAACCCCAGATCTTCGGCCTACAATCAGTCGAGAGTCGCATGAAGATCGCTCGGTCTCTGCCGCGAAAGCTGTTCGTGACGGCCGTCTCCGCCGCCGCTTTCGTGTGGCTGTACGAAGTGACGATCCTCGACTCGAAGTACGCAGCCCGGCAAGCGGAACTTCGGGAAACCACGTCGGCTCCCTCTCCCGGCGCCCGACTCAAATTCAGCGCGACGGCGTACTGCAAGGGGTCGACGACGGCGTCAGGGGTAGCAGCCAAGCGAGGAGTTGCCGCCGCGGATCCCGATTTGCTGCCGGTGGGTTCGGTCGTTCAGGTCGATTCCACCGAGCCCCGTTACGACGGCATCTACACGGTCATGGATACGGGGCCTCGGGTGCAGGGACGCCACATCGACATCTACATGTGGAGTTGCCACGAAGCGCTGCAATTCGGTCGGCAGCCCGTTCACCTCGTCGTTCTGCGTCTTGGGTGGAATCCTGGGGTGGCGGGCCCCAGCCTCGTCGATCGCCTCTTCCGACGGTAGCTCTCAGCCTTCAATCCGTTCGCCATTGCTTCGGTCCAAATGCTTGCGCGCGTGGAACACCGCGCGATCGAGACCGAGACCACTCTTGCCCCGAGCTCGATGAACGACCGTACGGGCCGCTCTGTACAGCGCCGATGCTGGACGCGCGACCGTTCGCACGTGCTGAAAGCCGACGCTTCGGAGCATTCCATGGACTGCGGGCACGTTCGGTCCCCACCAGTTCGTCGGATCGCTATTGAGCTCGCGGTCAGGATAGAACGCCACCGCCGGACGGCTGAAGTCGACCATGTCCACGACCGTTTCAACCACGAGCAGGTCCCGTGTCACCGATGCCACCCGTTCCAAGGCAAGAAGCGGGTGGCGCAGATGGTAAAGCACGCCGAGAAACAACACCACGTCGAACGTCCCGACACGTTCAGGTGTCAGTTCCATGACATCGATATCTAGATCTTCGACGCGGGATCCGAGAGCCTCGCGTGCAAGCCGAAACCCGGCCTTGGTGCCCCAGCCCGGCCCCAGCCACGAGTAGGAGTCGGTCGCAACGACGCGAGCTGCGCCTCGCCTTTCGGCCTCGAAAGAAAAGAACCCGTCCCATGCGCCGATGTCCAGAACGGTTCGGCCCGCCAGTGACGACGGCAACGCCAGCCGGGCCAGGCGGACTGGACTGTCGTCGGCGCCCGGTGTCACGACCCCATGGCCCAGGTCGATCGTGTGATACCAGCGAAGCTCCGCGACTCTCGACCTGAGATCCTCGTCGATCATGGTTCAGATCGGGCTACTGGGCGGTGGGCTGTCTCACCGCATACTGGAGCTCGAACAGCTTGAAATAGATCCCGCGCTGTGCGAGCAACTCCTGATGGCTGCCGGACTCTCGGATCCGGCCCTTGTGCAGCACCAGAATCTTGTCCATGTCCTGGATTGTTGAAAGGCGATGAGCGATGGCGATGGTGGTGCGCTCGGACATCAATGCGTGCAGGGCATCCCGGATCAACAATTCGGTCTCTGTGTCGACGCTCGACGTGGCTTCGTCGAGGATCAGGACGCGCGGGTCGAACGCCAGCGCCCGCGCGAATGACAGCAGCTGTTTCTGTCCGGTCGAGAGCGTGGCGCCTCGCTCGGCAACAAGGCTCGCATACCCGTTCGGCAGACGTTCAATGAATGCGTCGGCGTGCACGGCTCGCGCTGCATGCCGCAACCGGGCATCGTCTATCGAGGCGTCTCCGAGCCGGATGTTGTCCGCGATGGTCCCAGAGAACAGGTGCACGTCCTGCAGCACGAGGCTGAACAAGCGCCGCAGGTCGGCAAGATCGAGATCCCGGATGTCCACGCCGTCGATGGTAATGCGACCTCGATTGACGTCGTAGAAGCGCATCAGCAGGTTGATCAAGGTGGTCTTGCCCGAACCGGTGGCACCGACGATCCCGACGCGCTCGCCGGGCCGGACCTCGAAGCTGACGTCTCTCAGGACGTAGTCCGCCTCATCGCTGGCATGTTCGTCCAAGGCGTCACGGAGATCGGGAGTCGTTGGGTCTTTGGGTCTCATCGAGTACGAAAACCAGACATCCTCGAAAACGATGTGTCCTCTTCCGGGGGCCTGACCATTCCGCGACCGCTCGGGCGACTTGATCGAGACCGGCTCATCGAGCAACCCGAAGATTCGCTCGGACGAAGCCATCGCGGCCTGCAGAACGTTGAATTTCTCGGACATGTCGCTGATGGGCCGGAAAAAGCGCACGGCGTACTGCAGAAACGCAACCAGTGCACCCAGAGTCAGCGTGTTGCGGAGCACGTCCATCCCGCCGTACCAGATGATCAGCGCGGAGGCCAACGCTGCCACAACCTCGATCGCCGGATAGAACACGGCGTAGTAGAAGATTGACTCGATGTTTGCGTCACGATGTTTGCGATCGATCTCGTCGAAGCGCTCGAAATTCAGCGTCTCCCGGCGAAAGAGCTGAACCGTCCCCATCCCGGTGATGTTTTCCTGAAGGAATGCGTTGATCTGCGCGATCAATCCCCGCACCACGCGATAGGACTCGCGAACGTTTCGCCTGAACCACTGTGTCACAAGGACGATGAGCGGCAGGACGGAGAATGTCACCAGCGCGAGCTGCCAGTTCATCCACAACAAGATGGCCATGATGCCGATGAGCGTGAACACGTCACCGAATACGGTCACGACTCCCGATGTGAAGAGGTCGTTGAGCACGTCGACATCGGACGTCACGCGGGTCATCAGACGGCCAACAGGATTGCGGTCGTAATACTTCAGATCCAGGCGCTGCAGGTGACGGTAGACGGTCATCCGGAGGTCGAACATGATGCGCTGGCCGGTCATCTGGAGCGTCCAGGTTTGCACGTACTCCGCCGCAAAGGCGGCGAGGAGGATGGCCAGATACACCGCAGCCAGCCGATCGAGCCCGGCCAGCTGACCCGTGGCGATGTACTGATCGATGGCGATCTTCATGAGGTACGGCTGGGCGAGCTGGGCGAGCGCTCCGGCGACGATGGCGACAAACGAGACCGCGACCTGACGCCAGTACGGCCACAGATACGTCAGCAGCCGACGCATCAGCCGTGCGTCGTACGACCTGCCGAGGACCTCTTCTTCGTGTGGAGCGCTCACGACGCCGCCAGCTCCTCTTCCAGAAGTTGCTTTCTGTGGAGCGCGGCGTACAAGCCGTTGTGTCGCACCAGCTCGTCGTGGCGCCCACGTTCGACCACGCGCCCATCCTCGAGCACGAAGATCTGATCGGCATCTCTCACCGTTGAAATCCGGTGCGACACGATGATGGACGTGCGCGACCGCATGACGCCCCGCAGGCGAGAGAGGATCTCCTCCTCTGTCTGCGTATCCACAGCCGACAGTGCATCGTCGAGAATCAGAATGGCCGGGTCGATCGCGATGGCTCGGGCGATGGCGGTCCGCTGTTTCTGGCCGCCCGACAGCGTGATTCCGCGCTCGCCAACCCGGGTCTCGTACCCCTTCAAGAAATCGGTGACATCCTTGTCGAGCCTGGCGACGGCGCCGGCCTCGACGATCCTCCGCATCCGCATGTCAGCCACTCCACCCGTCCCCTCCGCCGCTCCCGCCTTTCCTGCCCCTCCCGCCTCTCTCTTCTGCCCTTCCTGCCCTTCCTGCCCCACCCGCCCTACCTGCCTCACCAGCCCCACCCGCCCCGTCCGTGGCCGTCAAAGCATCCAGCCCAAAGGCCACGTTGTTGGCGAGGGTGTCCGAGAAGAGAAACGGCTCCTGCGGCACGAATCCGATTGCACCGCGCAAGACGTCCAGCGGGATGTCACGCACGTCCCGGCCGTCGACGAACACGCGACCCGGCGGCGGATCGTGCAATCTGGCGAGCAGGCTGATCAATGTCGATTTCCCGCAGCCGGTAAGGCCTACCAGTGCAGCTGTCTGTCCTGGTTCGATTCTCAAGGAGACATGGTCCAGCACTCGCCTGCCGTCGTAACTGAAAACGAGGTCCCGGATCTCGATCTCGCCTCGAATCACGCGTACACCAGTGGCGGCTCTTTCCGTGATTCCTTGCAAGCCTCTGCTCTTTCCCGCTCCATCATCGCTGTCGGCGATCGCTGGCTTCGTTTCGAGCACCTCCAGCATTCGCTTCCACGACGCCAGGCCGCGCTGAATCATGTTGGTGACCCACCCGAACGCGATGACCGGCCAGGCCAGCATGGTCAAATACGCGTTGAAAGCCACCAACTCACCGACCGTGATTCGGCCGTTGATCACCTCGCGGCTGCCGAACCACAGCGCCACGAGAGCGCCCAGACCGAGAAAGAGCGCCATGCTGGGAAAGAAGAATCCCTGCAGAGTGATCAGGCCGCGGTTGCGCGCCAGATATTCGGCATTTGCCGCTTTGAAACGCTCGAGCTCGTAACCCTCTCGACCGTAGGCCCGCACCACACGCACGCCCGATAGAGCTTCCTGCACCACCGCGCTCAGCTCCGACAACTGCGCCTGAATCTGCTCGAAGCGCTTATGAATGGCGCTGCCGAAGTATTTGACGGCGACCGAGACGAGCGGAAGCGGGGCGAGCGACAGCAGTGTGAGACGCCAGTCGATCGTCAGCATCACGGCGACCGCCACGACGAATCTCAACACCGTATCGGCCGAATACATCACCGACGGCCCAATCATCATGCGAACCGCGTTCAAGTCGTTGGTCGCGCGCGACATCAGATCGCCCGTTCGGTGCGCCTGGAAATAGGCGGCCGGCAGCCGTTCCAGGTGCGCGAAGAAGTCGTTGCGGATGTCGTACTCGATGTGCCGTGAGGCACCGACCAGCAGCCGGCGCATCAGAAAGCGGAAGAACCCGCCTGCCAGGCCAATCAGCAGAAGAAGAAGGCCGTACTCAACGAGCTTGGCACGGGTGACTCCCTGCGTCAGATCGTCGATCGCATATCGCAACACCATCGGCGAAGCCAGCGAAATCGCCGTGGTTGCGACAACGCACGCGAGCCCTGCAGCGAAATCGGGACGATAGCGCAGAACGTACCCGAGCAGGCGTCGAACCGGGGACATCTTGGGAGTATACTGCCCGCAATGAACGCCCTCTACGTCGTCCTGCCAGCGCTCGGTATTCTCGTCATCGCGTACCGCTACTACAGCGCTTTTATCGCCGCACGGGTTCTGACGTTGGACGACGGGCGCGTGACGCCGGCGCACACCAAGTTCGACGGCCACAACTACTACCCCACACGCCGTTGGGTGCTCTTCGGCCACCATTTCGCCGCCATCACGGGTGCCGGACCACTCATCGGTCCCGTGCTCGCTGCTCAATTCGGCTATGCACCCGGTTTCATCTGGATCGTCGCGGGGTGTTGCCTCGCCGGTGCGGTGCACGACTTTGTCTCGCTGTGGGCGTCAACGCGGCGTGGTGGCCGTTCGCTGGCGGACATCGCGCGCACCGAAATCGATCCCATCGCCGGCACGACTGGCGCCATCGCCGTCCTCTTCATCGTGATCATCGCGCTGGCCGGGCTGGGGATCGCTGTTGTGAACGCTCTGGCCGAGAGTTCGTGGGGCACCTTCACGATCGGCGCCAGCATTCCGCTGGCCATTCTGATGGGCTTCCACATGTTCAAGTGGCGGAGGGGACAAATCAAGGAGGCAACGATCATCGGCGTCACGCTGATGATTCTGGCTGTCATATTGGGACGCCCCGTCGCCGAGTCGTCGATTGGATCCTGGTTCATCCTCTCGCGTCACCAGCTGACGTTTGCCCTCGGCGTGTATGGATTTGCCGCCTCGGTGTTGCCCGTCTGGATGCTGCTGACGCCTCGCGACTACCTCAGCACGTTCATGAAGATCGGCACGATCCTCTTCCTCATCCTCGGCATCGTCATCGTGCAACCGACGCTCCAGGCGCCGGCAATTTCACAGTTTGCCGGCGGAGGCGGACCCATAATCCCCGGGCCGCTGTTCCCGTTCGTCTTCATCACCATCGCCTGCGGCGCCATCTCGGGATTCCACTCGTTGATCGCGACCGGGACCACGCCCAAAATGGTCGACAAAGAGAGCGACATGCGGCCCATTGGCTACGGCGCCATGCTCTGTGAAGGCGTCGTGGGCCTGATGGCCCTGACCGCAGCCACGGCGCTCCAGCCAGGCGACTACTACGCGATCAACACGTCGCCCGCCGTGTTCAGCACGCTCGGCATGTCCACCGTCCATCTCCAGGATCTGCAACAACAGGTGGGAGAAACAGTCGTTGGCCGGCCGGGCGGCGCGGTGTCACTGGCGATCGGGATGGCGGACATCTTCAGCAAGCTGCCCGGGATGCGCGGGCTGATGGCGTACTGGTATCACTTCGCCATCATGTTCGAGGCGCTCTTCATTCTCACGACGATCGACGCAGGGACGCGGGTTGCACGATTCGTGCTCCAGGAATTCGTCGGAAGGGCCTGGAAGCCGTTCGCGCGGCCCGACTGGGTGCCCGCTTCCATCATCTCGACAACCCTGGTCGTTCTCGCTTGGGGATACTTCATCTGGACGGGCTCGATCGATACCATCTGGCCGATGTTCGGCATCGCGAATCAGTTGCTTGGAGGGGTCGCGCTTGCCGTCGGCACGACGATACTCATCAATATGGGGCGCGCACGGTACGCCTGGGTGACGGTCGCGCCGCTCTGCTTCGTCGCAACAACGACCTTGACCGCCGGCTATATGAGCGTGCGCGACAACTTCTGGCCGAAGGCGATCAGCGACAACCCCGCACTGCGCGTCCAAGGGTACGTGGACAGCATCTTCACCGTGATCATGATGGTGTGCGTGGTCATCATCCTCGCCTCAGCCGTTCGACGCTGGCTTCTCGTGCTGACCGGGAAAGTACCGGTCATGGAGCCGACGGAAGCTTGAGGAAATTGTGTAACTACGGTCATCGAGTCATTGGGTGATCGGGCAGTGCTGTGCTATCCTGAGTCAGCCTTCTCCCAGCGGGCCCACCACAATCTATTCAGAAGGACAGTGACTTCTTATGAGAAGAGGTGTCGCTCGTTGCACGTACATGGCCTTCGTACTGGCAGCCATCTGGCTGCTGTCGGCCACTCCAGCGCACGCCCAGTTTGAACCAAGGCCGGTTGACGATCGGGCCACGGGTGAACGGTATGTCGTGGAAGCCGCTATCGGCTTCTGGCTCCCCAACGCGGGAATGTCGGTCTCCAGCGAGTCCCTGGGCATCATCGGGTCGGAGATCGACTTCAAGCAGGATCTCGGTCTGCAGGATCAGAGCTTTCCAGAGTTCCACTTCGAGGCGAAGGGCGGCGGACACAAGTTCCGGTTCCAGGCGATTCCCATCAAGTACGAACAAACCAATACCGTCACCAAGGACATCGTCTTCAACGGCCAGCGATATCGGGCGCAGTTTCCGATCACCTCGTCACTCGAATGGAAGGCGTACCGCTTCGGTTACGAGTACGACTTCATCAGAAAGAGCCGTGGTTACGGTGGCTTCATCGTGGATTTCAAGTACACGGATGTCGCCGTCAACCTGACCAGCGCGGCGGCAACAGAGTTTGCGCGGGCCCGTGCCCCCATTCCGGCGATCGGCGGTGTCGGTCGCGGGTACATCACGCCGAACATCTCGGTGACTGGCGAAGTGTCGTTCTTTACGCTCGCCTGGATACCCGACACCCTCCTTCAGAGTCTGTCGGACGAGGACGATGCGTCCTATGGCGGGCACTACGTGGATCTCAACATTTACGGCACGTTCAACTTCACGAACAACATCGGAGTGCAGGCCGGCTACCGGTCGCTTGACCTCGGTTATCTCGTAGACAAAGACACCGGCTCGTTCAAGCTGCGAGGGTTGTTCTTCGGGATGGTGGCGCGTTACTGACTGAGCTCTCCACGAGCTCCGTGTCCCCCGTGTCCTCCGTGGTGGAGAGTTTCTAGCGCATGTTGACGCCTGCAGGAACGAGCTTTTCCAGGCGCCGATCGGCTTCCTGTAGCGTTTCTTCTCGCTTGCAATAGCAGAAGCGCAGCTTCGTCCGGCCTTTGGCAGCATTCTTGTAGAAACTGCTGCCAGGCACCGCCGCCACGCCCACATCCTTCACGAGATAGCGCGCAAACTCGACGTCGTCCCCGAACCCGAACGAGGCGATGTCGGTCATGATGTAGTAGGCGCCGTATGGCTTGTAACACGTGAAGCGCCGGCGCTCGAGAACGTCGAGCAGCGTATCCCGCAGCCGACGATACTTTTCGGCGAGATCGATGTAGTACCTGATCGGGCAGACTGAGGGCCACGGTTCCAGCTTCTTGCAGCGGCGCTGGAGCGCCCACGGTGAGAAAGTCGTGGACCTTGCGGATGGCTCCGGTCAACGTCGGAGGCGAGATGGTCCAGCCCACCCGCCAACCCGTCACACTATAGGTCTTCGACAGCCCGTTGATCGTAACGGTCCGGTCCGCCATGCCTGGAATGGTCGCGATCGGGACGTGTTTGTGGCCGTCGTAGACGATGTGCTCGTAAATTTCGTCAGAAATCGCAATTGCGTCCCACTTGAGACACAGGGCGGCAATCGTCTCGAGCTCCTGACGAGTGAAGACCTTGCCCGTCGGGTTGTTCGGGGTGTTGATGATGATCGCTCTCGTCTTGTCGTTGAACGCCGCGGCGAGCTCGTCGGGATCGAACCGCCAGTCCGGTTCGTGCAGCGTGACATACCGGGGAGTCGCACCCGAGAGAATCGCGTCCGGGCCGTAGTTCTCGTAGAACGGCTCGAAGACCACGACCTCGTCTCCGGGATCGATCACGGCCATCATCGTCGACATCATGGCCTCTGTGGATCCGCAGCACACCGTCACCTGCTCGTCTGCCACGACAGGGAGCCCGTATCGGCGCGTGAACTCGCGAGCGACGGCCTCACGTAGTGGCCGAGCGCCCCACGTCACGGCGTACTGATTGACGTCGTCCGCAATCGCTGCCATGGCGGCAGCCTTGACCGCTTCCGGCGCGGCGAAATCAGGAAATCCTTGCGAGAGATTGACGCCGCCGTGAAGATCGCTCAGCCGGGTCATCTCCCGAATCACCGATTCGGTGAATTGAGTTGCCTTTTTCGAGCCGGTCAGTTTTGACATGGTCCCTGCCTGGGCGCGAAGGTCGGCCTCCGCGTCACCCGCATCCTTTGTTGGGGTTAGGTTATCTCAGGCGGCCTTGCGGGTCTTCTTCTTTTTCGTCGACTTGGCCGACGCTTTCTTCGGTCGCGAGGTGGGCGCCGACCCGGAGTCGACTGCGGCCGAAGGAACTGAGAGGTTCGCAGCAACGGCCGATTCGGAGCCGTACAGACGACGGTAGTCTTCGGCCGTCCCGAGAACTTTCTTGACGTAGTTCTGCGTCTCGGGAAATGGAATATCGTCGATGAACTCCTCTCGGCTGAGACCCGGCCGTTCCGTCAGCCAGCGACGAACGGGCCGCTCACCCGCGTTGTAGCTTGCGATCGCCAGGTGCATCTCGCCGAACTCTCTGACCTTTTCAGACAGGTAGAACAACCCGATCCGAATATTGGCCTCGGGATTGGTGAGGAGGCTTGTCGAGTACCTTGACGTTCATCCGCCGCGCGTACTGCCGTGCCGTCGATGGCCGAAGCTGCGTCAAGCCAACGGCGTTTGCGGACGACCTGATATCGCGGACGAAGGTCGATTCCTGGGCAATGAGAGCAGCCACCAAGTACTGATCGAGCTGGTACTGCGCAGCGTATTTGCGAATGAGGTCCCAGTAACCCATTGGGAAGATGACTTTCTGGGCTTCGACCGGAAGTGCTTCACCACCGGCGGCCATGTACTGGGGATACGCCCGCTTCATCGTATTGATCGCGCGACGGAGGACCGTGAGCTGTCGGCTTCCGGTCTCCGACCGACCCTGCTGCAGATAGACCCACGCCATCGTGGCTTGAATCGCTGACGAGTCGCCCCACGTTTGCTGGGCATATCGCAGCTCGTCGAGTGCCTGATCGTAAAGGTCCACATCGAGGAGCGCACGAACTACGGCCGAATTGGGTGGATGTCGCGCGGCATTCCCCTGGGAAGCGTCGCGCGCAACGCCTTCAGTCGTCGAAGGCGCGGGAAGATCGAAGACAAGGAGTCGTTCGGGTATGCGCCATCCGCGCTCGGTGAGTCGTTTGGCCGCGAGCCGGCCGTAATAGGTGTTGAGATAGTCCGCGGCTGTGAGCCGGTAACGAGCCTCCGCTTGTGCGGGCTCGGCCAACGCCTCGTGCGCGCGCCCCGCCCAATACAGCCATGCGGGGCGATAGTCCGATCTGGGGAAATCGCCCGCAGCTTTTTCGAAGACGCGGGTCGTGTCCGCGAACCGGTCGTTTCGATACGCCCACCAGCCGATCTTCCACGCCGCGCGCTCGGCATGACGGCCGGTCGGAAACCGATCGTACAGCTCGCGAAACGCCTCGTCCGCCTTGGCGTCCTCATCCTGGATCAGGTGGTACGTCGCCAGGTCGTTCAGCGCATCTTCGGCCCACGTCTGCATTCCGAAGTCGTTGACGACACGGCGAATGGTGTTGAGGTACTCGTCGGTGTCCCCAAGCGCCCTGGACGTGATCGCATGAAAATAGAGCGCTTCCCCCTGTCTGGAAGCCTGCTCGATGAACGGACGAAGCTCGGTCCTCGCGCGCTGGTGCTGCTTGAGGTAGTAATCGCACTCCGCAACGCGCAAACTGATCAGTTCGACATCGTCGTCCCGGGCCGCGATTCGCAGAGTCTCGAACTCGCCTCGCGCCTGTTCGTAGCGCCTGGCAATGAACAGCCGTTCGGCACGTGCGAGTTGGCGCTTGTATCGCTCGCTGCCCGCGACGACGGCCCCATTTTCGAGTTCAGCACCGGCCGAACCGGCGTAATCACCCAGCGGGAAGTCGTAATACACGCGAGCGAAAGCTCGAGTTGCCTTCTCTGACTCGCCAGCGGCGCTCAACGCTCGGCCCAGACGCATCAGCAAATCGTCCGACGGAGTCGTCGTCTTCCCTTTCAAGAGCCGTTCGTAGATGTCGGCGGCGGCCTCATGTTCGCCGAGCGCCTCGTCGCATTCGGCTTCCGCCAGCGCGGCGGCCTCGGCCAAATAACCCACCACAGTGCGGGCTTGAAGGGCCTGAAAAGTGCGGCGCGCTTCTGCGGTCCGCCCCAGTCGTAGTTCAGCGACGCCCTTGTAAAGCTCCGCGTACTGACCCAACGGGCCTTGCCGAACGCGTGGTTGCGACAGGATCGCGAGCGCCTTGGTAAACTCGCCGTTAACCTCGAGCTTCACCGCCGACGCGAACTCGACAAGGGCCGCAGGAGGTTTCGTGCCGCGGCTGTCCGGCACCAGCCAGAGCTGCGAGAGCTCTCGCGAGACGAGTGGGTGATTGGTCTGAACCAGCGAAACCTGACCTGCGGGCTCCTGGGCCCGCGGCCCCTCGGCCGTCATCCATACAGTGACTGCGCTTACCAGAACCCAGGTGGTTTTCACTTTTGCTCAGTGTGCCGTCGTCTCGGCCTTCTGCCTCACCTTAGGTTTTCGGTCTATAGCTCGAGCATGCGTAGCGTCTGCAGGCTTCCCTGATAGCTCTGTCAGCAGCCCTGCGGCGGGGCCTGGCTTCGCCCAGACGATATTGTGCCGCAGGCGCACACTGGACACCTTGAACGCCCGGTCAAGGTGCCTGTCACAGCTCATGTCAGGAACGCTTGCATTATGCGGGGCCAGTACAGTCAAGTCAAGGGCCCGCTCTTCGACAACTCCAAGCCCTAGAGTAGTTTGACGATGCTGTTCGAGAGACCGTACAATGCCTATGGTCATCACATCGCGAGCGCTTCCGTTCCGACGGCCTCTTGGTAAAGGGGGCGATACGGCTTCGACGGGGGTAAAGACTCGTGGGATGCATGCCGAGCCCCATCGACTCGTAAATCCGGTGGAACACAACGTAACTGCGGACACGCAGCTCGCTCTCGCTGCCTAATTAGCAGCGACGTCCACCCCGTTCTCGCCTGTGGGGCGGGACTGGATGTCATAAATGCAGGCTGGTCGCCGCGGGTGGCCCCGACGCGCGGCGACGAGACTTTTCGGGGCTAGCGGTCCACGGTTTCGGTCGCGCTTCGACGTGGATTGCGAAAATTCAAGAGCGACTACGCATGTAGACGCCTGCGACGGCGTACTCTCGGACGCGGGTTCGACTCCCGCCGCCTCCACCATCCTTGCGCGACGTTGAATGCAGGCGAGGGTTGCCCAGAAGCCATCGGTCGAAGGTGGCTCGACTCACGTCTCCTCCACGAGCTACGATTGCGATTACTTTCGCTCGTACTGAGCGCGGCGGAATCCCGTCGTCCTCCACTACGAAATCGCCCATAAATTGGGCTGTTTTCTGGAGAGCGCGAGGACACGAGATACACACGCGCTGACCTCGTGGATCTGTTCCTGATGAATACCAAAGCCCGTCTCTCTGTCATTGATCGATAACTGCTAAGGCACTCGGATACATATTGCGCCGAAATCCTTCAATCCGCCGTGTGTCATGGCGCCTCGATGTTGTGTCCTCGGGCCGCTCGCACCAGCGATGATTGAGTTACTTGCCGTCGACCTGCTCGTGGATATGGATGGTTACGTTGCTCACTGTGACCGCCTTGAGCAGGACCTTGAAGCCGTCCTCGACGGGCCTGGTCCACGTGCTCAAACCGAGGCCGTGATTTTTACCCCGGCAGCAAGTCGCTGAAGCCGTGGCTACGAAGAATGTATTGAACCTCAAGCATATGGTACGGAACTGGCGAATATTGTGAAGCAGCACGAATGCTCGCGGTGATGAGTTTTTCGCTGAGTGGATGCGCAGATAAGAGATGACGCCTTCGCAAGTCAGAAGTCATCGGAGCAGGCCGTCAAGACTGTCGGAGGCAAAAGCTAATCAAGCCGAGCGGAAATCTGGAAAAATATCGTAGACAGTGTGTAGAAAAAGTTATTCATGACTATTTCGGCGTGGCTGGAAATTGTGCTGGGCTGTTCCTCGAGAGAAGTATTTGCCGACCGGTGGCCGACCTTTGCTGGGCGGCTGAGAGAAGTCTTCGATGATCGGATAGCCCCAGACCAAACCGAGCGCGGTGGAAACGCAGCCGACGACCAGCGAAACCGTGCGCGCAAACATGAGATGGGCGCCCAGCCGCGCGAGCGGCCACCCCAGCAGCCCCGAGAGCGCTGCCATCCCCGCCGTCGATCCCACACCGAATAACAACAGATAACCCAGGCGCGTCATCGTCGACGGGAGCGTGGTCACCACGATTGCCGTCAACGCGCCGCTCCCCGCAAGTCCGTGCACTGCGCCGACCAGGAATGGTCGTGCGGGCGTCCATCGGTCCAGGCGGAATGGACGACGATGCTCCGGGCTTGCGATGCGTGTGCGTCGGACCTGCGGGCACCCGGCGGGCGCCCTGATAGATCGCGCGCACGCCGAAGCCGATCAACAGGAGGACGACGCAGACCTCGAACACCCGCGCTGCGATCGCGGGCATTTCAGCCTGCATCACCACCAGCAGCGCGCCGGTTGCGAACAATGTCAGCGTATGCCCCAGTCCCCAGCACGCCCCGAGCCACGCGGCCTTCGCGCTGCTGCGTTCGCCGGTCATGAGCGTCGAGACCGCAGCCAGATGATCGGGCTCGAGCGCGTGCCGCATACCGAGCAGCGCGCCGAGGCCGGCGCTCGCAGCAAATCCCAATGGAAGTGCGGATCGTCGTCTGGAGCGTTCGCACGCCGTCGCGAGACTGTGTTCGGCTCACCGACCCCACGCTCGCTTGTTGAAGCACCCAATACATGACGAACGTTCCCGCGAGACCAACGAGCAGCCAGCGGACATCGGGCGCGCGTGAATGAAGGAGCTCGACGGGCTGGCCGTGAGGCGTGTGGCGATAGGCATCGGCCCAGGCTTCTTTTCGTGTTTGCGAGCGCGCCCGGATCCGCCAACCCCTTCGCAGCGACCAGGCTCTCGAGTGCGGCCAGCCAGTGCTCGTAATACCGCGACCCGTCGTCGGGTTCACCACGTCTCGCAGCAGCCTGGAGTTGATCCGAAAGAGCGGCGGCCCATTCTTTCCAGGTGTAATGCCCTTGCTCTGAAAGCTTGACCGCGAGCGCGAAGGCTTGCGCCTGCCATGGCTCGGCAAAGACCGGCCCGCCTTCGTCACGCGGCAATCGCGGCAACTCGGAAAGGCGATCGGGCGCAATCGCCAGATCAGAGTCGTCTCAAGGTAGTCATCCCACATGTCGAGATGCACCGAGTCGTGCGGCGAGGCCTGCGGTCCCCACAGCTCTCTCGCGGTGAAGCGCACCGAGTACACGTGCTGACGCTTCTCACCTTGAAAGTGCGCGTTGGTGTCGGGGAACACATAGACGCCGTGATCGCGAGTCACGACTCCGGCCTTGCCGCGCGCGTATCTGGGCAGTCGCGTATGGCCAGTGGGATGGATGTTGCGGGCGCGAACACGCTGGCCGACCTTGAACGACGGTCGAACCTCTGGATCAACGCTCGACGGTATTCCGCGGCTCAACCAACGCGCGGATGTCGCCAGCGTAAACACGGGAGTCTCTGTGCGCGATCCGGCGCCGCCTTCCCGCTCTTCAGTTCTTCCTGCGTGACGAAACCGTATTTCACGACGTGGGTTTCGAGCCTGTTCAACCAGCGCTCGTAATAGCTCATTCGCAGATAATCAACCGGCGGCAGGATTTCGAGCGCGTGCCGGTCGGTATCGAGGCTCCACTTGCGCCAGGCACGCATCGCGCGAGTGAGCGCGTAAATGCGACCTTCCCAGCTCGCGTGGAAAACCGGTTCGTCCTTCTCGTACTGGACGGGACCCATACCCTGCTGGCCGCCCATATCGTGCACGCCGTTCATGGCTTCCCTCCTGATTCAGGAAGCGTGACCTTGGCGACGCCAACCATCGCATCACGAGTCACGAGCGCGGCCAGTTCTTCTTCGGTCAGTCGTTCGGTGCCGGCCGGACGCTCGGGGAGCACGATATAGCGCAGCTCCGCGGTGCTATCCCACACGCGCACCTCGACGTCTTCCGCGACTTGCGTTCCAAACTCTTTGAGGATGCCGCGCGGATCGATGACCGCTCGAGATCGGTAGGGCGCTGACTTGTACCAGACCGGCGGCAGGCCCAGCACCGGCCATGGATAGCAGGAGCAGAGTGTGCAGACCACCAGGTTGTGAACCTTGGGTGTGTTCTCGACGACGAGCATGTGCTCGCCCTGGCCGCTGGTGTAGCCCAGTTCGGCGATCGCCGCCGGCGCGTTCTCGAGCAAACGTTTCTTGTAGGCGGGATCGACCCACGCACGCGCCACCACTCGGGCTCCGTTGCGCGGACCCACCTTGTGCTCCATGGTGTCGATGAGCGCATCGAGGGCCGCCCGATCGACGAGCCCCTTTTCGACCAGGAGCGATTCGAGCGACTTGACTCGCAATGTGAGGTCAGAAGGGATCGTCTGGTGCGCGTGACCGTGGGCCTGGCCGACACCTTGGGCCTGAGCAAGACCAGGCGTCGCGGCTGCCCCTGCGGCCGTCACGGCAGCCTTCAAGAAACTGCGTCGGGTGCCGTCCATCAGATGCTCCTCCTTCTACTGGCGTCCGACGCGTTCGGCCGGGATTCCCATCTTGTTCTCAAGACGGCTGCCTGGATCCAGAGCCAAACGGCGATGATTATAGCCGGAAGGCGCGCGAACGAGCTCATTTCTCTGTTAACGCCGCAGGAACGGACGATCTGACTCCGGCCCGGCGAGATTCCTTGGCACTGGCGAGTACTCGGGAGTAAACGCACTGCGTGCGGCCATTCCCGGAAGCCGTCTGCTCTTGGCGGCGGCCTTGCCGGTTCGACTCCATGGCTGCACCACACAAGTTTTCGAATGGACAGCGTTAGCGTGTTACGCTGCTGCCTTCTTGTCGAACGGCCTCTCCCTGATCACGCAATTCTTCAGCTTGCCCAACCAACGTCTGCTGGTGCGTCGGGTCTATGGCTTGAATGCGAAGCGTGTAGAGCTCTCGCGATCTGATCTCCTTCGCTCGTTTGTGTAGCTCGTCAAGATTGTCGTCGATGTCGAGGAAACACCCCGACAGCGCGTCGTATCGGCCGCTCGCAAGCTGCGAGCACAGCGTCCCGGCGCGCTCCGGTCCCACGAACCATTCATCCGGAAACTGCAGGCCATACGACTCGACGAGCCGCGTTCGCACCACGCCGGGGTGAATTGCGAAGACGCGGACCCCATGGCCGTCAAGCTCTTCGAGCCAGTGTCTCGCTGAACCGGATCAAAGCCGTTTTTGCCACTGACGTGGCGACAATAGGCGGAAGTGGTCGCGTTCCCGACACGCTTGCAATATTGATGATTCGACCTCGGCCGCGCTCGATCATGCCTGGTACGACGGCCTGGCAGAGAAGAAACGCGCCCCGCACAATCACTTCGATGCATTCAAACCACGCCTCCGCATCGACTTCCCAATCGAGGCCGGCCGGGCCGGGCGCGCCCGCATTGTTCACAAGCAGGGTTACGGGACCCAACCGACGCGCGGTCTCCTCCACAACCGCTCGAACATTGCCCAAATCTTTGACGTCAAGCTTGAGCGCGTTCGCCCGGCCGCCGGCCTCAACGATGAGCGCCGCGGTCTCTGCAATCTCTCCGCTCAGTGCGCGCGCAGACCGCCACGGCTGCACCCTCTGCGGCCAGAGACAGGGCATATTGCGCGGCCGATTCCGCGTCCAGCACCGGTGACAATCGCGACATCACGACTCAATTGTTGGCCCATCGAGCGCCTCGGTATCTGCAATCTGTCCGGAATGATTCCAGCGGGGGATTCCATTTTGACTGGCAGAGATGCGTCAACTTATACATCCGCAATGCCGCCGACAAACGGATCATCGGTCGCATTCCTTTTCAGTCATTTTGTCGAGTGGTGCGAGCGGTGACTATTACGCAACGACTGAACCTTCGCCGCCGAAGTAACGTGAGATTCGCATCGCGATTCCAGCGGACGAGTCAGCAGCAGGACTAGAGCCGCTTCGCGTATGTGTTCGGCGAGCTCAACATGTTTCGGCATGCCGATCGTGCGATACATCTCGGTCGCCTGGCCAAGCAGTGTTCGCGCCCGGTCATTGTCGCCAGGCGCGTTGCGCTCCGACAGCATCCACGCGTACCAGCGGCGCGCTTCGGGCTGCGCGATCTTGTACGGAATCTCGTGCGCCTGACGGAGCGCAGCCTGGAAGTGCTGTTCGGCGGCGGTCCAGTCGCTGCCGCAAGCGGCGGCGATCCCGGCCGATGTGGTGACGAGGCCCACTGCGAATCCTGTCAGTCTCATCGGCATCATCTGCACCATCAGGGGTACAGTGTGTGAGCCTCACGTTTTTGCCCGAGAATCGCCAGGCCCTCGACCACCAGTTGTAGCAGATGCCAGGATCCGGAAGAGGCAGGCTTATCCGGCGACGGCAGTGCGTCTTGCTTTGTGGTGAATACCTGCAGGGCATCGTCATGAGCGGCGTAGGCTTTCACCACAAAGAGCCATCCCCACATCATGTCGATCCAACTCGGATAAAACCCCGCGCTGATACCGCGCTCGAAGCTCGCCACACTTTCAGGCCACTGCCCCTTCCAAAACTGCGCGGCTCCAACAAATAGGTGGGCAAAAAAGTCAGGTAGGCCCGCGCGCCGCCAAGCTTCGAGCTTGTGCCTCGTCGCCGCGTCAAATGCCTCGAGGTCACCAGTGCGCATCAGGTCGCGGGGCAGAGAGGCCCAGTCGGCACACCCCAGCGCGCTGTGATGACCTATACGAAGCGCGAGCGGTCGCAATTCGTCGTCACACGTCACTCCGTCATCGAGACGGCCCACATAGTTGAGGTTCAGCTCGAGAAAGCCGAGCACGTCGGCAAGTTCCCAGAGGTCGCGCACGTGACGCAACGCGTGAGCTGCTCGATTCCCGACATCGACCGCTCGACGAAACTCGCCGCACATGTTGTCCAACGCCGCGCGGCGCGAAAGCACGTGACCGAGAAGATGCTGATCGCTAAGCCGTTCGGCGGCGCGTTCGGCGTCCTCCAGCATAGTGCTGCCCGCCGCATAGTTATCAGTTGAGCCGACCAACAAACCAGTGAAGGCCAGCAACCGGCACCCATCGGCGGTCTGCGGATTGCCGATCGCACTCAGCCCACGTCTGCAAATGTCCGTAGCCTCTTGCCAGCGACTCAGCCAGAACTGCTGATTGCCGATCTCGTAGCATGTCCGCGCGACGGCTTCGGCATTCCCGAGGCGCTGATAGCTCGAAAGCGCGGCCTCCCACTCCTTAACCGCGTCCTCACCACGACCGAGGCTGCGCAGTGCGGCCCCCTTTTTCGCTCGCAGATCTGCCTCCCGTCCGGGTTCACTTCCTGCGCCGATCGCGAGCGTCTGGTCCAGGTACTGAAGCGCCTCTTCGAACGCAGAGGCCCTGAGCGCCTGTTCAACGGCCAGGTCCATATACTGAATAGTCCGAGCCAGGATCTGCCGCGGTTCCGGCCTGGTAGAAATGATGGGCGAGATCGCCGGCGTGTTGGTCCAGCTTCGAAGGCATACAGTTGCTCCATCGCCGCCGCAATCTGCAGATGCAGGCGCTGGCGCCTCGGGAGCACCAAGCTGCTCACGAGCGTTTGCCGAATGAGTTCGTGCGCGAACCGCCAGCGCGCCTCCCTTCCGCCCTCCGACCGAATCACATGCGCCGCCTCCGCTTCTTCCAAGGCGGTCAGCAGCGCCTCGTCGCGTTTGTCAGACACGGCCTCCAACAACGGCAGGTCGAACGACCGGCAAGACGAGCGCTGCCCGCGTCAAGACCTGCTGTGTCGACTCCTGCAGCCGCTTTAGCCGGCGCCCGATCACCAACCGCACACCTTCCGGCACGTCAAGCTCGTCAATCCGAAGATCCGCGCGCCACCGCCCGCCGTCGTCAAACAGCTTGCCTTCACCCTTCAGATGGTGAAATACCTCTTCGACAAAAAACGGATTGCCCTCTGTTTCCTGATACACCGCACCAACGAGCGCTGGCGGAGGAGTCATGCCGCCTAGGGCGCTGAGCATCCTTTCCACGTCCCCCTGAGGCAATCGCTTCAAAGCAACACGGTGCGCCAGCCGCTGCCGCGTCAATGTCTCC
This sequence comes from uncultured Acidobacteriota bacterium, assembly GCA_963780685.1. Taxonomy (GTDB): domain Bacteria; phylum Acidobacteriota; class Vicinamibacteria; order Vicinamibacterales; family CAVVIG01; genus CAVRXZ01. The sequence goes on along the minus strand of CAWACZ010000006.1, from coordinate 264,775 downwards.
AGCGTTCCAGCAAACGGCCGGTCCGCATTCAGCTCCACGCTTCGATACGTCCCGACGATGAACATCGACAGCTGCGGCAGCCGCTGCGCAAGGTGTTGCAGCAACAGCAATGTCGGCTCATCCGCCCAGTGCAGGTCGTCCAGCAGCACCGCTAGCGGCCTCAGCCGGCAGCTCCGCTCGATGAACTCCACGACACAATTGAACAGATACCGCCGCTGCAGCTCCGGTGGCAACTCCAGCGGGTCCGCGAGGTCAGGGAACCTCCGGCGCAACTCTGGCACCAACTTGGCCATCTCCGGCGCCGCATCCCCCAGAACGGCTCGAAACGTCGTCGTCGGCATCGCCCGCGCCTCTGTTCGATCAGCTCGACGAACGCGACGAACGGCGGGGTGCCGGCCGTTTCGTAGCTGCGGCCCGCCAGCGTCAGCCAGCCGAGCTTGCGTGCCTCGGCGAGTAGCTCTTCGACCAGCCTGGTCTTGCCTACGCCCGGCTCGCCGCCGACCAACACCAGCGTGCCTTGCCCAGTCTGCGCCTTCTCGAGGTGTTGCCGTAGATCCGCGCGTTCCGCGTCCCGGCCCACGTATAGCGTCCGTCCGCTCGCCACAGCTTCAACCGTGTGATCGGCGACAGCCGTGACCGAGGTCCTGCGGCCAGCCAACTGCTCGCGTGCGTCTTTCAGATCGCTGGTCACATCACGAAACGACTGATAGCGATCTGCCGGCTCCTTCGCCAACAGTCTGCTGACCAGAACCTCGACGGCATCGGGCGCATCGGGGACCGATCGCCGCAACGACGGTGCGCCCTCGCGGACAATGGCCCGCAGGGTCGCACCCTCAGTTCCACTCTTGAACGGATGCGTCCCGGCAACAGCAGCTGATAAAGCAGAGATTCCGAAAGAAAAGAGGTCCGACCGTTCATCAAGCTCGGCGTCAAGCGCCTGCTCCGGTGACATGTAAGCCGGCGTGCCCATCCGTACACCCCCCACTCCGTCACGGCACGCATCACCGTTTGTGCTTTCGAGACGTCGGCAATCGGCTCCGGCATCCACTGCGCCAACCCAAAGTCCATGACCTTCACGTGACCCTGCGTGGTCAGCATGATGTTCGATGGCTTGAGGTCGCGGTGGAGGATGCGGTGGCGATGCGCTTCTTCGAGCGCCTCGCCAATCTCGATGGCGACCTGCAGCGCTCGATCGAGCGGGCAGCTCGTCTTTCCTCAAACAAGCCTCGAGCGTTTCGCCTTCGAGGTACTGCATGACGAGGAACGACGTACACATCCTGTTCGCCGACGTCGTAAAGCGCGCAGATGTGCGGGTGTTCGAGTTGCGGAGATCGTCCCGGGCCTCGCGGTCGAAGCGCTCGCGGAATTGCGGATTGGTAGGCAAGCGATTCGCGGAGAACCTTGATAGCGACTGTGCGATTGAGTCGCACATCAAGTGGCCTTCCATACCTCTCCCATCCCCCCTGCGCCGAGGGCTGACAGGATTTCATAGGGGCCAAGACGAGTCCCGGGAACGAGTGCCACAGGAAGTGGCTGAAATTATACGAGAGCGCTAATCGAGGCGATTGGTAAATGAGAAACGCCGTAGGGACTTCCGATCTCGGCACGTTTTCGGAAATCACTACGCGACTACACAAGAGTAATCCAGATGGCCTGAGACTCGGGGCCGGCAAACAGATCTCAAGGGATCAATTCACAGGCACGAGTCGCTTCAGCTCTTCACGCCAGTTCTGTACGACGATGATCTGTGGCGGCGTGGTCGTCTGGTCACCGCCGCCCTCTTTGATCATCAGAAAGCGCTGGCCGTTGGGCGAGAGGTCGAACGTCCGCCCCGTGAGGTCCGCTCCGTCGTAATATCGCGCGGGCAGTACCTGCGCGGGCGGGCTGCTGCGCCACACCGGCCCCGATTCCACCTGCACCACCATCACCGCGCCGTCGGCCGACCGGTAGAACAGTTCCCGCCCCGTGCGCGCCCAGAGCGGCGTCCGACCGCCGCCGGTCGACACCTGCCAGCGCCCGCCGCTGACATCGGGGAACGGTCGCACGTAGATCTGGTCGCGGCCTGATTCGTCTGATTGATACGCGAGCCAGCGGCCGTCTGGCGCTACCTCGCCGTTCGCCTCCCCAAACATCGTCTGGACCAAGGGCCGTGGCGCACCGTCCTTCGTCGCACCGACGCCGCCGCGATCCTCTCGTCCCTCAACCAATTCGGCGGGCTTAGTCCCGTGGAGTCCCGTCGAGTCGACGGCCGGGCTCCGGACACCGCGGAGGCGCTGGCGCGGGCCAGGCCCACCGGGCGCGAGGGACAGCCATAGCAAATCCGTGCGGGTCTGCGGCGCGTCCTCGCGCAGCACTAACACTGTTCCGTCCGGCGATACGCTGTATGGGGCTTGCGTCCTCGCGCTTTCGGTCAGGCGGTCTGCGGCCCCGGTCCCGTCCGCCGCCTGCCAATAGAGGTTGAACGCCCCTGCGCGTGCAGACAGAAACACGATTCGCTGGCTGTTCGGCGTCCAGACCGGATAGGCGTCAATGGTGGGATCGAAAGTCAGCCGCGTCAGGGTGTGCCGCGCGATGTCCCAGATCCAGATGTCTTGTTCCTGGTCGCGGATGTCGACTAGCCACGCGCGAGCCATCCGGCGCGATGCGCGGATAGTAATAAGCCCGCGCTGGCGTCGCCAGGCAGTTCCTCGCGCCCCATCCGGTCCACCCACGCGAGTGACCGCTGCGCGCCGACGGTGCGGCCGGGCACATACACGAGCGTGCCGGTGGCCGCGAGCGCAACCTCGAGGCCACCCTCCGCCGTCGTCGGCACCGCGTCAAGAATCGGCACCGGGGGGCCAGTCGCCTCGAGACGGCCCAAGTCGAAGGGCACCGCCCGCAGCGTGCCGGCGGTGCCGTACATCAGATGCCCAGTCGACACGTAGTGGGCGTGGTGGCCGCCGCGTAAGACTGTCTTGTAGGTGCTGGTGCGCAAGTCGAACACGGCCACCTGCGCGTTGGCCAGGCCGCCGGTCGACGCGGTGATGGTGAAAAGCACGGCCTGTCCACCGGGCAGGAACTCGGGCCAGAAATGATCGGTCTCTCCGCCCGCATGGTCAGGCGTGGTGAGCACGGTCGGCGGGCCCCCCGCAGAGGAGATGCGCTGCAGCCCGGTGGTCGGCGTTTGTGTGGCGTAGATGATGGTGCCGTCTTCACTCCAGGTGGCGCCGCGGGGGGCAGTGCCATCGGTTGGCGTCAGCGTCACCGCCGGCCCGCCGGTGATCGCGACCTTCTTGAGGGCAGTGTTGCCGTCGAAGAAGCCCACCCACTGGCCGTCTGGCGACATGAAGAGGTACGCGGCGTGCCGATACCGCCGAGCGCTGTTGGCTCGAGCCGGTCGAGCGCCCGCACCAGCAACTGGTTGGTCCCGCCATAGACCACGCGCGTGCCGTCTGGCGTGATCGCCGAGATCTGGGCGTCCCCTTGGAAGTTCAGTGCCGCGGCGCCACCCGTGGTGACGGTCGTCCGAGTGACGATCGCCGGGGCGTCTGGTCGCGTTGCGACCCAGACACCGGTCCCGGCCGCGGCGGCGCCGACGAGCAGCGTGGCCATGCCGACCACGGCGACGCGACGCCGCGTGATCCGGGCTAACTCGCCGTCGCACGGGCGCGGCTGCTAACGCCCCTTGTTCCTTGATGACAAATAACGCCGCCCCCAGATCGGCAACCCGCTCGCGCGGGTCTCTTTCAAGACATCGCCGTAGCAGCGCACGAATGGCTGATGGCGTCTCGTGAGGGAGTGCGCCCCAGTTCGGCTGGCCGCGCAGAACGGCGGCGAGCGTATCGCTGACGCTTTCACCTTCGAACGCGCGCGTGCCGGTGAGCATCTCGTAGAGCACGCAGCCGAATGCCCAGATGTCCGCACGCCTGCCGGCGGCCTTGCCGCGTGCCTGCTCCGGACTCATGTACGCCGCGGTGCCGAGCAGCATGCCAACGCCAGTCGTCATGGCGGGTGACATGATGGTTGGCGACTGCGAAGGTCCGACGCGACTCCGGCAGGCTCCAGCGCCTTCGCGAGGCCAAAGTCCAACACCTTCACCACGCCATCCGGCCGCAGCTTGATGTTCGCGGGCTTCAGGTCGCGGTGGATGATGCCCTGCTCGTGCGCGGCTTCGAGCGCCTCAGCAATCTGCTTCGGCGATGGGTAGCGCTTCATCGACGGGAACGGCCCCTGCGCGATGCGGTCCGCGAGCGTTGGCCCCTCGACCAATTCCATGACGAGCGCACGTCATACCGTCGGGTCGCTCAAGACCGTAGATCGGCGCAATGTTCGGATGGTTCAGCGCGGCGAGGACTTCGGCTTCGCGCTGAAACGCGGCCAATCGCTCAGCGTCGGCCGCGACGGCATCCGGGAGTACCTTGATGGCGACGGCCCGCTTCAGGTTCGTGTCGGTCGCCCGTACACTTCGCCCATTCCGCCCACGCCGATCTGGGTCGTGATCTCGAATGGACCGATCCGCGAACCGGGGGCAAGTGCCATCGCCGGAGGAATTCTACGCGATAGGTCCTGAGTGACGCCGATCTGGCGATGATCGACTGCTGGGAAACACGCTTGCGACCATTCTGAAGGAAGCGTGGGTTCACGTCCGTGAAGGGCTCCACCTCCCCCACAACATCGATCTGACGGCCGCATCCCCTGCCGGACGCGCTGACACGCAGAGTCTCAGCGCGCTAAACGTGAAAGTCAGCGAGGATCACTCCCTCAACCGGTGTTGCGAGAAGAACTGCCAGATCGCAGCCGTCGTATCGATTTCCTCTCTCGCCCAGGAGTGGCCAAGGCCGTCGATGCGGATCATGCGGACTTCGGCATCGCGGTGGCAGCCTTCATAGCGGATGGTCGACAGCGGGCCCGGGGGATCTTCCAGAACGACCTTGAGGTCGCAGCCGTCGTGCCGCGCCCAACTTGCGAGGGCGTCTGGCACGCTCTCCATCCACTCGGCGCCTCGGCCTGGAGCCTTCCCTTCGTACGGGTTCTGGGTGTCGGCCAGGCCGTGGAACGTCAGTACCGGCACAGCACGCCCTTCACAGGGCGCCGGCCACCGCAGCCCCGATACCGGCGCGATCGCCGCGATGCGCGCATTGAGCTTGCAACCGAGGAGCGACGACATGCGCGCGCCGCCGGAGAATCCCGTCGCGTACACCCTTGCGGCGTCAATGCACACACGCGCGGCCACGTGATCGATGACGTCGGAAACGTAGGCGACGTCGTCGGGCCGCTCGTTCGCGACTGGTACGTTCCAGCGGGCGCTCTCGGCTTCCAGCGTCGCAACCGCAAAGCCCTCCCGCGCGGCGACGATTTCGAAGGCGCTATTGCTCGCCTGACCCGCCGACGTTCCGCCGCTGCCGTGCAGATCGAGCACGAGGGACAGCCGCGTGCGACCGTCATAGCCCGGCGGCACGAACAGCCTGTACGCACGCTGCCGCTGACCGGATACGAGTCGCTCTTGGACGACGCCGGACGCGTGAGACAAATTGCATGCTGACCGAGTCGCGGGGCCGCTTTGCGCCTGCGCGTTCGAAGCGATCCCTGCCGCCAGCAAGGCGGTCACGAGAACATACGACGTGCGCATTCTCATATCTTCCTCTCCACGGCTTTCGATCGGCACGGAGCGCAAGCCTTCAGCGTGCTGAACTGTACCATGGCCTTCACGGCGAGGAAGTTGCCGGGCCGGCCAGTCTCGACAAGAAGTCCGGTGCTCTGCGTGAGCCCGCGATAAAAGCCGTGCTGCTTTCCCGACTTCAGCCTGACGGCGACGATAGCCTCACCGTCGGACGGCCGCCATTGGCGACTTGATAACGAAGCCGTTCGGGGTTGAGGAGGCGAGGAAAGCTGCGCATCGTGGAGGCACACACTGGAGTTTCAATCGGCGTGTGTAATACGTGTGTCCACCGGGCCATTTGACCGGATCGAGCGGATCAGGAGGAAGCGAAAGGCCGTAAGTTCCTGATAGGAGGCGTGATGCCCCGGTTCGACTCCCGCCGCCTCCACCATTCGATTCGGCCGCGAGCGGCAGAATCGAATGCCCTGAGCGAGCCGCCGTGAGCTCAGGGGCGAGTCGAAGGGCCTCGCGCCTCATTCATGGCAAGCCATCGGATTTTTGTCGCGCTGCGGCCGAGTCGAATGCCCCGAGCGAGCCGCGCTATTCCCTCTCACGTTGACCGCAACTCCAGGACGATGCCATCGTCGTCGTGATGTGGTTTGTGTGCATCCTTCGTTGCGCCGACCACGCCCTCTATGTCGGTGAGGCCAGCGATCTCGAGTCGCGTCTCACGAAGCACAATGAGGGCAGCGGCTCGTCGTCATGGCACAACGCCGGCCGGTTCGATTGGTGTTCTCGGAGGTTCACGCCAACCGGGACGCAGCCCGGAAACGCGAGCAGCAACTAAAACACTGGACACGAGCAAAGAAGGAGCACTCGATCGCGGGCGACCTGGAGCTGCTGAAGCGCCTGTGACCGATCGCCCTCGGAGAACGAAGGGCGACCCGCGGATCCAGGTCAGCGCACGTGCTGCGTATCTGTGGGAGAGCTCATCGTCCCAGACAGACAGCGAACGCGCGTCTAACGTCGGCGCCGGTGCGTTTTCGCATGTAGTTCGTCACCAGGAAGGGGTGGGTTTCCTTTCCCTGCCCCTTGAGCACCTGAAGCGCCTTCTTGAGATTGGCCCGGGCGGCGCGTTCAGCGAAATACTCTTCTGTGCGCAGCGCCGACACCTTCTCCGCGACGGCGACGTTGATGACTTGGTTCACGGCCACGCCTTCGGCTTTCGCGACCTTCTTCGCCTCCTCCATCAAAGACGGCTGAAGCCTCAACGCGAAATTGCCCTTCTTCAAGACCGAGCTGTCCCACGGCGTGAAGCTTCGACGGACTTCCGACGCACCTTGGCGCTCACGAAGCGGTGGGCGCCAGCGATGAGGTCCCTCAGTGCGTCGGTACGGACGCGCGACAGCCGGACGAGCACACACGGGTAGTTCCGGTAATGTTCTTTCAGGTAGTAGGTGCCGGATCATCCTTGATGAGCGCGTCACGGTCGCCGAAATCCATCATCACCACCAGCGTGTTCGGCTCAGCGGATTTGTGGGACGCCATGCACACGACATCTTGCCGCGTACTTTCAGCGTGGGCTGACCCATGTGGTCGTTACCTCCACATCCGGCAAGGTGCGACCGAAGGATTCGACCGTTTTGAAACTGCTGGTTCGTGACATTCCCGCCGTGTCCCATTGTAACGCGCACCCACCCGTCGAACGTCGATAGACGCCGATCAGGCGAGGGAAGCCGGACCGGACAGTTCCTCGGCATATGGCGACTAGAACGCGAGTAATCCGATCATCATGGTTGGAGTAAAGTATGCGAGTATTTTGGGCGCTGGAGGGCCGCGCGCGGGGTCTCCAGTTTACCGCCCGCGCAAGTGACGTCGAGAACGGAGGCTTAAATGGCACTGCTCAGAATGGCGCGCATCCGCCGCCGACCGTAGAGCCGGGGGGCAGTGTGCTCGACGCCGTGGGGGTGATGACCCGCGATCGAGTCGGCGCGGTCGCGGTCGTGGAGATGGGCGTCTTGAAGGGGATTCACGGAGCGCGACCTCATGTTCAGAGGTGTTTATGCGCCGCATCGCGTTCCTGTTTCTGGCCGCTTTCCTGAGCCAACCAGCCCTTACACAGACCCAGACGAGAGGTGGAGCGGTCTTGTACGAGGGGGCGCGGCTGATTCCCGGCGACGGCAGCCAGCCAATCGCCGTTTCCGCAATGCTTGTGGAAAACGGAGTCATCACGAGGGTTGGTGCAAAAGGCAGCACGACCGCTCCGGCCGGCGCGTCGCGCGTCGACCTGACCGGCAAAACGGTGATGCCGACGCTGATCAATCCGCATGGGCATCCAGGATTCCAGCGTGGCCTCACCTACAGCGCGGACAATTTCACACGCGAAAACATCGTCGACGATCTGAATCGCGCGCTGTATTTTGGCGTCGCGGCGGTCCAGTCGCAGGGGATTGAAAAGGGCGACATCACGTACCAGATTCGCGCCGATCAGGAAGCGGGCAAGCTGGGAGGCGCGGGGCTGCGCGTCGCCGGTCGCGGCATCGGCGCCCCGAATGCCGGCCCCGGCGGAGCGGCCTACGCCGGAATTGCCTATGAAGTGACCACCGACGAAGAAGGCCGGAAGGCGGTGCGAGAACTCGCGGCGAAGAAGGTAGACCTGGTCAAAATCTGGGTGGACGATCGAAATGGCCGCGCACCCAGCCTGCCGAAGAATGTCTTCACCGCGATCATCGACGAGGGCCACAAAAACGGGCTGAGAGTGAACGCCCACGTCTTCTACCACAAGGATGCGGTCGATCTCGTGGACGCCGGCATCGACGGCCTCGTCCATCTCGTGCGTGACAAAGAGATGGAAGATGCGCTCGTGGCGTCGATCGTGCGGCGTAACGTGTACGTGATGCCGAACCTCAGTGGCGAGCGCGGGACGTACACCGAACTTCCACCGTGGCTGAAAGAGGGCGATCCGTTCATGACGTTGATCCAGGAATCCGTGCCGCAACCGGTTATCGACCGGATAAAAAGATCGTACGAGGGGCGCGACCCCGCGGCGGTTGAACGGGCGCGGACCGCCTACTCCATTCTCGAGCGCAGCACCGCGAAGCTCGCCAAGGCCGGCGCGAAGGTCACCCTCGGGTGCGATACGGGCCTTCAAGACCACCTGTTTGGACCGGCCGAGCAGCATGAGCTGACAAATATGGTCAAGGCCGGGATGACGCCTATGCAGGTGATTGTCGCCGCCACGAGCCGGCCCGCCGAGTATCTGAAGCTCGATAAGATGGGAACCCTGGCGGCGGGAAAAGAAGCGGACTTTCTCGTGCTGGACGGAAATCCGCTGGATGACATCAGGAACACCCAGCGGATTTCGAAGATTTACATCAAGGGCGCAGAGATCGATCGCGCCTCACTGCGCCCTTCACTCACGAAGTGATCTTCGTGGCGTTACTTCTTCGCGGCGTCTGCTTCGTTCGGCGCGCCCGTGCCCGACGATCCGAAAAAGATCTGCCGGCCATCGGCCAGCGTGAGATTGTTGCCGTTGGCCCGGAATCCTCCGTCCTTGGCCTGATACCCATCGACCTTGATCACGGTTCCAGCCGGCAGGTCCGCTTTCCTGAGGCCTCGTCGGAGCAGTGTGTTGGGCGTGCCGCCTTCGATCGCCCAGCTTTCCACGGTGCCGTCAGCCCTCGTCACGTTGATGTGGATCCAGGAGTGGGGATTCACCCACTCCATCTTGGTGACGGTTCCCGTCAGCTTGAGGGGCCGGTTCGCGTCGAATTCCGCCGAAAAGGCATGATGCGCGACAATCCGCGTCGCGGCCAGAACCGCCAGACCCACGCCAAGACAGGCAACTGAGAGCTTGGTTCGCATGGAACATTGACCTCCTAGCGCTTCTTCACTAGCGAGGAAAGGTTATCGATCATAGGGGCCACAGAACGGCCCGACTCCGGCCAAGTTGTCATAATTTGTCACCGCGCGAGATTGGGTTCGCCGATCCCGGAAATACGCAATAAATTCGCGATGTTGGCCGCCGGCGTGTGCTGCGCGATTGCGATTCGGAACAAGGAGACCAGCCATGATACGAAAGCTGCTCGTACCCGTCGCCGCGATCGTGCTCGCCAACAGCGCGGTCGCTACTCAACGAGCATGTGGACAGGCATTGGCCGCCCAAAGCGCGAAGCAGGCGCCGATCTTCGAAGTCCAGCCCGGGTGGCTGGTTCTCCCCAACAACTGGGTGATGGGGGTGGTATCCGCAGTGGCGGTCGATCGACGAGATCATGTCTGGATCCTGCACCGTCCTCGCTCGGGCGTGCCCGACGGCAAGAAGAATCTCGTGGCTCCGCCGGTGCTGGAATTCGACGCAGCCGGGACGTTTGTCCAGGCGTGGGGAGGTCCGACCAGCGAATATGAATGGCCCGACCGGGAGCACGCGATGTACGTCGACTCTAAGGACAATGTGTGGCTTGCTGGAACCGCCCGGCCTCCTGGCGGGCCTGGGACCGGCAGATCGGACGACATGGTGCTCAAGCTTACGACTGCAGGAAAGTTGGTGCTGCAGATTGGTCGACGTGGGCAGAGCGGCGGGGCCAAGGACACGAAGAATACCTACGGCGCCGCCGACCTCTTCGTGTATCGCAAGACGAATGAGTTGTTCGTTGGCGACGAAGGCAATCTCCGAGTGATCGTGTTTGATGCCGATACCGGTGCGTTCAAACGGATGTGGACCGCTTTCGGAAATACACCGTTTGATCGGCCGCGGCCTGGTGTCGCGGCCGCGACCACCAGCGCCCCTCCCCCGCCGCGGCCGGCGCTAGACACCGAGGGTCCGGGTTCGCCCCAGTTCGGCGAAACGCATTCCGTCAGAGTCTCGAACGATGGATTCGTGTATGTCGCCGATCGCCCCAACAGGCGGATACAGGTTTTCACCCTCGAGGGAAAATACGTCGCGCAGGTGTTCATCAATCGGAACGGCCCTGCCAATGTCTCGGCCGTGGGAATCGAATTCTCGCCAGATCCGGAGCAGCGCTTCATGTACGTGGCCGATTCCGGCAACAACCACCTCGTGGTCATGGAGCGGAAAACTCTCGATGTCCTCTATCAGTTCGGGGACAAGAGCGCGAGGCCCGGGGACTTTCAAGGCATTCACTACTTGGCTGTTGATTCGAAGGGGAATCTCTACGTCAACGAAGTCGAACCTGGCAACCGAATCCAGAAGTTCGTGTTCAAGGGCTTGTCGTCGCCCTGACAGGAGGGGATTGCCCACGACTAGCCGAGAACTTCAGCATGTCTCGCACCTTGGGCTGGTCCTGCTGTGCTTGCAGCGAAAGGAGGATCTGCTGTTCCGCCTCGGCCCATCTGCGCTCGCCCACGTAGAGGGAAGCCAAAACGTTGCGGACGATGTAAAGCGAGGGGTCGAGGTCCAAGGCCCGCAGCAACTCAGCCTCTGCCTCGACTGGGCGGCTCAGGCGGTAAAGGTACAACCCTAAGTCACCACGACCAATGGCGTCCTTGGGGTAATGCTCCAAGAGCGCGCGGAGTTGGGTAACTGCGTCATCCAAGCGGTCCAGCCGGGCGTAACTGGACGCCAGCGCTCTCCGGGCCGGGGCAAAGGTAGGCCGGGCCTGCACCGCCTGCTCGAATAGACCCAACGCACTCACCCGGTCTTCCCGCAGGGCGGCGTTCCCAAAGCCTAAGTACATCAGGGCCAGGAGTGTCCGCGCCGACAGGTTGTGCGGGTCTACCTCCACGGCTCGTAAGTAGTGCGAGGTCGCCTCGCTGTCGTCGCCCCTCGACTCTTCCCCAAACCCCATGGCGGTGAGCTGGCGGGACTTCACGACCTGGGGCAGCCGGGCCTGGACCTCCCGCAGGGACTCCTCCTCGTTCCTTCCCGGAAGCCGCAGGTTAGACAGGAGAGGCAAAACGTCGTCCTGGTGGTCGTCCAGAGCGGCCAGGTTCTGGGACAGCGTGGCCGAGTAGAGATTCTTGGGGGTCGAGTAGTCCAGGAGCGGCCGATCGCTTGTGTGCACTGGCGCCCGCCCTGCGAAGCGGCGCAGGGACTCTGCATCCATGAGGAAAAGGCCCAGGAGGGTGAGGGGGCCTTCCACGTTACCCCGGGCCAAGTCCTCGCTGACTTCGGGGCGCGACATCATGTCCTCCACACGCCCGTAGTCGAGCGCCAATGGACCCTGCGTGCCCACAAAGAACACGTCCGCGCCGCTAGGGTTACTCCAGAGTGAGGCGCGCGGGAAGACGGAGCAGAAAGTGGAAGCCACAATCCGGAAGTCGTCGAGTGACATGTTCTCCAAGTGGAGCCACTGCACGACAACACCGTCGTCGCGAAGCCTGCTCCGGTACAGCTCGAACTGCTCCCGCGTGAACAGGTTACTCATTCCTCTGATCCAAGGATTGGAGGGCTCGGCGATAATGACGTCGTACCGGTGCGGTGGCAACGCTGCCACGTACGTCTGGGCGTCGACCACGGCAATCCTCGTGCGCGGGTCGCGCAACGCGTCGTAGGTGTGGGGCGCAAAGAGCTGCGCTGCTTCTACTACTGCGCTCTCGATCTCCGCCACGTCCACCTGCCTCACCGGGTGGCGAAGGACGCTGCCAACGGTGATTCCACTCCCTAGGCCTACCACCAATACCTGCTGAGGTTTCGGATGGAGGAACATGGGAAGGTGTCCTAAGAGCACCTGCGTCTCCATGTCGACAGGGTTCAGCGAAGCATCCGGTTTACCGTTGATGATGAGGACTAGATTGTCGAGCGTCTTCTCCACGGCCACAGTGGCCGTAAGTCCCTCCCTGTAGTAAGCCAGCCTCCCTGTGGACAGGACGGCGCTCGGACGCGCGCGTGCTCCCGGTTCTTGGAGCCGGCCCGCGGTCATGAAGGCGCCGGCCGAAAGCACACCCCTGTCCCAGCCCGGCGCCATGGCGGCGACGGCGACGATCGCCGCCGCGGCGCCCATGACCAGCCCGCGGGACCAGCCGACCCAGCGGGGGTTCGCCAATGTCAGAGCGGCCCCCACCGCGACGTACAGCAGAACCACCAATCGGATGCTCCACTCCATGCCGGTGATGGGGATGAGCCAGAAGCCCGTGGCTAAGGCCCCCAGCACGGCACCTGTTGTGTTGGTGAAGTAGAGATAGCCCACGGACCGCCCCACGGCGTCGAGGTCGCTGTTCCGAAGCCGAATAGCAAGTGGGAACGCGGCACCCATGAGCGTGGTCGGCACGAGCATGACCAGAAATAGCAAGAGTACCGAGAGCGTCTGCAGCGCCCAAAATGAGCCTGGCACCGAGCTGGAGAGCCTCAGGAACAGGAGAGGAAGGCGGTCCAGGGAGGAGCCGAAGACCATGATGGAAGCGCCGATGGCAACGTGGAGGAGAGCGAAGGTGGTCCACGGGTTCCGTTGGCGGTCAGCTGGGGCCCCGGCCAGTAGGCTCCCCAGCGCGATGCCCGTCAGGAATACAGCGAGCACAAGGCCGAAGGCATAGACCGAGCTGCCCAGCACCAAGACGAGCGCTCGCGTCCAAGATACTTCAAGGCTCAGTGACCCGGCGCCGGAAACGGCGACCGCGAGTACCAGCATGCGGTACATGGCCGGCGTCGAGGCGTCACAGTGGGGCAGGGGTTCGGAGTGTCCGCCGCTCAGGCTGCGCTGGCCCCGGCGACGCACCGTTTTCTGCGCCTGAGCACTTGCCGGCGGCATTTCGTTCCACGGTATGGCGGAGACGGTTCGCTGAAGGAGGAAAACCGAGACGCCAATAGCCAGGTTCACCATGGCTGCGAGGTAGATTGTCCACGTTACGCCCATCGACGCGATGAGCACGAACGTCGTTAGGACTGTGCCAACAACCGCGCCAGCGGTGTTGACGAAGTACAAGCGTCCAACCCACCTACCTACTCCCAACCGGTGCGTGACCAGAAACTTCGTGACCAGCGGGAAGGTGCCCCCCATCATCACCGAAGGTGGCGCCACAACCGCCCCGAGCAGGAGTACACGCGTGACTCCAAAGGCAGGATGTCCCGGTGGCAGCGAGCCATAGAGGGCGTTCTGGGTGGTCTGGACGAATTGGAAGAGGACGGGCGTTAACAGGGCATAGATTCCAATCCCAGCTTCCAGCGCCGCGTAGTAGAGCAGCGGCCTGCGCTTCGGCGCATCGGCCAGCCATCCGAAGAAAAAGCTCCCAGCTGCCAGTCCTCCCATGAAGACTGCCAGCATCGTGCTGGTACTGTGCGCGGTCGACCCGAAGATGACGGCGGCGTTGCGCGCCCACGCCACTTCGTACACGAGGCCGGTGATTCCGGAGAGGAAAAACAGGGGCAGAAGGAGAGCCGTTATCGAGGGCTGCCGCCAGCGGTCCGCGTTTGCCGACCTAGACCAAAGCGGGATTTCCCGTGCGAGCCTCCCGCTTCGTTCGCGCCGTTTCACGATCAGTTGAGGGCGATACCGTATTTATCGGTACTGCCGCGTCTGCGGGCCCAGTCCCTTGTAAAGGAAGCGCTGAACGCGCATCCCCTCGGATTCGCCGACGTAGAGATTGTTCTTGCTATCGATTCCGATCGCGTGCGCAAGAATCAATCCTCCCCCATTTCGTCCTGTATGGCCGAACTCACCGATCACCTGAAGATCCGCTCGGCGCAAGATCCAAACCTTCTCGTTCCGGCCATCCACGACAAACATGAACTGCTGCTCGGGGTCGCGCGAAAACGCGATGTCATACGTTGAGCCAACGTTCGTCGTCGGTCTGATAAATGCCTCCTTGATGAAGGTGCCATCTCGCTTGAAGATCTGAATACGCTGGTTCCCGCGGTCGCAGACGTACAGAAGGCCATCCTTGTCCTCACGAAGGCAGTGAACGACAGTGAACGCCGGGTGCGGAGGATCTGTAGGCTTCCACTGGAAGGGAAGGGTCCGCAAGGGTACGAGATCGTCCGGCGGCTTGCCATAGGCGCCCCACTGGCGTTTGAAGGCGCCGGTGTTGGAGTCATACACGATCACCCGCCGGTTGCCGTAACCATCAGCGATGAACACCTCGTTCGCTTTGGAATCGACAAAGATCCCCGTCGGAGTTCGGAGCACTTTCGTGTTCTTGCTATCGTTGATTTTCGCCGTCCCTGTCGGGTCGTACCCGATCTCCAACCCCAACCACTGGCCATCGCGCGTGAACTTCAACACCGTCGAGCCCCCACCCACCCACACGTGGCCCTGCTGTTCATCCACGAAGAGACCGTGCGCCGAGCTAGGCCAATGGTACTCACGCGGAGGGCCTTCGAAACGAGGCCGCTGGGATGACTGGGGTTGATTGCTTCTCGGCGGACCGCCCCCGAAGGGCGGCCACTTGTACTCGGGACCGGGGCCTCCCCATCCCTGGACGACGTTCCCAGCAAGGTCGAACTCCAGGACGGCGGGAGCCTGCAGACAACATTCCGACTCTTCAATGGGGTATTGCGCGCCGAGCTTGGCGGGGTCCGTGAGACGGTGCACCATCCAAATGTGGTCTTGCGAATCGACGGTGACCGCACCAACAGCGCCCGTCACCCAATACTTGTTCGGGTAAGGCTGCTTCGGCCAGGACGGATCCCATTCATAAATAGGCACCTGTTCCGCCGCCGCCGCCCTTACTGTTGTCTCGGACGCTGACGGGACGGCTCCGCGGCCGCTCACCGTCAGAACCGCTCCCAACAACACGAGAAAGTCGATGCCACGGTGAAACTTCATAGTGCACTCGCTTGGCTGTTGTTCAGCGGGTCGTCACAACCTCATCGAGCCGAAGGTCATCGGGACGCACGCGGACTACCTTGCCGCCCTCAAAGTACACGTAGAGCGGAACGATGTCATTGACCGTCTGATACTCCCAACGAGGGCCGACTATCGCCGCTGGTTCTCCAAACTTCGCTCGAACGTCCGCCTCGGTACCTCCGAGGAGGGCGGCGACTGACACTGAGACCGGGGGCTTGTTCGCCTCTCGTTGGCGCAGGTTGATCGTGCCTTTCATCGCCAGTCCAAGGCTCTCATTTCCCTCGTGACACGCATACTCATACATCTGGTATGGAGTTACGTTGCCCTTGACGCTGCCTACCGCGTCGTTATAGGCGAGGACTCGATCCTTCTCCCAAGGCTGCATGAGGGTCCAGGGCCTCGTCCACGTCTTTGGATCCTCGATCGTGGCATAGTAGTGGATCCGGTTCGCGCTGACGGGCACGAAGTGTTCGACCACACGAATGTTCCCGAAGGGGATCCCCACCGGGACGCTCGACCCCACGCCACCGCCACTCTGCCTGTTCGTGTAACTGGTCGTCTCAACGACCAAGGTATTGCCCTCCCAGTGGCCGCGCGAATCCCCTAGCCAACCGCCCATGGTTTTGCCGAGATGCGGTCGCCCGTCCAGCGGGATAGTTCGACTGTTCAGCCGCTCCAAGGCAATGAGCACCCACCCGGGCGACTGCATGATGTAAGAGGCGCTGTTATAGCCCATGATGCCAGTTGGCACCTGCGTCGCGATGCAACGCGTAATCAGGTCGAAGTCTTCCCAATGCTGGATCTCGGTAGGCCGGGTTTCAGTGGAGGGGGGGTGTGCGCGTAGATACGCATCCCGTATCGCACGCGCCTCGGGCGTCATCGAAGGAATTCTCCCATCCGGCGGATCTTCGATGAGCGACGTTCGATTGTCTTTGACGAAGTCCCGAGGGGTCCACCAGCCGTTGTACCCCCCCACATTGTCCAACTGAGCTACCGAGGCGTTGCGGCAGCGCTCGTCGTTGGTCACACACACATTGTCTCCACCAGCCCCCCTGCCCTTTGCGAATGCGGCCAGTTCCGCATCGGTCAACGTCTTTTTCCCGGCCAGGCTCGCGGGCCGTTCGATGGGTATGATGTTGTGGTTGTCATACATGCCCTGAAGGTCCGGGTCGCCCCACGGTGTTTTTGGAGGGGTGTAGGTCGACTTGGGGATCGAAAATGTCGCCGTCGTCGCGCTCGGGGCCTGGCCAGCGGCTGGGACCCCGGCCAGCCACACCGTCGCGACGGCGACAGCCAGCGAACGCGCTGAAATCAGAGATCGATGGCTCATCTGAACCCTCATTACTTCGAGACGAATTCTCCCCAGAAGAATTCCTCGGTGTACTCCGTGCACCTGAATTGCATGAGCTGAACGTTCTTTTCGATCCGACGATAGAGCGGCATGCTGATCTTCCAGGGTCGCGTGAAGATGTTCGGGTCTTCGATCGTGGCCTCGTACGTGATGTGGTCTCGGTCGAGCATGGTGTAGCGTTCGATCACATGCAGAGCGTCGCTATGGTAATTCCCGGCGCGATCGAACCAGCTCTGATCGTTGAAGCCCGTCACGTCGATCACCAGTGTGTCCCCTTCCCACCTCGCGTTCGACCACCCCATCCATGAATCGATCGGTGCCGCCTCCTTGCCGTTCATGAAGATCTGGCGCCGCGCATAGGAGTACTGGTAGACGATCCACATCCTGTTCGGACTCTGAAAGATCTGGAACGGATGCGGCAGATACGTGGCCCGCGGCACACCGGGCAGAAAACAGTTCAGTTCCGGGTCAGCCTTGGTGTCTCTGCCCGGTTTCCCTGGCATCGCGTTCTTGCGGTTCTCCTCTCTTTTCGCCAGGGCCTCTGGCTTGTAAGGAATCGTACCGCCCTCGACCACGCTCATCCCAGGGGGACGTGCGCCGATCGCGCCGGTCACCATGACTGGTGACGGCCCCCCCTCATGCTCTTCGAGATCCCAGTTGGCCGTGCTCATCGCCTGCCAAATGCCGTTCAAGTCAGGTTTCTTGTCCCACGAGGTCCGTGGGATTGGACCGCCCTGGGTCTGAATCGGGCGCTGCCCTGCAGCGATCAAGCCGACAACAAGCACCGCCACCGCCGCTATCTTCATGAGGAGCGTCTCAACTGATTGTAAGGTGGCACAAGTGGCACAACGCTCAGCGCTCTGGTGGATTCCCTACCTCTGGTGGAGTTGGTGGAGCGCCCACCCCTGAGGATCCCAGGAACAGTTCTCGCCCATCAGCGAACACGATATTCCTGCCACTCATCCGAGTTCCGCCGTCCTTTGCGCGAAAGCCATCGACTGTGATGACCGCTCCAGCGGGTAGGTCCGTTTTCCTCAAGCCCCGCCGGAGCAGCGTGTTCGGCGTGCCGCCTTCGACCTTCCACGCCTCGACCGTCCCATCGGGCTTCTTGACGTCGAAGTGGACCCACGCGTGGGGATTGACCCATTCCATCTTCGTAACCGTCCCCGTCAGCTTGAGCGGCCTGTTCACGTCAAATTCCGACGAAAAGGCGTGATGCGCCACGACGGGCACCGTGGCCAGAACGAGGCCGACACCGACGACCACAGCTGACAGCCTTGTTCGCATCGCAATCTACCTCCGTTGATTCACGTCGTCTCTTGTCCCTTGCTGCCTCAAAGCCGGGCTCCTGGCGCTGTTACTTCGAGACGAGTTCTGTCCAGAACAACTCCTCTGTGTACTCCGTGCACCTGAATTCCAGGAGCTGGATATTCTTTTCCAACCGACGATAGAGCGGCATGCTGATCTTCCAGGGTCGGGTGAAGATGTTCGGGTCCTCGATCGTGGCCTCGTACGTGATGTGGTTTCGGTCGAGCATGGTGTAGCGTTCGATCACATGCAGAGCGTCGCTATGGTAATTCCCGGCGCGATCGAACCAGCTCTGATCGTTGAAGCCCGTCACGTCGATCACCAGTGTGTCCCCTTCCCACCTCGCGTTCGACCATCCCATCCATGAGTCGATGGGAGCTTCCTCCTTGCCGTTCATGAAGATCTCGCGACGCGCATACCGGTACCTGATAGGCGATCCACATCCTGCCCGGACTCTGAAAGATCTGAAATGGATAGGGAAGGTACGTGGCCCGCGGCACACCGGGCAGAAAACAGTTCAGTTCCGGGTCAGCCTTGTCGTCCCTACCCGGCTTTCCCGGCATCGCGTTCTTGCGGTTCTGCTCTCTTTTCGCCAAGGCTTCCGGCTTGTACCGGAATGGTACCGCCCTCAACCACGCTCATCCCCGGGGGCCTTGCGCCGATCGCGCCCAGCAACAAGACCGGAGACGCCGCCCCTTCATGGTCTTCGAGATCCCAGTTGGCGGTGCTCATCGCCTGCCAAATGCCGTTCAAGTCGGGTTTCTTGTCCCATGAGGTCCGTGGGATTGGGCCGCCCTGGGTCTGAACCGGGCTCTGTGCTGCAGCGATCAAGCCGACGGCAACCACCGCCGACGTCGCCATACTCATGAGGGAGCGTATCAATTGATTGCGCACCTGATCGAGCTCCTTCGGGCTCTTGATGCCAACTCGCGCGCGAGCATCGCCCTGCTTGCGTGCAAGCCCCCGCGATCTACTACCGGGTCTTCATCACCTGATCGAGAGGAAGATCGTCGGGACGCACGCTGGCCACCTTGCCGCCCACAAAGTACACGTTGAGCAGAGTGCCAGTGACGGTCGTCTGATACTCCCAACGAGGACCGGACATCGCCGGCGGTGCTCCGAATTTCTCTCGAACGGTCGCCTCGGTTGCGCCGATGAGCGTGGCAACGGTTGCTTCAACTGGCGGCCTCTTCGCTCGTTCGGCCTCGACGAGCGTGCCTCTCAACGAGTTTGCAATCCCTTCATCTCCCTCGCGACATGCATACTCATACATCACGTACGGACTGGACTTGCCGTCGATGCCGATCACCACTGGGTCCCTCTCCCAAGGCTGCATGAAGGTCCAGGGTCGCGTCCACGTCTTTGGATCTTCGAGCGTGGCATAGTAGTGGATCCTTTTCGAGCTCACAGGCACGAAGTGTTCGACCAGACGAATGGTCCCGAAAGGAATTCCTGGGCCGACGCTTGACCCGACACCACCTCCACTCTGTTTGTTGGTGAAATTCGTGGTCTCGACGACCAGGGTATTCCCCTCCCAGTGTCCCCGCGAATCCCCCTGCCAACTCCGAATGTTCTGACCGAGGTGCGGCCGTCCGTCTAGCGGAATGATTCGGGTGTTGAGCCGCTCAATTGTGATGAGCACCCACCCAGGCGACTGCACGATCTGCCGTGCGGCGTTGTAGCCGATCTGGCCAGTTGGCGTCTGTGCCGCGATGCAACGCCCAAGTATGTCGAAGTCCAACCAGTGCTTGTACGTGGTGAGGCGGCCGTACCGGTCCTCAACGCCTGTATCGAGCGCGATCGGGCCGCGTTCACGTAGATACGCTTCTTGTATCGCGCGGGCGCCAGGCGTCAGGGGAGGGATTTTCCCATCCGACGGATCCTCAATGAGCGACGTTCGGTTGTCGCTGACTCCCCCGTGAGTCTCACCCCAAAAACCGTTGTACCCCCCTACGTTCTCCAACCGAGCCACCGCAGCGGCTTGGCAGGCCTCAGATTGTGCGTTCCGCGCACAGTCTCCACCACCACGACCACCACGACCACCACGACCCCCGCGTTGAGCCATTTCCTCTTCGGTAAATGTCTTCTTCCCGGCCAGGTTCGCGGGCCGTTCCATGGGCACGCTGTTGCGGTTCTCGTAAGTGCCCTGCAGGTCCGGGTCGCCCCAGGGTAGCTTCGGGGGGTGTGCACGTCGATTTGGGCACCGTAAATGTTGACGTCGTCGCGCCCGGGGCCTGGCCGGCAACCGGTACCCCAATCAGCGCCACGGTCGCGATGAGGGCGACCAGTAAGCCCGCTGAAATCACGGAACGATGAGTCATTCGAACTCCTCCACTAGGTGTGTATGCTTCCTGCGAAGCGCCTGAAACACACGACCCCCCTCACCTAGAACGTCAGCGTAAACTCAGGCTTGATGACACGTCCCTCGAGAATGTACGTCGGTCGCAGCCAGCTCGTCCCGTAAGTGTTGTTCGTTCGTTGAATCGCGTTCCCATTCAGCAGATTCGCGATAGTCACTGCCACCTGACCGCGGACCCCACGATGCTGAAAGA
This sequence comes from uncultured Acidobacteriota bacterium, assembly GCA_963780685.1. Lineage (GTDB taxonomy): Bacteria > Acidobacteriota > Vicinamibacteria > Vicinamibacterales > CAVVIG01 > CAVRXZ01. Next base: position 244,249 of record CAWACZ010000006.1, on the reverse strand, counting down.
TCTTCGTGACTCGGAGATCGACCTGAATCAGAGATGGCAGGAATTCCGTACCAGGTTCGATCAGGGCGACCGTGGCCGACCCCGCGGAGAAGGTGGTGCGGGCGGGGTTGACGAACTTCGCAATCCCCGACGTGATCTGCGCGTTGGCCACGGTGTAGTTCGCTAGGATTTCCGGCTGCGGGAGTAGCTGGAACGTCGCGCCGGCATTGATGTCCCACGGCAGCTCGAAGCTACCGAGGAACTTCACGCTGTTCTGCCACGGGCGCGTAGTGTTGCAGAAATCCATCCTCGAGGTGTTCGCGCCTGACGGGTTCACCGGCCCCCCCGGCGAATCGACGACAAAGCACGCCGCGGTGTTATTCCCCTGCGTCCCGCTGTTGAGGCCGCCCTGCACCATGGCGCGGCCCGCGAGGCGGGCAGTGAGCGTTAAGTCGATTCCATTCCACACTTCCGTCTGCTCGCCGAAATTCGCCGCGTCCGTCTGCAGGTTGTCCTGCCTGCGTGCTCGGGCCGCGGGACTGATGTCGTATAGACCACAAATGGTGCTGGCGCTGACGCCACCCAACCGGGGATCGGTCGGCGCCTTGATGCAGAACTCGTCGTAGTCGGCGGGCGTCACCGCTCGGTTGTCGGTAACGGCGAAGTGATTGAACCAGCGCCGCGCGTAGCCGAAGTTGACCGAGACCGACTGGAACAGCTCGTGCTGGATGCTCGCCGACGCTTCCCAGTTGTTCTGGCGGACGCCCCACCCCTCGCGGATGGCATTGTCGACGGTGGTCGTTGTCACCTCCGTGCCGAAGTCGGGATTCGAGAGCGTTCCGAGCTCGCACTCCTGCGGCACGTAGTCATTCGTGATGCCGCCCACACAAGCTGTCCTATCGTTCCACGGCCGCGTCGCGGACTGGTTGAACGTGACCGGGTTCAGGCTAGTTACAAACGTGGTGGCTTCGTTCACGACATAACGGTTGACCGTGAACTTGACCGCTGTCTTGCCGGTGCCAAAGAGATCGTACACCACGCCCATTCGGGGCGTGATGTCCTTCCAATTGGGCGTGTCCTTCACCGCGGGCCATTCCTGAAAGGGTGCGTACTGATTCGGCCCGCTTGTCCAGCCGCCTCCAACGCTCCCGACATGTTGATCGAACCGGAGGCCGCCGTTGACCGTGAACCGTCCGACAGTCCACTGATCCTGCGCGAAAATCCCCAGCTTGTCGAAACGCGGATCGTTCACAAAGGGCTCGTTGAAGACCGTAATCCGGTTAGGGATGCCGTTGTTCAACGTAAAGGTCATGTTCCCAGGGCGCCGGACATCCTCCGTCCGGGTGCCCCCCCATTGGTACCTGGACACCGAACTTCACAGTATGCGCGCCCGGGACATAGGAGACCGCGGTCCTTGCGCTGTGGTGGGTCCAGTAGACGTGATCGGCCGCGCCCTGCTTCGATCGGAACGAGTAACCCGTTCCCAAGTCGGTGACCGTAATGATGTTTTCATCCCACATGTATTGGTTCTCTGGTCCGGGTTCGCGCGCGGTGTGGATGAGGCTGGTCGATACGCCCGCCTCGACCAGGACCCTCGAGGTGATCGGCGCCTTCCACGTGCCGATGACCATCGAATTGCGTTTATTGGGCTGGATGTAGCCCGCTTCGTACGAAATCAACCCCGTGATCGCGGCCGCGCACGCGCAACCCTCCTCGTTTCCGTCTTGCGGCCCAAGCCCGCGGGGCTGGTTGGCGACGTAGAAACCGAACTTGTTCCGCTGGGTCGCCTGCCACGTGAGCCGGGTGCCGTAGGAGCGATTGCTTTCTGTGTTATATGCCGGCTTTGTCGGGTCCGCGTTGCCGGCGACGCCGAGCCTCGGGTCGAAGACAAAGGCGCGGGGGTCGATCATCCTGAACATGCCGGCGACCTGTTCCGCTTTGCCCCAGTTGCGCAGGGACGAGAAGAACCAGAGGCGGTCACGATTGATCGGTCCGCCGCCCGCAATATTAAGGTCGTGATGCCTTTGGAAGGAGTTCGGTGTCGTGAGCCCGAGGGCGATCAGTTCCTCGTCGATGTTGTTGGCCTGCAGATCCTCGTTGGTAAACGAGTAATACGCAGAGCCCGTGAAGCGGTTGCCCCCCTCCTTGGGAAGGACGTTCACGCGCACGCCGCCCGCCGCTTGTTCCGCCGCGATCCCGCCGGTCTCAAAGACCATCTCTTGCACTTCCAGGGGGTCCGCTTGCCACGACGAGGACGCTGTGTTCCCCCCAAGAGTTGACGGCGCGCCATCGATTTGACTCGCGAAGTCGTTCGTCCGGCTGCCGTGAATCATCGCCGCACCGCGTTGCGCGGCTATCCCAGCGACGTCGTGCCCCGTCGGATGCCCGCTGCCGGTTGTCGTGACGCCCGGAATCAGCTCGGTAATCGAAATGGTATGTCGCCCGGTCGGCAGCTGGGCCCGCTCCGCTCCGGTCACCACTCTTTGCTGGACGACGTTGTGGGTATCGACCGTCGGCGTCTCCCCCGTGACCGTAATCGTTTCCTGCACCGCACCGACTCGGAGCTCGGCATTCACGGTTGCAGTGAACGCACCGATGAGCTCGACACCTTCGCGTTTCACCGTGGTGAAACCAGGCAGCGTGAAGGTTACGGTGTACACACCCGGCCGCAAGTCGATGATCGAGTAAAGGCCCTGCGTGTCACTGACGACGCTGCGCACCTTCTCGATCAGCGCGGGACTCGCGGCGTCGACGGTCACGCCCGGCATGACGGCGCCCGACGTGTCTCTCACTACGCCCGCAATGCCGGTGTTCTGCGCCAGCACGGCTGCGGGTACGAGCCACCAGCTCACGCACAACACGCCAACACATACGAGGACTCGCGATTGGACCATCACAGATGCCTCCTTCAATCCAATCCGAAAACTCCGCGACTCGACCCGGATCTCGCACACGGTGGGCACATAATCGGTCCTCGTCTACCCGACAGACAGCAGCACGAATTGGGCTTAATCAGACGAATTGACGTGGATCATAGGGCGCTGGAACACCTGCTCGGCCGTACGAATTGTCATATATTGTCATCCGCTCGGAATGCCGTTCCGGAGAGCGGAAATACGCAATAATTTCCACGTTGCGCTCTGGTTCTCGTCTGTTCGCCACCTCGATCCTGGTGCTCGTTGGCACGCAGTGCGGGTGCGGACGCCCGGTACGCGAGACGCCGCCGGAAACCATTCGGCTCGTCTCCAATGGGCCCTACGTCGGCGATTTTCTCGCCAGGTATCAAAAGTCGCTGACAGGGATCCGCCTGTCGTTAGTAGGAGACAACGGGTCTGTGGCGGTCGTTTCCGCCTTGCAGCAGGGAAAGGCCGACATCGGTTTAGCCCAGGCCGACGTGGTCTATGCTGCGTATCGAAAGGGGCTGCCCGACAACGCGGAACCGCACGGGAAGCTGCGGGGCATCGCCGTCGGCAGGACGGTCAGGTTGTATGTGGTCGTCCGTCGCGACAGCCCATTTCGGCGCATCAGCGATCTGAAACATCGGCGGATCGGGTTAGCGCCGGTGGGCACGCACGCTCGAGTGTACGAGCGCATGATCGTCGAAGCGTATGGCTTGGACGAGACGACGGCCGAATTGAAATCCTATAGCGACGAGGAGATGGCGTCGCATCTGGTCGACGGCACGCTCGATGCCGCCATCTTCGGTCAGGCGAGTATTCCTGAACGGATGCAGTACGTCAGCCGGGCCGTCGGGATCCGAGTGCTCGACATCGGCGGCGACGCGATTGTGAAGCTCCGCGGCCGCTATCCGTTTTTCATTCGCGTCATGGTGACCTCGAAGGATCTGCCGGGCGAGCCCAGTGAAGTGCAAACGTTGGGGGTCGACAACCTGCTGGTGTGCCGGGAAGACCTTGCCGACGATCGCGTCTACGAACTGACGCGCGGATTCTTCGAGGCCTCGAACGCGGTCGATCCCCAGAGGGCCGCCGCCACTCCGATTCCGCTGCATCCCGGCGCTAGTCGGTACTACCGCGAACGCGAGGTCTTGCAGTGAGACTGCGAATGCCGGGGGACGACGACTCATGGGCGATCGGTCGAATGCCTGTGGTGCTGGCAGCTGGCGTGTGCTGCGCGATCGCGATGCTCGTCTGGCTCGGCTACGTCTCGACGCGCGAGTGGCAGCGGCAAACCAACGTGCTGCTCGAGCAGCGCGAAGCCGAAGCGCTGGCCCTCGCCTCGACCGCGCTCGGACGCGACATGAAGGGCGCGTGGACCACGATCATTGCGCCGGTCAATGTACTGGAGCTCGGCGAAGAAGCGCAGTACAACCTGATGCAGACGGCCGCGCGCGCGTTTGCGCGTTTTCCGTATCCGGAATCGTTCATCTTGTGGAGAAACAGCGAGCCGACCGGTCAAACCACCTACGTGTTCAACCGCACCGAGCGGACGCCGCCGTGGGACAGGAACGGCCCGAGCGACGAACCATTCCCCGTCTCGCCGGCTCGCGACCCGTCGCCGCTGCGAGAGGCGATCGATCTCGTTCGAGACAGCAAGCCGATCACCCGTTTCGTATCGGTGAACGCGACGATTGACGGCATCCCGTACCAGATCGTCGCTCATCGCATGTTCTCGACCACGCCGCCGCATCCGCTGAACGCGATGGTGGCGTTCACGGTGAACCTCGAATGGGTCAAGCGCGAGTATTTCGGACCGCTGCTCCTGCAGGTGGCGCATATCGGCGGCAATCAGCAGACGCTGTCGCTCTCGGCCGTCGATCCGGCCGGCCGTGTCGTCGCCACGAGCGGCTCGGCGGCGACCACCGGCCTCGATCTTCAGCGTTCGTTTCCGCTCCTGTTCCTCGATGCGGATGTCGCCGCTTCTTCGTTTCGCGACAAGGGGCCGATGGAGCAGTGGTCGCTGCACGTCAGGCCGAGCGTCGACAACCCGCTGTTGGCGGCGCAACAGGGCACGCGACTGATGTTTTTCCTGATGGCGCTGGCGGCGACCATCAGCACCGGCGCCCTGCTCATGACGGTTCGTGCCGTCCGCGCGAGCGCGAAGCTGGCCTCGATGAAGTCTGATTTCGTGGCTGCCGTCACGCACGATTTGAAGACACCGGTCGCGGCCATACGATTGATCGGCGACACGCTCGCGCAGCGCCGCTATGAATCCATCGAGACGGTCGCCGTCTATGCGCGGCTGCTGTCGCAGGAGGCGGCGCGACTCAGCCGATCGATCGACGGTCTGCTGACCTATTCGAAATATACGGCGTGGCGCAACACGCCGGTCAGCTCGAGCGCGTACGATATCGCCGACATCATCGAGGACGCCCTCGATGAGCTTGGCCGCTGCTCGACCAGCTGCAGTTCGATCTGACGGTTGACGTGCCCCGCACCCTGTCACCCGTCGCGGCGGATCGACCGGCGCTGGTCCAGGTCATGGAGTGCGTGATCGACAATGCCATCAAGTATTCGTCAGACACGCGGACGCTCAGCATCGTCGGCCGCATGGGCGCGGGCCGCGTGCACGTCAGTTTCATCGATCAGGGAATCGGCATCCCGGCTGAGGATATTCCGCGAGTCTTCGATCGCTTTTATCGTGGACATAACGTCAGCAAGGCGGGCAGCGGCCTGGGCCTGACGATCGCTCACCGCATTCTGCAGACGCACGGCGGCACGATCGGGATCCGGAGCACTGTGAACGCGGGGACCGAGGTCGAGCTCTCGCTCGTCGCGGCCAACGTTTCATGACCAAGCGGATCCTGCTCATCGAAGACGACAACGCGATCGCGTGCGTGCTTCGCGACAACCTGGTGTTCGAGGGGTTCGCGGTCGAGTGGTCCGCTGACGGCCGCAACGCCGCCGCCCTGGCGAAGGCGTTCGCGCCGGATCTCATCCTGCTGGATCTGATGCTTCCCAAGGGGGTCGACGGATTCGAGCTGTGTCGAACCTTGGCGCTCGGACCCAATCGCGCGCCAGTCATCATCATTACGGCCCGCGGCCAGAAAGAGGATCGCGTGCGCGGCCTCACGCTTGGGGCCGACGACTATGTGGTGAAGCCGTTCGCTCTTGAAGAACTGCTCGCGCGCATTCACGCCGTATTCAGAAGGTCTAAACCGCCCGTCGAACGATTGACGATTGGCCGAACCGTGATCGACTTCAAGCAATTGCGCGCGTTCGCCGGCAATAAGGAGCTCGTCCTGACCGATCGGGAGTTCGAGATCTTGAGGCATCTGGGCGAGCGCGCCGGAAGCGTCGTCACTCGCGATGAGCTGCTGCACCTCGTCTGGGGCTATGCGGATGCCCCGCTGACACGAACCGTCGACAACTTCATTTCCCGGCTGCGGCAGAAAATCGAGCCGGATCCGCATCATCCGCAGTACATTCGGACGGCATACGGCGACGGGTATCGACTGACGCTTCCCTAAATTGGTCAAAGACTCATAGGAACGCGAGCCAGGGCTCTCTGTACCCAGCCCTTCGTCGACTCGAGATGAACGGTGACGTTGCATCCGAGATGACCGCGTCGGAGAACAACCGTCGTGCCCGGGTCTATAGACTGACGGCGGCCGGCCGCTGTCGTCTGGAGTCGGAGACCGCCACGTGGGAGCAATTCGCGCTCTCGATCCAACGGATTCTGCAGGCCGGATAAACGCACCGTAAGCGGCCATCGCGCGGGAGTTCTGGGATGCTGGCACGACTGGTCGCATACGCACGCGGGATTGCTCGACGTCGCCCGATCAATACAGAGGTCGAAGACGAGCTCCAGGTCCACCTGGAGCATGAGGTCCAGGCGCACGTCGCCCGCGAGGTATCCACCGTGGAAAGCGAGACGGACGGCGCTGCGCGACCTTGGTGGCCTGCCGCAGACGATAGAAGCGATGCGTGACGTGCGTACGATCTGGCTTGACTTGGTCTGGCGCGACGTTCGCTACGCCTGCCGCACACTCTGGAGAAGCCGCGCCTTCACGACCACGGCGCTCGTGGTGCTCGCGCTGGGCATCGGGGCGAATACAACTGTGTACACCGTCGTGCGCGGTATAGCCCTCAGACCGCTGCCGTTCGAAGAATCCGAACGGTTGATGTTCATCGGGGAATTGAGCCCGACCGGCCGTCGCGAGGCGGTCGCGCCTGCTGACTTCGTCGATCTCGCGGGTCAGAGTCGAGCATTCGAGCGGATGGCCATGTATAGGGGCGCCCGCTTCATCTTGACCGGCCGCCCTGTTCCGGAATCCGTGAACGGCGCCAACGTGTCGAGTGCCTTTTTCTCCGTCCTTCGCGTCCAGCCGCAGAACGGCCGGGGGTTCCTGCCGCAGGACGAGCAGCTTGGCGGCACGCGTGCGGCCATGCTGAGCCACATCGGCTGGACGCGATACTTCTCACAGGATCCCGCGATTGTGGGCCGCGCGATCACGCTCGACAGTGTCGACCACACGGTCGTCGGCGTACTGCCTCCCGGCTTCAGCCTCTTTGATACTGACGTCTGGGTGGCCGGATTCGAACCCGCGTTGCTGAACAGCCGCGTGATGCACAGCATGGGCGCGATGGGACGGCTTGCGACAGGAGTCTCGCCTGATCAAGCACGGGCGGAGTTGGACACCATCAGCCGCCAGCTGGCCTCGGCCTATCCCGACACAAATGCCGGCTGGACATTCCGCACCATGCCACTGCAGGAAGCCTGGCTCGGTGAGTATCGTCCGATATCGCTCCTCCTGCTCGCCGCGGTGGCAATGGTCATGTTGATCGCATGTGCCAACCTGGCCAGCCTGTTGCTCGAACGGGCGCTGGCACGGAACCGTGAAGTGACGATCCGGCTAGCGCTTGGCGCAGGCCGGCGACGTATCGTCCAACAGATGCTTACCGAAAGTTTGCTGCTGGCGGTTCTCGGCGGTGTTGCCGGGATGCTTGTGGCTTCCTGGTCGCTCGGCTTCGTCGTTGCGCTGATCCCCGCCAACACGCTCACGCAGATTCCAGGTGGGGCCAACGCCATCCGCCTCGATCTCCACACGCTCGGCGTCGCCTTGGCCATGTCCGTTGGAACGGGAGTGCTGTTCGGGCTGGCGCCTGCCGTACGGATGGCCCGGGCCGACGCGCAGGCCCTGCGGGAAGCGGCGCGCGGCGCGTCCGCAGGCCGCCAGAGTCACGTCTGGCGACGCGCGCTCGTCGTGGCGCAGGTGGCGCTCTCAGCGATTCTGCTCAGTGGAGCGACGCTGATGATTCAAAGTTTCTGGAGCTTGCAGGGACTCGATCGCGGCTATGACCCGGACAATGCGCTCAGCCTGTCCTTATCAGTTCCACAGGCACGGTATCCGCAGCCCAACCAGCGGGAGGCATTTTTCTCAACGGTGATCGAACGGATCCGCGCGCTGCCAGGCGTCACGCGAGTGGGCGGTATGACGCTGATTACGAGCCGTGGCCGTCCGTTCGCATTGGAGGGGCAGCTACCCGCTTCGCGCGATGCCGCTGCCACGGCCGTCTATCGCGTCGCCACGCCAGATTACTTGGCGACGATCGGAATCCCTCTCGTCAGGGGGCGTCAATTCTCGCAGGTGGATCGCGCTGGCGCGCCGGCCGTAGCGATCGTCAATCAGACGTTCGCCCGCGCGGCCTGGCCGAACGAAGATCCGATCGGCCGACGAGTCCAGGTGCTCGGTCCGCCGGCGGATCTCTGGTTGACGGTGATCGGTGTCGCGGGCGACGTCAAGGAAGCGCTCGATCCGCGCTCTCCGCTGCAGCTGGATGCGCGGCCGACGATCTATCGTCCGGCCTCGCAGGAACCGGTCGCCAGCATGACACTCATCGTTCGGACGGAACGTGATCCCTTGACACTCGCCGCGGCCACGCGCACGGCCGTCGCTGCAGTCGATTCGACGATCCCGGTCATGACCCTGCGATCGGTTCGGCAGGGACTCACCGAGTCCGTGCAGACACCTCGCTTCAATACGATTCTGCTCACAGCATTCGCCGTCCTGGCGCTGCTGCTCGCCGCGGTGGGCGTCTATGGCGTGATTGCTTACGCAGTCAAGCAGCGCACTCAGGAAATCGGCATCCGGATGGCACTCGGGGCTACACGGATGCACGTGTTACGTGCGGTTGTGGGTGAAGGTCTCGCGCTGGCGCTGGTGGGAGTGGCGCTCGGCATCGCAGGTGCACTCGGAGTCATGCGCCTCATCGCGCAGTACGTGCTGGCGTCGAACAACGGATCCTGTCACATTCATCATCGTGGCAAGCGTGCTCGTCCTGATGGGAGTCGCGGCCAGCTACGTGCCGGCACGGCGCGCCGCTGGCGTCGATCCGCTGATCGCGCTTCGCGACGAATAATCCAGCTCGAGCAGACGCGTGTTCTACCATGTTGACGACGAGGCCAATTCAATCGGGCGCCTCTTGCGCGTGCCATCGCCGGCACTGTCGGCGGCGTCCCGGCATTGCTCGCCTGCCGCTCGCCGTCGGCATCGCGTCCGATGGCACGGCACTCCGCGTCCAGTCGTCCTCCGAGGTCCGAGAAGCAAAAACACTTTGCGGCGGGCCGACGGCCCGGCAGTGTCGCGCTAGCCGATGTCAACGCGGACCGGGCAATCGACATTCTGGTCGCAAGTCTGGACGACGGAATGTTGACTGTATGGCTTGGCGATGGCCGGCGCGAGTTTCGCGCACGGCCGGAGCGCCGGGCAGTTCAGGCCGAGGCCGACTGATATCGTCGCCGCCGACTTCGATTCGAGATGGGCGCATCGACGGGTTACCTTTTCCATGCCCCCTTGAGCACCTGAACCGCCTTCTTGGAATCGCCCCGGGCGGCGCGTTCAGCGAAAGCTCTTCCTGTGCGCAGCGCCGACACCTTCTCCGCGACGGCGACGTTGATGACTTGGTTCACGGCCACGCCTTCGGCTTTCGCAACCTTCTTCGCCTCCTCCATCAAAGACGGCTGAAGCCTCAACGCGAAATTGCTCCTCTTCATGACCGAGCAGTCCCACGGCGTGAAGCTCCGACGGACTTCCGACGCACCTTGGCGCTCACGAAGCGGTGGGCGCCAGCGATGAGGTCCCTCAGCGCGTCGGTACGGACGCGCGACAGCCGGACGAGCACACACGGGTAGTTCAGGTAATGTTCTTTCAGGTAGTAGGTGCCAGGATCGTCCTCGATGAGCGCGTCACGGTCGCCGAAATCCATCATCACCACTAGCGTGTTCGGCTCAGCGGATTTGTGGGACGCCATGCACACGAACATCTTGCCGCGTACTTTCAACGTGGGCTGACCCCATGTGGTCGTTACCTCCACATCCGGCAAGGTGCGACCGAAGGATTCGACCGTTTTGAAACTGCTGGTTCGTGACATTCCCGTCGCGTCCCATCGTAACGCGCATCCACCCGTCGAACGTCGATAGACGCCGATTACAGGCGAGCCGGACCGGACAATTCCTCGGCATATGGCGACTAGAACGCGAGTAATCCGATCGTCATGGTTGGGGTAAAGTATGCGAGTATTTTGGGCGCTGCGAGGGCCGAGCGCGGGGTCTCCAGTTTACCGTCCGCGCAAATGACGTCGAGAACGGAGGCTTAAATGGCACTGCTCAGAATGGCGCGCGTTCCGCCACCGACCGTAGAGCCGGGGGGCAGTGTGCTCGACGCCGTGGGTGTGATGACCCGCGATCGAGTCGGCGCGGTCGCCGTCGTGGAGATGGGCGTCTTGAAGGGGATCTTCACTGAGCGCGACCTCATGTTGCGCGTGGTCCAGCCGAAGCGCAACCCCGAGACGACGTTGGTGCGCGAGGTCATGACCTCCGAGGTGAGGACCGTCGTCGATACGTCCACGCCAGAGGAAGCCATCAACGTGATGCTGGTCGGACACTTGCGCCACCTTCCCATTCTCGGCAGCGACGGCACTGTCCTGGGCCTGCTCTCCATCCGCGCGCTCTTGGAGGACAAAGTCGACGACCTGAGCCGCGAAGTCAGTTCCCTGGAACAGTACATGGCTAACGATGGCCCCGGCGGCTAGCTCGTTCCCAGCCGCTGCCGTCAACGCGACACTTCTGCGTCAGCGGCCACTGTAGTCGCCCGCCCGCCGCGGCGAAAACACAACGTTTCTCCTGTCAAACGCCGATCTAGCGATGATCGACTGCTGGGAAAAGGCCTGCGACCACTCTGAAGGAAGCGTGGGTTCACATCCGGATCACATCGATCTGACGGCCGCATCCCCTGTCGGACGGCGCTGACACGCAGGGTCTCAGCGCGCTAAACGTGAAAGTCGGCGAGGATCACTCCCTCAACCGGTGTTGCGAGAAGAATGTCCAGATCGCAGCCGTCGTATCGATTTCCTCTCTCGCCCAGGAGTGGCCAAGGCCGTCGATGCGGATCATGCGGACTTCGGCGTCGCGGTGGCAGCCTTCATAGCGCATGGTCGACAGCGGGCCCGGAGGATCTTCCAGAACGACCTTGAGGTCGCAGCCGGCGTGCCGCGCCCAACTTGCGAGGGCGTCTGGCACGCTCTCCATCCACTCGGCGCCTCGGCCTGGAGCCTTCCCTTCATACGGATTCTGGGTGTCGGCCAGGCCGTGGAACGTCAGTACCGCCACAGCACGCCCTTCACAGGGCGCCGGCCACCGCAGCCCCGATACCAGCGCGATCGCCGCGATGCGCGCATTGAGCTTGCAACCGAGGAGCGACGACATGCGCGCGCCGCCGGAGAATCCCGTCGCGTACACCCTTGCGGCGTCAATGCACACACGCGCGGCCACGTGATCGATGACGTCGGAAACGTAGGCGACGTCGTCGGGCCGCTCGTTCGCAACCGGTACGTTCCAGCGGGCGCTCTCGGCTTCCAGCGTCGCAACCGCAAAGCCTTCCCGCGCGGCGACGACTTCGAAGGCGCTATTGCTCGCCTGACCCGCCGACGTTCCGCCGCTGCCGTGCAGATCGAGCACGAGGGACAGCCGCGTGCGACCGTCATAGACCGGCGGCACGAACAGCCTGCAGCGCACGCTGCCGCTGACCGGATACGAGTCGCTCCTGGACGACGCCGGACGCGTAAGACAAATTGCATGCTGACCGAGTCGCGGGGCCGCTTTGCGCCTGCGCGTTCGAAGCGATCCCTGCCGCCAGCAAGGCGGTCACGAGAACATACGACGTGCGCATTCTCATATCTTCCTCTCCACAGTTTCGATCGGCACGGAGCGCAAGCCGTCAGCGTGCTGAACTGTACCATGGCCTTCACGGCGAGGAAGTTGCTCGGCCGGCCAGTCTCGACAAGAAGCCCGATGCTCAGCGTTAGCCCGCGATAAAAGCCGTGCTGTTTTCCCGACTTCAGCCTGACGGCGACGATAGCCTCAACTTCGGACAGGAAGCCGACTCAGGATGGCGCGTCTTGACACGGAAGACGCGTCATATTGACAACCTAAAGGAGCGCGGGGCATACTGCGCCAATGTTTAGGGCGCCTAAAGGAGTGGCGTCAGCCAGGATGGAGGTCCCGCAGGGCACGCTGGACCTGATGATCCTGACGATCCTGCGGCGCGAGCCGCTGCATGGCTACGGAATCGCTCGGCGACTAGAAACGCTCACGGGCGGAGCATTCCAAATCAATCCAGGCTCGATGTTCCCTGCCTTGTACGCGCTGGAGCGGGACGGCAAGCTGCGCAGCGAACAGCGCCTTGAGCGAGAACAACCGCAAGGCCAAGTACTACATGCTCACCTCGCTGGGCCGGAAGCAACTCGAGCGTGAGGAACAGCGCTGGGTGCGCGTCGTGACGACCATCTCGAGCGTCCTGGAGGGCGCGTGACGATCCTGCGCCGGCTCCGATCGTGGTTCCTCTGGATCTTTCAGCGTCAGCGGCTGGAGCGATCGCTCGATGACGATCTTCAGGAATACGTGGAACACTCGGCTGCCGACAAGATGCGGGACGGCATTTCTCCCGAGCAGGCGCGCCGGGCCGCAAGGATGGAGCTTGGCGGCGTGGAACAGACCAAGGAACATGTGCGGTCGGTGCTGTCTCCGGCAACGCTCGACGCATGCATGAAGGACGTGACGTTCGCGCTGCGCACGATGGCCTCGAACAGGACGTTCACGGCCCTCGCCGTGCTATGCCTCGCTTTGGGCATCGGCGCGAATACCACGATCTTCAGCTTCATGGATTCAATCCTGTTCCGGTCGCTGCCGGTGGAGAATCCCCGCTCGCTGGTCGTGCTCAGCTGGCACATGCCCCAGCCGCCGACGCCCGACTCCCCGTCCCCGGTTCGCGCGCTTCGCGGGGCCCTCACCAGGGACGGCACCGGGGTTCGAAGCCTCGTGTGGCCCTATCCCGCGTTCGAGATGCTCCGGGCCGAAGAGGGCGTCTTCGCGAGCGTGTTCGGACAACAGGTGGTGAACGGGCTCATCGTCGACGGCGGCGAGGGTGGGCTCGCCGATGGGACGTACGTGACCGGCGAATACTTCCAGACGCTGGGAGTCCGGGTCATCGCCGGGCGGACGCTGACCCTGGAAGACGATCGGCGGGGCGCGCCGCCGGCGATCGTGCTGAGCTCGGCATTCAGCCATCAGCGCTTCGGCAGCGCGGAGGCGGCCATCGGACGATCGATTCGACTCGACAACGTGTCGTTCACGGTGGTCGGCGTGACGCCGCCGGAGTTTTTTGGTCTGGATCCGGCGCGGTCGCCGGACTTTTTCATCCCGGTGCACAGTGGCCCGCTGCTTCAGGCAGTAGGCGCGCCCGGCAGCAACGACCAGATGTATCAGGATGCCCGGGACTACTGGATCACGGTTGCCGGGCGCCTTCGTCCCGGCGTCAGCTCGACGCAGGCCCATAGCATCCTGGCCCAGCGGTTCGAGCAGTTCGTCATCAGCAGCACCACGAGCGACGAACAGCTTCGCACTGTTCCGACGCTCGTGGTCGAGGAAGGCGTGGGCGGATTCGACGGTCTGCGACGTCGTTACCGCGAGCCCCTCTACGTGCTGTTCGCGATGGTGATGCTCATCCTGGCAATCGCCTCGGCCAACATCGCCAGCCTCCAGATGTCGCGCGCCACGGCGCGGCGCCGGGAAATCGCGGTCCGGCTGAGTCTGGGGGCCCGACGGCTGATCGTGATTCGGCAGCTGCTGACCGAGAGCGTCATGCTGGCCCTGATGGGCGGTGCCGTTGGAGTCGGGCTGTCCGTCTGGGGCATGAGATTCATGACGCGGCTCCTGGCGAACGGTCAGGAAGGCTTCACGCTCCGCGCGGAGCTGAACTGGGAAGTTCTGGTATTCTCCGCCGCCGTATCGATGTTGACCGGTATTGTCTTCGGCCTCGCGCCCGCGATTCACGCGACCCGATTCAGCGTATTCCCGGCGTTGAAGGGCACGCGCTCGACCGAGGTCGATGCCGTCGCACGCGGGCGCTTTCGTCCCGGCCTGGGCCAGCTTCTGGTCGTGACGCAGATTGCTCTATCGCTCGTGCTGGTGGTTGGAGCATTGCTCTTCGGCGGTACGGTCTCGAACCTGAGATCCACCGAGCTCGGGTTCAATCGAGACGGCCTGTTGCTGGCCACGATCGCCACGGCGCGTGGCGGCTACTCGGACGAGGCGCTCAAGGTCTTCTACGGGAATTTCAGGTCACGACTCGAACAGATCCCGGGTGTCGACGATGTCAGCCTGTCGTGGTCCGTTCTGGCAGGCGGCGGCACTTACGTTCGACCCGTGTCCATACCCGGCACCGACGTTCGTCGATCGGAGATCAACGTGCAGGTGATCGGCGAGTCGTTCTTCAGGACTCTGCAGATCCCCATCCTTGTGGGTCGGCAGATTACCGATCAGGAGGTGGCGGCTCGCCGGGCCGTCGCCGTTGTCGACAGGCGATTCGCGGAGACATACTTTCCAGGAATCGATGCCGGTCGGACGGACGATCGATGTCGAAGGCGAGGGCGTGCTCGAGATCGTCGCCGTCTCGGCGAACGCCCGCCACGACGTCCTCAGAGGCGATATGCGTCCTGTCGTGTACTACACGTATGGCTGGGATCCGCACCCGCTCTATCAAATGGTCTTCGAGTTGCGGACTCGCGGCGACCCGATGACGTACGCCGACTCGCTTCGGCAGGTACTCCGTGAGATGAATCCGGCCGTCAGCGTAACGTCGATCCGCACGCAGACGGCCAACATCGACCGCACGATCAATCAGGAGATCGTATTCGCGCGACTGGGCAATGCCTTCGCGCGTGCTGGCTCTGTTGATCACGTGTGTTGGACTCTACGGAACTGTGAGCTACGGCATGGTCCGGCGAACCCAGGAAATTGGAATCCGCGTGGCTCTGGGCGCGTCCAGGGCGCGCGTCCTCCGGCTGGCATTCGGTCAGGTGCTGTTTCTCGGCGTGGCCGGGCTCGCCATCGGCGTGCCGGCGGCTCTGACGGCTTCCCGGTTCGTCGAGAGCTTCCTGTGGGGCGTCGAGCCCGGCGATCCGGCGACGATGGCCGCGGCGGCGGGCACGTTGCTGCTGGCCGTGTGCCTCGCGGGATACATCCCTGCGAGCCGTGCGTCGAGAGTCGGAATCCTCTGGCGGCGTTGCGCGCCGAGTAGGAGCGCATTCGGATCAGCTTCCGCGCCGCCGGGCCTTCGCCGAATGACTCTCGACCCCTTCAGCGCTAGTGACGTTGATCAGTCGGTGCGTAGAGCCGCGAGCGGGTCCGCGCGACTGGCGCGCCGCGCGGGCAGATAGGCAGCCAGCCATGCCGTGACGCCGAGCACGAGCGGCGCACCGGTCAGGGCGACAGGATCGAAGGTCCCGACGCCGAAGAGCAGCGTCGCGAGGAAGCGTGCCGCGAGCAGCGACGCGGCCACACCGATCACGCCGCCGACCAGCACCAGTCGCACGCCGTGCGTCGCGAGCAGCCGCGCAACGCCGGCGGCATCGGCCCCGAGCGCCATGCGGATCCCGACCTCGCGGGTGCGCCTGGCCACCGTGTAGCGCACCGTCCCGTACACCCCGACGGCCGCCAGCGCCATGCCCATCGCCGCAAACGCCGAGAGCAGGACGGCGCCTATCTGCGACGGCAGTCTCGACGTCGCGAGATGCTGCGTCATCGTCATCGACTGCATCACCCGCAAGTCCGGATCGACCTGCTGGCCGGCGTCGGCGAGCGCCAGTGACATTCGAGCCGGATCCATGGCGGTGCGGACGACGAAGCTGACCCCCGGCAGGCCGTTGCCCTGCGTATAGGTCTCGTAGACGACGTCGCGGGGAGCTTCCCCGAGCGATCGCACGTTGACGTCGCTCGCCACACCGACGATCACCAGGTCGGGCTCGGACGGACTGGACCGGCGGAGGAGCCGTCCCAGCGCGTCTCCCTCCGGCCAGTAGCGGCGGGCCATCGCCTGGCTGATGATGGTCACGGGCTGACTGTCGCGCCGGTCGCCGTCGTTGAAAGTGCGGCCCGCCACGATTGCCATGCCGGCGGCGTCGAAGAACCCGCCGTCCGCGTACGCCCTGTCGGCGCGAAAGGTGTCGCGGCCAGGGGGCGGAACGCGACCGTCGATCGTGAAGTCAGTGAAGCTGGACGAGAGCTCGAGCGGCAGCGGCCAGACGAGGCCAACGGCTTCGACGCCGGGCAGCGTCTGAAAGCGTTCGAGCAGACGCCGCATGCGCTGCACGCCGTCGTCAGGGGTTGACCGCGTGGCCGGCATGATGACCGACAGTATCGACGTGGGAGCTTGGCCGAACCCCGGGTCCACGGCCAGCGTCTGCTGCCAGCTCCTCAGGAACAGCCCGGCCCCCACGAGCAGCACGAGCGATATGGCAATCTGCGCGACGACCATCACGTTGCGCCACCTGAGGGTTCCGGGCGCGTCGCTTCCTCTGCTGCCCGTCTTGAGCGTCGAGCCGAGATCGGCACGCGTACCCTGAACGGCCGGGACGAGTCCGAGAAGGCCCCCTGCCAACACGCCGGCGCCAGCCGTGAGCGCCAGCACTCTCCAGTCGAACAGCACCCTCCAGTCGAGGCCGAGGTGAAGGTCGAGTCGGATGCCATAGGGCAACGGCAAGTCGACCGACAGCAGCACGTCGAGGAGCACGAGCGCCAGGACGAGGCCGGCCACCGCGCCGCCGAGCCCGAGCAGCGTGCTCTCGACCAGCACTTGGCGCGCGAGGTCGCCTCGGGTGGCGCCGAGGGCGCGCCGCACCGCGACCTCCTGCCCCCGATCGAGGGCGCGCGCCACCAGAAAGCTCGCGAGGTTCGTGCACGCCAGCAGCAGCACCAGCCCCACGACCGCGATCAGCAGCCAGGCTGCCGCGCGCAGGAGCGGATCCACTCCGGGGTGGACCTGCACGTCGGAGGTCGGCAGCAGCGCAAACTGCTGGCCGGGAACCCACCCTTGTGGCCGTGCGGCGGTGAGAGACGCCGCGACGAGGGACGCTGCGTGCTCGGCCTGCGCGCGCGTCACACCCGGCGCGAGCCGTGCCTTCGCCGAGAAGCTGTGCCAGCTGCGCTGGTCGAGCATCTCGATGCCCGTCACCTCCTCCTGCATGGCCATCGGGACGTAGAAGGCGGGCGTGATTGCCGGTAGTCCGCCGCGATAGTCGGCCGGGGCGACGCCGACGATCGTGTAGCTGCGGCGTCCCATCTGCAGCGTGCGTCCGACCACCTGCGGGTCCCCGCCGAAGGCGCGTTGCCAGTAGCCGTGGCTGAGCATCACCACTGGATGGCCGCCGCGCGCGACGTCGTCCTCGGGCTGAATGGCCCTGCCGAGCTGAGGCTCGATGCCCAGGAGCGCGAACGCGCCTCCGGTCACGGCCTCGCCCATCACGGTGGCCATCGTGCCCCCGCGATCGATTTGCGCGATGGCGAACGTGGACGCGGCGATCCCGCGGAATACCTCGGTCGTGCCCTTGCGCAAGTCCTCGATGTTCGGGTGGGACATCGGATTGAACCCGCGCCCGCGTTCGGTCTCGTAGATGTTGACGAGCGTCTCGGGGTCATCGAGTGGGGACTCGCGGAAGAGCACCGCGTGAGCCACGCCGAAGATCGTCGCGTTTGCGCCGATGCCGATGGCCAGTGACAGCACGGCCATCGCAGAGAAGCCCGGATGGCGGCGCAACGAGCGGAGGCCGTAGCGGACGTCGCGCGCGAGATTCTCGATGGGGGCGGCACGGAACTCGTCCCGCGTCCGCTCTCGCACCGGTTCCACGCCGCCGAATCGGATCATCGCCTGCCGCCGCGCTTCGTCCGATGTCATGCCAGCGCGCCGGTTCTTCTCGGTCTGCTGCTCGACATGGAAGCGGATCTCGTCCTCGAGTCCGTCCTCGAGCTCGCGCCGGCGAGCGATCGAACGGACCCGACGCCACAGTTCAGCAATCGCACCCATCAGCCCCTCTCAGTTCACGGTCGTCACGTCTAGAACGAGGTTGATCGCGCGCGACATGCGTCGCCACTGCGCCAGCGATTCGTTCAGGTAGCGCCGCCCGCGTGCGGTCAATGAGTAGTAGCGCGCGCGCCGGTTGTTGTCGGTGATGCGCCACTCGGAGCGGATGAAGTCCTGCCGCTCCAGGCGATACAGCGCCGGATAGAGCGTTCCCTGGCCGAGTTGCAGCACGTGCTCCGACCATTGCTCGATGCGCTCGGTGATGCCCCAGCCGTGCATCGGTTCGAGTTGCAGCGCCTTGAGGACGACCATATCGAGCGTCCCCTGCAGTACGTCGCCTTTTTCCTTCGTCACGCCGCTCCCTTCGATAGACGAAAGGAGGCTAGCAGTTGTTCCTTTCGAACGTCAAGGGGAGCTGAGGACGAGCGCGCCAGCTAAGAAGGGTCCGGGTTGTCCAGCACGAGAAGAACCGCAACCCAAATCAAATCGGCCCGTCTACGATTGTGGAATGAACGAACGCACCACTCGCAGCGACTATGCGATCCGCCTCGAACGGGTGTTCAGGTGGTTGGTCGATCATCTGGACGATACGCTCGACTTGCGCCGTCTGGCCGACGTCGCCTGCATGTCACCGTATCACTTTCACCGGATCTACCACGCGATGCAGGGGGAGACCGCCGCCGAGACTGTACGACGGCTGCGCCTGCACCGGGCTGCGGTGGAGCTGATTACCGGTGAGCTGCCCGTGTCGCGCATCGCGCGTCGGGCCGGGTACGGAAGCCAAGAGGCGTTCACCCGAACGTTCAAGGCGGCCTATGGCGTTCCGCCGGCGCGCTACCGGGCCGCGTTCGTTCCCATGCCGACCACCCGCAGAACGGAGGACGCGATGGAGACTGTGGACCGTGAGATCAGCTATCAGGCGACGACGCGAGAGCTACCAAGAATCACGGTGGCGGCACTCGCGCACCGAGGGGACTATCAGACCATCCCCAGCACGTTCGTACGGCTCGCGGCGATGGCAGGAGCACTTGGCGTGCTCGGTCCAGGAACGCGATCCTTCGGGATCTACTACGACGACCCGTCGGCAACACCGGTCGGGGCGCTGCGGTCCGAGGCCTGTATCACCGTCCCCGACGACTGGGCGCCGAGCGGCGACCTACAACGAAGTGAGATTCGGGGAGGCCGCTATGCGGTGGCGTTGCACGTCGGTCCGTACGCGGAACTCGGTCGCGCATACACGTGGCTGTACGGCACGTGGCTCGCGCAGAGCGGGGAGGAGGCGGCCGACGCGCCGTGCGTGGAGGAGTATTTGAACGACGCACGCAGCGTCCCGCCAGCGGAACTCAGAACCGAGATCTGGTTGCCGCTCCGCTGAGGTCGTTGCCTTCTATGTGGTCGAAGTCACCGTGCCCCCGCAGGGCCGGCTATCGAGGGCCGGCCCCTCGATCACCGCGCGCATCGCGTTGATCGTTCGGGGCCGGCGTGGCATTCTGTGGATCACTCGGCGCTCCAGTGCGACGATCATCATGAAGACGTTCGAACACGAGTGGATCCTCGAGGCGTTTGTCGAGCACCGGACCTTCTTCACCAAGAGCATGTTCGGTGGGCTTGCCGCGTACCTCTTCGAGCGTCAGATGCTGTTGCTCGTGGAGCCAACGAAATCCGGTCGCTGGAACTGGCACGGGGTTTTGGTCTGTACGGACTACGAACATCACGCGTCCATTCAAGCCGAGTTCCCGGCGTTGAGGCCGCATGCTGTTCTTCGAAAGTGGCTCTTCATCGATTCGACCCACGACGATTTCGAATCCACCATGGAAGCCGTGGCGAAGCATGTCGCACGCAATGACCCGCGCTTCGGCGTCTTGCCCAAGAGTCCGAAGCCGAGGAGGCGAAAGCACATCGGAGCGCGACGGCTAACGCATCGGGCGCTCGGGTCGAGAACCTGACGTTCATCAAGTCGAGTTGCACAGCCGTGCCGCCGGCTGTTACAGTCCCGCGCAGGCGGCGTGAATCATTCGGATGCGGCACGCTTTGGGATCGGTAGCCTCGGTTTTCGGTCGACTTGATTTTCGAGCTTGATGGAGAGCGCGCGATGACGAAGCAGGTAAGAGCCGCAGCATTCGTGACCCTGATGGTGTTGGCGACTGGGATTGTCGGAGCGCAGCAGGCCGTTACGGCTCGTTGCGATCGCGCATGTCTCAGCGCAGTGGTGGATTCCTATCTGGCGGCTGTCGTAGCTCACGATCCGAGTCGGGCGTCGATTGCACCGGGCGCGAAGTTCGTGGAAAACCTCACCGCAAGAAAGCCAGGCGAGGGTCTCTGGCAGACGGCGTCGGCGGGTCCCGCCACGTTCAAGATCTACGTTCCCGACCCGGTCTCAGGACAGGTCGGGTTCATGGGCGTCATGCAGGAAGACGGCAAGCCCATCGAGATCGCACTGCGTCTGAAGGTGCAGGGAGGACAAATCACGGAGATCGAGCACCTGCTCGCGCGCAATCTTGCCGAGCGGAACTTGGGAAACCTCGCAACCCCGCGGCCCGGCCTCCTGACGACGATTCCACAAGCGCAGCGCAGCTCGCGCGAGCAATTGCTCAAGGTTGGCACTTCGTACTATGACGCCCTCGACGATAACAACGGTAAAGCCGCGCCGTTCGCCGACGACTGCGTTCGACACGAGAACGGGATGCAGACGTCAACGAATCGGCAGCCGGCTGCGTCGGCGGGCGGCATGGCCGCGCTGAGCGTGCTTGGCTGTGCAGCGCAGATCGACACCGGCACGTTTGCCTACATCGACACGATCGACAACCGGCGTGTGGAGATCGCCGACGTCGAAACCGGTCTGGTCTTTGGCCTCTCGCACTTCCATCACTCGATGACGCAGAAGTTCGTCACGATCAAAGGCGTTCAGGGCGTCGAGAAAGTCGATTTGAACATCAATGCATTCGACTTCCCTGCCGCGCATATCTATAAAGTGGTCGGAGGAAGGATCCACGAGATCGAGGCGATGGGGTTCACGGCGCCCTACAAGTCGAAGACCGGCTGGGAATAGGGATCACCTCGGCCACATCCCCCTCCGCCCGTCGTTCATCGCCCTCCTGCCTGAACGGCCGACCGCATACCATATGGGCATGGAAGTCCGCCTATTCCCGAACTCAAGGCGACCGGGGGTTGGTCTTACGCCCCGACGCGAGGCGTCGCGCCCCATGCTGCCCCAGCATGCCCGTCACTGTCCGGTTCTCGAAGCCGGGAGTGGACTTGGTTTCATGGTCTATGCGCCGCTCGAGCCGAAGGAATCGCTGTACCTCGAGTACGAGGGAGACGGGCGATACAAGTTCGTCTACTACCTCCAAACTCAAGACGGGAAACCGACTCCGATTTTCCAGATCACGATGAGCCTGCCGGTGGGCGGCGTCGGCATGGTGAAGGAGGATGTGACGTTCGTTGGCGCGCCGGTGCTGTCTCGCGAGGCCGCGCTCGCGGTAGGGCGGGTCTTTCTCGTCCCGGAAGATATGGGCACGCCGCCTGGGGCCATCGCCCTCCGCGGCGCCACCAACTTCCAGACGCCATCGGGCTGGGACACCGTCTACGCGCCGATCTTCAACATGATCGAGCGGCCGGTGGCGCCGATGCTCGTCGTTCGAGTCGAAACCGATTGGTACACGCACGAGACCGAGTTCCGCTACGTGCTACAGGCTGGCGAGGGAATCACCGTCGAGCACAGTATTCCAATCGGGCAGGTCTTTTTCGTTCCACGCGAACAGATCACGATGCGCGCCTGCACGAGCGAGGAATTGAAAGCCATCGAAGCATCACGGCAGGAGTTCAGCCGCCAGAAGGCCGCCGCCAGTCAGAAAACGTCGTACGGCCTCACCTACAGTCCCCACTACCTTCGCCAGAGCCGCGCCCAGAGGTCGGAGGAGACTTAGTCGATACTTCGCTTCGCTTGAGTCGACCCGCGCGGGATCAGTGAAGGACTTCGTCGGCGTCCACTTCGTCGAGGAACTCGAGGTGAGGAATCTCCAGGGACCTCACGGCTGCGATGGCGGCCGCGAGTGCGGCATCCGCCGAAGTCGCGCGGACGCCGCGGCGCCGCAGGTCTTTTCTCGTGGCCCTCAGCGTTCGCAGGACCTGCGCCCTGTCGAACCGCTGCCCGATGCAATGTTCGCAAAACCTCATGGTCGTCGCCTCAGATCATCTTATTTTCTCATAAGTCGGCGTCAACACTTCCCAGGCGACGACGTGTGACCATCATCGTCAACGCGCCGGAACACGACCAAGTTGTAACGGATCCAACCTCGGTCGAGGCACATCTGCAAAGCACTCCCACCGAGCAGCGGCCCGAGCGGCGTCCGGTCCACGGGCAGCCAACCCAGCAGAGCGAGTAACGCACTCACGGCGCGATCGCGCGGTCGGTGAATCTCCAGATACGGTGAGAGGTCGACGGTGGATTGGTGTACGAAGCCAGACGCACGCGCGAGTGATTGCAGCTCGCCGATGTCGAGCAAGGCATTGATGTGCCAGCCGCGATAGAAGCGCTCGAGGACAGGCGTAGCGCCCGGGTCACTCGTGGGCCGCCTGAAGTCGTCACAGATGACGAGCACGCCTCCCGGTCGAATGAGATCGCGACACCGGACAAAGAAGCGAGCAGGCTCCGTCGCATGCACGAACGACTCAATGGCCATTGCGAGATCAGCCGGGGCGATGTGGAGAGGATCGCAGTAATCGCCCTGGATACAAGCGATTCGATCCGACAATCCCGACTCGCGCACTCGCCGCGCTGCCAGTTCCGCCTGGACTGGACTCAATGTGATTCCCGTCCCGCGTACGGAAAGTCGCTCGGCGAGATAGCACAGACTCGCACCAACGCCACAACCAAGATCGACCACGTGTGGCGTATCGATCGTGGGAGGAAGACCTCGTATGAGCTCGGCAATCTGGTCGTCTACATAGTGAAAGGCATGGGGACGATCGCGAACTCCTGGAGCCCACACAGCGCGGTGGATGGCACCGGCGTGTCCACCTTGTCCGAACGCGACGAACGCTGCCGTATGACGATCGTAGTAGCGCGCGACTTCGGCCAGACTGAATCGAGACATCACCTACGTTTTCGAAGGATCCAAACGAGCATATATGTCGCCAGCCCGCCGCTGCGCGTTCGGCATTTCAAGCGCCGCGATCACTTCCGCAGCCGTCAGCCACCGATCAGACGTGAGCCGGTACGACTCGCCAACCGACAAATTGTAGAGATACGCGCCGAGCATGTTCAGGCGAGCGACGCACTCGTGCGCTTCCCGCAGCGCCGTGGGAAGATACTCGAACGAAAGGGCCGCCACAGGTCGGCTGAGCCCGGCGAGCACGCGCGGCTCGGCACCTTCGACGTCCATCTTGATAAAGGCAGGGACTCCGAACCGGTCAATCAGGGTGTCGACCGTCGTCGTCTCGATCTCAATGCGACGATTCCACTGGACCCCTGCGAAACCGATCTCGCGTTTGCGAACCTCTCGCCACGACGCTTCGAGAGTAGTCACGGTCGGCGTTCGCTCGCTCACGGCGAGGGTAAGACGTCCGTCCATTTCGCTGACCGCCGCCTCGATCACTTTGACCCGAGACGACCTGGCGAACAGCACGCGAAGAAGCTGCGCGAAATCAGGCTGGGGCTCCAGGGCCACCACCCGGCAGCCGAGCGACGCGAACGCCCGCGTTCGATTTCCCGCGTGCGCGCCAAGGTCGAAGACCAGGTTGCCCGGGGATACGAACTCTCCGTACAAGCGGCGCAGGCGCCGCTGGCGCAGCGGAATCGCGTGGTAGATGGCGAGCGAGCGCAGGAGTCCAACGAGACGGTCTCGGCGGCTCATACTACGCGACGAGGCGTGGCGCGCTCGCTGCACAGCATGCGGATAACCACTACCTCCGAGGCAGCCAGGCCGCCATGTCATAGTGCCCGACGATGACGCGGGATCGTCCGGCATCCACATGCGCGAGGCGCCGAGTCCGCCATGAGGCGATGACGGCCGACAGGTCGGGCGCCACTTCTGTTGCAGCTTCTGCCCACCCGTCGATCAGGTGCCGCTGAAGCTCACCATCCGCGCTGCCTAGTACCCAATCGGTCTGCTCGCGGCACACTCGGTATCCCTTCTCCTCGAACACTTGAGCGGCGATGCGTTCGCCATCGGGTCCCGCTGCAGGACCCCCGAGCCCCTTGTCCCTGTGCTGGTGGCGGTTCATCTGGTCACGAATCATGTCATCCTCTGGTTCCGCGGGTGAACAGGAGGACCGGCCGTCATAGCTGAGCGCAAACAAGACCTCTGCCCCCGCAGCATGACAACGATCGGCGAGCGCACGGAGCCACTGCTCGGACACCAAGTCTAGCAGCGCGGAGGCAGTGACTAGCTGCCGGCCGGAGAAGATCTCGGGAGTTTCGAGTGTGTTCAGATCCAGACGTCGCACCGCGACGTGACAGTCCAGTGGATCGCCGCGAAGCGTCAGCCCGTCGGCAACGGTTTCCACGTCGTAGCCACGCGCTGCACCCCATATCGAAGTTCGTCCGCGCAGGTGCGAAAGCAAGCCTGCATCCAGGTCGGTGACGAGCCAGCGCTGGCACCAGGGCAGACGCTCGGCGAGATACCGAAGGTTGGAGCCGGTACCGGTCGCAAGATCGAGCACGTGCACCGGATCGTTCGATGCGATCAGATCGGCAACAGTCCGGGCCAATGATGCCGACCGTGCGACGGCGTCGGCAGGCTCGCGGAGCGCGAGCCAGCGTGAAAGGGGATCACTCATCCGTGACTTGGGCCAGTGCCGCCACCATTCTATCGACCGCCTGCTCCCATGTCGGCAGTCGATCGCGAACGCGCCGAGCGCCGGCAGCGAGACCCGCGCGCAGTGAGGCGTCCTCGAGGACACGAGACAGCGCCTCGGACAACGCGTCTACATCGCCAGGAGAAACGAGTAGCCCCGCTTCTTCTCCCACGAGGTCGGCGATTGCGCCGGTCCGCGTGCTCACGACCGGAAGGCCTCGCGCCAGTGCCTCGGCTACCGCCATTCCATAGGTTTCGCGCAGTGTGGCCAGTACGAACAGGTCGGCGCGGTCGTACCAGCTTGCCACCGCCTCCGCATCCAGCTCGCCCACCAGGTCCACCCGTTCCTCGAGCTCGAGACGATGCAGCGTCTCCCTCAGCCGAACAACCGTGGGAGGATGACGGATCATGCTCCCGACGCAGGTCAGACGCCACTGATGTGCCCGTACCGCGGCCAGGGCGCGGAAAAGAATTTCGTGACCCTTGCCGGGATTCAGCGTCGCCACTGACAACAGTTGCAGCACCGAATCCTTCGAACCGCGCGCCAGAGGCGCATGATCGGTGCCCGGTTCGACTATCGCGATCTTGGTTCGGGGGACACCGTAATTCTCCAGGAGCGCCACCGTGGCGGCGCCGGTGACCACGACCAGTGCCGCGGCTGCGAGTGCGCGGCGCTCGTCGATCGCAAATCGCGCCGCTGTGGCCGCATCGAGACCGACGTCGGCAGCAAGAGGCAAATGCACGAGGCCGACGAAGCGAAGGCGCCCTGTCTCCCCTTCGACCACGTCTGGCATCCCCCCGAGCGCCAGACCGTCAATGACCACCACGGTGCCGTCCGCGAACGACGCGAGAATGTGTCGCGCATGATCCAGCGCCTCAGACGAAGGATGCGGAAATCTTTCATCGAGCTCGCGGACGTCCACCTGCCATCCACGACGGAGCAGGCCATCGATCACGCGGCGGTCGTACAGATAGCCGCCCGTACGGATATCGAGACGGCCCGGCGCGAGAAAGGCGATCGAGCGCAACGGCTACCGCCCCACGCTGCTGGATCCTCGAATGATACCCAGGCGACTGTCAGACCTCGAGCCCTGGTCGGAGTGCCGCATACAATGCAGGCTCCACAATCCTATGATCGCACTTCGGCGAAATTCCGATGCGCCTCTTCAAGCGCGGGTGATCGCCGCGCATTGCCTGTGCGCGATCTCGCTGTGGGGGCTTGCGGCGACCGCGCGCGCGGTGCTCGGCCTCGGAGAGTGGTATCCGTCGAAAGCCGTCACGCTGTTCGCCATCGGTACCGTCCTGTGCGTGAGGTTCCTAGGCCGCTATCACCCCTTCCCGCGGTACGGCCCGGGCAATTACGTGACCTTGATCCGCAGCATGCTGGTGGCGCTCGTCGCGGGCCTGATTGGTGAAGCGACGCTTCCGACCGTGGCCGCATTGGCCGCAGCGGTATCCCTGGTGATTGCCACCCTCGACGGCGTCGACGGTTGGCTCGCGCGGCGTAGCGGGATGACCAGCGCATTTGGCGCGCGATTCGACGTGGAAACCGATTCCGCGCTAATCCTCGCGCTCTCCGTGCTCGCTTGGCAGCATGGGAAAGCCGGCAGCTGGGTGGTGCTGGGTGGACTGATCCGGTATGCCTTCGTGGCGGCGGGGCGGCTCTTACCGTGGATGGCGGGGCCGCTCCAGCCCACGTTGCGAGCAAGAATAGTCGCCGTGATTCAGATGGTGGCTCTGAGCTTTGCCCTTGTGCCAGTGGTCAGCGTTCCTCTCAGCACGACGGTAGCAGCGATGGCGCTTGCATCCCTGATCTGGTCGTTCGCCGTCGATGTGGGACGGCTGTGGCGGAGCCGTACGGGGACGACAACGAAGTGAAGGAGGAAACCAGGCCAGCCGCGCGGGGCATCCGAGTATGCCCCGCGCCGCCGGTAGTCAGGAGCTTACAGGTCGAGCCGGCCCGTGCTCGGTCCGAGGCTCTCGATTTGCGACCCGGCGAGATGAGCCATCGCGAGCAGCAGGTTCGCGGTCGGTTCGTCCTGCTTCGCGACGATGTGGCGGTTTCCCTTCAGTTGATTGCACGCACTGCCGACCAGAACCGCCGGAGGGTTGTTCCGATCGTGCGCATTGCCATTGCTCATGCCGCTGCCCCAGTACAGGAGCGAATGGTCGAGCAAGGTGCCGTCGCCATCCTTGGTTGACTTCAGCTTCTCGAGGAACTCGGCCAACTTCACGATCTGATACGTGCCGATCTTGGCGTATTTCGCCAGCTTCTCGGCGTCGTTGCCATGGTGCGAAATGCTGTGGTGCGTTTCAGGAATGCCGATGTGCGCGTAGCCTCGGTCGCTCGCCTCGTGGCCGACCATGAAGGTGAAGACCCGGCTGATGTCGCCTTGAAACGCGAGGTGCATCAGGTTGTAGGTCACGGTCATATGGTCGTCGAACGCTTCCGGCAGCCCGATTGGAGCCTCCGGGTTGTCTGTGAGCGTTCCGAGTCGATTTTCCATCCGGTCCAGCTGCTGTTCCACTTCACGGATATTGCTGAGGTATTCGTCGAGAATGGCGCGGTCGGGCGCCCCCAGCGTACGACGCAGCTTCGCCGTCTCTTGCGTCACCGAGTCCAGCAGGCTCTGCTTCTCCTTGAGGCGGGCGGCACGTCGCTCGGCCGAGTCGGTCTCGCCGAACATCCGCTCGAAGGTGACGCGCGGGTTGATGCCCACCGGCAACGGGCTCGAGTCGTCTCGCCACGACAGCGTGTTGAAGAAGGTGCAGGGGAAGCCGTCGCAGGCGCCCACCGCCGTGCCCATGTCCTCGGTTCCGACCTCAATTGATCGCAGCGGCGTATCCTCCGCGACCTGGTCCGCGATGTGCTGGTCGACCGTCTTCTTCGATTGGATGATCCCAAAGGTGTCGCCGGTCGCCCCTCTGGCTGCCACGGGCCCGACGCCATTGAGGAACGCCGAGCTCGCGCCGACGTGGACCGATGCTCCCCACGGCGCCTTCATCTTGCTGACGGTGACGAGCTGGTCGCGGAACCCTTCGAGCGGCTGCATGACCGGCTTGAACTGGAAGCCGCTTCCCGCTTCCTCCGGATGCCAGGTGTCGGGGAACACGCCGTTCGGCATGTAGATCGCGCCGAAGCGGAACGGCGCCTTGCCAGAGGTGTTGGTGAGCGCTTTGAGCGCCGGGACCATCGCGTCGAGGAAGGGCAGAGCAACCGCGGCGCCGAAGGTACCGCGCATGAACGTGCGGCGAGACAGATGCTTCTTCGTGATGATCATGGCTACTCCACTCTCGCTTGTGCGACTTTGTTGACGGTCTCGGCAGGCTCCAATTTGGTCCGCATCTGAAATGGCGCGCTTTCGACAATGCCCATGATAACCGATGAGAAGCGGTATTCGTTCTGCGCCGCCTTTCTCACGACGCGCCGAACGACGGGCATGTCAGGGGGTTCGATCCCACGACCCAGGGCATAGATCAACATCCGCTCGGTGAGCGCCGTGACGAAGGCGTCGGGACGGCTCAGGATGGCGTTTCGCAGCGAGGTGGGCCCATCCACGGTAGCGCCGTCCGCCAGCACGCCGGTCGTGTCGAGCGGTGCGCCGTCAAGCCCTGAGTCGCGCCACTGCCCCACCGAGTTGAAGTTCTCGAGCGCAAAGCCCACCGGATCGATGACACGGTGGCACGACGCGCAGGTCGGATTCTTCCGGTGAAGCTCGAGCTGCTCCCGCACGGTCTTCGGCGCCGTCGCCGCGCCCTTGGTGCTTTCCTCGAGCGTCGGGACATTCGGCAGCGGCGGCGGCGGCGGCGTGTTCAGGAACGTGGTCAGCACGTACTTGCCACGCTGCACGGGAGACGTTCGGGTGGCCACCGAGGTCAGCGACAAAATGCTTCCCTGTCCCAGCAGGCCCATGCGGTTGGGATCGGTCAACTTCACCTGACGGAACCGCGAGCCGTACACTCCCGGAATGCCGTAGTGCTTGGCCAGTCGCTCGTTGAGGAACGTGTAGTCGGCGCTGACCAGCTCTAGAGCGCTGCGGTTTTCACGCACGATGTAACCGAAAAAGAGCTCCGTCTCGCGCCGGAACGCCTTGCGGATGTTGTCGTCGAAATCCGGGAACATCAGCAGGTCTGGAGCGACCTTGGCCTCCAGGTTGCGCAGCTGCAGCCACTGGCCGGCGAAATTGTTGATCAAGGCATCGGCGCGATCGTCCGCGATCATGCGACGCACCTGCGCGGATAGCACGCCTGGCTCGCGCAGCCGGCCGGCCGCCGCGAGATTCAGCAGCGTCTCGTCGGGAATGCTGCTCCAGAGAAAGAACGACAAGCGCGAGGCGAGCTCGACGTCACTGATGGCGTGCGCAGCCCCGACTTGGGCGCCGGCAGGATCACGCTCCATTCTGTAAAGGAACGACGGGCTCGCCAGGATTCGCGCGATTCCGGCGCGGATGCCCGCGTCGAAGTTGCCGCCATCCTCACGCGCCTGCTTGTAAAACGCGAGTGGCGCCTCGACATCCACTGCCGTGACCGGCCGCCGGTAGGCGCGCCGTGCGAGGTTCACGAGGATCTTGTTGGCACAGGCGGGTTCGTCGGCCACCGATGCAGGTCGACACACGAAGATCCGTTCGCGGCTCGCAGTCGCGCTGACACCGGTGACGTTGTACGGTCCCTCGACGCCCACGGTCCTCAGCTTGGGCAGACCGCCGATCATGTGAATTTCCTGGCTGTCGCGCAGGGAAGGCTGCCAGACGTCCTGCAACTGGTTCGGCTTCTCTTTCCACGTGAAGCCCACCTCGTGCGGACCCGCGGTGACGACGACACGCCCGGTCATGCGCGCGTCGACCAACGCCTTCGCCTCATTCATGTCCCTTGACTGCACTTCGTGATCCTTGTGGCCGCCGATTGGTGCGGAATACACCTCCGCGCCGTCAACGGTGATCACAAAGGTGTGCGGCGAGTCGTTCCCTTCGACTCCGGCATAACCTTCCTCGACCCCGCGTACCAACCGTCCGGAGAGCTTGTACTCGCCGTCCGCCGGAAACACATGCCGCACCATCGTGCCGCCACGGGTCCCTAGAGGCAGGCCGTCAACGTGCCCGCTCTGGCTGAATTCCCGGCTGATGGAATACTCAGTATTTCCGGGCCGCACATCCGGATCGCCCACCGCCATCGCGGCGACTCGCTGCGCCGCCGTGACATAGCGCTCGAGCAACAGCGGTGAGGTCTTCAGCGAGGCTGCAATGTTGTCGAATCCGAAGTTCCCGCCGTCACTCGGCAGCCACTCAGTGACGTCCACATCGACCGCGAGCAGGTCCCGAATCGCGTTGCCATACTCGGTACGATTCAAGCGATGCACGACGTAGCGGCCGGGATTGCTCCGGGGTTCCCACGCGCGATCCAGCGACCCGGCCAGCCAGGTCGTGAAGGCCACGTACCCGGGTTCGTCGGGGTGTTTCGAGCCCTGGGGCGGCATCGCGCGCACACTCAGCTTGCGGAGCACGCGCTCCCAAGTCGCGGCGCTCTTCAGCACATCGTCGACACTCGCGGCCTCGAGGTTCACCGGCTCGTTGGCTGGGGCTGCCGAGCGATTGTTGTGACAGCTGACACAGGTACCTGATTCAGCCAGGCTCGTTGCTTGGCGGCTTCCGCCGCGACCGGCGATTGCAGAGCCGCCGCGGGCGTCGCCGACTGCGCGCGCGCCGCCGTGGCAGACTGCGCAGGCGCAGCCTTTGGCGCTGCGGGCGCTGTCTGGGATGAGGCGCGCGACGGCGTGGCGGACTGCGCGCGAGTAATGCTTCCCGCCTGGGTCAACAGCACCACAGCGCCAACCCAGACGACCGCGGCAGTCAACACCCGTTTGTTCATTGCGACACCTGCCGGCTCACGCTGCCCTGCGCCACCTCGACAGCCTTCTTGCCGTCCGTCTTCGCATCGTCCTTCTTGATTTCCGACACTTCGATCTTCTTCTCGTCAGCCTTCTTGCCTGGCTCGTCAGCCGGGGGCGGAGGCACAGGCGCGGGATCGTTGGGACCCAGGCCCATCAGCTCGCGAAGCGCAGCGATCACTTCCTCTTTCGTATCGCGCTTGGGCTGGTACGCGTCAGGATCCGCCATATTAGGACCCGGGGCGACGACCGGTGGGTTTTCGGCCAGCAGCAGTGGCGTCAGGTTGTCCTTGTTAACCGCGTCCAATTTGCCACCCGACGCGGCAAGCGCTCGGATCATTCCCACCTGACGCGCTTGCACGGCTTGATGCAGCGGCGTCGAGCCATCGGGCGCTTTCACGTTCGGGTTCGCGCCGGCTGCCAGAAGAACCTGGAGGGCCTCGAGTGGGTCACGATTCGATGCTTCGCGATACGGCGGAGGGCCGAGTCGCCCGAAGCCGGGACCCGCGGCGAACGGCGCGCCACGCCCGCCCGTCAGCGTCATCATGACCGGGGTCTTTCCAACGTTTCCATTCATGCCGCGGCCTGCGGGCGGTGCGGGGGCTCCGACCTTCGCCTCCTTCTTGACCTCGCTCGGGCTCCATTCGACCTTCGCGCCCTTCGCGATCAGCAGCTTCAGCACCTCGACGTCGGCCGCAACCGCCGCACGATAGAACGGCGAGCTGTTGATCTCGGCGCCGCAGCACAGCGTCGTGGAGTGCAGCTGGCCGACAAATGGCTTGTTCGGATCGGCGCCACGGTCCAAATAGAGCTTGACGAGATCCAATGCCGTCAGCTTGTTGGGATGATCGACGCGGAGGCGCGACCCATCGTGCGCGCGCATGTCGGTCGTGGCATCGTGCATGTCGACGGCGAAGTACAGCGACCCGTCGTTGGGATCCGCACCGAGCTCGAGCAACGTGGCGGCCAGATCGAATCGATCGTTGACGATGGCGACAATCATGGCCGTGACGGAATCGCCGTTGGTCTGCTTGAGATTTGCACCGCCCTTGACCAGCGCTCGGGAGACGGCTTCGTGTCCGTTACGCACCGCAAACATGAGAGCGGTAAAGCCGCCAGTGGGGTGATCTGCGTGCTTCCGTTCTTCCAAGGTGCTCAACCGCGCCTTGGCATTCGGGTCGGCCCCAGCGGCGAGCAGTGCGCTCACGACCTCGAGGTGGCCTTCTGCGGCTCCCCACATCAACGCCGTTTGCTCTTGAACCGGATCCGCCGCGTTGACGAGAGCGCCACGAGTCAGCAGCAAGCGCACCGCGTCCACGCGGCCAGAGCGCGAAGCGGCCATCAGCGGTGTTTCTCTTTCGGGGTTCCAGCGCGTCGGCTTCGCTCCCGCCTCGAGCAACAACTGCATGATCGCGGCATC
Organism: uncultured Acidobacteriota bacterium; assembly: GCA_963780685.1. Classification (GTDB taxonomy): domain Bacteria; phylum Acidobacteriota; class Vicinamibacteria; order Vicinamibacterales; family CAVVIG01; genus CAVRXZ01. The sequence continues at coordinate 211,856 of CAWACZ010000006.1, read as the reverse complement.
GCCGGTTCGACTCGCCTGTAGGAGCGGCGTCACGCCGTAGGCGTTCGCCAAATCAACCACAGCCCCTGCCGCGAGCAGGGCGCGAGTCATCTCGACCTCGCCGTTGTAAGCAGCCCAGAGAAGAGCCGACGACCCATCGTTTCCGGGTACGTTGACGTCGGCGCGCTTGGTAATCAGAGCTCGAACGGCTGGGAGGTCACCGTTCTTCGCCGCGGTGACCAGCGGGTTGTCGGCGGCGGCTTGTCCGCGAATCGCCGGAAACAAGACGACGAGCGACAGCAGCGAGATCAGGAGCCATCTGACAGTTCGTTGCGTGCGCATCTTTGGCCCTACCTCTTCAAATATGCATCGAGACGAAGAACAGGAAAGCGACGCGAACCCTAGTGTGAAAAGAACTTACCGGACAGACGCTACCCGGCTCGCGACAGAGAGTCGCACCCCGGTGATGTTACACCCTTGCGCACCGTCCCGGTAATACCAGTTTTATGGGAGGACCCTACCAAAAATGGGGGGATACAACCGTCTAGGTGGCCTATTGGCAGGTTTCGGCCACCCGGTTCACCGTAGTTACATTAATGCCATCCACGCCCCCTTCGCCAAGCAGGAGGCCGCTGACCGCCATGCGCTGCCCCATGAACGAATCGAGCCGCGTAAGGACGAACTTGAGGGTCGTCGTTCGGTCGCCCAGCGGCCGGGTGGCGTCTTCGGGATTCGCATTGGTGCTCTCAGTCCGGCGAGGGGCCGTGGCCTTCGTCAGCACCCAGTCGCTACCGTTCTTGGCCAGGCAGCCGACCACCCGTGCGAGCGTGTTGGCGGGCAGCTCGCCGGGGCCGTCCTTCGGAATAATCTGCACGTTGGCGACGTTCTCGGGAGTGAGCTCCGCCGACCCAGCCGGGAAACCATTCGATTTCAGGATGAGCGCGACGAGGTCGTTGTAGCTCGAGGCCGACAACGAGCCGACGTTGCCGTCCGGCATATTCGTCTTCACAAAGGTCAGCAGATCGCCGACGGTCTTCTGCGAGTAGCCCTCCCAAAACGGGTCTCCGCTCAAGGGACCTTCGCCTCGAGACCCCAGTGTGTGGCAATTGGCACAGCTTTGGTCGAACATCGACGTGGCGCGTGTCGCCTGAGCGTCGGTATAGACGCCGTCCCAGACCGTCCGTGCTCTCGCGCTCTGGGCACTCGTGAGCATGTTTCCTGCTGACGTGAAGAACACGATCGCAGCGAGCGGCGCCAGCGAACAAGAAAACGATCGCCTGATATCCATCTGCGCGCATTGTACTCAACTCATGCGCCCGGCGCGGAGTCGCCGCTGATTACCCGCTCACAGATGCGTTTTGCCGCGACGAAAATCGCCGGCGCCGGCCCGCGCATTACAATGCGGCATGCGTTCACGTTCGCAGCAGGCCGCTCTTGTTTGCTCACTCGTTCTCTCCAGCTTCGTCCTCTCGTGCTCGCGCTCGCCGGCGCGTTCCTCCGCGGCCATTCCCAGAACATCCGATGGGAAACCCGACCTTCAGGGCATCTGGCAGGTCCGCAATCGAGCCGCGGTCGACCTGGAGGACCATGTGGCGCGGCTTGGGATGCCTGCAGGAAAAGGCGTCGTTCAAGACGGGCCGATTCCGTACCAGCCATGGGCCGCCGCCAGGAAGGTCGAGAACGCGGCCGATCGGCAGAAGGCCGACCCCCTTTCCAACTGCTATCTGCCTGGCGTGCCGCGCATCATGTACATGGATTTTCCATTCCAAGTCTTTCAGACGCCCGATCACATCGCGATGACCTTCGAGTGGTCGCAGGTGCACCGCACCATCTATACGAACGGCGCGCCGGCGCCCGAGGGCATCGACTTCTGGATGGGAGACGCGCGCGGACGTTGGGAGGGAGACACACTTGTCGTCGATGTCAAGAACCACAACGACCGCACGTGGTTCGACATGGCAGGCAACTTTCACAGCGACGCGCTGCAATTGGTCGAGCGATACACGATGCTCGACGCCAACACGATCAGGTATGAGGTGACGATCACGGATCCGAACGTTTTCACGAGAGCATGGACGATCGCCATGCCGCTTCACCGACAGACGGACGCGGATCGCATCTTCGAGTACCAGTGCCAGGCCGAGGCCGAAGAGGCGAACGGGGCGTTCGAGCGGGACCCGAAAACCTGGTACCCCGGACCTGCGGCGAAGTCTCAGGTCCCTCCGGAGTGGAACGATGACGGCGCGCAGATTATGTCGAAGCCACCGGCGACGAAGGGTGAGTTCAAGCGAATGGCGGACGGCAAGCCCGATCTGCAAGGCTATTACCTGCCAGACGGCGGCGGAGGCAATTACGGCCTCGGCAAGCACGAAACAGACTTCCTCACCCCTGGCGGGAGAGGCATCATCGTCGATCCGCCGGATGGAACGCTTCCCATGCAAGCCTGGGCGCAGGCCGAAGTAGAGAGTCGAAAAACGCCGGAACGTGGTTACGAGGACCCGACTGCACACTGCTTTGTTGCCGGCGTCCCCCGCTCGATGTATGTGCCCTCGCCTCTCCAGATTCTCCAGCCGCGCGGATATGTCGTGGTACTTCACGAGCGCATGTCCTGGCGAGCCATCCCGCTCGATCGCCGCGCTCATCTGCCCGAACACCTGCGGCTGTGGCAGGGCGACTCGATCGGCCGATGGGAAGGGGATACGCTGATCGTGGACACGACCAATCTGAACGGCAAGACGTGGTTGAACGAGGTCGGTGAAATCGTCAGCCACGCGGAACGCGTCGTCGAGCGGCTCACACCGGTCGATGCTGACACGATCCACTATGAGGCGACTGTGTACGATCCTCTGGTGTACACACGCCCATGGACCATCGCGTTTCCCCTCAACCGGCAGAAAGACGAGTTGCTCGAAGTCGCGTGCCACGAGGACAATCAGGATCTGCAGCACCTGAAAGACATCCGGGACGAGGCTCGCGCGAAGGCCAAGAGATGACAAGGGCGATGGAGGTTGGTGCGATGAAACCAGTCGGGTTCGCGGGAATCGTTCTGGCGGCGATGGGATTGGCCGTATTGCCCGCCACGGCGCATCATTCGTTTTCGGCGGAGTACCGATTCGAATAAGCCGCTGAAGCTCAAGGGCAAGGTCGTCGAGATGCGCTGGGCGAACCCGCACGCCTGGATTTACATCGACGTCATCGGGAAAGACGGCAAGACGGAGAAATGGGCCTGGGAAACCGGCGGCGCCAACGCGCTGTATCGACGCGGATGGCGGAAGGCAGATCTGGTTTCCGGTACGGTACTCGTCATCGACGGATTTCAGGCGCGCAACGGATCAAGAACGGCCAACGCGACGAGCATTACGTTCGAGAACGGCAAACGTCTGTTCGCAGGCTCCTCATCTCAGGACAGCAGCACGAAGTAGGAGTGCCCGCCCACAATCTGCGCGCCGCGGCACGTCCCTGCACGGAGGGAACGACCGCCGTCAATGGCTCTCGGCGGTTCCGACATCGTTATTCAAGTGCACAAAACTGGTACCGGCCGTGTGCCATTCTTGGCACCTTCGATGACGCGCAGAACTAGCGAAATCTCGTCTCTTGCTCGTTCGAGCGTCGAATAGCCCAAAAAGCACGGAAAAACGACCAGCCGCGTCATGGCAGACCGCTTGCCAGTGAAACCGAGGGCATCTCTCAGGGAGTGCTCGGGGAGGTATTTGTGCGCTGCGTCACGTGCCAAGCGGAGGGAATCACTCGGCGGCTCTACTGCGAATGTTGCGGCCGCGAACTCTCGATGTGTCAGCTCGAGCCGGACGAAGACCGGACGCCCGAGAAGAGTTCGCCACCCGTTGCGCGCTGCAAAGGATGCGGCGCCCCGAGCGTAGACGGACACGATTGCGGCTCGTGTCAACAGGCCTTCAATTCCTGGCTGGGAAACGCCGAACCCGCCCCTGAAACCGAAGCGACGACGCCTGCCGAGACGGTCGCGGCCGAGGAAAGCGTGTGGGCGGAGTTGATGACGTCTGCTCCGTCGAATGAGGCTTCCGATCCCGCTGACCCTTCTTCTCCCGCACCATCCGCGGAAGTGGCGCTACCAGCGCCGTTGGTTCCCGAGGTAACGGCTGCGTCGGCCAACGGACCGGAAGCCGTGAAGACGGAACCAGCCAATGATGAAACGGTTGTCGTGCAACCGGCCGAGCTTGAAATGACCAAGGTCGACCTGGCGGCGCCGGACGAAGTCAAGGCGGAAGCGACCGAGCAAGAAGCGCCCAAGACAGAGCCAGCTGTCGCTGCAATCAAAACGGAAATGGCGGAGGCACCTGCTGCCACCATGCCAGTGACGGAAACGCCACGTCCCGAGAATGCGTCAAACGCAGGCGTCTTCAACGAACGCCCGTTTGCGCCCTCCTCATCGCAACCTCGCAGCCGCTTGATATCAGTGGTTGCGCCAGTCGTGATCCTTGCCGCAATTGGCGTCGGCGCGTACGGGTTCCGAATCCAGGGGCAGCCCATGACTGCTCGGGAAGAGCAACCACCTATCGTCCGTGCGGAGCCGCAGACGGTGATCGCTCCTGAGGAACAGGTGACGGTCAGCGCGCGGGATATCACCGCTCCCGAGCCCCAGCCGCAAACGACCGACGTGCCAGCCGCGACATCCGGCAACGACCGAAAAGCGACGCCGGCGGTCCCACAGGTCAAGCCTTCGGTTGTCCGGCCGGTCAAGACTCCCGCGCCACCCAAGAGCGTCACGCGGGCGTCCGTCAAGCCGGCTTGGCCACGCGCGGCAGAACAGGTCGCGCCTCTTCAGGCCTCCAACCTCGCCACACTGCATGCGCCCGCAGTCGCGCCGGCCCCGCCTGAAGTGGTGGCGATACCGTCACCCGCGCCTGCACCTGCGCGGCCCGCTCCAGCGCAGGGGCCGTTCTTCGAAACGACTGACGTCAACGAGTCGCCGGAGGTGGTAACTCGCGTCAAGCCGCAGCTTCCCGACGATCTCAGGGCCGGCTCGCTCAACGACATCGTGATCGTGCGAGTCCTGGTATCGCAGAGTGGCCACCCGTCACGCGTCGCGCTGTTGCGCAAGTCCAAATCGGGTCGTCGCCTGGACGACGCGGTCGTCGCGGCGGTGAATCGGTGGACCTTTGCTCCAGCAAGAAAGCGCGGAGAGGCCGTGAGCTGCTGGCTCAATGTGGGCGTGCCGATCGGTCGGGCTGACCAATAGCCTGTTCGAGGTCGCCATTGTGTACCGTGGTCCTTGGGATAGTTGCCTTTACGCCGACGGTCCGCCTCAGTTTTGAGCAGAGGCGCGCAGATGCTACCTCTATTAAAGGCGCATGACATGCGCGGCACGACAGCGACCGAAGTCGATCGTCTGCGGTGTGAACCGCTTGGAGACCGCGCTACAGCCGCCAGAACGGCGCCAATGCACGCTTTGTCGCGTCCGCGGATGCCCGTCCGCGAACAGGCGCGACGTCGCTCTGCGGCCAGACAGCGGGGCGGATGGATCCTGCGAGTGCCTGCACAACTGCGTCGAGCGACGAGCCCAAGGCGCGAAGGTCGTATCCGCCTTCGGTCACCAGCATCAGGCGCCCAGCGCAGCACTCCCCCGCCACGGTTCCCAGCTCCAGTGTCATCGCCGCGAAGGTTTCGGTGGTCAAGCGCATGTTGGCGAGCGGATCGCGCTCGTGGGCATCGAAGCCGGCCGAGACGAGAATCACGTCCGGCCTGAACTGGCGCAGAATCGGCAGGACGATTTCCGCAAAGACGATCCTGTAGTCCTCGCTCGCAGCCCCAGCTTCGAGCGGACAATTGACGGTGAATCCTTGACCCTCGCCACGGCCGACTTCGCCGGCCGCGCCAGTTCCTGGATAAAACGGAAATTGGTGCGTCGAGATGTATAGCACCTGCGGATCTGACTCGAACGTGTGCTGCGTGCCGTTGCCATGGTGGACGTCGTAGTCGACGATGGCGATCTTGCGCGCACCGAGGGTGCGTGCGTGGGCAGCCGCCACGGCAACATTGTTGTAGAAGCAAAAACCCATGGCCCGTCCGCGCTCGGCGTGGTGGCCTGGCGGCCTCACCAGCGCGAGAGCAGCCCGACCCTTCGCGCCCATGACGCGCTCGACGGCATCGACAGCAGCCCCTGCGGCCAGCAAGGCAATATCGCTCGTTTCCGGAGACGTGTACGTATCCGGATCGAGCGCGACGGCGCGGCCCGATGTTTCGGCGATCCGCCGCAGGTAGTCCCCGTCGTGGACGCGGGCCAGTTGCTCACCCGTCGCAGGGGGCGGCGCCACGAGTTCGCCACCGCGCTCCCGCCACCGCTCGGCAATCACGTCCATCACTTCGGCGCGTTCGGACCGCTCGGGATGGCCCGGAGGCGTTTCGTGTTCGGTGAACCGGTGCGAGGCAATCACGATGAGCGACATGTCGGTAATATCCGCGGAACAACTCTCAGACAGAAGGCTCGAACCCCCGAGTTCAGCCTGGTGGATTCAGCCGCCGTCCGCCGATGGCGAATAGTGTAGCTATCTTTCGTCCTGATGGTGTTTCTGTTGAAGCAGTTCGACCGCCCTGCCCTCGAGGACCTGCAGCCGATGCTCGAGCATCTGCCGCGCCGCCTCGATGCCCGCCTCATCTGCGTCGGCCGGAACCTCGAAGGACTCTCCCATCGCAATCGACACTGTCGTGAAGGGCTTGGGAATCTGCGTACGGTCCCAACTTTCCAGGGTCCAGTGGCGCTCGGCCTCGAGATGAAACGGCAACACCGGATTGCCGGTCGCCTTTGCAAGCCATACGGCGCCGGGCTGCGCGACACGAGCGGGACCCCGCGGTCCGTCAACCGTAAATCCAGCCGGCCTTCCCGCCGCCATGTCCCGCGTCAGCTGGAGCAACGCCTTTCGGGCTCCCCGCGAGGTCGAACCGCGCGCCGTGCCGTAACCGAAGCGTTCGATGATGCCGGCGATCCACTCCCCATCGAAGTTCTCGCTCGTGATGACCACGATGCCACGGCGGCGGAAGTAGTACGTCGCGGGGAGAATGCGTCCATGCCAGAACGCCATGATCGGCTGGTGCCCGCCCGCCACGATCCGATCGAGGTGCTCGAGCCCCTCGGTCCGCCAGCGTAGCGTCGACCCAAGGGTGGCGATCAGACGATAGCCGACGGCTGCAATCGCCTTCGCCTGAACACGTTTACTGGCGGACGTCCGCCATGGAGCGTCGCTCAATTTGTCGCGTGCCAAGGAACGATTTGGTGATGGATTCAATAGGGCGATGAGCCAGCGGAATCACACCACGATGGACGACTACATTCTGTCTTTGACGAACGTCGCGAGATCGACAAACGTCATCTCGCCACTCGGCGCACCGGCGCTTGCCTGCGCCCCCTTCAACATGATCGAACAGAACGGACAGGCGGTCACGACGGTCCCCGCACCGGTCTCCCGAAGTTGCTTGAACCGAACGTCGCTGATCCGTGAACCCGGCTCCTCTTCCTTGTCCGCAAACAGGAGACCGCCGCCAGCACCGCAGCAGAACGGGTTCTCCCGGTTCCGCTCGGGCTCTCGGATATCGCCGCCAAACCGCGTGAGCAGGCGTCTCGGTTCCTCGACCGTGCGGCTGTACCGTCCGAGATAGCAGGGATCGTGAAACGTCACCTCGGAGGTGGTTGCGCTCTTTCCGTTGACCTCGCGCAGCAGTCCGTCGAGATAGACCGCGGAGTGTACGATATCGACGTGGTATCCGAACTTCCGGTAATCATCGCCGAGCGTCTTCACGCAGTGTGGACACGACGTGACGATGGTTTTTGGCGCGGCGGCTTTCAACTCTTCGATGTTGCCCTTGGCGAGCTCCTGGAACAGGTATTCATTGCCAGTCCGCTTCGCCGGATCTCCCGAGCATCGTTCCTTCGCCAAGACACCAAACCGCACGCTGCGGATCCGGAAGATCTCGAAAAGCGCACGCAGCGATTTCTGATAGTCGGCCTCGAACGCGCCGGCGCAGCCCAGCCAGACCAGCACCTCGTGTCGTGACGGGTCGAAGATCTCGAGCCCGGCCGAGTCGATGAATTTCTGCCGCTGATCGTACCCGAGGCCCCAGATATTCCCGCGCCGGTCGAGGTGATTGTAGACGCCGCCCAGATAGTCTGGGGCGTCGCCATTGGAGACCAGGCCGCGCCTCGAACCGATCAAGATCGGCAGATGCTCGATGCCCACGGGGCACTGGTTCTCGCACGCCCCGCATGTCGTGCACTGCCAGAGCACTTTTTCGGTATACACCTCGGCCAGGCGTTTCTCCCGTTGGCCTGCCAGCAGCGCATCCTGAGTCTGCAGAATGATCAATTTGGGATTCAGCTCTTTGCCTGAGCCCCAGGCGGGACAATTCACCTGACACCGCCCGCATTCGACGCAGGTCAAGGCGTCCAGCACGATCTTGCTCCCAAGATCGCGCACGCGCTCGAGGCCGACTTCTTCCTTTTCGAAATCGAGGTTGGGAATGTCGCCGAGAACCGGCGACTTCAGAAACACCGTCAACGGCGAGAGCACGAGATGAAAATGCTTGGACGTGGGGATCAAGGCCAGGAACGCGAGAATGACCACCATGTGGACCCACCAATTCACCCGGCCAGCCGCGGCGTGCTCGGGCAGACGGTAGGTCAGCAGAAAGGTGATCATGAGCGTGGCGATGAAGCAGCCAATGACGATCGACTCGGTCGAGACCGTTTCGCCGAGCCCGACAGGCCGCATCACGCCTCGACGCACGAGCAGGTAGCCGATGCCGATCAGCACGGCTGCCGCGAAGATCGTCAATCCAAGACGATAGACGTGAAACCAGCGTGTGTCGGTGACGTCGACGATGCCGAGTCCGGCAAGAAATTCGGCACTCGTATATCCGGCGAATGCGATGAACCCCCAGAAGACGAAAGCGTGTGCCAGCCCCGGGACCGGTCGTTCGGCAATCGTCTGGCGCTGCAGCACGACATCGACGAGAAATCGACGCAGGCGGAACCCCAGATGGTCGACTGAAAACGTGTTGGGCGCGGCTGCGATCAGGCGGATCCGGGCCGCCACCTGGGCGGCGAACACGCCCACGAAGGCGACCACGAGCAGCCAGAGGACGAGCGTTGCCATGACGTGACGGGTCGATCCGAAATTACTCTTTCAGCGCAGCAATCAATGCGGGAACGATGTCGAAGAGGTCCCCGACGATCCCGTAGTCGGCGACCTCGAAGATCGGCGCGTCCGGGTCCTTGTTGATGGCTACGATGGTGTGGGATCCCTTCATCCCGACCAGGTGCTGAATCGCACCCGAAATACCGAGCGCAACATAGAGTTTCGGTGCAACCGTCTGCCCGGAGCTGCCGACTTGCCGCTCCATCGGCAACCAGCCAGCGTCACAGATCGGCCGAGAGGCGCCAAGTTCCGCGCCAAGCGCCTCTGCGAGCTGCTGCGCAACGGCCAGATGCTCTTGCCCCTTGATGCCGCGCCCAACCGAGACGATGCGGTCCGCCTGAGACAGATCGACGGATTGTCTGGCTTGCTGAAACGGTGCCTCAGGATCCTGCCGAATCGTTGCCGCGTCGATCTTGACCTGAAGTGCGCGTACCGCCACGGCCGAAGTGCCGCGGCGCCCCTGATCGATGCGAAAGGCGCCCGCCTGGAAGGTGACCATGTGGGGCTTTTCGCCCTGCGGAACGACGTCGGCCGTGAGCCTCCCCTGGAACATCGGCCTGACGAAGGCCCGTTGCTCGCCAATCATTTTGACCGCTGTCACATCCGTAATGAGCGACCGATTCAGACGTCCGGCCAACATCGGCGCGAAGTCCCGCGTCTGATAGGTGTGCGGCAACAGCACGAGCGACGGCGCCAACTCCTTGATCGCCTGCTGGAGCGCCGACGTGTAGCCGTCGGCCGTATAGGACTCGAGCGCCACATCGTCAATCGTGACGATCTCCTGAACATCCAGGGTGGGCGCAGCCGCAAGCTCGCCTGAAAGCGGACCAAGGGCCGAACCCACGACCGCCATGACGATCGACTTGCCGTCCGAAGCCGTCTCGGCGAGCTGCTGTGCCGCGGCCACGGTTTCCCATGTCACGCGATTGAGCTTGCCAGCACGCTGCTCTGCAACGACGAGGATCATGGCGCTCAAAGAACCCGAGCTTCTTCTCTCAGTTTTCGGACCAGTTCCTTCGCCGCCTCGGCAGAAGAACCCCCGATCACCTGTGTCTGCTTCCGTTTCTCTGGCACGTAGAGGCTGACAATTGCCTGAAGAGCAGGCACCCGACCCGGCGATGCAACCTTCTTAATCTCTTTCTTCTTTGCAGCCATGATGCCTTTGAGCGTGGCATAGCGCAGCTGATTGATCCCGCTTTGGATGGTCAGCACGGCGGGAAGCGGCATGGTGACCCACTGGAACCAACCGCCCTCGAGCTCCCGCTTCACACGCACGGTCCCCTTCTGCTCCGAGGCTGCAGCAGGGACGGCTGCCACTTCCATGATGATCGTTGCGTGCGGCAGCCCGAGACGCTCTGCCAGGACGACTCCAGTCTGGGCGAAACCCATATCGTCGGATTGCAAACCGGTCAAGACGAGGTCGAAGTGCTCGTCCCGCATCGCCTCAGCGAGAGCGGCGGCGACGGTGAATGCGTCAGCACGGCCCAAGCCCTCGTCTTCGACGTGGATCGCGCGATCCGCTCCGCGAGCGAGCGCTTCGCGGATCACCTGAGTCACGCGCGGAGGTCCCGCCGCACATACCACCACTTCGCCGCTGTGCTTTTCTTTGAGCCGCAAGCCCTCCTCGAGCGCATACGCGTCGGGCTCGTTCATCTCGAAATTCGCATCGGCCTCTCGAACCCATGTCTTCTTGTCGTCGAGGCGCGGCTGCCAGTCGCGGGCCGGAACTTGCTTGATGCAGACGGCGATTTTCATGATTGGCTCGTGCTGCGTGTCAGTCCCGGGCGCCGGCTCCGGCGGCGACGAGGAAGCCCGGCCTTCGTTGTGCGTCAGCTGTCGATGTGATCACGCCCGATAGCGCTTGAAGAGTAACGCGGCGTTGGTCCCGCCGAACCCGAAGGAATTCGACAAGGCAAATTCGACCGCCAACGGCCGATTGACGTTCGGGACGTAATCCAAATCGCACTCGGGGTCGGGCTGGTCCAGGTTGATCGTGGGCGGGACGCACTGATGATAGACCGCCAACACGGTGATGCCTGCCTCCAACCCTCCCGCCGCACCCAACAGATGGCCGGTCATCGACTTGGTGGAAGAGATCGCCAGCGTTCTGGCGTGCTCACCAAAACATCGCTTGATGGCCAGTGTCTCGATCTTGTCACCATGAGGAGTCGATGTGCCGTGCGCGTTGACATACGACACCTGATCGGTCTGAACGCCGGCGCTCTTGAGTGCTGCACCCATGACCCGATACGGGCCGTCACCGTCTTCCGAGGGAGCCGTGATGTGATACGCATCCGCCGACATTCCGTAGCCCACCAGTTCGGCATAGATGCGTGCGCCCCGACGGATGGCTCCCTGGTACTCCTCCAGGATCAGAACGCCGGCTCCTTCGCCGACGACAAAACCATCGCGATCCTTGTCGAAGGGCCGGCTGGCACGTTCTGGCTCGTCGTTACGCGTGGACAGCGCGCGCATGGCGCCGAACCCACCAATGCCCATTGGAGTGATCGCCGCCTCCGAACCGCCGGCAATCATCACGTCGGCGTCACCGCGCCTGATGATTTCATAGGCATCACCGATGGCATGGGCCGAGGCAGAACACGCCGTACACGTTGCCGAATTGGGACCTTTCGCGCCGAAGCGAATCGAGACCTGCCCGGCAGCCAGGTTGATGATGGCCGAGGGGATGAAAAATGGAGAGATCTTCCGCGGCCCGCCGTCGAGCAGCGCTTTGTGCTCGCGCTCGATCGTCGTAAACCCGCCAATGCCCGACGCGATGAACACGCCAACGCGCGGGCCGATCTCCGCCGTCACGACCAATCCCGCATCGTCGACGGCGAATTGCGACGCGGCGATCGCGTACTGGACGAAGACGTCCATCTTCTTGACGTCTCGTTTCTCGATGAATTGCAGCGGATCGAACGCTTTGACCTCGCCGGCAATTTGTGTTGCAAACCCCGATGCGTCGAACTTGGTAATCGTGCTGATGCCGCTCTGCCCGGACGCCAGCGCCCGCCAGTTGGCTTCAGTACCGATCCCGAGCGAAGACACGAGGCCGATGCCTGTGACGACGACCCGCCTGTTCACTGTGTTTTCCATGCTCGTGGGGCCCGACATTCGCTCACCCGGCGGCCCCCGCCTCCGCCCGCGCCCGATTCGTTGCGAGCTTCGGCCAGACTCGCCGAAGCGCCACCGGCGCGAAGGCGGCCACCCGCAGTATGTGCCGCTCGGCGTTTCCGCGCCACAGGCGACCTCTGACGCGTCTCGCCCGCTCGCGCTGTGCCGCTCGAGGCTACTTCTTGGACTTGGCGTGCGAATCGATGTATTCGACCGCTTCTTTGACGCGCGTAATCTTCTCGGCATCCTCGTCCGGAATCTCGATGCCGAACTCTTCCTCGAACGCCATGACGAGCTCGACCGTGTCGAGCGAGTCGGCGCCAAGGTCGTCGACAAACGATGCGTCTGGCGTGACCTCTTCTTCGTCGACGCCGAGTTGCTCCACGATGATGCTCTTCACTTTATCGGCTACGGCCATTCAACCCTCCCTACATGTACATCCCGCCGTTCACGGCCACGACGTGCCCAGTAATATACGCTGCCTCGTCAGACGCAAGGAAGCACACCGCGGCCGCCACATCACCTGGTGTGCCGAGTCGCCCAAGCGGAATCTGAGCGGCCCAGTCGGTCTGCGATTTATCGCTGATCGCCCGTGTCATGTCGGTGTCAATCATGCCAGGTGCCACGACATTGACCGTGATGCCGCGCGAGGCGACTTCGCGAGCGAGCGCCTTGCTGAACCCGATCAACCCCGCCTTCGACGCGGCGTAGTTGCTCTGCCCGGCATTCCCCATCTGTCCAACGACCGAGCTGATCGCGATGATTCGACCGCCTCGCTGCTTGAGCATGGGCCGCATCACCGCCTGCGCCAGGCCAAAGGTCGCGGTCAGGTTCGTGGTGAGCACCAGATCCCAGTCGTCTCGCTTCATCCGCATCAATAGCTGATCGCGGGCGATGCCGGCGTTGCTGACGAGGATATCGATGCGTCCGTAACGCTCGACGACGTAGCCCGGCAGACGCTCGACGGCGGCCGCATCGGTGACATCCAGCGGCACCGCCTCGGCCCGTCGCCCCTGCGATGCAAGCTCGGCAGCGACACCGTTGGCGTGATCGCCCCGTGCTCGACCACCACGGTCGCCCCTTGTTCGGCGAGCGCAAGGGCGATCCCCCGTCCGATGCCGCGGGACGCACCGGTAACAAGCGCGACCTTTCCGGTTAGTTCAAACATGATCGATCGTTCGGAACGTTCGGGGCGTTCGGGGCGTTCGGGGCGTTCGGATCGTTCGGGACGTTCGGCGCCTTCGGGACGTTCCGCGCGTTTCCGCCGTTCGTGTGCCACGAGCATCCTGGCCGCCGTTCGTGATGAGCGATGCCATACGCTTAACTCGACCGACGACCAACGACCAACGACTAGCGACCAAGAAGCTCCTCGACGGCCGCGAGATTGTCCGAGGCGCCAAAGCTGACCGCGTTCGCTTCGCGATGAAGTTTCCGCACCAGTCCGGTCAGTACCGTCCCCACGCCCACCTCAACATACGTTGTGACGCCTTCTGACGCAAGGCGCCGGACCACGGCGTCCCAGCGGACAGGCGATGAGACCTGTGCGACGAGCGCCTCAACGGTCGATCTTGCGTCGCGCTTGGGCTCGCCATCGACGTTGGCCACAACGGGCACGGCTGGATCTCGGACGTTCAACGCGCGGAGTTCTGGCGCCAGGCGTTCCTCGGCAGGCTTCATCAGGACACAGTGGAACGGAGCGCTGACCGGAAGCAGCACGACCCGCTTGGCGCCCATCGCTTTGGCGCGGTCACCAGCACGAATCACTGCCGCCCGATGGCCGGCAATCACCACCTGGCCCGGACCGTTCATGTTCGCGGCGCTGACGACCTCGTCCTGCGCCGCGTCGAGACACGCCTCACCGACCTTCTCGGCGTCCAGTCCCAGAATCGCCGCCATCGCGCCGGCGCCGACCGGCACCGCTTCCTGCATATACCGCCCGCGCCGGCGCACGATCTGCAGCGCGTCGCCGAACGACATGGCACCGGCTGCGACGTTGGCGGAATACTCACCGAGACTGTGGCCCGCGACAAAGCTCGGTGTGCATCCACGAGAAGCCAGGAGGCGGTAAGCCGCGATGCTGACCGCGAGAATCGCCGGTTGCGTATGCTCGGTGAGATTGAGTTGTTCCTCGGGACCTTCGAAGCAGATGCGGGAGATCGGTTCACCGAGTGCCCGGTCGGCCTCGTCGAACGTCTCGCGGCAGATTGGAAAGGTGTCGGCCAGCGACCTGCCCATACCGACCTTTTGAGAGCCCTGCCCGGGAAAGACGAAGGCAATCAATGGTAGGACACCGCGAAGGCCGCCACCTCGCGCTCGACGCGCTCGATGAAATGGTCGGCGGCAAAGCGATACGCCATGGCGACGGCATTTCGCACGGCGCGAGCGCTCGAGCGGCCGTGGCCCACGACCGCGACACCGGTGACTCCCAGCAGCGGTGCCCCGCCATATTCCGAGTAGTCGACGCGGCGCCGAAAACGCCTGAGCGCCCGCCTGGTCAGCAACGAGCCCACGCGCATGGTGATCGTGCTGGACAACTCCTCGCTCAGCAGTCCCTCGACCACATCGATCAATCCTTCGCTGATCTTCAGGGCCACATTCCCGGTGAAGCCATCGCACACGATCACGTCCGCGCCGCCGGCGTAGACGTCCCGCGCCTCGATGTTGCCGATGAACCCGAGCGACGACGCTTTGAGCAGTCGATGCGCCTCGCGCGTCAACTCGTTGCCTTTGGTCTCTTCTTCACCGGTCGACAGAAGTCCGACGCGAGGCGCGTCAATGTCGAACGCCACCCGCGCGTAAATGCTTCCCATGACGGCGAACTGCAGCAGATGTTGCGGCCGGCACTCCGCGCTGGCGCCGACGTCCAGCAGGATGGCAGGCCGGCCACGCGTTGGGATCGTCGCCGCGAGAGCCGGACGATCCACGCCGGGCAGCGTCCCGAAGGCGCCATACGCAGCCATCACCGTCGCGCCAGTGTGACCGGCACTGAAAAGAGCCGACGCGTCTCCCCGGGCGACCGCTTCGGCGGCGATCTTGATCGACGCGCGAGGCTTGCGCCGCAGCGCCGCAACCGGTGATTCTTCCATCGCGATGACGTCGTCCGATGCGAGAAGCTTCACCCGCGACGAGTCGACGTCCGGATGCCGCGCAACCTCCGACTCGAGTTGCGCCAGGGGACCGACCAGCAGGATGCCGATATCGAAGTGGCGCGCTGCGGCCAACGCGCCGTCGACGATGTGGCGGGGACCGTGGTCGCCGCCCATCGCGTCAACGGCAATCCAGATCATTGTTCAGTGAATGGGGTGCGACCGCCTTGAACTGGTCGCTACTCCTCATCGACAGGCCGGGCCTGCCGCCCCCGGTAATACCCGCAATTCGTGCACACGCGATGCGGCAGTTTCGGTTCATGGCAGTGGGGGCATTCGCTCAACCCGACCGTCTTGAGGGCATCGTGCGTTCGGCGCTTGGCCGTCCGCGTCTTGGAATGTCGTCGTTTTGGATTCGGCATGACGTTTACCTGTCTCTCGTGATTCGTGTCCTCTCAGTGCTCTTCGCGTTGCGCGTCTTTCAGGCGCTTCAAGACGGCCAGGCGCGGGTCGTCCCATTCGGGGGCGCACGTACAACTTCCACGGTTCAAGTTCGTGCCGCAGATCGAACAGAGACCGCGACAATCGTCCCGGCACAGCGGCTTCATCGGCAGGACCAGATAGAACTGCTCCCGCATCAGCTGTCCCAGATCGATCGTCTCGTTCTCATAGAACGCGGTCGAGAGATCGTCCTCTTCGATTTCACGCTCGCCTTCACCGGTGTTCGACGAGCGCGGCTGATATCGAAGTTCGAACGAAGAGTCGACGCCCAGAGTGTATGGCTCAAGACACCGGCTGCATGCGAGCTCGAGGCTCGTCTGCACCTGCCCGATCAACCGGAAGTGCGCTTTGTCCTTGTAGATATCGAAGGCGAGAGCCACAGGCTGTGTGACGCGGAAGGTGTCCAGCTCGCTGGCGAAGGCCTCGACGTCGTAGCTCTTTTCATAGCGCTCGTGCGCCGTTCTGATCCTGCTCAGATTGAGGAACATGAACCCCCCAATATACCACGCGGCGTCCGGCGGGCTCAGCATCTATCCGAGCGAACAGGCGCCTATTCGATGTCCCACGGCTTGGGAATGAACAGCTGCTCGAAGAGACGCACGGCGTACCGATCGGTCATCCCCGCGACAAAGTCGCGGGCGGCGGCATCGATTCCTTCTTTCTGCACGGTTCGGACGTCTAGGAACTCGTCGGGTCGCTCGTGAACCTTTTCCCAGAGACCACTGAGAATGTCCTCCGCTTTCTTGAACTCGGCGGTCGCGACGCTGTTCTCGTAGACCGCCTCGAAAAGAAAGCTGCGAAGATCGAGGACCGCCTGCAGGACGCGCTGGCTCATGCGGATCTCCGTCATCCCGGCTTCGAGCGTGGCCGTGACCACGTCCTTCACCAACGTCCCGATTCGAGCCGATGACGAATCGCCAAGCACTCTTACCGGCTCTGGCGGTAGATCGTCGACGTGCAGTAGTCCCGCCCTCGTCGCATCGTCGATGTCGTGATTGACGTAGGCGATGAGATCCGCGACACGCATGATCTGGCCTTCGAGGGTGCTCGCGCGGAGAGCGTCCTTCATCCCAATCGGCGACCCCGACTTCCCCTTCGAGTGCTTCGCGATCCCGTCGCGCACCTCCCACGTCAAATTGAGGCCGCGACCGTCGTTTTCGAGGAGATCGACGATGCGCAAGCTTTGCTCGTAGTGGTTGAAGCCGCCAGGAACGAGTTGGTCGAGAACGCGCTCCCCTGCATGGCCGAACGGCGTGTGGCCCAAATCGTGGCCGAGCGTGATGGCTTCGGTCAGCTCCTCGTGAAGACGCAATACCTTGGCAATCGTCCGGGCGATCTGGGATACCTCGAGCGTGTGCGTCAGTCGGGTGCGATAGTGGTCGCCGGTCGGCGCAAAGAATACCTGTGTCTTGTGCTTCAGCCGCCGGAACGCCTTGCAATGAATAATCCGGTCGCGATCGCGCTGAAAAGCGGGACGGACGTCGTCTTCCGTCTCGGGTCGCAGGCGACCCCGAGACTGAGCGCTCTTGGCCGAAGGTGCGGCGAGCGTTTCGAGCTCACGCGCCTCTAATTGCTCACGAAGGTTCATGCCTCACCTCAGCGGCTCAAAAACGTTGAGGTTCTAGATTCCGTGATCTCACGAAGAAAGCTGGTTCCGCTCGCGAGACGATCGACATCAAAGAGCTCTGCGAGAGTTTGACCGAGATCGGCAAAGGTGCGTCGCGTTCCTAAGTCCACACCCGGTCGAACGCCAGGCCCGGTCACGATCAGCGGCACGTACTCCCGAGAGTGATCGGGTACTCGGCGTCGTCGGATCGTTGCCGTGGTCGGCCGTGACGATGAGCAAGTCCTGGCCGGCGAGCCGAGGGAGCAACCTGGCCAGTCGTGAATCGAACCACTCCAGGTTACGCGCGTACCCTTCGACATCATTGCGATGGCCGAATTGCGAATCGAAGTCAACGAGGTTGGCAAAGATCAATCCATTCCCCACCGCATCCAGCTGGCGGTCGACCTCATTCATGCCCTGATCGTCGTTGGCGGTGTGAAGACTTCTCGTGATTCCCCGGCCGGCGAATAGATCCCTGATCTTCCCGATCGCAACGACCGGAACGTTTGCAGCTTTTACGAGGTCGAGCAGCGTGACCTCCGGTGGCGGTAATGCGTAATCATGCCGATTCGCGGTTCGGCTGAAGCGACCTGGTTCGCCGACAAACGGCCGAGCGATCACTCGTCCCACGCCGAGGCCTTCGCACGCCAGCCTGTACGCGATGTCGCAGGCACGGTAGAGCTCGCGCAACGGGACGATGTTCTCGTGCGCTGCAATTTGGAACACGCTGTCGGCGGATGTGTATACGATCCAAGAGCCAGTCCGCATGTGCTCGGCGCCGAGCTCGTCGACGATTTGAGTGCCGGACGCCACCTTGTTGCCGAGAACGCCGCGACCAGTCTGCCCTGAGAATGCCTGGATGAGATCGGAGCCGAAGCCGTCCGGAAAGACCGGAAACGGTCGGCTGAGCAGGACGCCCATCATCTCCCAGTGACCGGTCACCGAGTCCTTGCCGGCAGACGCCTCCGCCATCCGGCCAATCGCGCCTGCAGAACTTCCGGCGCCTCGAGAATCGTTGAGTGCCGCAACCCGCTCCAACCCCAGCGAACGCAGGGTCGGGACTTTCAGCGGAATCCGTCGAGCGATGTTTCCGAGCGTATCGCTGCCAGCGTCGCCGTACTCCGATGCATCCGGCAAAGCACCGATACCGACGCTATCCAGAACGATAACAACGACCCGGTTGAACCGAGTCACGGATATGACGCCGAAAAGACGTCCAACGCCAGGATTTGCTCGGAACAGGGCGTCACGTGTTCAGCGCTTGACGATGGAGTTCGATGCTCTCATCCAGAAGGGCGCTCGCAGCGGCGATCGTGTCGGGCGACTCGCCGGAGCCGTCGAGCCAGACTAGGTTAGGCTCTTTGCGAAACCAGATCAACTGGCGGCGTGCATATCGACGGTTCTCTTGGGCTATCAACGCGCGTGTCGACGCCTCGTCTCGTACACCGTGGAGATGCTCGAGGGCCTGCCGGTAGACAAGGCCGCCAAAAGGCCGCGCATGCTTCGGCACACCACGAGCGAGGAGTCTGCGGA
Source organism: uncultured Acidobacteriota bacterium (assembly GCA_963780685.1). Taxonomy (GTDB): domain Bacteria; phylum Acidobacteriota; class Vicinamibacteria; order Vicinamibacterales; family CAVVIG01; genus CAVRXZ01. The sequence goes on along the minus strand of CAWACZ010000006.1, from coordinate 192,870 downwards.
TCTCATCCATGAGACCCCGCGCGAATTGCTCGCCTACGCGTCGTTCGACCCGTTCCGAAATCCGGACCGCCGGAAGGCGCAGTCCAATCGAGAAGACGTCGAAGTCAGGCAGTGGCGCGGTCGTGTCGGCAAAGTGTGCCGTCAAGGGCCGCCCCGTCAAGTAGAACACTTCGAGCGCGCGGACCATTCGTTTGACGTCCCGCGGCTGGATGCGGCTCGCCGAGGACGGATCGACCCGCCGCAGGACTCGATGCAGCGCAGCCTCGCCCCGACGCACCGCGATGCGCTCGAGCCTGAAGCGCAGGTCCTGATTCTTGCCTGGACCGGGAAACAGGCCGCGAGTCAACGCCCGATAGTAGAACCCCGTGCCGCCAACGACGAGAGGAAGGTGGCCTCGAGCCCGAACGGCCCGAATGGCTGCCGCGGCGTCACGCGCGTACTGAGCGGCCGTGTATTCGTCGGTCGGTTCGACGATGTCAATGAGGTGATGCGGGATTCCGCGCCGCTCGCCAACGGGGACCTTGTCGGTGCCGATATCGAACCCGCGGTACACCGCCGTCGAATCGCAGCTGATGATCTCACCGTGATAGCGCTCGGCCAGAGCGAGGGCCAGCGCGCTTTTGCCCGTCGCCGTGGGTCCGACGACGGCGACCAGTAACGGTTTGGACGGCATCGCGCGGCCCTGCTTCCCTGGCGGTCGTTCCGCGCGCTAAGCCAAACGCACCAACAGGTAGGCAATAAACACGAAGAGCAGAATGATGAGACCCAGCCGCTGGGAATCGGTCACCGCGGCGGCACTTCGTTGTAGAAGAACGTCACCGTGAAGAAAGCTCTGTCGGACGGATACTCAGGCGGCAGCGGTTGCGTCGGGTTGGAGGCCACCAGAGCCCCGTAAGCGGCGTTGTTGAACGCCTCGATGGGGCATGGTCCCACGATCGTCAGATCGGTGATCGATCCGTCCTTGTGCACGTTGAAAGTGATGACGACATGCCCTTTCAGGCTCATCGCCGCATAAGGAATGAGCCAGTTGCGCTTGACCTGGGCCACGAAACGCCGAACCCACGGGCCGAATTCGACGCCCTTCGTATCGAATTGAATCTCCGGACCGAACTGCCCGTTCCCGCCTTGCGGGTTCTCGAACATGTCTCGCTGAACGAAACGCTGAAGGTTCTTGAGCGCCTCGCCGAGACCGCCACCTGGCGTCACAGCTCGCCCGCCGGCGTTGGTCTCGGACGGTGGACGCGCTGAAGGCAATTGCAGCGCGGATTCGGCCTCCGGCAGCTTCGTTTGCGATGCGGCGTCGTTCTCCGCATTCTGCGGCGCTTCCTCCGGCGGCTGTCTTCCCTCTGCCGGATCGGGCTGTTGTCCGCGACCCCGCGCCGCTTGCTGATCCGCGTTCTCGACACGCTCGGGCGAATTGCCCCGCGAAAACGGAAGAGGATTCCTCGGTTGTGGCGCTCGCTCGCGTGTACGCGCCGACCGGTCCATGTCTGACAAGTCGGCGCGATCGGGCGGGCGAAGCGCCCGGAGATCGACGCGTGGCTCGACGAACACGAAGCGCGGTGCATCCTCGATACGCTCGGGCACTGGGAGCGCGCGGGCACGCGCAGCGTTCGGATCGGGCGGAAACAGGCGCGGGACCGCCAACAAGACAATCACCATCACCAGGTGGACGATGATGGAGATCAGAATCCCTTCTCTCCACGAAATCGCCCGCCCGATTGGCTGGATGTCGGGTCGGTAGTCCTCGAAATCGAGATACATCAGGAAGTTAGAAGCAGTATACCAGCCGGAGGCTGCGGACTGGAGGGCAGAGGTTGGGGTTGATGCTCTGGCTGGGCAGGGCACCGGATGATTGGATTTGGGCTGATGGCCAAAGACGTTCCCTCGACCTATCTGTTTTCGGCGCGAAACCCACGCTTCAGCGCTACGCTCTGCGCGCTCGATATAGATAGACGATACCAAGGGTCAGAGGGACGGCGCGAACATCGATGAATCCGTGCTGTCTCAGAGTTTGCGCGAACTCATCTGGAGACGCGAAGGCCGCGACGGAGGCGGGTAAGTATTCGTAGGCGACGTTGTGACCCGAGACCAGCTTGCCGACGCGCGGGAGCACGTGTCGGAAATAGGTGAGGTAGGCGGCGCGTACCGCCCGAGTGCGCGGAATTGCAAACTCGAGCACGGCCAGCCTGCCTCCTGGCCGGAGCACTCGACGGATTTCGTCGCACGCCATCCCCGACGCCTCCACATTCCTCATGCCAAATGCCACCGTCACCGCGTCAACCGACCGATCCATAACCGGGAGTTGCATGGCATCGCCGCGAACGAGTGAGACGGTTGCCTCGAGATGCTGGCGCCGGAGCTTCGTGCGGCCGACGCTCAACATGGCGCCGGCGAAATCGACTCCGACGACGCGTGCGGCGGCGGGTGTTGCGGTTCGTGCGGCGATGGCCAAATCCGCCGTTCCCGTACACAGGTCGAGCACACGCTCGTTGCCTGCAAGCGCAAGCGCCTCAATTGCGCGGCGCCGCCAACGCCGGTCGATGCCCGCACTCAACAGGTGATTGAGAAGGTCGTATCGGTCGGCGATCGCATCGAACATACCCGCGATGCGAGCCGGGGCTTTGGAGAAGGACGTGACGGTCATTGGCGGCCTTACCTGCTCCTCACGCCTCTTGGCCACGAAGACACGAAGGTCGCGAAGGACAGCCACGTCGCTTCGAGTGACCTACGGGTCGACACGGCCAGTCCAACTGGGATACAAGTCGTGTTCGAACCCGAGCGCGCCCAGGATCTTGCCCGCCATGAAGTCGGCGAGGTCGTCGAGCGTTGCCGGCTGCTGATAGAAGGCCGGCATGGCAGGCAGAATCATGGCCCCGGCCTCGGCGCACAGCACCATATTTCGCAACTGGGGAAGGCTCATCGGCGTCTCTCGCGGTACGATCACGAGAGGTCGTTTCTCTTTCAGCATGACGTCAGCCGCGCGTTCGACCAGACTTCGCGACAGTCCGTGAGCCACGCCAGCGAGCGTCTTCATGGAGCAAGGCACGATCGCCATGCCGCGGCAGCGATGGCTTCCGCTGGCAATCGTCGCGCCGAGGTCTCGATTGCTGTGCACGATGAGCGAACCCGCCGCCACATCGGGGCCGTACTTGGAGGCCAAGTACCTTCGAAAGGTTGTCGATCGCCGCTTCGTCGCCCAGCTCGTCTCTGAGAAGGCGGCGCCCGTAGTCTGAGACCACGAGCTCGACAGCGGTTCCACGCGATAACAGCGCCGCAAGCGTTCGCACGGCGTAGATCGCGCCACTCGCGCCGGTGATGGCGACAACGATCGAATCGCGAGAATCAGCCGACATAGATCGATGCGGCCAGGACGATCAGATACAGAATGCCGACATAGCCATTCAGGTCAAAGGCGTGTTTGACCTGAGACAGATCGTCGGCCCGAACCAGTGATTGCTCGTACGCGAGCATCGCCGCCACAGCGCACACGCCGACCAGGTAGAACGTCGGAAGCGGGGTCACCAGCGGAAGTGCGAGAAGCGACGCGATTGTGACTGCGTGCATCGTGCGCGAAATCTTCAGCGCCGCCGTCACGCCGAAGCGGGCCGGAATGGACCGGAGGCCATGGGCACGGTCGAAGTCGATATCCTGACACGCGTACAGGACGTCGAAGCCCCCCACCCATGTGCCAATGGCGATCGCAAGCAGCCAGGGCTCCCAGCCGCCTCGGCCGCCGACCGCGAGCCAACCACCGACTGGCGCGACGGCCATCGCCAACCCGAGAAACAGTTGGGTCCAGTGCGTATAGCGCTTGGCGAGCGAGTACCAGAACACGATGCCCAGGGCGACGGGCGAAAGAGCGAAACAAATCGGATTCAATCGCCACGTCGCGTAGACGAACACAAGAGACGCGACAATCACGAAGATCGTCGCTTCGAGCCTGGTCATTGCTCCCGTCGGAAGCTCGCGATTGGCGGTTCGAGGATTCAACGCATCCAGCCTCGCGTCGACGAGCCGATTGAAGCCCATCGCCGCGCTTCGCGCCCCGACCATCGCGATCAGGATCCAGCCGACATTTGCCGGCGGGATCGGCACCCGACGGGCCGCGAGCAGCACTCCAGCGAGCGCGAACGGCAGCGCGAAGACCGAATGACTGAACCGCACGAACGAGAGGTAAACGCGGGTGCGCTCTAGCATGGCACGCCGTTCATCATCAACGACGGAGAATTCATGGTTCTATCCACCGCACCTGTTCCGGGTGGATTCCAGACACGAGATATTCTTCCACATCGTCGGTGCCGGCCGGCACCTCGACGGCGATCAGCCGTGCACACTTACCGCGCTCAATCGTGCCGTAGTCACCGTCAAACGAGAGTGCGATGGCCCCCTGCTTCGTTGCGCTCTCGAGAAGCCTCGCGGCCGGAACGGATGGTGCCAAGGATCGCATCGTGGCGAGCTCGGCGAACAGGTTGAGATCCGGCACGCTGGCGAGGCTGTCCGTCCCGACTGCCACGCGAACCCCCGATTCATAGAACTTCCCAATCGGTGGCGTGCCGGCGTTGGTGTACTGGTTGCTGCGGGGACAGGTGACGAGCGTGGAACCGCGTGCCCTGAGACGCGCCAAGTCCGAAGAGGTCATCTGCACCCCATGAATCGCCAGGACGTGGGGGCCGAGAAATCCACAGGCGTCGAGGTATTCCACGGGACTCATTCCCGGCGCCACCCAGGAAGCGTCCCAGACGTCAAGCTCCTCCAGCAGCGTGCGCCACGCACCACCGGCCGATCGAATGAACTCGAGCTCCTCGACTGATTCCGCCAGATGGACGCTGCACGGCGCGAACGACTCGCGATCCAGTGTGCGTCGCATCGCTCGAAACACCAGAGGTGCCACCGAGTACGGGGCATGAGCCGCAAGGCTCGGACGCACGCGGTCGGCCGCTGGCAGCCCGGCGATCGTTTGGCGAGCATCCTCGACGAGCTCGACGGGATTCTTCGCCTTGAAGCCGATCAGCTCATAGAAGACCACAGCCGCTAGTGGCCCCTGGGCCAATGGGCCAAAGGTCACGAGCGTGTTGCTGATGTCGCCAACGACGGCAGTGCCACACCGGACGGCTTCGGCAATGCCGACGGCAACGCCATCCAGAATCTCGGCCGCTCGAGGGTCGGAACGCTGCCGACGAGCCGCCATCAGGTCGCGGATCCACGCGACGAAGCTCGAGCCTGGCGTGATTTGACCGCGCAAATACGTCAGCTCGAGATGGGTATGTGCGTTGACCAGCCCCGGCATGATCGCCACGCCGCCGAGATCGACGACGCGCGCCGCCTCCGACCGTTGCCAGGTTCGCCTGGGCGAATCCTCCGAACCGTACGCGGCGATACGGCCGAGGTCGATCTCGACCCAGCCGTCCCTGAGAGGCGGTCCGCTGATCGGAACGACCCAGGACGCGTGAAGACGAATCAATTGGGGACGATACGGAGCTGCTTGCCGGAACGGCTTCGGGCAGGATAGCTTCCGAGCTCTTCCGGCACGGTCACGTCCCCCTCTGCACGCGCGGTGGCGAGCTCCAGCATACGGGGGATCTGCCGCTCGCGGAAAATCGGATCCCCGAGAATCCGGTAGTGCATGTCTCGCCGCTTGGCGACAAACCCGGCGTTCTCGATGTTTCGAACGATTTCCAGTTCGTCCATGCAATAGCTCGCGCCCGCAGCACGCACGACATTCTCCTCGATCATCACGCTGCCCATGTCGTTGGCGCCGTAGGCCAGGCTCAGCTGCCCCACTTTTCCGCCCTGCGTCACCCACGACGCTTGAAGATTATCGAAGTTGTCGAGGACGATGCGCGCAATCGCCAGCGTGCGAAGGGTCCTCGAGCCCCGTGGCCTCGGTGCCGCCGAGCTCGGTGTGGTCGGGCTGAAAGCTCCAGGTGATGAACGCAGTGAATCCACCGGTTTCGTCCTGGAGCGCACGAAGCCGCAGGAGGTGCTCGAGGCGCTCTTCCTCGGTTTCGACCGTTCCGTACATCATCGTCGCCGTCGTGCGCAAGCCGGCTCGATGCGCGTGGCGCATGACGTCGAGCCACTCGTCGGCGGTGGCCTTGCCGTAGCAGTGCAACAGCTTCCGGACCCGATCGACCAGGATCTCAGCGCCGCCGCCTGGAATGCTGTCGAGTCCGGCCGCGATCAACCGTTCGATGACCTGTGGAACCGACAATTGAGACAGACGTGAGAGATGAATGATCTCGGGTGGCGACAGCGCGTGCAGCTTGAACGCCGGGTACCGTTGCTTGACAGCCCGGAAAAGGTCTTCGTACCAGAGCAGCGGCAGATCCGGATTGTGGCCGCCTTGCAGGAGCAGTTGGACGCCACCAAGAGCCACCGTTTCGTCGATCTTCCGGAACAGCTCCTCGAAGCCGAGGACGTAGCCTTCAGCGGATCCTACAGGTCTGTAGAATGCGCAGAAGTTGCACTTCGCCACGCAGACGTTCGTGTAGTTGACGTTTCGGTCGATGATGTACGTGACGACTCCGTCGCCGTGTTTCCCGGCCCGGATTCCATCGGCCAGGCGACCGAGTAATGGCGTCGGTGCGTCGCGATACAAAACCCGCGCCTCTTCGGCCGTAATCCGAACGCGGCTGCGAACCTTGTCAGCGATTGGTTCGATCGTCATGGAATCGCCAAATCCGAAAGAGCCAGCCAGTTTCTCGTGCCGCACGTGTCGGCACGCAGGTCAATAGAACCGCAGCTCACGAGACTCCGGTACAAGACTGAGCTCGGCCGCGTAGCGGTAAAAGGTTTCCAGTCCGGCAAGCTCCTTGTGGCCGAGATTCGTACTTGATATTATCGCGTAGATACCTGGCACCAATCCTCTGAAGCGCAGGATCGGCGAAGTAGCCGGTCGCGACATCATCGAGCCTGCTCACACCGGTGTCCCTGGCCTTTTGCAGCGCGCGCACATCGTCAGCCGCCAGAGCATCCGCGCGTCCGGCCCAGAACGCGTAGACGAACGGCAGACCTGTCAGGTTGGTCCACTCGAGGCCGAGATCGATTTTTTCGACGTCCTTCCGCCCTTCGGACAAAAGGGCGCTGTCGCCAATGAGCAGGGCCGCATCGCAGCTCTCGAGCATCCCCGACAGGTCCGGGCCGCTCGACTGGATGGACGGATCGAATCCGGAACGCTCTTGCACAGAGCACTCGCGTCAACACTACCGACGTCCGCGAGCTCGTGTCCATGGCGATCGACCGAACCTCGGCCATCGGCCGCTTCGTATAGACCGCCACTGATGCCACTGGCCCGAAAGAGGCTATGGCGATGTCTGGAACGATTCGGTAGGGCTGGGACCGGATGGGCCCCCGCAGAGTACTCGATGGAGGGGATCAACCCGACATCGATTGCGCCGTCGTGGAGAAGCGACGAACAGCGGGACGGAACGTCGAACCGCAGATCGAAGCGCGGGTGCCCCTCCAGTCCGACGACGCACGGTCGAGCGTTCAGATAGCTGACCGAGCCAAGGCGAACGCGCGTCATCGCGCGAGCGGTTCGAAGCGGCCGTTTCGCTCGACCGGCTGCTGGCCAGCGGCGCGGATGTTCCGGCGGATTTCTTCGAGTGCCGCGCGGCGCCGGCCCTGATCCGTCTCGTCCTCCGCCGAGACGCCGTCGACATCGTCGGCGCCGACGGTCAGTGCGACCTGGGCGAGCTTCGGACCGTACAACGACCAGTCCACCTGAATCGACGGCACGTTGTCGACGACGAGCCTCGCCAAGGCGACGCTCTTGATGTCGTCGTAGCCGGTAGTGGGAACCGACGGATTCAGTTTGTGCGGCAACGGCGAGAACGTCCGGAGGACACCGACTCTGCGCTGCAGCTCGGCGACTCGCTTGAATAGAAGCGGACCATCCGCCGTTGACAGCTGATGAATTGTCAGGCGCGCCACTGCAAGGCCAGCGATGTTTACTTCTTCGATCGACCGACGGGGGTCGGCGAGGATGTCGACCGCCGCATCGGCAACGAGCTCGAGACCCGCAGCGCGGAACTCTTCGAGCACAGACCGAAGCGTCGATCCGTCACGAGACGCCAACTGCTCCAAATCGCCAAGCGAAAAGCCAGACACTGGAATCCCGCCGGCCAGCGCGACCACGTCCCGAATACGGTCGATCGCACTCCCCCGATTGGCCGGCGCACCGACGATCCGGATTTCGCCGGCGGCCCGCGGCCACGAAGGCGTCATGCCCGCGTCACTCGGCACATCCGACACACGCACGAACGTCGTCGTCGTGCCATGGCGGCGACGGCGGCTCTCGTCGGCAATCATGCCGAGGCTGACGATGTCGCGGGTCGCGGCCAGCTCTGTAATCTCGTCTTCGGTGAGACGATGCCCGTCAGCGAGCCGGAGGGTCAAGTCCGAAGAGACAGTCACGAATGAGTGATCCTATTCCAGATCTCCGAAGCCTTTCGTGCCGCTTCCTCGGTCGTCACGATTCGGGCCGGCCAGTTTCGAGTGTACCCTTCCGACGCCCACTTCCGCGTCGCGTCGATGCCCATCTTGCCGCCATACGCGGGGAATTCGGCGGCATCGTCCAGATCGTCAACCGGGCCTCTGGTCATCTGAACATCGCGCAGCGGATCCATGTGTGTGCCGACAATCCATGCCACCTCGCCGACGTCGTGCACGTTCACGTCCTTGTCGACCACAAGGATGGTCTTGGAAAACATCAACTGGCCGAGCCCCCAGAACGCGTTCATGATTTTGCGAGCGTGACCCGGGTAGCGCTTGTCGATCGAGACGATGACCAGATTGTGGAAGATTCCTTCCGCCGGGAAATGCATGTCGACGATCTCCGGGACTGTCTTGCGAATCATCGGCAGGAAAATCCTCTCGCTCGCTAACCCGAGATAGTAGTCCTCCATCGGGGGAATGCCGACGATGGTCGTGTGATAAATGGGCCGAGCTCGCCGGGTCAGACAAGTCAGATGGAACACCGGATAGCCGTCGGGCTGCGAATAGAAGCCGGTGTGATCGCCAAATGGCCCTTCCCGTCGGCGTTCGCCGGGCTCGACGTAGCCTTCCAACACGATCTGGGAACTGGCAGGGACTTCGAGATCGACGCTGACGCACCTCACCATCTCGATGCGCCGCCTCGCCAGAAAGCCGCCGAGGAGCAACTCGTCGAGGCCTTCCGGCATCGGCGCAGTCGCGCAATACGTCAGGACGGGTTCAGGACCGAGCGCGACGGCGACTTCGAGTCGTTGACCGAGACGCTCGGCGACTCGGTGATGCTGCGCGCCGCCTTTATGACGCTGCCAATGCATCCCGGTCGTGCGTCCGTCGAACACCTGCATGCGGTAGACGCCGATATTCCGCGTTCCCGTCTGCGGATCTCTGGTAAAGACCAACGGCAGCGTGATGAAGGGTCCTCCATCACCCGGCCAGCACGTCAGAATCGGCAAGTCGTCGAGCGTCCCATCGCGGTGCACGACCTCCTGGCATGGCGCATCCTTGACCGTCTTCGGCATCAGATCGCTCAATCGGCCGACAACGGGCAGAAGCTTCAATGCATCGAGAACGCCTTTCGGCGTGGGCGGCGTCAGAAGCTCGTCGATCTCTTTCTCGAGATCGGTCAGCGCTTTGACCCCGAGCGCGAGTTGCATGCGCTCCATGGATCCGAAGATGTTGGTTGCGACAGGGATGTCGAAACCCGTCGGCTTCTCGAACAGCAAGGCTGGACCGCCTCGAGGCGATTTGCACGCCCGGTCGGTCACCGCGGCGATTTCGAGTTTGGGGTTCACGTGATCGCCGATCCGGGCAAGCAGCCGGCGCTTGTCGAGATCAGCCAGGAATTCTGCGAGGTCGGCGTACATGGAATTGGTCAGTAGCTCTCGGTTCCCATTTTCTCGACGATTCGCGTCGCAAGTGCAAGCGCACGACGTCCGTCCTCACCGGTGACCGCCGGCGCTCGACGATTGCGGACTGCGTCGACGAAATCGACGAGCTCGCGCTTGAGCGGCTCCTCCGGCGAGACCTCGACATCTCCACCTTGAATCGCGGGCATGGCCCCGTCGGTCTTGACGAGACGCCAGAGCTCGACTTTCTGTGCTGCATAGTCGACGGACAGGTAGGCCGAATGCTGAAAGAAACGAATGCGCCGGACCCGATCGCGACTGATGCGGCTGGCGGTGAGGTTGGCGATGCACCCGTCTGCGAAACGCAGCCGCGCATTGGCAAGATCGACCCGCCCGGTCAGGACCGGTACGCCGACTGCCTCGATCGCCTCGACCTCCGACGGCACCAGCGACAGCAAGACATCCAGATCGTGAATCATCAAGTCGAAGACAACATCGATATCGAGGCTCCGTTCCGGGAACGTGCCGAGACGATGGACCTCGATGAACCGCGGGTTGACCAGCATCGGTCGAGCAATGGCGACGGCCGGATTGAACCGCTCCGTGTGCCCGACAGCCAGCGCAATACCGGCCTGGCGAGCAGCCGTAATCATGGCGTCAGCTTCGGCCAGCGATCGCGCCATCGGCTTCTCGACCAGCACGGGCACGCCGGCCGCCAGCAATGGAAGGGCGACCTCGCGGTGGAGCTCGGTCGGGACGGCAAGAGTGACGGCGTCGACCTGGCCGAACACCTCGCGATAGTCGGTCAGCGCGCGAGTCTTGCTGGCTGAGGCAATCTCGGCGGCACGGGCGCGGTTGGTATCGACCACGGCGACGAGCTCGACGCCCGGCAGATCGGAAAGGATACGCGCATGATGGCGGCCGAGGTAGCCGACGCCGATGACCGCTACTCGAAGGGACATGTCTGGTCAGCCGCGCGCAGGGCTCATCCTTGCCGTCCGGGTCGTCCAACGACCGCAATGCCAGCTTCGTTTGCCGCCTTGAGGATGGCGTCGCCGTCGATCATCAACGTCTTTCCCGCGTCGATCGAGAGCGCGGTCGCGCCGACGGCCCTCATGGCCGCGATCGTCGATACACCCACGACCGGGACATCGAACCGCATATCCTGTTTCGGCTTCGCGACCTTGATGATCCGGACGCCGGCACCGGCCAGTTGACCCGCTCTCGCGATAACGTGGTCCGTCCCTTCCATCGCTTCGACGGCGACAACTGCAGCCGACTTCACGGCAATGGTCTGGCCGATGTCCAGGCCGGCTATAGCATCCGCGATCCGGTATCCGAATTCGAAATCCGACTGTTCGTCCTCGCGCAGCGGGCGCGCAGTCAGGAGGCCTTCGCGAGCCAGCAACGGTGCCAGGAACACCGTCGAGTCGATCAGCTCGATTCCGTTGTCGCGCAGGACATCCGCCACTCCGGAAATGATCGCGTCCGTATTTCGCGCCTTCAGCCGCATGATCACGCGAAGTGCCGTCGCATCCGGAACGATATCGGCGAACAGCTTCGTGTGCTTGACCTGCCCTGCCATGACCGCCTGCGACACACCGGCGGCCTTCAGGAGGTTCATCCACTTGCCCAGCTGTCCGAGCGATACCCAATGCAAGGCTGCGGCTGGGGGGCTGGCGGCCGCGGCGGCCAGATCGGGGAACGCTTCTTCCTTGATGGCAATGACGGTCACGTCGTGGCCGGCGCCACGGGCCGCGTCCAGAACCAGAAATGGAAAGCGACCGTTACCCGCAATCAGACCCAATCGCATCGAGTGTCAGCCAGCAAGGCACGAGAGCGACGACGAGACACGATGCGCCACACGTGCTCTGGCTCCTCACTCGTCGGTCAGGACTTCCTCGGCCCGTCGAGTTGCACGACGCACGATGACGCCCCGTTGCGATGTGCGGATGAAATCGGTCAGATACTGCACCTCCGCGCACGACAACGATCGATCCTGCTGAATCTGTTGAAGGGCGCGCGTGGTGTTCAACTTCGATTGCAACAGGTAGCGGAATGCGCCCTTCAGCTTCTCCACGACTATCGGCGAAAAGCCGCGGCGCATCAGGCCGATCGTGTTGGCGCCGAAGATTCGCGCCGGGCGGCTCCCGACGGTGCGGGCAAACGGCAGCGCGTCTTTCGTGACTACGGAGTATCCGCCGATGAATGCGTGCTGACCGACACGACAGAATTGATGAACGGCCGACCCCGCGCTGATGTTTGCGAAGTCTTCGACGGTCACGTGGCCGCCGAGCGTCGCGTGCGGGCCGAAGATCGTGTCGTTGCGGACGTTGCAGTCGTGGGCGACGTGCACGTAGGCCATGAACACGTTGCGGTCGCCAATCATCGTCACGCCGCCGCCGCCGCGCGTGCCGCGGTTGATGGTGACGAACTCACGGAAGATGTTGCGCCGTCCGATGACCAGGCGGGTCTCTTCGCCGCGGAACTTCAAGTCCTGAGGGATCAGCCCGATCGACGCGAACGGATAGATCTCGGTATCGTCGCCGATCTCGGTCCAGCCATCGATGACCGCCGACGATCCGACACGGCAGTGAGAGCCGAGGTGGACGTTTGGCCCGACGATCGCGTGCGGCCCGATCACCGTCCCTAGCCCCACTTTCGCAAGCGGATGGACGATCGCCGTCGGATCGATGTCTGTCCGATCGGGAACCAGGCCCAGCAAGAGCTTGGCCTCGGCGACGAGTTCATCGCCAACGAACGCGGCGGCGTGTGCACGCGCGAGTGTGGCACGCCGCCGGCCGAGCGTGACTTCCAGCCTGAGTCGATCTCCTGGCACCACCTGCCGCCGGAACTTGGCGTCGTCGATTCCACGCAGATAGACACGCGCGTTCGGCCGCGGCCGATCGCCCTGCAGCAACAGCACCGCCGCCACCTGAGACAGCGATTCGATCATCAGTACCGCCGGCATCAGCGGTGTGCCAGGAAAGTGGCCTTGGAAGAACTCCTCGTTGACGGTCACGTTCTTGACGGCCACGAGGCGGCCAGGCTCCTGCGTGGCAATCGCGTCCACGAGCATGGACGGATACCGATAGCAGAGTCGGTCCAGCAGGATGGGGAGATTACTGATCGTGACCACAGGCCGCCAGCCGAAATGCAGAATGCGAAGTACGGAATCGTCTGTCTACCGGCCGCTCATGCTCGCATTCGACATTCTGCATTGGGCGTTGGCCGCGTCGCTTACGGCTTGGGGGCGGCGGGGGCCGCCGGAGCAGCGGGGGCCGCCGCCGGAGCAGCGGGAGCCGCCGGCTTTGGCGCCATCGCATCCAGCTTCTTCACGATGTCGCTGGTCAGATCGATGCCGGGATCCCACCACACGATCCCCGATTCCGCCCGGCTGAGCAGCAAGTGCACACCTTTTTCCTTCGCCACCTGCTGAAGGAGCGGCACGATTTTCCGTTCGAACTCGCGCTGGAGCTCTTGCTGGAGCTCGGTCACCTCGGCTTGCGCATCCTGCTGGAAGCGCTCCGCTTCGCGCGTCTGCCGTTCGACCTCCTTCTCCAGCTGTGCACGCGCCTGCTCGTTCAACAAGCCACCGCCCTGCTGAAGCCTCTGCTGGTTGGCCTGAAGCTGCTTCGCTTTCTCCGCGCCTTCGGCTTGCTTCTTCTGGACCAGCGCGTTGATCTTCCCAGACGAGGCCTGGCCTTCGGCAGATTCCTGCGCAACGCGCTGGAAGTCGATGAACGCGATCTTCGCGCCCTCAGGAAATGGCGCGGGCGGCTGCGGAGCGACAGCCGGGGCGGGCGCCTGAGGCGCAGCAGGCTGCGCGGGGCGCGGTGCCTGAGTGGCAGGCGCGGTCGGTGGCTGCGCGGGGCGCGGCGCCGGCGGAGCCTGCGCAGGCGCTTGAGCGGACGTGGGCGCGGCACTCAGCAGCAGAGCAAGCGACGCGAGAATGTGCAGACGTCTCATTACGCAAGATCCTTTCGTGAGCAACTGTAAGTGGCTGATTTTACACCATCGAACGTGTATAGCCAGGGACTAGAGGCTGGAGGCTTGAGGCTAGGGTTCCAGGCTAGGGTTCAGGCTAGGGCTTGGGGAGCCCGCTCTCGAATCCCCAGCCTCTAGCCTCCAGCCTCTCAGATTAGAACGTCGATCCGACGGCAAACCGGAACTGGAACGCCTTCTGCGGCTGCAATTGGTTGTCGAGAACGCCTTCTCGACGCGGATTGTAAGCGAAGATGAGCCGGAACGGGACGTTCAGCACCGGCATGAAGAAACGGATTTCCGCGCCTGTGGATGTCTTGAAGCCCTCAAACGCAAAATTCTGACCTTCCCTCCGAAACGTCCCGAAGAATTGGCCCTCGGGCGTGAACGGCGCCGGACCGATGATCTCTGGTCCTGCCTGCACCTGGCCCGCGTCGTAGAAGAGTACCAGTCGCACGGGACCGGCTATCGTAATCAGCTCTTCGATGTTGAACAGGATGCTCTTGTTGCCGCCCAGCACAAGCCCAGTCACCGGATCCCGAGGCCCGATCGTCCTGAGATCGAACCCGCGGACGCTGTACTCGCCGCCCAGGAACAGCCGTTCGAAGATGGGCAGCTCTTTCGCCCCGCTGAAGCTGTGAATGTATTCGAACATTCCGCGGAACCCGAGCGACATCCGGTTGTTTTGTCTGATGTACCAGACGCCTTCGACCGTCGGCTTGTAGAAGTTCGTATTACCGCCGAGGCCGGCCAAATCGATCGACAACGTGAAGCGCTTGCCGGTCGTCGGCGTGATCGGATTGTCGACCGTATTGTGCACCAGGCTCGGCGTGACTTTGCTGATGACTCGTTCACCGCCTTGCCCGATGAGCAAGGAGTCGCGCAGGTACGGGTTGCGAGTCAGGACCAGAGGGTCCAAATAGATGTCGCTGATCTCGGTGACGCGTACTTGCTCGTAGCTGTAGTTGGTGAACAAGCGCGTGAAGCCCGCCAGTGGATACCCAAACGTCACGACTGCGCCTGTCGACTCCTGCGTGAACTGTCCGACGTAACGGATGCTGCGCTTGAAGAGGTTGAATCCGCCGGTGATGTTGCGATCGAACAGGAACGGCTCGGTAAACGAGAGCTGGTACTGCTGCGCGCGAGATCCGGACTGAGCCGACAGCGTGAGGCTCTCGCCGCGCCCGAGGAAGTTCGACGTCGAGAACGCCAACTGACCGAAGAAGCCTTCGTACTCTGACACACCCGCGCCGAAGGTGAGCTGATTGCGGTTCTGCTCCTCGAGCTTCAGCTTGACGTCGACCTTGTTCTCCGCACCGGGCGTCTTCTGGACGTCGACGTCCTTGGTGCCCTCGAGCGGCTTGAAGTAGCCGAGCTGATTGAGGCGCTTGATGCTGTATTTCAACGCCTCGGTGTTGAAGACGCCGTCTTCGACGAGACGGACCTCGCGGCGGATCACGTTGTCCCGCGTGGTCGTGTTGCCGGTGAACGTGATGCGGTTGACGAAGTACTGCTTTCCTTCCTGCAAGCGCATCACGACGTCGACGATGGGAGGGCCGGACCGTTCCGACGCTTCGGCCTTCAATGCGGCGGGTGTCTCTGGCTCCGCGGGACTTGGCTGGTCGCGGAACTTGTAATCGGGATAGCCCGTGAACTCGAAGTATCCGCCGGCGCCATACACTTCTCGCGCCTTCTCGAGACCCTTGCGAATCGCTTTCTCGCTGTAGAACTCGCCGGACGCAACCTGGAACATCGGCCGTAGGGCGTCGCTCTTCACGACCTCGTTCCCCTCGAACGTAAAATCACCCACCTTGTAGCGGTTGCCCTCGGTGACGGGGATCCTGAGGTCCACGAATCGTGTCTTCTTGTCGCTGGAATCGTTGACGACCTTCAACTCCGGCTGGCCGACGCGCACTGTAATGTACCCCTGGTCCCGGTAGTACTCGACGACCCGATCCGCGTCTTCCTCGTATTTGGCTTCCTGGTAGGTGCTGCTGCCGGCGAACATCTTGATGTAGAACGGCCGTTGCTTGTTCTCCTTCATCTTCTTTCGAAGCTTGGCGTCGGGAATGGCGCTGTTGCCGACGAAATCGACCGAGCGGATCTTGATTTTCGGTCCTTCGTCGATGTTGTAGGTCAGATGGACCAGCTTCGGGCCGCCCGGAAGCTCCTTGATCTCAGGCGTCACTCCCGCGTTCTGGAAGCCCTTCTCCTTCATCATGTCCTGCACGACGCCAGACACCTTCCTGATCAGGCCGGCGTCGAGGAAGGAGTCCAGCCGCATCTGCAGGTTCAATTCCTTCAGCTTCTCGTCGATCTTCGTGGTGTCGATCTGTTTCGTGCCCTTGAAATCGGGTCCAATCTTCAGCCGCTGCCGTTCTTCCATGTTGTAGGTGACGAGCTTCCCCACCACGCCATTGGCGAACGTGTAGTCACGGACGTCGATCGACAAGTCGTCCAGGAAGTTCGTATTCCAGAGTCGATGGAAGTCCTCGAGCATCGTCCGCTCGGTCGCCTCGTCGTACGGAATCCAAACGCCTTGCGACGGCTGACTCGTTTTGAGCTGGATGTAATAAAGGTAGGTCGCCGGCTCGATGACGGTCTGGTTCCCCTGAGCCTCCCAGCATGGCGCAATCAGGTAGACCACGGGTCCAGACCCTGCGGGCGGCTGCCGGACGGGAGCCGCCAGGGTCTGTCCGCAGATCGTCGCCGGCGGACCGAATGTGGCAGCGGCAGGCTGTTGCGCCCGCAATGGAGCGGCCGACAGGAGCACCGAAGTCACGGCAAAAACGCTAACGGGCTTGAGCATCAGCACACTCTCGTGGCTCGTGTCTCCAGAAGTCGTTATTGTACTGAAAATTAGACGTTCGGAAGGGGCCTTCAGCCGGGAAAGTCGTAATAGGGCGGTTTTGGCTGAGCAGCAATCCAACTGACCGGATTACCCACGACCCGCTCACCGAACGACTTCAGGCGAGTTTTCGTCCCGCTGCCAATTCCCCCGCCGGCCGGTACGCGAGCTGACCGGCCTCCAGGTACACCTCGACCTCCCCGCCCCGGAGATGACCTCGGATCAGCTCTTCCGAGAGCGGGTCCTCGACGTAGCGTTGAATCGCACGACGGAGCGGGCGCGCCCCGTACGACCGATCCTTGCACGTGATCTCGATAATCCAATCGACCACGTCGGGCGTGAGCGCGATCTTCAGTTTCCGGTCGGTGAGGTTCTCGTTCAGCTGGGCAACCAGCAACCCCATGATGCGCCGCAGGTCGTCATCGGTGAGCGCCTCGAAGACGATGATTTCATCGATCCGGTTGATGAACTCGGGATTGAAGGTGCGCTTGACCTCGCCGAGCACCATGTCGGTCACGCTTCGGGCAATCTCGCTCGAATCCGACGACTGGAACCCGAGCGAGCTTCGCTTCTGGATGAAGCGCGCTCCGATGTTCGACGTCATGATGACGATGGCGTTCTTGAAGTTCACCCGATTGCCGAGGCCATCGGTGAGGTGACCGTCTTCGAACACCTGCAGCAAGATGTTGAAGATGTCGGGGTGCGCCTTCTCGATCTCGTCCAGGAGCACGACTGAGTACGGATTCCGCTTCACCTTCTCCGTGAGTTGACCGCCTTCTTCGTGTCCGACGTATCCGGGCGGAGACCCAATCAGCTTGGACACGGAATGCTTCTCCATGTACTCCGACATGTCGAAGCGAATGAGCGCGTGATCGCTGCCAAAGAGGAAGTTCGCCAGGGCGCGCGCCAGTTCGGTCTTGCCGACGCCTGTCGGACCAAGGAAGACGAAGCTTCCGACCGGCCGGTTCGGATTCTTGAGCCCCGCGCGCGAGCGGCGAATCGCACGCGAAATCGCGGAGATCGCCTTTTCCTGGCTGATGACCCTCCGGTGGAGCTCGCCTTCCATGCGGAGCAGCTTGTCGCCCTCGTCCTGGTTGATCGAGGCGATCGGCACGCCCGTCCATTTGGAAACGACCTCGTCGATCTCCTGCTTGCCGACGATCACCCGGCGGGCGCTCGACTTGACGTCGAACTTCTCGCGGACGTACTGGAGGTTTTCCCGCGCGGCCATCTCCTGCTCGCGGTGAAACTGCGCCTTCTCGAAATCCTTTTGCGAGACCGCGCTCTCCATCTGCTCGACGGCAACCCGGATGCTCCGGTTGATCTCGCCGAACTCCTCGCTGTACCCGGCCTCGCGGAGCTTGGCGCGCGCGCCAGCCTCGTCGACGAGGTCGATGGCCTTGTCCGGCAGGAACCGGTCCGTGATGTACCGGTTGGACTGGTACACAGCGGCTTCAATCGCTTCCCGCGTGTACTCGACGTGATGGAACGTCTCGTACCGATCCTTGACGCCGACGAGAATCTCGATGGTCTCGCTCTCTCCCGGTGGATCGACCTTGATGGCTTGAAAGCGCCGCTCGAGCGACCGATCCTTTTCGATGTACTTGCGATACTCGGCCGGAGTGGTTGCCCCGATGCACCGGATCTCGCCGCGCGACAGCGCGGGCTTCAGGATATTCGCCGCGTCGAGCGAGCCCTCGGCCGATCCCGCTCCGACGAGCGTATGCAGCTCGTCGATGAAGACAATGATGTTGGGGTTGTCGGTCAGTTCTTTCATGATCGCCTTGAGGCGCTCTTCGAACTGACCGCGGTACTTGGTGCCGGCCACAATCAACGAGATGTCCAGCGCCAGGATCCGCTTGTCGGCGAGGAAGTGGGGCACGTCGCCGTAGACGATTTTCTGAGCCAGCCCTTCAACGATGGCGGTTTTCCCGACTCCAGGCTCCCCGATCAGGACGGCGTTGTTCTTGGTTCGACGGCAGAGCACCTGCTGGACGCGCTCGACCTCGTGCTCGCGGCCGACGAGTGGGTCGAGCTGGTTCTTCATCGCCGACTCGGTGAGGTCGCGACTGAACTCGGCCAGCAGCGGCGTCTCCTTGACGCGCGTCAGCGTCGTCTTCTCGTTGAGGAGCTGGACGATGTCCTCCCGAACCGTGTTGAGGCGCATCCCCTTTTCCATGAGGATGGAAGCCGCAACAGATCGCTCTTCTCGCAGGATCCCGAGAAGCAGATGTTCGGTACCGATGTAGTTGTGCAGCAACCGATCGGCTTCTTCGGCTGCAAACTGCAGAACCCGCTTGGTTTCGGCGCTGAACGGGATCTCGACCGACGTCGAGACCTTCTCCCGGAACACCGTGCGACCTTCGATTTCCTTGCGGATGTTTTCCAGTGAGAGGTGGGAGCGCGCGAAGATTCGGCTGGTAAGGCCCTTGCCCTCCCGAATCAACCCGAGCAGAAGGTGCTCGGTCTCAATCGAAATGCTGCCGAGCTGACTGGCCTCATAACGTGCGAAGAAGAGTACGCGTCGAGCCCGTTCGGTATACCGTTCGAACATCCGGGGTACCTACGCAAAAGCCGATGAAAGTGAGGTCACGGAATTGTTACTCACATTATACGGCATCGGTTCGGCGCCGACCAACGCTCGCCCAAGATAAGTGACTGCCAGTCCTAGGGTTCCCGCCCCACCTTCTTGACCGATCAGGCGTTCGACTGGCTCGGGTCCAGGGCGTCTTTCACTCTTATCGGTCACTTTCGTAATTCCAACTATTCACGATCGCTGCCATCGCTGACCTCCTGTCAAAGAGTCCGGGAGGTCGTCACCTTCCGCAGAATGTCCTGCGCACTGCAGATGAAATGGCGGGCAGGACTAGAACTATGTGCCGCCAGAATTCAGCCTCATCCTCTGCTTTTGCGATCACGAGCGCCTTTGCTGACCACCTTTATCTATGCGCCTCTTATGCGACCTCGACGCCGAATGCCTGCCCTCGCTTCGCGGCACCTGCCGACGCCTCGTCACGGCAAAAGAGGCCCCCACTCCCATCGCCGTCTGTCCTCTGATCTAACGGTCGTCGGCTCTCGTCAGAACAGCCCCACCGTACGGCCCTCGGCGTCGATGTCGATGTTCATGAACGCCGGGGTCTTCCCAAGACCCGGCATGCGCTGCATTTCGCCGCAGAGCGCCACGACGAACCCAGCACCGGCACTCGGGACCAGACCCCGGACCGGCAGAATGAACCCAGTTGGACGGTTGCGAAGCGTCGGCTCGTGCGACAGGGACAAGTGTGTCTTCGCCATGCACACGAGCGCCGTTCCGAGACCGAGCTTGTTGAGGCGGTCCAGATCCTTTTGGGCCTGCATCTGGAGATCGATGCCGGTTGCGCCGTACAACCGCGTCGCGATCGCCTCGATTTGGTCGACGACCGGCGTTTGATTCGGCGTCAAAAAAGAGAAGCGGTTGGGCTTGTCGCAAGCCTCGACCACGGCATTCGCGAGATCGGTCGCTCCTTCGCCTCCGTATGAAAAGCCTCGGTGCACGACGACCGTCTCGGCGCCCGCCTTGGCCGCCAGCTCCTGGAGCAGTGCCAGTTCCTTCTCCGTATCCGTGGGAAAGCCGTTCACCGCGACAACGCAGGGCAGACCGTACTGGCGCACGATCTGAATGTGGGCGGTGAGGTTCTCGATCCCCCTGCGCACCGCCTCGTGATCCTCCTTCCCGAGTTCCGCGAATGCTTTGCCACCGTGCGATTTTGTGGCACGCACGGTCGTGACCAGCACCGCAGCACTAGGCGCGAATCCACCGGTCCGGCAGACGATGTCGCAGAACTTCTGGAAGCCGAGATCGCTGGCGAAGCCGGCCTCGGTAATCACGTAGTCGGCCAGCTTGAGGGCGATGCGGTCGGCCAGAATCGAATTATTGGCGTGCGCGATATTGCCGAAAGGTCCCGCGTGGACGAGGACCGGTTGGCCTTCGAGCGTCTGGACCAGGTTGGGCTTGATGGCTTCCTTCATGATCACGGTCATGGCGCCGGCGACCTTCAAGTTCTCGGCCGTGACCGGTTTTCCGTCGTACGTTGAAGCCACCACGATGCGGCCAAGCCGTCGCCGCAGGTCATTCAAGTCGCTGGCCAACGCAAACACGGCCATCACTTCGGAGGCCGCCGTGATGACGAACTCGTTCTCGCGCGGGATGCCATGGGCCTTGCCGCCCAGACCGACAACGCTGTACCGCAGCTCGCGGTCGTTCATGTCGACCGTGCGAGGCCAGGTCACACTCGTAGGATCGATTCCGAGCGGATTCCCGTTGTAGATGGACGCGTCGAGCGCCGCGGCCAGAAGGCTGTGCGCTGCCGTCACCGCGTGAGAGTCGCCGTTGAAATGCAGGTTGATGTCCTCCATGGGCATGACCTGCGCGTAGCCTCCACCGGTGCCGCCACCCTTGACTCCGAAGACCGGTCCCATCGACGGTTCTCTCAGACACAGCATCACCTTCCGGCCAAGCTTGCCGAGCCCCTGCGTCAACGAAATGCTGGTCGTCGTCTTTCCCTCGCCGGCTTTTGTCGGGGTAATGGCCGTCACGATGACAAGCTTGCCGTCGGGTCGCGAGGCAAGCCGATCGAGAATCGACAGTTTCACCTTGCCACGGTCGCGTCCAAACGGCACCAGTTCGTCTGGGAGAATGCCGACCGCACGCGCAATTTCGGAAATCGGCAGCAGCTCGGCGGAATTCGCAATCTCGATCGCTGATTTCACCTGATGTCCTTTCGTTGAGTGGATGCCCTTCACGCCGCGACCAACCGCCCCTCGTGCAGACGGAGCACGCGATCGCAGTCGGCGGCGAGTCGAGAGTTGTGAGTGGCAATGATCGACGTCAAATGATAGCTCGCGTGCATTTCGCGAAGCAGACCATGCAGCGATTCGGCGGTCTGCTCGTCCAGGTCGCCCGTCGGCTCGTCTGCCAGGAGCACAGACGGCTGCATCACCAGAGCGCGTGCCACCGCCACGCGCTGCTGTTCGCCTCCCGATAACATGCCGGGTCGATGCGTCACCCGGTCGGCCAGACCAACGCGGCGCAGTAACTCCTCGGCTCTGCTGCGAGCCTGCGACGCTGGAAGGCGGGCAATCCGCACCGGCATGGCCACGTTCTCGAGGGCCGTGAACTCGGGCAGCAGGTGATGAAACTGAAAAACAAAACCAAGCTGCTTGTTCCTGAATGCGACGAGCGATTGATCCGCCAGCCCGGTGAGCTCCACACCGCCGATCATGACCGCCCCTTCGTCGGCCCGGTCGAGGCCGCCAATGACGTGCAGCAGCGTGCTCTTTCCCACACCGGACGCGCCGATGACCGCAACCATCTCGCCCGCTTCCACCTGGAGGTCCAAATCACGGAGCACAGTCAAGGGCGGACCAGTGGCCACCCGGTAGCTCTTGCGCAAGCCGCGGACTTCGAGGAAGGACAATGCGGTTACTCGCCGGTCTGGTAGGGCGGGTCGGTCCGGTAGGGCAGGTGGGTCAAGGCGATCCGGCCTACGTGCTCGACCCGGCCCACCTGGCGTACCCGACTCACCCGACAAGCCTGCGAAGCCGCGCTCATTCGTACCTCAGCGCCTCCGCCGGGTCGAGCCGCGCGGCACGTCGGGACGGATAGATGGTGGCGACCAGACATACAAGCACGGCGATGATGACGACCAGGGCAAAATCGACAGGAAGGACCCGGAAGGGCAGATGCGACACCTGGTATACATCGATGGGCATGCTGATCAGTCTGTATCGATCGAACACGTACCAGACACCCAGCGCAGCCACCGCGCCCACCACCGTTCCGACGATCCCGATGAGGAGGCCTTGCATCACGAAAATCGCCGTCACGCTTCTGGCGCTCGCGCCCATCGTTTTCAGGATCGCAATATCGCGGTTCTTTTCGATGACCAGGAGAATAAGCGAGGTGACGATGTTCAACGCCGCAACCGCGACGATCAGGCCGATTGCCAGGGACATCGCGATCTTCTCGAGGGTCAGCGCCGAAAACAGCGACCGGTTCATCTCGGTCCAGTCCTGTTTCAAGTAATCCCTTCCAAGGTCCTCCTGAATGATCCCCGAAATCTGCGGCGCCGCGATGATGTCGTCGAGCCGCAGCTGAATGTGATCGACCTGATCCTTGTCGAACAGACGCTTGGCGACGTCGAGCGACACGTACCCGAACGTCGAATCGGCCTCGAACAGGCCGAGGCTGAAAATACCGCCGACGCGCAGACGCCGCGGCCTGGGCATCATTCCCATCGGTGACAACGTGCCCTGCGCCGTCAGCAGCGATATGTCATCGCCGACCTCGACTCTGAGCCGGGCGGCCAGATCCTTGCCGAGCACAATCCGATCTGGCGAGCCGTCGTCCGATTTATTCAGAGAGGCGATGTCACCGCTCTGCAACGCGCGCTTCACGTCGGTGACCTGAGGCTCGAGATCGGGATCGATGCCCTTGATCTGGATCGGCACGGTCTCTTGCGAAGCGGAGACCAGGCCTTGACCCAGGATCGCCGGCGCCGCCCCGACCACGTGCGGCAAACGGCGAAGCTTGTCGGCCTCGGCCCGCTCATCGAGGATGCCCCCCACCTTCCAGACATAGACGTGCGGAGTCGAACCAAGAATCCGATCGCGCAGCTCCTGCTGGAGGCCGGTCATGATCGCAAGCGCGATAATCACCGCCATGACGCCCACCATCACTCCGGCCGTCGTGAAACCGGAAATGACGGAAATGAACGCCTGTTTTCGTTTGGCGAGCAGGTAGCGGATGGCGATGTGCAGCTCGAACGGGATTTCCATGGGTCGTTAGTCGCCTGTCACCTGTCCTGACTCACGTTTTCGCATCAGCGGGAAGAGAATCACGTCCCGAATCGAGGAGCTGTTGGTCAGCAGCATTACCAGTCGATCGATGCCGACGCCCTCGCCGGCCGTCGGCGGCAGTCCGTATTCGAGCGCCCGGATATAGTCTTCATCCATCTCGTGCGCCTCGAGATCTCCCCGAGCGCGATCCTTCAGTTGCGCCTCGAAGCGCCGACGTTGCTCGCTGGGATCGTTGAGCTCGCTGAAGGCGTTCGCCACCTCGAAGCCGCCGATGTACAGCTCGAACCGTTCGACGGTCTCCGGATCGTCAGGTTTCTGCTTGGCGAGCGGCGATACTTCGGTCGGAAAGTCGTGCACGAACGTCGGTTGAATCAGTTGGTCCTCGCAGAGCGCCTCGAAGATCCCGGTTGTGATCTTACCGGCACCATACCGCGCCTGGACTTCGACCCCCAATTGCCGTGCGATCGAAGCCGCTTGCTCCCGATCCCGCAGGTCCGATTCCGTGATATCGCGCGCCAGCCGGCGGCTGGCGGCCGCGCGGGCAGCCTCTCTGATTGGAAGCCGGGCAAACGGCGCCTGCAGGGAGATTCGGTGGTCGCCGAACTGCACGTCGTCCCTCCCGAGCACGCTCTGTGCCACCGTCTGAACCATCTCCTCCGTCATCGTCATCAACGCGCGGTAATCGGAGTACGCCTCGTAGAACTCCATCATCGTGAACTCGGGATTATGTTGGGTCGAAATGCCCTCGTTCCGAAAGTTGCGGTTGATCTCGAAGACGCGCTCGAAGCCGCCGACCGTGAGACGTTTCAAGTACAACTCCGGGGCCACACGAAGGTAAAGATCCATGTCGAGCGTGTTGTGATGGGTGACGAACGGACGGGCAAGGGCGCCGCCGGCGATCGGCTGCATCATCGGGGTCTCGACCTCGACGTATCCGCGCCCGGTCATGAACGCGCGAATCGCCGCGACAATCCGGCTGCGGGCCTCGAACACCGATCGCGAATCCGGGTTCACGATCAAGTCGAGGTACCGCTGCCGATATCGGATCTCGATGTCGGTCAGGCCGTGCCATTTTTCCGGCAGCGGCAACAAGCACTTGGACAGGAAGTGCAGCCGCGAGGCCCAGATGCTGAATTCGTTCGTCTTGGTCCGGAACAGATGTCCCCCGACGCCCACCCAATCGCCGATGTCGAGCAGCTTGAATACTTGAAAATCGACCGCCGGCATCGAATCCTGGCGGACGTAGATTTGCACTCTCGAGACGCCGTCGGACAGCACCAGAAAGTTGGCTTTGCCGAACGATCGAATCGCGAGAATCCTCCCGCTGGTCACGGTCTCGATTCGCTCGGCCTCGAGCTCTTCGCGGCTTCGCGGCGCAAAGTCGCGCACGAGCTGGGAGATGGTGTGTCGCCCTTCGAAGGCGTGCGGGTAGACCTCCACTCCCAGTTTGACGAGTTCGCCCAAATTCGCGCGGCGCTGTTGGATTTGCTCTTCTTGAGACGTCATCGGTCGCGTCGGTTGTGACTCACTCGACGTCGCAATCGCCTCCGTGTTCGTCGTGCGGTCCTTGGAGTCTACGCCACTCATCGAATCAATCTTCTTTCGAATCGCATCCAACATCCCGTTGATGAACTTTACGGCGTCCTCGGTGCTGAACGTGCGCGCCAGCTCCAGTGCCTCGTTGATCACGACGGCATGCGGGGTTTCCGCCCGGCTCGTGAGCTCGCACACCGCCATCCGCAGGATCAACCGATCGATGACCGCCATCCGCTCGGGCCGCCATCGCTCGGCGGTGTCCGCGATCAGCGGATCGATTGCGTCCAGGCGCGCGACGGTGTCACGAGCCAGCGTTGACGCAAACGTGCGAAAGTCGTCCGGTGGTGGTGAGGCGTCCGGCCATTGAAGAAAAAACGTCTCGACCGCCCGCTCGATGTCGACCTTGCCAATCTCCCATTGATAGAGGATCTGCAAGGCCGCTTCGCGGGCGCGGTGACGCCAGTTCTTTCTCACGTCTCTCGACTGAGCTGGGAGACGACCGCGACCATTTCGACCGCCGCGGCCGCGGCTTCCCATCCCTTGTTCGACGGTCCCTCGCCCGCGCGCTCTATGGCCTCCTCGATCGAGTTCGTCGTCAATACCCCGAACGTCATGGGAATGCCTGTCGCCGCGGCAGCCGTTTCAAGACCGAGTGCGACTGCAGATGCGAGGTACTCGAAAGTGCGGGGTCTGACCCCGAACAATGCACCCCAAGCAGACGATGGCGTTGAATGTTCCACTGCGAGCCGCATGCTGCGCCGCGATCGGGATCTCAAAGGCCCCCGGGACCCGCACGACGACGATCTGCGCTGCTTCGACGCCCGCCGCAGTCAAGGCCGCGACGGCACCCGCTTCCAGACGATCGGTCACGAAGTCGTTGTATCGTGACACGACCAGGGCAAATCGGAACCCCTTCGCCGAACCGGTACCCTCGATGACGCGCACACCGGCCATGAGGGGCCTTACCTGCCTGTAAACTCCGGCTTCCTCTTCTCGAGAAAAGCCCGAGTTCCCTCGCGCATGTCGTCGGTCGCTGCGACGAGCCCGAAAAGAGTCGCCTCGTACACGCACGCCTCTTTGAACGGCATGTCGAGGCCCTGATTGATGGCATTGATGACGTAGCGCGTCGCCACGGGTGGCTGCTGGGCCAAGTGCCCCGCCAGCTTTCGGGCCTCGACCATCAGGTCTGCCGCCGGTACAACCCTGTTGACGAGACCGACGCGGGCGGCTTCCTCCGCACCAATTGGCGCGCCCGTCAGAATCAATTCGAGCGCTTTCCCCTTTCCGACGAGCCGCGACAGTCGCTGTGTTCCCGCATAGCCCGGGAGAATCCCCAGCGTAATCTCGGGCAGTCCCAGCTTGGCCGTGTCCGCAGCCAGTCTCAAGGTGCAGGCCATCGCCAGCTCACATCCTCCGCCCAGGGCGTAGCCGTTGATCGCCGCAATGACCGGCTTCTCCATGTTCTCGATCAAGTCGAGCACGTGCTGCCCCTTCAGCGCGTGTTCGCGCGCGCCCGTCGGAGTCTGCACGGCAAGCTCGTTGATGTCGGCCCCGGCCACGAACGCGCGGTCGCCGGCCCCGGTCAGGACCACGCTACGGACGCCGTTATCGGCTTTCAAGTCGAGCGTGGCGCGGCGCAGGGCGTCGAGCGTCGGCGCGTTGAGGGCGTTGAGTACTTGGGGTCGATTGATCGTGAGAATGGCGACGGTGCCGTCCCGCTCGAGCAGAAGATTGTCGTAGGCCATAGCGGCGAACCTGCAACTTAGAGCGGGAACGGATACATCAGCCAGCCGGCGACGATCGCCGCGACGATGAACCCGGCGAAGAGCATGCCGCCCAACCGCAACTGCTCTCGCGCATCGTCTTTCGAGAGCAGCGCGAGAACGAGCGAAACGAAGAACGCGAAGACCGCGATCAGGAACAGGTGACTGTGCATCATTTCCGGCCGACGGCCACGTCGTAGGCGTCGAGAATGACGAGAAGATTGAGGAGCCCGGCGACGATCAGGAATGCGTTGCCGTACTCGTAGGTCACGGCGCGCACGTCACCCGCGCCGTAGCCGAGCGCGCCCGCGACGAAATATGGAACGCCGATGCTGAGATCGGCAAACGCCGTCAGCCTGACCAGCGGTTCGGACATGTCGAACGGGAACAGCGAAAACAGCCGGCCATCGAGCGCCAATCCAATGGCGAACATCAGCGGAAGCGCGATCAGCAGGATCAAGCCCTTCATGCGGCGCCCGAGCCAGAGATGGCCAGCACCCGGAATCGCCCATGAGGCGACACACAACAGCAGGAGCGAGCTCGATTGCGTTTGTTCGGCGGCAGTCGCGGGCACAACCCGGTAGTTTACCGTAATTGATGCGTTCTCGCGGGGCAGCGAAGCTCGACGTACGTCACCGCCGGCGTATTCCTGGTGACGATTCCTCCAACTGCGAAGCTCATTGGTTGAGTATCCCGGTTCGAAGATCTCGAGTGCAGACGATCCAAGCTACGGCGCCGCCGAGCGAGAGCCCGCTTGCGGTGCGAATCCAGTTCGAGACCGGAACGCTGGTTGTCCACTCGAACACAAGCGTGATTGCGGTTGGCAGCGCGGAAACCACGAGCAGTCTTCTCGCAGAGGTGATGCGTCCTGGTGCCCGCAACGCGCCCGATATTCTCAACGCCCACAGGAGGGCGATGCCTGCGCCTCCGGCATAGATCCCCACGCAGCGGGCACAGACGGGCATCTGAGCGGTAAACAGGAGAAACGATCGTTCCGGTCGCTGATGACAGACCAGGCTCCCGATCGCGTAGGTCGTGAATGCGACCGCGTAACCGGCTCGCGATTCCAGCAGCTCAGCTCGACTGGCGACGAACGTGGCGAGAGGGAGGAGCGCCGCCCAGGCGATGGACAACCCAACGAACGCGCGTCGAATTCCGCTCACAGCGTTGAATGCTACACTCGCCCAATGATTTCGGACCATCCGGCATCGCGGCGTGACGTGCTGGGGGGTGGCGCTCGTCTCAGCGACACTGTTGATGATTGAGCTGGCGCTGACGCTTCCAGTCCGCAGGTTCCCGCCTCAAACCCCCAGCCTCCAGCCTCCAGCCGCCAGCCTCTAGCTTTTTCTAAGTTGCTCCGCGATCGCGCGCCGCAAACGGTCACGTGGGCGTGGGGAATCAATGGTGCGCTCTCGGTCCTCGGCGCGACGCAGGCGATTCACATCGCGATGATCTGGGGCTTCAGAACTACCCTGCTGGCGGCGTCCGCAACGTCTCTCGCCGGTACCGGGCGCTGCGTCTCGCGATCGCTCGGCACACATAAGCTGTTCTGTTTTAACGACTTCTGTACCAATTGAACCCCTGCGATTTGTTCGGCGTCTAACAACGTTGAATGTTTGAACACCGTTCAATTATGATGCGCCATGGGCATTAAGGAACGCCAGGAGCGCGACCGCGAGGCGGTACGGCGTGGAATTCTCGACGCCGCCCGGGAATTGTTCGTCGCCGAGGGTTACCAGAACGTTTCCATCCGCAAGATTGCCGAGCGAATCGAATACAGCCCGGCCGCGATCTACAGCTACTTTCCGAGCAAGGACGACATCTTTTTCGCGTTGGCGGAGGAGGGATTCCGACTGCTCGGCGATCTCGATCGATCCCAATTCCGAGGAACTCGAGCCGCTCGAGCCTTTGGACCGGATTCGCACCATCTTTTGGAACCTCTACGAATTCAGCCGCCACCATCCCCAGTACTTCACGCTGATGTTTTTCGACCGATCCGTGCCGCGCATCATCCGAGAGTACGAGCGCTTCACCTTCGTCCGAGACATGAAGAGCCAGATCGTCGCGCAGATACAACGGTGCATCGACGAAAAGAGCTTTCCCGCCGGAGTCGATCCTTTGGCCGCCTTCCATCTGTTGACGATCGCAGCGATGGGCGTCGCGAACATGCGGGTTTCCGATCGAGGCCCGACGGAGCTCGCCGACGAGCTCGCCCGCGACGCCATCGAGGTCGTGCTCGCCGGCCTTCAATCCGGGGTTCACTTGCACTCCGCAGCGCGGCGCCCGGTCGCCTCCGTCAGCGACGGCGCACATCTCGGCTTGTCCGAAACAGGAGTCGTGCGATGAAACGTGGCCTGCCGAACCGTCTTGCGATCGCCGGGTTGCTCGGGATCGCCCTTCTGACCGGCGCTTGCAGCGCGGCCGATGGAAAGACGAGCGAGCGCGACGCGGCCGAGCCGACCCGCGTCAGCATCACATCCGTCGAAGCGATAGAACGGCCAATCGCCCGGTTCATCCATGCGACCGGCACGCTCGTCGCGGAGGAACAAGCGGGCGTGGCAGCGGAAACCGCAGGCCGTGTCGTGGCCACCCCGATCGAGCGCGGCACGGCGACACCTCAGGGCGCAGAATTGATTCGATTGTCGTCAACCGAGACGGAGGCGCAGGTCGGAGAAGCCGAAGCCAATGCCGCCCAGATCGAGGCTCGGCTCGGCTTGACGACGGGCGCCACGTTCGACGCCGACAGCGTACCGGAGGTCCAGAACGCCCGGGCGGCATACGAGCTCGCCCAAAGCGAGTTCTCGCGCATCCGATCGCTGCTCGACCAGCGCGTCGTCTCCCAATCGGAATTCGATCAGCGGCGAACGCAGATGGAAGCGGCGCGACAACAGTACGAAGCGGCCAAGAACGGCGCCGCCCAGCAGTACCAGTCGCTGCAGGCCGCCCGCGCCCGCGTGGCCCTTGCTCGCAAAGCGCTGGCAGACACGATCGTCCGGGCTCCCTTCAACGGGCTTGTCGCCGAGCGCCTCGTCTCGGTCGGCGACTACGTGACGCGCGGCATGAAGGTGGCGGTCGTGGTTCGAATCAATCCGCTTCGAGCACAGTTGACGGTGCCGGAACAGTTCGTGTCAGCCGTTGCAGTCGGGCAGCCAATCACCTTTGCGGTGGACGCATACCCGGGCCGGCAATTTACCGGAACCATCCGATACGTTTCGCCGACGTTGCAAGCAGATCGACGCGCACTCACCGTCGAGGCGGTGGTCCCAAATGCGGGAAATGAGCTGAAGCCGGGACTCTTTGCCACCGCGCGAATTCAGCAGCCGAAGCCGACTCCGGCGACGCTCGTGCCTGCGACGGCTGTGCGGACGAGCGCCGGCGCGGGCCGCGTGTACGTTGTCAACGGCAATCACGTGGAGGAGCGGGTCGTGACCGTCGGACAGTCAGTCGACGATCTGATTGAAGTGACCAGCGGAGTCCGGCCCGGCGAGCGGGTCGCGACGACCAACATCGCGCAACTTTCCGACGGGAGCGCCGTCACCAACTGAGTTCAGCCTTCTTGAGGGTTTTGCCATGCAGTGGCTCGCCGCACTTTGCGTCAAGCGGCCGGTCTTCGCGACCGTCCTGATCCTGTCGCTGACGGTCGTCGGCATCTTCGGGTTCACGCGTCTCGGCGTCGACCGCTTCCCGAAGATCGACTTCCCGACCATCATCGTCACGACGGTGCAGCCGGGCGCCGCGCCGGAGCAAATCGAAACCGAGGTCACCGACAAGATCGAAGAAGCCGTCAACACGATCAGCGGCATCGACGAGCTGCGCTCGACCTCGTCGGAGGGCGTCTCCAGGTCATGATCAGTTTTGTCCTGGAGAAAGATACCAACATCGCGGCGCAGGAAGTGCGCGACAAGGTCAACGGCGTGCTGCCGTTCCTGCCGAGGACGGTTCAGCAACCGCGTGTCGACAAGTTGGATCCGGATGCGGCGCCGGTCTTGAGCGTCGCGTTGAGCGGCAGTCGTTCGGTTCGCGACATCACCGAATACGCCGACAAGACGCTTCGGCGCCAACTCGAGAGTGTCGCCGGTGTCGGGCAGGTGATGGTGCTCGGCGGCCGTCAGCGCCAGGTCAACATCTGGCTCGACGCCGATCGGCTCCGCGCCCACAACTTGACCGTCACCGACGTCTCACGCGCGCTGCAGGCTCAAAACATCGAGATCCCGGGTGGCCGCGTCGACCAGGGTTCCCAGTCGCTCACCCTCAGAACACGGGGTCGCGTCCAAAGTGTCGACGAGTTCAGCGACATCGTCGTTCGAGAAAGAGACGGGCATCCAGTCCGGATCGGCGACGTCGCGCGCGTGGAGGATGGCCAGGCCGACGTCGACACAGTCGCCAATGTGAACGGCGAGGATACGGTGGTCTTGAACATCCGCCGGCAGTCCGGGACGAACACCGTCGAGGTCGCACGGCTGGTGAAGGAGCGCTTGCAGGAGCTCAAAGCGACGCTGCCCACCGGTTACGACCTGCGCATCGTCCGCGATCAGTCCCAATTCATCGAGGCGTCGATCCACAACGTCGAGGAACACCTGATCGTCGGGTCGATTCTCGCCGCGGTCGTCGTGCTGCTCTTTCTGACGAACCTGAGGTCGACCATCATCGCCGCGATTGCGATCCCGACGTCGATCATCGCGACGTTCGGGCTGATGTGGTACATGGACTTCACGCTGAACATGCTGACGATGCTCGCACTGACGCTGTCGGTCGGCATCGTCATCGACGACGCGATCGTCGTGCTCGAGAACATTTACCGGTTCATCGAGGAGAAGCACGAAAACCAGCTCGAGGCGGCCATCGAGGCCACGAAGGAAATCGGGTTGGCCGTCCTCGCCACCACCCTTTCGCTTGTCGCCATTTTCGTCCCGGTCGGCTTCATGGGCGGCATCGTCGGACGCTTCATGAAAAGCTTCGGTCTGACGATGGCATTCGCCATCATGGTGTCGCTGGTGGTCAGCTTCACGCTGACGCCGATGCTCGCCGCCCGTTGGCTCAAGGTCAAACGCCACGGCAAGGACCAGCACTCCTCCAAGGACTCGAAGATCTTTCACGCGATTGACGTCTTCTACACGCGCCTGCTCGAGTGGTCGATGGCGCATCGCGGCATTGTCGCGGGTATCGCGGTCATCGTGCTGATCTCGAGCGTGCCGCTCTTCTCGATTGCGAACAAGAATTTCATTCCACAGGACGACCAGTCCGAGTTCGAGATCAACGCCCGAGCGCCCGAAGGCACGAGCCTCGAGTCCACTGGCATCATCGCCAACCGCCTCGCGAACGCCGTAAGGCAGCGCCTCCCCGAGGTCGATTTCACACTGGTGACGGTTGGCGGCGATCCGGCCAAGACGCGAAACCTCGCCAGCATCTACGTCCGCCTGAAGCCGATCGAAGAACGGAAGCGCGACCAGATCACGCTCATGGATATCGTCCGCACCGACGTCGTTCGACCGCTCGCCAAAGACCTGCGGACGTCGGTGCAGCAGATTGCGAATATCGGTGGCGGCGGTTCCCAGAACGCCACCGTGCAATACGTCATCAATGGTCCGGACCTGAAAAAACTCGACGAGCTCAGCCGCCAGTTGATGGATCGCATCCGGTCACTCCCTGGCGTCGTCGATCTCGACACGTCGTTCAATACCGGCAAGCCAGAACTGTCGGTGCAGGTCAACAGGCCAAAAGCAGCGGACCTTGGCGTGCAGGTGGCCGACACCGCCGAGGCGCTTGCGGCTGCTCGTCGGCGGCGACCAGGTAACGACGTACAACGAGGGCGGCGAGCAGTACGAGGTGCACCTGCGCGCCAGGGCCGAGAATCGGACCGGCGAGTCGGCGATCGCCGCCTTGACCGTGCCGTCGTCAAAGGTTGGACAGCGTCTTCCTCGGTGACGTCGCCGATTTCACGCCCGGAACTGCCCCGTCCGAGATCTACCGGCTGGCACGACAGCGCCAGGTGACGATTTTCTGCAACCTCCTGCCATCGGCATCCCAGGCGCAAGTCCAGAACACGATCGCAGCCGAGTTCGAAAAGCTCAACCCCGGAGGTGACTATCGGGGCGCCCTCACGGGCCAATCGCGTCAGCTCGGTCGCGCCGGACAGGACTTTGTTCTCGCGTTCCTGATGTCGCTGGTCTTCATGTACCTGATTCTTGCCGCGCAGTTCGAGTCGTGGCTGCACCCGGTGACGATCCTGTTGTCGTTGCCGCTGACACTGCCCTTCGCGCTTCTGTCAATCATCATTTTCGGGCAGTCGCTCAACATCCTCTCGGCCCTGGGACTGCTGGTGCTCTTCGGCGTCGTGAAGAAGAACTCAATTCTTCAGATCGACCATGCCAATCAGCTTCGGGAACGCGGCCTGGCGACGACCGAGGCGATCGTCCAGGCATGCCGGGACCGTTTGCGTCCGATTCTGATGACCACGTTTGCCTTCGTGGCCGGGATGATTCCGCTGCTCGTCTCGACCGGCAGCGGCGCCACGACGAACCACGCAATCGGTTGGGTCGTATTTGGCGGACAGTCGCTGGCGCTCCTGCTGACGCTGCTCGTGACACCCGTCGCGTACTCGCTGTTCGACGATGCGTCCCGGTTACGGCTGTTTCGGCGACGGCCCGAGCCCGCGGCGGAGGAAGTGGCTGCGACAGGCACGGCGCGGGCGTTGACTGTGATCGATCGCGAGATCCTCGAGCACCCGAAAGGGTTCGCAAGACCGGACTTCGACAAGGCGGGCGCCCCTCGCCCGCTTTCAGACAGGTGAAAAACATGCGTACAACGCTTCTCATGGTCTCGATGCTTCTCGCAGTCGCGCCAGCTGGCGCCCAGACCGTCCAACCCATCGCATCGGCACTGCCGCTCACCGTGGAGGAAGCCGTCAGGATGGCGCTCGAAAACAATCCGGATCTACGGGCCGACCGGCTCGATCCCCAAATTAGCGACACCCGGGTCGCCGTCGCCGCAGGCGCGTTCAGGCCTTCGGTCAATACCGGCGTCCAGCGCAATAACCAACTCCAACCGCCAGTCGGCTTCCTCGTTCCGACGCCTACGCGCACTGACGCCGTGACGTCGAATGCGGGCATGAGCCAGCGGCTACCATGGTTTGGCACGTCTGTACAGCCTTTCGTGGAACACGGTGCACACCGAGAGCAACAGCTTCTTGAACAGCTACAACCCGCTATTGCAATCGGGGCTCGTCCTCAATGTGTCCCAACCTCTTGTCAGGGACTTGAGCATCGATCCGGCCAGACAGCAGCTCGCGACGAGCCGCGTCAACCGCGACATCGCCGGCACGAGATTGCAGGAAAGCGTCGTCCGCACGACAGCCAACGTGAAAACCGTCTACTGGAGCCTCGCCGCCGCGCACGCCAACGTCGACGCACGGCAGACGGCCCTCGAGCTCGCCAGGGAGTTGGTTCGCGTGAACAAGGCAAGGGTCGACGTCGGCCAGGCGCCGCCCCTCGATTCTGTGTCGGCTCAGGCCGAGGTGGCCTCGGTTGAGGAGCAGCTCATCGTCGCGGAGACGCTGGTGAAGCTGGCCGAGGACCGTCTCCGCCTGCTGATTCTCGACACGTCGGAGCCCGACGCCTGGAACAAGAAGATCGAGGTTGTCGACTCACCCCCGGTTGGGATTGCCCCAATCGACGTTGACGCCGCGGTTGCCGGCGCGTTAAGGGACCGTGTCGATCTGCAGCGCACGCGGATGGACATCCAGAACGCGCAAATCAACGTCAAGTACACCGGGAGCCAGCGCCTTCCCGATGTACGGGTGAACGCCAGCTATCAGGCCAGCGGCCTCGGTGGGACCGAGGTGATTCGATCCGGCGGCTTTCCCGGCACCATTGTCGGCAGTGGCACGGCGACGGACTTCGGAAGGGTTTTGAACCAGTTGCTCGGTCGGGACTTCCCAACGTGGGGCGTGGGCTTCAGCGTTTCGTATCCGCTGGGAAAGAGCGCTGAAGAGGCGAACTACGCGCGCGCCCAGCTCGAACGGACCCAGACTCAAGAGCGTCTCAAAGGCACGGAAGCCCGCGTCGTCCAGCAGATCCGCGACGCCGCGTGGAAGATCGAGATGAACGCGAAGCGAATCGACACGACGCGAGCGGCGCACGAGCTCGCGGAACAGCGCCTCGACGCCGAGCAGAAGCGCTTCGAAGTGGGCTTGTCGACGAACTTCCTCGTGATTCAGGCTCAGCGCGATCTCTCGCAGGCCAAGACCAACGCGCTATCAGCCGTTCTCGGGTACGTCCTATCGCTCGTGGACTTCGAAACAGCGCAACAGGCGCCGCCTCCAGGCAGCGCGCCGGCCGCGCCTGCGGCCAATGCGACGTCCGCTCCGGCAGCGGCGTCGGCGCCGCCAGTCGAGGCGACGCCGCGCGCCACGGCTGGCGCAGTCACACTGCTCGGCCGGTGACAAAGTCTTCCGGCCGTTGGCGCACATCGCGCGCCGCTTTCGGACAGCGGCTCGAGGCGTTGTATGATGCGAAGGCCGTGCTGTCGAAACGGACGCGAGTAACCATCAAACACCATGAAACCAATTCAGCTATGCGGTCTCGGCAATGCCCTCGTCGACATCTTTCTCGAGCTTTCCGAGCCCGAATTCGCCTCACTTGGCTACGAGCGCAGCACCATGGTGCTCGTCGATCTTCCCGAACAACGGTCGCTCCTCGAACGCTATCAGAAGCACGAGCCGAAGCTCGTCAGCGGAGGCTCGGTCGCCAATTCCGTCATCGCCTTCTCGCAGCTCGGCGGCCAGGCAGCCTTCATCGGGTGTGTCGGCGACGACCGCTACGGCCTCTTCTACGCAAGCGAATTCGAAGACCTTGGGATCGCCATCGGCAATCCGATCATCGTCAACGAGGCGACCGGCACGTCCGTCTGCATCGTGACACCCGACGCGGAGCGCACGATGCGGACTTGTCTGGCGGTGGCGAGCCACCTGTCAGCGAGGCACGTTGATGAAGAGCGGATCAAGAACTCCGAATGGCTCTTCCTCGAAGGTTACGTGTTCGCGAATCCGGAGACCGGTCAGACGGCGATTCGGGAGGCAGTGCGCCTGGCCCGACAGCACAAGACCAAGATCGCGATTACGTGCTCCGATGCGTTCGTCCCTCAGGTGTTTGGCGAGCCACTGAACGCCGCGCTCGACCACGCCGAGCCTCCTCTTCTGCAACGAGCGCGAAGCGTGCGCCGTCACGGGGGCCAGCGACGGCCGAAGAGGCCTTCGCGAAACTCAAGGAACGCGTGCCCTCCGCCGTGGTCACCAGCGGCCCGAACGGCGCGTACGTTCGCCACGGCGGATGTCGAGACGCACGTCGCCGGCGTTTGCCTGCGAGCCCAAGGATCTGACCGGCGCCGGCGACATGTTCGCCGGGTCGTTTCTCTACGGGATCACGCACGGCGTGCCGCCGGAACAGGCCGCGCGTGCCGGCGAATTTCCTGTCGCATGAAGGTGATCACGCAGGTGGGCGCCCGCCTTCATCAGGGGACGAGGCAGTTCTGGGACGAATGTCTGGCCGCGGTCCAGGATTAGGGCCAAGCGACCCTATTTCAGGTACTTTCCCACGAGAGGATCCAGGTCCCTCTTCGTATGCTCGGGAATCTTGTCGCGCTGGGTAATGATCGCCGTGGCGAGCGCTGTCGCACATTCGCACGTCCGCTGGCCTTCGATGCGGCCCACGGCCTCGGCAATCGCCTTTTGGGCCGTCGCCGCGTTCTGAATCAGATTCGCCACGATCAGCTCGACGGTGACCGAGTCGTGATCGGGATGCCAGCAGTCGTAGTCGGTCACCAGAGCCAGCGTCGCATAACAGATCTCGGCTTCGCGCGCCAGCTTGGCCTCCTGCAGATTGGTCATGCCGATGACGTCCATGCCCCACGACCGATAGAGCCTCGACTCCGCCAGCGTGGAAAACTGCGGTCCTTCCATATTGACGTACGTGCCACCGCGGTGAACTGTTGCGCCAACCGCCTCGACGGCATCGGCGGCGATTGACGACAGCACGCGGCACACCGGGTGGGCGAACGCGATGTGCGCGACGAGTCCTCGACCAAAAAACGTACTGATCCTGCCTTTCGTTCGGTCGAAGAATTGATCGGGGACGAGGATGTCGAGCGGCTTGTATTGCTCCTTCAGGCTTCCGACCGCACTTGCGGACAGGATTCGCTCGACGCCGAGCCGCTTGAAACCGAAGATATTTGCGCGAAAGTTGAGCTCTGAAGGCAGGATGCGATGACCAACACCGTGACGTGCGAGAAATGCGACGCGCTTGCCTCGGAGCGTGCCGACGACATAGGGCCCGGACGGATCGCCGAAAGGGGTAACGAGGGTCTTTTCTTCTCGATCGACGAGCTCGGCCATGTGGTACAGCCCGCTTCCGCCGATGATTCCAATTTGAGCTGACATAGAGATGTGGCGCCTCTTCGCCACAGCAAGCGCAAGGCCCCCAAAGCATAAGGCCGGTGCGCGCCTTTGCGTCCATCTGGTCCTTCGTGATAGCTCACACGGGCGACACGACAGGCTGGCCGTCTTGTTTCTTGATGAACCCCGCTATCACCGACGGGTCGTGCTCGAAGAACACCAACGTCTTACGTTCGATGGCTTCCTTGACGAACGACACCTTGGCCGCCAGCGTGTCCAACGGATGGAGGTCGTATCCCATGATCCACGCATCGGGCAGATGCGCTGTGGTCGGGATCAGGTCGGCGACGAACGCGGCGCTCTGCCCTCCGGATTCGATCGTCACCATCTGGTGATGCATCGTGTGGCCCCCAGTGCGACGCACTCGGACGCCCGGCATGATGCTCTGGTCGTCGTCGACCAACTGCAGGACACCTGCATCGGCGAGAGGCACGAAGTTGTCTGCCAGGTAGCTGGCTCGATTGCGTGCGTTGGGGTGCGTGGCATCCTCCCACTCGCCGCGCCGGACCACGTATTGAGCCCGCGGAAACCGCGGGCGAATGCGACCGTTGGCGTCGCGCATCGTGAAGCCGCCGGCGTGATCGAAATGCAGATGAGTGGCCAGCACGATGTCGATGTCCTCCACCGACAGTCCTGCTGCTGCCAATGAATGGTCGAGATGATAGGAACGATCGAAGCCGTAGATATCGGCGAACTTGGCAGTTTCCTTGTTGCCAACGCCTGCGTCGATGATCATCGTCCTCGTTCCGCGCACGATGAGAGGGCGCATTGCGAGCGTGATGCGGTTGCGCGAGTCCGGCGGCGCTTTCTTGGCCCAGAACGTTCGCGGCACGACCCCGAACATGGCGCCGCCGTCGAGCGCAAAGGACCCGTCGGATAACGAGATGAGTTCCAGATCGCCGATCGCACATCTGAGCGGGGCCGCGTGCAGGGTGCCGCTTGCGGCAGGCTTGGCCGATCCGGACGCGCCTGGGACTTGCTTCAACTCCACGAGAACGCCGTGAGAAGTCGACGGGTGGATGAACGCGATGCTCGAGCCCTCCGCGCCGGGCCGGGGAGTCTGGTCAACGAGCTTCGCTCCGCTTGCCTTCAGTCGCGCGAGGACAGCCTCGACGTCGTCGACACGCAGCGTGATGTGGTGGAGGCCCGGTCCGCGCTTCTCGAGAAATGTCGCAACCGGCGAATCGGGGGCGGTCGCCTCGAGAAGCTCGAGACGCGCATCGCCGACGGGAATGAACCGTGCGCGCACGCGCTGCGAGGGAACTTCTTCGGGAACCTCGATCTCCAAGCCAAGTGCGTCTCGATAGAATGCGAGTGCGGCCTCGATGTCTTTCACAGCAATTCCTACGTGATCCAGCAACGCTTTCATATGATTTGCCTTCGAAAGTCACCGTCGCTTCGAGTCCGAGAGAGCTTTGTCCAGCAACTCGTCGGCTGCGGTGTGTGGATCGACTTCGCGCGCCGCGACTCGGTCGACGATCGTCGTCCATTCCCCGGGCGAGAGTACGTGCCGGTCGAGACGGTCGAGTAGCCGCTGCGCGATGAGATTCCGAAGTCGCTGTTCGTCGAAATGCCTGCGGCGCAACGCCGCCTTTCCGGTCTGTACGCCTGCGGCATGTTTCCGAAATGCCTCGACGGCACCGATGAGTTCGGGCACCCCCTGACCGCTGGTGGCGACCGTCTTCACGACTGGGGGCCGCCAGGCGTCCTCATCAAAGGTCTGTAGAGAAAGGTTGGCCTCGACCGCCGAGACGAGCCGGTCGCTGCCCTCGCGATCCGCCTTGTTGACGACAAAGATGTCGGCGATCTCCATGATGCCGGCTTTGAGCGCCTGCACTTCGTCACCAGTCCCCGGAATCAGCACGACGATCGTGACGTCCGCCGTTCTGGCGATGTCGACCTCGTCCTGGCCCACGCCCACGGTTTCGATGATGACGATGTCCTTCCCCGCGGCATCAAGGACGAGGGCGGCGTCGCCGCTTGCCCGGGCCAATCCCCCGAGCTGGCCTCGGCTCGCCATGCTCCTGATGAAGACACCCTCGTCTGCGGCATGTCCTTGCATCCGGAGTCGGTCGCCGAGCACAGCGCCGCCGCTGAAAGGACTTGTCGGGTCGACGGCGATGATCCCGACCGTGGCCGAACGTTTGCGGAACTCTGCAGCAAGGCGATCGACCAACGTACTCTTGCCAGCGCCCGGGGGACCGGTGACGCCCATGACATAGGCGCGCCCCGTGTGCCTGAAGATCGCCTTCAGCAGCGTACGGCTTTCGCTGCTTTCCTCTTCGATGAGGGTGATCGCGCGGGCGACGGCCCGCGGATCGCCCGCGAGCACGCGGTCGGACAAACTCGGACTGTTGTCGCGTGGTGCCATGGGATGCCGGCGCCTAGTGTCCCGAATCAGCGTTGCAGGAGCTGCCGAGCGATCACGAGACGCTGGATCTCGCTAGTGCCCTCGCCGATGGTCGTGAGCTTCACGTCGCGGAAGAACTTCTCGGCCGGATAGTCTTTCACGAATCCGTAGCCACCGTGAATCTGGACGCAGTCGTCCGCCGCCTTCACCGCGATTTCGCTCGCGTAGAGCTTCGCGATCGCCGATTCGAGCGTCGTGCGCCGCTTGTGGTCCTTCAGATAGGCGGCGCGATAGGTCAGCAGGCGAGCGGCCTCGATTCGAGTCGCGTTGTCAGCCAGCTTCCACCGAATCGCCTGAAATTGGCTGATCGTCTTCCCGAACGCGCGTCGTTGTCGGGCGTACGCGAGCGCCGCTTCGTACGCGCCCTGCGCGAGCCCGACGGCCAGGGCAGCGATGCCGATACGGCCGGCATCCAGCACCTGCATGCTGTTCACAAACCCATGCCCCTCCTTGCCCAGCAGCTGATCGACCGGGATTCGGCAGTTGTCGAAGAGCACTTCACTGGTGTCGCTCGCCCGCATCCCCAGCTTGTCCTCCTTCTTCCCAGGAACGACACCCTGAGTGCCCTTTTCGATGATGAACGCGCAGATGCCTTTCGTGCCGGCAGCGCGATTGGTGATGGCCATCGCGACGATCACGTCGCCGACGCGACCGTGCGTCGTGAACGTTTTCGACCCGTTCAGGATCCAGCAGTCGCCGCCTCTTTCAGCAGTCGTGCGCATGCCAGCCGCATCGCTGCCCGAGCTCGACTCGGTCAAGGCCCACGCGCCGATCTTTTCGCCTCGCGCGAGCGGGACGAGGTAGGTGTCTTTCTGTTTCTCGGTCCCGAACATGAAGAGGTGAGCCGCGCAGAGGCCATTGTGCGCGGCAACTGAAAGGGCGACTGCGGGATCGACGCGCGAGAGCTCTTCGATACAGATGCAGTAATCGATTGCGGACATGCCGGCGCCGCCGTACTGCTCGGGGATCTGAATGCCCATCAACCCGAGCGCCGCGAGTTTCGGAACGAGCTCCGAAGGGAAGCGCTGTTCTCGGTCCCACTCGCGGACGTACG
Organism: uncultured Acidobacteriota bacterium; assembly: GCA_963780685.1. Taxonomy (GTDB): domain Bacteria; phylum Acidobacteriota; class Vicinamibacteria; order Vicinamibacterales; family CAVVIG01; genus CAVRXZ01. Next base: position 152,149 of record CAWACZ010000006.1, on the reverse strand, counting down.
GTCGGAGCTCGGCGTCGGCGAAGTCGCGCACGCTGCGCCGCAGCAGCTCTTGCTCGTCCGTCAGCCGGAAGTCCATTCGGATGAAACTCTATCATTCGCGCTCCAAGCACGCCTACGACCCACGGCAGCGATCACACCGCTGCGACGAGGGTATCGGAAGTGGAGTCTCCGAGCGGGTCTAGAAAACCGCCCCGGCCGAAAACGGAGACCCCCGCCTACCACAGAGGGACGCAGCGGCAACGGCGCGTCCAGGCCCGCCGACAGGAGCCACTTGCGCAGTACCGACGCGCGTCACGCGCTTAACAGATGAGCGGCGTCCGTCACCAGCGGGAGCGGCGGTCTTCAGAGCCTCCGTCGAGGACTCAGCCAAACAGCAGACGGCCGCGCCGGGACAGGCACCGTGTGAACGGTTATCATCGTGGCGGAGGGTGTCGAAGGTGTCGATCACAACAAACGTGCGCGCGATCGCGTTGGCCGGGTTGATGTCGCTCAGCACAGCCGCTCCGGTGCTCGCAGATGTCACCCTGTTTATTGGAGCCAACACGACGCCAGAGAACCGCCAGGTGCGCGGGTTCGCCGCCGGACTTGGATTGCTGATCATCGCGTTCGAATTCGAGTATGCCTCGACGTCAGAAGACTTGAGCGCGCTTGCCCCGTCGCTGAAGACCGGCGTCGGCAACGTGCTCCTGCAGACGCCGTTTGCCATTCACGGCTTTCAACCTTACTTCACGACCGGCGGCGGAATTTTCAACGAGACGCTGGGCCTGCACGACGATACGGGCTTTGCGGTGAACACCGGAGGCGGTGTCAAAATATCACTGGCGGGGCCGCTGCGACTGCGTGTGGATTACCGGATCTTCAGGTTGGATAGCGATGCGCTGAACTCGCCAGCTCAGCGCATCTACGCAGGACTCAATCTCAAGTTCTAGGATCTGCGCTCAACTCACGGAAAGGCGATCCGAGCAAAGCGTGAGCGTCACTTGCTCAGGTCGGACACCAGCGCCAGGTTGACAAAATTCTGCCCTTGCGCATACGCCTCCGCGTATTGCTTGTACAGCGTATTCACCTGCTCGGGCGGGAAGGACTCGGCAAGAATGTTCGAAACGGTGTAGTCCGCTCCCTTGACCGATGGGTCGATGATGAACACATACAGCGCGTTGCCGCCGGCGGCCGGCTCCGGTGACTTGAACACCTTCCAGCTCGCCGCCTGCTGCTTGCGCTCGGGCTTCTCGCTCTTCTGCAGGGCTTCTTTGAGCTTGTCGACAACGGCCTCAAAGTCCGAAGTCTTGTCGGCCTTGATGAAATTCAGGACCATGCCCGCGTCCGATCCGAACACGCGTGTGGTCGGAGCGGCGGGTTGACCGGCCGGGGCCTGACCGGCCGGGGGCTGACCGGCCGGCGGTTGCTGCGCGGACACCAGACCGACCGACAGCGCTCCGACGACAAGCCCTGCGGCAATCCAGACTGGCCGGCCTGAGGGCACCAGCCTGATTGGGGATCGAAACATCGCGGCCTCCTTGGGCGAAAGGGCTGTTACTTTATCGTACTCAGTCTCAAAAGCTCGCAGCGCCTGTCAAAAAGGCCTGTCGAGCACGGTCGTGGCTAAAGCCATCCGCGGCCGACCACGCGACCGCGCCGAAGCCCGGCTTGCGCAGGAGTGCCGAGAAATCGCCACATTCTCGCCACGCGAGCACGGCGAGTCAAACGAAAACCGCCATCACCTCATTGGCGAGCAGCATTCCCTGACGTGATAGCCAAAGCCGCTCATCGTCTCGATGCAGGATTCCACAGTGCAAGAATGGCTCCAGCGCCCCGCCATAACGCTCCCAGACATCGACGCCGTACCGATCACGAACGACGTCAAGACTTACGCCTCTCGTCAGCCGCAATCCGGTGAAGAGCGCATCACCGATACGCTCGGTGAGCGACAGCCGGCGGAGATCGATCGCCACCGGCTGACTGCGCGCCACGTGATCGATGTAATCTTCCGTTGACGGCAGATTCTTCCAGCGCACGCCGTCAAGCGTGGAGTGTGCGCCACAGCCAAATCCCAACCACGCGCCATCCATCCAATATTTGAGGTTGTGGCGCGATTCGCGCCCTGGCAGAGAGACGTTCGAGATTTCGTACTGCTCGTAGCCGGCAGCGTCGAGCCGCTCCATCGCTTCCAGGTACATGGCGGCGGCGTCTTCGTCTGGCGCCTGCGACCAGCGCGCGCGTGCCATCTCGTCCTTGAGCGGAGAGTTGGCGTACACCTCGAGCAGATAGAGCGACAGATGTTCGGGCCGCACGGCGATGGCCTCGTCGAGGGACTCCAGCCACTCGTCCACACGCTGCGCCGGCAGCCACATCATCAGATCGAGACTGATATTGTCGAATCCTGCGCGACGCGCCTCATCGTAGGCGGCGCGCGCTCGAGCGGCGCCATGCAAGCGGGACAAGCGCCGAAGCTCGTCGTCGCGAAACGATTGGACGCCGAAACTGATGCGATTCACTCCCGCCAGCCGGTAGGCTGCCAGGCGCTCCTCGCTCACCGACTCCGGGTTTGCCTCGAGCGTGACCTCCCGATCCCGAGCCAAGTCGAAAACCGCCTCGCAGGCCTCGAGGATCCGGCGGACTTCAACCGGTTCCAGCAAGGACGGCGTGCCACCACCGAAATAGATGGTGTCGGCCACCTGTCTCGCCGGCCGAACGGCATGCGTGTTCTGGCGTGCCGAAATGTCGGCAGCGTTCCGGGCGGTCGCATAGGGCTTCAGTTCGGCTCGACCGATCTCCGCGACCAGCGCCTCGACGTACCGGGCTTTGAGCGCCGGGTCGAAGAGGCCGCGGTTGAAATTGCAATAGTTGCAGATGGCCGAACAAAACGGGATATGGAAGTACAGCCCGAGTGCTGCCGGGACGGACAAATTGGAGGGTGGAGTCTGAACGCTGGGATCAAGCGGCAAGCTGACGGCCCTAACTGCCAGCCCGGCCGCCCGGCCACTTGAGATCGGTCTTGCCGTCGCGAACCGGCTCCCGCAGCTGCGCGCGAGCCGAAGCCGAAGCCCGGGGAGGAAGCTTCCGGCGTGGCTGCGCCTTCCACAGTTTGTAGATGTCCTCCGCGTCGGCGTTGGGTGGGAGCTCGCGATAGTCAGGCCCGTCGAATTCGAGAAACTCGCACATCTCGCGCAATCGGGAGTGAAGCCTGAAGCCCACTCGAACGAGCAACGAGTTCATGTCTTCGGAGCCGGGAATATCTTCGTAGTTTGACGTGAAGATCGTCGGGAGCTTGGCGTTGTAGCGCGAGTTGACGATGACGTTCATGGTCTCTTCGACCCAATCGGTGAGCCGCTCGGCTCCGAGATCGTCCAGGATCAGCAGTTCGGCCGCCATGACCGGTCGAATCACGTCCATCTCAGCCGTCTTCGTGAACGAGTTGTAGGTGCTTCGAATCTGAGTCAACAACCCGCGGGTGTCGTAGTACTTGCCGCGCGCGCCGGTCGTCCTGATGGCCTGTTTCATCGCGGCGATCGCCAGGTGCGTCTTGCCGATCCCTGGCGGGCCGATGATGAGAAGGCCCTTCTCGACGACTGGAAACGCCTCGGCGAATCGCTTCGCAGCGGCAACAGCGTTCAACAGCCGATCGTTGGGGTAGGTGACAAAACTGGAGAATTCACACGGGGCATAGCGAAGCGGGATGCTCGCCTGCTCGAGAGCCTGCGCCGACGAGCGCTCGCGCCAGCAGTCACACCGCACCACACGTCGAATGCCGCCCTCCTCGACGGGCTTCCAGCCGGTGTCGTCACAAAGCGGGCACATGCCATTCACAATCGACGGTTCACAATTTACAAAGCAACGCGAGCCCGCGTTTTTTTATCGACTCACCAGCGGCGCTTTGTGGACTGTGATTGTAAATTGTACATTGAACCGCTACGAAGTTTTTTTCTGGGCGGGCTCTGCTGCACGAGGCGTTGATACATCGGAGGAAGGCGACGAAGTTCGGACGAGGTCGGTCGGCGATGATTTCACGAGGGCCGTCGAGAGGCGCTGCTCCCAATCGTCGAGGCCGCGTGCCATTTCACGCTTGACGTATTCCATGAACTCGTTCACTTCGTGCTGCATCAGCTCGATCTTCCGCCGCATGTTCAAGATGATCTCGACGCCGGCGAGATTGACGCCGAGATCGCGAGTCAGCGACAAAATGGTTTCGAGCTGCTCGAGGTCCTCTTCCGAGTACAGCCGTGTATTGCCGTCGGTACGCGACGGCTTCAACAGCCCCTCGCGTTCGTAGAGGCGCAACGTTTGCGGGTGGATCCGGTATTTCTGGGCCACCGCGCTGATCATGTAGAACGCCTTGCCAGGCTTCTTCATCGGGCTCAACTCTCTACTTCATCAGTTCTCGTCGCACGTCCTCCGCGTTGATCCGTCCGAACTCTCTGAGCAGTTCCTTCGACCGCTCGTCGAGCAGCTTCGGTAACACGACACGCACTTCGACGACCAGATTGCCACGGCGGCCGTCGCGGGTCGAAGGGATGCCGCGCTCCTTCAGTCGAAACTTCTGCCCCGACTGGGTACCCGGGGGGCACCCGCACGCGCGTGGGACCGTCGAGCGACGGCACCTCGAACTTCACGCCAAGCCCAGCTTCGTGTACCGCGACCGGTACCACGAGGTGTAGATCGTCGCCTTCGCGTCGGAACAGCGGATGAGACTCGACGTGGACGATGATGTACAGGTCGCCAGGTTCGCCGCCGCCCCGGCCGACATTGCCTTTGCCGGCCACGCGAATCCGGGCCGAATCGGCCAGACCCGCTGGCACGGCAATCGTCAGCGAATCGCTGCGCGTCTCCACCTGACTGCCGCCACATGTCGGACAGCGGGTCATCTCCAATCGCCCCGAGCCGCCACACTGCGCGCACGCTTTCGAGAACACCATGTGTCCTCGGGCCGACTTGACGGCTCCCGTTCCGTGACACTGCGCACACCGGCGTTCGGCCACGCGTAAGCGGCCGAGCCCCCGGCACGTGCGACAGTGCTCCTGGCGGGTGACCGTGACGGTGTGCGGTCCGCCTCGGACGGCCTCGACGAACCCGATGGTCAGGGTCTGGTGCAGATCAGTCCCACGCGTCGCGGCGCCTGTGGGTGCACCGGAGCGCTGATGCAGGATGTCGGCGAAGAGGTCCCCGAACGTCGATTCGGATGAACCGCTGCTACTGACGGAAAAATCGAACCCTTCGAATCCGAACGTTGCGCCGTCCTCAGCGGTGACGGCGGTGTAGCCCACCGTGTCGTAATGGCGCTTGCGATCCGGGTCGCTCAGCGTTTGATACGCTTCGGCGATCTGACGAAAGAGCGACACGGCCATTCGATCGCCCGGGTTGATGTCCGGGTGATACTTGCGCGCCAACCGTTTGTACGCCCGCTTGATGTCACGAGCTGACGCGCTCCGATCGATCCCCAGAATCACGTAGAAGTCCATAGATCGGAACTATGAATTTGAGGATTGCCTCACTGCTTCCCCTCATCCACGACTTCGGCGTCGATGACGTCGCTTTTCGGCGCCCCGGCGCCCGCTGATTCGCCCGAAGGTCCGCCATCGCCGCCCGGTGCTGGACCTCCGGGGGCAGCCTGCGATTGCCGGTACAGCGACTCGGCCGCTTTGTGCTGCGCCGCAGTCAATTGATCGAGCGAACGCTGTATCGCGGCCGCGTCGTTCGATTCGGAGGCCTTCTTCACGGCGTCCATCGCGGCCTCGATCGCCTGCCTGTCCGAAGCTGCGAGCTTGTCGCCCGAGTCCTTGAGCATCCGCTCGGCCCCGTAGACCGCCTGATCGGCCTTGTTCCGGGTCTCGATCTCCTCACGCCGTTTCTTGTCCTCTTCGGCGTGCGATTCAGCCTCCCGCATCATCCTTTCGACTTCGTCCTTGTTGAGGCCGCTCGACGCCGTGATGGTGATCTTCTGTTCTTTGCCGGTTCCCAAATCCTTGGCCGACACATTGACGATGCCGTTGGCGTCGATATCGAAGGTCACTTCGATCGAGGCACTCCACGCGGCGCTGGCGGCAAACCGACCAGGTGGAACCGGCCGAGCGTCCGGTTGTCTCGCGCCAGCGGTCGCTCGCCCTGCAGGACGTGCACTTCGACGCTGGTCTGACTGTCGGCCGCCGTCGAGAAGATTTCGCTCTTCCGCGTCGGAATCGTCGTGTTCCGCGGAATCAGTGTCGTCAACACGCCGCCGAGCGTTTCGATGCCGAGAGAGAGTGGTGTCACGTCGAGGAGGAGGAGATCCTTCACGTCCCCGGCGAGCACGCCCGCCTGAACCGCTGCTCCAACCGCGACGACTTCGTCAGGATTCACCCCTTTGTGCGGCTCTCGTCCAAACAACTCTTTCACGATCGTCTGAACCTTCGGGATGCGAGTCGAGCCTCCGACGAGCACCACCTCGTCGATCTTCGACGGATCGAGGCCGGCGTCAGCGAGCGCCTGCTTCGTCGGGCCGACGGTCTTTTGCAGCAAGTCGTCGACGATCTGCTCGAACTTCGCGCGGGTCAGCTTCATCTGCAGATGCTTGGGGCCAGTCTGGTCGGCGGTGATGAAGGGAAGATTGATGTCGGTCTCGATCACGGTGGAAAGCTCCATCTTGGCCTTCTCCGCCGCTTCTTTCAGGCGTTGCAGCGCCATGCGATCTTTGCCGAGATCGATGCCTTCGCTCTTCTTGAACTCGGACGAAATCCAGTCGATGATCCGCTGGTCCAGGTTGTCCCCGCCCAGGTGCGTGTCGCCGTTGGTCGCCTTGACCTCGACGACTCCTTCGCCGACTTCGAGAATGGAGATGTCGAACGTGCCGCCGCCAAAGTCGTAGACGGCGATCGTCTCGTCCTTCTTTTTGTCGAGACCGTAGGCCAATGCTGCGGCCGTCGGCTCGTTGACGATGCGCATGACTTCGAGGCCGGCGATCTGTCCCGCGTCTTTGGTTGCCTGCCGCTGCGCGTCATTGAAGTAGGCCGGAACGGTAATCACGGCCTTGGTGACTGGCTGCCCGAGGTACTCCTCGGCGGCCTGCTTCAGCTTTTGCAGGATCATGGCGGAGATTTCCGGCGGCGAGTACTCCTTGCCGGCCGCGCTCACGCGCGCGTCCCCATTGGTCGCGCGGACGACGCGATAAGGCACCATCTTCATTTCTTCGTTGACTTCGTCGAACTTCCGGCCCATGAATCGCTTGATCGAGAACACGGTGTTCTCGGGATTGGTGACCGCCTGGCGTTTCGCGACCTGACCGACGAGGCGCTCGCCGGTCTTGGCAAACGCGACCACCGACGGGGTCAGTCGCGACCCTTCCGGATTCGTGATCACAACGGGTTCCCCACCCTCCATGACCGCGACGACGGAGTTGGTAGTGCCCAAATCGATGCCGATGATTTTGCTCATGAGATCCTCTCGAGACGGGAACTGACTGCGGAGACCTTCAGCCCAGAAGATTGATAATGATCCGAGTATAAAACCTGAGTGACGGATTGTAAATCCTCGAATCGTGAGATGCAGGCAAGTCGACGCTTAGTCGCTCTGCGGAGGCCGGTTATCGCCGACGCGTGCTATACTCGAAAGTGCCAGTCCTGCCAACCGTTTGGGGGCCCTCCGATGCCCGCCTTCTTGGGTGATTTCCGACTCGCGCTCAAACGTGCAGTCCTTCTGATGCTGTTCGCCGCCGCGGCGCCCCTGCACGCCCAGGAACCAACCGAAGCCGTGGAGCCCGCTCATATCGCCTACTTCGATGGAGTGGTAACACTCGTCCGGGATGGGCTCGCCGAAACGGCAACCGCCAACGTTCCTGTTGTCGTCGGCGATCACGTCGCGACGAGCGCGGGACGGGTCGAGATCCTCTTTCCCGATGGCACCGTGCTCGATATCGATGAGTCGACTGACGTCGAGTTCCTTGCTCCCAACTTGCTGCGCTTGCTGAGTGGACGCGCGCTGCTGACGGTGCCGGGCGTCAATCAACCCGCAGCGGCGCCGAGCTATCAAATCGATACCCCGGTCGCGTCGGTGCGGGCGGAGGGCGCGGGAGTCTACAAGATCACAGTCTTGGGTGCGAGAGACGACAATCAGACCGAGCTTGCGGTCTCCCGCGGATACGCCACACTGCTCACCGAGCGCGGATCTACTGCCGTTCGTGCCGGTGAACGTATCGTGGCAATCGACAACGGCTCACTCTCGTACCCGCAGCCGTTCAATTCTGCCCGCTTCGATACGTTTGATCGCTGGGTGGCCGAACGCCGCGACGCCCGCGTGGGTGATCGCTCGGCACAGTACCTTCCATCGGATCTCCGAATGTACGCCGGGACGCTGGACCGGAACGGTTCGTGGGAATACGACGCGTCGTATGGGTATGTCTGGTATCCAACCGTGGCGGCGGGATGGCAACCGTACTACAACGGCCACTGGTCCCCGGTGCCGACGTACGGGTGGACGTGGATAGGCGTCGATGGCTGGTCGTGGCCGACGCACCACTACGGACGATGGGGGTACGGGCGCAAGTCGTCGTGGTTCTGGATTCCGGGCCGGACCTGGGGGCCGGCCTGGGTGTCGTGGGCCTCGGCGCCAGGGTATGTGAGCTGGTGCCCGCTTGGCTTCGACGGTCGACCGGTCTTCGGAATCTCCATTGGCGCGACCGGCTCGTGGCCAGGATGGGTCGTCGTCCCACGCACGACTTTCGGATACGCCGGACACTCTGCGAGCCGCTACGCGATTGCCCCTCATCGCATCCCGCGGACGACAACATTTTCGGTGCACTCAACAGCCCCGGTGGCGGTACGAAGTTCCTTACGAGGGACGAGTCGTGTGGCCGGCAACGTCGACACTGCCGTACCACGGCGTGCAGGTGCAGTGACCAAGAGCTGCGCTCGACCTCCCCGACACATCGAGCGGCGTGCGGCGGCCGAATCGAATCTCTCCGGCATCGCCAGGAACACCGGAGAGAGCTGGCCCTGAGCGAGCGAGCTCCGGGCGCGAGTTCAGGCGGCCCTTCTCCGATTCGTCGTCGACGTCCAGCGAGCGGACTGCACCTGTGCAGGCTGTGCCGACGACGCCGAACGCCATTCCATGGAACAGGGCGCCGCGCGGTGCTGAGACGACGCAAGCCATTCCGCGGTGGGTTCCCCACAACAACACCGAATCGCAACTGCCGCGGGCGATGCCGTTGCCTCGTCCTCTGCCATCATCAGGGGTGCCTGCCGTGCCGCCCTTGCCTCATCCCTCACTCCGGTCGACGCCCCAGCCGGAAAACGCGTCACCGGCTTCGAGACCCCAGTATCGGCAGACTCCGGCAGAGGCGTCGGCGCCCGATCGAAGACACGGCGCTTCCGGTGACCACGGAGGGAACGGACGCCCCGAAAGAGCCGCGCCGAATCAGCCGGCGGCGTCGGGATCGCCCACCCCAGCTGTGCCACGCTCGACTGAGGGGCGACCCTCGGGCGGGGGGCAGGGAGCGGCGCGCCGACGGTGACCGGGCGCAGTTCCTGAATTGCAGAATGTGAATTGCAAAACAGGAATTGTTTGGTACGCTCAGGAGATCGTGTCGAACGCAAAGACGTTGACTGTGCAATCTGCATCCTGAGAGCTGCGATTCTGTGGCTCGATATGTTGTTCGGGTCGCCCGCGGCGCCGGCATCGCAGCGCTGTTCATAGCCGTTGCGGCTTGCGGCATCGTGAGCGGCGTGCTTTTCGCCTACGCAGGGGATCTGCCCCAGGTCTCTGCGCTCGACGACTATTCGCCCAGTACGATCACGCGCGTCTACGCGTCGGACGGCCAAGTGATTGGCGAGTTTGCCACGCAGCGCCGTGTGATCATCGGCTACGACGACGTCAACCCCCTGTTGCGACAAGCGATCATCGCCACCGAAGATGCCGAATTCGACCGGCACTTTGGCATCAACATCTGGCGAATCTTCTCCGCAGCGGTGACCGACATCCTCGAGCGGCGCTTCGCGCAGGGCGCCAGCACGCTCACGCAGCAGCTGGCCAGGAACCTGCGGGACCATTTTGGTCTGACCAACGAGAAAGCACTCGAGCGGAAGATCAAAGAGGCGATCCTCGCCATCCAGATAGAGAAGCGCTATACGAAGAAGGAAATCTTCACGATTTACTGCAACCAGATGTACCTCGGCCACGGCGCGTATGGGGTCGAGGCGGCGTCGCGCCTCTACTTCGGCAAGACGACGATGCAGCTCACGCTCGAAGAGGCCGCGCTGATCGCTGGCGTGTTCCAGTCGCCCGAGCGCCAGAGTCCATTCGTTGACATGAAGCGCGCCACTCAGCGAAGAAATGTCGTCCTGCAGCGCATGGCCGATGAGCGTTACTTGACGCAGGCACAGGCCGATGCCGCGAAGCAGAAACCAATCGTGACCCGCGGACAGCCGAACCAGCCACCCGGCATCGCGCCTTTCTTCGTGGAAGAGGTCCGAAAGCACCTCGAACGGGAGTACGGCGCCAAGGTACTGTACGAAAACGGCCTGGTCGTGACGACGACGCTGGACGTCCAGATGCAGGAGGCTGCCAATCGTGCGCTCGAGCGCGGATTGCGGCGCTACGACAAACGGCATGGCTATCGGCGCGCCAAACGCAACGTACTGGCAGAGGGCCAGACCCTCGAAGGCTTCAAGGACGACCGTTGGGCCCGCCGCGTGTCAGTGGGTGACACCCTCCCGGCCGTCGTGACCGCGGTTGGGAAGCCGGCTGCTCCTGGGGCGGCGCGTCTGCGAATCGGCCCCTATCAGGCAGAGCTCACGCGGGAAGGGTTTGCGTGGACGCGTCGCACGTCTGCGGCGGATCTCTTCAAGCCTGGCGATCTGATCGAAGTGCAGGTCTCCAAGCTCGACGAAGCAGCACACACCGCGACGGTGACGCTCGAGCAGACGCCGCTCGCAGAAGCCGCCATCGTCGCCATCGACAACCGGTCTGGTCAGATCAAGGCGATGGTCGGCGGGTGGAGCTTCAATCGCAGCAAGTTCAATCGAGCCGTTCAGGCCTATCGACAGCTCGGATCGACGTTCAAGCCGATTGTCTATACGGCCGCCATCGATCGTGGCTACACGCCTTCGTCCATCTTGATTGACGCGCCCGTCAGCTATCCTGCCGGTAACGGGCAGATCTACAGCCCGCAGGACTACGACCATAAGTTCGAGGGCGAGATTACCTTGCGCCGCGCAATCGAGGACTCGCGGAATGTCCCTGCGGTTCGCATGATGGACGCGCTCGGACCCAAAAACGTGCTGGTCTATGCGAAACGGTTCGGATTCGAAGAGGACTTCCCGCCGTATCTGCCGATTGCGCTGGGCGCCGGCGATGCGACGCTGCTTGAAGTCACGAGCGCCTATACGGTGTTCCCGAACCAGGGCGTGCGCATGAAACCGTTCTCGGTCCTCAAGGTGCTCGACCGCGACCGCAATCTGCTCGAAGAGAATCGCGGCGAGCCGGTCGACGTCATCGGCGCCGACACCGCGTTCGTGATGACGAGCCTGCTCCGCGGAGTCGTCCAGCGCGGCACGGCACAGGCCGCGAAGAGCCTCAACTGGCCGACTGCGGGCAAGACCGGCACGGTCGACGACAACACCGACGCCTGGTTCATCGGCTTCGATCCCGATATCACGGTTGGCGTGTGGATTGGCTTTGACGAGAAGAAGTCGCTCGGCGGCCTGGAACAGGGCGCCGTTGCGGCGCTGCCGATCTGGATGGACTTCATGAAGGCGTATATCGAAGCGCGGCCGGACAAAGATCAGCCTCCCCAGTTCTCCGCGCCGGGAAACATCGTTTTTCTCAACGTCGACACCTCGACCGGCGGCATTCTCCCTCCCGATACGCCCGGCGGCATCAGCGAAACCTTCATTGCGGGCACGCAGCCCGGCGCAGACGGTTTCGCAGCTCCACACTAGATCACCGTCGTCAATCCGGGTCGTTTAGATGCGGCCACCGAACGATCCCACGCCCCTGCGCGCTTCGGTTATTTGGCGTCGCCTCGACCAGCCTGGGCATGACTCTGCGTTGCTCACCGAGGGCGCGACGGGCGCCGTCATCCAAGGCACGGCTGTCTTCCGCGAACTATCGCGCACCTGTCGACTCGACTACCGCATCGTCTGCGATGCTGAATGGCGGACGGTTTCGGCTCGACTCGGCGGTTGGATCGAGACATTGCCGATCGATATGACCATCGCGGTGGACGCAAGTCGTCGATGGACGCTCAACGGACACGCGCAGCACGACCTTCATGGGTGCGACGACATCGATCTGAGCTTCAGCCCGTCAACAAACCTGCTTCCGATTCGTCGGGCGCGTTTGGTCGTTGGCGCTCGAATGTCCGTTCGGGCTGGGTGGCTCCGCTGTACCGGAGATGTCGCTGGAGCCGCTCGATCAGCGATACGAGCGGGTGTCCGAGTTCCAGTAACTGGTACGAAAGCGGATCGTTCGTCGGCACACTGGAAACCAATGGGCAGGGCTTGGTCACCGTGTATCCCGGTCTTTGGACGCTCGAGGAAGGTGGCGCGGGCGGAATCGTGTAAATGCCTGGAGTGCTAAACTAGCGCCTCGCTGGCTATCAATCGCTCGCCAAAATGTCCGAAGCTCCGCGCACGGCGAGACGTCGAATTCTTGAGACGGGAGGTCCGATGTCGCGTGTAGCACTTCTCGCCTGCCTGTCAACAGTCTTCCTCATCGGCCTCGTCCTTCAGCCAGCCGCGGTCTCGAATTCGTCACCCGCTGCACAAACCTCGCAGACCGTTCCGCGCCGTCGTGGTCCGGAAGAGCTCCTGCGTCTGTCCATCGAAGCCGAAAAGCCGGGGCTGGCGCAGCCGTTCAAAGGCCTCACGACGAACGGGCAGATCGAGCCGGAGCTGTTCAGCCTTCGTTCCACCGGTGTCTCGACCGGGCCCGTTCGTGACGCGGCCGACGCGTTCCTTGCGAGCCTCACCAAGACCGAACGCGACAAGACGGTGTTTGGTGTTGACGATGACGAGTGGCGCAAATGGATGAATCAAAGCTTCTACGTGCGCCAGGGCGTCAGCTTTCTGGAAATGAGCGAAGCGCAGCGCGAGAAGGCGTTCGCCCTGCTGCGCGCTTCGCTGAGCGCAAGGGGGCTGAAGCAGACCCGGGACATCATGCGTCTGAACGAGACGCTCGGCGAGCTGACCGGCAACAACTTCGACGAGTACGGCGAGTGGCAGTATTACATTACCGTGATGGGCAAGCCATCGGCGACCGAGCCTTGGGGCTGGCAGCTCGATGGCCATCACGCCATCGTCAACTACTTCGTGCTGGGCGATCAGGTCGTGATGACGCCGTGCTTCCTGGGATCGGAGCCGGTCATCGCCCGCTCTGGAAAGTACAAGGGCACGTCGGTCCTTCAGGACGAGCAGAACAAAGGCCTGGCATTCGTCAACGCGCTGGACGACCCGCGGCGAAGCAAGGCGATTCTGAAGTTCTCGAAGACAGGAGACGAGAACCTCACCGAAGCCTGGAAGGACAATGTCGTCCTCGATTTCGCGGGCGTGCGCGCCGCCGATCTGTCCGAGGCGCAGCGGCGGCAGCTGATCGATCTGATCGCTCTCTACGTGAACGCGATGGACGATGGCCACGCTCGTGTGAAGATGGACGAGGTGCGCGCGCATCTCGACCGCACGTGGTTTGCATGGATCGGCAAGACAGAACCCGGAAGCGCGTTCTATTACCGAATCCATAGTCCGGTGATCCTGATCGAGTTCGACCACCAGCGGCCTGTGGGACTTCGACACCTCGTCACGGACGCGAATGTTCCTACGACCGATCACATCCACACGATTGTCAGGACGCCGAACGGGAACGACTACGGCAAGGACTTGTTGCGACTGCACTATCAACAGCATCCGCACGGCCGTTGAACCGCCTGTCCGCTGGTTTCCTTGCCTGGCGTCCAAAGGAGCACTCCATGGTCAGAAGTCTGCCCACGGTCTTGACGCCGGCGATCAGCGGTGTGGCTGTGATCGCTGCTCTGACGCTCGGGGTCGACGGCGCGTCGAGTGGACCCGCGGAGGCAGAATCCCAAGCAACGACACGAACGAGTGTCACCATGCGCGAGGCCGCTGCGGCACTTCCGGGTGTTCGCCTTTGGTACATCGACTCCGGGGGCAGCGGCGTGCCCGTCGTGTTCATGCACGCGGCAACGGGCAGCGTCAGGAATTGGGATAACCAAATCAGCGCGTTCACCGACGCGGGCTACCGGTTCATCGCATTCGACCGGCGCGGCTGGGGTCGGTACGGTCATCGATCCCTCGGGTCCCCAGCCCGGCACGGCGGCGGATGATCTGAATGCTCTGATGACCCAACTGGGCGTCGATCGCTTTCACCTGGTGGGAACGGCGGCAGGCGGGTTCGTCGCGCTGGACTACGCGGTGTCCTTTCCGCAACGGCTTCGAAGCGTCGTGATGGCCAACAGTATCGGCGGCGTGCAGGACGAGGACTATCTCGAATTGGGACGCCGACTTCGTCCCGCGTCGTTCAATGCTTTACCGCCTGATCTGCGGGAGCTGGGACCGACATACCGAGCGGCCAATCCTGACGGCACGCGTCGCTGGCTCGAGTTGGAACGGATGAGCCGTCCGGAGGAGCCGCGGCCGCCGGCCCAGACGCCGAAGAATCGCATGACGTTTGCGCTGGTGGAGACGATTACGGTCCCGACGCTGCTGCTGACTGGTGGCGCCGATCTGTACGCGCCTCCTCCGTTGTTGAAGCTTTTCGCCGCGCGCATCAAGAATGCGGAATCGGTCATCGTGCCCGAGGCGGGTCATTCGTCGTTTTGGGAACAGCCGGAGATCTTCAATGGGGCTGTTCTAGGATTCATCCGCAGGCACTAGCCTCGAGACTGTTCGGAGAATCGATTGTTTGCGTTTTCGGAAGCCTGGCTCGAACGCTTGCAGCAGCGCATCAACGCTGACCCCGAAATGCACGCGATTGGCGACTGGTTCACGACCGCCTTCTCGCTGACGTGCGGCGACGGCCGGTGCATCCTGCGCTTCGAGCGGGGCAAATTGACGGCAATCGCGCTCTCGCCACGTCTGGACGTGCGCTGCGCGTTTGGCTTCCGAGCCAGTCCGGAAATCTGGACCAAGTTCATGGCCAAAGAGCCTGAACCGCTGTACCACGACTTCTTTGCCATGCTGATGCGCGTCCCGGGATTCGTGCTCGAAGGCGACACACTCGTCGCGATGCAGCACGCGAGGGCGCTGCATCGGGCGATGAACCTCATGAGAACCGTCGGTGATGAATAGCTGGGTCGTAGCGCAGGGCTTTTAGGCCTGCTTGGCCGGGCAGCCCTGAAGGGCTGCGCTACAACTGCGCTGAAGGCTGAAGTAGCTGGAAGCTGAAGAGAGATGTCCCCTCTAGAACCCATTGTCGGCCGGTATCTGCATGTCGACATTGACGGCCAGAGTCATCGCGTGGTACTTCGAGGAGGCCGGGACGGGTGTGCCCCTGCTCTGTTTGCACACAGCGGGTGCTGACAGCCGCCAATACCGTCACCTGCTGAACGACGCCCAGGTTACCAGCCGCTATCGTGCGATTGCCTTCGACATGCCGTACCACGGACGGTCCAATCCCCCGGACGGCTGGTGGCTGCGCAAGTACAGGTTGACGACCGCCGACTACATCGGCGCCATTCGAGCCGTTTGGCAGGCGCTGGGTCTTACGCGACCGGTCGTCATCGGGTGCTCGATGGGTGGCGCCATCGTGTTGAAGCTCGCCGCCGACTACCAGCGAGAGCTCCGCGGGATTGTCGGACTCGAGAGCTCGGCGTACGCACCTGGACGGTACAACGAGTATCTGCATCATCCGGCGATTCACGGCGGCGAGTTGGTGGCAAGCTACACATACGGCCTTTGCGCGCCAAGGAGCCCCGAAGTCAACGCCCGTGAAAACTGGTGGTACTACAGCCAGTCGGGTCCTGGCGTCTACGCTGGCGACGTCCACTACTACAGCATCGACTGGGACGGACGCGAGGAGATCAAGCGCATCGACACGCGGCTCTGCAAGGTGTCACTGTTGACGGGGTCTTACGACTACTCGTGCACACCCGACATGACGCGAGAGGTGGCCAGATCGATTCCGGGATCGCGTGTGGTGATCATGGAAGGCATGGGCCACTTCCCGATGATCGAAAACTATGAGGTGTTCCGCGAATTCCTGCTGCCTCAGCTGGAATTCATGGCCGAGGATTGATCACGGGGAGGATGTCCCTTGACGGTATTCATCTCGCGCCGCGAACTGTTGAAGCGCGCCAGTCTTGTGGGTGCCGCTGCGCTTGTCCCTGCTGACGCCCTGTCCTCCGCAGACGCTACACTGCCAGCGGGCCAGGCTCTTCCCGCAGTTCGTGCGGGCGTGCGCGAGGCCGTCGAACACCTGACGGCAACGGAGTCGGCAATTCTCGAAGCCGTCGCCGCGCGAGTAATCCCGACCGACGCCAACGGCCCGGGCGCGACCGAGGCCCGGGCGGCCCACTACATCGATCGTGCCCTCGGAAGCGCCCTTGCGTCGTCGCGTCAGGCCTATGCTGCCGGGCTCGTGGCACTGGACCGACATGCGAGGTCGATTCACAACAGACCGTTCGTCGAGCTCTCCGCCCCCGAGCAGGACGCGATTCTTGATGAGCGTCGAATCGGGCAGCGTCCCTGGATTCGCCGAGAGCCCGGCATTTTTCGGCATGGTCCGGGCTCACGTCATTCAAGGGACGTTCTGCGATCCGTACTACGGTGGCAATGCCAACTTCGTCGGCTGGGATCTCATCGGCTATCCAGGCGTGCGGACGATGGCCGGCCCCGACGATCAACGACTGGGCGCCGACGTGACACCCAACCACAAGTCGGCTTACGACTACGAGTTGTTCACCAAGGCATCCGCGGACGCCGAGCCGATTCACGGAGGCAAACATGGCGACTAGGGTCAAGGAAACCGAGGTCGTCATCGTCGGGCTCGGTGCGGCCGGCGGCGTCGCCGCCCTGCCGCTCACGCAGGCGGGAATCGATGTGGTCGGCCTCGAGGCCGGCACCTGGCTCGCGAAGCGCGACTTTGCGCCGGACGAACTGCGAAACAACTTCCGTGCCTGGCCCCAGTCGGTTCAGAAAGCGAACCAGGAGATCCCGACTCATCGCCCGAATGACGCCTCGCCGAACCTGCCTCGCTTCACCTTCCATCCGATGATGAATGCCGTCGGCGGCACGACGCTGCACTACTGGGCCCAAAGCTGGCGGCTCAACCCATGGGATTTCAAGGTGGTCAGCGAAACGAAGCGGCGCTACGGGGCGTCGCGAATTCCGGCGGGGTCGACGATCGAAGACTGGCCGTTCGGATACGAAGAGCTCGAGCCGTATTACGACAAGGTCGAATACGAGGTTGGCGTCTCGGGCGCCGCTGGCAACGTCAACGGCGCGATCGATCGACGGGGCAATGTCTTCGAGGGCCCACGAAAACGCCCATACCCGATGCCGCCGCTCCGGGGCGCCGGATTCACGGATCTGATGGCCGCTACCGCTCGTTCGCTCGGATGGAACCCGTTCCCGGGCCCGGCTGCCATCAACTCGCAACGGTATCAAAACCGATCGGCGTGTATGTACCACGGATACTGTAACCGCGGCGGATGCCACGTCGACGCCAAGAACTCCACCGCCGTCACCACGATCCCTAGGGCGCAGGCGACAGGACGGCTCAAAATCGTCACGCGGGCGCACGTGACCGGCGTCGAGGTGGACGCGAGCGGCCGCGCAACTGGCGTGAGCTACGTGATCGACGGCACCGAGTACTTTCAGCCGGCCAAAGTGGTACTGCTCGCGAGCTACACGTACGAGAACGTCAGGCTTCTGCTTCTCTCGAAGTCGAAAGCGTTTCCGAACGGCCTCTCGAACAATCACGGTCAGGTCGGCAGACACTATTTCAGCCACAATCAGACGGCTGGCGTCATTGCGCTTTTCCCGTGGAATACGAACAGCTGGTATGGACTGCCAGCCCAGGGCATTGCCGTCGATGATTGGGCCGACGACAACTTCGACCACGCCGGCCTGGACTTCATCGGCGGGGGAAATCTCTGGATCTACACCGACCGGCGTCCGATTTCCGCCGCCAGCACGACGACCTTCGGCAGAGCCCGAACGTGGGGCTCTGAGTGGAAGGCGTTCGTCATGAAAAATGCGGATCGCACCAACACGTCATATCTGCAGAAAACCACGCTGCCGTACGAGGACAACTACCTGGACCTCGATCCGGTCGTGAAGGACCCGCTGGGCGCGCCGGTCTGCCGGATCACCGGCGATTACAAGGCCAACGAGCGCAGTGTTTCTGCTTTTGTGCAGGACAGGATGGAACAGTGGTACAGGGCCGCCGGCGCCATCGCGACCGAGCGCACACCAATGGGATCGATGGTTCCGTCGACACATGCGTACGGCGGCACCCGCATGGGAGACAACATCGAAACCAACGTCATCGATCGCTGGGGCTTCTCGCACGAAGCGCCGAACCTGGGAATCCTCGGCGCATCGGTCATGGGGACGAGTGGCGCCCGCAATCCGACCCTGACCGCTCAGGCGCTCGCATGGCGCACAGCGGAGCGTCTGGCAAAGAATTGGAACGCTATCACCAGGCGATAGAGTCAGGGCCGCGCGGTGGTGACGATGCTGTCGCGATGACGGTCGGCCCACCAGCTCCACAGCAGCAGAAACGAGGACCCGAGAATGGCTGCTGCGGGCAGAATGGACTCTGACGGGGGGGGCCCACCCATCAGATTCAGTCCATAGAGGCTCAGCAGAAACAAGGCGAACCCCAGAATTGCAAGTCGCCCCACCTGGCCGCGCGCCCGCGTGGCACGCAGGTAAATCCACAGACCGATTCCGAACATCACCAACTCGACAACGATCGTCGCGACCACCGAATTCCACAGGCCCAGGCCCAGTTTCGGTCCGCCAGGGTACAGCGGCATGTCGGGCCTGTGGGTCACGAAGTCCAGCAGCCAGTGGCTGACCACGAGGCCGGCGATCACGATGAAGGCCCGATCGTCCTTGCCGGTCATCGCCCGATAGATGAACCCAAAGACGACGCCCCAGAGAATCAGCGTGACCAGCGAATGCGAGTAGGGATAGCTCACGAAATCGAGCGGTGTGACGGCGGTGTTTCCGGGGTCGATGCGGACGCGCTCGACGCCCAGGGCGAGGAAAATGGGCCAGAGCAGGTCCGCCAGCAGCGCCGCCGCGAAGAGCACCGCGAGCGAGATGCGTGGCGTGGCCCGTTTCGCTGCAAGACCCAGCGCAAAATGCCCAATGAACATATGGTGCGGGATAATACCATCCCGACCGCCCGTTGCTTGCACCTTCTGAGGCTTTCATGATCGACGATGTTCATGACGTCTACGCGATCCGGTACGCGCACCACGATCGACACTCGCCCGAGAACTTCATCGGCGGAGACCCGCACAACATCCTGCAGCCGCTCGCCTACTACGTCTGGGCCATTGTCGGCCCGCACGGTCGCTTCGTTGTCGACACTGGATTCGATGCGTCCATGGCACAAAAGCGGGGACGCACCATGCTGAAACCAGTCGACGAAGGGCTTCGCTCGATTGGCATTCATCACGACACCGTCGAAGACGTCATCGTGACGCACATGCACTACGACCACATCGGCAACCACGATCTGTTTCCCCGGGCGCGCTATCACCTGCAAGGCGACGAAATGGCTTATGCAACCGGGCGATACATGGGCCACGCCCACATGCGCATCCCGTTCGAACTGGACGATGTCCTGTCGATGGTGCGGAAGGTGTTTGCGGAACGCGTCAGGTTCCACGAGGGCACCGAACAGCTCGCGCCCGGGATCACGGTGCACAAGATCGGCGGCCATTCAAAGGGGCTGCAGTGCGTGCGCGTGAAGACCAGACGGGGCCACGTAGTCCTGGCCTCCGATGCGTCACACCTGTACGGACACATCAACGAAGGCCGAGTCTTCCCGATCACTTACTGCGTTGGCGACGTGCTCGAAGGCTACGCGACGATCAAGAGGCTGGCAGACTCGGACGATCACATCGTGCCCGGACACGATCCGAGAGTGGCCGCGATCTATCCAGGCGCGGCGTCCGGGCTCGACACGTGGGTGGTTCGGCTCGACGTCGATCCGCGGGGATAGTGGAAGTCGGTGCCCCTCCTGCCCTACCTGCCCTTCCTGCCCTTCCTGCCCCTACGGAGTATCCAACTGGGCGAAGACTTCGCGAGCCGTACGGAATGAATCGACAGCGGCTGGGACACCGCAATAGATCGCGACCTGCAGAAATACCTCGCGGATCTCTTCACGGCTGACCCCGTTCTTGAGCGCCCCGGCGATGTGCACCTTCAATTCGTGCGGCCGGTTGAGCGCGCTGATCATCGCCAGGTTGAGCATGCTGCGCGTCTTCATCGACAGCTCCTCACGTCCCCATACCGCGCCCCAACGGTCCTCCGTCACCAATTCCTGCAACGGACGGTTGAAGTCGTCGGCCGACCTGAACGCGTTCTCGACGAACTCTTTGCCCAAAACGGATTTGCGAATCTCCAATCCTCGTTCGAACGTCTGCTTGTCCATGCTGTCGCTCCATTGTCAAAAGGACGAAATCGGGCCGTCGATCATACACGGGCGGGTCTGACCAGCCTTCGCGCTTTGCGCTACGGCGGTCCACCGTAGCCTTGGCGGAGGCGGAAGACCCGGCCTACCGGACATGCGTGCCGACTAGTCGAGCGAAGGTAGAGGTCGGTCGGGGCCGTATAATCACCGTTTGAAAGAGGATTCTATGAGAACGCGATATTTCAGGTCCGTGTGCATCGTCGTCGCCAGTTCTGTCCTATCGTTCGTGTCTCTCCCTCTCATCGCTCAAACTCCTGCCGCATCATCGGCCTCGTCCAATATTGCTCAAGCCGACGGGTCAGCCTCGCCGAAAGCTCCTTCCCGAGCAGCGACGAAAGCCTGGACGCCGCCGCGAACGCCGTGGGGGATCCCGACCTGCAGGGTCTTTGGCCAGGCACGGATTTCGTCGGTGTGCCGCTGGTGCGTGCCGACGCGTTGGGCACGCGAAACGAACTGACCGACGACGAATTCACGGCCAGACTGGCGGCGGCGCAAAAGCAAACCGAGGACGACAACGCCGAGTTCGACATCGATCAGGTCCCCGCCGAGGTTGTCGCGCGCGGGACCGTCGGCGGCCCGGTCTCCCCGCCGCCGCATTGGCTCGAGCGCGGCAAACCGTCGCGCCAGGCCTCGCTCATCGTCGATCCGCCGGACGGCAAGTTGCCCCCACAAGCGCCGGATGCGTCGAGGCGCGCGGCAGAACGTCAGAGCGCGCGGTACGGGCGCGGGCCATCGGATTCTTACGAGGACCGAAGTTTATACGACCGCTGCATCACCCGCGGCGTGCTTGGATCGATTCTTCCGGTCATCTACAACAACGGCAATCAGATCGTCCAGGCCCCTGGATATGTCGCCATACGCAACGAGATGATCCACGAGACACGAGTCGTTCCGCTCGACGGTCGACCGCACATCTCCCCGATCTTTCATCAGTTCATGGGGGACTCGCGGGGCCGCTTTGAAGGCAATACGCTCGTCGTGGAGACGACCAATCTCACCGACAGGACGGGGGCGGGCGGCAATGGTGGCTTCAATCTGCACAGCAAGGCCGCTCGCCTGATCGAACGGTTCACACGGATTGGACCCGAGACGCTTCTCTACCACGTGACGATCGACGACCCGCAAACGTGGACGAAGCCGTGGACCGTGGCGTTTCCGTGGAGGCTCGATCAGGAGTACGGGTTCTACGAGTTACGCCTGCCACGAAGGCAACTACGCGCTCACGAATATCCTGTCCGGCGCCCGAGCCGAGGAGAAGGTGGCTGCGCCGAAGTGACCGTTCATGCTGACCAAGAAGCTCTATCTCAAGCCAGGCGCCCGTTTCGTCGCCGTGAACGCGCCGGAGGGATTTCGCCGGACGCTCGGGAAATTGCCGGACGGCGCGAAAGAAGAAACAGCATTGAAGGGAAGCTTGGACCTCGTATTGCTGTTCGTCCGGGACAGGCAGGCATTGAAGAAGCAATGGCCGAAAACGGTGACAGCACTGAAGCAGGATGGGCTCCTGTGGGTGGCTTACCCGAAGAAGAGCTCCGGTATCGATTCCGACCTGGCGGGCATGAACAACGATTGGGAGGTCAACCAAGGGTCGCCGTGGCAGCCGGTCTCCTCGATTTCAATCGACGACACATGGTCGGCAGTGCGTTTCAAGTTCTCGCCAGGCCTTGACGAGCAGCGTGCGCAACGCCAGGAGGAACTGGTTCATGACGCCGATGGCACCCTGTGTGTCGACCGGAAGAACCGCGTAGTCACACCACCCAAGGATCTACAGGGCCTGCTGAAGAAGAACGCGAGGGCCAAAGCGCTCTTCGATTCGCTGTCGTTCACGGACAAACGTGAGTACGTTGAGTGGATCATCGGCGCCAAGCGTCCGGAAACGCGGATCGACCGGCGATCCCAAACGATTGACAAGCTGCTGAGAGGCAGGCGGAACCCGTCCGAAAAGTGACGCGTCGATCGTTACGATCGAACGGCCAGCGTGACCACCGTCCTGGCGTCGGGCAAGTGTTCGAGTCGCGCGATTTCGTCGGCAAGGCGATCGCGCTGGGTGCCCGAGAGAAAGCCAGCGGCGTTCTCGTCGAACTTGGCCCGCAAGTCTGCGGAGCTCATCGGATTCTCTACCGACCCTCGCGTGTGCTCCTCCACGCCTGAGAACGACCGGCCGTCCTTCATGGTGATACGAACCACGCCCTTGAATCGGCCTGGTCCGGGAAATTCGGGATCGACGTGGTACCGGACGCGTCGTGCCAACGCCAGGATTTCGGGACTCGTCAGGCTCTTGGCGTCGTATGCGCTCTTGCCGAGCTGCCCCAAACACAACGCCTCCGCCAGCGTGTACTGAAGACTGACCCGACCGTGGGAATCGGAAGCCGGCGCGAGCTTCTCTTCAACCGGCTCACAAACAATCGGCACGATGAACGCTGCCACCGGACAGTCAATCTGCTCGACGTCGGCGCTCGCAATCCGGTGGTCGTTCCGGAGTCGAAGCACGACATCGATGTACGGATGGAGAACGTGCGCGGCGGGGAAAGGCTTGAACGACGCCTGCCGACTGTCCCATCTCGAGCCGAGTGCGTCGCTAATGCGCTCGAGGTCGCGCGGCGTGGCCGGATCCTGCAGATGAGACGCGAAGAGGCCGAAGCGCCCTTCGAAGATGGTGGGAGGGCCGGTCATGCCTGCGCGCGCCAGGAAGGCGGCGGACACGCCGCTCTGCGCCGCCCACCCGGAGTGAACGAATTTCGACTGGGTGCCATCGACCCAGCACTCCAACAGGCCCGCCGCGAAGCTGCCGGCGATGCCGGCCGCTCGCCCCATCGCTTCAGGATTCAGCCCGAGCAGTCGACCGGCAAGATAGCAAACGCCGAACGGCGCGAAGAGACCGGTCGGGTGAAACCCAAGCCGGTGGAATCGACCCGGCGCGACACTGCCGACTCGGCAGGAGATCTCGTTGCCGATGGCAATCGCTAGTAGCAAGTCCGGCCCGGAAATCCTGCCAATCTCCGAAAGCGCCAACGCCGCGGCCACGGCGGGACTGCTCATATGGACGATCGACTCGGTGTGCGTGTCGTCATACTCCAGGGCTTGTGCAAACGCGCCGTTGGCGAAGGCCGCCGATGTCACTCCGACGTGGTCGCCCGTACCGAGCACACGACTGGGACCTGGAGGCGACATCGCCACGGCGGCAGCCCGTGTGGACCGCCCAAAAGGGGTCTCGGCTCCGGCCAGCGCCAGGCCGACAACATCGAGGATCCGCAGCTTGGTGGCCTCGACGACATCAGCGGGCAGGTCCTTGAAAGAGATTGTGGAGACCCAGCGGCCGAGGTCGATCGCAAGCGTTTCGCGCACGGCCGAGAGTATATGGCGACTTTGGCGAAGCAACCCTTGCCGCTCGAGTCTCGTTGGTCGCACTCCTCTTGGCCACGGTCGGCCTGGAGCGTCACCACACCGAATTTGCAGTCCTGGCTATCTGACGTTCAGCTTGCGCAGGTTTGCAACCGCGGCGATCAACAATCTCGGATCGATCGGCTTCGCCAGATGGAGTTGAAACCCAGCCTGGATGGCGTGCTGACGATCGACGTCCCGCGCGAAGGCCGTGAGCGCCGCGGCTGGAATCGAAGCGGTCCTGGGCGCATTGAGGGCGCGAAGCTTCTTAACGAGGGAATATCCGTCCTCGCCGGGCATGGCGATATCGGCAAGCAACACGTCAACGTGTTCCCGCTGCAAGAGGTCGAATGCCTGCTCGGCCGATTCTGCGGTCAGAACAACCGCCTGACGATCTTCGAGGTGCGCCGCCACAACTCGGCGACTCTCGTCGTCGTCGTCGACGACGAGCACTGATGTGCCCGCGAGCGACGGCGACTCATCCGGCCTTTCCGCCACAGATGGGAGGTTCCCAAGCGGCACGAGCGCGTCTTCGAAGCCGGCGATGACCGGCAGGTGGACGACAAATGTCGAACCTTGGCCCTCTCCGCCGCTGTGGGCGGTCACGCGGCCGCCGTGGGCCTCGACGATCTGCTTGACGATCGACAACCCCAGACCAAGGCCGCCTTGATGTCGCGTGACCGAACCGTCCGCCTGGCGGAAGCGCTCGAATACCGATGGCAGGAATTCGCTGGAAATACCGCGGCCCGTATCGACCACGGCGATTTCGATCATTTCGTCACCCGGCTCGAGCTGCACATGGACCGCGCCGCCCTCGGGCGTGAACTTGACGGCGTTCGACAGCAGGTTCAAGACAACTTGCTGGAGACGGCCGCCGTCCGCGTAGATCGCAGGGATGGCCGACAAGACTTCGACGTCGAGACGGATCCGTTTGGCATCGGCAGCGGGCAGGACGACCTGGAGTGCGTCGCGTACAACCTCCTTCACATCGACGGACGCTCGTTCGAGCCGCAGTTTGTCCGACATGATGCGTGCGACATCCAGCAGGTCGTCGATGAGCTGCGCCTGTCGTTTCGCGCCGCGATTAATCGCCTGGTAGGCGCGGTCGCGTTGCGCGTCGTCGAGCCTGCCCCGGCAGAGCATATCCGCCCATCCCACGATGGCATTGAGCGGTGTACGCAATTCATGTGAGACAGTTGCCAGGAACTGATCCTTCACCCGATTTGCCCGTTCGGCGCTGGTTCGCGCTGACTTCTCGCGCTCGAGAAGCTGTTTCCGCATCTGCTCCAACCGCGTCATGTCTGCCAGCGCCACGGCGAGACGTTCCTTTTCGGCGACGAGCGCTTGTTCGGCCCGTCGTGCAAGCCGCAACGCTTCAACGGTTTCGCCGTGCAGCCTTTGCATTTCAGCGACGTGCCGCTTTTGATCGTTCAACCGTCCGACGAAAAGCTGGTACGTGCGATACGTCAGGTGAACGGGCGCCAACATCAGCAAGGCTTTCCAGTGCCCGCCGCGGTCGAGAACGACGGCGGCCATTGCGCCGGCACTCCCGGCCACCATGAACCCGATGCCACTCCACAGGAAATCGTCCTTCCAGACGATCACAAACCTCCGGCCCGTGGACAAGGCAATTGCGCCGGCGACCAGGCCGGTATTGATGGCGAAGTACGTCCCGATCGCGCCGACGAGGGGTTTCGCCAGATCGGAGGAATTGAGGGGTCCGGTCTGACCGCCCAACCACATGTACACCTGACCGGTCACAACCATCGTGACCGCCTCGGCTGCCATACTGAAGACGGTTCGGTAGAGCGGGTAGGGTTCCTTGACCTTGTACGTGCATTGAGTCCAGGCACCCGCCACCGCAACAACCATCGCGTGCCGCGGCCCGAGCACCAGGAGGGACATGAGGTTGGCGGCATACGACATGGACAGGGTCGAGCCGCTCACGAGGGTGATCGGCAGATTGACCTTCCACGCCGAGGTCAGACACGAGGTGAGGACGAGAATGCCAAACAACAGAGGACGGGGATAGGTTTGCGGGAACAGCAGCGCAAACTGGCTGAAGCCTAAGACCGTGACAACCGCGACATACAGCTTCGCCGCCAGCGGCAAGGGGCGCCAGGCCAGGCCGCCCGACTGAGAGGCGCCCGCGGCAGAATCCATCCCGGTCGCCATCTCAGGGCTTTCGAGGAGATCCGGTCGATCCTGAGCTTCCATGTTCGTCAGTGGTTGCCCCAAATGACGGGTACGCACGCGGGATCGTTGCATGTGGTGCCCCACACCACGGTGTCCGCTTCCAGCGTTCCCCACACCACCGTGTCAGCGTCAAGCGTTCCCCACACGACCGTGTCGGCGTCAAGCGTTCCCCATACGACCGTGTCCTTGTCGCTCGCCGTAAGGGCGTCTCCACTGGCGGCAACGCTCCACTCCACGTTACAGTCGTCGCCGCCGCACGTGGTTCCCCAGACGACATTGCGAACGCCGCCAGTCCATGTGACGCTCGTGCAGATCGGATCGGAGCAAGTGACGCGCCAGGGCTTCGAACCTCCGCCGCCGCTATCGCAGCTGCCGCCGGAGCAGAGCTCACCCCATTCGATGGGCTGGCCGTTTTGCGTTGTCAGATCACCCCAATTGACAGATGTGGACCACGCGCTGACCCCGCTCGTCAAACGCCCGCCTCGCAACAGCTGGTTCCCCCAAATCAGTCGTCGTCCCCACTCGGAAGACGAAGGGGAGGCAGCGGATGACGGCGCGGCGAGATAGTGAGCGAGTTCGACCGCGCCTTTCGCATTGAGGAAGCCTGCCCCTTGCGTCACGGCGTCGGGACCGGCGTAGACGAGCGCTGTGTACTGGAGAATGGCCTTGACCTGGTTCGGCGTCAGTGCCGGATTGGCCTGCATCATCAGCGCAACTGTTCCGCTGACGACCGGGGCCGACATGCTCGTTCCACTAAGGCTCAGATACGGCAAATACGACGTGGCAACCGTGCCGCTTAACAAGTAGGGGGCGCCAACCTGGTACAAAGAGCTCTCGGGATCGCTCAACGATTCGATCCCGACACCAGGCGCGACGAGATCGGGCTTGGCCGAGTAGTTGACTGCCGTTGGGCCGCGGGAGCTGAAATCGGCCATCGCATCGTCCATGCGGTCGATCGTCCCCGCATGACTGGACGCACCGACCGTTAACACCCAAGGAGCGTTGCCGGGCGCCGTGGTACGCCGTACTGCGCGCGGCCGGTCGCGCTGAGGCCGTTGTTGCCGGCGGCCGCTACGACCACGATACCTGCGGCGACTGCGCGTTGCGCGGCGAGCGTCAGAGGATCCGCGTTGTAGGACTCGTACACGCCCGTCGCTAACGAGAGGTTGACCACGCGAATGTTGAAGGCGTTTCTGTTAGCAACGACATACTCCAATCCCGCGATGATGTCGCTGATGCGCCCTGTACCCGACGCATCAAGAGCCTTGACGACGATTAGACGCGCACCAGGAGCGACCCCTGAGCGCGCTCCGCCGGAATCAAAGCCGTTACCCGCGACGATACCGGCAACGTGCGTCCCATGCCCGTGATCGTCGTAGGCCGTCGAGCTGCCCGCGACCAGATCCACGAATCGATCGACGCGTTGAGCCTGGCCACCGCCTGTCAGGTCGTCATGCCACGCACTCACGCCCGAGTCGATGATCGCAACGCCGACCCCGAACCCGTCGTAGCCCAGCTCCTGCCGTACGGCAGTGGCGCCGATTGTGGCGCCGGTCCGTTCCATGGACCCGGCGACGAGCCGGTCGAGCGAGACGTGACCGATACGCGGATTGTGCGCAAGCCCGTTGAGCGCCGCGTTGGGCATTTCGGCGACGTGGCTATTGATGATCGGAAGCGAACGTTTCAGCCTGCCGCCAGCTCGTTCAATAATCCGCCCGGCCTCCTGAAGGGAGGCAACATCAACCGCACGCACGATGATCTGAGATTTCCCTGGAAGGGACGCGCGCCGTTCCACGAGCGAATCACTCTTAGCCTGGCCCGGCGGCGTCTTCGTGGCTTGTGCAAATGCCGATGGCTCGTATGCGACCGTCGTCAAGAGCGCGGCGATTGAAAACACCATCGCACCGGGGAGACGAACCGTTTCAGGAAGCGTTCGCAAAACCCCCGAACGCGCTTGCACGGATAACTGGAGTCGATTCAGCATGATCTCTCGTTTCCTCCGTACGCAAGCACGCCGCGCGATTCAGCTGGGGGTGAGTTGTCGATCTCTCGGTTCCAAAGGGGCCGAACGTTAGAAGCTGTCAAGACTGACAGTCGCGACTTCGGGACTCGTTCCAGGTCGTCTCGGTGCAGAAATTCCCGCCGAGCTTGCTTGAATGTATGAATACGGTAGAGCTAAGAACTTTTCCTGCAGGTCGTGAAAAGGTTCGCTTGGGATCATCAAAGCGTATTCAGCCTAAGCACGACAGTTGAAGCACAACAATTGGAGGATTAGCCCGCATTAAGCGGGTCCCGGCGGGCCAGGTTGACGGAGGATCCCTATCAGACCGCGCCTCGCAGCTCCGACAGCCGGCCGCGCGGCCGCGCGCAGCTTCGGAAGCGTCGCGTAGAATTCGAGCCTGCGGTTCAGCAATCCGGCACCGAGGACAAGGAAATGGTTCGGCCGGGCGTCCTCCTCGTCTCTCTAGTCGCCTGCATTCTCTTGCAGCCCTGTTCGGGGCCGGCCCATGCGCAAACACCAACGGGTACGATCGTCGGAGTCGTCACAGACGGTTCTGCCGCCGCCGTCGCGGGTGTGCAGGTCCACATCACGAATTCGCAGACACAGCAGGGCCGGATCGTCACCACGTCGACCGAAGGTCAGTACGTCGCGGAGCTGTTGCAGCCGGGCGTTTATTTGATGACCGTCGAGGCCGCGGGATTCAAGCGTCTTCAACGCACGGCGACGGTGGAGGCCGGGACGGCGACGACGGTCGATCTGGCATTGGAGATCGGGGACCTGAACGAAACGGTGACGGTGCGCGGCAGCGAGCCCCTCCTTCACCTTGACCACCACCAGATCGCGGGCGTTGTCCGCCGTGAGCAAATCGACACCCTCCCCCTCAATGGCCGCAACTTCCTCGAGCTCGCGAAGTTGGAGCCCGGCGTGACGAATCCTACCCGCCTCGGCGACAATCGCGTATTCATTGCATCGCTTGGCAGCGGTCTCCAGACGATTCCACGTGTCGGATACTCGCGCGTGACCGTGGACGGCGCGAACATCGTCTCGGCTGGCACGGCCGGCGTGCACTTCCAGGTGTCCCAGGACGTGGTCCAGGAGTTTCAAATCTCGACCGTCAACTTCGACCAGGCCACCAGCCTGTCGAGCAATGGGGCCATCAATATCGTGACGCGCTCGGGCGGCAACGACTATCGCGGGAGCGGATTTTTCTTCTATCGCGATGACAATCTGGCCGCCTATCCCGGTCTCGGGCGGGACCCGAACAACCCGGACCCGTTCTTCCGGCGCGCCCAATTCGGTTTCGAGACAGGTGGGCCGATACGCAAGGACCGCGTCTTTTTCTTCGGAAGCTACGAGCGTCACGACCAGCGAGGCGTTGGAGCGGTATACCCGGGCACACCGGAGTTCGCGCCACTCGGCGGGATTTTCCCGGCTCCGTATCTCGGTGATCTATTCAATGTGCGGACCGACGTTCGCCTCGATTCGAATCACACGGTGTTCGCCCGCTACACGCTCGACAGCAATCGCCTCTTTGGCACCGGCGGCAACCCGGCCAACCTGCCATCCAGCTGGCAGGGCCGGACCAATCGAGTTGCTCAGAGCCTCGCGGCGTTGACGAGCGTGCTGTCGTCTCACGTCGTGAACGACGTCCGATTTTCGTACTTTGACTTCAACATTGTTCAAGGGCCTGCGACAATCGACAATTGTCGGGGGTGTTTAGGCCTTGGCGCACGGCCCATCACCATATCGGATGTCGGACTCACGTTCGGAAACGCCGACAATTTCTCGTTCGAAGGCCGTCGCTACCAGGTGACCGACAGCCTTGCGTGGCAGAAGGGCAATCATCGCCTACGCTTCGGGTTCGATTGGGAGCACATCACCAATACGGTTGCCAACGAAAGGGAGACAGCCCGAATCACACTCTGGGCTCCAAGTCGGGTGCGGCAGTTGGATCCCACGATTCAATTGCCGTCGTCGTTTACAACGCTCGACGAGATTCTCCAGCTCCCACTGCAAAACGTCGAAATCAGCGTTGGCTCTGGCGCAGTTCCCTGGCGCCACTTTCTCACGCATCGGGTCGCCGACCTTTATCGTCTGTATGCCAGCGATACCTGGAGCGTTGGCCGGCGACTGACGATCAACTCGGGCCTCTCGTGGTCGGTACGAACCGAACGCCCTCAATCACGACCTCACGAAGCCCGTTCTCCTGAGCCCGATTCTCGGGCCCGACAACCTCGGCGCACCCGCCGTTCAGGTGGGAAGCTTCTCCCCGACTCTGGGCCTCGCCTGGGCGGCAACCAGCGACGGCAAGACCGTCGTGCGTGGCGGCGCGGGTCGGTACTCTCGATCCCGCGGTCAGTACCAACTTCAACAACCTCACGGACGAGCGATTTCTGCTGGCACCGCTCGGTGCTGGCTATATCACGATCCCAGGGTCAGCCATTCCATGGCAGGGTGGCACACTAGATTTCCGGCAGCGGCCGACGAGGTTGACGGGTGCCCAACTTTTGTCGATCCTGCCTGGCCTTCTCACCGACCTCGCGTCGACTCGCAACCCCGACAACCGGGACTACACCGTTCGCAACATCGACCTCGCAAAAACCGGCTCGAATCTCTACGACCCAACGTATCAGACACCGTACGCTATCCATCTGAACCTGGGCGTCCAGCGAGAGATCTCCAACGGTACCGTCGTCGGTGCCGACCTCGTATGGAAACGGTTCATCCATACGTTCATCAATGGGATCGACTACAACCGTTGGGGGAGTACTGGTGGACCGGTGATTCCGGCCTGCACCGGTCAGCAAGGAACCGACGTGACGGCGGTCTGCTCGAAAGGACCGCTTTATTTCGACACAACCATCGGGCGGGCACGGTATGCGGGGTTGCTCGTGCGCGCCGAGCAGCGGATTACCGGACGAGCACAGCTCCTGGCATCCTATGCGCTCGGCAGCTACGTCGGAAGCAACGGCGGAAGCGTCGCCACGCCCCCGGTGACGTCCGAAAA
Organism: uncultured Acidobacteriota bacterium; assembly: GCA_963780685.1. Taxonomy (GTDB): domain Bacteria; phylum Acidobacteriota; class Vicinamibacteria; order Vicinamibacterales; family CAVVIG01; genus CAVRXZ01. The sequence continues at coordinate 120,938 of CAWACZ010000006.1, read as the reverse complement.
TCCCGGCGGGCGGGTGTTCGGATTCAACAACGACGACTGGTTCGAGAACTATGGTCCGATGCCTACGGACCGGCGCCACATTCTCAATGTCTCTGGCTCTATCGAGCTGCCGCGGCGTTTTCAGGCCGCCTTCAGCGTCTCTGCCTACAGCCGGACGCCGTTCGCACCCTACGTGGGCGGCGTGGATTTCAACGGTGACGGCACGTTGAACGATTTGCTGCCGGGCACCACCGTGAATCAATTCGCGCGTGACCTTGATAGTGCCGATCTTGCGAATCTCGTGGAGCGCTACAACAGCGAGCTCGCCGGCAGACCAACTGCCGGTGGTCAGACGGCACCGCGTTTGACGCTGCCTGCGACCTATTCATTCGACGACAACTTCTTCACTCAGGACCTGCGTGTCACCAGGACCTTCACGTTCGGCCCGCAAGGGTTGCGCCTGCTCCTGATCGCTGAGGTCTTCAACCTGCTCAATACCGCCAATCTTGTTCAGTATGGCAGCAATCTCGCTGCAGCGAGATTTGGTCAGCCCGGCGCGCGTTTCAGCCAGGTCTTTGGCTCCGGCGGGCCGCGAGCGTTCCAATTCGGCGCGAGGTTGAGCTTTTAGCTTCTTTCAAGGCAGGCGGAGCTTTTTCCGCAGGGCGGCCAGACGTGGATCGCCGTGAAGCAGGGCCATTTCGGGTACCGCCAGCACTACCGCCAGACGTTGCGGCTCGCTGGTGAACATCCGCTCCAACGCTTCGAACGTCTGGTCCTTGTCACCGAGCGCAGCATTGATGTGGGCTGCGCGGAACGGAAAGCCACGATGCACGACGGCCAGCTTTTCTGCATCCGCACGTCGCCCGGCTCTGACATAGGCGTATCCCAGCCACGCCGCATTGCCGGGGGCCGTTCCCAGCAGGGAGATCGCTTCTGGCAACCGGCCTACGTGCGTCAACGCTCGCGCGTAGTGAAGCGTCGGGAAATCGGGGTCCGCCTCACGCACGCGCTCGAAAGTGTCGACCGCTTCCTGGTATCGGCCGGCCTGGATCAACACCATCGCCAGCTCGCGTTGCAAGTCGAGTGAGAGTGGGTCGTGTCCGAGCGCAGCCCGCAGGAGGCGCTCCGCCTCAGCTTGCTTTCCGAGAGGGCGCAGCGTGGTCGAGGAGTAATTCACATAGACGTGGCTGAGCGTGGCGTTCAGCTCGATCGCGCGGCGCCACGATCGATCGGCGTTTTCCCAGTCGAACTCGCGCGCGTACAGCCAACCCATGGCGGCATGCGCCTCGGCCAGCAGCGGATCGAGCTCCAGGGCTTTGACAGCCGCCTGGCGAACGATCCCTTGCGTGTGGTCGAACGAGACGACTTCCCCCTGCGGACCGCGATAGGGGCTCAACGAAGCGTCCGCGTGGGCGTTCGCGAGGCCCGCATACGCTGGGGCGAACGCTGGATCCTTGGCAATCACCTGCTCGAACAGCTCAGCAGCCTTCGCGGATGAATCGGCCAGGCCGGATCCGCGCCGGTCGAGCATCTCTCGCCCCTTCAGATACAGCTCGTACGCTTCCGGGTTGGTTTCGTACCGTCGCTGACCTCTGCCCAAGGTCAGGCGCAGCTTGTTGACGACCGCGCGTGAGATTTCATCCTGGATGACAAAGATGTCCTTGAGCTCCCGATCGAACCGCTCGGCCCACAACGGCACATCCCCCGCCACCTGGACCAGCTGCGCGTTGATGCGCAACCGGTTGCCCGACCGCAGCACCGACCCCTCCACCACCAGATTGGCTCCAAGCTGCTCGCCGACCTCGCGCAGGTTGCGCGGCTTGTCTCTGAACGCAAACGAGGATGTCTGCGAGCGCACCTCCAGCCCTCGGATGACCGCGAGGTTCCGGATGATTTCGTCTGTCAGCCCGTCAGCGAAGAAGTCGCTGTCGGGCTCGGCGCTGAGGTTCTTCAACGGCAGCACGGCGATGACGGGCCGGTCGACCGGGTTGACGGCCGTCCCTGCGGCAGCAGCGATTGGCGCGCCCGGACGCCCGGATTGCCACCTGCGTATCTCCGGTCCGGCCGCGACCAGCAGAACGACCGCGGCCCCCACTGCCAGCGCGTACGCTAACGGCACGAGCTTCGGGCGCGGCCTCAGCGACATGAGATCGCCGGCGAGATCGCTGGCGCTTTGGTACCGCCGCTCGGGCTGCGGGTCGATCGCACGCCCGACGACGCGCGCGAGCCTGGGCGCCACATCAGGCCGCAAGGTCCTGATGTCGGTGCTCTCGCGGCGCTCATGTGCGAGGCGAAGCTCGGCCAGGTTTTGCCCGCGCAGCGGATACGCCCCGGTCAGGAGATAGAAGAGCAGCACCCCGAGGCTGTAGGTGTCGCTGCCGACGGTCGGCTCTTTCCCGCTCAGGAGCTCGGGCGCCAGGTAGAGCGGCGTGCCTGCCAACGCCGCAGACGGACTGTCGTCGAGCTCGTGCCCCGCGCCAAAGTCCATCAGCACGATACGTCCGTCCCCGGCCAACATCACGTTGTGAGGCTTGATATCGCGGTGCAGAAGACCTGCGCCGTGCACCGCAGCAATCGCATGACAGAGCTCGATGCCGATATCAACCACCTCGTTGGTGGTGAACTTCTTCCCCCTGTTCGAGCGTCTGTTGCAGTGTCCGCCCCCTGACAAACTCCATCCAGAGGCCGATTCGCTTCTCAATGCGCTCGGCGCCGTAGATAGTGACGACGTTGGGATGACGGACGCGGGCGAGCAGGCGCCCTTCCTCGATGACCGAGGTGCCGCGACGATCGCCGTCAGAGGAGCTCGCGGGCAGGAGCTTGAGCGCCACCTCGCGATCGAGCCTCGTATCCCACGCGCGGTACACCTCTCCAAACGCACCTCGGCCGATCCGTTCGAGCACCCTCAGGTGACCCCACTGCTCGGGGGTTTCGACGTAATCGTCCGCGTAGGCAGCCCCGCGGTTGCGATCGGAAGGGACAACTGGCGAAAAAAACGGGAGACGACGATGAAGGGTGGCGACGCTCGCCAGCAACCGGAGCTGATCGACCAAAGGACGCTGCGTGTCGTCAGCACTCGATTCAGCGGACGCCCAGTCGATAGGCGCGCCATCGAGAATCGCGCCGGCCAGATTCTCAATCAGCGCTTCATTCGATGGCACGCTTCATTTCCTCGGCGAGCCGGACGAGCGCTCGCTGTGCCGCCTTGCGGGCCGCATCAGGTGTCGGCTTTCCAAGCACCTGCGCCAGCTCCTCGTAGGTATAGTCCATCTCGACGCGGGCGATAATCGCCTCGCGCTCCTCGGGTTTCAGCCGCTGGAGCGCTCGCTCGTACTGCTCCACCGCCTCGCGCCCGATCGCCTCCTCGAGGGGTGAGTCGGCCGCCTCGAGCTCCACGCCGTCCAGATCGGTGGCGTCAGGTTGTCGACCTTTCCGTCGCAGCTCGTCGCGAAGGCGATTGACCACCGCCTGGCGGAGATAGGCCTGGAGGGCTCCGACACGACGCGGCTCGAAGTCCCCGATCCTCTTAAACGTCTTAAGCAGGGTGTCCTGGACAAGATCGTCCGTGTCGGCGAGATCGCGGGCCCACTTCGGCAGTCGGCCGCTGGCCCAGCGTTGCAGCGGGCGGAGGTGGCGCGCGAACAACCGATCCAGCGCCACCTGGTCACCCTTGCGCGCGCGATCGATCAGCTCGAAGGTCGACTCTGGATCACCGCGACCGGTGGCCTGCGGGTTCTCTTGTTTCGAGGAAGGAAGCCGATCCTCGGGCATACACATTTCGTGCCGGATTTCGGACGAGATTCTATCAGATGCGAGTGCACGTCTCGATTGCTCAGCCCGCAAGCCCATCTTCTGTCCAGACGACTGCTGCGAATCGTTTAGAGAATCAGAGCCCCATCGCGCCTACTGAGCGCGCGGCGACATGATGCGTAGCGCAGCCCTTTCACGGCTGCCCGGCGGCCGATTGCAGGCCTTCAGCCTTCGGCGGTCCGCCGTAGCTTCAGCGAAAGGCGGAAGGCCTGCGCTACGTCAGGGCGCAGTCAATTTCGCAACGCGCTTGCCAAGGATGGAGTATGGTCAACCGATCCGCATCCGTCCTCTTGACCGCAGTGCTGGCTGGCGCGTGCGACAGCGAGCGATCTGTCCCGCCGGTTCCCAGCGTTCCGAGTGCTCCGTCGACGCCACCATCTCCGGCGCCGACCTCGAGAACCGTTCACGTCGTCGGCTCGGTGGTTGACGGAGGAGGCATGCCGGTCCCAGGGGCTGACATGAAGTTCCATGCCTTCTCGTCGCCATCGCCACTCCTGGCCGTCACCGACGCGAGCGGGGCTTATGACGTCACATTCGATCTACGAAGCACGGCGGTTGGAACGGAGGTCATGGTCGAGAAGCCTGGCTACGAGCCGAGCTGGCATTGGACCGGTCTGAGTCCCCTGGATGCCGGGAAGGACCTGTCTCGGAATTTCCGGCTTCATCAGAATCCGAAGCGTCCCGGCAGGCGAATCCGTGCACCTGTCCATCGACCGGGACGATCCGCTATGCGGTTTCGATTTCGAGTGGGTGTGCCGGAGGGTCCGAGTCAGGTCGCCGGCGCGCGGCACCTTGACTGTCGAAGCTGTTGCGGACGATTCCGCTTTCCGTTTCGGAGTCGTGATGGGCCATGTTCAGTATCCGTATCGATCGACGCCCCGGCTTTCCGTCCCGGTTGATCCAGGTTCGGAGATTACCACTGACATTCTGCTCGAGAGCGTTGCATCGGGTCCGGCGGGGTTCACGCTAAATACCCGGGTCGACCCGAACTAGTCAACCGAGTCGGCGCTGAATTTCAACAGTCGATGGGCCAGGAGAGCCCGCGACGTGGCCGACCAGGACCGCGAGCAGGAACGACTCCTCGGCGTCATTCAGCCCGAGCTCTTCATTCAGAAGGCTGTCGAATACTCCTCCGAAGGGTCTGGCGCTCAGGCCAAGAGCGGTTGCGGCCAGAATCAGATTCTGGGAGACATGACCTGCCTCCGCCACCATCATCCGGTAACCTCCCTGGCCGTACTTCCGCTCGTGGCGAGGAAACACGCCGGTGAGACAGATCATCGCGGCGGCACTCGCCACCATTTCACGTTCGACAGGCAGCGCCGCCGTAACGAAGCGTCCCCGATCGATGTTCCTCACCTTCTCGAGCGTTTCTTCAAGGACCCGGAAGTGATAGACGGCCTCTTCCATCCTTTCGACGCGGAAGACAACCGGATAGATTTCCACCGCGTACAAGGCCCCGCTCGATGGATACGCGCGAAGGTTCACGGCGCGTCCGCTCCAGGGCATCTCGCCAGTCACACCGCACGCGCAGGATAAAAGCGCGTCGAAATCCGTGCGACTCATGCCGAGGCCCCCGTAATCTCGTGACGAGCGACGTGCGCGGGTCAATGCATGGAAAGCGCGCAGGCGCTCGGGAACGGACTGGCTGACAGCATTGGCGCTCGCCCCCGGATACGAGCGGTAGCGTCCATCCGTCGCGAGCTCCAGCACTTCATTCCCCTCGAGGCCGCCCGCCGGCAACACACCTTTTTTCGTGGTCGAATGCAAGAAACGCCCGATGGCGCGGCCGGAGATGTCGACAACGCCGCTGGCGGCCAGTGCTGCGAGCAGGCCCGCAACGACCCGGCCGTCCGAAGGAAGCTTGGACAGAATGTCCGCTGCAGTGGATGTTCCGTCCATCCACTCAGCAAGGCGCCAGACGACATTCGGATCTCCTGAGACGGCGACTTCGCGACGTGTCCGCCGCATGACGGTGCATTCGAGGCCGGGTTCAACGATCGGTTCGCCAGGAGGCAGCGAAAAGCGGACTGCCCCCTGGTCATCCACCCACGTACCAGTACACGGAGTGACGAACGGTCGCGCGTCATCGGTCAGCGGGGTCAATGGCGCGAGTTGAGCGGTCCACTTCGTGACCTTCCGCTCGTGACGGCCTTCGATGAGCAGATCGAGGTCGAAAACGTAGTCGGTCATGACATCGTCGTAGAGCTCGAGCTCGAAGGCGGTGAAAGGACTTGAAGCGTCGGGATCTCGCTGTAGCTGATCGGCCCTGCCGAGCCGAGACGATGCGAGTTGCTGACCCAAAATATCCTGCAGTTCCGTGGCAATCCTGAGAGCCGATTCGTACTCCTTCTCAGCATCACCAGCCCGCCCCATGGCACGGAGTACGTCTCCGAGATCCGAATGCAACGTCCCTTGTAATCCCTTCACGCCATCACTGACGGAGAGCTTCTTGCTGACCGCAAGCGCTTCCAACAGCGGAGGCACTGCCAGGTCGGGCCGCCCGGCCATCTGGAAGCAGCGACCGATCCGCTCGAGGATCACGGCGCGGCCCTGGCTCGGCCCATCAGCCATTCGATCGAGCGTGGCAAGAATTCTCGGCGCGTACTCGTGAAGATGACGATAGTCGCGCGCTTGCGCCAGCAGCGCAGCCATCTGCCCGCTATCGGCGGCGGCTGCAGCCTCCTTCTCCAGCAGGCTGGCAAGGATGCCGAACACTATCCAGACGTCGTTTCCCGCTGGATCGATAGTCTGGGCAATTCGAAGCGCCTCAGTAGCCGATTCGCGCGCCTCTCGCAGGCGATGCGGCTGGTGCTGAAGCACCTCCGCGAGAGCGCTCAGATGGCGTCCAAGTCTTCCGGAATTTCCGATCTGTCGATCGATGCGTACCGCTTCCCGGTAGTGCCGTTCGGCTTCGGTCCACTCGCCGCTGTGCTGAAAGACGCGGGCGAGCTGGTGCCAGGCGACTGCCTCCGAGGCCGGGTCGTGAAGCTGCTGACACAGTGCCAGCGCCGCGCGATAGAGAGATGCCGCTTCGCTCTGATTGCCTTGGGCCAATGCAAGCGCACCGAGGCGTCCCAGTTCCACGCCCTGGGCTCGAAGATCCTTCGACTCCTCGGCGATCTGAAGCGCCGCTTCGTACGCCTCTCTCGCTTCGTCGAATTGGTCCAATTCACGAAAGGCATCGCCCAGCTCCGACCGCACGGTGCCGCGAAGACTTCTCACGTTGTCGCTTTGCGTCAGGCTGCCGAGAACGGTGAGGGCTTCGCGGAACAGAGCAGGTGCCAGTTCGGGGCGCCCATCCAGCTGCAGGCAACGGCCGAGTCGCTCGAGGATGACAGCCCTTCCATAGGTCGGGGCATCGCCGAGGCGGGCGAGAATGGCTTCGAAGATTTCCTTCGCCTTGCCCGCTTCGCCTCGATCCAGGAGTTGCTGACCCCGTTGACCCTCGGCGACATACCACGGCTCGGAGGTCATCGGGCCTGGTTCGGCGCGGGCCGCGATTGCGGGTGCGCTTTCGTGACGCACGTCCTTTTGCCCGGAGCGAGTCTCCGATCGCCTCCGCTTCATGGCTGCCATGGTAGCGTTTTCCTCAGGGCGCGTTGCGCTTGAACGGGCGAAACGACGTAGCGCAGCCCTTCAGGGCTGCTCCAGCGGCCATGGGCAGTCCTGACCAGCCTCCGCCGAGGCTTCGGCGGTCCGCCGTAGCTTCAGCGAAGGCGAGGAACGTGCCGTCCTGTCAGCCCGTATGGATGGATATGATCGTCGACGCCCGATTTACAGCGGCGGCCTCTTCAGCTGGAGTATGAAGTGACATTAGGAGCTCGCCTATCGACACTCGGTCAGGACATCCGATACGCCTGCCGGATGTTGCGGAAGAATCCCGGGTTCACGACCGTTGTCGTGGTGACGCTGGCGTTGGGCATCGGCGCGAACACCGTCACCTTCAGCATGCTCCAAGCCGCTCTTGCGATCGCCATTCCTGATTCAGATCGTGTCGTGCTGGTACGCACGGACAACACGAAGCGCGGTGTCCGGAATCTACCGGCCTCGATTCCGGATTTTCTGGACTGGAAGGACAGTGGAGTTTTTTCGAACATCGGCGCGTTTGCCGAAGACGGCGTGAACTTGCGGCTCGGCGACCGCGTCGAGCGCCTCAGCGCCTTATTCGTCACGGCGGGTTTTTTCGAGGTCGCGGTTCCCCAGGTTCGTCTGGGCAGGGTGTTCACCGACCAGGACACCAGTCCGAGCGCCGCGCCGGTCGTGGTGCTCAGCGAGAAGGCCTGGCAATCGCGATTCCTGGGAGACCCGAACATCATCGGGCGAACCGTCGTCGTGGACGGCATTGCTCGCAGCGTCATCGGCGTGCTTCCCCGCCGATTCCCCACGATAGGAGGCGAAGAGGTTTACCTACCGCTCGTTTTCAATGCGGCCAAGATCACCGAGCGCGGGAGCCGTACCTACCCCGTGATCGGACGGCTGCGACAGGGCCTCACGCTTCCGGAGGCACAACGTCGAATGAGTGACTTGGCCGACTATCTAGGCCGTCAATACCCTGATGACGAGGGAAACACGTTCCGGCTGCAACCGGTTCGAGAGGCCTTTCTCGAAGACGCACAAACCCTGCTGGCCGTGCTCTTTGGTGCAGTGGGATTCGTCCTGATGATTGCCTGTGCGAACATCGCGGGCCTCCTGCTGGCAAGAAGCACGGCCCGTCAGCGTGAAATGAGCATCAGGGCCGCTCTCGGCGCCAGCCGTTGGATGCTGACCCGCCAGTTGTTGACCGAAAGTTTGGTTCTGGCATTGCTCGGCGGAGCCGTGGCGGTGGTGCCCGCCGCATGGGGCATGCGCTTCATCTCGTCGCTCAAGCTGGACGAGCTTCCGAATCCCGACCTCATCTCGCTGAATTGGACCGTCCTGACGTTCAATCTGGGCATTTCTCTCGTCACCGGTCTGCTGTTCGGTTGCATTCCCGCGTTCACGGTGTGGAGGACCAGCGTCAGCGAATCGTTGAAGGCAACCGGCGGATCTCTGGGCGGCGGAGCACATCAACGGCTCCGAAGCCTTTTTGTCGTCAGCGAGATTGCGCTCACCCTTGTGCTCATCGTCGGGGCCGGGTTGGCGTTGCAGAGCTTTCTCCGTCTCCGTTCTTCCGATCCCGGTTACGACGGCCGCGGCCTGCTGACCATGAGAGTCGCCCTCTCCGAGCGCCAATACCAGGAGGGCGAGAAACAAGGGGCATTCTTCGAGCGGTTGATCGACAAGGCACGGACCGTCCCGGGCCTCGAGAGCATCTCCGGCGTCAGCGAGGTGCCGGCCAGCGACAGCATTCACGCCACCGGCTTTCTGCCGATGGACCGACCGGAACCTCGGAGGGCCGACGTGCCGATCGTTCTGTACGAGTCGGTCACGAACGAATACTTCGGGACGATGCGCGTCCCGATCGTTGCGGGTCGGTTCTTCAATGAGCGGGATCGCACCGACTCGCAGCCGGTGGTCATCATCGATGAGTGGGCGGCGTCTCGATACTGGCCGAACCAGAGCGCGATCGGTCAACGCGTGCGGCTCGGCTTCCGGCAGCCGCCGCGCGAAGTCGTGGGTGTGGTCGGAGCGGTCGAGCAGCGGCTGGTGGTGAAAGTGATGCTTGGCCAGATCGGCCAGGCGTACCTGCCGATGTCTCAAGCGCCCAAGCCGGCCATGTCGCTCGTGGTCCGCACCGAAGACAACTCGACACCGGCTGCTTCGGCGATTCGCAGCGTTCTGAGAGGCATCGACCAGGACCAGGCGCTCTTCGAAGTCCGGCTCATGGACGACATGCGGGCCGAGGGTCGGGCCCTGCATCGCCTGGCGATGTCGTTGCTCGGGGCGTTCGCGCTGCTGGCCTTGCTCCTGGCCGGAATTGGTCTGTACGGTGTGATCGCGTTCACTGTGGGTCAGCGCACGCGCGAGTTCGGCATCAGGATGTCGCTCGGCGCGCAGCGTCGTGACGTCCTCAGGCTGGTCGTTCGGCAGGGCGTGATCATGACCGCGATCGGTGTGGGGCTCGGACTCGCTGGGGCTTTTTCGCTGACGAGAGTGATGGGAACGATGCTCTACGGCATCGGCGCAAACGATTCGACGAACGTTTGGATGGTCGGCATTGCTGCTGGCGGCCGTCGCGCTTCTCGCCAGCTACGTCCCGGCTCGCCGTGCGACTTTGATCGACCCGGTGCGGGCGCTTCGAACCGAATGAACCCGCCGCGCCCCGAACCGACTGAATCATCAATGTAGCGCAGCCCTTCAGGGCTGCCTTTCGGCGAGAATCATCAATGTAGCGCAGCCCTTCAGGGCAATGCCTTTCGGAAATTCAATGAGCCGAAAGCTTGTGCGGCGTTGGCCACATTTGGCGCCGCGAGCCGACTCGGCGGAGGGCCGTCAGCTGGCGCGTCGGGCCGTCATCGTCGACCCGGAAAACCCGCGCTCCGTTCGACCTCTGGCGCTGCGCGGCGGTCTTACCAACTTGCGGCATCGCGCAGATCAACGAGCCCCGTCCGGGATGCTTGGGGCCCTCGGGTGACCTCGCGAGAGACCGCCGCGAACGAACTCACTGCGCGCGGGTTTTCCTGACGCGTGACGGGTCGACTTCACGGCCCTTGCGCCAGCTGACGACCCTCCGTGTCAGCGGCCGCCGGCGCCGGCTCGGAGCCGTGGCGGGAAGCGTCTCGGGCCGCGCGCCGTTTGGAGTCAGCCCGCCACGAGTGCAGGAAAAACGGCGTGAAGCCGAGGCCCTGCGCGGCCGTCTGCCGCGAGGTCACCCGGAGCGGGGCGTTGCCCGAGGCGGGACTCGTTGATCGGAGCGATGTCGCGAACCGGCAGGACGGCCGCGCCAGCGGAAGGACGACGAGCGTAACGCCGTTTTTCGGGCTGACGGAATCGGCGCGACGGCCCGAGATGCTTCCCACCACGGATCGCGTCGCGCAACTGACGGCTGTGCGGTCAGCCACGAATTTCCGAACGGCATTACCCTTCAGGGCTGCCTTTCGGCGGGCGTCGGCAGGTCTCAAGGCCTTCGCTACTTCGCAACTCAGGTTCGCGGGTACCTAGGTACAGCCCCTTCGCGTTCCCTTCTGCGATGTCCCGCTCGTAGTCGTCGACTGTCACCCCTTCCGGCTTGATCTGATCGAACAACACGCGCGCGAGCGACGGCAGGGCATCCCGGGGAGGCCACCGATCGGGGGCCCACACGTGCGAGCGAAGGAACGCCTTCGCACAGTGCAGGAAACACTGCTCTACCTCAACCCCTATCGCAAGTAACGGCGTCTTCCCCTGAACGGCCAAGCGCTGCAGCAGCTCCGGATCACGCGTGATGGACGCACGGCCGTTCACCCGCAGCGTTTCCTCACGCCCCGGCACAATGAAGAGCAGTCCGATGTGTGGATTCGAAACGAGATTCAGCATCCCGTCCAGCCGCTTGTTGCCAGGACGGTCGGGAATCACCAGTCGATGCTCGTCGAGCACCAAAACGAATCCCGGGGCATCGCCTTTGGGCGATACGTCGCAGCGACCATCCGCGCCTGATGTGGCCACGAGGACAAGGGGTGAACGCGTGATGAATTCGCGGCAATGAACGTCGAGAGCGGCACACTCCTTTTTCACGGAACGTGGGCCGGGCACACCGACGATTTCCCGCAGCTCGTGCTCGGTCGAGACGACGTGCTCAAAGGGGTTCATTGAGAATCCTCGCTGATACACTAGGCATTCTAGCGAAGACTGGCTGCCAGGCGCCCGTCGGGTATATAAAAAGCCTAGCCCCGCGTTAGAGAGGAGGGCTCAGATATGAAGTCCGCTCGACCGATGCCCTGGACGTCTTGCGTGGCCGTGTTCCTGAGTGTTGCGCTCGGTGCTGCCATCGTCGCGCAGGTACCCAAGCCGAAGCGGATCAATAGAGCGATTGAGCTCCTCGAACAAGGTCAACCCATTTACTACACGGGATCGCATTCCGGAACGTCTGGCGGCTACGAAGCGGGTGTGAAAGACGCTCAAACGTACGCGGACTACATCAGCTACGACATGGAGCACGCACCCTACGACATCAAGGGTCTCGCCGACTACATGCGCGGCCTCGTGGCTGGCGGACCGACGAAAAGCGGCCATCGCACGCCGTCGGTCATCGTCAACGTCCCGGTCAACGGCACCGACGAAGCCACGGTGCGTGCGAACGCCTGGATGTTTCATCAAGTTCTGGCCACAGGTGTCCACGGCGTCATGTTGACTCACGCGGATACCCCTGGTGCAGTACGCGCGTTCATCGAAGCCGTGCGGCTGCCCATTCATAAACAGGCCGTCGGCCAGGGAGTCAGCGAGGGGCGCCGCGGCGTTCATGGCGCGCCGACCGCCGCCCAGATTTGGGGCGTGTCAGTCGACGAATACCTGCAAAAGGCAGATGCGTGGCCGCTCAATCCCGAGGGCGAGTTGCTGCTGGGCCTGAAGCTGGAAGACAAGTACGCGCTCGCGAACGCTGAAGAGAACGTGAAGGTCCCGGGCGTTGGATTCGCAGAGTGGGGGCCCGGCGACATGGCCCTGTCGCTCGGCGTCCGCGCCAACGCGGCGACCGCACCCGAGATGTTGGCGGCTCGCGCCAGGATTTTCGCCGCGTGCAAGGCGAACAAGATCTTCTTCTTGAACAGCATGGGCGCGAACGACGTCGTCGCGCTGATTCAGGAAGGCGTCATGGTTGGACCGGCGAGCCGGGAGACAGCCGAGATCGGCCGCAAGTACACGAAACGTCAGATGCCCTGGTAGGTAGAGTTCAAGTAAAAAGTGGAAAGTTGAAAGTGTGGCGAGATCGATCGGTCGGGCCATACTCGTCCCCACAATTTTCTGGGTAGCCATCTACTCGGGGCCTCCTCCTGCTGCTCAGCAGCCCAAGCGATCTGGGTTGCCTGGGTTGCCTGAGTTGAATGACGTGCTCGATCGGCTGGGCGCATACCTTGTCGAGTACGAGCAGCGGCTGTCCCTCCTGGTAGCCGAAGAGAGATACGAGCAGCAGTTGGTCATTCGCGGACGTCAGTCAGAGAAGCGCGTCCTGACGTCGGACTACGTGATGCTCCGGGTTCCTGGGGGTGCGGCATGGACCGGGTTCCGCGATACATTCGAGGTTGATGGCAGACTCGTCCGAGAGGAGGAAGGGCGTCTCGAGCGCCTCCTCGTCGATGGGTCAGACGACGCATATGAACAGGCGAATCGTGTCGCGGAAGAAAACGCACGCTACAACCTGGGCAACGATGTCATTCATCGGACGATCAACCTGCCGATGTTGACATTGGATCTCCTGCATCCCCGACATCGGAGCAGGTTCACGTTTCGAAAACGCGGGACAGAGATAGTCGAGGGCCAGCATTCGTGGAAGTTGGACTTCACCGAGCACACCCACCCATCGCTGATCAAGACGCCTGCCGGTCCCGATCAGATCACTCGCGGCAGCGCCTGGATCGACCCGGATACCGGGAGGGTGCTCCGAACCTACCTCAATGTAGTGATTAGCCCGACGTCGCAGGCGAAGATCTCCGTCGACTATCGCGCCGACCAAACGCTCGGCTTGCTCGTGCCCTTCAGAATGCAGGAGTCTTACAAACAGTCCCTTTCTCGCATCACGACGACGGCCACGTACACAAATTTTCGGCGGTTCCAGACGAGTGCGCGCGTTCTCGAGACTGACAGGTGAGGCGTCGAAGATAAGTCTTGGGATAAGCAGTTCTGAGCTGGCAGATACAGAAACGCCAAGCAGGTCATAATCATCTCGATGGGCGTTGTTGTTTCAGACAGGAATTGCTGCTCCGGGTCGCGCTTGCGGAACCGCCGCACTTGACCGCCGCGCGACTTCGTCGTCGCCCATGAACAATTTGTTGGCGGCCTTCATCGACGCTGCATGTGTTCCACTCGACGGCGGACATGTCTCGGGAACGCTCGAGCGCGCCGAGGCGATTCTCGCCGCGTTCCCTGACGTCGCGCGCAGCGACGTCCACACCGCCGCGATACTCGGCGATGAGGCCGGTGTGCGCCGGTTCCTCGAGATCGATTCGGGACACGCGACGGCGAAAGGCGGGCCACGCGGCTGGGATGCGCTCACCCATCTCTGCTTCTCGCGATATCTCCGGCTCGACCGCTCGCGGTCGAAGGGCTTCGTCGCGGCGGCGACGGCGCTCCTCGACGCCGGAGCGAGCGCGAACACCGGGTTTTACGAGATGGGGCACCAGCCGCACCCCGCGTTCGAGAGCGCAATCTACGGCGCCGCCGGAGTGGCCCACAATGCAGATCTGACCCGCCTGCTTCTCGAGCGCGGAGCCGATCCGAACGACGACGAAACCCCCTATCACGCGCCTGAAACATACGATAACGATGTCATGAAGGTCCTCGTCGAGAGCGGCCGGCTGAGTGACGACAGCCTGACAACGCTGCTGCTTCGCAAGCATGACTGGCACGATTACGATGGCATCAAATGGCTTCTCGAGCGGGACGCCGACCCCAATCGGGTCTCCCGATGGCATCGCACGCCATTTCAACAGGCCGTACAGCGCGACAACTCGCTCGAGATCATCGAGATCTCGCTGGAGCACGGAGCTGATCCGACGCTGCTGGTGAACGGGAAGTCTGGGCTGGCGCTCGCTGTGCGAAGAGGACGAGGCGACGTGCTCGAGCTTCTCGAGCGACGGGGCGCGACGATTGAGCTTCACGGCGTCGACCAGCTGCTTGCGGCCTGTGCCAAAAACGACGCGACTACCGTTCGTGCTCTCGCCAATCGCGAGCCTCAGCTCGTTGGCGAAGTTGTCGCACAAGGAGGCACGCTGCTCGCGGAGTTCGCAGGGGTCGGCAACACAAACGGCGTGCGGCACCTGCTCGATCTCGGCGTGGACGTTAAAGCGCTGTTCAAGGAGGGCGACGGCTACTGGGACATCGCGAAAGACAGCATGGCGCTCCACGTGGCTGCCTGGCGCGCACGCCACGAAACTGTCAGGCTCCTCATCGAGCGGGGAGCGCCAGTCGACGCTCCGGACGGCAAAGGGCGGACCCCTCTGGCACTGGCTGTGCGCGCATGCGTGGACTCGTACTGGGCAGACAGGCGATCGCCCGATTCCGTTCGGACGCTGCTAGCTGCAGGAGCATCCGTCGCCGGCATCCACGCCCCGTCAGGTTACGCGTTGATCGACGAACTGCTCGAATCCCATCGACGCTGACCCATATCACGCCGGTTCATCGACAGACAGCGCCAGGTATCAGCGGACCTGCGGTTGTTGTGGAAAAGGCCTGAGGCCTTAACGGCGGGACGATTATTCCAGTGGAATCGCGACCGTTACACGATCTTCCGTGCCCACCACTCGCGTGGTGTGACCCTTGCCGGTGGTGTCCTCGATCAGATTGATGTGACCTGGACCCATGGCGATCTTCTTACCGCCGGCCACCTCGATTTCCCCTCGGCCGCTGAGCGTGATGACGTACTGTCGCCGGGGACCGACATGCCAGTCGTTGAAGTAGCCGGCCGGCGTCCGACTGAATTGGACGCCAGTCGCCTTCATTAGCTCGGACGTCCTGCCGTTCAGCTTCATTTGAAGCTCTTCGGCGTGGCTCTGACCATCGGACCCGGTGTAGATCCGCGTGACCGTGATTGGTTGACCCGTCTGAGCCACCACGACATCCCGATCGATGTGTGCTCGCAGCGTCAGAAAGAACAAGACGACGAGCGCAACCACTGCCAGCCGTCTCGCGGCCAATCGCATGACGTCCTCCTACCCGCTCGGATTAGTTCGGCTTCGCACCAGCCGCCGGGGCCGCGCCCATCACGTCACGAATCGCCGTTGCGGTCGCGGGTGAACTGACGATGTTCATGCCTCGCTGGATGCCTTCGGCGATCTTCAGCGGCGTCCAGCCTCTCTTGTTGGGCTGATTCCACACTTCGATGCTGGCCCCTCGTTCGGCCAGAAAGCGGACGACCGTCGGCACGTGCTTGTACGCCGCGGCATGCATGACGGTCTCGCCGTTCGTATCGACGCCATTCAAGTCGTTGCCCAGATCCAGCGCGACCTTGACGGCTTCCAGCACTTCCGGCTCCGTCCCGGGATCTTCGCCCGGCGCCTGAGTGCCGACTCCGGCCGCGACGAGCAATGGCGTCGTCCCGTCTTCGTTTGGCAGCTGAGCATCGGCGCCAAGCTCTACGAGCTGGCGCATGAGATCGGTGTCCGCCGTTCGGGCGGCCAGCAGGAACGGCGTCGCCCCGATCGAGTTGAGTGTGGTCACGCCCATGGGCGGCTTTTTCGTGACGCGAGCGTTCACCGTCGCACCATGGGCGACCAGCTTCTTGACGAACTCGAGGCTGTCCATGTTGCCGGAGCCCGGCGGCGCAGGATTGTTGCTGCCCGAAATGCCGGCCTTCCGGACCCACGAGACCTGATGTAAAGCCGTCCACCCTTGAGGAGCCGCGTTCGGATCGGCGCCGTGATCCAGAAACCAGGCGGCGAGCTCGTAATGAGCGTTGGCAGACGCGAGCAGGAACGCGTTCAAGCCAATCTCCGGTCGCGCAGCGTCACCGGCTGTCGCGTTTGCGGCGGTCGATGGCTGGCGCACGCGAACCGGCAGGGCGTCGTCCATGTTCGCTCCCGCCTGCACCAGCGCCTGAACTGCGGCAACCCGCCCCTCGCGCGCCGCAAACAACAACGCGGTGAACCCGCCTTTCGAGCGGATGTGAACGTCGGCCCCGCTCGCGACCAGCGCGCGAACGACATCCGCGTGGCCTTCGGCCGCGGCCCACATCAGCGCGGTCTGTCCATGCCACTCCTCTTTCACATTGACCGTCGCGCCATGGGCGAGCAGCGTCTTCACCGCCTCGATCCTGCCGGTGCGGGCGGCGGTCATGAGGACGGTTTCGCCCTCAGGCATGGCGGTGTTGGCGTCGGCTCCGGCGTTCAGAAGTGTGTCGATGACAGCGACGCTGCCGTTCACCGACGCCAGCCAGAGAGGCGTGACGCCGTAGCGATTGGCCGCTTTCACGTTGGCGCCTGCGCGAATCAGAACCTCCACGAGCGGGAGAGCATCCTGGTCGACGGCGAAATGAAGGGCGGTTGTGCCGTCGGCCTCCGCGACGTTGACGTCCGCCCGCTGATCCAGGAGCGCACGAACCGACTGCAGATCGCCGGCCTTCACGGCGTCCACCAGTCGCACTTCGGCGCCGGCGACGCCAAGGCTGGCGACAAGCAGCAACGGCAGGATGAAGCGCGTCATTGCCGGCTCCTCACACGCCGAGAGGCTCCAGATCGGCGACCTTTCCGCTGCTGTCGGCGAACGTGTCGAGACGCACGCCCACCTTGTCGAGAAGCGTCAGATGGAGATTGGCGAGCGGCGTCGGCTGGTCGTACTTGATGTGCCGCGCCCCCTTGACCTTGCTGGTCCTGCCCCCGGCCAGCACAATCGGGAGGTTCGTGTGATTGTGGATGTCCGGGTTGCCCATCCCGCTGCCCAGTAGGTACAGAGAGTGGTCCAGAAGCGAGCCGTCGCCATCCGGCGTCGCGTGGAGCTTCTCGACGAAACTGGCGAAAAGCGACACGTGGTAAGCATTGATCTTGGCCAGCTTCGCGAGCTTCTCCGGGTCGTTGGTGTGGTGCGAGACCGGGTGATGCGGCTCGGGAACACCGATCTGCGGGTAGGTTCGCGTGCTGGTCTCGCGCGCCAGCTGGAAGGTGATGACCCGCGTCAGGTCGGCCTGCATCGCAAGCACCTGCAGGTCGAACATCAACTTCACATGATCTTCCCAGGCGGCGGGCACGGTGGCCGGACGCTCGAGATCCGGCAATGGCGTCACGTCGCTCTGCTGTTCCGCCTTCTGAATGCGCCGTTCCACCTCGCGCACCGAATCGAGATATTGATTCAGCTTCGTCCGGTCGCCCGGCCCGAGCTCCCTGCGGAGACGCGCCATGTCGTCGGTCATCCAGTCGAGGATGCTGCCGCTCTTCTTCAGTTCGGCACGTCGCTCGACGGACTTGCCGCCGTCCCCGAACAACCGCTCGAACACGACGCGTGGATCGGCTTCGGTCGGCAGCGGCGTCGTCGGCGATGACCACGACAGGTTGTTCTGGTACGCGCAGGCGTAGCCGTTGTCGCAGTTGCCCACTTGCGCGATCAGGTCGGTGCCCAGCTCGAGCGACGGAATCGGAGTCGCCTTGCCGATGCTCTGCGCCGCCAGCTGGTCGACGGTCGTCCCGAGCTGGTAGTCGGTGCCTTCGGTCCTCTTGGCTCTCGCACAGCTCAGAAACGCGCAGTTCGCTGACGCGTGGTTGCCGGTGGTGTACGCATTCCTGAGCTCCAGATTCGTCAGGATCGTCAGCTGATCCAGGATCGGCATCAGCGGAGCCAGCGACGGCGACAAATCCACGATGCGCCCCTCCATGGCGGGCGTCCAGGCCGCGGCGTTCATGCCCATCGGGATGTAGACGAAACCCAGGCGGCGCACGGGACTCGCAGCCGTCTGCGCGAGGACGGACGCGGCCGGCACCATCGCATCGAGCAACGGCAACGCCAGCGCGGTGCCCATTCCGCGAAGGAACGTGCGGCGCGGCAGGGCCATCTTCGTGACGATCATTGCGACCTCCTCATCTGGAACGGGGAGCTCGTGACGATACCGAGCACCAGCGACGAGAACCGGTAGTCGTTCAGTCGCGCATTTCTCGTAATGTCACGGACTGCCGGGGCATCGTAGGACTCGAGCCCACGGCCCAATGCGTACGTCAGCAGCTTTTCGGTGAGCGTCGAGACGAACAACTCCGGACGACCGAGCAGCGCACGACGGAGCCCGGCCATACCGTCGAACGTCGAGCCGTCAGGCAGACCGCCCGATGCGTCGACTTGGGTCCCTGCTTCCGTACGCGCACGCCAGCGGCCGATCGCATCGAAATGCTCCATCGACAGGCCTGCCGGATCCATGAGTTGGTGGCAACCGGAGCAGGCGGCATTCACCCGGTGCTGCGCCATGCGCTCGCGCATCGAGAGCGCCTTGCCGCCCGCATGATTGTCGGGAAGCGGCGGCACGTTCGCCGGCGGCGGTGGCGGCGGCGTGCCCAGGATGTTCTCGAGGACCCACTTGCCGCGAAGCACGGGAGAGGTCCGGTTCGCGTACGACGTCACCGTGAGAATGCTTCCCTGACCGAGCAGTCCGCCGCGGACGCTGTCGCCGAGCGCCACGCGCCGGAAGCGGCTGCCGTACACGTTGGGGATCCCGTAGTGCCGGGCGAGTCGTTCGTTGACGAACGTGTAGTCGGCCCGCAGCAGGTCGAGCACGTTGTGGTCTTCCTTGACGATGCTTTCGAAGAAGAGCTCCGATTCCCGCTGGAAAGCCTGGCGCAGGTTGTCGTCGAAGTCCGGAAACATGCGCGCGTCCGGATTCGACGCCGCCAGATTCCTGAGGTACAGCCACTGCCCCGCAAAGTTCGTGACCAACGCTTCAGAGCGCGAATCGGCCAGCATCCGCCGGACCTGTCGTTCGAGGACCGCCGGCTCTTTCAGTGCTCCACGAGTCGCCACGTCGAGCAGTTCCTCGTCCGGGACGCTGCTCCAGAGGAAGAACGACAGCCGCGAAGCCAGCTCCACGTCGCTGACCCGATAGGGCGTGCCTGGCGCGATATTTCGCGGATCGCGCTCGATGCGGAACAGGAACTCCGTGCTCGCGAGAATCGCCCGGAGCGCCATCTCGATGCCGGCGTCGAACCCACCCTCGGCGCGGGCCTCCGTGTAGAAAGCGAGAGGGGCCTGAAGCTCGGCATCCGAAACGGGCCGGCGATAGGCGCGACGCGCCAACGTTGCGACGATCTTCTTCGCGCAGCCGGCTTCCGCCGAGGGAGCCGAGGGATGGCACACGAAGATCCGATTTCGGCTGGGCGTGTCCGCGGCCCCGCCTGGCTCGAAGGGCCCGGTGATGGACACCGAATACACCGCCGGCTGAATGCGTGGATGCCGATCCATGTTGAAGTGTGCCTGGTACGGCTGCCGCTCCGTTTCCGGCAGCGCGAACGTCTTTCGCAGGAACGTGACCGCGAGCTGGTGGGGACCGGCTCCGACCGGCACGCGGATTCTCAGGTTCTTGTCGACTGCCTCGTCCGCGTAATAGGCGCCGCTCTGGTTGCGGTTCGGCCTCACGGTGAACACTTCCACGCGTGTGCCGTCGAGCGCGAGCTCGACCTGATGCGGCTCGGTGAGTCCCTCGACGTTCTCGTTGCGGTCGCGCGACAGGCGAACCTGAATCTCGTAGGCGCCGTCGAGCGGGAATGTGTAGCGCACCATCGTCCCGCCGCGCGTGCCGAACGGGAGACCGTCTGCGTGATCCTCCTGAGTGAGGTCCGCCGGGAGCACGACGATGTGGCTGGCCGGCGACGACAGCGGGCTCCCCACTGCGAGCCGGCTGACCTTCTGCGCCGCGGCCAGATATCGCTCCAGCAGCGTCGGCGACAATTGGCCGGTGCCGACATTGTCGAAGCCGTGACTCACATCGTCTTTCGGGAGGAGCGACGAGACATCGACATCGAGGGCGAGCAGGTCGCGAATCGCGTTCTGGTACTCGGTTCGATTGAGCCTGCGGAACGTTTCGGTCCGGCCCGGATTTGGCGCCGCGGCCGCAGCCCGATCGAGGGAGGCTTCGAGATACGAAACGACGGCGTCGTATGAGGCTTCGTCCGGTCTCGGACGTCCCACCGGAGGCATCATTCGCCCGCGAAGCTTCCGGACGACTTGTTCCCACACGTCGGCGTGCTCGCCGACGCGGTCGATGCCTGCCACGTCCAGGGCCAACCCTGCCGTCTTGACTCTTTCGTTGTGGCACGCGACACAGGTACCGATTGATCGTCGCTTGTGCCGATGCCGCTGATTCAGGAGAGGTGACGGCGCCCTGCGGCTGCGGCCTGCCGGCATCGAGGGAAGCCGCAGTTGCCAGCGACATCGCCACGCAGCCGGCAAGCCACGCCGGCCAGCTATTCGTCATCAACTGCCCTCCCGTGCTTGTGAGGCCTCAAACGTAATTGTTTCCGGTAGGGCGTGCAAGCGGTTTCTACCGAGGATTGGGCCGAAGGCCGTGCAGATTCGGGCGCCCGGACCGGCTCGGCTGCAATCGAGGGCGGAACGAGCCGTGTCCATGATAAGGTCCCCGCCGGGTCCAACATGAAAAGGCTTCTGCCGCTCATCGCTGTCGCAGTACTGACCACATCACTGGATGCGCAATCGCGTGGGCCCTCCGAAAGCAACTGGGAGGCGGTGTCGTGGGGACGTCTGCCAGCCGGCCTGGAGTGGGAGGCGGCTTCTCAGATCTCTACCACGCCCGAAGGCCAGATCGTCGTCCTTCGCCGAGCGACGCCGTTCTTCGTCGTGCTGACGCCGGACGGCAACGTGGTGCGAACGTGGGGAGAAAACCTCTTTCGCGTAGCTCACGGGCTCCGGATCGACCGCAACGGGTTTCTCTGGGTGACCGACAATGCCGACAACTTCGTTCAGAAGTGGTCCCCTGACGGGAAGCTGCAGCTGACGCTCGGCCAGCGCGGAGTCGCCGGCGGCAACGACTCGAAGACGGCGTTCGACGGCCCCGCCGACGTCTTCGTGCTGCCGGATGGGGATGTACTTGTCGCTGATGGCTATCGCAACTCGCGTATCGTTCGCTTCGCGGGCGACGGCACGTTCCGCAGCGTCATCGGGGGAACGAAAGGATCGGAGCCCGGGCAGTTCAACGTTCCGCATGCCGTGGTCGTCGACTCCCGCGGCCGTGTAATCGTGGCCGACGCGGAGAACAGCCGGATTCAGGTGTTCGATCAGAGCGGAAAGTTCCTCGAGCAGTGGACCGACTTCCCGTCCAAGCCCCGCGGCTCGATGTTCATCACCCCCGACGATACGCTCTACGTGAGCCACGTCGACTCGGAGTCGATCACGATCATGAGGGACGGCAAGGTGATCGATCGGGTGACGGGCATCGGTGGGCGGCCGCACGGTGTGACCCTGGACGCGCAAGGACACCTCTATGTGGCCAACCCCGCGAGCCGATCCGTCAAGAAGATCGTGAAGAAGTGAGCTATTTCTTCAGCAGCGCCGGCCAGTTGAGCAAAACGGTCAACGGTGGCGTCGCGCGCTCGATCGGAAGGTTCAACAGGAATCGCATTCCATTGGCCGAAACTGCATAAGACTGCCGCAGCACCGTTCTATCGAGCTTCGTCTCGAACAGCGGCCGAGGAGCATCGGCCTCGACGGTTGCGCCGCTCTTGACGCTGACCGCCATCAGCATGCCAGACGGCGAGAGATAGAAGAGCTCCTTTCCATCCCGACGCCATCTCGGCTGAGAGCCTCCCTCCGTTGAAATCTGCCATCTACCGGTGACCGTCGGAAACGACTGCACGTAGACCTGCGGAGAGCCTGACTCGTCCGAGACATAGGCGATCCACTTCGTGTCCGGCGAGAACTGGCTCTCGGTCTCGTTGAACTCACCGCGTACAACGGGAAACGGCTTTCGATCACCCGAGAGTGGAAGGGCCCAGATATCATTCCTCGTTTTGAGATCGGTGCTGTAGTACGTCAGATACCGACCGTCGGACGACGAGTCTGAGGGCATCAGGATGGGTGGCGCATCGAGCTTGAGAAGTAGCTCTTCGGGCCCGCTTGCATTGGACGATCGCTGATAAATGTCGAGCCCGACGCCACGAGTGGAAGCAAACACCACGTTCCGACCGTCCGCCGACCACAGTGGAACGTTATCCACGGATGGAGCGAAGGTGAATCTCTCGGTCACCTGGCGACGCAAGTCCATCACCCATACGTCGGGAGCTGACGTGGCGATATCCCGATCGAACGCGACATGGTTTTCGTCGGGCGACAACGCAAAATTGTTGTACTCGCCGGGCGGCGCAACCGCGGCGAGTCGCTTGCCCGTACGGTCGACCCAGACGAGCTCGGTCTGGCCTGCGCTGGCTGGACGAAACGCGAGAACGCCATTCTGAGAGACTGAAAAGCCTGGCTGGCTGATGAAGCGGGCGACTTGCTCGGCGATACGCTGCGGTTCGCCTGTCGTCGACACTCGTGACGCATCGAAGGGCTGGGCCATGACCGTCGATTCACGCATGAAGAGCAGGTAGCCCGGCGGCGAGTAGGTTGCCGCAGAATCGGCACGGAGGACCAGGTTCATCTCATCGGAATCAAGCGAGCCGACGTACACACCGGGTTCCCCTGGTCCCGTCCAGAACAGAAACCGCCGGCTGTCCGGCAGGAACGATGGACCCATGTGCAGCGACTGGCCTGCTTGTTGATTCAGTTTACTGGCTGGCTTGACGTTGCCGCCTGCGGCAGGAACCTGCGAAAGAGGGCTCGCCAGGTTCGGCGAGAACACGATCACGCCATCGCGTCCCCACGTTCCGCCGAGGGCGAACGGTGCATCAGCGAGGGTTTGCGGCGACCCGCCGGACACATCGATTGTTTTCAGCTTGCCGCGCGCGAAGAAGCCTAACGAACGATTGTCTGGCGACCAGAATGGGAGAGCTGCCGCCTCGGTACCGGCGAGAGGACGGGACACGAGCGAATCGAGCGATCGGATCCACAGCGTCGGAGCGCCACCGGCCGCGGCTACAAACACGATCTGTTTGCCGTCCGGCGAGACGGCCTGAAGACCGGCGTCGTCCACGAAACTCGCGTTGTCAGGAGGAAGGACGACGAATTGAACGGCCTTCGCCGGCGTGTCTGGCGCGCGTCGCAGGGCGAACGCACCCCCAAGCACCAGCAGGCCGGCGAGTGCCGAAGCAGCGACGATCCAGGCGATTCGATGGCGCGAGGCTTTCGCGGCCGCGATTGGCTCGACGCCCTTTGATCCAGGCCCGGTAACCCACTCGAGCTGCGATTTTACGTCGCGCGCAGATTGCCATCGGTCGTCCGCATCTTTGGCGAGGCAACGGGCGAGCAGTTGATCCAGCGCGGGGGGCGCAAGCGTTTGAAAGGACGACAATGCCTTCGGCTGCGATGACATGATGGCGGAGATGAGGCTCGCCTGGCTCTTTCCTTCGAACGCCTTCCTGCCGGTCAGCGTTTCGTAGACGACTGCGCCGAACGCAAAAATGTCCGTTCGTGCATCCGCCTCCCGGCCTTCGAGCTGTTCGGGCGCCATGTATTGGAAGGTTCCGAGAATCGTCCCTTGCGCGGTCAATCCAGGCGGCGTCGTCGGCAGCATGGATAGGCCAGAGGCGGCCGTTCCAGCCGAAGTCTTCGCCAGGCCGAAGTCGAGCAGCTTGGCCCCGGACTTCGTCAACATGATGTTGCCAGGCTTCAAATCGCGGTGAACGATGCCCGCCCGGTGGGCCTTGTCCAAGGCGCCGGCAATCTGGATCGCGTATTCGATGCCCTGCTCGAACGGCAAGGGCCCCTTCTTCAATCGGTCGGCGAGCGTGTCGCCTTCGAGGTACTGCATGACCAGGAAGGCCGTGCCGCTCTGTTCGCCGACGTCGTACAGGGCGCAGATATGCGGATGGTCGAGCGCGGAGATCGCCTGGGCCTCGCGGTCGAATCGCTCGCGGAACTGCCGGTCGCCGGCGAGCTGTTCGGGGAGAACTTTGATGGCGACCGTGCGATTCAGGCGAGTGTCGCGCGCACGATACACTTCGCCCATTCCGCCCGCTCCAAGCGGAGCCACGATTTCATAGGGCCCGAGCAGGTCACCGGGTTTCAGCATCGATGGCTTGTTCTGTTGGCACCACGAGCGGGATCACTCAGTGACGCACGCCACGGCGTCTCGAAGTTTGGTGTCATCATATAGCGTGCAAGGCGAAGCTTCTGTGAGTGATGAGGCTGCAGGACGCTCGCTCCGTTGGCAGCCTTGAAAGGGCTGCCCTACGCTATTTTTCACTCTCAAAAGGACTGCGCGCTTGAGATGAGCGAGACGATGCGACGAACCTCAGCCGAACCCCGGTGATCGGAGTAACATACCTTCGATCAGGTACATCCCGGCGCCCGGCGTTTCAACGTTACGCGCGGAGAAAGGGAGTCGAGCTGTGACAAGGCGAGCGCTCTTACCGTTGATCGTTGGCGGGTTGGCCATCGGCGTTTCCGCCTTCACGGCAATCTCGCCGCGAGCTCAGGAACCCACCTCGTTCAACAAAGACATCAAGCCGATCTTCGAAGCAAGCTGCTGGGCCTGTCACAACGCAACCACTCACCTGTCGCAGCTCGATTTGAGTACACGTGAGAGCGCACTCAAAGGCGGAGACCATGGACCCGCCATCGTCCCCGGAAAAGCGATCGATAGCAGGTTGTATCGCCTCGTGGCGGGACTTGAAAAGCCGGGCATGCCTCTGGACGGGAACTCGCTCACCGAGCAGCAGATTGCGGTCATCAAGACCTGGATCGACGAAGGCGCTCACTGGGACGCCGCCGCCGGCGAGCCAGTCAAGAGCGCACCAACGAGCGCTGCCAGTGCGGCAGTTTCTCCCGAGAACGCACAACTACCGCCCGGCGCCAGGGACTATTGGGCGTTCAAGCTGCCGACCAAAGCCCCCGTTCCGCTCGTTGCCGCGCACCTGAAGAATCCGATCGATCGGTTCCTGGAGCAGGCGAGGCGGCAGAAGGGCCTGAAGGCCGCGCCGCGAGCCGATCGGTTCACGTTGTTGCGGCGCGCCTATCTCGATCTGATCGGTCTCCCGCCCACTCCCGAGCAGGCGGCCGAGTTTCTCAACGACAAAGCTCCTGGCGCGTGGGAGCGGCTCATCGACAAGTTGTTGGCCTCGCCACACTACGGAGAACGATGGGCCCGGCACTGGCTGGACCTCGCCCGGTACGCGGACACCGACGGCTACGAGAACGACCACGATCGGCCCAACATGTGGCGCTATCGCGACTACGTGATTCGCTCGCTGAACGCGGACACGCCCTACAACGTGTTCCTCACGGAACAGATCGCCGGCGACGAATTGGACAAGCGGACCACCGAGAGCTACATCGCCACGGCGTTCCTTCGCCTCGGTCCTCGCGTCGACGTGCGCGAAGGGGACAACCCGCAGTATCGATTTGATTATCTCGACGACATGATCGCGACGATCGGCAAGGGAACGCTCGGCCTGACCCTGCAGTGCGCGCGCTGTCACAATCACAAGTTCGATCCGATTCTGCAGCGCGACTATTACGCCCTCCAGGCATCGTTGTTCGGGTACGTCGAGACCCCCTATCCCCTGGTGCCCAAAGAGCAGGTCGACGCGTACGACAAGAAAGTCGCAGAGGTCAACGCGAAGCAGGCGCCGCTCCGCGCCGAGATGCGGAAGATTGAGGCTCCGTACCGCGAGCGGCTGCGGGCTGAAGCCATCAAGCGCGACTTCCCTCTGAACGTCCAGGCGGCGGTCGCCAAGCCGGAAGCCGAGCGGACGGAAGGCGAGAAGCTGCTCGCGGACCAGGTGCTGAAGAGCGCGTTCATCAGTATCAAGGTCGACGAGGCGATGACGCCGGAGGACCTCGAGCGACGGAAGGCACTCGAGGCGCAAATCAGGGAGATCGACAAAGATCGGCCGGAGCCGTTGCCGGTAGCCGACATCGTGACGGACGGCGACTATCGATTTTCCTCGGAACGCGTGACCGAGGGCACTGTCGCAGCAAGAGAGCGAGCGGCCCTGCTGGCGCAGCTCAAGGGAAGCTACCTCCACACCGGCCCCGGCCGCTATGAAGTGCCTCCTTCGTACTTGCTGCTTCGCGGCGACATGAACGCCAGGGGCGCGTTGATGAAGCCGGGATTCGTCACCGCAGCGACTTACGGTAATCCGCCGACCGAGATGCCGAGGCCTGACGGCCACACCTCCGGTCGCAGGCTGGCGCTCGCGCAGTGGCTGACGTCCCGAGAGAACCCGCTGCCGGCGCGCGTCATGGTCAACCGAATCTGGGCCCATCACTTCGGCCGCGGAATCGTCGCCTCCCTCGACAATTTCGGCAAGATGGGCGACCTGCCGACACATCCGGAATTGCTCGACTGGCTGGCCGTGGAATTCATCGACCGCGGGTGGAGCATCAAGCAGATGCATCGCTTGATCATGACTTCAGAGGCCTATCAAATGGCTTCCAAGTACAACGACGCCACCGCGGCTGCGACGGATCCGGACGACACGTATTTGTGGCGATTCCGCGTGCAGCGGCTGGACGCAGAAATCATCCGCGACAGCATCATGTCCGTGGCCGGGACGATCGATCTGACGATGTTCGGGCCGCCGATCTTCCCGCATATCCAGGAAGAACTGCTCAAGGCCGTCAGCTTCGGGGCCACGCACGGCATCTATCGGAATCAGCCAGACGGCCCGGCGGTCTGGCGCCGCAGCATCTACACCTACACGAAGCGCAACCTGCCATTCCCGATGATGCAGGTGTTCGACCTGCCCGACTTGAACGTGTCCTACGGTGCCCGGAACGTCTCCACGGTTCCGACGCAGGCGCTGACGTTGATGAACAACGAGTTCGTCGCACGACAGGCACAGTTGTTCGCCGACCGCGTGAAGACGTCAGCTGGCGACGACCCGGTCAAACAGATCGACACCGCTTATCGGATGGCGCTGTCTCGCCCCCCCTCGCCCAGGGAGTTGACCGTGGCTCGCGAGCTCGTCGAAGGACGCACGCTCGTCGACTTTACGAACGTCCTCATGAACCTGAGCGAGTTCCTGTACGCGGAGTAACTGCAATGTGCACTCACGTCAAGTACCACTGGTCTCGGCGCGACTTTCTGTTTCACTCGGGCGGTGGAATCAGCGGCCTGGCGCTTGCGCACTTGCTGAACCAAGACGATCTCCTGGCCGCCGCTTCGGACGCGTGCAGCGCGCCGGTCGGCTCGGGCAACCCGTTCGCCGTGAAGCCGCCACATTTCAAGCCGCGCGCCAGGGCCGTGATCTCGCTCTTCATGAGCGGCGGCGTGAGCCAGGTCGATACCTTCGACCCGAAACCCGCGCTCGACAAATATGCGGGCCAGCCTTTGACCGGCAAGGGCGAGGTCGTCGTGCGCCAGGGCTACCCCGGACCGCTGATGCCAAGCCCATTTACCTTCAAGAAGTACGGACAGTCGGGCATGGAGGTGTCGGAGCTGTTCCCCAACGTCGCCAAGCACGTCGACGAGATCGCGTTCTTGCGGTCGGTGTACGGAAGGTCCAACGATCACACGCTGGCGCACCTGGAGATGCAGTCGGGCCAGATTCGATCCGGCTTTCCGGCGATGGGCTCGTGGCTGACTTACGGGCTGGGATCCGAAAGCTCGGGACTGCCTGGCTTTGTCGTGCTGCACGACTACCGCGGCGGCCCGATCGGCGGCCCGCAGGTCTGGACGTCCGGATTCCTACCCGCTGCCTATCAGGGCACGCCATTCCGGGCCAGCGGCGATCCGATCGTCGACTTGAAGCCGCCCGCGGGGGTCACGGCGGACCAGCAGCGCGCGCGGCTCGATACGCTTGCCCGGCTGAACGAACTGCACATGGCGCAGCATCCCGGCAGCTCGGATCTCGCCGCGCGGATTTCGTCCTACGAGCTCGCATATCGGATGCAAGGCTGCGCCCCGACGGTCGTGAACCTCGAGACCGAGACCGACGCCACCAAGAAGCTTTACGGCTTGGACAACGAGGTCACCGAGCCCTTCGGCAGGCAGTGCCTGCTGGCCAGGCGGCTCGTGGAAAACGGTGTACGGTTCGTGCAGCTGTTCCACGGCGGCATGGGGAATCAGTCCTACGACACCTGGGACGCACACGAGGGCGTCAAGGCGAACCATACCAAGCACGCCGCCGAATCCGACCTCCCGATCGCCGGCCTGCTGACCGACCTGAAGGCGCGGGGGCTACTCGACTCGACGCTGGTCATCTGGCACAGCGAGTTCGGGCGCATGCCGATTTCTCAGCGGGGTGTCGGCCGGGATCACAATCCTGGAGCGATGACCGTATGGATGACCGGAGCGGGGATCAAGGGCGGCCAGGCGATCGGCGCCAGCGACGACTTCGGATATAAGGCCGAGCAACAGCCGATCAGCTATCACGATCTCCACGCGACGATTCTGCATTTGCTGGGGATCGATCACACCAGACTCACCTATCGCTTCAACGGGCGGGACGTGAGATTGACCGATGTGTACGGCGAGTTGATCCCGCAGATCGTGGCGTAACGATCGGCGCTGGCTGCAGAAGCTGACGTCGCCGCGGCCTCTCGTAACCGCGGCCTTTTGTAGCGCAGGCCTTCAGGCCTGCCCGCGCCCGCCGACCAAGCAGCCCTAAAGGGTAATGCCGTTCGGAAATTCGTGACTGACCGCACAGCGGTCAGTGGCGCGCCGCGACCCGCGGCGGGAAGCATCGCGGGCCGTCGCGCCGGTTCCGTCAGCCCGAAAAACGGCGTTGCGCTCGCCGCCCTTTCGCTGGCGCGGCCGTCCTGCTGATTCGCGACATCGCTCCGATCAACGAGTCCCGCCTCGGGCAACGCCTCGGTCCGGGTGACCTCGCGGCAGACGGCCGCGCAGGCCTCGGCTTCACGCCGTTTTTCCGGCAGCGGTGGCGGGCTGACTCCAAACGGCGCGCGGCCCGCGACGCTTCCCGCCACGGCTCCGAGCCGTCGCGGGCGGCTGGGGGAACAGGAGACGGCGGAGGGTCGTCGGCTGGCGCAAGGGCCGTGAAGTCGACCCGTCACGCGTCAGGAAAACCCGCGCGCAGTGAGTGAGTTCGCGGCGGTCTCTCGCGAGGTCACCTGAGGGCCCCAAGCCTCCCGGACGGGGCTAGAGCGGTTTCCATTGCCGTGTAGTACGTAGTGTCCGGCTTTAGCCGGACTTCGCGGCTGTCCGCCTGAAGGCGGACACTACGTACAACCGGAAAATGCTTTAGTTGATCTGAGCGATGCCGCAAGTTGGTAAGACCGCCGCGCAGCGCCAGAGTTTCGAACGGAGCGCGGGTTTTCCGGGTCGACGTGACGGCCCGACGCGCCAGCTGACGACCCTCCGCCGTGTCGGCCCTCGGCGCCAAATGTGGCCAACGCTCAGCAGCACAAGCGTTCGGCTCATTGAATTTCCGAACGGCATTACCTTTTGGGCCTGTATTCGGCCGCTGCCTGGAGTCAGCGCCATCGGCCCTCCAAAACGGTCGCCGGGGCACCGAGACGGTGCTGCGACTCGGATCGCTTAATCACCTCTCACCGTATAGGAATGCGATACAAGTTACGCTGGATCGTCTCGCGCGAGAACGTATACACGTCCGCTGTTGGACCGGGCACCACAGAAGCCTCGTCGATCACACGCACACCGGATAGTTTCGCGACGTCCGACGCCGTCTGAAAGCCGTCAGCCGGCATCTCCGGCCAGATACGGCCCGACGGCAGCGGAATCACATACGTGCGTCTCACACTCCCGCCATACGACGAGGTCGAGTCCGACAGGAACAGGAACCTCCCGTCTGGCGACCAACTCAGCGGGCTGCCGGGAGGGGAGATTCGCTTGGCGGGCCCGCCGTCCAGCGGGAACGCTACCGTGGCGCCCATGGGCTCTTCACCGGCTCGCGCGTAGCGTGCATAGCTGACGAGCCATTTGCCATCCCGGGAAACGCTCCCTGTCTCGATAACGGGGTAATCAATCGCTTTTCGCAAACCGCTTCCGTCCTCGCGCACGCGATACGCGAATCCATAGTCCCCTTCCCTGGCCCTGAAGAAGATCTCTCCGTCTGGTCCAAAGACCGGACCATCACCCTCCACGTTCGGTATCGGTCGAGGCGGCGAGCGCCGGTTGACGGGAGCAAGCCAGACACGGTCTTTGCCTTCGACATCGCGGGCCTGCACGACGATCTGGCGGCCGTCGGGAGAAACATCGTAGACCCCTGCGACCCCGCCGGATCCGAGGGCGAAATTCGGCAGCAGGGCCTCGGCACGACCTGAGGCGACGTCCGCGAACCAAAGCTCGTTGAAGGTTCCCTTCTGAGCCACGAAGAACAGCGTCTTGCCATCAGGGCTGAACTTGGGCGTAGACGCGCGGCCTTCGACGAAGATTTGCCGCTCCCCTCGCGAGTCGTGAACCCAGACGGCGCTCTGGTCCAAGCCAACGGCCGTGATGAACGAACGGCCGTCCGACGCCATCGCGATGCCCTCTTCGCTCGTCGGGCCTGACGTCACCTGCTCGGGAGCCGAGGAGGAGCCGCTCGCCGAGAAACGCTGGCGCCAGATGTGAAATGTTCCGGCGCCGGTGTTCGAGCTGACGTACATCCACTTGCCGTCTGGTGTCCACGCGGCAAACCAGCACGCCGCGTCGGGCGGGCCGATCGGCTGTCCAATCGAGCTGCCGTCTTCAGGCACCAGGCGGCATGGAAGCCACACGCCCCTGTCGGTCATTTCGGCCAAAATCAACCACTTGCCGTCCGGTGATGGAAACGACCGGTGCGCCATCGCACCTTTCGGCGATGGCACATACACGTCGCGTTGCCCTGCCCGGCTTTCTTCGGCTGCGACCACCTTCATGTGGTTGCCTTCGAGACGGTCGACGACCTCCGAAAACACGATGCTGCGCCGGCCGCTCCACACCAGCCCCGATGCGTTCGGCAGCCATCGTCGCGGCGCTCCGCCCAACACCGGGACGACCCACGTGTCCCATGGGCTGCTGGTGGTGTAGGCGATGCGAGATCCGTCCGGGAAAACACGGGGCTCATCTTGGTCAGGTCGTCGTCAGTCAACGGCTTTGGCTCGCCGTCCGGCAGCAGCTTCACGTAGACCTGCCCTGTCGTGATGAACGAGCTCGGCCCGCGGATGAACGTCAGCATGCGCCCGTCTGAAGAGAGCGCGGGTTGGGTCACGGAATCGGGGAAGTTCGTCAGCTGCACCCACTCCGAGGGCGATGCGGGCTGCTCGGATGGACGCATCCATAGCCAGATCCCAAGGGTCGCCACCAGGATCGCGGTGAGGCCGGCTACAACGGCGATCCGCTTCCAGGCGCGTGCCTGAACCGGCGCCGCAGGTAAATGGATCTCCTCGCTCTGCCGGATGAGACGACGCAGATCCACCACGCATCTCCCGCATCGACTGATAGCGGTCGCGTGGATCGTTCTCCAGTGCTTTTTCCACAACGGCTCGGAGCCCCGGGAAGACATCGTTGCCCAGCGGTCGCGGCTTCCCGTGGATGATCGTGTGCAGAAGCTCCAACTCCGTGGCAGCGGCAAACGGTTTGCGCCGCGCGAGCATTTCGTAGAGCACCACGCCGAACGAGAAGATGTCGCTGCGGGCATCCAGCGGCCCTCCCGATGCTTGCTCCGGAGACATGTAGGCAATGGTGCCGACCACGACGCCCGGCCTGGTTGCTCCTTCCGGACGGGTGGCCGCATCGGGTGAGGCAACGTCTGCGACTTTCGCCAGGCCGAAGTCGGCGAGCTTGGCATATCCGGTGGTGGTAATCAGGATGTTTTCAGGCTTGATGTCGCGATGCAGAATGCCGGCGGCATGGGCTGTGGCCAGGCCATCGGCCACGCCCACCAGAAGCTCGACGATCTCCCGCCACGTGCGCTTCCCGCCACTCGCCCAGTCCTTCAGCGTGCCTCCGTCGATATATTCGGTGACCAGGTACTGGCGGCCGTCGAGTTCGCCGATGTCGTGAACCGTAAGAATGTGGGGATGATTCAGCGAGGACGCCATTTGCGCTTCTCGCTGGAACCGGCGCCGGCCGGCCGCGTCGGCGAGGTGCTCGGAGAGAAACTTGATCGCGACCGGCCGGCTGCAGCTTGGTGTCGAGCGCGCGAAACACCACGCCCATGCCGCCTTCTCCCAGCTTGGCCTCAATCTGGTACGGCCCAATCTGTTCCATTCGGATTTCCGTAGTCATGGCGTTCGTGAGCGAGGAGCTCAAGCGGCGCGTGGAGTGAGAGTGCGGCCGATTATAGCCGGTGGGGGCTACCGGTCCAGGTGCACTCGATCCTTTTCGTTCTCAGCGCACACCGACTCCAAAATGTCGGTATCAGGCAACAACCGTGCTGAGAACTTGACCGTGAAGCTCCGGGTGTACATCTTCGGATCATCGACGGTGACCTCGATGTCCATGTGACCGAAGTCGCGCCGTCGGAACCGCTCGACCAGATGCAGTGCTTCGCTGTGCGGGTGGCCGAAGCCATCAAGCCACGTCCTGTCGTTGAACCCCGCCGAATCGACGACCAACGTGTCGCCTTGCCACTTTCCCGACGAGTAGCCCATCCACGTCGGATGGGGATCTGTGGGCAGCGGGCGTCCGTCGAGATAAATCTGTCGCGGAGGGTTGTTGTCTTCGAGCAGCATGACGATCAGGCGCGGCGTCTGAACGAATTTGAACGGCGCGATCTGGGTGGAAAACGGCACGCCTCCCGGCAGGCAATGCGATGTGGGCATGTCTTTCCCGAGAGTTTCGAGTCGCTGTCGGAACAACGCGGCGGCCTCGGGTCGCATCGGCTCCTCGTCGCGCTTGAAATCCGCCAGGATATTCAGCCGGTACTTGACGCGAGGAACACCGGCATCCAGCACCGCCGTGCCGGCCGAGTTCTCGCCGAAGACGCGCTGGATCTCCTCGGGAGGCGACGGCTCGACCTGCCAAACACCGGAAAGATCGGGCCGGTCGTCAGACGTCCGTGGCACAGGAGCCGACAGGTCTGCCTTCCCGTCCTTGAGGCGCGGAATCGTCGGATCAGGATGGTGCAGCCACTGCGCTCCGGCTGATGTACTCATCACGAGCGCGAACAGCCAAACGAGCAGACACCGCATGTCGAACCTCCTCAGGGTTGTGAATCGAATGCGCACGCTCAATCGTAGATGAACGGCCTGGCTTTCGATTAGTGTTTCGTGAAGATTACTCCTCGGAGGCTCCAATTCCATGAGCGACACCGAGCACTACCGCAAACTCGAGCGGCTGTACGCCTCCGCTCCAATCACGCAGTGGTTTGGCACTCGAATCACTGTCGCCGACGGCCAAGCCGAGGTGCGGCTGGCCACGCGGCCTGAGTTTTTTCACGCCGCGCACGCGGTGCACGGCTCCGTGTATTTCCGGATGCTCGACGACGCGGCCTTCTTTGCCGTGAACTCGCGCGTGCGCGAAGTGTTCGTTTTGACCGTCTCGTTCACGATCCACCTCACCCGCCCGGTCACCGACGGAGAGCTGCACTCAATCGGGCGTCTGCGGCATGAGAGCGGACGCTTGTTTCTGGCGGAAGCGGATCTCCTGGACGGAGCGGGACGCTTGCTGGGGCATGGCAGCGGCGTATTCAGCCGAAGCGCGATTGCCTTGGACCCTTCGGTTGGGTACTTATAGAGCACTTCTTGACGGCTGCACCGCTGCGAGCGATCAGCTTGCGTGCCCAATGACCCTCGACGACTTCAAACGGACGCTCGCAACCGCCAACGCGCCCGATGTCGCGCCGCTGTTACGTGCGCTCTGGCACGACGCGCGCGGCGACTGGCAGACGGCGCACGCGATCGCGCAGGATGTCGACGATGAGAATGGCGCGTGGGTGCACGCGTATCTCCATCGGAAAGAGGGCGACCGTTCCAACGCCCGATATTGGTACCGGCGGGCCCGCAAGCCTGAAGCAACCGACTCGCTCGATGCGGAATGGACGCGTATCGTTTCCGAGTTGTTGTGAACCCCGACAGCGCCAGCCCGATTCAGCCGAGCCAGCCGGCGGCGAGCTGTTTCGTGTGCGCGGCGATCGCGTTCCGCATGAACATGGCGACGGTCACCGGGCCGACGCCACCCGGCACCGGGGTGACCCAGCTCGCCACCTCTTTGACGCCATCGGTATCGACATCGCCCACGATCATCGTCTCACCGTCCGGGCCGGTGACCAGGTTGATGCCGATGTCGATGACGGCGGCGCCGGGCTTCACCATGTCAGCGTGCAGAAACCTCGGCTTGCCGACCGCGACGAGCACAGCATCCGCACGACGCGAATGTGCGGCCACCGACCGCGTCAAATGGTGGCACACGGTCACGGTCGCCCCTTGCGCCATCAGCATCAGCGCGGCGGGCTTCCCGACAATTTCGGAGTGGCCGACCATCACGACCTCGAGCCCGTGCAGGTTGAGACCGGTCGCTTTAATCAGCTCGACTGACGCCGCGGCCGTACAGGGCGCCAGCGCGAGCTCGTTGTAGATGATGTCGCCGATCGAGGCAGGGTTCATGCCTTCGATGTCTTTCAAGGGATGGATCGCGGATGCGAGCGAGCGGCCGTGGATATGCTCGGGCACTGGCCGCTGCAAGATGACGCCGAGGATCTCAGGATCATCGTTCATTCGCACGATTCCGCGCCTTGCACTCCTGATGACTGAGTGTGCTTGGCCAGGTCTGGTCATCGAAGCGGAGACCGACCTTTTTCGCGGCGCTCGCCTGCCCGCGAACGTAGACCGCCGCTTCCTTGTGCTCGCCGATGCTGATCGACACGAGGCGGCCGATGGTGTGCGTCGCTGCCGCCTCGCGCACGCGCTCGGCCACGTCCCCGAGAATGCGGTCGCGGACGGCACGGCCGTCCAGGAGCCGGTTGTCCGTAAGTGTTCCGCGCATAGGCTCACTTCATATGCTGAGCCAACTTCTCGTTTCGAGGCAAATCTCGTCGACCAGCTCCGGACCGGGATTGTTTCATCGTTTCGGGTCTCCTTGGCTTTGCCAACGGTCTATCGTGGTAGTAGAGTGTAGCGTCGCCGCCCTTGGCGAGGCCTCGTCGGACTTGAAATCCATCCGCACTTGATGACGACCGGTTGCGATGGCCGAATTTCCGCGGACTGGGACTGCTGTCCACAGTTCTCGTTCAGGAACGTGCGCGTACGCGCGGCGTTGAGGCGTCAGGATCCAGGCACGGGCGCATGACAGGCATCGAATGGGTCGTGGACGCGACGGGCTGTGACGTCGAGTCGTTGCGCGACGCGCGCACGCTCGAACGGCTCTTTGCCGCGCTGGTCGAAGCCGTGCGACTGACGCCCGTGGGACCGGCGGCCTGGCACCGATTTCCACACACAGGTGGTCTCACTGGCCTGCAGGTGCTCGCCGAATCACACCTGGCGTGTCACACGTTCCCCGAGCACGCCAGTCTTTGTCTCAACGTATTCTGCTGTGTCGCGCGCCCTGAGTGGCAGCCCGAGCGCATCGTCCGTCGCATCGTCGGTGCGCGGGAGGTGCACGTCAGACGGATCGAGCGCTCGTACGGCAGTGGGTCGACGTCTGAGGTCGGCACAGCGTCGGCCGGGTCGTCATGAGCCGCGCGGCGGCCGGCTGTCCGAACTGCAATGGCCCCCTGACGTTTGCCTGGTCGGGATCCGTCCAGACCGTCTGCCCGCATTGTCGATCCATCATCGTCCGACACGATGTGGATCTCGAACGGGTCGGGACGGTCAGCGATCCACCGCCCGACACCTCACCCATCCAGCTCGGGTACGACCGGGCGCTTCGAGGGGCGCAGTTTCACCGTCATCGGGCGCATCGCCTATGAGTACCGACGGCGGTGCGTGGAGCGAGTGGCACCTGCTTTTTGAGGGTGGCCGCACGGGTTGGCTTTCGGATGCCCAGCTCCGCTACGCCGTGTACGAGCGAGTGTCGGAACCCATCGCACTTCCACCGGCCGCCGCCATCGCGCTCGGCACGAGCGTCGGTTTGGGGAACCAGCGCTTCGAAGTCGTCACCATCACCGATGCCCGCTATCGAGGCACAGAGGGCGAGCTTCCGTTCGAGTCGTGGAATCGCCAGCTCGCGCGTTTCGCTGATCTGCGTTCGGCCGACTCGGCGGTCGCCACGATCGACTACACGGACGATCCTCCGACGTTCTTTGCCGGCCGGAGGGTGTCATTCGACGCGCTTTCGCTCCACAATCTCCGCGACGTCGACCGCTCGAAATCGGTCCCGGTCGGCGCGCTCAACTGCGGCCAGTGTGGCGCACCTCTCGTTCTCAGAGCCGTCGGGCATTCGCAGTCGGTCGTGTGCGGCAGCTGCGGGTCGATTGCCGACGCGACGGATGCGAACGTCGGAATTCTGCAGCGGGTCACCAATCGAGAGCAGATGGCGCCGACGATTCCGCTCGGGACGAGCGGCGAGTGGCATGGGGCGCGTTACGAAGTCGTCGGATTCCAGCACCGGACCATCGACGTGGAAGGCGTCACGTATGGGTGGGACGAATACGTCCTGTTCAATCCACAGCAGGGATTTCGTTATCTCAGCGAGTACGACGGCCACTGGACGGATATCGCCGTGTTGGACGAGACGCCGAGCGAGCATGGCGTCGGGCACCGGGCGATACGCCAGCTGCAGGGACGAACGTTCAAACTCTTCCAGTCGGCGCACGCACGAACGGCTTTCGTCCTGGGCGAGTTTCCATGGGTCGTGAAAGTGGGAGAGACGGCGCAGGTCGAGGATTACGTCGCGCCGCCTTTCCTGCTGTCGCGCGAGGGGACTGCCTCGGAGGCGACCTGG
This sequence comes from uncultured Acidobacteriota bacterium, assembly GCA_963780685.1. Lineage (GTDB taxonomy): Bacteria > Acidobacteriota > Vicinamibacteria > Vicinamibacterales > CAVVIG01 > CAVRXZ01. The sequence continues at coordinate 83,752 of CAWACZ010000006.1, read as the reverse complement.
TCGCTCGGCATGTACGTGCCCGGCAACTACGTGTGGCGCGCCTTCTCGCTCGAGGGGCAGCCGCCCGCCACCGTTGGCGTGTTCGCCAACCAGCCGTCGCCGTTCAAAGAGAAGGTCGGGCCGTACTGGCGCACGTTCGCCGCGCTCGCTGCGCTCGTGCTCCTCGTCGCCATCGTCAGGCTGTTCGGGTCTGGCTCGACGGTCTTCACGGGTCGATTTCACTTCGATCCGACTTCCCCGAATGCCGCATTCGTCACCGAGCCCTTCACGATCGAGGGACGCACGTCGAACGTCGATGTCTCACTCGACACCAACCTGACCAACAACTGGCTGCACGTGAGCCTCGCCCTCATCAACGACGAGACGAGCGTCGCATTGGACTTCGACCGCGAGCTGGAGTACTACTTCGGCGTCGAAGACGGCGAGTCGTGGGCCTCGGGGTCGCCTCGTGGCGGCGTGCTCGTGCCGAGCGTGCCGGCCGGTCGCTACTACCTGCGGGTCGAACCCGACGGCGACCCGGCAAACCGCTCGCCCGTGGAATATTCGATCCGGGTGCAGCGCGACAGGCCGGTCTGGATTTTCTACGGTCTGGCCCTGTTGCTGTTGGCGATCCCGCCGGTCGTCGTCACCTGGCGACACCTCGCGTTCGAGCGCGAGCGCTGGAGCCAGAGTGACGCCCACGGGGAGAATGACGAGGAGGATGACGACTAATGTGGCGACTGGGGTATCTGATTTACGGTGCGCTCGTCTTGAGCCTGCTCGGCACAGCGGAGTACCGCGGCTGGTCGCTGGCGGGCGTCACTCGCGTCGATAACGTCCCGCGCTCGGTTCGCGACAACCCGGGCGCCTATCGTCCCGTATACGGGGCATCGCCGCGCTATCCAGGAGGAAAGTGACATGGTGGCTGACGTCTACGCGAATCTGGTGGCGTCCGTGGTGTTTGCGTTGCTCGGCATCGTGGTGTTCGCCGTCTCGTTCGTCGTCCTCGATCGGTTGACGCCGTATTCGCTGTGGCGCGAGATCGTCGAGCATCAGAACACGGCATTGGCCATGTTCATCGGGCTGGTCTCGATCGGCCTCTGCCTCATCATCGCCGCGGCCATTCACTGACGCGGTGATCGTCGGGCCTTCGGATTTCATGGCACCAGCGCTGCTAGCGGCGGTCCTCCTCATTGCAACGTGCGGGCTGGTCTACGAGCTCGTGGCGGGCGCGCTGGCCAGTTATCTGCTTGGGGACAGCGTCACCCAGTTCTCCACCGTGATTGGCGCCTATCTCTTCGCGATGGGCGTCGGCTCCTGGCTGTCACGATACGTGACACGAGGGGTCGTGCGGCAGTTCGTGATCGTCCAGATTCTCATCGCGCTCGTCGGCGGGTTTTCGTCCGCCGTACTCTTCCTCGTGTTCGGCTGGACCGATGTATTCCGCCCCATCCTCTATACCTTGGTCCTCGTCGTGGGCACGCTCGTCGGCCTCGAGATCCCGTTGCTGATGCGGATTCTGCGCGACCGCTTCGAGTTCAAGGACGTGGTCGCCCACGTCCTGACCTTCGATTACCTCGGGGCGCTCGTCGCATCCGTCTTGTTCCCGACGATTCTCGTGCCGCAGCTCGGGCTTCTGCGTGCGGCCATGCTCTTCGGCCTGGTCAATGCGATTGTCGCGCTCTGGACGCTCTACCTGTTTCGGGACGCGATGCCGCATCGGCGGTCGCTTGGCGTCGCGGCGGCGCTGGTGATCGCGCTGCTCGTCGGCGGCATGTTCTCGGCAGAGCGTGTGCTCGACGTGGCCGAAAGCGGCCTCTACGCCGACGAGGTGATTCTGGCTCGAACGACGCCGTATCAGCGGATCGTCGTGACGGCGTGGCGGAACGATCTTCGGTTGTTTCTCAATTCACACCTTCAGTTCAGCTCACGCGACGAGTATCGGTACCACGAGACCCTTGTCCATCCCGGGCTGGCAGCGAGGCGTGCGAGAAGGGTGCTCGTGCTCGGAGGCGGCGACGGTCTCGCCTTACGCGAGATCCTGAAATATCCCCAAGTCGAACAGGTGACGCTCGTCGATCTCGATCCGGAGATGCCGCGGCTCTTCACCGTGCATCCGCAGCTCGCCGCGCTCAACGGCGGGGCCTTTCGCGACCCGCGCGTGCAGGTCGTCTCGGCGGATGCGATGGTGTGGCTGGAGAAGGCCACCGAGATCTATGACTTCGCGGTCGTGGACCTTCCGGACCCGTCGAACTTCTCGCTCGGCAAGCTGTACACATCGCTCTTCTATCGTCTGCTGGGACGACGACTGGGCGAGAACGGCGCGTTCGCCGTGCAGAGCACCTCGCCCCTCTTCGCGCCTCGATCGTTCTGGTGCGTCGTCCGCACCGTCGAGGACGCAGGCTTCCAGGCGACTCCTTATCACGTCTATGTCCCGTCGTTTGGGGAGTGGGGCTTCGTGCTCGCGGCCAGGTCGCAGTACCGCCGACCCGAGACGCTGCCCGATGGCCTTCGCTTTCTTACGAGGGAGACGCTCGAAGCCCTCTTCGAATTCCCTCTCGACATGAAGCCAGTAACCGTCGAGGTGAATCGCCTGCACAACCAGGCACTCGTCCACTACTACGAGAACGAGTGGAACGCCATAAATCGCGTAGGTATCTCGCGCCGCTTGTTCTTGAGCGCGGCGCTCGTCGGCCTGTCGTGCAAGAGCCGGCGGGGCCCCACCGGCAGGATCGTCGACGATGGCGGAGGTCGAGGCCATCGGCTGCGATCAGCAATCGCCCCAGGCCCAAGAGGCCGGAGCGGGCGGAGCCGGGTCGTCATCGTGGGCGGTGGCATCGCCGGCCTCAGCGCCGCCTGGCGCCTCCACCAGCGTGGCTTCACTGACTTCGTCGTGCTCGAGATGGAGGAGCGTGCCGGCGGCAACTCCCGGTGGGACGAGCACGAGATCTCGCCATACCCCTGGGCCGCACACTACGTCCCGATTCCAGGCCCCGATGCGTCGGATATCCGTTCGTTCTTTCGGGATCTGGGCGTCCTCGACGGGGAAAAGTGGAGCGAGAAGGCGTTGTGCTTTGCCCCCCAGGAGCGTCTCTTTATTCACGGGCGTTGGCAGGATGGACTCGAGCCGCAGGTGGGTCCAACTGCGCGCGACCGCGAACAGTTCGTACGCTTCGACGATCGGATGCGAGCCTTCCGGGAAACGGGTGCCTTCACGATACCGTCGTCGCGTGGCCGAGCAAAGCACGCCCGCGCACCTGAGATCGCACGGCTCGACGCCATGTCGATGGCCGCCTGGCTGGATCGGGAAGGCTTCGATTCTCCCTACCTGCGCTGGTGGGTCGAGTACGGGTGTCGTGACGATTACGGCGCTCTTCTGTCCGGAGTGTCCGCCTGGGCCGGCGTTCACTATCATGCCGGCCGCCAGGTTGAGGAGACCGGCCCGCTGACCTGGCCCGAGGGCAACGGGTGGATCGTCCGGCGTCTCCTCGAGCGGCTGGGCGCCTACGTCGAAACGTCGGCGATGGTCGAGCACTTCGAACGGCAGGGCCCAGCCTGGACGGTGACCGCCGACACCGGCGTGTGGACGACGGAGAATGTGATCTATGCCGCGCCGGCGTTTCTGCTCCCGCGCCTCATGGGTGGCAGTTATCCCTCGCCCGGGTTCGAATACTCACCGTGGCTGACAGCGAATCTTGTGCTCGATCGCTGGCCTCGATCGTCTGGCGTCGAGCCGGCGTGGGACAACGTGATCTTTGGTTCGGCCGCCCTCGGTTACGTGGTCGCGACGCACCAGTCGCTCGCGACGAAGATGCCTCGAACCATCTGGACTTACTATTGGGCGCTCGCCGACGGATCGCCGAGCGCGAATCGGCTCTGGCTGCAGGAACAGACCTGGGAGACGCTCACCCCACGCATTCTCGCGGACCTCCGCCGCGCGCACGCCGACATCGACGATTGTGTGTCACGTGTCGACATCATGCGCTTTGGCCACGGCATGATCCGGCCGACGGTAGGGTTTCTCACGGCGGCCGGTCGTCAGCGGTTGAGTGCGGGCGAGGAAGGCCTCTTCTTCGCGCACTCGGACGTGAGCGGATTGTCGCTGTTCGAAGAGGCCCACGAGGGCGGCGTCAATGCCGCGGACCAGGCCCTCGCGCGCCTAGGACGGGGGGCGTGACAAGCCAGAATCACTCGCCAACGGCTGGAAGTCACCCAACCCACCCGCTGCGATCGTCCGAGCGAGCCAAGCCGTGAACAATACCGAATCTGCGTTGTCAAAAACCTCCGCGGCATAGCTCGACCCTCGCTCCAGTCTCACCGGGCATCGCCGATCGACGTCAGCTCTTGAGGTAAGATCGCGGCCGTGGATTTTCGCCATCTGCGTGCATTCGTCACTGTGGCCGAGGAGCGAAATTTCACCCGGGCCGCTCAGCGTTTGCACATTTCACAGCCACCCTTGACGCGGCAAGTGCGGCAGTTGGAACACGAGCTCGGCGTCACGTTGTTCGCCCGACGCCGGACGGGGGCGGAGATCACGTGCGAGGGCGCCAAACGATTCCCTACGATCTGGGCATCGCCAGTCCATTCACTCAATCGCATCGCGCCAGCGGAGTTGCCGTCGTCCCTCTCGACGAGCCGAACGCGCGCCTCGATGTCCTCATCGCCTGGCGTCGGAACGACTCGTCCAAGCACGTCCGGGAGTTCGTCCGTTCTGCGCGAGAGGCGTTCCCTCTGAAACGCCACGCCCATCGCTTGCGCAGGCGTTCGGCCTAGACAACACCGGTCACGCGGCACAGCTTCGACCTGCGCCCGTTCGATTTCTCGAAGCGTAATCCCCCGCTGGATCGGCCGAGACGGTGAAGGGAGCAACATGCACGCGACAACGAGATCAGCCGCCCGCGGGTTTGCGGTCTGCCTGCTTGTATCGGCAATCACCCTACCGGTGACGGCACAGGAAGTGGTGCTTCGGGCGGGAGCGCTCCTCGACGGGAAGGGGGGAGTGTTACGCTCGGCGACGGTAATCGTAGAGAACGGCAAGATCAAGAGCACCGGACAAGCGCCCCACCGGCGCGTTTCGTACGACCTGTCTCAGCTCACGCTGTTGCCAGGTTTGATCGACACGCACGTCCACATGAACACGCACTTCGGCACGGACGGCAGGGCCACGAGTGACGGCGAGACACCAGACGAGTCGATGCTGTACGAGGCGGAAAACGCGTACACGATGCTTCTCAACGGCTTCACGACCGCCCAGAGCATCGGCTCACGCCTGGATCTCCCCATGCGCGCCGCGATTGCGAGAGGCGTGTTGCCCGGACCGCGGCTCCTGACTTCGATTGCGCCGGTCAACGAGAGCACCGGCACACCGGATCAGATCCGTGAATTCGTCCGCCAGATCGTCGCTGACGGTGCCGATGTGGTGAAGATTTTCGCCTCGCGCAGCATCCGTGACGGCGGAGGACAAACCTTGACGCAGGCGCACCTCGATGCCGCGTGCGACGAAGCGAAGAAGCTCGGCAAGCGCACGTGGGTGCACGCGCACGCCGATTCCGCCGTGAAGGCCGCCGCGATCGCAGGCTGTTGGGCCGTCACGCACGGAACGCAGGTGACCGACGACACGTTGGCGCTCATGGCGGCGCACGGCACGTTCTTCGAGCCAAACATCGGGCTTCTGCTGCAGAACTATATCGAGAACAAGGATCGCTATCTGGGCATCGGCAACTTCACTCAGTCTGGTTTCGCCCTCATGGAAGAAGGGGTGCCGCTGAGCCTGGCCATGTTCAAGCGAGCGATAACTGTCAATGGTCTCAAGTTGATCATGGGCACCGATGCCGGCGCCGGCGCGCACGGGCAGAACGCGCGAGAGATTGTGTACCGCGTCCAGAACGGTGGTCAGTCGGCGATGAACGCGATCATCGGCGCGACGTCGCTCGCCGCCGAAGCGCTCGGGATGAAGGACACGATCGGCGTGATTGCGCCAGGATATGAGGCTGACCTAATCGCCGTCGATGGCGACCCACTCACCGACATCACCGCCCTCCGCCGGGTGGTGTTTGTCATGAAAGGCGGCAAGGTGCTCAAGAACATCGCACGTCAATAGCGCAGAGCATCACGACGAAGAAGGACGCCTTCGCGGACATGGACTCCGCCTCTGCGTCTCACTCCAACGCGGGACGCCGCCGATGCCACCCGGTTGCCTGCTCATAGGCGTGCGCCAGCGCGAGCACCGTCGACTCCGCGAAGTGGTTACCGCTGATCTGCAGGCCGATCGGCAGGCCCGTGGACGAGAACCCGCACGGTACGGAGATCGTCGGCAGACCGTAGATGTCGAACGCAGCGGTGTTGACAAGTCCTCCGCCCCCCGGGCCCGCTGCCGGCGCGCCCCCCCGGCCGCCCGCGGGAGGCGGCTGCGGTGGCGCGATCGGCTGCGCGATGCCGCGCTGCGTCGGCGTGACGAGCACGTCGACTGTGGCGAAGACCTCCTTGATTTCACGACGCACGACGTCCACATGGCGTCGGGCCTGCGCGTAGGTCGCCGCATTGGCCGTGCCCGCCCCCTGAATCAGATTGCGCGTCGCCGCCTGGTACAGCTCGGGCGTCTTGGTGATCCACGGCAGGTGATAGGAGTAGATTTCCGGATTCCACACCTCGGCGATATTTCCCGCCGCCGGGACTTCGACCTCCCTGACTCCGGCGGTCAGCTTGCGCAGAACGTCGATCGCGGCCTCGACCGTCTTGGCGACTTCAGGGTTGAGGTTCTCGAAAAACGGGGTCCGCGGCACGCCCACGCGCAGCTTCGACGCGTCCATGCGGATCGCGCGGCTGTAGTCCGGCACCGGCGCGTCGACCGAGGTGGGATCGAGCGGGTCGTAACCGGCGATCGCGGACAGCATCAGCGCGGCATCCTCGACCGTCTTGCACATCGGCCCCACGTGGTCCAGCGTCCAGGCCATTGGAATGACGCCGCGGCTACTCACGCGGCCGTACGTCGGTTTGAATCCGACGATGCCGCACAAGGAGGCTGGAATCCGGATCGATCCGCCGGTGTCCGTGCCGAGCGAACCGAAACACATGTCCGCGGCCACGGCAGCAGCGGAGCCCCCGGACGATCCGCCAGCGACGCGGTCGAGAGCCCACGGGTTGCGAACCGGGCCGAAGTAGGTGACGGCCGACGTTCCGCCAAGCGCGAACTCGTGAAGGTTCAGCTTTCCGACGAGAACGGCGCCGGCCTTGTTCAACCGCACGACGACTTCCGCGTCCTCGGCGGGCACGCGATCCTTGAACACGGCGCTCGCCGCGGTCGTCAGGACCCCCGCCGTGTCGATGTTGTCCTTGAGCGCGACTGGAATGCCGTGGAGCGGCCCGCGCCACCGGCCTCGCCCGATCTCTTGCTCCATCTGACGAGCCGCTGCCATTGCCTGCTCGCGCGTCACGGTTATGAAGGCGTTGATTGCGCGATCGTGCCGCTCGATCCGTGTCAGGCAGGCTTCGGTGAGCGCGACGGGCGACACGCGCCGCCGGCGGACGAGCTCCGACGCCTCCTTCAACGTCAGGCTCGTCAGATCCAGCGATTGAGCGGACGCACGCAGCGCGGACCATGCAGCAGCCACCAGCCCCGTCATCACGAACTCTCGGCGGGAGACATGTGACCGCGGACCAAGCCTCATCGCACCGCCTCCGTAATGGAGGGATGGCGGATCCGCCGCGAGCCGTTTCATCGCACACCCGTAGCAGACGTCGCAGCGCGGTTGCGCGTGAGATATGCGATCACCGCCTCCAGGTCGGCGTCCGTCAGCTCGGTCTTCCTGAAGAACGGCATGATCGAGATGCCTCGGCGGACAGCGAACTGGATCCCTTGAGGTGAGAGATCCGTCCGGTCTTCCAACGGTCCTGGACGTGCTCCCTTGTATTTGGCCGCTAGAGCCGTCGTCCCCGGGTGGCCAGGACCTGCGCCATGACACGTGGCGCACCAGTATTGGTACGCGTCGTTTCCCTTCTGCATTGCGGCGTCGTTCTGTGCGAAAGCTGTCGACGACACGACGAGACCGACGACGACGACCAACTCGAGTCTGAGGGCGCTGCTCATCCGCGAGATCTCCTCAATTGTTTCGGCCAGATTCCCGATCGCCCCGCCGCCATGATGCCGTTGGGATCCACGGCGTCTTTGATGGTCTCGTGGAGGCGAAGCAGCGCGTGGTTGCTGTACCGAGTAAGCGGCCATTACATCGTCCTGGAAGGCAGGGGCCGTTCGGGTACTCGCCCCAGCCGTGTTCAGCGGCGACTTTCACCAGGTAGCGGAACGCCTCTCGTGACTTCTTATTCTGCTCGATATTCGTCCGCGAGATCGGAAATGCCATGATGAAGATGAACGCCCGAAACATCCACGTGGCCGGCATCGTAAACGGCGAGACCATCGAAGGAATGCCGAGCTGCTTGAAAGCGTCCATGAAGACTCGCTGGGCTTCCAGAACGGCATCCCCGGTTTTGGGAATGATCGGCGAGAACCACAAATGCCCGTCCGATGGTGACGGGTTCAGTTCGGTCCGCGCGCCAATCGAGAAGATGGCCATATTGGGAATTCCCAACGCGACCTTGTGAGCGCGATCTGCCTGCTCCTTCGTTATCGGGAACTGAAGAAGCTCGCCATCCTGAAACGTGACGCCGGGCACGGTTGCCGTGAATCGATCCTTGGCGTGGTCGAGGTGCGAGGCCACCACCTTCGGCGATCCGTAGAACTGCATTCGGCAGCTCCACGATCCGCGGTTCTGACGCTGCGCGTACTGGTCGAACTCTTGCGCGGTCGCTCCACCCGGCTTGTTGATCAACGCGGCTACCTCAGGAGAGGGAGGGCCAAATCCACCCAGTGGACTCCCGTACACCGGCATGCCGATCAGTCCTCCGTGCTCGAGCTCGTTGATGATCTCGACAAGCGCCACAATGTCGTTGCGCCTGGGTACCGTGACGACGCTGTTCTGGTACGCCTCGGGCGCCGGTAGCAGATGAAATCCCATCTTCGTGACGATGCCGAGGTTCCCTTGCGCGAAGAGTCCGTCCACCGTCGGGCCGAACCCATAGCGGTACTCGGCCCAGGTCTTCGAACCAGGCAGAGCACCCATCCCGGTGCGAACGATATCGCCGTTCGGCAGGACCACCTCCATGCCGCAATGCGAGTGAAAGTGGTCGCGAAACGCGCCGAACGTGTATCCCACCCCGTGGTCCAGAGCGTTGCCGACCGGACTGCCCCACCCGGGATCGGGGCAGTCGATCCACACCTTCAGCCCGCGATCCTGGATGTGCCTGTACAGATCGAAGTACGCAACTCCGGGTTCGACGATGGCGAAATGTCGTTTGTCGTCGACCTCGATGACACGGTTCATTCGCTTGAGGTCGACGACGACGCTTCCGGAGAGGTTCGGAGCGGAACCGCCGTAGCCGAGGTTCTTGCCGGTCGAGATCGGAAAGAGCGGAATCTTGACCCGATTTGCGATTTGGACAATTCGCGACACCTGCTCGGCCGTATCGGGCGCGACCGCCGCCGAAACGAGCCGTTCCTCGGGTTCCCCCCAGAGAGGCGAGTACGCATCCCGATACAGAGCGATATCGTCGTCGCTCGTGAACAACCAAGTCGCGCCGACTGTCTGCGTGAACTGGTCCAGAGCGGCGGTCCAATCTCGTTGACTGACACCGGGCGGAATGGCCATCTCGTACTCCTTGCTCGGGCGACTGCCGCAATCACGCACGACACGAGCTCTTCACACTGCACCAAGCTCACTCTGCAAGCAAGTAGGGAGCGCTTCTAAATTCTCAAATCCCCAGATTCTCAAATCCTCAAATTCATGGATTCGTAGTTTCAGTTGGGACCCGAAAACATGGTGTACGACATCATGCGCCCTGCGAGAATGACGAGCATCCACAGCAGGATCGAGGTCAATCCCGCGATCCGTGCCGGGATCGGTGGCCGCGCGGCGTCGTTCCAGCGACTGATCGTTCGTTCAGTGAGGGCGTGGTAGATGAACGCGTTCAGGCCGGCCAGCACCAGCGCCGCGGCTTTGATGCGGAAGTACGTGTTGCCGTACGCGGCCGTCGCATATCCCACGAGGAGCATGCCTCCGCTCACGAACATCAACGCGAAGCCGGCACCTGCCCAGGGAATGATCCGGCGGTAAAGAGTCGACACGCGGTAGTTTCGTAGTGTGACACCGAGTAGCCGCAAGTCGAACCAGATCACCATGCCCACAGAGAGCATCAGGCCAAGGATGTGAATCGCAACGACGATAGGGAACCCCCACACCGTCTCCCTGACGAGCACTCCGACGGCTGTGCCTTCCAGCCACTCAGCAATCGATGCTAGAGACATTTGACGTGAGACCTCTATTCAAAGCCCGGTAGCGTGGGGGCAACCGCCGAGCGCACCGAGATCGCTGAGGAGTTGTCTGCGGTGAACATGATGCGTGGTACGAGTTCATCGTGTACGGCCACCACCTACTCGAGGAGGATGTAGGCGCAACCCGCGGCAACGACACCGATCCAGAGCGCCGATGCTAGCAAGGCGATGAAGCGCGTCAACCGTGTGTCGCCGCTCGCTCGCGAGACACGGACATACACCAGCAGCTGACACACCGCCGCACAGAGGAGCAGGAGCATCTTCCATCGAAAGAAGGTGTTGCCTGCGGCCGCAAAGGCCCGCGGCGCAAAGAGAAGCAGTCCGGTTGCAGCACTGATCGAGAGTCCGATTAGGATTGCGCGGGCCGCGGGTCGTGCAACCTCATGGACAGGGCGATCCGCGAGCAGTACTCCTCCGAACCGCAAGCCGGACACGAGCGCTCCACCTCCCACCAGCGTGACGCCAAGCAGGTGGACCGCACTCAGAGAGGCGGTCGTCAACAGAGATTCTCGAATGGCCAACGCCAATCCGGAGTCCTGAATCCAGGCGAGGAGTGGAGCAAGAGTCACTAGGAGCGGCCTCGGCGGGGTCAATTCGCCGTGTACGTGAACTCCAGGATGCTACCCGGGTGCGCCAGTACCCGCCGGGCGCCCGATGGGTCGCGGCTCGGACCCTCGGAATCGGTTGCCAGATAGATCGTCCGCCCGTCCGGATTCAAGGCGATGTCGCGATAGCGATTCGCCGTCGGAATCATCTCGGTCGGTGCCCCCATCACCGACCGGCCGTCGTCACTGAGCTTCAGTCGAAAGACTGCGCCTCTGATCAGGCTGAGCGATAACAACGAATTGCGCCAGCCTGGAATGACGTTCGATGTGTAGATGTCAATCCCTCCAGGGGCAATCGTGGCGCTCCCGATGGCACGGATGTCGTAGCCGGTCTCGACCGTAAAGAACGTGCGAAGTGGCCCTGCAAAGCGAGCGTCGTTCCATGCCGTCTCGTTCACTGTGGGGACAGATGCCGGAACGGTGTTGTCTGGAGGTAGATCGCTGCACCGTTGTGTCTTGGAGGCCGACCAGTTGGCGTACACGTAGGCCTTGTCGTCGCGATATCCCGCGACGTTCGGCCAGCCGTAGTTCCGGCCGCTCTCGACGAGGTTGACCTCGTCATCCGTGCTGGGCCCGTGCTCGGACTCGTACAAGAACCCCTGCGGCCCGAAGACCAACCCGAGCTGGTTGCGGTGGCCGTAAGAGAACACATGGCTGCGGACGCCGTCGATCTCAGGGTTGTCCGGCGGAATCGACCCGTCGAGATTGATCCGCAGGATCTTGCCCTGGTAGTGCGACCAGTCCTTGGCACGGACCTGAGCCGACGTCGGCAAATCCTGGGCGTGGTTGGCATTACAGCGGTTGCCGGCGAAATTGCTCCCTTGATCGCCAATGCTCAGGTAGAGCTTGCGATCGGGACCGATGGCCAGTCGGCCACCGACGTGGTCGTCATGCGTCGGCAGGCCGGTCAGCACGTCTTCGGGTTTCGTCAGTCTTCGCGCCGTCTGGTCGGTACTGATATCTGCGGATGGCCATCCGCCGCGCCAGTGCGGGTCCCGGAGCATCGTCGTAAGTGAACGCAAGAAATACGAAATCGCTGCCGCGAAGAAAGTCGGGGTGCAGCGCCATGCCGAGTAGCCCGTCCTGCGGAACGCTCTGATGGACCTCGTGCAGTGTGAGCAGCGTGCTACGGGTGCCGTCGGTCGGGTTGATGCGGATTACGCGCCTGGCCTTCCGCTCGGTCACCCACAACTGCCCATCCGGGCCCCACGTGAGCTCCCAGGGACCGTCGAGGCCAGACGCGACGACTCGCATGGAGAAGCGCTCCGGAGGGTTGGTCACGAGCGTCGGATCCTGCATTGCTGCCCCGATAGACACGGCAAAGGCGAGGCCGAAAGCACCAATCAACGCGCGCACAGCGGACACATTAGACCACGAATGCGGTTCTGCCCTCACTCGACTCGAGGGCAGTGGGCCGTCATGCAGCGACGCTCAGCAGGAAGACGTCGAGGATGCAAACGAGTGAGTAGTTCATTGATCGGCAGACATTTGACCTATTTCTGCGTCATCGAATGCCTCACCACGATGGTCAACGCCAAGCGAGGCAGCCTTTTGATTGGACTTTTCCCAATATCAGGCTCGTTTTCGCTGGTATTGGAATTGCGACATCGCGTCGCTACAGCTCGGGGAACTGACTCCAATGGCGATGCTGGCCTCCGATCGTTCCGACACCCATCCTCTCGACAACCCAACAGCGACGAAGCCGCACGAGAGCATTGCGCTCGGCGAACTCCTCCGGAACAGCCGCGAACGCCGCGGGCTGTCCCTTCGGCAAATCGCGGACGAGACCAGGATTCCTCTACGTCATCTTCAGGCGTTGGAATCCGACAACCTCGGGATCGTGCCTGCCGGGCTCTACAGGCGCGCTGAGATTCGCGCTTACGCCCGAGCGGTCCATTTCGATCAGCATGCGCTCGCCCAACTCGAGCGTGCCTTGAATGCCGAGGCAGCCGCGGTGACGCCCAAACCGGCGGGCGGCCATACGACGGCTTTGCGGAAAAGTGTTCTGGTGGCACTCGCCCTGCTCGGGGTGGCACTTACGTTGGCCCTGGCAACGCGGGGAGGCGAAGATTTGGATCTCAGCACTCCGCAGCCGCAGGGCGCCATCGATCCTGAGCCGCTACCACCGCCGGGGGCGGCGGAAGAGGCACAGCGAGCTGCACCGGCGCATGAGCCGTCGCCCGACTCGTCAGTCGCGACAACGGGTGGCCCGCTTTCTCAACCCGCATCAACAGAGGCCGTCGTCGAACCGCGCGTCGCTCAACCGCTGACCACCGAGCTACTCATTACCTCCGAGCCGGCGGGAGCGAGAGTGACAGTCGATGGAATCGGGCGGGGCTTGACGCCCGTCAGCATTCGTCATCTGCCACCTGGGACCAGGCACATACGCGTCACCAAGGACGGGTATCAAAGCGAGGAACGCGCGGCCCGCGTCGTCGGCTCGAGCCTGAACGCGCTTCACATTTCAATGCGAGCGGTGCCCTGATCCACACCTGCTAGTACCGTGACCCATGCGCGCGTCCAGCCGAAGACAATCGGCATGGGAAGCGCCATTGGCGCGCCCGCCAGCCGATCGGCATCAGCTCGCGCCTTCAAGAGCGATCTCTTGTGCTAGGCTGGTCGACTGTAAAAGCCGAAGCGGCCTGAAGATGATTGAGACGAGAGAGGGTCAGATGCGGAATCGATTGTCGACCTCAATCAGCGCGATCGCGATCGTCGCAGCAATCGGATCGATCTACGTCGCGTCTCTGGCGGCTCAAAGCACGACCCCAGGTTCTCAACCGACTGCCGCGGCGAAATCATCGGCAAAATGGACCCCACCGCGGACCGCGTGGGGCGACCCGGATCTTCAAGGCACTTACACCAGCGACAACTCGATCGGCGTCCCCTTCGAGCGTCCTCCTCAATTCGCTGGACGTACGGTGCTCAACGACGAGGAATATGCCGCCAGGGAACGCGCCAATGCCGAGCAGCTCGCAAAGGACCAGGGCGAATTCCCGGAGACGCCCTTCGCGCAAGACACCGCCGCCAACAACGCCCCGCGGCATTGGCTCGACCGGCCGGCCAAGCCGTCACGCGCGACTTCGCTCGTTGTCGAACCGGCCGACGGCCGCATTCCACCCATGACACCGGAGGGCCAGAAGCGTACTGCCGAGCGGCGGGCGATCCGGCTGGCTCACGAGCAGGATTCGTACGAGTTCCATAGCAACTACGATCGATGCATCACACGCGGGGTGGTCGGCTCGATTCTCCCGGTCATCTACGGCAACGGTACGAACATCATCCAGGGTCCCGGATATGTCGTCATCCGGAACGAAATGATTCACGAGGCGCGCCTAGTTCCACTCGAGACGCGCGCGCACGTCGGTAGGAATCTCGACATGTACATGGGCGATCCGCGCGGCCATTGGGAGGGCAATACCCTGGTGGTCGAGTCGACCAACTTCACAGACCTGACCGGACTTGGCGGCAACGGCGGCGGCGCGATCCACAGCCGGAATCTCCGCCTTGTCGAGCGCTTCACCCGGGTCGATGCGAATACGCTTCAGTACCAGTTCACCGTCGACGATCCCGCGACTTACACGAGACCGTGGAAGGTGGCGCTCGATCTCACCACCAAGCCTGGCTATCACATGATCTACGAATACGCGTGCCACGAAGGGAACTACGGGATGGCCAACATGCTCAGTGGCGCGCGGGCTGACGAAAAGGCCGCACGAAGCCAGCGCTAGTGGGCTGTAAGACGATGAATCAGGACTACTCACGAATTCACCGCTGAGACCGCAGAGTTCGCCGAGAATGTGTTCGGTTAAGAATTCTCAGCGAGCTCGGCGGGCTCGGCAGTTGTCACACCAGTGAATCAGCCGGCACATCCCTGTAGTGAGCACTCACGAAGTCGTTGACGTCGTACCGATCGACACACCTGCGAAAGCGTGGTACTTGCAGGTCAGCCGCGATCAGTGGCGTGCCTTCTGGGCCGTCTTTCTCGGCTGGGTCGTCGATGCGTTCGACTTCAACATCATGACGTTCATCCTCATCGACATCCAGAACAGCTTCACCGTGGACCGCGCGCTGGCGGGCGCGCTCGGGACGGTCACGCTCATCATGCGTCTCGTCGGTGGCGCGGCGGCCGGCACCATCGCGGATAAGTGGGGCCGCAAGCTGCCTCTGATGCTTTCGGTGCTGTGGTTCTCGCTCTTCGCATTCCTGAGCGGCTTCTCGACGTCCTACACGATGCTGTTCGCCTTGCGCGCGCTGTTTGGCATCGGCATGGGCGGCGAGTGGGCGGCGGGTATGCCGCTCGTCCTCGAGCATTGGCCGACGAAGTTGCGTGGTCTCGCGTCCGGGCTGCTGCTGGGAGGCTGGTACTGGGGATACCTGCTGGCCGCGGCCACATTTCAGTTCGTCTACCCCTTGTTCAGTGGAACGCCAGATCTGGCGTGGCGCGCGATGTTCTGGATCGCCATCGTTCCGGCGCTCCTCACGCTCTGGATTCGACGAAACGTTCAGGAGAGCCCGATCTGGCTCGAGCAGCAGCGAATCGTGAAGGAGGCCGCGCGGACCGGCCGCCAGAGCACCGAGCCGAAAATATCGCTGGTGCGGATCTTTCAAAGAGATCTGATCGGCACGACGATCCAGACGACCGCGGTGATCGGGGCGTTCATGTGCGTCTACTATTCGGTCAACTACTGGTATCCGACGTTCCTGCGCGAATCGGGCGACCGATGCTTCCCTACCTGGCGGCGTTCAACGTCGGCGCCATCGTCGGCACGGCCGGCTGGGGCAGGCTTTCGGAGACCGCGCTCGGCCGTCGTGGGGCGGTCACTATCACGATGGCGCTTGGCATGGCGTCGCTGCCGTTGTACTTGCATGCCGAGACGCCCACGACCTTGTGGCTCGGCGCACTGATGATGGGCGCGTTTGGCATGGGCATTTGGGGCATGGCGCCCGCCTACGTCAGCGAGCGGTTTCCGACGTCCACCCGCGGCGTAGGTCCGGGGTTCACCTATCACGCCGGCGCAGCCATCGGCGCCGTGATGCCGCTGGTGCTGGGCATGATGCAGGACAGGGGCGTCCCGCTCGTGAATGCCATGACGACGGCAATGTTGGCGTCGGGGCTGTTGGCGACGCTGATGATTTGGCTGGGACCCGAGACGCGAGGTCGTCAGTTCACCGCCGGCGATGCAACCCCCACTACTTTTCGAGAATGAACGTCACTTTCATGTTCACGCGATACTCGACAATCTTGCCTTTCTCGACGACGACTTTCTGGTTCTGGATCCATGCGCCGCTGACGTTTCGGAGTGTTTTGTGGGCTCGCAAGACACCGACTTCGATGGCGTCCTCGAAGCTCTTGTTGGATGCCGAGGTGATTTCGGTGACACGCGCAACTGCCATGGAACCTCCTCGCTGGTGTTAAGAACTCTACTCTTCCTGAAGTCAGTCCCGCCTCGCAACCTTCGAAATCGCCCACCTGAGCGCCGACGCGCCGTGGCCCGGCGATCTCCCCGGAGTCGATGCACGACGCACGCCCTGCATCGCCACCTCGACAGTTGAGGTCCCAGGACTACGCGAAAATTCCGACCAAGGCCGGGCTTGGCTCGACCGGTGGAGAGACTCGCTTCACAGTGTTATACGATCCGTTTCGCACCCGGTGCCATTCACATACCCGTCGGCCATGTCGACGTGCTGCGAGTGGGCTGCGATCGAATCACGCGCTCGAAGGTAAGGCGCTTCTGAACTTCGCAGTAGGTCGGCCACGCGAAAAACTCTCCGGGAAATGTCGGACCGTAGAAGGAGGGAGCTATGCCAGAAGGAGACGATCGTTTGAGGCACGAAGGCGGTGGCGCCTTCGTCGTGGGCCTGTTGGCGGGCACGGTTCTGGGTGCTGGTTTGGGCATGCTCTTCGCTCCGCGATCCGGTTCGGAGCTGAGAGGCCAGATCGGCGAACGAGCATCGGAGGGTTATCGGCGCGCATCCAAGACCGCGGAAACCATGGCCGAACGTGGACGTGAGGTGTACGGAAAAGCGCGGGAGACCGTGTCTCGCGGAGTGGAGGAAGCGCAGCGGAACATCGGCGAGGCCACGAGCGCCCGCACGAATGGACGATTGGAGAGTTGAAGGATGTGACGTCCACGACTGCTCGCACGATCGCGAACGGAGTGCTGGCGGCAGCCGCGGTGGCTGCCGCCTACGTAGTCCTCACGAGGCCGCCGCTCAGACGGCTCGTAGCGCGCGCGGCCCGCGTGTGGCTCGGCGCGAGCGTTCCGGTGTACCTGGCTCACACCCTTCGTCGGGCGTGGGTCTCGCCGGGCTCGCTGAAACCTCGGAGAGCGGGGCGGACGGCGGCGTCGCGACGAGTGAAAGGATCGAGAGTGTGGCAGCGGATCATGATGACCGATCCTCGATGTGAATCCAGTGGAAAAGGCGATGCACCCACGGCGCAACGATGACACTGCTGGCGCCGATGAACACGAGGCCGCTGAAGAGCGCGTAGAGGGCTGAAAACCACTTGCCGGCCGGCGTCTTCATCTGATCGACCGGCCCCATGCCGCTGAGAATCATCGAGGCGTTGAGAAACGCATCGAGCCACGCGAGTCGTCCCGCCGTGTGATAGCCGACCGTACCCACAGCCACGCCACACGCGATGATCACAAGTGCCCACAGCAGGTGCCGTCCAGCCCGCCGGAGGAAGGCCGGCCATGCCAACATACGGTGCTTGCGACGCTCGTACATGGCAGAATTTCCCTTCAGCGACATGTCGCACCGCTGAGGAGGCATCCGCCGGTCTTCACGCACCGACCACGTGCAACCACTGTGGCGGGGGCGGCGTCTATTCTGGCGGAGGGCGCGGCATGAGACATCGCTGGCATCTCGCGGGACTGTTGACCTTCGCTGTGCTCGGTGCCGGTGTTCCGCCGCTGTGGGCGCAGAATCATTCGATTCCGTCTCGGGCTGGCGCGGTCCGGCTCGATGTCGCGCCGGGCAGCTCGGCATCGTATCGAGTGCGTGAACAGCTCGCCCGGCTCAATTTTCCGAACGACGCGGTCGGTACGACGCAGACCGTGACCGGACGTCTCCACTTTTCGGCGGACGGGTCGATCGAGGCCGACCAGTCCAGACTGCGCATCGATCTGCGCACCTTGAAGAGCGACGAACAGCGACGCGACGCGTACCTCCCGTGAACGAACACTGCAAACCGATCGATTCCCGATCGCCGAGTTCCAGGCGCGGCGAACCGAAGGCCTGACCTTTCCGCTTCCTTCGACTGGGAGCGTCTCGTTCCAGCTGATCGGCGACCTCGCCGTTCATGGCGTGACGTCAGAGGTATCCTGGAACGTCACCGGCAACCTCGGGACCGATGTCGTCACCGGTCGTGCCACTACCCGATTTCCATTCTCCAAGTTCAAGCTCACCATTCCCAAGCTGCTGGGACTCGTCAGCGTCAACGATGACATTCAGCTCGAGGTGGATCTGAAGATGCGACGAACGGTCGTTCAATAGCGCTGCAGGCGCTCTTCAGTTTTGACCTGGGGAGACCTGGGGAGCAATCGCGTCGGTTCGTGGCCGGACGCTGTCCGAATCGGCGACATAGCCCCCGAAGGCGAACGTGCGAAGCCGTCGGTCGACGGCGAAATGCGGGACATAGTCGTTCATCGCGTCGCTCAGCTCGCGAATCATTCGTCCCCGGTCCCGCGCAGCGGGCTCGAACAGGTACTCCACATCGTCCACGCAGAAGACCACCCACGCGTGCTGGCGGAGGACGTGCGGCTCGTCGTTCAAGAGCACACGGCCGACGTAGAACTCCGCGTCAATCTCCAGCTCGGCCAGCTTGCGCCACGTCCACAGCGCAAAATCCTCGCAGTCGCCGCGACGCAGCTCTTCGAAGCTGCTCGGGTGCTGCCAGCGATCGGGCTCGTTGAACAGGCGGCTGTCCGTGACGTACTCGCAGGTCAGCAGCCATTCGACGATTCCGTCGATGGACTCGATGCGGACACCGCTCTCGCCTTCGAAGTAGTGAGCAAAATGACGGCGGGAACCCGGACCGAATGCCGCAACAGGCACTCGCAAGGCCACGCGGTCCCAGGGCGATTCGAAAGGCCGCAGACCGCCGGCCAGGCGGACGAATCCTGTGAGGAGCCGGTGAATCAGTCCCTGCGAGTACACGGCCATATGGGATCAGCTCACGGACCAGACGCCGTCCATCCGACGCCCCGAGACCAAGGGCGAGATTTCCAATGGTTTCCGGTCACCCGTCCGTGAAGATTCTTACACAGGAGCGGCCGGCTCGCGCACGCGTCAAGCGGTTCATCCCCGGCCCGCCGCCGCCGCGGACGAAGCTGCCTCGAGAGCCTGTCATCGATCCCAAGAAGTCGTTGCTGCGCTCGCGTGGCCAGCTGGCAATCGCCTGTTCTTGACGAACGACTCGAACGCCTCAGCCGGCAGACCAGCCATCGTCCATCGGCAGGACCGAGCCCGTGATGTGGTCGCTTTCCGGTCCGCACAAGAAGACGATCAACGCCGCGACGTTCTCCGCTTCAATCCAGCGCCCGGTGGGCTGCTTCCCCACCAGGAACCGTTGCTCGGCTTCGTCGCGGGAGAGACCGTCGGCCGCCATCATTTCGTCGATCCTCGCGTCGTGCACTGGCGTCCGGGTCGTTCCTGGACAGATGGCGTTGCACGTAATGTGCTCTCCGAGTGTCTCCAGGGCGACGGCCCGGGTCAGGCCGATCAGCGCGGTCTTCGTGGTGACGTACCCGACGCGCTCGGCTGCGGCGCGAAGCCCGTAGATTGATGAGACGTTAATGATCCGCCCCCAGTTCTTGCGCCGCATTTCTGGCAAGGCCAGGCGAATGGTGTGGAAGGCCGCCGACAAATTCACGGCGAGCGCCTCGTCCCATTTCGCGAGTGGAAACACTTCGACGGGCGCCGAGTGGCGCACGACGGCGTTGTTCACGACGACGTCGATCGAGCCGAAGGTCTCCAGAGTCGAGGCAACCATCCGCTCGATCTCTCCGGGATTTCGAAGGTCCGCGCCACTGTAGAACGTGCGAACGCCATGACGATCTTCGATTTGCGACCGAATCGCGTCGACGCGTGAAGGATCGGCAAAGCCATTGAGCACGACGTTGAAGCCGGCTTGGGCCATTCGACCGGCGGTCGCCAGACCGAGGCCTTGCACCGATCCGGTGATGAGCGCACATTTTCCGTTCGGTGTGGTCACAGCATCAGCTTCCAGCTCCCACAGCCTGTGAAGAAATCGCTGTAGCGCAGGCCTTTAAGGCCTGCTTCGCCGGGCAGCCCTGACCAGCCTCCGCCAAGGCTACGGCGGTCCGCCGAAGCTTCAGCGAAGGCGGAAGGGCTGCGCTACTTAGTAGCCCCGAGCCTCCAGCCTCTAGCCTCCAGCCTCTAGCGCTGCACGAACGGATTCGGTACGTCCGTCGCGGTCGAGATCCAAACGCTCTTCGTCTGCAGGTATTCGTAGATCATGTCCTTCCCGCCTTCGCGCCCGAATCCCGACCGCTTGTAGCCTCCGAACGGCGACATGCAGCTATTGGCGCGATACGTATTCACCCAGACGGTCCCGGCCTGAAGCCGCGCCGCCATGGTCAGGGCGCGGCGGATGTTTTGCGTCCACACTCCAGCCGCAAGGCCATAGGCGACGTCGTTCCCGACAGCGACGGCTTCGTCCTCGTCCTTGAACGTAAGCACCGACAGTACGGGACCAAACACCTCTTCCTGTGCAATGCGCATGCTGTTCTTCACGCCATCGAAGATCGTCGGCTCGACGAACCAGCCATCTCCGCATTCGGGTCGAGAGGCGCGGCCCCCACCCAGAACGAGCGTGGCATTCTCGCCTTTGGCGATCTCGATGTACTTCAAGATCTTCTCGAGCTGAGGTCTGTTGGCGATCGGCCCTATCTGTGTCTGCGGGCTCATTGGGTCGCCCATCTTGGCGGTCCTGAACAACGCGACCAGCTTCTCGACGAATCGATCGTGAACGGTGTCCTGGAGAAGGAGTCTCGAACCGGCGACGCACGTTTGACCGGTGGCCGCCAAAATACCCGACACGACTCCCTTGACCGCATCGTCAAGATCCGCGTCCTCGAAGACGATGTTCGGCGACTTGCCACCGAGCTCCATCGTGACCCGCTTCATCCCGCGCGCCGCCGCTTCGTAGATCCGCTGGCCGGTCGCGTCAGAATCCGGTGAACGCCACCTTGGCCACGAGCGGATGCTCGACCAGCGGCATGCCGACCTCGGTCCCGAAGCCGGTCACGACGTTCACGACGCCGGGCGGAAAGCCGGCATCTTCGACCAGCTTCATGAAATCGAGAATCGACGCGGATGTGTACTCGGACGGCTTGATGACTGCGGTATTGCCGGCCGCGAGCGCGGGAGCAAGCTTCCACGCGGCGAGCAGCAACGGAGAATTCCAGGGGACTATGGCCGCCACGACGCCGAGAGGTTCGAGGCGCGTGTAGTTGAGGTAGTCGGTCTTGTCGAGGGGAATGACCGAACCCTCGATCTTGTCGGCCAGACCTGCGTAATAGTGGAACCAGTGGGCCATGTACGCGACCTGCCCGTGCATTTCGGCGTACAGCTTGCCGTTGTCGCGTACCTCGATTTCAGCGAGCGCCTTCGACCGATCGGCCACCAGGTCGCCGAGCCGACGAAGAAGCGCGCCCCGACGCGACGGCGTCAGCTTCGGCCAATCGCCGGAAGTGAACGCATGATGCGCCGCTCGGGCGGCGCGGTCGGCATCAGCGGCCGTCCCCCGAGGGATCTGTGCCCAAGGCCGGCCGGTGTAGGGATTGTCGCTCTCGAAGCTCTGGCCCGACTCGCTATCCACCCACTCGCCGCCGATGTACATCTTGTATTGCACGAGAGCGGGTGCAGTCACAGTCGACATTGGGCCTTCCTTTTCGATGCCCTTAGCCCTAAAGAGGCCGTGGAAATGCCCCCCGGGTCTACCGCAGAGCGCGCAAAGATCGCCGAGAATTCCAGAGGATTCTTCCTCTGCGAACTCGGCGGTTGAAGTGTTTCTTCACAGGCTCTCAAAGGGCTGCGCTACTTCAGACTTCAGACTTAACTTCAGACTTCGGACTTCAGACTTCAGACTTCTTGTTCCGTATTTCCACCCCCGCCCATTCTTCGACAACCTTCGCGATGCACGTGAAGTCGGAGGTGGCTCCAAATCGGGCGTTCGTCACCGCCAGCATTTGCCGGACCGCGGAACCTACCACCATCGGCACGCCAAGTGCCTCGGCTTCGTCGATGCACAACTTGACGTCCTTGTACGAGAGCCCCGTCGCGAAGCCGAAATCGAACGTTCCGGGCAGAATCGATCGCGGAAACTTGTCCTGCGTGGCGCTGTTGCGGCCGCTTCCGGCATTGATGATGTCCAGAAGCACGTTGGGGTCCAGGCCAGCCTTGACGCCCATCGCCAGTGCCTCGGACGAGACCACCAGCGCCGCCGCAGCAAGCAGGTTGTTGGCCAGCTTGGCCGTTTGCGCGAGTCCCGGTTTGTCGCCAGTATAGAAAAGACGCCCCAGGTGCTTGAGGATCGGTTCGACCTGCTCGAGCGCTGGCTTCGGACACGACACCATCACCGCCAGCGTCCCGGCTTTCGCTCCCGCAACGCCGCCGCTCACGGGCGAGTCGACGAGCGTGATCCCGCGTTCGGCCACTCCCTTACTGACGACACTTGCCACGCCGGGTCCAGTGGTCGACAGGTCGACAAGCGTCCGCACCTTCGATCCGTGGACGATGCCCTGTTCGCCCAGAGCGACGGCTTGGACCACACTCGGAGTTGGCAGGCTCATCAGCACGATTTGCGCAATCGACGCCACCTCTGCGGGTGAGGCCACGACCTCGATGCCCCGGGCAGCGAGTGGCTTCACCGCATCCGGATTCGTATCGAAAACGCACAACGAATAGCCGGCATCTATCAGCCTGGACGACATCGGCCCGCCCATCCTGCCAATGCCGATAAATCCGAGAAGCTGTCCTTCCATCTAATTGATCCCCTCGCCACCCGAGTTTCCAAGGCCGATCGTTACGGCTGCGCATTATGTACCAGGTCAGAAGTCTGAAGTCTGAAGTCTGCCCTATAATTCCTGCATGTGCCGTCAGCGCGTCCTCGCGTCAGCCGGCGTGTTGGTCGCCACGATGCTGGTCGGTTCGAGCGTCGCTCCACTTTTCGCTCAAGGACCCTCCCCGACTCGTACGGCAGCTCCCCCGAAACCGTATATGCCCAGTCGGACGCCATGGGGCGATCCGGACATTTCCGGTGTCTTCACCAACAACGACGAGAGCCTTATTCCCTTCGAGCGACCGGCACAATTCGAAGGGCGCCGGCTCGAAGAGATCACGGACGCCGAGCTCGCAGCGCTTCGCAACCAGCGCAGCGACCAACGGATCGAGGCCGACCGGCAGCGATGGGAGCTGAGAAGCCCGCTCCATTGGTTCGAGAATCACTTTCCGAAGAACAGCCGCGCGTGGCTCGTGACGGACCCACCAGACGGCAAGATTCCTCCTCAGACCGACGAAGCCCGGCAGCGGGCAGCCGATCGGTCGGAATCCGGGCGCGGCCGCGGGCCCGCGGATTCCTACGAGGATCGCAGCCTGTACGATCGATGCATCACGCGCGGCCTGCCCGGCTCCATGATGCCGGCCATTTACGGCAATGCCTATCAGATCCATCAGGGGCCAGGTTACGTTGCGATCCAGTACGAAATGGTCAACGAGACGCGCGTCATCCCGCTTGATGGACGGCCGCACGTCGGACAAGGCATTCACATGTATCTCGGCGACGCGCGTGGTCGATGGGATGGCAGCACGCTGGTAGTCGAAACGACCAACTTCACCGACAGGACGCCGTACCGAGGTTCCAGCGAGCATCTTCGAATGGTCGAGCGCTTCAAGCCAACCGCGCCCGATGTGCTCGAATGGTCCGTCACCTTCGAAGACCCGCACACCTGGAGGCGGCCCTGGACTTTCGCGATGAACCTGGCGAAAAAGGACGACAGCCAACGGCCCTATGAATACGCCTGCCACGAAGGGAACCTCGGCCTGGAAGCCATCCTGAGGGCCGGGCGCGCGGAGGACAACGCCGACGACGACCGAGCAGCGACGGACAGAGACTCGTCTCAGGTAAGGTGATTCGAAGAGGCAGGCCTAAAGGCCTGCGCTGCAAGAGGCCGCGGTCGAAGCTGCGATAGACTTTTTGGTGAAAAGGGAACATTTCCATGATCGCATTCAAACACACCGCACCAGTTGCGGCCGCAATGCTTTGCTTACTGTCGACCGGCTACGCGGGCCAGGGACCGAGCCTGTCGGCGGGTATTTATAGCGAGTTGCAGGCCCAACGCGGCCAGACTACTTACGGCCAGGTTTGCAGCGCGTGCCATCTAGCGGACCTGAGCGGCAGCGACCAGGCGCCTTCGCTCGCGGGGGGCGAGTTTCTCGACCGATGGGACGGTCAGAACATGGCCGACCTCGTCGATCGAATTCGGACGTCGATGCCGGCCGATAACGTCGGCAGTCTCACCACCCAGTCCTCCACCGACATCGTCGCCTACATGCTCCAGGTGAATAAGTTTCCGGCGGGACAGGAGGAGCTCAAGGCGGACCGAAATTTCTTGAGGACGATTACGTTTAAGAAATAGCTGCCAGCTTCCAGCTGCCAGCTCTCAGACCCTGTGAAGAAATCGCGCCGACGTAACGCAGCCCTTCCGCCTTCGCTGAAGCTTCGGCGGACCGCCGTAGCCTTGGCGGAGGCTGGTCAGGGCTGCCCGTCGCAAGCAGGCCTGAGGGCCTGCGCTACTTGCTGAGAGCTGAAAGCTGGGAGCTGGAAGCTGCTCTTGCTAATCCTGCTTCACGAACAGCTTCAGCGACCAGGACAACGCGGCCGCGAGCAGCAGGAACGCCCCCATGGCGGCGAGTCCGGCGAAAAACGAGCCGGATCGATCGGTCAGCCATCCCATCACGATCGGTCCGACGAACCCGCCCATGGTCCCGATTGAGTTGATGAAGGCCAGGCCGCCGGCTGCCGCCATCCCTGTCAGAAATCGCGGCGGTATCGTCCAAAACAGCCCACGAGCCGCGTTGATTCCCGTGAGCGCGACCGTCAGCCAGACGATCGAGACCCAGAATCGACTCGAATAGATCGCGCCGAGAAATCCGACGGCCGCGACGAGGCACGTGAGGGTGAGGTTGCCTACCCGTCCGCCGTGTCGCTCGACGTGTGTCGCCCACGCGATCATGCCAACCGACGCCACGACGTAGCAGGCACTCGAGACGAATCCGACTTCGATGTCGGACAGCTGGCCTTCTTTCAGTATCTGTGGCAGGAACAGTCCGACGCCGTACCGATCCAACGAGAAAGCCGAACTGGACGCCGGCGAGGACCAGCACGCGTGTATCTTTCAAGGCCGGAAGAAGGTGTTTGACCTCGCGCTCGCGGCGCTCGCTGGCGAGGCGATCGCGAACGATCTGCCGCTCTTCCTCGGTCAGCCACTTCGCATCCTCCGGCCGGTCCGCGAGCACCCAGAGTGCGGCCACTCCCAACAGGCAGACCGGCAGCCCCTCGACGAGAAACAACCACTTCCACCCCGCCAGCCCCGCCACACCGTCCATCGCCAATAGCAAGCCCGAGATGGGACCGCCGATCACCGAAGACACGGGGATGGCGACCATGAACCAGGCGATCGCCCGTGTGCGGTACTCGGTCGGGAACCAGGTCCCGAGGTAGTAGGCGACGCCAGGAAAAAATCCCGCCTCCGCCACACCAAGCAGGAACCGGAGGAGATACAGACTGTTGGCACCCGTTACGAAGATGGTCGCGGCGGAGACGAGTCCCCAGGTGATCATGATCCTCGAGAGCCAGATCCGCGCCCCGACGCGATACAAGGCGATGTTGCTGGGTATTTCGAAGAAGCAGTAGCCGAGAAAGAGGATGCCACTCGCATTGCCGAACTGCAGCGGCGTCAACCCGAGCTCTTGGTTCATCGTCAACGCGGCAAAGCCGACATTGTTTCGATCGAGATAGTTCAGGACGTAGGCGACGATGAGAAATGGCATCAGTCGCCAGGTGATTTTGGCGAAGACGCGCTCTGTGACTTCTGTGGCGACCTGCATGTTCCGCTTCAGCGTTCAACTTGCGAATGGTCGCGCGAGTGTAGCAGACTTTTCCCGCCTTCTCGTCCGAGCGATCGGTGGACGCCGGCGCATGGAGGCTGCTCTCGAATGATCAAAGCCATCTTCTGGGACAACGACGGCGTGCTGGTGAATACCGAGCACATCTACTTTCAGGCCACGCAACATGTCCTCTCGACGATCGGCATCACCTTGACGCCGGAGCAATACCTGGAGCTGTTCCTCGTCCAAGGAAGAGGAGCTTGGCACCTCGCGGAAGAGAAAGGCTTCACCGCCAGCGACATCGAACGGCTGCGGACCGAGCGGAACACTCTCTATGGCGAGTGGCTTGGCCGTGCGCCTCTTCTGATTGACGGCGTCGCAGGCGTGCTCGCAGCTCTACATGGACACTATGTGATGGGAGTTGTCACGAGCTCCCGGAAGGATCACTTCGACGTCATCCATCGGGCATCCGGGCTGCTGAAGTACTTTGATTTCGTGCTGACCGGAAGCGACTACACTCGTGTCAAGCCGCACCCGGAGCCCTACTTGAAGGCTGTAGAGCGAAGCGGCTTCAGCGCCGAGGAGTGCCTGGCAGTCGAAGACTCGGAACGCGGCCTGGCGGCGGCCAGGGCCGCCGGGATCGGCTGCATCGTCGTGCCGACTGCGCTGACCTGTCGAAGCAACTTTGTCGGCGCCCGGCAAGTCCTGGGAAGTATCACGGAAATTGTGACGGTCTTGCAGCGCCCGGAGGTGGACCGGCGTGAAGATGCATAAGACGGCGAGGAATGGAGCGCGCTTTCGGTGGACCATTCATCGACTTGCGGCCGCAGCCCTGATTCTGATGGCGCTCTCGCTCGACGATCGAGGAGCGCAGGGACAGAGCCCGCCTTCGGACTGGACTCGAATCGAGGAGGAAACGCTCCAACATTTCCAATCGTTGCTGCGCCTCGACACCAGTAGCCCGCCCGGCAACGAATCGCGTGCTGTCGAATATCTGAAAGGCGTGCTCGAGAAGGAAGGTATTGCAGTTCGAACGTTCGCGTTGGATCCCGCGCGGGCGAATCTCGTCGCCAGGCTCAAAGGCACCGGACGGAAGCGGCCGCTTCTGATGATGGCGCATACCGACGTCGTCTCGGTGGACGCTGCGAAATGGACGTTTCCTCCTTTCGCTGCAGCGCGCGACAGCGGATACGTCTACGGTCGAGGCACCCTCGACGACAAAGATAATGTGGTCGCCTCGCTGATGGTGATGTTGCTGCTGAAACGACAGAGTCTGCCGCTCGATCGGGACGTGATCTTCCTGGCCGAAGCCGGCGAGGAAGGCGAGCCCAACGTCGGGATCAACTTCATGATCGAGCGCCACTACGCCGAGATCGACGCGGAGTATTGTCTGGCCGAGGGCGGCGGAGTCCGGCGAGCCGGCGGAACGGTCACCTTTGCCGGCATTCAGGCGCTCGAAAAGCATGCGCGTTCGGTTCAGCTGACGGCACGCGGGACGTCCGGCCATGCCTCGGTCCCGCTCGTCGACAATCCAGTCGCCCGCCTCGCCGCTGCCGTGGCGGCGGTGGCAGCGTGGCAGGCTCCGATCCGGTTGAACGAGGTCACGAGGTCGTATTTCACGCGTCTCGCCGCGGTGTCGGCGCCTGAGCAGGCCGCCCTCTATCGGGCTGTGCTGTCGCCAGGCACGAAAGAGGCCGCCGAGGCTTTGGCGTATTTTCAGAACAACGAACCCAATCATGCCTCGATGCTCCATACATCGGTGTCGCCCACCATCATCGATGGCGGGTATCGCGTCAACGTCATCCCGTCCGAGGCGAAGGCGACGCTGGATGTGCGGATGGTGCCAGACCAGGATCCGGAGGAGTTTCTCGATACCCTCAGAAGCGTGGTGAACGATGCTGCCGTCGACGTGCGTTATGGACCGCGAGTGGAACGGCCCCGGTCGACGACCGCGGCGCGACTCGACTCCGAGGCCTTCAAGGTCATCGAATCGGCGGTGAACGCGCGCTACCGGACCGTCGCCATTCCCATCATGTCGACCGGCGCGAGCGACATGGCGCAGCTGCGGGCCAAGGGCGTCCAGTGCTTCGGAATCGGCCCTGCAGCCGACGTCGAAGACGGGCCAAAGGGTTTTGGAGCCCACAGCGATCAGGAGCGCATTCTCGAGAGCGAGCTGCACCGCTTCGTCCGCTTTGCCTGGGACGTCGTGTCAGAGCTGGCAAGGGCGCAGTCTCCTGCGGGACGATGAGCGTCAGCGTCCGACCTGAGGAGCCGCGCGACGTCGACGGCGTGCGGACCGTCAACCAACGTGCCTTTGGCGGGCCGATTGAAGCAGCGATTGTCGACGCGCTGCGTGGATCGCCGGACACGATCTCCCTGGTCGCCTCGGACGGCGATCGGATCGTCGGTCACATTCTGTTCAGCCCCGTTCAGATCGAGGGAACCGGGCCTGAGACCGTCGCTTTCGGCCTCGGCCCGGTCGCGGTGTTGCCGGAGCTGCAGCGTCAAGGCATCGGTTCGCAGCTCGTACGCGCAGGTATCGACCTTTGTCGGTCGCTCGGACACGATGCTCTCGTCGTCGTCGGGCATCCCGAGTACTACCCCAGGTTCGGCTTCGTGCCGGCGGACACCAAAGGCCTTCGATACGAACACACGGTTCCACGCGAGGCGTTCATGGTTCTGGAGCTGCGAACTGGGTCTCTGCCGCACTCGGGCGGCGTGGTGCGATATCGGCCCGAATTCTCGGCAGCGTGAATAAAATCCTCCTCGTCACTGGCGGCAGTCGCGGCATCGGAGCCGCCACCGCGCAACTGGCCGCCGAGCGCGGATACTCGGTGTGCGTGAACTATCGTCGACAACGCGACGCGGCCGAGCGCGTCGTCAAGGCCGTCGAGGCCCAGGGGAGGAGCGCGATTGCGGTGGCGGCCGACGTTTCGGTGGAGGCGGACGTCGTGCGCCTGTTCGAGACCTGCGACGCAAAGCTCGGCACGCTGACAGCGCTCGTGAACAATGTCGGGATCGTGGAGACTCAGATGCGCGTCGAGCAGATGGACTGCCGCGCGCGTGCAACGAGTCCTGGCGACCAATGTCGTCAGCGCTTTTGTCTGCGCTCGCGAGGCCGTGCGCCGGATGTCCACGAAGCGCGGCGGCGCCGGCGGGCGCGATTGTCAACGTGTCGTCCGGGGCCTCGCGGCTCGGCTCTCCAGGAGAATACGTCGACTATGCCGCCTCGAAGGGGGCGATGGACACGTTGACCATCGGACTCGCGCGAGAGGTTGCGGAGGAAGGGATCCGGGTGAACGCCGTTCGGCCCGGATTCATCTACACGGAGCTTCATGCGAGCGGCGGCGAGCCGAATCGCGTCGATCGCGTCAAGGCGTTCGTGCCGATGAAACGCGGCGGGAATCCGGACGAGGTCGCGAAGGCCATTCTCTGGCTGCTGTCCGAAGAGGCTTCTTTCACGACAGGCGCGTTCGTGGACGTGACGGGCGGAAGGTAGAGCGCAGCAAGGTGATGACATGAGTGGACACGGCGACTCGGCCGGAATCGAGATGGATGCTCCCGTCCTCATCGCGGGTGGTGGCCTGGTCGGCTTGTCGACCGCCATGTTCCTGGCGCAACACGGCATTGCCTCCCTTGCCGTCGAACGCCTGCGTGGAGGGTCGCCCGTTCCGCGCGCGGCATTTTTTCACATGCGAACGCTCGAGCTCTTCCGCTCGGCCGGCATCGAGCCCGAGGTGCGCCGCCAGTCGCTGAAAGAATTCGAACCGGAGGGGGCCGTCGTACTGATGGACTCCCTTGCCGGTAAGCAAATCGCCGGCTTCATTCCCAGCCTCAACGAGGGCGTCGACGCGCTGAGCCCGTGTCGCCGGCTGTTCATCACTCAACCCGGCCTCGAACCGATTCTCCGGGCGCGAGCGGAACAGGCGGGCGCCCGCGTCATGGAGGGAACGGAGGTCATCGGAATCGAGCAGGATGGAAGCAGCATCACCGCGACAGTGAAGGAGCTCGACACCGGCACGGAGCGTCGGCTGCGGGCCAAGTACCTCGTCGGCGCGGACGGCGCCCACAGCCGGGTGCGGGAACTCGCCGGTATCGAGTTCGACGGCCGCGGCGTGTTCTCGAACAGCATCACGATCTATTTCCATGCCCCGGTGGCGCCGCTGCTCGTCGGCAAGAACCTGAGCGTCATCTACGTCACCAATTCGGTGCTGGCGGGCTTCTTCCGCCTCGACAAGGACCAGAATTCCGGCTTTCTCGTCGTCAATACAGCCGGCGACACGTCACGCCCCGAGGCCGCAAGCCCTGCATCCGATGTTCGCCAGGAGCGTCTCATCGAGCTGGTTCGCGCAGGCGCAGGCGTTCCCGATCTGCCGGTGACGATCGACGGCGTGGCGCGTTGGAGGGCGACCTCCGATGTCGCACGGCGCTTTCGCGACGGGCGGGTTTTTCTGGCCGGCGACTCGGCACACCTGATGCCACCAAACGGTGGATACGGCGGCAACACGGGCATTCACGACGGCCATAACCTGGCGTGGAAGCTGGCGCTGGTGCTGAAAGGCGTCGCAGGCGGCGAGTTACTCGAAACCTACGAGGCGGAGCGCAAGCCGGTCGGCAAGTTCACCGTCGAGCAGGCGTACACACGCTACGTAACCCGTTCTGCGACCTACCTGGGCGCGAAGGACTATCAGCCCCAGGTCGACGATTTCCACATCGAGCTCGGGTATCTGTATCGCTCCGAAGCCATCGTCTCGGAAGACGACCTGGATCGGGGACACGAGAGCCCGCACGAATCGCACGGCCGGCCCGGCTCGCGTGCTCCGCACATGTGGCTCGAATGGCGTGGGCAAAGGACGTCGACCATCGATCTGTTCGGCCGCTCGTTCGTGCTCCTCGCTGGTGCCGAAGGCGCCACGTGGATTGATGCTGCGCGAGCGAGCGCCGGAGATTTCACAGGACTCGAGCTGGACACGCACCTGGTGGGCGGACCAGACCTCGCGGCTCCTCAGGGTGAGTTCGCGGCCGCCTACGGTCTGATGCCTTCAGGGGCGGTACTCATCCGACCCGACGGCTTTGTCGCGTGGCGGGCCAAGACCACCTCGCAACGCCCGAAAGCAGCCCTCGACGAGGTGTTCCGTCGGCTCCTCATGAGATCGTGAATACTTACGTCGCTTCCTGCGCGCATCAATGTGGGTGGACGGTCGTTGGTGACGATGACCGCTCAACAGCAGGCATTGCCATGCCTGTCGGAAATTCAATGAGCCGAAAGCTTGTGCTGCTGAGCGTTGGCCGCATTTGGCGCCACGGCGGAGGGCCGTCAGCTGGCGCGTCGGGCCGTCATCGTCGACCCGGAAAACCCGCGCTCCGTTCGCCACTCTATCGCTGCGCGGCGGTCCTACCAACTTGCGGCATCGCTCAGATCAACTAGCCCCGTCCGGGATGCTTGGGGCCCTCGGGTGACATCGTGAAAGACCGCCGCGACGGAACTCACTGCGCGCGGGTTTTCCTGAAGCGTGACGGTTCGACTTCACGGCCCTTGCGCCAGCCGACGACCCTCCGCATCACCGTCCTCGGCTCCGGGCACTGGCGGGAAGCGTCTCGGGCGGCGCGCCGTTTGGAGTCAGCCCGCCACCGTGCAGGAAAAACGGCGTGAAGCCGAGTCCTGCGCGGCCGTCTGCCGCGAGGTCACTCGGACCAAGGCGTTGCCCGAGGCGGTAGTCGTTGATCGGAGCGATGCCGCGAAGCAGTAGGACGGTCGCGCCAGCGGAAGGAAAGCGAGCGTAACGCCGTTTTTCGGGCTGACGGAAACGGCGCGACGGCCCGAGATGCTTCCCGGCCGCGGGTCGCGTCGCTCAGCTGACCGTTGTGCGGTCGGCCACGAATTTCAGAACGGCATTAGCATTTGCTGTCGCCATGCACCGCCAACCTGAATCGCACGCCACGGATGCGGCGCGCATCGGGCCCGGGCCACTCGTTGCGGCGCGGCAGCGGTGCGAAAATGTCATGGCCACCAGATGCGCGGGACTGTTTTATTGCTGGAAAGCGACAGATCGCAGCTCGCCGATGTCGACCTGTTGCGCGCGAATGGACTGATTGTCTATCACTGCCGAGAACTTGCCAAAGCAGTGGACTACTTTCAGCAGATTACACCAGAGGTTGTGGTAGTGATCGCGTCGGTTCACGACAGCGGATCGATCGTGCCCGAGTTGCGCGGTTTGGCCGATCACGCGGCGTCGATTATCGTCGCGTCAGCTCCCGAAGAGCGTGAAGCAGCACACCGGGCGGGTGCTGATTCGTTTCTGCTGAACTCTGCACCGGCAGCGGACCTGCTGTATGAGATACTCCGCGCGCTGATTTTGCGCCGCAGCGGTCGTCGACTGCCGTGGAATTCATGAAAGATCGCGTCCACCGAAATAAGATGATGACGTGACCATCGACGAGCTCCGCGCTGCGGCATCCCGTATTCCACGCGTCCCGCTCGCATCGCGCCCTTCACCGGTGCTGCCGATGACGCGGCTGTCGAACGCAATCGGCGGCGGACCCAGTCTTCTCGTCAAACGCGACGACGTGCTCGATTTCGCGTTTGGGGGCAACAAGGTCCGCAAGCTCGCGCTGCTCGCCGCGGCCGCGCAGCGGGAAGGCGCCGACACGCTCGTGACGGCGGGGGCAATCCAGTCGAACCACGCGCGCGTCACTGCGGCAGCGGCGGCGATGCTGGGCATGAAGGCCGTTCTCGTGCTCAGCGGCCCGCGGCCGGCGGCCCCGTCCGGCAACGCGCTGCTCGACGAGTTGCTGGGCGCCGAGGTCGTCTTCGTCGATTCGCGCGAGGCGCGCAATCGGGCCATGGACGACGCAGCCGAGCGTCTGCGTCGTGCCGGCCGCCGCCCGTTCGTCATTCCTGTTGGTGGTTCGACGCCGCTCGGTGCCTGCGCTTTCGCCCTGGCGATGCTCGAGCTCCTCGAGCAAGTCCCCGCTCCCGACGTCATCGTCCATGCAACGTCATCGGGCGGAACACAGGCGGGCCTCGTGGCTGCGTGCCGCCTTCTCGGGCTCCAGACCGGCATCATCGGAATCAGCGCCGACGAACAGGTCGGCGCCATACGGACGCAGATCGAACACAACGTCGCCGGAGTGGCGAGCTTGCTCGGCGCCGATCCCGCCTCGCTCGGAGGCGGCGTTCCAACGGTGGTCGACGGCGACTACGTCGGGGCGGGATACGGCCGGCCTACGGCCGCGGCGCGAGACGCGATTCAGCTCGCAGCGAGGACCGAAGGGTTTTTCCTCGACCCTGTCTATACCGGAAAGGCGATGGCCGGCTTGATCGACTACATCCGGACAGGACGGTTCGGAGCGCGGGAAACGATCCTCTTCTGGCACACAGGCGGCCAACCATCGCTGTTCGCCTAGCACCTTCAAATTCAATGAGCCGAAAGCTTGTGCGGCTGAGCGTTGGCCACATGTGCGCCGAGAGCCGACACGCGGAGGTCGTCAGCTGCGCGTCGGCCGTCACGTCGACCCGAACCCGCGCTCCGTTCACGCTTCGCTGCGCGCGGTCTTACCAACTTGCTCATCGTTCAGTTCAACTAGCCTCGTCCGGTATTCTTTGCCCTCTGTTCACTTCGCTACTGTCCGCCTCTAACTCTCACTGGGCGGTTTCCATTGCCGTGTGACGCGTCGATTCCGGCTTTTCGCCAGCCGACACCTCCTTCAGCGGCTGTCCGCCTGAAGGCTGGAGCGTGCGGTAGCGTCTCTTCTCGCGCCTTTTTTCCCCACTACGTACAACCGGAAAATGCTTTAAGCCCAGCCCGCCCAGCCTCTGCCCCCAGCTCTACCCAGCCCAGCCCCTGCCCCCAGCCCCCAGCCCCTAGCCCCCAGCCCCTAGTCCCCAGCCCCTATCCCCCAGCCCCTATCCCTTAATCACCGTCTCCCATTCGGGGCACTCGCGCTCCGATTCCGGTACATCCAGCCCATGGTAGTTGGTGCTGTCGATGACGCGCGGCGGGAAGCTGAAGGACTTCGGGACCGGCAACTTGCGAACGTGGCGAATGGCGGCCATCGTGCCGATGCAGCCCTGCAAGTAGCCGTTGAACTCTCCAGACGCCAGGAGCTTGCCCGCTTTGATGGCGTCGATCGCTTCCTTCGTCCCGTTGAGGCCGACAACGAGCGCTTTTCGGTTCGTCGCGTCCAAGGCTTCGATCACCCCGAGGGCCATGGCGTCATTGGCGGCCATGATGCCATCGACCACCGGGTGCGCCTGCAGCAGGTTTTCGGTCACCTGCAGCGCCTGAAGCCGCTGGAAGTTTCCGGGTTGCGAGGAAAGGAGCTTGGCCTGAGGGAATTCCTCGAGTGCTTTCTGGAAGCCGCGCACTCGTTCGTTGCTTCCGAGCGATCCGCGCACTCCCTCGATGATGATGACGTTGCCCTGGCCGTTCATCTTCTGCAGCAGGTACCGCCCGGTCAGCAGCCCCATGCTGTACTCGATCGGAGCCCACCCAGCTCAGGAGCTCTCCTCCTAGTGAATGGTCGACGATGTTGACGACCGGAATGGCGGCAGCGTTCATCTTCTGCACGCCGGGAACCATGGCCTTCGAGTCGACGGGAATAAAGACCACTGCACTCGGACGCTTGGTGACGACATCTTCGATCTGGCTCATCTGCTCAGGGATGCTGTCCGGCTGCGTGGGAATGTAGTGCACGACGGTCGCCTTCATCTGCCTGGCTGCGCTGTCCGCGCCAAGACGCACTGTTTGGAAAAAGGGATTGGTCTGGTTCTTTGTGAAGACGGCGATACGGTCGCCCTCCACCTGCCGCGCACACGACGACACGGACACCGCAACCACCGCCGCGACCATCGCCCTCATCTGCCAGGCACGCATCATTGAAGTCTCCCTGCCAAGGTCCCGCACGTGACCTACGCGATCATTGTAGTCGCCTGCCGCCGACGTGTTGTCACCCAGAAAACGGACCGCCAGGCCGGTAAAGTGCCCAGGCGGTCAGCACCACAAGAAGGATCAAAAGCAGCTGCGGGACTCCAATCGAGGCGACCATACTCACCTGTTCACATCGTCAACAGCGCGGCCATCAGTTCAATTCCATCCCACAGATTCTGGATTCTGAGGTTCTCGTCGAAACTGTGCTGATTGTTATCGTGATTGCCAATTGGTACCACGATCGTCCGCGTGCCGAGCGGCCGCTCGACGCTCTCCAACGGCAATCCACCTCCCATCGTTGGCACCTTCACGGTCGGCCCCCGCGCGCTCTCGACCGTACGAATCACTTCTCGAGAAATCTCGAGATCCATCGACGTCCTGGCCGCGTTGTAGCCTCCAGGTCGTCCCGTCACTCTGGCGACCTTCCGGTGCGCCGAGCGGATGGCCATGCCCGGCTCGGTATCCACGACGAAGAACCCTTGCCTGCGCACGTGCTCGAGCAGCCGTTCTTCGGTCCTCCGACGGTCCATGCCCTTGACCAGACGCATGTCAATGGTGGCCGTGGCAGAGGAAGGAATCACGTTCGACGCCTGGTCGCCAACCCGCGAGCTGGCCATTCCTCGAACGTTCAGCGAGGGGAGCGCAATCAGCTCGACGAGCCGCTTCGGAGAGTTCTCGGTCGAGCCCAGCCAGAATTCCTTCATCAGAGCCGCGTCCATATCAGGCGCTTCGGCGATGGCGCGCTTCTCCGCCTCTCCAAGCGGTTCGATGCCATCGTAGAAGCGATCAACGAGAACGCGACCACTCTCGTCCTTCATCGTCGCGAGCAACCGCGCCAGCATCAGGGCTGGATTGGGGGCCCAGTTGCCATAGTGACCGCTGTGCAGCTCGGCCCGCGGTCCGTAGACGGTGATGTCCACCGCCGTGATGCCACGCGCGCCAAACATGAGGGACTGACGACGGGTTTGATGAACGGGTCCGTCGCACATCAGCCAGAGGTCGCCCGAAAACAATTCCTTGTTCGCCGCCAAGGTTCTCTCCAGGTTGATCGAGCCCGCCTCCTCCTCGCCCTCGAACGCAAACTTGATGTTGGATTTCGTTTGCAGTCCCGCCGCGCGAATCGCGTCGAGGGCTGCCATCAGGGCGATGATCGGTGCTTTGTCGTCCGCAGCCGACCGGGCATAGAGGCGCGACTCCGGATCGAACGGCGTTCCCGCAGATGGAAGCGGGATGACTCGGCCCCCGCTTTCCAACGCCTGACTGCGCAGGACCGGTTCGAATGGTGGCGAGGTCCATTCTTTCGGGTCGAGCGGCTGGCCATCGTAGTGCGCGTAAAAGACGATCGTGCGAGTGGCGCCCGGCGTGCGGACTTCGCCGAACACCATCGGGTTGCCTCCCGGCACCGACACCAGTTTCGGCGCAATGCCCCGTCGCTGCAGCATTGCTGCGATGGCCTCCGCGTTGCGTTGGATGTTGTCGCGGTCGCTGGCGATGTTCGGGATTGAAAGAAGACTGATGAACTCGTCGACGATGGCGCGCTCGTGCTGCTGCCGCCAGGCACGCGCGGCCAACGCAGCGGGATTCGTCTGAGCCACTGCGACCGCGGTCCACAGACCGACCAGCAGGACCAGCACACATCGCTTCATACGAATGTCCTCTTCACGCTTCAGGCCCTACCCGACCCACCTGCCCCACCTGCCCTTTCGCTTCGGGCGCCAACTGTTCCATCGGGTGGTGAGGCCGCGAACAGGACCACCGATGGTCAATCGGTACGGATTCCAAGCCGATGGACCCGTCCGCAAATGATGCTCGACCCGTTTCACAATCGTCTCCACTGGGACGGACGTGCTGGGGCTTCCCTCCAGGTGCAGCCTGGGAGTGATCTGATCGACGCCGTCGAAGACCCAGCGTCCCCCGCTCGCCTCTTCGCGATTCAGCTCATCTGCCAATCCGGACAGATCCACACGCAGGGATGGCCGTCTCGATGCCATTTGGACCCAGCTTTCGTACCGATACTGCAATTCAACCCGGCAGTCCTGCAGAACGAGCAAGCGACTGCAGACAGTTCTGTTGTGAAGCGCGAACGGATGACACTCGGCCAATCGTTGCTGTGTGAATCGATGCACGGGGCGACGAGTCAGATCCTCGGGCAAACGAACGATGGCCAAATCGAGATCAGGCTGCTCATCGATTGTAATGAGCCCGCCCTCGATGAGCTTCTCGCTCGTTGTCAGCTTGGCGTCCTCACTCTCCCAAAGCGCCCGGTAATCATTCACACTCGTGAGCAGCCTCGGGAGAAGCTCGAGAAGCCGCACATACAGCTCGCCGGCAAGCTTGGGATACGAAAGCTCGAAGAGACTCTTCGGAAGTGGAGACGTATCGGCGTCTGCGTAGGCAGACAAGGTGAAGGCGATCCGTGCTGCCTCGCGCTTCGTGAAGATCCCGAAATCTCCAGCCTGAGCGACATCCACGAGCAGGTCGCGATGACGCTGCGCCAGCGCTGGTTCGAGCATCGCAAAGATGCCAATCAGTCCGTCCTCGTCGAAGTGGTTATTCGACACGACGTCGGCCTCGACGTGGAACTTGGGTGAGTCCAAGTAGTTGAACACGATCGCCGTCGACGTATCGGCTTTTAGCTCCGCCGGCGTGCCACTCCTCGGCCAGTGCGACAACGTCAACAGCGTGTTGTCGGTTCCGGCCCCATCGACGATCACATTGGGAACCGAACCGATCTGGCCGTACGGGACGAACCGCATCGCGCTTCCAACCCTCATATCGTGTTTAGCCGGCACTAAGCTCGCACGTGCCGACCTGAACTGCCCGACGGGAAAAGGCGTCCGCGGCGCGTCATGGTCGCACTGTGCCGGGTCGGCTGCAAGTCGCTTGTCAGGCGCCACGGATTCCCGAATCTGAACATCCGCGTCGGAGCGAGGCAAGTTCTCCGGCAAGGGCCACAAGGTCGTGCTCGTTGACGCGTTCGACGACCTCGTGCCAGCGTTGATTGACCGTGGACGGGTGCAGCGCCCCGAGAATCCCGCCGGCAACAGAGGCGACCGAATCGCTGTCTCCACCGATGTTCGCGGCCAGAAGAATCGCGGTTTCCGCCGACGGCAGGAGCGCGGCGAGCGCCAGCGCCAAGGGCACGATCGTCAGCGGCCGATCCGGAAAGCAGCGCGCTGCCACTTCTTGTGCTTGCAGTGCAGGTAAGCTGGCCAGGTCTTCGTGCACGGCGCGCAGGGCGGTCGCGAAAACGACCGCGGCTCGGCCCGACCATCGGATCTCTGCCATCGTCGCGGCCCGCCCGGCAAGCTCGAGAATCTGATGCTGAGGGACTGCATCGATGGCTGCCGAAACCGCTGCGGCAGTCGCTGCGGCGGCAGCGATAGCCAACGAGCCGCCGTGTGTCGAGATGGATGCCTCGCGGGCGCCACTCACCAATTCGTCCAAACAGTCCGAACGATAGAAGATGCCAACGGGCGCCACACGAATCGCTGCCCCACACCCGTCGTGGGTCGTTGCGATCCGCATGGGATCGGCGGCTTGGTGAAACTCCCACAACGATTGCACACCGGGATGCACGCATTTGGTACATCCAAGCATTTCCCGACCGATGCTTTCATGCGACACACGACGTTCGGCAATGATCGCTCGAGCAACAGCAACGGTCCGCTCGGTGTCATCCGTGGTCTCGCCGATCCGCCACTCGTGTCTTGAATTGCCCACGTATCGAGGAATGATGGCGCCGGGCGGTCCCTCGAAGCCTCGGATTCCGTGCGGATACCAACGCCGCACGTTCTCGGGCGAGAGCATCTCCGTTTGCTTGCCGACGGCATCCCCGGCGGCGATGCCCTTCAGGCAGCCAGCAATGCGATCGGAGGTCGTATAAGTCACATGTG
This sequence comes from uncultured Acidobacteriota bacterium, assembly GCA_963780685.1. Lineage (GTDB taxonomy): Bacteria > Acidobacteriota > Vicinamibacteria > Vicinamibacterales > CAVVIG01 > CAVRXZ01. Next base: position 44,817 of record CAWACZ010000006.1, on the reverse strand, counting down.
ATATGCAACCGATCGAAAGGATTGGAAGGAAAACCAACCGCTACTTGAAGAGCGACTTCGCGATCGTCGCGTGCACGCCCTTCGTCTGATCAACAGCCTGCGTCACGTGCAGATCGGCCGCCAGGGAACACAACACGTACGCATCGTCCCGTGACAGCCCTTTCTCCGCGACGAGAAACTCGACCAGTTCACGAGTGGCGAGTCGTGTCGCCTCGTCGAGATCCTCGTCGAGTCCCATGCTGATGTAGTGCGTTGGGGTCTCCGCACGGGGCCAGCGCAGCCGCTGACCCTTGCGAACGCGCACCTCGAATGTGCCCCGAAGCGACGTCTCCAGGGCCGTGCCCGTCACTTCGCCATCACCCTGCATGCCGTGGCCGTCGCCGATCGAAAGGAGGGCACCTGGCACGTGCACGGGCAGATACAAAGTAGACCCCGCCACGAGATCCTTGTTGTCGAGATTGCCACCATGCCACGCTGGCGGCCGGCTCGAGATTCTGCCGACGAGCGGCGGTGGTGCGACCCCAATCGAGCCGAAGAAAGGCGCGAGCCTGAGCGAGACGCTGGAACCGAACTCGACGCGGTCCGAACCGAGCTGCCAGCGCAGCAGCCGGAAATGCGCGTAGGGAAAGTCACTTGGAATGACGCCGCCGCCGGGACTGAATGCAACGACGCCGAACGGATGTAGAAACTCGATCGCCAGAATACGTATTTCGAGCGCGTCACCGGGCTCGGCGCCCTCGACCAGGATCGGTCCGGTCAATGGATGCGCCCCGGGACCCCGCTCGGTGACACGCAGCTCGATGGTCTTCAGAGCCTCCGGAATCTCAGACTCGCTGATGCCCGCCAACCTGACCCGCTGCAGTCCGCCCGCGACCATCGTTTCGACCCGTACGCGGTCGCCGGAACCGATCCGCAGGTACTGGCGGCACACGCGCATCGTAGTAGCCCCAGTGTATGTGCTCGGGCGCCAGACGCAGATCGTGCGTCCGTGGCTGCTGCGTCCACGTGGTCTCGGTCGTCGCCAGCAGGACAAGAGCGATTAGGAACACTCGACTCATGATGGCTCCTCCGGCCTCCACCTTGGATATCCGTTCTTGAGTTGCCGCGATTACGATTGCGGGCCGACGTCTCACGCTCTCGGACTGCGTTGCGTGTCAGGTCTGCAGCTCGTCAGCAGTTCCATCAACTCGTCAAGCACCGCGTTGCCTGCCAGAATGGCCTCCCGCGGCAGTCGTCCGGCTGCTTCCACTGCCTCAATGGCCTCCGGCGGCGGCAGCCCTCGTGCCGCAACGAGCCACGCCGCGAGCACGTGACCGGTCCGGCCGTTGCCGCCCCAGCAATGGACGACCACGCGTTCACCGCCCATGTCGGCAGCGCGCAGGAATGGCAGGATGTTGTCGTTGAGCACTTGCCCTGAGCAGAGATGATGGTCGGCGATTGGCTGCATCAGAATGCGGGCTGCGCCGAACAGCTTTTTGTACTCAGCCTCGAGGCTGACCGGGAAATCAGCCACCTGCCCATCGTCGAGGAGGCAGCATACTCGGGTCACACCCTGACTGCGCATGAAGTTGGCCCACTCCAAGATGCTGGTCAACGATCGGTCAGGCATCCGAGCGCCGTACACGGTCTGCTCGCCTCTTCGAGCTGGTCCAAAATGGAAATCCGAATCCATGGCTCTCAACGCTCAGTCCTGGGCGCAGCCACGGGTCCAACTGTGTAAAGAACCCCGATGGCCTTCGAAGTCCTCGGCCCGATATCGGCAACGGGGCGGCGTGACCGTGGCAACTTCATCTGGTTCATCCGCGGCCCCGAGGCTACTCTACAGGGTACGGTCCCTCCTGGAAGCTCTGCGCATGGTACCCCTTGCTCCCGACGGCTCGGGCAAGGGGACTGAATATGTCCTCTCCGCGTTGCAGCTGGTCGAGAACCTTTCCGAAGTCGAAACGCGGCGTCCAACCGAGCTCGGCCCGAGCCCGGCGGTTGACGTAGACTCTGTCGATCCCCGTGAGCATTCTCCACCCGCGCGGGCTGTACGCCTTCTCATAATCGGGAAACAGATTCTGAACGACGCCTGGGGCATCCGTGCGCAGCCTGGCGAGATGCTCCGGTTCAAATGGAGTTGTCGCGCTCACGATGTACCTGGCAAAACCGATGGTTGAAGCCCGTTCCGCGGCCAGGATGTGCGCGTCGACTGCGTCTGCAAGATCGAGACGGCGATACAGGTACTCATTCGCCTTGAGATTCAGGTCGTCATACTGGCACCGGAGCTTGGCGTTGTCGTCTGCTTCCGGAAAGAACCGCGAGGTGCGCAGAATCACGCACGGCAGGCCTTTCGCTCTGAAAAAGAGCTCGCAGAGATCCTCGGCAGCTTTTTTCGTGACGCCGTAGATGTTCCTCGGGATCGCTTCAACGTTCTCGGTAATCCAGGCCGCGGGTTCGCCCAGGGCCGGGGTCAACGCCGAGCCGAAAGCGCTCGTCGTGCTGCTGAATACAATTCCGGCGACGCCGCTTCCGAGCGCCGCCTCGAGCACGTTGAGCGTTCCTGAGACATTCGTCTCGACGAATGCGCTCCGTGGGTGTGTTGCGACGTGGGGCTTGTGCAGCGTGGCCGCATGAATCACGCAATCGACGCCACGCATGCACGTGTGAACGACGTCAGGAGTCGTAATCGAGCCGACGTGAGTGGTAAAGCGAGAATCCAGAAGGTCGAGCCCGACGACGTCGTGTCCGCGGTCCCTCAGCGTCCGAACGAGTGCCTCACCCAGGTGCCCCGCGCTTCCAGTCACAAGAATCCGCATCGACTCCCACCAGCTCCTTTCCTGGCCTTGACTCACTCACGTCTGAATCCATCGGTCGAGCAGCTGGCGTAACGCCCTCGCCTTGTCGCCAACTTCATCGCTGTCGAGATTCCGAACCGAGAGAAGTGGTGGCAGCGCTTGATACAACTCGGGCAGGTTCAGTCGGTTCGCGACTTGTTCCTTGATCCATTTGGTGTACGACAGCGGATACGTCCGACGCCCGATGAAGAGCGCTTGAAGGAATTCCTGGAACGCCTTGTACAGATAGTCGAAGGCCGCGAAGTTCAACCCTCGATTGAGAAAAAACGGCACGCGCTCGAGATCGTAAGCGCACGCCTCTCGCACCATGGCCAGCCGGCGAATACAGAGCTCCTCGTCGTAGAACGGCAGCCACTTCGACTGCAGCTGGTGAAAATAGATACCTGGCTCACCAAGAGGTACTGCATAAGCCAGGCGATTGCCGATCTCCACTTCGAAGGCATCCGGACCGCCGCCATCGTCCCAATCGGTTGGCACGAAACGTCCGTCGAAGAGGTCCAGATGCACCTGAGTAAAGCGACCGGACTGTCGGAACTCGATCATCACGGGGTCCGAGGCCACGAATGCTCGCCACGTTGTTTCCAGGTTCTGAACATCCTGAGCGGTTGCGCTCGGGGTGACCAGCACGGCCAGATCCAGGTCGCTCTCCGGCACTGCTCGCCCTCGTGCGCACGAGTTCACGACCAGGACGGTGTCGACCCGCTGCGGACGAGCATTGAAAAACTCGTCGGTAAGGTGCGCCACCTGCTGATGGAGCGTTGTTGGGAATCCAATCGATGTCATCAGACGGCCCCGCAACTAACCGCACGGTCCATGGCCGTGAAGATCGAAACGGCCAGGGCCGTCGATTGTCACGCGTCGCGGCGGACTGTCTCTGGCGAGAACGCCGGCAGACAGACGGCCACGTACTCGGCGCCGCCAGGTTCCGGAGTGCTGTAGCGGACCCATTCGCCTGGATGCGCCACCACCGCTTCTCCAGCCCGCACCGTGAGAGCGCCGCCATCATGTTCCACTCGCAGCGCGCCGCGCAGCACGACGGTGATCTCCTCGAAGTCCGGCCGCTGCCCTGGCTCCTGCCAGCCGGCTGGCGAGACCATCCGTGCCACGCTCACCGAAGCATGGCCAGAGTTGACGCGGCCGGCAAATTCTTCGATCCGCTTCGGCAGATTGCCGGCGGCTTGGATAACAGTCGGCTTCGCAATATGTGTCGGCATTCTGGCCTCACATCAAGTGTGCGCGGACGACTGTTTCGTTGAGTTCGACGCCAAGCCCGGGCCGCTCCGATACCCGAATTGCGCCGCTCTCGAACCGCTCGGGCGGGCTGAGGATATCGTGGCGCCACTCGACCTCTCCCCATTGGAACTCGAGCAGGCGAAAGTTTTTCAGCACGGCGCAAACTTGGATGCTGGCGGCAGTCGATACCGGACCGCTCGGGTTGTGTGGGGCGACGGCGACGCCATCGTTCTCGGCAACCGCGGCGATTCGCGTCAATTCAAGCAACCCACCACAGTGCTTGACGTCCGGCATGATCACGTCGACCGCCTGATTGCGGCTCAGGGACGCGAATCCAGCGACACCGTACAGAATCTCGCCGCCGGCCATCGGTTGACGGATCCGTCGGCGGATCTCGCGGGTGTCTTCAATTCTCTCGGGCGGCACCGGTTCCTCGTACCAGGCCAACTCATACGGCTCGAGCCTCGCAGCCACGCGCTCGGCGAGCGGGACATCGAAGAAGCTGTGGCAATCGACCATCAACTCGACGCCCGGGCCAATGGCATCGCGCATGGCAGCCACGCAGGCAATCCCATTCTCAACCGCAGTGTCGATGGCGGACGTCGGTGAACCGAGCGAAGGAAAACCGTCGAACGGCGCCGCTTTGACGGCTCGGAACCCATCGCGCACCGCTGCCGTCGCCGCCGCGGCAAATCCCGCCGGCGTGCGCGGCTTCGTCGCGCGATTGACGTTGGCATAGACGTGCAGCGTGTCTCTCACCCTCCCGCCGAACAAGGTATAGGTTGGCACGTCCAGCGCCTTCCCAGCGAGGTCCCACATCGCCTGCTCGATCGCGCTGTATGCGGTGGCCGAGATCAGCCCTCCCTCCGCGGCGAGACGCTCGCCCTTCTGCCGATAGGCGCCGATGTCCAGGGGCGACTTCCCGTCGATGAAGCCGAAGAACCGGCGCAATTCTGTTTCCATGCGCGCGGCATCTTCCTTCGTGGTGTTGGCAAATCCGAACGCGTCCGAGGCTTCTCCAAGGCCGGTTAGTCCCGCATCGGTCCGCAACCGGACGATCAGCCACACCGTCCGTTCTGTGGCCCGCACCGGCAGAAGCTCGAAGCCAGTCACGCGCAAACGCGGGAATGCTTCGAGCGTCCAGGGTGCGCCAAGGGCGACGCCGCCCGCCAGGCTGACACCCATCGTCAAGAACGATCGCCGGCTGAACGTTGCGGCCGTGTGCATCCAGGACACGGTTGAAGCATGCTCCTCTTCACTACGCGTCATAGATGTCGAAACAGGTCCTGGCCGTTGATGAGCATGGACTGCGGGCTGTCCATCGTCGCGCTCGAGCGATCTCGGCCAGCCTGCGGCGGGCCTCATGATGGCGCCGGGATGCCGTCGAGCGCAAGGGTGAGCATGCTCTTCGTCAATGTCCAGTTCGGGCGAGACCGAGTTTCAGATGGCTGACCACTTGCCGCCACGCGGAGGAATGAGCTGCGCTGGCGGCCTCGGGACTGCCGCCGAGATCGAACGCCAGCGGAAATGTCACGCCATGCGGGGAAAGGTTCCGATCAGGAAATAGGCCAAGGCCAGACACGCGAACCCTTCCGGCACGAGCAAGTCGAGGTAGCCCTCGGCCATTCCTCCTTCGGAACCGCCAAACGCAATAACTCCAGGAAAGGCTCCGTCTTCGTCGGAACAACCAAATGCGCCGTCAAGGCCAGCTTCAGCAGTTGCTGCCTATTCAACCCTTCAGCCCTCCACCGGGGCCAACGACACTGACTACCCGGACTTCCGTCCATTCCCACTGGGCGCTCTCGAAGTTCAGGCGGTAGCCATTCACGCCTTTGAACAGGCCCTCGGTTTCATGACTGGACCAGCGAAACCCGAGGTACCCGCCGGCAGCGGTCGCGCCTATCAAGACGAGCCACGTGACTTCCTCCGAAGCGCCGCCAAGACCGGGCACCACACCAACTGCGAATCCGATCCAACCGCCGACAACGGTGCCGAGTGCGGACCCTCGAGCGACGACTGGACCCCAAATCTCGCTGATGTTGTCTTTGGAGACCGTCTCCACGACCCGTTGCAGATCGGCGACCCTCCGATTGGCAACGAAGACACCCTCGCGGCCGATGCGCACGTTGCCTTGGGCCAACGTGCCGGTCGTTTCCAACGCCGCAAAGGATTTGGGGTAATTGGCGGCCATGTCGCGCAGTACGCGGGTCGATGCGGCGGGCAACGCCGGGTCGCTGAGATTGAGGGCAATCAGGCGCGACTTGTCCGCCATGACGAAATACCGACGTTGCGGCTCGGAGCCCCGGGGTGTCACGAGAATCGCCGCCCCCGGCGCGAGTTGACCTACGCGCGACCAGGTGAAAATCGGCAGCCCGCTGCTCGCCACCGCCTCGTCTACCTGACGAGGCCCTCGGGCCGTCGCGCACCCGGCGCCGGGTGATGCGATGAGACACGTGATCACAACGACTGAGAGTGTTGATTTCATGCGTGGCTTCGTCTCGTTTCACGATACGCGACTCAGCCGCGAAGGCGAGTGTGAAAGTTCAGGCAGAAGCTGGCAGATCCACGGCGACGCGTATCCGCCACTTGCCGTTGTGTGGGATGAACCAATCGACGAACGCGCGACGGTCGTCGATGGCTTTTCCGTCGATCCGGACTTGCGCGTGCTGGAAACCGCTCACCAGCGCGCCGGCATCCGAGAGGTCGACCGTGAGGCCGTCGAGTCTGACGAAGAGGATCTCGCCTGGTATTTGCCGGATCCCCTCGAGAAACATCTCAGCGTCCAGTGACTCTCCAGCCAGGGTACGATGAACAAAGCCCGGCGCCAGGGCACTCTCGAGTGTGCCGACGTCCCTGTGTTCGATTGCGGCGGCAATCTCCATGGCCGCTTGAATCACCGCGGCAGATTCATCCATTGAACTGAAACGGTAGCACGATGCGCGGGTCGTTCCAGGTCGATTCGTCTATCGGCCGCTGCCGCGTTCCTGAGGCAGTGCCGACAGCAGCATCGAGACGGCAGTGCTCAACGCCCGCCCGCCCGGCCCGGCCCCTCGGTAGTGTCCCAGTCGTACGATGACCAGATCGTGGGAAGGGATAACGAGCACGGTCTGCCCGCCGACGCCCGACATGTAGTAGGAATCCTGCGGCGCCGGGAACGTGCCGTCGCCGTTGATCCAGAAAAACCCGCCATAGACAGGACGCTGATCGGCCTTCCATGCTGGCGCCAGCGTGCTCACAAACTTGACGAAACCCTCTGGAAGGATGCGTTCGCCGTTCCACACGCCATCCTGCAGATATAGATTGGCCACTCGTGCCCAGTCGCGACCCGATCCCAACTCGTATCCGTGTGTCAGGAAATTACCGAACGGGTCGGTCTCCAGAACCATGTTCCTGATCCCGATCTTGTCGAACAACGCCGTCTGCGGAAAGGCATGGTAGTCGTCCTTCCTCTTCTCGAGGGCCAGGCGAATCAAGTAGTTGATGAGCACCGGATCGGTATTGCGATAGCGGCCAACCGTGTCGGGCGGCCACTGCAGCGGACGCGTCGCGGCGTACTTGAACGAATCGACGGTGCCTGTGTAGAGATAGAGATGATCTGGATACGGGCCGGCGGGGTCGAAGTCGGGATCCTGCGGCGCGCGGCTCCGAAGGCCGCTCGACATGTGGAGGATGTCGGCAATGCGGATCCGGGCGCGAGGGTCGCCCGTCGCCTGCCACTCGGGGATTGGTGCCGGCTGCCAAAGGCTGTACGCGGCCTGTCGAATCAGGACACCCATCAATGTCGCGGTCAGGCTCTTGCCCATCGACCAACTCTCGAGCGGGGTCGTGTGCGAGATGCCGGGGCCGTACCGCTCGGCGATCAGGCGTCCCTTCCAGGTCACGACGAATGCGGCCGTCATCGCTTGAGGGTCGAACGCGACATCGACAGCTTGCCGCACTTTGCCGGCGTCGATACCCGTGGGCAGCGGCCCCTCCGGCAAGGCGTCGCCCATCGGCCATGGCTGCGTGTCGGCGGAGGGAAGCGCACTTTTCACGATGACCGGCGTGAACGACACATCCGTCTTGCCCGGTGGCAGCGCGACGCAGCCTTGACTTCCGGCCTGCTTCGCCGTGCGCACTGTCCCGTTCGGGAGCTTGACGTGGACCGCGCGGTTGACGGAATCGACTTGTGGCGTGCCAAGCTTGGCGCGCTCGGCATACGGCGCCGTGAAGTAGCCGACATTCTCAGCCGCGAAGGCCGGATCGAGCCCGGTCACAAAGACGGCCGAACACATCACCTTGGCGTAGCCCGCGGCGTGGTGCTCCAGCGGATCGCCAGGTGGCGGCACGTACGGCGTGGGGAGCTCGAGTGCCTTGGCTCGGGCGATGACTGCCTGACGCCCGCCGCCTTGCTCCTGGGCCGCGGCTACCGCAAAAATCGCCGCCACGATCCCGAACACGCGCATCATCGTCTGCATCGCGCTTCACTTTTTCTGGCTGGTCCGACTGTCCCGCTGCCGCTCGATCGCGACTGACTGCCTGTCTCGACCCGCTCTACCAGTACTTGGTCTGCCCGATGACTGCCCCGGACAGGACGGCGCTCTTGACCTCATCCGGGTCGGCCAGGCCATCGGGAGCGGCACCACCCCACTCGAACCGCGCTTCGCTCTTCGTCGTCTGGAACAGCACCACGTATCGCGTGTGGGCGATTCCGCCACGCTCGTAATACACGAGGCAGTGATCAGTCGCACAACCCGCCACGATAAGCCGCCGAATCGGAAGATTCGGTTTCACGATCACGTCCGTGACCTGAAACTCCTCCCCGGGCCCGGCGAGTCTCAGGGTTGGCATGCCGAACAGACGCTGCAGGCCGTCCCGAACTCCGCTGGGTAGACCGGCAACTGTGGTCACAGCCGCGAACCGCTCGACGCGCAAGTGTGCGCGCAGAACCTCGGGGAGCGGCGATGATTGCTCAGTGGGCTGGACGCCATTGAGTCTTGTGGAGATCGAAACCAGAACGGCTATTAATGTGAGTCGCGCGCGCCCCATTCCCGCCTCTTCTCTTTCGTCCGCCGCCATCATCGCACAACATGGCTGTTACGCGTGTCAGGCGCTCTTCGACGCGAGTTGAGAAGAGATCGAGAACGAATTCGCCGCGATCGAGCTGCGGCCCGAGCGCGGCTGCCACAGACGCCGGCGTCGCGCGATCCGGTATCGACCGCGTGGGCCGCATACGGCCCGAGATTTAAGAACGCGGCGTGCACCTGGCGAACGACATGGTCCTTCTCATGTCCGATGCGATCCTGCACCCGGCGCAGCGCAATCTCGAGCGGCGCGCGCAATACGACGTACTGCACGGCGACACCCGTCGACCGCAGCTCGTCGGCGATGAGTGGCAGGACCCAGGGTCCGAAGATCCCGTCGAGAATGACGTCATACCCACGAGCGGCAAACGTCGCGGTTGTCCGCGTGACCGCCACGATAATGTCCGTCGTCTGCTCGCGCGAGGCCGATCGGTAGGGAGAGATCGGGTACGCGGGAAAGGTGTAGAAGACATCGGCCGGGATGTGACGGCAACGCCCTCCGAGCGTGGAACACTATCCGACAGGCATTGTGCTATAACCGCCTCGACTCGATCGCTGAGCTCATGACGTACTGACACAGGAGTCCGTAGGGAATCACGACGAAGAAGGATACAGCGGCCGCCGTCATCCCCATGACGTACAGCGAAAGCGTATCGTGCAGATTGGCCAGCCCCCCAAACATGAAGGTGCGCGCCCACAACAGCGCAGCCGAGAGGCTCAAGAACACGAGGCATCCAAGATACGGAATCACGACGGCCCGAAGCAGTTGTTCCCCTAGTGTCTCAGCACGACCGATGAATTCACGGCACACCAGGGCGACGAGGATACTGGCAACTACCAGGCATGCAAGATTCTGCCAGATGTTCGACAGCAGCCATTCCCGGGTAATACCGGAAAGCAGCAGGACGACAAACCATCCGACTCCAAGTGCACCTGCTGTGGAGCAGTATCGCAGCATCAGCGATGGTCTCGTGTCGGCGGTCTCCTAGCGTGTCTTGGCGAACTGCTCGAGAGCTTCAGCCTGTGACGGATGCTCCGGAAAACGCGTCCGCGCGTAATCAAGTGAATCGAGGGAGCGTCACACACCTTCCACTGCGCCGGCAGGCCAGGCACCTTGTTGGCCGGCCCGGTTGCCGGTGCGGAATTCCAGGGATAACCGCCTCCCAAAGCCATTGCGACAACCCGCAATGGAGCCACGGCCCGACGCGCCATCATCTCACCAGACTGTCAGCTGTCGGTTCCGGCATCACCTTGCTGCCAGATCCCCATGACGTTCCCTGTCGGATCGCGAAACGTTGCCACCCGCCGACCTCCTTCGTCATAAGGTGGTCTCACGACCTCACCACCATTCGCCTCGATTCGCTCGACAATTGCGTCGATGCCGCGGACGTAGATGTACGGCAACACACCGGGCTCTCGACTTGCAACCCTGCCGGTGACCCATGCGCCAATCATGTCGCCGGTTGCATCAGTGAAGCTGAGGTGACTATCGCTGCCGCCGCGGATTTCCCACCCGAACACTCTGGTGTAGAAGGCTTCCGATTCCCGGACGTTGGCGGCCGGAATCTGAATGTAGGAAAGTCGACCATGTCCAAACAGATGCCGTGTCAATTCGCCCTTCTTACTTCTTATTTGCCGGCGGTGAAAGCGTCGCGCCGAGTTGTCGCATGAGTCCCAGCGCATCATCGATAAACCGACCCTGGGTGATCTTGCCGCTCTCGATACGCAGGAGGTCAAAGCCGAACCAGTTCACCTGAGAACCCGTAGGGCCAATCCCTTCAAACTCTCCTCTGTGTGTGCCCTGGACGGTGTACCAGATGCCCACCTTGTCCCCCTCGCCGATGATCTCTTCGATTGTTACCCGGAGGTCTGGGAAGGCCGTCAGACGCCGTCGCATGCTTTGCTTCAGATTCTCACGGCTGATCACGTTGCCATTGAGTTCGAATGTTTCTGCGAAGATCTCGTCTACTACTCTCAAGTCTCTCCCATTAAATCCTTCCTCTATCCAACGCCGCACGAGAACCTTGTTCTTGTCACTTTCGACTGGCTCCGCAGCCTGGGATTGTGCGCTGCGCACGGACTGTGCTCCATTGAAGCAAAGAAGGAGAGCAAGTCCGAAACCGAACAGATATTTGCGATCCACGAAGTTCGTTCCCTCACGCATCCGGAGTACCCGACAAGAGCGGCTCTATGCGCCGATTTTCGGCGCCGTTCTCCGTACCTACGCCGTAGGCTGCGGTTGAATCCGCGTACAGTGCCACACCAGCGTGCTCGCCGCGAGCATTCAGGATGTAGAACGTGACGTTGAAATTTGGCTCCCCCCGGCGATTCAAGAGTCGCCGTTCCAGAGTGGCCGACTTGATTCGCTTGAGGGCTTCCATACCAGCGTCCTTCGGACTCATGCCACGACGCATGTTCTCGACGATCAAGAACGAACTGAGGTTGTAGAGATTTGCTTCACCTCTCCCGGTTGAACCAGCCGCCCCCACCTCGCCATCGACATACAGACCCGCCCCCAGGATAGGCGAGTCACCGACGCGGCCCGGAATCTTCCACGCCAGTCCGCTGGTGGTCGTCACTCCGGCAAGCTCCCCGCGTGGAGACAGCGCGTTGCAGTTGATGGTCCCGTAGAAATGGTCTCGGTCAATCAGCCCTTCGGCCACCATCTGCAATCCGGCTTCGAATCCAGCCGTCGCGCGCTTCTCCGGATCCAGATAGCGCGAGGGATCGATTCGACGCTTCCATTCGAGCCACAGCTGGCGCGACCGCGGGGTGTTGAGATCGGCTTCGATTTCGAAACCCATGTTGCGGGCAAATGTCTGAGCGCCGGCTCCAACGAGCAAATGGTGGTCCGTCTGCTCCATCACGGCCTTTGCGACGAGCGACGGCGTGCGAATGCCCTCCAGCGCCGCAACACCGCCAGCCCGCTTCTTCGGCCCGTGCATGCAGCAGGAATCAAGCTGGACGATGCCGTCGGCGTTGGGCAGGCCTCCGTAGCCAACGCTTGTGTCTTCAGGATCGCGTTCGACGATATTGACGCCGGCGATCGCCGCATCGAGAGGATCCGAGCCGCCAACGAGAAGTCGAAATGCTTCCTCGATGCAGGTACGATCGCCGCCGTTCTTGAATCGGTTCCCGTTGGCCGATGCGATGACCACCGGCCGCGCTGAGCTGCTTCTGACGGCAGGTCCCTGCGCAACGATTCGCTCTGCGGCCAGACCCGCAACAACACCCGCAAGCGCACCGGTACGAACGAAGTCTCTCCGACTGATGTCGGTCATCGAATTGTCTCCTCGTTGGGCCTAACGGCCGAAAGCGCCCCGACGTTTCCGTCGAGTCGGACCAGTCCGTGTTGGGAACTTCCGTCGGCTTAACGCGCAGTCATCTGATGACAAACTGGGCCGTGTTCACGCCGCAGCCCATTCAACTGCTTAGCATCGGTTGCCGTTTGGACCGCGCCTGATGCAAGGCCAGAGCGAGCCCGGCACGATGACTCAGTCCCTGTGGCCGATACCCCAGCGCGTTCGCGGCATCGTCACCAAACAGACAGGCGATGATCGTCGCACGGTCGGTGGCCTGCAAAACGGGCTCGAGAATTTCGCGAGTGTAGGTCAGGTCGTCGGGCTCGAGCGACGGTTCGACACATTCTGCCATCGCCATAGCCGCGCCTTCCTGGGCCAGCATGCTGGCCAGGCTCTTTGCCGATCCATGCCGCTGAATGTAAGCCGCCCGATGGATTGCGGTCAGGATTTCCTCTCGCACCGTCGTCTGGGCGGGCGGGTCGGTCGTCCACAGGAGACCGACAATCCAGCCGCGCTTGTAAAGAGCCGTTTCCTCGAACCGATGGCTGAATTCACTGGTGTAGCGATTGGTCCAGCCACCGTGTGCATCGTCCGCAACGACTAAACCCACTTTGAAACGGCCCGGCTCGTTCTTCAATGGTTCGCGCACTGATGCAACTGCGACCTCGCACACGTATTCGGCTTGCAGCTCCAGAAGCCGATCGAGCAGCGCTGGCACGTGGTCCTTACCCATCGGATTCATCGCAACGAGCGGCAACTCCAAGTCTCCCGTGTTCGCATCCACCATGGTCTGAAGGTAGACGCGGAAACGCTCCATCCCTCGAGGGAGGCGATACAAGTCACGCTGAACCTGGAGCAACGGCACGAATTCAAGGTCCATTGCGGTGTCTCACTGAGACCAGGCAATCGCATCACGGTAGCCGCGGTCGCCCCACTCAATCAGTTGCGGCGCATCTTCGGACCACCAGACGAGTACTCGACCTGCCAGGGACACATCCTCGGCAAGTCGCACGACAGCGTCCGCCACCTGATCGATGCTCAACAGCCGAGACGGCACGCCACGTTCAGCGCGCTCCGATGGCGTGAGGGACTCCCAGTACCGCCGCGGCTCGTCCGTCGCGATCCAGCCAGGCGCCAGGCAGTTCACTCGGATCCCATCTGTTTCGGCCAGCGATGCGAGTCGCGTCGTCATGCGGATGATGCCCGCTTTTGCGACGTCGTATCCAGGGAGCCCTCCGGGCGTTTTGCGGCCATGCCACAAGGCGGAGATCGACGCAATATTCACGACAGCGCCGCCACGGCCGCGGCGCATCGATTCGATCGCCCACCGGGTGGTGTAGACCGCGCCGAGGAGGTCTGTCTCCAGCGCCTCCGTCCAGTCGTCAAGGCGGTCGCCCCCACGGGGCGCCGAGGCGTTATTGACGAGAACGTGAAGGCCGCCGAAGGTTCTTTCCGCAAAAGACGTAACGGCCCGCGCCTCCGACTCCCGACGTACGTCGGTGCGGAAGAACGCGGCACGGCCTCCCGCCTGTTCGATCGCGCGCACCGTCTCGAGGCCACCGGCCTCGTTGATATCGGAGACCACCACACAGGCACCTGCAGCGGCGAAACGAACCGCAATGGCGCGACCGCACCCATTGCCACCGGCTCCGGTAACGACTGCTACCCGAGAATATTCCACTGGAGCGGACACAGTGTCTCCAGTCCGTCGGATTCGTTTCGCCGCGTCCCGGCCGTACCGTCGGCCGACCGAGGGATTCCTGGCGTCGGTCGCCTCAGCACTGCCCTGCGGCGGAAGCAGCCAGCAGCAGGGCGGCGACTCGATCGCTGCAAAACGAGCTTCTGCCGCGGCACGATAATTGGGCGCCCCACAACCCGGCGAACCGCCCGTAGTCGGTCATGAGTTCAAGCCGCGGGTCTTGGCGAACTGCTCGAGAGCCTCAGCTTGAGATGGATGTTCCGGAAAACGCGTCCGCGCGTAATCAGGCACATACTCGTCGCGAACGCGCGAGATTGCTTGCGCCGCCGAAAGCGACGGATCTTGCTCCAGGAGCCAGGCGGCCAGGACAGTCCCCGTTCGGCCGATTCCGGCAAAGCAATGGACCAGGACCGCTCGGCCGTGTTCGTGCTGCGTACAGGATGAAGTCGAGGATTCGCCGGAGATCAGGTGGCGGCTGAAAGTCGGGCGTCTCGACGAAGAGATAGTGGAACCCGAGCTCTTCCGCGGCGGGCTCGAGGGCCCTGTCGAGCAACGTGACAATCGCGCCAATTCCTTGGTGACGAAGAAACGGCGCGACGGCCCGAAGCCCCTCGCTCAGATCGGGATGCGGCGCGCCGGCAATCTTGCCATGCACGAGCCACTTGAACCGTAGATATTCGATGGTGGTGTCGACGTTCAAAATGATGCAGTGGCGTAGAGATTGTCGACGAATCCTTCGTTCTTCTTAGACCAAAGGCGCGTAACGGGCATTACTTCCAGCTCGCAATCGCCTTGCCCTGCGGCGAGCCGGGGCCGAACTCGAACATCTCGATCCGGATGCCGTTCGGATCAGTCGCGTTGGTGACCGAGGCGTCGTCGGGCCGAACCCGGACCTCGTCCACCATGACGCCGCGCTCCTTCAAGGTCGCCGCGACTGCCTTGATGTCCTGCACGTGCAGCCCGAAGTGATTGAGTCCCGGCCGGCGGTTGGCGTTGGCCTGCTGGAGCTCCACGAACGTGTTGCGATTCACCTGCACGTAGGCGAGCGTTGGCTTTCCGGCGGCATCACGGACGGTGAACGCCTCCCGAAACCCCATTTTCTGCGTGTAGAAGGTGAAGGCGGCATCGAAGTCGTCCACGGCAATGGCCACGTGATTGAGATAGTTCTCTCCCGCGAGCCTGTTCTCCTGGGCGACACCCGTCGCGAGGGTCGACCCCAGCAAGAGACCCATGACGAACACGACCAACGTGCGCATGTCTGACTCCTTTCCGGCACTCAGACCGTTCCGTCGAACTCCTGACCAACGAGCACCTGTGCCCAGCGTGCGGGCGGGCCGTCCTTCACGCAGAACCAGAGGGTGCATGCGCCCTGGTTGTCCTTGACCGCCATCAACTGGCCGCCCCGGGCGTTTTTCGGGAACTTGGGCCCTCGGTCCGCAACGTTGATGGCCTGCGGCGTAATAGAGAACGGGGAGTTGAGCGGACCGATATCGTTCGGGATCAGGAAGATCTGTGCCGCGCTCTTCGACGTGAAGACCCCACCATTGTCTTTGGACGACGCGCCTGAAACGCCGGGGCCCGTGTCGCTGGTGCCGGAGACGCCGACACCGGAGCTGCTGCTGCCGGAAACGCCTGGTGAGAGGGTGCTGGTTCCGGTGACGCCCGTGCTGTTCGTGCTCTCGCCCATGACGCCGCCGTTGCCACCGATGCCACGCACGCCCGTGCCGGCTCTCCCGCCATTGCCGATGACCCCGGAAATATCTTTGCCTTCCCACGTGAGATCGCGCGCCGCGCCATTCTGTACCCAATCACACCATTCACCCCACGACCCAACACACCAGGAGACCCGCTCCCGCCGACGCCGAGCACGCCGGCATGCACGTCGCGTTCGATGTTCTTGTCCCGGGGTGCGGCGTGGGCGTATCCGGCAACGCCGTTGAGCCCTCGAGCGACGATGCCGTTGCCTTCGGGAATGGTGCCGATGGCCCCGCCAGTCGCGAAGCTCACCGTTCCGGTCGCATGGATCGCATCGACGCCGTCCGCGTTCTTCGTGAGGACCTTGTTACCTTCCGTCGAGACGTCGAGGACGAAGTCCGTCTGATATCCATCAGGATCACCATTGATCGCGACCAGGAGGCTGCGCTCTTCGCTCTTGTTCGTACGTCCGACGGAGAAGTCGTCGCCTGCCTCAGTTGCACCCGCCATGAAATCACCTCTTTTCGCTGACTGATTGGAGACGCAGGAAAGCTACCGATGCGCGTGAGTTTACCTGGTCCGGACGGGGCATGTGTGGGAATCGGACCAAAACCACCTCGCCGGCTAGCCCGTCGGTTGACCGGTCACGTCGAGAGCCTCAGCTTGAGATGGATGTTCCGGGACGGGTTAGACCGCGATTGTGTTCCCCGCCACCGACGATGCCGCGGCGAGAATGTGCTTCCGCTGATTACGCACCGCTCCGAATGCCCGGATAGTCACAAACGCGAGCACCACGAAAGCGAAAGCGGCCAACACGAATGACACGTCCACGCCTCGCTCCCAAACCAGCGGCGGACTTGTCGCCCCGACCTGCCACTCGGGCCGGCCGGTACTCCACCACCGGGTGAGCACGACGATGTCACCCGCCGAGTGCAGCACCAGCGCCGGGAGAATCGAATCTGCGGCCCACGTCAGCCCGCCGTACACCGCCGATACAGCTACATAGTACGGGAGCATCAACAGAACATCGGCCGGATGACTACCGAAGTGCAGGAGGCCGAACAGCGTACCGCTTGCGAGGACGGCGACCGTGATGCCGTATCGCCGCTCGATCATGCTCTGCATGTACCCACGGAAGGCCGCCTCCTCCGTCACACCAGCGACGACAGATTGCATGACCAGCAGCAGAAGCGCCGTCATGAGGGGCATGTCGGGCGGGGTGGCAATCGGTGCGGACGAGGGAAGGCGCACCAGGCGGGCCGCAACAACGAGGAGCGCGAGCAGGGCGCCGAACCCCAGCACGCCAGCGGCCAGCGACGCCCGCCACAGAACGGCCGGAAGCCTCCTGGCCCTCAGGTTCGCACGACGCTCCGCGGCAGCGATGGGTTCACCCCATCCGCCGCTGATGAACCGCCAATAGGCCCACAGGTACACCGCCATCGGCAGAATCGCCCAGGGGACCGCCGTCCAGACTCGTAAGTTCCGTGCGCCCAGTCCGCTGATGGGGCCGAATCCCGCCCACGGCAGATTGCCTGCCACCAGCACCAGGACACCAGTGAGGGCGGCCGTTAGAATCGTTGTCATGCCAATCGGCAAATGGATCTTCTCCGCGGGTGGGCACGCGCCTCATTAACGACGCTCGAAAATCCAAATGTTGTCTTGTTCTCGCCCGCCTCCCCGGAGTTGTTCTACGGCTCGAAGACGGCGTCCAGCGTCGAGCAGCTCGTACCCGAAAAGAGATCATCATCTCACTGTCAGTACGCTGGATTCGCATGGTGACCACCAGCGCGTTCCCTTCCCACTGAAGGGTGGCCGCTGTCCGGACTCCCTGCGCCGTACTGACGACTTCGCGTCCATCTGACAAAAGGTCGTATTCGTACTCGATCGGATTCTGCCCGGTCTCAAACGCCGCCTTGTGGCGAAACGCGGGCTCGCGGTGCTCGATTCGCCACACACCGCTCCGCACTCCGTCAGCGCCCGGGCTGAGGGTACTCGCCTGTCGGTTCAGGATCCATTCGCCGGAAAAGTCGGGCTTTTCCTGGGCCAACCCTGAAATGGCGACGCCGAGAAGGACAACTGTGGCGACAGAGGAAGAGGCCATTGGCGCGCCGATCCGTTACTGCACCGGCGGCCCCAACGGTACCCGCTCGACAATCTCGACGCGGGTGCCCCAGGGATCGGTGATGTATGTGATGGTGTTCCCGGCGGCACTCTTGCGAACCGGCTCGTCGAGCTTGATGCCTTCCGCCTCGATCTTCTTCACGAAGGCGGCGTGGTCCTTCACATCGAAGCCGATGTGATCGAGCACGCGCCCTCTGGTCGCCGCCTGCTTCGCATCCGCCCTGGCGAACCGCACCTGTACGCCAGGAATGTCCACGACCGGAGCGCCGTTGCGGGTGCCCGGTTTGCCAGCGAAGGTCTTGGCATACCAGGCCTGAGCCTTCGGAATTTCAGCTTCCGGCAGGGATAGATGGACATGTTCACCGCGAATCGGCATCGACTGGGTCTTGTCTTCCAGGATTTCGATGCGCACGCCGTCTGGCGTCACGACGAAGGCCTGGTCCAGGCGGTTGTTGTTGCCCGGGAGAACCGCCACGCCGGCAGCCTTCCACTGGGCGACCCGCTCCTGGACGTTGTTGACGATGAAGCCGACATGGTTCACCACTGAACCCTCTGTGCCGCCATCGCCTTTCTCGGTCCCAAGGATCAAGTTGATATAGAGCCCGGGGAACATGATCAGTGGGTTTCCGCCGGGCATGAACAACTTCCCACCCATGGCCAGAAAGAGTTTCTTGTTCGCTTCGACATCCTTTGAAGCGATGTGCCAATGACCCATGGTCACCCCGATCTCGTTGAACGGAGCTGGTTGTGCAACCGCTGTCCGTGCAGTCAGCGCTGAAGCGAACAACAAGACGACGAACATGTTTGTCTTCATGGATGCCTCCCTACGTCACCGTGAGCGACCTTGCCGATGTGATTGCGGAACAGGTCCTTGCAGATATGCAGGACCTCCTCGTAAGCGCAGGGCCATCAACAGCCTCGTGTGTACTTGTACCCGATCAGAAGGTGTCCTTTGGAGTCGAAGAGTTGCTCGAACGGGATCCGGGTTTCCTGCCAAGGGACGAGCGGCGGCGGCTCCCCACCCTCGCACCACATGTCACGCTTCTGTTCAGGCCGGACCCGGAGCACTCTAGGTTCGACGCCGAGCACGAACATGTCACCCCGTGAGATGGTGATGAGGTCGCCTGGGCTGACCGTTCGCTTGAGGTCGTCGACCGACCCGACGTCCATCCAGTCCTCCGCATTGAGCCAGGCAACGCCCATCGACGGCACCGGCACACGACACCAGGTCCCTCGACGAGCGAGGATGGTCTGATGAAAGAGGGGACCGTATCCCCAGTCGCTGTCGTAGAGGTCCGGCGTGAATGGCTCGACTCGCCGGTTCGCAGAGGCAAACGCCCTGAGCCCCCTTCCAGGCAAGGCAACGAGAAGAATCTCACCCAAGCGCTTGGCGCTGACGTGCGGCTCCGACCGCACCGGAATGACAGCCACCTTGGGCTCCATCTTCGCCGCCCGACACTCGTGCCACGCTGCAGTCGACGGTTCAGCTGTGCAGAGCTCGCCCAGTCGATTCTCGTTCTCGAGCCATCCGAGAAGCTCATGATTGAATAGCCCGATCCAGGCGAGTTCCGTCGGCAGCGTCTCAGCACGCTGCGAGGCCGCCGTGGTGATATGAGACAAAGCCAGAACCAGAAGCAACGTGCGGATTCGGGTTTGCCAGCTGTTTTGCATCTTGAACGCCTGACGGCATGCGGCTCAACGGCGGCCGTACTACAGCATCGGGACACCACCAATCGTCGTGATTCCCACAAAGGCACACGACGCCGCCAGCGATCCATCCTGGAGCGCGAGGATTCGGTCTACACACTCCTTTGTCGGCCTCTGTCGATGTAGTCGCCGAGGAACACAACGACGTCCCCGCCCTCACCTCGCTCTTCAACTGACGGAGCAAGTCGTCGAGAGCAGCGCTGTTGCCATGAACGTCCCCAATGGCGACGGTAGCCATGCATGTCGGCTCAACGTGAATTCGGACGTCTAAGTTTCGTGCTCACCGCGGCGCTCCTCGGCCGCGCGCCGGCTTCAGTGGGATCTCAGGCCACATGCCGGTTCGCTCCGATTCTAGGCAGGAAGCGACCGGTCCGTTCCATGTACGTTCGATAGCTGCCCCCGAAACGGGCCACCAGGTTCCGTTCTTCGGTTCGCGTTCGGATGATGAGCAGACAAAACAGCACGACGCCGGTCGCAAAGAGGAACCAGTTCGCCGCGATCAGCGAAATGCCCACCATGAGCAACGCCGCAGAGTCGTAGAACGGATGCCGGATCCAGCGATAGGGGCCGTGTAAAACCAGCGTGTGTTGCCGCCGTGTGACAACCGTATCCGTCAGGTTCCTCCCGAGGCAACGGAAGGTCCACACCAGTAGCGTGCTGGCAATGGCGATCACGCCGACGCCTGTCCACCTCAGCCAGACTGGAAGGGACACTCCGGACCATGCCATCGAGCCGGGATTGACGATCCACGCGATCAGCCCGAGCCAGAAAACAGCGCCAAGAGGCCGTAACGTCGCCAAAATGAAGAGGCCCTCCTGCCGCCGGTCGAGTTTCTCGCGCGTCGCTTGTGACTTGAGCCTGTAGTAGATACCGATGGGAAGGACAACAAGAAAGACAGCAATCAGTACGGCCCGGAACGCTTGATCGTGGTTCATGGGCGATATTGCTTTCCCTTCTCGTTGTGGCGTGCGTGTCGACTCCAGTTCGAGGTCAGCCAGCCGCCCCGTTCTTTGAGCATCACCGTGCCAGCGACGTGGTCTCGTCCGCCGGCCCGAGCGCATCCATCTGACGGACGACTTCTAGAGCCAGCCGTCGTACCTGCAGACGATGCCGCGACGCATATAAGAATGGGCCATCGGACGCGTAGTGCCACACTTTCACGCTCACACTTCGTTTCGGCTGCCGGGACCATCGCAGCGAGAAGCTGTGTCCCGTTTTGTCTCCATAGTAGCTGCCTGTAACAGTGGCAATCAGGTCAGCCGAACGTGCGTCTTCCATCACGCCGACGGCATTGAACAGTCCGGTCCGGCCAAGATCCTCAACGAGGTTCGCTCGATAGATCGGAGGAAACCTGCCTCCATCGACAGCAACCCGCGCCTCGAAATGTCTGAACTGAACCAGAGCTTGCTCTTCAGCGTTGAGCGGCACGAGCGCGCCTTGCAGCTCTCGGGGTGGCCTGTTGACGTCAGTACCACGCTGGATAGAGCAGACTTGCCACGATTGCGATCAGACCGAGACGAGACCAAACGAGTGCGAGTATCAGGGTGGCGACAAAGATGATTGGGGTGACAAGAAACGCGAGAAGTGGACCCTGATGGGCGCCTGGGCCGCCGATCACCAACGGCGTGAGAAACATGACCATGAACGCGAAAGTCGCTGCACCACACGCCCACTTCAACGCCACCGCAATACGATGCACGTGCAGATCCTTCCGAGTTCGTCCGAGCTCAAGTCGGCCAAGGCTACTACGCGAATTCCATTGGTCAATTCGTCAGCGTTTATCGGCTGATCAGAAAGGCCTCGACTGCCTGATTGAACGCCTCACGCGCATCCAGATTCACGATGTGTCCAGCTCGAGGTACGGTCACCAGCTTGGCACCTGCGATTCCGTCCACAAGGAGGCGCGCGACCTCCTTGATGTGCGGTAGATCCTGGTCGCCGACGATGACCAACGCGGGGCTCTTGATCTCGGACAACCGATTGATAGCCCGTGGCGTCAACGGTTGCGCCGGGTTCGTCCTGTAAGACCAGAGGCGAGCGTTACTCATCACGAGATCAGTAATGGTGGTGGCGGCCGACAGATCACTCCGCAGCGCCATGATCGGGGTATCTGCCCACAACTGTGCCGCACGTTCTGGATCGCCGGCTGCCGCGGCCTGAAAGACTGGCTGAACCCAGGTGAGTGGTGTCGGAGGCACGTAGCCGCCAAGCCCCGGCGCCGCTAATATCAAACGAGCCACGCGGTTGGGGTACGCCAGCGCGAAATCCGTGGCGACCTCTGCACCGGCGGAAAGCCCGATCAGGGTTGCTCGGCTAACACCCACGGCATCCAAGACCGAGCGCAGGTCCTCGTACGGCGCGTAGGGCGCCGAGGGCCCTTCGGACTTGCCATGGCCTCGCAGGTCGTATCGAATCACCCGAAACCGTCCTTCGAGCGAAGCAATCTGCGGAGCCCACATCCGACGATCCAAACTGAAGGCGTGAATCAGCACGACGGCTTCGCCTTCCCCGCTCGTTTCATAAAAGAGACCGGCGGCCGACGTTCCTGTCGTCAGCTGTGCGAGAGCGGCGCGTGGAAGGAGCGCCGAGACGAAGAGCGCCAAAAGGAGGGAGTGGCTCGACGCCGAGATGGGCTTATGCCTTCCGCGTGCCATACGACGTTGCCGGAGCTCGCAGGAGCGACCCCAGATAGGATGCGCCACAGAGTGCCGAGGCCAGTTCCAGCACTGCAAGGGCGGCGGCGCTGACAATGAACGACGACTGAGCGTCCGCGCTTCCGTGTGGCAAATGGCCGATGTTGTCAGGCGAGACCATGAAATCATCCACAGGCCCACCAGGACATGGCGCGTCCACAGGAGCGACGCGGCGACGAGTGGCGCGATGAGGATCACAATGAACACGAAGGCGTTCTTCTCGGGTGGCAGTGCGATGGCCAACGCCGTGTGCGCGCTGCCGTGCCATACGGCGACGGCGAGATGGACGGCAACGAGAACGGCCGTCGCGATCTCGATCATGAGTCGTACGAGCGCCGCCCCATGCCTTCAAGTTGGGAAGTGGGGGAAACGAGCGGTGCCACAAAGAGGCGGGCGCTCCTGAAACAGGATGGCGGTTCTGAGAACCTGTCCTGACGCCCCGGGCCGAAACCTCCGCCCGGTACTTGGACCCGTGGTCACCGCTCGGCTGGTACCCTACCACCTTTTGTCGCGAAGCGACAGAAGGTCGTGGATCAGGACGACCCACTTGAGCCCTGAGAAACGCAGCCTAACGGCTGCAACTGAGCCGCGGCGCGCACATGGCCATGCGCGTCGGCTCCAGTTGCTGGTAGACCGCGCAAAGATTCTCCGCGAATGCAGGCGGCCGCGCGTACGGTCTCGTTTGACGGAGCCACCGCCTCAGGTCTCAGCGCTGCGGGGCATGTCCCCTGAAGGACCAGCGAGCCCTCAAGCCCCGGCCGAGTCTGCACTGGGCCCATAAATCGCCGGGACCTTTCCGCCCATGGCGCGTGCGTAGGAACTCAACTGGCCACGGTGGTGGATAGAGTGTCGGAGCGCCATAGACAGGTAACCGACTGCCGGCATCTTGTATACGCCGAACAACTCGACATCGCGGGCTAACTCCTCGTCGGTACGTTCCTGGATGCGTTGCAATGCGGAACGCACTTCGCGGGCGTAGTGGGCTGCGCAATCGGCGGGCGTCATCAGCCCGCAGGCGTCAGACGCGTCCGGCACAGGCTCGTAGGAGCCCGAGGCGACTCCGTCCAGAAGCCACAAGTCGTTGAGCACCAGATGACGGCACAGCGCCAAACCCGTTTTAGACTTGGCGTCCGGCGCGTAGCTCAGATTGCTTGCCGGGATCGATTGAAGAAGCCTGATCGTCGTTGGGACCTCGGACTCAAAGTCCTGCAGGTAGATCTGGGCCGTGGTTTTCGCTGCGCCGGCGTTCATGAAGTACTCCTTGGTAAATTGCAGGGGGAATCAAGATGAACGATCAATGCGGTTATACACCAGACGCCTTCCCGCGGGCCGGCTGTATTCGTGGCCCATTTGTCAGGCTCTTGAACCCAATCATCCCTCGCGGTCTAACGACATGCTGCTCAGCCGCGAGCGGCACACAGATCTTCACATAATCCGAATCGGCCGGCCGCTCGTCGGCTGCAGCGACCTGTTCGCCAGCCATTTCGAACGAAGCAGGTCGGGCGCCTTTTTCTCCGGGAAGATTACTCGATCGGCAGATTTGGCTGCGTGGCAAGGCGTTTCCGCTAAGCGCATCTCCACGACCTGAAGCGTGTCTTCATTCCACTGCCCTGGCTCGAGATGAAAAGGAACCGCCCTTGCGAAGTCGACCATGATGCCAAGCACAGACCGATCGACGGTCGGACCGATAACCACCGGGCGCATCGCCTGTCGCTCGGCGTCGATCGTGCGAGCGTCAATGCCGCAACGTTGCAAGCGCGCCTCGACCAATTCGCCCAACCTGCTTGCCAGTCCACGGACGTGGCGTGCCGGCACGATCATCGGAAGCAGCGACGTCGAACTGACCAAGAGCAGGAGTGGCTGTCGATCGACGACGATTCGGTTGACATACCAATCACCGAGGGCGGTGTCACTGCAGACCGGGACAGACTCTGCCGCCGGCAACAGAGAGGCGAGTTTCTTTGTCGGCCGAAGTATCACCATGCACGTTTTCTGGCTAACGCATTGCCGCTCACCGGCGGCAAGCGCGAGTCACGACACAGCGAGCGCGAGGGGCACGCGCGAGCGGGCCCAGGTGCCGGGTCCAGCCGCTGTTAGGCTGCCCTATTGCGACTTATGGGCTGCAACGAACTCGCGAATCGCGTTGACAAATTCCGGACGGCGTGCGGCGCCACGTTCATTCGCCGAACTGTGCGTTGCACCTTCAATCACAACGACCTTGAGGCTGGGCATTACTCCCTTCAATTCATTGACGCCGGCGAGCGCCGGATCCGCACTGCCGACGACCGCGAGCACTGGCACTTGCACTGTCGCCAGTTCGGCGTCCGTGACCACCTGGCGTTGGCGGCTGCGCGCAAAGCTGCCATGGCCAAAGGGTCGATTGTTTCCAGCATGCGCTCGACGTCGCGCGCATCTGCTCTTCGGTCGGCGGCGGTTGATCGCGCGGTGCGTTTCTCAGGATGAACGCGCGGAATGGTGGCCCCTGCGCCCACTCGGCTGCTTCATCTTCGGCCGCTTTTGCCAATTCGGTATCCAGTTGCGGCGGCCCGAACTACCGCCGAGGATCGCCGTGAAATAGCGATCCGGATGCGTGGTGAGGAGTTTCGCATTCACACCGCCACCCATTGAGTAGCCAAGAATGTGCGCTCTCCGAATCTGCAGGTGGTCGAGAAGCCTGACCACATCCCGTCCCATCTCCTCGCCATAAGCCTCAGGATCGTGCGGTTTGCCACTCTTGCCGTGCCCGCGCAGATCCATAGCGATGACCCGATGGTCCTTGGCGAGGTTCGCGAGGACGCCTGTTCGAATCCAGGCGGCATCGAGGTTATTCCCCTTACCGTGCAGCAAGACGATCGGATGCCCCGTGCCTTTATCGACATATCGGATTCGCACGCCACTTGAATCGAAGGACTTGTCGCCCAACTCTTGCGCGCACACCAACGCCGGCACGAGGCAGATGGCCAAGGAGGTGATTCCTCGGAATTGCAGGCGCATCAGTGCTTCCTTTCTTCCATTCCGTGGCACGTCTCTCCGGCTCCGTGTCATCAGCCTATGAGGCAGCCTAACGCGATGACCTCACCGACTACCCCACCTACCTAGATGACTTACCGTTGATCTCCCACGGTATTCCGAATCTGTCGGTCAAGACGCCGAAAGCCGGCGACCAGAACGTCTCTTGCATCGGCACTGCAACGCTTCCTCCGTCCGCTAGAGCAGTGAATATACGGCGCGCCTTCTCGACACCTTCGACGTCCACAAGCACTGAAAAGCCCTGGGGCCGCCGATAGTGATCCGATTGCACGTCCGACCCGGCCAATTCACAGCCGTCGAACAAAAGGGTCGCATGCACGATCTTCTCGCTCCACTCAGCCGGCACGTCCTTCGCCATTGGCGTATCGCCATAGGCAAGCATCGTCACGTTCGCCACCGAACAGCTGAGCGTAGAAATTGAATGCCTCCCGGCAGTGCCCGGAATACGAAAGATGCGCAGTCAATGCCATCGCTCCCTCCGTATGTCGCAAAGCCTAGGACAAGCTGCGACCTTCGTCATGTGTCGCCTAACGTCGGCGATGAGCCGCGCACCGCGGGGACACCAATCACGGGCACCAGGTGCGTCGGCTCCATCGCATGTTAGCCGGCCGAGTTCGGAGTTCACTCGCTTTCTCCAGGAATGTGCTCCCACGCTCTTGTTGAGCGAAACAAGGTCCTGCGCCAACCAGACATAGGAGAAGCGCGAAGCTGGCACTGACTGAGAGGGTCTGTTCCGTGTTCATTGGCTTTCTCTGTTCATCCGCTGAGTGCTAGCTCTGGTCTGATCTGGCGAAGTTTTGCGGCTTGTTCCGATTGGCGGTCTAACGTTGTTAGGCGTCGTACCCGGATGCGCGTATCATAACGGCAGGAGCCACGCATGGATCTGCAACTGACGGCCGTTTTTCGGAAAGTGCCGGAGGGATACATCGGCTTCGTCGAGGAAGTGCCCGGCGCCAACACGCAAGGCGCAACGCTAGAAGAAGCTCGAACGAATTTGAGAGAAGCCGTCACCCTCGTGCTCGAAGCTAACCGGATGCTCGCCCAAGAAGATGCAATCGGTCCGGGGGTGATTCGCGAACCGCTCAAGATCACCGCTTGAAACGCCCGCGACTTAGTTCGGCATCTCGAGCAGCAGGGTTGCAGGTTGCTGCGCGAGGGGGCCAACCACTCGATTTACCTCAACCCGCTGGCCAGAAGGACGTCTAGCGTTCCCCGCCACGCCGAGATCAACGACGACCTTGCCCGGAAGATTTGCAAAGATCTTCAGGTGCCGCTAGCAGACGCCTAGACGTTCCAACTGAGCCGCGTGCCTCGGCGACATCGTGGCACAGGACGATAGGCGCCGGCTCCAGCGCGGTGTTAGGCGGTTGTCGTATCAGATCCCAGCGGATTCAGCCTGGGATATATCCACAAGAATTCTCGTGAGTTCGTCGGGACGATCCAGCATGACATCGTGGCCGCACGGCACAGTCATTAACCTCCAGCCTCTTGCCTTTGCCTTCTCGTAGAACGGAGGAAAGGGAGAACCGTCTACGAAACCCGTCGCAAGGATGAACGTGACATTCCTGATCGTGTCAACGCCGCCTGAGAGACGGAGGGGCTGCTGAAACGTTTCGACGGGTTGCAGTGTGCATTGCCGGTTCACCCATTCGCGGTCCGCAGTGTTGACGTTGAACACCTCCGCTGGAATCGGCGGAACCTTCCAACCTTCGCCGACGGCTTTCGCGCCCTCCAGGAGCTGCTTGTATTGAGGCTCCGGCACATGCTTGGCGAGGTTTTCGCCGGCTTCGAGGAGAAATGCATCCAAGTACACCAGCGCGCGGATGCGATCGGGCACGCGGTCGGCGACGCCGCTGATCACACAGCCGCCGTAGGAATGCCCACACAGGACGACGTCGGACAGCTCCTCCCAACGAATCAGATTCTCGACGTCGAGAATATGCGTTTCCAGATTCACCTGGCGGGACAACAAGTGGGAGCGCTCACCCACACCTGTCAGCGTCGGTGTGAAAACATCGTGGCCGTCCGCCTGTAACGCTCTTCGAACGCGTTTCCAACACCAACTGCCATGCCAAGCGCCGTGGACGAGCACGAACGTCGCCATGGCGACCCTCCTTCCGTCCTAAATACTCTGCTCGTACGATTCGGAGCGTGATCCGCCTAACGCTGCAAATGAGCCGCGCGGCTCGGCGACACGCTAGCACAGAAGAAAGAGCCGCGTCGGCTCCATTTGCATGTTAGCTGGTTCAGTCGAATCCACGCCCGGAGGACCAACCGCCCGCGCGTGTGACGGCGACACGGGCGGTGTCGCGTCCTGCTCTCTCTTGCGAGGAGTTCGTCTATCGGATCAGGGCGCCAAGGATCGTGCCGATGATGAGGAGCGCGAAGAGGACGCTGCCTGCCGTGGTGGCAAAAAATCGGAGCGAGAAAGACCGGAACGCGAACATGTGACCTGCGACCGCCGCCACGAAACCAAACCAGATCATGACCGCAAGAAGTATCCCGTCGCGGATCGTATGCATGCCCGTGCGAACCATGATCCACGCAAGCAGGCAGGCGAAGCCGATATCGCCCACGTGTTGCAGGAGAGAGATGGTAAACGGGGATAGGCCATCGGCGGATGGCAGGCAAACAGCACTTTGAACCACAGGAAGCCGGCCAGCCAGGTCGCCACAACACTGACGACAACCGGCATCACGTAGGTCATTTCAGCGCTCGCTTTCGAGATAGGCCGCCCGATCGAACACGATAGGACACATTGGACTAACCCGCTTTGCGGGAGTAGATGAGCAAGGTACGCAGCCGTCATTCCGTCAGTGCGGTCCTCCTCGCCACCTGCGTGCCTCAGTCTGGCGGACCGGCCGCCGTAAGCGACGCAACCAGCTAACGTCAGCGTTCACCAGCCGTGCCGATGAGCTTGCGCACCACGGGAAGGAGTTCGATCGGAACCTCCATTGTGGTGTGCGTGACAGGGAGGGCGAGCTTTCGAAGCTCAGTCCGCGTGGCCTCTCTGGCATTCTCGAGCGCGGCCGCGATCTTTGTCTCGGTCTTTCGTAACCTCGAGAGTGGTGATCTCAGGCGGTACAGGCAGGCGAACGACGCGATCGTTGGAATCCGCGCCCACCCATGCCGGTGCTCCCGGGCTCTGAAGGAATGTCTTCACCAGGCCATAACCCGTCACCTGCAGTGTCCGGTGGACGAGCCATCCTAGGAGGAACACCGTTTCTATGATCGTCCAGGCATAGATGGGGACCAGGCTGCAGAGCACCCAGAAGACGAGCTCAAGGGCTCCGCCAACGATGCTCACGTTGCCGGCGACGATGTCGCTGATGTGGTGGGCGAGGGGGCGCCAGGCGACGGAGTAGGCGCCGACTCCGAGACAGAGGCTCACGGCTAGCGAACCGGCGACGAACACTCCCCACGGCCGTGTGCCCGCCATGAGCGCGTCGAACCAGCCAACGAGCGACCGGAACAGCGGGTTCTTCGGCTCGGGCCAGTTACCACGATTGCCGCCGGCATTCCAGAGCAAGAACGCTGGCATCCAGTCGAAGAGGGCCTTCCATACCGGCCACAGCGCCAAGCGAAGAGGCCTTGCGAGCGCCCAGGCAAGCTTCGCTCCGGCCCGGGGCTCGTGCCGTTGTGGACGAAACCTGCGGCGTTTAGGCTCGAAGTCGTTCGGGAGCGGCTTGTCCCCGTTCGTAAGAAGGGCATTGACCAGGGACCCCCACTGCGAAAACGGCGGCAGGAACGCCGCCTCGCGGTAGAGGTCGCTCCGCCTCGTCTCCGCAGCAACCTCGTCGAGTAGGAAGCCGACCACGGGCACATGAGGAGGATGCGCTGGAAGTCCTGCCCATCGGCGGAACGACGGATCCTTGAACACGAACGCCGGGTAATTGGACATCACGCCACCGTCTACGATGATGCCGAGCGGCGGTTTTCTCAGGCGCAACGGCATCCACTCGAACGCCAGCGGAATGGCGGCAGAGGCCACGACCGCCGAGGTCACCTCGATCCCGGGGGTCAAGTGGTAGTTGAAGACGACGGGGTGTTGCCGCTTGAGGTCGACAGCAACCACGTCGAGTTCGATATCGGTCAGCCGATGGAGCTCCTCGAACGTCACGCTCGCTCCCCCGCCGTCTCCACAGAGGACGCGAATCTGGCCTTCAAGTAGTTTGGACATCCAATCGCCAAGCGAGTCCTAATCCAAGTAGCTAGCACCGTCGCGCACGCGAAGCAGGCCGTTGAGCAGCGACGGCTTGCGCAGCGTACCAAGTGCCTCCTCAGCCTCATCACCCACCTGCTCCGGTTCGAATCCGGCTGCAACCAACGTAGCGGTGATGGCGCCCGCAGACGCGCCCGCCACTGCCGTGAACCAGTACGCGCGCTCAGCGTCCTCAACCATCGCCTCCAAGGCGCCTCGGTACAAGAGGCCCTTGGCGCCTCCACCCTCGAACACACCCGCAACAAATCTGGTAATCCCACGCTCTCGCCACCATCGCTTGCCCGTCTTGCTCGCGAACCTTATCGCCTCTTGATCCATCGGCCCACGCTCCCTTTTTTCAGCTCCCGAGCGAAGCGCCGCCTTAATCCGAATACCGGCAGTTCCGCGTAGTCTCCGGCGCCGTGAGACTACACTCCTTGACGCATGTACTTGGCTATCGCCGCTACCGAGCGATCCACTTCCGCCATGGTGTTGTAAATGTGCGGCGAGAAACGGATGCCCGGCCGATCTGCTCCGCCTCGAGTCGCACAACCGATGCGATCGTTGCGGTACAGCGCGGCCGAGAGTTTCGACACATCCAAGGTCCCTGGCCGGAAGCTGACGACAGCACCCGAGCGCGACGGATCCGGATGCGTCCAGAGCTGCACGCCATCGATGCGGCGGAGTCCGGCAATCAATGCCTGGCCGAGCGAGCGCGACCGCTCTTCGATGGCCTTGCGGCCGATCTTGGTCTGGAAGTTGATCGCCTCGCCGAAGCCGATGATGGCGGGCTCGTCCCGCTGTCCCATGGCTTCCATGGTGCGCGCGATGCCGACCGCGCCAGGATAGGCGCTGATGATGCTCGGGTGGATGCTCGCCGGTGCGCGCGCGCGTTGACGTAAAGGACGCCAACTTCTTTGGGACCGCACGGCCACTTGTGCGAGCTGCCGGTATAGAAGTCCGGCTGGATGTCACTGAGATCCAGATCGAGCATTCCAAACGTGCACGCACCATCCACCAGCGTCAGGACCCCGCGCTCGCGGGCAATCTGACACAGCTCCCTGGCCGGTAGGACATCACCCACCGTGCTCGTCTGGTGCGTGAACGCGAGCACGCGCGTCCGAGACGTGATCGCTTTCCTGACGGCGTCGAGGTAATACTCCGGACCCGGATGCGGAGTTGGGCTGGCTGACGGTCGTGACCGCGTATCCGAACCGCTTGGCCTTCTGCGTCCAGGCGGCGTTGTTGCTCGGGTGGTTATCGGCAAAGACGATGACCTCGTCGCCAGCTTTGAGATCGAGACCGCTCGAAACCATGTTGTTGCCCTCGCTCGTATTTCGAGTGAGGACAATCTCTTCTGGCGTGACGCGCAGAAATCTCGCGACCAGCCGTCGCGTTTCTTCCTTCCCGGCGCTCATCTTCTGCCGGTTATCGAACGACGGGTCGCCATCCATGTCTTTCGTACTCCGATACATGGCCTCCAGGACCGGTGCCGGGGACGGACACAGGTTCGCTGCGTTCAGGACGCCGAGCTCCGGCGGCATCAGAAACTGCTGCCGGACCGAAAGCCAGAATTGTTCGTCGGTCCGTTCCGGCGCCTGCTCCAGCGGCGCCGGCCAGGCGAGCGGCGGCTTGGAAAGAAATACCGAGCCGCTCAACGCCAGAAATCTCGCGAACTCTCTCCGGCTCACGCGTGATTGATTTCGGGACATCAAGAGCCTCCTCAGGGCGTCACCGGTTCCTGGTCCTTGCCCGCGCCCGCACTCGAACTGCAAGCTCATCGGACGGGCGAGGGCGAGACTACCACGGACTATTCCAGGCGGCATTTTTGGCCAAGCGGGCTCGCGACCACACCCTATCCAAAGACGTTAGCGAAAGTCCGAACACCGAGTGTGCCGTCGGGTGCTCGCTGCGGGAGTCATTCAGCATGACATCTATCAGTGGCCCCGGTAGTCTCGGGCCTACGAACCGGAACAAACGGGCCACCACAGCGGGCACATGGGCGATGGACACCTTAACCGGCGCATTCAGTCGACGAACGAGGTCGTCAAGGCTCATCTCTTCGGGCCCCTGCAGGTCGAACGTGCCGAACGGCCCCGAACTGATAGCGGTTTCTATCGCCGTTACAACGTCGCCAAGGTAGAGGGGAGCCACGCGCTGTTTCCCGTTCCCCAGCACGGTGACGGAGTTCTTGCTAGTGGCGAGAAGGCTGGCCGCCGTCGGGCCTGGGCTACTTGGAGGGCCGATGATATGAGTGCACCGGAACACTGTCACGGGCACGCCGGTCTCCCGAAGCAGACGCTCGGCGCGCGCCTTTGTGGCCAGATAGCGATTCGCTGACTGCTCTGAGGCGCCGACATAGCTCAAGAAGACAAGGCTGCGGGTCCGAGCCGGCCTCACCGCGCTGGCAACCCTCTGGGTCGGAAGAATATTCGCCCGCTCGTAATCACGGTCAGCGGGATTCAGAGTCCCGGCGAGATGCACGACCGTCGGTGCACGCTCGATTGCCGCGACGGCTCGGTCAGAGACTAGCCAGTCGGAAATTGTGACACAGCCCTCGAGTTGCGCGGTTCCGCGGATGAGGGCTGTGGGTCTGATGCCTCGGCGGACAAGCGCGTCAATTGTCGCTCGTCCGACCTGACCCGTCGCACCGGTGATAACTGGAGAGCCCTCTTCCATTCGGTTCTCGGCCGATTTGTGTCCGGCTAACGCCATCGAACTGACCCGCGGCGCGCCTCGATCCATCCGCGCCGTCGGGTCCAGTTCGGGTTAGGCCACATCGCGAAGAGCGGCATCCTCTGCGGCATAGTCAAACTGCCCCGCGGTGTCGTCTTGCACGGCATTGAAACGTTCCCATTCCAACGTTCGACGCAAGGCCTCTTCTTCTGAAATGGGCTCTCGAAATCCGAGCTCGTCCCTCAGGCGGCTCGTATCGGTCGCCAGGTGGTAGCGCCAATCGAACGAGGTTCTCAGATGAGCGGGCAAGCGTTCTGGTGACAGAGGCACAACGGACCCAGTCCAACCTCTTGCGTGCCTGAGCGTACCAAAGCCAAGCCGCCTCAGTTCGAGCTTCACGTTCCCCGACGTTGTAAACGTGGCCGCTCGCGCGCTCATCGAGAAGCGCAAGGACAATGGCGGCGGCAACATTCTCGACATAGCCGCGCGTCCACCGCCAGTCGGCTTGCCGCTCGTCCAACAGAATGGCGGGGCGTCCATCTTCCATCCGCTTGAGATAGGGCCTGAGGCGATGATGCCGGTCGCCGGGGCCGAACACGCAGGGCAGACGGAGAACGGTTCCAGGCAGCTGCGGCTCGCTCAGGGCGACACGCTCTACGAGAATCTTCTCGTAATCGTTTTTGTCTGCGAACGACAGACTCGGCTGCGACCGATGGGGATACCAGCGCTCTCGAAGCGGAGCGTCTTCCGCGAGCGGAATGGGATCGGGCTCATGATGTTCCCTGCCCCACAAGCCCCCATAGTTCCGATACACATCCCCACTGCTTAGCACGACAAGCCGATGGGCGATGCCGGTGAACGCCGCCACAATGTCTGCCGCGTGCTTCTCTGTGTATGAGATCACGTCCAGGACGACGTCGGGGGCGAGCCGCTCGAAGGAGGTCTTGAACTCTGACAGGCGATTTCGATTCCCAACGATGTACCGAGTTGAGCTCGGCAGCTCGGCGTGTGTTTCCCCGCGATGAAAGACCACAACCTCGCAGCCTCGATCCACCAACTGCCGAACGATATGGGGGCCAATGAATCCCGTCGCTCCGAACGCGAGAATCTTCATCGTCGGCTCAGAAATCCAACGTGGCCTAACGGACGGCGCTGAGCCGCGGCGCGCCACTTGTCATTGCGCCGACGGCTCCAGCGCGTGTTGGGCTGCGGCAGAACGAAACCAGACTTCTCGGTGGCCACTGCAAGTCATTGTGCGGCCAACACTCAACCGTGGCTTGTTCTCCAATGGCACCGTTGCCTAGGCGCGACCGGCCGTCGCCAGAGCGAAGACGTAGTGTTGCACGAAATTTTCAATCATCGCATTCACCTGGTCTGGAACCTCAAGCTGGTTGAAGTGACCGGCGCCTACCGTCCAGCCGTGGACGACGTTCGGCAGCCACTGCGACATGAGATGCGGTGGATTCCACGGCGATGCGGACGCGAGATGGAGCGCCGGCACTTTACACCGGGCGGCGACTGCCGGCCCATCAAAGGCGATGCATCCCCGGAGCGCGCTGGCAGCGACGTGGCTCTGCGCCCCCATCATCACATGGCAGACACGCTCGACAAGCATTGGATCGGACGTCGGTAGGAACAGATAGTTCGTGATGAACTGCCGTCGTGGTTCCTGATTGCCCGCTTCGATGGCCGCCACCGTCGCCTCGATGCCCCCGCGAAGCTCGGGCGAATACACGAACGGTGCGGGGTCGACCATGACGATGGCCGCGACACGATCGGGATGGGATGCGGCCAGCTGCAACACGGTGTTACCACCCATGCTGTGACCGACTGCCACCGCCTTACCGAGGCCAAGCCGGTCGATCAGATACGAGATGTCGTCCGCATAGGCCGAAATAGGATACGGTTCCCGGGGCTTGTCGCTCTCGCCGTGCCCCCGGAGGTCGAGGGACACGACCCGATGCCGCTTGGCAAAGTGTTCAGCCTGTGGCGCGAAGAAGGATCGATCGCAGGTCCAACCATGGACGAACACGAAGGCCGGCTCTCCCGCACCACGATCGTCGTAGGCCAGTGTGATTCCGTCGTGCGCAATTGTTGCCATGACGTCCTCTCCTTCCTCTACCAGTGGACTCCGAGCTGTGCCATGTGCTGGGGTCGCATCTCGATTGTTTCCATGAAACAATGGGGCATTCCTCGTCAGCCTAACGAATCGCGCTTAAGCTGCGCGGCGCTGGAGAAAGATGCCTTTCATAGTCTACGCGCCGCGGCAGCTTCAAGCGCTGGTTAGGCGCCCCGGCTCTCGCCTCAGATGCGCCTGGTCGCCAACCGCATAGGCCTCGCGTAGCCATGCGCGAAAGTCCGCATTGACCTCAGCCGGCGAAACGAGTCGGAAATGATGTACATGGTTGCGCGGCGAGATCGTGTCGATTTGGCGAAAGCGTGGGTGCGGCAGCCGCCGGGCGAGCACAACGTGACCGTCGAGCCAGCGCTTCCGAGGGGTGACCTGAGCAAAGGACATGCGCACCTGAAAGGCGATGCGTGTCTTTTCGGGAATGATGGTCACAGGCCCGCAGGCAGCAACGGCGCGCCGGACGGCTTCATAGAGCACCCGGAGGGCAGGATCCTTTCCCCGGAAGTGGTGAGCGAGGTCGTAGCGCCCGCAGGCATGCGATTGATTGCGGTTGGCGAAGCGGCGCTGGCAGCGCGGGCAGGTCCAAAGTGGGTCATGGGCTGTTGCAACCATGTCAGTCCTTCAGGCTGCCGGATGCGCCTAACGGTCAGCGTTCACCAGCGGCGGCTCAGGATCGCTCAGCCGCTGGTGCAACGCATGTTAGACCGCGTGCCCATCACGCTCGAGCGGACTCCGTGAACTTACTTGCTCGCCGGCACCGCCTTCAGATGCCTGTCCAACCAGCTCACCGTCTCCCCGAAAATCTCGGGCAGCTGGGGATGAGGCTTCCCTGCCGTGCCGAAGTTGGGTCCATGCTCGCCGCCAACGACGCGCACCAACTTGACAGCAACGTTCTTGCCCTGAAGGGCCTTCTCCATCGCTACGGATTGTTGGTACGGCACTATATCGTCTGAGTCGCCATGCAGTAGCAACACCGGTGGGGATGATTGCGACACGTGCGCAATCGGCGATGCGGCCTTATAGACCTTCTCGTCTTCAGGAGTTCGGTCTGGCAATCGCTCCATGAATGAAACGACGGCAAGCGAGGCTCTGCTCAGTAGATCAGTGGGGGCAGCGCGCAGTACGACAGTCTGTAACGTTGCCGGTTCCCGATTGACCGGATCCGGATCGTCGGCGACTCCGACCGACCCAAGCATGGCGACGAGGCCAATGAGGTGGGCGCCCGACGATCCGCCGACACCTCCCAACCTGGTGGGATCAACGCCGAATTGCCGCGCATGATGTCGGACAAACCGGACCGCACGCTGGACATCATCCACCGCGGCTGGATAGTGGAAGCGCGGCGCGGCCCGGTGGTTGATGGCAAACACCGTGTACCCCGCGCGAAGTAACGGAGGGCCCCACAAGGAGATCTGCTGCTCCTTCAGGCCACTCGCACCGTAGTTCAGCGGGGCCTGCCAGCCGCTGCCCGACACGAAGACGATGCCGTATCCATTGGGCTTCTCTGGGTGATGAACGTCCATGAGCAGCGCCAGGCCCGAATACATGCCATAGACGACGTTCTTCTCGATGCGGGCCTGAGCGGTGGCGTGGCTTGCGGCCACCAGAACGATGAGCACAAGAGCAGCGACAATACCTCGCATCTTCTCCTCCTGGCGCTCCACACTGAGTGCCGTCTTTGTCGATCAGCGGTCTAACGCATTGCCGCTCAGCCGCGAGCGGCGCCACTATCCTATCGGAATCGTCCAGACGGTCACGCCGCTCGTCGGCTGCAGCGGCATGATGTTAGCCCGCGTTTTGGCAGTCGGACTCAATAAACCTTCCCGAACTCGCGCGGGTCTTGATTCAAGATGCCGCATATTTTCCACGAGCCTGAAGACTTGCTCACGACGTAGACAGACGCTGCTTCCATCACAAGAGTCCCGTCTTTGCGATACCGCCGATACGTCTTGTTGACGAGCGCCCGGTCAACCGACAGCGCACTAATTCGTGTCTCCCCCCATTCGAACCGCGCAACGCCTTGTGCTTTCAATGCTTCCTGAGCCGCGCGATAGAAATCGATCGCGTCGTCCAGTGTTCGCGAGACGACCCAGTCGGCGGGACCTGTCTCGGCGCGGGTGTTTGACGGACCAAACCTGACGAACGGAGCCTGGAGGTATTCTCGAAGCATGGCGTAGTCCTCGTTGGAAAACGCGACGCTATACCTGTCGAACAACTGTTCAACTGCAGCTCTTTCGGGCGCGCCGAACGGTGCTGGGTTTTGGGCCGATGCCGCCAGGGGATACGCGAGGCCCGCTACGAGCACGGAGACATAGACTGCTCGCATATGAACGCTCCTCCTTATCGGGTGTCCGCGGCGACAGCGTGATTAGAACTGCCTAACGCGGCTGACCGATCAAGATATCGACCGGGGACACGGCTGGCTAACGATCGGCTTCAGCCGCGGCGCTTCACGATCGCACCGAGCGCCGACGGCTGCAACAAGCCGTGGTTAGACCGTAGTTGATTGGGCTCCTCAAGGCCGGACCGGCCCAACCCTCGCTGACAGCCAGGACCGGAGTGTATCGAAGACCCCAGGTGCCATACCCTTGAGGCCCGGAATCTCACCGTTGCCGCCAGTGTGCGCTTCCATCAGCGGATGGTTGGCGCTTTCAAACACCCTCATCGTGACGTCTCCATTTCCACCCTCTCGGAGGACTCGCTCCATGTTCGCAGCGACAGTCCGCGCGGGCGTGGATGTGTCAAGGGCACCAAACACGCCAAGGACGGGACAGGTCACGGACCTCAGGGCCGGCAGAGGATCGAAGCTATACACATGATCCCATTGCCATCGAATGGTCTCCAGAGATGAATATCCAGCGCTCGACCCGAAGTAAGCGCTCCACCACTGCTTCTTTCGAGCGACGTCTTGAGCCTCCATGTACTCGTTCCAGGCTTCGCCGGTTCGCATCACCTGGATCGCCAGACGCTGAAAGCTCACCGCATCGGCGACGTCGTCAGGCGAGAATCCATCCGCACGGAGTTGAGCTTCGATGTTGTACAGCACCTGCTCCCATAGAGGCATCACGAAACCGGAAGAATTGATGATGTAGGCGACGTCTCTCTTCCGAGCTGCAACCTGAGTTGTCAGCATTCCTCCTTCGCTCGTCCCCCACAGACCGATTCGTTTGGCGTCGACTCGGTCCTGCTGTTGGAGAAACTGCACCGCCGCGATCGCATCTTCGAGAAACACCTCCGGGTAGTACGTCGTCCGCGGGAGGTAGGCCCCCGTGGACTCCCCCGAAGCCCGCTTGTCGTAAATCAACACCGCCAGCCCCAACGATGTGAAGAACTGCGGATAGGGCCCAAATGAGTCCCTCGTCAGTCGCCCTGAACCGTGCAACAGAACAATTGCCGGATGTGGGCCGGGCGTGGGCGGCGTGAACAATGTTCCCGCAAGTGTCGCGCCTTCGCTTCCGTTGAAAGTCACCTCACGCGATGAGAACGCAAGCCTGGAGGCGCGGAGCTCGCGCTGCCCTGACCGTTGCACCGTGATTGCTGTCACCGCGCGCTGATCGTCCCTGATGAACCGAACGGTGAGCTCGACTGGACTCGCCACACCAAAAGCGGGGCCCATCGTGAATAAGTCATCGCCGGCCTCTGAGAGACGCCTGACGATGGCGGATGCGTAGTCGGCATAGAGCAACGTCGGCTTGCCGTCGTCCCCGCGGAAGAGATTGATGCCGAGCATATCTCCGCTCGGCAACCGATAGTTGCCGGCGAACTCACGGAACGTTCGTGACTGTTGTGCATCGACTTGTCGAGCCTCGACTGCCACGAACTGCCCGATTCCAATCGCCAGGACCAGCGCGGAAATCGTGGAACCGCCGTGTCTTGGCATGATTACCCTCCACTCCTCTTTTGTGCTGCGAGCGGTCGGGGGCATCGGTCTAACGGATTGGCGATGAGCCGCGCCGCGTGGCGTCATGATGGCGCCGCCACGCGGGCACCCGCCGGCCCGCGCGAGCGGGACAAGGGCGTCGGCTCCATCGCCTGTTAGGTTGCACGGTACATGATCAAGGTGCCGGCCGTTGTGACCAGCGCCGCCTCTGAGAACCCTGCATTGAGCAGCGCGTCACGGTGTTCAGTCAGCGTCATGTTGAGCCGCTCGTTCCCGAAGCCCGGGCTGAAGCAGTGGTCGCAAACAAGATACGGCGCGCCCGGCTTCAGTACCGGTCTTGACCGCCGCATGGAGCGCCGCAGCGTGGCGCTTGTGGCGCAGCTCGTGGACCGCTTGGTTAGTCACGACGGCGTCGAATGGCCCCAGGCCATCACGCCAACCCGGTTGCTTGAAGCTTCGCTCCACGTAGGTTACCCGATCGGCATGCGACCCAAGCCGAGCCCTGGCCAAATCGTGCATCGCGGTAGAGAAGTCCAGTAGGGTGAGCGTCAGGGCCGGCATGGCGTTGAGCAGGTAGGCCGCCAAGAATCCGGGGCCCGAGCCGAGTTCGAGAACGGCCAAGGGCCGCTTGCCAAGTGCCCCGAGTTCCCGACCAAACGCCTCAAAGATCTCTGCTCGTCCAGGACGTGCAGGGGCTGTGCGCTCCCACTCCCTCGCGTCCTCGGGATTACGCAGATCGATGGGACTCGGCACATCCTCTTCGCTCATCGTGCAACCTAACGGCAGGCATCAGCCGCGGCGCTCCAACATCACGGCGCCGTCGGCTGCATGCCATGTTAGGCCGGTTACCATCCCGCCCTCGACTTGCCGGCGATCAGCACCGCGGGGGATCTCTTGGCTCGCAAGGGCCTGGTGAAAAAACGGCGCCGCCGACGCACGTTCACACATCCGGGCGTCGTGCCGGCGACGACGACGCACCCGAACGATCTGTGGACGGCGGATTTCAAAGGCCAGTTTCGGACCGGCGATGGGATCTCCTGCTATCCGTTGACCGTCGCCGATCAGCACACGCGGTACCTGCTCGGGTGTCAGGGCCTGTTGTCGACGAACGGCGCTGGCGTCCGCCCGATCTTCGATCGGCTGTTCCGCACGTACGGGCTGCCGCGGGCGATTCGCACCGACAACGGCGTGCCCTTCGCGACCGTGGCGATTCACGGTCTGTCGGCGCTCAATGTGTGGTGGCTGCGGCTCGGCATTCAACACCAGCGGATCCTGCCCGCGCATCCGGAACAAAATGGCGCGCACGAGCGCATGCACAAGACGCTCAAGGCCGAGGCGATTCGACCCGCGCGCAGGTAGTTGTTGTTACGATGTTCCCGGCCGCTCATTACACAGTTTGCCCGTGGCCGCTTGACGAATGAACTATGGCGTGCGGGCAGGTCCGTAGAGTATCCGTCCCGGACGAGCGGCGGTCATTGCTCCGTTTTCGAACGCCACCTGACCGTTCACCACCACGACTGAAATGCCCTGCGCGTACTGGTGAGGGTGCTCAAATGTCGCCATATCGCGAACCATCGCGGGGTCGAATATCACAAGATCCGCTTTCATCCCATCTCGCAAGATGCCGCGGTCGGTGAGCCCGATGCGCTGAGCCGGATACGAAGACATTTTGCGGATGGCGTCTTCGAGCGTGAGCACCTTGAGGTCACGTACATATCGACCAAGTACGCGCGCGAAGGTGCCGTAGCTACGGGGATGTGGGCTGGCGCGCCCAAATAGCACCACGTCACCATCAGATGCGATCATCGATGCCGGGTGTTTCAGAACGCGCTGGATATCCTCTTCCCCGATGGCGAAGTAGATCCCGAGGCAGTCACCATTCTCGACCAGCCAGAGCGCCGTGTCCGCCGCGTCCTCGACCGAACGGGATTTGCCTCGTCCCGATGCGACATCGTCGAGTCGTTGACCCGCCAAAGCCGGGTTCCAATCGCACCGAGAGACCATCACGTTGTGAGCATCGCCGCCACCGCGCCCCTCAACAATGATCCGGACGGCTTCCCGCGCAATCTGGCCGCGCATCACTGGATCACGCAGGCGTCTTAGGACGTCATCACGTGTGCCTTCCTGCGCCCACGCTGGCATGAGCGCTGCCGAGATGTTTGTAGCTGATGCCGGGTATGGATACACATCGAGCGTCACGTCCACGCCACGCTGCCGCGCCTCGTCGACAAGTCGAAGGGTGTCAACGGTCTTGCCCCACAATGCCTTTCCGATCACTTTGTGATGGGTGATTTGCGTCGGCAGCCCACCCAGCTCCCCGATCGCGATCGTCTCCCGAACACCGGCCTCTACGCCCAGTTCCTCGTTGCGCATGTGGGAAATGTGGATTCCGCCCATCGCGCCTGCCACCTTGGCGAGCTCAACAACCTCGTCTGTCTTGCTGAACGTGGCGGGTACGTAGAATAGTCCCGTGCTCAGTCCGAAGGCGCCATCGCGCATGCCATCGCGCGTCAGCGTGCGCATGCGCTCCAGTTCGCTTGCGGTAGGGGCCCGGTTGACGCTACCGAAGACTGCGGCGCGAACGGAGCCATGCGCGATAAAGGCGCCGAGGTTGGGGGTAATGCCTGTCTTTTCAGCCAGCTCGAGCGCAGGTCGGAGCGGCACGGGGGAGAAGCCGTCAGGACCGGTGATGAGCGTCGTCACACCCTGGCGCACGTAGTTATCAGCAGTCGGAATGTCTACGATTGGAAGGACGGGCGGCGGCGGGACCGCGCCTCCAAACGCATGGACGTGAAGGTCAACGAAGCCAGGTGCGACAACTTGGTTGGCAGCATCGATGGTGCGGGTAGCCGGTAGGTCGATTCTTCGCGCCATGGCGACGATCACATCACCGCGGATACCAATGTCTGCCCGGAACCAGGGACTGCCCGTTCCGTCAATGACGCGTGCGTTTCTAATGAGAAGGTCAAGGCGCTGGGCCTGGCCCCCCAGGACGACGACACTTGCCATCAGAACGAGTGCCATCCACAGAATTCGGTACGGATGTCGGCCTGATCGCCTCATCGTGAGATCCTCGCAATCAATTTCCTCGTTGCTCCGAATTGACCGGCCTAACGGCAGGCATCAGCCGCGGCGCCCTCGATCGTGGTAGCGCGTCGGCTGCATGCCGTGTTAGACCGCCGCCGGAGCGTCGACGCCGATCCACAGGTTCGTCGTCCCCAGCTCATCCCGTCCGCATGCTTTGAGGTACAGGAATAGTTGCGTCCGGTACGCGGCGCACCCACAGAGCACGAGGTTGACGATGAATGCTCCGCGTGTCGTCTTGTTTCCGAACATGTCGATTTCGCCGCGCAAGTCCGCGTCGGAGACGCCCGCCAGGAGCGACGCGTACGCGTCCTTGTGCTTGGCGATTTCGGCGAGGGTTTGATCGAAATCCCGGGCATTGGAAACCTCGATGGCGGCTTTCGCTGTCGCGTCATCGAGCATCCCGCTCTTGGCCACCTCGACCAGCATCGGCCCCATCAGGCTCAGGTACCGGAGCAGCTCTATGGTGCTCCGTTGTTTGGGCGTGGGTCGGTAGTCGAGCTGCGTCCGGTCGATCTTGCTCGCCAGGTGAAGCAGGATGTGAACTTCGTTCTGCAGAGCAGCAATGAGTTCGGACTTGGACAGTAGCATGGTGGTCTCCGAGCGAGATGAAACGGATAACTTCGAAGCAGTCTAACGTCTGGTGCTCACCCGCGGGTGCTCATAATACACGCACCCGTCGGCTGCAGCGCCTGTTAGACCGCGGCGTTGAGCGGCCGGGAACATCGGTAACAAAGTAAACCGGCAACATGGGTAACACTCTGGTTGCCGATGACACGCTCTCTGGGAGCTGAAGAGCCGCGTTCTGTGCGGGTCTTCAGCTCTCAGAGAGCGTCCGCGAATTCTATTCCCGAATCACATAGTCGCGTTCATCGAGTCGCCCGATGAGGACGCGACAGAAATAGATGGACCAGATGCCGTCGTGGATCTCCTCAAGACCCACGCGGTGATGGATGAGCCCGTTGGCAATGAAGAGGACGCGCTTCTTGAAACGGAAGGTGCCGGCGTTGGTCACGTGTTTCACCAGGAAATGGCCCGGGTACTCGAACGGCGGCAGTTCGCCCGTATAGGTGCGGGCGGACGACCGGTAGAGCGACCCTGGCGTTCGACCGCGCAACGACTGGTGAGGCCGCTCGTGGTTGTACTCGTCGCGAAAGCGGTTGAACGCCCGTTGCTGCATCGCGAGCCGACTGCGCGCGGGTCGAATCGCCTCGGCCTTGAGCGTCTTGTGCATGCGCTCGTGCGCGCCATTTTGTTCCGGATGCGCGGGCAGGATCCGCTGGTGTTGAATGCCGAGCCGCAGCCACCACACATTGAGCGCCGACAGACCGTGAATCGCCACGGTCGCGAAGGGCACGCCGTTGTCGGTGCGAATCGCCCGCGGCAGCCCGTACGTGCGGAACAGCCGATCGAAGATCGGGCGGACGCCAGCGCCGTTCGTCGACAACAGGCCCTGACACCCGAGCAGGTACCGCGTGTGCTGATCGGCGACGGTCAACGGATAGCAGGAGATCCCATCGCCGGTCCGAAACTGGCCTTTGAAATCCGCCGTCCACAGATCGTTCGGGTGCGTCGTCGTCGCCGGCACGACGCCCGGATGTGTGAACGTGCGTCGGCGGCGCCGTTTTTTCACCAGGCCCTTGCGAGCCAAGAGATCCCCCGCGGTGCTGATCGCCGGCAAGTCGAGGGCGGGATGCCGCGGCGCCAGCCACTGCAGGAGTTTTTCCGGTCCCCAACTGGGATGCTGTCGGCGCGCGTCGCAGATCAGCCGGGCCATCTCGTCCGAGATCCGGTGAGGACAGTGATGAGGCGCCCGACTCCGGTCGCCCAGCGCCTGGCGCCCGCCTTCGTCAAACCGCTCGAGCCACTTGTAGCCGGTCTTGCGGCTGATGGCGTACCGCGCGCCGAGCTCTGTCATCGTGTCCAGACCCAACTGCCAGTCCCGCACGAATCGCTCGCGTTGTTCCATAGGTGCCGTCTCCAGCCAGGGCATCGACCAACCTCCGTTGGGCCCCAGCGTAGTGAATGTCACCCATGTTCCCGGTTTGTTGTGTTACCTATGTACCCGGTCTGTACCCGTACGCTCTATGTCTTGGGCAGGATGAAATGCGGATTCTCGATGAGCCCGATTAGGTTACCGAACGGGTCAGCGACGGTCGCGACCTTGATGTCTCCGCCCACGTCCTGAACTGGCGAAACGAGAGTCGCACCGCTGGTGACGAAGTGTTCGACTGCCGGACTAATTTCCCCAACGCGCCAGTAAGCTACACTGCCACCCCGTCCTGGTTTGCTCACCGCCTCATTCGGGTCGAGGCCGAGTTCATAGCCACCGATGTTGAAGCCGACATAGAACGACTCATCGAAGTAGGGCTTCTGCTGAAACGCCCTTGAGTACCACGACTTGGCCTCATTCAGATCGCCAACGTTATAGATCACCTGCGCGTTCTGAATGAGCGTCTCGGAATAGCGAGTATCCCTGGAGATCACGACAGATCGTCCGTTGACGTTGCCAACGTTAGCCGGCTCGCGACCACACACGATCCAAAGACGTTAGCGAAAACCCGAACACCGAGTGTGCCGTCGGGTGCTCACTGCGGGAGTCATTCAGCATGACATCTATCAGTGGCCCCGGTAGTCTCGGGCCTACGAACCGGAACAAACGGGCCACCACAGCGGGCACGTGGGCGATGGACACCTTAGCCGGCGCATTCAGCCGACGAACGAGGTCGTCAAGGCTCATCTCTTCGGGCCCCTGCAGGTCGAACGTGCCGAACGGCCCCGAACTGATAGCGGTTTCTATCGCCGTTACAACGTCGCCAAGGTAGAGGGGAGCCACGCGCTGTTTCCCGTTTCCCAGCACGGTGACGGAGTTCTTGCTAGTGGCGAGAAGGCTGGCCGCCGTCGGGCCTGGGCTACTTGGAGCGCCGATGATATGAGTGCACCGGAACACTGTCACGGGCACGCCGGTCTCCCGAAGCAGACGTTCGGCGCGCGCCTTTGTGGCCAGATAGCGATTCGCTGACTGCTCTGAGGCGCCGACATAGCTCAAGAAGACAAGGCTGCGGGTCCGAGCCGGCCTCACCGCGCTGGCGACCCTCTGGGTCGGAAGGATATTCGCCCGCTCGTAATCACGGTCAGCGGGATTCAGAGTACCGGCGAGATGCACGACCGTCGGTGCACGCTCGATTGCCGCGACGGCTCGAT
This sequence comes from uncultured Acidobacteriota bacterium, assembly GCA_963780685.1. GTDB lineage: Bacteria > Acidobacteriota > Vicinamibacteria > Vicinamibacterales > CAVVIG01 > CAVRXZ01. Next base: position 261 of record CAWACZ010000006.1, on the reverse strand, counting down.
CAGAGACTAGCCAGTCCGAGATTGTGACACAGCCCTCGAGTTGCGCGGTTCCGCGGATGAGGGCTGTGGGTCTGATGCCTCGGCGGACAAGCGCGTCAATTGTCGCTCGTCCGACCTGACCCGTCGCACCGGTGATAACTGGAGAGCCCTCTTCCATTCGGTTCTCGGCCGATTTGTGTCCGGCTAACGCATTGCGGCTGACCCGCGGCGGCCGCTAACGAAAGATTCGAATCTGCTCGTTCGACACGCGGCCGCCGTCGG
>CAWACZ010000005.1:0-63617 GCA_963780685.1 uncultured Acidobacteriota bacterium | reverse complement strand
ACTGCGCGCTGGGCCCAATCGCTGTGGCGTTGCGCGGGCAGACGTTGAAGCAGACGAAGGATGCCGGCATGATCAACTGAAGATTCACCTTGTATTGGACGGCTCCCGACAGCCATTGCATCATCAGAAGCGGTTTCCAACTGTGGACGGAGCGTCTGACTCGCGGGGCTGACCGTGGCCGCTTCACCCTGTACCGTCGTACGGCCGCATGATCAGGACGGCTCGCATGAGGAAACGATGCGAATCGGTGAACTAGCCAAAGCCGCCGGCGTCCACGTGCAGACCATCCGCTTCTACGAGCGACGAAGACTGCTTCCAGCGCCGCCTCGATCGTACGGAGGCTATCGGGACTACCAGGCGGACATCGTCCATCAGGTGCAGTTCATCAAGCAGGTGCAAGCGCACGGGTATGCACTCGAGGAGATTCGAGAACTGCTGGCATTGGCCGAACACGGCACGCACGTCGCAGAGACTGTGCGCGACAGGGCGAAGAGCAAGGTGCTGCAGATCGAGTCTGAGATCGTGCGCCTGTTAGGCGTCCGCGACGGGCTGATGCAGTTCATCAGCCAGAGCGAGCGGGGCCTTGCGCCACCAGAGTGCCTGGTGCTGCGCCGCGTTGCGGCACGCGCGGAGCCGGTACCGGATGCCTCGTTGTCTACGGTCGCGAGCCGGACAAGGAGCCAGAGTGATCCCGCGACTCGTTCGAAAGGTGAGTCTCAGCGCGTCGCTCGTCTATGCGCTGACCATCATCCATCACGTCTACGGCGCCATCGCGTATGACACGCCCTGGCGGCTTCATGCCGCATTCCTCGGTCTCGGGGGCATCGCCGCGACGCTGCTCTTCATGTGGGGCGCGACCCGTTGGCGGACGCCGGTCCTGAGACAACTGGCGACGGTGCTCCTGCTTGGAGTGACGCTCGTCTTGGCAGTGGGGCTGATTGGTTGCTTGAAGGCGGATACAACCATGCGGTCAAGCTGGTGCTGTTCTTCGGTGGGGCCGGACCTGACACGATGAACCGACTCTTCCCGCCGCCGTAGATGCCGAGCGATGTTTTCTTCGAGGTGACGGGCATCCTGCAATTCTTGGCGCCTCGTTGCGGTCCGCGCCAGTCTCGCGCTGTGGGGCGTGTGTGGCACGATGAGGGCACTATGACCGCCTTCAACCCGGACACTTCATCCACGCCGCAAACGTCCTGCTGCTCGTGGCCTATAGCGTGCGACATCCTGTGGCTGCGCCTGTTCGCCGTGGGGGCGTCGGTGATCTCATCCCGTATTTCCTGCTGCAACCCACGACGCTGCGGGCGCCGCTCGTCTGGACCGTGGTCTTTGCCGGAATCAACCTGCTCCAGTCGTGGCGCCTCTTTATCGAGCGCCGTCCGGTGCAACTCTCGCCGGAGGAGGAGGAAGTCCGTCGGCTCGTGTTCAGCGATTTGCCCCACCGAAAGGTCCTGCAGGTTCTGAACCTCGGATCCTGGACGACGGCTGCAGCGGGGAGAGACTCATCGTCCGCGGGACGCTTCCCGATGCGGTCCTGCTCATCCTCCGCGGAACGGTGCAGGTGGCGAGGAACGGACAGATCCTTGGCGAATTGCATTCGGGGGAATTCGTTGGCTCGAGCCTCATTCTCAGCGGCGTCACGTCTGAGGTGGATGCCGTGACGACTGAGCCGGTCCGGGCCCTGCGCTGGGAGGTGGCTACGCTAGAGAAGTACCTGGCCGCCAATCCCGAAACCCGGAGCGTGATGCAGCGGCACCTCGTCCGCGATCTGGCGGGAAAGGTAGAGCGCCTGAGCAAGACCGGTGAGATCAAAATTTGAGGTCGCTGGAGCGGACAGCGCGTGGCAACCTTCACCTGGCCCGGCGAGCCGAAGCGGCGTACAACCGAGGGAAAAGGAGGGGTTATTCCGCACGCAAGGTCGTGGCGGGCGCGACACGCGCGGCACGGAGTGCGGGAACGTAGCTTGCCGCAAGCGCGGTCACACCAAGTGCGCCCGCAGCACTGATGAACGCGAGCGGGTCGGTTGCGGTCACGCCGAACAGCAACCCCGACATCAGTCGTCGCCAACGCGGCGCCCACGCCGCCGATGATGATCCCGATCGCGGCGTACGCCAAGCTCTGCCGCGCAATAAGCCGCACAACTTCGTGGCGTTGTGCGCCAAGCGCCATTCGCACCGCAATCTCGCGCGCCCGCTGGGTGACGGCATACGAGGTGACTCCGTATACGCCGACGAGTGCGAGGACGAGCGCCACGGCGGCAAACGCCGAGAGCATCGACGCTTCCGAACTCGCGCAGCGCGGCGCGGCGCGCGGCGTCGGGTGCCAACCCCCTGGCGATTTTCTCGTCGGTCAGCAGATTGACATGGGAGTCAATTCGGCACGCAGCTCGTTGTCGCGTCGGCTGCTGAGCAAGGTATTGGCTGCCAGCGCCCGCAGCCATTGCCAGAACGATCCGCGGACCCTCATGACGTCGACTCCAGGGCGTAGCCAATCGCCAGCGCGATGCGGCGCCAGTTCGTAGCTCGATCTCCAGTTGCTTACGGCCCAAGCGGGTCAACCGGTAGAACTTCGCGCGGCGGCGGGTGTCTGACTCGCCCATTCCGCGCCGATAGCCGCTCCTCGAGGCGATAGAGTGCCGGAAACAGCGACCCAGGCTTGACGTCGAACGCGTCCTGCGTGATGGAGCTGATCCGCCGGGAGATGCCGAGTCCATGGAGCGGCATCGAAGGAGGCTGGAAGAATGAGGAGATCGAGTGTCCCGCGCATGAGATCGGTACGATCCACGCCTGCTCCTTTAGAATGTCTATGGGACAATCGCGTCGACACGCGGCGACGCGCTGTCGGACACGTGAAAGGATTTGGATGTCGAACTTCCTCTCGCAGCTCACGAAAAGCGAGCGGGCGCGGCTCCTTGAAGAGCTGAACTACCTGAACCTCGAGGAGATTCGTGGCTTCTGTTCGGAGCGCGCGATTCCCTTCAGGATCGTGGCCGAGTACTCGAACGGGAAAGTGAAGGCCACGAAGGACACCGATCGAAAGCCGATCGTGCTGGCCCGCGTCCGCCACTATCTCACGACAGGCCAGGTCGGTCAGCCCACCCGCATCTCCGCGCCGATCGTCCGCGAGGAGAATCCACCAGCACGGCTCGGACCTCGCGACCGCCTCTACTATCGTTGGTACGCGAAGGAGTTCGAGGGTGTCATGCGATTGCTCCGCGACCTGACCGCCGGCCGGTTCCGGGATGGCGCCGTTGCGCGCGTGCTCGCGATGGAGTTCTGGACGCGCGGAGAAGCGCCCACGTTCGAAGAGTTCGCCCGATCGTGGACGAAAGCCAAGGCCGAGGAGCACCGGCTGCTCACGCCGAATCACGCCTACCTGACCGACCTCCGCCACCAGCGCGCCGACGGCGACTGGAAGGCCTTGCGCAAGGCCAAGGCGAAGTTCGCTCTGGAGACGCTTGCGAGAATCGCTCCCGTTCGAGCGGCCGACGGCCGCTTGTTTCGGTGACAGAATCAGGCCTGCCTCCGCGTCGCTTTGCGACGCTACGGCGCGGCATCCTTCGCCTGCGATCATGAGCGGAGGTTGGTGGACCAGACCGGGATCGAACCGGTGACCTCATGAATGCCATTCATGCGCGCTCCCAACTGCGCTACTGGCCCACTCGGGTGGTAACCGTCAATTGTAGCGTCGCGTTTCGTCGACGGTCAATGCGGCGCCGAGAAACCTCCACACGCGGTTCCACGAGTCGAGTTGCTCGGGCGTATTCTCGGGCTGCCAACTCCTCGGAGTAACCCGCCGATCGAAGAGATGACCGCCGGGCGGGTCCGTGTAGACCGTGGTTTCGGCGAGCCACGGCTTTCGCGCACGCAACGCATCGATCAGCGGCATGCTCTCCTCGATATTCACATCGTCGTCGTTCGTGGCCACGGCGACGTACAGCGGAATCTCCAGCTTCTCGACGTTGAACAGCGGCGAGCGCGCCTTGTAGATCTCGGGCTTCTCTCCGGGTGGCCCGCCAAACCGGTTCTGCGGATCGATCAACTGCCGCTGACGGTCGACGCCCTTCCAGGCGAGCCGTTGAAAGAGGTTCGTCACCGGCACCATCGCAACCGCGACTTTGAACACGGCCGGGTTCCGGAAGATCGAGAGCAGCGTGATCAACCCGCCGTGGCTCCAGCCGATGATCCCGATCCGTTCGGGATCGACCAGCGGATACCTTGCGTTCAGCACGTCGACCGCGGAAACGACGTCGTCCACTTCGGCTCCGCCATAGTCGATGGCGTCGTAGAAAGGCCTGCCGTATCCGATACTGCCGCGATATTCGGGCGCGATGACGACATACCCCTGAGCGACCGCCTGACGGACGTACGGGATGTAGTGTTCGTACAGGTGACCGCGGACGTCCTCGTGGACCCAGACGAGCGCCGGGCGGCTTCTCGGCTTGCTGGGTTCCAGCGGCTGAAACACGAACGCCGGCACCGCCAGATGCCCCGCGCGACTGCGGTAGGCGATCTTCTCCATCGCCATGAAGCCGTCGCTGGCGGCCCGCCACGCGCGATCGGTGGCGGCCTGTTGACGGGCCATTCGCTCGAAATCCGGCGGCTGCGACGTTTGAGCCGGCGTGAGCGGGCTGTTCCCGAAGACAACGAGAGTGACGCCGAGCGTGGCCACGGCGTGACGAACGCGGGATCTCATCCCGCAATCCTAGCGAAGCTGCGATTCCTGGAACAGGGAATGTCTCGCCGGCCTATCGGGGAGCATCGCGGGACGCACGCTGGTACGCACGGGTCAGCCAATCGGTCAAGTGCCGCGCCGCCTCGTCCGGCGTCCGCCCGTAAAACGGCATCAGGGCCGTAGGCACTCCGGGGATTCGCACGATGTAGGCGCGCCAGCGGTCCTGCGACACCAGCGCGGCCTCGATGAGATACGGATGTCCAGCGATGGACTCTTCAAATCGGTGAACGACGTTGGTCACTAGTGTCGAAAAGCGAAATGCTGTGTTGTGATGGGCGAGAGCGAAGCATTCTCATGCGGTTGACCACCGCGATCAAGCGAAGCGAACGACGAAGGGCGCGTGCACAATCGCACTCACGACAATCTGCTCGGGATCTTCCGCCGAGAAAAAATTCTTCGTCGCTTCGTCCACAGGATTCTCACCGAACGTGCACAGCTTTTCCACACGAGGCCGGCACGGCTCCAGTTCGAGGTCCTTCTGTGCAGAAAGCTTGACGCAGTGGGCACCGCACACTACGCTTCCAGTAGCCAGATCGTCAGGCGGTGTCCAACGAAAATCAGTTCTCATTGCCGCATCACGGCGGCGCACAGCGTGCCCGCGAGGGAGCGGGGCGGTGGGCTCCCGCGAGCAACCGAGCCGGCCGCCTTCGTTTCGCTTCGGCGAGCCTCGCCGCAGCTCGGAGAGCGAAGGCGGGGTGTGGGGCGGAGCCCCACGTTAGTTAGATGAAAAGCTGGATCAAGATCCTTGCGCTGGCGGCGTTATGCCTTGTGGCCGGCGTGAGCGGGTCGCTCGCTGCCGACGAGGCGACCTTGTTCCGGGTGTTCCTGCGGGACGGGAGCTCGCTCGTCAGTTATGGGGAGTTCGCCCGCGTCGGCGATCGCGTCGTGTTCTCGATGCCGACGGCAGCGACGCCAAACCCCCCGCTTCAATTGGTAAACATTCCCGACGAGCGCGTCGACTGGGATCGCACCAATCGATACGCAGAGTCGGCGCGCGCCGACCGCTACGTTGCCACGCAGGCGGAAGCCGACTACGCGGAGCTCAGCGGCATCTTGACCAAAGCCCTGAACGAAGTCTCGACGGTGACCGAGCCGGCCAAGCGCCTCGCGCTCGTCGAAAACGCGCGGCGGACGCTGGCCGAATGGCCGTTGAATCATTACAACTACCGGCAAGCTGACGTGCAACAGATGGTGTCGATGCTCGACGAGGCCATTGCGGATCTCAAGGCGGCGGCTGGCGGCGAACGCTTCAATCTCAGCTTCGTCTCGCTGTCCAGCGCGACCTTGTCCGCGGAGCCGCTGCTGCCGCCGCCGTCGCCGAAGGAAGCCATCGAGCAGGTGCTGTCTGCAGCGCGCCTGACCGACTCGGGTGTCGAGCGCCAGGCGCTGTTGAATGCCGTCGTCGTGTCGCTCAACCGCGACAAAGCGTCGCTCCCGGCCGCGTGGACCGCCAAAACGCGCGCGGAAACGCAAGCGGCGCTCCAAGAAGACCTCCGCATCGATCACGCCTACCAGGCCGTGGTCAAGCGATTGATTGCGCGGGCCGAGCGCGCCGCGCAAGCGGGAGACGTGCGGGGCGTCCAGAAAGTCCTCGAGATGATTCAGGCGAACGACGCCGCGCTCGGCCAGAAGCGCCCCGACGAAGTGGCCAACGCCGTGGCGGCCGTCGGAACGCAGCTCACAGCCGCGCGGCAGCTTCGTCTCGTCCGCGATCGGTGGGCGCTTCGGGCGCCGGTCCTGCAGGAATACAACGCCGCCATCGCGTCTCCCGTCGGCATTTTGCAGAGCCTCGAGGTCCATCTGAAAGACATCCGCGAGCTCGCGGGCTCGTCGCAGACCGCGCTGAACCTCGTGCGAAAGCAAGTGAAGTCCGTCGTACTCCTTCTGGGGACGGTGGTCCCACCCGAAGAGTGTCGCTCGGCCCATGCACTGCTCGGGAGCGCGGCTCAACTTGCCGAGCAAGCGGCGCAGATCCGCCACGAGGCCACGCTGTCGGGCGATGTCACGCGTGCGTGGGACGCGTCGGCGGCGGCCGCCGGCGCGTTGATGCTGAGTGCGCGGGCCAAGGCCGAGATTCAAGCGTCGCTCCGATTGCCTCAACTGCAGTGATCAGTCCCCGTCGCACGCGCCTGGTGCGCGTGCGCAATTTGCACGACTTTCGCGCTGCGATAGTCGACCTCGCGCGACCAGACCCGGTGGCGTCGGCGCATTCTCCATCCTCCACCGTCGTGGTCCCGAACCTTGCCGCCGCCGAGAAGCTGCGCCAGACATTCAAACGACGGATGCCAGCCGACCAGACGACGCTTCCTGATCTGGTCGGTCGGGAGGACCTTTACGATCAACTGCACGCACGACTGGGCCGCTCTCCACGCCGACTGTTGCCATTCGAGCGGGATGCCATCGCACAGGCGGCAGCGCGCGAGGCCGCAGCCACACTCGGACTCGGGCCCGCGTTCCAGCTCCGTCCCGGGCTCGTCGCCGAAATGCTCAGGTTCTACGATCTCCTGAGACGTCAAGGCCAGGCGGTCGCACGCTTCGAGGAACTGCTCGGAGAGGCTCTCGAGCGCGAGATCGATCTCGATCGGGGGGCTCAACGGATGCTTCAGCAGACCCGGTTGCTCGGGGCCGCATTTCGCGCTTACGAGCGCCGGATGGCCGACTCGGGTGCCTGTGACGAGCACGTCCTGCGCGAACGCCTGCTCGTCGAACCGTCGCCAGTGCCTCTCCGCTCCATCATCGTGACCGTCGCCGATTGGATCGCCGAGCCGAATGGACTGTTTGCGGCCGACTTCGATCTGATCGCCCGGCTGCCAGGTCTCGAGACGATCGATCTGATCGTGACTGATGCGATCTTGGCCTCGGGCTTTCACCAGCGGGTTCACGATTGGCTTCCCGGTCTTGAAGAAATTGAGTACCGGCCCAAATTCGTCCAATCGATGCCGACGCTCACCGTCCCAGCCGAGACGCCTGATCGCCCTTGGTTCTTGAGCCGTGACAGGGAAGAAGAGCTCATCGGTATTGCGCGTCGACTCGAAGCGAGTCGCGCCGAGTTCGCACACGCTGGACTCGAACCGAAGTCGCTGGAGCGTGTCGCCGTCGTCTACAAGCGTCCGCTCCCGTACCTGTACCTTGCGCGGGAAGTGTTCGGCGGAGCGGGCGTCCCCTATCAAACGTCAGACGCCTTGCCGCTGGCCGCCGAGCCGTTTGCGGCCGCGATCGATCTCGTATTGGACTTCGCGGCCTCATCGTTTGCTCGAGCGCCGTTGGTCGCGCTGCTTCGTTCGCCGCACTTCGTGTTCGGAGACGATAGCCAAGCCCTCGGTCGCGAGAGCATTTCGGCCCTCGATCGCGCGTTGAGCCAGGCACGATATCTCGGCGGGATCGAAACACTGTGGCAATTCGACGCTGCCTGGCAGGCGGACCCCGAAAGGGCGGACGCCATACCCGCACTCAAAGCTGCGGTGACAGCCGCCGAACAACTCAATCCGTTGCGGATTCAGGCGCCAGCATCGCGTCAGATTTCGTGCCTGCTCTCGTTTATCTCGGCGTACAGGTCAACCGCCAGACCCCGCCGCATCCCCAGTTGCGCCGCCGGAACCGGCGGCGAACGCCAAGGATGTGCGTCGCGCCACAACGTTCGATTCGCGCCGACGCCGCGCCCAGGTGGCGATCGTCCGAACGCTCGAAGCGCTCGCGGCAGCCAGTCGAGAATATGACGATGAAGCAACCGACGCCGAAGCGTTGACCGCTCGGCTGCGGCGGGCGATTGAAGAGCAGACGTTTGTGCCCGATCCCGATGCACCGTCAGTCGGACTCCATCTGGTGGACGATCAAGCGGCTCGCTACGGCGAGTTCGACGACATCACACTCGTTGGTCTGATCGAAGGCGAATGGCCCGATCGACCGCGTCGGAACATCTTCTATCCCCCGAGTTTGCTGGGTGCGCTCGGTTGGCCCTCTGAGAAGGACCGATGGGCAGCGGCCGAGGCGCGGTTTCTCGACTTGATGGGCTCGTCCCACGAGCAGGTCTCGCTGTCTACTGTCACGCTCGACGAGGAAGCGCTCGTCGATGTCTCGCCACTGCTCGAGGAAGTGCAGCGAGCGAGGCTGTCCACGGTTGCTGTCGAACGCGTTCCAGGAGGACGAATTCTCGTCGAAGAGGCGTTGTCGATCGATCCAGTCGAAACCGATCGTCTCGACCAGGCGGAACGTGAATGGGCGGAACTGCGCCTGGCTCGATCCGCCTCGGACGATGCGAGGTTTCACGGTCAGACGAACGGGCCCCAGGCAAGGCCGTGGTCGGTCAGCGCCATCGAAACGTATCTGGCGTGTCCATTCAAGTTCTTCGCGCAACATGTCTTACGGCTGGCGGAGGAGCCAGACGACGAGGAGGTGATGGATCCTCGAAGTCAAGGCATCTTTCTCCATGAAGTATTCGAGGCATTCTTCAAACGGTGGCAGGACGACGGTCACCGAGCGATCACGCCCGACAGTCTCGACCATGCACGGACGGTGTTCGAGGAGGTGGTCGAAGAACGGCTAGGGGACTTGCCTGAAACCGAGGCCGCGCTGGAACGCACACGGCTGCTGGGTTCGTCGGCGGCCGCCGGCCTTGGCGAGGCCGTGCTCCGCATGGAGGCCGAACGGCCGATCGAGGTCGTCGGCCGACTGCTGGAGTTCCCGCTTCGAGGCGATTTCGTCTTCCAGACATCCTCGGGCCCCCGCGAGGTGTCGCTGAACGGCAAGGCCGATCGTGTAGACCTCTTGGCCGACGGCACGTTTCGCGTCATCGACTACAAGCTGGGATGGCCACCCAATCGGACACGGGCGCTGCAATTGCCGATCTACAGCCTGTGTGCACAACAGCGCCTTGGCGGCCGCCTTGGCAAGAACTGGACAATCGGTGAAGCTGCATATCTCGCCTTCAAGGGCCCAAAACGTGTCGTGCCGTTGTTCACGCCTGGCGACCGCGACCGCCTTCTTGCCGAGTCGCAGGACCGTCTGATCGACGCGATCGATCGAATCAACCGCGGTGAATTCCCGCCGCGCCCCGACGACGTGTATTGGTGCGAGACGTGCGCGTTTGCCGCCGTCTGCCGGAAGGACTACGTCGGTGACCTCTGAGCCGAGGCTTCCCTTCGACGAACCCGAGGCCGACCGTCACTGGCCGACCGAGGCGACGAGTGCGGACAGTGTGGGACCGAGCATCGCGGGCCGACTGTCCGGTGAGCCTCGGGCGGCAGGTGGCGATCCGAGCGATCGCGCCGCGCGCGACTATGCCGTTGACCCTTTCAATAACGTCGTCCTCGAAGCATCGGCCGGAACCGGAAAGACGCGCGTCCTCGTGGAACGCTACGTCAACCTGCTCCGCGCCGGCGTCGATCCAGACAATATTCTCGCGATCACTTTCACCCGGAAGGCAGCCGCCGAAATGCGGCAACGGATCGTCGAGCGGCTGAAAGAGGCCAGTCGCACGTCCCGGCTCGACGCTGCACGCTGGCGCGACCTGCGCGGTCGTCTTGGCGACATCGCCATCTCGACCATCGACGCGTTCTGCCTCGGCCTGCTGCGTGAGTTTCCACTCGAGGCCGACGTCGACCCGGGGTTCGAGCTCGCGGACGACACCGAGGTCCTTCGACTCGTCGAGGAAGCACTCGACCAATCGCTGCGGACATGCCGGGCGTTGGCGAGAGAGGACGATGATGTGGCGCTCGTCTTTGCGCAGCTGGGCGAGCGACGCTTGCGCGTTGGGTTGGCGGCGCTGCTCGCCAGGCGTCTGGTGGCGCCGGACCTCCTCCGCCGCTTCCTGGCTGCTGGACCGCGGGATCTCACAGCGGCTGTTGCTTGCGGCACGGCAAGGGACCGTCTGTGCGATCTTTTTGGCCATGTGCCGGGCGGTCTCGGATCGTTTCTCGCGTCGGGGCCGATCCGGCACCCGCAGTTCGCGATGCTGGCGAGCGATATCGCTCGAATGTGCGAGCTCCAGAACATCAGGCACGCCTTGCCGTCATCGCATCTATCGGTGCAGCGTCGCGCCGCAGAGGATCTCGGCACGCGCGCCGGCCAGGCAGCGTTCCGCGCCTTTGTGGATCGGCTGCGCGGGTATTTCCTGACACAAGAGGGGAAGCCCCGCGGCGAGCGCTTTTCGGGGACTCCCTTCCGAGCCACCGACTGCGAATCCGAGGCCGCATGGAAGCGACATCGTGACGCGGCGGCCGCAATCGCCCCGGCGGTCGCCGAGATTGTTCGCGCGTTTCGGCGTGATTTGAACGTCGTCCTGTCGCGAGGTGTCTGGCGGATGTTCGCGGTCACGCTGTCGCACTATCGGTCCGCCCTCGACGCCCGCGCCTTGCTGGACTTCTCGGGCGTGCTCGAGCGCGCCGTTGACCTGCTGAAGCAGATGGACGAGTTCGCGCGGAGTCGGTATCGGCTGGAATCGCGCTATCACCACGTGCTCGTCGACGAGTTCCAGGACACGAGCCGTGCGCAGTGGGATCTGGTTGCGAACCTCGTCCGCAGTTGGGGAGAGGGCCTGGGTATGGCGGCGGACCCCCTTCCACCGTCCATCTTCATCGTCGGCGACCGCAAGCAATCGATTTACGGGTTCCGTGATGCGGAAGCCAACCTGCTCGACGAGGCCGCGCAGTTCATCGCGGCTCTGCGCGCCGAAGGAGAGACCCGACGAGCGATATCGGTCAGTTTTCGTTCGGCGCCGCGGCTGCTCGCGTTCGTCAACGACGTGTTTGGGCCTCCAGCGCCCGAATCAGGCCTTGCCGCCGCGCCGGGTCGCGGATTCACGTACACCGACCTCGATCGCTTTCCGGTGACCGACGTCGATCTCGCGCTGTCGACAGAAGTGAATTCCGAGCTCGATCCGCCCCTGGGGCTGGTCGTCGGCGAGACGGTGCATGAGGCGGCCGAGGCTGTGGCCGACGAGATTCTTCGTCTGTTGAGCGGCTCGTCAATCCGGGACAAGACGAGCGGCGTCGACCGGCCGGCGCGACCCTCGGACGTGGCCATTCTGTTTCGCTCCCGCGAAAGCCATCGCGAGTTCGAGGCCGCCCTGGCGCGTCGGGCAGTCACGACCTATGTCTACAAGGGTCTCGGGTTCTTCGAGGCCGACGAGGTTCAAGATGTCGTCTCGCTGCTGCGGTACCTCGCGGAACCGACGTCGAGCCTCCGTGCAGCGGCGTTCCTGCGCTCGAGAATCGTCCGGCTGTCCGACGACGCGATCAGACTGCTGTCACCCGGGATAGCTGGTGCGATCGTCGCAGCAAACGTCGAGACGACTCCACTTTCTGCGGAAGACCGGCAGGTGCTGACCAAGGTGCGTGCGTCGGTGGCCCGTTGGTTGACATGGGTGGACCGAATGACGCCGGCCGAGCTCCTGGACGCAGTGCTGGACGAAACCGCCTATTACCTGGAAATTCGCGGACCGCGGCGGCTTCAGGCACGCGAAAACCTGAAGAAGTTCCGGGGCCTCGTCCGCCGGATTCAGAACCGCGGATACGCCACGCTCGCGCGGATTGCGGATCATCTCGAACGCCTGGCTGTCGGCGACGAATCCAACGCGGCGATCGACGCGATCGATGCTGTGAGTCTGATGACGGTCCATGCCGCGAAAGGCCTGGAGTTTCCGATCGTGTTCGTCGTGAACATGGGGCGTGGCACCGGAGCGCCGCGCGGGCCGATTCGCGTCGCCACGGCGACCGATGGCGAGCCCGCAGTCGCGGTCGCCGATTTTCAATCAGAAGCCGACGCGGAGGCGCAGGCCCGGGATCGCGAAGAGACGAAGCGACTGCTGTACGTCGCATTGACGCGGGCCCGTGACCGCTTGTACCTGTCGGCAACGGTTCAAGGCGGAGCCTGCCGTCCCGGACGTGGCAGTCTCGGTGAAGTGATGCCGCGTGCGCTGATCAATCTATTTGTCGAAGCCGCTGGCTCGAGAGAGCGGGTCGTGACGTGGGCCCCCACGGAAGGTCGTCAGTATCCGATGCTGGCGCTGCGGCCCGTATCAGTTCTCCATTCCTCATTGTGAGTTGTAAATTGATGCCGCCCAGGCCCTGGCCCCCGCTTCTGCCTCTTCCTGGGTCTCGCCGATCACGACGACCGAACGGTCGGGCTGCTGGCTGCCGGGTCTCGTCACCCACGCAATCCAGTGAGGGCCACGCTCGGCGCTGCGAATTTCATGCGGGGTGGGGCTTGGGGACATGACGGCGAAGAAAGTTATCAGATTTGGCCTGATTTTGCGACAAACTGCGCTCGCGGCCGGAATTCTCGTTGCGTCGGTCCGGACCATTTCATAAAATCAGGTGTTTCGTAAACGCTTTGCCGACCCAATCCGGGTGAGGGAGTCCATGTGACGTTGACTTGTCCACACTGCGGCAACGACCGGAATTTTCAGGTCAAAACACTCCAGATGCACGTCGTGCACCTCGAGGATGGCCGCGTGGAAGTATCTGACGAAAGCCGGCCGGCTGTCCTCGAAGTCCTCTGCGACGAGTGCGAGTCCGCCCTGAATTTCGAGGAATTCGAAGACACGCTGCGGAAAGAAGTGCTGCTCACGATCGGCGCGCGCTGACGCGGCGCTGTTCCTTACGCTTTCTCCTCGCCGGCTTCCTCCCAGTAGTCGCAATCGGGGTAGGTCCAGTCTCCGCTTCGGGTCGAGATCGGACCGAAGTTGCACGCGGGACGTGCACCACCTCGCCGGCGCACCTTGACAAGCGGAGAACCGGCTCCTATCGTGTAGCGAGTTCGTTGTGAGGCCCAAACCTTTTCGCCATCGGTCGTTTCCCCTGAGATGGGACGCCATCAAGACGGCCAGCGTGTCCGAGGATTGCTTTGCCGACGAAGTGGCAATCGACTTTCCATCGGTCGACCACGTCGTCGAGCGCATGCGCGACGCGTTTCTCGGCGAACGCGCGGCTGGCGAGGTGTTGTCCGCGGAACTGCGACTTTCCACCGTCGAAGCCCTTCAGGGCCTGGTCGTCCCGCTCGATGTCCCGATGCGCCGTACCTGTGCGAACTGCGGCGGCCGGGGCGAGACCTGGACGGAGCCCTGCGACGCCTGCTGTGGCACGGGCGAGTCGCTGTTTCACCATCCGGTCCGCGTGTCGGTGCCCGCCGGAGTCGCGGACGGCGCCCGGTTCCGGTTCCGCGTCGTCGCCCGCCACGCACCACCCGTGCGTGTCGAGCTTCGAGTCGCTATTCGGTCGTCGGCCGCCTAGAAGGCTCAAGTCTGAAGGCTCAAGTCTGAAGCTAAGTGAGCCGGTAAGGAAATCCCACGAAAGTAGCGCAGCCCTTTAGGCTAGGCTAATGCCGTTCGGAAATTCAATGAGCCGAACGCTTGTGCTGCTGAGCGTTGGCCACATTTGGCGCCGAGAGCCGACACGGCGGAGGGTCGTCAGCTGGCGCGTCGGGCCGTCACGTCGACCCGGAAAACCCGCGCTCCGTTCGAACGCTGGCGCTGTGCGGCGGTCTTACCAACTTGCGGCATCGCTCAGATCAACGAGCCCCGTCCGGGATACTTGGGGCCCTCGGGTGACATCGCGAGAGACCGCCGCGAACTCACTCACTGCGCGCGGGTTTTCCTGACGCGTGACGGGTCGACTGCACGGCCCTTGCGCCAGCCGACGACCCTCCGCGTCTCCGGTTCCCCCAGCCGCCGGCGACGGCGCGGAGCCGTGGCGGGACGCGTCGCGGGCCGCGCGCCGTTTGGAGTCAGCCCGCCCCCGCGGCGGGAAAAACGGCGTGAAGCCGAGGCCTGCGCGGCCGTCTGCCGCGAGGTCACCCGGACCGGGGCGTTGCCCGAGGCGGGACTCGTTGATCGGAGCGATGTCGCGAATCGGCAGGACGGCCGCGCCAGCGACAGGGCGGCGAGCGCAACGCCGTTTTTCCGGCTGACGGAACCGGCGCGACGGCCCGCGATGCTTCCCGCCGCGGGTCGCGTCGCGCAACGGACCGCTGTGCGGTCAGTCACGAATTTCCGAACGGCATTAGCCTTTAGGGCTGCTCCGACGAAGCAGGCCTCCAGGCCTGCGCTAACTGTGGTGATCTGAAACATGAGAGCCGAATCCGCTCGCATGTCCACTCATGTCGACTTCGCCGGCATCCTGTTCATCGTCTGGGGTGCTGTGACGGTGCTCATCGGTCTCTCGACGCTAGCACTCGGCATCGGCGCGGTCTCGCTCATGAGGTCGGGCAGTCGCGGCGGCCAACTTGCTGCCGGGCTGACCGCTGCAGCGTTCACGACGCTGGCCGTCATCGCCATCATCTGGGGCGTTGCACACGTGGCGGTAGGCGTCCCGCTGCGCCGGCGGAAGTCATGGGCGCGGTTGGTTGCGCTGATGCTCGGGTCCGTCGATTTGATGTTGTTGCCGTACGGGACGGCACTCGGAATTTACGCGATGTGGGTATTGCTGAACGAGGAAGGGAAGAAGACGTTCGAGATTGCTGACTGATCGAGCCCCGTCCTTGTTATTCACGGCTCAAAGCCGCTATTCTTCAGACATGCAGCTACAGGAAGCATCGGTGCTCGACGCGCTGAAAGTCGTCAACGATCCCGATTTGCATCGGGACATCGTGACGCTCGGGTTCATCAAGAACCTGAAGATCGATCAGTCTCGCGTGTCGTTCACCATCGAGCTGAC
The DNA here is from genome assembly GCA_963780685.1 of uncultured Acidobacteriota bacterium. Taxonomy (GTDB): domain Bacteria; phylum Acidobacteriota; class Vicinamibacteria; order Vicinamibacterales; family CAVVIG01; genus CAVRXZ01. The sequence goes on along the minus strand of CAWACZ010000005.1, from coordinate 48,237 downwards.
GACGCCGGCGTGTCCTGTGAAAGATCAGTTGCGCGATCAGGCGCGCGCGGCTGTCTTGCAGGTGCCGGGTGTCACGGGCGTCGACATCGAGATGAGTGCGCGGGTTCGCGAGGCGGGGGGCGCCGACGGTGCGCGCTCGCCGATTCCGGGCGTCAAGAACGTCATCGCAATCGGGGCGGGGAAAGGCGGCGTCGGCAAGACAACGGTTGCGGTCAACCTGGCCATCGCGCTGGCCAAATGTGGTGGTCGGGTGGGCCTCATCGACGCCGACATCTACGGTCCGAATGTACCGATCATGCTCGGCATGAAGACGCAGTTGACGACCGACGGTCAGAAGATCGTGCCGGCCGAAAAGTTCGGGCTTCAAGTGATCTCGATGGGGTTTCTCACCTCGGACGACGCTCCGATCATCTGGCGCGGTCCGATGCTGCACGGTGCCATTCAGCAGTTTTTCCGAGAGGTGCGGTGGCGCGACCTCGACTACATGGTGGTCGACCTGCCGCCTGGTACGGGCGACGTCGCGCTCAGTCTCAGCCAGACAATTCCAGTCGCCGGCTCGGTAGTCGTCACGACTCCGCAACAGGTTTCGCTGGCCGACAGCCGCCGCGCGATTGCGATGTACAAGAAGCTCAACATCCCGCCGCTCGGTCTCGTGGAGAACATGAGCTACTTCGCGTGTCCGAACTGCCAGCACGAATCCGACATTTTCGGTCACGGCGGTGGCGAACAAATGGCGGTCGAGCTTGGCATCCCGTTTCTCGGTCGCATTCCCATCTATCAACCGATTCGAGAAGGGAGCGACAGCGGAGTACCACTGATGATTCAGCGAGCCCGAGTCGCCAGCGTCTCGGGCGTTCCTGGCTGCGGCCGAACGGATGGCCGCACAGATTTCGCTCGCGAGTTACAATCGGTCGACGACGATTCCTTTGACGGTAGTGAGATGAGCTGGCTCAGCGGTTCTTTGTATCGGGTGCGGCACGCTGCCGTCTGTGGTGTCCTGCTCTCGTTGATTCTCCTCTCCGGGTGCACCCCCGCGACGACTGCCAAGACGTCGGCACCGGGCGGTGAAATGAGCCGGGCAGTCATCGATCCCTACTTGAAGGTTCAATTGGCGCTCTTCGACGGAAACACTGACGAACTGCGGATGCACGCCGGCAACATCGCGACAGCGGCGTCAGCGCTGGGTGCGCCGGCGATGAAAATCGATACGGCTGCTCTCCAGTTGGCTTCTGCCGGAGATCTCGCGGATGCTCGAGAGAAGTTCGGCAATCTCAGTGAAGCGATCGACACCTATATGACGGGCTTGCAACTGCGGCCGCCCGAGGGCGTCCGGGTGGCCGTCTGTCCCATGGTCAAGAAACCATGGTTGCAGGAAGGCTCGACGCTCGCCAATCCCTACTACGGCAGCGCGATGCCGACCTGCGGCAGCTTCCGCAATTGAAAATCCCGTTCGCCAAACACACGCTCGACAACGGCCTCGATGTACTCCTGCACGAGGATCACTCGTGTCCGATCGTCGCGGTCAATCTTTGGTATCACGTCGGATCGAAAAATGAGCGGCCGGGTCACACCGGGTTTGCGCACCTCTTCGAGCATCTGATGTTCGAAGGGTCGCAGCACTACGACCGCGGCTACTTCCATCCCCTTCAGGCCGCCGGCGCTGCGCTCAACGGGTCGACCAACGCCGATCGCACCAACTACTGGGAGGTCCTGCCGTCCAACGCGCTGGAGCTGGCGCTGTGGATGGAATCAGACCGCATGGGCTATTTGCTGCCCGCATTGACGAACGCCAGATTTTCCAACCAGCGCGATGTCGTCTTGAACGAACGGCGCCAGAGCTACGAGAATCGGCCTGTACGGCTTGGCGTCGATGGCGATCCTCGCGGCTTTGTTTCCGCCAGACCACCCGTATCACTGGAGCACGATCGGCGAGATCGCGGACCTGAACGCCGCCCAGCTCGACGAAGCGCACGAGTTCTTTGCCCGCTATTACCATCCGGCGAATGCCTCGCTCGCCATCGGCGGCGACATCGATGCTGACGCGGCCCTGGCGATGGCTCGCGACTATTTCGGCGAGCTGGAGCCGGGGCCCGCCCTCGTGCCCGTGGTGGCCGAAGCGAGCCTCGGCGGTGATACGAGACTGGTTCTCGAAGATCGTGTCGAGCTGCCAAGGCTTCATATCGCCTGGCTGACGCCACCGATGTTTGCCGCGGTCGACGCAGAGCTCGATCTCGTGTCCGACCTGCTTGCGAACGGCAAAACGTCGCGCCTCTACCGCCGTTTGGTCTTCGACGAGCAGATTGCGACCGACGTGTCGGCCGCACAGAACTCGCGCGAGATCGCCGGCTTCCTTCAGATCACCGTGACTGCTGCCCCCGGCCACGCCCTTTCCGAGATCGAGCGCACCATTCTCGAGGAGGTCGAGCGGCTTGGTATGGAAGGTCCGCGCCCGGATGAGATGGATCGCGGACGCGTTCAGGCCGAGGCCCAATTCGTCTTCCGGCTTCAAACCGTCGGCGGCTTCGGAGGAAAGTCGGATCAGCTCAATGCGTACAACGTGTTCGTGGGCGACCCGGGGTACTTCGAACGCGATCTTGTCCGCTACCAGGCTGCAACGCCGGCGTCGCTTCAACAATCCGTGAATACGTATCTGCGCAACGTGCCACGAGTGACGCTCAGCGTCGTGCCGAAGGGCCGGGCCAGCCTTGCGATTCCAGACTCGACAACGGCGGTGGTGTCGTGACTTGGACGGCTACCGGACCGTTCGGGGCCGGCGCAAATGGCGAAAGCGCCCAGGATTTCGAGCTCCAGAGGACTCTTCCCGACGCATTCAGTCACGGCACAGTGGGTGCGCCGCCGGCTCGAGGTACCGCGGCGCCGGCACAGAAAGTCGACCGGTCGCGGCTGCCCGAGCCTGGCGCGGTACGTGCCCTGACGCTCCCATCGATTGAACGATTGACTCTACCGAACCGCCTGAATCTGTGGACCGTTCGCCATCCTGGCGTGCCCGTAATCTCCCTCGTCCTGCTCGTGCGAGGAGGCTCGGCGACCGATCCCGCCGGCCGGGAGGGCCTCGCCGCGCTGACGGCCGACATGCTCGACGAAGGGAGCGACGGCCGGTCGGCCATCGAGATGCACGAGGCGTTGGCGAGAATCGGGGCACAATTCGACACCGACATCGGATCCGATGCTGCCGTCTTCGGCATCACGGCGCTCAGTCGCTTCGCGGATCGAGCACTGTGGCTGCTGGCCGACATGGTCGCGCGTCCTACGCTCGCCGAGGCCGACTTCACTCGCGTGCGTCAGCTCCGGCTCCATCGGCTGACGCAGCTGCGCGATGCGCCAGGCGCGGTGGCCGATCGAACCTTTGTGCGGCTCCTGTACGGACAACATCCCTACGGCCACACGCCCATCGGCAGCCAGCAGGCGATCGCGGCTTTGACGGTCGACGATGTCCGTGGGTTTCATGCCCAGGCTCTGCGGCCGACGGCCTCGACGCTCATCGCAGTCGGGGATTGCGACCACCCGGAGCTGGCGAGAATCGCCGCCGAGGCCTTCGCCGGCTGGGGCGAAACGCCGGTGGAGATGCCCAACAGCTTCGAGCAGGGGGTCGGCGGCGCCACTGCCGATTCGACCCAACGTGGCGTGGCTCGACTGAACGTCGTGCCGCGCCCAGGGGCGCCGCAGTCGGAGCTGCGCATCGGGCATGTGGCGGTCGCTCGGAACACCCCCGACTATCACGCGCTCGTCATCGCCAACTCCATCCTCGGCGGACAGTTCGTCAGCCGGATCAACCTGAATCTGCGCGAGGACAAGGGATTTACCTATGGTGCCCGGACGGCATTCGACTTCAGACGGATGCCGGGTCCGTTCGCGCTTCAAGTGAGCGTGCAGACCGCCGCGACGGCCCGCGCAATTGAGGAGTCGATAAGCGAAATTGCCGCGATCCGCGGTCCCCGGCCGGTGACGCCCGAGGAGCTCTCGCTCGCGGTCGCCACCTTGACGAAAGGCTATGCGCGCTACTTCGAAACCGCGGAACAGATCGCGCGCGCCGTCACGCAACTGGCGCTCTACGACCTGCCTGACGACTACTTCGCCGAATTCGTTCCGCGAATCGAACGGGTGACGGCATTCGAGGCGACGCGCGTTTCGGCCGAATATCTCGATCCCGCGCGTCTGACGACTCTCATCGTCGGCGATCTCGATGTGATCGGAGGCGATCTCCCGCAGCTCGGCCTCGGCGATCCGGTCGTCCTTTCCTCCGATCCCTTCTGAAGTTTCACGGCTGAAGCCTGAAGTTTGAAGTCTCGAGTCTCAGGTCCTTGGACCTCACTTCAGCCTTGAGACTTTAACAATGCTTTTCGAAGAAACCTGGTCAACACCCACCCATCGACGAATTTGAACGGGGCTTTGCCCGTGCTGTAGTGACCGCACCGCAGGACCGACAGCTCGTGGGGGATCCGACGTTCCCGGAACTCGCGTACGAGGTCTTCTGACAGGTCGACTGGAAACGTCAGATCGTATCTGGCGTAAACAAGCAGCGTCTGGCGGTTGCGAACACGTTCGAGGTACCACCGCGGGCTGATCGGCTTCCAGAGCGCCCGCAGCAGATCGAGCTCGATGGCGCCGTCGAGGCCCGCTCGGACGTGGCGGGTCGAAATTCCACGCCAGACGACGTCGGCGAAATACGGTGAGATATGGTTCAAGGCCTGCGCCCGAACCAGCGGCTCGTGTGCCGTGGTGAGGAGCGCAAGGCACGAGCCGAGGCTCGTGCCGAGGATGCCGATGCGTTCGTAGCCTCGGTCGTGGAGCCACCGGATCGCCCGTCGCGCGTCGAGAACGGCCTGGCGGCACACCTGCACGGTCCGCGCGACATTGGCGCTGACGATGTAGTCGGCGCGGTGTAGCTCGGGTGGCATGCGCTGATCGTGATACGGCAGGGCAAGTCGCAGAGCGCTGAGGCCGCTCCGGGCAAGTATTCGGCAAAGTCCGACGTGTCCGGTGGCATCGGCGTTCCATTGGGGCATCACGAGGTACCGCGCCCGTTGGTCTCGAAGCGCGCCCGGCGCCCCCACTGGAGTTGGCGAGCGCGACTGTTGGTCTCGAAGCGCGCCGCGAGGCCCCGCTGGGAAAGTACCCGACAGTACACCGTGTTGTTCGCACCGTGCGGCGTCGTCAACGCGCTTGGGAAGGTGAGGAGTCCCTCGCGTTCGGACGTCTGCACGAATTGATACTCACTCGTGCGTGGCGGCGTGAAGAACGCGTCGGTGTCGCTCATGATGCCGTCGACCCAGGTGCCGAGGAACTCGGCTTCGGAGGTGCCCGGCACATGACCGTTCGGGGGAATCCAGTCGAGGCCCCACTCGAACGGCCGCACGACCCGATCGGTCGAAACCGCCGCGAGACGTTGCTCCCACGCATGAAAGAGATGGCTCAGCATGCAGGACTTTTGATGTGAACCCGGGACTCGGTCGTCCCGTCACGCAAATAATGCTATACTGCCGCCTCGATGTTGTTGTTCCTCTCTGACACGCGAAAGCGGGACGGGCGCAAAAAGCGGGGCCCCCGTGTCGGAGGGGTTGTGCTCGAACACTAACTGCCCGAACTGATCGAGCAAGAACGTCCGCCGACACGGTTTTCCGCGTCGGCTTTTTTTTTGGAATCAGACACCCATGCCTACAATTGCCGTCGGTATCCTCGGCGCGACCGGTATGGTCGGCCAGCAGTTCGTGGCCCTTCTTGCGAACCACCCGTGGTTCCGCGTGGCTTGGCTGGGTGCCAGCCAGCGATCCGAAGGAAAGCAGTACCGCGACGCGGCCGCGTGGCGGCTGGCGGCGCCGCTCACCGATGACGTGGCCCGGCTCACCGTCGATGCCGCCACGCCCGGTCGCGCACCGCAGCTCGTGTTCTCTGGTCTGGACTCGTCGGTTGCCGGCGAGATCGAGGGCGCGTTCGCCCAGGCGGGTCACACCATCGTGAGCAACTCACGGAACTACCGGATGGAGCCGACGGTTCCGCTCCTCATTCCGGAGATCAATGCCGATCATCTTGCGTTGCTTGGCGCGCAACGGGCGGCGCAAGGCTGGAAGGGACAAATCGTCACCAATCCCAACTGCGCGGCCGTCGTGCTGGCGATGGCGCTCGCTCCGCTTCGTCAATTCGGCTTGAAGGCCACGACGATTACGACGATGCAAGCCATTTCCGGTGCCGGTTATCCGGGTGTGGCGTCATGGGACATTCTCGGCAACATCATTCCGTACATCGGCGGGGGTGAAGAGGAAAAGATCGAGACTGAGACGCAGAAAATTCTCGGCTGCCTTGCCAGCGGTCGAGTCGATCCGCATGAAGTCGTCATCAGCGCCCAAACGACGCGCGTTGGCGTGCAGAACGGCCACACGGGATCGATTTCAGTCAGACTCGATCATCGGCCCCCGCCCGACGCGGTGATTGATGCGTGGCGTTCGTTCAAGGGCCGCCCGCAGGAGTTCGAGCTGCCATCGGCACCAACCGATCCCATCGTGTACCTCACAGAAGCGAACCGACCGCAGCCGTCGCTGGACGTGGACCGTGGCAGAGGGATGACGGTCAGCGTCGGACGGTTGCGCCCCTGTCCAGTACTCGATTACAAGTTCATTGCGCTCGGCCACAACACGATTCGCGGCGCTGCCGGCGCCGCCATCCTCAACGCGGAGTTGATGCATCGGGAGGGGCTGCTGTGAGCGCGGGCCGGTCAGGTAGGCCGGGTAGGTCAGGTAGGCCGGGTGGGGCAGGTAGGGCAGGTGGGGCGGGTAGGTCAGGTAGGGCAGGTGGGGCGGGTAGGTCGGGTAGGTCAGGTAGGTCGGGTAGGTCAGGTAGGCCGGGTGGGGCAGGTAGGGCAGGTGGGGCGGGTAGGTCGGGTAGGTCGGTCGGTCGAGCCAGGTAGGTCTATCTGGCCGAGCCGACCCGACCCACCAGACCCACCCGACCCACCCGACCCACCTGGCCCACCGACCCACCAGGCCCACCCGACCCACCCGACCCACCCGACCCACCTGGCCCGCCAGGCCCACCCGACCCACCAGACTTGTGGGGGACTGACGTGAGCGTCGTCATGAAGTTCGGCGGCACGTCCGTCGCCGACGAAGAAGCGATTCGTCGTGTCACAGCGATCGTTCTGCGCCAGATTCGGGCACAGGATGGCCAGCGGCCGCCGGTCGTGGTTGTCTCTGCGCTGTCGAAGGTCACCGATGGGCTGCTGCAGGTCGCTCGATTTGTGGAGTCTGGGGAGCGCGACAAAGCCATCGGTCGCCTCGACGAACTGGTCGAGCGTCACGTCAGGATCGCCGCCGGGTTGACGACCGGCACGCGGTTGGAAGGGGTAACACGGGATCTCCGGGCGGAATTCGGCGCGACCCGCGACATGGTCCGCGCGCTCGCCGCGTTGCACGAGCTGTCTCCGCGCCTGCTCGATGCCATCGCCGCCACCGGCGAACTGGCGAGCAGTCGGCTGCTGGCCGCCGCGTTGTCCGAGGCCGGAGTGCCGGCGAGATGGATTGACGCGCGGCGGGTGATGATCACAGACGCCGAGTACTCGGCGGCCTTACCAGACGTTGCCGCCACATGCGAGAGGGCGCAAGCGACGATTGTGCCGGTCCTCGAACGAGGCGAGGTGGCCGTCCTGGGTGGATTCATTGGAGCCACGCCCGACGGCATCACGTCGACGCTGGGGCGTGGTGGTTCGGATTACTCGGCATCGATCTTTGGTGCGTGCCTCGACGTATCGCAGATTCAGATTTGGACCGATGTCGACGGAATGCTCACCGCAGATCCCCGCGTCGTCCCGCACCCTCGATTGGTCCCGCACTTGTCCTTCGCTGAAGCATCCGAGCTGGCCTATTTCGGCGCGAAAGTGCTGCATCCGAGTACGATTCTGCCGGCCGTTTCGAAGAACATTCCGGTCCGGATTTTGAACTCGCGCCAGCCTGATGCGGCCGGCACGCTGATCACGGCCGAGGCTCAGGCCTCGAGCGGCGTCCTGACAGCGATTGCTTGCAAGCGCGAAGTGACCGTCGTCGACATCACGTCGACGCGCATGTTCATGACGCATGGCTTTCTCCGGCGGGTATTCGAGATATTCGAGCGATTCAAGACGCCGGTCGACGTCGTGACGACGTCCGAGGTCAGCGTGTCGGTAACCGTCGACGACACGCGGCGGCTCGAGGCGATTGTCGACGGCTTGCGGGGGTTTGCCGAGGTGGCGTGCGAGCGCGACATGGCCATCATCTGTGCGGTCGGCGAGGACGTGAATGACGACCCGCGAGCATTCGGTCGAGCCATTTCGGCGTTGGGGTCCATTCCGTTGCGAATGGTGTCTCAGGCGGCATCGCGGCGCAATATCACGTTGGTATTGAGAGACGCCGATGTTCAGTCGGCGATGACGAGACTGCACGACGAGTTTTTCGCCGACGCCGTCGGCCGTCCGGATGCGGAGAGCAGGATGGCCACCGAGGCCCGGAGTCGCTGAAACGGACCGAGATGCGGATTCTGCTGGTCGGTCATGGTCGGATGGGACGTCTCGTGGGCGAGCTGGCGCCCGAGTATGGGTGCGAGATTGCCGGCGTCATCGATCCCAACTCGCCACTTCACGCCGGTGCGCCCGACCAGGATCGCTGGCGCGGTGTCGACGTCGCGATCGATTTTTCGTTTCCTGGCGCGGTGAAGACGAATGCGCCGGCGCTCGCGCGCCTCGGCGTCAACATGGTGATTGGCACGACAGGTTGGGAAGTGGACGAACCGGCGGTGCGCCGCGCGGCGGCGGATGCGGGCATTGGTGTCGTGGCCGCCCCGAATTTTGCGGTCGGTGTCGTGCTGTTCGAAGCGATGGTGGCACGTGCGGCCGGCCTGCTCGAGCCGCAGGGCGAGTTCGGCGCATTCCTCCACGAGGCGCACCATGCCGCGAAAAAGGACGCACCCTCCGGCACGGCCCTGCACCTCAAGCGAGCGATGCAGGACGCCGGCTACCGGCGACCGATCGATGTATCCTCGACGCGCGCAGGGTTCATTCCGGGGACCCATACCGTCGGGTTCGACGGCCCGTCCGAGACCATTCTGCTGTCGCACCTGGCGCGCGACCGTTCGGGTTTTGCCCGCGGCGCCTTCGCCGCAGCAAAGTGGGTGAAGGGACGGCAGGGTTGGTTCACAATGAGGGACGTTCTGGGCATCTAGCAAACCGTGACGGGCGGCGTGCAGGGCGCTGCGTGCAGGGTACGGAGTGAGGTCAGCATGAGAACACCATTTACCGGTTGCGGAACCGCGCTCGTGACTCCTTTCACCAAAGCCGGAAGCCTCGACGAAGCCGCGATTCGTCGCCTGGGGCGGCGGCAGATCGATGCCGGCGTCCATTTTCTCGTGCCCGTTGGGACCACCGGCGAAAGCCCGACGTTGACACTCGCAGAGCGGGCGCGGATTGTCGAGATCCTCGCCGACGAGAACCGTGGACACGTTCCGATTCTGGCCGGTGCCGGAGGATACGACACGGGCGAAGTCATCCACGCGGCGGCGGAAATGAAGGACGCCGGCGCCGACGGGCTGCTTTCAGTGACGCCTTACTACAACAAGCCCACGCAGGAAGGTCTCTTCCAGCATTACCGTGCACTCGCGGAGAGCACCGCACTGCCGATCATTCTCTACAACGTACCCGGGCGGACCGGCTGCAACATCGAACCTGCAACCGTCGTTCGGCTCGCCGCGCTCCCAACCATCGTCGGGATCAAGGAAGCATCGGGCAACATGGCTCAGATCTGCGAAGTGTGCCGCGTCGTGCCGCGCGATTTCATCGTGCTGTCCGGCGACGATGTGATGACCCTTCCGTTAATGGCCGTGGGCGGACGGGGCGTGATTTCGGTCGTTTCCAACCAGATCCCATCGGAAATGTCTCAAATGGTCGAAGCGGCGGAGCGCGGCGACTTTGCCGGAGCGCGTGCGATTCACGAGCGCATCATGCCGCTGATGCAGATCAATTTCGTGGAATCGAGCCCGGGCCCCGTCAAATCGGCGATGGCGGCGATGGGCTTGATCGAAGAGGCGTATCGTCTGCCGATGGTCCCGCCCCGGTCGGAGTCCAAAGAAAAGATCAACAAGGTATTGAAGGATCTCGGCCTGCTCAAGGGAGCCCTCGTCTAGGGCGCGATCGACATGGATCTCCGGGACGAGATTACCGCGCTGGCCGGCGCCGGAGCAGCCGCCGACCGTGAAGCGGCGCGTGCGGCTTTCGCGCGGCTTCGGGAAGCGTTATCGGCTGGAACCGTCCGCGCTGCGGAGCCCGATCCATCGAACGGCGTCGGTTGGCGCGTCAACGCCTGGGTGAAGCAGGGCATCCTCCTCGGCTTCAGGTTCGGCGACCTGGTCAATGCCTCGATGGACGACGGGCGCTGGCCGTTTTTCGACAAAGACACGTTGCCGCTGAAGCGGTTCGCCGATGGTGCGGGGGTCCGGATCGTGCCAGGCGGTTCGTCGGTCCGGGATGGTGCCTACATCGCCCCTGGTGTCATCTGCATGCCGCCGATGTATGTGAACATCGGCGCCTGGATAGGCGAGCAATCGCTCGTCGATTCACATGCGCTGATCGGGTCGTGCGCTCAGATCGGCGCGAGGGTTCACGTGAGCGCCGGCGCGCAGATCGGTGGTGTGATCGAGCCGGTGGGCGCCCTTCCTGTCGTCATCGAGGACGATGCCCTGATCGGAGGTAACACCGGGATCTACGAAGGCGCGATCATCAAGGCGCGTGCCGTTATCGCGGCTGGAACCGTACTGACGGGATCGACGCCCGTGTACGACCTCGTCCGTGGTGAGATTATCAAGCCCGCTGCAGACCGCCCCCTGGTCGTTCCAGAAGGCGCCGTGGTCGTTCCGGGCGCACGAGCCGTCGTTGCCGGCAAGGGCCCGGAATGGGGGTTAGCGCTCTCCACGCCGGTCATCGTGAAATATCGTGACTCGCGCACCGATACCCGCACGGAGCTCGAGACGTGGATCCGATAGCGCTGACCTGCTCGCTCGTCGACATCGATTCCACGACCGGTCGCGAGGGCGAGGCCGGGCGATGGTTGGTCGAGTACCTGCGCAATCTCGGCTATTCGGTCACGACTCAGCGCGTCGATGACGGCCGCTTCAACGTTCTGGCCGCCGTTGGCTCCCCCGAGGTCGTCTTCTCGACCCACTTTGATTGCGTGCCTCCGTTTTTTCCGAGCCGCGTCGAGGGCGACCGGATCTACGGGCGTGGCGCGTGCGATGCGAAGGGCATTCTGGCCTCGCAGGTAGCGGCGGCAGAGCTGCTGCGCAAAGAGGGTGAAAGCCGAGTTGGATTGTTGTTCGTGGTCGGAGAAGAACGGGGCAGCGACGGCGCCAAGACGGCCAACGAGTCCTCGAACGGATGTCGGTTTCTCGTGGACGGCGAGCCGACCGACAGCCGCCTCGGGCTCGCCACGCGCGGCATGCTGCGGCTTCGATTGAAGGCGACCGGACGGGCCGCACACTCCTCGTACCCCGAGCTAGGCGAGTCGGCGATCGACAAGATGCTCGATGTTCTCGTCGAGCTACGCGCCATCGAGCTGCCATCCGATCCCGTCCTGGGCCGCACCCACTATACGGTCGGACTGATTTCCGGCGGCGTGGCTCCCAACGTGGTGTCGCCATCGGCCGAGGCTGAAGTGATGTTTCGAACGGTCTCCGACGGGGCGGAGATCAGAGGAGCCCTGCGGGCGCTGGAATCACGCGTGACAATCGAGCATGTGCTCGAGGCACCGCCCGTACGCCTGACGACAGTGCCCGGGTTCGATACGGAAGTGTTTCCGTACACGACCGACATCCCATTTCTCGGTGCCTGGGGCAAGCCGCTGCTCTTCGGTCCCGGCAGCATCCACGTCGCTCATGCCGCCGACGAGTTTATTTCGATTCGAGAGCTGCGGTCGGCTGTCGCCCATTACGTGACGATCGCCCGCTATCTCCTCGAGCAACGCGATTGAGGAACCAGCGGCCTTCCCACCGTTGAGAGCAGGAATCGCTGTAGTGCCAATCGCTGTAGTGCAGGCCTTTAGGCCTGCTTCGGCGGGCAGCCCTGCCCTTCGACAAGCTCAGGGCATCCCGAGCCTGCCGAGGGATGAAGGGCTGCGCTACATCAGCGCGATTTCTTAACCAAGATGCCACGAGATCCGCGCGCGGAGTACAGGCGTCGTATCGAGTTCTGGAGCGATGAAATCGCCCGCGCCGATCGCCAGTATCTACTTATCTCCAACTCGAGGCTCGTTCTCGCGGCAGCGATCGCGTTTCTGGCCTGGCAGGCGTTCGTCAGCTATCGCATCGCGGCGGTCTGGCCGCTGGTCGCGACGACGGGTTTCGTCGGATTGGCGATCCTTCACGCGCGAATGCAGCTGCGGATCGATCGTGCGCGTCGCGCCCGGCAGCTGTACGAGCGGGGCATGGCCCGGCTCGACGCCCGGTGGGCTGGCAGCGGTCCGGATGGGGCGCGGTTTCTCGAAGGACACACCTTTGCGCGCGATCTCGATCTGTTTGGCCCAGCTTCACTCTTCCAGCTGCTGCATACGGCACGCACGGAAGCCGGAGAGGACGTCCTGGCGGCGTGGCTCAGCGCTGGTTCCGGCCTCGTGGACATTCGCGCGCGTCAAGACGCTGTCGCCGAGCTGGTCCCGAATATCGATTTCCGCGAGGACCTGGCCGTTTTGGCGGCCGAGACCGACGTCGGTCGCACCGGCGCGCTAGCCGCGTGGGCAGCCGCGGCGCCCGCAGGATTGACGCCACTGCACGCGGTTGTGCACGGTCTATGCGCGGCCGTGTGCGTCCTGGTTGCGGTGTTGGTGTGGTGGGAAACGATCCCCGCCTCGCTCCTGATTCTGTGGATTCTGATCCAGACAGGCATCTCTGCGATCTGGGGCAAGCAGGTCCACCTCGTGGTGTCGCGGGTCGACACAGCCGCTCACGATCTGGCGCTCTTGTCCGGCCTGCTCGCGCGGATCGAGCGCGAATCGCCGGTCGCGCCGCGCCTTCGCGCGCTGCGCGATGTGCTGATCACGGAAGGCGTTCCGCCATCGCGACGAATCGCACGCTTCGAGCGGCTGGTCGCGTTCCTCGATCAATCGACCAGGAATCAGCTGTTCGTGCCCATCGCGTTTGTCCTGCTGCTCCGGTCGCAGGCGGCCGTGGCCATCGACAGGTGGCACGCTGCGCACGGCCCCGCCATCGGCGAGTGGCTCCGCGTCGTGGGCGAGATGGAAGGGCTGTCCGCGTTGGCCACGTTCGCCTACGAGCATCCTGAAGACCCGTTTCCAGTCCTCGTCGAAGACGCCGCCGTTTTCGATGCCACCGCACTCGGCCATCCCCTCATCGACGAACAGGTCGCCGTCAGGAACGACGTCAGGCTCGGCGGGACGCATCCACGCGCGCTGATCGTGAGCGGCTCGAACATGTCGGGGAAGAGCACCATGCTTCGCGCCGTTGGCGTCAACGTCGTGCTCGCCTTGGCCGGCGCGCCGGTTCGCGCGGCCAGCCTCACGCTCTCACGACTCGCAATCGGCGCGACGATCCGCGTCGATGATTCGCTTCAAGCGGGGCAGTCACGGTTCTACGCGGAAATCCTGCGTCTCCGTTCGATTGTCGACGAAGCGCGCGGCGGGCGACCGCTGGTATTCCTCCTCGACGAGATCCTCGGCGGCACGAACTCTTACGACCGGCGCATCGGCGCCGAAGCCGTCCTGCGCGTGCTCGTCGAGACTGGCGCTATCGGGCTCATCACGACGCACGATCTGGCGCTGACCGAGCTTGCACCCAGGCTGGGCCCCAGAGTCGAGAACGTGCACTTCGAGGATCGGATCGAGAACGGCCTGATGGTGTTCGACTACCGAATGCGACCGGGCGTGGTCGAGCGGAGCAACGCCGTTGCGCTGATGCGGACGATCGGACTGGAAGTCTGAGCTGCTCGCTCGAGATTTGGATCCTCTCAAATCCTTGATCCAAATCCTTAGATTCCGTGATCCACCCAAGGTTCTGCTCGCAAGCCAGCGCCACACCCAGAAGTGCCTCCGTCTGCATCCGTCGCCCGGCGAGCTGAAGGCCACACGGTAGACCGCTCGCGGTCTGGCCACACGGCAGCGAGATTGCCGGGTGGCCGGTCAGGTTGAAGAGTTGTGTCAGCCGTAGCATCAAAGCACGCACTGGCTCGTCGTCGTCGGCCATTCTGACCGCCGCAGCCCCGAGCAGCGGCGCCGGAATCGGAAGCGTCGGCAGGACCAGGGCGTCGTAGCCAGCCAGGGCCGCGTCCACTTCCCGCCGCAACACCTCGCGTCCACCGAGCGCCCGAGCGTAGTCTTCGGCCAGGACGTAGCGTCCCATCTCCAAGCGCAGCCGAACCGGCTCGGTGTACTGTTCCGGCATGCGTTCGAGTGTTGCAGCATGGTAGGCGGAGGCGTCGGTCAGTTGAATCGTCAAGTAGATGGGCGCGATGTACTTGGCGTGAGGGATTTTCGCTTCGGCGATGCTCACTCCCGCTTCCCGCAGTCGATCGAGTGATTCGTCGAACCGCGCCCGGACCTCGTCGTCCAGTAAATCGCAGAAATACGCGCGCGGCACGGCGAGGCGAATGTCGCGGAGGGGCCTCGAGGGCGTGATTTGCCTCCAGAGGGCGCCCGATTCGCGACCCGGGTCGCCAGCCAGAGCTCGATAGACGAGCCAGACGTCCGTCACGCTGCGCCCCAGCGGGCCGACGTGATCGAGGGCAGAGGACAGAGGCACCACGCCTTCGGTTGAGACCTCGCGGTAGGTCGGTTTCAGTCCCACAACACCGCATGCCGCTGCCGGAATGCGGATCGAACCGCCAGTATCGGTACCCACCGTCGCGAGGGCCATGCCGGCGGCGATGCTCACCGCCGACCCACCACTCGAACCGCCTGGCGTGCGCGTCGGGTCGTGAGGGTTGCGCGCCGGCCCGAAAGCGGAATCTTCGTTGGTCGTACCGAACGCAAACTCGTGGAGGTTGGTCTTGCCGACGAAAACGGCGCCTGCCTGCCGCAGCCGGGCGACCGCAGGTGCATCCTCGGCGGCGACGTGTCGAAGGCGCAGGCGTGATGCGGCAGTCGTCGGAGTGCCACCGACGTCGATCACATCCTTGATGGAGATTGGCACGCCGTGAAGTGGTCCGCGGTCGATCCCTTCGGCGAGCTCGCGATCCGCCTCGCGTGCCTGGGCGAGCGCCTCGTCCGCCATGACGAGAATGAAGGCGTTGAGGCGGCCGTTGTCGCTCGCGATTCGCCGAAGGCAGACTTCCGCTGCATCCGTGGCGGTCATCTCGCGGGCGCGGATACGTCGACCGAACTCCTCGATCGTCGGCAGCGCCGAGAGGTGTTCGGTGTCACTCGTGGGCATCGCGTCGTCGGTCCTCACGACCTTGGCCATCAGCTCGACCGTTGAAATCGGCGCTCCGCAGCGTGACGATTGCCCGCGCAAGGGCCTCGAGGTGTGGCTTCAATGCTGACAGGCCGCGGCGTTCGGCATCAGCAAGCGCCCATTCCAGCCAGCTGTCGATCTTCATGAGTTCCCCCCGGGACGAGAGCTTACGGTTGACGGTCGATCAACCGCGCCGCTTCATTGAAATTGCGACGCCGTCGCGAAGCGGGACGAGGACTGTCATCAGTTGAGGGTGGCTGGCGATGCGCTCGTTGTATGTCGAGATGGCCTCGGTGGAGGCCGCGTCTCTCTCTCGCGTGGCCTTGAAACCAGGCACGACTTCGCCGTCCCACAGCACGTTGTCCGTGATCAGCAGGCCCCCCGGTCTCAACAATTCCACGAGGCGATCGAGCAACGTCAGGTATTGCTCCTTATCGCCGTCCTGAAAAACCAGATCAAACGGCCCCGCCACCTTGGCCAGCATCCGCTGGGCGTCGCCAACCACCACGCTGACGCGATCGGCGAGGCCACCACGCACGAAGTTCTCCCGCGCCGTACGTGCCCGCAGCGGATCGATCTCCAAGGTCACGAGCATCCCATCCGACGGTAGCGCGCCGGCGAGCCAGATTCCCGAGTATCCAATCGCCGTACCGATTTCGAGAATCCGCCTCGCCCCGACCACCGTCGCCAGCAGGCGCAGCAGGCCGCCCACCTGCGCGTCGACGATCGGCAGGTCCTTCTCGGTCCCTTCCTGTTCAATCGCGCGGAGAATCGGATCGGCCAGCTTGTTGAGGCCCGCGAGATATTGCTCTACAGCATCGGGAACGATCAGCCCCATCAGGGTCGTCCTTGGTTTCTTGGTCCGAGGGTCTTGGTACTTCGGCGTGTTTGAGTGTCCCATTAGAATGAGACCGACCTCAAGGACCAAGCACGAGGAATCGCAACCCAGGACGTAGGACTTTAGGATGCCACGGCTCTAATGCGCCAGATTCCTATCACTCTCATCTTCGCCGTCGCTGCGGCGTTCATCGTGGCCACGATCGTCGTCCGTGTCGCCCATACCGTCGTGCAGCGCCTGCTCGACACGATCGCGATCGTCAGCCCGGCCAATCGGGCCGCTTTGCATGCGCGTGCCCGCCATCTGAAGCGGGCCGTCACACTCCTGGCGTACACCGTCGCGGCCGTTGCCAGCCTGTCGCTCGCGTTGGCTCGGTTCGGTCTCGGTACCCCCGCCTGGGATCTCGAGCTGCTCGGTCGATGGGTCCTCAATCACGGGGTCAACGTGGTCGTCATCGTGGTCGGCGGGTACGTGGTCGTCCGCGCCGCCAACTTCGTCGTCGAGCACATACAGGCGAAGCTCGGACAGCTCCATGCGTCAGACGATCTCGAGTACCGGCGTCGGGCCGCCACTCTGGGCGGCATGGCCAGCAACCTGGTCACGGCCATGGTCGTGTTCGCCGCGACCTTGATGCTGCTTCGCGAGCTGTCGATCGACGTGCTGCCGATTCTGACAGGCGCCGGCATCGCGGGCCTCGCGGTTGGTTTCGGCGGGCAAAACCTCGTCCGAGACGTGATTGCGGGGTTCTTTCTGATTCTCGAAGACCAGGTGCGGGTCGGTGACTCGGCGCGTATCAACGGAATCGCTGGCACGGTCGAGCAAATCAAGCTGCGCACCATCCTGCTTCGTGATGGTGATGGAGCACTGTTCGTATTCCCCAACGGCAGTGTGACAACACTGGCGAATCTGAGCAGGGAGTATCTGTACGCCGTCGTGGACATGCGCGTCGCGTACACCGACAACGTCTCTCGAGTGTTCGGGACGATTCGCGCGGTCGGATCGGCGATGGAGCGTGATGCCACATGGGGCAGCCTTCTTCTCGCGCCTGTTGAGGTGTTGGGCATCGAGTCGCTTGCGGATGGGTTTGCAACCGTGCGCGTTCGATGCAAGACGGCTCCCTTCAATCAGGGCAAGGTGGCCAACGAGTTGAGGGCGCGGCTGATGAGCGGGTTCGTTCGGAGCGGGATCCGACCGTTCGCGCCTTAATCCCGAGGTTCACTTGAGATGGCGTAGCTTCCAGCCGTCAGCTTTCAGCTTTCAGCCGACAAGTTTTGGCTGAGAGCTGATGACTGACAGCTGAGAGCTACGTCAATACAAGTGCAGTTCGGTGTAGTGCTCGGGATGCCGACCAACCAGTATCAATTCGTCAGCAAGTGGCGCGTCGAGGGCACCTGCGGTGAAGTCGCCGACATTCTTGGCGACGCGATGTCCCTGGCGAGATGGTGGCCGTCTGTCTATCTCGAGGTCCAACAACTCGAGCCGCCCGACTCGCGTGGTGTCGGACGGCGAGTGGCGCTGGTGACGAAGGGCTGGCTGCCGTACGAGCTGCATTGGGAATTCAAGGTCGTCGAGTCACGCTACCCGCACGGGTTCAGCCTCGTCGCAGCCGGCGATTTCGATGGCCGCGGTGTCTGGGCGATTGAACAGGCGGGCGGTTTCGTCGAGGTGACGTACGAGTGGCGGGTGAGTGCCGAGAAGGCTCTGCTGCGGAACCTCTCGTTTCTGCTGAAACCGCTGTTTGAAGCCAATCATCGTTGGGCGATGGCCCGTGGCGAGGAAAGCCTGAAGCTGGAGTTGCTTCGTCGTCGCGCGACATCGGACGCCTCGCGAGCGGCGGTGCCGCCGCCGCCCGGACCCGTCACCTATTCAGGAATTGCGCTCGTCGCGGGAGCGGCGGTAGTTGGTGGGACGCTGGCCAGCCTCTTGGCGCGGAGCGCAAGGAGACCGAGCTCGCGAGGCAAGACTCGGGGCGCGAGCTAGTGCTCGAGCAGGACCTTCAGCGAGGCGAGGGCGCGTTCCCAGCCATAACCAATCACCTCGTAGTAACGGCGCCACCGGAGGCTGTCGTCGCAGCCGGTCTGCGTCACCCGCAGCGTCGTTTGCTCGTCTGGATCCTGGCCGGTCGCGGTGCAGGTCACGTCGAGCGCCATCGGGCCGATCGGATCGCCGTCTGGCGGAAGCCAGAAGCCGTCGGCGACGAAGAATCCGTGGCCGGGTTGAACGTGCAAGACGGTTCCCCTGAAGACCCCACCGAGTCTTCCCAGAATTTCATCGCGGAATTCGGTCGGCTGCCACTCGATGACGTAGGGACCGAGCGGCCGTGCCGTCGTAACCGACCGGACGACCTGCCACCAGGCGGCGAGCGCGTCCGGGTCGAAAAACGCTTTGAGCACGCGGGTTGGCGGCGCTGCGATGAGGATGGTGAGGTCCAACGCCGGTACGTCGGCCGATCGCCCCTTCGTCATGCCGAGGTCGCATCATAGCATCGGCTGTTGGGGAGCTGGCTTCGTGACGAGAATGTTAGAGTGACCGAGACTATGACTCAGCAGCCGTTGGCGTATCAGTACGAGGAGTTCCTCGAAAGCCCCGAAGCCCGGCCCATTCGGATCCTGTCGGAATACCTCGAGCCGCTGCGGCGGTTCAAGGAGCAGAGAATCCAGGATACGGTCGTGTTCTTCGGATTGGCACGCGTCGACAGCCGCGAGCGGGCCGAGCGTGCGTTGGCGACCCTGCGCGCCCGTGGCGTGCGTGCCGCGGACGACCGCTACGAGAGTGAATTGATGAAATCGCGCAAGGCCGTCGAATGGGCCCGGTACTACGAGGAAGCGCGCGAGCTTGCGCGTCTGTTGACAGCCTGGAGCATGACGCTTCAATCAGAAAATCATCGCTTCGTGGTGGCCTCGGGCGGCGGGCCCGGCATCATGGAGGCGGCCAATCGTGGCGCGCGGGAAGCCGGTGGCAAGACGGTGGGCATGAACATACGACTGCCGTTCGAGCAGGATGCCAACCCCTACATCACCGAAGGCCTGCACTTCGAATTCCACTACTTCTTCATGCGGAAGTTCTGGTTCGCCTATCTCGCCAAGGCCCTCGTGATTTTTCCGGGCGGCTTCGGCACGTGCGACGAGCTGTTCGAAATCCTCACCCTGGTCCAGACCGACAAGCTGTCGAGGAAGATCGATGTCATTCTGTATGGCAACGAGTATTGGGATCAGGTCCTGAACTTCAAGCCGATGGCCGACTGGGACGCGATTGCGGATGACGACCTGAGCCTGCTCCACCGCGTCGATTCTCCCTCTGACGCATTCGAGCAGCTGCAGGGGCACTTGATCGCGCATCACCTCGAACCGGCGACGCCTCAAGAGGCCGACGCCCCGGGTATTGCGAAGACTCGCGGTTAGACGGTAGGGTGTCAGGCATGGATCCCGACACTCGCAAGAAGCTGGTGGCGCAATACAAGGACGGCTATCGCGTCGTCACCGAGGCGCTCGCGGGGGCGACCGAAAAGGAGCTCGACGCGCATCCCGGACCGGGAAAGTGGTCGGCCAGGGAAATCGTGCACCACCTCGCCGACAGCGAAATGACCTCAGCGGTTCGCCTGCGCCTTCTGGTCGCGAGCGATCGCCCACAGATCATGGGCTACGACCAGGACGAGTTCGCCCGACGCCTGTACTACAACCGGCCCATCGAAACCTCGCTGGCAGCGTTCAAGGCTGCGCGGCAGACGACCGGAGAAATCCTCGACCGGTTGACCGAGGCGGAATGGATGCGGGAAGGAACACACTCCGAGATCGGTCGCTACTCGATTGGTCAATGGCTCGAGATCTACGGTGTCCACGCCCACGAGCATGCGCGGCAGATCCGGGCGGCCAGGCAATCAACCAAGTGATCGGCTCGTCGCCGGAGCACGATCAGTCAGTACAAAACGTGAATCTGACATCCCCCGCAGCGTGTGACGGCATGCTTGTGGAACGTCGGCTCGAAAACCGCCGGACGGAAACACATGCCAGGCAGGCCGAGAGCGGTCATCGGTTCGCCCGATTATAGAAGGCAGAAAAGGGCGGCGAACGCATGCTCGAAAGACAGCTTTGACAGCTCGAAAGACCGTGCTTGCTTGTCAAGAGTGTACTTGGTAGACTGCGCGCTCTTGGTGGCCAGCCCAGCCTGCTTCGTCCGCGTCAAGAGTCGATCGAGCCTCTGTCCTGACTCGCTCTCTCATCAACGTGACTGCTGAGCCGACGCGCGACCACCCTCCGGAAGTAGTGAGCCGGGAACGACTCTGGAGCAGCGACCGGGAAGAATTCCCGGAGTAACGACGCTGGGGGCAGACCCCGGAGTGACGATGGGGGAGGACCCTGGCGTGACAGGGGGGAGAGACCCCGGAGTGACGCCGGAGGGACCCCGGAGTAATAACGAGGGAGAGGGTATGGGTCGAAGGCTGTACGTCGGAAATCTGCCGTACACGACCGGCGAGGCTGAGCTCCAGGATCTTTTCAGCAAAGCTGGAACAGTCGAATCGGTGCGGGTCATGCGTGACGCCGCAACCGGCAGGGCGCGTGGGTTTGCTTTCGTCGAGATGGCGACCGACGAAGAAGCACAGAAGGCTGCCGCCGAATTCAACCAGTACCAGATGGGCGGGCGCGCGTTGACCGTCAACGAAGCGCGTCCCAAGCCTGAATTTTCGGGTGGTGGTGGTGGGTACGGGGGCAATCGCGGCGGCGGCGGAGGTCGGCGCGAGCCGCGCTGGTAAGGCACGGCCGCGTTTGGATGGAGGGCCGGCTGACGGCCCTCGGGCCGTGACCGGGCGACAATCGGGAAGGCTGCTACGATTCGCCCAAGTCTCGGTCTTGGCCCGTAGCCCCTCGTCCTTCCGGCCCCAGCGAGCATAGGAACATCAATGAAGGCGTGGACCAAAGGCGACCGCGTGGTGCAGGCGACTTACGGACCGGGCACCCTGGTCGAGGTTAACGAGCACCACACGGTGATCGACTTCGACGGACACGGTCGGCGTGTATTTGCGACGCGACTGGTCGTCCTCCAGGCGACCAACGAACCGGCCCCAAGCCGGGCAACCCGGAAGCGCGCCCCCAAAGCAAAATCCAAGGAAAGCTAGCCGTCACTGCGCGACCCACTCGCCGCTGCGCAGGATCGGCTCGGCGGTGCCGTTCGGCAGGAGGCCGTCGACATCGAGCTCGGCCGAGCCGACCATGAAGTCGACGTGGACTGCGCTTCGGTTTCCCCCGGCCCGTTCGAAGACCTCATCGCTCATCGCTTCGCCCCCATCGAGCGTGAACTTGTAGGCCGTCCCCAGCGCCACGTGGCTCGCGGCGTTCTCGTCGAAGAGCGTGTTGTAGAAGAGCAGTCCGGATTGCGAGATCGGGGAGCTGTGCGGCACGAGAGCGACTTCACCGAGGCGGCCAGCGCCAGCGTCGGTGTCGACCAACTGTCGCAGCACGGTTTCGCCGCGTCGCGCCGCCAGGCTCACCACTCGGCCTTCTGCGAAGCGCAGGCTGAAGCCCTCGATCATGGTGCCCCCGTAGCTGAGCGGCTTGGACGAAGTGATCGTGCCGTCGACCCGATCTTTGTGCGGCATCGTGAAGACCTCTTCCGTCGGTAGATTCGCCGTAAACGTGATCCCGGACCGGCTGGCCGATCGCCCGCTCACCCACAGGTGTCCTGAGGGAAGTCCGATCGTCAGGTCGGTTCCGGGCCCCGTGTACTTCAACGCTCGATATTGTCGGCGGTTCAGATGTTCGCTGCGTGCCGCGAGCCCCTGGAGGTGCGCCTCCCAGGCGGCGACCGGATCCGGGCGATCCAGCCGGCACAAGGTGGCGATCGCCTCCCAAAGACTCGAGACCTGATGCTCGCGAGGCACGAGTGGGAACACTTTCGATGCCCAGCCCGACCCTGCAGCCGCGATGACCGTCCAATTCGTCTCGTTTCGGGAAATCAACTCCCTGAACGGGACGACGGCGCGCGAGATGGCTTGTTGAACCGTACCGACCAATTCCGACGGTTCGTCTTTGAGCAGATCCGGATCGTTGGCGTAGACGGAGAGCACGGCATGGCCAGCCTCTACGTGCGCGACGAGCGCCTTCGGAAGCCAGGCGGAAGCTTCGCCGAACGAATCGCGCGGCGCGCGCTTGAAACGAGTGAGTTGCAGCGCCTCATCTCCCCACATCGTTTCGACGAGCCTGGCGCCGGCGTCATAGGCACTGGCTGCAATCTGCCTGATCAGGGGCGCGGCTTCGAGCGACGCGCCGCCGCTGGCGAGCGGGCCGATGATTAGGAGGCGCTGGTTCGGTTGTAAGTTGAGTCCGACCCGTACCGCCAGCTCACCGTAAATATGAAGCGTTCGATCGAAATCCGTATTCACGCGCATTCTCCAGACCTGAAAACTTGTGCCAAAGTCCCCATAAAGTCTTGCTCGTGCCACACCGAAGCGCGGGATTTCACCGCTGAACTTCGTCTTTACGCCCAGATTGACTTCCCAGGTACGTCACGCGACGGACAGCGACACCGGCGTGCCGAGAAAACGCGCGTAGTGCGCCGTCGTCTCAGCGAGCGCACGCCGCTCGGGTCCCGTCAGTCGCCTGAGCGGGAACACCTCGACCTCGAGTCCACTCGCGTTCCGGACCGTCTTCCACGTGCCGGCGACTTGTCCGCCAATCACGAGCGCATGTTGGAATGTCACGGTTCCACGCGTCCGGGACTGGATCCGCGACGTGCCGTGAGGCACCGCCTCCCGATCGCGGTAAGCCACGAGGTATTCGTCGTAGATGGGCAGCAAATGCAGCGTCTTGCGACGCGTGCCCCGGCCCGAGGTCTCGCCCATCGTCCAATACGTCAGGCCGTCCACCGCTTCAGACCGGGCCCGGTTGGCTTCAAGGCCTCGCTTGGCATCCGCAGTCGTGAGTCCGGACCACCAGACAAAGTCGCGGATCGTCGCGGGGCCGTGACTGCCGAAGTACCGTCTCGTGATCTCGGCCAGGGCCTCATCCCGTGAAAGACGCCGGGCTCGAGGGGCTCGTTCGGCGAGCAGCGCGTACGTGAACTGCGTTCCGCGGCGGGGGCCGCTGCAAATCACCTGCTCGAGCTCCGCGTACACGGTCAGCAGTGCCAGCCGCACGCCCTTCACGTTCAAACGCGCACGCTCGAGATGTGCGCCCAACTCGGCACGCGTCAGATACTGGCCATCCCTCAAGGCTCGTTCGAAGATACCGGTGGCGCGCGTGAGCGTGTCCGTGTCCAGTTCCTGACGACGAGTATAGGAAGCCACGGTTCGAAGCACGCGAGAAGCCGTCAGGTCCAGCATCCAGTGGACGTCCGCCGGTGTCACGAAGTGCCACGTCGGGCGCATCACATGCGTGCGTATCAGCCGCCCCGCGTGGAAGGCGCGCTCGATTGTCCGATCGGTCGTACCCCGGGGCATTCGAAGGGCGAGCCCCCACTTTGCCGCCGGATACTCCTGCGCCTGCATCGCTCCAAGCCCGGCGACGACATCTGCCGGCTCGCGGCGTCCGGGTCTCGTGATGCCCTGGTTGAGCAGCCTCTGCTCGGCGATCGCCCTGCTCACGTGTGCTCCTCGCGCCATCTTAAGGCGGGATGGTGTTTTCACGATCGTCGGAGCGTCACTGCCGTTCTGAAAAAGGCCAGGTCGCAGTCGCGCGGGTAGGGACTGTCGCGAACGACGAGTGTGGGGGAATGAACCGACCAGGAAGTCGGCGACCGGGCTACACGGCGACGAACGGAACTTCCATCTCGCCTCGGCGGAACACAGCGAGAAATGCCTCGACCACTTCCGGATCGAACTCGGTGCCCGAGCCTTTCACGATCAGTTCGCGCGCCTCGAACGGTGGCATCGCCTTGCGGTAGGGACGATCGCTCGTGAGTGCGTCGTATACGTCGGCGACCGCGATGATGCGCGCTTCGATCGGAATATCGTCGCCCTTGGTCGGTCGATATCCCGAGCCGTCGAACCTGTCGTGGTGCGCGAGAATGATCGGGATGACGCGGCGGAGCGACCCGCCGATGGGCTCCAGAATTGCGACGCCCTTGTTGACGTGCGCCCGGATCTCCGCCGCCTCTACCTCCGTGAGTCGAGCCGCCTTGTAGAGCACTTCGCGGCTCACCTCGAGCTTCCCGATGTCGTGGAGCAGCGCGGCCGCCCTGATGTCCTCGATCCGCTGCGGACTGAAGCGAAGGGCCTCGGCGATTCTCGATGCGTAGACCGAAACCCGATACGAATGGTTTTCGGTGTACGGATCCTTCGAGATGAAATGACGGAGGATCATGAGCACGCCGTTGTAGGTTTCGCGCAGCTCGAGGACCTGACTCGTCTTGTGGTCGCAGAGCGTGCCGGTCAGGTATCCCGCGATCATCAGCGTCCCGCCCCAGATGATCACGTCCATCCACTGCTGCCCGATCACCTGGCTCTGCGAGCTCATGACTTCAGGGTTGAACCACGTCAGCATCACAATCATGAGCACGCTGGCGAACGCGGTCAGCGTGGCATGTCTTCGGCCGTACAGGTAGGCCGACACGATGGTCGGCAGCGTGTACAACCCCAACATGACCCGCTGCGAGGCGACGAGAAAATTGACGACGCCAGCCAATGCGAACAGCGACAGGATGAGCCAGAGCTCGCCGTTGACTTCTTGAAGTTTCCTGAGCATTGGCGACCGCTGGACCGGTCGCGACGACTCATTGGTCGGAGACCACACGTGCGCGTCAGATACGGCGGTCGGCAGCATCGTGTCCCTCGGAGGCAAATCGGACGCCAACTCGGCGACTAACGATAAGACACTCAAGATCAATCGATTAGGGGGACGCTGGCTCTGGCCTTCGTGGTTGGCCGATGTGCCGTTCCCGTGCACAGAAGACCCAACTTCGTCGCTCAAAACCGCCGCCCATCAGCACGTTGTCGACCCGCGATCCAGCATTGACAACCGTGTCTCCGCTTGGACAGGATTGTGGCTCGCCGGCAACCACAACTCGGCACTTTGCCTGACGCGCCAGATCCTGGCGCGGACGCGCGAGAGGAGAAAAACGCATGGACATCATGAGCCTGCTCGTGACTCTGATCAGCGGTGCCCTAGGCGGCAATGTGGCTGGTGCGCTCTTGAAGAACCAGAGCCTCGGGCCTTTGGGCAACTCGCTGGCGGGAATTCTCGGCGGTGGCATCGGCGCATCGCTTCTTCAAGCTCTGGGAGCGCTTCCCCAGGGGGCCATTCTGGGACAAGCCGCGAGCGGAGGCGTTGGCGGTGCCGTCCTGATGATCATCATTGGCTTGATCAGAAGCGCCATGGCTTCGAAGGCCTAGCGTCAACCTTGCTCGGTCCGTAGAGCTCGGCAGTTCGTGTGCGCCCCGGGCGGGTGCGCGCAGGACTGCCGGGCATTGACCAGAAACGAAATATTCGTAAGATGGCGAATCCACCGCGGATTTCCGTCTGAACGTCTGTACAGGAGCAGGCGATCGATGTCGCGACCGTCAAAATGGGTGATCATCCTTGTAGTTTCCAGTCTGTGCGGGCCGGCCGCTTCGGCATTCGCTCAAACCCCAGGCACACCGCCTCCCGAGACGCACGGACCAACCGATCAGCAACACGTCGACTTGAAGGGCGTGTTCGGCGATTCGCTCAAGCTACTGGCGCTTCAGCATTTCGGCCGGATTGCCTTTCAGGAGAAAACCCGGCGCGAGCTGGACGGCCCGTTCTGGCCCGACTACACGCGCTCGGTCCGCGTGCCCCGCCAGTGGTCGGACAGTGACGAATGGTTCATCAACTATGTCGGCCACCCGGTTCAGGGTGCGGCGGCCGGGTATATCTGGCTCGACCACGACCCGAAGGCGCCTCGCGGCAACCGACTCGACCGGGCGTACTGGGCGAGTCGCAGCAAGGCGGTGCTCTGGAGTGCCGCGTACGGCCTGCAGTTTGAAATCGGGCCACTCAGCGAGGCGTCGATCGGCAATGTGGGGATGCGTCCGGAGACCACCGGTTGGACGGACTACGTCATCACCCCCGTTGGCGCGTTCGCGCTCCTCGTCGCCGAAGATGTCCTCGATCGGACGTTCTTGCGGTGGGTAGAATCGCGGACGACGAATCGATTCGTGCGCGGCACGCTCCGCACCGTGGTTACGCCCGGCCGGGCGCTGTCGAATATCGCGAGCACTCGACCACCCTGGTATCGCGACGATCGACCAGTTGGTTGGAAGTAGCGCCTGCTCAGCAGGATGAACATCACCTGCGCCATCCGTCCCGCTTTCTGATCCCGCCGGCGCACTTCGGGCCAGATCGGCTCGAAACGCCGGTCGTCTTCCGAATCTTCGAAGGACTCGAAGCCGAAGCCAACGAGGTCGGCCCACCGGCAAAAATTGTTAGCGACGCGGCGTCGAGTGATACGGCAGCGTCGAGTGACGAACGTAGCGCGGCCCTTTAGGGTAATGCCGTTCGGAAATTCAATGAGCCGAACGCATGTGCTGCTGAGCGTTGGCCACATTTGGCGCCGAGAGCCGACACGGCGGAGGGTCGTCAGCTGGCGCGTCGGGCCGTCACGTCGACCCGGAAAACCCGCGCTCCGTTCGAACGCTGGCGCTGCGCGGCGGTCTTACCAACTTGCGGCATTGCTCAGATCAACGAGCCCCGTCCGGGAGGCTTGGGGCCCTCGGGTGACATCGCGAGAGACCGCCGCGAACGAACTCACTGCGCGCGGGTTTTCCTGACGCGTGACGGGTCGACTTCACGGCCCGTTGCGCCAGCCGACGACCCTCCGCGTCTCCGGTTCCCCCAGCCGCCGGCGACGGCGCGGAGCCGTGGCGGGACGCGTCGCGGGCCGCGCGCCGTTTGGAGTCAGCCCGCCCCCGCTGCGGGAAAAACGGCGTGAAGCCGAGGCCTGCGCGGCCGTCTGCCGCGAGGTCACCCGGACCGAGGCGTTGCCCGAGGCGGGACTCGTTGATCGGAGCGATGTCGCGAATCGGCAGGACGGCCGCGCCAGCGACAGGGCGGCGAGCGCAACGCCGTTTTTCGGGCTGACGGAACCGGCGCGACGGCGCGCGACGCTTCCCGCTGCGGGTCGCGTCGCGCAACTGACCGCTGTGCGGTCAGCCCCGAATTTCCGAACGGCATTACCCTTTAGGGCTGCATGACAGGGCAGGCCGCCGACGCGTTTCAGGGCCTGCTCGAGTAGCGACACGCTACAATGCCTTCGGCAAACGGCCTGCATGGCATTGACCGCCGGAAAGAAGCTCGGGCCGTATGAGATCTTGAGTCCGCTCGGAGCCGGCGGAATGGGCGAGGTCTATCGCGCGCGGGACACCAAGCTCGATCGCGACGTGGCGTTGAAGGTCCTGCCGCCCGAGCTCGCCGGCGAGCCCGATCGCCGCAGTCGTCTACTCCATGAAGCGCGGGCGGCCGCTTCCCTCAATCATCCGAATATCTGCACGGTCCACGACGTCGGCGAAGCCGACGGTCAAATCTACATTGCGATGGAGCTGATTTCGGGCCTGCCACTCGACGCCTACCTGGCCGGGAGGACTGCTTCCCTCGGAGAGATCGTGCGATACGGGGTTCAAATGGCGGAGGCGCTCGCGCACGCCCACGATCGCGGGCTCGTGCATCGCGATTTCAAGAGCGCCAATGTGATTGTCACTCCCGAAGGGCGAGCCAAAGTCCTCGACTTCGGCCTGGCCAAACGGATCGGCAGCGAAGCGACGGCCGAAGCGGCGACCCGCTCGCTCGCTCCCGTCACCCAGCCGGGGACGATTGTGGGCACGCTGCCATACCTCGCTCCGGAGCAGTTCCGCGGGCAACCCGCCGACGCTGCGTGCGACGTCTGGGCGCTTGGCGTCGTGCTGTACGAAATGGCCTCCGGGACCCGACCATTCGGAGGAAAGACGGCGTTCGAGCTCGGTTCGGCGGTCTTGACCAATCCGCTGCCGCCGCTGCCGACGGCGCTGCCGAGGCCTCTGCGGGAGGTGATCGCTCGCTGTCTGGAGAAGGATCCCACCCGGCGCTACCATCGGGGCGCCGAGGCGCGCGCAGCGCTCGAAGCCATCGCGTCGGATGTCACGGCGCCCGAGGTCAAGGCGGACGCGCCCAATCGCGCGTGGCGTCATCGGTTTGGGCTGGCTGTCGGAACTGTGCTCTCCGTGTTGATCGTTGCGGCCGCGTTCAATGTCTCGAAGGTGCGAAACTGGCTTGGCGGAGGAGGGGCGGCCGAGACGATTCAGTCGCTCGCCGTCCTGCCGTTGGCGAACTTCTCGCGCGACGCTGAGCAGGACTACTTTTCCGACGGGATGACGGAGGCCCTGATCACCGACTTGGCCCAGATCGGCTCACTTCGAGTCATCTCCCGAACCTCGGTGATGCGATACAAGTCCACCGACAAGTCGATTCCACAGATCGGGCGCGAGCTGAATGTCGACGCGGTCCTTGAAGGCTCCGTTCAGAGAAGCGGCGGCCGCGTGCTCGTCACGACGCAGCTCATTCATGCCGCCACGGACCGG
This sequence comes from uncultured Acidobacteriota bacterium, assembly GCA_963780685.1. Taxonomy (GTDB): domain Bacteria; phylum Acidobacteriota; class Vicinamibacteria; order Vicinamibacterales; family CAVVIG01; genus CAVRXZ01. Next base: position 19,468 of record CAWACZ010000005.1, on the reverse strand, counting down.
CATCTGTGGTCCAGAAGCTACGAGCGCGACATGAAGGACATCCTCTCGCTGCAGGGCGAGATTGCGAGGTCGGTCGCCGCTGAAATCCGTGTCGCGGTCTCCCCTCAAGAGCAAGCCCGTCTGGCGAGGGCCGCATCGGTCGACCCGGACGTACACGAGCTGTATCTGAGGGGTCGTCTTCACGCCAGTCGTGGCACCGAATCCGAAATCGTCAAGGCGATCGACTTCTTTCAGCGGGCACTCGACAAGAACGCGGAACACGCGCCGGCATACGCCGGGCTTGCGGATTCCTACTTTCTCCTGTCCGACGTGTATCGCCCGCCAGCCGAGGTGCTGCCGAAGGCGAAAGCGGCCGCGATCAAGGCCTTGGATCTGGATTCGGGTCTTGCGGAAGCGCACACGTCGCTCGGGATCGTTCACATTTTTTGGGATTGGGATTGGGCAGCCGCCGAACGCGAGTTCCAGCGGGCGATCGAGATCAACCCCGGCTATGCCCTGGCGCACGATTTTTATAGCGTCCTGCTCGTGACAGCGCTCGGGCGGCTCGAGCAAGGCGTAGCGGAAAGCCGGAGAGCCCGGGCACTCGATCCCTTGTCCCCTCAGATGCACGTGGACGCGGGATGGTGGGTGCATTTTCTTGGACGGCAGTACGACGAAGCGATCGCCGAGAACCTCAAGGCCATCGATCTCCAACCCGATTTTGGCGTGGCGCACGCGCAACTCGCGGTGGCCTACGCGGCGGTTGGGCGCCGGGCCGAGGCCCTGGCCGCCGCCGACAAAGGACCGCAGGTCGATGACAGCCCGCTCGTCCTTGCGATGGCAAGCGGCGTGTACGCGACCTTAGGAGAGAGAGAGAAAGCACGGCAGGCACTGGCACAACTGCAGGAGATCGCCACGCAGCGTTATGTCTGTCCTTATGAGCTGGGCGTCACATATCTCGGGCTCGGAGACAGGGACGAAGCGTTCCGGTGGTTCGAGAAGGGCTTTCAGGATCGGTCGTCGTGCATGCCGGGGACGAAGGCCGACTCTCGTCTCGACTCCATCCGCTCTGATCCTCGCTACATTGATCTCGTCCGCCGGATTGGCTTTCCCCCTTGAGGCGCCCGCCAGAGGCAGCCCTAAAGGGCAATGCCTGTCGGAAATTCAATGAGTCGAAAGCTTGTGCTGCCGAGCGTTGGCCACATTTGGCGCCGAGAGCCGACACGGCGGAGGGTCGTCAGCTGGCGCGTCGGGCCGTCACGTCGACCCGGAAAACCCGCGCTCCGTTCGCCACTCTATCGCTGCGCGGCGGTCCTACCCGCTTGCGGCATCGCTCAGATCAACGAGCCTCGTCCGGGATGCCTGGGGCCCTCGGGTGACATCGCGAGAGACCGCCGCGAACTCACTCACTGCGCGCGGGTTTTCCTGAAGGTGACGGGTCGACTTCACGGCCCTTGCGCCAGCTGACGACCCTCCGTGTCAGCGGCCGTCGGCGCCTGCTCGGGCCGTGGCGGGAAGCGTCTCGGGCCGCGCGCCGTTTGGAGTCAGCCCGCCAGCGGGGCCGGAAAAACGGCGTGAAGCCGAGGCCTGCGCGGCCGTCTGCCGCGAGGTCACCCGGCGCGAGGCGTTGCCCGAGGCGGGACTCGTTGATCGGAGCGATGTCGCGAATCGGCAGGACGGCCGCGCCAGCGGAAGGACGACGAGCGCAGCAGAGCCCCACGTTAGCTGGACGAGGGCTGACGCTCGCTGACGCGCGCACCATCCGCCAGACCATCGCCGGGATGCAGAATCACTCGCGATCCTTCTTCCAGCCCGGAAACGACCTCCGCCTCCCGTCCGTTTTGATGGCCCAGCTCGAGCAGGCGGCGACGCGCGCGGCCGCTTTCGACCACGTAGACGGCCCACTGCTCGCCCTCTCGGAAGAGCGCGCCCGTCGGCACCATCAGCACGCCGGATCCTTCCCAGATGACGACGCGGACTTCCACCCGATAGGCATCACCGAGTGCCGTCCAAGCTGCGGCCGGATCGACGAAATCGAGGACGACGTTCACGCGTTGTTCCTCGACGCCGAGCGCCGAGATTTTCGTGAAGCCAGCGGGCTCGATGCGACGGACTTTCGCCTCGAGCGGCTGAGCGCCGCCCCATTGCTCGATAATCGCTCGCGCGCCCGGTTTGATCCGGACGGCGTCTGTCGACAGCAGGTCGGACACCATTTCGAGCCGCCGGGGATCGCCGATCTCCAGGAGCGGGTCTCCGGCCGGCACCACGCTCTCGCTCTCGCGGAGGCGCTTCAGGATGACGCCGTCGACCGGTGCGGCGACGGTGACGACTCGACCGGCCCCCTCTGTCGATGAAGGACTCAATCGTGCCTCGGCCCCCTGCAGCGCCGACACAGCTGCTCGAGCGGCGAACGTCGCGGCATTCGCCGATTCCCGGGCAACCTGAGCCTCCGACTCCAGCGCTTCCGCTTGTTGCCGTGACACCGCGCCGCTTTGCGCCAGTTCGCGAATCCGCGCCAGTTCTCGCTCGGCTTGTCGCAGAGCTGCGTTGGCCCGTTGCTCTTCTGCGCGGGCCCGACCGAGCGCGGCCCTGGCGCTGTCGACGGCCGCTTGCGCTTCGGCGCGCGTCCGGGCATCGAGAAGGGGCGGCGCTTCGGCACGCATCCGGACGACGATCTGGCCGCGTGCGACCCGATCGCCGGGCTCCAGTTCGATCCGAAGCACACGGCCCGATACCGGCGCGGAAATGACGAAACGTTGGCGAACGCGCGTGACCCCTTCTTCGTCGACTGTGACAAGAAGCGGTCCGCGCGTTGCGGAAGACACATCCACGGGTACAGTCGAGGGCCACAGCGCGATGCCGAGAAGCGCGGCCACGACGGCAAGGGATATCAGGAGGCGACGGTTCGTCAGGAGACGGCGCATCGCGTTATTCGCGCGTCTTGAGAACCGCCACGAGATCCAGGCGGTCGAGTCGCCGTCGCACGACCAGGCCCGACACGGCAGCCGCGAGGATGACGATCAAGAAAGACCACGCGAAGGTGGCAGGAGAGGCGACGAACGACAGGCGATAGATCTCGTTGGTGAATCCGGTCGTGACGAGCGCGCCCAATGAGTACCCGATGACGGCACCGATGGGTAGTGCAGCGAGTGTGAGGACAGCCAGCTCGCCAAGCAGGATGAGGGAGATCTCTGCCCGCGTGAATCCCAAGACCCGCAAGCTTGCCAGCTCGCGTGCCCGCTCCGACAACGAGATGCGCGCCGAGTTGTAGACGACCCCGAACGCGATGATGCTGGCGAACAGCACGTTGAAGAAAATCGACAGGTTCATGCTTTCGGCCATCGTTTCACGAAAGTTCTGGAGCATTGCCTCTCGTAACGCCACTCCGGCAACCGCCGGCGTCAGCTTGACCGTGGCGTAGAAGCGATCGACTGCGGCCGGGTCCAACGTCAGCGCCGCCCCCGTCACGACGGCGCCCTCGCGGAGCAGCCGGCGGACGGCGTCGATTTCCATATACGCCTGAAGCCCCATCGTGTCGTCCACGAGCCCGGCGATCGGCACCTCTCGGACCGGGCGCTCCCCTTCCAGCACTTCCACCTGCAACTGCGTGCCGGGCGTGACATGGAGAATATCGGCCAGCATCTTCGACAAGACGAGACCGTCCGGCGGGAGCGAAATCACGCGTCCGCTGCGGTCGATGACGCGATTCAACTCCGTGGATCGGGGCATGCCGGTGATGGCGAGGGTCCGCGATCGGGAGCCCGCCCGGATCCGGACAGGCACACTGCGCATCGGTTCGACGTCCATGACGCCAGGCAGATGTTCCACGGCATAGAGGGCGCGTCCAGTGCGGGGCTCGACGAACGTAATCGTTGCATCCTGGCGCATCGCGCTCTCGAACTGCTGGTTCATCAGCACGTTCATGACGTCGATGAACGCAAGTCCCACGAACAGGACCGCGACGCCGAACGCGATGCCGACCACCGACACCAACGACCGAACCGGCTGCCGCTCCACGTTGCGCAGGATCATCCGCGTGGCCGGTGTCAGGCGGACCTTCCGCCATCGCTCTACGATGCTTCGTCGGTATCGTGCCGGTCGCTCCGGTCGCATCGCCTCGGCCGGTGAGATGCGCACGGCTCGGCGCACCGCCGATTGGGCGCCCGTCGCTCCGGCGATGAGGCTCCCAATCAGGGAGGTCACCGCCACGCCCACGGACAACTGATAGTCCAGGATCGGGAAGCGAAAGAACTGGTTGTACAGGCGGATCAGACCCGATCCGAGCCACGCGCCGGCCACGACCCCTGCGAAGGCGCCGACCGCCGCAATGAGCAAGCTCCATTTGAGGTAGTGCCAGACGAGCTCGCCGTTCGAAAAGCCGAGCGCCTTCAGTGCCGCGATCTGCGGACGCTGCAAGGCGAGCGCTCGCGTCAGCGCAACGTTCAGAATGAAGGCCGCGACGCCGAAAAAAATGAGTGGAATGAAGAATCCGAAGCTCTGGAGTTGACTCAGCTCGTTTTCCAGGGTCCACGCCGATGTCTGAAGCGACTGAGGAATTGCGCCGCGCCCACCGTACGTCTCGAGCAAGCGATCGAGCTCGGCAATCACGTCTGGCGTCGACGCTCCGCGTGCCAGGCCGATCGACACATCGTTGAAACCGCCCTCCATGTTGAAGGCCGCCCCCAACGCTCGTCTGCCCATCCAGAAGATGCCGAACCGCCGTTTGTCCGGGAAGATCTCGCCCGGCCGAATCCCATACACGTACTCCGGCGAGAGCGCCACGCCGACAATGGTCAGCCACCTGCGGCGGCCGTTGATGACGGCCGCGACACGGTCGCCCGGGTTGAACCCGTGAGCTTCGCAGAATATCTCGCTCGCAAGGACCTCGTCGGCCCGAGCGGGATCGACCATGCGCCCACGACGTAAGTAGATGTCGTTCAGTAGCGGACGTCCGCGCTCCGGAAGGGAAATGAGGCGACCGGTCGCTGGTTCCGCCATGCCGGGCACGTCGAGCGTGACATCGGCGACCACCCGGGTTGACACGGCTTGGACGCCCGGAATCGCCGCCATGCGCGGCTCGAGGCTTGCGGGCGCGCGCTTGACGGACGCGAAGACGTCGGCAAAGCGCGCCCCCTCGTAGTACGTCGCACGGGTCCGTTGCAGCGAGTCGAACGTCGAGAGATAGGTGACGAACATCGTCACACCCGCGGCCAACACCGAGGCGATGGCCAGCGACTGGCCCTTCATCTCCCACAAGTCCCGCAGGAGCTTCCGGTCGAGCATCGGCACGCGCGCGGGCATTTTCACCATTGGAGATCCCTGACTGCGACCTTGTGCGCATTCCGATCCACGCCCGCAATGCGGCCGTCGGCCAGCCGCACGACCCGGTCGGCCATGCCGGCGATGGCGGCGTTGTGCGTGATGACAACGGTGGCAGTGCCGAGCTCGCGGTTCACACGCTGGAGCGCTTCGAGGACCACGACGCCCGTGGTGATGTCCAGCGCGCCCGTCGGTTCATCGCACAGCAAGACCTCGGGCTGTTTGACGATCGCACGCGCGATGGCGACGCGCTGCTGTTCGCCGCCCGAAAGCTGAGCGGGAAAATGATCGAGACGATGATCGAGCCCCACCATCGCCAGCGCGCGCTCGGGCGCCATCGGTCGTTCGACGATTTCTGTGACGAGCGCGACGTTCTCGTGGGCGGTCAGGCTCGGGATGAGGTTGTAAAACTGAAACACGAACCCGACATGCGTCCGCCGGTACTCCGTCAGCGCCGCCTCGTCGGCCGAGGTCAGATTGCGATCTCGATAGACGACCTCCCCCGAGGTCGGCAAATCGAGGCCGCCCAGAATGTTCAAGAGCGTTGACTTGCCCGAGCCGGACGGTCCGAGCAGGACAACGAATTCTCCGCTGAAGAGATCGAAGTCGACGCCGCGAAGCGCTTCGACGGTGACCTCACCCATGTGATAGACCTTGGTCAACCGACGAGCTGCGAATACCCGGACGCCGGAATCGGTGATTGTTTCGAGTGCCTCTGGCATCTTCTAGGGACTGGAGGCTGGGGGCTGGAGGCTAGGGGTCTAACGGGAAAGATCGAGCCTCTAGCCCCCAGTCCCCAGCCTCCACTTTGCAGTCTATCGCACGGGTCTAACGAGACGCCCGAAAACCCAGCCTGAAAATGAACGACGAAGATTCAGATCTTCGGTCGCTGGCTGTTCAGCTGACTCTCAGGGCGATCGAAGCCATTCCAGCAACAGTCCGGCCCACGGCACTTCCGCGTAGAACAACACCAACAGGAATGCCCCGATATAAAACCGGCGGAGCATCAGTTGACGTTCCTCGCAGGCTGAACAGCCGAGCTAACCGGATCGACTGCACGGCATCTCGGGGAGGTCACAGCGCGGTGATTTGTTGTGTTATTTTTATAACATGTGTGCTATTGATATAGCATGTCCAAATCACTGCACGTCGTCCTGACACGCCGCGAGCGGCAGATCATGGACATCCTGTACCGTCACGGCCGCGCCACGGCCGGCGACGTCCTGAAAGAGCTCCCGGGCGACCCGAGCTACTCGACCGTGCGAACCCAGCTGCGCGTCCTCGAGGCGAAGGGGCACGTGCGGCACGAGGAGCACGGGCTGCGATACGTCTACATCCCTGTCGTCCCACTCCGCGCGGTCCGGAAATCGGCGCTGAGACATCTGGTCGACACGTTTTTCGACGGCTCCGCCGAAAAGACGGTCGCCGCGCTGCTCGGCGGCGAAGGTGCGCGGCTTTCGGAAGAGCAGCTCGGTCGCATTGCTGAATTGGTCGAGAAGGCGCGAAAGGAAGGGTCGCGATGAGCGCGATGGGCCTGCTTGTCGATGCGACGATCAAGGTGTCGGTCCTTCTGACCATCGCACTCGTCGTCGCGGCCGCGATGGGGAAGCGATCGGCCGCCGTGCGGCATTGGGTCCTGGCGGTGGCCATTGGATGCTCCGCGACGATTCCGCTGCTCGGCCTGGTCGTTCCGGCCTGGAACCTGCCTCTCGTCACCTCGTCGGTTCGGCCGTCCGCGATCTCGGCGACCGACGGCGTATCGGTCCCGCTCGAATCGCCAAAACCGGTGGTTGTGAGCGACGGTCGAGGTGACGAACGTTCGAGCGCGGCTCGGTTGGTGGTGGTGAACCGCGTGCTTGGATCGATCTGGATCGCGGGCGTCGTCGTCAATGTCGGGATCCTGCTCGTCGGCATCGGCCGGCTTGCCGCCGTCGCCGCGCGATCCCAAACAGGTGACGCATGGCGTCTGGAACAGGTTGACAGAGGACATCTCGCGCTCGTACGGCCTCAATCTTCCTGTCTTGCTGCTGCACAGCAGCTATCCGACGCTGCTCGTGACGTGGGGATGGCGGCGCCCGAAGGTGATGCTGCCTGCGGCCGCGCAACACTGGAGTGAAGACCGTGTTCGCATCGTTCTCAGCCACGAGTTGGCGCACATCAAGCGGCGAGACTGGGCGATGCAGATGGCCGCCCACGCGCTTCGAGCCTTGTACTGGTTCAATCCTGTCGTGTGGATCGCGTCCAAGCGTCTGGGCCAAGACAGCGAATTGGCTTGTGACGATTCGGTGATCGGTTTGGGCGTGAATCCAGGCGAATACGCCGCGCATCTCGTCGAGGTCGCGCGAGCATTCAGCCAACACCGTCGGACGTGGCATCCCGCGCCGGCGATTGCCAAGGAAACGAGCTTCGAAAGGAGGATCCGCGCCATGTTGAACGTTCACGCCAATCGACGGCCGCTTACCGGTCGGGTGCGCGCTGCCGCCATCATCGCGTTCCTGGGTCTCACAGTGCCGATCGCGGGATTTGGAGCTCAGAGATACGGCACTCTGTCCGGAACGATCACGGATCAATTCGGGGGCATTCTTCAGAACGCCACGCTCACGCTCATACACGCGGACAGGACGGCGAAGCACGAGGTGCGGAGCGACGCGACCGGGCTGTTTCGAGTTCGTGGGTTTGCCTCCGGGCGACTATCTGCTCGAGGCGCAATCCGTCGGGTTCCGGGCCAGCGCGCATCGGTTGATCCTCGCGGCCGGCCAGACGAAGCAACAGACACGTCACGCTTCAGGTGGGCTCGCTCCAGGAAATGATCACGGTCATTGACGATGGGGAGCGCGCCGAGCCGCGGTGCGGGAGATGCCCAGCAGCGCCCGGCAGCAGTGGCCGAACCATGCAGCGCATCGTCGATCGGCGGGCGCATCGTGCCACCCGAAGAAGGTGAAGGACGTGCGTCCGCAGTATCCACAAAATCAGCGCGGTGCCAATGCCCACGGAGCGGTGGCCTTGGAAGCCCGAATCGGAACCGACGGACACATAAACGAGGTCCGTGTCGTCATGGAGGGGAACGTAGATCTGGACCAGGCTGCCGTAGCAGCCGTGCGTCAGTGGGAATTTACGCCCACGATCCTGAACTGCATCCCCGTCGAGGTGGACATGGACGTGTCGGTCATCGTTCATGGCCCAGTGATTCGCGGTGAAGGTGGTGATAACACCAGCGCGAGGGGGCACTGGTCCGTGCGGAGTCATCGAATCGGAAAAGCGACGTCGCAGACCTCGTCGGCCGGACCCGCCGCGGCGAAATCGGCGAAATAGACTTCGCGCGGCGGCCCGGCGACCTCCCGCCCATTCGCGTTGATCCAGTTCGTCACCCCGTCGTAGGCGGACAGGACCTGCGGGAACTGCACTTGGGCCTTCTTCAGGCGCACATAGGCCTCGCGATGCGACGGCTCACACCGTGTCCCGGTCTGCCCGGACAGCTCGGTCGCGTCATCGATCGGCACGCAAGCCTCAGCCGGCCCGTCGCTGTCTTCGTTGACCTCTCCGTGGTAGACGACGAATGGCGCCCCCACCGGTCCGCCGTACCGCTGCGCGGACTTCATCAAACGCCCCATCGCGGCGCCGATCCAGCCTGGCAGTTGTTCCACCGGCACATGTCGTCGCTCAATGAGCACCGTCTGTTCCGCGACGTCCCGCTCTCGCACGTCGGGCAGCCCGAAGCTCAGTTCGTGTCCCAACAGCTTTCCCCTGACGTGCGACATCAGCTCTCGCTGGCTCGCAACGCGGACCTCGACCTTCTCCCAGTACGACGCGAGGAGCTCGGCGCCGACAGATCCGGGCGCCGACACCACTTCGGCGACCTGCACCAGCGGCATGTGCAGCCGTCGGAGCATCACGATCAGGCGTGCGGTCACGAGCTGGGTTTCGCGATACCGGCGATAGCCGGTGTCCGGATCAACGTCGGCAGGCGTCAACAAGCCGCGGCGGTCGTACAGCCTCAGGGCCTTCATCGACAACCGCGACCGACGTGCGAACACGCCGATGCTCAACAGCGGATCCGCCGGCGGGCGATTCGCTCCATCCATAGTTTCCGTCGTTCCCGGAATCAGCGGCCGTTTTCACCGATACGGCCGTTGCGGTCGACGCATGGTCCCACGGCGATCATTCACCAAATGCGGGGGGCGGCGTGAATCCCCCGACGAGATCGGACAGCAAATGGGCAAACTCGATTGATGTGGCGTCTTCCCACATCGGCGCGATGATCTGCATGCCAACGGGGAGACCTGCTTCGGTTCGTCCGACTGGAGCGACAGTCGCGGGCACGCCGGCCAGCGAAGCGGAGGCGATCCAAGAGGGAATCGTCAGGTACGGTCGCTTCCCTTCGGGTGTCTCGACCGTACGATTGGCGACCGGCTCGCTGTGGTCGTGGGGGAACGCCGCCGTAAACGAGGTCGGGACCAGAAACACGTCGTGACTCTCGAAGTACCTTCTGCCAGATCGCCCGGCACGACAGTCGCCGTTGTGTCTCGTGCAACCAACGTGCATGCGGTTCGACAGCGGCTGCGGCGAACACGTCCTCGCGGTCCTTCTCTGAGCGTTTGCGCGCCTGCTCTCGCTCGCCCGCATTCAGATCGACCGTGACGAGCGCGGCCACCAGATACCCAAACGTCTTCATCTGCTCTCGAGGATCGATTCCGGGTGGCCAGCCGGGTTCGAGCCTCGCTCCAGCCTTTCTCAATTCGCCCAGGCTCTTCTCGTACAACACGGCGACGTCGGAGGCCACTGGCGCGATGCTATCGTCAAAGACGTACCCGATGCGAAAGTCTTTGATGCGTGTGTGACGCGGTGCGGGCAGACGCCATGTCCAGGCCCCCGTTTCGTCGCCATTGGCGCCGCCGAGCGCTTCGAGAGCCAGCGCCAGGTCACGCGCGCTACGAGCGAGGGGGCCGGCCACGGCGATGTCCATCGGATACCCTGGCGTGCCGTCCCACGGTCCGGGCTGAAATCCGGCCATGCTGACGAGCTCGAGCGACGGTTTGTGGCCGTACACGCCGCAGAAATGCGCGGGGATCCGGATCGAGCCACTGAGATCGCTGCCAATGGTCAGGCCGCCAAGGCCACCCGCGACTGCCGCCGCCCCGCCTCCAGTCGATCCACCGGGCGTGCGCATCAGGTCCCACGGATTGTTCGTCTGGCCGTGAATCGGGTTGTAGCTTTGCCAGTCGCCCAGCATGGTCGCGACGTTCGTCTTGCCGACGACGATGGCGCCGGCAGATTCGAGTCGCTCGACGGCAACGGCCGTTCGCGGGCTGTTGACGGCTTGGAGAGGCGGCAGGCCCCAGGCGTTCGGGGACCCACGATAGGCAAACGACTCTTTGATCGTCACCGGCACACCGTGCAGCGCACCCGACACCCGGCCTTTGGCGAGTGATTCGTCGGCCTGCTTCGCGCGCGCCATTGCCTGCTCTCGATCCTGCCAGATGATGGCGTTGAGCTGAGGGTTGTAGCGATCGATCCGTTGGAAGGTGAAGTCCAGCAATTCCCTCGCCGAGATCTCCTTCCTCCGAATGACGCCCGCCATCTCTTCCACTGTGGCGAACGCAAGTCGGACCGTGGCTGCTTGATTCGTGTGAGTGGTCTTCATGTCACTCCCCCTCGCTCTGTCGCGGCTTCGCCGGCCTGGCTGCCAGGGCCCGAGCCCGAAGGCCGAGTCGCGTTCGGGTTTGGGCGGCCGCGCCGCCACAGGTTCAGGATGCTGCCTGCCCTTGGGGCAGGGTCAAGGCGTGAAGGCAGCTACAATGGCCCGGAACGCAGTTGCACCATGGGCGTGACTGGCCACTTAGGGTCGTATGAGATTCTCGACCTGCTGGGCAAGGGCGGCATGGGTGAGGTGTACCGCGCGCGCGACACGCGGTTGAACCGACCCGTCGCAATCAAGTTCATTTCGACCGACGTCGCTGATGCGACGGCCCGACGCCGGTTCCAGCAGGAAGCCCAGACGGCGTCGTCCCTCAACCATCCTCACATCCTCACGGTTTTTGAAGCCGGCGAATCGGAAGACCGGCAGTATCTCGTGACCGAGTTCGTCGATGGAGGCACGCTCAAAGATTGGTCGCATGCTGAGAAACGCACCTGGCAACAGATAGTGGGTTTGATGGTTGGCGTCGCCGATGGTCTGGCGGCTGCGCACGCCGCCGGCATCCTGCATCGGGACATCAAACCCGAGAACATTCTGGTGGCGAAGAACGGCTATGCCAAGCTTGCCGATTTCGGTCTCGCGAAGCTGGACGATCGGGCAGCACCCGAGGCGGTGACTCGAACGATCGCCGCCGGGACTCGCGCCGGAGTGCTGATCGGTACCATCGGCTACATGTCGCCCGAGCAAGCTTCGGGAAAGCCGCTCGATGCGCGGAGCGACGTCTTCTCGTTCGGGGTCGTTCTCTACGAACTGCTTTCTGGCCGCCGGCCATTCACTGGAGCGAGCGAGCTCGAGGTGATGCAGCGCATTGTCAGTGAGATGCCGCCGCAGATGCGAGCCGATGTTCCGCCGGCCCTGCGAAACGTGGTTGAGAAGGCGCTCGAGAAAGATCCGGCCGAGCGCTACCAGAGCATGCGCGATCTGGTCGTGGACCTGCGGCGGTCGGCGCGCCGGAAGGTCGACGAGGCGGAACCGTTGGCTCCGGCTGCCTCGGCCTCTCCGCGACGCTCGCGTACTTTGCCGGGAGTGGCCGGCATCGCCCTCGCTTTGGCCGCGGCGGGTGTAACGGGGTGGCTGGCCCGGGGCACATCGCGTCCCATCGAGAATCCGCTGGTCAACGCGCAATTCACACGTTTCACCGATTTCGAGGGCTCCGAGAACGACGCCGGCATTTCACCGGATGGCAAGTTCGTCGTGTTTCGCGCCGATCGCGACGGGCAGTCCGACGTCTGGCTGAGCCAGATCGGAACGGGCCGCTTCGTCAATCTTACGCAAGGCCGGGAAGAGGAAGCGCTCCTGCCGGTGCGCAGTGTGGGATTTTCTGGCGATGGCTCCGAGATCTGGATTGCCGGATTCGTCCCGGTGCAGCGGCTCCGCCTCATGCCACTGACCGGCGGCACGCCGCGGCCGTTTCTGCGCGACCACACGGTCAACGTCGCATGGTCGCCCGATGGTACCCGGGTCGTGTTTCACACCGGTGATCCCGGCGACCAGATGTTCGTCGCAGACCGCACGGGCTCGAACGCCCAGCAAATCTTCGAACTGGGTCCCGGCGGGCACAACCACCATCCGACATGGTCGCCGGACGGCCAGTGGATCTATTTCGTGAGCGGCATCTGGGACACCAAGGAAATGGACCTGTGGCGCATTGCGCCTTCGGGAGGAAAGCCGGAACGACTGACGCAGCATCGAGCCGATGTGCGCTACGTGGCACCGCTCGACAATCAACGCGTCATCTATGTGGCTCCCGACCAGGACGGCTCGGGACCGTGGTTGTGGGCCCTCGATGTCGGGCGGCAGGTCACGCGCCGCGTCAGTTCAGGACTGGAAAGATACACCTCGGTGGCCGCCAGCGCCGACGGTCGACGATTGGTGGCCACGGTGGCCAACCCGAGCTCCTCACTCTGGAGCCTCCCGATTTCCGATCGTGTCGTCGACGAGGGCGACGTCTCGCCGTTTCCCTTGCCGGCGTCTCGGGCGCTGGCGCCGCGATTCGGCGGACGATCGCTCTTCTATTTGTCTTCGTCGGGTGGTGCTGGCGACGGGCTGTGGCGGCAACAGGAGGGCCAGGCATTGGAGATCTGGAAAGGCGCCGACGGGCCGTTGCTGGTGCCGCCAGCGGTTTCGCCGGACGGGAGCCGGGTCGTCTTGGTGCTGAGGCGAGAGGGAAAACTTCGTTCGCACATCGGGGCAGCCGATGGCACGGAATTCCGTCCGTTGACCGAGGCGATTGATGTGCGTGGCGCTGCTGGCTGGTCGCCGGATGGAAAATTTGTCGTCACGGGTGGCAGTGACGAGATGGGCGCCGGCCTGTTCAAGATTCCGGTGGACGGTGGCGCACCGGTTCGCCTGCTCTCAGGACCCGCGTTCAATCCTGTCTGGTCGCCGGATGGAGCGTTGATCGTGTACACGGGTCCGACCGTCGGACCGTCCGCGCCGCTCTTGGCGGCCAGACCCGACGGCACGCCGGTCGAGCTGCCCTCAATCCGCGTACAGTTCAACGGCGAGCGGCATCGCTTTTCACCTGATGGACGAAGCTTGATTTACATGCAGGGGCAAAGTCCATGGCAGGACTTCTGGTTGCTCGACCTCGCCACGAAAAAGTCGCGCCTCCTGACGCGACTCAATACCCGGGCCGCCATGCGAACCTTCGACATCACACCGGACGGCAAACAGATTGTGTTCGACCGCCTGCGGGACAACTCCGACATCGTCCTTATTGATCTGCGAAATCGTAGGCACCGGGTGCTCAATGAGCCTCGGTCGAGCACTGTGTGCACAGCGTGCCCCTGTGCATGCGGGCACCCTGCGCACTCTTTGCACACCGTGCACCTCGAGCACCCCGTGCACCTTGTTCCATGTCGCGCGATTGGACACGTCAACGGGCCTGCCCCTCGGTGCCCTCGAAGCACGTCGTTTGCTGCTATCAAGGGCTGACGCCGCCGATTGCGCCCAATTTCGAGCTTTGAACGTTCAGGCGCTGACAGAACTGTGATTCGGCGCCTACGTTCGTATTCTGTCGACTGCGACCGCCATGTCGGCAGACCAGGACACGCGCCGGTTGGTGGGCGGTAATGAAGGCGATTAGCGAAGGTGCGCCACTCGTCGGTCGGAGGCGCAGCTTCGCTAATGCAGGAGGCCATGAAATGATCCGTCAGGCTGTGTCTGTCGCCGTTGCGCTCTTGTTGTATCCAGCATTGGTTCGTGCGCAGGCCACGGAGTTCACGATCAACACGGCATCGGCCAGCATCTACAAGGCTCCCAGCACCGGCAGTCCCGTGATCGGCACCGCGCCTCGCGGCACAGTGCTCAAGGTGACGCGGGAGCTCGGCAGCTGGGTGAGGGTGTCGTGGCCGGGACCGAATCCGCTCGACGATGGCGGATACGTGCATCTCAGCATGGGCATGATGGGACGCGGCGCGCAGCTCCAGCCCACGCGCGCCGCAGTATCCGCGCCGGTCAACACTTCGTTGACCTCGGTGGGCGAGCGCGCCGAGGCCAGCCGCCGAGAACCAGCCGAGCGTTCTACGACGACGACCCGCACGGTTTATGTCAGACCGCCGACGCACATCGTGGGGGTCGGTGCCCAGATGGCCGGTGCGCCGCTCGGCTTTGGCGCCACGATGCGCACGTGGCCTCGCGAACGACTTGGGATCCAGTTTGAAGTGACCCGGGACTCGAGCACCAGCGCGTTGGTGCCTGAAACGTTGACCACGGTTCAGTTCGTACCGAGCGTTCTCTACTCGTTCAAGAACAAGGTATCGGACTACTTTCTATTGCGGCCGTACGTCGGAACGGGCGTCCACTTCGATCGGCTCACATTGAACGGTGGATCGCTCGTTCCGGGAAGCTCCGTCTCCGAGAGTACGGTCGGCCTCAAGACTTTTGGCGGCGCCGAGGTGACGTTCGCCAGCATGCCACGGTTCTCGGTGAGCGTGGACTTCGGCTACGAATGGGCCGAGACACCCGCAGCGTTCACGGGATTTGATGTCGGCGGACCCAGTTTGGCGATTTCGGGACACTGGTACGTCAAGTAGGGACGGGTCTCCAGACCCGCCGCGAATGCCGCCCACGATCGGGCCGCGGATCTGAGGCGAAGGGCTCGCTTCGACGAGATGGCTACACTTGCCTCATGTCTGGCGCCTCCTACTGGCTGACGACGGAACGTCTCGCGCTGCGGCGCTTTACTCACGCGGACCTGGATTGGCTGGCGGAGTTGTACAGCGACCCTGACGTGACGCGCTATCTCGGCGGAGTCAAGGACCGCACCAAAGCGGAAGAATTATTCAACAACCGGATCCTGAACTACTACGAGGCGCATCCCGGCCTGGGCGTCTGGATGACCGTCGAGCGCGCCACCGGCACGCGCCTTGGCTTTCACCTGTTGAACCACATTCGAGGCGAATCGATCATCCAGATTGGCTTCACGCTCGCGAAATCGGCGTGGGGGAAGGGCTTCGCGACCGAGATGGCGGCGGCGGTGCTGCGCTACGGCTTCGTCGACCTGAAACTGCCACGTATCGTCGGCATGGCCAGTCTGCGGAATCATGCCTCACAGGGGGTGCTGCTGAAGGTCGGGCTCGAGCGGAAAGGCGAGCGTGCCTTTCCTCACCCGGATTACGCATCAGAAGGCGCGATGGCGTGGTTCGAGCGTGACGCGTCTGACTGGCTGGCCGAGCGCGGCGGTCGCTGAGAGACCCGCGAGGCCGGCCGAATCGAGTGGTGCGGATGGGGGGGCCAAAAAGGCACCGGCCACCCAATCCGCCTCGTGCCGG
Organism: uncultured Acidobacteriota bacterium; assembly: GCA_963780685.1. Lineage (GTDB taxonomy): Bacteria > Acidobacteriota > Vicinamibacteria > Vicinamibacterales > CAVVIG01 > CAVRXZ01. Next base: position 3,700 of record CAWACZ010000005.1, on the reverse strand, counting down.
CTCCTCCCGTCTTCTCAGGAAATCAAGCGGCCGCAGTCGTTGTTGTCGAAACTGAAAAGGCCCGCCGGAGAGTTCGCCACGCGCGGAAGGCCCTGAGAGCCGTGAGGACCGGCCGCCTGCCGCCGAACTTCGCACGCCGGGAAGCCGCGCGCGGCTTGCCCCCTCTCTCGCCCCGGCGTCGACTATCAGCTGGCTTCGGCGACGGTCACGTGCGTGGCATGCACCGCCACAGCTGATGCGCACGCCACGGATCACGCAGACCGAAGTCGACGCCCCACCTGCGCCGCGCGCGGCTTCCGGCACGGGATGACGTCGGCGTGCTTCGACGGCGGCGGCGCCCGGCCCTCACAGCTCTCAGGCATTCGCGGGCGCCGGGCATCGGGCGGGCCACCCGTGCGGCGCGGCCGGGCGCGCTCGCAGCAACCGCGGGCCGCAGGTTCTCCGCGCGGCGATCTCCGGCCCCGTGATCCGTGCTGCTGGCATGACCCCTGGCGGTGATTGCGCGAGACAGATGTTGTGGGAACTCCCCGCTGATCGCCGCGGCGGCGGAAGGGTACGAACCGAAGGACTGCGGTTCCGGCGCGGCCGCCCGGGTGGTCCCGGCCGATGTCCGACGCACGCGAAAACTGGGCTGGGACCGCTACATCAAAATCGAAAATGCTCTAGTGCCGCGATGTTCGTGTCAGCTGTCTGTTGGCCGCCTTTCCACGGACCCAATTTTTGCCTATTTGTCTTCACCGATGCTTTCGACTTTAACGCCAGACCGCTTTTCCAGTTCGGCGAGTACGAGCTTGTAGTTTGACTTGTCGAGGCGGAGTAGAGCGTAGTCGCCTCCGGTTTTCACCGTTAGCCAGTGGCTTTTTGAGCTGTTGAACAGGAAAAGAGGAGAGACGAGTAGGGCAGCGGCAACGCGCGGGGACTTGCCGAAGGTGTATTCGGCCCCACTGATGTCGCTGTACTTCAAAGTTTTCAAGATCAGAGGGTTCTTGGCCGTCGAATTCGACTTTGCGATGACGAGTGCGTCGGAATCGTATTGCAGCCTCGCATCGATGTCCGCGGTCTTGTCACCCTGCTGTTCTCGCACTTGAGCGTCCTTGAATTCGACGGGAGCGCCCGGTCGACGATTGGCCGGAACGCGATCAATCACAGCAGCTGATGTCGCTGCCGGTGCGGTTTGAGCTGAAGAGGATGGCGCGCCCGCCGCAGGTGCGTTCGTCGCTCCGGTAGCGACGTTCGCACCGTTCGCTGAGGTCGCAGGCGACGCGGCCCGTTCTTGAGGAATAGGTTGAGACGCGGCCGCAATCGCCGAAACCGCAGCTTTCAGATACTTCCTGTGAATGTAGCCACTGCGTTTTCCGAATTGAGTATCGTCAAACTCGACTTGATACCAATCGCCATCGATTCTCATTAGCCTTAGCACTGCGCCATCCCGAACGACCGTCAAAGGCGTCCGATTTTCGTCTGTGACAACGAATATCGGGCCACCAGAGCTGATAACGGCACTCGGCGTCTGATTGGCTTGTGCTTCAAGCCGTAGCACGGTGGCAGCAACAACAAGAAGATGCGCCGTTAGGATTCCGAGCGACTTCATCAGGGACTCCTTGAATCGAGCGACCGTAAGCGCTCATCTCGAAACGTCGTTAACAACGGATACGGCCGAGCGCATTATATTCGCGTATCGGTTACTGACCTCGTTGTTAACGGCGGGACACAGTGAAGTGCTCGCGAGGCAAAGGAATGGCCGACCGTGATCTAAGGGTCACAGCCTGTGATTCTGCCAGCCGAAGTGTTAGCCCAACGTTCATCTGGAAACGAAAAAGGCCCGGAAAACCGGGCCTCTCTGTGTCTTGGTGCGGAAGGAGGGGATACCCTGGGGCCAATGCTCCGCTCAAAAGCATTCAGTCGGTTCCCCAGGGGTTGTCGATCACGAAGCGCCAGGATCCGTCTGGTTGACGACGCAAAACATCTGCGTTGTGTCCCGCCAGCTTCACTGGTTCGCCGTCTGGCCCGGTTCCCATGAATGACCAGACCCCGGCGACGAGAGCCAGGCCACCCGCCTCGAGGACGCGTGTCACTCTGAGATCGAGCGTGCCCTTCATCGCTATGAAGGCGGCCAGTGATTCACGAACACCCGCTAAGCCGTGAGCGAGGCTCCCAGGCCGAGGCGCAAAGGCGGCCTCAGGCTCATACAGAGACATGAGGGCGTCGAGATTCCCTGTGTTGATTCCGTCGACTATCGATTCGAGGACTTGCTCAGGCGTTTCTCTGGACATGACACCCTCGCTCTCCCTTCCCGCGAAATGTTTCAGAGGCTGCTCCCGACCGGCGTGGTCAGAAATCGCAACAGCTTAATGAGGACCGGAGAAGTAACCGGAAGACGCCCGGCACACCGGCAAAACCTCAGGAAAGCACCGAGACTGTATGCCCCCCTTGGGGTGTTGCCAAGGACAATTGCTGGCTGAGCGCGGTCCTGGGAGGTAGCTCCTAGCGTCGCAACCCGGCCCTTCAAGCGGATGTGAGACGTGTTACCTCGTTGGCTCTGACACGGTTCCACTTCCGAGATGTCGATGTCCGCTTCATCTTCGCGACGAGAAGTGGGAAGATCTGTTCGCCCTTCACCTAACCCGGAGCTCACTTGCGTCGAGCAGGCGCGAACCCTCGGTACGATTCTTCCCAGGGGGCCAATCGTGTGTGGACGGATCCCGGTGCCTCGGTGTGACGTCATCAGCAATCGCGAAATTCAACCGGGCCTCGCGTCCAGCCATGACCGACCTCATACACCTGTCGTCTGAAGTCGAAGCCGCGTTACACCACAAGCGACCCGTCGTCGCACTCGAGACGACGCTCATCACGCACGGACTGCCGTGGCCGGAGAACGCGGCGACGGCGCTCGCGATGGAGGCTGCAGTGCGCGAGAGTGGTGCCGTTCCGGCGACGATCGCAGTGCTCGCCGGGCGCATCACGGTTGGCCTCTCGCGCGAGCAGATCGAGGATCTCGCGCATCGACCGTTCGGCTCGGTGCGCAAGTGCAGCCGACGCGATCTCCCGATCGTCGCGGCGCGTGGAGAGGACGGCACGACGACGGTCGCGGGAACGATGATCGTGGCGCACCGGGCCGGGATTCGGGTGTTCGGCACCGGCGGGATCGGCGGCGTGCATCGCGGCGCGCCGTTCGACGTGTCAGCGGATCTGATGGAGCTGGGACGAACGCCCGTGGCGGTCGTGTGCGCCGGGCCGAAGGCGATCCTCGATCTGCCGCTGACGCTGGAGGTGCTCGAAACGCACGGTGTGCCCGTGATCGGGTTGGGCACGGACACCTTGCCGGGGTTCTACACGCGCTCGAGCGGACTGCCGATCGACGTGCGCGTCGAGACTCCGCGAGAAGCTGCCGCCATCATCGCCGCCGCGGAGCGGATGGAGGCGCGGCACGGCGTGCTCGTCGTGGTGCCGGTGCCGGCGTCCGAGGCGTCGGCCGGCGACGTCGACGCGGCGATCGAGCGTGCGGTCGCGGATGCAGATGCGCACCGCATTCGGGGAAAGGCGCTGACGCCGTTTCTCCTGAAGCGCGTGTCGGAACTGAGCGGCGGCGCATCGCAGCGCGCGAACCAGGCGCTTCTCGTGCACAACGTGCGCACAGCGGGTCTGATCGCCCGGGAATTGAGCGCGCTCTTCGCTTAGCGCTCGAGTCGGGTGGTCCTAG
>CAWACZ010000004.1:0-198375 GCA_963780685.1 uncultured Acidobacteriota bacterium | reverse complement strand
GAAAGACAGCCGAACGCCCGGATTGTTTTCGTGACGGTGCATGACGATCGGGCGATCGCTCGGAGGGCTCTCCTCCTGGGCGCTCTGGGATACGTCCTCAAGTCCGACGCGAGTGAGGAGCTGCTCACCGCGGTTCACGCGGCTCAGGCAGGCCGGCAGCACGTGTCTGAAAACGTCCGATCACGCGTGATCTGAAAGGCAGTTTCTTCGATCGACGACAACAGGAGCGCAGCATGACAATCACAGCTTCTTTTTCCAGACCCACTGCCCAGCATGATGGGGCGCCACCCGACAGACACCTGCCGCGGTGCGACCAGCCGTGGCGGCGCGACGAGACCGTGCGGGTGGCCTCCCCCAAAGACCTGGCCGGCAGACTAAGCGTCGAAGAGGCCCTCGGGCGTGCGCTCGAAGAGGTTGCCAGGTTGAGAGCGCGGCTCGCTGGCGAGGCGAATCGTGATCGTGACGCCTCAAACGGGACCGACCTCGAGGACATCGTCGGCCGCACGCCCTCCCTGTTGCGGCTGCTCGATCAAATCGACCAGGTGGCCGGCACCACCTCCGCCGGTCCTGGTGACCGGCGAGACCGGCACCGGCAAGGAGCTGGTCGCCCGCGCCGTGCACCGACGAAGTCGCCGCGGCGACAAGCCCCTGGTCATCGTGAACTGCGCGGCGCTGGCACCGTCGCTCGTCGAAACTGAATTGTTCGGGCACGAGCGAGGCGCCTTCACCGGCGCGACCGTCCCGGCGGCTCGGCCGGTTTGAGCTCGCGCACCGCGGCACGATCTTTCTCGACGAAGTCGGCGAGCTTCCCGAAGAGCTCCAGGTGAAGCTGCTGCGCGTGCTGCAGACGGGCGAGGTCGAACGCCTCGGCTCGACCCAGACCCTGCGGGTGGATGTTCGGCTCATCGCGGCCACCAACCGGAACCTCGAGGAGGCGGTCGCGGCCGGCCGGTTCCGCTCCGATCTCTACTACCGGCTGCACGTGTTCCCGATCCACGTGCCGCCGCTGCGGGAGCGCCGGGAGGACATTCCGCTCCTCATCGCGTACCTGGCCGAACGGAAGGGCAAGGCGGTCGGCAAGATCATCGATTGCATCCCTGAAGCGGTGATGCAGCGTTTGCTGCAGTATCCCTGGCCGGGCAACGTGCGCGAGCTCGAGAACGTCATCGAGCGCGCGATCATCCTGTCCCGAGATGGAACGCTGTCTCTCGAAGGTGTCTTTGGTCCGGGTCCGGTCGCCACTGGTGAGCCGGTTGGCGGCGCCGCGGCAGGGGCCGACGACCAGCGTCGCTTCACCCTTCGGGAAGTGGAGCGGGCCCACATCGTCCAGGTTTGCGAGGCCTGCGAGTGGCGAATCAAGGGCGCGGACTCGGCATCCATACGACTCGGACTGAAGCCGAGCACGCTCTATTTCCGCATGCACAAGCTCGGCATCGTCCGGCCTGCATGAAGTACCGATTCGAACCCCTCCCCTGTCAGGGTCCGTATCTTGACTTCGAACGGTCGGAATATGGTCCTCGCTGCCCTCGTGTCCCGCACCCACGATCAGAGAGTGGCCCTGACCCTCAGGATTTCCCAGTGTTACTGCGGATCGATGCGATGGCATGGTGCTCGCTACTGCGTTTTCTAAACGACGTCCCGATTCCCGGCACCGTTCCGGGTTCAGCGGAAGCAGTGAAGTCGGATGACGTCGGCGGGTAGCCCGTCTGCCCAGCGGCACGCGCACCGAGTCTCGAGCCAGACCCGAACGGTCTGAGGAGGTTACGTATGAGAGGCAAACAGTCACTTTCACTGGTCGTCGGCTTGGCCGCTCTGTTGATCCCGATGGTCCCAGTCGGGGTACCGACACAGGAGAAGCCGGTCGTGCAGATCCCCCAACCCGGGGTGGCGGAGATCCTGACGCTCGAGGGGAAGTTCGTCAGGGTCGCCTACAACAACGAAGGCTACGTGATCATCGGATACCAGGCCTCCAACCGTTCGGTCGGCGAAGAATGGATGCTCCTCGAAGTCGGCATGACGGTGCGCGACAACGTGCCGGATTACCGGTTGACCCGCGACGCGCTGTCGCTCGAGATACCTGACGGCAAGACGCTTCCGCTGCCGTCGATCAGCGAGCAGCGGGAGGGGAACTTCCGTGCGATTGAGCAACGGGCGAACGTCCAGCGCGACTCCATCAACTACTTTCCGGCAAGCGCGTACCGCGCGTGCGGCATCGGTTTCTTTCCCGACCTGGGAGCTCGCGCGCTGCCGCAGGACGTGGTGGATCTCAGCAGCGACCGCGCCTGTGTCGGCCGCCTCTACTTCAAGATCCCGGGCGGTATCGCGTACGGCCAGCATTGGCTCAACGTGAAGCTCAAGAACAGCCTCGTACACGTGCCCTTCCGGATCCTGACCGCGGACGAAGAGAAGCTCCTCTCGAAGAACTACAAGAGCATCGAGAAGCAGGTCAAAGACACGTTCAAGCCGAAGAAGTGAGATAGAAAGTCCCGCTCAAACTCGCCCGGCACGATTGAACGGACCGGTGGGCTCTGTGCGATGGTCTTCGCGAGGAGATGAATCATGAGACACAAGTTGATTCTGGGCGGCGCGGTGGTGGTGGCAACGCTCGGCCTGGCGCCGATCCTGACCGCACAGCAGCCTCAGCCCTCCCCGCAGGGTGGCGGACAGCAGCCGGACCCGGTCGCGGCCCTCAAACAGTCGATTCGCGGAGGGGAGCAAGAAGCTGGCGCAGTACCAGTGGATCGAGACCACGGTCATCAGCCTCAAGGGCGAAGAAAAGAGCCGCAAGCAGAACCAGTGCTACTACGGCGCCGACGGCAAGGTGCAGAAGGTGCCCGTCGCCGGCCAGCCCCGCAGCAGGCTTCCGGCGGAGGCGGGGGCAGAGGTCGCGGCCGGGTGAAGGAGAACGTCGTCGAGAACAAGAAGGACGAGATGCAGGACTATATGGAGCGCGCCGCCGGGCTGATCCACGCCTACGTGCCACCAAACCCACAGCAGATTCAGGCCGTGAAGGACGGTGGACGCGCGGCGTAACCCGCAGCCGGATGGGCGTGTTCGCCTCGACTTGAAGCAGTACCTGAAGCCGGGTGATGCGTTGACGATCGACTTCGACCCCAAAGCCAGCCGTTTGCTCGGCCTCGGCGTGAACAGCTATCTCGACACGGCCGAGGACGCGGTGACGCTGGCGGTGCAGATGAACACGCTGGCCGACGGCGCGCTGTATGCCGCCCAGACGACGCTCGATGCGAAGGCCAAGAACATCAAGGTCGTGATCACGAACTCGGGCCATCGCCCGCGATAGCGATCTCGGGCTGGGTGCGTGTCAAGGAGTGACCAGTGCGCCGCTTAGAAGCCCCGACCCCACCCGTAGCTCCATGTCGCAGTGATCGTATTGAAGTCGGCGCCGTACCGGACCCAGGCTCCGGTTGAGGCGCCGATCTTCAGCGTCTGCCGTCGTGTGGCAATCGGGAGCGAGAGCGTGAGGCCGAGGCGCGAGTTCCTCTGCCTGCTGGCGTTCACCTCCCCGTCGACCTTCGTGGAGCCGCCCGCGTAGAACGTCGCATCGGCGGAAACCCAGGCGCGAACGGACAAGTTGTAGCTCAGGTGCGCCTGCGAGGTGAACATGGGCGCCTGCGTCAGCGTGCCGGCCACGAAGTCGGGGTTGTCCGTGAAGAACCACGTCCCCGCATAAATCTCTACGAGCCAGCGCTCACCCACCGGGACGGAGAGCCCCACCTCGGGCTTGAACGACCAGCGATGCGTTCCCAGATTGAGTGCCTTCGCCGAGTCGAACTCCCCCGTGGGAACACCCGTTACCAGACTGGCTCCCAGGTTGGTCCGCCGGCCTCGCTTCACAAAAGTGGCCGTGTCCATGGCCGGGGACCCGAACAGGTTCACCGTCAGCCGAACCTGCGAGTCGCCGGGTCCCAGCAGGTCCCTGTGGACCCTGATGGGACTCGGGCCTGTCACGACGGTGCCTTCTCCGTTCGCGCCCACCAGGGGGAACGTCCCGCCAAGGCTCGCCGAGCGTCCGAACAGGCCGAACGATCGAAAGTAGCCGAAGATGCCGCCGCCGGCCTGGATGTCCCCATCCTGAACCGGGATCGTCGCATCGGACACGACGTCGCCACCGGTCCACGCCGTTGAAGCGAGGACGATATTCGACCCGATGGGCGAGGCCAGGTACACGCGAGGCTCGACCTCCTGGGCCGAGGCCGGGATCGCCCGGAGGAGCAACAGCAACGCCAGCGACGCGAGTCTCGCGATCAAATAGGCAATCCTGCCAGCGTCCGGAGCACGTCGCGGGCCGGCACCACCAGGAACACCAGCGGCATAGACGGCAGCGCCGTCGGCAGCACGAGCACTGGCAGATGCCGACGTTCCAGCGGAACCGATCCTCATCTGTCGTGCCCTCGGTACAGCGTCCGAGGACTTTGTTTGGTTTCATCGCGTGTTCCCTTCAGTTGCGAGCGGCGGGCCAGCCGCGCGGGGACAAGGCCTGCGTGCCGGCCACGTGCCTCGTCTGCGACGGCATGGCGATCCGGGTGCCGGCCTCCTCGATCGCCTCGGTGACGCTGAAGAGAAGCTGTTCCTGAATCTCGAGGAAATGGGCCCAATCGCGAGCGAAGACGTAGGCGAAGACCTCCACGTCGAAGGAGAAGGCGCCGAGGCGGAAGAAGCGGACACGCACCGAGGGGTGATCGACCGACCGATTGTCGGCCAGCAATCGCCGGATGCCCTCGAGCACCGCGTGCAGCTGCTGGGAGGTCGTCTCCATGCTGAGCGCGACGGTCGGATGAAACCAGAACTTGTCGCGCGCGGAGCGTGTCTCGAGGCTGACGGTCGCGATCTGCCCGTTCGGACGCTGACAATGGTCCGATCGAAGGTGCGAATGCGCGTCGAGCGCAGGCCGATGTGGTCGACCGTGCCCTCGATCTCCCCCAGCTTCACCACGTCGCCGACGGCCAGCGCGCGGTCGAAGACCAGCGATCCGCCGGCGATCACGTTCTCGAGCGTCTTCTGCGCGGCGAGCGCCACCGCGATGCCGCCCACGCCGAGCCCGGCCAGCGCCGGCGTCAGGTTGATGCGGAAGAGATGAAGCGCCGCGAGGAGGCCGGCGAAAACGACCAGGGCGTCGACCATCCTGCGCCCTAACCGCAGCAGCGACACGGCCGCAGCAACGTGAGCCGAGGCGAAACGTCTCCTGATGTACCGTTCGACTGCTCCGTCCACGAGAAGCAGAAACCAGACAACGGCCGCGATCGTAACCAGGTTCGCGGCCTGGCTCCAGAACTGCCGCACCAGCAGCGGAAGCGGCAGGCTCGAGACCAGTACCCGAATCGTGATGGCGAGCACCAGCAGCCGCGCCGGCCTCGGGAGGACATCGCGCAAACGTCCGCTTCTCCCGAGCAGGCGGTGCCACATGAACCCCAGGAGTGCCGTGAGAATCCGGTTCAGCACGACCGTCAGGAAATAGACCACCGGCAGGAGCAGCACGGCGAGCGCCTCGAAGAGGCTGACGCCAAACACGCGAGTCGTCGTCAGGAAGGCCGGAACCACTGCGTCGAACCGGGCCGCGGCGATTTCCTCGTACACCGCCGGAATGGATTCGAGGGTCCTCGTCGAGACCAGCCAGATCGGTCCCGTCTGCCCACGCGCCACCCGTTCGAGCACGATGTCCACGGGACCCGTGGCGCTGCCGATTGTGCCCACGACCTCCTGATCGGGGAACAACGGATTCGCGCGAGACCCTTCGGGGAGGCTGCTGACCTCGGCCAGGCGCGCGGGCAGCCGCGCGTCGAGAACGACGAACAGCTGTTGGGCGAGCGTCGCCGCGGCCTCGCCGCCGAGCGTGGTGTTCAGATATCGACCCGCAAGCCTATCGTCCCGCTTCCGGGCAGCATTCAAGAACCCCAAGACAGTTCCTCGCGGCGTGTCGCGGCCGAGTGAATCCCTTGCCGGGCCTGGCGCGGGCTGGGAAGCCGTCGCGGCCGGCGCGGTGCCGGGCACTGGCTGCGCGTGCACGATGACCGCAGGCACCATGAGCGCGAGGGCACACGCGCCAGTCAGCCGGCTGGACATCCGCACGATCACGCTTGCGTTGCACATCACTCGTTCTCCGGCTGCAAGCACGATCCCCATCGCGGCAGATGCCGGGAGACGAACCACTACGCCGCTCGACGCGGGCTCGTGGCGCAGCGCGCAGGTTCAGCCTGCGAGCCCGGCCGATGCTTTCTCCAGCCCCGCTTTCAGCTCCATTGCGGAGGCCTTGTCGATCTGAACGGTGGACGTTCGAATGGCGTTTGAGAGCGCCTTGGCGACGGAGTCCGCGTCGCGGTGGTCGAAGGTCGCGATGACCGCCGCCGAGCCCGCCGGAAGCGCGTCGTCCATCTTCTCTCTGATGCCTGCCAGCACACGCTTGCGGGCGAATTCGCCGCCGAGCTCGCCAAGCGCGGCTCCGACCGCCGTCGCTGCCAGGAGCGGCGGCGAGAAGAGCCCGATCACCAGCCCGACGCCCGCGCCGAGCTTGAGCCCCTTTCGCCCCAGGTGATCCCCCGTCTCGAGGACTTCGACCTCGCCGCTCGCGTTCTTCGTGACGAGCGCGACGCCCTCGGTGGAGACGGCCTTTTGCTCGACGAGCCTGACGAAGCCGCGGAAGTCTTGCCGTGCAAGATCGGGAATGAGATAGACGGCGATCAGTACGTTGAGGTGGTCGTGCTCGCTCATACTGCTCCGTGCTCGCTCATATTGCTCCTCCGTCACGCGTTCGCCCCATGGGCCGCCAGTGCCTGCGCCGCGTGCTCGTGCAGCGCTTGCCGGTCCTTGTCGCTCAGGTCCGGGGCGATGTCGAACACAACCTGCTTGATCTCCCCCGTGAAACGGAAGGGTGCCTTGTCGGCATAGCTTCGGTCGACCACGAGCCCGTTGTCGCAGCCGATGTCCATTCCCGCGTAGCCCGAGAAGCGGGCGGGAACCGTGTGCTCCATGCGACCGGTCGCGACGGGCTTGCCGTTCACGAGCAGTGTCACCTCACCTCCCGTCGCGGGCTTCGGCGCATCGGCCGCGAAAACCACCTCGACTCTGACGTTCCCAGCCGGAAGCGGGGTCTCGGCGGCTTGCCGGTACTCGACGATGCCGAGCATCGAGTAGCAGTGCTTCAGCTTCCCGTCCTGAACGTAGAGCGAGAAGCCGCCCAGGTGGTCGAAGGCGGCGACGATGACGCCCTCGGCACCTTTTGCAGGCACGACGAGATCGGCGCTGATCGTGTACGAGTGGTTGTAGACTCGCGGGATCATTCCAGCCGCGACGTTCTCGATCCTTCCGCGGAACGTGAACTTCGATTCCTTGGGGATGGGGGGCACGATCCCGTAGAAGGAAGAGAGCCCGCCGAGGATCGGCAGCACCTGGTAGCGCTCCGCCTCCTTCCAGAAGAGCGTTCGAAGCTCCTCGACCTTCTCCGGATGCTTGTCCGCGAGGTTCCGCGCCTGGGCGAAGTCGTCGGGGAGGTAGTAGAGCTCGACAGGATCGTCGTCCGGGTTCCAGCCTGGGCCGAAGCGCCGCAGCGCCTGCGGGTCGAGCAACCACGGGATGCGCGGGAGACGCATCGCGAGCCACCAGCCGTCCTTGTACATCGCCCGGTTCCCCACCGCCTCGAAGTACTGCTGCGTGTGGCGCTCGGCCGCTTTTGCATCGGACAGCGAGTCGGCGAACGTGAACCCGTGCAGCGGCTCCTGCTCGATCCCGTCGACGTGCGTGGGCTCCGGGATCCCGGCGATCTCGAGGACGGTCGGGGCGATGTCGATGACGTGGGTGAAGTGGCTGCGCACGTTACCCGGGTCCGTGATCCGCTTCGGATACCGGACGACGAGCGGGTTGCGAGTGCCGCCGAGATGCGAGGCGACCTGCTTGCCCCAGTCGAAGGGGCAGTTGCTCGCCCAGGCCCAGGCCGCCGCGTAGTGCGGGGCCATGAGGTCGCCGCCCCACGCTTCGAGCCCGCCGTGCTTGAAGAGGAGCCCCATCTGCTGCTCGGGGGTGAGGGGCACGCCATTCAGCGTCGTCATCTCGTTGAAGGTTCCGGTGAGCGTGCCCTCGAGGCTGGCGCCGTTGTCGCCCCAGATCCAGATCACGAGCGTGTTGTCGAGCTCGCCCATCTCCTCGATCGCGTCGAGAACGCGTCCCACGTTCCAGTCCGCGTTCTCCGAGTAGCCGGCGTATATCTCCATCTGCCGGGCGTAGAGACGCCGCTCGGTCTCGGTCAGCGAGTCCCAGGTCGGGAAGCCGGGGTTGCGCGGCGACAGCACTGCGTCGCGCGGCACGACGCCGAGCTCTTTCTGGCGCGCGAACGTCTTCTCGCGCAGAACGTCCCAGCCCTCGTCGAACTTCCCCTTGTACTTGTCGGCCCACTCCTTTGGAACGTGGTGAGGGGCATGGCTGCAGCCTGTCGCGTAGTAGACGAACCACGGCGTCGCCGGCTTCTCCGCACGCATGCGATGGAGCCAGTCGATCGTCTTGTCCGACAGGTCGTCGGGGAAGTAGTACGGCTTGCCGTCCTTCCCCTCGGGCACGCCGATCGCCTTCTGGTTCTCGGTGATGAGCGGATCGAACTGCCCGGCCTCGCCCCCGAGGAAGCCCCAGAAATAGCCGAACCCGAGCCCCGATGGCCAGCGATTGAACGGCCCTCCAGACCCCTGCTGGTTGTCCGGCGTGAGATGCCACTTGCCGAGCGCGGCGGTCATGTACCCGTTCTCCTGCAGGATCCGCGGCAGCGTCGCGCAGTCGCGAGGGATGGTCGCGTTGTAGCCGGGGAAGGGGCCGGAGAACTCCGCCACGAGGCCGAAGCCGACGCGGTGCTGGTTGCGGCCGGTCAGCAAGGCCGATCGGGTCGGCGAGCAGACGGCCGTGACGTGAAAGCGGTTATAACGCAGGCCCTCCGTCGGCCATGCGGGTGTAGTTCGGGGTCTCGATCGGGCCTCCGAAGGTGCTCGGATTCCCGAAGCCGGCGTCGTCGATCAGGACGAGCAGCACGTTCGGGGCCCCCTCGGGTGGCGCCACCTGCGCGGCCTGATTCCAGTCCGGCTTGGACCCTTCGAGCGTCCTCTTCGTGACGCCGCCGAAGGACGGGCGTCGGATCGGTAGGATCGTGCGGTCAATTTTCGTCATCGTTGCCTCTCTTGGAATGTCACGACCCCACCTTCACCACTGGCGGCAGCACGTAGCTGCCGTTGAGCAGGGACTCCTTGGGCTGGTAGGACCTGACCGTGAGGTTGAACGAGCCGCTCGGCGGGCACGGCAGCCAGTTGGACTCCTTGTCCGCCCCCGGCGAGGTGGCCTGGATGTACACGTCCAGCGATCCGTCGGCGTTGAACTTCAGCGGCATCGACGACAGGATGCCGTAGCGCTCGAGGCTCGTTCCGCACGTAGAAGTTGTCCCGGTACGGCGAGATGGACCAGACGCCGACGTTCGATGGCGGCAAGGCGTCTTTCTCGAAGTGCATGACGTACTTGCTGCCGCCATCGAGCGCCGTGCCATTGGCGTCCACGAACGCGCTCGGATACACCGCATCCTCCTTCGGCAGCGCGCCCAGCCCCATGTAGGCGACAAACGCCCGCGTGTTGTAATCCGACCCGTACCGGCCGAGGTTCAGCATGTTGATCCAGCCGTTCTTGGCTTGCATGTCGTACGGTCCAATCGCAAACTGCTTCCAGACCTCCCACGGCGCCTTGTTGATGCCCTTCAGGATGTCGGGGTCCACCTTCGTGGGATCGAACGGCTTGCCTGGCTCGACTCCGAGCTTCTTGAGCCGTTTGATCGACGTGGCATCTTCAGCGTACGGCGGGTTGTCGGCCAGCGCCTTCGCCAGGCGGGAGAAGAAGGTCGCACCCGTCATCAGCCTGACCTGATCGAACGGTGTGGCAGTCAGGTCCACGTGCGAGTCGACCGGTCACCGTCGCCGGCGGCGTGTACGGCTTGCCCCACGCGCCGAGCGGGGTGATCGAGAGCTGGTCCTGCAGGGCATGAATCTCCGGATAGTCCGCCGGACTGCTCGCCGACATCTGTATCGAGGACCCAGGCATACCGCGTCGAGGACCGGAACGTCTCGGTGACATCCTTCGGCGCCGTCCCCTTCCATTTGGGCCCCGCAATGAGGTAACGGCCGGCCTTTCCGCCATTGGTTCGCGTGCCGGCCGACCCGAACACATCGGTCCACATGTTCAGCGCCTGGACGACGATGTAGCGGCCCTTCATGTCGGGCACCGACACGACCATCGGTTCCGCGTCGAGGTCGAGAAAGCCATGCGACCACAACGAGTTCACGCTGATCCTGACCACGTCCTTGAAATCCGGGTCGACGTAGGCGCGGAGACGCGCGAACTGATTGATGGGCGCCTTGTACTCACCGCTGGTGGCGGTCGCGGTCATCACCTCGCGCGTGACATCCATCATGACCAGCGGGAAGCCGTAGACGTACTCCTGCATGCCCACCAGGTACGCGACGCCCTCCTGTACACGGTCGCGTACCCCGAAACCCTGCGGCCGCAGAAATGCACTCATACGTCGTCTCCTTTCACTCCGTCGCTCGCGGGTCGCGGTCCTTCGACCCAGGTTCATAGTGCCGCGCGAGACGGTGCGGCCCGCGCCTTGGCCAGGACCACGGTGACCACCACATGAACGACGACGGCAGGCCACAGCAGCGCGCCGCGGAGCTCGCCGTCCACCGCCAGTGCACCCAAGTAGATCGCGGCCAGCGTGCTGTAGACCAATATCGCGGTGCGGGCGCGCGCGCTCCGCCACTGGCGCCGGCCTCGGGCCAGCAAGCGATCCCCAGCGCCAGCAGGGCCATCCCGGCGATCCGGGCCATGGCCAGTCCAGCACCGGCCGCGTCGACGCCGAACAGGAGCTGGACGACCACCTGCGGAAACAGCGTCAGGGCCAAACCGGTGGCGGCCTCGCCTGCCGCCACCACGCGCAGTGGGTCCATCACGACACTCCTCGCACGAGGCCTACGTAGACATCGTGTCCTCCTTGCCTGGGTCGACGGGCCGCAGCGATCGGTCACTGCGCCAGCTTCTGGTAATTCGACTTGGTGATCCGGACCTCGACGTTGCTCTTCGGGATGCCGAGCACCACGCTGCCGGGATGGCTCGTCCCGTCCGGCAGCGCCGCCATCGTCACCTTCAGGTGACGGCGTTCTCCGGCTCGTCGAGCCACGTGTTGACGTCGATCTGCTGCAGCGTCTTCACCGCCGATTCGAACGTCAGCGTCAGCGCATCGTTGGCTTTGGCGTAGCCCGGGAACTTCAGCGCCGCGCGGCCGGGGCCGGCCTGCGCAGATCGACGCGGTGCCCGCGTTCATCACCACCTGCATCATGTCGGGCGACGGTGGAAGGTACTGATGGACGAGCGCCACCGCCGCCTCGAGCTCCTCCTTCATTTCCTCGGTCTTCTTCGCGACGATCTTGCCCTTCAGACCGCGCTTCTTCTCCGGCGGGGGCGGCTTGACGACGGGTGTCTTCTGGACCTTGCCGTCCGGGCCGTAGCGGCACATGTCCACCTTGGTGTTCTTCACCTCGCCCTTGAGGCTGAGCTCGGTCTTCTCGAGCCAGGAGTAACTAGCGGAGCGCCTGCTGATTGAGCGCGGCGGCCTGCTTGGCGGCGGCGAGCTTCTGCTGCAGATCCTGCGCGTCCACCGGCGCCGCCACGATCAGCGCGAGCGCACGTGCGAGCCACATCAGTCGCGAATGCTTCGTCTTCATGTTCGTCTCCTGTCTCAACGGACGGCCACGTTCGTCGTGATCTCCACCTGCAGCGGCACGGCCAGCGTGAACGCCTGCGGGGTCTGCGCCGCGATGACGGCTGGCTTGACGGAGCTGGCCGCGGCCGCCGCTCCGCCGACACCGGCGCCCACCGCCGCGCCAATCGCTGCGCCTTCGCCGCCTCCGGCAATGGCACCGATGGTGGCGCCGAGCGCCGCACCGCCCACGATCTTCTTGCCGCCGCTCGCGGTCCCGCCCGACGCATTGACCGGCTGCGTCTTGATCGACACGCACGCGGCCGCCGACCTGCATGTCCGTCAGCGTGACGCTCAACGTCGGGTGGCCCTTCATCTTGCTGCCCGCATCCACCGCGCTCACGACGCCGTACACCTTCGCGCCGTGCGGGGCGATCATGCGGCCGTTGGCGGCGAGGTCCTGGTCGAGGAAGCCCTGGAAACGATTGCCGACCTGCGCGGTCGCGGAGCTCACCTCGGTCGCCAGTCGGACCACGAGGACCGTACCCGCAGGGGCCTCGAGGTGCTCCACGACCGCACGGACAGGTGCGGCCGCAGGTGGCGCGGGCGTCGCCGGCGCCGATGCTGGAGCCTTCGCAGCCGGCGGCGCTGCGGGCGTCGGGCGCCTTGGCCGGAGCGGCCGGTGCCGCCGTTGCGCCGGCGCCGGGGGCGGCGTCGGCGGGCGTGTCCACCATGACGTACATCTCCTTGCCGTCAGGCGCGAGGTACGGCACGTAGTACCGGCCGCCGGCCTGAAGTACATCGTGTTCAGCTGCACGACCTCGAAGTTCGCCGGCAGCGCCGCGACGAACACGACCCCCGCGGGCGCCGTCACCACCACGAACGACTCCTGCGCGCCGTTCATCACGCGCCGGTAGAACGCGTTGGCGCTGAGGTAGTAGGTCGTGCCCGCGACCGTCACGAGCACGCGCGTCGCGGGCAGCGTCGCGATGGTCGCGCCCTGCGGCGCGGGCACGGCCTGATACGCCGTCTTCCCGTCGCTCGTCGTCGTCTGCTTGCTGTAGCTGCCGTCCTGCGACATCAGGTACTTGACGCCCGCAATCATCAGAATCGTCGCGCCCGGAGGCGGGTAGCTGTAATACGGAGTAGTACGGCGGCGGCACCGGGTAGTAGTAGTGCACGCCACCGTAGGTATACGGCCGGTAATAGGCGCCGCCGTAGCGTGTAGTAGGGACGTCCGTAGTAGGTCGTGGTCCGGTAGCCCGACGGCAACGTCGTCGTCACACGGCCGCCGTACGGGCCGGCCACCGCGGTGTTCCACCCGCCGTACGGCGTGCGGGCGGCGGCGGCGTTGTAGGTGCCGTTGTACTTGGTGTTGACCGTTCCGGCGACCGCCGGCTGACCGGTAGTAGGTGCGGCCCGCCACGCCTTCGCCGGAGGCCGAACGCCCGGTGCTGGTGCTCGCGCTCCCCTCGATGGTCGCGTAACCGCCCTGCCCCTCGACCTCGCGGGATCGCGTGGCCGACTCGCCCCACGCCGTGGTGGTCGTGGTCGTCTTGTCGATTTCGCTTGTTCTCGGCGTCCACGTCCCTGGTCGTGGTCCGCGACGCACCGCTCTGCGTCTGGGCCTGTCGGGTGGCCGTGGCGCCGGAGCTGGTCTGGCTCACCGTCCGGAGCCGCTGGCGCGCTGGCCCTGCCACGAGGCCGTGTTGCCGGACCGGCTGGAGTGCCCGTGACGACACGGACCCCCGAGAGCCGCGTTGTGCCTCGAGCGCGGCGCTCGAGCCGATGACCAGCGCGATGAGGGTGACCGCAACTGTCAGGTGACGACTCATCGCGCTCCTCCCGCCGGCGGCTCCGCCCGGCCGAGCCAATGCCAGCACGTCCACCCGGCTGGCGCCCTCGGGCGGCGTGAACACGAACAGCGCATCCGGTAACCGCGCCGCCAGATTCCACTTCCGGATGGTCACGCGTGTACTGCGGGACTTCGTCCTCGGTCTTGTAGGTAATCACCAGCTTTCGCGGCAGCGGGTCCTTGCCGGCATCGATCCAGAGCTGCCAGTCGATCGTGGCCTGCTCGAACGCCAGGTGGTGGCAGGGCACGCCGGCGGCCTCGTGGATGCCGAGGTACTCGCCGCGCTGCACGCCGCCCATCAGTCGCTCGTAGCTATCCGCATACAGGAAGTCGGCGAGGGGGACGACGGTGCCGGTCTGCTCGAACACCCAGTCGAGCGCCGCGTCCACGGTCGGCGGGACCGTCGCCGCTGGCCCAGCGATGCTGTTCCTTGTCGAGCGCCGCGAACACCTTCCCGTCGTACCAGAACGAACGGTTCACCGCGTCGCCCGACGCATCGCCCACCAGCCGGTCGGGACGACGCAGGGCCACATGCCGAGTGCTGGTGAGCTGCCGCCGCGGGCTGTGCTCGGGCACCTCGTCGTACAACTCCTCGGCCTCGAGCGCGAACGCCCCCGCACGGGCGAGGCGCTCGCTCATTTGCCGCACGAGTGCGTCCGCGCGCGAATCCACGAGGCCCGCGCCGGGCCCGACTTCCGGCTCGATCAGCGGCGGCGGCGGCTCGGACGGAGCGTCGGCGCCGGGCGGGGCCGCACGACACCCCCACGCGGCGATGCACAGCAGTACCAGGGTGAACAGGTGGCGTCCCCGTCGGGTCTGAGATCTTTCACAAGTTTCCTCAGCCTTAACGTCCACGTACTCCTCCTGCTGCAGCAGCAGCGCGAGGTATGGCCTCGAGCCCTGCAGCACCGCGCCTCGTACCCGCAGGTCCCCGAGCGCCTTCACGCCGGCGTCATCGGCGTAGGAGACCTCGGAGAGATCGATGACGGCGCCCGCCGCAATCTCCACGCAGGCGTCTATCAGCACTTCGACCGCGTCGTCGGCGAGCCGACCTGCAAGCCTGAAGGTCGCCGGCGCGCCCGCGCAACGTTCCTGCGAGATCCGGAAGGGCATGGGCGTTCGACTGCTCTAAGGAAGTCGCGTGCCAGTTCTCCCGCGAAGCTCACGTTTCACGAAACCCGAGCGCACATAGGCATCCATCGCGATCTGGCCATGCTGCGCGATCCATCGACGAGCCCGAGGACCGTCGCAGGACCAAATGTCGACCCCGCACGAGTCCGCATTCGGTCCCCATAGACGCGAGTAGCCGCATGAGCGGCAGTCAGCCCCGGTTTCAGCGTGGAATTCCCGCGACGGTTCCCGACGCTCGATCGCTGGCAGGGCGTGTGCTTTGAAGAGTCGGTGGCTGGCTGATCGCGTTCGCACAAGCGATTCGCGTCGCAACCCGGCGCAGAGAAAGCGCGGCGAGCTGCGTTTGCGCTCGCTATCGTCGGCATCTACAGAGTGACCACCTACGCCGTGGCACGCCAGACGCAGGAAATCGGGCTCCGCATGGCGCAACGTTCGCGTGCGGAAGCGCAGCCAGAAATGCCGATCCGCGTGCATACCTCCTATTTGACGAGGTGTTTCACATCCTCCCATAATGCATTTGTGCTGGCAGATCGTCTGCCTCGGAGATTCGTCGCGTGCGTCGCGGTGGTGGGTGTCTCTGGGCTGGCTTTATTGCCATCCGAGCATGTCCACGCCCGAGATGAGCACGGACATCATACCGACGTTGTCCACCGCCACTTCGAGCCGCATCATCCCGTCCAATCCGATGGGCAGATCGACCAAGGCGATGACGACGACGAGCAGTACGTCACCGCGGCGTTTACCACTCCAGAATCCACTTTATCAGTCGTAGTCGGCGCTCTCGTCGGTACCAATCTGCCGGTTCCAAGACCTCAACAGCAGTCGGGATGGGCGCTCCCCTCCCCCGACGCGTCCGCGCACGACCCGCCCCGCACTTCATCGCAAGGCCTTCGCGCCCCTCCGACCCTGCTTGTCTAGTCCGATCTGACGGCCTTCGGCCGTCGTCTGCCCGAAATCCAGTTTCTTTGCTCGAGGTGTTATGCGCCGAGCTGTGCTCTGCGCCGCGCTGGTGATCGCGCTCGGACCGTCCAGCTGCGGCGCTCAATCATTGATGGTGACCGAGTCTGATGCGCTTGCGCGTCTGTCGGCGAGCAGTCCGCGCGAGCGCGCGATACGCTCCGGGGCGGACGTCGCACGCGCGGATGTCTCTCGGCGGGCCGCTGGCCGAACCCTCGACTGACCTTCGATCGGGAATCGGTCGCGGGCGTGACGGAATACATCACGATGGTCACGCAGCCGCTGCCGATTACGGGCCGCCGGGAACTTGATGTGCAGTCCGCGTCCGCGCTCGCGGCCGCCAGCTCGAGCCGCGCGGATGACGAGCACGCCGGCTGCGGATGGACCTGCGGCTGGCCTTTGCCGAGCTGTTGGTGGCGCAGGCGCGAAGCGCGGAGCTGACGACTGCAGGCAATCGGCTTCGACGAGCTTGTGGACCTCCTGGCGAAGCGCGAAGCTGCCGGCGACGCGGCTGGATTCGATCGCCTCCGTGCCGGCGCGAATTCTCGATATCGAGGCCGACCTGGCCATCGCCGCAACGGAACGAGCCCGCGCTCAAGCCACCCTCGCAGTTCTTCGCCGACATCAACGACCCGTCGGAATCGTGGCTGTTCCCGGCCTAGCCGTTCCTCAGGCAATGCCCGCACTCGAGGCACTCCTCGAGCGGGCGGAATCGGCCCGAGGCGAACTCCTCGCACTTCGACACGAAATCGACGCGGCCGGCTTTGCCGCACAGTCCGCCGAACGCCGCCGACTGCCCGAGCCGGAGGTCGCTGCCGGCACCAAGTCGTCGACCTTCGGCCCCGGGGGTTGGGCAGCGTTTTCACAGTCCATGCCTCGATTCCGCTGTTCGACCATGGCCGTCCCGAACAGGCGATGGCCGCGGCACGGGCGAGTCAAGCCGAGGCTCGTGCCGCCGCGTTCCGTCTCGTGCTGCGGGGCCACGTCATGGCTCTTCGCGAGGCGGTGATTCAGCGACGTGCGGCGGCCGATGGGTACCGCACCGAGACCGTCAGCGGCGCGGGGGAGATCGAGCGCATCGCTCGAGTGAGCTACGACGCAGGGGAGCGGGGCATCCTCGAATTGCTGGACGCGTTCAGGCTTGGAGCGACCGCGCGCGTCCGTCAAGCCGCGCTGGATCTCGCGGTGCGCCAGGCGGAAGTCGAGCTGGAATTCGCCACCGGCTGGGAGATTCCCTCATGACCAGCAGATTGATGTGCGCCGTTCTTCTCACCGCGCTGGGTGCGACCAGCTGTGCCCGCGAGACGCCGTCCGCGGTCGAGAATGCGCTGCCGACTTTGAGCGTGACGCACTGGACGGAACGCACTGAACTGTTCATGGAGCATCCGCCCTTGATTGGCGGACATGCGGCGTTGTTCGCCGTCCACCTGACGACGATGGGCGACTTCAAGCCGGTCGCCGCCGGGCAGGCCAAGATCGAATTCACGCCAGAGTCTGGCGGTCAGGCGAAAGTGTTGACGGGGCCGCCGCCGTCGCGACCCGGGGCGTTTCGTATCGAAGATCTGCCGCCCCCACCGGGACGATATCGCTGGGCGCTCGTGCTCGATGGCTCGGCGGTGTCGGATCGGCACGACCTGGGAAGCGTGACGGTGTTCGCGGACGAAAAATCCGCGAGATCGGACGCCAAGAGAGGAATCACCAGACGATCCTGCCGCCATTGCTTACCTGAAAGAGCAGCAGTGGACGAACGAGTTCGCGACGGCGCTCGTTCAGGAAGCGGACGTGCGAACGTCCATCCGTGCTCCCGCGACGGTTCACCCTCTCCCGGGCGGGGAGGCGATCGTCGCCGCTCCCGCGGCAGGCCGACTTACGGCAGACGTGTTGTTGTCGATCGGCGCTCGGGTTCGAAGCGGGCAGGTCCTGGCCCGCCTGGAACCGCGGCTTTCGGCTGGACCCGACCGCGCCACACTCGATGCCGAGGTCGCAGAAGCTCGTGCCGCGGTCGAGGGTGCGCGCGCCGAGCTGGCGCGGTCCGAACGCCTCCTCGACGATCGTGCGGTGCCGGCCCGTCGAGTCGACGACGCGCGTCGTGCGACTGTGGTGGCCGAAGCACGGCTCCGCGCAGCCGAAGCGCGCCTGACGCAGAGGGACGAAACGCTGAGAACAGGTGGGGGAGGCGCATCCGGCAATGCGTTTGCGCTTCAAGCGCCAATCGGTGGGCGGCTGGCGGAAGTCATGGCCACACTGGGCGCCTCCTATGACGAAGGTGCCTCGTTGTTCCGAATCGTACGGACCGACCGATTGGAATTGGAAGTGCAGGTTCAGCCGGCGGATGTCGCGATCGCGCGACAGGCTGTGGGGCTCGCCCTGGAAATTCCCGGCGTTCCCAAGCCGTGAACCTCGTTCCGCATCATGTGCACGACGCCGGCGTTGTCGATGCCACGACTCGAGCCTTGCCGCTTCAAATGGAAATCGACAATCCGGGAGAACACCTGTTGGTCGGCCAGGTAGGAACGGCAGTCCTGTACGGGCGCGCTCGACAACGGATGCCGGCGCTGCCCAGCGCTGCCGTGCTCATGGAAGCGGGTCGACCCTACGTCTTCGTTCAGATCACGGGCGAGCACTTTGCGCGGCGGTTCGTGGAAATTGCCTCACGCGATGGAGATCTCATCGGCGTTACGCGGGGAGTTTCGGCCGGCGATCGAGTGGTCACGCGCGGCGCGTATGACGTGCAGCTCGCGTCGGCCGCGAAAGGGCTGCCGGCTGAAGGCCATGTTCACTGAGCGAATCCAAGCGAACGCGGAGGATGCAAGGGGCCCACGAGCCGAACCGTCGGGTGGGTAGGGCCCCGACATTGAAACGATGAAGCGACTGATCGAATGGTCCATTGACCATCATTGGATCGTGCTGGCGCTGTCAGTGCTCCTGGCGGCAGCCGGCGTGTGGACCGCGCGCACGATGCCGGTCGATGTGTTCCCCGACTTGACCGCGCCAACCGTCACGATTCTCGCGGAGGGCCACGGCATGGCTCCCGAAGAGATGGAAACGCTCGTGACGTTTCCCATCGAAGCCGCGATCAACGGGGCATCCGACGTCCGACGCGTGCGGTCTGCCACCGCGGTGGGCATCGCGGTGGTCTGGGTAGAGTTCGACTGGGGCACCGACATCTTTCTTGATCGTCAAATCGTGGCGGAGAAACTGGCTCTCGTCGGCGGCACCTTACCGCCCCAGGTCGAGCAGCCGGTTCTCGCGCCCATCTCGTCAATCATGGGCGAGATCTTGTTCTTCGCGATCTCGTCGGAACAGAACGATCCGCTGACGCTGCGCACGGTCGCCGATACGGTCGTGCGGCGCCGACTCTTGGCTGTGGCCGGCGTTTCGCAGGTCACCCCCATTGGCGGTGACGAGCGGCAGCTCCAGGTGATTGCGCATCCCGACCGGCTTCGGGCCAACCACATCTCCATGAACGAGCTGCTCCACGCCGTGCGCGGCGCCAGCCAGAACACGTCCGCCGGTATCTATATGGAAGGGCCGCAAGAGTACGTGCTGCAGACGATCGGGCGCGTTCGCACGCCGGCAGAAATCGGTGACAGCGTCATCGCGCTTCGCGGCGACCGGTCGGTGCTCGTCCGAGACATCGCCGATGTGCGCGAGGGAGCCGCGCTCAAGCGCGGCGAAGGATCGCGCAGTGGGAAGCCTGCGGTGATTGTCGGGGTGCAGAAGCAACCGGGCGCGAATACGGTCGAATTGACCGGGCGACTCGATCGGGAGCTCGACGAGCTTCAGAAGGAACTGCCAGCGGGCATGACAATCGACCGTCGGATCTTCCGGCAGTCGGACTTCATCGAAGTCGCGGTCCAGAACGTCCTCAACGCCATTCGTGATGGCGGCCTGCTCGTCGTCGTGGTTGTGCTGTTCTTCCTCGCCAATCTTCGGGCGGCCGCCATCACCCTTACCGCGATGCCGTTATCGCTCGCAGCGGCCGTGCTCGTCCTCCGGGCGTTCGACGCGACGATCAACACGATGACGCTCGGCGGCATGGCGATCGCCATTGGCGCATTGGTCGACGATGCGATCATCGACGTCGAAAACGTGGTTCGGCGTCTGCGGGAAAACGCCGCGAAGCCGCTCGCTGACCAACGCCCGGCCAGCGTGGTCGTTCGAGACGCCACTCTCGAGATTCGCACGTCCATCGTCTTCGCCACCATCATCATCGTGTTGGTGTTTCTCCCCGTCTTCGGGCTGACTGGAGTGGAGGGCCGACTCCTGGGGCCACTGGCGTTTGCGTATATCGTGGCGCTCCTGGCGTCGCTGGTCGTGGCGATCGTGGTGACGCCGGCACTGTGCTTTGCGTTCCTGCCCGAGCACGATCGATTGTGACGGGGACGACAGCTGGCTCGCCCGTGTGCTGAAGTCGCGGTTTGCCAAAGGCCTGCCACGCGCGCTCGATCGTCCACGGCTCGTGATTGGTCGCTGCTGCGCTCCTGGTGGCGTCGCTTGTGGCGATGACGCGGATGGGCACGGCATTTCTACCGGAGTTTCACGAAGGGTCGCTGACGGTTCAGGCGAATACGCTGCCCGGGACGGCCCTTGCGAAATCCGATGAGATCGGAAGCCGTGTCGAGCAGATCCTGCTGGCCCAGCCCGAGGTCGTTGCCACGGCGCGTCGCACGGGCCGAGCCGAATACGACGAACATGTACAGGGAGTCGAGGCCGCGGAGATCGATGTCGGTCTGCGTGAAACAGGGCGCCCGCGTGCCGCGCTTCTCGCCGAGCTCCGCCGAGGCTTCTCGACACTGCCGGGCACCAATGTGACGATCGGTCAACCGATCTCACATCGGATCGACCACATGTTGTCGGGGACCAGGGCCAACATCGCGGTGAAGATCTTCGGCGACGATCTTCCCACGTTGCGGCGGATTGGCGAGCACGTCCGGGTCGTCATGACGGGCGTTCGGGGTGCAGTCGATGTCTCGCTCGAACAGCAGATGGACGTGCCCTTCGTGCGGTTCGTGCTGGATCGGCCGGCCATCGGGCGGTACGGCCTGCGGGCCGATGACGTAGCCGAAGCCGTGGAAACGGCGTTTGCTGGTGCGACCGTGGGCCGGATCTTCGATCGGGCCGCCGCGTTCGACCTCGTCGTCAAGTTCGATCCCGCCTCTCAAGCCGATTTCTCGCGGCTGGGCGATCTGCCGATCGATACACCCAACGGCGGCCCCGTTCCACTCAAGGTGCTGGCCGACGTGCGTCGCGAGGAAGGCCGAACATGGTGCTGCGCGAGAACGTACAGCGGCGAATCGTCATCTCTTCCAACGTCGCCGGCCGAGACCTCGGCAGCGTGGTGGCGGACATGCGATCGGCAGTGACACGGGCTGTGCCGATGCCTGCGGGTTACCGCGTGGAGTATGGCGGGCAGTTCGAGAGCGAGCAGAGCGCGTCCCAACGACTCCTGCTGTTGGGCGTGGCTGTCGTCGCGGGTCTGTTCATGTTGTTGGTTCTCGCCTTTGGCCGTCCTCGCGACGCTCTGCTCATCATGTTGAACCTGCCGCTCGCGCTGATCGGCGGCGTCGTCGGCGTCTCTCTCGCCGGCGGCGTGCTGACCGTCGCTTCGATGATCGGTTTCATCACGCTGTTCGGCATCGCCACACGAAACGGCATCATGCTCGTCTCACATATCCGTCAGTTGATGGAGAAAGAAGGAGTCACCGATTTCCGGGAAGCGGTCGAACGAGGCGCACGCGAGCGGCTGATTCCGATCCTGATGACGGCGATGGCCGCTGGATTGGCGCTGATCCCGCTGGCGCTCGGCGGCGGAAAAGCGGGCAGCGAGATTCAGACACCGATGGCCATCGTGATTCTTTGCGGCTTGATGACGTCCACGCTCTTGAACATGTTCGTCGTTCCGACGATGTATTTGCGCTACGCGCAACGGTCAGCGGTTCCTGGAAACGAAAGTTCACAGTGGTGACAGTAACGGCGCGTCAGACCCGCACCACTTGACTCGTGTAACGTTCATCCTATAGGCTTGAAACAAGCGTTACGAAGTCAAGGTGTCCCTCCAGATGTTGCCCAGACGATGACGTCGCGCAAGGCCGAGCACCCAGCGGCGGCTGCGCCGAAACCCCGCGAGCGCTCGCGCCGGTGGCTGCTGTTCGTGCACCAGCTTCCATCCAACCCGTCGAACCTGCGCGTGCGAACGTGGCGCCGGTTGCAGCAGCTTGGCGCCATTCCACTCAAGCAGGCCGTCTACGTGCTGCCGGACTCGCCCAACACCCGCGAGGATTTCGAATGGTTGAAGACCGAGGTCAAGAGCGCCGGCGGGGACGCCACGGTCTTCGCGGCCGACAACGTCGACGGGTGGGCGGACGACGCGTTGGTCGAGGAATTCAGACGGTCGCGCCAGGACGCCTACGCCGCCCTGGCTCGTGACTTGGAACAGGCACTCAAGCGCAAGACCAGTCGATCGCGCGACACGCGCGCGCCGGCGGCCCAGCGTCCGCTGAAGATCTTTCGCGAGCGACTCACGACGATCGAGGCCGTCGATTTCTTTGGGAGTGCGGGCCGCGACCGGGTGATGACCTTGCTGAAACAGCTCGAGGACCGCACGTCCGAGCCGCGCGTTCCAGCCGTTTCGTCCGATTCGTCGGACTCCGTCAATCTCGACGCCTACCAAGGTCGTCTGTGGATCACACGTCCACGGCCGGGCGTCGACCGCATGGCATCAGCTTGGCTGATCAGGCGTTTCATCGATCCTCACGCGCGCTTCGGGTTCGCTCCCGACCGGGAGTCCGCCCCAGAAGACGGAGTTCCCTTCGACATGTTCGGAGTCGAATTCAGCCATCAGGGCGACGGGTGCACGTTCGAGACATTGTGCCGGGTGTTCGGCGTGAAAGAGCCAGCCATCGGACGAATCGCTGCCGTCGTGCACGACCTCGATCTGAAAGACGGACGATTTGGTGTGCCGGAATGTGGAACGGTGGGGGCGATGATCGAGGGACTTCAGCTGGCCTATGCCGACGACGAAGCGCTGCTGACACAAGGGATGACGCTGTTCGAGTCGCTGTATCGATCCTTCGAGCAGTCGGCGCGATCCACGGGACCACGACCCCTCGCGCGCTCGCGGAAAGATCCGGCCAACGCAAAAAGGTCCAACCGACAGAGGCGGGATTCCTAGCATCGGCGCCCTTATGCCGTTGCAGCCGGCGGCGAGCCACCATTCGGACATCAGCGTCGTCGCGAGCCCCGCGCAGATCTCGACGGTGGATCCGCGGATCGCGTTGCTCCGGCTATGCGCCGCGGTATTCGTCGCGTCCTGCAGTTACGCGATCTGCCGGACGCCGCTCCTGCCGCTGTTCGCGCGGGAACTGGGTGCCGGGCCTTCCCTCATCGGACTCGTCATGGGTGCGTCTACCCTCACGGGCATGTTCCTGAAGCTTCCGGCCGGCGCCTTGTCCGACATCCTTGGCCGCCGCCGATTGCTCGTCATGGGAGCCCTTGTTTTCGCGACGATGCCGTTCACCTATCTTTTTGTCTCCACGCTCGTGCCCCTCGTTCTGCTGCGATTCGTCCACGGCAGCGCAACGGCGATCTTCAGTCCGGTTGCGTCCGCAAGCGTGTCGGATATCGCACCGGCGGCCACACGCGGGATGTGGTTGAGCATGTACTCGACCGCTCAGGGCGCGGGTCAGGCGCTCGGCCCGGTATTGGCCGGCTACCTCATCGCCACCGGCCGCTTCGACCTCGCGTTTGCGTTGGCCGGCGTCATCGGGCTCGCCGTGCCGTTTGTCGTCGCCACGTGCCGCGATGGAGCGGAGACGCGATCGACTCGCTCCCCCTGGCGGGAGTTCACGCGCGGCATCGGAGAGGTTTCACGCAGTCGCCTGGTGCTCGTGACGAGCGGCGCCCAGGCGGCGCAGTTCGTTCTGCACGGCATGCTGAACGCGTTCCTGCCGCTCTATGGCCGCGAGGTGCTCGGTCTCAGCGCCACCGAGTTGGGATGGCTGTTCGGCATGCAAACGTTGACCACGCTCGCTGTCCGACCCGTTGTGGGCGTCGCGTCGGATCGGGCAGGCCGCCGGGCCGTCATTCTCGTCGGGTTGATGATCTGCAGCGCTGCCGTGGCGTCGATGTCGCTGGCCACGCACATGTCGACCGTGGCGATGGCGACCCTCGCCTACGCTGCTGGCGCGGCCACGACCACGGCCGCGACGAGCGCCTTCATCACCGACGTCACCCGTCGTGCCAATTACGGCGCTGCGCATGGAGTGTTCGGGACGATCTACGACGTTGGCGACGCTCTGGGTCCGATCGGCGCCGGCGTGCTCGTGGCGGTGGTGGGCTACACCCGCATGTTTCAGATCATGGCGGCCGTGGCATTCCTCATGGCCGTCGCATTTGGCGTGGCATCACGATCGGTCGTACAGGCGTCCCGTGACCTTGAGTCCGTCCTAGCCTACGCTTAATTCCTGGAGGCACTTGCGTTGACGCCGCTCGCTGATGTAGCGCAGCGCAATGCCTTTCGGAAATTCAATGAGGCGAAAGCTTGTGCTGCTGAGCGTTGGCCGCATGTGGCGCCGAGAGCCGACACGGCGGAGGGTCGTCAGCTGGCGCGTCGGGCCGTCACGTCGACCCGGAAAACCCGCGCTCCGTTCGCCACTCTATCGCTGCGCGGCGGTCCTACCCGCTTGCGGCATCGCTCAGATCAACGAGCCTCGTCCGGGATGCCTGGGGCCCTCG
This sequence comes from uncultured Acidobacteriota bacterium, assembly GCA_963780685.1. Lineage (GTDB taxonomy): Bacteria > Acidobacteriota > Vicinamibacteria > Vicinamibacterales > CAVVIG01 > CAVRXZ01. The sequence goes on along the minus strand of CAWACZ010000004.1, from coordinate 173,968 downwards.
GGTGACATCGCGAGAGACCGCCGCGAACTCACTCACTGCGCGCGGGTTTTCCTGAAGGTGACGGGTCGACTTCACGGCCCTTGCGCCAGCTGACGACCCTCCGTGTCAGCGGCCGTCGGCGCCTGCTCGGGCCGTGGCGGGAAGCGTCTCGGGCCGCGCGCCGTTTGGAGTCAGCCCGCCAGCGGGGCCGGAAAAACGGCGTGAAGCCGAGGCCTGCGCGGCCGTCTGCCGCGAGGTCACCCGGCGCGGGGCGTTGCCCGAGGCGGGACTCGTTGATCGGAGCGATGTCGCGAACCGGCAGGACGGCCGCGCCAGCGGAAGGACGACGAGCGCAACGCCGTTTTTCGGGCGACGGAATCGGCGCGACGGCCCGAGATGCTTCCCACCACGGATCGCGTCGCGCAACTGACGGCTGTGCGGTCAGCTACGAATTTCCGAGCGGCATTACCCTTTCAGGGCTGCTTGTTCGGCGGTGCGCGGGCAGGCCTGACCAGCCTCCGCCAAGGCTTCGGCGGTCCGCGGTAGCTTCAGCGAAGGCGGAAGGCCTGCGCTACATCAACGCAAGCGTCACTGGGATTAGAACGGCGCGACCGGGATGACGAAGACGAACGACAGCGACCAATGGCTGGCGTCGTCGAGGTATCGCGTCCCATCCGCGAGTATGTCGCCCTCCCGAGGGATGCCTGTCGCCAGGTAGTCCAACGACGTCTCGAGCTCGAGCCCCCTCAGCCATCGTCCCTCGGGTAGAAAATTGAAGAGGTGGAAGGCCGTATCGAGCTCGAAATCCAGCTTGTGGGTGTAGGCCCGCTCGGTCCCCGGGCGCTCGGCGGGACTGAACTGATCGACGACATCGAAGTGGGACGTCACCCAGCCATTCGTCAGCGACTCGGTGAGCCAGTGGAAATTGGCTTCGAATTCGAGCTCCACGGCGTTGTCGTCGCTGAACGGCGAGGCGATGGCCTCGCCGGTGAACCCGAGCCTCGGGATTCGCGTCGACATGTCGACAGCGAGCACGGTCTCGAACACCCACTCCCGATTGACGCGGCTCGTCACGCCGTCGCTGGTCGTCACGCGGTGACGATTCGCCAGGTTCTCGATGGTGAAGGTTGGTTCGACTTTGAATTCCACTTCGCAGATGAAGCGACAGGGATTCTGCTGTGCCTCCGACACCGACGGTATCGAGGCGCACACGAGTCCCAGGACGAAACCCTTCCACATCCGCCCGTCACCTCGCGGAAGGTACGGTGCCGTGCTGTCCTCGCGGAGCGACACCGACGCCGTGCTCGTAGACAAGTCGTGCGCCCTGTTCGGCGGTATGGAACAACAGGAACATGCCGCCCAACCCAACGGCCACCGCAGCAGCCCGGGCCGCGAACGAAAGCCGCCGGCGACGCAGCGTCAGCGCAAGCCGTACCGTGGCGAGGGCTGAGAAGTAGAGAGTTGTCGCAATCGCCCAGTTCCAGTGGTCCTGCACGATTGGCTGTGCCATGCCGGGGACGAGCACTCCAGCAGCCGCCTGACGCCCCGTGAGATACGCAACAAACGCCGACAACGCACCGGCCGGATACAGACATGCCGCAGTCGTGTCGGTCCACGTCGCACGGGGACGCACCAGAGCCACCACGTCCACCGCCAGTGCCGCAATCAGCCAGGCGATCGGGAAATGGACGATGAGCGGATGCAGGTTCGGCGCCCAGTCTGGGAGATGAATCAATTCGAGCGCGCTTCCAGCGGGCGGCACTATTGGGCCACTCGCCACGGCGACACGTTCGGCCACGACGCCAGCGCCTCGATCGCCCATTCGTTCGACTTGTCGGTGTGGCACTTGATGCACGCGTTCGGCATGCCATGCCGCACGGAAAGTGACGGCGAAATGAACTTGAATGTGTGGCTCCGCACGCTGACGTCCGCGATCGTTTGCGCGATGTCGGGCATGTGACAGGCGACGCATTGACTGCCTTCGCTGTCGGCCTTGTGCTGTGTGTGGAATTCGAGTGGGCCGCGCGGCCCTGGCTGCATCACCCCGTTGTGGCATTGCACGCAGACCGCGTTGCCCGGCAGGCGCAGGTCGGCCTCGTGCTTCGTGCCATGGGTGTCGTGGCAGGCGTAACAGCGCACGCCCTTCAGGTACATCTGGCTCTGCACGAAGTCGTTGCCTTGCATCCGGTTCTTGTGCGCCGCCCCGTCGGGCCAGTGCGTGAACGTTTCCTCGCCAAGCCGATGCTCTTCGAGCCGCCAGAAATCGCTCAACCGGTCGCCAGGTTGGTAGCCGACCGGCCAATCGTAGTAGCGCCCTTCGATCGGATTGGTCCGCGGTTGTCCTTGTGAATGGCACTGAATGCACACATCGTCTGCCCGAACGTCGTCGAGCTTGGCCGGGTTCACGATCGTCTCCGCGATCGGGCTCTTGAGGTGCGCGCTGCCGGCGCCATGGCACTTCTCGCACCCGACATTCCATTCCGTCACGGCCGAGGTCCTGATGTTGAAGTTCACCGAGTGGCAGCCGTCGCAGAGCGGACCCGTCGGCCGTTGCTTCTGGTCGGCGGGGTAGACATTCGTCCACCAATCGGTTCCGGGGCGGACATAGTACTGCCGCCACACCTTGTTCCTGACATCCCACTGAGCCGGTTGGACGAAATAGGTGTCGCCGATCTTCGTGAAGTACCGCTGCTTCCACCGGCTTCCGTAGGTGTACGTGACGTCCTCTTTTCGAAACGACACCAGCGGGTTCGGCCGGGAGAAATCACCCAGAACCACTTCCGGGTGCGCCTTGCGGATCCTGAAGGATGTTCGCCATCAAGGTGTCCTTCCATCGCGCGTAGATCTCTTGATGGCACGACTGGCAGGCTGCCGAGCCGACGAATTCCTTGGCCGTGTTGGCTGAGGACTCGCGTCGAGGAGCAGAGCAGGAGGCGAAGCTGCCGGCCATCACCAACAGGGCCAAGCAGCCGATCGGAATGCCGCGAGACTGAAGCGACCGGCTCATCGGGAAGCGCCGTCGTGGACTTCACGTCCGCCCCAAACATGTCAAGTAGTAACAATGACGGTATCGTCTGAAACGAACGTTACCAAGTCAAGCACAATGGCCTTCGGCCGGTCTCCCGACGAGGCACTTGACATCTACAGTTCTACAGTTGTAGAAATGTAGTGTATGAGGAACGCTGAAGCAGTGACCCGCTACGCCGACATGTTCGCCGCGCTCGGAACGGAGCCGCGGCTCCGCATCATCCGGCTGCTCCTGTCGGCACATCCTGATGGCATGGTCGTGAACGAAATCCAGGCTGACACGGGCATCGCCGGTTCGACGCTCTCACATCACCTGGAAAAGCTGAAGAACGAACAATTGGTCACCGTCGTACGGGAGAAGGCCTACCTGCGCTACCGAGCCAACGCCGAGGCCCTCCAGGAACTCCTGGGGTTTCTGTATGCGGAATGTTGCACCCGCAATCGGGCCGTCGAGCCCAAGCGTATCGTCTCGGCCGGTCGATAGGTGGAAGAGAGGAGAAAACACATCATGAGTGCGCCACATGTGAAGGACGTCGTGAAAGAGAAATACGGGGAAGCGGCCCTGAGGGTCGCGGCCGGGTCCGAGAGCGCGTGTTGCGGTCGGACAGCGTCGACCAACGGAGGGTGCGATCCCATCACCTCGAACCTGTACAACGCCGCCCAGGAAGGCGAAATTCCGGATACCGCGCTCAAAGCGTCGCTCGGATGCGGCAACCCGACGGCCCTTGCCGAGCTGAAGCCGGGCGAAACGGTGCTCGACCTCGGTTCGGGGGGTGGCATCGACGTCCTGCTCTCTGCCAAACGGGTCGGCCCGACAGGCATGGCGTACGGACTCGACATGACCGACGAGATGCTGGCGCTTGCGGAAGAGAACAAGCGTAAGAGCGGCCTGACGAATGTCACGTTCCTGAAAGGCGAAATCGAACAGATCCCTCTGCCGGACAACGCTGTCGACGTCATCATCTCCAACTGCGTCATCAATCTGTCAGGCGACAAGGATCAGGTGCTCAAGGAGGCATTTCGCGTGCTGAAGCCCGGAGGGCGATTCGCAGTGTCCGATGTCGTCGTTCGTGGCGACGTTCCCGCCGAAATCAAACGGAGCATGGAGCTGTGGGTCGGCTGTGTGGCCGGAGCGCTCACCGACTATCAATACGTAGCGAAGCTCGCAAAGGCAGGCTTCGAAGACATCGAGATCGAAGCGACGCGCGTGTACGACGTCAACGACGCCCGCAGCTTTCTCGCGTCCGAAGGGATAGACGTGAATGCACTGGCGGAGCAAGTCGACGGTCGGTTCATCAGCGCGTTCGTGCGAGCCAGAAAGACCACCGCGTCTTGCTGCGCGCCCAGCTGCTGCTCCTGACGTCCATCTTCGCACGAGCACGGCACGATAACGTTAAACTGCTGACAGAGACGCAGTGTTCGCGTTCTCGGCAGGGTCACGTTCCATGAAATCACGAGCGTCGGGTGGCACGGTTCTGATGCCACGTGCCGGACTGCGTGCCTCGATGTCTGGCTCCGGCACCGGGGCGCTGGCGCCCGAGCTTCTCAGCCAGTCGGTCACGAGGCTTCGCATCCTGGCGCTTCTCTACGCCTTCACTTTCTTCATGGCCGGCTTCTTCCCCAACCTTCTTTTCGCCGACGATCGCGCAAGATTTTTCAACGACCCCGCAAACTGGATCCCGGGCGTGATCTCCATTGCCATGGCGCTCCTCGTATGGGCGTTCACCATGAGCGAACGTGTGCCGCCGTCGCTGATCATGAACGTCGGCCTGATCTTCGAGATCGTCAGCTGCTACGGCATCGCCCTTGCGGAGTACCTGGAGCCGATGCGGCTCAACATGGGTGGCTGGATCGGTCTGTCCTGGGTCGCGCCGTGGGCCCTTCTTTTTTCCGTGGCCATCCCCACGCGTCCCGGCAAAATGGCTCTGTTCACCCTCGCTTCTCTGACGGCGGCTCCCGTTGTTATCGGGTTCATGGTGGCAGCACGGCGAACGACGTACAGTCCGGACGCCGCGGAGTTCTTCTTCTGGATCGTCCTGCCGTACCTTCTCATCACGATCATGGCCTACGTGGGCGCCCGCGTCGTCTACACGCTGGGCAAAGCGGTCACCGAAGCGCGCGAGCTTGGAAGCTACCGTCTCGTGGAGCGTCTCGGCCAGGGCGGCATGGGAGAAGTCTGGAAGGCGCGGCATCGTCTGCTCGCGCGTCCGGCCGCTATCAAGCTGATTCGAACATCGAAATCGGGCGACGCACGCGAGTCTCGACGAAGCGGTCCGCCGATTCGAGCGCGAAGCGCAGGTGACCGCCGGCCTCTCGTCGCCCCACACGGTGCAGCTCTTCGATTTCGGAGTCTCGGACGATGGCAGTTTCTACTACGTCATGGAGCTCCTGAGCGGCCTCGACCTGGAGAAGCTGGTGCGGCGCCATGGACCCGTCCCGGCAGAACGGGCGATCTACCTGCTTCGCCAGGTGTGTCATTCGCTGGCGGAGGCCGAGTCGTACGGGCTCGTTCATCGCGACATCAAGCCGGCGAACCTTTTCGTGTGCCGGTACGGCGGCGAATACGACTTCGTCAAGGTCCTCGATTTCGGCATTGCGAAGCCCGTTCCCGACATGATGGAGACGGGAGCGATCGGCCTCACGCGCGATAACGTTTTGCAGGGGACTCCGGCGTTCATCGCGCCCGAGCAGGCCCTGGGTGATTCGCCGGTCGACAGCCGCGCCGACATCTACGCCACTGGTTGCGTCGCGTATTTCCTGCTGACTGGAGAACTTGTCTTCACCGGGGAGACGCCGATGGCGATCGTGGTCCAACACGCAAGCACACGTCCAGTCCCCCCGTCTGAGAGATCGGAGCTGCCGATTCCAACGGCGCTGGACCGAGTGGTGATGGATTGTCTCGCCAAGAACCCGCGGGATCGACCGCAGTCAGCACGAGAGCTGTCGCATCGACTTGGAGAAGTCGGGGGCTTGACCCCGTGGACCGAGGAGCGCGCACAGGAATGGTGGGAGACGCATCAACCAGAAGCATCCCCGGTTCAACGCGCCGGTTGATGCGACCGTTCGAGCATCGCTATTCTTAGAGCACTCTTCGAGCACTCTTCCTTCGTTTTCGCGTAGCGCTCGGCCTTGCACCTGTCGCCTCGTGGTGTCATCGTAACGTGCGGCCGATGCCCGCCGCACACTACGGCGACAGGCCACTGCGGCCGATCACCGCAGGTGCGAGAAGACGTCGCCAAGCGCACCCTTAGATCTCATCGCCGCCTCGACGCGTCGAGGTGGCGCGCGACGCGTCAAAGACGATCTGGTCGTATTGCCAGAGCCGCTCGAAGAACCCCAGGCCTCGTCGCTCGTCGCCATCCTTTCGCGCAGCCTGGAGAATCTCGGCCAGAGTTCGCTGCCCATCGACAGCCTCCAGCAACCGGTTCTCGAACGGATCGACGGTGAGAACGAGATCGGTGAATGGATGGGCGCGATTGATCAACACTGCGACGCTGCCAGCCGGCAGACGCTCCCGAACGCGGACCGTCCATGGCAGTGCAATCGGGATGTACTCGCGCCAGCGATCGCCGACAAACGTGATCGGCTGCATCTCGTCGTTGCGGCCGGCGCGGTAGGCGATCAGAGTGTGCCTGACCATCGTTCCGCGGAACAATTCCATGGCGGCATGCTGCTGCGGCGCTGGAAGCGAAGCCAGACGCGCAGCGTGCGGAGTCTTCGCGATCATCCCGCAGCTGGCAAGGTAGGGAGCCTGATGGACCCAGCGACCGAAGGACATGTCGCAGCGTTCGAGCCACGCATAGAGCTCTGGCACGGTGTAGGCGCGATCGAGGGGGTGAAGCAGTGAGTCCGCCAGTGCGTCGGGATGCCTGAAGTCCTTCGTCCCCCGCATCAGGCCTGCGATCGGATGGTCCGCGGGCACGGCTCCGAGGGTGGAGTCGAGATCGCGCAGATCTTCGTCCGAGGGCGCGATCCCGAGCAGGCGACAGTACTCCTGCATCATGTAGATGCCGGTCCGCCCGTAGCGGGCATAGACCATCAGCTGCATTGCGCCCTGGGGACGAAGGACGTCGCGGAGGGCACGCAGACCGACGTCTGGGTCGGGCAGATGATGGAGGACCCCGGTGCAGACGATCTGGTCGAACGTGCGCCCAAGCTCCCGGACGTCCTCAATCTGCAGCTGGTGGAGCTCGAGGTTGTCCAGGGCATACTTTCGCTGGAGGTTGCGCGTGTGGCGCAGGCTTGTCTCGCTGATGTCGATGGCAGTGATTCGGGCATCCGGCTCGCGAAGCGCGTACCTGGCCGCCTGCGATGTGCCGCAGCCAGCGACGAGGATCTCCTTGATTTCCACGCTCCGGCTCGGTCGGCCACATCAGATGGAACAGCGCCCGGCGGCGGTCCGGGTTCACATAGAGGTCTCGGTGCTCGTCGAGGCTGGTGAACGGTGCCGGATAGGGCCTCCTTTCGTAGAAGTCGCGGACCACTTCCGAGGTGGCAGTCAGCGACCTCTCGCGTTGCTCTTTCAGGTCCACGGCCAATTTTGCTCAGTTGTCCGGTCTTTCGGTCCCGGACCGCCGTCCACCAGCGCCTTGGGTAGAGACGCTGGTGGGCGGAATGTCCAGAGCTCGCGCGACCTAGCGGTTCTTCTGGCCGGCTAGCACGAGCTTCTCCATCACCTGATCGATGCTGAAGCTTGCGGGCTTCTGGCTCGGCGGAAAGTCCTTGAAGCTCTGAATCCAATGGGCGACGAAGCCCTGGGCCGGCACCAGCAGGAACACGCGTCGTAGCAACCAGTCGTTGTAGTAGATGGAGTTCTTGTCGGCTTTCTCGAAGGGATCGCTGCGAAGGTTGAAGAGCTTGGGCACGCGCAGCGCGACCATCGGCTCCGACCAGACTTGAAAGCTCTCAGCACGCTGCTCCGAGAAGACGGCCTTCCAGTTGCCGTAGCGCAGCGCCATCAATTCTCCGTCGTCGCTCCAGTAGAGCATCTCCTTGCGCGGCGACTCTTTGACCTCACCCTTGAGGAACGGCACCAGGTTGTAGCCGTCGAGGTGAACCTTGAACGTCTTATCGCCCGCTTTGCACCCCGTCAGCAGCTTTTCCTTGACGTCCGGCACGCCGGCGGCGGCGAGCAGGGTTGGCAGCATGTCTTCGTGAGCGCAGATTTCATTCGAGACCGTGCCTGGTTGAATCACACCGGGCCAACGGAGCATGGCCGGTACTCGCCAGCCGGCGTCCCAGTTGGTGTCCTTCTCGCCGCGGAATGGCGACGTCCCGCCATCGGGCCAGGAGAACTCCTCCGGGCCGTTGTCGGTCGAGTACATGACGAGGGTGTTGTCGGCAATGCCCAGTTGGTCGAGCTTCGCCAGCAGCCGCCCGACGTCGCCATCGTGCTCGACCATGCCATCGGGGTAGGTCCCCAGGCCGGTCTTGCCGATGGATTCGGGCTTCAAGTGCGTGAAGATATGCATGCGGGTCGAGTTCGCCCAGACGAAGAAGGGCTTGCCGTCCTTGTGCGCCCGGTCGATGAAGTCGAGCGCCGCGTCGGTGAACTCGTCGTTGACGGTCTCCATCCGCTTCGTGGTCAGCGGGCCGGTGTTCTCGATGCGCTGCTTGCCGACGCGGCCAAACACCGGGTCCTCGGTCGGGTCGTCCTTTTCGGTGGCCCAGCAGTGCATCACGCCACGCGGCCCGAAGCGCTTCTTGAATGCCGGGTCCTTCGGGTAATCGGGATTCTCCGGTTCTTCCTCGGCGTTCAGGTGGTACAAGTTGCCGAAGAATTCGTCGAAACCGTGGGAGGTGGGCAGGAACTCGTTCTTGTCGCCCAGGTGGTTCTTGCCGAACTGACCGGTGACATAGCCCTGCGGCTTCAACAACTCGGCGATGGTCGCGTCGTGCGCTCGCAGCCCCTGGTCGGCGCCCGGCAGCCCGACCTTGGTCAACCCGGTGCGGATCGGCGACTGGCCGGTGATGAATGCGGCGCGTCCGGCCGTGCAGCTCTGCTGGCCGTACCAGTCGGTGAACATCGCCCCTTCCTTCGCCAACCGGTCGATGTTTGGCGTTCGGTACCCCATGACGCCGTGGTTGTAGGCGCTCAAGTTGAACCAGCCGATGTCATCCCCCCAGATGATCAGAATGTTGGGTTGCTTGGTTGCCATGGTTCTTCATCCCCCGATCTGCGTATGAGGCGTTGACTGATTGAAATATCCCTCTCAGGTGCAAGGAAAAACTGGGAGGGGCAAGTTGTGTGCCGTTCGCCTTCTTCAATTTACGGAATAGTTTGCTGTTGAAGCGGAGGTGAAACCACGGCCGACTGTGATCCCTCGCCACATGTTGAGGGTCCCGCCGAGCGCCAGCCGTATCACCAGGTGATCTGCCGATCTCGAAGAATGTGCGCCCTCGAGTGGACGGTGTTGAAACTGGCGGTGGAATCAGGGAAGGCGACTGACAAAGCCAGGGGCCCGCGACCGAGTAGCACAGGACTGTCGGCAAAAGCCCAGTCAACCTGCCGAGGTTGCCCGCAAAAGTCCACGGCCCGTCGTGATCGGATCGTGATCTGATCGAAGCAGCCTGTGAGCCCAAGGCCCGTCTCAGGACAGATGCTCAACACAGACAAGGATTTCCTTCGGAGTTCTCCGGTACCGAATAGCAGCGATTTCGTGTGCGCTGGGCAGGCTTCTTGCCGCGACCTTCCCGGTGCCGAGTGTGAAGATCCCGCAGTAAGAAAGCAGTCAGCAGTGACGTCGGTGCGCCATGGCTCGTTGCAGTCCCGAACGCCCGCCGTTCACCGGTCGATCGGCGCGACGAGCCTCCTGCTCGTCGCGCTTCTGGCTTCACCCGTCACAGCGGACCAGCCGGATCTGCAACTCTGGGGCAACGTCACGCTCGACTGGATCCACAGCCATCAGCTCACCCTTGGAGTCGACATCGAGCCGAAGGTGCTCGTGTCCAAGCCGTCCGACGATCCAGGCTGGGCCACGGTTGATGTCACGCCGTCGGTCGAATACACACGCGGGAACTGGTTCGACATGATGGGCGAGACGCTCGTCGCCAGGACGAAGCAGACCGACGATGTGAACTCGACTGAGATCACTCCGCGTGTCGGATTTCGATTTCACATCCTCTCGAACCTGGAAAACGATTTCCTGAAAGAAAAGCTGCCGAAGCGCCGGCTCGTCGTCCGCGATCTCATTCGTCTCGAATGGCGCAACCTCTATTACTCCACCGACAAGCCCGACTCGTCGTCGCTGCGCCTTCGAAATCGCGTCGAGGTGGAGTACCCGATGAACCGCCCGCGTCTGACCGACGACGGAGCGACTTACGTGACTGGAGATGCGGAGTGGTTCTGGACGGAGGAGGACCCGGACGAGCGATACGCCAGCAAGCAGCGCGTTCGTGTCGGCATCGGCCACCGGCACAGCCGTCGGTGGAGGTTCGAGACCCTCTTCATTTGGGATCGGTCGCGGAATACGGCCGCCGACGGATTCACGACATCTGATTACGCCGTCGATGTGCGGGTGCGTCGTGTCTGGTGAAGGGCCGGCTACGGCCCAACCTGCTGCTGGGGCATCATCGCGTCGGTTCGTCAACGATCAGCTGCACTGCCGAGGATGACACACCGCCGCAGCGGCCAGGCTTGTCCCCATCACTTCGCCGCACGATGAGGTGGAGGTGGGCCGTTAGTGGCCTTCTTTGGACCCTCGCTCCCGCGCGTATTTCGTCATCAAGACCAGGCCCAGCACTTGCGCCCAATTCGAAGCGATGTTCCCGATCACCTGGCCTGCCTTGCTGTCCACGCGCTGCGAGCGTAGGCCACGACCCAGGCGGCGCCGGTGAGCGCCAGGACAATGGTGAGGGAATGCTCCAGCAGGAATCTCCCGAGACGCACATGGAAACGGGGCGCGGGCTTCCGACTTTCGCCGGATCCTATTTCGAAGAAGTACTTGGTGGCGATCACGAAGACCAGCACACCCAGCCAGTCGGCAATCGCGTTCCCAAAAAAAGCTCCCAGGTGCGTCTGCTGATCGGACTGCCCGTACATCACCAGCAAGAACAGCAGTAGCGCGGCGAGGATCAGGCTCAGAGAGTGCTCACGCAGGAAGGACCGGGGAGTGGAGCGCCGCTTATGTGTCATACGGCATCTCGAACTTGGTGTCAGACGAGCTTGCAGATGGCCGATCGGAGGCTCAGCGCGTTCTCGACGGCCACCGCATCAGGATCGTTGAGGTCCTCGAGCCCGCCACTCTGCGAAGGTCGATCGCTCGGGTAGTCGGTAGAACGTGTTGTTCACCTCGACGGTATCAAACCGCTCGGCGTAGAACTCCAGCCAGCGGCTTGACCCCGAACACCCCACGCGCGGCTGTGGGCGACGGCGCCCCTTCATGCCGCTGACACCAGGCGACCGTGCATCACTCGCATATGCCCGACTCAAGCATGGAGTGCGCCATGGAATCGCCACGCCCCTTTCGAATGGTACGTCGGCGTGCTTGGCTTCCACTCGCATGGAGCTTTCGATGAAAGACCGACGGTCGACTGTTTCCGAATCCATATCGGGAAGGAGCCGGTCGAGCGATCCCGATCGCTGGGCGAGCCCGGCTGCTGCGACGGGTCTCGTAGCCGATGGACTCAGTCGTCGGACGGTCCGCGGCAGGTGGCTGGCGCCAGCAGCCGCGCCGTTCGCCTACCGATGAACAGAAACACGAATCGGACAAGGTTGGTAGCCGAAGACCCACGGTGGGTAGCAATACGACCATCGGCACACCGGAAACAAAACCATCGTTGAACAATTGACACACGCATGAGGGAGGCCCGTCATGGCTGAGACTGGAACGCTGCACGATGCTTTTCTGGAGGAACTGCGGGACACCTACGATGCCGAAAAACAGTTGACCAAGGCGCTGCCCAAGCTGGCCAAGGCGGCGACCTCGTCCGACTTGCGAGCCGCGTTCGAGTCGCACCTCGAGGAGACGCGCGGACATGTCGAACGTCTCGAGCAAGTGTTCGAAAGCCTGGACGAAAAGGTCCGAGGCAAGCACTGCGAAGGCATCGCCGGGATCATCGACGAAGGCAAGACCATCATGGGGGAGGACTTCGACGAGGCCACCATGGACGCGTGCCTGATCGCGGCCGGCCAGCGCGCGGAACACTACGAGATGGCGGCCTACGGGACGCTCGTGGCATGGGCGCGGGGGATGGGCCATACGGAAGCGGCGACGCTGCTGCAGGAAACGCTCGACGAGGAAAAGGCGGCGGACGAAAAGCTCACGGCCATCGCCGAGGGCGGCATCAACCAGGAAGCCGCCGATGCCGCGCATCCGGCTGAAGAAGAAGAAGAAGAGGACGAGGAGGACGAGGAAAGGCCGGCGAGGGCGGGACGGGGTGGAACCGCCGCCACCGTGGCGAAACGTCCAGCGCGTCGCTGACGGTTGCGGCATTCGTGGGCGTGCCGAGTCGCGCGGTGATCCCTGGCGCCTTGTGAGGCGACGGGTATCCCGCGCGGCGCTAGGCACGAAAGCAGCGGCGGTTGAGCGCGTCCCTTGTTTGCGCCCCCACGCAGTCTCGGGAAACGACCAGCCGGTACTCGCGCATATACGCGTCGCCGCGGTGAACAGCACGCAGTCGTCAACCGCCGAGCCCGCCGAGTCCGCTGAGAGGAATCCTCTGGAATTCTCGGCGATCTCTGCGCGCTCCGTGATAGATGAACGCCGAGGTCACCATGGCCAGATATGGCAAGTCGGCGTCGAAGACAGTCAAGTCGGCGATGCATCGCCGCAAGCGGGGCACACTCAAGAGCGGATCGGGACGTCGGGTGAAGAGCCGGAAACAGGCGATCGCCATCGGCCTGAGCGAGGCCAGGAAGAAGGGCGCGAAGGTGCCGCGGAAATCGTCGGGCAAGCGTTCCCGAGGAAGGAAGAAGTGATGGCGCCGCCTCGCCGCCCCATCCGCTACGCCGTCGTCGGTCTGGGACACATCGCTCAGGTGGCAGTGCTGCCGGCGTTTGCTCACGCCAAGCGGAATTCCGTTCTGACGGCGCTCGTCAGCGACGACGGGCGTAAGCGCAAGGTCGTTGGACAGAAATATCGAGTCGCGGGGACGTACTCGGTACGACGAATATGACAGGTGCCTCGAAAGCGTCGATGCCGTCTACATCGCCCTGCCGAACTCGATGCACGCAGAGTACACGATCAGGGCCGCTCGGGCCGGCGTGCACGTCCTCTGCGAGAAACCAATGGCGGTAACCGTCGAAGAGTGTCAGGCGATGATCGACGCGTGTCGAGAACACCGCGTGAAGCTCATGATCGCCTATCGCCTCCACTTCGAAGAGATCAATCTTGGGGTCATCGATCTCGTGCGAAAAGGCCGGATCGGCAGTCCGAAGTTCTTCACCTCGTCGTTTTCGCTGACCGTACGCGATCAGGACATCAGAACGAAGAAGGAACTGGGTGGCGGCACGTTGTACGACATCGGGGTGTACTGTATCAATGCGGCGCGCCATCTCTTCAGGGCGGAGCCGAAGGAAGTTGCCGCGATTTCCGTCAACAGCGGGCTGGCAAAACTGTCGGAGATCGACGAGTCGACGGGTGCCCTGCTGCGATTTGATGGCGAGCGCGTCGCCGCGTTCGTCAGCAGCTTCAACGCGGCGGATGTCGCGTCATACCGGGTCGTCGGCACCAAAGGGCAGGTGCGTGTCGATCCGGCGTACCAGTACGCGGAAGGTCTGGCGTACGAGTTGACGATCGACGGAAAGACGACCCGTAAACGGATCGGGAAGCGCGATCAATTCGCGCCGGAGCTCCTGTACTTCTCCGACTGCATTCTCCGCAACCGAGCGCCCGAGCCCTCCGGGGAGGAGGGCCTCCAAGACGTCCGGATCGTGCAAGCGCTCTACGAATCTGCCGAGACGGGAAAGGCCGTACAGATTCCGCCCTTCCTCCCCGCGAAGCGGCCGACCGGACGACAACGAATTCGCCGGCCCGGGATAGCAAAGCCAGCACTCGTCAACGTGAAGAGCGCCAGCCGATGAGCGACGGCGATGTGGCGTAGCCCTTTAGTAGCCGATGAGCGACGGGCGATGTAGCGCAGCCCTTTAGGGCTGCCTGGCGCCCTTGGGCAGGCCTAAAGGCTGCCTAAAGGGCAATGCCTGTCGGAAATTCAATGAGTCGAAAGCTTGTGCTGCTGAGCGTTGGCCACAATTTGGCGCCGAGAGCCGACACGGCGGAGGGTCGTCAACTGGCGCGTCGGGCCGTCACGTCGACCCGGAAAACCCGCGCTCCGTTCGCCACTCTATCGCTGCGCGGCGGTCCTATCCGCTTGCGGCATCGCTCAGATCAACTAGCCTCGTCCGGGATGCCTGGGGCCTTCGGGTGACATCGCGAGAGACCGCCGCGAACTCACTCACTGCGCGCGGGTTTTCCTGACGCGTGACGGGTCGACTTCACGGCCCTTGCGCCAGCTGACAACCCTCCGTGTCAGCGGCCGCCGGCGACTGCTCGGGCCGTGGCGGGAAGCGTCTCGGGCCGCGCGCCGTTTGGAGTCAGCCCGCCAGCGGGGCCGGAAAAACGGCGTGAAGCCGAGGCCTGCGCGGCCGTCTGCCGCGAGGTCACCCGGACGCGAGGCGTTGCCCGAGGCGGGACTCGTTGATCGGAGCGATGTCGCGAATCGGCAGGACGGCCGCGCCAGCGACAGGGCGGCGAGCGCAACGCCGTTTTTCGGGCTGACGGAACCGGCGCGACGGCCCGAGACGCTTCCCGCCGCGGGTCGCGTCGCGCAACTGACGCTGTGCGGTCAGTCACGAATTTCCGAACGGCATTAGCCTAATCTAAAGGCCTGCGCTCCGAGGAGCCGGCAAAACCCTCGCTCAGCGAATCGGCCGGCGGACGTCGGTATCCCAACCCGACCCGCGATCGGCGGGCATGATCTTCATGAATGCCTCGACCGCATGAATCTGTCCGCCGTACACCTTGAATGCTTCCCACACCATGAGCCCGTTGCCGGCTCCGTATGCGTTCGACTGGCCGAAGTTCATCCGTAGGAGGGTGATGCCGAGCTCTTCATCGACGGCCACGACCCGATAGGTCAAATCAGGATGCTTCGAAATCTGCTGGGCTTTGATGTCCTCGCACGAAGGGGGGCGGAAGCGTGCAGCCCTTGCCGGCCATCAGCCGTCCGTTCTCGAAGCGATACGCGTCGGGCGCGAAGGGGGCGTCAACCTGGACGAAGCTGCCGACCTGCAGACCCGCTGGATAGAACTCGGCAATCCTGATCGCTTCTGCGCGTGAGTTGCGCTTCGCGGGATCGATGGGACTGATCATCGGCGCATTCGGCGACTGAAGCGCCTCGATCGCAAAAATGGCTCCTTCCTTCTGGCTTCTGGTCACCTGGGTTTCGACTTCGGTAATCGTCTTGTTGGCAACCTTCAGGCGGAGCATCAGCATCACGGGCGACCCAGCTTCCTCGACGACGACCTGGGCAGCCGCGACGCCTTGAGCGACATCCAGGATGTCGAGTCGATAGGGTCTGATTCTGGACGCCTGTTTCCACAACCCGTCGCCGAGTTTCATGTCCACGGTATCTTCAGTGAATCGGACGTTGGCGGCGACCGGAAGGGCGCTAGGTGTGTGCGCGACCATCGCTTCGAGGTACCGCGTGATGAACCCTCGGAGGCACTCGCGATCGCAGGCGGCTTCGGCCGCGCGTGCCGTGCTGGTGCTCGCCCGTGCTTTACCGCCCTCCGCGGAGACCATCATCTTGATCAAGGCTTCGGTCACCTTGGGCTCGAGTCCTTCGGTATGCCCCTTGTCCATTCGCAGCACGTCAGCGACCACCTTACCGCTCTTGCAATTCGGATAGACGAAGACTTCGGCTTTTCCCGGCCTCGCCGCCAGCCCCCAGCTCGCGCCACGTCCAGGCGCCGCGCCGGTGACGTACCCCTTCGTCGTGTCGACGATATCGTCGCGACGCACGCGCGCGTCGCACGCATATTTCTGCGCCCAGGGCGAGGTCTCGGGCAGCCCCGTGATCTCGTGCTCGCCTGACGTGAAGATGTAGGAGATATCGCACGTTGGCATCGACGCGACGCCCGGGCGTGGAGCCCCTGGCCCGCCAGCCGTCAGCGCTGCCGGCGGTCCGCTCGGGCCGAAGAAATCCGGAGCGATCTGCGCAGGTCCGATGCGGCCACCTGAGAGGCTGAGCCAGCCGTCGACTTTGTCTTTGAAGAAGTCGGTGCACACAATCCGGTTGGAGGTCATGCCGCCTTGCGAGTGGCCCGCAAGCCAGAACGCCTTGATGGTGTTTCGTCCGATCTGTTCGAACACAAACCGGACGAGGTCCTGGAGATAGTCATCGTCAGCGGCTGAGGTCCACATGCGCACGGCCGGCGCGCCTGGTCTAATGGACCCCGAGCTCGCAGCCGTGGGCGTGGCGACCACCAGTCGATATGGTTCCTTGTAGTCCATCGCCGGGAAATAGTGGCGCTGCCAATTGCCAATCGATCCCGCGCCGTGCAGGTTGAGGATGAAGACGACCTGTTCACCCTCTTTCAGATCGCAGGGATAATCGAGAAAGAATTTCCGTCCCGACTTCGGCTCGGTCGCGTTGCCGGGCTCGCGAATCAGAGCGCCGTCGCACGCATCGCCGCAGTGCATCGGCGGCGGCGTTTCGCAGGCGACTCCCGCGATCGTCCGCCCCTCGGCGGCATCGGCAGGAGTCGCTTGGCTGGCAGCGGTCAGGATGGCGGCGATCGCAACGTCTCTGACAAAATGGCGCACGCTTTTCATGGTCCTCCCCGGCTGAGGTGCCCATGATGCGGCAGGGAGCCGGGAGGACGCCATCAAAAAAGAGTCAAGATTCTGACCGCGCGCTCTATCCGGCGACGGCGCGCTCGAGCTCTCCGATGTCGATCTTCTTCATGCGAAGCACGGCGTCCATCGCCCGCTGCGCTTTGGGGGACTCGTGATCCTTCAGCATGTCGGGCAGCACCGTGGGGACGACCTGCCAGGAAAGTCCATATTGTCCTTCAGCCAGCCGCACTGCTGTGCCCTGACGTCCCCGTCCTTCGACAGCTTTGCCCAGTAGTAGTCCACTTCTTCCTGGGTGTCGCAAGTGACTTGCAGCGAAATCGCTTCGTTGAACTTGAAGGCGCGGCCGCCGTTGAGCGCGGTGAACGGCTGGCCGTCGAGCTCGAACGCCACGGTCATCACCGAACCCGAGGGCCTTCCGTGTATCTCGTGTCCAGCTTTGCCGTAACGAGCGATGTTGGTGATCTTCGAGTTCTTGAAGACGGAGACATAGAAGGACGCTGCCTCTTCGGCCTGGCTATCGAACCACAGGCATGGGGAAATTCTCTGGTGACGTGCATCAGCTTCTCCTTCGCAACTCGAAAACGCATGACCAGTACCGTCATCACGATTTCGTCGTACGCTGGCGCGCGTGTCAAGCACGGCCGATCGGTGGATGGTGGGTCACCGGTTCGTCGTAGCGCAGGCCTTTAGGCCTGCCCAAGTAGCGCAGGCCTTTAAGGCTAATGCCGTTCGGAAATTCGTGACTGACCGCACAGCGGTCAGTGGCGCGACGCGACCCGCGGCGGGAAGCATCTCGGGCCGTCGCGCCGGTTCCGTCAGCCCGAAAACGGCGTTGCGCTCGCCGACCTGTCGCTGGCGCGGCCGTCCTGCTGATTCCGCGACATCGCTCCGATCAACGAGTCCCGCCTCGGGCAACGCCTCGGTCCGGGGGACCTCGCGGCAGACGGCCGCGCAGGCCTCGGCTTCACGCCGTTTTCCAGCAGCGGTGGCGGGCTGACTCCAAACGGCGCGCGGCCCGGGACGCTTCCCGCCACGGCTCCGAGCCGTCGCTGGCAGCTGACGACCCTCCGCCGTGTCGGCTCTCGGCGCCAAATGTGGCCAACGCTCAGGAGCACAAGCTTTCGGCTCATTGAATTTCCGAACGGCATTAGCCTTTAGCAGGCTGTTGAAAAAATGAATAAGTCATCCAGAGTCGTACTACACTGCGCGGAACTCAAACGGAGGGCCGCCGCACCATGCGTCGATCTGATGATCGGTCGGATTTCCTGTTTAGCTACGTCTCGCCGGAGCATCGTGTGCCCGCCGATCATCCGCTGCGACCGATTCGAAGGATGACGGATGCCGCGCTGGCCCGTTTGTCGACGCAGTTCGAGGCAATGTACTCGGAGATGGGGCGGCCATCGATTCCGGCAGAGCAATTGCTGCGGGCCTTGTTGCTGCAATACCTGTACAGCATCCGGAGCGAGCGCTTGCTGATCGAGCAGCTGGATGTACAACTTGTTGTTTCGCTGGTTCATTGGCCTGGGCATGGACGAACCTATTTGGGATCACTCGACGTTTTCGAAAAACCGTGACCGGTTGCTCAAGGGCGACGTGGCCACGGGGTTCTTCGACGCGGTGCTGACCGAGGCGCGCGCGCAGCGCTTGCTGTCGGACGAGCACTTCACGGTCGACGGCACGTTGCTCGAAGCCTGGGCGAGTCACAAGACCTTCCAGCCGAAGGACGGCGCCGCCGGTCCGCCTGACGATCCCGGCAATCCGACCGTGAATTTCCGGGGCAACGGCGGACCAATCAGACGCACCAGTCGACGACCGACCCTGAGGCGCAGCTCTATAAAAAGGGCGTCGGCCGGCCTGCGCAGCTCGCGTATCTCGGCCACGTGCTGATGGAAAACCGGTCGGGCCTGATCACCGATACGCGGGTGACGGTCGCGGATGGGTTCGGTGAACGCGATGCGGCGCTCGCCATGGCGGCGGGCTTGCCCACCGGCCGCGTGACGCTGGGTGGCGATAAGGGATACGACTCGACCGACTTCATCCGCGCGTTGCGCGAGATGACGGTGACGCCGCACGTGGCCCAGAACACGGCGCAGCGCCGGAGTGCGATCGACGCACGGACGACGCGGCATCCCGGCTATGCGATCAGTCAGCGCATCCGCAAACAGGTGGAAGAAGCCTTTGGCTGGCTGAAGACCATCGCACTGCTGCGCAAGCTGCGGCACCGCGGCCGCGCCAAGGTCGACTGGACTTTCCGCCTGGCGGCCGCGGCGTACAACCTGATCCGGATTCGGAATCTGGTGTATGCCACGTGACGTTCGACGCCGCGAGGCCCAACGTCGCGCCGCGCGACACGGCGGCGCAGGCGACGGTCGCGGGCCGACGAGAAATATCGATTTCGGTGTCACTTTTTCAACAGCCTGTTAGGCCGCCTTTAGGCCTGCTCAAGAAGTAGCGGCGTCGTCGCTCACCTGATGGTTGCGTAGTTCGCTTACGAACTTCCAAACGACATTATGCTTAAGACCTGCGCCACTCTCATGCCTGACGCATTGCCGAAAGCTTCTCTGAAGGCGCGTTTGCTGGTAGGTACCGCTGTCGGCGTCATCGCTACCTTCCTGCTATCCGCGACGGCCGCGTCCGCGGCAGACATCATCGTGATGACGTCGGGCGGCTTCACCGCGCCGCTGTCGGACGTTGTTCCCGAGTTCGAACGCACGACGAAGCACAAGGTGACACTGGTGTTCGGCGCATCGACCGGCGGCGCGCCCGATTCGATTCCGCTCCGCCTCGCCCGCGGCGAGCCCGCCGACCTCGTGATTCTCACGGCCGACGCGCTCGAAGAGCTCGTCAAATCAGGGATGGTCGTAGGGGGTTCGCGCACCGATCTGGTACGGTCACGAATCGGCATGGCCGTGCGCCAGGGCGCCCCGAAGCCCGACATCAGCTCCGTCGATGCGCTGGTGCGCACGCTCTTGCAGGCCAGGTCGATTGCGTATTCGGCGAGCGCCAGCGGGACATACCTTTCCACCGAGCTCTTCCCACGACTCGGAATCGCCGAGCAGTTGGCGCCGAAGACCCGGCGCATTGTCAGCGAGCGTGTCGGCGCCGTCGTGGCGAGGGGCGACGCGGAGATTGGCTTTCAGCAGATCAGCGAACTCCTTCCGATCGCGGGCATCGACTACGTTGGTCCACTGCCAGACGAGGTCCAGCGCGTGTCGATCTTCGCGGTCGGGGTTGCGACGAACGCGAAGCAGGCACAGGCCGCGCAGGCCCTCATCGATTTCCTCGCGTCGCCATCGACGATTCCTGCGATTGAAAAGTACGGCCTCGACCCGATCCATGCGCCGACGAAATCGGTTGACGGGGCCGCCGCGCAGCCATCCTTCCCCCAGCTCCGTATCATCGCGCCCGCCGCACCGGGTGGAGGTTGGGACCAGACGGCTCGCGTCATGCAGCAGGTGCTCCAACGGGCGGGCCTGGTCCGAACTGCACCGGTCGAGAACATTCCGGGCGCGGCGGGCACGATTGGGCTCGCGCGTTTCATCGGCGCCGAGCGCGGCAACGCCGACACGCTGATGGTCTCTGGCTTGATCATGCTCGGCGGAATCGTGACGCATCGGGCGCCGGTCACCTTGAATGACGTCACGCCAATCGCGCGTCTGACGGGCGAGTATGAAGTGATTGCGGTTCCTGCGAGCTCCCCCCTTCACTCCCTCGGAGACTTTGTCGAGGCGCTGAAGCGTCGGCCCGAAGCGTTGTCGTGGGGCGGCGGATCGGCCGGCGGAAGCGATCAGATCCTCGCGGGTCTCGTCGCCGAAGCCGTTGGCGTACCCGCGCACCGCGTCAACTACATCGCGTTTTCGGGCGGAGGCGAATCGCTTTCGGCAATCATCGGCGGTCAGGTGTCGGTTGGCGTGAACGGCCTGGCGGAGTTCGCCCCACACATCGAGGCCGGCACGATTCGCGCCCTCGCCATTTCAAGCGCGACCCGCCTTCCCGGACTGGATGTGCCCACGTTGCGGGAACAAGGCGTGGACGTCGAGTTCGAGAACTGGCGCTCGGTGGTCGCGCCGCCCGGCGTGGCCGGAGAGGACCGAAGACGTCTCGAACTGCTGATGGACCGCATGGTGCAGTCGGAGGAGTGGCGCGACGCGCTGACGCGCTATCGCTGGCTGGACCGCTACTTGTCCGGCCCCGCGTTCAGCGACTTTGTCGACTCTGAAGAGGCGCGCGTTCAAGCGATCTTGCGCAAATTCAACGCGGGTCGCGACAACGCCGACACCCTGGCGAGCGCGGGTCCATATCCGCTGCTGGTCCTCGCCGGTCTGCTTCTGACTGGGTTCGCCGCGACTCTTCAGACAAGACGATCGTCACCCGCCCCACAGAACCAGACTACCTTCGCCTCGAGCTCGCTTGCTCTCCTGGCCGCTGGCATCGTCTTGAACGTGTTCCTGGCGGAGTCCGCCGGTTTCGTCGTCGCGTCGGCTGCGCTGTTCTGGTGTACCGCGCGTGCGTTCGACGCGCGGCGTCCGGTGCGCGACGCAGTGTTCGCGATCGCACTGTCAGTCGCTGCGTACTTGCTGTTCGCGCGCGTGCTTCAGTTACAGCTGCCGTCGGGTGTCCTGGGACGCTGGCTCTGACATGGTCGAGACGCTGGAGGCGCTCGGTCACGGTTTCAGCAACGCCCTCACACTTCCTCACCTCTTATGGGCGCTCGCCGGCGTCACCGTGGGTACGGCCGTCGGCGTGCTTCCAGGAATTGGCCCGGCGATGACCGTCGCCGTGCTGCTGCCGGTCACGTTTTCCCTCGATCCCATCAGTGCGTTCATCATGTTCGGCGGGATTTACTACGGAGCCATGTACGGCGGGTCGACGACGAGCATCCTGTTGAACACTCCGGGCGAAACGAGCGCCATCGCCACGGCGCTCGACGGTCACATGATGGCGCGGCAGGGCCGCGGAGCGGCGGCGCTGACCACAGCCGCGATTGGATCGTTTGTCGCCGGCACGCTCGCCACCATTGCGCTGACGTTCTTCGCGCCTCCGCTGGCGAAGTTCGCGTTGCGGTTTGGACCGGCCGAGTATTTCGCGTTGACCGTCGTCGCCTTTGCGGCGGTTGCGGTGTTGCTCGGCGATTCGGTGGTTCGCGGCCTCTTCAGCCTGTTTCTCGGACTCGCGCTGGGGCTGGTGGGAATCGATCAGCTCACCGGCAATGCGAGATTTTCTTTCGGAATTCCGCAGCTGCTCGACGGCATCGACATCGTCATTCTCGTCATCGGACTGTTCGCCGTCGGCGAGACCATTTACCAGGTCTGGCAGCATGGACGTGAAGAAGTCGCGCCGGTCTCACTCCGGGGTCCGATCGGCATGACGCGAGAGGAATGGAAGCGTTCGTGGAAGCCGTGGCTGCGGGGCACAGCCATCGGGTTTCCGCTGGGCGTTCTGCCGTGCGGAGGGACGGTTATCCCGACGTTTCTTTCGTACATGGTGGAGAAGCGCCTGGCCGATCACAAAGAGGAGTTCGGGCGGGGCGCAATCGAAGGCGTCGCCGGTCCGGAGGCCGCCAACAACGCCGCCGCAGCGGGCGTACTTGTGCCACTCCTCACGCTCGGGCTGCCCTCGTCCGCAACTGCCGCAGTGTTGCTGACGGCCTTTCAACAGTACGGGCTCCAGCCTGGCCCGTTGTTGTTCTCATCGAGGCCAGACCTCGTGTGGACGCTCGTCGCCAGCTTGTACATCGGCAACGTGATGCTGCTCGTGCTGAATCTTCCGCTGGTCGGCATCTGGGCGCGCGTGATGCTCGTGCCGCGGCCGCTGTTGTTCGGCGGCATCCTCGTCCTGGCATCGCTCGGCGCGTACAGCCTGAATCGATCGCTCCTGGACCTGGCGCTCCTCTATGTCGTCGGCGCGGTGGGATGCGTCATGCGCCGGTACGACTTTCCACTGGTTCCGGCCGTCCTGGGCCTGGTGCTCGGACCGCTGGCCGAGCTCCAGTTCAAGCGGGCCGTCGCGATCAGCGAAGGCGATCTCACCGTGTTCCTGACGCGTCCGATCTCTGCGGCTTTGCTCGCGGCAGCCCTCGCCGTATTCGGCGGCCCATACGTGGTGAGGCGCCTGACCTGGGTCTCGGGGGCGCGGTCCGGCCGAGAGGAGCAGGCCTAAAGGCTAATGCCGTTCGGAAATTCGTGGCTGACCGCACAGCCGTCAGTTGCGCGTCGCGATCCGTGGTGGGAAGCATCTCGGGCCGTCGCGCCGGTTCCGTCAGCCCGAAAACGGCGTTGCGCTCGTCGCCCTTCCGCTGGCGCGGCCGTCCTGCCGGTTCGCGACATCGCTCCGATCAACGAGTCCCGCCTCGGGCAACGCCCCGCTCCGGGTGACCTCGCGGCAGACGGCCGCGCAGGCCTCGGCTTCACGCCGTTTTTCCTGCACTCGTGGCGGGCTGACTCCAAACGGCGCGCGGCCCGAGACGCTTCCCGCCACGGCTCCGAGCCGGCGCCGGCGGCCGCTGACACGGAGGGTCGTCAGCTGGCGCAAGGGCCGTGAAGTCGACCCGTCACGCGTCAGGAAAACCCGCGCGCAGTGAGTTCGTTCGCGGCGGTCTCTCGCGATGTCACCCGCGGGCCCCAAGCATCCCTGACGGGGCTAGTTGATCTGAGCGATGCCGCAAGTTGGTAGGACCGCCGCGCAGCGCCAGAGGTCGAACGGAGCGCGGGTTTTCCGGGTCGACGTGACGGCCCGACGCGCCAGCTGACGGCCCTCCGCCGAGTCGGCTCGCGGCGCCAAATGTGGCCAACGCAGCACAAGCTTTCGGCTCATTGAATTTCCGAAAGGCATTGGCCTCTAAAGGCCTGCGCTACTTCAAGGAGCGATAGGCGAGCCGATCGGCGTTGAACGAGCCGAGCCAGAGCTCGTCGCCGACCCGCACCGCCATCGCCGTGCCGGTGAACGACGGGTTCGCCGGTCCGCGCGCGATCTCCGTCACCGCCATCGTCCTCGGATCGATCGTCGCCGCGACGTAGCCGCGCGAGCATCTGATGCCCGCTTCGGTCTTGGGCGGCCCGCCGCACGCCGGCTCGTTGTCGAGCATCCCGGCGGTGATCAATCGATTGCCACTCGTCCAACGAACGTTGTCGGGCCCGAATTCCGCGAGTTGTGCGGTCCGGAGGGGAGTGCCGGGATTGTCGCGGGCGAAGGCGACGATGCGCTTGAGCGTGGTCGAGACGACGAAGAATTCCCGATCGTCGGGTGACGTTTCGATGCCGTTGTTGGCCGAGAGCTCCGTGCCGGGCACCATCTCGAATGCGAGAGAACCGGGCGTCCACATGAAGACGGCGCCGGTATTCCGGCCGGCGAATGCGTCCTCGAACGACTTGCCCGGCATGATGAGAACCGTTGCGACCAGCGTGCCGTCGTTGAACGCGGCGACACTGTTGGCCCCCATGCCATCCGGCATGAGGACGCATCCGATCCAGGTCGCCGAGGGCGTACCGCCACGCGTGTCGAGCTCGAATACCTCGACCGATTCACGACCGCCATGGTTCGTGGCGTAGACCGTGTAGCGGCCGTTTCGAGCCGGACGGAGGCTCAGTCCGTGCAGAACGGCCAGCTCGGGATCGAGCGGTCCCGGGCAGTGGCCGTACGTCGTGCGGTCGGCGAAAGCGCTCGAAGTGCCGACCGCATACAGGTTCCGGACGGTCTTCGCCCGCGTGTCTACGAGGTGTAACCCGCTCCCAGGCGCCATCCCGCTGGCGAGCACCCAGCGCGTGTTCGGGACCAGCACCACATCTTCCGGATTCCGAACGCCGCAGATGAAGCTCAAGCCTCCGGATGGCGCGCAGGCGGCCGACTGCGCTGCGCCGATGGAGAGTGAAGCGGCGATTGCCATGGAGGCGAGCATTGCCGTGAATACGATCTTCATATCGCTGTCTCTTCGTCCTTTTGCTTTTGGTCGCCGTTTCCGGTGCAGTCAGTTTCCGATTGAGAGCTTACACCGAGATCGAAAGTGATCGATGCCGGCAGGTCTAAAGATAATGCCGTCGGAAATTCGTGGCTGACCGCGCATCTGTCAGGCGCGACGCGCGGCGGGAAGCATCTCGGGCCGTCGCGCCGGTTCCGTCAGCCCGAAAAACGGCGTTGCGCTCGCCGTCCTTCCGCTGGCGCGGCCGTCCTACTGATTCGCGACATCGCTCAGATCAACGAGTACCACCTCGGGCAACGCCTTGGTGGGGGTGACCTCGCCGCAGACGGCCGCGTCGGGCTCGGCTTCACGCCGTTTTTCCTGCACCTATGGCGGGCTGACTCCAACGGCGCGCGGCCCGAGACGCTTCCCGCCACGGCCCCGAGCAGTCGCCCGCGGCCGCGAGAGGGTGGACGACGGTCCTCCGCGGATTGGGCACCGGTTATGAACGCTGGAGGCTGCCCCGACCGTATTGGAGCATGCTACCCGGCCGGCTGAGGGATCCACGAGCGGAACGTCTCGATCCGTTTCGAGCGTTCTGCGGCGAAGCGCTGGACGCCGCTGAAGATCGACTCGGAATCGAGGTGCGCTTCCGCGATCACGTCTGCCTCGAGCCCCCCGGTCAACCACTGATCGTGCCAGTCCGACGTCATGGAGTATTCGTCCGCTTGTGCGCCAACATTACGCAGCGGCCACATCCGGCGCGTGCCGCTGCTGACGAACATCAAGTCCTGTCGCGATCCTGGAGGGAGAACCGAATGTCGGTACGCCTCCGGCTGATGGTCGAAAAGCTCCTCGCTGATCGCCGCGATGACCTTGACGTTGGTTCCCGCGCGCTCGAGTCTGGGCAGCAGGTTGACGAGATTGAAGGTCGCGCTGGCCCCCTGTGCCACGACGTACCCGTGTTTCGGCTGGCCCGGCGCAAAATCGCGGACGACGTAGAGGCCTTTCGCAGCGGCCTTCATGTCCGTATCGGCGAACGTCTGGCGATCGGCGACCGCTGAATCCGGCCTGGCGACCTCGATCGTGATGATCCCTACTCGCTTGTCGCGTGCGGCGATTTCTGCGGCGGCGAAATAGCCCGGCGCCACGTCGTTGTAGTCCCAGAAGCTCAGATTGATGATGTGGCCCCGCGGGAAGAGCTTCCAGACCTGGGGCGAGAAGATGCCGAAGTGCGTGCGTGCGTCCGCCGCTGTCTCGGGTCCCGAGTGGGCCGCCAGGATGTGCAGGACGCCCGTTCGAAACTTGCTGTCCTGACTCTGCTGGCTCCAGACCCGCGCCGGCAGGTACATCAGCGGCGTGAACGCACCGTAGGTCCCGCTGAACGCCCAGACGCCCGCAAACTTGTCAGGGTCGACCGATGCGTTCTGACTGACCAGACCGATCGCCGTCGACACGTTGCCGGCTTCCTGAATGGCAGCCTTGAGACGGGTGCCCGACGGGTTGTCCACCGGATCGTAGTGACCCCAGATGCTCCCGTGTTCGAGATTGACCGATTCGGAGAGATCCGCCGCCACGGTCAGCACGCGGTTGCCCGTCACGTAGTTGAGCCATTTGAGGATTTCGGAAATCCCGCGGCGGGCCCCGGCCGCATCTCCCGGCTTCCGAAAGAGAGCCACGGCGATCTGTTTCCTGGCGCCTGACGCCGGATTGGCGACCTCGAGCGTCTGCGGCTCGACCGGAAGATTCGCGACGCGCAGGCGGTCGTCGAGGAACGGATTGCGCTTCACGTCAATGCGAAGCTGGAATTCGTCCTTGACCGAGTCGCCAATCTCGACGAGCCGGTCGGCCAGCCAGTCTCCCAGCCCGTCTCGATCGAGCACGGACATGACGGCATCGATATTCGTCTTGAACTGCAGAAGCCGCTCCCGCGGATCCTTCACGGCGCCCTGGCGCATGCCTTCGAATGTGATTCCGTAGCGCTTCTCGAATGTCGCAGCCAGGGCCACGATGTAGGGCGAGTTCATCTTGAACCCGAAGGGGTGGCTCTTGTATCCGACGATCTGACTCTGTTCCGCTTCCCCCGGGATCTTCCCGTCGTGCGCCTCGGGCCAATAGCCTTTCGTGGTCTTGCCAAACAGAATCATCGGCCGGCGGTCGGAGGCGTCCCACGCTTCCATCGTCTTCAGCGCGCCGAGCACCTGGCTGTAGTCGTGACCGTCCGGAATGGACAGCACGTTCCATCCGTACGACGTCCATTGATCCTGCAGGCGGTAGCCGTCGAATCGGCTGTTCACGACGCCGCCAATCAGGGCATCGTCGATCCCGGCGTTGTTGTCGGAAAACATGATCCGCAGCCGCTTGCCCGTCTGCAGCGCGATGGCCTGTGTCTTGAGCTCCTGGGCGTGGCCGGCGCACATCGCGAACTCGCCTTCGAACGCGATGATTTTCGGCGCGTCCATCGAGGCCCCGACGATGTCCCAGAACCCGGCTTTGCCGGCGGCCGTGGCGATGCCCACGCCCGACGGTCCGCCGTTCACGTCGTTGGTCACGTCGGTGGACTCGATGTGTCCAGGAAGCGCGCGAATGCCTCGTCCGCGCGTTTGAGCAAAGAGCGGATGATCGGCAAGACCCTGATCGGCCAGGAGAGTTTTCAGCGCTCCCGCGCCGCGCCGGAATCCGAGCGCGTCGACGGGCAGCATGGCGAGATCGGGCGCGACGTGATATCGGCGATCGCCGGTTGCCTGATGCCTGCGATACAGCGCCTGGCCCATGATCATCCACAGGGCGTAGCAAGTAGGTGCGCAGTGCCCGGCGGCCAGCATGAACTTGTCGCTGTATGGATGCTTCGGCCGTCTGTAGTCGAATCGCAGGCCGCCATTCTCGGGTCCAGCCAGGTGCGTCACCACGTTGTACGGTGTATAGGCCAGCGGTCCGCCGAAATGACCGGTCTCGGCGTAGTTGCCCAGGAGCACGAGGGTCATGCACGTCATGAACCCCACGTCTTCCATGTGGTGCCGGTCGGCGCCCGCAGGGACAGCTTTCTTGACAGCTTCTACGCTCATCGTCAATCCGCTACTTTTGAGGTTCGGAAAAGAGGGCGTGCAGATCTTATGCGGGGTCAGATCGCGGATCAACTCAGCGAACGTTGAGCGCTGCGGCAATCAGCACGGCGCGAGCAATCTCTGAAGGCTCCGGATCAGGGAAGCTCGACGCCGTAGACGGTGATCCGCCAGGCGTCGGCTTCCTTGAGCCACAACATCCGCACCACGGGCGCTTCGCCGTCCTTCGTGCGAAACCTGATGTTCATCCCGAAGACCTGACCGTACACCAGAGGCGCATCCGCGCGGAATTGTTGGCGCTTTTCAGGCGCGGTGCAGTCGAGCACCTCGGCGAGGACGTCTGGGACGCTGGTGAGCGCGAACGCGCGTGAGTCGGGATGGTCCATGATGCGGACCGCCGGATGGACCGGCTCGACGCCTTCCACCAACTCGCTCAACTGACGCACTGGCCGCATCGTGTTGCCCGACCGCTCGAGGGCTGCTCGGATCTGTTGGCCGCCGTCGGCCAGAGAAGCGGCGGCTGGCACATTGGCACCTCGGTTCAGGTTGTAGCATGCGTAGCTCTTGGCGGAGAGGAACCGGAACGCGGTGTCGTAGTCTTTGCGGATCAACCAGCTCTCGAGAAAGCCTTTTGCAGCCTGGACCAGGCTGGGGTCGGCCTTGACGCGGGCGATCTTCACCTCTGGTGCGGCGTCTGGCAGGGGCGTATCCTCCCCGGCCGGCTCGGATTTCCACGAAACGATCTTCCAGTACCCCCCGTCCTTTCCCCACAGAAGCGCCACGGAATGGTCCTTCCCGTTCGGCGCATTGATGTAGAACGTCGCCCCGAAATACTTGCCGTACTTTCGACGGACCGTCTTCGGATCGCCGAGCGTCACGCGGCTCTCGCAGTCGAACCGTGCCGCGATGTCATCAGGCACTGAATAGATGACGAACTGCGCGTGGTGCGGCTGGTTGACGACCCGAAGCGCCTGGATCGGGAGATGGACGCCGACGGTCAAGTCGTCGAGAGATGTGCGCGGGCCAAGCGCCTCCTTGGCCGCCTTGAGGCTGTTCAGCAGGACAAACGGTGCGATGCCCCGATCGACCGACAAGGGATCCTCGCCGTCTTGCGCCACACACGCGTACGAGCTGTCCGACACGTAGCTCATGGCGGCGAGCATGTCGCCATCCACGAGCCAGGCCTTCAGGAAATCGTTGACCATCTCCTCGATCTTCTGGTCTCCGATCCGCGGCTTGCTTGGGATGAGGCCCGATCCCTCGTCGACTGCAGACGGCGGCGGAGCGCCCGCTACCCGAATACCGAAGAAGTTCCGCCACCAGTTCTGGAACCCGGTCCATCGATCCGTGTGACGGTCGTAGTTGTTGCCAGCCCGCACGTCGGAGTTCGACGAGGTCAGATGGCCGTTGAAGAGGCCCGCCGGGAAGCTCGAGGTGCGGTAGTCCACGTCGATATCGGCGCGACGGCGATCCAACGCGACCGAGATCTGTATCGACGGGGCCCCGCCCTGTTGGCGATAGCTGATGGGATAGCCCTTGTGATACACGGTGTTGTCGGCGCTGCGCTCGAATTCCTTCGACCGTCCGAGCGTGTCGAGCGCGGTCGGGGTGAGAACCGCGTACATTCGAAACTGCCGATCCCCGGAGGCGCCAGTGAGCTCGCCACGAGTCGACTCCACCTGCGCCACGAGATCCAGAGCATCACCCAATGGCTGTCCCGAGGCGTCGGTCAGGGTCGTTCGTTCCAGCGCGAACGTGATCGCGTCGAATGTCGTTTTCGTGGAGAGCTTGACGTACCCGTCGTAGAAGGCAGCGGGGTCCACGTTCTGTTTGGTGGTGGCATTGAACCGGGTCACCCAATCGCCCACGAGCTTCTGCCGGCGTGCATCCAGGCTCGAATAACTTCCACCGAGTTGAGCGGAGGCCTGCTGCGCAGAAGTGACGGTCGTCACCATGCCCAGGATCGCGAACGAGAGGACGAGCACGACCGCGCGTCTCCGCCGAGACAGCTGATAGAACATCGTCAGTTTCCTTTTCGAGCCTGCGGAAGTCACCGAAGGTTGGGTCCGCGTCGCTCGCAAGCCGCTTCGAATGTCGACTGATCGAGGGTCGGACTCGTCGAATTATTCCACCAAGGTCAAACGGCGATCAGGCCAAAGTTGTCTGCAGATCCTCAACAGCAGAGCCCGGAAATGACTCGGGTCCCACGATATGTCGTGGGACGGCCTGATTCGAGACAGAACCAGCGGGATCATCAGGCCTTGCTGAAGGCCATACGTGGGGGCAGAATCCACGCGATCCAGGAGGGATGACCAAGCTCCGGCGTGGACCTCGACGTCCTAGATATTTGCGGTGAAGAACTCTCCACCACGGAGGGAACGGAGGATCGGCTTTGTGTCTTTGACCTCCGTGTCCTCTGTGTCCCCCGTGGTGACTAGTTTCGTAGTCGTCGAGTGGCGACGAGGAGGCTGTGATGTCGATGAATTGGATGCCTCTGTTGACGCATGTGAATGCACTTCTTTTGGTCGGCTCCCGATGCTCGCGTCGAGCAGCGCGTCGGCTCAGGCGCCTCCGCCAACCACAGCGCCCAATCTGAGCGGCACTTCGTGGCAGCTGGTCAAGTTCCAGGGTGGCGACGAGCGTACGTTGACGCCGGACGACAAGACGAAGTACACGCTTCAATTCAACGCGGATGGCCGCGTGGCCGCTCGCATCGACTGCAACCGGGGCACCGCGACGTGGAAGGCGTCCGGAAGCCAGCTCCAGCTCGGTCCACTCGCGCTCACCCGCGCGGCGTGCGTTTCGCCCGTGCTGCACGACCGGATCGCCAAGGACTGGGAGTACGTTCGTTCGTACATCGTCAAGGACGGCCATCTCTTCCTGTCGTTGATGGCCGATGCCGGCATCTACGAGTTCGAGCCGATGGCTGCAAACCAGGGAGCGTCGGCGGCGCCTCTGATCCAAGGTACCGCGACGTATCGGGAACGAATAGCGTTGCCGCCGACGGCGGTCTTCGAGGCGACGCTGGAGGACGTATCGCGCGCCGATGCGGCGGCCGACGTCA
The DNA here is from genome assembly GCA_963780685.1 of uncultured Acidobacteriota bacterium. Lineage (GTDB taxonomy): Bacteria > Acidobacteriota > Vicinamibacteria > Vicinamibacterales > CAVVIG01 > CAVRXZ01. Next base: position 143,143 of record CAWACZ010000004.1, on the reverse strand, counting down.
TCGCGCGCACACGCAAGACGTCACCAGGCAATCCACCGATCCGGTTCGAAATCACCTACGATCCTGCCCGCATCCAGCCGAATCGATCCTACGTTGTTCGGGCCAGGATTCTGGACGGCGAGCGGCTGATGTTCACCACCGACACGTCGTATCCCGTTCTCACGCGCGGCCAGGGGAACTCGGTCTCTCTGATGATGCGCGTGTGTACCGGCGCAACGGCGCAAACGCCCGCTGCGGGCGGGACGTCGCCGCAGGGATCAGCCGCTCCCAAAATTGAAGGAACCCTCTGGCGCCTGACACGGCTTCGCGGCCAGACCGACCAGGTGGTTGCCGGCCTGTCGCGGCCTCCCACTCTCCAATTCGACGCCGGCCGCATCCAGGCATTCGGCGGCTGCAATCGGCTCGTGGGCTCCTACACCATCAATGGCGACCGCGTCACGGTCGGACAACTCGCCGGAACGATGATGGCGTGTGCGCAGCCCGTGATGGCGATCGAGACGGCCTTCAACAAAGCACTCACGGGCTCGCTGCGCATTCGCCTGGCCGCGAACGGATTGACCCTCACTGCGGAGTCGGAATCGGATCCGACGCTGGTTTTCGTGGCCGAGCCGGCGAAATAGCGCGGACAAACGATCGCGTCACTCGTCCTCGGCCGATCGAGATGTCTCTTCGAGATCGCGGGCTCGCCATTTTCTCGGGACCGTCACCCGAAAGACCGTCTGGCGTTCCTGGTGACTCTCCACATCGATCCGACCGTGATGCGAACAGACGATTTGTTGAGCGATATATAGTCCGAGCCCGAGGCCGTTGTGCTGGCCTGGACGGGCGCCGCGCCGAAACGGATCGAACAATCCTGGCAACAGGTCCGCTGGAATCGCCCCGCCGTTTGACACGGTGAGCGTCACCTCGTCTCGATCCGATCCGTCCACCTGAATCGTCACCGGCTCGCTCTGGTCTCCGTATTGCAGCGCATTTCCGATCAGGTTCGACGCGACCTGGCCGAGACGATCGGCATCCCAGACTCCGGCAAGGTCTCCCTGCTGCTCGTGCGTGACACGGCGATCTCGATGCGATTCCTGGTGCTCTTGCACGACACGGGCGATCACCGGACCGAGATCGACGGGCGCGTGAACGATCGGGATGCCGCCGGCCAGTCGCGCCCGGGTGAGGTCGAGCAGATCTTCGATCATCCGCGTCATGCGCTGGCTGCTCGACAGGATCCGCAACGAGATGCGGCGCACCGACTCGTCGGTCGAGCTCTCGTGGAGCAGTTGTGCGCCGGTGACGATGGCGCTGAGCGGGTTTCGCAGATCATGGCTCAGCACGGCGGCGAACATCTCCTGCAGCCGCAGGGTCTCGGTGCGTTCCTGCAGCTCCTGCACGAGCTGCTGTCGCTGACGATGCAACTGGAAAAAGATCTCGGCCTTGTTCGTGAGCACGTGCGGCTCGATCGGCTTGTAGAGAAAGTCCACAGCGCCCGAGTCGTAGCCACGGAACAGGCGCTGGTGGTCGCGCGCGCCCGCGGTCACGAAGATGATGGGGACGTGGCGCGTCCTTTCGCTGCCTCTCATCAACTCGGCCAGCTCGAAGCCGTCCATCTCGGGCATCTGGACGTCCACGATTGCCAGCGCGACGTCGTGCAGCAGCAGGAGATCGAGTGCCTCGGCGCCCGAGCGCGCCGACAGCACCTCCACGTCGTCGCGCCGGAGGATCGCCGAGAGCGCGAGGAGGTTTTCCTGGAGGTCGTCGACGATCAGACATTTCACGCTAGGTTGCACGGTGACTTTCCGCCCGGCCGGGTTGACGATCGCCTGCCCGGTCCAGGGTACCGAGCAGACGGGCGATTGCCGGGAGCGACAACACGAGATCCGGTGGTCGTCGCTTGAGTGCAGCGTCGGCCATGATCCGCACCTGCGCGCTGTCGGGATCCTGCACGATCGTCAAGCCTCCCGCTGAAGACACTGCCTCGAGGCCTGCCGCACCGTCGTGACTGGCCCCCGTGAGAATGATGCCGAGCAGTCGCTCCTTGTACACGTCGGCGGCGGATTCGAACAGGACATCCACGGACGGGCGGGAGTAGTTGACGAGGTCATCCGCCGACAAGGCCAGCGCCGGCCCACGATCGACCAGCAGATGATAGTCGGGCGGCGCGACGTAGACCGTCCCCGGTTCCACCGGTTCTTTGTCGAGACCTTCGCGCACGGCCACGTGGCACCACGGCTGAAAGATCTCCACGAGCCTGCTTGGCCGCTCGCGTGGTACATGAAGCACCACGAAGACGGCCGCGCGCATATCGGAGGGGAGTGCCGGCAACAACACCGACAGCGCCTCCACGCCGCCCGCGGAGGCCCCGACGACGACGGCGTCGATCCCGTGGAGCGAGGTGACTGCCGTCACGTCCCGTCCTTTTTCTGAAAGATCCGATCCTCCTTCACGAACTCGACGAAGCCGTCCGCGTGCGACGAGAAGCGCAACGACTCTTTCGCACCGATTCCGAGAAACCCTTTGCGGCACAGCGCCTCGTGGAAGAGGCCGACCGCGCGGTTCTGCAGATCGCGATTGAAATAGATCAGCACGTTCCGGCACGACACGAGATGTACTTCTGCGAATACGCTGTCGGTGGCAAGGCTGTGGTCCGAGAAGACGATGTTCGCCTTGAGCGATTTGTCGAAGACCGCCCGGCCGTAGCGCGCGGTGTAGGTACTCGGAGAGAGAGCTGCGCGCGCCCGAGCGACGGTGGTTGTCCGTGAAGCCCGTGACACGCTCGGTTTCGTAGACACCGGTCTCGGCCTTCTGGAGCGTCTCCGGATTGATGTCGGTCGCGTAGATGATGGTTCGATCGAGCAGCCCCTCCTCGCGCAGCAGAATCGCGAGCGAGTACACCTCCTCGCCGGTACTGCATCCGGCCACCCAGACCTTCAGCGACGGATAGGTGCGCAGCAGCGGCACGACCGTCTCCCTGAGCGATCGAAAGTACGAAGGATCTCGAAACATGTCGCTGACTGGAACGGTCAGAAAGTTCAGGAGCGCCGGCAACGTCGCCGGCTCGTGGACGACCCGATCCTGCAGTTGCGACAGTGTCTGGACGCCGAAGTGTCCCATCGCCGCCCGCAGCCGGCGCTTCAGCGACGCCGTCGCGTAGCCGCGGAAATCGTAGTGATACTTGAGATACATCGCATCGATCAGCAGCTGCATCTCGATGTCCGCGTCTCTCGCCGCCACCCGCCCAGCTCCTACTTCGGCATCCATACGCGTACGAGCGACAACAGCTGCTCCACGTCGAAAGGTTTCGCGATGTAGTCGTTCGCGCCGGCCGCCAGACATTTCTCCTGATCGTCTTTCATCGCCTTCGCGGTCAGCGCGACAATCGGAAGCTTTCTCCACTCCGACCGCTTGCGGATCTCGCGCATTGCGGTCAAACCGTCCATTTCCGGCATCATGATGTCCATCAGCACCAGATCGATGCCTCGACCGGGCGGCGCGGTGTTGCGCGCGAGCACATCGATCGCTTCCTTGCCGTTGCGCGCGATCTCGATCTTTGCGCCTTTGGGCTCGAGCACGCTCGACAGCGCAAAGATGTTGCGCGCATCGTCTTCGACGACGAGGATGCGGCGCCCTTCGAGGGCCGCGTCGCGGTCGCGCGCGGCCTTCAACATCCGCTGCCTCTCAATGGGGAGCGTCGACTCGACCTGATGGAGGAACAGTGTGACTTCGTCGAGCAACCGTTCGGGCGAGCGTGCGTCCTTGATGATGATCGACCGCGAGAATCGATTGAGCCGTTGCTCTTCGTCGCGGGTGAGCGAGCGGCCCGTGTAGACAATCACCGGCGGAAACGACACCTCGTCGTGCTCCGCCATCTTCTCGAGCAACTCGTACCCGCTCAGATCGGGCAGCTTCAGGTCCAGCACGACGCAGTCGAACGTGGCCGTCTTCAGCTGCGCCAGGGCCTCCCCAGCGGTGCCGACGCCGACGATCTGGACGTCCTCGCTACCGAGCAGCTGTCGAATGCTCTCGCGCTGCCGCTCGTCGTCTTCGACGACCAGCACGTGGCGCATGCCCTGGGCCAGCTTGGCTTCGAGCTTCTTGAACGCTTCCACCAGCTGCTCGCGGTGGACCGGCTTCATCGCGTAGCCAACGGCGCCCCGCTCGAGCGCCTGGTGCGTGTGATCGGCGACCGAGATGACGTGCACTGGAATGTGACGGGTGTCTGCGTTCCGCTTCAACTGATCCAGAACACCCAGTCCCGAGTAGTCCGGCAAATTGATATCGAGCAGGATCGCGCTCGGGTGATACATGGACGCGGCGGTCAATGCGTCGTTCGCCGAATGCACGATGACGCACTGGAAGCTCATTTCGTGCGCCAGGTCGCACAGCACCGATGCAAACCGGGCATCGTCTTCGACGATGAGAATGCAGCGGGAGTCTGGAGAGAGGCGATCCCGGTCGTCTTCGAACGCGGGCCGGGCGAGGACAGGCTTGGATGGCATGGCGCCTGCGGCTTGCCGATCGGTCGCCCGCAGCACTTCGGCTGAAGAGGTGCCGGATACCGAACCCTCCGCGCTCGCGCCCGACGGCTGAACCAACGGAAGCGTCAACGTGAAGACGCTGCCACGCGCTGTGCCGCTGCGGACAGAAATGTCGCCGCCGAGGAGGCGGGCGAGATCCCGGGAAATGGACAGGCCAAGGCCGGTGCCGCCGAACCTTCGATGCGTGCTGCCATCGGCCTGTCGGAACGCCTCGAAAATCGTCGCCTGCTGATCTGCTGGAATCCCGATGCCGGTGTCCCGTACGGCAAACGACACGAGCCCGTCACCCGACGAGAACACCCGCAGCGACACCTCTCCTTTCTCGGTGAATTTGATCGCGTTCGACAACAGGTTCTTCAGGATTTGCCCGAGGCGCTGGGCATCGGTCTCGATGCGATCGGGCGTGCCAGGTTCGACGACACTGCTGAACGCCAGCCCCTTCTGTTCGGCGAGCGGTTGGACGCTCTTCGCGAGCCCCTCCACGGTCTTGCCGATGCGCACGGCTTCGGTGGTGAGCTCGACTTTGCCCGCTTCGATCTTGGAGAGGTCCAGGATGTCGTTGATCAGCGCGACCAGATCGTTGCCAGCCGAGCCGATCATCTGCGCGAACTTCACCTGCTCGCTCGTCAGGTTGCCATCCTTGTTGTCGGCGAGCAGCTTCGCCAGGATGAGCGACGAGTTGAGCGGCGTGCGCAGCTCATGGCTCATGTTGGCCAGGAACTCGCTCTTGTATCGATTGGCGCGCTCCAGTTCGGCGGCTTTTTCGGTGAGATCGTTCTTCGCCTCGGAAAGACCCTGTTTCTGCAGTTCGAGGATCTGCGTCTGCTCTTCGAGCTGTGAGTTGATCTGTTCGAGCTCGGTCTGCTGCGTTTCGAGCCGCCCCTGCGATTCGCGAAGAACGCGGCCCTGCTCTTCAAGCTCCTCGTTGGTGACGCGCAATTCCTCCTGTTGGGTCTGCAGCTCCTCGGCCTGCCGCTGTGTTTCTTCGAGCAGCTCTTCGAGCCGGGTCCGATCCTTCGATGCGCGCACGGCGACGCCAAGCGATTCGGACACACGGGCAACAAGCTCCTGTTGTCGTGGCAGCACCCGATGGAAGAAGCCGAGCTCGACGACCGCGTGAACGACGCCATCGACGCTGCCGGGAGCCACGAGGAGCTCGAGCGGTCTGCCGCGTCCAAGACTGGAAGTGACCGTCAGGTATCCGTTCGGAACGTCCGTCACATGAAGGGCCCGGTTTTCTTTCGCGGCCTGACCGACGAGGCCTTCCCCGGGTTGAAGCCGCTCCGTGCCCGCATCAGGCGGCACGGCGTAGGTGGCCACGCGACGGAAACTACGATCGCGCTGCGCCACGAACATGACGCCCACCCGGGCGTCCAGGTAGTCGGCAAGGAATTCGAGCACGTTGTCACCGAGCGTTTCCAGACGCTGTTCCCCCTGCATGCGTGTGCCGAGGCGCATCTGGCCGGTGCGAATCCATGCCTGCGTTTCCCGCGCCTGGAAGTCGCGTGACATCATGAACGCAGCCAGCGTCATCAGCAGCGCCAGCACCGCTGAGCCGCCCCAGGTGGCCCAGGTCGACAGCGTGACGCCGCGTTCGAATTCGGATTGCCGCGCGTCGAGCATCGTCCGCTCGTTGGTTTCGATTTCGGAGACCAACGAACGAATGCGGTTCATCAGGGCCCTGCCGCGGTCGGTGCGAACGAGCGCCCGGGCGCCTGCGGCGTCGCCGGCACGTTGCAGCGCAATCGTCTCGCCGAGCTCATCCATTTTTTCCTGAGCCAGTGCCTCCAGCCTCGCGAGGTTTTCTTGCTGGGTGGGGTTCGTTGCAATCTGGCGCAACGCCGCGATTTGGACCGGCAGCGCAGTCCTCGCCGCGGTCCAGGGCTCGGCGTACTGCTCTTCGCCGGTCAGAAGAAAGCCTCGCTGGCCGGTCTCCGCATCTTTCACGCTCGACATGACGGCTTCGAGCTGTTGGATGACCTCGAGCGCATTGGTCAGGCCTCCGACAGCGGCCTCGCGCGTCTGAAGGGCTCGGTAGGTGACGAAGGCGATCAGCGCCACCGCGAGCACGCCGATCGCGAGTCCGGCGAGCGTCGATGGAGGAAGCGGCAGATCGATCTGCGGTTCGCGATCGGGTGTCGACGTGACCGGCGTTTGGCTCATGTCGTGAACGGCTCGAAGAGGGCGCAAGGAGGGCGAAAAATCATCTCGACAACCTTCCTAGAGTACAACGTTCGGCCGCGCTTCCGTTCAAGCGCCGCCACCAATTGTTCAGGTCTCGACATCAGCTGCCGGTCGACTGATAGTGTCGGACGCCAACCTTCCAGAACTGGAGGCAAATCAAGAGGAAGAGCGGCCCTGCGAGCGGTGCGAGCGATTGGAACACGACCGACGTACCGAGCGGGTCGGGACGCCCCAGGAGCGCGACTCCAGGAAAGTAATTGATGCACGCGAGCGGAATGACGAACGTGAAGAACCGCCGGAACGGCGGGCGATAGATGGCCAGCGGATACTGGCTCATGGAGACGCCGCCGTAGGTGAACGCATTCCAGGCTTCCAGGCTCTCCGTCGTCCAGAACGCGCTCGTCGCCTGCAGGATGACCAGCCCGATGAACATGCACATCCCGCAGACGACGGTCAGGACGAACAGCGCGATGCGATTGCCGGACCAGACCACATCGAGCGCCCCGATCGCGAAGAACAGGACGGCGACGCCCTGTGAGAAACGTCCGATCCGTCGCAGTGTCAGCTCCTGACCGAACAGCTGCAGCACGGTCGATCGCGGCCGCATCAGAATCCGATCGAATTCCCCGTGCTTCACCATGTTTCCGAATGTATCGAATCCGTGGGCCACGGCGTCGGCGACGGCCCAGGTGATCGAAATCAGCCCGTACAAGAAGGCCACCTCGTACAGCGTCCAGCCCCGGATTTCACCGAAGCGGCTGAAGAGCGCAAGATCCCGATGAACTCAACGCCGGTGATGAGGAACTGCCCAACCGCCTGCATCACGAACGATGCGCGGTACTCCATCTGCGCGCGCAGCGAAATCGAGGCGTAGCGGCCATAGAGTCGCAAGGCGTGCATCTCAACCACCCTGCACGACGACCCGCCGCATGCCCCGGGAGAGCAGCCATCGGCCGAAGAGCACGAGTGCCGCCGTCCAGAGAAGCTGGTGTGCGACGACCGAAATGACGGCGCGCGGCGGAATGTGGCCCGTGAAGAGACGGAAGGGCAGATCGACCAGCCCGGCGAACGGAAGCGCCAGCACGATCGGCTGTGCCCAGTCTGGAAACAGGGGAAGTGGGATCATCATGCCGGAAAGGAACGTTCACGAGGGTGACCATCAGGATGACAGCGCCTTCGCCGCTGACCGTCCAGAGCAGACTGATGTTGATGAGCGTGGTCAACGCGCAGCCGAGGAGGAGCGCGCACACGAGCGCGGCGCTGAAAGCGAGAGCGGACGCGAGAGAGGGCGGAGCGGCGAGCCGCCACTCGTCGAGGCCAATCAACGGCAAACCGATCGATGCGAACAGACACAGCGGCACGGCGCGCAGCACAGTCGGCGCGGTCCGCCATGCGAGCGCCCGCGCGTACCACAGGTTGTACAGGTCCATCGGTCGGCAGAGCTCGTATGCCACGGCGCCGCTTCGAACCATTGCGCGGACGTCGGCATCGGCGTTCCACGGCAGCATCGCCAGCAGCGCCTGCCCAAGCCAGACATAACTCACGATTTCGGGAAAGGTCATCGGCTGCGGACGCGTGGTGGAGCGGTAGAACGCCTCGTAGATTCCCAAGAGCACGACGCCGAAGAAGATCTGCGTCCAGAGTCCGCCCAGCGCCGCCGCGCGGTACTGCAGCAGCATCCGAAACCGGGCGCTGACGATCGCGACGTAAGGGCGGAGGCTTCGCCGTCGTCACGAACGTGATTCCGCCGTATGCGAGGGGACCGGCATCGAATGGCCATAGAGACGCGCGACGATCGTCTCGATCGGCGGGTTCTCGACGAACAGATCGCGAATGGCGTGGGCGCTCGTCACGCGGCGAATCAGCTCGGCGGGCGACACCTGCTGCGGATCGAATGCCAGGCAGACGCGGTGTCCATCCTGCCGGATGACCGTCGCGTCGGGATCTTGAATCGGCTTCAGATGGCTCGACGAGGTCCACCGTCAGCCACCGTTCCCGCGTCACCCGGCTTCGCAGCTCGCTCAACGTGCCATCCGACAGGATCCGTCCATCACCGATCACGATCACGCGCGTGCACAACGCCTCGATGTCGTCCATGTCGTGCGTCGTCAGGATCACGGTGACGCCGCGCTCGCGGTTCAGCCGCTTCACGAAATCGCGGACGGCGAGCTTGGAGACCGCGTCGAGGCCGATCGTCGGCTCGTCGAGGAACAGGATCGGCGGAGCGTGAAGCAGCGCGGCGGCGAGGTCGCAGCGCATCCGCTGGCCCAGGCTGAGCTGTCGCACCGGCACGTCGAGCAGCGGCTCCAGATCCAGGAGGGCAATCAATTCATCGCGCGCGGCGTGATATTTCTCGTTCGGCACGCGATAGATGTCGCGCAGCAGCTCGAACGATTCCATGACGGGCAGGTCCCACCAGAGCTGCGTGCGCTGGCCGAAGACGACGCCGATTCGGGAGACGTGAGCGATGCGCTCGCGCCACGGCACGCGGCCCAGGACCTCGCACCGGCCGCTGTCGGGAACGAGAATCCCGGCCAGCGTCTTGACCGTCGTCGATTTGCCGGCGCCGTTCGGTCCGATGTAGCCGACCAGCTCGCCGGCATCGAGCGCAAACGAAATCCCGTCCAACGCCCGGACCGTCCGGTGCTGCCGCCGCACCAGGCCACGAACGGCTCCCCAGAGTCCGGCCGTGCGCTCGGACACACGGAATGTCTTCACCAGACGATCGACGATGATCTGAGGCATGGTGGTGAGGGGTCTTGCGAACGCTGGCGCCGGTCAGGCCGCATATCCTAATGCGGATCGGGATCGTGAGACGAATCAATCTGGAGAGCGAATGAGTGCTTCCCTGCTCCCGTGGGCAAGCGCGGGCCGAGAACGTCGACGGAATCATCCACGTCCATAACTGCACGGTATTTTGGCGGATGAGGCGGCAGATTATCCGAAGCCCGCCAATCGCGCCTTCGCTTCGGTATCCGCTTGCACGAGTAACGTCGCATCAAGGCCCAGTTGTTCAGTACAATCACCGGCGCCCGGAGTGTGCCTAATGCTCACCGCGTCGAATTCGCAAATAGCGGTATGCCTCACGCTGACACGGGCGATCAGCAGCACCCGCACGGTCGAAGAAATCTACGACATCGCCTTGGACGCGCTGGCAGACGGTCTCGAGGTGTCTCGTGCCTCGATCCTTCTGGTCGACCCCGACGGGGTGATGCGCTTCAAGGCGTACCGGAACCTGTCCGAGACGTATCGCCGTACCGTGGAAGGCCACACGCCCTGGAGACCCGACAGCCGCGATCCCGAGCCCATCGTCGTCAGCGACGTCACCCAGGATCCCTCGCTGGCTCCGTTTCTGCCGACCATCCAGGCCGAGAACATTGCGGCGATGGCGTTCGTCCCGCTCGTCAGCCTCGGTCGGGTGATCGGCAAGTTCATGCTCTATTACGAGGTGCCGCGAGCCCTCAGTGTCGAAGAGCTCCAACTCGCCGGCGTCGTCGCATCGCAGATCGCCTTCGCCGTGGAGCGGACCCGGGCTGAGGAGCAAGCGCGCCGCCGCGAGGCACGCCTCCGCTTTGCGCTGGAGGCCGCGTCGATGGGAACCTGGGATTGGGATGTGACGACGCAGGCCGTTCAGTGGTCCGACAATCTCGAACAACTTCATGGACTGCGTGCGGGCACCTTCGACGGAACCTTCGGCAGCTACGAACGCGAGATTCACCCGGAGGACCGCGCTCGCGTCCTGGCATCGGTGCAACGGGCCATGGCTGAGGGCATTCCACACGACGTCGAGTACCGCATCGTCGCGCCGGACGGCAGCGTTCGCTGGGTTGAAGGCAAAGGGCGAGTCGAATACGACAACGGACGGCCTGTACGCATGACGGGCGTGTGCATGATGACGACGCGCCGCAAGGAGGCGGAGCTGGCGCGAATTGCCGCGGCGGAGGAGGCGAGCAGGCTGAAAGACGAATTCCTCGCCACGCTGTCGCACGAGCTGCGAACGCCGCTGAACGCGATCCTCGGTTGGGTGCAAATGATGCAATCGGGCGGTCTCAACCCCGAACGCGCCCGCCAGGCGATCAACATCATCGGTCGCAATGCCCGGTTGCAGGCACAACTCATCGAAGACATCCTCGATATCTCGCGCATCATTTCAGGCAAGCTCGAAGTCGAGACACGGCTCGTGGCGATACCCCAACTGATTGACACGGTCGTCAGCGGAGCGTTGCCAAGCGCCAACGCCAAGCACATTGCGCTCGTGAGGACGGTGCCCGAGGATCTCCCTCCGATCGAGGGAGATCCGAAACGGCTCCATCAGATCCTCGGCAACGTCGTGGCCAATGCGACGAAATTCACTCCGGAAGGCGGCCGCGTGGAGATTCGCTGTACGGCCGAGGACGAATCGATTGAGATCGAGGTTCGAGACACAGGCATCGGCATCGAGGCAGACTTTCTCCCCTACGTCTTCGACCGGTTTCGACAAGCCGACAGCCGATCGACGCGCAGACACGGAGGCCTCGGGCTCGGTCTCGCGATCGCCCGCCACCTGGTCGAGCAGCACCAGGGCGAAATCCGGGCGTACAGCGAGGGCCGCGATCGAGGCACGGCGGTCACGATCCGGCTGCCGGCCCGTTCCGCGGATCAGCCTCGCATGGCGCCAAGCGAAGCGCAGCCACGGAGGGGGGAGTCCGACGTCGAGCTGCGTCTGGACGGTGCAACGGTGGTCGTCGTCGACGACCAGCGAGACTCTCGCGAGCTGCTGGATGCGATTTTCGAGCGGTGCGGCGCGCATGTCGTGCAATGCGATTCCGCGAATGCCGCGCTCGAGACGTTGAAGAAACGTGACGTGCGACTGATCGTCGCCGACATCGCCATGCCGGACATGGACGGGTACGAATTGATCCAACGCGTCCGAGAGCTCTACCGCGGACGTACCGGCGATTGCCGTCAGCGCGTATGCGCGGCCCGAGGATCGGGGGAGAGCGCTCGCGGCCGGCTACAACGCGTCCTGCGCCAAGCCGATCGAAACGTCGAAGTTCCTGCAGAAAGTCCGCGCGGTCATTTTCGGATAGCTCCCACCGCCTGCAGCGATCCTTCATCCTTGCGGCTCTCACCGCGTCCACAGGTATATGATGGCCCCTTGTACGGAGGTCGAGATGAGAGCAAGACTTGTCCCCGCTGCTGTCGCGCTGGCGTGTGTGCTGTCTGCGCCGGCCTCCGCCCAGTGGATCAACTACCCGACCCCTGGACTCCCTCGCTTGCCGGATGGCAAGCCCAACCTTTCCGCGCCGACACCTCGAACATCGGACGGCAAACCAGACCTGTCCGGCGTCTGGCGTGCGATGCGGACCGGCGAGTATGGATTCGACTACAACGTCGCCCAGACCCTGAAGCCCGGAGAGGTTCTGCCCTGGGCCGAATCGGTGCGCCTGCAGCGCGTTCAGGACTTCAGGAAGGACAGTCCGCTGGCTCGCTGCCTTCCGGTGAGCGTTCCGTTCCTCAATTTTCGCGGCCTGTCGAGGATTGTCCAAACCCCCCAACTGATCGTCATGTTGCACGAATCTCCCAACAGTCCCCATCGAACGATCTTCACAGACGGCCGGGAGCTTCCCAAGGATCCGAATCCCGCGTGGCTGGGGTACTCGATCGGGCACTGGGAACAGGACACGCTGGTCATCAATTCCGCAGGGTTCAACGACAAGGGGTGGCTCGACGTGGGCGGCCATCCACAGACCGAGACGCTTCGGATCACCGAACGCTTTCGGCGCCGCGACTTCGGTCATCTTGAATTGGAAATGACCTTCGAGGATCCGAAGACGTTTGCCAAGCCGTTTACCCTTCGCGTCGAGAAAACCCTGGCGGCCGATACCGATCTCCTGGAAGACATCTGCGAGAACGAGCGCTCCGGCGCGCACCTGACATCCGGGGTCAGTCTCTCGCCGGAACTTCTGTCGAAGTACGCCGGGACTTATGAGTTCGCGCCGGGGCGGACCGCCGTGGTCACCGTCGCCGGCCAGCAGCTGATCATTCAGGACAGCGCCAATCCTGCTGACCGTCTCTTCGTGGCTCGCTCCGAGACCGTGTTCCTCTCGAGCCTGAGTCAGGTCGCGATCGAGTTCGTCACGAACGCGCAGGGCGCCGTCACGCATTTCACCCGAACCGGCGCCGCGAGGGAGGAACGGGCCGTCAGGAAAGGCGACGTCGCCGAGACCCGTTAGAAATGCCAGGGCGTCGCGTCGCCGGTCAGGCGCGAACGTGAAGACGATTGCGCTGTCGTAGTCGGTAATTCTCACCGAGCCGTTGTCTGATAGTACGCCGCTGCCACCTCTCGTCGAGGATCGTCTGCTGTCCCGAGACGTCACGTTGCCGATTTAGCTCAGCCAGTTAGGGCGATCGAGCTTCGAGCTATGGCGATGGTACGAGGATTGCTCCACGCGCGCGTGATCCGTCTGACAGTCACGGTTGACTAAATTGCGGGTGAACAGGCGACCGCCGACGCGTTGCGGCCCTGTTGATTCCGACTCCGCAGTAGACCACCCGCCAGCTAGTGGAGGCTGACACCTGAGCTGAAGGTCGCGGAATCAGCGGCCCAGGATGAACCACAGGACGAATGGACTCACTCCCGATTCATAAACTGGAACAAAAGAGGAGACCGTGCACCATGAAAACCACCATGAGACTTCTTGCGTTTGCCGTCCTCGGTTTCTCGGCCACGACGTGGGCAGGCGCGCAATCGACCGAGGGCATCAAGGAAACGGAGCGATTCATCAAGACCGGCAGCGCGACTTCACAGTCGATCGGCGAGGCACAGCTCAAGACCAAGAACGCACTCGATACGTACAACGCGCTGGTGCTAGGCGACTCGAAGGACATGAAGGGCGAATACAAGAAGCTGCTGAGCGCTCAGAAAGGCATGAACAACCAGGTGGCCGACGCGCGCAAAAAGATTGCGGAGATGGACAAGCAAGCCGCCGTCTATTTCACGTCACGCTCCGCAGCCCTCGGCCAGATCCAGGATGTCGCATTGCGCGATAAGGCCAAGACGAGACTCGACCAGAACCAGAAGGAGTTCGAGCAGGTGAAGGTGGCGCTCAGACAGGGCGGTGACGCCCTTGCACCATTTTCCAAAGACCTTTCAGACCAAATAACATTCCTCGGTCAAGAGCTCAACCCCTCGTCCGCTGCGTCGCTGAAACCGCAGGCCGACAAGTTGAACGGACGGGGCGCGACCCTCTTCGCGCAGGCGGACACGGCCGTGGCAACAGCGAATAGGTACTTCAGCACGCTCAGTACGCAGTAGCCAAAAGGCCGTAGCTATCAATCTCCGTCGCTAGGAGCGCGCGCGGCAAAACGCGTGTCGCGTTCGCACGCTCTGCGCCCGATGCCGGGTCGGTCGCGGTGGATACCGCGTCGCCGAGCCGCCGCCATTCGGCTCGTCTCGTGTCACGCCATCTCGATTCGATGTCAGCGCTTCAGGTTCACGGCGAGGCACACCCGAGTTCCACTCGCCGCGCGCCTTCGCCGCCCCGCGGAGACGGAAGCGCCGGAAGCCGCGGGCTTCCTTGATCCATCCGATGACGGGCTCGACAATGGCTTTTCGGCGCCGGTAGCGCGCCCGTCCCATCTCACTCGTGAGTCGCGCGGCCATGCGCTCGGTCGCGATCTGAGCCGGATTCGGCGGCTTGGCGGGTCGCGTTTCATGTCCGATCGAAATGTAGGCCGTGATGCCACGCGACTCGAGCGTCTGAAATGTCGCCTCGCCGCGATAGCCCGCATCGGCGAGCACTTCGCGGCGGCGTGCTCGCCCAGCGTCGTCTGGACGCTGATCGATCAGCGGCAGGAGTTCGGCATTATCCGCAGCACAGTTGGTCAGGCCCGCGGCGACGATCAGCTGCGAGGCTTCATCGACGGCGATCCGGCCGTTGTAGCACTGGTCGAAGCCGCCTGACGTCTTCATGATCCGACTCTCGGGATCCGTGAAGTTGTCCTGCGCGTCGTCGGGCGGCACGCCGAAATCGCGCGCGAAGGGGTTCGTCCCGCGACATCTTGCGCGCCATCATCCGGGCGTGCGGCCCTTCTGCGCGATCCTCAGCCGCTTGCCGGGCTTCGAGCCGCGCGTTCGCCGCGACGATGTCCGCGAGCCGCGGTTCCGCCGCTCAGTTCGGCCGGGCAGCTCATCGCCCCGGACGTCCGGCCCCGTGCGCCGCATCCTCCGCCGCATCGACTGGCGTCGGCCTTCGTCGTCAGCGCGGCGATCTGCTCACGCAGCCGCCGCTGCTTCGTCGCGCATCCGTCCGTAACTCATCGCCTTGTGCTTGCTCGCGTTCGCCTTCACCTTCGATCCATCCACCGCCAGTGCGCCGAGCTGCACGACGCCCGCTTCGCGCGCGATCGCCACGACCTGCACGAACAGCGCCTCAAAGGCGGCCAGGTGCTGCTGCCGAAACTCCGCGATCGTCCGGTGCGCGGGAAAATTGCCCGCCGCCACGCGCTTGGCGACATCTTCTCGCACTTCCGGCGATCCGGCGACGAAACGTCCGGTGCGCATACGCGTACAACAGCACCGTCACCATCATCTGCGGATCGAACGGTTGATTCCGCCGGCCATCGCCCTCGTAGGGCGCGTAGAAGGCCCGCAGATCCAGCGCGGCCACGGTGACCGCCTGCCGCCGAACTCCGCACGCCGGGAAGCCGCGCTCGGCTTGCGCACCCTCCCGCCCGCGCGTCGACTACGGCTAGCTTCCGCGACGGTCGCGTGCGTGGCATGCACCGGCACAGCTGATCCCCAGGGCACGGATCACGCGGTCCAGAGTCGACGCGGAACCATCGCCTCGCGCGCCTTCCGGCCTTCATGAGGTCGGCGTGCTCCGACGGCGGCGGGCGGCCGGCACCACCGCGGCCTGGCGCGCATGCGTGCGGCGGGCGTCGGCCGTGGCCACCCGTAGCGGCGCGGCGGCCCCGGACCCGCTACGCCTTTGTGAAAACCGCTGTAGTGGCTACAACCAATCAATTTGAATTCGCCGCGTGATTTCCGCTCTGCACTTCAAAATTCGGTGATTCCCGAGATTGACGCTCGTGGACGTGAGCCGTCGAGGTATCGGTCTTGCAACACCCGAAGCCGGGACCCTTGCGAATGGAGGAAAGCATGACGAACGAACCGTTGAACTTGACGCCCCCACGAGGCCCGTCCGTGTGGGTGCCACGTCAAAATCGACCCTCGTCCGAGCTATGGTGGCCGGCGACAATCATTACGGTGGGAGCGCTTATTGCGCGCATGGCGCTGCGCACGCCCAGAAGGCACAGGCATTGGCTGACTGGCTTCGGTCTGACGGCCGCGCTCGGCATGTTCCTTCAGGGTTGTCGCCAGCGGGTCGAGAGCAACCGCCGCGAATCCGCCTGGGACGACGTCGTGGAGAACTCGTTTCCTGCGAGCGATCCGCCGCCCCTGAGATGAAGTGAAGAAGAGTGCGCTGAACCAGTTCGTCGTGGTTGAGATCAGCTCGACATTGGGGACGGTCTCTGAGTCATCGGCCCGGTGACACGAGGTGCACCGGATTGAATGGAGAACTGGCAAGTCGGGCCAGCAGATCGGACGGGTCATCGTAAATGGCGATCGCCCCCGACAACGCTTGGTCGACCCACCATCCACCCGACCGGAGCGCAATCACGTTGATGCCTGCCGCGGTTGCGGCCTCTACGTCGTAGGGCGTGTCGCCGATCATGATCGCCTCGCCAGGAGCCGATCCAGACTGCCGAAGGGCGGCGCGGACGATGTCCGGATCCGGCTTGGAACGCTCGGCATCGTCCGAGGAAGCGGCTCGATGGAAGAGACGCGAGATCCCAGCCAACGCCAGGAGGCCATCTACTTCCTCCCGGTCTGCCGACGTGGCCACGACCAGCGTCAACCCTTCGTCATGAAGGCGTTGGACGAGCGATCGGGCGCCTCGAGTCGGTTGCAACTTGGGCAGGTACTCGCTCATGAAAATCGAACGACGCCGGTCTGCGATCGCTCGACCTTCGTCGGATTCGCTGTCGAGATCGGTGAGCCTGGGCAGCAGCTTATCGCCGCCCATTCCGATCAGCCAACGAACCTGCGCGAAATCGACCACGAACCCATGCTCGCGTAGCGCCTTCACCCACGCAAGGGCATGTGCGTTGTTGCTATCGACGAGCGTTCCATCAATGTCGAAGATGACGGTTCGGTAAGCCAAGCTCGACGGGTCTTCGTGTCTGGCGCTCATCCGCGTGCGAGGTGCAAGGACCCGTCCAGTACCCGTCTCATACGGCGCGCGACGTTAAGTACAAGCATCGCCTTAGGTTGAACGTGTGCAGCCGTGACGGGCCCACTCGACGTCGTGCGTCAGGCGACGACGGTGAACGGTGAACACTTCGAACGGCTCAAGGAAGAGCTTGGCGCTTCATCCCCATCATCACGATTTCTCTGGCCTGGGCCGACGCTGGCCGAAATGAATAGTCGGCCCACACGGCTTCGAGATTGAACCCTGTGTAGAGATAGAGGAGCGTCAGTTCGCGCGGAAAGTAGATGTGGCTCGTAAAGTCGCTCACGTATCGGCTCACGTGCTCGCCGTGCTCGAATTTGTCATAGAGAAATTGAATGTCGGCGCGCTGCTCGAGCATGTCGACGCGAGTCGTTTTCTGGCGAATCAAGCGCATGTCGGCGATCTGATCCTTCTGGTCGAGGTCGATCTCGGTCAGCGCTCGCGGCGGGGTGCGCAGCGATTCGACGCACGCGCCGAGATCCGGCATGGTGACATCGATGACGAAGCGGCCGCCGGGCCTGAGATGGCCGAACGCATTGCGCCACACCGCAAGTTGGTCCTCGAGCGTCAGGAGGTGCGTAATTGATGAACACGTGATGAGAACGAGATCGAACCGATCGGGCGATCGCCATCGTCGCATGTCGCCGTGTTCGAGTCGCACGCGCCCTGACAGGCTGGGGCTGCTTTCCCCGAGCTTGCACCGGCCCTGCTCCAGCATTTGCTCGTTCAACTCGACGCCGACGATGTGACCATCGTTCTCGCCAAGCTCCGCCGCCAGTGGGAGCGTAACGCGGCCGCTCCCGCACGCGAATTCGAGAACACTTTCGGGAAGCAGCCGCGCGATCAGCCGACGATAAAAGTGAATGTCGCGCTCGTCGCCCTCGTGTTCAAGGTCGTAGTCGGCCGGGTGCTGATAGATGGCTTCGTTCACGATCGGGAGGACACGGCTTTGGGCCTGGTAGTGCGCCCTGACGGAGGTTCAGCCACCTCGACCCGCTCGAGGTTGCGCTCGGCAGGTCCGGCAAGCACTTCGCCTGTCGCGGTGAAGCGCGAGCCATGACAGGGACAATCCCAGGTGCCTTCAGCCTGATTCCAGTTCACGCGGCAGCCGAGATGGGGGCAGACTGGCGAAAGCAGTGTCAGGCGTCCTTGATCGTCCCGGCTGGCCGCGACGACCTGCCCCTGCAAGTCGACCAGCCGGCCGTGGCCGCGCTGGATGGCCCGCAGGTGCCGGCTGACGGCGCCGCCAAAACGATTCCGCACGAAGTAGTAGGGATAGTCGGCGTTCTCGCGCAGGTAGTCGACGGGTCCACCTGCGATCGCCGACCGATGAACGTCGAACAGCTCCGCCCACTGGTTTGGTGCCGAACCCGTGATGGCGTCGCGCACGATCAGTGCGGCCAGGGTACCGAACGTCATCCCATTGCCGCCGAATCCGGTCGCGATGTACTGATTCGATCCCACATCGCCGATGAACGGAAGGCCGTCGGGAGTCTCGATGACCTGTCCGGACCACTGATTGGTGATCTCGGCGGCCGGAGCGAGCTTCAGAAACCAGCGCTCCAAGGCAGTGAAGGGCTTTCGAGTATCGGATTCCTGTCCCGTCTTGTAGTCTTCGCCGCCGGCGATCAGCCGGACGCCCGACCCGTCGTTGTCCGCGCGAACGTAGCGGTATGCCGTCGAGGTGTCCCAGAAAAGTGCCGGCTCGATGTCGGCCGTCTTCTTCACCCGGGCCGCGAGGACGCAACTCGTATAAAGCGCGAGCTTCGTCTGGAGGAACGCCGCCGAAATCGTGCCCTGGCGGCCGGCGAGCGGATTGTGAGTCGCCACGAAGACATGCGGGGCCCGCACGGAATAGGCGCCACAACACACCCGCCCAGGGTCATCGTCGAACGACACCTGGCTGTGCTCGCAGACGATGCTGCCGTCGCCGGGGATGCGCTGGAGAAGTCCCCTCAAATACGCGCGTGGATTGAAAATCGCCTGGTCTTCGATCTTCCACCCGGGTCGCTCCATGAACGGTATCGAGCGCACCATCTGCACGTCGAATCCGAGCTCGCAGGCCAGAACGGCCTCCGCACGAAGGCGCTCAGCATGGCTTGTGACAACATCCTCAGGTGTGTCGCACGCGACATGGTGGTAACCGGGTACGCGGTGGAACGCGCAATCGATTTCACATTCCCGAATCGCCGCCTCGATCTGATCGATTGCGGCGAAGCCCGCATCCCAGACCGCCAGCGCCCGATCGCGGCCGAATGTCGACGCGAGCAGCGTGAGATCCGTGTCGAGGACGGCAGTAAGGTGCGCACTGGTGCAGGCGGTATCGATGCCACCGACCAGCCGCCGTTCGAGCAAGGCAACGCGGCACCCCTCGCGCTTCAGCAGCCATGCCGCGGTGATGCCGGTGAGACCGGCGCCGATGACGACGACATCCACGGAGACATCGTGAGACAGCGGAGGAAAGCTCGGCAGATCGGTTTCGTCCCAGATGGGTGTCGGGTCGACCTTGGACATGCTCCGAGTGATTGCAAATGGAAGTCCACTGGAAGCTGGAGTGCCGGCAGGCCCATCCGCCTCCCACGCTGCGAAGAGATGCGATCATTCTTCGGATGAGCTCGTCTCGCTCTGCCGTTGGGCGGCAGCGCCGATCCCTCACCGATTCCCCTTCGCGACCGCTTCTTCGATGTCGCGCCGCCGCTCGTCCTCGTCCTTGCTGGTGTCGCCAATCGACGTTGTCTCGCCGCCGGTCTCGAGGCCCAGCACATCTCCCGGCTGAGCTCGTCCCTCGAAGTGCGGGCTGGAGTCGCCGCCATCCTGTCTGGTCTCGTCTTCGTCAGACAACGGCCGCTCGCTCCACCAGGCAGGTGTGGCGTATTGCGCCCGCGCCCATGCCGCTCGGTAAGGTTCGTCCGTCGAGTACGTCACATCCGGCTCGTAGACTTGGCAAATCTGATCGTTGATCCGCTTGATATCTTCGTCCGTCAACGCGTCGAACTCGCCGCTGTCAAAACCGGGGAACCGGTTGATTTGCTCTTTCGAAAGGGAAACCAAGAGCGAGTCCTTATCGCTGTCAAGATGAACCTGGCCAATCGGTACAAGAAACTGCTTCGACTTGAACCAGCCACCGGCATCGACCACGACGTAATACGGCCGGCCGGACTCGGAATCGACGACGAGGCCATCGACGCTGCCGAGTTTTTCGTGCGCGTCGTTGCGGACCTTCATCCCATCAAGAGGCAACGTCCGGTCGCTGATCTTGTCTCCGGTGATGTATCTCAACCACGGCTTCGGATGATTCATGGCGTTCTCCAATCTGGAGCATTTTCGTGGTCCAGGTTGTCCCATCGAGCAAAACTCGCGCCGGTCGAATCGCGCGGCTTTGCCTCACGCGACCGAGCCCGACCACGTACCGATGAGACCAATCGTTCCTGCTCATTCCTCAGGGCGTGGTAGAGAGATACCACTGACCACGACATCATCAACACAAGTGGAAGGCGCCACGCTTGAGGATTCAGGCTGATCGGAGCGCGGACTCAGCGTATTGGCAGACCGCGGACGGGCGTCCGCTTCACCAATCGGAGTGAATCAAATGGTGTTCGAGCTCATTGCGATGGCATGCGCGGGGCCGCTGGCCTTTCTGCTCGTCGCGTGGCACCTGGCGAGGTAGGGGGCTAACGTCGGCTCGCCGGAGGTACGACGCCGTTCATTCGCGCGTAGACGACCATCTGGCCGTAGTGGTTGTAGCTGTGATACGCAACGCCGGCGGCCACCGCGACGCGGGTCTGAGGGCCAAAGTACGTGTTGAGCAGATCCAGTTGATTTGTCTCGTTCAGCGAGGCCATGGCCTTCCGGGCATACGCGATCGAGCTCTGGAGGTACTCGACAATCTGTTCTTTTCCCTGAATCGAGTCGGGCCCGTTGTCGTTCCGGCCAGGACCGTAGGGCGACCGTTCCTCCAACACGATCGCCGCCGTCATGTAAATCATCGTCGCGACATGTTTGACCTGCTCTCCGAATGTCCGCACGCCGTCAAAGGTTCCGTTGGTCGGACGGAAGTCGTACTGGGCTTCCGGCACGGCTTGCGCCAGGCTCACGATATCGTGCTCGAGCAGATCGACCTGCTTTGCGTACATGGTCCCACACTCGATCGGCCGCCAGCACTGGAACGCTCCAGAGTGCGACCAGAAGCAGAACTCGTGACGTCACCGGCTGCCTCCTCCGTCGATCACTGGCCAGCGGCCGTCGTGAGTGATTGTCCCTTTTCAGCGAGGAGAATCGCCAGCAACTTGGCCGGCCGGGTCGCGCTGGCGTTTCCCGAGACCGCGTGCAATTGCCCTGGAGTCTCCAGGAACATTTGACCGGCGGTATAAGTCCTTTCAGGTTCGTCGCCGACCTTCGATCGGATCTCGCCTTCGAGGACGTACGCGATCGTGATGCCCGGATGCCGATGGGCTGGTGAGCTTTCGCCGGGTCCGTAGGAGACTTCCACTGCCGTCGCCGACCAGCCCTTCAGCGTCAGGTCCGGCACATCATGTTGAAACACGACCTTGGGAGCGGTTTGGGGACGCTGCGCCTCCAAGAGGGGAGGCAGAATCAGGCTGGCCGCGCTTCCGAGGAGAACTCTTCGAGTGATCATGCTTTTCACCCAATCTGGAATGGTGTCGCAGGTGCCGGCAGTCGAACCTCGTGTGCACATGTCGTTCAGGAGCCGACAGTGTAATTCTGGAACGGTATCTCACGTCATGGAACTTCGATTCCGACGGCAGCGTTCTCCGCAGCGCTGGCCAACCAGTGATGGTATTTGGCGGCGACGCGCTCGAGGTGTTGCAGGTCGTCGGTCGTTGGTAGAGCGGGCGGGCCCCCGGCGGTCCGAGGCCGGCCTATCTCCTGAAAGAACCGCCCGAGCATCGGCGTGGTCATGATGAGCTCCACGACAACCTCGTCAGACACATTCCGATGGGCATGCTTTGCGCCGCCTGCGACGTGAATGAAATCGCCCGCCTTGACGTCGACCCACTCGAGCCGATCGCCGTGCTCGAACAGCGTTTGAACGGTTCCCGACAACACGAAGAAGCTCTCGGGATCTGGGTGGCTGTGCAGGGGTACTGTGACACCGGGCGGAATCGTCCCCCTGATGACGCAGGTCCTCGTCCGCCTGCGCCGGCGGAAGGGTCAGGAACTCAATCGTGGCCCAAAAGACATCAAGAATACTGCCGGGTAGCTCGTTGCTTACGACGTGGCTCGGTTGCATGAGGTCACCTCCGAGATCCCAGCGCGGAGCCCGATGTTGACTGCGAGAATCGTACCCTGGATGTCGCGACGCTGACTCATCCGTCCCTCGCGCGGCGGCCCCTTCCCGCAATCCAGAAGTAGACTGAGGCTACCATGCGCGTCGCTGCACTCTACGACATTCACGGCAATCCGCCCGCGCTCGAAGCCGTGCTGCAGGACGTTCGTCGAGCAGACGTCGACCACATCGTGGTCGGGGGCGACGTGGTTCCCGGCCCGATGTCGCGCGAGACGCTCGCGTGTTTGCTCGGTCTCGATGTTCCAATCCAGTTCATCCAGGGGAATTGCGAAATCGCGATCCTTGCGGAGATGGGAGGCACGGAGCCCGACTGGTACCGCACCGTTCCGGCCGACGCTCGAGAAGTCGTGCGCTGGCAGGCGCAACAGATCCCCGAGTACCAACAGGTGTTCAGCAGCTGGCCCAAGACGGTTCGGGTCGAGATCGACGGGCTCGGCGAGGTGCTTTTTTGCCATGCGACGCCGCGCGACGAAAACGAGGTCTTCACCCGCCTGACTGCCGAGGATCGTCTGCTGCCGATCTTCGACGGCCTCGGCGTTCCTCTCGTGGTCTGCGGCCACACCCACATGCAGTTCGATCGCATGGTCGGAGGAACGAGGGTCGTCAACGCGGGGAGCGTGGGCATGCCATTCGGGCCGCCGGGTGCGTTCTGGGCATTGCTTGGACCCACCGTCGAGTTGAGGCGGACGTCCTACGATCTCGCCACAACAGCAGAGCGGATAAGAGCGACGACCTACCCACAGGCGCAGGACTTCGCCCTCGGAATCGTGCAGCCGCGATCCGAGCAGGAGACGCTCGAGCTTTTTTCCAAAGCGGAATTGAAATAGACGCCTCGGTACGAAGAACGACTTCCCGACGGTTCCTGGTCCTTCATCGACGAATGGCGTTATCGTCGGCTTTGATCGGAGCTGCAGGAGCCAACATGCAGGATGCACTGACGGTCTACTTCGATGGCGAGAAGTATGCGGGCCTGTTCCTGGCCGGTCTCGCGGCTGTCGCGCTGATCGCGGCAGTCATCATGTTTCGAACCGGTCTGAATCTTCGTTCGTTCGCACTGACCATCGGCATTCTGGCTCTCGCGCAGATTGCCTTGGGAGTGGGGTTGTACCTGCGGACCGGCCCGCAAGTCGCCGGCCTTCTCGAGCAGTTCGGCAGGGACGCAGCCGGGTTCCGCTCGGCGGAAAGCGCGCGCATGACACGTGTGCAGCGAAACTTCGTGGCGATCGAGTACGTTGAGCTCGTGGTTATCGTTGCAACCGCCCTCGCAGCCATTTCGCTGAAGGCGCGACCTGGCGTCTCGGGAATTGCGCTCGGTCTCCTGATCACCGCCGCCATACTCCTCGCGTTCGACGTCATCGCCGAACGCCGCGGAGCGGAATATTTGGCGGCAATCAACCGAGGACAGGCGGCGTGACCGGACCGCGATCGACGCCGCTGCTCACCACCGTTGTGGCTGGCCTGTTGCTGCTGCTGGCGCCAGTACGACTTCAGGCGCAGAACGACCGGGGCGTTCGTCTCGATGGCGATCTGATCTTCCGGGTGGGTCCATCAGGCCAGACGACGGCCAACGTGCGGGCTCAGCAGATCGAGTCGAGTCTCCTCGCGCTCGTGGAGCGCCCGACTGGAAATCTCGAACCGGTCGTCAGACGCGACGACGCAGACCGGACGTCGTTTGTCGTTGCCGTTGGGGGGACGACGATCGTCACAGTGACGCCCGATGATGCCGCGGCGAACGGGACGACCGTCGAACGGCTCGCGGCCAGCTGGGCCGACCAACTGCGCGACGCTCTCGCCCGGGCGCGGGATCGGCGAACGTCCGCCTGGCAGCGGTTTCGGGCGCAGGTGGCGGGCAACATCCGCACCGCCATCGCCCGCCTGCTCGAGACCATCGCCGGGACGCTCCCACGCATGTTGGCGGCGGCGCTGGTCCTGCTGCTCGTGTGGGGCGTGGCGACGCTTGTCCGGCGACTCGGTCGAGCGAGTGTACCGTCGCTGATTCGAGACGTGACGATCCAAAACCTGGTCAGACAGATCGCGTACTTCGGCGTGTGGCTCGTTGGTATCCTGGTGGCGCTGGACGCCTTCGGTTTCAACCCACAGACGTTCGTCACGGGCCTGGGATTGACCAGCGTGGCGCTCGGCTTCGCGCTGAAGGACATTGTCTCCAACCTGGTGAGCGGCATGATGCTTCAGGCGCTTCGCCCGTTCGAGCTGGGCGACCAGATCGTCGTCGGGCCGACCGAAGGCAGCGTCGAGGAGATCAACTTGCGCGCCACGCACATTCGAACCTACGACGGGCGCCTCGTCCTCGTCCCAAACGGCGACATCCTCACGTCGCGGGTGACGAACAATACTGCCGCTCCGTTGAGAAGCGGCTCGGTCGAGATCTATCTCGACTACGGGCAGGACGTCTCGCATGCGATGGCCGTCGCGCAACAAATTGCTCGAGAGACGCCCGGCGTTGCGCCGACGCCCGCGGCCTATGCCCGCGTCGGCAACCTCGACACGGCCGGCATGATGATGGAGGTCAAGTTCTGGACCGACTCGCAGAGGGCGGATTTCATCGCCACGTCGTGCGCCGTCCGGCTGGCGGTGATGCTGGCGCTCAAGCAGGCGGGCATCGCCCTCCCCAATACGGGTCCCCGCGAGGTCATTATCAAACCCGCCGAGGCTGGTCCCACCATTTCGTCGTAATGCTCGGCACCAAAGAGCTCTGGCACTCGAGCGGTTAAACAACGGCGTAGCGGGTCGCAGAGGCGCGGTCATCGACACCTTGGCGATTGGCGCCGGCGGTATGGGCGAGGTCTATCGGGCGCGCGATCCACGACTGCAGCGCGAGGTCGCGCTCAAAGTGCTGCCCGATGTCGCAACCGTCGGCGCCGAGCGCCGCGAGCGGTTCACGCGCGAAGCGCTCGCCGTGGCTGCGCTCAACCACCCGCACATCGTCACCATCCACTCCGTCGAAGACGCAGGCACCACACTCTTCCTGACGATGGAACTGGTGGAGGGGCGATCGCTGGCCGACGCGCTCCCCCGACCGGGCTGCCGTCTCGAAGGCGTGCTGACGATCGGGATCGCGGTCGCGGATGCCATCTCGGCCGCTCACCAGAAGGGGATCACGCACCGCGACCTCAAGCCCGCCAACATCATGCTCGGCGAGGGCGAGCATGCGGGACGCATCAAGGTGCTCGACTTCGGGCTGGCCAAGGTTGTCGAGGCGCAGCTGGGCACACGCGGCGTGTCGATGCTGCCGACTGAGGCACCCGCGCGCAGCGGCCCGATCACCGCCGAGGGGCACATTCTCGGCACGGTCGCCTACATGTCGCCCGAGCAGGCGGAAGGGAGGACGATCGACGGGCGGTCGGATCTGTTCTCGCTGGGAGTGGTGCTTTACGAGATGGCCACCGGGCAGCGCCCTTTCACCGGCGTCGACCAACTTGTCGGTTCTCTCGTCCATCCTCAAGGACACGCCGAAGTCGATCACCGACATCAACCCGGCACTTCCCACGCGACCTCGGACGCACCATCCGCCGCGCTCGTCGCCAAAGATCCCGAGCGGCGGTATCAGACGGCCAAAGATCTGCGGAACGATCTCGAGGACCTGAAGGCCTCCCTCGTATCGGGCGAGTCTGCGACTGCCACCGGCAACTGTAGAGGCTCGCCTCATCGGCCACGTCCGTTCCATCTGAGCCATCGGTCTCGTCGGTTCCGTCCTCAGACACGCAAGTCATCGTGGCGCTGGTCAGACGCCACTCCCGCGCGTTCGCCGTGGCCGCTGCGGTGCTGCTCCTCGGCGCGGCAGCCGCTCTCTACGGGCTGCTGCGGCCCGACGCGCGAACTGGCGTCGAGCCAACAGTCGTTCGCCGACCTCCAGGTCACCCAGCTGACAACGACCGGCAATGCGGAGCGGCCGGTGATCTCTTCGGACGGGCGATATGTTGCCTACGTGCAGCGCGATGGCGACGACTAATGCCTCTGGCTACGCCAGACAGCGACCACGAACAACGTGCGGATTGTCCCACCGGAGCGAGGCGTGGCGCTCTTCGGTGCCACCTTTACGCCTGATGGCACATCTGTCGATTTCGTTCGTCAGGCGAGTGGAGCGCCCTGGGAGATTGGCGCGTGCCGTTTCTTGGCGGCACTCCAAGATTTTTCCTCGCCAACGTGGCGAGCCCCATCTCGTGGGCACCGGACAGCCAGCGCATCGCGTTCCTGCGCACTCGAATCAGTCCCGAGCTTTCGTCGCAACTATTTGTGGCAGACGCCGATGGCGGACAGGAACGCGAGCTGGCCAGCCAACCAGATTCCGCGCCCGTGGATCTCACTGGTCGCTCCATGGCGACCGAGCTTCCCTCCGGCCTGGTCACCGATGGCGAGCTCATTGCGGTCGCTGCCGCGGCCCCTAGAGGAGGACGGATCGTGTTCGTGGACAGCAGTACCGGATCGATGCATCGAAATCACAATCCCCAACGGACGACGAGCGGACTCAACTGGCTCGATGCGCGGTCGCTCGTGCTCAACCAGCCAGTCCTTATTGTCGCCCCGAACCAGTTGTTTCTGCAGCCCTATCCCGCCGGTCCGCCGTCGAGGCTCACCAACGATCCGAACGACTACGTGGGGGTCAGTCTGAGCGGCTATCACCGCAGTCTGGTCACCGGCCGGCGAGACGCACGCATGTATGTGTGGGTCAGCGACGGAGGAGCTGCGACCGAGTCCAACGTGGTGCAGCGCGTGCCGAGCATCCGACTATCGTATCGCGTGGGCAGGCGATCGGCTGCTGTACTCGGGCGTCGTGGGTGTAAAGCCCGCTATCCTGCGGGTGACGCCAGGCCAAAGCACTCCTGAAGAGGTCGTCCTCGACGCCCTCGCTCCTGCGGCCACGCGCGATGGCCGCACGATCGTATTCGTGTCTTCCACCGAGAACACCCTGGATCTCTGGACTGCGGATGCTAGCGGTCACCGGAAGACCCTGTTGGTTCCCTCGGTGACCGCCGAGCAGGTGGCCGTCACACCCGACGATCGGCTCGTGCTCTTCACCTCGCTCCTTGGCGGTACGGTAGGAACAACAGTTCGTCTGGCGTATCTTGGTCGGCCTCAGTCTTGAGATAGAGACGACCTGACGGCGATGTGGCCACTTCGACATTGACGATGTCGTAGATGCCAAGCTGAATGAAGAAGCTCCATTTGCCGTCGAGAACGCCTTGAATCGCTTCGTCCAAGGGCAACGCCCAACGAGGTCTGTCTCTGATCGTGACCCCGCGCCGCTGAAGCTCGGAGATGAACCTGGACGCGTCGGGGGGCGACACGCCTGGCAGGTTGGGTCCGCCAACCCGCCGGACGCGCTCGTATGGACTCAATCGGTCGTCCTTGTCGACGCAATCGATTTGCCAGCGTGTCGACACGAATCGTTCTGGTGACTCACACCGCCCGATGGACGTCTTACGCAGTACGGCCGGGGTCTGTCCTGGCCGACTTCAGCGCCGCCAATACACGGCGCGGTGTCAGCGGATATTCGCGTATTCTCACGCCGGTCGCATCGAAGAACGCGTTCCCGATCGCGGCGACCACTGCCGGTAATACTTCTTCTCCGGCGCCGGTAGATTTCTCGTGGAGCTGCTGCACCACGATCGGCGTGACTGCCGGATGTTCTCGGAACCGCAGCGTCTGATACGTGTTCCAGTCCAAGCTCGTCACGTTCGTTCGGTTGAACTGCACTTCCTCTTTGAGCGCCAGACTTGCCCCGTGAACGGCCATGCCGACGATCTGGCTCTCGACGATGCCCGGATTGATGGCCAGCCCGCAATCCATCGCGCCGTACACGTGCCTGGCGACGACAATTCCGTTGTCCTTGTTCACCTCGATCTCCACGACGGCCGCCGCGAACGTGACACGATCACCCTGGTTCTGCGGCAGGTGGTGCGTGCCCAGTCCAATGCCGCGCCCGCTGACGAGCCTGGCCGAAGAGAGATTCGAGGCCGCCACGCGCGGCGTCCACTTCGCTCGGTCGGTCGCCGCCTTCAAGACGCCGAGCCACCGCGGGTGCGAGATGTTCCGCTTGCGGAACTCGTAGGGATCCAGCTTGGCTGCGTGGGCCAGCTCGTCCATCATCCCTTCCTGCGCGAAGAACACCGACGGATCCATCGGCGCGCGCAACGCGCCCGTTCTCAGATAGCCCGGCCCAACGAGGCGGTGGTTGACGATGAGCCGGTTCGGGACATCGTACATGTCGGTCTGCGACAGGTGCACCTGGAAGAGCGCGCCAAAGCCGCCGCCGGCCACGACAGACGCTGTTTCCAGGGCCAACTGCATGGCGGTATCCATCGCGCCTGCTGAGTGGCCCCACGCCCTGTACTCGGTACGCGACGAGTTTGCCGTGGGCGTCGACTGCAGCGCGCAGATCGGCCAGATGCCCGGGCCCGTAATTGTCCCATCCGAATTCATCCTCGCGGCTGAACTGCAGGCGGACGGGCTTGCCGACTTCCTGCGACAGGATGGCGGCTGCCTGCGCCGCGTCGCGGTAACAACTGCTGCCGTACGTGTTCGACCCGGCGTAGTACTGCACCCGAATCTTCTCGATCGGAAGGCCGAGCACCCGGGCCAGCCCATTCCGCGTTTGATAGATCCCCTGGTCCGAGCACATCACCAGGGCCGCGTCCTTGCTGACATCGGCAACGGCGCAGTTCGGCGCCATGGTCCCGTGCGATTGGTACGGCCCACGATATGTGGCGGACAGGACGTGGGCGCCCCGGGAGAGCGCCGCTTCCACGTCACCCGTGTTGGTATCGGTCGCATCGGTCGTCTTGGCCGACCTGAAGCTGTCGAACACGCCCTCGTGGCCGGGAAGTGCCTGAGCGAACGGCTCCCACGTGACCTTCAATTGCCTCGCCGCACGAACCGCGTCCCATTCGCGCGGCGCGACGACGCCTACGAAGTTGCGCCGTCGGACGATCTGGACGCCCGGAATCCCTTTGATTGAGGCTTCGTCGATGCCGACGACGGTCGGATTGCTGACGCCAAGCGCCCCTTGTCCGCGGGGCCACACCACGCGGCCGTGCAGCATTCCCGGCAGGCGGACGTGCTGGACGTACTCGTAGGTGCCCTTGACCTTCTCGGCGATGTCCGGCCGCATGACCCGGGTGCCCACGATCCGATAGTCGTCCCGCCGCTTGGGGATTGCGTTGTCGAGGCCCTTGCGCGGAAGCTCGATCCCTCCCGTATAGGACACTGGCTCGTACTTGCGGTTGAACGGTTTGGCCCCCAACAGGTCGGCGTAGGTGACGGAGCGCTGCGGATCGCGGCGCACCGACACCACGCCCTTGGTCACGATCAGATCGCCAGAGGGTGCCTTCAGCCGTTCCGACGCCAGCTCCAGAAGGATGCGGCGAGCCTCGGCTGCCGCCGCGCGGAGCTCCGTGCCGCCAATGCCCGCTGTCCGGCTGGCGGCGGTGAAGCCATTGGTGGAGACGAAGGTGTCGATCCTGACGTCCTTCACCTGGTCCAAATCGAGGTCCAGTTCTTCGGCCGCCACCTGCCGCAGCGCGGTCGGTCCACCCTGCCCCAACTCGACGTAGCCAGCGAAGATCGTCGCCGTATTGTCTGGATGAATCGCGATGTACGAGTCGACCTGCGCGGGATCGGGTGGACCCGAGACCACACCACGCAGCGGGGCCGGGACTTCACCGGTCGGTGCCTGCGCGCCATCCGAATCTGCGACGCTCAGGCCGACGACGACGGCTCCCGTCGTCTTCAGGAACTCGCGGCGGGCCAGCGCAAACCGGTCGTTGGACCCTTCAGCCATGGGTCACCTCCTCCGCCGGGTTCGCGCCCCCCGCCCGCTTCGAGGCCGCCATGGCCCGGGCGGCGCGCTGAATGGCGGCCATGATCCGCGGGTACGTGCCGCACCGGCAGAGATGACCGTTCATGGCCGATCGGATTTGTGCCTCGGTGGGTTGCGGGGTTTTGAACAACAACTCGGCGCCCTTGATGATCTGACCGTTGTAGCAATAGCCGCACTGCGCCGCCTGCTCGGCGATCATCGCTTCCTGCAACGGATGCAACTCGGGTGCAGGCGTCACTTTCGTCCTCGCCGCGTAATACGCGGGCAGCCCTTCCAACGTCGTCAGCGACTTTCCCACCACCTTGGAGGTCGGCGTGATGCACGACCGAATTTCAACGCCATCCGCCAGCACCGAGCAGCAGCCGCACTGGCCGAGCCCGCACCCGAAACGCGGCCCTTGCAGTGCCAGATCATCGGTGAGCACGTACAAGAGTGGTGTATCGGGAGGTGCCGTGACACTCCACATCTTGCCGTTTACCTGGAGCCGCAGTTCGTCAGCCATCACATTTCCTCGTGACTGAGTGTCGTGTGCAGCAGGGCGAGACCGAGGAGAAGCATCTTAAGGAGAAATGCAACGTTGTCAATGTATTGCAGCGGCCCGCCAACAAAGAAGAATAACCGTGAAGCGCTGGTCGCTCCGGAGCTGACCTTGAGCTTTGCGCCCGACGCCGAGCAGCGGCTGTGGCGCACTGCGAGTTCGAGTTTCGCCTCATCTTCACCACTTCACTGCTCAAAAAGTCTTGTGCAGCGGATGGCGGATCTAGTTACGCTCGCTCGTCCATCTGCCAAGCATTCGAGTTTCACGCGGCCTTCTCGACGGTCGACTTCTTCAACCGCACCTCCAAACCGATCCCGTCTTTTTGGATGTCGAACGTCCGGAAGGCGCTCTCGGCGACGACTCGCTCGAACTGGGCCGACGAGTAGGCGCGGCGTCGAAGTATCGTCGCCAGCACGAATTTCGTCGTGAACGCGTTGACGCGACTGAGCCCCATCGCCTTTACCTCCTGGTCAATCTCGGCCGAGGAGGCGTCCTTGCTCAGATCCTGGATCACGACCGTCCCACCCACGCGCAGGACGCGGTGCATCTCGTCGAGAGCGCGCACGGGTTGCGTGAAATTCTTGAAGGCTGCTTGACAAACGATCAGATCGAAGGAGTTGGAGTCGAATGGCATATTCGCCACATCACCGTGACGGAACTCAACCTTGACCCCGGCCTCTCGCGCCTTCTCCTTCGCGATCTCCACAAACGTGCGGCTGATATCCAGTCCGGTCACGTGACACCGGCCGAGCTGCGCTATTGCGACGGCTAGGTACCCAGGTCCCGGCGCGATCTCGAGCACGTTGGTATCGCTCGGCAGGCCGGCAGTGAGCTTGAGAGCCTGCTTGCGAAAGCTCTCGATTTGCCGATGCGTCCCTCGCTGCCGTGCATACCACTGCGCCACTGTTCCTTCCATCTCCGGCACAAGCTTGAAGCGTTTCCAGCTCATCGGAACCTCCCTGAATCTGGAACTAACATAGTTCGGCTTATACTAACACTGTTAGCTTCGAACGACCCATGTTAGCCTGTCAAGGCATGGCTCGACAGGCGCGTGGAGAGTCGAATGCTTTTCGGCGGTTCGCGGCATGGTCTGGGCCGGACGCTGCCCGACCTCAGGTCACCCGCGATCAAGTCGTAAGGCGTGCGCTCGAAGTGCTGCATGAAGAGGGCTTTGACGGGCTCACGATGCGGCGCCTGGCCGATCGGCTCGGGATCAAGGCTGCCTCCCTCTACAACCATGTCAGTAACAAGGACGAGTTGCTCGCGTTGATGGCAGATGCAATCTGCGCGGAGATTCCGGATCTCGACCACGCCAAGCCATGGCGCGAACAGGCCGAGGCGATGGCGCTGCGGGTCAGGAGGGTGCTTATGGCCCATCGCGATGGCGCGCGTGTACTCGCCGCGACCCCACCTGTAGGACCCCATCGCCTCCGCCTCATCGAGCAGCTTCTGCACGCGATGGTCAGTGCCGGACTCACTCCTGGGCGGGTCGCAGACGCCTCCTTCGTCATGAATTCCTACGTTGTGGGGTTCGTGCTCGACGAGACCTTCGGCCACCAAAGAGACAAAGTCCTGGCGCAACGCATGCGGGAGGAAGGAAGGCGTTGGTTCAAGTCGCTTCCCAAGGACCAGTACCCAACGCTGGTCGCCCTCGCCGATGCGCTCGTCGATGCGCCGGCGGACCGACGTTTCCGACTCGGCCTCCGAGCGCTCCTTGACGGGCTGGAGCTTGGACTGTCCAAGAGGAGAAGGCGGTCTTGACACGAGTCGGCGACCGGCTAGAGCGCGATTCTGAAGGGGCGGTAATACGAGACGAATCGGATTGTCGAGATTGTGTCGACCGCGCCGTGTCGCTGTTGTTCGTCCTCGTGATCCTAGCGTCGGCTTGCAGTCTTCTGTAGCAGAATCAGTAACCACATGCGCGCCGCTCTTGTCACGCTCCTGATGGTCGTCGCCGCGGCGCCGATTACGGCAAACTGGCCGCAGTGGCGCGGACCGTCCGGGCTCGGCGTGTCGGCCGAGTCTGGCCTGCCGACCACGTGGAGCACGCGCGAGAACATCGCGTGGAGCGCGGCGCTTCAGGGGTTGGGATCCTCGTCTCCGATCGTCTGGGGCGACCGGATCTTCGTGACGTCACAGGTGGGCCGTTCGCAGATGAGAGGCGGATCGCATCCGCAGCTGGCCCGCGACGACGACGCGCTGGTCTCGCTCGAGAAACCGATAGGTGGCCGTCGCGACCAGCCGGCCGACGGCGAGCCGGTCTTCCTCGTCGTCGAAGCCTTCAACCAGGCCGACGGCCGCCGTTTGTGGGAATACCGTGTCGAGGCGCGGGGTCCATTCCCTGATCTCCACGAAAAGCACAATCTCGCCAGTCCCACGCCGGTCACCGACGGCCAGCGTCTCTTCGTCTGGTTCGGCACCGGTCAGATAGCCGCGCTCGACCTGCACGGCGCTCTCGTCTGGGCGAAGCATCTCGGCGAAGAGCACGCGCCTTTCGACATCAATTGGGGACACGGCAGCTCTCCTGTTCTCTACAAGGATCTGCTGATTCTGCTGTGCGACCACGAATCGGCTTCGTACCTGCTCGCGCTCGACGCGCGGACAGGCACGCTGCGCTGGAAGGCGGATCGCGGAAAAGGGCGCGCCTCGTACAGCA
Organism: uncultured Acidobacteriota bacterium; assembly: GCA_963780685.1. Taxonomy (GTDB): domain Bacteria; phylum Acidobacteriota; class Vicinamibacteria; order Vicinamibacterales; family CAVVIG01; genus CAVRXZ01. The sequence continues at coordinate 109,817 of CAWACZ010000004.1, read as the reverse complement.
CGCCGCTCGTCGTGCCCGGTCCGAGCGGCGACGAGCTTCTCGTCAACTCGAACGAGCGCATTGACGGCTACGATCCGGCCACGGGGGCACGACTTTGGTACGCCGACGCTCCAATTCAGACGCCGGTTCCGTCAGCGGTCTTCCACGACGGCCTGGTCTACATGACGCGCGGATATCGGAACAGCCCGTACCTGGCCCTCCGCCCAGGTGGCCGCGGCGACGTGTCGGCGAGCCACCTCGTTTGGCGGATGCCGGGCGGCGGCTCGTACGCGGCGTCGCTCGTCTATTACGAAGGGCTGCTCTATTTCACCAACGACGTCGGCGTCCTCACCTGCGCAGACGCGAAGACAGGGGAGCGCGTCTGGCAGATGCGCCTCGACGGCGTGTTCTTCGCGTCACCCGTTGCGGCCGACGGCAAGATCTACTTCGCGAGCCTGACGGGCGAGACGATTGTCGTCAAGGCAGGACGCGTGCCCGCGATCCTGGCGCGAAACGATCTCGGAGAGCGGCTCGTCGCGTCGCCCGCCATCTCGAACGGACAGCTTCTCCTGCGGAGCGACGTGCGGCTCTTTGCGATCAAGTAACGCCGATCGAGGATCCAAGCCAGCTTCATCTCACCTTCGGATCAGGCGAACGGATTCTCGTCCGCGCTCGGGCCGTAGATCGACGGGATGGGCACGTTGAGCTCGCGTAGATACACGGTCAACTGGCCCCGGTGGTGGTACCAGTGGTTCAGCATGATCGACCGCAGGAGCGCCACCCGGGGAACCGCGAACAGCTCGCGGCTGCCCTGCACCATTCGCCACGTCGACATGAGGAATGCGTCGTCTACGCCCCCGAGCAGCTTCTTCGCAGTTTTGATGCTCTCGTCGAGTGCCGGAACGAGCTCCGCAGCGCTTTTCGGGCTGGGGTCGGTGAAGTTGGGCGCTTGAAACGGAGACGGAGATACGGCGACCTGGGCCACTCCACCCGGTACCGTCGCGACATGCAGCGCCAGCTCACCGAGCGTCCTCGCCTTTTCGTGCGGCCGCCAGGCCAGCTGATTGTCGGGAACGCGCTCGAGCACACGCCGCGTCGTCTGGGCTTCCTGTTCTAGCTCTTGCAACAATCCATCGATGATTGGCATTGGTCGACCTCCATCTTGCACGTGAGACCACGTTGCAGAATTCCTGTGTGATGTGAAGGACACGTCAGTGAAGAAGTGACTTCCGTTTAGGCTTGACCTCCGTGTCCCCAGTGTCCTCCGTGGTGGAGATGTCACGCAGCTTCGGCCTGTTTCCGGACGCGAGCGAGCATGTTTGTCCAGCCCTGTCCAAGTCCCTCGCGGTAGTCATCCTGAATCGTGCCGAACGCCGTGTGGCGGAGCGTGATCAACGTTCCTCCGTCGACTTCCTTCAGGCGGTACTGGACGTTCGAGAGTACGGGGTTCGACAACATCAGCGGTCCGGTGATCTCGAGCAGAGTCGGCCGCTTGATGGCTTGGACTTGCCCCCAGAAGTGGCCATTGTCGTCGCCGAGATCGCGGAACCACCGCCCGCCCGGCCAGGGTTCGATTTTCATCGGCATCGGCCTGTTTTCGTACCCGACGTTTTCCGGGCCCATCTGTTCGAGCAGCGCGGCAAACGCCTTCTCGAGCGTTGATCGGACGAGAATCTCCTGGGTGATGTTGAGCGTCAGATTGTCGATTGCTGGAGCGACTGCGGGCATGGTTGCCTCCTGTGTTGAATGCGGCGTCAACCGCGCTCGGCGCGTTCCTTGATGCGCGTGAGCTGGTTTCGCCAGTAGCGTTCGAATTGGCTCGTCCATTCGTGGAGCGGCCTGATCCCCTCGGGGTTGGTTCGATAGAACATCTGCCGACCGTCCCGCCGCGCCTCGACGAGGCCGACTTCCCGAAGCACGCGGAGATGCTTGGAAACAGACGGTTGCGCCAGTTCCAGCGCTGCAACAATGTCGCCGACGGGACGCGCCTCGCCCGCCAGGAAGTGGAGAATCGCCCGCCGCTGAGGTTCGGCGACGGCGTTGAACACATCCGAGTTCGTGGCAGCGCGAGGCACATGGACATCATATTCCTATATAGGAATGTGTCAAGTGGCGGTCCATCTTCTTCCTCTTTACATCCCACATGAAACGCGAGAGACTCCTGTAGGCATCACACAGGAGTGGCGGGCATGGAAGCTCGATCGTCGATTCTCCAGGGCACTCTCGATCTGATGGTGCTGAAAACGCTGGATGCGATGGGACCGCTGCACGGATACGGCATCGCCCGCCGCATCGAACAGCTGAGCGACGATGCGCTGCTGGTGAACCAGGGCACGATTTACCTCTGCCTGATCCGCCTGGTGCAGAAGCGCTGGATCTCGGCGAAGTGGGGCACATCCGAGAACAACCGGAAGGCGAAGTTCTACTCCATCACGAAGGCCGGCCGCCAGCAACTGGACGCGGAAGCCGACAACTGGCAGCGGGTCTCTGGTGTGATTGGTCGGTTGCTGGGACTTGCCACGCAAAGGTGACGCATGCTGACCACACTCACTCGGATGGCGGCACGGATATTCGCCTTCCTCAGGCCAGGCCCCCTCGATCGAGATTTGGATTTGGAGCTGGAAGCGCACCTCGCGATGCTCGTCGACGAAAACCGGCGGCGAGGCATGTCGGAAGAAGAGGCGCGCCGCGCCGCGCGTCTCCAGCTCGGAGGCCCGACCGAGCTCCGGGAGAAGCATCGTGACGTGCGCGGGTTGCCTTTCTTCGAGGAGCTCGTGAGGGATGTGCGGTACGCGCTGCGCGCCTTCCGCCGGAACCCGGGGTTCGGCGCGGCCGCAGTGCTGACCTTGGCGATGGGCATCGGTGCGAATACGGCGATGTTTTCGGTCATCGACGCTGTCCTTCTTCGGCCGCTCGATTACCCCGACCCAGACAACCTGGTGTCCATCGCGAGAGCCAATCCTGGCTCCGACCAGCCGCGCTGGCTCTCGTTGAGCCGGGTCGAGGCCTTGAGAGACGCGGCGCGCTCGTTTACCGACGTGGGAGCGTTCCTGCTGGCACGGGTAGAGGACGTGACGATTTCTGGCAACGACGATCCCGAAACCCTCAAAGGGGCGCGCGTTTCAGCGAACTTTCTCGAGATCCTGGGCGTCCGGCCGCAGCTGGGCAGGGGGTTTTCTTCCGAGGAAGATCGACCGGGCGGCCCACCGGTCGCGATCATCAGTACGAATCTGTGGCGGCGCCGGTTTGGTGCCGACCTGTCGGTCGTGGGGGAGACCGTCACGTTCAACGCGACGCCGTACACGATTGTCGGCGTGCTTCCGCCGGCGTTTCAATTTCCTTCGTCGAAGGTCGACGTGTGGTTCACCCGGCCGAATCAGTCGACGCTCGTGGCTCCGCAGTTCCGGGCCTGTTGCGTTCCGTTGATGGCGTTTGCTCGCTTGAAGCCGGGCGTCACCCTGGCGCAGGCAGCGCAGAACTGGACGTCCTGAGCGAGCGTTACGCGAAGGAACATCCACGGAAACCTCGACGTCGGGCCTCTGCGCCCGACGCGGCTGAAGGACGAATTGACGACGCGCGTGAACGCGATGCTGTGGATGCTCCTCGGCGCGGTCGCGCTCGTGCTGCTGATTGCCTGCGCGAACGTGGCGACGCTGTTGATGGCCCGGACGACTTCGCGCGCTCGCGAGCTCGCGGTGAGGGCGGCGATCGGAGCCGCGCGGGGACGCCTGTTCCGCCAGTTGCTGACGGAAAGTCTCGTGCTCGCGCTGGCCGGCGGGGTGTCAGGCCTCCTGCTCGCGTGGATCGCCCTCGGTGTCGTGAGTCGAATGACCATCTTCGAGTTGCCGCGTGTCGACGAAATCCACATGAGCGGCGTCGTGCTCGCGTTCACCGTGGGAATCTCGATGGCGACTGGCGCCGTGTTCGGCACTGTTCCAGCGTTGCAGATCCTCCGGCCGGGCCTCGTCGACCGGCTGCGCCAGAGTGGCCCCGCAGACTCGGGCGCGCTCGGGAGTCGGGGAACCCTGGGCCTCCGCACGCGCGGGGCGCTTGTCGTCACCCAGGTCGCCCTTTCGATGGTGCTGCTGATCGGCGCGGCCCTCATGATGAAAAGCCTGGCTCGGTTGGCAGGCGTCGATCCGGGATTTCGGCCGGACGGCCTCCTGACGATGCGAATTCCGCTGCCGCCGATGCGGTATGACACGCCTGAAAAGCGCGGACGTTTCTTTGAAGAAATGGTGAACCGTGTGGAGAGGTTACCCGGTGTGCGCGGCGCGGCGGTCGCGAGGTCGCTCCCGATGACGACCGGTGGATTGGCGACCAACGTCCAGGTTGTCGGGTTCGAAATCGCAGCGCCTGGCCACCTTGCCGTGGGAGTGCAAAGCATTACGCCTGGCTATTTCAAGGTCCTCGGGATCCCGTTGAAACGTGGACGAGATTTCGTCGCGCGCGACAACGTCGGCGGCGCGCCGCCGGTGGCGATCATCAACGAAACTCTCGCGCGCCTCGTCTGGCCGGGCTATCCGGGTGGACCCGATCCGGTGGGCCAGCGGCTGCTGGTGCCGATCCTGCGCCCGCTGATTGCCGGCAACGGTCCGCTCGAGATTGTCGGCGTGGCGGCGGATGTCCGCGAGCTCGGGCCGATACGCGCCGCGAATCCTCAGTTCTATCTCCCCAACGTCCTGTACCCGCCGCAGACGGCATATCTGGCGGTTCGCACGGGCGGTGATGTGTCAACCGCGGCGGCGGCGATACGAGCCGAAGTGCAGGCGGTCGATCCCGGCCAATCGGTGGCCGACATCCGCCTGATGGACGAGGTCTCCGAATCCTTCGTGGGGCAACGCCACCTGGCCGCGCGACTGCTCAACCTGTTTGCGGGCGCTGCACTGTTGCTCGTCGTGGTGGGAATCTATGGGGTCCTGGCGTATTCGGTCGCGCAACGGACAACTGAAATCGGCATTCGTCGCGCGCTGGGCGCAAAACCGAATGACGTCCTGCTCCTCGTTCTGGGACAGGCAGCGCGTCTCACACTGATCGGCGTCACGTGTGGTCTGGCAGGCGCCTTCGCGCTGACACGTTTGCTGGAGACGCTACTGTTCGAGGTCAGCGCCACAGATCTGTCGACATTTGCGGGCGTCTCGGTTGTATTTGTCGTCGTGGCGCTCGTTGCCGGACTGATTCCGGCCTGGCGCGCTGTGCGCATCGATCCGATGTCGGCGTTGCGGGTCTAGTTAGGCAGGAAGGGCAGGAGGGGCAGGAAGGGCAGGAGGGTTGGTTACGCGAACCGCTCGCGTGCGCGCTCTTGGGCCTTTTGGGCTTCGATTTCGCGATTTCGGGGCGGCGCGCTCGTGGTGAGCGACCCGATCAACTTGATGGCGGCGGCGGTCACTTCCTCGACAGCGTGGTCGAACGCGACGAGATTGGCCCGCGACGGACGAGCGGTTCCGCTCAATTTCCGAACGAACTGAAGGGCCGACGCGCGGATTTCCTCCTCGGTCGCCGGCGGCTCAAAATTGGCGAGCGTCTTGATATTTCGACACATCGGTATGTTCCTTGGCGATGAGAGTCATCGGCCAAGCGTAACACGACCGACGCGGTGGAGGCGTGCCTTGCGTTGGCGCAGCTGTGGCGTGAATCCCGGTTTCGGTGGCCGGACCGCGCTGCGAGGGCCGGTGCGGGCCGTGTGACGCGAGGGTCGCGCCCTTGGCGTTCGCTGCGCGAACGCTCCACCCCCACCTGCAAGGTCAAGCTCATTCGGGCCGGCGCTCAGCCTCGCGGCTCCCCTGCGCCTTCTCGCGCGGTCAGGCGATCGCGTCGGCCACCTTCACAGGGCTTCCCGCCACAGCTGCGCCAACACAAGTGCCATCCGGAGGGAAGGTGGCTCTCACCGACAGGGCAGGTGTGCTGACGGAGACGACGGCGGTCCGTAGGACCGAGCGCGCGCGCGCGTCAGTCGGTCAACCTCGCCGAAAGCGGGAGCACGCACGCGGCCACTGATTCGCCCCGATCGCTCGGATCCCGAAATGGTGCCCAACCGATTGGGGCTGTCGCACGGGTGACCCCAGGCCGCGTGCAGACCGTGAGTTCCAGCGCTGTAGGGGAGGTTGACCGCGCGAGCGTCCTCCGGACCGACGGCGGCTCCGTCAACGCACCTGCCTCCAGGGCTCCAGGGATTAATTTCGAGACCACCGCCATCCGTCCGCCGGGCGGCGTATTTCCCTCAACAACGACAACCCACGCATCTCCGCGTCGCGCGATGGACTGCCACTCACGACGATGTGGTCTCCGACTCTGAGCGTGGTACTGGTCACACCCGTCCGTGAAAGCTGAAAGACGCTGCGCCAAACGGCGGTGTACCTCGCGGAGTCAGCGGTTCGAACCGTCAGCACGACGTGCGGGTTGGCGTATGCAAGGTCTTCGAGCTCCCCTTCAATCGACACCGTCTGATTGACGAGGAACTCGGCGTACGAGTGGTGCCCGAATACCGATCCGCCTGCCAGGACGACGACGCCAAGGACAACAGAGAGCGTGCGTCTCATGGAACCTCCTGAGTCACCCGACTTCGACTGCCGGTCAGCATACGAGGTTCCCGTCCTACGCGAGCCTGAAGATTGTCTGAAGAATCGGTCAGACGGATCGGGGGAGAATTCCGCCAAAGCGGTTCCACATGCAACCGCAGAGGACGCCGAGGACGCGGAGGAACAAATAGCTCAGAGGCCAGAAGCACGTCCGACGACGTCGGTGCCGTTACAGCATGACCTCGTCGACGTAGCACCATCCCCAGTCCTCGCCGCGCTCCATGGAACGGACGATCGGATGCCCGGTTCCGTGGTAGTGCTTGGTGGCGTGCTTGTTCTTCGAGCTGTCGCAGCAGCCGACGTGCCCGCATGACAGACAGATCCGCAGATGGACCCAGCGGTCGCCGATTCGCAGGCAGTCTTCACAACCGCGCGCGCTGGGGCGTACGGGACGGATCTGATCCAGATGGCTGCAAGGCCCCTGCGGACTCGGCGTGAATGAAACAGGCGTCTCGGCATCGATGTCTTGCCTGATGCGCGCCGCTTGATCGGCGACGATCGGCGGCACCTCTCCCGTGGTCATCGTCCTGAACATCGGGGCGGCGTCGGCAAAGGCGCCGGCCGAACCGCCAATCGTCACGACGTCGTTCGGCATGAACGTCGTCGACTCTCCGAGGTCAACGGAGCGACCGTTGCGCTCCACGGCGCTGACCGCGAGACCGAACGTCGATGCCAGGTACTCCGGAGACATGCCAATGACTTGCGCCCCTTCACGAAGACTCACGGTTCGGGTGTCGAGACACCGGCCGTCGATATCGCACTCGACGACCGGCCGGTCCGACGCTTCGCGGAGCGCCGCGTAGCCGCCGGCCCGAATGGCCTCCTCGTGCGCTTCGATCTCTTCGGCGGAGATCCTGTAGTTCCGCAAAACGTCGGCGAACAGTTGCACGACGCTCTCCAATTCGTCGACCACCACGCGATCGGTCCCCTCCACGGTCAATGCGCTCGCGTCCGACTGATACCGGGTCCTCACGATGATACGCGCAGTGGGCGCGAGGGACCGAGCCACCGCGACGATGCGCAGCGCCGTCGCCGGATCATCGTCGGCGACGACGACAGCCTTGGCGCGCTCGATCCCCGCGCGCTCCAGCGTGTGCGATCGGGCGGAATCGCCGCGCAGGACCGGGAGCCCGTTCGCCTCGGCCTCGTTTGCGCCGCCGGGACTGAGGGTCGTAATGATGAACGGAACCCGTGACCCGTGCAGGACCCGGACGAGCTGTCGCGCGGCTTCTCCATAGCCGGCGACGATGACGTGATGCTCGAGGTGGCGAAAGGTATCCGCTGATACGTCGGGGCGGGCAGCCGCCGCTTCCGCTGCCGCACGGCGCTGCTGCCGGTGAAGCTTCTCGCCGAGGCGCGCACCAAGGTTGGTCAGCTGCGGCGTTGCGACCATCAGCAGGACCGTGGACGCGATGAACGTCTGCGAGCCGGTCTCGCCGAGCCCGGCCGGCGACAATCCGACCTCGCGCCCGGCGCGCTCCAGAACGAACGAGAACTCGCCGACCTGCGCAAGTGTGAAGGCGGATGCGGCCGCCACCGGCCCCTCGTACCCCAACGCCAACACGCTGCCCGCCGTCGTCAGCACCTTGACCAGGAGGACGATCGCAACCGCGGCGACGACGAGCGGAAGATTGCGCAGCAGGAAACTAACGTCCAGCAGCATGCCGACGGATACGAAGAACATGGCAGTGAAAAGGATCTGCAGCGGCATGATTTCGCCGAAAGCGTGATGGCTGAATCGGCTTTCGCTGACAATGAGGCCGGCGAGGAACGCGCCGAGCGAGAGACTGATGCCTACGATGCTGCTCAGCCACGCCGTCCCGAGACAGATGGCGACGACGGTGAGGAGGAAGAGCTCCGGCGAGCAGGTGAGGGCAACGCGCTCGAGCACGGGAGGCATGAGCCGCCGCGCGACGAGCAACACGACAAGAATCAGCGCCAGGGCCTTCGCCAGTGCCCAGATGATGCCGGCCCCCGATCCTCCGCCACTACTGAGCATCGGCACGACCAGCACCATCACGATGACGGCGAGATCCTGGAAAATGAGAAGGCCGAGCGTGACCTGCCCATGAGTCGTGGCTGCTTCGTCTCGATCGGCCAGCAGTTTGAGCACGATCGCCGTCGACGAGAGGGAAACGAGGAGGCCGGTAAAGACGGCGGCCCGCCAGTCGACGCCGAACGCGGCGAGCGCTCCAAAGACGCCGAGGGTCGCGAGAGCCACCTGCAGCGTGCCGCCGCCGAAGATGAGTCGCTTGATACGAGCGAGCTTCTCGAGGCTGAACTCGATGCCGATTGTGAACAACAAGAGGATGACGCCGATCTCGGCCGCGGCATTCACGAGCTCGAGGTCCTCGACCAGCTTGAGCGCGTGCGGGCCGATGACGACGCCGGCGACGAGGAATCCAACGATTGGCACGAGGCCGAGCCGCTGGCTGATGTAGGCAATCACCGCCGCCGCGACGACGATGACGACGGATTGGACGAGGAAAGGCGGCGTGATGGCGACGGCAAGGATCATGGGGGAGTGGGTGCCCTCATCACCTCAACGATCGTACCCTGCGATGCGCTACGGGCAACGTGCGAAGATCGACTCCATGATTGCTCCCCCGATCGAGCCCATGCTTGCGACCTTGGCGGACACGCTGCCGACCGGCGACGGGTTTCTGTACGAGCCCAAATGGGACGGTTTCCGCGCCATCGTCTTCCGCGGGACGTCCGAGGTGTTCATCCAGAGTCGGGATCTGCGGCCGCTCGATCGGTACTTTCCCGAGCTGCACGAGGTGTTTCTCGAGAAGCTCCCGGACGGCTGCGTGATCGACGGAGAGATCGTGATTGCCACGCAAGCCGGTCTCGATTTCGATGCCCTCCAGCTTCGGCTGCATCCTGCGGCATCGCGCGTCGCCAAGCTGGCGAAAGAAACGCCGGCGGCCTTCGTCGGATTCGACCTTCTGGCCATCGACGGTCGAGAGCTTCTCGCCGAGCCGCAGCATGAGCGACGAGCGCTTCTCGAAAAATTGCTGGCCACTGTCGATCCGCCGATCTATCTGACGCCGATGACACGGGACCGTGTCGTGGCCGCTGAATGGCTGGCGCACTTCGAGGGTGCCGGGCTCGACGGCGTAGTCGCCAAGGCGGCCAGCGGCGTCTACCAGCCCGGCAAGCGCGCGATGATCAAGGTCAAGCATGCCCGGACAGCCGATTGCGTCGTTGCAGGCTTCCGCTGGCACAAGAGCGGCCAGGACAAGATCGGCTCGCTGCTCCTCGGGCTGTACGACAGCCGCGGGGTGCTGCAGCACATCGGTGTCACCTCCTCGTTCACGATGGCAACTCGCAAGCAGCTCGTCGAGGAATTGGCGCCGCTGCGCGAGGGCGCATTGAAAGATCACCCCTGGCGCGAATGGGCGGAGGCCGGGGGCGCCGCCATGACTCGAATGCCGGGAGGGCAGAGCCGCTGGAGCGCTGGCAAGGATCTCTCGTGGGAGCCGCTTCGGGTCGAACGGGTGTGTGAGGTGAAGTACGACCACCTTCAGGGGCAGCGCTTTCGCCATGCCTCGGTCTTTCAGCGATGGCGGCCGGACAAACGACCGGGCGACTGCCGCTACGACCAGCTCGAGGTTACTCCGGCTTACGAGCTCGAGAAGGTCTTCGGTGCGGCGCGCCATCAGGGTTGACGCCGCTCCAGTCGTTTGGAACCTCGTCGGGGTCGAGCGCTTCCTGCGCCGGACGAAGTTCGACCGGCACGTGCTGCAGGTTCACGCGAATGCGGGTCCACGTACGGAATCGTCCGCGCATGGCATCGACCAGCACGTCCGCGGGCGCGAGATGCGACGCTGCCTCGGGGTGACGGGTGCGCCAACGCTCGAGCCCGGCGATGGCGTCTTCCTTCTTCTGCGCGCGCGCGATTTCGATGAGGGGATGCTTCGGAACACGACGGCGGGAGGGCTGCACCCGCGGCGGTTCACCGGGCTGCTTCTTGTACTGAGGAGGCCAGGGCGCATCGCCCATGCCCTCGCGCTCGTGGCGCTCCGACAGCTCCAGCAAGGGCGCGAGCGAGCACGGATGCTCGTCGATGCCTGCATGCCGATCCCCGACCGCAGCGAAACGCGCCGGCATCGTCGCGAGCGTGAAATCGCCGGGCTCGGCGGCGTCGATCTCGTCCCACGTCAACGGCGCTGACACGCGCGCGTCGGGCGTGGGTCGCACTGAATAAGCGCCGGCGACCGTTCGGTCCTTGGCGTTCTGGTTGTAGTCGAGGAACACGCCCTGGCGCTCTTCTTTCCACCACTTGCTCGTCGCCAGGCCCGGGGCTCGGTGCTCGACTTCCCGGGCCAGCGCCAGGGCTGCGCGGCGGACTTTGGCGAATGTCCACTTCCGCTCAATCCGCACGTAGACGTGGATGCCGCGCGAACCGGACGTTTTGGGCCAACCCACGAGCTCGAAGTCGGCCAAGGTGGCACGCACGACCCGCGCGACCTCGCGCAGCTGGCTCCACGTGACTCCCGGCACAGGATCGAGGTCCACGCGCAGCTCGTCGGGATGGTCGAGGTCGTCGGCGCGTACCGGGTGAGGATGCAGCTCGAGGCACGCCAGGTTGGCCATCCAGGCCAGTGTTGCTGCGTCTCTCGGCACCACTTCCTCCGCGCTGCGCCCGGATGGGAAGCGCAGCGAGACAACCTCGACCCACGAGGGTCGGGATTGCGGCGCCCGCTTCTGGTAGAAGAACTCGCCTCCGATGCCGTTCGGATAGCGCACGAGGACATTGGGCCGGTCGCCGGCGGCGCGGAGCGCACCATCGGCGACCGACAGGTAATAGCGCACCAGGTCCCGCTTCGTGTAGCCAGGCTGAGGGAACAGCACCTTGTCCGGGTTCGAGACCGCTACCTCACGGCCGGCGACGACCAGAAGCTCCCGGTCGTTGTCGGGGTTCGTCATGTCGGCTCGCGAAAGTCGATCAATGCCGCCGCGCTTATCGAGCTCGCAACCGCGAGCGCAACAGCGATCCACACGACATATCGATAGCCGGTCACGAAGGCTTCCTGGATTGCCTGACGGCCGCGACCATCGCTGGTTTCGGCCGCGGCGAGCTTGACGCGTTGCGCGTCGATTTCGGCGCGAACCTCGGGCGCTACCGTCAGCGCGCTGAGCTGCCGATCCAGCGCCCGATCGAAAACACTGAAAAGAACCAGCCCGAGCCCGGCGATGGCGAGCAGTCCGGCAACGCGTGAGACGGCGTTGTTGATGCCAGACGCAACACCAGCCCGATCCGGCGGGACCGAGCTCATCACGGTCGTCGTGAGCGGCGCCACGCTGATCGCCATCCCGAGGCCGAGTACGACGACGGCAGGAAAAACCGTCGTCCAGTAGGAGCCGCCGATGCCGGGCCTCGCAAACAGCGCGAACCCGATTCCGGCGATCAACGGTCCGACGACGAGCGGCCGCCGTGCGCCGTACTGCTGAATGAGCCCGCCCGACCAGCGCGACAGCACGAACATCAGCAGGATGAACGGCAGGAACGCCGCGCCGGCTTCCGTTGCCGAGTAGCCCTGCACTTGAATCAAGTTCAACGGCAGGAAGAAGAGGACCCCGCTCAACGCGGCATAGAGAAAGAGCGTCAGGAGGTTGGCTCCGGCGAAGGGGCGCGACCGGAAGACGGAGAGCGGAAGCATCGGCGCCGACGACCGTGCTTCGAACCACAGGAACATCGCGAGCAACGCGACGCCGATGACGCCCGCGAGTGGCACCGATTCAATGAGCGCGAACACGAGCGCGCCCAGCCCCGCGGCCGTCAGCAATGCGCCGAACCAGTCGAGCCGATGAACCTTCGCCCCGGATCGGGATTCCGGAATGTGCCAGAACGTAATGGCCAAGACGGCCAACGCGATGGGAGGGTTGATGAAGAAGACCCAGCGCCAGGAGGCGTGCTGAACCAGCCATCCGCCAAGCACCGGCCCGAAAGCGGTCGTGATTGCCGTAAAGCCGGACCACGTGCCGATGGCCCGACCGCGCTCTTCGGCTGGGAACGACACGCTGATCAACGCGAGACTGCCCGGAACCAGGAGCGCAGCGCCGATCCCTTGCAGCGCGCGGGCCGCAATGAGCTGTTCGATCGTCTGGGCCAGGCCACACCAGATGGACGCGACGGCGAAGATCGCATTCCCGATCGCAAAGATCTTTCGGCGGCCGTAAAGATCGCCCAGAGACCCTCCGGTCAACAACAAAGCAGCCAGCGATAGTGCATACGATTCGATGACCCATTGCACGTCCGCCAATGTCGCGCGGAAGTTCGACTGCAACGCCGGGAGCGCGACGTTGACGACCGTGCCGTCGATGAACGCCATGCTCGAAGCGAGAATCGTCGCCGCCAGGACCCAGCGACCGCACGAAGGATGGGTACGGTCCGAGACGGCGGTCCGGATCGCAGCTTCATCGCACGGCGGCCTGGCGATACTGGTCATGGGTTCCCGCCCAGATTCTGTAATGTCTCATACTCGAGATTGGTCACGGAATTCCCAGCCGGTCCTTTTGCTTGAGCGGCCCAACTGCATGGGCTTACTATTTGTTGGATTGCGCTGCTTGGCGTCGTCGGCCGCAGAGGCGTAAGGCCAGGGCGCCAGACTCGACCTGAAAGACAAGTCCAACCGAACGGCCCACATCGCGACTCAACTGTGCCCAAAAAGAAGCTCTCACCCCAAGCCGCGATGCGAGATCTGATCGCCGGCTACTGGGTTTCTCGCCTTATTTACGTCGCCTCGAAACTCGGACTGGCGGATCTCCTCAAGGACGGTCCACGTACGGCCGAACAGCTGGCACTCGCCGCGGGCGTTCAGCCGCAGCCGTTGTACCGCGCACTTCGCACGCTCGCGAGCTACGGCGTCTTTGCCGAGATCAAGGGCCGGCGATTCAAGTTGACGCCGCTCGGCGCCACGCTTCGGACTGACGTTCCAGCCTCGATGCACGGGTTCGCGCTCATGCTGGTCGAAAAGCATGTCTGGTACGCGTGGGAGCAGCTCCTCTTCGCTGTGCAGACAGCGGAGCTGCCCTTCGACAAGATCTTCGGCATGCCGTTCTACCAGTACCTCGAGAAGCATCCCGACGACCTCGAGGTGTTCGGCGAGGCGATGACGAGCTTGTCCGGGACCGAGAATCCCGCCATCGCGGCCGCGTTCAAGGCCGCCTACAAGTCCGCCGGCATCAGGACCATCGTCGATGTGGCCGGCGGACACGGAAGTTTGCTTGGCACCATCCTCACGCAGAATCCGACGTTGAAGGGTGTGCTGTTCGACCTGCCGTCGGTGATCGGACGGGCCGAGAAGGATCGGCACGTCACGGCGAAGGCGGTCGCCGGCCGCTGCACGCTGGTCTCTGGGGATTTCTTCGAGTCGGTGCCGAAGGGCGGCGATGCGTACATCCTCAAGTACATCCTCCATAACTGGGACGATGAGAGTTGCGTACGGATCTTGAGGAATTGCCGTGCGGCGATGAACGAGAAGGGCAGGATTCTCGTCGCCGATCCTCTGATCGCTCCTGGCAATCATCGAGAGTGGGGCAAGCTGCTCGACATCCAGATGATGGTGGTCGTGCGCGGAAAAGAGCGCACGAAAGAAGAGTTCGCGGAGCTGTTCAGGAAGGCAGGATTGAAGCTGGTTCGGGTCGTGCCGACCAAGTGCCCGCTGAGCATCGTCGAGGGCGTCCGGGCTTAGGCGATCTCGCGGCCTCAGGGCTGCGATTCGTCAAGGCTTCGGCTTCCAGTTCAGGACGATTGTGATCGGCAGCGTGACTTCCTTGCTGGTGTTCACGAGGAAACGTTGACCCCGCCGAAGAACGGCAACCGGCTACGGACAGGCAACGAAACGAAGTTAGTTCACCGGGACACGCCGGCGTAGCTCCTGGAACCAATTCTGCACGAGCACGATCTGCGCCGGTCTGATGGGCGAGCGCTCGTGGAATCGAACCGCCAGGAAGCGACCGTCGGATGTGACGTCGTAGTTGCGTACCGGGTTTCCTGGAGTCAGTGTTGTGCTTTCGAACAGCACCCGAGGTCTTCCTGCGGTGAGCTGCGGCCCGGGCGTCACCGAGACCGCCATCATTCTGAAGCCGCCCTTGCCCTCAGGGAGCGCAGGCGCGAGATAGAAGAGCTGCTGCCCGTTCCTGGCCCAGGCTGGAGCCGTTCCTCCGTCAGTCGAGATCAACACCCTGGCACCTGGCCCCGGGTAGGGCTGCACGTAAATCTCTGATCGACCGGACTCGTCGGATGAAAACGCCAGCCAGCGGCCGTCCGGCGAGAATTCCGGGTGGCTCTCATTGAATCGTGATCGCATAAGAGGTTTGGGCTCCCGTTCCCCGGCACTGGGGAGCGTCATGATGTCGTATTGGTTCTGCGCGAACGCGACGAAGGCGAGAACCTGGCCGTCGGGTGACCACGCTGATGCACGATGAAACAGGGGACTCGTGGTGAGGCGCTCGGGAGTCCCGGTGCCATCGGCCGGCGCCCAGAACAGGTTCTCGGTTCCGGCAGTCGATGAGCCAAACGTGACGCGCGTGCCGTCCGAAGTCCAGATGGCCGCCTGGCTTCTGCCTTCCACGGTGAGCCTCGTGGTCGTCCTACGAGCAACGTCATAGACCCAGATATTTCGATCGCCTTGGGTGGTAACAAGCACCCGCGTACCGTCGGGCGACACTCGTGGGTAGGTGTAGACGCGCGGCGGCGCCGCGAGCGCCTCGATATGGCCCGATTGATCCATCCACACGAGCGAGCGATCCCCTAAGGTGTGGATACCGCCCGGAACATAGGCAAGCGATCCGGATGCCGCGATGCTGAACTGCCCCGCGCCGGAATCCTGCGCCGTGCGGGTCATGTTCGCTGCCTGCATGACGTCGCTCAACAGAGCGACCGAGCCTCCGCTCACCGTGAGGTCGCGCGGATCAACGGCACGGCCATCAACGTCGAGCGTCGCATATAGACAAGGTGACCCGTGGGAACGTAGTGTGCGTCGGCGCCTCCTTCGATCAAGACCTTGCGCGTGCCAGTGGTCAGCGATTGAGCGACAACCAGCGTGTCGTCCCAGCTTGGAAACAGCGTTCGAGTTGCGGTGAAGATCACGGCTTGACTTCCTGGAAGGATCTGCGGGAGCCGGTGGCTGACCTCGCCTGCCTTTTCATCGACTGCCGTGACGGCAGTGGGCGAGCCGCCCAGGGGAGGAACCTGCCAGAGGCCGCCGCTTTCGCGCGCGAACAGGATGACGTCGTTCGATCCCCAGCTCGCGCCGAACACCGCCGTGGTCTCGCACAACGTGGTCGGCGCGCCGCCGCTCCGGGGGACCTTCTTGAGCGCGCCGTTCGCCCAGAAACCGACCCATTTTCCGTCGGGCGACAGGAATGGGTTCGCCGCACCTTCGGTCCCTGATATTGGTACCGCGTCGAGTTGATCCCACGTGCGTGCGTACAACTGCTGCCGATCGCCCCGGACCGCGCTGAATACCAGCGTCCGGCCATCCGGCGCAAGGGCGATCGCGCTCCGGCTCAAGTGGCCAAGGTCGAAGGGCATGTCGGTGGCGGCGCGGAGCTGATCGGCTGGGGCGATACCGACCAGCACACGCGCGACGTCGCGCGCCTGGCTGCCGGGTCCGGTCGTATACCAGAGACTCCCGGCCGCGCCTGCGGCGACCGCGACCACCAGCGCGACCACCCACAACAGCCGCTCGTGAGTCCTACGGACCGGCGTCGGTGTGCTGACCGCAGCGGCACCCGCCGGCTCGGTGAGCGCCTCTTCGATGTCCAGACGCGCGTCAGCTATGTCATGGAGGCGGCGTGTCGTCTCCTTCTCGAGGCACCGTCGTAACAACTTCCGTACGCTCGCCGGCGTCGCGGCGGGGAGCGTGGTCCAATCCGGCTCCCGTTCCAGAATGGCCGCCAGCGTTTCGGTGACCGTTGCGCCGGGAAATGCCGAGCGACCGGTCAGCATTTCGTACATCACACACCCGAACGCCCAGATGTCCGACCGCTTGTCGACGCGCTGGCCCCGCGCCTGCTCCGGGCTCATATAGGCGGCGGTCCCAGAATCAGCCCGTCGCGTGTGCCACTGAGGCGTCCCGTCGGTGATTGGGAGAGATCAAGGCCCGCGTCGTCATCTGATGTGGCTTTGGCCAGCCCGAAGTCGAGCACCTTGACGACGCCGGCCGGCGTGATCTTGATATTCGCCGGCTTGAGATCGCGATGGACGATCCCTTTCTCGTGGGCCGCTTCGAGGGCGTCGGCGATGTGCGTCGCCAGTCTCAGTGCCTCCTTAATCGGAAGCGCGCCCTTGGTCAGCCGCTCGGCGAGCGTTGGACCTTCGACCAATTCGAGCACGAGCGCGGGCATGCTGTCAGCCTGCTCGACCCCGTAGATCGCCCCGATGTGGGGATGGTTCAATGACGCGAGCAGCCGCGCTTCGCGCTCAAATCTGGCGCGGCGCTCGGGGTCGGCCAACCACTGGTCGGGCAGGACCTTGATGGCGACGTCGCGGCCCAGTTGGTGATCGCGCGCGCAATACACCTCACCCATGCCGCCCGCGCCAATCAGCGACCGAATCTCGTAGACACCCAGGCGCCGTCCGACGACAAGCCCGGCCACCGCGGCCAGTCCTCCTGCCGCAACCTCGAGCGCCGGCGTTTCAATGAACCGTTCGGCCGTGTGCTCGTGCGCCAGCAGCGACTCGACCTCGCGGCGCAACGCCGAGTCCCCGGCACACGCATCGGCCAGGAATGCTGCGCGCGTAGCGGCATCGACCTCCAGCGCCGCCTGGCAGATCCGCTCGACCTCGTCTCGCCGATCAGGCGTCATCGTGTCTCCGGCCAGCTCGCGCAGCAGCCACAGTTTGGCGAAGCGCCAGTCGCGCTTCACGGTCTTTGAGGAGACGTGGAGCGCTTCGGCCGTTTCCTCGACGGCCTGGTCGAACGAAACCCGCAGCGTCCCGCCGCCAGCACGGGCGTTTCAAGGAAGCCCGAGGCCCCGCCGTCATGCGCGACCAGGCGTTCGAGGTCGCCCCGTAAGCCCTCGTCACCCGCGCACGCGTCAGCCACGAACGCCTCGCGCTCGGCGGCAGGATGCTCTAACGCTCCCTGAACAATCCGCTCGACCTCGCGTGCATAATCGCTTGGCATGCCGCCCGCTTCACGGTTTCGGCTGCCAGTTCATGATGACGGTAATCGGCAATGTCAGTTCCGGGACAGTGTCCACAAGGAAACGCTGACCATCTTCGGACACACTGTAACTTCGCGCATAGCCGTTTCTCGGATCTCCACTCAACCGGGGAGCGAACAGGGGTACAGGGACTCCGGCATCGACGATGTCGTCGGTCGATTCGAGCTGGATTGGCACTGCCATGAGGCGGTTGTCTGGCGCCAGGTAGTAGAGCTGTTTGCCGTCACCGCGCCATCGGACCTGTACCCCGCCGTCCGAGGACACTTTCCATCGGCGCCCGGGACCAGGAAATCTATGGACGTAAATCTCGACTTGTCCTGATTCATTCGACTGGTAGGCAACCCATCGGCCATCGGGCGAGAACTGTCCGTTGACCTCATTGAAGGGCGTATCGACGACAGCGAAGGAGTCTGCCTTGCCATTGAGCGGCAGCGCCCAGATGCCATCGTTACCGTCATCCTGGCGCGTAATGAGAATGAACTGTCCGTCGCGCGACCAGTCGCTTGGGGATCGTACTGATGCGGGTGCATGGACGGATTCCGCTTCTCGGTCGGTCTGGAGCAACACCTCGCTCTGAGAACCCCCAACGTCTTTCACGTACGGGTCGAACGTTCCCTGGCGGTTCGAGGCGAAGGCAATGCGCTTGCCGTCCGGCGACCAGACGGCGTTCAGGTCGAATGCCTCGTCAAACGTGAATCTGGTTGAAACACCGCGGTCGACGTCCAGAAGCCAGATATCGGATGCCGTGCCTCCCACGTTGCGACCGATCGCCAACGAGCGACCGTCAGGTGACGGTGAGAAATGGAACGGGCCGCCGATGTTCGATCCCGCAACGGTCTCGAGCTCCTTGCCAGATCGGTCGAACCAGACGAACTGGCGCTGCTCGCCAGCCGGCCCCAACCGAACCGCAATGACGCCTGCACCCGACGCCGACAACGCGGCTCCCCGGCCTTCCGCGCTCGCAATCAGCCCCACCGCAATTGCGGCGGGTTCACCGGTTAGCGCCAGTTGTGTCAAATCGAATGGCTGCGCGAACAGGGTGTTTTGACGAACGAAGAGCAGATACCCAGAAGCGTAAATTGCCGTCTGAGCGTCCAGGATCCGTCGCGGGGATCCTGACGCTCCAAGCTCTCCCACATAGATGCCGGGTTCTGTCCCATTGGCGTAGAAAAGGAAGCGTCTGCCGCCGGGCAGAAACTGAGGGTACCTGTGAACGTTGGTCTGCAACGTCACTCGCGTGATTTGAACTGAGGCTCCGCCATCCGCAGAAACACGTCGCAGGCCGGCCCCTGCCCCTGCGCTGAAGAGGATCGTGCCGTCTTCATTCCACGCGCCGCCTTGGACTCCAGCTGGTCCCAGTATGCGGAGGGATCCGCTGTCGACGGCGATGGTTTTCAGCTGGCCATCGGCGAAGAACCCCACCGATCGGCTATCCGGCGACCAGAAGGGCAACGACGCGTTGTCGGTACCTGGCAGCAGTCGTGATGCGGTCGCGTCCATCGCCCGCACCCATAGCTGAAATTTGCCGTCGGAGTTTGCCGCAAAGACGAGCATTCGCCCACTTGGCGACACCGCCAATGAGAAAGCGTCCGTTGTCGGCGGCGTGGTGATCTCGAAGCGGACCTCGCGTGGCTCGATCTCCGGGCCATTGAATTACAGCTCGTCGCTGTCCCTGCGATCGCGGTGACGAGCGCCGCTGCCCAGAGCACTCGCTCGCGCACGCGAGACGCCGGGGCCGTTGGTGCTGTTGTCGAGGGGGCCGGCTCGTTGTGCGCGTCGTCGATCTCAATGCCCGCATCGGCAATGTCGTGCACGCGGCGCGCGGGATCCTTCTGCAGGCATCGGCGCAGCAGCCGTCTGATGTTCTCGTACCGTTGCCGGGAGCGCAGTCCAATCAGGCTCCCGATCGACGATAGCGGCCAACGTATCGGTAACAGTTTCGCGTTCGAACGCCGTCCGACCGGTCAGCATCTCGTAGAGCAGGCAGCCGAATGCCCAGATGTCCGTCCGCTTGTCGACGCGCTGGCCCCGCGCCTGCTCCGGGCTCATATAGGCGGCGGTCCCCAGAATCAGCCCGTCGCGTGTGCCACTGAGGCGTCCCGTCGGTGATTGGGAGAGATCAAGGCCCGCGTCGTCATCTGCTGTGGCTTTGGCCAGCCCGAAGTCGAGCACCTTGACGACGCCGGCCGGCGTGATCTTGATATTCGCCGGCTTGAGGTCGCGATGGACGATGCCCTTTCTCGTGGGCCGCCTCGAGCGCGTCCGCGATCTGCGTCGCCAGATCTCAGTGCCTCCTGCATCGGAAGCGGCGCCCTTGGTCAGCCGCTCGGCGAGTGTCGGACCCTCCACCAATTCGAGCACGAGTGCGGGAACGCTGTCAGCCTGCTCGACCCCGTAGATCGCCCCGATGTGGGGATGGTTCAGCGCCGCGAGCAGCCGTGCTTCGCGCTCAAATCTGGCGAGGCGCTCGGGGTCGGCCAAACTGCGTCGGGCAGGACCTTGATGGCGACGTCGCGGCCCAGTTGGTGATCGCGCGCGCGATAAACCTCTCCCATGCCGCCCGCGCCAATCAGCGACCGAATCTCGTAGACGCCCAGGCGCCGTCCGACGACAAGCCCGGCCACCGCGGCCAGTCCTTCTGCCGCAACCTCGAGCGCCGGCGTTTCAATGAACCGTTCGGCCGTGTGCTCGTGCGCCAGCAGCGACTCGACCTCGCGGCGCAACGCCGCGTCCCCCGCACACGCATCGGCGAGGAATGCTGCGCGCGCGGCGGCATCGTGCTCCAGCGCGGCCTGGCAGATCCGCTCGACCTCGTCTCGCCGATCAGGCGTCATCGTGCCGCGTCTCCGGCCAGCTCGCGCAGCAGCCACAGCTTCGCGAATCGCCAGTCGCGCTTCACCGTGTCGCGTCGACACGTGGAGAGCCTCGGCTGTTTCCTCGAGGGTCAGCCCGCCGAAGAACCGCAGCTCCACCACCTGACTCTTCCGCGGATGGACCACCTCCAGCGGCCTGCAGCGCGTCGTCAAGCGCCACGAGGTCCTGCGCCCCGCTCGTGCGACACGCACGAGCGCCTCGTCCAGCGAGACCTCTCGGCACGCCGCCGCCGCGCTTGTCGTTGCCTCGCGCCCGCGCGGGGTCGACGAGGATACGCCGCATGACCCGCGCCGACATCGCGAAGAAGTGCGCGCGGTTCTGCCATTGAACGCGGTTCACGTCGATCAGGCGCATGTACGCCTCGTTCACGAGCGCCGTGGCCTGCAGCGTGTGGCCGGGACCGCTCGTCGCGCATGTACCGCCGCGCTAGCCGGCGCAGCTCGTCGTGGACCAGGGGAACGAGCCGGTCGAACGCGGCCACGTCGCCGCGCCCCCAGGCCAGCAACAACTCGGTCGCATTCAGAGTTCGGTCGGAAATGGCCCATTCTACGCCGCTTGCCCCTCCTTGACCTTCTGTTCCGCCTTGGGTGGTGAGGACCGGCGCCAGCCGGTCCGGCGAGGCGAAGGCCATGACATGCTATCCGAGCCGGCGCGCTGCCCACCCGGCGTCCAGGCTGTTCTTGCCGCCGTGATCTGCGGGGTTGTCCAGACGCTCCTTGAGGCCAGCGCCCAGGCGCCGCGCATGCCACGCGTCCGCTCCAACAGTCCGGCCATCCGCGCCGTCATCGATCAGGCCACCGAGCGTTCAGCGACCTTTCGGCGGCTCCGTTCACACCATTGACCGGACCGATGGCCTGGTGTACGTCGACGAAGGACGATGCAACCATAGCGTGCGGGCCTGTCTGATGTTGTCGGTGAAGGTCGCCGGCCCCTATCGTCTCCTGTGGATCGCGGTCGACGCGCGAAAGGCACCTGGCGCGGAGCTGATGGCGTCCATCGGCCACGAGCTGCAACACGCGGTCGAGGTACTGAGCGACCCAGCCGTCACCGACAACCACGCCATGTTTTTCTTTTATCACCACAGAGGGTCGGGCGACACCGGCAGGTTCGAGACGAAGGCAGCGATTGATGCGGGCTTGGATGTGCTGGCGGAGGTACGTGCCCACTCCCGGGGTCGATAGTCCGCGCCGCCGCTTGCTGAAGCGGATACGACTGACATCGAGGCGACGCACTGGGCAGGCCTGTCCGCCTCCTCGCTTTGCGCTACGCGAAACCTCGCCACAGCTCGCAGGTTCTGCCACGCGAGCACGCGAAGCCTGCGCTACATCGAACAGTGCAGTGCAGCCCTAAAGCTAATGCCGTTCGAATTCAAAGAGCCGAAAGCTTGTGCTGCTGAGCGTCCACATTTGCGCCGAAGCCACACAGCGGAGGTTGTCAGTCACGCGTCGCCGTCATCGTCACCCAAAACCCGCGCTCCGTTCACTCTGCGCTGCGCAGCGTCTTACTAACTGCGCATCGCTCAGATTAACAGCCCCGTCCGGAGCTGCCCTCGTACATCGTAAACCGCCGCAACTAACTCACTGCGCGCGGTTTTCCTACGCGTACGTCACTTCACAGCCCTTGCGCCAGCCACACCCTCCGCTCTACTGTTCCCCCATCCCAGCACGCTCAGCCTGCAAGCTCGCCCACGCGCCGTTTATCAGCGCCCACCGCTGCAAAAACGCTAACCACGCCTCGCCCTCCCGCGACTCACCCCGACCGAACTTGCCCAGCACTCTTACACACTCCTACAACCCCCCACACACCACCAACGCCTTTCCTACACCCCACCCCCAGCTCACACCGCTCGCATCGCGCACACACACTACAGCCGCTACATCGAGGCGAAGCCTAAGAGCCCCTAAAAACCCCCAATCGGCACTCGTCGGGTGGTGCCATCGGACGGATTTCAAAACACTTCGCGACTAGTCATTTCCTTATCCGACCGATGCTACACGTACACGCGAACCTCGCCGCGTGCAGTATGCGATGGGCCAACTTGCATTGACGCAAGACGCGTTCGCGCGAGGTCACCGCTCGGTCCTGGGCAAAGGTGTCAGGCAGGATCTTGATGGCGACCTGCCGCCCAAGGTCGGTATCGAGCGCGCGATAGACTTCACCCATCCCACCCGCGCCGAGCGGAGCGATGATCTCGTATGGGCCGAGCCGGGAGCCAGCCATCAAGGCCATACCAAACGGCGCAATTATAGGAGATGCCGTCGTAACTCTTCGGGTCCGGAAGGAGGATGTGCAGGTGAAGAGGATTGGGTTCCTGTCGTTCGGGCACTGGACGCCGTCGCCCCACTCACAGGTGCGCACGGCGGCGGACTCGCTGCTCCAGTCGATCGAGCTGGCCGTGGCCGCGGAGGAGCTCGGCGCCGACGGCGCCTACTTCCGCGTGCACCACTTCGCCAGCCAGCTCGGCTCGCCGTTCCCGCTCCTCGCGGCCATCGGCGCGCGCACCAGCAGGATAGAGATCGGGACGGCCGTCATCGATATGCGCTACGAGAACCCGCTGTACATGGTCGAGGACGCGGGAGCGGCGGACGTCATCGCGGGTGGCCGCCTCCAACTGGGCATCAGCCGAGGGTCGCCCGAGCAGGTGATCGACGGCTGGCGCTACTTCGGCTATGCGCCCCATGACGGCGAGACCGCTGCCGACATGGCGCGCCGCCACGCTGAGGTCTTTCTCGAGGTGCTGAAGGGGCAAGGGTTCGCTCAACCCAACCCGCGGCCGATGTTTCCCAATCCGCCAGGCCTGCTGCGCGTCGAGCCATACTCGGAAGGGCTGCGCGACCGGATCTGGTGGGGCTCCAGCTCAAACGCCACGTCCACGTGGGCCGCGAAGCTGGGAATGAACCTCCAGAGCTCGACCCTGAAGGACGACGAGAGCGGCGAGCCGCTGCACGTTCAGCAGCGCAAGCAGATCGAAGCGTACCGGGAAGCATGGAAGGAGGCCGGGCACCAGCGTGAGCCGCGGATCTCGGTGAGCCGCAGCATCTTCGCGCTCGTCGACGAGCGCGACCGGGCCTACTTCGGTCACGACGCTCGCGACCAGGATCAGATCGGCTACATCGACGCCAACACGCGCGCCATCTTCGGCCGCTCATACGCCGCCGAACCCGGCATGCTGGTCAAGCAACTCGCCACGGACGAGGCCATCGCCGCCGCTGACACCCTGCTCCTGACCGTCCCGAACCAGTTGGGCGTGGACTACAACGCCCACGCCATCAACAGCGTCCTCAAGTTTGTCGCCCCGGAGCTCGGCTGGCGCTGACGGGCTCGATGAACCGCGCCCCTGCTCTTGCGAGTCGCCATCTATGCCCGGAACTCCGCGGCGTGGTCGGTGGCCCATTCGAGGAAGGTCCGTGGCGGTGCTCCTGTAAGCTCCGCATACGTGGATGTCACAAACGCCGGTTGACCGATGGCGGCAGCCCAAGCGTTGAGCAGCGTATTCACCAAGGTCGACGAACCCAGGACCGGGAGCAACTCAGACCGCGCCTCGTCTGGCGACATCTCTTCCACGCGCAGTGACCGCCCGATCGCGCATCCGATGGTGTGCACCTGCTCGGCCTGCGTCAGCGATTGCGGCCCGGTCAGAACATACTCCGCGCCGGCGTGCCCCTCTTCGCACAACGTGCGGACCGCGACCGCGGCCAGGTCTCGCTCATCGGTCGGGGCCGTTGGAGCGTCGAGGTACGGCCAGCGCACGACGTCGCCGGCGCGAATGTGCGGCCCCCAGAAATGCCTGGCGTTTCCTGCGAACATGCCGGCCCGCAGGAACGTCCACTCCACTCCTGACGTTTCGATCAGCCGCTCGATGCGTTCGGCCACGTCTCTGGAAGGATTGGGCTGCTGGAAGAACGGGTGCGGCGTTTTGAGAGGAGCCGTGAGGAACACGATGCGCCGTGCGTGCTTCGCGATTCGCTCCAGCGCGCCCGCCACAGCGGCCGGCGGCGCCACCCACACCAGGAAAACCGTATCAATATCTTGCAGGCAGCGATCCAGGGTCTCGGGAACCGTGAGATCCCCTCGCACCACCTCGACCTGTGGCGGCAAGCCGGCCGCATCCGGGTTGCGGGTCATGGCGCGGAACCGCGCTCCCGTTGCCGCCAGTTGATAGACAACCTGGCGACCGACGTTCCCGGTGCCGCCGATGACGAGGATACGATTCATAGAGAACCATCCGGCAGGGCCGGATGGGCGCGTGGATTATACGAGGCACGCGCGATGGGACGGCGCTACTGTTGGGCCGTGGCGCCCATGAATTTCCGGATGACAGCAGCCGTGTTCTGACGCGCCAGGTCGAGGGGAGTCTTTCCCTGCTTGTTCTTTCCGTCGAGCTTCGCGCCGCGGTCGGCCAGGAACTCGACGATGCGCGTGGCTCCCGTCAGGGCGGCATAGTGCAGGGCGGAGTTGCCGGCTTCATTGACCGCATTTACGTCGGCGCCAGCATCGACGAACATCCTGGCGGCGTCGAGCGGATCGGCGCGAGCGGCCTTCTCGATGAACTCCTCGTCCCCGGTCCGGCGCGCGCCGAGGCCCGCTGCGACCATCAACGGCGTCGACCCATCCTTCGTCGCCACGGACGGCGTCGCCCCTTTTTCCAGTAAGAGACGGATCGTCGTCAGGTCGGTGGCCCTCGTCGCCCTGTAAAGCGGCGTGGCACCGGGCGGGACGATGATGTCGCCCTGTGCCTGTCGCGGCGGAATCTTCTTGACGTAAGGCCGGTTCGGATCCGCGCCGCGCGCGAGCAGCAGCTGGATGACGTCCAGACTGGTCTGCAGCCGGTCTTTCTCGGGCGGATTCGGCCGGTTGCTGTAGGTCGCCAGATTGCGCATCTCGATCGCGATGTAGAGCGAACCGTCGTTGACGTCGGCGCCCCGCTCGATCAGCAGCGTGGCGAAATCGTAGTGGCCGTTGAAGATGGCCGTTTGCATCGGCGTGAAGCCGTATTGAGCCTCATTGGCGTTCAGATCCGCGCCACCGTCGAGCAGTACCCGGCCAGCTTCGATGGCGCCTTGTCGAGCCGCGAACATCAGCGGCGTCAGGCCTCCCTCGGGTCGATCGTGAATGATGCCGCCGTTGCCGCCGACCAGGGACGGAAATTCGTAGGTGATGGAGCGCGCGTTCACGTCCGCGCCGACTTCGACCAGCGTCCGGACGATTGCTGCGTGGTTCTCGGCGGCCGCCCACATCAACGCAGTCTGGCCGCGGAATCCCTCGCGTGCGTCGACCTTTGCGCCGAAGGCAAACAGCAGCTTCACTGCCTCCACGTTTCCGGTTCGAGCCGCCGTCATCAACGGCGTCTCGCCCTCGCCGAAGGCGGCGTTCGGATCGGCTCCGGCTTTCAGCAGCGCTTCGATCATCGCGACGTTGGCGACAGTACAAGCCTCGTGAAGCGGCGTCACGCCGTAGCGATTGGCGGCCTTGGCGTTCGCGCCCGCACCAATGAGCAGCTTGACGGTCTCGAGGTCGTTCCAGTGCGCGGCCCAGTGCAGCGCCGTCATCCCATCGACGTCCGGTGCGTTCACGTCAGCGCGTTGCTTCAGCAGCAAACGCGTTGCGGCTTTGTCGCGGCTCTTGACAGCGCCGACCAGCCGAGCGTCGCCGGCGGCGGCAGCAAGACTGCCGGCACTCATCAGAATGGCGACGCAGGCTCCAAACACGTTTCTCGCGCGCATGTTCGATTCCAGAAGCGCTCGGCACCCATCGAACGCAGGCCTAAAGGCCTGCGCTACTTCACACTTCAGACTTGAGACTTGTGACTTTTCAAAGATCCACCCGTCCCCAGCTCTCGCCGAACTTCTCCGTAGGCACCCCAGCCACGTCGAGCAACGTCATCATCAGGTTCGACAGCGGCGTGTAGTCAGCCATCTTGATGTGGCGGCCGCCCTTCAGCCGGCCTGCGGCTCCGCCGGCCAGCAGAATCGGCAAGTTGTCGTGCGTGTGCTGGTTGCCGTTGCTCATGCCGCTGCCGTACAGAAACATGGAGTGGTCGAGCAGCGAGCCGTCGCCGTCGGGCGTCGACTGCAGCTTGTCCAGGAAGTTTCCGAACAGGCTGAGGTGATAGCTGTCGATCTTGGCCTTCTTGGCGACCTGCTCTGGCACGTTGTTGTTGTGGGAAACCGGGTGATGGCCATCGGTGACACCGATTTGCGGATAGGTGAGCGTGCTCAGCTCCCGCGCCATCATGAACGAGGTCGACGCGCGTCAAGTTCCCCTGGTAGGCCAGCGCCATCAAGTCGAACATCAGCTTGACGTGCTCTTCCAACGACTCGGGCATGCCGATGGGCACCGGCGGCGTCTCGATCAGCGTGTCGGTTCGCTGCTTTTCGGCCTGCTGGATTCGCCGTTCGATTTCCCGGACGTTGTCGAGGTACTCACCAAGCTTCGCTCGGTCGCGCGCCCCAAGGCCGCGCTGACAGGTCTTTGACGCTCTCCCGCACCGCATCGAGGATGCTGCTGTTCTGTTCCAGCCTGGCGAGACGCTCTTCGCGCGAGGCGCTGTCGCCGCCGAACATGCGCTCGAACACGACGCGCGGATTGATCTCCATCGGCAGCGGCTGTGTCGGCGTCCGCCAGGAGATCGTGCTCATGTACGAGCACAGAAAGTCGCCGGCGCAGCTTCCGAGATGGCTGGAATGATCCTCGGTCGCCAGCTCCATTGACGGGAACGTCGTGCTCTGGCCGAGGTTCGCCGCGATCATCTGGTCGATCGTCGTGTTCGAGACGCATCACACTTCCCTTGGCGGGAAACGTGCCGCTCAGCCACATCGCCCTGCTCGGCGAATGGCCGGTCTCACCGCGTATTGGAAGGCCCGCTGACGACGTTGATCCGATCGCGGAAGCGCTCGAGAGGCTTCAGAATGGGCGAGAACTCGAAGCCGGCGCCTTCCTGCACCGGCGTCCAGTCCTTCATGATCGATCCATGAGGGACGTAGATGAACCCGAACCGCTGCGCGGGATTGGCCGCCGTCTTCCCAATCGGCGTTTGTGCCGGCACCATCGCTTCCAGGAAGGGCAGCGTCAGCGTGGCGCCGACACCGCTGCGCAGGAACGTCCGCCGGGAAATGTGCTTCTTGGTGATGAACATGGACGGCCCTCAACTAGATTTGGGATTTGAATCTAAAATCGCCAAATCTCCAACGACAGAGCACCTCAATCCTCAACCTCAAATTCTCAAATCCTTAGATCCTCAAATTCAGATCTCACCTTCATTCCCGCCGTCTCGCCCTCTTCACTTTTCTCATCTGAAACGGCACGCTCTTCACGATGCCTGGCACCAGCGACGAAAAACGATAATTTTGCCGCGGCCGCCTCCTGCACGATCGAGCGAACCACCGGCATATCGTAATGCTCGAGCCCGCGTCCCAGCGCATAGGTCAGCAGCATTTCCGTCATCGGTTCCGACGAACTGCTCGGGACGGCTCAGAATGGCCTGCCGAAGCCCCGCCGGGCCGTCAACTTGCGCGCCGTTACACAGCGTGCTCGACGCGATCGATCGGGCGCCCGCCGTCCATCGTCCGCCAGCGCCCGATGCCGTCGAAATTTTCGAGGGCCAGGCCGATCGGGTCCATCAGCTTGTGACAGCCCGAGCACGACGGATTCTTTCGATGCTCCTCCATCCGATCGCGCATCGAAGCCGCTTTGCCGGGCTTCTCGTCGAGGGGCGGGACGTCCGCAGGCGGTGGAGGAGGCGGCGTGCCCAGAATGTTCGTGAGGATGTACTTACCGCGAGTGACGGGGGAGGTCCGATTCGCGTACGAATTCAACGTGAGCACGCTGCCCTGACCCAGCAGCCCTCTGCGATAGTCCGCTGGCACGTTCACCCGGCGGAACTGATCGCCATAGATGTTCGGGATGCCGTAGTGCCGTGCCAGCCGCTCGTTGACGAACGTGTAGTTCGCGTCGAGCAGATCGAGGATCCCGTGGTCTTCGAGCACGATGTTCTCGAACAGCAGCTCGGTCTCGCGCTTGAGCGCCTGCCGCAGGTTGTCGTCGAAGTCGGGAAAGAGGTCCTCGTCCGGCTGATGGCTCTTCAAGTTCCGCAGATACAGCCACTGGCCGGCGAAGTTGCTGCCGAGCGCACGGGCGCGCTGGTCGGCCAGCATCCGCTTCACCTGTTGCTCGAGGACGCCTGGATTTTGAAGCTTTCCCTGAACGGCCAGATTCAACAGCTGATCGTCCGGAATGCTGCTCCAGAGAAAGAACGACAAGCGCGACGCCAGTTCGAGGTCGCCGATGCGATACACCGTGCCCGGCGCGGCGTTTTCGGGATCGCGCTCGAACCGGAACAGAAACTGCGGCGACACGAGCATGAAGGCCAGAGCGTTCTCGACGCCGGCGTCGAAACGGCCTTCCTTCTCGTGCCCGTCGCGGAAGAAAGTCGAGCAGCCGCTCCAATTCCGCATCGGTCATCGGACGGCGATACGCGCGCCGCCCCAGCGTCGACAGAATCGTCCGCGCGCACGTCAGCGCATCGTTGTTTCCAGGTTGCTGCCGGTGGGCCGGCAGGTGAAGATCCGACGACGGCTCGGTGAGTCGCCGGATCCGGTGACGTTGAATGGGCCTTCGATGGTCACCTTGTCGACTTCAGGAATGCCGACCGGCGTGATCGGATCGATCCGCTCGCGGAGGAAGGGTTGCAGCAGCTCCACGGTCGGAGCGGAGCTCTTCTTCAGGAACGCGACGCCAATCGCGTGCGGGCCTGCCTTGACTGGCATTCGGACCTGAAACCGCTTCTCCAGCTCGTCCCCGGCTGCCGTCGGATTGAAATAGTTCGCCACCTCGTCGTCGCGACCGCCGAAACGCGCGAGCAGAATCCGCTCGCCGTCGAACGTGATTTCCAGATCGTGCGCGACTTCCAGTCCGCGAATGATGTTGACGGTCTCCCGATACAGCCTCGGCCTGACGACGTATTCACCGTCGACCGGAAAGTTGTAGCGAACGAGGAGCCCGCCGCGAGTGCCGATCGGCAGCCCTTCGATGTGGTCGTTCTGCGACAGGTCGGAGCGGACGCGGAACGTCTCGATGGCCGGCGTGATCTTCGGGCTTCCAACCGCCAGGGCGCTGATCTTCCAGGCCGCCGACAGATACCGCTCCATCAGCGCCGGCGACATGCCCAGCACGGCTCCGATGTTGTCGAAGCCGTACGCCTCTTCGTCAGGCGGCAAGAACGAGGCGACGTCGATATCGAGCGCGAGCAGGTCGCGCAGCGCATTTCCGTACTCGGCACGATTGAGTCGATGGAGGACCGTTCGGCCCGGATGGGGATCGGCGGCGGACGCCGCGTCGATTGAGGTCTCGAGGTAGGACGCCAGGCTGGTCAGGGCCGTCCGATCCGGACGGGGCATTCCAACCGGCGGCATCATTCCGCCGCGGAGCTTCCGGATGACCTTTTCCCAGACCTGCGCCCCGGCCGGCGGGTCCGACAGGTCGACTGTGTCCAGTGTCAGGCCGGCGGTCTTGGTGCGCTGGTTATGACAGGTGATGCAGTACTTGTCGACCAGAGCGCGCTCGGTGGAGCTCGAGGCCGAAGAGGACGCAGATGGCTGCTGAGCGATGGCCTCCGGATGGCTTGGCAGCAACAACAGGGCAGCCAGCCAGGTAACGATGCAGGCGAAGAGCCCTCTCCTGAGCAATGGCACTCCCAAAAACCAGACCCTTGAACCTTTTGAACCGTTGAACTCGTTCTGGAATCATACTGCAAACACTGTGAAATTAGCGCCTTAGAGTGCCACACGTATCAGGCCTGGAGTGCGCTGGGATCAGTGGCCCGTACACCAAATACCACTCATAAGGTTCACCGCCGAGACCGCGAAGTCCGCCGAGAATTGATTTGGTCAAAAACTCCTCGGCGATATCGGCGTGCTCGGCTGTTGTTTTGGTCGTGGTCGTGAATCAGCCAGTCCATGCCAACTGGCCGAGAGTATGATCGAGCCGCTATGAGGATGATTGGCAGACGCCGATTTCTTCGTTCAACCGCAGCGGCGGGTGGCGGGATTCTGTTCTGCCGATGCGACGTCTTCGGCGGCGCAGCCGCATTGGCGGGGCAAGCGCCGGCCGGTCGGCGGCGCGTGACGATCGGCGGGAAGACGGTTCGCACCGTCGACATGCACAGCCATGTCTTCGTCCAGGAGGCGTGGCCGCTCGTCAAAGATCTGCCGCAAGTGGACCGCGCCATGGCGAATCTTGCCAGCAGTCCGATGGCGGTTGACGCCGCGACACTCGACCGCCGGTTCAGGGAGATGGATCGCCAGGGCATCGACGTCCATGTCATCAGCGTGCATCCGAGCCAGTTCCTGTACTTCACCGAACCGGATCTCGCCGCCCGGATCGTCCGCATGCAGAACGAGAAGATTGCCGAGCTCTGTGCCGCGCATCCAGATCGCTTCGTCGGGTTGGGCAACGTCTCGCTGCAATCTCCGGATCTCGCCATCGAGCAGATGAACCACGCGGCGACCAGGCTCGACCTGCGCGGCTTCATCGTCGGGGCCAACGTGAATGGCGGCGAGCTCGCCAACCCGAAGCTCGATCCATTCTGGAAGCGGGCCGAGGAGCTGGGGACGATCATCTTCGTCCATCCTGCTGGATGGGAAGACGCGGCGAAGAGATTCGAGGGGGCTGGCGCGCTCGGGAACAACATCGGATTTCCGCTCGACACCACCGTTGCCCTGTCGCACATGATCTTCGAGGGCTTCCTCGATCGTTTTCCGGGCCTCAGGATTGTCGCGGCGCATGGGGGAGGATTCCTGGCGTCATATATCGGCCGCTCGGACAACTGCCACGCCGTGCAGGCCACCTGTCAGAAAATGAAAAGAAAGCCGAGTGAGTACCTGCGTGGCCCCCAGCTGTACTTCGATTCGCTCGTCTACAGTCCGCAGAACGTGCGGAACCTCGTCACAGCGTCAGGCGCCAGCCAGATCGTCATCGGTACGGACTTCGGATTTCCGATCGCCAGCAGCACGCCTGTCGACACCGTGCTGCAGACACCAGGGCTGACCGCCGACGAGCAGATCGCGATTCTGGGTGGGACCGCGGCGAATCTCCTGAAGCTCAAATCAAGCTAGTGGGCAGGCCTAAAGGCTAATGCCGTTGGGAAATTCGTGACTGACCGCACAGCGGTCAGTGGCGCGACGCGACCCGCGGCGGGAAGCATCGCGGGCCGTCGCGCCGGTTCCGTCAGCCCGAAAAACGGCGTTGCGCTCGCCGCCCTGTCGCTGGCGCGGCCGTCCTGCCGATTCGCGACATCGCTCCGATCAACGAGTCCCGCCTCGGGCAACGCTTCGGTCCGGGTGACCTCGTGGCAGACGGCCGCGCAGGCCTCAGCTTCACGCCGTTTTTCCAGCGCGGTGGCGGGCCGACTCCAAACGGCGCGCGGCCCGCGACGCGTCCCGCCACGGCTCCGCGCCGTCGCGGGCGGCCGCCGACACGGAGGGTCGTCAGCTGGCGCAAGGGCCGTGAAGTCGACCCGTCACGCGTCAGGAAAACCCGCGCGCAGTGAGTGAGTTCGCGGCGGTCTCTCGCGATGTCACCCGAGGGCCCCAAGCATCCCGGACGGGGCTAGTTGATCTGCGCGTGCCGCAAGTTGGTAAGACCGCCGCGCAGCGCCAGTGTTCGAACGGAGCGCGGGTTTTCCGGGTCGACGTGACGGCCCGACGCGCCAGCTGACGACCCTCCGCCGTGTCGGCTCTCGGCGCCAAATGTGGCCAACGCTCAGCAGCACAAGCGTTCGGCTCATTGAATTTCCGAACGGCATTAGCCTAAAGGCCTGCGCTACATCGAGGTGTCGTTTAGGCCTGACTACAGCAAGCTGTCCGTCGAGGCGCGACGTAGCGCAGCCTTTCAGGGCTGCCAGGCCGGTGATTGCCAGCGCTTAGCGGATCCGGCCGTCGGGCGACCACTTCGCGCTGTAGAATCCGTGACGGGGAGCGATGACATGAGAACCCGAATCACCTTCGGGATCACCGCAATCCTGTTGGCGATCGCCGCATCGGCGCACCTCATCGCACAGCGCACACCCGGCGTCCAGACCAGGGGGGCGGGGACGTGGCTCGAGCGGACGCCGTGGGGCGACCCTGATCTACAGGGAGAGTGGACGGGTGAAGGGGAATACGGTGTGCCCTTCGAGCGGCCGCCGCAGTTCGGCACGCGACAGTTCCTGACTGACGACGAGTATGCCGAGCGGCTCGAAGAGGTCCGGGTCCGTGACGAGCGCGATCTGGCGCCGGTCGATGTGCTTTCCGGCAAGGTGGACGCGCCGACTGCGCCGATCCCGCATTGGCGCGAGTACAACACGACCTCGCGGCGTACCTCCCTTGTGATCGATCCGCCGGATGGACGTTTCCCTCCGCGAACGGCGCAGGCCAAGCCGTTTCCCGTGCCGCAGCGGTGCGGAAGTCTGCAGCGCGGCGAGCCGTGCGACTCGTACGAGGACTATGGTCTCGGCGTCCGCTGTATCGTCCACGGTGGAGGTTTTCCGGATGCAATGTTCCCGGCGGTCTACAACGCCAACATGCGGATCGTCCAGAGCCCGGGTTTCGTCGCCATCACTTACGAGCTGATTCACGATACGCGCGTCATCCCGCTCGACTCTTTGCCGCGGCAGCGCGCTCCCTTATCGGAGACGCTCCGGATGTACATGGGCGACGCGCGCGGCCGGTGGGACGGGACGACGCTGGTCGTCGAATCGAGCCACCTCAAGGCGAACACGCGCGCGTCGACGCCAGGGCTCCGCCTGATCGAGCGCTTCACACGCACCGGGCGGGACGCCATCCAGTACGAGGTCACCTTCGTCGATCCGGCGACGTGGACCGCACCCTGGACCGCCGCTCTCGACTTGCAGGCGCGGCCGGCCCGTGCTGGTGTGTTCGAGTACGCGTGCCACGAGGGGAATTCCGGCATGTCCAACATGCTCTCCGCGTCGCGTTCCCTCGAGCGCACGGCGGGCGAGGGACGATCGAGCCGGCCGTCGCAGCAGGGACGGTGATGATTCGCGCCACGCTCGTGGCCGGGATGGCCGTCGTCACGTTCGGTCTCGGTGTCCGAGCGCAAACGACGGCGCCCAAGGCCCTGCCGCTCGACAACCTGGGCCTCGAACATCTCGACATCATCGTGCCGGATCCCGCGGCATCGGCGCGGTTCTATGCGCGGATATTCAGGTCCGCGCTGCACCAGCAGCCGGTACGCGACACGCTGCGCTACTTCGTCCTGCTCGGCGACCTGCCGGCCGATCGACAGGTCGGCTACATCGCCATCGGCGCGGCTGGTGGGCGGGTGCCGGCAATCGGCCACTACTGCGTGCTGGCGAAGGTCTACGACCGGGCGGGCGTGGCCGGGACGCTGCAAACGGCCGGCTTTGACGTCGCCGCGGCAGGGCCGACCGGGATGTGGCCGGATCCGGATCGGCTCGAGTTGCAACTGTTTCAGCCGCCGGCGGGCCTGGTGACGGCGGCTGTGCCGTCGCCGCTGCCCATCGAGCGCGACGGGCAGCTCATGCCGCGCGGCGTCGATCACGTGCTCCTCCGTGTCAGCAGCCTCGAGAAATCGCTGCCGTACTACCGCCTGGTGTACGGCACTGCGGGCGAACGGCCCCGCGATTCCAACGGGCGCGTCTGGTTTCATCTGGAGCGCAATACCCGACTGGGCTTGGAGGAGGCGTCGCAGGGGCAGGCGCCTGCGATCGCCCACTACGCGATCAAGGTCGCGCCGTTCGACCGCGGTGCGATGGAGACTCGGCTGCGGGAGCTCGGCACACGCGTGCTTCCGGCCGCGGACGAGCCCGACGTTGTCCGCTTCGCGGACAACAACGGCATCATCGTCGAGGTGAGGATGGCGGAATGAAGATGTGGCCCGCACCCGACAGGAGCTCGAATGACGTTCAGGCTGCCGCCGCGCTCCTGTACGGTGGCCCAGCTCGCGACGACGTCACGACGCGGCGACCGTAGGAAGCGGGGGAAGGATGCTAGGCTGTGTCGAATACCGCCCGTTCTCAAACCGTGGATACATCAGGAGATCCAAGCCGATGGCGCGAAATCTCTCGCTTGCCCTGCTCGCAGGCGTCCTAGCGGTGGCACTCGCGACCCGCGTGAGCGGCCAGAACACCTCGTGCACGGACCGGGCGAGCGCGAAGCCGTCGGACTGCGTGCCGGCTACGTTCACCACTTTCGACATCCCGTTCGACAAGCTGCCGGGTGGTCGCATGGATGCGCAAGGCAACCTGGACCCGACCTCGTCGCCGAAGGACGCGCACGCGGGAGCGTTCGTGGCTGCGAAGAAGCTGGGGCTGTTCCGCAACTTCGAATGGCTGCATTGGGTGCCCACGGCGCCGTCGACACGGGACCCCGCGACGGGTCGATGGCGCGGCGGCGACCTCGACGGCTTTCCAACAGGGTGGGGATCGACGGGTCTCGGCATAGCCGGCGACTGTCTGTATTGGGGACGCAGCAATTCAACCAACACCACCGGCCCGCGCGTGACCCACGACGTGAGGATCTTCAAGATTCAACCCGATCCGGAGAAGAACCCGCCGGTCGAGGTCGGCAGGATGCCCCAGCTCACCGTGGACAACGGCGAAACAGCCGTGCGCGACCGGGAGCTGCGCCCCTACAACTACACGTCCACGGACGGCGTCGAACGGATGCTGATGGTCCGCAGCGCCGCAACCGGGACGGGCGGCGACGTGATCACCTACACGCTCGATCCCCGGTCGTGCCTCCCGGTGGACGCTGTTGACGGCGGCGCAAAAGCCGAGGACGTGCTCGCGCACGAGTTCTACCTCTGGCACGATCCGCGCAATCCCAACCGGCTGCTCGTCCTCTCGCAGACCTACGGATCGCAGGACGAGGACCTCGTCGTGACCGCGATCACCGACGAGAAGACCGGCAAGGTGCTCGAGAAGCCTGTGTTCGTCGCGTCATTCACGCTCGAGGGCATCGGCGGTCCGGTGCGGAACGAACGTCCAGACTCCACAGGCCTCTACGCGGGCGGCCGGTTTGCCGACTACCGTCATCTGACCGACCAGTGGGGGAGGCCGGGCGCCACACAGACGTCCCAGGTGAACAGCCTGCACTCCGGGACGATGTCCGACGATGGCGAGCGCTTCTACGTCGCCGGCACCACGGCCGGCACCTACATCCTGAACACCGAACGGATCGCGAACAACACCAACGCGCAGCTGGCCGCGGGTGACGTCTGCCGTCAGCGATCGACCAATGTCTGGGTGGACGGAAAAATTGGCGGCGTCGTCGACGTCAAGAAGCTTCCCGAGGTGGCGAACGACTGCGTGCACCCGGTGCTCAACTCCGATCCCGGCGTGCTGGCGATGCTGCGCTCCGACCGGTCCGAGGTGGACAAGCTGGCGCGCTACACGCGACTCGAGACGCGATCACGCTTCAGCTTCACTCCGCCGCTCATCGCGATGGTGGGCGTGCACAGTGCCGTGCCGGTGCCGGGCCGGCCGTCTCTGTCACGCGAGAACCCGAAGAACCGTCCGGCCTGGATGGTGATCACCGAGGAGTGGCCCTTCGGCCCGTGCCCCGAACGAGGCCTCAGGATCATCAACGTCGAGTCGGAGATGACGCCGATGATGGTCGGCGCCCTCGCGCAGTCCGACAGCATGGTGCAGAACTGCCTCGCGCAGGCCAAGGTGCCCGGCGCGGCCATCCGGCCGATGATGCACGCGCACAATCCGACGGTGCTCGAGAACGTCGTGTTCGTCGGCTGGCTGGGCCACGGTGTCCGCGCGATCGACATCTCCAATCCGTTCAATCCGCGGGAGGTCGGTCATGCGAGGCCAGTTCCGTGGGGCGACGTCATCACGTATCCCGACATCCACAACGGACTGATCTACGTCGGCGACAACCACACCGGCCTGCACGTGCTCAAGTACACGGGGCCTCATGCGGAGGACGTGCCGAAGAACGTCGTGTACTCGTCCAATCGCACCAGCCCACACCCGTCGGGGAGAAGATGAGAACCCGATGGCGGGTCGCCTGCCTGCTCCTCATTGTCGCCAGGTGCGTCGCCAGCGTTTCGGCCCAGGCGCACGGTCGCGCCGCGGAGCTCTACACGCCAGAGGATCTGCTCTTCCTGCGCCACATGATCGTTCACCACGAGCAGGCCCTCGATTTGGCGGCGCTCGTGCCGTCCCGCACTGGGCGCGCGGAGCTCATCCGCTTCGCCCGGCAGATCGCCGGGGCGCAACGGGCCGAGATCGATCAGATGGAATCGCTACTTGCCCTCGCTGCAGATCGCGGGATGACGGTTCCTCATCACGACCCGCACGCAGACCAACCGATGCCTGGCTTCCTGCCCAAGGGCCAGATGGATGCGATGGCCGCGGCGAAAGGAGCGGCGTTCGAGCGCTTGTGGCTCGAGGGGATGATCGTCCACCACGAGGGCGCGCTCGCCATGGGGCGTGCGCAGCAACGCCGGCAGTCCGAAAGCGGCCGCCAGCCCTACGGGATCGACGTGCTGGTCGACGAGATATTGGTGGTGCAGCGCGCCGAGATCGCCAAGATGAGATCGTGGCTCACACAGTGGCGCCTGTCGAGTTCCGTCAGAACGCCTGACGGCTCGCCGCGCTGACGTCGTGGCCCGCGCCTCTGGCGGCTGACTGTCGTCGCCTGTCAAGGCCTGCGATCGGTGTGTCACGTCTCCCCTTGTCACACCGCGCTCGTGCGAGGTAGGGGTGCGTGGGGCGGAAGTTTCGCGCTGGGCTGAAGCGTTCGGGTTCGTATTGACACCATCTCATCGTCAGGGATAATCACCGAGCGGTAAGGAATCCCTATCCATGGCGCTGTTGGCACGCACAAGCGTGGTGGTGGCAGGCGTGAGCAGCATCGTGTGCGCCCTGCTCGTTCCACGGGCACGCGTCGGCGCAGCAGGCGACGTCGAGCGGGATCGCGGGCGTCGTCAAGGACACCTCGGGGGCTGTGCTGCCCGGCGTCACGGTGGAAGCCGCCAGTCCGGCCCTGATTGAAAAGGTCCCGCAGCGTCGTCACCGACACGAGGGCCGGTATAACATCGTCGATCTGCGGCCCGGGCCCTATGTGGTCACCTTCACGCTGCCCGGTTTCAGCACGTTCAAACGGGAAGGCATCGAGCTGCCCGTCGGGGTTCACCGCCACGGTGAACGCGGACATGGCGATCGGCGCGGTCGACGGAGACGATCACGGTGACGGGCGAGTCACCGCTGGTCGACACGCGCAACGCCCGGAAACAGACCGTTGTTTCCAGTGAGCTGCTCAACATGCTGCCAAGCAGTGTGAAGAACCTGAACAACCTCGTGGCGCTCACGCCGGGGTTTCGCGGGAACGAAGGATTCGACGTCACCGGCGCCTATAGCGGGCAAATCGGCGGCACGTACCACGGCAAGGGAGGCACGAACGTCCAGTTCGACGGCATGGGGATCCAGCACGCGCAGGGTAACCAGGGGTACAACGCCAACGCGGAGACCGTGCAGGAACTGGTGCTGTCGACCACCGGGATCTCCGCCGACAGCAACGCCGACGGTGCCGTGGTGAACATGATTCCGAAGGAGGGCGGCAACACGTTCTCGGGTAGCGTCTCCGGGCTCTACTCCAACAAGAGCCTGATGAGCGATAACTTGAGCGACGAGCTGATCGCCCGAGGCGTCAAGAGCGTCAACCGCCCTCAACTACATCTACGATTCGGGTTTCACTTTGGGCGGTCCGATCAAAAAAGACCAGCTCTGGTTCTTCTGGCTCGTTTCGCGAGTGGGGTAACGAGCGGCAGGCCGCCAACAAGTTTTACAACAAGACACAAGGCACTCCGTGTCTACACGCTCGATCTCAGCCGGCCGGGGTTCGCCAAGGAATGGTACGAGTCGAAAGCCCTGCGGGTGACCTGGAGGGCCTCGGAGAGAAACAAGTTCAACTTCTTCGCCGATCCTCAACGGGACTGCCACTGCCCGGCGCTGACGGCGAGCGGCTCGCTCAACGCGCCGGAAGCGTTTTTCAGCTATCGCCTCAGACCCGCCGGACTCTATCAGATCACCTGGAACGCGCCGATCACCAGCCGGCTCCTGTTCGAGGCCGGTGCGTCGCGTGCGGACGGCAGCTGGCCGACTTACCGGCAGCCGGAGGTGACCCCGGACGATGTCTCCATCTTCGAGCAGTCGACCGGCATGCGGTACAACTCGGGCTCGCACTCGGCGTCACCTACGCCCCCACCCAGTCGGTGCCGCGCATCAGTCAGCGCTTCTCCGCGTCCTATGTCACCGGGAGTCACGCCTTCAAGGCTGGGTTCCAGCTCGAGGAAACCTACTTGAGGCTCGGCATCGAAGCGGGCACGCACAACGTAGACTACGTGTTCAGCGGCGGCTTACCGGTCAGCCTCAACCAGTGGGCAACGCCCGTACGAGCAGAAGGGCCGAAAACACGGATTTCGGATTCTTCGCCCAGGATCAGTGGACCCTCAAACGCCTGTCCGCTCACCTACGGGCTCCGTTATCAGTACTTCAGCGGGTACGTGCCGCCGCAGACCGTTCCGGCCACCCCGAACGGATGGGTCCCCGAGCGAACCTTCGCCGAGGTGAAGAACGTTCCCTTGTGGAAGGACGTCGATCCGCGCGTGGGTGCGGTGTACGACCTCTTCGGCAACGGCCGGACAGCGCTGAAGGTGGCGCTGGGTCGATACGTGTCGAAGGCGGCGGTTCCGACGATCACCAACGCCAACAATCCGATCAACACCTCGATCAACTCGGTCAACCGCGCCTGGAATGACAGCCTTCGGGCCCGGCGATCCCCGAACCGGCAATTTCATCCCGGATTGCGACCTGGCGAACCGTGCGTTGAACGGCGAGTGCGGGGCCATGGCGAATCAGAACTTCGGCGGGCTCAACGTCACCACGCGCTATGCCGACGACGCGCTTCATCGGCGTCGGCGCCCGCGGGTACAACTGGGATTTCACGACCGAAGTGCAACACCAGCTCAGTCCCCGGGTGTCGATCACCGGCGGCTACTACCGGAACTGGTTCGGCAACTTCCTCGTCACGGACAACACGCTGGTGACGCCCGCGGACTTCAGTCCGTTCTGCATCACGGCGCCGAGCGACTCCGGCTGCCCGGCGGCGGCGGGTACCAGGTCTGCGACCTGTACGACGTGTCGCTGGCGAAGTTCGGCCAGGTGAACAGCGTCGTGACGCAGTCGGACAATTTCGGGAAGCTGCGGCGCGTCAATGACTTC
Organism: uncultured Acidobacteriota bacterium; assembly: GCA_963780685.1. GTDB lineage: Bacteria > Acidobacteriota > Vicinamibacteria > Vicinamibacterales > CAVVIG01 > CAVRXZ01. The sequence continues at coordinate 69,953 of CAWACZ010000004.1, read as the reverse complement.
TTCAACGTCACGCTCAACGCGCGGCTCGGCCTCGGGCCTCCAGTTGGGCGGCGGCGTCGACACCGGCCGCAGTGTGAACGACGCCTGCTTCGACGTGGATTCTCCCGGCGCATCGACCGCCGGCCTTCCCGGCAACCTGGTCGGAGACCGCGCGGCGTGCCTCTCCACCCCGGTGCCATTTACCCGCACGACCATCGACGGCCAGCGAATCTGCAGAATCGTCACGCCGTTCGAGGGTCAGACGCAGTTGAAGGGCTTCATCACCGTCCCGCTGCCGCGCGACTTCATGGTGAGCGCCGTGTTCCAGAACATCTCGGGGCCGACCATCACGGCGAGCTACGCCGCCTCCAACGCCGCGATCGCGCCGTCGCTTGGCCGCAACCTGGCGGCGTGCGGGACCAGAGTTGTGTGCACGTCAACCGCGCACGGTTCCGCTGATCGCCCCGCAGACGATGTTCGACGATCGATTGTCGCGACTCGACCTGCGTTTCGCCAAACGCTTCGCGTCTGACACCACGGGCGCGCCTGCAGGCAACTTCAACATCTACAACGTGTTCAACGGCAGCGCGAGCTCGACGCTCAACACGAACTACGGTCCACTGTGGCTCCAACCCTCGCTGCTGCAGGACGGCCGCATGGTTCAGTTCAGCGGCTTGCTCACCTTCTGACGTTCGATGTCCGGGTTCAGGGGAACTCTGTCGTAGACAGCGAGGCGGCAGAGCTCACTTCGCCGGCACGAGCGTTTTCAGCTCCTGGTCCCAGTGCTGGACGACGATGAGGCCGGCCGGTGCGGATGTGGAATCGCCTCCCGACGCCTTAATCATCACGAATTTCTGGCCATCGCGTGAGACGTCGTAGGTTCGTGGGAGCCAAAAGTCGCCGCCAGCGAAGTATAGCGGGCCAAACAGCTTCGTCGATGCGCCAGCGTGCCAGCGGGCGCTCCGCGCGTCGAATGGAATCCGCGCAAGTGCCCCGTCCGGCTCGAAGAAGAACAGCTCGTTGGCGCTCCATGCGGCCATCTTTCCGCCGCTTGTCGAGACCGCCGATTGACTTGCTGCAGCGTTTGGAAATGGTCGGACGTAGATTTCAAGGCGGCCCGAGTTGTTCGACTGGTACGCCAGCCAGCGTCCATCCGGCGATATCTCACCGTTCGACTCGCTGAACGGCGTGTTCAGCAGTGGCGACACCTCCATGCCGGCGAGCGCACCCCGCCAGAGGTCGAACTGTCTCGGCGGTGTGTTTTCGAAAAACACGATGTTGCGTCCGTCGGGAGAAACGCTCGTCGGCGACTGCGTTGTCGCACTGGTCGTCAATCGCTCCGCGGTACCTGTACCGTCCGCTGCCTGCCACCAGAGGTTGAAGGCCCCGCCGTCGCGCTGTGAGGCGAAGATCAGCCGTTGTCCATCGGACGTCCATACAGGCGCTGCGTCATTCGACGGGTCGGCCGTTACCCGCGCGAGTGTCGCACGTTCCACGTCCCACACCCAGATGTCCTGGTCCTGATCGGCGATGACGACGGCGACACGGGTCCCGTCGGGCGAGAGTCGTGCCTGCAGATACGGACGCGTTGGCGCACCGAACGGCGTTTCCTTGCCACTCCGATCGACCCAGACCAGTGTCCGCGGCGCCACCATTGCGCCTGGAGCATCCGCGTAAACGAGCGTCCCATCGGTCGCCACGGCGAATTGAGCGCTGCCGTTGACCGTCGTCACCAATCGAGGAAGGACACGGACCGGCGTCCCTCGCACCTCGAGCCGACGCAGGTCGAACGGCACCGCCCACAGGGCCCCAGCAGCGCTGTACACGAGATGCCCGCTGGCGACATATTGGGCGTGACTACCACCCGGCACGAGGACCCTTTGGGTGCGGCTGCTGAGATCAGAGTACCGCGATCTGGGCAGGAGTCCTGGCCGTTGGTCCGAGAGGCAATCGTGAAGAGGACGGCGTTGCCGCCGGGCAACGACTCCGGCCAGATGTGGGCCACCTGCCCGTGATCGTGATCGGCGCGGGTCAGCTCGGAGGCCGGCCCTCCCACGGCCGGGACGCGCTGCAGGCCGGTCGTGGCGCTCGTGGCCAGGACGATCGTGTCGTCCGGCAGCCAGGTCGCGCCGAGCACAGTTCCATTGAGGTTGGTTAGAACGATCGTCGTCCCGCCGGTAAGAGCGACTTTTTTTAACGCGCTTCCATCGGTGTATCCCACCCACTGTCCGTCGGGGGAGACAAATGGGTTTCGGAGCTCTTGACCAGCGGCAAGTTCCGCTGGGTCGACTGCGTTCAGCGCGCGAGCGAAGAGCCGAGTGCTGTTGCTACCGATGTACACGATCAAGGAGCCATCCGGTGCGATAGTCAACGTTCGATGCGAGCGGCCAGTGTTCGTCAGCACTGCGGCCGCCGTAGCCGTCGATGGAATGGACAATCGTGAGACGCGCGGCACCGCTGGATCCGCGCCGAGCCACATGAGAAGTCCGGCTGCGCACGCAGCGACGACAAGGGAACCCGCCGCCACGCTCAATCGTTGGGATGTTCTGATTGCGGCGTGCCCGCTCGCCGGGCCCATCTCTTTAGGTGCGTCGAAGGCGCCGCTCAATGCCAGCTGGACATCACCGATGTCGCGGATGCGTCGCTTCGAGTCCTTCTCGAGGCATCTCGTTAGGACAGTTCGAACCGTCGCCGTCGTCGCTTCTGGCAACGCCGTCCAATCGGGATCGCGGTCGACGATGGCTGCGAGCGTATCGGTGAGCGAGTCGCCGGCAAACGCCGGACGGCCGCACAACATCTCGTACCAAGACGCATCCAAAGGCCCAGATGTCCGTCCGCTTGTCCGCCGGCTGCCCGCGCGCCTGCTCTGGACTCATGTAGGCGGCAGTGCCCAGAATCAAACCGTCTTTCGTGGCCAATGACGATGCCAGGGTTGGCGATTCCGACGGTGTGCCTTCGCCGATCCAACCAGCCGCACCCGTCGCGTCGGCGCCAAGTCTCGCCAGCCCGAAGTCGAGGACCTTCACCGTGCCCTCGGGCGTGATCTTGATGTTGGCCGGCTTCAGATCCCGGTGGACGATGCCGCGATCGTGCGCCGCGTCGAGCGCCTCGGCCAGTTGTTGCGCGATGGCGAGCGCTTCAGTGAGCTGTAGTCCGGGGCCTTTCGAACGCGGTGTCGAGCGGCTGGCGCGAGTGTCCGAACCCACACGGGCGACACGCGAGAGTCGCTCGGCGAGCGTCTCGCCTTCAACCAGTTCCAGCACCAGCGCCGGGACTCCGTCCATGTCTTCGACGCCGTAAATCGCGCCGATGTGTGGATGGTTCAAGGCGGCCAGCAGACGTGCTTCGCGCTCGAAGCGGCCCAGACGTCCGGGGTCGCTGCTAAAAAGGCGCGGCAGGATCTTTACGGCGACATCACGGCCCAACTTCGTGTCGCGCGCCCGATACACTTCACCCATCCCGCCGGCTCCGAGGAACGAAGTCACCTGATAGGCGCCCAGACGTCGACCGACGAGCGGCCCCGCCGGCTCTGCGGCCAACGCTTGCGCGGCCGCAGCCAACGCCGGCGTGTCCACGAGCGCTTCACCCGCATCGTGGGCCAGGAGCGCCTCGACTTCACGCTGTAGTGGCTCGTCGCCCGCGCACGCCTCCTGGAGGTAGGCGTGCCGCTCGTCGCCGGGTCTGGCTAGCACCGCGTGATAGAGCGCCGAAATCTGCTGCCAGCGGTCGGTCTTCATGCCGGCCGCTCTTTGGTGATCTCACGGGACAGCCACGCTCGTGCGAGCCGCCAATCGCGCATCACCGTCCGCGATGAGATGTTCAACGCCTCAGCGGTTTCGTCGACATTCAGCCCCCCGAAGAACCGAAGCTCGACGACCTGACTCTTCCGTGCGTCCTTTTCAGCCAGCACGCTAAGGGCGTCATCGAGTGCCACGAGGCTCACGCTCCATTCGTGGGCCGCGATCAGGTTTTCGTCGAACGACACTCGCTGAACGCCACCCGCCCGTTTCAGCGACGCACGTGTCCGCGCCAGATCGACCAGAACCCGGCGCATGACGCGGGCCGAAACGGCGAAGAAATGTGCCCGGTCCTGCCAGCGGACGCGCCGGATGTCGACCAGTCGCAGATAGGCTTCGTTGACCAGAGCAGTTGGCTGGAGAGTCAGACCATGACGTTCACGGCTCATGTAGAGCCGGGCCAGGCGTCGAAGCTCGCTGTACACGATCGGCATGAGCGCCGCGAGAGCGCCTTCATCGCCGTCGGTCCAAGCCCTGAGTAGCCCAGTCACCTGGTCGGGAGGGGGCAAAACGGAACCTCCAGTTTTTCGTGATGCCTGCCCCTGGGGGCCACAACCGGAGATTGTAGGTCCTGTCGCCCGCCTACCCCGTGTCAGTTTTTGACCCGGCGTTCCGCCTTCACCCACACCAGCCGATCGCGGCCGGAAAAGGGGGAGCGGCATGGGGAGGGCGTGGCGTGGATGGGTGCTCGCAGCGTTGTGACGGTGAGGGTCGCACAGCCAATCCAGGCGGCAAGCGAGGGACTCCAAGCACCGGTCGATCAATTGCCGAGGGTCATTACAGAGGCCATCATGATGCTGGGATGGTCCGGCGATGATGTTCCGAGCATCGTGGTCGTCGATCGCAAGCCGCCGGATGCTACCGCGACCGTCGAAGCCTGGGTGCGTTTCGACGACGAGAACGGGCGCGCAATGCCGGTCATCTACGTTCGGACCGATACCGACCTCTATCGCGAGGCCGTCCAGGGGCGTCACCAGGCGCTCGTCAGGCTGGCCGGCATCCTGGCCCACGAGCGCTGGCATCTTCGGCACGGGCGCGACGAAGTCGGCGCCTACACCGCCCAACTGGCGGCGATGGAGTATCTCCACGCCGACACGATGCACACGGCCGTGGTGCGTCGAGCGATGCGGCAGGTCGAGAAGCAGGCCGGGAAATAGTTCCGGCGGCTGAACCTGCTCGAAATCAAGAGGCGATCAACATCTCCAGCTCCGACAACGGAACCGATCCCTCCTTCAAGGCGCGATCGTGGAAGTCTCGCAATGAGAACGCGCTGCTTTTCTTCTGCTTGATGCGTTCGCGAATCTGCAGCCAGGCTTTGAACCCGGCGTAGTAGGTTGGGAGCTGGCAGGATGAGAGCTGTGCTCGTTGCAGCTTTGCCGTTGCTTCCTCTCGCTCTTGGAACGTGTCGTTGATCATCAGATCCAACGCCTGTTGGTCGGTCATCCCCATCGTCTGAAGCCTGACGTCGAGGATCGTGTTCGCCAGCGCTCTGAGGATCTGCTTCATCAGTGTGAGCCGCAATGCCGGGCTGTGGTCGAGGAATCCTTCCTCGGACATCATCTGTTGGGTGTAGAAGGCCCAGCCTTCGATGTACGGGCCGTTGCCGAACACGTTGCGAAGCAGGCGGCGCGATGCGGGCTGTACCTCGTTGGCGAATTCGAATTGCACGTAGTGACCCGGCATCGCCTCGTGGATCGTGAGCTCGTACAAGCCGTAATGGTTGTACTCCCGCAGCTTGGATTCGACGCGCTCCTTCGGCCATGTCTTCGGAATCGGCGTGATCCAATAGAACGCCCCGAGCTCGGGCTCGAGGGCGGGCGCGGGATTGAACCCACCGACGCCGTAGACGCCGCGCATGAATTCGGGCGTATCGATCACCTGCAGGTTCGAGCGGTTTGGCAGTGTCAGCAACGCCTTGTCGCGAACGAATGCAGTCGCCTCAGCGAGCGTCTTCTTCGCCTCGGCCATGTAGGTGTCCGGTGTCGCGTGCTCCCGCGCGACCTCGTCGAGGGCCTGCTTGACCGTCCTCGGTGCTGCGAGCTTCGCCATCTCAGCTCGCGTGCGCTGAAGATCGGCTTCCGCTTCGGCGAGCAGTTGCTCCGGAGTCTTGTCACTGGCAATCGCATGCGCGAACTTGCGCGCGTACTTCTCCTTTCCCAGCCGCCAGTCACTGGTGTTCTTCGACAGCGGGCCCGCGAGAAACGCGTTCAGGTCCTTCAGCGCGGCGATCGCCTTCTCCGCCGCGGCGGCATACTGCGCTTTCTGCGGCACCGGCACAGCTGCACGAAGCGTGTGATCGATCAGGTCGATGTTGCCCTGGTTCTCTTCACGCGCGACGCGGTTCCACACTTCCGGAGAATCGAGCAGGTTGGCCTTGGCCTGCTCGACGAGGGTCGGGATCTTCTCGAGACGCTTGATGATGTGCTGGAACCGTCGCTCGACCGGCGCGTAGTTCAGAATGAATGGGTTATACAGCGCGTTGCCCGCCAGCTCGACGTAAACCGTTGGGTTGTGTTTGTAGCTTTGAATCGTGTCGATCTCGAGGAGCGTAAGGCCGACGTTGTTACCGATGATCTTCAGGTCGGCCCGCTGCTCGTCGTCGAGTGAGTGTCGCGTTGATGGCGGCAACGCGATCCTGAAGGATTGATAGAAGCGGCGTTGTGCCTCAATCGCGGCCGGCGCTGTAATCGTCCAGCGCTTCGTCGAGCGACGTGCCGTTGTGCTCGTGGTAGCCGGCCTGCGTGGCCGAGACAGGCGTGAGCGCGAGCGCTCCATACATGAAGTCTTCGGTCAGCTTGTTGAAATCGACCGGCGCCGGTTTCGCCACCGGCGGCGAGCCGCTGCAGCTCACGAGCGCGACCGTGACCGCCAACGGTAGCAAGCGCATTTCGGCAGTATATGGCCTCACTTCTTCGACATTGACATTATTGAGCTGGCGCTGCGCTCATCCCCTTGCGCTGACCGCGAGGCGCGAACATCTCGAGCTGTATCGCGATGCGTTCTCGGCGCTACTGCCGAGCTTGAGCGTATAATCTCGGCCGCAGCAACGCCGGCAGTCCGAAAGCGGCCGCCAGCCCTACGGGATCGACGTGCTGGTCGACGAGATATTGGTGGGGCAGCGCGCCGAGATCGCCAAGATTAGATCGTGGCTCACGCAGTGGCGCCTGTCGAGCTCCGTCAGGACACCTGACGTCTCGCCGCGCTGACGAGTCGCCCGCCGTGGAGACATGTCATATGGCGACTTCGAGAATCGCGCTGATCCTGGTGGCGGTGCTGCTGGCGATGGCGTCCGGCGATGCGCAGTCGGCGCGTACGGACGCCAGGACGGCGAGAAAACCTGGCGAGACGTTCAAGGAGTGCCGCAATTGCCCGGAGATGGTCGTAATCCCGCCAGGCTCGTTCATGATGGGATCGCCGGCCGACGAACCAGATCGCCGCGACAACGAACGCCAGCACCGCGTCACCATCGCTCGTGCCTACGCTATCGGCAAGACCGAGGTCACGTGGGACCAGTGGGAAGCGTGCGTGCGCGACCGCTGGTGCGACGGCGTCGGCGTCGAGCACGCGCTCACGACCAATGAGGACGGCACGCCCAACAAGTCGTTCGTCGACTGGGGGCGCGGCACACGTCCGGTCGTGGGGCCGAGCTGGTTCGATGCCCAGACCTTCGTCGGGTGGTTGAACTGGAAGACGGACGAAGATGATGCCTACCGGCTCCCGTCCGAGGCCGAATGGGAGTACGCGGCGCGTGCCGGCACGACGACCGCCTATCCCTGGGGTGCCAAGCTCGATCACAACTACGGCAACTTCGGCGGTCCAGGACCCGGCCTCGGCGGCAAGGCTGAAGGCCGCGACGAATGGGTCGATCGAACGGCGCCGGCGGCGTCGTTCCCGCCAAACGCCTTCGGCGTCCACGACATGCACGGGAACGTGTTCGAGTGGGTCGAGGACTGCTTCGAGGCTGACTTCGCACACGCGGCGACGGATGGAGTTGCCAACAGGCAGGGCAATTGCGCCAACCGCGTCTTTCGCGACGGGACGTTTCTGAGCAATCCGTACATGCAGCGCTCGGCCCGCCGCGGCGCGCCCTATCCGTCGACGCGACGCGGGCGCAACTACCTCGGCTTCCGGGTCGCGAAAACACTCGACTGAGCCGACGTGGGATCAGTCGCGACGTGGGAGGTCCGAATCCGCGAGCGCCTTCAGTTCATCCAAAACGCCAGCCATGCCCGACATCAGCGGCCTGTCAAACGCTCCAGTCCGGCGCTCTCGGACGATGGCAGCCACCGTGCGAGCCAGGCGTGCAATTCGGAATAAAAGTGCCGGCCGTTCTCGCCGTTCATGATCCAGTGATTTTCTTCGGGCCAGACCAGCAATCGGCTCGGCACCTTCATCCGCTGCAACGCGCTCCAGTTCTCCAGGGTGTTGTTCAGCGGGACACGAAAATCCCGCTCGCCGATCGACAGGAGCATCGGCGTCTTGAAATTGGCTGCGCGCCGGATTGGATTCTGCTCGGCCCATGTGGGCGCCTGCAGCCACGGAACCCCGCCGGCCATCAGCTCGCGCCCGTAGATCGTGTCGCTCGTGCCCCACTGGGCTTCGCTGTTCACAAGGCCGGCGTGGCTGACCAACGCGCGGTATCTCGTGGTGGTGGCTTCGAGCCAGTTGACCAGATGGCCTCCATAGCTTGCGCCTGCCGCCACCTGGCGTGCCCCGTCGACAAACGCAAAACGACGAATCGCCTCGTCGGCTGCTTCGTTCACTTCGCCGGCCGGGCCGGCAAATGGATCGAGTTGGATGTCGCGGGCAAACTTCTCTCCAAAACCAGTGGAACCGGTGTAGTTCGTCATCAGCACGACATACCCGGGCTGTGCCAGCAAATGATAGTTCCAGCGCAACGTGATCTGGTCGCGCCACATGCTGGCCGGTCCGCCGTGAATCAGTACGAACAACGGATACTTGCGGCCCGAGTCGAACTCCGGAGGGAGCGCGATCATGTTGTGAATCGTCTTGCCACGCGAGCTGGTGAACGTGAAATGCTGCAACGGCTGCCAATCCAACCGCGCGGCCCGGTTCGTCGTGAACATCGTCAGCGGCCGATGCTGCTTTGTCACAGGATCGATGCGCACGATCTCGGTCGGATCCACTGCGCTGCCCCAGTTCGCCAGGATGACGGGAGCCGACGCGTTTGAAGCGATTCTGAGATTCGTGTAAACGCCGCGGGCTGGCGCGACGGCGAGCGTCGTGTCTCCACCGCGCGCGGGAACGACGTACAGCTTTTCGAGTCCCAGATCCTCGGCCGTCACATAGACCGAGTGGCTGTCGGCCGTCGGAGCGAAGCCGCCTACCGACCGGTCGAAAGTTGCCGTCAGGGTCTTCGGCTCGCCCGCCCACGGCCAACTGGCGACGCCAATCCGATTGTGGGCATAGATTTGCTCGTGGTCGTCTTGCACGACGAAGTACAGAGCGCGTCCGTCGCTCTGGAAGGCTGGCCGTGCGTACGATTTGTTGCCGGTCGTCAGTTGCCTCGGTTCGCCGCCGCTGGCCGGCACTTGAAATAGATGTTCGTGGACCGTGGCGAAGGCCGATTGGTTCCGTTGACTGGTCGCGACGAACACGACCGACTGGCCATCCGGCGTCCACACGGCATCGAGCTCGTCGCCGTCGTCGGTCAATCGGCCGCCATATCCAGCGTCTTGCACGAGGCGGGTGCCGGCCAGCAGATCGACAGGCGTGGCTCCCGGCTCGAGGCTCTGAACGAAGACGTGGGCCTGACGGTCGTCGAGCCACCGATCCCAACGGCGGATCGGGAACGAGTCGAACGTTCGAACGTTGTACTTCCGTTCCTTGCGCGCTGCGGCTTCACGCCGGTTCGCCGCCTCGTTGGTCGCCCCGGGATAGACCAGACTCGTAAACAGCAGCGCACGACCGTCCGGCCGCCATTTCGGGGATGTCGCGCCAGTGGACAGGGTCGTTACGCGCGTCGCTTCGCCGCCGTCGAGGAGGTCCAGGACGTAGATCTGGCTGGCCTCGTCGCCCTCGCGGCGGGTCGCGAACGCAATCCGTCGACTGTCGGCGCTCCAGGCGACACCGCTCTCGGCCGCCTTGGTCGACGTGAGCTTCCGCGGTTGAGCGCTGCCATCCGCCGGCACCATCCAGAGATCCGAGGTTTGATCCTTTTCGACGTACGCCGGCTGGACCACCGAAAAGACGACCCATCTGCCGTCAGGACTCGGCGTCGGCGCGCCGACGCGCGGCATGAGCCACAGCGCTTCGTGCGCGACTGGCTCTCGACCCTGACCATGGGCGCCAGCGGCGCAAGCGAGGACGAACGAAACAAACAGTGCTCGAACGACCAGTTTGCGCGGGCGGCGATTCGACATCATCATGAACCTCGCGATACTGCTAGATGCTGACGATTCGTACGAGCTATTGCTTGACGAATTTCTCGAGCATCTGACGCCGGACGACGGCGCCGTACACGTTCCCCTGAGCGTCCACACCCACCCCTTCGGCGCCGCTGTGTTCGACGGTCGTCGACTCGACGTCTTCGATGAAGTACTTGACCGACCCGTCACGCGCGCTTCCGACCCGGATGCCTTTCTTCCAGCCCGGGTTGTCCGGTCCCCAGGATTCAGAGTCGGCCACGTAAATCGTGTCGTCCTTCGTGATGTAGATCCCGCTCGGCCGGCTGAACTGCTTCCACTGATCGATGAAACGGCCGTCCTGATCGAAGATCTGGATGCGATTGTTGTTGCGGTCGCCGACGAACACGCGTCCCTGCGAGTCGAGCGCGATGGTGTGTGGCGCATTCAGCTCGCCGGGAACGGATCCCGGCTTGCCCAGGCTTTGATGAACTTCCCGTCCTTCGAGAGCTTCACGACGCGGTTGTTGCCAAGCACCTTGTCGCCGGTGAGATGGCCCTCGGTGACGAAGATATCGCCATTCGGCGCGGTGACGACATCGGTCGGCTCGTTGAACGTTTCGGGGCCGCTGCCGGCGACTCCCGGCTTCCCAAGCGCCATCAGGAGCTTGCCATCGGCGCTGAATTTGAAGACCTGGTGACCTTTGCCGTCCTGCGCGCGCGTGTCGGACACCCACACGTTGCCTTCGCCGTCGACATGGAAGCCGTGGGGAAAGACGAACATGCCGACGCCCCACGTCTTCAGAAGCTTGCCGGATGGATCGAACTTGAGGATCGCCGGCTCGGTCCGGCCGGCGCACGAATTCTGGAAGCAGCGGTGCAGGACGTAAATGTTGCCGTCGGGCCCCGGCTCGGCGCCGATCACGGCGGCCCACTTCATCCCGTCAGGAAGCCGAGCCCAGTCCGCGTTGCGCCGGTACGGATTGGGCTGGGCCTGCAGTGCAGCCACGATGACCACAGATGCCACCAGTCCGAGACGAAGTGCACGCGACATGAAGCCTCCTTCGGAATTGTCAATTGTTCGACTTCGCTCGCTTCAGGGGGCGGCGCGGCCGCTGCTTCGGCGAGATCGACTTGATCACGATTCGTCGTCGTCTGATCGGATCGATTGGCTTCTCCGCGCGATCGAGCGCGACGCCCATCAGCGCTCGAACTGCCGGCTTGTCGAGTGTCGCCGCGTCCTTCAGGACGATGTGTCGGGCGACCTTGCCCTGGCCTTTCAGCAGGTTGTGCGGATCTGGCATGTTCGCGCCCTGCAGGAAGAACAAGCTGGCCCAGCGCGGAAAGACGGCAATCGAGAAAATCGCCTCGGACGCCCGCTCGCTCGGGCCAAAGCCGATTGCGAGCGCATTGTAGTTGTCGTAGACGAGCTCAACGGCGCCGGGCAAGCGCTCTCGCATCTTTGCGAGGACGGCGCGCGTCAGCGCCGCGACTTCCGGACTGAACTTGGAGACGAATCCGGCCAGCTGCTTGTCTGGAGGAAGCCGTTTCACGGCAATTGACAATTCGACAATTCACAAAGTGTGGAGTGAGTGGATGAGACCTCGCTCTGTAAATTGTAGATTTCACAGCTGCGTCTACGCCCAGATCTCCGCGTCTGTCGGAACCTTCTTGCCGGTGATGACCTTGCCGATTCGCGACACGTTCATCAAGTGCTTGTAGTCGAGGTTCTCGGAAATGGAGTTCCCGCCCCACGAGCCGCAGCCCAACGTCGTGGTCGGCGCGAGCCCGTTGGTCAGTGAGCCGCCAGCCGTGAATGCGCAAGGCTGGTTGACGACCAGCCGGCTGACCGGCAGTCCGACTCCGGCCAAGCGGATGTTGGATTCGTTGTTCGAGTGCAACGCCGCGGAGTGGCCGGCGCCTTCGACGAGCAGGTTGGACTTGGCCTTGGCCACGGCCTCGTTGAACGTCTTGTACGGCAGAATCGCGACCACCGGGCAGAGCTTTTCCTTGGCCAACACGTCTTCGGTGCCGGCGCCCTTCGCAGGCAGGAGGATGATGCGGGCGGTCTCGGGCACATCGATTCCGGCCATCGCGCCGATGTCCTTGCACGACTTGCCGACGACGTCCTTGTTCAAGCGCCCGCCAGGGAACACGACGTTGCGAAGTTTCTGAATCTGGGTCTCGTCTTCGGTCAGCCACACTTTGCCGGTGGCCTGGAACGAATCGAGCGTTTCCTGATACTGCTCTTCCGGTGTCAGGACGAACTGTTCGTGCGAGCAGATGATCCCGTTGTCGAACGATGCCCCGGCGACGATCTTTTCAGCCGCTTCCTTGAGGTTGACGTCGCGGTCGATGATGACGGGAACATTGCCAGCCCCGACGCCGAAGGACGGCCGGCCGGACGAATAGGCGGCCTTCACCATCGCGCCACCGCCGGTGGCCACCACCACGTCGACGACCTTCATCAGTTCCTGTGTGGTTTCGATCGAGCCGTTCGTAATCGTCTGCACCAGATTATCGGGACCGCCGTTGGCCTTGACGACCTTCATGAACTCCTTCGCCAGCAGCTCGGTGCATTTCTCGGCCTTGGGATGCGGCGCGAAAATCACGGCGTTGCCGGTCTTGAGCGCGAACATCGCGTTGCACATCGGCGTCACGATTGGGTTCGTGACCGGCGTCACTGCGCCGACAACGCCCATGGGTTTGGCAACGAACACGATGTTGGCTTCCGGATCCTCACCGATGACGCCGCGCGATCGCTTGTCTTTGAGGTTGTTCCAGATGATGCGCGCCTTGCCTTTGTTCTTGAGAATCTTGTCCTCGTACACGCCGATGCCCGTCTCGTCGACAGCCATCCGTGCCAGCATCTCGGCATTGTCGTAGACGTACTTTCCGACCCCCTTGACGATGGCGTCCACCTGCTCCTGAGAAAAGGACTCGAAAGCTGCCTGCGCCGCGCGGGCCCTGGCGACGAGTTCCTGAACGTGCGTGTCAGCCGTGGTCGCAGGCTCCTGGGCGCAAACGCTGGCGGGATTTGCAGTTGTCATGGTGCTCATGATGGTTTCCTCGGGTGAACTGGATCAGCAATTATACCTGCCGGCCCCAGCGCATGTCATGACCCGACGCTCAGCCGGTTACCTCGCCGTTTGTCGACGCCCGCTGAGAAGCTCGCGCGCCTTGTCTCTATCTTCGGCTCTCACCAGCAAATCCGCGCCACCGATGGCCGGGTACATTCCGCCGGCATCGTCTGTCCGGATCATCGACTCGATCTCGGCGTCGTCCAACACGCCCTTGGCGATTGTGGCGTCCGCGGCTGACGGGAAGGTAGAAATGATGACCAGATCAGAGGGTTTCATTGAGAACTCCTCATTGGCGCTGGGTTCGGCGCGAATTGGGCTTGTTTCCTGTGGTTTCTAAGGCTGCGTCGGGTATTCTGACTTCTTGGTTGCTCCCTGTTTATCACTTTTAACGCGTCCCTGCTGTACTTCGGGTTCCGTCTCTCTGCGCAACCTGTTAGAGGCCTCACATGAGTCAGACGCTGCAGATTCAACTGGAGCAAATCGGTCCTTCGACAATGCAAGCCTCGGCGCGGGCACATACGGTCTTCGTCGACCGGCCGGTCACGAAGGGTGGCGCCGACCGCGGTCCGCTTGGCGGTGAGTATCTGCTGGTCGCACTCGGCGGCTGCTTCGCAAGCAACTTGCTGGCAGCCGTCAAAGCGCGAGAAGCGGCGGTCTCGAACGTTCAAATAGAGGTCACCGGGACGATGGACGGGCCGCCCGACAGGTTCACGTCGTACGAGATGAACGTCTCGGCCGATCAGAGCGACCCAGAGCTGACGCGCAAGCTGATCGGAATCGCGGCTCGGTCGTGCGCCGTGACGAACACGCTGCGGCTGAGCGCTCCGGTGACCATTACGTTCGAAGCCTCACCGGTAGCGTTGAGTTGATATCGCTGAGCCTCGGTTGAGCGGCAGCGCACGCCGGCGACGCTAGTTACTCGCGGTGAAAAACTCTCCACCACGGAGGACATGCTATGAGTTCTTCTGCTCTCTATTCGGCCAACGTTCTATTTAGGGGAACTTTTAAGCTATTGGCGTTCGTGTTCTTATCGTTCGCTGCTATTTTTTCGGCATCAGCAGGATACGGCTTGCTCAGAACGCTATTTCAGGCTTTGAACAGCGGTGCAACCATTGGCGTTGCCGAAGTATCCACGCATAGTGGACTCACTATCGCCTTTTTCGTGTTGGCCGGGTTAGGCGCTTATCTTGGGAAGAAATGTTACTGGTAGTGCGCCCGTTTCTTGGACGCCGGGCTATACAGCTCGGCTTTCAAGCGCCAACCCCCTGGCGGCAGCATCGGCGCTATCGTCCGGCCGTGTATTGAAGGCAATCGCTGCGCCTGGGGCAACCTTACGAATAGCGTTGATGACCACTTCGAACAATGCAAGATTGCGCGGCGGCAGGCGCACGCCGCCTCCGATGACCACACAATCGTAGTTCGTCGAACGTAACTGACGCTCCACTGTCGGTCCGGCGGTTTCATCCGGGCGGATGAAACCAAGGTCACACTCCCATCCGCGATCGGTGAACTGCTTCAGCGCAACCGCGATGCCGGCGTGCACCTTCTCAGCAGTCATACCTGGCGGCAATGCAGGGTCAGAAAAATCCACAGTCTCGGGATCAAGGCCTAGCAGCAGAATCCGCGACATGAGTCCTCCATAGTTTTCGTGCGCTTGACGGCACTTTCCGCGACGTACTTCGCGGAGTCCGCGCGAAGCATCGGCGACTCTTCGTAGGCAACGTGCCTTGAGCGAGGAATCCACAGTCCGGGGTGGCTCAGGAAACGTGGAGCGACTATACACTGTTGACCGGCCGCACTAGGATTACTCCTCGAAACGTTTCGGAGGTTTTGTTACACGCTCTAAGATTAGATGGCCCTCTGTGAATCGGGAACGTGGGCAGGTCTTCTGAACGCGAGGTGATGTGTGAAACGCTCCACGACTTCCAAACGTCGTCAACAAAGCGGTGCGCGGCGAACCTTCATCAAGGGCGTGGTCGCGGTCGGCGCGTCCGTCGCGGTGCCGCTGGGGCCGTCGTCACAAGTAGAGGCGCAGCAATCCGGCGGCATCCGTGGTTTCGATCACGTGGCTCTTCCGATGCAGAACACGGATGCGATGCTGGCTTTCTATCGCGCCCTCGGATTGACCATCAACGAGACGGAGCTGGCGTGTTCCGTCTACATCGGCAGGCAGATGATCAACTTTCATCGTCCGACGACCTGGCAGCGCGAGACATTCACGCTGCGAGCACCCGCGGCGAAACCGCCGTGCGGCGACCTCTGCTTCGTGTGGGATGGGACGCCGGACTCGTTGAAAGCGACGATCGATCGAGTTGGCGCCAAGGTCGTCGAAGGACCGGTTCCGCGCCAAGGCGGACGTCGGGCTGCCGGGTCCAGCGTGTACGTCCGCGACCCGGACGGCAATCTGCTGGAGTTCATCGTTTATGCGTAATGCAGAAAATTTGAGGATTTGAGGATTTGAGGATTTGAGAATTTGCTGTCATCGTCCAGCCGAGGGGTTGCAGATTCTGATTTGCCCTCGGCCTGGGTCACGTTGCAGTCCGCAAACGCTCGTGTTCGGCAAACTTCGTGCAGACGGTTTGGGCTGTGTTCTCTCAGGCAGATGCATTGAGCGTGCGCGTACAACAGTTTGCAGTTCGCACACTCAGATTTGCTCGTGCTCTTCCACGAGATCCCGCGACAGATTCCGTTGCTCGTCAACTAGCGCGATCTGGACCAAGCGTCTCTGCAAACTACCGTTCGGCGCGGCGTGCCCGATCTCGGGCTGAATTCATGGCCAGACTCGCCTTGGTGGTCGATGAATCCGACGAGTCAGAGCATTGGCTTGTCGTCCTGTCCGTAAGCCGGGATCGCATCGGGTTCCGAGCTTGACTGGCTGTTAGACGAAAGCAGACAACTAAGGGCAATCTTTGAGCGGTCTGTCAGAACTGCCCGTTTAAAAGACCAGTCCATTTCGCCGAGAAGCCGCAGATTCTGCAATTCATCGTAGCCAAATCCTCAAATTCTCAAATTCGTCTCGGCTCTCCCTCACTTCCAACTATCCATCGCCTGCCGCTGCAGCGACTCGGGGCCAAGCTCTGAGAGCTCGATGCGAACGCCGCCCGGATCGGTGGCATTGGCGATCACCGACTTCGTTCGACCGGCGCGCGCATCCTCGACCGTCACCCCGCGCTGCTTCAGCGTGGCAATGCTTGCTCGAATGTCGTCGACGTGCAGCCCGACGTGGTCGAGGCCGGGACGACGATTCGCGGTCGCCGGCAACAGCTCGATGAAGGTATTGCGGCTGACCTGGACGTACGCCAGGACGGGTTGCCCTTTGTCGTCGCGAACGGTGAACGCTTCGCGAAATCCCATGTTCTGGGTGTAGAACGCCATGGCTTCGTCGAACCGTTCGACGCTGATCCCGACGTGATTCACACCGTTCAATCCCGAAAGCCGGCCGTCCTGCGCGAATCCCGTAGCGAGAGCACAACCCACGAGCAGACCCACCACGAAAACGAAAGTAGTACGCATGCCAACCCTCCTTCGATCCGGCTGAAGTTCCTCGCGCTCGCTCATTTCACAGCGAAGACCCAGATTGCGCCGCCCTCGGGCACGTCGGGGAACTTACCGGGCTGCGCCGCATTGAGCTGAGTCTGCATCGCGCGCGCGTCGACGCCCCAGCCCGACTGCACCGCTATGTACTGCTTGCCGTCGACCAGAAAGGACGATGGCTGGCCAGTGATGCCCGAGTTCGTCGGGAACTCCCACAACAGCTTGCCATTCGATGCGTCGAACGCGTGGAATTTTCGGTCGTTGGTTCCGCCGCTGAACACGAGACCGCCGCCCGTGGCCAGCATCGGCCCCCAATTGTGAGATGTCGCGTAGTTGTGGGTCCACACGCGCTTTCCGGTGTCGACGTTCCAGGCCTGCACTTCGCCGATATGATCTGCGCCGGGTGCAACGTACATCGTGCCGGTCGCGCCGGTGAATCGAGCCCCGGGCGTGTAGACCACGGCGTTGTCGGCGGCGAATCTCGCGCACAGGTGTTCGTTGGCCGGGATGTAAATCATTCTTGTCTTGGGACTGAACGCGATCGGCGGCCAGTTCTTTCCACCCCAGAGCGACGGACAGAATTCCACGGTCTTGCCGGTCGCCGGCTTCCGCGACGGCTCGATCTCCGGCCGTCCGGTTTTCGGGTCGAGGGACTTGAACACGTTCTGCGCCACGTAGGGCGTCCCCTCGATGAAGTTGATGCGAGCGTCCGTGCGCTCCAGGAACCACAGGTAGCCGTTGCGCGCGACGTCGATCAGGCCTTTCACGGTCCTGCCGTTGCGTTTGTAGTCGACCAGGATGGGCGGCGAGACTTCGTCCCAATCCCAGGAGTCGTTCGGGTGGTACTGATGGTGGCCTTTGATCTGTCCTGTCGACACATCGATGGCGATCGTCGACGTCGTATAGAGGTTGTCACCCGGACGCTGGTCGCCCATCCACGGGCCAGCATTGCCGGTGCCCCAGAACGCGAGGTTGCTCTCCGGGTCGAAATTGGCGACGACCCAAATCGAGCCTCCTCCTGTCTTCCACTGGTCCCCGTTCGGCCATGTCTCGCTGCCTGCCTCTCCCGGCGCAGGCACGGTGTAGGTCCGCCACAGCTCCTTGCCGGTCGCTACTTCGTAGGCTGCAAGGAAGCCGCGAACCCCGAACTCGCCGCCTGACGTGCCGACAATCACTTTGTCGTCGACCACGAGCGGCGACAGCGACATGTAGTAGCCGTTCTTGTTTTCGGCCACCTTCGTGGTCCAGATCTCCTTGCCGGTTTTGGCATCCAGCGCCACGAGCACCGCCTCGCCCGCGGCGAAAAGCACCTTGTCGCCGTGTAGTGCGACACCACGGCTGGTAGCGTGGAGCAGAATCACGTCCTCCGGGAGCGGACGTCGATAGCGCCAGAGGACGTCGCCCGTCCTGGCGTTCAGCGCGATCACCTGATTGTTGGGTGTCGCCACGAACATGACGCCGTTGTTGACGATCGGCGCTGCCTGATGGCCGCTTGTGACACCGGTCGAGAAGATCCACGCTGGCTGTAACTTCGTAACATTGTTACGAGTGATCTGCTCCAGCGGGCTATATCCCCATCCGTCGTACGTCCGCCGCACCATCAACCAATCGCCATCGTCCGGTTTCTTCAGGCGCTCGGCCGTCACGGGCGCATAGCGCTGCAGCATTGGTGGAACTACCGGTGGCGGTGGTTGTTGCGGTTGCGCCGACCCGGAAACCGTGAACAAAACGATCACCGACGCCAGTCCTGCCCTATAGCGAGTTGTCATAACGGTTGAACCTTGAACCTTGAACCTTGAACATTGAACCCTGAACCCTGGAACCCTGGAACCCTGGAACCCTGATTAGGCCGTCTCAAACCCTACCCGCGACGTGAACGGCTTCGCAACCGCGAGCTTCCCGGCAACGATCGTGAGCGGCAGCGCAGGCAAGGTCCGCGGTGCCGGTCCCTCGACGACGCGGGCGCCGTCTCTCGGATCGAACTTGGACAGATGGCACGGACAGAAGAGAAGTTGCTCGTCGGCAAGCCAGTCGGTGACTTCGCAACCGGTATGCGTGCAGATCGCCGTGTACGCGACGACCCCATCTGCCGCACGCGTGCTGGTTTCGGGACTCAGTTTCTCGGTGTCGATTCGCAGCAGGAGCACGCGATTGAGGCGCGAGCCGCTGCGCACCGTGCGGTCGGTCGGATCCATCGCCCAGGCCATGGTCTGTTTGGATCCGGCGGCAATGTCGTCAGGGGTCAGCGGCGTCAGGCTCGCATCATCGACGCTGACGAACAGGTCTCCCTCCTTGGGTCGTATCGACGAGGGATCGACCTGTCCCCAGGCCAATGTGGGTGCGAGGCTCAATCCCGCTCCCCATCCAAGGCCTTCTTTGAGGACCTGACGACGTCCGATTCGCAGTCCTCTACGATGCCGGCTCATCTCGCCCGTTCAACGGGCCGATTATACCGGTCGGGTTCGCCCGAAGCGGTCAACGGTGAGGACGCGGAGGTTGTGGGCAGTTCCTCACCAAAGTCGCCCAGGTAGACCCGGATCGGCAGATCGATTTACTGGACAAGCCGCGGCGGCTGATAGAGCTGGATGAGGTTGCCGCAGGTGTCGGCACAGACCGCGATGGTTACCGGACCCGTTTGAACAGGTTCCTGCGTAAATGCCACCCCCAGGCTTTTCAGTCTCTTGAACTCCTGCATCGCATCGTCGACCTCGAACGCGGCGATCGGGATGCCTTGCTTGAACATCGCTTCCTGGAACTCCTTACCGGCCGGATTGGCGTTCGGCTCGAGAGCCAGTTCGAGGTCCTCGCGACCGCCCGGCGACACGACGGTCAACCATCGGTACTCGCCGACGGGAATGTCCTGCTTCTTGATGAAGCCGAGCACCTCCGTGTAGAACTTTAATGCCTTGAGCTGGTTGTCGACCATGATGCTCGTGAGTTTGATCTTCATGGATCCCGGTGCCTCCTGTGTCGAATTTGGTGTCTCGCAGGCCGTCTTGCCCTTCGCCAGGGCTCGCTACGAGGCGGACTCCGAGTGTGACAGAAGCACCGGATTTTGCTTCTCGGAAATTGCGAAAGCGGCCGCCATCACCGTGAGACAGCCGGGAGTCAGCTGTCGCGGTAGAACTCCCGGAACGGGCATGAGCGAACGGACCTGTCGACGGTAGGCTGACGGTGCAGTCCCGACGCGACGCGAAAACAGGTCGCTGAATGTCCCCAGGCTGGTGAAGCCAACTTCCATACAGACGTCCGTCACGGAATAGTCGCTGACGGCCAGCAGATACTTCGCGCGGTCCAGCCGGCACCGGATCCGAAACTGATGCGGCGTCTCGCCGAACACCGACTGAAAACGACGGATGAAATGGAACGGCGACATGGCCGCCTCCCTGGCCACCTTCTCGATTGGGAGCGGACGGTCACCCGTCTCGCGCAGCATGTCCCTGGCCTGGCACAAACGCCTGAATGCAGTGTTGGCGAGCATTCCTACTCCGTGAATTTACAATTCACAATTTGGAATTTGCAAGGCCGCCGTTCGAGATCCTTGTACTTTGTCAATTGGGAATTGTAGGTTGTACATTGCTACTGTGCGCCAGCTAGCGCGTGTCGCGCGACACTCAGCGAGCCTCTGCCTGGTCCTGCTGTGCTCGTCGCTCCCCGCCTCAGCTCAGTCCGCGGACGCCGGGGACCCCGATCGGCTCTACGCCAATCGAACGGACCTCGTCAGTGCACGCCGAGCCGCTCGGTTGTGGGAAGCGTCTTTTCGGCAGAACAGCAAGAACTTCGAGGCGGCCTGGAAGCTGGCGCGGGCCGATTACTGGCTCGGCACGCACGCGCCCGAGAGTGAACGCCGGATGTTTCTGGAAAACGGTGTGGAAGCAGGAAGCGCGGCTGCCATGCTCGAGCCGAACCGGCCGGAAGGGCATTTCTGGATGGCGGCAAACATGGGGGCGCTTGGAGAGTCCTACGGCCGTCGCGTTGGCCTCAAGTACCGCAAGCCGATCAAGGAGGCGCTGGAAACCGTCCTTCGTCTCGACGCGCCGTTCATGCAGGGGTCGGCCGACCGGGCGCTCGGCCGTTGGTACTTCAAGGTGCCTGGCTGGCTTGGCGGCAACAAGAAGCTGGCCGAAGAGCACTTACGCAAGTCGCTGACGTACAACCCCAACAGTACTTCGTCTCACTTCTTTCTGGCGGAGCTCATGATCGACCAGGGACGCAAGGCAGAGGCCCGGGAGGAACTGCAGCGCATCCTGGAGGCCCCGTTCGATCCGGAGTGGGAGCCCGAGAATCAGGACTTCAAGCAGAAGGCACGGGCGCTTCTCAGGTCCCTGGGATCGTCCAGCTCTTGAAACGGATGTATGACCGGCGCGGGCACTGTCTCGGCCGCCCGCAGGGTCAAGAAACCCTGCGTAGACCGATCAACTCGCGACGGCGCTGGCCTCACTCGGTATCAGCTGCTCTCGGCGGTTCCGACGATCCTCGCGGAAGCGATCGAATGCCCTGTGCTCGTCTTCCAAGCCCAGAAGCGAGCGCAGCGTCGTTCCCGTGAACGTATGCCGCAGCATTTCGCGCGAGTGCCGAAGGACAAAGCCGGGACTGTGCAGAAATGCCGCCGGCATGTGTCGCATCTTCATCCAGCGTTCCGCCCGCCATCGCAGGAACTCGACTTCTGACGCCGGCACGTGGTCCGTTCGCACGACGGCGGTCGTCCCGTCGTAGTGGGTCACGTCTTCGTCGACGATGAGGCCGCGATCGCGGAAATCTCGAGTCATCGGCGTGCCTGGATACGGCGTGGGATGCTGGATGTAGGGCCAGTCGACATATCGCCGCGCAAACGCGAGATTGGCGTCGATGGATTCGCGCGTGTCGTCCGGGTTGCCGACGATCAGGCCGCCGACGACGTACAGGCCGTGACGATGCAAGTTGTCGATCGCCTCGATGCTGGCGTTGCCAACCGTGCGGCCGTGGTCGCGGCGCGCATTCTTGGCGCTGGCCTTGAGAAACGCCAGGTCGTCCTCGAGGATGTTCTCGATTCCCAGGAACACGTACCGGAAATGCGCCCGCTTCATCAGCGGAACGAGAGTCGCTCCGTGCTGCGCAAGCGGCGATGTCATCGCTTGAACGAAGTATTCGACGTCGTTCAGGCCGCTGTCGATAATCGCATGGCACAGCGACTCGAACCGGTGAACGTCCAGGGTGATGTTGTCGTCCACGAGAAAAACGGCTCGTGCGCCGTTTCGTCGGGCGTCGGCGATGTCGGCCAGGACTCGCTCGATCGGAAACGTATGGAAATTGCGTCCGCGCATTTCGATGATCGAACAGAACGAACAGTCGTAAGTGCAGCCCCTCGACGTTTCGACGACGTCCACCGGTCGGCCGATGAGGGTGTAACCGCGGAGCACGCGGGCGCCACGATTGGGCAGGCGCGGAGGATGTGATGCGAGCCGGGCGATTGGTCGATCGGCGTTCGCGATCCAGCCTTGCGGCGTGCGGTAGGACAAACCGCCAATGGTCTGGAAGCCGGAATTCGATTCCAGCGCTCGTAACAGCTGGCACAACGTCTGTTCGCCTTCGCCGCGGACGATGAATTGCACGTCGTCGCACGCTTCATAGGCGTGAGGAGCCAGGCTCGGATCGTAGCCTCCGACGACGACCTGGGTCGCGGGGCGGAGCGAACGAATCAACCGTGCGATCTTCAATGCCGTGGCGCGCTGAAAGGTCATCACCGACATGCCGACGACATCCGGGCGCAGGTCGCGCACCAGCGCTTGAATCGTTTCCTTCACACGGGACTGGACGAGAATCAGATCCGCGATTGAGACCGAATGGTGCGGATCGACGTTACCAGCCAGCGAAGCCAGTGCGCCGTTGGGCATGCGGATCGCGACCGACGGCATATGCTCGAACGAATCGGGCATCGAGAGGAGAAGAAGGTTCACGGGGAAATCCTCGACTATCGGATTGTTACAGGCTAGCTGGGAGGGGTGAGAAAGGTAAAGCGAAAACGCGCTCGAGTCTGTAGACTGACGCTAAGGCCTGAGGCCTGACGGCTGAAGCCTGAAGCCCATTCGGGAGGCACTATGTGGCGAACGCTGACGTGCGGCGGAGTCATCAGCGCGGCGCTCCTTGCTCCGCTCGAGCTTGCCGGGCAGAAATCCGACCAACGCGAAGTGACGTTTTCGAAGGACGTCGCGCCCATCGTCTACGAAAGCTGCGCGTACTGCCATCGTCCCGGGGAGGTCGCGCCCTTCTCGATGCTCACCTACAAAGACGCGCGTCCCTGGGCGCGGGCGATCAAGCAGCAGGTGCTCAATCGTCACATGCCGCCTTGGAAGGCCGACACGCACTACGGCAACTTTCAGAACGCTCGTGTGCTGAGCGAGCGCGACATTCAAACGCTCGTCGCGTGGGTTGACGGCGGGGCGAAGGAAGGCAATCCGGCCGACCTGCCTGTACCGCCGCAGTTCACCGAAGGCTGGCAGATTGGCACGCCGGACCTGGTGCTGACAATGAGGGAGCCGTTCACGGTCCCTGCGACCGGCACGATTCCCTGGGCAAACCACGCGTCGAACGATTACGTGTTTGCAGAGGATACCTGGGTGCAGGCGATCGAAGTCCGGCCGGGCAATCGCGCCGTCGTTCATCACGCTGTCGCCGGCGCCCAGCTCGGCCCCGACGCGTCTGGCCCGGCCGAGAGCCTTCATCTCTATTCGCCCGGCCTCGACGCCATCGTCTGGCGGGATGGCTACGGCAAGCTCATTCGCAAAGGCACCCGAATCGTCTTCAACATGCACTACAACGCCACTGGGAAAGAGCAGACGGATCAGACAAAGGTTGGATTCAAGTTCGCGACGAAGCCGGTGCACACTCAGGTGCGGACGACGATCGTCCAAAACAACACGCTGATCATTCCGCCGATGACGCAAAACCACGAAGTCATCGCGGCCTTCCAATTTCCGGTCGACTCGCGGGTTCATGCGCTGCGGCCGCACATGCACTTGCGTGCGCGAACCGGTACCGCTTCGTTGATCTATCCCGATGGACCGAGGAAGGTGTTGCTCCACGTTCCCTTCGTGGGACGATGGATGGCAGAACTACTACATCCTGTCGGAGCCCGCACGGGTGCCGAAGGGAGCACTCGCTCGAATACATCGCCAGCTACGACAACTCACCCGCCAATCCGGTGAATCCGGATCCCAAGTCGCCGGTCGCGTGGGGGCAGCAGGTGTGGGAGGAAATGCACTCGGTCTACATGACCTGGACCGAGATCAACGAGAAGAATGCCACCGACACGCAGCCGATCCAGATTGCGCCGAACAAGCTCTTTACGACGGGAGAGATCTCTCGAAGATGAATTTGAGGATTTGAGAAATCTAAGGATTTGAGAATTTGAGGATGTAGCGCAGGCCTTTAGATTTGAGAATTTGAGAATGTAGCGCAGGCCTTTAGCAGGCTGTTGAAAAAATGAATAAGTCATCCGGAGTCGTACTACACTGCGCGGAACTCAAACGGAGGGCCGCCGCACCATGCGTGGATCTGATGATCGGTCGGATTTCCTGTTTAGCTACGTCTCGCCGGAGCATCGTGTGCCCGCCGATCATCCGCTGCGACCGATTCGAAGGATGACGGATGCCGCGCTGGCCCGTTTGTCGACGCAGTTCGAGGCAATGTACTCGGAGATGGGGCGGCCATCGATTCCGCCAGAGCAATTGCTGCGGGCCTTGTTGCTGCAATACCTGTACAGCATCCGGAGCGAGCGCTTGCTGATCGAGCAGCTCGATTACAACTTGTTGTTTCGCTGGTTCATTGGCCTGGGCATGGACGAACCTATTTGGGATCACTCGACGTTTTCGAAAAACCGTGACCGGTTGCTCAAGGGCGACGTGGCCACGGGGTTCTTCGACGCGGTGCTGACCGAGGCGCGCGCGCAGCGCTTGCTGTCGGACGAGCACTTCACGGTCGACGGCACGTTGCTCGAAGCCTGGGCGAGTCACAAGACCTTCCAGCCGAAGGACGGCGCCGCCGGTCCGCCTGACGATCCCGGCAATCCGACCGTGAATTTCCGGGGGCAACGGCGGACCAATGAGACGCACCAGTCGACGACCGACCCTGAGGCGCGGCTCTATAAAAAGGGCGTCGGCCGGCCTGCGCAGCTCGCGTATCTCGGCCACGTGCTGATGGAAAACCGGTCGGGCCTGATCACCGATACGCGGGTGACGGTCGCGGATGGGTTCGGTGAACGCGATGCGGCGCTCGCCATGGCGGCGGGCTTGCCCACCGGCCGCGTGACGCTGGGTGGCGATAAGGGATACGACTCGACCGACTTCATCCGCGCGTTGCGCGAGATGACGGTGACGCCGCACGTGGCCCAGAACACGGCGCAGCGCCGTAGTGCGATCGACGCACGGACGACGCGGCATCCCGGCTATGCGATCAGTCAGCGCATCCGCAAACAGGTGGAAGAAGCCTTTGGCTGGCTGAAGACCATCGCACTGCTGCGCAAGCTGCGGCACCGCGGCCGCGCCAAGGTCGACTGGACTTTCCGCCTGGCGGCCGCGGCGTACAACCTGATCCGGATTCGAATCTGTGTATGCCACGTGACGTTCGACGCCGCGAGGCCCAACGTCGCGCCGCGCGACACGGCGGCGCAGGCGACGGTCGCGGGCCGACGAGAAATATCGATTTCGGTGTCACTTTTTCAACAGCCTTTAGGCCTGCAATCTGTCGACATTTCAGTTTCCTGCCGGTACTTTCCGCCGGAGCTCGTCGAAGGCAGCGCTTGGCCGACGGGCGCGAGAAGTGTGTCGGACCACAACCGCGGGCTTGTCGACAAGTCAGGCTACAGGCTACAGGCTACAGGCTACAGGCTTCGGACTTCCCAATCCTCAAATCCTCAAATCCTCAGATTCTCAAATCCTCAAATTCAAGGAAGTCATTGTGAGACGACGTCGAGCGTGAGCTTGACCGACTCCCGGTCCAACGGCTTGGACGCGGACGGCACCGATCCCGGCGGGAGCAACGGGGTGCCGAGCGTGGCGTCGACCTGGATTCGCGAACCGCGCGGCAGGACCACCGGCTCTTCGAACCAGTAGCGGCGGACCCAATCCGGTTGCGGGCGGAAGCGAATCATCTCGATCCGCGAGCCGTCGGGACGTGTCGCAGACACCTGTACCGTGGTGTGGGCGAGCGCCGGATTCGGGGTAAAGGGCGAGGGCTTTTACATCGTTGCCGACGATGTGATCGATCGTGAAGCGTGAAGCGTCCCCTTTGGCGGCGTCAGTTCCCGCCTGAAGTGTCAGCGCTCGAACCTCAGAGGCCGGAGGCGACGCGAAGTAGACACCAACAGTGCTTCGGTCGGACATCTCGACGCGTTCGTACTCCCATGTCTTCTTGTAGCGAACTCGAAGCATCAGATCGGCGCCGGCCGGGAGGCGAAACGCCGCGCCATCGCGGAGTGGGACAGGCTCCTCGCCGGGAACCCAGACCGCAAGGACGGTTTCGGGTGCGAGCCCATCGGCCGCGTCGTTCGCTGCTTTACTCGACTTGATGGCGACGGTCGCGCTTCGAACGACTGCAGGATTCCCTGGAAGCAGATCGACCGCTCGCACCCATTTGGCTTCTTTGGTTGCGGTCGGCAGCGTGAATTCCGCAGTTGTCTCAGTCGTTCCAGGCGGCAGCGTGAAGTCGGATGGCAGCGGCAGGACGAGATCCGGCATCCCGAGGCGCCAGTCTCGCGACAGCGCGACGGGTGCTGGCGTGTGATCCGCGTTCCCGACTGGATTCCCGCCACTTGCCCACGTCAGGAGTACGTTCAGCTCCCGCGCGGTCAGCGTCCGCGGGTTTCTGAGGTTGCCGAGTCCGGCGTCGACGCTCCACGGAGGCATGTGCCCGGCGATGAGCTCGGTGCGGATCGATTCTCCCCAAGGATAGGCATCCTTGTAGGTCATCAGCGACATGGGAGCGATGCCGCCGGGGAGGTGGCACTGTCCGCATCGCTCGCGCACGATGGGAAACACGTCCTCGTTGTAGGTGAATGGTGACGTGATCGGCTTGTGCGCCTGGCCCGGACGCCCAGCCAGAAGCAGCGCGACGAAAACGATGGCGACGACTGCCGGAACGTGCCACTTGCGCGCGTTCATATGCAGCTATCGGGCGGCGAAGGCCGAGACAACGTCCGTCAGTGCGGACGTGAACATCGAATATGCTTCGGCGATCGGCTGTCTGTTGCCGAGGTCACCGTACGCATCCAGCAGCCACGCGGTTCGAACCAGCCGTGCAATGGCCGGCTCGGCCTCGTTGCGCTTGATCGCGGAAAGTGCTGTGACATGCGGCTCCAGGCCAACCGCCAGGTCCTTTGCCTCGAACGCGGGCACCCACACTGCTCCGAAATCGCCCCGTCCAACCAGCTCGCCAATCTTCTCGCTGCGGGTTTGCAGCTGGGCGAGGATTTCTTCGACTGTATCTGGAATCGGTGTTTGAACCGGTCCCGGAGTCTGCTCGGGCGGCTGGGAGCTGTCCACGGAAGGCGCCGCGGTTACGGGTGTCGCTGCGGGCTCCACGCGTGTCGTTCGTTCACCGGCGCCTTTTTCCGGTGCCGGGGTTTTCGAGACAACGGTCGCAGCAGGCAGCGGATCTTTGGAGAATGCGGGGAACGTGAAGTCGAATCGGTACTCGGGAGCATCGCTCTTGAGCTGGACCTTCGCGGTCATTTGCGCCGGCAAGGCGGCAGGATCGATTCGTGCCTCCAGGTACGGGCCGCTGCGGGCAGGCGCGAGCCGGAACACTGCCAGCTCCTTCGTCGTCCGGGTCGCCGGGTCGAAGTCTTCCTTCGTCACGACACGTCCTTTGACCTGCTTGATCCGGTCGCGCGAGAGCGGCCGCGCGTAGTCGTCGTACAAGTAGAGTCGAAACACGCGCGCGCTCGGATGCGCACCCTCCAGATGATGAAAGTTGTCCGGTGCCATGAAGAACTGACCGCCGTGCTGCGGGTTGTGATTCCCGTGCGGGCGAAGCGTCCGCTTCGCGATCATCGGTTTACCGTCGGGACACGTACCGCGGTTGATCTCGTTGATGTCCGAGCGGTCGGCGCACGTCCACGTCAGCGCCACCGTCATCTGAATCAACTCTCGACGACAAATCCGGCACGCGCCCGGTTGAGATTCGGAAATCACCGCGTGAACGGGGCAGGTCCAGATCGCTTCCAACCGCACCGGCGTGAGGTTCATCTTGCAAATCGGACATGTGCCCGGTTTCGCCTCGACGACGTCGGGATGCATCGGACAGGTCATCGAGACCGGCGGCAGGTCCGGCTCGGACGGCGCCTTGCCACGCTGTGCGGCGAACGCGACCGAGCCGAACAGAGCAGCGAACAGAAGAGCCGAGGCCAACCACGAAGGGACCGAACTGGGCTTCGAGCGCCTGAGGCGGGTGAAGCGTGACATCACTTCTCACTTCGGATTCTACCGCTTCCTCCAGGTGAGCGGCCAACGCGCATCGCCGTCCGTCCCTCCCGAGACGCTTCACTCCACGCCGGCGTCCGAGGGGACGGGCCGGCGCCTCCGACGAGGCGGAAGGCCGTCAGCTGTCGCGACGGGCCGTCATCGTCGACCCGGAAAACCCGCGCTCCGTTCGCACTCTCTAACGCTGCGCGGGCGGTCCTACCAACTTGCGGCATCGCTCAGATCAACCAGTGAAGCTGCGCCTCAAACCGTCGAGTGAAGAGCGCGGGTGCCGGTTTGAGGCGCAGCTTCACTGGGAATAAAGCGTTGGCGCCGACGACGAGCGCCGGCGTACTCCGTGTGGAGTAGCATCGGGCGATTTCCTCGCCAAAGGAGCCGCCGATGCCCAACGTCCACGAGCTTATTCGTGACCACGTGACCCTGTCCATTCGCTGTCTGGACCGTCTGTACCTCCACGCCTACCTGCCGAAGCTCCAGACGTCGGGCGGGCTGTGCTATTTCCTCCGCGATCACTTGGGCCATCCGATCCCGTCGCCGGCGCTGTTTGCGCCCATGCTCGATCGTTTCGTCACCGCGATTAAACGGTACGCGTCGACGCACGACGTCCCGCTGATCACGTTCGAGCGCGGTCAGCGAAAAGACGACGTGGTCGCCGCGTATCGGACACGCCGGCCGATGGACGACGGGGTGGTCGTGGTCGGCGTGGCGCAAGAAAAGATGCGGGCGTTCAAGGCGCACAAGCGGTCCGGGCCTCAGGGCGGCGTCATCTTCGACTTCTCGCGGCAATCCGTCGCCGTCAATCATTACTACTTCTACGTCCAGGACCCGGAGTGGGGCCCGGCCTTCCTGAAGGTCGGCACCTACGTCCCCTACCCGATCAAGCTCTGTCTCAACGGCCACGAGTGGGTGAAGCAACAACTGCGGCGCGCGCAGGTCCCGTTTGACAGTCTCGACAATGGGTTTCTCGCGTGTGCTGACCCGGCGCGCCTGCAGACGATCTGCGATCAGCTGGGCCCAGCGGAGGTGCAAGCGTTTTTCGATCGCTGGGCGACGCGATTGCCCTCGCCCCTGACCGCGGCCGACCGAGCCGCCGGCTACACGCATCGGCTCGCCCTCCAACAAGTCGAAGTCAGTTTGACGCAGGTCTTCGAGCGCCCCGTCCAGGGCCGCCATTTCTTCGAAGCCGTGATTCGCGAGAATCTGGATCTCGGACGCCCCGACCGCGTCGGCCTGTTGTTTCCCCATCGGATCACCCGGACGACGCCGGCACCCGCGTGGGGCTATCGCACGCGGGTGATCACCGATGGCGTCGAGCCGAGTCTGCACATCGAGTACAAGTCGTCGCACTCAAGCAGTACTTCAAGGAACAGCGCGCCTTACGCACCGAGACGACCATCAACAACCCGAACGATTTTTACGTCAACAAAGCCGTGCCGAACCTCTCGCATCTGCGCGACCTGGGAAACCAAGTCAATCGCAAGCTCCTCGAGGTCGAACGCGTCAGTCATCAGTGCGTGCTGACGCAGGACGCACTCGATCGGCTGCAACAGCCCACCGTCGAACGAGGCCAGCGCGTCTCCGCCCTGCGCTTCGGCGACCCGCGGGTGATGGCGCTCTTCCAAGCCATCACGGGGTTTGCCCATCTGCCACGTGGCTTCCGGAACCGCGACCTTCGCCCGCTCGTCGAAGCGCTCCTCGGTCGCCCGTACTCAGCAGCCCAGATGACCTACGACCTGCGTCGCCTCCGGCTCAAAGGCTTGATCCATCGCATCCCCGCGACTCACCGCTACACCGCCACCAGTTACGGCCTCAAGGTCGCCTTCTTCTACGCGAAGCTCTATCTGCGCATTTTGAGGCCTGAGTGGGCGGCCCTGTCGCCGACTGACGACCGGCTGCCACGCCCGCTTCGGGCCGCACTTGACGCCCTTGACGCCCAGATCTGCAAAATCCACGAGGAGGCCGCCCTTGCTGCGTGACAAACTTGCTTCAATCCTTACGATGTCATCCTTAGAAAGCGTCTAGCCCCGTCCGGGATTCTTGGGGCCCTCGGGTGACATCGTGAGAGACCGCCGCGACGGAACTCACTGCGCGCGGGTTTTCCTGAAGCATGACGGGTCGACTTCACGGCCCTTGCGCCAGCCGACGGCCCTCCGCGTCTACGGTTCCCCACCCGCCAGCGACGGCTCGGAGCCGTGGCGGGAAGCGTCTCGGGCCGCGCGCCGTTGGAGTCAGCCCGCCACAGGTGCCGGAAAAACGGCGTGAAGCCGAGGCCTGCGCGGCCGTCTGCCGCAAGGTCACACGGACCGAGGCGTTGCCGCAAGCGGGTACTCGTTGATTGGAGCGATTTCGCGAATCAGCAGGACGGCCGCGCCAGCGAAAGGGCGGCGAGCGCAACGCCGTTTTTCGGGCTGACGGAACCGGCGCGACGGCCCGAGATGCTTCCCGCCGCGGGTCGAGTTGCTCAGCTGACAGCCGAACGGTCACTCACGAATTTCCGCACGGCATTGGTCGAAAAGACCGGACCCCTTACCGCTGCGCGATTGGCTGGCCGACCGGAGATAATCCGCAAGCAAATGATGAAGCTCGAGATTCCAACGACTGACGACCGCCTCGTCTGGGACGTATGGCTGTCGATGTGGTGGCTGCCGGCAGTGACGGTCGCCGATGAGCTCGCGCTGTTCGATGCTCTGTCGGAGCGTCCGTCGACACCGGGCGATCTGGCCCGGCGCCTCGGCCTCGACGCCCGAGGGCTGGAGATCCTGCTGGCGATGCTCGCCTCGCTCGGTTTTCTGGTGCTGCACGAAGGCTGCTTTGGCATCAGCAATCCAGCGCGAAACTTCCTTCTGCACGGCAGCCCTTTCTACTGGGGAGGCGTGTTCACGCGGCAGCGCGTGACGAACCCGCTGCACGCGACCATCCGGGACGCCGTCACGGGCAAGGCGGCACGTCCGGTCGGACAGTCCAGCGCCTCGCCGCCGGTCGAAGCCTGGGAGAGCGGACAGCTCGAACTCGAGCAAGCTCGTGACGTCGCCCGTTTCATGCAAAGCCACTCGCTGCCAGCTGCCACCGGCGTCGCGCGGCACGGCGACTTCGAAGGCGTGACGCGGCTTCTCGATGTCGGCGGCGGCTCCGGTTGCTTCGCTATCGCTCTCGCGCAGCAGCGCAGCGACCTGCGTTGCACGGTGATGGACCTTCCGGCCATGTGCCAGGTGGCGCGCGAGTACATCGCGGCCGCTGGCGCAGAAGAGCGTGTCGAAACGCTGGCCGTCGACATGTTCAGAGGAGAATGGCCGCGCGGGTTTGACGCAATCTTCTTCTCGAACGTGTTTCACGACTGGAGTATGGAGACCTGCACCGAGCTCGCCACCAAGGCCCACGCCGCTCTACCGAGCGGCGGTCGCATCTACGTCCACGAGATGTTGCTCGACGACACGGGCACCGCGCCACGGACGGCGACGGCTTTTGCCATGCTGATGCTGGTCGCTACGCGCGGGCGCCAGTTCACACACGCACAGCTGCGAACTGTTCTGCTGCGCGCGGGGTTCGTCGATGTTCACGTCACCGCGACGTACGCCTATTACTCGCTGATCCGGGCAGTCAAGCGCTAGTGTCAGTTCACGCCCCACATTGTGAGCCGCGACACATCCTTGACGAGCAGGCGATCGCCCGAGACAGTGGGCTGGGCCCACGTGGCGCTGTCCGCGACCGTGTAGGTTTTCAGTGGCTCGAAGCGCATCGGGTTCGCTCGGGCGACGATCAACTCGGCGTCGTCCTTCAACAGAAACAATACGTTGCCGCCTCGAATGATGGCCGCGTTCTCGCCTTGTCGCGGTGGGCCAGTCCAGAGGGTTTTTCCCGTCTTGATATCCAGCGCGAAAAACTGACCGCTGTTTCGCGACGACATGCCGAACAAGGCATCTCCTGCCACGACCGCGTTGCTCATGGAGAGCGACACGTCCTTGTTTTCCCAGACATTCTCCGTGTCCCACCGGCCATTGCGCTTGACGATGCGCAATGCCACGACCGGCTGCTCCAATCCGGAGATGATCAGGGTTTGGTTGGTGAAGATCGGTGTGATGTTGTTCTGCGTGTAGGGCACGGTATAGGGCCGTCTCCACAACAGCTCGCCGGTCGAGGCGGCCACGGAAATCAAGTTGTCTTGAGTAAAGGTGATGAGCTGCCGTGTGCCGTCGATTTCAGCAATGATCGGCGAGGCGTAGGCGGGACCGTCGCCATCCCATTGCCATTTGACCTCTCCGGTGTCTGCGTTGAAAGCGGTCAACGCCCCTTTTTTGTGGCCGCCGACGTGAAAGAACACGAGGCCTCGGTCGACGAGTGGCGAAAATGAGTGAGTGGTGTAGAGCGTTGCAACGGGAGAGGCTGGCTTCTGCCAGAGCTGCCGACCGTCGGCTGCGTCAAGGGCCGTGACAATCCCGGTCATGCCGATCGAGTACAACTTGCCATTCGCGAACGCGGGTGTTGACTTCGGTCCGGCGCCGTGGGGTGCGGCCGCTGGGTTCATCGTGAACGGGGCTGGGTAGCCCTTCTGCCACAGCACGCGTCCCGACTCGGCTTCGAGCGCCGACATGGTTTCGCTCTCGCCCTTCCGCGAGAACATGTAGACCCTGTTGCCGACCACGAGCGGTGCAGCGTAGCCGAGCCCCACCTCGACCATCCATTTTCGATTCAATTGCGCCGGCCAGACTTTCGGCTCCACGAACGACGCGGCGGCGCCGTCCCTGTTTGGACCACGCCAGTTCGGCCAATCCGCAGATGCGTTTTGGCCCTCCATCGCTGCCGTGAGTCCGGTGAACACGACCAACGCCATCAGAACGTCTCGCTTACCAATCATTGTCTTAGACCTCACACGGAAGGGCCGCACAGCGGGAGAGTCTGTGGCGGCGGCCTGAGCGCGCCACCTCAACGAATTCATCCTAACATCGAGCTGTTCTCGGTGGCGACGATCTACCGCACGTTCAGGCAGCATCTGCGGACGCGATGTTGGAGGTGGACTAAACTGGCATTCGAAGAAAGGATGTTGCCGTGACAGATCAGGATGCGTTCGGGACCCGACGAAAGGCACTCGAAGAGGAGTATTTCCAGAAGCGCGAGCGGGAGCTCATCGAAAAGCTTCAGCAACGGGCGCAGGAAACGGCGGGCCGACAGCGCCTGGCCGAGCGCACGGGCGTCGCCGACGAGGAAATCCTGAAGGATCTCCAGGAACTGGGCTACACCCCGGAAACGGTCATGCTCCTGCATCTCCTTCCGTTGGTTCAGATGGCCTGGGCCGAAGGCGGCGTTTCGGAACGCGAGCGTTCCCTGATCATCGAAGCGGCACGGGCGAGGGGAGTTCCCGAAGGCTCGGAGGCCGATCGAGAGCTCGCCAAATGGCTGGAAAAGCGGCCATCCGACGATTTTTTCGAAAAGACACTCAGAGCGGTCGCAGCGATGCTGCAGGCCGTGCCGCCCGAAGAAGGTGAAGCAGGCCGTCGAAATCTGCTGTCGTACTCCAGCGCCATCGCATCGGCTTCAGGCGGAATCCTCGGCTTTGGAAAAGTCTCGGCGGAGGAGCTGCAGGTGCTGAGCCGGATCACCCAGGAGCTGGAGCGTCGTCGCGACGCGACCAAAGGTGGCAGCCCGTCGTAATTACGTGGGGCTCCGCCCCACACCCGGCTCGGTCGCTTGCGGGGCCCCCTTCGCCCCGCGCCGCTCCCTCGCAGGCGCGCTGTGCGCGCCTATTTTGAGTGGTGGCCGCCCCACACCCCGGCTCAGTCGCTCGCGGGGACCCTGCGCTTACGGCGCAGGCCGAGTTCGCGACTACGACCGCAGAGCCCGCGGAGTGCACCGAGCACACGCTATCCAGGAAAGCCGTTCACGATCCGCTTTAATCCCTGATCGGTCAGCCACTTTACATTGAAGTTGAGCAGCAGTCCGACCTGGCAGCCGGACAGTCGCAAGTACGAAATCACCTGAGCGGTGTGGACTGATTCCAATCGGTCCACTGATTTTCACCTCGACGACGACTCGGCCCTCCACGAGAAAGTCGATGCAATAGCCGCAATTGAGAGTCCTGCCACGATAGACGAGTGGTAATGCTTTCTGGCGTTCGAAGTTGATGCCCCGGGCTATGAGCTCGAAACCCAGGCAGGCCTGGTAAGCGGACTCCAGCAGGCCAGGCCCCAATTCGCGATGCACATTAATAGCGGCGCCGATGATGTGGTTCGTGAGAGCATGCTCCTGGACCGCTATATCGCGCTTGCCTATCACGGATCCAAAACGAGGACAGAATTCCGCCATACGCCGTATAGCGGTCCAGTTGTTGTTCGTATGAGCGCGCCGATCCGTTATTCCGTGTAGCGAAGTTCCCACGTGTCGGACGCGCCGCGCGCTTTTGACATCGTGCGTCAGCGGAATGGGAGGATGCATGAACGTCACGGCTCGGGCCTATCTGTCGCCAACGCTCGTCCTGCTCGCCTTCGACTGGGACGAGGGAGCGACGCGCCAGAACTTTCTGGGGTTCGCCATCGAACGCCGGCCTGGATTCTGGGGCCGGTTCGAAAAGAGCTGGTTGCCAAACCGACTGACGTTCAGCGGACCTGCCGAGGAAGGCCACGACGTCCCTTCGCTGTTCGCTCCCATCCAGAAGTTCATGTGGTGGGATGCGCGGATCGACGACTCGGATCGCGGTAAGTCGTTTACCTATCGAATTGTTCCCGTCGTGGGAACGCCGGGCCACCTGGACCTGCTGGACAGCAAGGCGGGAACGCTGCAGATCACGATTCCGCACATCGAGAGCGGCGGAATCGGCAGCTACTTCAATCGCGCCGTCATGAGCTCGCAGGCGTTCGCACGCCACTTTCCACAGGTGGAGACCAAGCAGCAGATCGAAAACGCGTTCCGATGGCTCGCCAACGGCATCGAGCGCGCGATTCCGACGTTCCTCGACACCCCGGGGAGCGATTCGGTCGAGGGCGCGATCTATCACCTGAACGACGACTTCTGGACGTTGCCAGCCCTCGAGGCGTTCCCGACCGGCCAGCTCAAGCTGGCGTACAACCGGACGACGGACGATCACGACTCCGATTCCGCGATCGCATCGCTCGTCGCCAAAGGACATCCGCAGCAGAACTTTCAGGTTCGAAGCAAAGCCAATATCAGCCACAACAAGTTTCTGGTTCGATCGAAGGGAAATGACGCCGCCTCCTTGTTGACAGGCTCTGCGAACTTCACGACCGCTGGACTGACTCGGCAAGCGAACGTCCTGCACACGTTCAAATCGCCGAAGCTCGCCGGGCTCTACCGCGATCGTGCGCGGCTGCTCATGACCGACCCCAAAATGGCGGACGTCCGCCCGCTGGGTCACTGGTCGGAGCCGATCGACGATGTGCCGCATGCCGACATCCGGGTGTTTTTCCCGCCAGAGAAAAAACCGTCGAGGGCTTCGCTGGAGGCCATCGTGCAGGCGGTGCACGCGGCGGAGAGCTCCGTGATCTTCTGCTGCTTCATGCCGACCGACATGCAGATCATCAACGCGTGCCTCGACGCCGCCGATGCCGGGCGGATGATGTTCGGGCTGGTGGACAATGCGAAGGAGCCAGGAGAAAACGCCAGCGCGTACGAGCCGAAGCTCGCCCTCTATCACCGCAGCCGGGACCATCGTGACGTGGCCGGCAAAGAGGCCTTCAATGGCGACGCGGTTCCACTTGGCTTCACCCCCGAGCGAGAGTTTTTTCCGGGCGAGGATCCGATCCGCGCCGTCCGCATCCACCACAAGTTCGTGATCATCGATGCCGAGACCGACCAGCCGATCATCTACACGGGATCCGCGAACCTGAGTGCGAATGCGCTCTACAACAACGATGAGAATCTGATCGAGATCGTCGGACACGTCGACTTGGCGCGCGCCTACCTGGCCGAGTTCATGCGGTTGTACGAGCACTACCGGGCGCGACTGTTCTACGTGCGGTGGCTCCACCACTCGCTCGACACCTTCAAGCTCGTGCCCGACTCGAAATGGGCCGCCAAGTACTATCGGCCTACGGCTCCGGAGTTCAAGGCGCGGCTGGCGATGGTCGGCAGGCTCTGAAGACTAGGGGCTGAGGCTAGGGGCTAGGGCTGGCTGAGAAACTGAGGCTGGAGGGCTAGGAGGCTGGGGCTGGAGCTGGAGCTCTGAAGCTGGAGAAGCTGAAAGCTGAAAGCTGAGAGCTGAGAGCTGAAATGATCAGTATCGCGATCGCTTCCTGGACAAGTCGTACTTGAACTTCAGCCACGGCACGTCGCCCATCTTCACATCGGCCGTGCCAGTGAGGCTCGTGCCGTCGTTTCTGAAAACGAAGCTGATCGTCACTGGGTCTTTCCAGTTTCGCGGCGCGCCTCGTCGACCCCGAGCTGTCGGTGGGCCGCCGGGCGGTTCCTCGTCGGGAGCAGCCTGGGCCGGCGATCCCGAACTGCGATCAGATGCCGCAGGACGCGGCCGGCTCATCACCGCCGATACTCGAAGCTCGTCGCCGACAATCTTCGAATCCACGAACGTCGCGCCTTCCTGGCCGCCCAGAAACGGCGTCATCGTCCCGACGAGCCGTCCACCTGCCAGTTCGATGGTGACCGTGACCGGTTGATCCGGGCGGGCGCCGGGTGGAGGATTCTCGATGGCCCAGCTTTGAAGTCCGACCCACGTCCCGACGAATCGCTGCGCTGAGGCAGTCGCCACTGCTTGCTGAGGCGTCTCTTGAAGGAGCGCCAACAGGAACAGCACACCGAAAACGCCTGCCGGCATCATCAGGAGATCCTACCCCCAGCCCCTAGCCTCCAGCCCCCAGCCTCTAGCCTCCAGCCTCCAGATTCTAGCCTCCAGCCCCCAGAAGCCCCCGAATCTCCGCCGCCACCATATCCGGTACGTCCTCCTGCAGGTTGTGTCCCGCCGGGAGTCCTTTTCCCGTTACGTTGACCGCACGCTCTCGCCATATCGCGAGCACGTCGTACAGCCGTCCCATGGCTCCGCGTTCGCCCCAGAGCGCCAGCAGCGGACAGGCGATCTTCTTGTCCAAGTCGGCCTTGTCGTGCTGCAAATCGATCGACGCGCCGGCGCGGTAGTCCTCGCACATGGCGTGGATGTTGGCCGGATCGCTCGACGTGCGGAGGTACTCGAGCTGAATTTCGGATGTCGCTCGGGCTTTCTGCGCCTCCGCATTGGCCTTCAGCTCGTTTTCGGGGCCCGGGGCCGGGCGCAGGTAGTTGAACCAGTGAAAGTAGGCTTGGACGAACTCGATCGTGACGTGGGTGTAGAGGTAGTACGTCGGCACGATGTCCAGCACGGCAATCCGGGTGACCTTGTCGGGGTGATCGAGCGCCAACCGGTGCGCGACCCGTCCGCCGCGATCGTGGCCGATGACCGGAAACCGGTCGAATCCGAAATGGCGCATCACCTCGACCTGGTCGAGCGCCATGGCGCGCTTCGAGTAGTTGGAGTGGTTCTCGCCGTCCGGCGGTTTGCTGCTGTCGCCGTACCCGCGCAGGTCCGGAACCACGACCGTGTGTGTGGCCGTGAATTGCGGGGCCACCAGACGCCACGACACGTGGCTTTGCGGAGCCCCGTGCAGCAAGAGCAGCGGAGGGCCCTGGCCGCCAACAACGCCGTTGATCGTGGCTCCCGAGGTCTGAACCTTGAACGGCTTGAAGCCGGGGAAGAAGCGAATCGTCGAACTTGCGTCCTGCTGCGCCTCGGCACTGCCGAAGCCTGTGGCCACCGCGCCAGCAGCCACTGCGGTCGCGCGCTTCAGCAGTTCCCGGCGATCGAGGCGGAGAGAGGTGTCGTCGCGTTCGGCTCGCGAGAATGGTGCAGAGGCCATGGCCAGATTGTAGTTCAGCCCCTGCTGACCAATGCCCAAGAGGTGCGGCAAATCTCCGGCAAAACAAGTCAGGTGGGTCGGGTAAGTCAGGTGGGTCGGGTAGGGCAGGTGAGTCGGGTAGGGCAGGTGGTCGGGTAGGGTAGGCGAGTCAGGGGGAAGTGGGTCGGCTAGCTCGGAGCGAGGCCCCGTAAGGGTCCGGTGGCGAAACGAAAGGGCGGGAAAGCCCGAAAGCCTTGATGGCCTTCCAGCCCTTCCCGCCCTTTACCTGACCTACCTGACCTACCTGACCTACCTGACCTACCTGACCTACCTGACCTACCTGACCTACCTGACCTACCTGACCTACCTGACCTACTAGAAATCGATCTGCGCGCTGACCTTCATGAACCGCGGCGTCATGACCGCCGTCGGCGCCAACCATCCCGCGACGCCAGGAACCAGCGTCTGGTTGTACGTCAGCCCGGCGTTGGAGTTGATCAGGTTGAATACATCGACCCCGACGTTGGTACGCCACCGACCGAACCGCAGAATTTTCGCCACGCGAATGTCGATCTCATTCACGCGATCGCCCCACACCTCACCCGGCGCGATTAGGTCGATCGCGAATTGGCCAGCCACCGCCGGCGGTCGGCCGAGCGCTGCAGTCACCGTCGGAATCGGCGCGTTCCAAATCGCCCTGAGCGGCGCGCCTTGATCGCTTCTCAGCGTTCCCGCGATCAGAACGTCCCACTTCGGGATCGTGTAGGACCCGATTCCATTGAATTTTGTGATGAATCCCGGGTCGCGGAGGCACCACGGGTTCGACGGCCCAAGGGTTGTTCCCGGGATCGGTCCAGCCGGGATCAAGAGCTCGGGGAGCTGCTCCCGGTTCCCGCAGTAGTCGTTGACCTGCTTGCCCATATTGACGCCACCCTGGAACGTCAAGCCGGTGCGCGGCCTGACCGTGACGTTGAACAGCATGCCATTGAAAGTCTGACTCTGCGAGGCGCCGAAGTTTTTGGAGTCGGTGATGTTGTTACTGGTTTGCCCAAACTTCGACTGCACGACGTTGTAGAGGTTGTCGACCACGAATCCGCCGCCGCCCGGAAGCCGGGCATCCAATGGCGCGGTGATGGAGAACTCTGTGAAGTCTGCGGGAGTCACTAACAGGTTGTCGGTCGTCGAGAAGTTCTTGAGCCACCGCCGGAAGTAGCCGATCTCCACTGACACGCGCGGCATCAGCTCCTGCTGAACCGACACGCCGATTTGCCAGTCGTTCGGCCGGATGCTCCACCCGTTGAGCAGCGCCGGATCGATGGCGGCCGTGATGACGTTGCCCGTCCCGAAATTCACTTGGTTGACCCCTAGGCACTCGCCGTTGGCCGCGTTGTTCGTGAGGTCGCACTGTGGGGTGAAATCGCCTGCCGTTCCCGGCTGACCCGCGATTCCACCGTCGGTCCAGGTGCGCGTGGCTGTCGTGGCGATGCGGGCAATCGGGTTCGAGATCGAATAGTTGCCGTTCAAATTGCTCGCCGGCTCGAGGTACTTGCCGAAGTTCACCTTGACAGCCGTCTTACCGTTGCCGAACACGTCGTAGGCAGCCCCGCCGCGCGGCGAGAGATCCTTGTACGCGTCCACTCCGCGTGTTTCGGGGAACAGGAGCTGCGTTGCCAGGAAGTTGGTGGGACCAATCGACTGCTCGGGCGAATAGCTCCACGCGCGATCGAAGCGCAGCGCGCCCTGCAGCGTCAGCTGTCCCATCGTCCACTGGTCCTGCGCATAGAGCGCCGTGTACCTGACCCGGTCCTTCTGGGTGAAGACTCTAAGGCTCTGGGTAAGTGAGATGGGCCTGCCCCCCGAGAAGGTGTAGGCCAGGTTGAGATCGTTGCCGTAATTCTCGATATCCTCTACGAGATAGCCGCCGATGTACCCGACCTTGAAGTTGTGCGCACCGGTGACGTAGGTCCCTGCTACGCGCCAGGTGTTGGGGTTGTCCCAGTTTTCGGCCCAGTTTGCGGAGCGGTAGGTCAAGTTTGCGGCGGCGCCGTTCATGGCCGTGATCTCGGTGATCCGTGCCAGACCGCGCGTCGGATTGCCCGGGGCCTCAAATGGGCCCCACGCCGCCCGATACGTACCCAAACCCGCCTCCAGCAGCAAGCGGTTGGTGACCGGAGATTGCCATGTGAATTGCGAGTTGGTCACCGTCGTGCGGAGATAGCCGGTGGTCTCCGGAGACGACGTTGCCGTGAGGCCGCCGAGCCCGAGCGCCCCGACGACGAAATCACCTGAGTCCGGCTGCGTGCGGCACGCGTCGCCCGCGAAGGATGCGCCGTTGCACGGCCACTGAAGATCCTGGTGGTAATTGAACTTGTTGCGCGGCGTCGCCTGATACGTCAGGCGAATACTGGCGAGCTGAAAGCTCTCCCCGCCCTGGGCCTGACGGCTCGTGTCGGGCTGGTAGGTGAATTTCGTCGGGTCGCCGGCGTTCAGGTTCGGAAAAATGCCCGGAATCGACCGATGCTGGCCTTCGTCGCGATAAGTGCCGTAATACCACAGCTTGTCCCGCTTGATGGGCCCGCCGACGCCAAACGTGTAGTCCCACTGCTGAAGAAGCTTGCCCGGTGTGGACAGCCCGGCAGCCCGGAGCTCGTCGGTGTAGTTGCTATCCACCATTCTGCTGCTCACGCCCGACAGATAGATCGCACCCTTGACGGTGTTGCCGCCGCTCTTGGGGACGATGCTGAGGCTGGGTCCCCCAACCTCCGCTTCGCCCAACCCGCCGGAGGTGGTCGTCACGACTTCCTGTGCGTTGGCGATGTCGGCGACGTACGTCGACACCCCACCGCCGTTCAAAGCCGCTCCGGTGTTCAATCCATCGACCTGCATGCGCCCTTCGTTGGTGCGGCCGCCGGCTCCGCCGAACACGGTCATCTGTGGTGTGACCTGGACGTCTGCGCTGGTTCCGGCCTGAATCGTGATCCCTGGAATGAGCACGGCAATCGAGGCCCACGAACGAGCCGTCGGAACGGTCGTCAGCACTTCGTTGCTGAGCGTCGTCTGCCGGCGGATGCTCTGGACGTCGACAATAGGCGTCTCGCCTGTAACGGTGATCGTTTCCGTCACCTGGCCGACCTTCATGTCCGCGTTCACGGAGGCGACAAACGACCCGGTCAATTCGATTCCATCGCGCCTGACGGTCCTGAACCCGGGGAGCGTGAACGTCACTGCGTAGATACCGGGTCGCAGATCGACGATGCGGTACTGGCCCGTCCCGTCAGTGATAGCCGAGCGGACCTTCTCAATCAGAGCGTCGCTCGATGCCTCCACGGTCACACCGGGGAGCACCGCGCCGGAGGCGTCCTTCACCACGCCTGTGATGGTTGCTTGGACCTGGGCAGTGGCGGAGGCCGGAACGATGACCAGCCAGGTGAGTACGAACAAAATCCTCTTCAACTGTTGCATACGCTCTCCTTCGTCTGACAACGTTGTCCGTGGGGGATTCGGCGTCCTATTTCGCGGTCTCTGCGGGCGTATCGGGATATATCAATGTTGTATCGGCCGAATCTTAGGAAGCCGCCGGACCCGAAGTCAACGCCGTAGTGTGCATTTTTGAGCTGGTCGACCAACAAAAGCCGTTTCGGATACGAGAATTTGAAGGCGCGAGCGCAGGAAAGGCAGAAGTCTGCCTATCCAGCACCTCGCGCCCGCCTGCTCAACCGGCCTTGCTCTTCAGCCTGTCGGTACCGTCGGTACCCATGATGGAAAGAGGTACGCGTAGCACATCGAGATGATGGCCATGACGATCATCAGCAGGATGCTGTGCTTGATGGTGAACCGGAACAGGCGGCTCTCATCGTCGCGCGACATGCCGGTGGCAGCGACGGCGACGGCGATGCTCTGAACGGAAATCATCTTGCCCATGACTCCCGCGGCGGAGTTCACCGAAGCGGTCAACACCGGATTGAGACCAAGAGCGTTGGCGGTGACGACCTGCAAGTTGCCGAAAAGCGCGTTCGCGGACGTGTCGCTGCCCGTCAGGAACACACCAAGCCATCCCACCACGGCGCTGAAGAAGGGGAACAGTGCGCCCGTCGCAGCCAGGGAGAGTCCCAGCGTCGAGGTCATGCCTGAATAATTCATCAAGTACGCCAGTCCCAACATCAAGGCGATCGTGAGCATGGCGAAGAACAGTTGCTTGAACGTGGCGACGTACGTCTTCACGAACTGACTGGGCTTCACGCGCAGCACGATCGCCGTAGCGATAGTCGCAAGGAAGCAGGCGGTGCCCGATGCGCTCAGCCAGTTCAGCTCGTACGGGGCGGCGTACGGCGCTGGCTGTGGAGTGACCGGCGGGATGCGCGTAATCATGTTGTGCAGGCCGGGGACGAGGATGCCGTTCAAGAGCGTCGGGCTCTGTGGCAGAGACTCCGGAAGCAGCGTATCGGTCCATCGGTTGATGGCGGCCTTGACGTCCGGCTCGCCCCAGATGAGGACGAACACCACGAGCAGCAAGTACGGCGCCCACGCGACAAAAATCTCTCCAGGGGAGTGTCGCTTCATGTCGACAGTGGCCTCCTTGTCGCCCTCGAGTCGGAGGATGTTCTTCGGTTTCCATAGCTTCATCACGAGCACCATGACGACGATGCAGGTGAGCGAGCTCAAAATGTCGGTCAACTCGGGACCCATGTAGTTGGACACGTAGAACTGCATGCCGGCAAACGACAGACCGCACGCAAGGATGGCCGGCAGTACTTCGAGGGCGCGCTTGGGTCCCGCCATCACGACGATGAGGTAACCTGGGATGATCACCGAGATCATCGCGCACAGCCGCCCGACCATGGCGCTCAGCGGCAGGACAGGTAGTCCGGTCACGTTCGCAAGCGTCGTCACCGGTATCCCAATCGACCCGAAGGCCACCGGTGCTGTGTTTGCCAGCAGGCAGATGCCCGCGGCATAGAAGGGCGAGAATCCGAGGCCAGCCAGCATTGCGCCGGATACCGCCACCGGCGCCCCAAACCCCGCAGCGCCTTCGATGAAGGCGCCGAACGAGAAGGCGATGAACATCGCCTGGAGACGACGATCGCTGGTCAGAGAGCCGACCGATTCCTTGATGACCTCGAACTTGCCCGTATCGACGGCCAGGCGATACAGCATGATCGAGCTGAACACAATCCACGCGATCGGAAAGATGCCGTAGGCGGCTCCATAGACCGTTGAGATCGCAGCCAATTTGATCGGCATCCCATACGCGAGCAGCGCCACCAGCAACGCTGACCCAAGCGCCGAGGCGGCGGCCATCCAGGCCGGTTTCCGCAACGCTCCCAGCATGATGAAGAGCACGACAATCGGAATGGCGGCCACGAGAGCTGAGAGGCTGAGACTCCCTGCGATCGGCGCGTAATTGTGTTGCCACATAAGGTCAGCTCTTGATCTGAGTAGAGGCTAGAGAGTCCGAAAGCATATACGATAGGGCTGAAGAATGGACCACCGTCTGCTGAAGGAATTCGCGCGAATATGCGGGCCCGACGCCGTGCTCCACGAGCCGCTGCAGCTCCTCACCTACGAGTGCGACGCGCTGACGCACCTGCGCGAGTCGCCGGCGCTGGTCGTGCTCCCCTCTTCGGCTGCGCAAGTTCAACAGGTCGTGCGATTGTGCCAGCAGGAGGGTCTGCCGTTCGTCGCTCGCGGCCACGGAACCGGGTTGTCAGGGGGCGCCTTGCCCGTGCCAGGGGGCGTGGTCATCGCATTGTCGCGCCTCAATCGCATCCTCAATGTAGACATCAAGAACCGTCGCATGACCGTGGAGCCGGGCGTGACCAATCTCGAGATCACCCGGACGGTGGCGCCACATGGCTACTACTACGCGCCGGATCCGTCGAGCCAGCAAGTCTGCTCGATCGGAGGAAACGTTGCGGAGAATTCGGGCGGCGCTCATTGTCTGAAGTATGGCTTCACGGTGCACCACGTGCTGGCGCTGGAGGTCGTTCTGCCCGACGGCACGATGGCGAATCTCGGCAGCCCCATGGCGGATGCGCCGGGTCCCGATCTGATCGGGCTGTTCGTGGGATCGGAGGGCACGCTCGGGATA
Source organism: uncultured Acidobacteriota bacterium (assembly GCA_963780685.1). Classification (GTDB taxonomy): domain Bacteria; phylum Acidobacteriota; class Vicinamibacteria; order Vicinamibacterales; family CAVVIG01; genus CAVRXZ01. The sequence continues at coordinate 25,825 of CAWACZ010000004.1, read as the reverse complement.
GCCACGAAGATCGTCGTCAAGATTCTGCGAAGACCCGAAACAGTCCAGACCCTGCTGGCCGCTTTCGACAGCATCGATGCGGCTGGCGGCGCCGTTTCGGCCATCATCGGCGCCGGCATCATCCCGGCCGCGGTCGAAATGATGGACGCGCTGGCGATTCGTGCGGCGGAAGCTGCCGTGCAACCGGGCTTTCCAGCGGTAGACACGGTGTTGATCGTCGAGCTCGACGGCCCCGCAGCAGAAGTGAGGGCGCTCTTCGAGGTCGTCGAAGAGACCTGCCGGCAGCACGGCTCGACCGGAGTCGAGATTGCCGCCGACGAGCAGCATCGCGCGCGGATTTGGAAGGGCAGGAAAGCGGCGTTCGCCGCGATGGGACGCGTGTCGCCGAACTACTACGTTCAGGACGGCGTCGTTCCACGAACGCGCCTCCCTGAGGTGCTTGCTCGTATCCGGCAGCTCGAGACAGAGTCCGGCCTTCGTATCGGCAACGTCTTTCACGCCGGCGACGGCAACCTGCATCCGCTGATTTGCTACGACGAGCGCGTTCCCGGGCAGGCCGATCGTGCCGTGGACGTGGCGAACGAGATTCTCGCTTACTGCGTGGAGGCCGGAGGTTCGATTACCGGCGAGCATGGTGTTGGTGCGGACAAGGCCGGGTCGATGCCGAAGATGTTCAGCGCCGACGATCTCGCAGCGATGCAGCGCGTCCGCGGCGCATTCGATCCACGTAACCTGTGCAATCCCGGCAAGATTTTTCCGACGCCGCGGCTTTGCGGCGAGGTGCCGGGTCCCTATCGCCAGCACCCGGTGGAGCAGGCAGGACTTGCCGAGCGGTTTTGAAAGTGCACTGGCCGCTCATTGCCTCTGCGGATCTACCACGGTGGACACGGAGGACACTGAGGTTCAACCTGTTTGACCACTGGACTTATTCTCCGTGTCCCCTGTGTCCGTGGTGGAGAGCCAGGTCTTGGCGCGCCCAAGCATGTCGACACGACTAACCCTTGAAGGTCTGCTCGAAGCATCGGGCATAGCCGGTCGCGGTCTGGCCCGCCGCGCAGACGCGCCCGATGCCATCGAAGGCGTGCTCCCCCAGTTCGTCGTCGAACCGCATTCCGCCGAAGCTCTGGCGGCGGTATTGGGTTGGTCGTCAAAGGAAGGGCTGTCGGTCGTGCTTCGTGGCAATGGAACGAAGCTGGAGTGGGGACGTCGACTGCCCAGCATCGATCTCGTTGTCAGCACGCGTTCTCTCAACCGCGTGCTCGCGCATCAACACGGTGATCTCACCGCGACCATCGAAGCAGGAGCGACTCTCGCCGATGTCGGTCGCGATCTGGGACGGCATGGCCAGTGGCTGCCGCTGGCCGGATCGTTCGCGCAGGCGACGGTCGGCGGCACCGTCGCAACGAACGACAGCGGGCCGCTTCGTCATCGGCACGGGACGCCGCGCGACCTGCTGATCGGAATTCAGCTGGCGCTCGCCGATGGCCATCTCGTGAAGTCTGGCGGCAATGTCGTCAAGAACGTGGCGGGGTACGACCTGGGAAAGCTGATGAGCGGCTCATTTGGCAGCCTCGCCGCAATCGTCAGCGCAACGTTCAAGCTCGCACCGCTGCCGGCGTCGTCGAGCACGATTGTTGCGACGTTTCGAAACCTCGAAGCGCTCGCCGAAGCGGCCGCTTCGATCGGGGCCAGCCAGCTCGAGCCGGTCGCGTTCGATGTCCACGTGTTACCGCTCGTAGACTCGACCATCGATCGGTAGCGCAGGCCTTTAGGCCTGCTGCGCCGGGCAGCCCTGACCAGCCTCCGCCAAGGCTACGGCGGTCCGCCGAAGCTTCAGCGAAGGCGGAAGGGCTGCGCTATCACCTGCTCGTCCAATTTGCTTCAACGCCGAGCGCAGTGGCTGCACAGCTTGACATGTCTCGCGGCTTTTTGACGGCTGGCCAGGTGGACGTCGTGAGCGGTGCCGCCGAAGTCGAGCTTTGGACGACGCACAATCAGCGCGTCTGGACTGCGCCTGGTGCAGTCATCAGAGTGAGCTGGTTGCCCGCAGCCTTGCGTGACGTGCTGGCACTGGTCGAGGACATCAGTCACGCGCATCCGGTGACCATGGAGCTCGTCGCGCGTGCAGGCGTGGGCGCAGGCTTTGTCCGTGTGAACGCCGACGCGCGCACGCAAGTGGCCGCCATCGAAGGCGTTCGCAGGAAATCAGATATCGTCGGAAACGTCGTCGTGCTACGCGCGGAACACGAGGTCAAGGAGAAGGTCGACGTCTGGGGTCCACCGCGCGACACGACTGCGCTCGTCGGCGCGATCAAGAACGCGCTCGATCCCCAGGGAATCCTTAGACCAATTTGAGATTGAGAATTTGAGAATGTGAGAATTTGGGTTCAAATCTCCGATCCTCACCTCCGCTCCTAAATTCTCAAATCCTCAAATCCTCAAATCCGAAAGTCATTTCTTCGGCTTGGACAGGTCGCGCAAGAAATTGACCGTGTGCCAGATCTCTGTATCGGTGAGCTTCTTTCCCCACGGCTCCATGACGTCGAAGGGCTTGATGCCTTCCTTGATGGTCCTGAAGATTTCGCCGTCGGTGCCGCCGTGCTTCCATTCGGCATCGACGAGGTTGGCCGGTTTCGCGCCCGGAGGCGCTGAGACGCCGTCACCCTTGCCTTGCAATCCGTGGCACGCGCGGCAGATACGTGCGTAAACCGCGCGTCCCGCTCTGACCGAGCTTTCCGATGTCGGGATCGGGTTTTTCTGAGTGGAAGCCGCTTTCGGGGCAGCGGCACCTCTTTGGAGCTCGAACGCGAGTGCGGCCGCTGGCACCTGATCCGACGCCACACCCAGCAGGTAGACGCCGATCACGCCGATTGAAGCAACTGCCGCGGACACGCGCCAGATCGAACGCGTCATTGTCGAAACCTCCGAAACGGGTGATCCGTTACCTTGACGGACCTTTCAGCGGACCAATGCAATCCGCTCTGATGCATGCTCAGTCTATCGCACGCGCAAACGCCGAGCTGACCTACTTTTCGGAGCGCTTGAGATCTTCTTTACGATTCGTGCTCTAGTGGGTTCCTAATCTTGACCTTACGGAAAATGGTGATATACACTCTGCGCCCGATGTACAGAGCGCGTGGCATTCTGAATTTCACGTCAGAATCACGTGAGAAGTGTCTGCTTCGGCTTTAGGAGAGTATATGAAGCGCCTGTATGGGTTCGTCGCGCTTTCGGCGGTGCTGGTCGGTTGCGGTGCGAACCCGGAAAAAGCGGCGGCTCCGGGAACGTCAACAGGGACGCCAGCGCTTACCGCCACACCCCATGCGAACCTTGCCCAGCTGATGCGTGGTATTCCATTCCCGAACTCGAACATCGTCTTCGACACGCAGTCCAACGATCCGGCAGCCCCGCCGAAGCAGGGCGCGGCCGACACCAGCGGTGGTGCGAAGGACGTGTATTCGGGCGTCTATTCAGGCTGGCAACAGGTGGAAAACGCCGCCCTGGCGATGTCCGAGACGGCGAACCTCCTGATGATTCCGGGACGCAAGTGCGAGAACGGCCTGCCCGTGCCGCTCGATCGCGAGGACTTTCGGAAGGGTATACAGGGACTCGCTGATGCTGGACAGGCTGCCTACAAGGCCGCCCAGACCAAGAACCTGGACATGATGGTCGAGGTCAGCGGCACTATTGCTGACGCGTGCGCGGCTTGCCATGAAGTCTACCGGGACAAGCCCGCCGGAAAGCAGCGGTGCGTACCCAACTGAGATTCACGCAGAAGAACGTCGGCCGATGACACCCCTACGGAGTCTGTTCGAGTGGGTCGAATCCTTTCCTAGCAGCACGGCCTTCCGGGAATCGGTCTACGTCTATCCAGCTACCTTGACAGCGCACGTCGTGGGCATGTGCCTGTTCGCAGGCCTGGTCATCATGATGGATTTGCGCCTGCTGGGGATCGGAAACACGCGGACGCCCTTGTCGCAGGTGCAGCGGCGCCTGTTTCCCTGGCAGATGGTCGGCATGGCGCTCAGCGCGCTGACAGGGCTCGTGCTCGTGTACGGCCAGCCGATGCGCTTCTACTCCAACATCTTTTTCTGGCTGAAGACGGTGATGATGATCCTGGCGGGCGCCAACGCGCTCGCGTTTCATTGGGGCGCCTATCGATCGATCGCCTCGTGGGACAGTGCCGCGAGAACTCCATTTGGCGCCAAGGTGGCGGGTGCGTTATCGCTGGCGCTCTGGGCGGGTGTCATCCTGTCGGGCCGGCTGATCGCGTACAACTGGTTCCAGTTCCAGTAGGAGTTGAGCCAATGGTCCTGTCTTTCTTCCAGTGGCTCAACGACCTGCCAGTGAGCCAAGCCATCAATCAGTCCGTCTGGATCTTCGCAGTCATTCAGGCATTTCACCTGGTGTCGCTGGCGGTTCTGGCCGGCGCAATCCTCATCGTCGACCTGCGCCTGATGGGCGGGGGTCTCACGGCACGTCCAGTGTCAGAGGTCGCAAAGGACGCGAAGCCATGGTTCATCGCCGGATTTCTGGCGATGACCGTGACAGGCATTCCCCAGCTCATGGCGAACGCCCTTCGCCAGTATTACAGCGACTTCTTCTGGCTGAAGATGGTGTTTCTTGCTCTTGCCCTCGTCTTTACATTCACGCTTCGTCGCAGGGTCACCCAGGCCGACGAGACGCGCGTCTCGCCTTGGCGAGCCAAGACGGTGGGCCTGGTGTCGATCCTGCTCTGGCTGGGCGTAGCGGTGCCTGCCAGGTTGATCGGTCTCTTCAGCTAGTGCCCACGACGACGAAACATCCCATAAGTCGGTAGAGCAAGCCGGTCTTCACACGATCATCACGGGCGGAAGTGTTTCGATGAGCTCGATGTCCACTGTCTCGACCGATGGACTGTGCTCGATCTCTTCCCGCTTCAACCTCACCCGAATCTCTTTCGCGGGCGAATCGACCTTGTCGAGCGCCTCTGGTGAAATGAGCACCGACTTGCCGCCGATCCAATTGCTGGTGTCGACGACGAGGTAGCGAACGGCCCAGTTCTCGTCGACCAGGAAGTCGTCGACGTGACCGATCTCGCCATCGGCCGCGATCAGATGAAAGCCGCGCAGCCTGCTGGTCTTGTGAAGCATGGAATCCTCCACGTTTGCCTGAGCAAAACTGGAGCCAGCGTCCCCATCCGTAAACCTGCGGGTGAAGCTCATCAAGGTCTAGTACATGGCAGTGGCCGGCGCTGATGATCTTGCGGCTTTTTTTACGGCTCGGTCTGAAGTCGTCAGCCTGTTGCGACGGTGTGGCAGAATTGCGCTGGCGTAGCGCAGCCCTTCAGGGCTGCCCGACGAAGACTACTGCGGTTTCTTCACAAGTTCTGAAGGTCGGACCACTCCGGATTCACCGAGAGCGGTCGACGCTCAGGCCGGTCTTGACGAGAAAGGCGGCAAGAAAGACACCCATCGCGGCGGTCAAGACAGTCATTCCCCAAACCAAGTACCACGGAGCGATCGTGCCCTTGGTCTGTGCGACGCTCCTCGCCGGTACCAGGTTCGCACCGAACACCAACGCGAGGATCGCGACGCCGAAGACCCCGATCCCCGCAACAATCCACGCCACGGCATTTCGATTCATGGGGGGATTCTCCCGAAGTATGATAGCCGCGGTCAAGTGAGGAATGGGTTGCTGCCAGCTTCGCTCGCGCTCGTTCTTGCCGGACTGCTCGCACTCCTCGCTCGTGTAGGCGCCCAGGAACCGCCCGGACAGCCAATCGAATTCAGTCATCGCATTCACGCGGGCGACAATGCGATTCCGTGTCTGCTCTGCCACAACTACGCTCGGCGAGGGCCAGTGGCCGGGGTTCCTTCGGTGCAACGCTGTGCCCAGTGCCACTTGACGATCGCTTCGGAGAAGCCCGAGATCGTCAAGCTGCTGGGATATTGGGAACGGAAGGAGCCGATCGCCTGGCTGCGCGTGCATGACTTGCCGGACTTCGTCCGCTTTACCCACAAACGACACGTATTGGCGGGCGTCGAGTGCCGGACTTGTCACGGCGACGTCGCGCGAATGGACGCCGCGGTTCAGACCGCGCCACTGACGATGGGCTGGTGCCTCAGCTGTCACAAGGAGCGCAAAGCCCCGACCGATTGCGTCGCATGCCACTACTGATCAACTACAGCTCTCAGCTGTCAGCTTGCAGCTGTCAGCCGTTCTTGCTGTGCGCTGCGCTCGCTGAGAGCTGAGAGCTGAAAGCTGAAAGCTGCTTTTAGATGAATGAGTCGCTACTCCAGCACGTTGGCCGCCGGACCTTCATCAAGCTGCTCGGTGCGGCTGCTCCGGCCGTCGCGGCGGGCGCCTGCTCGCCCGTCACGCCCGAGCGCATCATTCCGTACGTCATTCCGCCCGAAGACGAGGTGCCTGGCGTTGCCACGTGGTACGCGACGACTTGCCAGGAATGCCCGGCCGGGTGCGGCCTGAGAGTCCGCACGCGAGAGGGCCGCGCCGTCAAGATCGAAGGAAATCCGGATCACCCGGTAAATCGCGGCCGTCTTTGCGTTCGCGGCCAAGCTGCGCTTCAGGGTCTGTACAACCCTGACCGGATTCGTGGCGCACGCCGCCGGGAGGTGATGGCTTCTCCAGCTGGACAAAGCCGACTGGCGCCGGTCGACTGGGAGGAGGCGCTCGGATTACTTGCCGACCGAGTCCGAACGCTGCGGGAAGCAGGCCGCGCAGATCGGATCGCGATCGTCACTCCGTTGCTGACCGGCGCGTTGGACGGTCTCTTCGACAATTGGGCAAAGGCCATCGGCGGGGCCAGACGACTCCGATACGAACCGTTCGCGTATGAAGCGATTCGGACAGCGAGCCGCGTCTGTTTCGGTCGTGACGCAGTCCCTCACTACGACTTCTCCGGTGCGAACGTTCTTGTCTCGTTTGGCGCCGACTTCCTCGAGACCTGGCTATCGACCGTTGAGTACAGCAGCGGGCTTGCCGACGCCCACCGGCTGCGCGATGGGCGGAGATCGAGGTTCATCCACATCGAGCCGCGACTGTCCCTGACCGCGTCGAGCGCAGATGAATGGCTCGCGTGTGTGCCTGGGGCCGAAATTCTCGTCGCCCTGGCCATGGTCCAGGTCATTCTCGCGGAGCGGCGATCGCAGGCGATCTCGGATGCCGACCTGAAGACCATCGCCAACCTTGTCGCGCCGTTCTCGCCGGATCGGGTGGCGGATCGCACGGGTCTTCCCGCGCAAAAGATCGCCGAGCTCGCCCGACTGTTCAGCGATCCTCGAACTGGAGCTGGCAGAAGCCTCGCGATTGCAGGCGGCGTGGCCGTGTCGGGCTCGAACGCGACAATGCTGCAGGCGGCTGTGCACCTGCTGAACCATGTTGCGGGCAATGTCGGGACGACCGTCCGGTTTGGTCCCGATGCGAGCTACGGCCGCGTCGGCCGATATCGCGATCTCGTCGACCTCGCGGACTCGATGCGCGCAGGCGAGGTCGAACTGTTGATCACCTACGACGTCAATCCGGTTTTTGCGTCGCCGGGCGCCCTCGGACTGCAGGCTGCTCTGGAACGCGTGCCGTTCGTGGCCAGCCTCTCGAACACGCTGGATGAAACGACCGCCCGGGCGCACCTGATCCTGCCCACACACACCTCGCTCGAGTCATGGGGCGATTGTGAGCCGCGCACCGGTGTACGCGGGTTGATGCAGCCGGTGATGCAGCCGCTGTTCGACAGCCGGCATGCCGGCGATCTGCTCCTCGACGTGGCACGCCGCATCGGCGAAGAGACGGCGCTGTCGGCTGAAAATTTCTACGAGTACCTGCGCGCCGAGTGGCAGACGCTGCAAAAGAGCAGTCAGGACGGGCGCGAGCGGATCATTCGACGCGTTCTGGGCCGATGCGCTGCAGCGCGGCGGGACCTGGCGTGACGTGCCGTCGCAGAAAGTCGCCCTCAGTCCGGAGGTCGCCGGATTGTCGTTCGACGTCGCCCAGATCAGCGGTGCCGCCGACGCACTGGTCCTCATGCCGTACGCGTCACTGCATTTCTACGATGGCCGCGGTGCGAATCGGCCGTGGCTGCAGGAGATTCCCGACCCGGTCACCAAGGCGGTCTGGCTCAACTGGGCCGAAATGCATCCTGATACCGCGCGGGCTCTGGGCGCCGAAGAGAATCAGCTGCTGACCGTCGAATCGAGCCATGGCAAGGTCGAGGTGCCGCTCCTCCTCAACTTGCATCTTCGTCAGGGAGTCGTTGCCATTCCCATCGGGCAGGGCCACACCGAGTATGGACGGTACGCTGCCGGCCGTGGAGTGAACCCGCTTGCGTTGATCGATCCCACTCCTGAAGCGTTGTCGGGCGGACTGCGATGGCTGTCGACCAGAGTGCGCGTCACGCCGCGCGATCTGCGGCGCCCGATTCCACGACTTCAGGGGTCCGACCAGCAGTTCGGGCGCGACGTGGCGCAGGCCGTGTCTCTCGGCGAGTTGGTTGGAGCGCCGGAGGGGCAGGAGGGGCGGGTAGGGCAGGTGGGCCAGGTGGGTCGGGTGGGCCAGGTGGGTCACGTGGGCCAGCAGAACATCGCAGCCTGTCTCCCGAGCACTCGCATCCGGTGCACCACTGGGGGATGGCCATCGACCTCGACTCCTGCACAGGCTGCAACGCCTGTGTCGCCGCGTGTTACGCCGAAAACAACGTACCGATCGCCGGCGCGGAGGCGATGCGCCGCGGCCGCACGATGTCCTGGCTCCGAATCGAGCGCTTCGTCACGGCCCATCAAGATGGCCCCAGGCCCCAGGCCCCAGACCCGAGGCCCCAGGACGTCCGGTTCGTGCCGATGCTCTGCCAACACTGCGACCACGCGCCATGCGAGACAGTGTGTCCGGTGTACGCGACCTACCACACCGACGAGGGACTGAACGCCCAGGTGTACAACCGCTGCGTCGGGACGCGCTACTGCTCCAACAACTGTCCGTACAAGGTGCGCCGGTTCAACTGGTTTGAGCCGGAGTTCCCCGATCCGCTCCATCTTCAACTCAATCCGGACGTGACCGTGCGCAGTGTGGGCGTGATGGAGAAGTGCACGTTCTGCGTTCAGCGGATTCAAGAAGGAAAGGACCGGGCAAAGGACGAAAACCGGTCGATCCGGGACGGCGACATCGTGCCGGCCTGCGCACAGACGTGTCCCGGGCAGGCGATCGTCTTCGGCGACCTCAACGACGCGAGCAGTCGCGTGGCCCAGCTCGAACGCACGACGCGGGCGTACCGCATCTTCGATGCGCTCAACACGAGGCCGGCTGTGACGTATTTGAAAAAAATTGTGATGTAGCGCAGCCCTTCCGCCTTCGCTGAAGCTTCGGCGGACCGCCGTAGCCTTGGCGGAGGCTGGTCAGGGCTGCCTGACGAAGCAGCAGGCTTGGGCCTGGAGCCTGGGCCTGGTAGCTGGGGGCTGGGAGCTGGTAGCCGTACTCGAGATGACATTCCGCAAAATCAGCGACGACATCCTCCGGACCCTCCAAAGGCCGGGCCGGCTCTATTTCGCCGGTCTCGGTCTCGTGTTTGCGGTCCTCCTGTGGGGCATTTATGGTCTGACGCGCCAAATCCGCGTCGGCCTCGGCGTGGCCGGCTACGAGCCGCCGGTCTTGTGGGCCATTTACATCACCAACTTCGTCTTCTGGGTTGGCATCGCCCACTCCGGCACGTTGATTTCTGCGGTGCTGCTGCTGTTTCGCGCGCGATGGCGGACGGCGGTAGCCCGGGCGTCCGAGGCGATGACCGTTTTCGCAGTCATGACCGCCGGTCTCTTTCCGATCATCCATCTCGGCCGGCCGTGGTACTTCTACTGGCTCTTTCCGTACCCGAACCAGCGCGAGCTCTGGGTGAATTTCCGGTCGCCTCTCGTCTGGGACGTCTTCGCCATCTCGACCTACCTCACCGTCAGCACGCTGTTCCTCTATCTGGGCCTGGTTCCCGATATCGCCGCAGCACGTGACCGCCAGCAGGATTGGCGTCGGCACGTGTACCGGCCTCTGGCTCTCGGTTGGCAGGGGACCGACCGCCAATGGCGACACTACAACAGTCTTTATGGCCTTTTTGCCGCGCTGGCGACGCCGCTGGTCGTATCGGTCCACAGCGTCGTCTCGTGGGACTTCGCGATGTCGATCCTCCCAGGTTGGCACAGCACGATCTTCGCGCCGTATTTTGTCGCCGGCGCGATCTTCTCCGGCCTCGCGATGGTCATCACGCTTCTCATACCGATGCGGAGGCTGCTGCAGCTCGAGGAGTACATCACTCTGCACCACTTCGAAAACCTCGCCAAGCTGATGATCCCGACCTCACTCATCGTCTCTTATGCGTACGTGACCGAGTTCTTCATCGCGTGGTACACGGGCAACACCTTCGAGCTCGGCACGTTCACCGACCGCGCGTCGGGCTCTTACGCGCCGTTCTTCTGGATGATGGTGGTGTGCAATTGCCTGGTGCCGTTGCTGCTGTTCTGGAAGCGGGTTCGCACGAGCTTGACTGCGCTCTTCGTGATCGCGATTCTCGTCAATATCGGCATGTGGCTCGAGCGGTTCGTGATTATCGTCAGCTCGCTGGCGCACAGTTTCGATCCGGCGGAATGGGTCGGGGTGTACCGGCCCACGTGGGTGGAGGGGGCCATCACGGCGGGCAGCTTTGCGTGGTTCTTCTTGCTCTTCTTGTTGTTCATCAAGAATTTCCCGGGGATCTCGATGACGGAGATAAAGGAAATGAGCAAGTCTCAAGTGTGAAGTCTCAAGTCTCAAGGCGAACTTTGAACTGTTTGAGACTTCAGACTTCAGACTTCAGACTTGAAACTTTATGAATGTCCAGCTTCTCGGCATCTTCGACGCGGCTTCCAAGGCGGCGGCCATTGCGAAGACACTGCGCGGCGAGAGGGTCGGCGGATCTGCCGAAACCGGAGTCGCCGAATCGGTGATCGACGTGACGGTTTACGCTCCGACTTTCGACCACGGGATTGATGCCGCTCTCGATCGCCGCAAGAGCCCGGTGCGGCTCTACACCCTCGTCGGCGGCATTCTTGGATGCCTTGCGGGGTTCGCGTTTCCAATCTATACGGTGCTCGATTGGCCGCTCATCACGGGCGGTAAGGCGATCATCTCGCTTCCGCCGTTCGTCGTCATTGCCTTCGAGTTGACCATCCTGTTCGCCGCGTTGATGACGGTCGTCGGGTTTCTCGTATCGAGCGGCCTGCCACGCCTGCGATCGAATCGGGCGGCGCTCTACGACCCCAGGTTCAGCGAGGATCGTTGGGGCGTGCTCGTCACGTGTCGCGCAGAGGCGGCGGATGCCATACGCGCTCGGCTCGAGCAGAGCGGCGCGGAGGAGGTCCGGCGTGACTAAGAACGAGTTCAAGGGTTCAACGGTTCAAGGGTTCAATGGGTTCAAAGGGTTCAAGAGGTTCGGAGCAGTTCACCGATACGGGCCAGGGGTTTGCCTGGTCCTGGTGATTGGCGCCGCGACGGTCCTGGCCCTTCCGTGGAGTCAGGACATGGTGCGCGGGCGAGCCGTCGCGCCGCAAACGCAAATGCACGTTCCGCCAGCAAACACATTGGCGATTGGTCACCCAAGAGTCCTCGATCGGATCGATGCGGAGGATCAGTTGACCAACCCGCTGACCGCTTCGCCGGAGGTCGTGGAACAAGGCCGCTCGCTGTTTGGCATTTACTGCTCGGTCTGCCACGGCGCCGACGGTCGCTCCGCAGGACCGGTCGGCAAGCACTTTCCGATGGTCGCCGATCTCTCGACCCCGCAGATTCAGGAATATCCGGACGGTGCACTCTACAGCATCATCCGTGAAGGTGGCTTCAAGATGCCGGGGTACGCGGAGACATTGAGCACGCAAGAACGGTGGGCGGTCGTCCATTTCGTCAGAAGCTTGCGGCAGTGACGAACGCGTCGCTCAATCCGGCATTGTTGTCCACCCGCGGGCGGCGACTCCTTGCTGCGGCAAGCCTGGTCGGCATCGCGGCGTTCGTCGGTGGACTGTTTGTCGACGCTCCAAGGGCATGGAGCGCGCTGCTCGTCAATTTTCTGTTCTGGTCCGGTCTCGGCCATGCAGGCGTGGCGTTCTCGGCGATGTTCCAAGCGACATCCGCCAGGTGGGCGCGGCCAATCAAACGCGTCGCGGAGGCAACGGTCGCGTTCCTCCCGGTGTCCGCGATGATGCTGGTTCTGCTGCTCGTGGGGATGTCCGCGTGGATGCCGTGGATGCACGAGCCGAACGCGGCACGGCGTGCGTGGCTCAACGCGCCATTTCTGGTCGTACGCCAGTCGATCGGATTCCTGCTGCTGAGCGCGATCAGCATGGCGTACGTCTATGCCTCGCTTCGGCCGGATGTCGGCTTGTTGCGCGAGAGCGGCCGGCCGATCTGGCCGGCGCTGGCCCGCAGGTTGACCAATTGGAGAGGCCTTGACGCCGAGCGCCGGATCAGCCAGGAGCGACAGGCTCGTCTCGCCCCCGCGCTGCTCATTACGTATGCGTGTGTCCTGTCGCTCCAGGCCTTCGATTTCGTCATGTCGCTGGATCCGCACTGGTACAGCACGCTGGCCGGCGGCTATTTTTTCGTCGGCAATCTCTACGTCGGCGTCGCGTTTCTGGCAATCGCGGCGGCGAGGCTCGAGCCGAACCCCGAACTGGGCGCGCATGTCACCCGGGAGCATCTGTACGATTTGGGTCGGTTGCTGCTCGGGTTCTGCATGCTGTGGGCGTATCTCTTCTGGTCCCAGTATCTCGTGATCTGGTACGGCGATCTCCCCGAGGAAACGGCGTTCGTGGCACACCGCACCGTAGACGCTCCCTGGGCCCCGCTCGCCTGGCTTGTGCTCGGCGCCGCGTTCGTCGTCCCGTTCCTGTTGCTGCTGAGCCGCGAGATCAAGCGGCACACCGTTGGGCTCGCCCTTGTCGCAGGCGTCGCCCTGATCGGCATGTGGCTCGAGCGCTTCATCCTCGTCGCTCCTTCGCTCTGGAAGGGAGAATCTCTCCCGCTGGGCCCCATTGAGGTGCTCGTGACTGTTGGCGTGGGAGCGCTCTTTGGGCTGTGCTACACCGCCTTCTTGCAGCGCGTTCCGATGGTGCCTATCGCCGATCCGCTACTCGTGGACGCGGAGGCGCGCCCCTGAGACACCAACTCTCCACCACAGTGGGCACGGGGACCGCGAAGGGTCGGCCTTGTACGATTGAACCTCCGTTTCCTCGGTGCTCTCCGTGGTGACTACGTTTTTCACGACGGCGTACCACGAAGTCACGAAGACCACGAAGAATGCCTGGCCAAGACCCCGTGCGCTTCGTGTCCTTCGTGTCTTCGTGATGCACAGGCGTGACTACAGCCCGCTAGGCCAATGTGAAAAATACACCCGCCGTATTTAGAGTCCATTTCGCGCGCGTGACACGTCATCGCGGTGGGGACACGTGAGGGCACGACTCGGCGGCGCGTTCAGCGCTCTTCAGCCAGATGGTAGACCGCGAACGCGGCGGTTCCGCACGCAGCGATCACCGCAGCGAACGGGACCGCCGTACCGTTTCCGAGTGCGCCGACCAGTGCGCCAGCCGTCGCACCCAACACGAACTGCAACGTACCGAGGAGCGCCGAGGCGCTTCCGGCGATCTGTCCATGTGGTGACATCGCCAGCGCCGTCGTGTTCGGCATCACGAAGCCGTGGCAGGCGATGAAACAGAACAATGGAATGAGAATGCCCACGAACCCCCCGAACCCCGTCAGCGCGTTCAGCAGCAGGACAGCGCCGGCGGTCATCGCGATGAAGAGGACCACGCGGACGATGCGGACCGCGTCCACCCGGTTTGCCAGCCAGCGGTTCAATTGAGACGCGGCGATGATGCCGAACGCATTGGTCCCGAAAAAAAGGCCGAATCGCTCCGGCGCGACGTGGAACACCTCGATGAAGACGAACGGCGACCCCGCGATGTAGGCGAGCAGCCCTGAAAAAATCAGCGCCCCGGAAACCACATAACCGAGATACCGGCGATCCCGCAGGAGCCGGCCATAAATTTTCAAGACCGCGCCGATTGGCTCCCGCCGCCGCCGCTCGGCGGGCAGGCTCTCGGGGAGAAACAGGGCGACGAGCAACAGCCAGATCGCGGCATACGCGGTGAGCACCCAGAACACGGATCGCCAGCCGAAGTTGACCAGCAGCTGTCCGCCGACGAGCGGCGCCAGAATCGGTGCGAGCCCCATCACGAGCATCAGCATCGACAGCATCTGAACCGCGCCACGCTCCTCGAAATAGTCGCGCACGACAGCGCGTGGCACGACGAGCGGCGCGCAGCCACCAAGAGCCTGCAAAAGACGGAAAAAGATCAGCGTCTCGACGCGGCTGGTCAACGCGCATCCGACCGAGGAAGCGGCGAAGACCGTCAGTCCGAAGTACAGCGCGGGCTTGCGTCCCGTCCTGTCGGACAACGGTCCATAAAATGCCTGACCCACTGCGATCCCGATGAAGTAGACCGCGAGACTGACCTGGACGTATGCGGCAGTCGAACCGAGCTCGCGCGCGATGGTCGGAAGCGCGGGCAAGTACATGTCGATCGCCAGTGGCCCCATGGCCGTCAGCGCGCCAAGGATGACTGCCAATCGATAGTACGCGTTGCCTCGAGGTGGGCTGTCGGGCGCCAGTTGACGTGTCCTCCGAGTCGTTGGACCTCGGTTAGCATAACGGCAATTCGACCATCGTTCGGTCAATCCCGGAGCCCGACCCGACGCCATGGACGTTCCCGCGAAGAACATCGTCATCTGCAGCGACGGCACGGGCAACTCCTACAGCGGCACTGCCAGCAACGTGCTCCGCCTCTACCGCCTGGCGCTGAAATGCCACCCGAACCAAATCGCCTGCTACGACCCGGGAATAGGCACTCTCCCTCTTCCCTCGGGTCGCACTCGACTGACGCGCAGGCTTCGACACCTCCAGGCATTGTTTTTTGGCACCGGCGCAATCGAGAACGTGACCGAGTTGTATCAATACCTCATGGAGCACTACAGACCCCATGACCGCATCTTCCTGTTCGGGTTCAGCCGCGGAGCGTTCACCGTCCGGGCGCTGGCCGGCATGATTCATGTCTGCGGCCTGTTGCGATGGGAGGATCGACACCTGGTGCCCTACGCGGCCGGTCTGTACCAGACCTCGGAAGATCGGATCAAATCAGAGCGCAGATCGCGAATGTTGCCCGATCAATTTCCGCAAGAGCAGATCAACCATGTCTTTCTCGACGAGGACGCGCGTCGGTTCAAAGCGTTGGTAGGCCGGAAGTGCACCATCGACTTCATGGGCATTTGGGACACGGTCAAAGCGTACGGTTGGCTCTGGCCTCAGAGTTTTCCGGCGTTGCGGCACAATCCGAGCGTGCAGACGGTCCGCCACGCGGTATCGCTCGACGAGCGGCGGTCGTTTTTCCAGGTGACGCGCTGGGCCGACTGCCACGAAGACCTCAAAGAGGTCTGGTTTGCCGGCGACCATGCCGATGTGGGCGGTGGTCACGACCATGGCAACTCTCCGCTCACCGACGCCGCCCTCGCATGGATGCTCGGTGAAGCGACTCAGGCTGGACTGTGGATTGACGAGGATGCGGCCCCAAAAGTGAAGACATTGCACAAGAGACGCGAGCGCGCATGGTCGACACGACAGCGAGACCTGTGGGCAGACGGCGAGTCGATCATGGATTGGATTCCACGCGTTGAGTTGAAAAACGAAGGGTATCCACCGACTCGACGCCCGACTATCGGACGGACCGGCGCGCGCACGCTTGGAGCGACGGACAAGGAAACCCCAGGAAAGCCCGACAGTCGCGTCCTGCTCGTCCACTCGACGGTGAAGAGACGCGGCCAGGAATACGATCCGGCCTATCGTCCGGAGGCGCTTCTCGCGCGAACCGCCCATCCGCAAGACACAACGATCGTCTGGGTCGAAGATTTCGAAATCACCGGCTTCAAGAAGGGAATCGAGAGAAACCAGACCGCCTGACCGGCCTGTGCTCGGAACTTATTTCCGCTTGTTCAGGTCCTGATAGATCGCTTCGACGAACATGTCCGTCGTCCACGGGCCGCTCGTGGCGCCATATCGGCTGTCGTAGTCGCGCGTCGGCCGCGCGGCCTTCACCTGCGCCACGGTCATCCCCTGTTTGATCATCGCTTGGATGCGATCGCGGACGATTGTCACCATGTCGCGGTATTCCAGGACGTCGAACTCGTCGCAGATGCGACCGTGGCCCGGCACGACATAGGTGCCGCCTTCCTCGTGATGGGCCGGGACGGCGAGATCGAGCACGAGGTTGAGCGCGTCGATCACGCCTTGGACGCTGCCGCCTTTTTGCAGATCGATCACCGGATAGCCGTCCGTCCGGAAGACATCACCGGTCGCGATCACTTCGGAGCGGCGGAAGAACACGATGCTGTCGCCGTCGGTGTGCGCCGCCGGGACGTGATACATCAGCACGGGCTCGCCGTTGAAATAGAGCTCTCGCTCGCGACCGATGAACGTCTCTGTCGGCCAGGCCGCGTTTGGCAGCTTGGTCATGCGGTTGAGCACGTTGTCGTGAGCCACGATCTGAATGGCGGTCTGTGTGGCGCCAGGAGTGTTGATGATCTGCCAGTTGGCCGCAGAACCGAGAATCTTGGCGAGGGCCTCGTTGCCGCCGATGTGATCCGTATCAGCGCTCGTGTTCAACAGGTACTTGACGGGCTTGGTCGAGACCGACAGCTTCTTGATCTCCGCCAGCATGCGGTCCGTCAGAGGTCCCGACTTCGAGTCCACCATCAACGCGCCCGACGGACCGACCTGCACGACGACGTTTCCGCCGGCGCCCGCCAACAGATACACGCTCCCCTGCACCTGCAGAACCTCGAGCTGGCCGGTGTCTGGATTTCGGGCTTGACTGACCCGCGGGGCTTCCGCGGCGCTGGCTGCCCCTGGCCGGTTTCCCCTGAGCGTCGAGATGTATTCGGGATAGATGCTTTCGGGCCCGCCTTTGGCAGCCTCCGCCGGCGCCCCTGTGCGATCCAGGAACTCCTGAACGAATGAATTCTTGCCCGGCAGGTAATGAGGCACTTCACCCTTCGGCCGGCCGATGACTTCCTCGACGTACTCGCACGGCCACAACCAGCTGGCATTGTCCTCGACCGCGATCGCGAAGTCGGTGGTCCGAACCAGAGGCTCCGCGAGGTACACGGGATCGGAAATGATCGCCACGTGCGTCAGGATCTTGTCGTGCCGCACGAAGTGCTCGATCATCGTTGTCTGGTCGCTCTCCGGCACACCGTTGCGTCGGAGCCAACCCTGCTTCAGATGCGTGGTCGTGACGGTCAGACCGTCGGCGTCCCACTTGCCGGTCGAGAAGCCCATGAACGTGTGCGGTGCGAAATCGGAGGGGTGCGGACGCCCGTCCATCCAGATCGTTCGCGTCTGCTCGTAGGTGCTGATGTAGTTCTTGATCGCAATAATCTGCTGGGTTTCGGGGTCTTTTTCTTCCCAGATCCTGAGGTTCAACGGTCCGTGGTAGATGTAGGGCGCCACGTGCACGCGGCATTGGTGTTCCTGGAGCGTCAGGCGCGATGCGTCCCAGCTCTCCGCGAACAATCGTGCGGCATCGTTGATGGGCAGGCCGAGATAGTCTCCGAGGTCTGGCCCGGGTCCCCGGTCTTGCTCGTCCTCGTGGGTCCGATAGGGAATCCAGTTGCCCGACAAGAGTACCTGTGCGGACGCAGGCATGCCCCACAGCACGACCGCGATGGCCCACGGCGCGACAGACCGTTTCGTCAGGTTCATAGTGACCTTCGTGAGGGAATGCGGCCAATCTACACAAGAGCAGTCCGACGGTCAATCGAGGGGTAGTGGGTCGGGCGCCGTACCCGGCAGCGTGGCGCGGAGGACGGTTGGCTTAACGCGGGCTGTCTTCTCGACGACGCGGGGACTCTTAACCGCGCCTGTCACGTCGAGGCCCAACGGACCTGTGGTCAGCGCTTGTGGGAGCGAGTTTCGTCGATAAGCTGACGCAGCCACGCCATGTAGGGTGTCCCGCCGGTTCCGCGCGGATCGTCCACCCATTTGTTGATGTACTCCTGCGCCCAGCCCAAGTGCGTCTCACGGAAGGTGGCCATCGCATCCAGTACGTCGTTGTAGGAGTCGGCGGCGGCGAGATCCCGCGGTGATGGCATGGCCTCAACATCGACAATCAGCTGACGATGGGCCGGCGGCATGAAGTTCCGCATCTCGGCAAGATGATCGGTCAGGGCCGATTGGCGATGCGGAACCTTCATGAAAGCCACGAGCGTCGGCATGATGCTGCTTTGTGCGCCAGTTTCGCCCCGAAAATTCATCGGAGCGCGAGTAACCCCCTCGTAGACCACATTCTCGAAGAACCGTATGTACGGACGAAAGGTGCGGTAGTAGAGCGCCGGGTCCATCTTCTCGGGAATGCGACGCAGCACGGCGATCTGTTTCCGTACGGCCGATGCGATGTCACGAAGCGCTCCGCTGACGACCTCCGAATCGCGCTCGCGCAAGCCACGCGCTGCTCGATCGATCGCTGCCAGGATTCCGGCGGCAATCGCCTCGATTTCCACGTGGATCAGGATGAACCAGTGCTCGTCGTACAGATGAACGAAATTCTGTAAGGTGTCGATGTTACCGAGGGCGATCGGCCGGTTGGGATCGAAACGCTTCCAGTTGTAGAGGGCGTAGCCGTCATAACTGAGGATCGGCGGCCGGTCCAGCAACGCGCATGCTTTGCATAGCGGCGCCGCGAGGTTGCGGGGCAATACGTCTACTCTAGGCTGAGACACCTGATTCATGTAGGCAGAGGCGAGAAAGCCGACGCGCAGGTAATAGAGCCGGAGCTCGGGAAGTGTCTCCTCGCGAGCATGATTTTCTGGCCATTCTGGTAGATGGACTTCTCGCATATAGCTTCGAAATGAGGAGTCTTCGAGGAGGCTTGGCAGATCGCGGCCGATCTGGTCGAGGATCGCGAGCTCAGATTCAGGTCTAAAGGATCGGGCCGGATCGTGTGCCGGCAGAAACCCGCACTCGGTGAAGATTCGATCCATCATTTTCAATATGTCACAAAGGCCCGGTGAAAGGATCGCCAGAAGCAAACGCTGAACACTCTGGAGCTTCAAGGATCGAGCATGAGGACCATCATCGAACCCTTCCGGATCGCTTAAGCTGCCTTCAGTGAACGCTCAAGACACGTCCTTCGTGCCCGATACGCGCGAGCGGATTCTGAGGACGGCCTTTCAGTTGTTCCACGAGCAGGGCTTCAACGCCACGGATGTCGCCACCATCGCCCGCGAAGCTGGCCTTAACCCAGGCAGCCTGTACCATTTTTTCGAGAGTAAGGACGATCTGCTGCTGGCTGTGCTGGAGTTCGCAGTGGGCCATCTTCGGCAGAACTGAAGAGTTGCACTGGCGCGGCGACGTCGTCTTGGAAAAATTCGACAATCCTCGCATGCACCGACGCGCGAACACACGTTTTCGGCGCTGTCCGGCGGTTAGCTTGACGACAGGTTAATCTGAGGCGTTCGTACCGTCTTTGGACTCGAATCGGCACCTGGCAGCAGCGATGTCGTGATCGGACCGCCGCCTTTCAGGGTCGGCCGTGAGCGCTGTCGGCCTTGCGCGCCTTCCTCGGCACGCGTTCCACGCAGGACGTTCCCCTATCAGGATACGACGGCTGTCGGCGACTTCGGTCGGGAAGAGACGCGCGCTTCAATACCATCGACGTAAGGGCAACCGAGCTTCGTAAACGTCGCGGCCGGGCCATGCGGCAAATCGTGCTTTGGCGGCGTTGGACGCGCAATGGAATATCGCTTGCACACGCCGCTGCCGCTTCGTTGCCCGACGATGATCGCGTCCTTATCCCGTGAGTCAGGAGCCACCGATGGTCTGCGACACCGAGTGCAGGGCACTGCAGCGAACACGATCATGCCAGCACCCTCCTACTATCGCGAGTACAGGGTTCCGCCGGCGATAGATCAGTCCGTGGAAGCGTTCTGGACGGCCGAGTCCGCCGTGGGCCCGTTTCCAGACCGGCAGATCCTTGTCCCGGACGGCACGGCAAACTGGGTCTTCAATCTTGGTGAGCCCTACTCTCTTCATCTCGAGGGGAGATCGCGCACTTACGCCAACGGATGCAGCTGGATCGCAGGCACACGCTCCCGTTCCTGTCTCATAGAAATCAAGGGGCGGTTGTCGCTCGTCGGCGTCCGCTTCCGTCCGGGCGGCTTGCATGCGTTTGTCGCTCACGACGCGTCGGAACTGACCGATCAGTTTGCCCCATCGGAGGCACTGTTTGGGTCCGCCGGGCGCTCGCTGGAATGTCGGCTCTTCGACATTCAGCTGCCCGAAGATCGGGTGCGGTTGATCGAGCAGACCATGCTCGGCCTGAGACGGGACCAGGACGTTGACCTACCGATTCAGCGCGCCGTCGATGCGCTCCTGCGGCACCGAGGCATGGGCAGCATTGCTGATCTCGCCGATGAACGGGGGCTCGGCTACAAGCAGCTCGAGCGGGGATTTCAGCGCTTGATCGGTCTGACGCCGAAACGGTTCGCGCGGACGATCCGACTGCTCTTCGTGTCGCACCAGGCGCTGCACCAGGAAGCAGCCTGGGCCGCCATCGCCGCGAGCTGCGGCTTCTGGGATCAGGCGCACTTGATCGACGAGATGAAGCAGATCTTTGGCGCAACTCCCAGTTTGTTCAGGGGCGGGCGGGGTGTTTTGGCGTCGGTTCTCAGCTCCAGCGAGCGCCTGTCGAATCTTCTCAAAGTCTCCTCAAACAGCCGCCTGTAGGGGCGGCGAGCGACGCGTCGAATATTTCCAAGACGCGACCGGCTCGCTGCTGGCACGCTCGGTGCCGAGGGCAGGTCGATCGATGGATCTCGAGGTTCGCCACTGTAGTTCCCCTCGTGGCACGCAGACTCGAAGATGCGTTCGCTGGAGCGCGTCATCATGACCGTGCCTCCTGGTAACCGTCCGCCATCGGACGTCATCGTAAGGGAAGCGGCCCGGCTCCGAGTCCCTCTGGTCATCCTTCTGTTCACGAATGGCCTGGCAACCGCCGCGGGGGCGCAACCCCAGCCGCCGGCCGGGGCGGAGCGCCAAATTGCCGGCGTCGTCCGGCACGCGGAAACCCGCGCCCCGCTGCGCGATGTGACGGTCATCGCCGATGCGCGTCGCACGGTGACCGACGGCGACGGGCGATTCGTGCTGCGCGTGCCGGCCGGTGTGGTGCTGGTCGAGGCGAGCGCGGCGGAGTTCTATCCGCTCTCCACGCCGATCGACGTGACGTCTGGCGATGCGACCGAGATCGAGTTCCTCCTCGTGCCACGCGCCGGGTTCGCGGCGACGGTCGACGTCGTGGCGGCGCCGCCCACCCGCGGCCGCGCCGTCGGCCGTCGTCGTCACGCCGGCCGAGGTCCTGCGGACGCCGGGCGCGCTCGACAACGTGTTCCGGACGCTGCAGACGCTGCCCGGCGTGGCCGCCGCCGAGGAATTCAGCAGCCGCCTGGCGGTCCGCGGCGGCGCGCCCGATCAAAATCTCACGGTGATGGACAGTGTGGAGATCCACGATCCCTACCGGCTGTTCGGGCTGACGAGCGCGTTCAACCCGGAGACGATCTCCCGGTTCGAGTTGGCGACCGGCGGATTCAGCGTGAAGTACGGCGACCGCCTGTCGTCGCTGCTGGTCATCGAGAATCGAGAAGGGACCCGGCGCGAGCGGCTGAACGGGTCTGCCTCCCTGAGCATTACCGACGCCAACATCGTCCTCGAGGGAGGAATGCCGAAGGCGGCGAACGGGTCGTGGCTGTTCAGCGCCCGCCGCACCTACTACGATCTGGTGGCGTCGAGGGTGGCCGACCAGGAGTTCCCGCGGTTCGCGGACATCCAGGCGAAGGCGGTGTGGGAGCTGGCGCCGGGACGGACGGTGTCGGTGTTCGGGCTGCGCAGCCGGCAGGATGCCGCGCTCGACATTGACAGCGATGAGGCCCGCGGTGAATTCAACGACAACACCAGGAACGATCTCGTGGCAGTGCGCCTGGATGCCGCGCTTGGACGGACCACGCGGTCGCACACGATCGTGGCCTATTCCGACAGCGCGTCGGCGTTTGGCGTCAACGCGGCGTTTGAAAACCGCAGTCAGCGGGCCAACGCACCGGACGAGGAGACCTTTGACGTCGTGCACTTCATCTTCGATCGAGCGCTGTCGCTGCGCGACGTGTCGCTGCGGCAGGAGCTCAGCCGGACGCTCGGCGCGCACTCGTCGAGGCCGGCGGCGAATTGCATCGGCTCGGCACCGATCTGTCTTTCGAGATCCGCGGCGATCGCAATCCCATCCCGCCGCGGCCAACGGTTCGTCGCAGCAGGGCGGCGCCGGCCTGCCCGATTCGCTGCAGTCGGCGCGCGACGTGACCCGCGGCGGCGTGTGGCTCCTGGATCGCTGGCAGGCGGCGCCGGCGCTGGCACTCGAAGCGGGTGCCAGGCTCGATCGGAGCGGCATCAACGGCGACACGCAGCTGTCACCACGGGTCAGCACGACCTGGCGCCTGGATTCACGGACGCGGCTGCGCGCCGCCGTCGGCCGCTACACGCAGAGCCCCGGCTACGAGAAGCTCGTGCAGAGCGACTACGTCCTCGATTTGACGGGCTCCCACGTCGGCCGCCTGCGCAGCGAACAGGCGGTGCACGTATCGGCTGGCCTGGAACGCGACTTCCTGGGACGGCGACGCTGCGGATCGAGGGCTACTACAAGACGTTCTCACAGCTGCTGGTCGGCCGCCTGGAAACCGATCCGGAGCGGCAGGCACGTCTCGCCGAGTACGATTTTCCGGCCGCCTTGCCTCGAGCGTACCGGTGGATCCGATCATCACGTCCACACCGACCAACGACGGCCGCGGTCGCGCCTACGGCTTCGACGTGTTCGTCTCGCGCACGACCGCGCCGGTGAGTGCCCGGGTGCGCGGCTGGGCGAGCTACACATGGGGACGGGCGACCGTGAAGTCGTACGGGCGCGTCTATCCGTTCGAGTACGACCGCCGCCATGCATTCTCGGCGGTCGCCTCGTACCGCTTGAGCAATCGCTGGGAGCTGGCGGCGACCACCCGTGTCGCCTCTGGTTTTCCGAGGACGCCGCCGCTCGGCCTGCGCGTCGCGAGCGAGGCGGACGCCGCCGACAGCGACGGCGACGGCAACGTCGAGGAGCTGGTGCCGGCCGTCGATGCAGCGGGCCGCTCGATTTACGCGGTCGACTTCGGCGGCGTCAGCAATTTGAACACCGCACGCCTGCCGCTGTTCGCCCGCGTCGACTTGCGGACCACGTGGCGGCCGCGCGGCGCGCAGGGCCGCTGGGAGCTGTACGGGGAAGTCATCAACCTGCTGAACCGCCGGAACGCCAGCGCCCTCGAGCCGGTGCTCGAGTACGACCCGACGTCCGACCGGCCGAAGATCGTGGAGCAGCCCGAACAGAGCATCCCGCGCCTCCCGAAATCCGGGATTCCACCACGAGTGGAGCTCCGTATCGCGGGTCTATGGAACACCGGGATTAGCGGATTACACACCGGGCGACAGAATCAATGGATGGCCTCCTGCTTGTTTCAGGTGCAAGGGTTGATTGCGCAGCACACCGAGGGGCGGGACGTCGGCTTCCTCGGCGAACCGCGCGTGAATGTTCTGGAGCTCAATCTGGCCATGGACGAACGGTTGTCCCGCAAATGAGCCAACCGCTCCGGCGGCGGTAGAACCGGGTGCGAGGGCGGGAGTGCGTGAGCTGACAGGCTCCCTGCATTCGGTTTAGACTGCTCGCGGGTGCGGCGCCGTTTGCCGCAGGTTCGTGCTGGTCGGGCCGTCAGCACTCTGCGAGAATCTGCCGTGCTCCTAGTCGCGCTGTTCGTCCTTGGATACCTGGCCGTCGTCTTCGAGCATCCCCTCAGACTAAACAAGGCCGCGTCGGCGCTGTTGATGGGCGTCGCGTGCTGGACCGCGTATATCGTCGCGGGCGATCAGCAGGCGATCAACGAGCAGCTCCTCCACCATATGGGCGAGCTGTCGCAGATCTTGTTCTTCCTGCTCGGCGCGATGGCCATCGTCGAGCTGATCGACGCCCACGATGGGTTCGAGATCATCACGTCGCGGATCCGGACTCGCAGCCGGCGGAAGCTGCTGGTGATCATTGCGTTGCTGTCGTTCGTGTTGTCGGCGGTGCTCGACAACCTGACCACGTCGATCGTGATGATGTCGCTGATCCGCAAGCTAGTGACCGAGGAGCCCGATCGAATGTACTACGGCGGCATCGTGATCATCGCCGCCAACTCGGGCGGTGCATGGTCGCCGATCGGCGACGTGACGACGACGATGCTGTGGATCGGGGAGCAGATCACGACCGCGAGCGTCGTGAGGGAAGTGTTCCTGCCGTCGCTGGTGAGCGTCGTCATGCCCGTCCTCTGGGTCGGGTTTCGGATGAAGGGCGAGATCGTACGCCGCGGATTGCGCGAGAACGGCCCGATCGTGCCCAGCGCGCCGTCACCAACGTCCGGACTGACGTCGTTCACGCTGCCCAACGACGCGGCGGCCATTGGTCGGAGCCTGTCACAGATCAACCTGCGGACTCACACGGGGGCAACGGTCGAAACGGTGGTCCGCGGCGGCGTTGCGACCCGCGTGTCGCCGGGCGAGATGTTGCGCGGTGGTGACGTGCTCGAGCTGTCGGGCACGACCGAGACCGTGGCGCTGGCGCTGAACCTCCTGATCAACGGCCTGGTGCCGATGCGAACCACCCTGCTCGAGCGCCGGGTCGTGTTCGTCGGCGGGGTTGGAGCGCTGCTGTTCGTGCCGATGTTCAAGACCATCACGCACCTGCCGCCGTTCATGGGAATCCTGCTCGGGCTCGGCCTGTTGTGGACGTTGACCGAGGTGATTCACCAGAAGAAGACCGACGAAGGCAAAGGGGCGCTGTCGGTCGCCAGCGCGCTGCAGCGCGTCGACGCCCAGAGCATCCTGTTCTTTCTCGGCATCCTGCTGGCAATAACCGCGCTGCAGAGCGATGGGATCCTTGCCGCCTTCGCGCGGCGGTTGGACGAAACGATCAGCAACGTCAACCTGATCACCCTGGCGATCGGCCTGACGTCGGCCGTCGTCGACAACGTCCCGCTCGTCGCGGCCGCTCAGGGGATGTATCCCCTGTCGAAGTTTCCGACCGACCATCACTTCTGGCTGTTCCTCAGTTACTGCGCCGGAACCGGCGGCAGCATTCTCATCATCGGCTCGGCCGCTGGCGTCGCGGTGATGGGAATCCAGCGAATCACGTTCGGCTGGTACGTGCGTCATCTGTCGCTGCCCGCGCTGCTGGGCTACGCCGCCGGCGCAGTGACATACCTGGTGATGACATCGGATTAATCCACCCTCAGTGCCAGGAGCGGGTCGACCCTCGTCGCTCGTCTGGCTGGCACATAGCAGGCGGGCATAGCGACAGCGAAAAGCAATGCGCTGGTCCCGGCTAGCGTGAGTGGATCGGTCGGCGACACGTTGTAGAGCAAGGCGCCAAGGACTCGAGTCGCCACGAACGCTCCGGCCAAGCCAAAAACGACGCCGGCGCCGACCAGCATCATTCCTTCGCCGAGTACCAGCCGGAAGATGTCCTTGGTCTCGGCCCCCATCGCGATCCGCACGCCAAGCTCGCGCGTCCGCCGCGCGAGCGAAAAACTGAGCACGCCGTCGCGGAAAGACCTGAACGGGCGGAGCGTAAACCCGCGGCGCCCGGGCCGACAACGCGGGTGCGGCGCAGGTTCG
>CAWACZ010000003.1:0-123728 GCA_963780685.1 uncultured Acidobacteriota bacterium | reverse complement strand
CAGGCCGACCGGACGCATGCGTTTTCCTGATGACGAACGACGGTGTTCCGGGACAGGATGGCGACGCCCGGGCTTCTTGTCTCGTTCGCGGCCATGAGCCACTATCTGACGCTCCTCACCGCGGGAAAACTCGCACTGCTGGGGCTTTTAAGCGCGCCGGCCGGCGCCGTGCAGACGGCTCCGGTGCCACCGTCGGTTCCCGCATCGTCGCCGCCGGCGTGGACAGTGGCGGCCGGGTACGAGTCGTTCTGGCTGCGTGATGTCGCCTCCTCCCGTCCAGCGGTTGACGGGTCGCCGATCACCTGGGAAGGGGCCGGCCCGGCCGTCACCGTCTTCTACGAACGTGGCGGTCCCCGGCGCCTGCACCACTTCGAGGGCTCCTTCGTCTCGTCCGGGGGCTTCGCGCTCGCGTCGCCCGTCCGGACCACGCCGGCACCGTCGGACGACCGCGCGACGCGCGCGGGAGGCCGCTACGAGTACCGGCGCTACCCGTTCCATGACCTCGGGCTGGCGGGCTTCGACCTCGGATTCGGCGTCGAAGCCGACGGCGAGCACCTGGCCTTCGAACGCCACTTCGCGCCGGACATCGCGCTGCACACCGGCATCACCAACCTGGGAGGCGCCGGCGTCGTGGCCGCCCGGCTCCGTCGCTGGCGCGCACTGGATCTGCAGGTGGCCTGGTCCAACGGGGTGTCGATTGGCCGCGCTTCATCCCGTCACCAGGCCGCGGCCGAGACCCGGATCGACCAGTGGGGCGGCGGCTGGCAGACCCACCTCCACATTCGCGCCGGCGTCCGCGTCGCGTCGCGGGCCTCGGTGCTGCTGTCGTACCTCATCAGGCGAAGGCCGCTACGCCTCGCACGAGACCTATACGTTCGGCAGATCCCGGTTCGCGCTGGGGGTGACTTTACGAACGCTAGTCTTCGCTGCGTCATCGTCGGGCTCGCGCTGGCGTGGCCGGGCGCCGCGTGCCACTCCATTCTCGGTCCGAGGTCGGAGGACGCGAACTGGCGGGTCATCGACACGCCGCGGCTTTCCTTCAACGTCCGGCCCGGATCGTTCGCGGAGCAGAACGTGGCGCGGATCGGCGAAGTGCTCGAGGACCAGTACGACTACACCACCCGCGTGCTCGACTTCCGCTACACGGGACGCGTGTCGGTGTTTCTCTACGACTCGCGCACCGACGCTGGCATGGAAGGGACCTCGGGCCGGGCCTACCCCGACACCGAGGCGGTTCGCGCCGTGTGCGTGCCGCCGCTCGACGGCAACCTGTTCACCCTCGTCTCGCACGAGTTGAACCACGTCATCCAGCAGAACGGGATCGGCAGACCCGGGACCTTCTTCCTGGGCGAGGGGTTGCCCGACGCGGTCCTGTCGGAGCGCTTTCATTCCGACGGCAAGACGTTTCTCTATGCCTGGACCGCCGCCAACGACGCGCGGATCCCGGCGCTCTCCCTCCTGGTCGACGACGACCAGTGGGAGGACTACGATGCGCAGACGGCCTACAACGCGAGCGCCTCGTTCCTGGCGTACCTGCTCGAGACCGGGGGACCGGCGCCGCTGAAGCAGCTGCAGGCGGTCAACTCGCGTGATTTCCAGCGGCGCTTCCAGGAGGTCTACGGCCGCTCGCTCGACGAAGCCGAACGCGCGTGGCGCGCGTTCTGCGCCGCGTTCCGGCCGTAATCCGGTCAGGGGTGTTGTGGATGACGCCGCGCGAGCCGCGATTCGATCCGCTGCTCGGCGACCCTCGCTTTCGCGAGATGGTCGCCCGTCATGGACTGAGGAGTGAACCATGAACCTCGTGGTCGGTTCGAACGGCCACCTCGGCGGCCTGATCGCACGCAAGCTGCTCGCGAAGGGGGCGCCGGTGCGCGTGATGGTGCGCGGGGCCTCGTCGATCGCCGGCGCGCACGCGGTCACTGGCGATCTCAAGGATCGCGCGTCGCTCGACGCGGCATGCCGCGGCGTCACGACCGTAATCACGACGGCCAACTCGGCGCAACGCGGCGGCGCCGACAACGTCCAGTCGGTCGACCTGGCCGGCAATC
Source organism: uncultured Acidobacteriota bacterium (assembly GCA_963780685.1). GTDB lineage: Bacteria > Acidobacteriota > Vicinamibacteria > Vicinamibacterales > CAVVIG01 > CAVRXZ01. The sequence continues at coordinate 121,680 of CAWACZ010000003.1, read as the reverse complement.
GTGCGCTCATCGACGCCGCAGATGAAGCGGGCGTTCGTCAGTTCATCTTCGTCTCGGTCGCGACAGCAGATCCGTCCAGTCCGGTCCCGCTGTTCGCCGCCAAGGCGAAAACGGACGCGCACCTTCGCACTAGCGGCATGGCGTGGACGATTGTCGCGCCGCACATCTTCATGGAGGTCTGGTTCCCGATGCTGATCGGCAGCGCGCTCGGCGCCGGCCAGCCGGTCCCACTGATCGGCGGAGGAAAGAGGCGCCACTCGTTCATCGCGGTTGATGACGTCGCGGAGTTTGCGGCGCGAGCGGTCGACCATCCCGCTGCGATGCGACAGCGTCTCGTCCTCGGCGGACCTGCGATCTCGTGGAGCGACGTCGTCGCGACAACCGAGCAGATTCTGGGACGGCCGGTTGGGGTGCAGAGCATCGCGCCGGGATCTCCGATCCCGACGCTTCCTCCTCCGCTCGATCGTGCGATCGGCGATCTCGCTGCCGGACTGGAGCAGCAGGACGTGATCATCGACGCGACCGTAGTCGCGCGCACATTCGGTGTGTCGCTCACGTCAGCCGAGGCAGTCCTCCGCGGAATGCTGGAGCGTCAAGCGTAGCTCGCCCGTCCTGCTTATTCGCGAAAAGCCATGTCGTCACGACCGCGCTTTCTGGGAATCAATCGCGTCGCTCGTCTCGAAGCACTTCTGCAGCCGTGGGCGGGTGGGCGCCAGGCCACAGCATCAGAACGATAGTCGGCGGGGCCAGGCACAGTGCCAGGAGTATCAATCCCGTCCCGATCGTCACGCTCGCGCCCAAGGCAATGCCGGCGACGACGCCCAGTGCAACGGCCGCGAACCAGACCTGGATCAATCCCGCTCGAGTCATGTCTTTCAGCATGCTGTCCCCTTGGCTCAGTGTCGTCCTCTACGTGACCGTGTGTCGCCACTGCGCCACGAGGAGTTGTGATCGCTGGCCGTTACCCGATCAGCGTATTTCGGAGCGAACTTCGACACTGTCCTCGATTGCACAGCGCGAGTCGACCGTGGTGGCCATACTTCTTCGTGAGGCCTTCGTCAGGCGAGGCCGGTGGCCGGTGCGGTCTTCGGGTTTACAGAGCCTGGCAGGGGTGATCCACATGGTCGGTAACGAACCGCCTGTTCAGCTTCCAGTCAGCGCCGCTGCTCACGCAATACCGGCCGTCGCAGCCGATGCCAATTTCGACATTCGTTGGGCCGCCTGGATCGCCCGAGGACGTGTTCATGAGCGGCAAGTGCGCCGCAAGCTCGTCGTCGGGGCCGTTGCGCTCGCCATCGGCGTCGTCATCCTCTATCAGTTCGTAGGCTGATGACGGCCGCCTGCGGAGGTTCCGAACGTATTGAACGGGGACGCAGATCGATGACGTCACGGGACCATGACATCCACAAGGGGGCGACGGAGGACGGGCGCCCGAGCGCCACGACGAATGCGCCCGGATTGGACGACGAGGGTTTGCCCAACGATGAAACGGCGATCGCAGCAGATGCGCTTGGGGCAAGAGCAGACGAATCGCAGGGATAGCTCGTGTCGGTAGAACTCGCGCACCGCCATCAATCCGCACGCTTCAGTCAATCGGCCGGCGCGCCTCCAACTCGATGTGCGTCACCGTTCCGCCCACTCGACGAATGCGGGTGGAATCTCGTTGCGCACAATCATGACGCGCAGGACGCGGTCGTCGCGTAACAGCGCTGCAGTACCCAGGCGGGCCGCCTCCACCGTCGGGTAGCGAGCCCACGCCGGGTCGAGATTGGCCGCCCCCCCGCGTCTCATCGTGGCAATCAGTTTGAACATGTTCCGAATATCCCCTTGACAGTGTCTCGTGCCGGCAACGACCTGCGATGTCTCGGATTGCACATCGTCAGCCTGTGCGAAACGGTACAGTTCAAGCCAGACTGCTGGACGTATCGGGCGAAGGCTTGGGGGCGTTGGAGATGGCTTTGAGAGAGCGGGAGGATTGATGTCGGAACGAAATGGCGACCGAGCTCGATTTCAGAAGAACCGACAACGCAAGCTGCGTCACCGCCAGCGGATTCGCGCGCTCGTGACTGAACTGCGAAACAGAACGGTGGTGTCGGCCTCAGCAGATCAAAGCGTCACCGTCACGTTCACGGACGCTGGCTCAGTCAGGGCGTCTCTGACCATGCACGACGAACGCGGCCCGAAGCGCACCAGCGACTGAGGAAGCAATGCTGGCTGTGGAACAGCATCGTGGCCGCTTCGTGGTCAGCGCCGGCGGACTGACGCCGCGTGACGCGGTCAAGCGATCGCTGCTCAAGATCGCGAGCCACCTCGACGATGCCGTGACGTTGCTGCTGCTCATCTGGCTGTTTCCGGTGGCCATTCTCGTGGTGGGCACGCCCGTGGTACTGCTTGTGCGCGTCCTGATTGAGATCGCGAAGCGATCGTAGATGGCGCCCGACCCCGGACTTCAACAACCCCAGATCCTCTGGGCGCGACGATCAAGACGCTAGACCTCGAACGGTGCCGTCGCAATCTGATCCCAATAGACCACCGCGTCGTTGTGCCAGCGCGTGAAACACGGAGAACGTGTGTGTCATACTGCGCTGCCCCGCCCAACTCTTCTGTTCATTGACACGGGCCTTCGTGATCCCATACAGTCAGCAGGTTATCTCTTAAATATTTAAGAGTTCAGAGTGATGCCGCGGAAACGTTCACCAGCTCTCACCGACGCCGAAGCCCGCGTCATGGCGGTTTTGTGGCAGAAGCAGACCGCGACGGTCGGTGACGTGGTCGCTTCGCTCAAGAAGAGCCGGGTCGTCAGCTACAGCACGGTGCAGACGATTCTCCGGATTCTCGAGACCAAGCGGTACGTCATCCACGACAAGGTCGCTCGCGCGTTCGTCTATCGTCCGGTCGTCGACGAACGGCAGGCTCGCCGCCGTGCGCTGCGGCACTTGATCGGGAGGCTGTTCAACGGCTCGCCGAGCTCGCTGGTGCTGAACGTCCTGGACGACGAGGACATCGATCCGGCTGAGCTGAAGCGACTGAAGCGGATGATCGTAGAGGCGTAACGAGGGCTCTTCCATGAACCACGTATTGAAGATGTTCACAGTGCTCCTCATGCTCGGGGGGTCGGGAGCGGCAGTTGAACACAATCCGGCCCGCGGGTTCCTGGCGACGACCTTCCATCTCACCGACGCGGACTTCGACCGCATCAACGAAGGACAGGTCGTCTCGCGATCGCTTCCGGTGAACGACCCACGCGAGGTCGGGACTTTTGGCGTCGTGCGGGTAAGGATTACGCCCGAGTTTTACGTCGAGCGGCTCGCCGACATCGCCAACTTCAAGCGAGACGACGCGGTGCTCCAGATTGGCGTGTTCGGCAACCCGCCGACGCTCCAGGACGTAGGCGCTCTGACGCTCGACGATGCTGATATCCGGAGTCTCCGCGGCTGCCGGATCGGGGACTGCGGCCTGCAGCTGTCTGCGGATGCGATCAGCCGTTTTCGTGAGGAACTGGATTGGCATCGTGCCGACGCCCAACAGCACGCCAACAGCCTGATGCGCCGGATTCTCGTCGAATACGTCACCGAGTATCAGAAAGCTGGCGCGGCTGCCTCCATGCAGTACGCCGATCAACCGACACCGCTGAATCTGAGACGTGAGTTTGCCTCACTCGCGGAGTCGGAACGCGGCGCGTGGCTGCAGTTTCCGACGTTGAGGCGGCATCTGTTCGAGTATCCCCGCGCGGGAGCGCCAGGGACGACCGATGTCGTGTACTGGTCGAAGGAGAAAGTGGGGCGGCGAACGGTCGCCAGCGTCACACATCTCGCCATATCACGGACAGCAGGTGATTCCCCGACGGACTACGCGGTGGCGTCCAAGCACATTTACGGCACCCACTACTTCGATGCCTCTCTGGGATTGACTGTGCTCTTGCGCGATCGCTCGGCACCAGCTGCCGCCACCTACGTTGCGTATGTCAACCGGTCTCGCGTTGATGCGTTCGAGGGTGTATTCGGCGGCGTGACGCGAAAGTTCGTCACGTTGAGGGCACGATCAACCGTGTCGGAAAACCTCGCCAGGCTGCAACTCACGCTCGAGCGTGAGTTCGGGACCTCACCTCCTGAATGACCCAAGCGGAACTTGGCGGCGCGCGTTGCGTCGCGAGACGTTCCAGATTTCTCCGCAGGACACACAGCGCCAGTAGCTTTCGGCGGTGATCGCGTTGGTCGTCTTCACATCCGACGAACCACACTTTGGGCATTGAGACGGCGCAGGCGGTGGATCGACGGCTTGGCTTCGGTCAGGCACGTACCGGTAAGTCATTTGACGATCCTTTTCGGCTCTAGTGCGCCGCTTGAAGCGGTGCACGCTATGGCATCGCTCGCGGCAAGTCCGCGCGACTGACTGAAGGTGCGTCTAGGTTGAGTACGGCCGCTGAGCCTTCACATCGAAGCCAAGGCGACGGAGGTGAGGGAGCAGTTCGAACGCACCGCGAGCGTATCACGGGCCAAGCCGGCGGCGAAGGGATTAGGCGAACTTTGGCAGGAGCTGCACGTGGATTCGTTCTATTTCGTTGGCACGCGAGCCTTCAGTTCTTCGAACCAGTTGAGGACGATCTCGATTCGCGCGGCGGCGAGCGCTGCGGATGGCGTTTGACCGGACTCGACAACGCCAATAATCGCGCCGTCGGGACCGATGTCGAATCGCCTCGGCACGTTCAAACCCCCGGAGACCTCGAGCCTTCCACTCGGCACTTCAACAGGATCGCCGAAGGTGACGGTCGGCTCCGTCGTGAGACTCATGACGACGAGTTGTCCCGTAGACTGGGCCGTCGTCCCCCGAACGTAAAAAATCTCCTTTCCATTCGGCGACCATAGCGGGGAGTGGCCCGATGTCTTTTGAGATCTGATACTTGGCGCCCGTCGCCGGGAAAGGCTGCACGTAAACGGCACCCGTTCCTGTTTCATAAGAACTGTAAGCGACCCATCGGCCATCGGCCGAAAATATGGCCCTGGCTAGATTTGGACTGGACTGCTGGATGCCACCAAACGGTTCCGCCTTCTTGTGCTGAAGTGAAAACGTCCAAAGAGAAACGCTGAGGCCTTTGCTCGCACTGAACAGGAAACTCTCCCCGTTCGGTGCCCATGCTTCCGGGAAATGGGAGGCCCCGGGCTCCGGCCTGGTCAGACGTTCGGCCGTCCCGGTGCCATCGGCGCGCTGCCAGAAGATGCCGAGGTCGCCTTCGCGATCTGACTGGAACGCGACCCGTTCACCGTCTGCGGACCAGATCGGAAAACGATTGTTTCCTCCAAATGTGAGCCGGCGCATCGCGCTCGTGCCGGACAGGTCGTAGATCCACACGATCGCCTCTTTGCCGTCATTGGTTCCGAAGGCGAGGCGCTTGCCGTCCGGAGAGACGCGGGGGAACTCGTAAGAGCCTGCCGGGAGCTTCAGCGGCTCGGTATCGCCTTTCCGATCGAGTCGTGCGAGACGCCGTTGATCCGCCGCGGTCGAGCCGGGGCCCGGGAACATAAATGAGCGATCCGGTGTTGGAGACGCTGAATGTGCCACGCCCGTGTTGATATCGGGGGTATTCCCTCGTCGAATACCTTCGACGATCGGCACAGGCTCACTGGTGATCTCGAGCCGTCGCAGATCAAACGAAACGGCGAACAACGTTCCACCAAGGGCATACACGATGTGGCCTGTGGGTAGATAGCGGCCATCGCTTCCGCCGTCAATCAACGTCTTCCGCTCGCCCGATCTCGACGATTGCACGACAACCTTCGCCTTGTCCCACCGATCGGTGCCAGTGCCTGTCGCCACTGTGAACAATACGGTCCGACCATCAGGCAGCATCTGTGGACCGTGCGCGATCTCACCGTCATTGACTGTCACCAGGATCTCCGGGTTGCCGCCGCTCGCCAGCACGCGCATGATGCCTGCGCGGCCCTGGCCAAGCAGGATCCCGTCTGCGTCCCAGGTCATGCCGAAAGGACGCTCGGCCGGACAGATGGTCACCGCCGGACCGCCGTTGAGGGCAATTCTCTTGACCGTCTGATCGGCCTCCCGACCAGAAGGCGATCGATCGGCTGTCCGGCGAGAAGACAGGGTTCAAGACACTTGCGGGATATCGGTTCCTGGAATGGGCGTTGCCTCGAGATCCGACATCGACCGGAGGTGCAACTGTTGATTGGCGACATAGACCACATGCGTGCCGTCCGGTGAAATAGCGACGACCAAGCGACCGTCGTTCGTGAACTCCTGGCCCGCCGCCAAGCGTCAACGGGAATCGCGTGATGGTCAACGGAGTCGAGGACGGTCTGAGAGTCCAGGCGATTCCGCCAACGAGCGCACCTGCCAACACTGCCGTGACGAGAAACGGAATCGCTCGCCTCCAGATGGGCGTGCGTGGCAGGGTCACCGGTGCTAGAGCCGTGCGGGCGGCCGGTGCACCGATCGCCGGCTCGTCGATCAAAAACAGTGCAGTGGAGATGTCGGCGATCCTTTTCTTGCGATCCTTCTCGAGGCAGCGCATCAAGAGCATGCGAATTCCTGGCGACACCTCCGCCGGCAAGGCCGTCCAGTCCGGCTCGGCACGCAGCACCGCCGCAAGCATGTCACTAACATCGTCGCCCTCGAATGCGCGCTTGCCGGTCAGCATCTCGTACAGCACGCAGCCGAATGCCCAGATGTCACTCCGTTTGTCCGCGCCGCGTCCCTTCGCTTGCTCGGGCGACATGTATGCTGCGGTGCCCAGGATCAGCCCGACCCCTGTCATCGTGGCCGGCGACATGATGGTCGGGGAGTTCGTGACGTCCAGGGACACTGTCGCGCGCGGCTTCGGTCGCCTTCGCCAGGCCAAAGTCCAGCACCTTGACGTTGCCGTCTCTGGTCAGCGCGATGTTCGCGGGTTTCAGATCGCGGTGGATGATCCGCTGCTCGTGTGCTGCCTCGAGCGCCTCGCCAATCTGTGCGGCGATCCCAAGTGCTTCATCTACGGGAATCGGCCCTTGCGCGATGCGTCTGTCCAGGCTCTCCCCGTCCACAAGCTCCAGCACCAGAAATTGGCTACCATTCGCTTCGTCGAAGCCATAGATCGCGCCGATGTGCGGATGATTCAGTGCCGCAAGAACCTGTGCTTCACGGCGGAAACGAGACAGTCGTTCGGGGTCGTGGGTGAACGTGTCGGGCAGGATCTTCAAGGCGACGTCGCGACCGAGCTTTGTGTCGCGGGCGCGATAGACCTCGCCCATGCCACCCGCGCCGAGCAGCGAGATGATCTCGTATGGGCCGAGGCGTGTGCCAACAGACAGGGGCATGCGAGAGCGACCCTGATTCTACCGGTGGATCGGACGTGAGACACGGCCGCCCACTCACTCAATTCGGCAGGCTTCCTCGAACTCGAGCCGGGGCGCCCGCGGACGCAGGGCCTCTGGATCTCCATAGCCAAGATTGACGAGGAAATTCGACTTCCACTGGCCGTCCGCAAAAAACTCGGCATCCACCTTGGCACGGTCGAAGCCGCCCATGGGACCGCAATCAAGGCCCAGGGCGCGTGCGGCGAGGATGAAATAAGCTCCCTGCAATGTGCCGCCTTGAAACGCCAGGCGGTCCCGCACGGCCTCGGGCGCCGAGGCGAACCGGGCGCCGATATCGGGTCGCGTTGGCGCCAGCTTCGCCATCTGATCGAAAAATCGCGTGTCGTGGGCCACGATCGCCGTGACCGGCGCGCGCATCGTCTGTTCCACGTTGCCGGCATCGAGCGCAGGACGCAGCCGCTCTTTGGCGTCGGGACTCCTGACGAAGACGACCCGCATGGGCTGGGAGTTGGCGGAGGTTGGTGGCCAACGTGCCAGCTCGTAGACTCGACGCAGGAGGGCGTCATCTACGGGTCGGTCGATCCACCGGCGATGCGTGCGTGCATCCAGAAACAACAGTCCGATAGCGGCGTCGTCGAGAACAGGCATTGGGGGATCTCTTACCATACCGACGGCCCGGAGTGGGCGTCGACCTGGACGCGTTCACTTGCGCGTTCGTGGCACCGTTGGCTGAGGTGGGGACGTTTCTCGACACACCTGTGGCGGGACGGTTGGCATTCTGAAACTGTCGTCGGACTTCATGATGCGCATCTTCGCATCGACCGTGGGATCGGCGGTGACGACTGTCATGCCGCAGACCACCTTCGACCCTCGCGCCAATTGTTGGCGTGCGAGCAACGACGCCAGCTGCTCGAGCCGCCTCGCCGATGGAGGCTGTCGGTCGACGCTCCCTTGCCCGGTGGCTGGATCCTGCACCGTTGCGGGCAAGAGTGGAGCCGAAGTTAGTTGGCCGGTTTCGGCAAGCAACGGCTGAACGACCAGTACCGTTGCGGCAACGATGACGGTCAAAATTCCTGTGACCAGCGTGAGCGCGATTCCCATCCGAACAGAACAGCCCGATCGATCATAACGCCATATCAGTCAACTGGTGTGGTTGTTCGAAATGTTCGTCGACGCCGTTGTTATCGTTGAAGGGGGGCAACACGGCCGCGGCGACTTCGGCCGCATCACTCACTCGCACGCCTGACATGTTTGGCGCCGGTCACCGCGTTTTCCGGTAGAATCGCGCCAAATTATGACGATCCTCATTCGGACAGTCATCGCTCTCCTGCTGCTCGCCACCGCGCACGCGCAAGTGCTCCAGCAGGCAGCTCCATCAGATGTCGGGTTGTCCAAGGAGCGCCTCGACCGAATCAAGCCGGCGATAGAGAAGATGGTTTCCCAGAACCGCCTCGCCGGGGGGATCGGCGTCATTGCCCGCCGCGGCAAGATTGCCTATTTCGAGACCTATGGCATGGCCGACAAGGAAAGCGGCAAGCCGATGCAGAAGGACGCGATCTTCCGCATTTTCTCCATGACGAAAGCGGTCACCGGCGTGGCAGTGATGATCCTCTACGAGGAAGGGCGCTTCGCGTTGACCGATCCGGTCTCCCGGTATCTCCCCGAGTTCGCGACGATGAGGGTGGCGATTGAGAAAGCGGATCCCGCGTCGGGTAAGCGGGTGCTTTCTCATACTGTCCCGGCCGAGCGCCCGATCACCGTCCTCGATCTCCTCAGGCACACCTCGGGTTTCAACTACGCAGGTCCGCCGGACGAAAAGGGCGAACCGAGCTACCAGCGAATGGGTCTGAACGCGGCCGGCGGGAACGAATTCCCATTGTCGGAGTTCGTCAAGCGGCTCGCGCAAGCGCCGCTCGTTCACCAGCCGGGAACGACTTGGGACTACTCGTTCTCGATGGATGTGCTCGGCAGGCTCGTGGAAGTCACCTCGGGTCAGACGCTCGACCAGTTCTTCGCCGAGCGAATCTTCAAGCCGCTGAAGATGGAGGACACCGACTTCTACGTGCCACAGCAGAAGTGGGGACGTCTGGCGACGCTCTACACACCGAATCCCGACGGCACGATCAAGCGGGCGTCCGACGCCGAACAGGAAAACGCGAAGAAGAAGCCGGTGCTATTCATGGGCGGCGCCGGGCTGATGTCGACCGCCATGGACTATGCCCGCTTCGTGCAGATGCTCGTCAACGGCGGACAATTGGATGGCGTCCGTATCCTGAGCCCGAAAACGGTCGACCTGATGCGGGCCGACGTGCTCGGCGATTTGCCGGTGGTCAGAGTTTTTGGGCTTCCACCGCCTGGGTACGGATTCGGTTTGACGTTCGCCGTCAGCCGCGGGCCCGGACAGACAGCATCGAGCGCCTCGAGAGGGGAGTACAACTGGGGCGGCGCAGCCGGGACGAGCTTCTGGATCGATCCGCAGGAGCAGATGGTCGGCGTCTGGATGATGCAGACGATGCTCGACCTCTTCAGGGGGTCGGTCTTCAAGCAACTGGCGTATCAAGCGATCGTGGACGATGAGAAGAAGTGAATGCAAGGTCTACTCAGTGACTTCTGGGACTCGCTTCGGGGAGGGCACGATGAACCGGCGGGACGAATCGGCTAGGCGACGGCGCAGTCTCGAAAAAGAAGATCGGCGCGGCATGTCGCGCCGGCAGTTCGTCGGCTCGGCGGCGAAGGCCGGCGTGGTCGTCATGACTGCGGGGACGACAACGGCCCTGGTTTCAGCTGCCGGTCAGACTCCCCAACCCGCCGCCGCTCGGCCACCGGAGCAGACGCTCGTGCTGGTCAACGGCCGGATCCACACCCTGGATCCTCGAAACAGCATCGCCAGCGCCGTGTCGATTCGCGACGGCCGCTTCATGACGGTCGGCAACACGGCTCCGCCCAGAGCATCGAACACCAGGGTCATTGATCTCAAAGGACGAACCGTCGTGCCAGGCCTCGTCGAAGGCCACGTCCACATTGTGAGCCTGGCCAACCGTCCCGGCTATCACACGATCCTCGAGAATACGACGTCCATCCGCGAGATCCAGGAAGCGTTGGCGGCTCGGCGCAAGACAGTTCCGGAAGGCCAATGGATCACGTCGATGGGCGGGTGGCACCCGAACCAATGGGCCGAGCATCGTCATCCGACGCGTCAGGAGCTCGACGCGGCTGTTCCAGATCGTCCGGTGCTGCTCTACGAGCGGTTCACCGGGCCGTGCTCCACGAACAGCCTCGGCAAGGCATTCTTCGATGCCGCTGATGCCGCCCCGGCAGTACACGCCAATGTGGTCCCCGTGAAGGTCGCGGACAACGGCTCTATCGCGGCGGCCACTTTCACAGGAGGCGGACCATCGGCGAGTGCTCTGTACCACTTGCGCCGGTTGCAGACGTTCGACGACAAGAAGCGAAGCACGCTCGACGCGATGATGTATTCGGCCACCGTCGGCCTGACTGCGCACCTCGACCAGGTGTTGTTTCCGACGCCCGGACCGCTGCACCCCAATCAGGTGCTGTCCAACCTCGATCACTATCGGATGTACGACTCCTGGCTGGCGCTGCACCGCGAGGGCAAGACGATCGTCCGACTGCAGATGAACTTCCTTCACAACCAGAACGACCCGGCGCTGCCGGAGCTGAAGGAGCGGCTTCGGACGCAATTTCAGTTTTTCGGCGACGACATGATGATGACCGGCTCGATCGGCGAGTGGGCGGCGCCTCTTGCGAGCGGCGCCGTCTGGAGGGACGCGCAGCGGCTCGTGGCGCAAGCGGGGTGGCGCAACGAAAACAGCGTGGGCGATCTGGCCGGGTTGACACAAGTCGTCGACGCGTACGAAGCGGTGAACAAGGACTTCGACATCACCCGCCTGCGCTGGGCAGTCCATCACGTGCCAGTCGTCACGAGCGATCTGCTCACACGGCTCAAAGCCCTCGGCTGCGGCGTCCAAATGTCGGCTTTCCGCTGGGTGACTTCGAACGACCCGAACGTCATCGTCGGGGCGCCGTTCCGGACGATCGTGGATCATGGGATTCAAGTAGGCATCCACGGCGATGGCGTGCACATCGCGCCGCTGAATCCATGGCTGCACATCTACTTCGCGACGACTGGCGTCAACTCGTTCGGCGCGCGGGTCAACGGGGACCAGCAGATCACCCGACAGGAGGCGCTTCGCCTGTTCACGCGCGGCAACGGCTGGTTCCTTCGAATGGAAGACAAGATCGGTTCGATCGAACCCGGTAAGCTGGCGGATCTCGCCGTTCTGAACAAGGACTACTTTGCGGTGCCCGATCAGGAGATCAAGCAGATCCGGTCGATACTCACGATTGTCGATGGCAAGATCGTCTACGACGCTGGGGCAGTCTAATCGAGGTCACGAGAAGGAGCTGATATGCGACGGACACTGATATTGTCGGCGGTCCTCGTGCTTGGGGTTTGCAGCGTGTGGATTCGCGGCGCCCAGCAAGCCGCTCCGCAGCCTGCCGCGATCAACCCAGCCAACTTTACCGGGACCGTCACGCAGCGGTCGGCCACCGACATCCGGACGCTGCGCTACCACTTCGATCCCGGTGCGCGCACCAACTGGCACAGCCACGAAGGCGGCCAGGTGATCTTCATCGAAGAGGGCCGCATCCGCGTGCAGGAGCGGGGCCAGCGCATCAAGGAGTTCGGCGCGCGCGATTCCTTCCACACGGCGCCGGGTGTTGCGCATTGGCACGGCGCGCTTCCGGGCGAAGGCTTGACGCAGGTCGCCCTGAGCTTCGGCACTACGACGTGGATGGAGAAGGTCAGCGACCAGGAATACGCGCACGGCACGAAGTGATAGTCGGCTTGATTCAGGTATCGCTATTCCTTCAATCGGGAGGCTGTATGAGCATCGTTGCACGAGCTTCCAGATTGTTCGTCGTGCTCGCCGTGACGATTCTCGCGGCCGCGCCCAAGGCGCGGGCGCAGATCGTGGTCATCGAACACGCCACGGTCATCGACGGCACGGGTGCCACGCCTCGGGCTGACACCACTCTCGTCCTCGAGAACGGTCGCATTCGCGACATCGGGTCCTCGTCGTCGCTGCGCCGCCCTGCAGGCGCGCAGGTGATTGACGCAACGGGGAAGTTTGTCGTTCCCGGCATCATCAATGCGCACGGCCACGTCGGAGACAACCGCGATCCGCAGCTTCGCCAGTACGCGCTCTATGGGGTGACGACGACCACGAGCATGGCGATGGATTCGGACGACATCGTCCAGTTCAAAGATCAGCAGAGACGGGGCGATCTCCGCGGCGCGCGCATCCTGACCGTGAAGTACCGCTTCTCGACGCTGCCGGTGCCGGGTCCCGAGATCAGGACGCCCGAGGCCGCCCGCGCGAAAGTGGATGAAATCGTGGCCAGGGGCGCCGACTACATCAAGGTCTGGGTAGATCCGCAGGAGGGCCGGGTTCCCAAGTTGACGCCTGAGTTCTGCGCGGCCGTGTTCGAGCAGGCCCGCAAACACGGCAAAACGACCATGGCCCACATCGTCGAATACGAGGACGCCAAGAAGATGGTCGAGCTGGGCGTCGACATCCTGGTGCATGACGTCCGCGACCGCGAGCTCGACGGTGAGTTCGTCGCGACCTTGAAACGAAGGAATGTCTCGGTCATTCCGACGCTCGCGCGCGAAGAGCTTCTGTTCGCTTACGGGCAGTCGCCCGCCTGGCTCGAGGACCCCTTCTTCCGGCGAGGATTGCGAGGAGATCAGCCCGCCGGATTGACCGCGAAGATCGAACAGCAAGCCAAGGCTCCGAACCTGGCCCGGCTCACGCAGGCATTCGAAACTGACCGGGTCAACTTGAAAAAGCTCGTCGACGGCGGCGTCCGTGTGGCGTTGGGCACCGACAGCGGCGGCGATCCGCAGCGCTACTTCATCCAGGGATTCGCCGAACATCATCAGATGGAGTTGATGGTTGGCGCCGGGCTGACGCCGATGCAGGTAATTCAGGCGTTCTCACAGAAGGCCGCCGAGACGTTGCGCATCGACAACGACTTCGGCGCGTTGGCCAAGGGCAAGGCCGCCGATCTGTTGATACTGGAGAGGAATCCGCTCCAGGACATCAAGAACATGCGGTCGATCGCCGCCGTGTATCTGGGCGGCAGGAAATTCGAGTGAACGAACATGACTGGACGTTATTGGCTCGCTTCGATCCTGGCCGTCGCGCTGAGCCCGGCTGGAAGCCACGCGCAATCAGGGTTGCAGTACGAACTTGACGCCTCCTGGCCGAGGCCGCTCCCCGACAAATGGATCACGGGGCAGTTGGGGGGCGTGTGCGTCGACGCTCACGATCACATTGCGGTGGTGAACCGGCGCGACATCACCGAGGAAGAGGCCGAAACCGGCCTCCAGGCACCGCCGATTCTGATGTTCGATCGCGCCGGAGCGCTCGTCGCGTCTTTCGGCGACCCGAGTGCCGTACCCAACTCCATCCATGGCTGCTCCTTCGACCGAGAGAACAACGTGTGGGTGGCGGGCAATGCCGACGGGATCGTTCAGAAGTACAGCCACGAGGGCAAGCTGCTGATGCAGATCGGCACCCGCGGAACGGTCGATTCCTCCGATGGCACGTCAAGAGGCACGTTCCAGAATGCCGGCCGCGAACGGCTATTTCATCCTGCTGGCGTGGCCATCGATCCTGGCAACGGCGATATCTACGTGGCGGATGGTTACGGGAACAAGCGCGTCGCCGTCTTCAACCACGAGGGGAAGTTTCTGCGGCAGTGGGGCGCAAGGGCAACGCCGGCAGAAACGCAGGCAGGTGCCCCGGGTGTCTTTTCGAACGTGGTGCACTGCATCGCGCTGAGCAACGCAGGACTTGTGTACGTCTGCGACCGCCAGGGCGATCGCGTTCAGGTGTTCGACAAGAACGGCACGTTCGTTCGCAACATCTGGATTCGCACGGGCACGCCGACTCTTCCTGACGCACGCGGGACCGCGTGGTGGGTCGCGTTTTCACGAGACGCCGCGCAGAAGCATATGTACGTCATGAACGGACGCAACGAGACCGTCCACGTTCTTGACCATGAAAACGGCAAGATTCTCGCGACATTCGGCCGGCCCGGCCATCAAGCCGGCAGTTTCACACATGGCCATACCATTGCGGTCGACTCCGCCGGGAACATCTACGTGGCTGAAACGAACTGGGGACGGCGGGTGCAGCGCTTCAAGCCGGCCGATCATCGGCAGCCGTGACTGCGCCGGGTCAGCATTTCAGCAGGCTGCGAAAACGCCGGTGACGCGAAGGGCCGTCAGCTGGCGCGTCGGGCCGTCATCGTCGACTCGGAAAACCCACGCTCCGTTCGACTCTCTGTCGCTGCGCGGCGGTCCTACCAGCTTGCGACATCGCTCAGATCAACTAGCCCCGTCCGGGATGCTTGGGGCCCTCGGGTGACATCGCCACAGACCGCCGCGAGGGAACTCACTGCGCGCGGGTTTTCGTGAATCGTGACGAGTCGACTTCACGGCCCTTGCGCCAGCTGACGGCCCTCCGCGTCACTGGCTGCCGCCGACCGCTCGGGGGGGCGCGGCGGGAAGCATCTCGGGCCGCGCGCCGTTTGGAGTCAGCCCGCCACAGAGGCAGGAAAAACGGCGTGAAGCCGAGGCCCGCGCGGCCGTCTGCCGCGAGGTCACCCGTACCGAGGCGATGCCCGAGGCGGTACCCGTTGATCAGAGCGATGCCCCGAATCAGCAGGACGGCCGCGCCAGCGGACGGGCAGCGAGCGCAACGCCGTTTTTCGGGCTGACGGAAACGGCGCGACGGTCCGAGATGCTTCCCGCCGTGGGTCGCGTTGGTGGCTCACGGTTCAGCAGTCAGCCCACCAATTTCCGAAACGGCATTAGCAGTTGATACGTCACGACGCCCCGCGGAATTCTCAGAGCAGCAAGGCTTCGACCCTGTGCGCGTGGACCATCATTTCGCGGGATGACCAGCTGAACACGGTGAAGCGGCCATCCTGAGACGCGACAAGCGCGACTGCATCATGTTGATCGTGGGTGAATTGCGCCGCCGCGAAGTGCCGGGTGCCGCCGAGCTGTGTCGGTTCGGCGATGGCGGCGGCTCCGCCCTCAATCGGCTCCGTCATGATGACGCGCTCGACCTGAGGCCATCCTTTTCGCCGCGTGATCTTCGCGCCGAATGCCAGTAATTCGTACTCCGTCGTCAGCACCGCGGCTCCATCTACTGCGGTCAAGCCGGCGACGGCCTCTACCGCCCGCTCGAGTGCGTCCTGCCACGACCGGCGATGTTCCGGGTCGGGTGTCTCTCGACTCAAGTCGGTCAGCTCGTAGAAGGAAGGCGACAGGGCGTACGAGATCGGCTGGACGATCGACTCTCGCCAACTGTCCGTGCCCGGGGGAACGACGAGGAGCACACCACCCCGCCCGTGTGCACGCATCGAGACGGCGAG
Organism: uncultured Acidobacteriota bacterium; assembly: GCA_963780685.1. Lineage (GTDB taxonomy): Bacteria > Acidobacteriota > Vicinamibacteria > Vicinamibacterales > CAVVIG01 > CAVRXZ01. The sequence goes on along the minus strand of CAWACZ010000003.1, from coordinate 105,895 downwards.
CCGCATCAGGATATTCGCCGAATCGGCCGAGCCCCCCGGCGCGTCGAAGGCGAGAAACGACCTCAAGATCGGCGGACAATCCGGGCCGGCGGTGTGCGCGTCCACGACCTTGATCTGATCCCCCTCGAGCACCGCCACATTGGCGAACTTCCCCGTGTACTCGCCATGGTGCTCCTTCACCACAAGTAGCCCGGGAGCGGCGACTTCCAGGACGAAGCAGCCCGGTGGAATCGTTCGCGTCGTTCCCCACACCATGAGCTCGCCTCGATCCCGCCACACCCCCAAATGGATGCCGGCGCGCTCGACGGCGGGCGCGACTCGCGTGAGTGCACCTGGTTCGAGCGGCAGCGGGCGTTGGAACAGGAGTGGTCGCGTCGCGTCCTCGGGTGACACCAGCGCCAGTGAGATTCTCGGGACGTAGCCCTCTTCGCGTCGAAGACTTGCCCAGAACGCCGCGTCGATCACGGCCTCGATCGCCTTGATGTCGGGCATCGACGCGACCGATCCCTCATCCGCGTTTGATGTCCTGGAGAGACGCTCCAGAAAATGCGTGTGCAGACGCGACGCGACGGCTCGCGCAGCTGGATAGGCCGGCTCGCTCATGTCTCCATTATCCGACGCTCAACTCCATCTTTCCGGATCCGCATATTTTGCGTAACTCGTTTACCTCCGGAGTAAGTCCGAGACTGCCGACCTGCATGACATACGGGGCTTTCCGCTGGTATTCGTCTTGCTCGACGTGTCGGCATCAGGAGTGCATTGAATTCTCGGAAGTCGCTTGAGTCGACGTGGTGCCGCTTTCGGCAACGCAGAGCTACCCTCTTGGCTTCGGCGAAGCTCGCTCACGCCATTCCGCAAGTCGTGAAAGGACAGACAGTATGAAAGCCTTGCGTCTAGCCGCCTGGAGCGTCGCTCTTCTTGCGATCGGTTCAGCTTGTGGAGACGACAGCAATCCATCGGGGCCGTCGTCAAACCCGAATGTCCCAACCATCAATATCGTTGGACAGAACGGGACGCAGGCGTTCACCCCCAATCCAGCATCGTTTGGCGGCCAGACTGTGGCCTTCAAGAACAACGACAGTGTCAGTCACCGCGTGATATTGAACGACGGCTCGGTCGATACCGGCGACATCGCCCCGGGCGCGACGAGCCGTACCGTACAGATGCCAGGCACGGGAACCAACTACCACTGCACCATTCATCCAGGGATGATCGGTGCTGTTGCGGCCCAATCTGGCGGGGCGCCTCCGATGTGTGAGGGCGTGTACTGTAGTCCTTATTGAGATGAGGCACCTTCGCTCGTCTCCTCAGCTGAGAGCACGTTGCGAGGTTCGTCGTAGCGCAGCCCTTCAGGGCTGCAGCGGCCGATTTGCAGGCCTAAAGGCCTGCGCTACTGGATTCATCGCCTGGGCGTCTTGAGTTCGGCGACGGCTCGTGGTTTGGCGGTCTCCACCTCATTCCAGATCAGCACGCTGTGGGTCTCCTCGAGCAGGAGCGATCCGACGATGAACGTGACGACCGCAACACCAATTGGATAGTACAAGCCGGCGTAGATATTTCCCGTCTGTGCGATGACCGACAGGCCGATCAGAGGCAGCAGCCCACCAAACACGCCGTTGCCTATGTGGTACGGCAGCGACAGTGCGGTGTATCGAATCTTGGCGGGGAATGCTTCGACCAGATAGGCGGCGATCGGGCCGTACACCATCGTGACGAGAATCACCTGCACGAATACGAGCATCACCAGCTTCCATGCAGTGCCGTTGCTGATCAACTCTCCCAACCCCGCATAGGGCAGCACTTCTGGGGCCGGCCGCAACGTCCCCTCGACCACAGTCTGTGGCGTCAGGCTGATGGCGCCGGTCACCGGGTTTCTTTGAGAGATGGCCGTGACCACGCCGGTACCGGCGACGGTCTGCATCGCCTTGTAGATGGGAATGTAGGAAAAAGCCGCGATCAGGCAGCCGAGCATCATGATCTTCTTGCGCCCAATTCGGTCCGATAGCGCACCGAAAACGACGAAGAACGGCATGCCGAACACGAGCGCGATCGCAACGATGTAGTTCGCCGACGTTCCGTTGACGTTCAGAATCGTCTGCAGATAGAAGAGCGCGTAGAACTGGCCCGTGTACCAGACGACCCCCTGGCCGGCTGTTGCGCCGAACAGCGAGATCAGCACGCGCTTCAGATTGTCCTTCTGGGTGAATGCTTCCTTCAGTGGCTTGGCCGAGGTCAATCCCGCGCCCTTGATGTGTTGGAAGATCGGCGATTCTTTCATCCGCAATCGGATGTACAGCGAGATGCCGACAAGAAACACCGAAATCAGAAACGGAATGCGCCAGCCCCACGCCCTGAAGGCTTCCGGAGACATGACGTTCTGCACGGCGAGTATCACGGCCAGCGAGACGAACAGCCCGAGTGTGGCCGTGATCTGAATGAAGCTGGTATAGAAGCCCCGCGTTCCGTCCGGAACATGCTCGGCGACGTAGACGGCTGCGCCTCCGTACTCGCCTCCGAGCGCCAGGCCCTGCAGCACGCGCAGCAACAGCAGAATGATCGGTGCGGCCAGGCCGATCGTGGCATAGGTCGGGAGCAGACCGATCAGCGCGGTCGCGCCGCCCATGATGAGCAGCGTGACCAGGAACGCGTATTTGCGTCCGACCAGGTCGCCGATGCGGCCGAAGAAGAGCGCGCCGAATGGCCGCACGACGAAGCCGACCGCGAACGTCGACAGGTACGCCAGAAGCGCGAGCGTGTCGTTGCCTCGGGGGTAGAAGAGTGGGGAAATGATCGTCGCCAGGCTGCCGAAGATGTAGAAGTCGTACCACTCGATCATGGTTCCGACAGCAGACGCGGCGATGACCTGCCAGATCCTGGCCTCGCCGGGCTGTCGCTGAACCGTTGCTGCGCTCACATGCATGGTGGTCCGTGGCCTGAGACGCACATGCCCGTCTCGTCTCAGGCGTGCTTGACTAGAATGGATATCTGGCGACGTCGGACCGAAGCGTCACCCACTGCAGTTCGGTGAACGCTTCGATGTTGGCGGCGATGCCTCCGATGCGCGATCCGGCGCCGGATTGCTTGACCCCGCCAAACGGGACCTGCGCCTCGTCGGAGATGGTCTGATCGTTGATGTGCACCAGCCCGCTCGGGATTTTCTCCGCCAGCGCGAGACCTTTCATGACATCGCGGGTGATGATCGCCACCGACAAGCCGTATCTCGTGTCGGCAGCCATCTGCGCCGCTTCATCCAGCGTCTTGAAGGTCGTAATCGGCGCGACCGGACCAAAAATCTCTTCGACGTACGCGGGAGCCGTCGTCGGTACGTCCGCGAGGACGGTCGGCTTGTAGAAGAGCTTGTCGTAGGTTCCGCCGGCAGCGAGTCTGGCGCCGGCCGACACGCTCGAGGTCACCAGCCCGTGGATGAGGTCGCGTTGCCGTTCGTCGATGATCGGACCGAGCGCCACCTGCTCCGTCGCAGGATTTCCGACCGGGAGGTGGTTCGCCTTCTGAGCGAGGATTTCGGTGTATTGCTTGGCCACGCCCGCCTGGACCAGGTGACGGCTTGTCGCCATGCAGACCTGTCCCTGGTGGAAGAACGAGCCGAACGCTCCCGCCGAGCATGCCGCTTCGAGATCCGCATCGTCCAGAACGATCAATGCGGAATTCCCGCCAAGCTCCAGGTGTACCCGCTTGAGGTGCTCGGCCGCCAGCTTGGCGACCGCACGGCCGCCCCGCGCCGACCCTGTGAAGGCGATCACTGAGACGTGGGGATCGGCGACGATGGCCTCGCCGACGTCGACGCCCCCTGGCAGGACCTGAAGCACGCCCTCGGGCAGACCCGCTTCTTCGAAAATGCGCGCGATCGTCACGCCGCCCGACACGGCCGTGCGTGGATCCGGCTTGAGGATCACGGCGTTACCCAGCGCGAGCGCCGGCGCTACGGCACGAATCGACAGCACGAGCGGCACATTGAACGGGGCAATGACGCCGACGACGCCGACGGGCAGTCGGCGTGAAAAGCTCAGACGCGGCTGAGCCGAGCGGAGCAGCTGGCCGTACGGGTACGAGGGCAGGGCGCTGGCTTCGTAGCATTCGCTCGACGCCATGTGGATTTCGAACTGGGCTTTTGCCGGAATCGATCCGGTCTCGCGAATGATCCACTTGGTGACTTCAGCGGCATGGCTGGACCAGAGGTCCCCTGCCTTGCGGAGGACGCCGGCACGTTGTTCGTAGGGAGTGGCGGCCCACGTCTTCTGTGACTCGGCGGCCCGCTTTCCGGCGGCTGCGACATCTTTCGGAGTCGACGAGCCCAGCTTGCCGATCACGTCGCCGGTGGCAGGTTCGACGACGGAATATTCGCCACCTGATCCGGGAATCCAACCACTGGAGAAAATCTTGCCCTGCCACGCACCCGCTTCCAGAAGGCTCATTGCAACCTCATCACTGGATATCGAAACTGGACATCGAACGCGCGATTATAGGGCCAACGGTGGGGTCAGACCCCGGTGACACGTCGTAGCGGGGTCTGACCCCACCAGCGGATGGCCAGGCGTATGCTTCAAGCGTGTGACCTTCGTTTCCCTGTGTACTGTCTGCTGGCTGAGCGCGTCGAGCGTCTGTTCGCCGCCGGGCGAGCTGTTCCCGACGTCGCTGCTGCTCGGCCCGGTGTGGCAACAGGACCAGGCAACCGAAACCGATCGGCCGTTTGAGCCGACCCTACCAGAGTCGTCGCGATTCAACTGGAAAGGGACGCTCGAACAGTCTGGTTTGTTGCTGGCGGTGCAGCACTCCTTGCGCACTGTGCAGGCCAAGACGCGCATGCATCTCGACGGGCCGTTTTGGCCCGACTACGCCCATTCAGTCGCCGGCCTGAGCGGCTGGAACGACGGCAACCCGATTGTCACCAACTATGTCGGGCATCCGATGTTGGGCGCGATCGCCGGCTATATCCAGATTCAGAACGATCCACGCGGCATCGCGCTCGAGTGGAATCCGCAGAATCCCGACTATTGGCGGAGCCGCTTCAAGGCGCTCGGCTGGGCAGCGGTTTATAGCACCAGCTTCGAACTGGCGCCCTGGGGAGAGGCTGGGATCGGCAACGTCGGCTACGACCGCGGGACGATGGGTTATGTCGATCTCATCATCACGCCTCTGGCGGGCTTTGGGATGATCCTGCTGGAGGACTATCTCGACAAGAAGGTCATCAAGAAGATCGAGCAGGGAAAGAGTCCGGGGAACGCGCGGGTTCTTCGCGTGATCCTGAATCCGCAACGGAGTATCGCCAACCTGCTGCGTTTCGAGCGGATGTCACACCGAGATACGAGACCTGACCCGCCCCGCGCCGCTACCGCGCCGCTTCCGGCGGAGGAGTCCGAGCGCCCGGAGGATCCAGGAGAGGTGCAGGCACCGGCATCCCGCGATCCTTCATGACCTGTCGCAGGAACGCTGCCGTCTCCGGGTAGCGCTTGAGGACGTTCGGCGTGTACTCGACGCCGTCAGCGGCGATGAGGGGCGTCCAGCCTTTCTTGTTCATCGCGTCGAGTTTCGCGCCTTTCTCGAGGAGGAACTTCGCCATCTCGATCGAGCCAGCCCGGTAGATCGCGCCGTGCAGCGCGGTCTCTCCATTGTTGTCGACGTCGTTCACGCCGCCGCCGCCGACCTCGAACGTCAGCCTGAGCGCGGCCAGCGCTTCTTCGTCGGTCCCCGGGTTTTCGCCCGGGGCCCAGATGCCGACACCAGCCGCGGCCATCAACGCCGTGGTGTTGTCCTCGGTGCGAATCGTCGAGTCGGCGCCATCCTCCAGCAGCAGCCGCATCAACGGGAGGTCCACGGACTTGGCCGCAAGCAGGAACGGCGTTGCGCCGATCCGATTGAGCTGGTTGCGATACCCGTCCCGGGGTTCCTTCGTTTGACGGGCGTTCACGTCTGCGCCGAGCTTCAGCAACTTTCTCGCGAGATCGAGGCTGTCGAGATTTCCAGTGGGGACCGGTCCAGGAAGATTGAACCCGGTGTTTGGCCTGCGGCTCCACACGATCTGATGCAGCGCCGTCCAACCCTGGCCGTCGGCGTTGGGGTCGGCGTCGCGATCGAGCAAAAAGGCGGCAAGCTCGTAGTGTGCGTTGATGACGGCCAGCAGCAATGGGCTGGTTCCGTCCGGCATCGGCTCGTTGACGTTCACGCCAGCGTCGAGCAGCACGCCCGACGTGCCGATGTGACCGGCGCGGACCGCAAACAGAAACGCGTTGAAGGCGCCGGCCTTCGAGCGGGCCCTGACGTCCGCCCCTGCGTCGATCAGCGCTTTGGCGACCGCGACGTTGTTTTCGGCGGCGGCCCACATCAGCGCGGTCTGCTTTCTCCAGCCTTCCGTTGCGTTGGCATCGGCGCCGTGCGCCAGAAGAACCTTGACCGCCTCCGGGTCGCCCGTGCGAGCGGCGGTCATCAATACTGTCTCGCCCTCGGGTAGCGCGGTGTTTGGATTGGCGCCCGCGGCCAGCAGCTTCTCGATCATCGCCGCGCTGCCGTTGGTCGCCGCCATCTGCAGCGGGGTGACTCCGTAGCGGTTGGCCGCCTTCACGTCCGCGCCCGCTCGGATCAGTTTCTCGGCGCTTTCGACATCGTTGCGCTGCGCGGCCCAGTGCAACGCAGTTGTGCCGTCGGGTTCGGTCTTGTTCGCGCCGTTGGGATCGACACCCTGACCCAGACTGACGCTGGCCGTCAGCAGCAGCGTTGCAAGTGTACTGACGGCGACGTCAGTCGCAAAGCTTCGCCAGAGACGACAGTCCCTGAACCACGAAGACGCGAAGACGTGTCCCTTCGTGAGCTTCGTGCCTTCGTGGCTCGAAGACGTCGTGCCAACGCGATTCGCTGACAACTCCGTTTCCACTTATTGACGCTTACGCCCCCGAGAGAGGCTCGATGCTGAGCGGTCCGGTGCTGTCACCCAGCTGATCCACCTGGATCCCCGACTTGTCGAGCATTGTCATCAACAGATTGGTCATCGGCGTTTCGAGCGGATACGTCAGATGGCGTCCACCCTTCAGGCCGCCGCCCGCGACGAGCAGCGGGAGATCCGTGTGCGCGTGCAAGTTCGGATTGCTGAGCCCCGCGCCGTAGAGCAACATCGAACGATCGAGCAGGCTGCCATCGCCGTCCTCGGTGGCGCGGAGCTTCTCGAGGAATTTCGCGAACAGCTGCGCCTGATAGGTTCCCAACGTCGCGTACTTTGCCAGTTTGTTGGCATCGTCCCCATGGTGCGAGAGCCCGTGATGGCCTTCCGTGATGCCGATTTCCGGATAGGTGCGGAAATTCAGCTCGCGGCCCAGCATGAAGGTGACCACGCGCGTGATGTCGGCCTGGAAGGCCAGCGACACCATGTCGTACATCAAGGACACGTGCTCGTCGAATCGGGTCGGGATGCCCATCGGTCTCTCGAGATCCGGCAGGACGGACGTCGCGGCGGATTTCTCCGCGCTCTGGATGCGCCGCTCCACTTCACGAACCGAGTCGACGTAATCGGATACCGTGCTTCGGTCGGCCGGCCCCAGCGTCTTGAGCAGCCGTCCGAGTTCCTCGTTGACCGAATCGATGATGCTCTTGGTCTCCCTCGCCTGCGCAAGCCGCGCCGCCGATGTCGCTCCATCGCCGAAGAGTCGCTCGAAGACGATGCGCGGATTGTTCTCGGTGGGATTCGGCGTCGTCGGCGAGCTCCACGACAGCGTGTTCATGTAGACGCAGCTGTAGCCGTTTTCGCAATTTCCTGCCAGGTAGCTCAAGTCGATCGAGAGCTCGAGTGAGGGAAGTGGCGTGTCCTTGCCGAACTGGTTCGCGGCGATCTGATCGGCCGAGATGCCGTTTGAAATGTCGGCGCCTTCAGTGTGCTTCGGATGGACACCCGTGAGCCACGAGCTGGTGCCGCGGGTGTGATCTCCATTCGCGCCGTCGTCGAGCACGTCGGCCTGATGCTGGGTGAGACCGCTGAAGACCGTCAGCTGATCGCGAAACGACTCGAGCGGCTTGAGAATCTGCGAGAACTCGAAGCTCGCGCCTTCGCCTTTCGGCCGCCAATAGTTCACACCTTTGAAGTTCATCGCCACGCCGTTCGGCATGTAGACGAATCCCATGCGGCGGACGCCTTTGGCCGGCGTCGCGGCCATCGCCGAGAGGGCAGGCACCATCGCGTCGAGGAGTGGCAGTGCCAGGGCCGTCCCCATCCCACGCAGAAACGTCCGGCGGGGCAGCGACATCTTGGAGATGAACATCACTCGGTCTCCGTGAATGTGAGAATTGGGGAATCTAAGGATTTGAGAACTTGCCGTCGCTCAATGTCTCAAATCCTCAAATCCAGATCCTCAGATTCTCAAATTCTCAAATCCTTACATCCTCAAATTCTATTGTCCCGTCGCTTCGCCCCGGTTCGCGCTTCTCATCTGAAACGGCACACTCCGCACGACCCCGGCGATGAGCGCCGACGAGAAGCGGTAGTCGTTGCGGGCAGCCTCGCGCACGATGGCGCGCACCGCGGGTTCATCGTAGTATTCGATGCCGCGGCCGAGCGCATAGGTCAGCAGCTTCTCAACGACCGTTGTGACGAACTGATCCGACTTGGTCAGCAACGCTCGCTTGAGCCCACTCGCGCCGTCGAACTTCGTGCCGTCTGGGAGCATGCCCGAAGCATCGATCGGTGCGGACGACTCGCCCAGCATCCGCACTTTTCCCACCCCGTCGAGATTCTCGAGCGACAGGCCAATCGGATCCATGATCGCGTGGCACCCGGCGCACGTGGGGTTGGCGCGATGCGCCACCATGCGGTCGCGCATCGACAACACGGCGCCAGGTTCGACGTTGGGCTTCAAGTCCGGAACGTTAGGCGGCGGCGACGGCGGAGACGTGCCGAGGAAGTTCTCGAGAATCCATTTACCGCGCACGACCGGCGACGTGCGATCGGGCTGAGACGTCACCGTGAGGATGCTGCCCTGTCCGAGCAGACCGCCACGAACGCTGTCGCTGTCGAACGTGACCCGTCTGAAATGACTGCCCTTGATGTTCGGGATTCCGTAATGGCGCGCAAGGCGTTCGTTCAGGAACGTGAAGTTGGCTGCAAGGAGATCGAGCGCGCCGCGGTCTTCCTGAACGATCGTCGCGAAGAACAGCTCGGTCTCGCGTTGAAACGACTGGCGCAGGTTGTCGTCGAAATCGGGAAAGACCGTCGCCACTGGACCGGTGCTCGGCAGGTTGCGCAGGTGCAGCCATTGGCCGGCAAAGCTCTTCACAAATGCATCGGAGCGGGCATCGGCCAGCATTCGCTTGACCTGCCGGTCCAGGACGGCTGGATCCTTCAGCCGCCCCCTTGCCGCCACGTCCAGCAGCTCGTCGTCGGGAACGCTGCTCCAGAGAAAGAACGACAGTCTCGACGCGAGCTCGAGATCGCTGATGCGGTACGGCGTGTTGGGTGCGACGTTGGCCGGGTCGCGTTCGATCCGGAACAGGAACTCCGGGCTCACCAGAAGACGTTTCACGGCACGTTCGATCCCGGCGTCGAAGCCTCCTTGGGCGCGCCCTTCGCGGTACATCGCCATCAGCGGCTTCACGTCGGCGTCGTTTACCGGCCTGCGAAAGGCACGGCGGGCCAGCGTCGAGAGAATCGTGTTGGCGCATCGGGATTCGTCGGACGGCGCTGCGGGCCGGCACACGAAGATGCGGCGACGGCTCGGGGAATCACCGGCGCCACTCGGCGCGTACGGCCCCGCGATCTCGACGCTTCGCAGGTGGATGCCCAGCCGCGTCTCGGGCGTGTTGACGGCCGCCGGATACGGACGCAGGAACGGCAGCCGGACCGTTTCGGCGAGCGCGGAGGTCATCTTGAAGAAGGCAATCTTGACGTCATGTTCGCCGGCCTTCACGCGAACGCGAACGTCCCAGTTGTCGTCAGCGTGATTTCGCTTTTCGCGCTCCTCCGGGCTGACACGAAGGCCGGGATCGATCTGGGAAATCTGCGGCCGGGGGCGCGGCGCGCCGGCTTGCTGGCCAGATCCACTCCCCCGTTGCGGCGCCGGGGCCGTGCCGTCGTTCCTCACCGTCTGCGCGGCCGGAGCTGCGGGCGGCGTCACACCCGGCAGCGTGAACACCTGCACGCGCTCGCCGTCGATGGCGACTTCGAGATGCTGCGGCTCGAGATACAGCGGAAGGCTCTCGTTGACGTCTCGCGCCAACCGAACGCGAATGACATACTCGGCGTCCATCGGGAAGGTGTAGGGGATGGAGATCCCGCCTCGTGTGCCGAGCGGCAATCCGTCCAGATGGTCGTCCTGCTGGAGGTCGTCCGCAAGGCGGAAGTAGTCGACATTGGGCGACGGCGGTGCCGTTCCCACCGCCAGGCGGCTGATCTTCTGCGCAGCGACCAGGTAGCGCTCCATCAACGTGGGAGACATCTTCAGCACGCCCGCGATGTTGTCGAAGCCGAAGCTCGCATCGTCAGGCGGCAAGAGCGCCGCGACACTCACGTTGACATCAAGCAGATCTCGAACGACGTTCTGATACTCCGCCCGGTTGAGCCGATGAAACGGCTCTGTGCGGCCGGGATTGGGATGCGCCTCGGCAGCGCGATCGAGCTCGCCTTCGAGCCACGACACGAAATTGTCGCGGGCAGCGGAGTCGGGACGGGACCTTCCGGCAGGAGGCATGACGCCCGTGCGGACCTTTCGCACGACTCTTTCCCAGGTCTCCGCGTCCGCGCCGACGTTCGAAACCGCCAGCTTGTCCAATGCGATCGGAACGGTGCCGAGCTTCTTCTGGGTTTCGTTGTGGCACGTCAAACAGTACCGCTGCAGGACTGTAGACGGTGGAACAGATTGCGAGGCCGCCGGGTTCGACGGCTGCTGCTGCGGAGCAGCGGCATGGATGTGACTGAACGCCGACCCGACGAAGGCGGTCGAGCCGACAATCAGAGCCAGAGTTAGCCGTCGCGGGCGTGTCACGGGCACCTACCGTATGATCGGCCAAAATGGGCGCTCATCTGAACTCTTTTCGCGACCCAATTCTGAGTTCCTCTTAGGCCCAATAGACTCCAAGCGACCCTGAAGTATACAGTCCGATGACTAGCGTGGCACACACCGCATTCGACGCTCTCGACGCCCCCTCACCCGCGCTCATCGATAAGTGCGTGCACTGCGGGTTCTGCCTGCCGAGTTGTCCCACCTACCTGCTTTGGGGCGAAGAAATGGATTCGCCGCGCGGGCGCATCTACTTGATGAAGGCGGCAATCGAAGGGCGTACGGACATGTCCTCGTCGTTTGTCGGCCACTTCGACGCGTGCCTGGGATGCATGGCGTGTGTGACGGCGTGTCCTTCGGGCGTTCAATACGGACCCCTGATCGAGCGAACCCGGTCGCAGATCGAGCGGCATCATCAGCGGGGGATCGCGGACCGGTTGTTCCGGACCGCCTTGTTCAGCCTGATACCGTATCCTCGACGGCTTCGACTCCTCCTCGCTCCTCTGGTGTGGTGCGGCGGCGCACTCCGGGCGCTCGGTCGTTCAGGAATCTCGAGCCTGCTGCCGGCCCGGGCCCGTGCGTTATTGACGCTCGCGCCGCGCGTCTCCTGGAAGTCGCTGATGGGACACGTGCCCGAGCGGACGGCCGCCCGCGGGGCACGCCGCATGAAAGTGGGACTCCTGACGGGTTGCGTGCAGCGACTGGTGTTCTCGCGAGTGAACGACGCGACGATCTACGTGCTGGCCCAGGAAGGCTGCGAAGTGCATGCGCCGTCGCAGCAAGGATGTTGTGGCGCGTTGTCGCTGCACGCGGGACGAATCGACGAGGCGCGTGGTTTCGCGCGAGGCGTCATCGACGTGTTCGAGAAAGCCGATGTGGACTATGTCGTCGTCAATGCGGCCGGCTGCGGCTCGTCGATGAAGGAATACGCCGACCTGCTGGCGGACGATCCCGAATGGTCGGCTCGTGCCCGCGCGTTTTCAGCCCGCGTTCGTGACGTCTCCGAAGTGATGGCTGAACTGGGCGAGCCAACGGCCAAGCGCCACCCGCTGCAGGCGAGGGTTGTGTACCACGACGCCTGCCACCTCGCGCACGCTCAGGGTGTTCGGACGCAGCCTCTCGACTTGCTCCGGGCCATCCCCGGACTGGAAGTCGTGAGTCCGGCCGAGTCGGATGTGTGCTGTGGAAGCGCCGGCATTTACAACCTCGTGCAACCCGACGCGGCAGCCGACCTGGGTGCGCGAAAAGCCCGTCACATTGCCGCCCTGCAACCCGACCTGGTTGCAACGGGAAACCCAGGCTGCACCATCCAGATCGCCGCGGCTGCCTCACGTGCGGGGTTGTCGTGGCCGGTCTTGCATCCGATCGAGCTGGTGGACGCATCGATCAGGGGGGCAGATCTCCGATCGTTGACCGGGGGGCGCGACTCGGCCGCCTCCAACGGTGATCGTGGGTGACCAATTCCTGACTACCAGACACTCAGCCGATGATCACGTCTGAAGTAGAAGTTTCGTAAAAGGAGAGTCGACATGGGCACGCTTGCGACGACCGCAGACGGAACAGAGGCCACGCTCGGCGACGGCCATCTCGAGGAATTGCGAGCCGCGATTCGCGGGGAGCTGATTGCGAGCGATCATAGTTCGTACGAACAAGCGCGCCGAGTGTGGAACGGCAATATCGATCGGCGGCCGGCGGTTGTCGCACGCTGCGCGGGCGTTGCGGACGTTCAGCAATCGGTCAATTTCGCGCGAGCGCACAACCTGCGTCTGTCGGTGCGCGGCGGCGGTCACAGCGCGCCCGGATACGGCACGAACGATGGCGGCCTGGTGATCGACCTGTCAGTGCTCAAAGGGATTCACGTCGACTCGACGGCGCGCACTGCACGGGTTCAGGGGGGCGTGCTCTGGCGCGAGCTCGATCACGAAACACAGGCGTTCGGCTTGGCCACCACCGGCGGTACGGTCTCCAATACTGGCGTGGCCGGCCTGACCATCGGCGGTGGACTCGGCTGGTTGATGGGAAAGCACGGGCTCGCCGTCGACAACCTGCTCTCGGCCGACGTCGTCACAGCGGACGGACAGTTCCGCAAAGCGAGCGCCGCCGATCATCCGGATCTCTTCTGGGCGCTCCGCGGTGGCGGAGGGAACTTCGGCATCGTCACCTCGATGGAGTTCCGGCTGCACCCGGTGTCACAGGTCCTCGGCGGGCTCGTGCTCTATCCGCTGGATCAGGCTCGTGACGTGCTCCGCTTCTACCGCGATTTCTGCGCGACGTTGCCAGACGACGCGGAAGCGTACGCGGCGCTGCTGACAGCGCCGCAGGGTATGCCGGTGGCGGCGCTCATGCTGGGGTACAACGGGCCGGTCGCGGACGGCGAGAAGGTGCTCGCACCAGCTCGCCGGTTCGGAAAGCCGTTGGCGGATCTTGTGGGGCCGATGCCGTACAGCGCGCGCCAAAAAATGTTGGACGAGCCGAATGCCACGCACGGCCTGCACCGCTACTGGCGCTCCGCGTTCACGGAAACGGTCTCGGACGAAATGGTGGACGTGCTCGTCGACGCCGCCTCGCATTTCAGCTCGCCGCTGAGCGTGCTGATTTTCTTCCACATGCACGGCGCGGCGGCGCGAGTCCCGCCTGCCGAGACGGCCTTCGCCGCGAGACGGACGCAGTGGGACTTCGACGCCATCAGCCAGTGGACGGACCGAGCGGAATCGGCGCAGCACATTCAATGGGTGAGAGGCGTTTGGGAAAAGGTGGAGCCACACCTGCAGGGCACGGCGTACGTCAATCACCTCACCCAGGACGATCGGCCTGAAAAGGTCCGTGCGTCGTTTGGCGTCAACTACTCGAGACTGCGCCAGGTCAAGAGCATTTACGACCCGACAAATCTCTTCCGTCTGAACGCCAACATCGCGCCGTGACGCGTCCGTGAGGAGAGAGCCTGACGGAACATCATTCAGTAGACTGATGTTCAGTTGACAGTGAGGCGACACTTCTAGTAGAAGTGGCACCTCGATAATAAGCTGCAACTCTAAGCTCAGGAGACCTTTCTAATGGCCACTCGCCTCAGACCCCTGATTCCCGCAACGATTGCTGCCGCCGCTGTGGCGGTCATCTTTTCCCTGGCAGCGATTCGGACGGAAGGCCAGGCTCCTCCGGCAGGTCGGGGCGCGGGCGCAGGTCAGGCACCCACCGGTCGTGGTGCTCAGCCCGCCGGCAGAGGAGCCGCGGCCGCGCGAGTGCCTCGTAACGCCTGGGACGGTAAACCGAACTTGAATGGCGTTTGGCAGGCCATGAACACGGCAAACTGGAACCTCGAGGACCATGCGGCGGCTCCGGGACCGTTTTATCAGCTCGGCGCGATCGGCGCGGTGCCGCCGGGCCAGAGCGTCGTCGAGGGCGGCGAGATTCCATACCTGCCCGCAGCGCTCGCCAAGCGGCGGCAGAACTACATCAATCGAACCACCGAGGACCCCGAGGCCAAGTGCTATCTGCCTGGGATTCCTCGGGCACAGTACGTGCCGTTTCCGTTCCAGATCGTCCAGAGCACCAGCAACATCCTGATGGCGTACGAATACGCGAGTGCCAACCGCGTCATCAACATGGGCAAGGCGACCGAGGCGCCCGTTGACTCCTGGATGGGTTGGTCGAACGGACGTTGGGAAGGCGATACCCTGGTGGTCGACGTCAAGAGCTTGAACGGCAAGGCCTGGCTCGATCGCGCCGGGAACTACACGACCGACAACGCCCACATTGTCGAGCGCTTCACGATGACGGACGACAGCCACATCACCTACGAGGCCACGATCGAAGACAACAGGGTCTTTTCGCGGCCCTGGAAGATCAGCATGCCGCTTTACAAGCGGGCCGAAAGGAATGTGCAGCTGCTGGAATTCAAGTGTGTGGAGTTCTCAGAGGAGCTGCTATACGGACACCTCCGGAAGCGATACAATTAGTCTTCGGTTGCCAGGCCCCAGCCGTCGGAGCTGGCCGCTCGGCGCTGGAAGCTGAACTAGAGATTTGGAGGCAAATCCGATGCGAGGAAAGCTAGCTGTTGCGGTCATGGGAATGGGTCTGGTTCTGGCCGCGGCGCCCGCGGTGATTGTTGCGCATCATTCCTTCGCGGCCGAATATGACGCGGCGAAACCGGTGAAGATGACCGGCACGGTCACCCAGATGGAGTGGATCAACCCGCACGCGTGGATCCACATCGACGTCAAGAAGCCCGATGGCAAGGCAGAAGCCTGGATGATCGAGGCGGGGGCACCGAACGCATTGCTGCGGCGCGGTTTCAACAAGCAGTCGCTGCTGCCCGGAACGGTGATCACCGTCGAAGGGTATCAGGCCAAGGACGGGGCGAACCGCGCCAACGGCCGGGACATCACCTATCAAGACGGCCGCAAGCTGTTCGTCGGGTCCTCCGGCATCGGTGCGCCGGACGAACGACCTGAGAGATAGCTTCCGCATCTCTTACGACGACTGACTGGGAGGCTGAGGGCCGAGGCGATCTCGGACCTCGGCCTCTTCGTTTGTCTGCCTCTCTTCCTGTTCCCCCGCCAGCTCGAGCCATCCCGTCCTCAGCCCGCGCATATAATCCGACAAACGCGTATTCGGGATTTGAGGATTTGAGGATTTGAGGATTTGAGAATTTGAGGATTTTGAGGCACCCAGATTCTCAAATCCTCAGATTCTCAAATTCTCAAATTCGAAATTGGAGAGAAGATGTCAGACCAGACGAACTTCGAAGCGCTGCTGCACGAGGATCGCGTCATCGAAGCCGCCCCGGAGTTCAAGGCTCGCGCCATCGCGCGCGATGCCTCGGTTTACGAAGAAGCCGATCGGGATCCCGAGGCCTTCTGGCAATCGTTCGCGCGAGAGCTCGAGTGGTTTGCGCCCTGGAGCCGCGTACTGGATTGGCAGCCTCCTCGCGCGCAGTGGTTCGTCGGCGGCAAGATCAACGCGAGCGTCAATTGTCTCGATCGACACGTTCGAACGGCTCGGCGCAATAAGGCCGCGCTTGTCTGGGAAGGGGAGCCGGGCGACCGCCGGACTCTGACGTACTGGGAGTTGTTCCGGGACGTCAACCGGTTCGCGAACGTGTTACGCACCCTGGGGGTGGGTCGCGGCGATCGCGTTGCAATCTACCTCCCGATGGTCCCGGAGCTTCCGATTGCCATGCTGGCATGCGCGCGCATCGGCGCCGTTCACAGCGTGGTGTTCGGCGGGTTCAGTGCGGCTTCGCTGAGAGATCGGATCAACGACGCGGCCGCGAAAGTCCTGATTACCGCCGACGGCGGCTTCCGCCGCGGCCAGACGATTCCGCTGAAAAGAATGGCCGACGAAGCGCTGGAGGATACGCCGAGCATCAGCCATGTCGTAGTCGTGAAGCGGGACGCGGTCGAGGCGGCGGCGACGATGAAAGCGGGGCGAGATCACTGGTATCACGAGTTGATGAACGAAGAAGGTCTTTCGGGCTGGTGTCGACCGGAAGAAATGGACGCCGAGGACATGCTCTACATCCTCTATACCTCGGGGACGACCGGAAAGCCGAAGGGCATCGTTCATACGACCGGAGGCTACCTCGTCGGAACCTACGCCACGACGAAGTGGGTCTTCGACATCAAGGATGAAGACGTGTTCTGGTGCACCGCCGACATCGGCTGGGTCACCGGCCACAGCTACGTCGTCTATGGACCGTTGGCGAACGGCGCGACGGTGGTGATGTACGAGGGATCACCCGATTGGCCCGACAAGGACAGATTCTGGGACATGATCGAGCGTCACGGCGTCACGGTGTTCTACACGGCGCCGACGGCGATTCGCAGCTTCATGCGGTGGGGACTCGAGTGGCCGCAGCGTCACGACATGCGGACGTTGCGCCTCTTGGGGTCGGTCGGGGAGCCGATCAATCCCGAAGCTTGGATGTGGTACTACACCCACATCGGCGGCGGCCGGTGCCCGGTTGTCGACACCTGGTGGCAGACCGAGACGGGCCAGATTCTCATCACACCGCTGCCCGGGATCACCCCGATGAAGCCCGGGTCCGCGACGAGGCCGTTTCCAGGGATCGCAGCCGAGATCCTGAACGAACGGGGCGAGAAGGTTGACGTCGGCGGCGGCTATCTGGTGTTGACCCGACCGTGGCCTGGCATGTTGCGAACCATCTACGGCGATCACGAACGCTACGTCCGCCAGTATTGGGGACGGTGGGGCGAATCGGTCTATGTCACTGGTGACGGCGCGAAGCGCGACGATGACGGGTACTTCTGGCTCCTTGGCCGAGTCGACGACGTGCTGAACGTCGCGGGCCACCGCGTCGGAACCATGGAAGTCGAGAGTGCGCTCGTCGATCACCCGAGCGTTGCCGAGGCGGCGGTCGTCGGCAAGCCTCACGAGATAAAGGGACAGGCGATTGCGGCCTTCGTGACGGTCAAGGACGGAGTCAAGGCGAACACCGAGCTCGCGACCGAGCTCAAGCAGCACGTCGTGACCAAGATTGGGGCTATCGCGCGTCCCGACGAGATTCTGTTCTCGGCCGACCTGCCGAAGACACGCTCGGGCAAGATCATGCGACGGCTGCTTCGCGACATTGCGGGGGGGAAGGCGCTCGGCGATACGACCACGTTGGCTGATCCGGCCGCGGTCGCGCGGCTGAAGGCGTCCTACGAGGAGGAGTCGGCCTGACCCATGCCTCTCTCCCGCCGCCTGCTTCCCGCCATTGCGTTGCTCGCGGTTGGTGTCGTGGCGGCGCTCGGCTACGCACGGATGCGGTCGCGGCCGTCCGGTGGCGCTGACGTCGCAACTGCAAACACGAACGGCGCGTCGGGTCCCCCGATCGAGTGGTTCGTCGATCGGGCAAGCGAGACGGGCCTGGACTTCGTGCACTTCAACGGCATGTCCGGCGAGCTGTACTACGTCGAGCACATGGGTCCTGGCGCCGCGCTCCTCGACTACGACAATGACGGCGACCTGGATGTGTTCATTCCTCAGGGCCGCATGCTCGGCGCGGGGAAGACCCTCCAACAGGCGCTGTTTCCACCGAAGGACGGACAGCCGCCAAAGGGCCGTCTGTTCCGGAACGACCTGGAGGTGCGCGACGACGGCTCGCGAACGCTGCGATTCTTGGACGTGACCGACGCGAGCCGCCTCAACGCGAATGGATATGGCATGGGCGTCGCAGCCGGCGACTACGACAACGACGGCTGCATCGACCTGTACGTCACCACCCTCGGGCGAAACCAGTTGTTCCGCAACACCTGTGACGGAACGTTCAAAGACACGTCCAAGGCGAGCGGAGCGGACGATTCCGGATGGAGCGTCTCTGCCTCGTTCGTCGACTACGACCGCGACGGATGGCTGGATTTGTTCGTCGGCCATTATTTGAACTATTCGATCGACGCCAACATCGCGTGCCGCAGTGTCGCGGGCAAGGCGGACTATTGCCCGCCCCACATCTACTCCCCGCAGCCCAGTCGCCTGTTCCACAACAATCGCAATGGCACGTTCACCGATGTCACGGCGGCGGCTGGTCTCGCGCGCGAGTTCGGACCGACGCTCGGGGTGGTTGCCGCGGACGTCAACGCCGACGGTTGGCCGGACCTCTATGTCGCCAACGACGGCGAGGCGAACCTTTTGTGGATGAACCAGCAGAACGGCACGTTCAAGAATACCGGACTGCTCTCCGGCGTGGCGCTGAGCGCCGAAGGCGACGCCAAGTCGAGCATGGGCGTCGACGCCGGCGATTTCGACAACGATGGCGACGAGGACCTTCTCGTCACGGAGCTGACGGGCCAGGGCAGCGACCTGTACGTGAACGACGGGTCCGGACTTTTCGTCGACCACAGCGCACGTTCACGTCTTCGTTCGCTCAGCCTGCCTTTTACCGGCTTTGGAACGGCCTGGTTCGACTTCGACAACGATGGCTGGCTGGACACGATGAGCGTCAACGGCGCGGTGACGACAATCGAAGAGCTGGCGAGGGTGAACAATCCGTTTCCGCTGCATCAGCGCAAGCAGCTGTTACACAATCGCGGGAACGGGACGTTCGAGGACGTCACCAATCAGGCCGGTGCGGTTTTCGGACGTCCCCATGTCGGCCGGGGGGCGGCTTTCGGCGACGTCGACAACGATGGCGACACGGACGTCGTTGTCGCCAACGACAATGGGCCGGCCGAGCTGCTGATCAATCAGGTCGGGACGAGGAACCACTGGGTCGGCCTTCGTCTTCCCGGTTCCGCGAGCGCTTCGACTTCCGGTGTTGGCGCGCCCGTTCGGGACATGGTCGGCGCCCGAGTCGGCGTCGTGCGGCCCGATGGGCGGACGATCTGGCGTCGGGCGAGAGCCGACGGAAGCTATGGATCGAGCAACGATCCGCGCGTGCTCGTCGGACTGGGTCCGTCGAGCGGCGCGCTTCGGCTACGCGTCACGTGGCCGGACGGGCGCAGCGAGGAATGGAGCAACGTTGAGGTCGACCGGTACACCACGTTGAAGAGAGGCGAAGGCAAGTGATCGATCTGCGTGAGGCGAGGCAGGCGATTCGCAACATGCTGCTCCGATGAGTGAGCTCAGGCCGGAAGGGTAGTTTCATTGCCGAAGCTCTGGCTGCGATCGATAGGCGACCCATCTGCGACGGGCCTTGTCGCAATCGCCTGCTTCGTCGTTCTGAACGGCGGCGGCTGTACGTCAACGAACGAATCGACGCCCTCATCTGGAGCAGCGGTCACACCGAGTACTTCCCCCCTGGATCGACAGTCGCTGAAGCCCGTCACGTTTCCCGAGATTTCGGGTGTCAGTCCGTCGGCGCAGAAGCAGCTTCGCGACGCACAAAGTTCGTTCGCTGCGAAGAGCCAGAACGCCGGGGCAAGCGACGCCGACCTAGGTAGCGCGTACGGCGAGTTGGGAATGCTCCTGATGGCCGCGGAGTATAGAGACGCCGCCGAGCCGTATTTTCTGAACGCTCAGGCGTTAGCGCCGAGCGATGTTCGTTGGCCTTACTACCTGGCGCACCTCTACCAGCTCCGTGCCGATTCGGCGAAATCCGTTGCGGCGTTCGAGCGTGCGCTCCGGATCCGGCCCGACGATGTGGCAACGCTCGTCTGGTTGGGGTACGCGTACCTCGACCAGGGGCGTCCGGGCGACGCCGAGCCGCTGCTGACCCGAGTGCTGTCTCAGCAACCGCGGTCGGTCGCCGCCTTGTTCGGGTTGGGACGCGTCGCGCTGGCCAAACAGGAGTACTCCCGGGCTGTCGATTTTCTCGAGCAGGCGCTCTCCCTCGATCCTCAGGCCGCGGTCATCCACTATCCGCTGGCGATGGCCTATCGTGGCGCCGGCAACGTGACTCAGGCCGAAGCGCACCTGCGCCAACGGCGCCCGGGCGAGATTCGGCCTCCCGATCCCCTGATGGAGGCGATGGACGCGATGCTCGAAAGCGCCGTCGCGTACGAAGTTCGTGGAGCGCACGCGCTCGACGAAGGGCAGTGGGCGGCGGCAGCGGACTACTTCCGGAAAGGCATCGAGCTCGCGCCCGACGAGCCATCGTATCGACACAAGCTCGGCACCGCATTGGCAATGATGGGTGACACTGGTGGGGCAGTCGAGCAATTCGAGCTCGTGACGAGGCGCTGGCCCAAGTTTGCCAAGGGCCAATACAGTCTGGGCGTCGTAATGGCGTCAAACGGACGACATCGCGAAGCGATCGAACGCTTTTCGGCCGCCGTGCAGGCTGACCCGACATACGTCGAACCTCGGCTGCAGATGGCAGAGTCGTTGAGAGCCATCGGGAGATTTCAAGACGCACTCGCCGAATACGATCTTGCGATCAAGCTCGATCCGCGTGTAGCCGAAGCTCGACTCGGCGCTGCAATGGCGCTTGCCGGCCTTCGGCGCTACGAAGACGCGCGCGAACGACTCGCGGAGGGCATGAAGCTCTTCCCCGATCGTCCGGAATTCGGTCAGGTGCTGGCGAGCCTGCCTGGTGCGACTGTACGCTAGCGGTGGGAGCCTGCCAGGAATCGCGCATGATGTAGCGCAGCCCTTCAGGGCTGCTGGAACGGCCTAAAGGCCTCGTACATTGGAGCTAGTAGCTAGCGGTGGGAGCCTGCCAGGAATCGCGCATGATGTAGCGCAGCCCTTCAGGGCTGCTAGAGAAGCAGGCCTAAAGGCCTGCGCTACATTGGAGCTGCTGACCGTAGGCTGGCTGACTATCTCGTGAAGGCTCTGGCAGCGGCAGTCCAGGACAAGCCAAAACCAAGTGTCGTTCCCGCGCCCTCCTCGGCCGCGACGCCAATGGTGCGGCTGATCGACCCGAATACGGCGATGTTCGGCTTGAGATCGTAGGATGCGCCGCCAGACAACTCATTCCGGCGCGGCCCCGCGACGCTCGCAACGCCTGCTGATGGCTCGGGCGAGGTCGCCCACGCGTGGCTGAACGACGCCGAGACCCCGATGCGATCGCTAACAGTCCTGCCGATGCCCGCTCCAGCGTACCAGGTCCCCGGCGAGAAATAGCCCGTGCTGCCGTAGATCCGGGAGCTCCCGCGATCTACCTGCGCGCTGACCGGTAAGCCCCACTCCACGCGCCGTTGCCCGGCCAGCGTCGAGTAGGGAAGGACCTCCAGTGTCGGCCCGACGGCCACCTGCACGGCCCGATCATCGTTGCTGAACATCGCGACTTTGGCGCTGAAAAACATGGTCCCGAGACTGCCGGCCACGCGTGGCACGCTCGCGCCCACCTGCACGCGCGGCGCCAGTCCGATTGCGGTGTCGACGACAGGGACGCTCGTCTGGCTGAGGCCGGACCCCTGCCATCGCGCCATGGAGACGGCGATCCAGACGCTACCGGGTTCCATCACGCTCGCGTCGTCAAGCCACGCGAACGGCGTGGTGGTCGAGACGACCGTGTCGACGGAAGCGCTGCTGGTCGGCTGTACGGAGACTGTGCCGCTGCTTGGGGGCAGAGTCGGACCCTTGCCTGGCTTCTTGCCGCCACTCTTCCCCTGAGCGTACGAAGGGACGGCGACGGCGAGCGCCACGAGGACGCCCGCCACTGCCGCGAGTCGCGACCGCATTAGTTCGTCACCGTCGTTGACGTTGTCGTGACGGTTTCGTCAGCCGAAGTGTTGATGGTCTTCTTCGCCTGTCCGAGGCTCTTCGTCGGCGCCGGATCCGTGACCTCTTCGAGGGGCACCATCGTCACGGTGCCATCGGGGTTCCGGTTCGCGTAGAGGACGACGCCATCCTTATCAACCGACATTCCGGTCATCAGCGTCTTCATCTGTTCGAACGAGAGCTGGTGATTCTGGGCGTTGTTGACGGTTGCGACGAACTGCCCCAGGGTCTTGAAGCCGTAGCCGGCCTGGTACACGTCACCCGTGTATCCCATTGCCGCCAGCCGATTCCCCAGCTTCTCCGCGAGTTTCGTGTTCCTGGTGAGCCGCTCGCCAACTTTCCCCTTGGTGAAGTCGATCTCGGTTGTCGTCGTAGGCGTGGTCGTCGTCGTAGGCGTGGTCGTCAGGCTCGTGGCCGTCGACGTGGTGCCGGACTTTTTCGCGGACTTGGTGTCCGCCTTGGCCAGCTTTGTCTGGGACGTCGTCGTTTTCGGCCCACCCGAGGCCTTTGCGTTCGTCGTAACCTTTGGCGCTTTTATCGGCTTCGCCGTCGATTTCGTTGTCTTCGGCGACGATGTTGCCTTGGGAGTCGTCGGAGCCTTCGAAGATGAAACTTTTGCGGGCGCCGGTCCCTTTCCCTTCGAGGCCGCCGCGATCGGAGCGAGCGTCAGGCACAGCGCCATCGCCGTGCCAACTGTGATTCCTCTAATGCGCATGGTTTCACCTCGTTGACCTGAGGTGCAACAGAGGTGCCCGGTCACCGCGTCAGGAGAATTGGTGTAAGCCCCGTCTATTCAATGTCTTGCGTAATGACAATCTTGCATTCGTGACATGTCCGCCTGACGCGAATACGGATGCGTCAGGCGGGGTGCAAGAGGTGCACACCCAGCCTCGGGAATAGAACCGCACTGCCCACAACCCCCTTCGATTGCGCCGGCGAGATAAAATCCCGCGGAGAGCCTGAACCTGTGACTTCGATTGTCAAAAACCGCGGGGCTCTTCTGGGAGCACTCGCGGCACTGCTGGTGGCCGCGATTGTCGGCGGTTACTGGATGCTTCGGTCGAGCAGCCGTTTACCGTCGCCAGACTCGCCAACCTACGAAGAAGTCGTCCGCAGCTTCCACCTCGGGCTCGCTAATCTCGAAGTCGGCCTCCTGGACGATGCGAGGCGCGGTTTCTTGCGTGCGGGGGAACTTGTGCCGGGCGAGCCGGCGATCTGGGCAAACCTTGGACTGGTCGAAATCCGACTCGGCGAGTTAGAAAATGCCCTTCCGATGGTTCAACGGGCGGCGTCGCTTGCCCCTGACAGTGGCGAAGTCGAACTGCTGTTTGGCCAGCTGGAAACGTCGCGGGGCCGGCTCGACGAAGGGGTCGGTCATTTTCGCCGCGCGGTCGAGCTCGATCCTGGGAATTTACGGGCGCGAGCGGCGCTTGCGCAGGAAATTGAACGGGCCGCCGGTCAGAACGCCGACGGCGAAGCGCAGCGATTGTTCGAGGAGCTCCTTGCGCTTCGACCAGACAATCTGGCGGTCCTTCTGGAACGCGCTCGTCTTGCGGCCAAGCGTGCCGATTTGGCGCTGCTGCAGGACACCGTGGGCCGACTCGGAACCTACCGGAGCACGTGGCCGGCACTGGCGGCCGAGCAGTACGGTGTCCTCGAGCGTGCAGCGGGCGCCGGAAGCTTTACCGAGGCCGCACGGGCCGTTGTCGTACTGCGGAACGTTCTCGTGCGTCTTCCAGCGTACCGTGAAGGCCTCGTCGAGATCAGAACTCCCGCCGAACTGATCGCCCAGCCGTTTACCCGCTTTGTGAAATTGCAATCGCCCTCTGCGCGGCCGTCGCCGCCTGATGAAGCCCTCACCTTCTCTCGAGAATCGCTCGGCGCAGCCGAAGCCGCACGTCCCACCGCGATGGTCGCCTTCTCACCCGACGGGATGGACGCACCTGTCGTCTTCGCCGCGGACGCACTCGGCGTGCGTCGAATCGATGCTCCGGGGAGCGACGTTCAACTTCAAGGCGACCGATCCGCCGCGCCAAGCTGGAACGGACTCCTTGCGCTCGATTGGAGCCGAGACTTCAAGATGGATCTGGCGCTCGTCGGGAGCACTGGCCTGAGGCTGCTGGTTCAGAGCGGCGACGGCCAATTTGCGGACGCGACGCCCGAGGCGGCAGGGAACGGCGCCGTCGTGACTGCCGATTCCGTTGGAGTGTGGACCGCCGACATCGAGATGGACGGCGACCTCGACCTTGTAGTCGGCGTCAAGGATGCGCCGCCCGTGGTCCTGCGAAACAACGGTGACAGCACATGGCGGCGGGTCCAGCCGTTCCCGGAGACTGTCGGCGTCCGCGCATTTGCCTGGGGCGATCTCGATCGGGACGGCGATCCGGACGCAGCCCTCGTCGATGCACGCGGCGACCTTCGAGTGTTTGCCAACCGGCAGGGTGGCGAATTCAGGTTGGTACCGTCGCCCGGCGGTGTCCGCAACGTAGTCGCGCTCGCGCTGGGAGATATCAATGCCGATGGCGTGCTCGATCTGGTGACGATGGACAGCGTTGGGTCGGTTCGACGGATGTCAGCAGCGCGCGAAGGATGGGCGCAACCTCGAAATACTGGCTCGAATTCGTCGGCTTGGGATGAGCAACCGCTCGCGACGTGGTCTTTGCAAAACGGTTCGGCGCAGGCGACCCATCGACTGGTCCTCGCAGACCTGGATAACAGCGGAACGGTCGATCTCGTCGCCTCGGGTGCCGGCCGTTCGCAGGTGTGGCTTGCGGGTGAATCGGGAGACCTTCAAACGCTGCCTGGCCTCCCCGATGGCGAAGTCTTCGGTGCGACCGATCTGAATGGCGACGGCCAGCTCGATTTGCTGGGCCTTGCCGGTGGCCGGCCGGTCCGTTTGATCGGTCGTGGCACGAAAGGCTACCACTGGCAGGTGTTCCGCACTCGCGCGCAGCAGACCGCAGGAGATCAGCGCATTAACTCGTTCGGCGTCGGGGGCGATATCGAGATCCGATCCGGTCTGTTGACCCAGAAGCAGCCACTTACCGGTACACCTGCGCACTTCGGCCTGGGGACACATACCGGCGTCGACGTGGCGCGCATTGTCTGGCCCAACGGTGTCGTTCAAGCCGAATTTGGTCGTCGTGCCGACGAGGTGGTGGTCGCTGAGCAGCGTTTGAAAGGTTCCTGTCCCTGGGTGTTCACCTACGACGGCGCCGGAATGCGCTTTGTCACCGACTTCCTCTGGCGCTCACCTCTCGGACTGCGCATCAACGCCCAGGACACCGCAGGCGTGACCCAGACTGAAGACTGGGTGAAGATTCGCGGCGACCAACTGGTTCCGAAAAACGGCGAGTACGATGTTCGCATCACCGCCGAGCTGTGGGAAACGCATTTCGTCGACCACCTTTCGTTGATGGTGGTGGACCATCCAGATGACACAGAAGTGTTCGTCGACGAACGGTTCGCGAAGAACGCGCCGAGTCTCGCCGTTCATGCGATGAGCTTGCCGAAGAGCATCCAGCGCGCCAGAGATGATTCCGGTCGAGATGTGACGGATCTCGTGGCCAGCCAGGACGGGCGCTACCTTGCGACATTCGATCGTGGGGCTTATCAGGGCATCGCGCAGGACCATTTCGTGGAAATCGATCTCAGCGAACCAATTGTCGCTGACAGGCCGCACTGGCTCATTGCCAATGGATGGATTTATCCAACCGACAGCAGCATCAACGTGGCGATCGGTCAGGGTACCAAAGTGCGGCCACAAGGCCTGTCGCTCGAAGCGCAAACCGACAGCGGCCGCTGGGTCGTCGTCGATCCGGACTTGGGATTTCCGGCGGGAAAGAACAAGACGATCCTGATCGATCTCGGTCGTGTGACGCGCGCCGGCGTTCGCTCCGCTCAACGTCTCCGTTTGAGGACGAACCTCGAAGTGTACTGGGATTGGCTTGCAGTCGCCGACGGGCAGGAAGCGTCGCGGTTGAAGACTGCTCGCCTTCAGCCCGTGCGCGCCGACCTTCGATTCCGCGGCTTTTCCGAAACGACGGCGGCGCGGAAGGGCGAACCCGGGCTGGCGTCAAACCGGGACGCGCCCGAGGTGCCCGTCTACGACAAGATGGCGAACGTGACCCCGCGCTGGCGCGATCTCGTTGGGTATTACACCCGCTTCGGAGACGTCCGAGAGCTGGTCCAGGGGGTCGACGACCGATACGTCATCATGAACGCGGGTGACGAGCTTCACTTGCTGTTTCTCGCGCGTCCGCAGCCTCCGGCGGGCTGGAAGCGCGACTTCGTGCTGATTGGTGACGGCTGGGAAAAGGACGGGGACTACAACACCAGCTTCTCCGCAACGGTTCTGCCACTGCCTTCGCACGATCGACCCGACTACGGCGCCGATTCTCCAGCACTCGAGCTCGAAGGCGACGCGGTGCACCGTCGCTATCCGCTGGATTGGCAGACCTATCACACCCGCTACGTGACTCCCGACCTGTTTCTCGATGGCTTGAGGCCAAGGCGGTAATAGCGCTCCTCGAGGTCGGCGTGCCTTGGTGCTTGTGCCGGGTTCCTGACTCCACTGGCGGCCGCGGTATCAAATGCAGGAGGATTGAGGATGCTCGCCCCAGGACAGCGCCTCCAACGGCATTTGAGACAACTCATTCAAGCCACATGACAACTGACCGCTCGCCCGTTTGGTGTGGATTTTAGTGTCGAGACTACGGCGTTCGGTCCGCTGACAGTAGAACCGCGGCGCAACGAAATCTCACCAAAGAAAATCATCTGATCCAAACAGCCGTCCTCTATGATTCTTACGAAGCGCTGCGCAAGTTGAAGCAATCTCAGCGTTAGTCGGTGGCAGCCGGCGCTACGTTGGGCGCTGTACTGGTACAAAGTTCCTAGCGGGAGATGCGACCGTTTGGATTCTGACCCACTTGCAGGAATTAATCTGTCACTGTCCTCGAACTGAACTGCCTGGCTTCAATAGGGCAACCAAGAATGAAGTCCGCGAACATCGCCAGAAACGACATTATGTCTGCGCAGCACGATCGGGCGCAACTGAGGCCGCGTATGCGTCGCAACGTTTGTCTTGTCATCTGCGTCGTCCTGATCACTTGGGCGAGCGCTGTCAGGGCGTACTATTACGCGTTCTCTAGCTTTGCCGTATGGGACGATGAAGGACTGATGATGACGCTGATCAGTCGTGTCGTTAACGGGCACACGCTGTACGACGAGGTTCAGACGCTCTACGGCCCACTTTACTTCCTGTACGAGTATTCCGCGCATGTGATCACGGGAGTATCCGTTTCGCACGATTCCATACGGTTCCTGTCCATCTCATTCTGGTTAGCTTCCGGCGTGCTTCTGTTGGTGCTGGTTTACCGAGCGACCGGCTCGCTGCTGCTCGCGACAGCCGCTCACTTCTTGGGATTTCGCACAATTCTTTTAGTGAGTGGTCTCAAGCCAGCGCATCCGCAGGAGCTCTGCATCCTTCTATTGCTGGGATTCGCGCTTGCGGTCTGCTACGTCGACAATCGGGCGCTCCTTATGGCTTCGTTGGGCACACTCATCGGTGCCATGGTAGTCACCAAAATCAATCTCGGAGTATTCCTTGGCGTAGCGGTAGTCGTCGTGCTCGTGTGCAGTTGGCGTCCCGCGTGGTGGCACGGCGCTGCTTGCATGGCGGTGTCTATGGGAGCCATTGTCCTCCCGGTCGTGCTGATGTCGGGCCACATCAGAGAAGGCTGGGCAATGAAATACTGCGCCATGGAAACGATTTCCATCGCCGCCGTTATCCTTGTGGTTTCCCGGATGAAGTTCGACATTGGTCTGAGTCTCCGTCATTTGGTGTTCGCGGGACTGTGCTTTCTGGGGTCCGTCGCAGTGATCTGTTCATTTTTCCTGGCACACGGCAGTAGCCTCCACGCGATGATCGATTCTCTGATCCTGCGGCCGCGGAGAAATTTCGGGCAGGTCTGGTTTTTGGCGGCGCGGTTTAGTGATCTGGCGGTGGCCTGGAGTGTAGTCGGGCTAGCCGTGGCTTACTATACGAGAACAAGGCGGGCCAGCGAGAAGATGCTGACGCTGCTCAAATTCAGCTTCGCGGTCGGAGTAGCATTCCTTTCCGCCAAATTCAGTGATTTCAGTAATTCCTCCGCCACTTTTGAGGATGCGCTCATCAGTTTTGCGACACCTTTTCTGTGGTTAGTGGTCGTCTCTCCATCCGGAGCGAACATGCTCAGCGGCTTCAGCAGGGCGATGCTCGGGTTGGTTACGGTGATCCAGGTGTTGTCCGCGTATCCGGTTGCCGGCCCGCAGGTACAGTTTTCTGCAATCCTCATCATCGTCGTGGCATCAATATGCTTTGCGGATAGCATTCCGTTCATCGTTGCCCGGTTGCCGCGGTGGAGAACGCCCGATGTGTTACTGGCCATACGGGCCGGCCTGGCTTTGCTACTCGCCGGCGTGTACATTCTTTACGCATGGACGGCCTTCCGCAGGTACGAAACACTTGAACCCGTCAATCTGCCGGGCGCGCATCGTCTGCGCTTGGACACCAGCAGAGCCGCTGTTTTGCGCGAACTGGTGATGAGAACGAATGCCTCCTGCCGCACTCTTGTTACCGTACCCGGCATGTTCAGCTTTTATTTCTGGACTGGTCTGCCTCTTCGTTCTCCAATCGATTACCTACTCTGGATCGCCGATCTAAGTGATGCCGAACAGAACGCTCTCGTGGAGGACTTGTCTGGTGTCCCTCAGGTTTGTGTAATCTACAACCAGAAGTCCATCGAAAATGGGACGCAAGGAAAGGACATTTCTTCCAAGCCGATGATGCGATTTATTGAGAGTAATTTTCACGAGACTTTTGAAAGTCATGGATACCGCTTCATGATCCGCCCCTAGGCAGCCATGTCAGGATGTGAGAGTAGAAGAGTTTGCTCACAATCCTCCGTTGAAAGAACAGGGACTCTGGATTCGACGGATTACTCTCTTTTGAGGTCCTCGCCATCAGGCAAGGCTATTCCGCGCCATTCGGGGGAGTCTGCTGTTGGCTGCTAATTGGCTAGGGTTTTTGCGATATCGCGCATCGCCCGAATCAAGCTCCCGCGATGGTGGCGCCCCTGCTGCGTTTCAATCCGTCGTTCAACCAGATCAGCCCACCTGCGCCGACAGTTATCAACACGCTGGCGAGACTGATGAACGAGGAAGCCAAGGCATTTTCTCTAGCCACGCCAAACAGGCCCAGGATGACGATAAACGCAGCTTCTCGGATTCCGAATCCACCGATGGAAACCGGCAACAGGAAACACAAATACATCAATGTCCATACGAAAAGGTGGGTAACGAGCGGCAGATTCACGTCAATCGAAAGTAAAAGGAGTTTGCCTCCCACGCTGGCGATGACTTGACTCACAATGGTCACCGCTATAATCAGCAATTGATTTTGCCAGTTGAAAAACGGATTGAGCAGCTGCCAGCCGTCGACTTTCCCACTGGGGATCGCGGATCTGCCGTCGAGTTCTCGAACGACCCGATTGATCTCGAATCCCATGCGTTGCCTCAGCGAATTGCGGAGTCTGGCACCAAGCGAGGAAGTCAAAAGTGCCGCAATGGCGAGCACCACAAGCACCGAAAGGGCTGAAACATAGATGAATCCAACCATCCTCGCGATCCGAGGTTCTGACCTGCCTGGCGATTTTCGGACCCTGAAGCCTGAGAGAATGGCGCCCTCCACGACACGAGGGAGCCATGAAAAAGACCCGATTCACCGAAGAGCAGATGGTGACGATCCTGCGGGAGGCCGACGAGAATTCGGTCCCGGAGGTGGCCAAGAAGCACGGCGTCAGCAGCCAGACGATCTACGGCTGGCGGAAGCACTACGGGACGCTGGAGCCCGCCGATGTCAAACGCCTCCGACAGCTCGAGCAGGAAAACGGTCGGCTGAAGAAAATGGTGGCGGACCGCGATCTCGAGATCGACGTGCTCAAGGAGATCACCCGAAAAAGATTGGTAGGCGCACGCGTGCGCCGGCAGCAGGTCGCCTACGCCCACGGGCGCGGCCTGTCGAGCCGCCGCGCGTGCGCCTTGCTCTCAGTGGCCCGGTCGACATTGGGCTATCAGTCGCGACTGGCGGTCCGGGATGCGCCCGCGATCGCGGTGATGCGCGAGCTGGCGGGTCAGTACCCGCGCTATGGCTATCGGCGGATTCGGATCTTCTTGAAGCGTGCCGGCCATGCGATGAGCACGGACCGGACGCAAACGCTCTGGCGCCAGGCGGCGCTCCAGGTGCCGGCGTCGTCCGCGTCGCCGAGTGGCTACTGGCCGTCCACGCCCCCTACCGCCATCCGGGGCGAATCAGGTGTGGGCGTACGACTTCGTGTTCGACACGTGCGCGAACGGCCAGCAGCTGAAGTGTCTCACCGTCATCGACGAATGGACGCGGGAATCTTTGGCGATTGATGTGGCTGGCGGCATTCGGTCCGGCCGCTCATTGAGGTCCTGGCGCAGCTCGTGAGCGTGCACGGCGCGCCGCGCTATCTGCGGTCGGACAACGGACCGGAGTTCGTCGCGTGCGCGATCCTGCGGTGGCTGCACGAGGCCGGCATCGAGACGGCGCTGATCGATCCGGGGAAGCCATGGCAGAATGGCGCCGACGAATCGTTCAATGGCAAATTCCGCGACGAGTTCCTGACGTTGCAATGGTTTCGTAATCGCGTCGACGCCCAGGTCGGGACGGAGCAATGGCGCCGCCACTACAACGAGGTCCGCCCGCATTCGAGTCTCGGATACTTGACACCGCTGGAATTCAAAACGAGCTGTGCAGCCAGTTTCACAGAGGGGCGCTTGGCCGCCCAAAAAAGTCTGGCCTGTGATTGAAGATATGGACCATCTGCCGGCGCCGTCAACTCGGCGCATCGCAATTTACACTTCCCGTCCTGATTCACCGTTGGCGGCCAACCAGTTGGCGGCGATCCAACGATACGCTTGTGCCATGGGCTGGGTGACGGTGGCCACCATGGAGGGCGATGAGCAACGGCTCCTTGACCTGGCTGCAACGCACGCGCTTGACCTGGTGCTATGCTGGCGGACCAGCGACCTCCGACGCGCGGAGTCCCTGGTTCAACGACTGTCTGTACATAGCATCGAACTTCTGGCAGTGGCGCAGAGCTGCACTGCTTTGATGGAGTGATGCCGGTCTCTCCGAAGGGCCCGAAGAAGGCCGGCGTATTGATGATAACTGGCGCTATTTTCCAGTAATCACTGGTCCGAAGAAGGCAGGCAGGTCAACCTCGCCGCGTCGTTAGGCTTCACGCCCGACGAAGCGCTGTCGAGCATCGGCGTTTAACGGAGCAGACATCATGACCATCGAAGACATCGCCAAGCAATACATCGAGCACAACGGAGCCTTGGTTCCACTGAACCCTGGCGAGAGTATTCAACTCGACGATCGTGAAACCGTTGCCGCGTTCGATGAGGTCCAGCCCGATGTGGAGTCCCACCATCGCATGGCGCGACCGGTCGTACCAATACCCGCGCTGCAGCTCGTGCTGCGCGACGGGGCGGTGTCTGCACGGCCGCGACATTGCCGAACGACGGAACCGCGCGACCCAGCCGCAGCGAGTCGAGGGTGTCGAACGCGAGTCGGGCGAGACGGTGTGGAAGAATCTGGAACGAATGGTCGCTCTGGACATGGAGCGCCCGGGCGACTCGACTCGCCGCCATCGAGCGCGCACTTCGACCGCGCGGCAAAATCAATTCGGCGCGCGACGGACCTGGCCGTCCCGCTCGGTCACGCGCCGCTCCAGTGCCGGCGGCCGCAGAGTTCGAAATCGCGATGGCCACGGCTCAACGACGCTTCGATGTCGTAGCCTGGATTCAACGTCGACAGGTCGGACCCGACGCGGACGCGGAATCCGATCGCCCGGCGCGACGGGAACCGCGCGCTCCAGAAGTCTGACGTATGGAATCGACCAGCTGGTCCGTTGCCGCAGGCTGTCGACGACCAGCCCAGGTCCGACCGTCAGGCGGATGAAGAAGGCGAATCCATCGAACGCGCCGTGGCGCGTCGTCTCGAACACGAGCTCGCGCGCGTCTGACAGCGGGAAGTCCGAGTCGAACGCGAGATGCTCGAACTCCTGTGCCTCCGCCAACGCCCATGCAGGCCTGAAGTTGTGGATGCGGTAGTTCCCTGGCGCGTTGGCGCTCTTGAAGCGCCGGACGGTCGCGCTCACCATGCGGTCGAGGAGACGCAGGGGCAAATCGCCCACCGGAAAGAACAACGTCGTGCAGGACTGGGGGACGAAGATCGGATCGTCGATGAGCCCTCGCTGCTTGGCGTCGTGGACGGCGAAAGCCATGCCTTCACAGCTTCCAATTGAGCCAACCACTTCGTGGACGAGAGCTTCGCTTCGATCGACGATCTCAACGTCCTGAGACATCCCGCGCAGCACCGTGATTCTCGAACCCATGTCACCACGGTTCACGAACTCGCGGGCCTGCGCCCAGACGGTCGGATTCGCCTCGATCGCGATAATTCTGCCGGCACCCGCTTCGATACACATCCGGGACAGAAAGGCGTGCGGGCCTGTGCCGATTTCAAGGACGCTTTTTCCTGCGAGCTGCGTCCGGATCGCCTTGCGATACGCGTCGTTTCGCACCTCGTCGTTCTCCATCGTCTGGTAGAACCAGGGCTCATACCAGTCTGTCATCTCCCGGTTGTCGAGACTCTGCCGGTCGACCAGAAGCACGACGCCCGATTTCTGCAGGAGATCGAAGATAAACGCACCGGCGCGGCGTGGAAGCAGTCGACCAGGAAGGCCCATTGGAGTCGTCAGACGGCTTCTGAAACGAAGAGCCTGATCTTGCCGCTTGGATCGGGATCAATGCGTTCGACGGGGACGACGTCGAAGCGAATGCATTCCAGCGTCTGCGCCAGGCGTCTCGTCAGCTCTTCCCGAATGCTGCTCAAATAATCCGGATTCCCTGAAAGCTGAATCCTGAAGCGCGTGCGGGTTTCCTGCACGAGCCGGTACTGCGTGATCCCCATGTACTCGTCAACGATTGAATAGATCGCATCGAACGATCCCCGTCGGCCATCCGGCAGCAGCACGTAGTCGTCGTCTCGTCCTTCGATGCGGACAATCCGCCGCTCGACCTGTCCGTCCCGAGCTTCCGGGTCTCGATACACAGCCAGGTCGCTTTGTGCGTACCTGATGAAGGGCATCAGCGTGCTCGTCAGGTCAGTCTACCACGACATTCGCCAGGCTACCGGCAGGAGCCGGCCGCCGTCCGTGCGGCGCAACGGCCCCCGACAATGCGGACAGACGTCGGCCAGGCGTGCCCGATGCTGCTCGTCGACGTGCGCGGGAATCGCTCGATGGGCTTTGCGTCCGTAGGCGCGGCCCGCACGGCGACCTGGGCGTCGAGGCGCAGCCGCCGGGGCACCACGCCGAAAACGGGCGGCCTGCCGGTACATGTTGCGACGGGCGTCTTCGAGCAGATCTTCGATGCGCGCGCCACGCCATCGTGATCACCTGTTCCACGGCATCGTGATCACTCATTCCACAGCATCGTGATCACCCGTTCCACGGGTCGTGATCACCGATTCCACGCATCGTGATCACCCCGCTCGCCACCTGCTGAGGGTGGCTGGGGAGGCGACGCGGGCGTCGTTTTACCATCGCCGTTTTGGTCGAACGCGGGTTCGGCGGAGGGGTGATGGCGACGGAACGACTGCCCATGCGACACATTCGAGAGATTCTGCGACTGAAATGGCGCTTGAACCGGAGCCACCGCGACACGGCCCGGAGCCTGGGGATCAGTCCCGGCGCCGTGGCGTCGGTCATCAGCCGCGCCACGGGGATCGGGCTGACGTGGGACGCGCTCGAGGCGCTGACCGACGACGCCCTGGAACAACGGCTCTACGGGCCGAAGATTCCCGGCCGAGTCGCGCGCCCGCTGCCCGATCCGGCCTGGATCCACACCGAACTGCGGCGCGCCGGCGTCACGCTGGAGCTCCTGCACCTGGAGTATCTGCAGCAGCATGCGGACGGCTATCGCTATTCGGCCTTCTGCGCGCACTACCGCGACTGGCTCGGCCGGCAGCGCGTGTCCATGCGGCAGGTGCACCAGGCTGGGGAGAAGCTCTTTGTCGATTACTCCGGCAAAAAGCCGGAGGTCGTCGAGGCGGCGACCGGGGTCGTGCGCCCGGTCGAATTGTTTGTCGCCGTCCTGGGCGCCTCGAATTACACGTTTGCCGAGGCGACGGAGACGCAGCGGAGCGCCGATTTCATTCAGAGCCATGGCCGAGCGGTGGAGTATCTGGGTGGCGTCCCCGCCGCGATCGTGCCGGATCAGCTCAAGACCGGCATCCGCGACGCCTGCCGCTACGAACCGATCCTCCAGCGCACGTACGAAGAATGGGCGGCCCACTACACGACGGTGATTTTGCCCGCCAGACCGGCGAAACCTCGGGACAAGGCCAAAGTCGAAGTGGCCGTCCAGGTCGCCCAACGCTGGATCCTCGCGCGGCTGCGCCATGAGACCTTCTTCTCCCTCGCCGCGCTGAACGTCCGGATCCGCGAGCTGCTCGTGGATCTCAACGCCCGGCCGATGAAGGGCTACGGCGGGGCCTCCCGCCGCGATCTCTTCACGCGCTTCGATCAGCCGGCGCTGCGGCCGTTGCCGGCCGAGCGCTTCGTCTACACCGAATGGCGCCAGGCGCGCGTGAACATCGACTATCACGTCGACGTCGAGCGCCATCTCTACTCCGTGCCGTATCGGCTCATTCACCAGACCGTCGATCTCCGCCTCGCGGCCACGACCGTGGAAGTGTTTCAGCGGGGCACGCGGATCTGGGTGCATCGCCGCAGTCATCATCCCGGCTTCACGACCGTCCCGGAGCACATGCCGCACGCCCACCGGGCGCATCTGGAGTGGAGCCCGTCGCGCTTGATCCGGTGGGGCGCCACGGTGGGGCCGCACACCGCCGCGCTGGTCGAGCAGATTCTCGCGAGCCGGCCGCATCCCGAGCAGGGCTATCGGTCCTGTCTCGGCCTGCTGCGGCTCGCGAAGCAGTACGGCCCCGAACGCGTCGAGGCGGCCAGCGGTCGGGCGGTCACCGTCGGCGCCCGGTCGTATCGCCACGTGGAGGCGATGCTCAAGCACGGCCTCGATCGCGTGCCGCTCGAGGCTGACGATCCGTCCCCGTCTCCGCGTCGGGTCCATGACAACGTCCGCGGCCCGGCCTATTACCAACAGGAGCTCCCGCATGCTGACTGAACAGACCGTCGAACGACTCCGCAGTCTCCGGCTCGGCGCGATCGCCGACACCTACCTCGCGCAACAGCGCGATCCCTCGACCGCCTCGCTCAGTTTCGACGAGCGCCTCGGCATGCTGGTCGACGCCGAGCAGCTCGCCCGCGACAATCGCGCGCTGACGCGCCGGCTCAAGGAGGCCAAACTCCGCTTGAGCCAGGCGTGTCTCGAGGATCTCGACTACAGTGGCCGCAAACTCGATCGCGGCCTGATCCGGCAGCTCGCGACCTGCCGCTGGGTCGCCGAGCATCAGAACATCCTCATCACCGGCCCGACCGGTGTCGGCAAAACGTTTCTCGCCTGCGCCTTGGGACAGCAGGCCTGCCGCCAGAGACAGCGCGTGATCTACCGGCGCATTCCTCGTCTCTTTCCGGAACTCACGCTCGCGCATGGGGACGGGACGTACCCGACCGTGCTGGCGCGCTTCGCGCGGGTCGATGTCCTCATCCTCGATGACTGGGGACTCGTCGGGCTCAAA
Organism: uncultured Acidobacteriota bacterium; assembly: GCA_963780685.1. Taxonomy (GTDB): domain Bacteria; phylum Acidobacteriota; class Vicinamibacteria; order Vicinamibacterales; family CAVVIG01; genus CAVRXZ01. The sequence continues at coordinate 70,009 of CAWACZ010000003.1, read as the reverse complement.
GACGCGCAACGCCAGGACCTCCTGGAGATCCTCGACGACCGCGATGGCGCGCGGTCCACGATCATCACGAGTCAGCTCCCGAGCGATCGCTGGCATGAACACCTCGGCGATCCGACCGTGGCCGACGCGATCCTCGATCGCGTCGTGCATCGGGCGCATCGGCTCACCCTCGGTGGTCCCTCCCGGCGCAAGTCGAACGGGAACGGATCAGGCCCGAAAGAGCGACGCATGAGCACCGGGACACGATTTCGGGGGGATGCTACGGGTCGGCCCACGCGCGATCGTCGTTTATAGGGCATCCTGAGCGGTCGGCGATCAGCCGCGGCGGCCTGTGGACCGTGCCCGAGCTGTGGAAAACGCAGAGAACGCGTTTCCCACAAGCTCGTTGGACGGCGCACAGAACGCGCCGTCCACAACGGCCCACAAGGCATTCTTCTTCGTGATTGAAGAAGAAAGACAGAGAAACGATTACAATGACGCCCTTCACTCACGGAGGCTGATCGACAACACTGACGTCCCGCGTCGCTTCGCTCCGATCACGATGGGCTGGAATGAGTGATCACGATGGTCTGGACGAAGTGATCACGATGCGTGGAATGCGCACTTCGAGTCGACCGATCTTCTTGCGGAGCGCGTCCCGTTCTTGCTGGTACCGATTTCGTTCTCGATCCGCCCGATCATGCTCGCGCCGCAAGCGATCGATTTCACCGTGTTGTCCCTGCAGCACCCGCAGAGCTTCTTCGAGCTGCGCGATCAATTCCTCACGCGACGCGGTGCGCCATCGCGGCTGCACGCGCCAGTTATGCCATGTTCGCGGATGAAGTACAAGACAGAAAGCGTGAAGGGAGCGCGCCGCCGACCACCGTTACGGTCGACGACCCGCTAAACGAATACGACTTTTGAAGGTGGGGGATACCGCTTCATGATCCGCCCCTAGTCTACGTCTAGTTCGCTATAGTTTTTTCGATATCAGAATCAAGCTCCCGCGCGTTGGTGGCGCCCCTGCTGCGTTTCAATCCGTCGTTCAACCAGATCAGCCCACCTGCGCCGACAGTGATCAACACGCTGGCGAGACTGATGAACGAGGAAGCCAGGGCATTTTCTCTACTCACGCCAAACAGGCCCAGGATGACGATAAACGCAGCTTCTCGGATTCCGAATCCACCGATGGAAACCGGCAACAGGAAACACAAATACAGCAATGCCCATACGAAAAGGTGGGTGGTGAGCGGCAGATTCACGTTAATCGAGAGTAAAAGGAATTTGCCTCCCACGCTGGCGATGACTTGACTCAAAATGGTCATCGCTATAATCAGCAATTGATTTTTCCAGTTGAAAAAAGGATTGAGCAGCTGCCAGCCGTCGACGTTCCCGCTGCGGATCGCGGATCTGCCATCGATTTCTTGAACGACCCGATTGATCTCAGATCCCATACGTTGTCTCACCGAATCGCGGAGCCTGGCACCAAGCGAGGAATTCAACAGCGCCGCAATGGCGAGCACCACAAGTACCGAAAGGCCTGAAACATAGATGAAGCCAACAATCCTCACGATCCGAGGATCGCCGATTAACCGGCCCAACACCAGTGGGTACGACGCCATGAGCAACAGTGCCGTGGCAAAAACTGCGAACACTCTTTCACCGACAATTGCCGCGGCATTCAGCCTAAAGCCGCCGGGTTCAGAGGTCATCCGCGCGGCGCGGTAAATATCAGTGCCTAAGCCGCCCGGGACAAAGTAGCCAACGAACATACCCGTCCAATAGTGCCTGAGCAGCAGTCGGTAGGGCGCCTGGATGTTGTACAGCGACTCGAAGTGCAACCTGCCACCTCCAAGCCATAATCAGGATCGGCATCACGTACCCGATCAACAGCGAGGCCATCGCATAGGAAATCCGCAGCTTTCCCAGAGAGGCAAGCACGCGCACCATGTCAATCCTGGCAAAGATGACTGCCAAGAGCGCGAGGGTAATCGCCAACCGGAGCCAGAACAGCAACCGCTTAGCGTCGCACTTCACGAATTTCGCTCGGTCGTCGCTTGGAGTGGCTTTCGGTAGACGCCGACATGATTCCAAGCGCATTGGCGCGCCAATTGGCGCCCCAGCTTGCTCCGGTGCAATGGCTTGCGGTCGAGCCAGCTGAGGTAGAACAGGTCGACTCCGTCGACAACCTGAAGGTCAAGGTCGAGGGCGAGTTGGTCGAGGGCTCTGGCGCTATAGACTTTATCGGCCTTCTTGTAATCCAGATGACCGCCGCTCCAGATGCCTGTCCGGACGAGGTTCCGGATCGTCTCGTACCATTTTCTGGTGGGCCAGAATCTCAGAATACGGCTGCCGACCGAGAGAGTGATGAAAAGGGATACGTTGTTGGTGTTGCCGAGAATCAAACAGCCACCCGGCTCGAGTAGATCCGTCAGACGCTTCACAAATAATCGACGGTCTGCAATATATTCGAGGACGCCGACCGCCGTGATCAGGCGAAACTGATGCGCCGCGGGGTCGAAAGGTAGGTTGCCGTCGGGGCAGTGATATAGGCGCCCGTCCACATCACCGACGTATTCGCTCAATAGTTCTTTCGCCTTGTGGATCATGTTTTCAGAAATGTCGACTCCGCTCACCTCGAATCCAACACCAGCCAGGAGACGACATAGGAGGCCCGGCCCGCAGCCGACGTCGAGCGCGCGGCCCAGCGGGGCATGCTTGCTCGCCAACGCCGCCACGGCATTCAGCCTCCGTGTCCAATAGTTGTTTTCATTTCGAGCAAACCCTGCCCATTCATCAGCCTTCCCGTCCCAGGTCTGTCTTACGATGTTCATAGGCCGTTCGTCCCGCCCAGTACTATTGAGCCTCACAAATAAAAAGCCTGGTCTTGCCGTTCGGGTCGGCCCCGATCTGGTCTACCGGGGTGAATTCGTACCGCACTCCCGGGTACGCAGCTTCGAGGCTGCGTGTCAGCTCCTCCCGAATGGCTGAAAAATAATTCCTCTCTGCCACGATCAGGACCTGAAATAAACTCCTCGACTTCTGGACTATTCTGAACTGGGTGATCCCGTAATAGGCGTCGATGACTTCAGCGAAGACATCGAATGTACCTCGCCTGCCGTCGGGCAACAGCACGTAGTCATCATCCCGGCCGACGATTCGCGTAATACGTCGGCGTTTGCGGCCCCCTTCTTGCTGCTCCTCTTTGAATAACACCCAGTCCCCTTGATCGTATCGAATGAAGGGCATCAGGGTACCGATGAGGTCGGTCACCACTACTCGTCCGCTCGTCCCTGGCGGAACCGGCTCGCCATGCTCGTCCAGAAACTCGAAAAATGTGAGATCTTCACACAGGTGGAGGCCCTTATGATCCGGGGTCTCGTGTGCCATCACTCCCATTTCGACGGACCCGTACGACTCCGTCAGTTCAACCCCAAAGTGTCTCCGGCAAAGCTCGCGGCTTCCCTGGCGGATCATCTCATTGGTTGCGATGACGAGCTTTACGGGTGTGACATCTGCGCGGCGCCGATCGAGCTCAAGACACATCAATTCGAGAAAGGAACGGCCGCCATAGATAACGTCCGGCTGGTATTCCAGCAGCGCATCGACCAATTTCTCAGGAGGAAGCGTGTAATCGACCGGTCGCCTTCTCAGCAGCCCGAAATGTTGAAGCAGGGTGCGTCCTTCAGCCAATCTCGTTGGACCTGTCAGAGACAGAACTTTGTCCCGGACCGAATATCCATTGACAAATAGAACGCGTAACCACTTTGCAATCTGAACGGACCTTTCACGCGCATCTCTGTATGTCAAAAGCGGAACGCCCGTAGATCCGGATGTGGTGTCTTCGAAGCAGCTCGATAGGTCCGCGCCGTCTCGGATGAATTCCGTGATTCCGTGCTCCTTCAGGATGTTCTTTGTGGTAATCGGCAGGCAGGCCAGATCTGCGGCCCCCCGATAATCGTGCAGCGGGTTATAACCTGCCTCGCGCATCGCCGCTCGATAATATGGAACGTGCAGGTAGGCGGAAACCAGTACGTCTTTGAGCCGCTCCCGGACGACCTCTTCGAGCGCGACCGCGGAGAGTGAAGCATCATGCATTACCTGACGGACTGCCCTCAATCGATCAAACATACCACGTCGACCCAAGGCAAACTGCTTCGTGAAGGGCAGTCGGCGACTGAACCCTAAACGGTAACCGCATGTCTGAAGTCGAAGACGCGACGCATTACCACGGTATCAGCCAGGTGCCTCCTGCCGCTGCGCTGATATGCGGCCTGCATCGGCAAATTGTCCGCGTGAGTGGCGTTCAGCAATATGGCATCAGGCGGCAATCTGTCGGCCAGAAACCGCGTGATCCCTTGATAAATGTTGCGGTCCCGGTGTCCCGTCCGAACAGCGCTGAGCAGTTGCGTATAGATGTCGCAGTTGAGGCCGTGTTTCCTGCCCAGAACGGAAAATCCATATAACAAGTCCCAGCTTCGATCCACGGCTACCAAAAAAGACGCCGCCTGCTGCCGCTGGAAATTGAGCTCCATCGCCGCCTTGATATAGGCGTGCCCCGGCAAGCGCTCGAACAAAAATGAATCGGTGAAATGGCGGCTGAAGCCGCGCTTTCCAAAGGCTTCGCCACAGATTTCAAAAATCTGAGCGCGCAATGAATCGTAGCGCTCCCGAGGAGCTTCGGCTAATGACGTGAAGTAAGGACCGCTGTCGGGTTGAGAAGATTCTCCTTGAAGGAGATCGCCGATTCGGGTCCTGTACAGGCGCCTTTCCTCCACCTGCGCAAATCCGGATTCCAGTAACGGCCTGTACAATGCTTCGGATTTCACGACTCGAGTAAACAGATAGGAGCCGCCTGCAAAACGGCGCAGCTTCAAGCCTGTCAATGGCTGCCCTGATCGCGGTTTCCACCCGGGCATCGAAGACACAATTAGAAACCGAACTCTCCAGTTCCAGATGGAAGTTCCGGACCGCAAAATGATAGAGCTTCGATTCAAAAGGATCCTCGGACGTAACCCACCGAAGTCCGAAATCACCGAAACGCCATTCGTCGGTCCAGTCCGGCCGATCTTCATGCTGAGTCGCAGCCACGCCCGCCGGCTGTTCATTGATTGCGGAGGCGAGCCCGATCTCCGGCCAGTCGCTCCGATACTGCATTCTCGCCGATCTCCTCCTTAACGATATAAGGCGGCTTGCCCATTGTCCGGAAGTGCAGCCGTGCAATGTATTCGCCGATCACCCCAATTGCGAACATTTGCATTCCGGCAAACAACGCAATCTCAGCCGCCAGAAACGCAAAGCCTGGTGTGTAGGTGGTTTGCGTGAACCGGCGCACGACAATATACAAGAACATTCCCAAGCCTAAAACGGAGGTCAACAGCCCGAGAGCGCTGGCAATCCGAAGAGGCAAGGCCGAATAGCCCGTCAGCAATTCAAAAGCAAGCACGACCAACTTTGAGAATGTGTAGCCCGACGTTCCGGCGTGGCGGGGAGAATGCTCTACGGGGACGTGCGTGACGTTTTTTGAACACCAGGAGAGCAACACATCGATCGACAGCTCCGCGCCCGCAAAACTCACAAACCCGCGCCGCAAGTCGGAGCGAAAAGCTCGGAACGCGCTGCTGTGACTTCCCATCTCCGCGCCCAGGACGATCTTCAGCACGGATTTGATGACCTTCGACGAAACATTTCGCCACAGATCGTGACTTCGTCTTTGGGGCTTTCCGTACACGACATCCCATCCCTCATCCAGCGCCGTGACCAATTTCGGGATGTCTTCCGGCCGATGCTGCAGATCGTCGTCAATGGTTATGATGATCTCATGCCGGGCGTGCTGGATTCCTGCAAGCAGCGCATTGTGTTGGCCGTAGTTGCGCATCAAGTTGATGCCGCGCACCCAGGGAAACATCGTGGAAAGACGACGGATCTGTTGCCAACTTCCGTCTGAACTGCCGTCGTTCACCAGAATTGCTTCGTATTCCCCTCCGAGTCCGGCCATTACCTTGTCCAGCCGTGCGATGAGTGCATCGAGGCTTGCCACGCCGTTGTAGACCGGCACTACCACAGAGTAGCTGCAGTTCGTCAGCATTGATCTTCCCTAACGGTCAACTTGGATCCCGCTGCAACGGTCAATACAGATTCTCAGCCTCCCGGCGCCGCGCGTTTGTATCGGAGCCGCCATCGTCGAGCTTCAATTGTTGTGAACGTATTTCGGCTTCAACGCAACCGTGAGGATTGCGGTGCGATGTCTCCCCGCCACGAATCTACCGAGACAGAGCCATGACTGGCCGTCCGACCGGCTGAGTTTTATAGAACCGGGAAAGCGCGTCGACGACGCGCACTTGTTGGTCTTCGGCCAGGTCGTTAAACAGGGGAAGTCGGACAATACGCTGGCTCACGTCCTCTGTGACGGGACAGGCACCGAGTTCCCCTCCGAAAGATCGCCCCATCTCCGACAGATGCAGCGGCAGGTAATGGAACACGCTCAAAATACGCTGGCTTTTCAAATAAGCGATTAGCGCGTCCCGTTCTTCGGGCGTCCCGACTATCAGGTAAAACATGTGAAAGGCCTGTTCGCAGTGGGGAGGGACGACGGGTAATCGCACCTGGCAGCGTTGTGCCCAGTCCCAAAGGTGCTCGTAGTAAAAATTCCAGCAGCGACGGCGTTTCGCCAGAATGTCGTCGCGAGCCTCGAGCTGGGCATAGAGAAATGCTGCGAGAATATCGGATGGAAGGAAACTGGATCCAATGTCGACCCAGCTGTATTTGTCCACTTCTCCGCGGAAGAACCGGCTGCGATTGGTTCCCTTCTCACGGACGATCTCCGCTCGCTGAACGTAGTTGTGGTCGTTAATGATCAGCGCTCCACCCTCGCCGCACGTGAAATTCTTTGTTTCGTGAAAACTCAATGTCGCCAGCGTGCCGAGTGTGCCCAAATACTTGCCCCTGTATTTCCCAAACAACCCATGTGCATTGTCCTCAACCACCGATATGGAGTGGCGCCTCGAAATCTCAGAAATGGCATCCATCTCGCAGCCGACACCGGCATAGTGCACGGGAACAATCGCTTTAGTGTTGCTCGTGATCAGCGACTCGATCTGGTCCTCATCGATGTTCAAGGTGTCGGCTCTAACGTCCGCAAATACCGGCCGCGCCCCACGCAGCACGAAGGCGTTTACTGTGGATACGAACGTAAACGACGGCACGATCACTTCATCGCCGGGCTCGATTCTGAGCAGGATTGCCGCCATCTCCAACGCGTCAGTACATGATGTGGTCAGAAGGACTTTCGGGACGCTTAGCGTCTGCTGCAAAAGATTGTGGCACTTGTGGCTGTAGGCGCCGTCGCCCGATGCCTGTCCCCTCAATATGACATCGGCGATATTTCCCAGTTCCTTTCCTACGAGACTGGGCCTGTTGAATGGGATGAAGTCCGGCTCTCCTGGCACCATCATTCTCCTGGCTCTATGGCGATGTGGTCCTCTGTTGGGTCGAAGTCTACTGACACCGTTTTGATTCCGCCACCTTTTTGCAAGTTGGTGGTCTTCTGTTTCCCAGTGAAGAAGAACCGAGGCCTCGTCGCACCATTTATCGACCACCCGAGCCACGGCCGCATAAACACGGCTATTACCGGAAGGCGCGCATCACGTCGAGGTCCTTCCAAGAAGTCATCGTCCAGTACGCACGCTTCCGGTCGACCAACAGCTTTCCCCCCCAGGAAACCGGGTGCTTCTTTCAAGGGATCGCTTGATCACCCTGGCGTCCCAGTACAGGCGTGGGAGAGATCGAATAGATCGAATATGAAGGCGAGTGACGGCAACAATCGTCAATCGATGCCTCCGCATGCGCGCAAATCTTATGGCAGAGCTCTCTCAACTAAGATTAGCGCACTTAAGATTAGCGCACTCGAGCTCATGCATATCGAGAGCCCGTGGAAGCGAAGCAGGGCGGCTGAAGCCCGGCCCCGTTGCCCCTAGCATTTTGCCTCTGACAGAGAAAAGGCGAGTGTGGTAAATGCGGACTATCCTCCGGTGTTGCCGTGAACACCCGTCCGCGTCTTACGGGTCGCTCGCACCAGCTCGAGTCGTCAGCGCCGTCGAGTAGGCGGGGCCTGACGATCAGGTCCTGTCGATCTCATCATGCGGTCCGGTTCGTTTCCGCTCGGCCCCTTACCTTCCGTGGGGTGCGATCTGTGATTTCAAGAGAGCTCCTTCAGGGATCACACCGGCGTCGACGTCGCGCCAGAGATCAATGACCAACCGACGGGCCACTGCCACAATCCCGATTTTTCGAGTGGCGGCAGCCAGCGTGCCTGCGCAGCAATCCGCGGGAGCGCGCGCATGGAAGCTGGCCGGGACGGCTGCTCTTGCAGCGATCAGCCTGGCCTGGCCAGCGACGCAGTCCTTCCGCCGTGGCACGCCCGAACCGGTCGTGACCCGGCTCGATGTCGTCACGCCGCCCTCGCCCGACCCGTTTACCCTGTCGCTCGCGTCCGATGGCCGTCGGCTGGTGTTCATCGCAAGCAGCCGAGCGCAGCTCTGGGTTCGTTCACTCGGCGAAGCGACGGCACGGCCACTCCCCGGTACCGAGGGCGGGAGCTTTCCATTCTGGTCGCCTGATGGCCGCGCGATTGGCTTCTTCGCCGACGGCAAGCTCAAGGTCGTCGACTTGGCGGAAAGCACGGCCCGGGTGATTGCAGACGCGCCTCTCGGACGGGGTGGCAGCTGGAACCGAGACGGTTCTATTGTCTTTGCGCCGAGCTCCACCGGCACCTTGATGCGAGTCTCGGCCGCGGGCGGCCCGTCAGCCGCGGTGACGAAACTGGCGATCGGCCAGGTCAGTCGTCGGTGGCCGCGCTTTCTGCCGGACGGGCACCGGTTCCTGTTTTTCAGCGCCCAAGGACGGCCGGAAGTCCGAGGTGTCCACGTCGGATCGCTCGACGGGGGCGAACCTGCGCGTGTCCTGACCGCCGAAAGCGCGGCAGAGTCACTCGCCGCCGGGCTACCTCATGGTGGTGTCCCAAAGGAATCTCGTCGCCTACCGCTTCGACCTCACGCGGGCCGCTGTAAGTGGCGACCCGATGCCGGTTGCACAGTCGGTCGGAACACTGGGTGGAACGTCCCTCGGTGCCTTTCAGTCTCGGCGACGGGCGTGTTGGCACATCGCAGCGGCGGCGAGCCGCGACAGCGAATCGTTTGGGCCGACCGCGCAGGCAAAATGCTGAATGCGTTCGGCGAGGAAGCGTTTCAAACGCAACCTTGAGATTGGATCCAGCGGGCAGATGGCCGTGTCTCGGAATGTAGAAGGCAACTTCGACATCTGGTTGATCGAGCTCGCCCGTGGCGGCGCAAGTCGGCTTATAGAGCGCTTTTCCTTTCGGTGTAGTACGCAATCGACTTTGTGTCAGTCCTTGGTCCGGGGTTCTTGGTCCTTGAGTCCGTCCCCAATCTTGGGCCGTACTTGGTCCTAAGTCCTTGGTCGTGCTCGAATTGCGGCCGCCCGTCGATGCGAGTTGCGCCCGCAACCAAGGACCGAGGACGACCAAGAACTACGAACCGACCAAGAAACCAAGGACGAAGGACTAAGGACTGGCCGCTACACCCAACTGGGATCTGCTCTAGGAGTAGCGTGCACGGGTCTATTCGCCCATAGTTCCGGTCTGACGCGACGAACCGCCGCTGATCAATCACTACGAGCGCTCGAACTGGGTGCCGTATTCAATGCGTGTCGCGCGCGTATTACGCGGCCGAAGGCATCTCGAAACGCTTCGTCGTATTCCCTCAGGCGAAACAGCATGCTCCTCGTCGTGCTCTGAGCGAGATCAGTGTTCTCCACTGAAGGGATTTCGCACGCGCACACTGCGCAGCAGCTGACCATCGCTCAAGTCTTCCGTCCACAGCACGTCGCAACCCGAATCAGCCGCTGCGATCACGATCATCGCATCCCAGAATGCGATCTTCGCTTGGGCGTGTGAGCCGATGGCGTCGAGGACGTCGTCGGGGGGGCGAAGACCCTCCAGGCAGCCAATTCGCGAACCCGAGCGGTCGCTTCTTCGACAGGCAGTGGCTTGGCGACTTTCTTCGTGACCGTCACGAAGAACTCCTGTAGCACCTGAACGCTTACGCAGCCGTTGCCGTTTTCCCAGAGCCTCTCAAGAAGGGTCTGTGCTGCTGGCTGTTTCCTTCCCGCGGACGAGTCGAGAGCGTAGACGAGGACGTTCGCGTTGCGCCTCAGCGTTCATGCAGCTCGTCGCGCGACCATGTTCGTCGTCCCTGCGTGCCGAGCGACCGGTGCGATCGCAACGCCGTCAAGGCCCGCTTTCTGGCGGCGGAATAGCGACGGTCCTCGTCGGCCAGTCGGCCCAGCGCCGCGGTCATGAGGGCCGACACCGACGTGTCGCGGTCAGCGGCCACACGCTTGACCCGCTTGAGCAGCTCCCGGGGCACGCTCAGAGTGATGTTCTGGTTGTCTGCCACGAAAACTAGTGTCGCACGAAAACACGTGGAGATTGAGCGTGGGCGTCAGTCATCGCGGGAGGGCCTGGGGCTGTGGGAGCGATTGGGCATCAGCAGACAACCATCTTCCCAGCCACGGCTCGACCCAGTCCAGCGTCGCCAGGAACGTCAATCCTATGGCGAGATTGAAGATGAGATGCGCCCAGGCCACGGCGATGCCCGGATCGGTGGAAAAGTCGATCACCGCGTGTGCGAATGGCCCCAAGAACGGAAAAAAGATGACTGCGCCGGCTGCATTGAACAAGAAGTTGGCCAGCGCTGTCGCTCGGGCCGCACGGCTCATGCCGAGGCTCGCCATAAGCGCAGTCGACGTCGAACCCACATTCGCACCGATGACGATCGGCACCGCCGCCTGCGGTGGCAGCATGCCTTGCTGAACTAGCAGAATTCCGAGGCCCGTGGTGACGCTGCTGGACTGGATCACCGCAGTAAAGACCAACCCGGTGAGCACACCGCGCCACGGCGATTGCGCCAGCGCGAGCCATTCCTTGAACCCGGGTTGCTCCTGCAGCGGCTTGAGTGTCGCGGAGATCAGATCGAGAGCAAAGAAGATCAGGCCAAAGTAGAAGACGGCCTTGCCGATCACGCTCGTGCGCACGGGTAAGGCCGACAGCAGCGCACCAGCCACGATGAACACCGGGCCGATCCCGGTGAGCTTCAATGAGACCAGCCACGCGGTCGCCGTCGTCCCGACGTTCGACCCGAGCAAGACGCCGAGACTCGCGCGAAAGGAAATGACCGACGCGTCGACCAGAGCAGTCGTCAGGGCAGTAATCGCGCTACTCGACTGCACGATTGCGGTGGCCAGCGCTGCAATGGCGAACCCACGCCAGCGACTTGCCGTGACACGCCCCAGCCACGATTGCAGCGCCGCCCCGCCGACGGCCTGCAACTCCCGACTGAAGCTTTGCAGTCCGTACAGAAAGAGGACAATCGCCGAAACCGCGGCAAACAAACCCTGGAGCTTGGTCATAGGGTTACACGAGAAGAATGTCGCGCACGTTCAGGTTTGAGGTGATTCGAGCGACAGGAGTCGGGATTCCGTGCGGCCGCGACAGACACGCGCTCGTTCACCCTTACGGAATGATTCGAAAGGGGACCAGCGTGCGTGTCTGTTCCTTGTCGGATCCGGCGGATAATTCGACGACATAGTCGCCCGGTGCCAACGGCGCGAGGGCGAGCTCGCCGGTCTGCCAGGTCGATCCATCGCCATCGTCACGCGCGGCGACGGCGATCGGGACGGCGAGCGGTTTGCCCGTACCGATCCAGGAGACGCCCTGTGAGCCGACCTGACGGCGGGACAAGAATTTCGAACCCGAGACGTTCGGTGCGACGGAAGCGAGAGTCGGCCGTGGCGACGCTCTTGTTCGCCGTCGATGGCCCTCGTCGAAAAAGCAACGCACCGGTCGGCTCGGGAGACGCTGCCAACGCGAACGCCACGACGTCATCGAAGACGCCGCCCGACGCACCCTCGCTTCGGGCTCGCACCCGTATTTGATATTCACCGGGCCCGATCGGATTGGCAGCGGTCAGCGCAACCCGAAACGAGCGTGCTCCGGCAGGAATGCTCGCCCGGGTCGTCGAGACCGGCGCCCCGTTCCGGACGAGAGTGACCGTCGCGTCCCCGCCCGTTTTCCACGCGTCGCCGCCCGCCACCTCGCCGACGACCCACACGGCCGCGGTGTTGCCTGCATTCCACCCGGCTGCAGCGTGTACTCGAAGCGGTGCGTCGCGCGCAAACTTCGCAAGCGATCCCACGACGGTGTCTATCGCCACGGCCGCCGCTGCCCCTGAGCTGTCTGCTGGCGCGGGTGCCGCGGGGGCACGCGTCACCAAGTCGGCGGCCTTCGCCGCCAGATAGCCGCGGCGGGCGCGCACTTGCACGCCAGCTCGTCGCACTCGTACGGAAATCGACCGAAACTTTCCGTCCAGCTTTGCGTTCGACGAGTAGAAACCCAGCAGGTAGTACCGACGAGAGATCCGCGACGATGCGGGTGAGCGCGGGACCAATGTTGTTCGTGCCGACCGGGGGTCGACGGGGTAAAACGACGCGTTGGCCCGATTCGCTTCGTCGAGCAACTGATTGAAGCGAAACTCGTCGTCCAGTTGAGCGAGGCGCTGGCGATCGCGCTCACATTCCGTCCGCGCACCGGCGCCAGCGGTTGTCGTGTCTCTCGTCGTGAGCCGTCCGTTGCGGGGATCCACGGCGATCGGTGGCAGCTCGGGAGGCCGCCCGTCGGTGGCGACCTGCGCGAGCCCCTGATCGGGTCGGAATAATACCAACGTGGAGCGATTGAGTGTGGGCGTCAGTTTCTATCCGAAGCGGATCACTTCACGACGAAGTGCTGGACGTCCCTCTCGTTCTCGACGCAAATGTAGTCGAGCAGCTTTGTGTCCACCGCCAGGAACTGCCGGAGCGTCGTCGTCCACGGCGCGGTGTACGCCTTGGGATCGTCCACAGTTACGACGATCTCGAGGTTGCCCGCGCTGACGCGGCGGAAGCGTTCGGTGATGGTCGCCGCCTCTGTCAGCGGACTGCCCGCCGCGTCCAGCCAGAGCCCGTCGCGGAATCCGCTCGTCCGCACCACGAGGCTATCGCCGTCCCACGTCGCCGACGAATACCCCACCCACGAGGGCTGCGGATCGGCCGGCAGCGGACGATCGTCGAGGAAGATCTGCCGATACGACGCGTTGCGCTCGTTGAGGATCACCAGCAGGCCCGGCACCTGAACGATCCTTCTGTACAGCGGATCCGTATGCATCCGGAGGATGCCGGTGGGAAGGCACCGCGATTGCGGGTCGTCCTTGCGCAGCTCTGCCGTCCGCTTCTTCACGAGATCGGCCGCCCAGGGCCGGTACGGCAGCCCGCCGGGCACCCGCCAACCGATGTCCAGGAACTGATAGCTGATTTGCATATCGTCGCAGCCGTCCCGCGGGCAGGGACGGGTGCGCTCGGCGATCCAGATCCCGGAGAAATCCGGTTTACCGTCCGCCGCTCTCGGCGCAGCCGCGTTCATGTCCGGCTTGCCGTCCGGCGTCCGTGGGATTCCGGTAGTTGGATATGTCAGCCACTGCGCACGAAGGGCCGCCGATTGCACGAGGAGGGCCACGACCAGCGCGATGACCATCGGTACCGTGAACTTCATGAGCGCCATGGAGGTTCAGCGCAGATTCTGCCATGCCCTCGTGCGCAGTAGTCGAAAGATCTGCGCACTCCTCGTGCCGGCACTAGGCACCTCGGCCCCGACCCAAGTGTGACAAAGTAATAAGGATGACTCGCATGAACGAACTCGTTCGACAGCGTGCCCTTTGGCTGCTGTGGACGTGTGTACTCGTCGGCTCTCTGGCGGCGGTCGTCGTGTTGAACCGGTCCGACGCCGGGAACGCCACAGGCTCCAGCTCCGGCGACGGACACGGTCAGGCCGATGCCGTGGCACGCTACGGCTTCCGGCTCGATCAGATGGCCTCCGCCCTTGGCGTCGATTTCGTCCATCAAGGACCGACGTTCGACAAGCAGTTGGACCACATCATGCCGCAGGTCGCGTCGATGGGCGCGGCCGTTGCCGTGGCCGATTTCGACCGCGACGGATGGCACGACTTCTACGTGACCAACAGCAGCGAGGCCAGCCAGAATCGCCTCTACCGCAATCGTGGTGATGGCACTTTCGCGGACGTGGCGGCGATCATGAGCGTCGCCGACGTCAATCGCGCCGGAACAGGTGTGTCGATGGGCGCGATCTGGGGAGACTACGACAACGACGGGTTCGAGGACCTGTTCCTCTATAAGTACGGCCGTCCCGAGCTCTTTCACAACGAGATGGGACGTGGGTTCGAACCGGTTGGTGAGCGGGTCGGACTTCCGCGTTGGGTGAACGCCAACAGCGCCGTCTGGTTCGACTACGACCGGGACGGACGACTCGACCTGTTTCTCGCGGGCTATTGGTCCGAGCATGTCGATCTTTGGAACCTTCAGACGACGCGGATCATGCCGGAGAGCTTCGAATACGCAAACAATGGCGGCCGGAAGTACCTGTTCCACAACCGCGGCAACGGCACGTTCGACGAAGTAGCCGAAGCGATGGGTCTCGACTCTCGCCGCTGGACGTTGGCGGCCGCCGCCGGCGATCTGATGGGGACGGGCTATCCGGACTTGTTCCTGGCCAACGACTACGGCATCTCGCAACTCTTTGCCAACAAGAACGGAAAGCAATTCGTCGAGGTTGGGGTCGAAACCGGAGTTGGCCGCGCCCCGAAAAGCGGAATGAACGCGGCGTTCGGCGACATCTTCAACGATGGCAGGCTGTCAATCTACAAGACGAACATCTCCGAACCGGGTGTACTCGTTCAAGCCAACGACCTGTGGGTTCCGAAGAAGGACGGAGCGAATCCCGGTGGACCTGGGAGCGCTGGAAACCCGGGGAAGGTTGTCTACGAGGATCTCGCATCGAGTCTTGGCGTCGATCTCGGTGGTTGGAGCTGGGGCGCACAGTTCGGCGATCTGAACAACGATGGCACGCTCGACCTCTATCTCGTGAACGGATACGTATCGGCCGGCGAGCGGACCAGCTACTGGTACGATTTCGCCCAGATCGCCGTCGGACACAGCACGATTATCGGGGACGCGAAAAACTGGCCGCCAATGAAGGGCAGGAGTCTCTCGGGATATCAGCGGAAACGTGTCTGGATTAATGATGGCCTCGGCCGCTTCACCGACGTCGCACAAGTCGTCGGGGCGACCGACGTCTACGATGGTCGCGCCGTCGCGCTGGCCGATCTTTCGAACCGTGGCGTGCTCGACGTCATCGTCGCCAACCAGCGAGCGCCACTCCTCGTGTACAAGACCACGGTGCAGAGCGACCGCCACTGGATCGATTTCGAACTGGAAGGCAGCGCGAGCAATCGCAGCGCTATCGGGGCACGGCTGGAAGTTCATTGGAACGGCGGCGTCCAGATTCAGGAGGTCAGCGGCGGCAGCGGCTTCAGCGCCCAGAATCAGCGGCGCGTGCACTATGGGCTGGGCGCGGCGACTCAGGTGGACCGCGTCGTCATTCGATGGCCGTCGGGACGTACGCAGACCATCGAGAGGCCGCCGGTCGACAGGATTTATACGCTCAAAGAGCCGACGGAACCCGCGGGCCCGGGGGGCAGACGTTGAGTCGCGACGGTTCGACGAAGCTCACCGTGCCCGTCGGCGCATCCAAGAGCCAGACGACGGCGCTGCCGCCGAGCGGCGCCATCACATCGCCCCGCCGCACGATGCTCGCGCTCGACAGCCGGTTTCTTGCCCCAGGGTTGATCACGTGCATTCTCCTGGCCGCGCAGCTCTCGTTCGGCATCCTCGAAAGTTACGACCGTACTGTTTTGGCCATTGTGACGGCGATTGTGGCCGAGTTGGCCCTGGGTCGAATCACGTACGGGCAGTGGCCGCACCCCGCGAGCGCGTACATCACAGGAATCAGCGTCGGGATCCTCGTCAGGTCGCCGTTTTTCTGGCCGTATGTCCTCGCCAGTCTGATTTCGATTGCATCCAAGTACGTTCTCCGCATCAAGGGCCGGCATCTGTGGAACCCGTCGAATTTCGGGGTCAGTGCCGTCCTCTTTCTCGCGCCGGCAACGGTCTCGCTCCTCAGCATTCAATGGGGCAACACCCTGTGGCCGATGGTCGTCATCTGGCTGCTCGGTGCGGTCATCGTCTGGCGGGTCGGCCGGCTGCACATCAGCGCTACCTACGTGGCATCGTTTCTCGCCTTGTCGTTCGTGCGCAGCGCCGTGACGGGCAACCCCTGGCTCGCGAACGTAGCTCCGATCACCGGGCCGATGTACCAGCTGTTCATCTTCTTCATGGTGACCGATCCAAGAACGACCGTCCGGCCGAAGTGGGCGCAAATGGTGGTGGTCGCCGCGGTCGCGCTCGTCGAGATGGTGTTACGGCTGGCGGAGGTGGTCTACGCGCCGTTCTACGCGTTGTTCATGGTCGGACCGTCCGCGATGCTGATTGAAACCTGGCTGGAGTCCCGATCGTCGCGGTCCAGGGCACCTCGCTAGCCGTCGACGTGCTGTTCCGAGAAATGAAACGCGCGAGCTCTTGCCGTTCACAAACCCGACAGAATGACCGCCCCGCGGTTGCTCGACGGAGGTCGTGATGAGCTCTTACCGTGCTGAAGTGGTTGGGTCGCTTTTGCGCCCGGCATGGCTCAAAGACGCGCGTGCGGCGTTGCAGCAGGGCACGTTGTCCCCGGCCGAATTCAAGCGCATCGAAGACCGCGCCGTCGATGCAGCCGTTGCACAGCAGGAAGCGATCGGCGTCGACGTGATCACTGACGGCGAGTTGCGGCGGGGATTGTTCATCGGTCCGCTGACGGAAACGGTCGATGGATTCGGCCCGACTCAGGAAGTGATCGAGTCGCAGCGCCACTGGCGGACGCCGTCTGGTCCCTACGTGCCACAAGGCCCCCCTCAGGGATTCGCGGTGACGGGCAAATTGCGACGCCGGCGGTCGCTTGCGGCCGAAGAATTCTCTTATCTGCGCGCGCGGGCGCGCAAGCCCACCAAGGTCACGCTGCCGAGCCCGCTCATGCTCGCCTTGCTCTGGTCGCCGAAGTACTCGGCGTCGGCGTATCCCGACCCGTTTGTGCTCTTTGCCGACGCCGTCGATCTCGTCAGGGCCGAAGTACAGGAAGTCGTGGCGCTGGGCTGCACCTACATCCAAATCGATGCGCCCGAGCTAGGAACGCTCGTCGATGCGGCCACACGGACCAATGCGTACGAGGCGCATGGTATTTCGACCGACCGGCTGCTCGGCGAGGGAATCGACATGCTCAATGCCGTCGCGGACGCACCTGGCGTGACCTTCGCCGTCCACATGTGCCGGGGCAACAATGCCGGGATGTGGATGTCCGAAGGCGGCTACGAGGCCATCTCGAAGCACGTGTTCCGCCGCGCCACGCGCTACGACATCTTCTCGCTCGAATACGACGATGCGCGATCGGGTGGATTCGAACCGCTGCGGGACATCCCGACGGATAAATGCGTCGTGCTGGGCCTCGTGTCCACCAAAACCGATCGCCTGGAGCCGCCGGAGGAGATCGTCGCGCGGATCAAGGAAGCCGGCCGATTCTTTCCGCACGATCAGCTCGCGTTGTCGACACAATGCGGCTTTGCGTCGGTTTTCACCGGCAACCCGATTCGTGACGAGACGCAGCCAGCGAAGCTCAAGCTCGTCGTCGAGATCGCGCGCAGCGTCTGGCGCTAGAGCACTATTCAATTTCGTGTGGCGTTCGGTCTTGCACGAATCTCATCGCAGCTTCGCGCGCGACGGCCGACGCCCGCCGCACGCCCGCGCGATAGGTCGCGGTGGTGCCGGCCGCCCGCCGCCGTCGGAGCACGCCGACATCATGAAGGCCGGAAGGCGCGCGAGGCGCTGGTGCCGCGTCGACTTGGGTCAGCGTGATCCGTGTCGTGCGAACTAGCAACGCCGGTGCATGCCACGCACGCGACCGTCGCGGAAGCCAGCCGTAGTCGACGCGGGGGCGGCAGAGTGCGCAAGCCGAGTGCGGCTTCCCGGCGTGCGCAGTTCGGCGGCAGGCGGTCGGGACCACTGCGGCCGATCTCAGAAGGGCGAGAAGTCTTCGCCAAGGCGCTCGGGCACGGGCGGCCCAGTGCCCGCTTCACCCTGGTGAAAACCGCATGATTGGTGCTATCCAAATGGCCAGGCCAAGCGGTGAGCCGAGCAGCTGGCGGCGCTTGTTCGCAGATTGTCGTAGAATCGTCAAACGACGAATCCAGTCAACAATCTTAGAGAGTACCCGTGAGTTCTCCATACGAGAGCGCAGACCTGTTGATGAAGCTGTACGACCTTCGCCGCGAGCCGACGATGAGAGAGGCGCGCAATTGGTATTTCCGCGAGTTCCACCCCGCAAGCGCCGACGACATCCTGGCAATCCTGGGAGGCCCGCACAGCGGGCACTTCCGGATGGTCACGAGCTACTGGGACATGGCCGCGTCGTTCGTGATCAACGGCGCCATCGACGAGCGGATGTTCAACGATGCCAACGGCGAGCAAGTTGGTGTCTTCGCCAAGGTCCAGTCGTTTCTCACCGAATGCCGCACCAAGAGTGGCACACCGGGATACCTGGAGAATCTCGAGAAAGTGGTGCTCAGAAGACCGGGTGCAACAGAAATGCTGGCCAACTTCCGCCAGCGTTTCGGCGCCGCTGCCACCGCACGCCGTTGAAGGCCGCGGGCGCCCCTTCGTGAAGCGCCCGCAGGCATCAGTCGAGCGTCCAGAGTGTCAGCGACGACACATCCTTGACGAACACCCGGTTGCCGGAAATCACGGGCTGCGACCACGTCTCGCTCGTCGCCACCTCGTACCGGACCACGGGCTCGAAGCGCGTCCGGTTGTGACGGATGACCACGAGCTTGCTGTCGTCTTGCAGCGAGAAGATCGTGTCGCCTGTTCGCGCGATGGCAGCGTGCGCCGCCTGCCGAGGCTCGCTCTTCCAGAGGACCCGACCGGCGTCGAGATCGAGCGCGAAGTACTGCCCGCTGTTCAAGTGCGATAAGCCGAACAGCACATCGTCGATGGCCACCGCGTCGCTCATATGCATCGAGACCTCATCGGTGTGCCAGACGTCTTCCGTCGTCCACTGACCTCCCCGCGGCACGGCGCGGAAGGCGGTCACGCCGTTGTTGCGTCCCATCTCGATCACCATGTCCTTGTAGAGGATAGGCGTCTGGCTCGTCGTCGTCGACGGCGTCGTGTACGGTCGGCGCCAGAGCATCGCCCCCGTCTCTGCCGACACGCCCACGAAATTCTTCTGTGTGAAAGTCACGATCTGACGGGTGCCGGACAGATCGAAGACGAGCGGAGATCCGTACGCAGGACCGTCTCCGTTCCAGGTCCACCGAGTTTCGCCGGTCGCTACATCGAACGCCGTCAGCGCACCATTGTCGTGCCCGCCAACGTGAAAGACGACCAGATTGCCGACGACGACAGGCGACATGGCGGTGTGGTACAGCGGCTCCACTGCCGGCGCGGGCTTCTGCCAGATTGTCCGGCCGGATTCGGCGTCGAAGGCCGTGACGATGCCGCTGATCCCGAGGGTGAAGAGCCGGTTGCCGGCGAAAGTGGGTGTGGATTTGGGTCCGGGACCGTGAGGTGCAGTCGCCGGATTCATCTTAAACGGCGCCGCGTAGCTCGAGCGCCAGATGACATTCGCGGAGCGGGCGTCGAGCGCGGTCATCACCTCGTCGTTTTCCTGCCGCGTAAAGATGAATACGCGGTTGCCAACGACGATCGGTGTGGCATATCCCGTTCCGACCGCCACCTGCCATTGCTTCTTCAAAGTCGTCGGCCACGAGGTCGGCGCTCGAAACGACGCAATCACGCCGTCGCGGTTCGGTCCGCGCCACTGAGGCCAATCCTGAGCCGCTGTCCCGACCCCAAGCGCGAACACCAACACGGCCATCCATGCCAATTTCACCGCGGCCTCCCTCTTAGCCTGGCTACAGCGTCCTGAAGTCAAAGAAGCATGAAGGTTACCCGCAATGGCTTTTCCTCCTCAACCCTGCACTGGTCGGAACGACCGTCCGAAACCACAGCGCTCGAGCAGCCCGTGAATCTCGTCTTCCGTCGCGTCGAGCTTCGACCTGCTCCTGACCAGATCGTCTGCGAGCACTGGAAACCAGTCTTTGCGAGTGCGGTCGAGTAGACCGGCGATGTCGAATGGTTCGACTGCCTGATCGATTCGCGTGACGAGCGCGTCACGTGCGGAGTCCTTCGGATGCGCGGCGGCGAGCTCTGTGCACGCGTCAAGCTCGGGGCCGAACCGGGGATGTCCGTGAAGCAGGAACCCGGGCGCGAGGTCCGGCCGGCCGAGCCGGCGCGCCGCTTCGCTGAAGCTGGCGGCCGCGAAATAGAGCAGTGCAAGACGCTTGAAAAGCGGTGCATCAGTCATGCTCGCGTAAAGCGCCGCGACCAGCCGTTCGGTCGCGTCCAGCTCCGCCTGTGTGACCTGGGCGTACGCCGCCAGCGCCGTTTCGCGTTGGTGCCCCGCAGCTGTGTGCTCGAGCAGGTCCAGAAGGCGACTCACTCCCAGAAGCGTCAGCGGAAATCCTGTCGAAAGCAGGGGATCGACGACGCCCACGGCCGACGGGAGCAGCGCCCACTTCGAACCGAACACTTGACGGCTGCGAAAGGCGAGCCGTGGCGCGTGCACGAACGGCAGCGTCGCGCGCGAGGTGTGAAACTGGTCCCGCACCGATGGCAGCAACTTGAGCAGCCGGTCCCAGGCCGCCTCCCCGTCGACGGCGCCAACGTTCGCCGCCAGCGGATCGGTCAGCGCCGCGCCCGCGCTCGTGATGCCGTTGTTGAATCGCAGCACCCAAATCCAGCCGCCAGGGAAAACATGGTGCACGGCCGCATCGTCGCGCGCGTACGGCGGTGGGGTATTGGGCGGCCGCAGGTCGTCCCACCGCTCAACACCTTCGAAGTGGGTATAGATGCCGTGCGTCAGCGGCAGCCATCGAAACGGCGCTTCATCGAGGCTCAGCGCACGATACAGGAACCCTCGCGGTCCGCTGGCGTCGACCACGAATCGAGCGGTGACGCGAACGCTACGGCGATTCCTCACGCCTTCGAGGCTGACGGTCGACCCACTTTCAGAAAAGCCGTCCAGCTTCGTCTCGTCGAGATAGATGGTGCCCGCCGCTTCGGCTTCCTCAACAAGGAATTGGTCGAAGGCGGGCCTGTACCAGTGTGTGTCGCCGATTTCGTCGTGCGGACTCGCCGCGACAAGGAGCTCGTTCGGGCGATTGGGGTCGTCGGAGAACGGCTTGCCGAACTGATGGAAAAAGAAGCTGAACCCGCGCTTGAGGCCGCCCGCCACGTCGGCCCGCTCGCGTTGCCAGGTGCCCCACTTCGAAAAGGGTCGGATCCGCGGCAGCTCGTAGCGATCGGCTAACTCCTCGAGCAAGAGGTTCGCCAATGGCGTGGACGATTCACCGATCGCAAATCTCGGATGACGCCCGCGCTCGATCAGCGCCACGCGTAGCCCGCGTTGCCGGAGACAGAGTGCCGTCAGAGAGCCGGAGAATCCGGAGCCGACAATGGCGACGTCGACGTCGATGCGCTCGCAGGTCTGGAGAGCTTGTGGAGAAATGGGCTTCTGGCTCCAAGTCCAAGGTGGCGACGGCGGGCGTTGAGAAGACCCGCGGTCGTATGCCGCGGCCGGGAATTGTTGCGGAGCGCCCGATTATCGTGGCGCGTCGGCTTGCCCGCGTCCGAGGGCCTCGGCGCGGCGTTGCAAAAGCTGTCGCAGGCCCGGTCGGGTCAGTGCCGCCTGACGGACGTGATCGCCGAAGGCCTGCTGGAGTTGCGCCAGCTCCCCGGGCTCGGCAGCGACCACCTGCAGTCCGATGCCCCCCATCTCGTCGGTTGACTCCTCGCCCCACGTCACGCGAACGGGAGGACGACTGGGATTCCGTTTGTTGGCCGCGGAGTTGTCATAGGTCACCACCGCATCGAGCCGTGTTCCCGCGGGCAGCGACACGAACTCCTTGAACGCATAGCGTTCCTGCCAGGAGAAGTCCCAGTCCTCGATACTGAGCAGCGTCCGGACGGCGCCGTCGGGCAGCGTCGCCGTGAGCTTCATCTGCCTGCCCAGGTAATGCGCATGCGCCCCGACGCTGAAGGCCTTCACGTCCAACGGCAGGACGAACGAATCCTTGATCACGTACTGCGATTGACCGGCAGGGATATCGAGCCCTTCGAACACGCCGAAGACCGGCGGGAGCTGAATCGTGGTGAACGCCTGCGTTGGACGCGCAGAGGCGAAGTAGAGTCCGACGGTGGATTTTTCGTGCTCCACTTTGCCCGAGGGATGAAAGTGAGTCGAGAGGATCAGATCGGAACCCTTGGGCACGAAGAACGCCAGCCCCTCTGGCAACTCGAGCGCTCGGCCTCCAAGCGCCCATCCACCGAGTCCTCCGTTGATTCGCGCGATCGGATCGTCGGGGCGGCCCGCGGCGCGACGTCCTTCGAGCAGGCCACCGAGCCTTGCCCGCCCGGCGCCTCCTCGTCCTCCACCCGTCAGTCTCGCGGCACCCATGCCGCCGGGAAAGCCTGGCAGCGGGTCTGCCGCATCCTGCTCGCGAGCCGCGCCGGTATCGTCAAGGAAGAAGAGGCTATGGTGCACGGCGCTGCGCGCCGATGGCCGGAACTCGACCGCACGAACCCAGGTGTCACGATCGAGATTGAGCGGCACGACGAAATTGCGGTAGATGTCCGAACCACGAGCCGGCACCTCGAACGCTTCTGCCATCGTCACGGTCAGGTCGGGAGAGCCGAGCTGCCAGCCTTCAGCGAAGCGAGGCATTGGCGGTACCCGGGCCGGGTCGCCTTCCAGCATGCCGTCAGTGACCCACTGCTGAATGGTGGCGATGTCGTCCGTGCTCAAGCGCCGGGCCTTGCGGAACTCGTAATCGCTGGGGCCCGCCTTCCACGGTGGCATCACGCGCGACGCAGTCGCGGAGGCAATCGCTTTGGCCTGCGGACGGACGTCGCGATACGTCATGAGGGGAAACGGCGCGGCCTCGCCGGGCCGATGACACGGCGTGCAATTGGCAAAGACAATCGGCGCGACGTGCTCGCTGAAAGTGGTGGGCCTGGGCGCCTGTGCACTCGACACCGCGCCGTGACCGATGAGCACGAGGACGGTGAGTACAGCCCCTGCGGCCAGACCGGCGGATCGAGCGCCCCTCATGAATGTCTCCGTGAACACAGTGTAGCGCGACATCCGTCCCAGATCTCAGAATTTGGAAGAGAGATGTTGGCTTCTGGACCGCCTCGCACGCTAGCCGCTGCAGTGCGCACAGCGAATGGCGGGCAGGACCCGCTGCTCGAGGTTCATCGCATGCAACCGCCCGCGCCTCGCATCCAGGCAGTGCGGGCACCCGGCGAAGCGGCCGAGGTCCCACAAGTCAACGAAGAGGCGCCCGAGATGACCGCGGCGCGCGAGCCCGCCCGCAAAGCTTCGCTCGATATCTTCGAGCCGTGGCGGATGGAAGCCGTTCTCTGCCGCCAGGACTTCCAGTGCGCCATTGCCGGGACGCGTCGGCACCAGCGACACGACGGAGGCTCCGCACGAAAAGGCCACATCAATGGATCTGAAAAGCGTTGCATCCTGCTCGATTGGCGGAACGAACGGCGGCGAGATCAGGAGGAATACGCGCAGCGACACGCCCCGCTGCTTGAGCGCGTTCGCCGCCGATGCAAACTGGTCAACGGTCATCTGCTTGTGCAGGCGCTCCAGGGCCTCAGGACTGGCCGTCTCCAAACCCATCGCGACTTCCAGATGGACCGTCGCTGCTGCGCGATGACGGTCGAGCGCCTCGATGAAACGGTCGACGCGGGTACCGATCAGCGCGGGGTGTGATTCGACAATCACGCGTTCGAGGCCCGCGAGCCTGATCGCCGCCGCGTCATAGTCGTCCTCTGGGACGGCTCGCGGATCGAAAAAGCTCCCGGCGTTGTAAAGCTTCAATTGTGTGATCGGTTCCTGCCGTCTTTCCAGTTCTCGTCGCCCGTCCTCGATCTGCGCAGGGATTGCGCCGGCCGGCGTGTCGGAGGCAATGGTGTATTGCCACAAATCGCACATGACGCAGCGCCATGGGCACTCACGACCTGTCAGAAAGATGGTTCCGACGCGTGTGAGGCGGCCATCGACCGACCGTTCGTCTTCGACAATCAGATCGTGATAGCGCCAGGGATCGTGTGACGCACGCGGCGGGCGATGGTCGAGCACGAACCGGTCGCGTGCAGCAACGCCGGACGGATAGGGTTCCTGGGAAAAGGCCGACCCGGTCGCCATAGTCCTTTTATACAATTGACGGTCTTACGAACGCCCGACTTATACTAATTTGAACCTGTATCGCATTGGAGTGATTGAAGATATGTACGCCAGCCACGCGGATTCCCATCCAGGTCGGGCACTGGGAGTCGTCGAGCGGTTGAACGGACCCCATCACGAGCTTGCCCTCCGGACTTTCATGGTCATCGTGCTGGCGCACTGGAGCGAGCACTTGCTGCAAGCATTCCAGATCTACGGCCTCGGCTGGCCTGTCCCCGAAGCGAGGGGGTTGCTCGGTTTCTACGTCCCATGGTTGATCCAATCCGAAGCCCTCCACTATGGCTACGCGCTCGTGATGCTCGCAGGTCTCTGGCTGCTCCGATCGGGGTTCACCGGTGTCAAGGACCACTGGTGGTGGACTCTGGCGCTTGGGATTCAGTTCTTCCATCATATCGAGCATCTGCTGCTGCAGACGCAGGCCATTCTCGGGTACAACTTCTTCGGGCGGCCCGTACCAACCAGCATCGTTCAGCTCTGGGTGCCGCGGGTAGAATTGCATCTCTTCTACAACGCCATCGTGTTCATCCCGATGGTGATCGCCATGTACTGGCACATGTTCCCGTCTTCACCAGTCGCCGCGAGGCAGCAGTGCACGTGCGCGTGGCATGGTTCGACAACCGTTGCTGCGTGAAGCAGGTCTGGCGCAGTCGGCGCCGCGAACAATTGGTTGCCGCCGCTTTTCTCTGCGGCATTCTCGGTGTTGCCTGCGATCGGTTTTCGCGCGAGCCAGGGCCTCCTCCTGTTAACGACGTGACCGTCGAGTGGAAGATGACGCCGACCTCGGCCAGCGTCGGCGTCCTCACTCTCGCGGAGGTGACGCTGCGTGACGCCGCACATCGGCCCGTGCGCGGGGCGGCACTTCAGTTCGAAGGTCATATGTCCCACCCGGGGATGGCGCCGGTGATCGTTCCAGCCACAGAGCGCGGCGAGGGCATTTACGTCGCTCAGCTGCAATTCTCGATGAACGGGGAGTGGATCGTCCTAGTGACGGGGAACCTGCCGGACGGACGACGACTCAGCCGTCAGGTCGCTCTCGCCAACGTCAAGGCCGGCTGAAACCTTGACTCCCTTCGGGTCCGACGTCCTTCGCTGGCCCGTTCTCGGATCGATACTTCGCTGGCGACACGCACGTACCGCGGCTCAGTCTGTCCTGCTGTTGTTGTCCATCGTCGTCATATTTCACGGTCTCGTCGGCCCGCAAATCGCGCCAAACAATCTCGCAACCGTCCTCACCTGGGTTCATTACCGCGGCCTGCTTGTCGTCGCGCTGCTGGCGGCAGGCAACTTCTTCTGCTTCGGCTGCCCGTTCGTGCTCGTGCGCGACGCAGGGCGACGCTTCCATGTTCCGACGCGCCGCTGGCCGCGGCGTCTGCGGACGAAGTGGATCGCAGTTGTGCTGTTCGTAGCCGTCCTTTTTGCCTATGAGCTGTTCGATCTCTGGGCACTGCCACGCGGTACGGCGCTGCTGGTGCTCGGTTATTTTGCGGCCGCGCTCGCGATCGATCTGGTGTTCAGCGGCGGAACGTTCTGCAAGTACCTCTGCCCGATCGGGCAGTTCAATTTCGTAGCGTCGACGATGTCTCCTTTGGAGTTGAAGGTTCGTGAGACGGCCACGTGTCGCGCCTGCCGTACGGCGGATTGCATCAAGGGACGTCCGCCACAGTCTGCTGTAGCACTCCGCGGTTGCGAGCTGGGGCTGTTCCTTCCGATGAAGGTCGGAAACATGGATTGTACGTTCTGCCTGGACTGCGTCCAGGCGTGCCCACACGACAACATCGCGCTCTCCGTTCGCATTCCTGGCGCAGAGCTCGTTGAAACACGACGGCGGTCCGGCATCGGCCGCTTCGGACGACGTGCGGACATCGCCGCGCTCGCGGTCCTGTTCGTCTTTGGCGCGTTGATGAATGCCTTCGGGATGGTGGCACCCGTTTACGCATTGGAGCAGTGGCTGTCGCGCGCGATGGACGTGACGTCCGAAACACCGGTACTCGCGGTCCTCTACATCGCAGGATTCGGTGTCGCACCGCTGATGGTCATCGGCGGTGCCGCGGTGGCTACGCACGGTTTGGCCGGCGGGTCCTCATCTCCAGGCCGGCCACGGGGAGTTGGCCATATCGCTGTGAGCTATGCGTATGCGCTCGTCCCATTCGGCTTTGGTATGTGGCTGGCGCACTACGGTTTTCATTTGCTCACCGGCGCGCTTACCGTAGTCCCGGTGCTGCAGAGCACGGCCATGGATGTGTTCGGCTGGCCGGTGCTCGGTGGGCCGTACTGGCGATGGGCGGGCATGCGGCCCGGCGCTATCTATCCGATCCAATTGGGATTCATCCTGTTGGGAACGCTCGGGTCGCTGACGCTGATCTATCGCATTTCCGAGCGCGACTTTCCCGACCGGACCGGCGCCACCGCACTGCCCTGGGCAATCGTCACGGTTGCCCTGGCTGTGGTGGCCACCTGGATCCTGTCGCAACCGATGGAGCTGAGAGGACTTGGCCTGGCTGGATGAGTGTTGTCGCAGCGCTCAAGAGGGCGTGGCGAAATCGCCCGCCGGATTTCGTAGCGCAGCCCTTCAGGGCTGCCAAACGGCCGCTAGGCAGCCCTAAAGGGCTGCGCTACATTCGTCGAGATTTGCCTTTGATCGCCGCTCTCACATTAGCTGCCGCCAACGCGGAGGCGCACGGCGGCCCTCCTTATCCCATCGTCTCGGGGCAAATTGTGGGTGCGTACGACGTGTCCATCTGGACCGATCCTGACGCGACCGACGACGGTTCAGCCGCGGGTCAGTTTTGGGTAATCGTACGGCCCACCGGTGCGGGAGTCTCCTTGCCTTCGGACACGCGCGTGATCGTATCGGTCGACCCCGTCCGTGGAGGTGTCACACAACAGGGGACAGCCAAGCCGGTCAACGGCGACCTGTCCCGCCAGTTTGTGGCGTTGGTGATGGACCACGAAGGCCGATACGTGACGCGCGCGTCGATAGACGGCCCGCTGGGCGCTGCCGATGTTTCCGCAGAGGTCGATGCGACGTACAGACTTGCGTCCGTCGCCGTCGACGGTGGGGATCTACCTGATGCCTTTCGTGCTCATCGGATTCCTCTGGACCAAGCTCTTGCTTCGACGGCGCCAGAGCCGGGCGCGAAGGACCTGATCCCTACTTCTTCTCGACGATGTCGCTCTTCATCGGACCGAGAGCGCCCAATAACTGATCCTTCTCGTGCCGGCCGACCTTGAACTTGTCCAGGGCTCCGACCAGATCCTCGACCAGGGCATCGAAGTCCGCGCCGCTGATGCCCATGCCCATGTGAGCCGTCTTCATGTCTTTGCCCGTATACGTGCATGGTCCACCGCTCGCCTGACAGATCTGATCGACCAGCTTGCCCTTGAACGCCGCCAACCGAGCAGGGTCTGACGCGGCCGGACCGAAGAACGCGTTGATCCGCTTGTCTGCGGCAACGCGTGCCACGAATTCGTCGACCACGGCGGTAATGGCTGGCTTGCCGCCGAGACGATCGTAGAGCGATTGCTCCTTCGCGTCCTGGCCGAGTAGCGCGGCGCTCGATACCGACGCCAGAATTGCTGCGATCACGAACACTCCGCCCACGCTCTTCTTCATGGCTTCTCCTCGGCGTCGAAGTCTGGACGCCTTGCCTTCAGAGTGTTCTACGTCGCCGATTGCCGTCCGGATGTCGCGTTCGCCGGGTTAGGTATGTCACCGCTTTTTGAGCCGGTACACCTCTCTCGCCGCTTTGCTCAGCCGCTTGATCTGCTTCGCGCGCTCGAGGCGGAGACGTTCGTCCTGCCGTGACTCGACGAAACGTTCCTCTCGCTGAAGGCGCCGGTAGTGTTCCAGCCGACCGGCGTCGAGACTGCCTGTTGCGACGGCGTTCGTCACCGCACAGCCCGGCTCGGACTGATGCGCGCAGTCTCGAAAACGACAATCGGCTGCGAGCTCCACGACGTCGGCGAACGCGTGGTCGAGCCCCTCGGCGGCATCCCATAGCTGAAGCTCCCGCATCCCGGGCGTGTCGATCAGCACGCCGCCGGTCGGCACGACGAAAAGTTGACGTGAGGTCGTGCGATGCCGGCCGCGGTCGTCGCGTTCCCGGATGGCCGTGACGGGCTGATGGGCCTCGCCAACGAGCGCGTTCAGCAGCGTCGATTTGCCCACGCCTGACGACCCGAGCAGTGCGGTGGTGCCGCCCTGACTGACGGCTTCTCTGACGCTCGGGATTCCATCGCCGCGCACGGCGCTGGTAACCAGAACCGGAATGCCTTGCCCGGCCGACACCGCGCTCTGGCGACACGTCTCGACGTCGCTGCAGAGATCGGCCTTGTTCAAGACGATGATCGGGCGCGCGCCGCTCTCCCACGATAGTGACAGGTACCGCTCTATGCGGCGCAGGTTGAACTCGCGATTGAGCGAGCTCACCAGAAGCACAGTATCGATGTTCGCGGCTGCCACCTGTTCTTCGGTTGATCGCCCGGCGGCCGCTCTGGAGAACCGGGTGCGGCGTGCGAGCAGACGTGCAATGGTGGCTCGTCCATCCGTGCCAGGTGCAGTGACGACCCAGTCGCCCACGCTCGGGAGCTCAGCACGCGACCCGGCCGCGTGTCGAAGCCGACCTGCGAGCTGGGCCAGCCAGTCCGCGTTTCCAGTCGAGAGCCGATACATACCGCGGCCTTCCCAGACGACGCGTGCGGCTACCGCGTGAGTCCTCTCGTCGTCGGTGAGTTGCTGCTCGAAGAACGAATTCCAACCAAGATCCGTCAGTGAATACACGGTCGTCTCCTCTCTTGAGCGAAGCCAAATAAGCTCGCAGCTCTTAGAGCACCTGCAAAGTTGGCTGTAGCGCAGCCCTTCAGGGCTGCCCCGCGGCAGATTGCAGGCCTAAAGGCCTGCGCTACAAGAGGCCGCGGCCAACTTTGCAAAGCCCTCTTTGGGCAAACGAAGAGCTGACTGTTTTCGAGGGAGAGAAACGAACGCGGAGGAAAGGGCGAGACGCGTGGCTAGTCGAACTTCACACGAGCGACGAACTCGAAGCTTCCCTCCGGCACGGGACCGTCATAGGCGACCTCAATAAAGGAGAAACTTGCGACGTCATTCTATCAGACTGCATTCTCTGGCGTTCTACGCCGGCCCGGGAGGCGAGGCCGCGCGTCTTCCGTTCGCATCTCTGGTTCCAGCGCTCTGTGCAGGCGAGCGCCTCGCCTCCGCGAGTGTGGTATAACCGCCGACCGAGGCCTACTGAACTCGTGGATCCGGCCATCCTGCTGAAACGCGTCACGAAGACATTCGGTTCGACGACCGCCGTCCGCGACCTCGATCTCATCGTTCCTCGCGGCGGATTGTACGGTTTCATCGGTCCGAATGGAGCCGGCAAGACCACTTCGATCCGGATGATCATGTCCATCCTTTTCCCTGATTCGGGCGAGCTCTCGGTGCTCGGCCGCTCCTCGGCAAGGGAGGCCAAGGATCGAATCGGCTATCTTCCCGAAGAGCGAGGCGTCTACAGGAAGATGCGAGTCGGCGCGTTCCTGACCTATATGGCCCGCTTGAAGGGCTTACGAGACACCGACCTGTCCGGACGGGTGAAGCGCTCCCTGGAAAGAGTCGGCCTCGAAGACACGGAACGGAAGCGCTGCGACGAGCTGTCGAAAGGCATGCAGCAGAAAATCCAGTTCCTCGCGGCGATCGTGCACGAACCGGATCTCCTGATTCTCGACGAGCCGTTCAGTGGCCTCGATCCCGTCAGCGCACGGCAGCTTCGAGATTTGGTGCTCGCGGAGCACCGCCGCGGCGCGACCGGTCCTGTTTTCGACGCACGTGATGCCCCAGGCGGAAGAGATCTGCCAGCACGTCGTGATGATCCACCGGGGACGTAAGGTGCTGGACGAAGCGGTGTCGACGATCAGACGTCGCTACGACCCGCGAACCATCCGGTTCGAACCACTCGACCACGACACCGACCCCTCATCGCCGTTGAGCGCCCTCGGAGAGGTGGAACGCATCGCGCGCGTGGAGGACGGCTACGAGATCGTCCTGGTGGAAGGAACAGATCCCGGATCTGCGATTCGTCGCATTGCCGCCACTGTCGTTCCAGCGCGAATCGAGCTCTCTCGACCGAGGCTCGAGGATGTCTTCATTCAGATCGTCGCTGGCGGTACCACGACAGTCGAAGATCGGCAGAAGCTCAGGGCCGACCTTCGAGATGTGCACGCGCCGGTGGGCACCGCATGAGGAGAGTGGCGTATATCGCTGCCCGTGAGTTTCTCGCCACAGTAGGGACGCGTGGCTTCGTTATTGGCCTCCTCATCGTACCGGCGATAGCCGCGCTGGGTTTCGCGTTAGGTCCCCGCTTCTTCAGGCCACGGAGTCTTCCAGTGCAGGGCCAGGTCGCCATTGTCGATCCGACGGGTCGGGTCACCACGGAGCTTCGCACGACGCTCGATCCGCGGAGGATCGCGGAACGTCGCCAGTCCTTTACCCGTGAGGCGCTTTCCGCTGTGCCCGACGAGGTGCGCCAGTTCTCGGGTGGTCCGATAGCCGTGTCGGACCAGGCCATCCAAAGCGCGCTCGGCGGGATCCCCAGTATTCAAGTCGTAGAACGGCCGGGCACGACGGATGTCCAGCAGGAGAAACAATGGCTCACAACGGCATCGGCCGACCCGCGGCCGCTTGCGCTGGTGATGGTCCATCCCGATGCAGTGATTCCCGCGACTGGGCGAGAGGCGTTCGGCGCGTACCGATCTGTATGTGCCCGCGAACGTTGACGACCGCGTCGAAAACCAGATCCAACAGAGCCTGCGCGAAGCGATTGTCAGTGCAAGAGCGCGCGCCAACGGGTTGGAGCCAGACGGCATCGATGAGATGGTTCGCGTCGCCAGAGTGCGGTCGGTCAGGGTGACCAAGGACGGCGAAATGCGAACGGTGGGCGCATTCAACCGGGTGATGCCCTTCGCGTTTGTCGTCCTGCTCATGATCGGCGTGATGATGGGCGGACAGTCGCTCTTGACGACGACAATCGAGGAGAAGTCGAACCGCGTCATCGAGGTGCTGCTCTCCGCGGTGTCTCCACTCGAGCTCATGGCCGGGAAGATTCTCGGACAGATGGGCGTCAGCTTGGTGGCATTGGGGTTGTACGTCGCATTGGGCTTGGTCTTGCTGCTGTCGTTCGCGCTCCTCGGCCTGTTGGATCCCTGGCTGCTGTTCTACCTGATGGTGTTCTTCGTGATTACGTATCTCGTTGTCGGATCGCTCATGGTCGCGGTTGGCGCCGCCGTCAACGAGATGAATGAGGCTCAGTCGTTGGCGACGCCGGTCATGATGATGCTCCTCATCCCCGTCATGCTGTCGGCGCCGATCATGCGCGAGCCGAATTCCACGTTCAGCACCATCATGAGCTTCGTTCCACCGGTCAACACGTTCGCCATGCTCTTGCGGTTGACCTCCAGCGCTCCGCCGCCATGGTGGCAAGTCTGGCTGACCATCGGCATCGGCATCGCTTCGGTGTTTGCGGCTGTCTGGTTCGCCGCCAAGGTCTTTCAGATCGGGTTGCTGATGTACGGGAAACCGCCGAATTTCGCAACGCTCATTCGCTGGGCGCGATCGGCTTGAGGTGTAGGACCGATTCTCCGGATTGAGCATTCGCAGGAGGACCACCTGATGGCAAATGAAGCGACAGCAGGCCGGCAGAAACAGATTCTCTCCAACCAACGGCGGATTCTGGCCAATCAGCAACTCATCAAGACCAACCAACGCAAGTTGGACGCGCTGTTAAGCAATCAAAAGAAGCTCGACAAGATTCTGAAGAATCAAGCGCAAATCGTGGCGAACCAGAAGAGGATCCTCTCGAAGTTGAGTTAGGGAGGGCAGGGAGGGCAGGTGAGGTCGGGTGGGGCAGGTAGGGGAGGTTCAGGCGTAGAGGCCGTAGAACGCTCGCCGATAGCTGTTCTCGTCCTGGCCGATGCGCGCGAGCATCGCGTCAACGGGCATGGTTCCGTGCTGGAATCGACGCTTGGGGAAGATGGGCATGTCGATACCCGTGACCGCCTTGATGCCCCGCTGGACGATCTGGCCCTTGAGCGAGTAGAGCGCTGGGACGTCGTACTGCGTGAGGGCTGCGAACGGGATGCCTTCCGCGACTTCAATCACGTCCGGTCGCGTGTACGGGCTGAAACCGGCAAAACCGTAGCGGCGGGCGGGAGCGTACGTCCTCGCATAGCTTCGGCTCAGGCCGCCGGAGTAGGTGAGGGAGTGCTTGATCTTCCCGACTCCCCAGCCCTCCTGGTAGAGCATCGGGTTGTCGACGACGCTTCGAATGGTGAGCTCTCCCCCTTCCTCCAGGGGATAGTCTTTCAGGTTCTCGTCGCCCCCATCGCCGTCGGCGAGGTGTCGCCATGTGGGATACCGCTCACGAATCCCTCGACACAGTCGCAGGCCCATCGTGGCGCACTCGACGTCGAGTTTCTTGTAGTCCTCGAGCACACGCAGCGTCTCGGAGACGTCGAGATCGTCAGGCGTGGCCTCGACCTCCTCGAGGAACATCGACAAACCGGTGGCCGACAAAAACGCCCGCGCCTGTTCGACGTCGGGTCCGTTTCCGAGATCGAGCACGAACGCTTTCAGCCGTGACGGCGACAGGCCAAGCCGAAGCATGGCGTGATAGATGACCAGGAAGACCGATCCGCTGTCGATGCCGCCCGAAAACGCGACGCCTATGGGCTCCGGTCCGGAGGACTGCGCCTCGATGTCTTGCAGCCATTTGGCGACTTCGGCAGCCATCGCGCCGACGTACTGCCGGCCGATTTCATCGAGATCGGGCGCCAGCGTTCCGCGCTCGGGCGTGAAGAAGCGCGTGTAGATCGGGTCCGGATCGGGACAGCCTACCAAAGCGAGGTCGACGACGTGGTGCGCGGGCACCATTCGCGTGTAGCTCGGGTGGAATTGGTTCGCCAGGCCATCTCGCGCAAGTGCCTGGTGCAGCGCATCGATGCGGTCGGCGACGTACAACGCCGGCCCTTCGTGGCGCTTGGCCAGGAAGTAGCGCATCGGTCGATCCAGGGAGCGTGCGAGGTGGACGGTCAAACCCTCCCACGCCACGATCGCAAAGGACCCGTCGATCGCCCGGATCGCCGCGGGGTCGCCGCCGAGGACACGGCGCCGGGCTTCTTCCACGTCCATGTTGAAGAGCCGAGTCAGACAGGGATCGAGTAGATCGACGACGCGGCTGATTGGATAATCCATCGTAGCTCTCAGCTGTCAGCTACCAGCTTTCAAATCCATGTGTGGCTACGTGCTAGGCCTCAGACAGCTGAGAGCTGACAGCTGCCTAGGATGCCCGCCGCGAAGCCGTTCTGAGCGGTGCCGGCACTCGTCGCTCGTGAGGAAACACCTTCGAGACGCATTTGAGGAATTCGACGACTGCGCTCGAGGCCTCGGCCTTTCGCCACGCGACGCAGACTTCGAACGTCGCCTCCGGATCGCTCAAGGGGACGACGGCGATCCCACGTGCGGGACGCGGGCTGGTGAGCGGGATCCCGATGCAGAGGTAGATCCCCTTTCCAGAAGCCACTTGCATGATGCCCGCCTGTGTACCAGGACCAGCTCCCGGCGTTGGAATCGTCCTGGGGGCCACGCCGGCTTTGGCATAGAGATCGAGCATCTTGTCGTACAGGCCTGGCATCATGTGACGATCCCAGAGCAACAGAGGCTCGCTCGCCAGATCTCGAATCCGCAGAGTCTTGCGCGATGCCAGCGGATTGTCTTCGCTCAGCACGGCGACGATACGCTCGTCGAAGAGCGTCGTGCACTCGAACGTGCTCGGATCGAACGGAGGACGTGCGAACACAATGTCGAGCGCATGGTTCTGCAGTTGCTCGTTGTACCTGATCGGGGCACATGACGTCGGTCGCTTCTATCGTCACGCCTGGACATTGCTTCGAGTACGACACGCGGATCTTGTTGACGGCCTCCCACAGTCCCCAACCGATTCCGATGCGTACCTTCTTCGCTTCGTCACGCGTCGTCTGACCAGCGGCTTCGAAGAAGTCCGAGGCCGCTGCGGTGAGCGTCCGCGCTTTCTCCAGCAGCATCCGTCCTGCGTCGGTCAACGTGACACCTTGACGGTGGCGCAAGAACAACGTGACGTTCAGTTCCTCTTCCAGTTGACGGATGAGTCGGCTCAGCGGCGGCTGGGAGATGTGGAGACGCTCGGCAGCGCGGGTGATGCTCGCTTCCTCGGCGACCGCGATGAAAGCGCGCAAGTGTCGGAAATCCATGGAGTTCGATTCTATACCAGATCGGTATGCCTCGGCTCTGAAAGATGTATTTGACTGGGGTCGCCTCGCGGAGCGAGGGTAATGCCGCCGCGTCCTAACACAACAACTATCTAAGGTGGGGTACGCCTGACGCCGAGCAGATCAAGTCCTCGAAGGAGGGGTGTGGTGTGCGCCCCGTTTAAGGATGCGGCCAACCGCCGGCGATCATCCAACGTTGTGGATCGCGCGTCACTTATTGACAGGGTCGCTGCGATAGGACACTCCATCACAGCAGAGACGGCAGTAAACTTTTCCACCGAAGACGACCGGTCCGTGTCGTCACGACGGCAAGGAGGGAGCATGCGGGGACTGAAGCGGGTTCTGTTCGTGCTCGCAATCCTATCGGCGATGGCCTCGTCCGCGTACGCACAAGCGACGCTGTCGGGAGTCGTCAAAGACACGTCAGGGGCGGTGCTACCTGGCGTCACGGTCGAAGCGGCGAGCGACGTCCTGATTGAGAAAGCCCGAAGCGCGGTGACCGACGGGACCGGCCGCTATCAGATTTTGGACCTGCGGCCCGGTACGTACTACCGTCACGTTCACCTTGACGGGGTTTGCCACGGTCAAGCGCGACGGGATCCCGTTGACCGGGTTTGCGGTGACGACGACGGACGCCGAGATGCGTGTTGGCGCCGTCGCCGAGACTGTCACGGTCACCGGCGAGACGCCGGTGGTCGACGTCCAGACGGCTACCCGTCAAACGGTCATTGGTCAAGAAGTCGTGAGCGCGCTGCCGACCTCGCGCAATTCGTTCTCGACCGGAGTGCTCATCACAGGCGTGAACGTGAGGGACGGCTTCGGAGCAGTGACAGACGTGGGTGGTGCGACGGGCCCGAGCACGCTCGCCCTCAGCGCGCACGGCGGCAAGACCGAAGACCAGCGGCTCCTGATGAACGGTGTCGCGCTCAGCACGATGATCGGCGGCGGGTGGGGTGGCGGCGCCATTCCTAACGCCTCAGGTACTTCCGAGTTCGCCATCGACACGGCGGCTGTCGACGCCACGGCGGCGACCGGCGGCGTGCGGATCAACTTCATCCCGAGAGACGGCGGCAACCGGTTCTCGGGCACGATTGCCGGCAGCTTCGCCAACGACAGCATGCAACCCGACTCCTTTGTGGACGGGCTCCCATTCATCACGAATCCTGATGGTTTTCGCGCGAGCACGGTCAAGAGCAACGGGGAGTTCAATCCAGGGGTCGGCGGTCCGTTCAAGCGAGACTCCCTGTGGTTCTTCTTCTCGGGCCGCTACCAGGTGGCGAATTCGTACGTGCCGAACATCTTCCACGACAAGAATGTCAACAACCCGAATACGGTCGTTTACGATCCCGATTTCACCAAACCGGGTGTCCTCGTCAGGGACTGGCAGGTCTATCAGGGGCGTCTGACGTGGCAGGCGTCGGCGAAGAACAAGTTCGGTTTCACGTACGACCAGGAGAGCTTTTGTATCTGCTCGAACGGAATTACCGCCACCACCGCGCCCGAGGCATCCAATGAGTTCAACTTTCCACTCCAGCGCTTCATCCAGGTGGATTGGAACATGCCGGCCTCTTCGAGGCTTTTGATTGAGGCGAGCGGCATTCACCGCGTCGAGCGGTGGGGCGTCATGGAGCGGCGGCACGGCGCGGACGGGCTTCCGGACGTGAACCCGCTGGTCATCTCGATGTCCGATCCCAATAACGTGCTCGGCAAGGGTCCAATTACCTGGCGGGCGCCGCACACTACCCCCTTCGGCTCGCCCTACAACAACTCGTGGAACGTCAACCTGCACTATCGCGCGGCAGTCTCGTACATCACGGGGTCACACGTATTCAAGGCCGGTTTCAACAACGCGTGGGGCCATCACGAAAACACGCCGTTCGAGATCGGGCCGTACAGCTACGACATCACACTGGGATTCGCTCCCAATGCCGGAACATTGAATCTGCTGGCGACTCCCTACACAACTGAAATTGATG
This sequence comes from uncultured Acidobacteriota bacterium, assembly GCA_963780685.1. Taxonomy (GTDB): domain Bacteria; phylum Acidobacteriota; class Vicinamibacteria; order Vicinamibacterales; family CAVVIG01; genus CAVRXZ01. The sequence goes on along the minus strand of CAWACZ010000003.1, from coordinate 33,334 downwards.
TCGACGCCGATTTCGGTATGTTCGTCCAGGACAAGTGGACGCACGACCGCTGGACGGCAACCGGTGCCCTGCGCTTCGACTGGTTCAAGAACAGCTATCCGGCCCAGTCGGCGGGCCCGGGCATTCTCGCCCCCACACGCAACATCAACTTCCCTGAGACGGATAACATCAGTTGGAAGGACATCACGCCAAGGCTCGCCCTGGCGTACGACGTCTTTGGTACCGGGAAAACGGCGCTCAAGACGAGTCTCAACAAATATCTGGTCGGCCTCGGGACGTTCTCGTTCGGCGCGAACAACGGCATCACGTCGGCGCGCAATCCGATCAACACGCTGGTGAACACCGCCACTCGACCCTGGACCGACGGCAACGGGAACTACGTCGCTGATTGTCCAGCAGGGCTGGGCGCCACCGCGCCGCCCAGCGGGGAGTGCGGACCCATCAGCAATCCGAACTTCGGGATCGGAACAGTGCCGCCCGCGACCACATACGATCCGGAAATCCTGACCGGCTGGAACAACCGGAACTACAACTGGGAGTTCTCACTCGGCGTGCAGCAGGAACTGATGCCGCGCGTCTCGCTCGAAGTGAGCTACTTCCGGCGTTGGTACGGCAATTTCCTGGTGCGGTACAACCGCGCGTACCAACCGTCACAGTTCTCGAGAGTCGACGTGACGGCCCCCTCGAATCCAGACTTGCCGGATGGCGGCGGCTATACCGTGAGCGACGTCATCGTCGGGCCTCCGGGCTTCGGCGTGGTCGATGACAACTTCGTCACGCTCTCCGGCAACCTCCAGGGCGACCCGACGCTGAAGGAGCACTGGAACGGAATCGATTTCACGGTGAATGCCAGGCCTCGCGGCGGCGTCATTCTGCAGGCCGGCGTCAGCACGGGTAAGACGAGCGTCGACTACTGCGACGTGATTGCCTCGCGGCCGGAGGCCGTAGTCGGCAACACGGCGCTCGCGGCACCGTTGCCCGGCTTCTTGAGAGGCATCGTGCCCTTCTTCACCGCGATGCCGGGCTCGTTCTGCGACAGAGCGGTCTCGGCGGTCTCCGCCGGCTCGACCGCTACGCCGACGTTCATCAGCCAGGTCAAAGCTTTTGCGGCGTACACCATTCCGAAGGTCGATGTGCAGGTGGCAGGAACGTTCCAGAACCTGCCTGGGCCGGTCATCGAAGCGCAGTACAACGCGCCGGGCGGTGTGGGGTTCGTCAATGTCGTGCCGCCGGGGGAGCTGTACGGCGATCGGCTGAATCAACTCGATTTCCGCATCGGCAAGCTCTTCCGGGTCGGCGGCAAGCGCACCAACGTGGCGCTCGACATCTACAACCTGCTGAATTCGCACGCCGTTCTGACCGAGAACTCGGTCTACACGACATGGCGGCAGCCGATGACGATGCTGCAGGCGCGGTTCTACAAGATCAGCGCGCAGTTCGATTTCTAGAGGCGCAGAGGTAACGGGAGACACAGAGAAGAAAAAAGGCCACAGAGAGAAAGGGCCACAGAGGCACGGAGACACGGAGACCTTCAAAGGTCACTTGTTTTCGTGCCTCTCGGTGTTTCTGGTCGCATGCGCGATTCTCCTTGAGCAAGGCACTCGGGCGCTCGAGCCAGGGAACGAGCAGGGCACATCTCGTCGTGTGCTCGCTGATCTTCCTCGCCGGCATGCTATGTGTCCCGAAAGTCTTGACCTTCGCCGCGGGAGGACCTCAGCTCCCACCGAATGGTGAGCCGCCCGGTCATCAGCGGATGCTGACCGTACTCAGAAAGATCGCCGACGAGACTCCCAACACGAATCCATTCATCGGAGACGGACCCGCTCGTCGCGCGCGCGAGGAACTGGCCGCTCTACGCCCGACGACACCCGTCGGCACTCGATGGCTGCTGCAGATGCACGTGGCCGAACAGGAGCTTCGACTGGGAAATGAAGCCGAGGCGATCGCTCACTTCAAACAGGCGCATCAACTCCTGAGCCGAACGAGAGACCCTGTTGATCCGACGTGGCTGCCCGCCAGTCTCTTTCGCCTTGGCGTCGCTTATATGAGATTCGCCGAGACCGAGAACTGCCGCGCCAATCCGTCGGCCAACAGCTGCATTCTGCCGCTCCGAGACGAAGCGATTCATCAACAGGCTGGACCCTTCGAGGCAGGCGATTGCGGCGTTCACCGAGGTTCTCGCCAGGACTCCCGCGACCTCACCGATGCACCTGGCGACGCGCTGGCTGCTCAACCTCGCGCATATGACGCTCGGGGACTATCCGGCGAAGGTCCCCGAGTACTACCTGATTCCGCCGAAGACCTTCGAATCCGACGAGGAGATCCCCCGCTTCACCAACATCGCCCCACGTCTTGGACTGGACACTTTCAACATGGCCGGCGGTGCGATCGCCGATGATTTCGACGAGGACGGCTATCTCGACCTCGTCGTATCCACATGGGACACGAAGGGCCAGATCCGCTTTTTCAAGAACAACCAGGACGGATCCTTTTCCGAGCGCACAGAGCAAGCGGGGCTGACGGGGCTCTACGGCGGGATCAACATCGTGCAAGGGGACTACAACAACGACGGTTACGTTGACATCCTTGTCCTCCGGGGGGCCTGGCTCGAGAAGAATGGCCAACATCCCAATTCTCTGCTACGCAACAACGGAAACGGCACCTTCACGGATGTGACGTTTGACGCGGGTCTCGGCGGTGTCTATCTCCCGACCCACTCGGCCTCATGGGGCGATTACGACAATGACGGCGATCTCGACTTGTACGTCGGCAACGAATCGTCGGCGGCAATCGCAGCGCCGAGCCAGCTTTTCCGGAACAACGGCGATGGTACGTTCACCGATGTCGCCCTACAGGCCGGAGTGCGTAACGACAGATACGCCAAGGGAGTGATCTGGGGCGACTACGATTTGGACCGGCGGCCGGACCTCTATGTCTCCAATTACAAAGGGGCCAACCGGTTGTATCACAACAACGGCGACGGGACGTTCACGGACGTGGCGGAAGAGCTCGGGGTCACCAGGCCGCTCGCGAGCTTTCCGACCTGGTTCTGGGATTTTGACAACGACGGCACGCTCGATCTCTACGTCTCGGCCTATGCCGCCGAAATCTCAGACCTGGCCGCCCAGGCGCTCAACCTGCCGGTCAACGTCGAATTGGCCAAGCTGTATCGCGGCACCGGCAACGGTCGCTTCAAAGAGGTCGCCGGTCAATACAACCTCGGGCGCCCCAACGCCCCGATGGGCGCCAACTTCGGCGACCTCGACAACGATGGATACCTGGACTTCTATCTGGGCACCGGCTATCCGCACTACCAGAACCTGATGCCAAACGTGATGTTCCGCAATCGGGGCGGCAAGGGCTTCGCGGACGTCAGCTACTCCGGCGGGTTTGCGCACCTCCAGAAGGGCCACGCGGTGGTCTTTGCCGATTTCGATCATGACGGCGATCAGGATGTCTTCGAGCAAATGGGTGGCGCGTTTCCAGGAGACCGGGCGAACAACGTCCTCTACGAGAACCCCGGGTTCGGGAATCATTGGATCGCGGTCAGGCTCGTCGGCGTGCGTTCCAACCGGTCCGCGATCGGCGCACGCATTCGGGCACAAGTCGTGGAGAACGGAAAGCGGCGATCGATCTACAAGTACGTGAATAGTGGCGGCACGTTCGGGGCTAATCCACTGCGTCAGACGATCGGGCTGGGCTCGACGTCAACGATCGAGGTGCTCGAAGTGTTCTGGCCGACTACGGGACTCACACAGACCTTCAACGACGTTCCCGTCGACCGGACGATTCGCATCGTTGAAGGCGAGAGCTCGTATGCATCACTGGACCTCAAGACCTTCAAGCTCGGCCAGGACGCTGTGACGGGCCGGGAACACGTGCACAAAGAGGCCAGGTAGGCCGGGTGGGTCGGGTAGGTCAGGTGGGTCAGGTAGGTCAGGTAGGTCAGGTGGGTCAGGTAGGTCAGGTAGGTCAGGTAGGTCAGGTAGGTATCTACCCACCTGGCTTACCCGGCCTACCAGACCCCTCGACGATAGTCACGTACTGGTCGATCGGGACGTTCGTGAATCGCTCAGTCCTGCCGCTGGGCGGTGGCCACTTGATCTCCAGCCAATCGATCTTCGTAGACGGCCCCACGCCCATTACTTCGCGCGGGTCGTGCGACGAAAGATAGCTGCCGCCGCCGACTTTCAGCCTTGATCGCGTCACACCGCCAGCCGACCAGGTGATCCGGGCCCCAACCGCATCGCGATTGCAGCGTCTTCCCTGCAGCTTGAGTCCCGCCCAGTGATTGCCCGCCATCGCCACGTTGCGCAGCAGGAGAGGCGGTTCTCCATTGCACCCGACGAGGACATCGATTCGCCCGTCGTTGTTGAAATCGCCGACCGCCAGGCCGCGCGCGGCAAACGACTTGCCGAACACTGGTCCGCCTTGCGCGCTGACGTTGCGCAGGCGTCGACCGTCGTGACGGAAGAGCAACAGGGGCTCTCGGTACGCAACGTCTGGCGCACGTCGCGCGATCATGTCATCCGGATGGCCGTTCGCGAGGAGCAGATCGACACGCCCGTCGTTGTCGACGTCAAAGAACTTCAACCCCCAGCCACTCAGCAGCCGCGTCGCATCGGTCATGCCGTGGTCGCGCGAAACGTCCGTGAACAGCTCCCCTCCGTCGTTCTGGTAGAGCGCAAAGATCTCGTGGTCGATGTTCGACACGAAGAGATCCTGCCGGCCGTCGCCATCCACATCGGCAGCATCCACACCCATGCCTGAACGAGGCTGGCCGGACGGGCCGAAGGCCACGCCGGCCGCGAGGCCTCGGTCGCGCCACTGGTTCTTCCCACGATTGACGAACAGGAAATTCTGGACCGTGTCGTTCGCCACGAACAGATCCATCAGGCCATCGTCGTTGACGTCGGTGGCGACAACGCCGAGCGCCTTGCCGAGCAGCCTTTCGATATCCGTCCCGCCCCCGGCCTGCGTGAACGTTCCGTTGCCGTTGTTGTGCCACAGCACGCTGGGGGTGGGCTTGAACAGATGCGGGATGCAGTAGTGATAGTAGAGGCTGCCGTCTTTCTTGTCCTTGTCGGCGCACAGCAGACCGTTGCTCAGGTCGTAACGGACGTAGCCGCATACGAAGAGATCCAGGAGACCGTCGTTGTCGTAGTCGAACCACACGGCGCCCGTCGTCCATCCGGGCGTCGCCACGCCGGCTTTGCCGGTCACGTCCGTGAACGTGCCGTTTCCGTTGTTGTGATAGAGGATGCAGCGCCCGTATGCCGTGACGAAGAGGTCCGGATATCCATCGTTGTCGTAGTCGCCGACGGCCACACCCATCCCGAACGTGCCGCCGCGGACACCCGCTTGGTCTGTGACGTCGGTGAACGTGCCATCGCGGTTGTTCTTGTACAAGGCATTCTTGAGTGGCTTGCCAGGTTGATAGAAATCGCTGAGCCCGCTGTTGACCAGATAGAGGTCCATCCAGCCGTCGTTGTCGTAGTCGAGAAACGCGCAGCCGGGACCGAGCGACTCGGGGAGGAATCGTTGGGGCGACCTTGCGTTCTCGTGCACCCACGAGATGCCGCTCACCGACGCCGGGACTTCTTCGAATAGTGGGGCAGAAGACGGTTGAAGAGCCGGAGGGGCGGGAAGGCCGGGAGGGGCAGGAAGGGCAGGAAGGGCTGGAAGGGCTGGAAGGGTTGGAAGGACCAGGTTCCGACCTGCTGCGCCCAGGAGCACGGCGCGCGCCGCAGACCGAAGGAAGTCTCTACGGGCCAGCATTCGAGTTGGTGCGAATCATACTCTTCGGGGCAGGAGGGGCAGGAGGGGCAGGAGGGGCAGGAGGGGCAGGAGGGGCAGGAGGGGCGGGAAGGGCAGGGAGGGCAGGAAGGGCAGGAAGGGGAAAGGCGGGAAGGAGGCGGCACGTCGGTTGTAAAGAGACTTCGTACAATGCCGCCAAGACATCAGTCGCTTGTCGCGTGGCAACGCGCCGACGACCTCTTCATCAAGCTCCATCAGCTAACGTTCAAGCAGTTTCCGGCGTTCGAGCGGTTCGAGCTCGGCGGACAGCTTCGGAAGGCGGCCTACTCTGTGGCCGCAAACATTGTTGAAGGATTCGCGAGGCGCCACCGCAGAGCCCGTTTGTATTTCTTGAACATCTCGGAAGGTTCGCTGGCGGAGGTTGGATACTGTCTTCATGCCGCGTGTCGACTCGGGTACATTTCCACGCAAACGCTTGCCGAACTTACCGTGGAATTGAATCAAGTCGGTGCCCCTCTGGCCGGATTGGTGCGATCGACTCGTCGTCTGATCCCAGTAGAGATCCCAATACTCGTATTGACACTGGTCGCCGGACTGCTCATCGGCCGCTACGTCTGGTGAAGCGACCTCCCTTCCTGCCTTTTCAGCCCTTCCCGCCCCTCCAGCCTTTCCCGCCCTCCAGCCCTTCCCGCCCTCCGCCCTTCCCGCCCCTCCTGCCCTTTCCCTGCCTCTGGCCCGCCCCCGCCCTGCCAGCTCTTCGCCTGGATTCCCATGTCCTCGGCTCAGCATGGCCGCACGCCCTTCCCGCCCTTGTATCACTGCGGTCGCGGATGAAACACCGGATCGTCATTTCGCCACGGAGTCCGACACGGCATCTTGCTTTCGTACAACGCGAGATTCTGCTCGAGCCGAGCGACCGCGTCGCGCTGTCCCTGCCTCGCCGCGGCCAGTGCATCACGCTGCCAAGCGATCGCTTCGTCGAATCGGCCGAGCTCGGCCATCGTCATGGCCATCGTTTCAGCGAGTCCGATTGTTTTTTGTTGTTTGAGAAGGTCCTGCATCAGGGACAACGCGCGTCCTCCGTCGCGAACGCCGTCCGCAGGCGCCGCGGCCAGAATTCGCGCGAGCGCGTGGGCGAACCCAGGCTGGTCCGGATAGGTCTTCATGGCGTCGCTGAGCCAATCTCGCGCTTCTCGGTAACGCTGGAGCCGCACGAGCGCCATCGCATATCCGAAGCGCGCCTGAGAAATCGCCGGACTTGTTTTGATCACTTCGGCATACTGCGGCAGCGATTCGGCCTCGCGTCCACTTGCCCGCAAGGTTTCAGCAAGCTGAAGCCTCGACTCGACCGAGCCGGGGTCGGCCTTCAGCGCGGCAGCGAAGTGCTCAATCGCAGCCGCGTCGCGTCCGTTGGCTTGCATGATGACGCCGATGCCGTAGTGCGCTTTAGCCAGGCCCGGGTTCAGCTTGATGGCGGCCTCGAATTGGGCCAGGGCGCCGCGCGCGTCACCTTGCAGGTAGAGCGCGGTTGCGAGATTGAGCCGCGTGAAAGCGTTCTCCGGTGCGAGTTCGCTCGCTTTTCGCAGGTTTGTCACGGCCTCGGCCCATTGCCGCTTGTCGAGCGCCTCGGCTCCCCGGACCTCGTAAGACGAAGCGCCCTGCAGCAGGTGGCCAAGCTCCATCATCAGCGGATCGGCTTGTGGGACGTCGACATCCCCTCTCCGCCGAAGGTGTGCTTCGGCCTGCTTCGTGTCACCCTGACCGCGATAGGCCATTGCCAATGGATAGTGCAGGCGTGACGCTTCTGGTGCGAGGCTCAGCGCGCGCTCCAGATGCGTGACGGCTCGAGCGTAATCCTGCTTCGCGAGCGCGACTCGCCCGAGGCCGGACAGGGCGGCCGCCGATTGCGGCTGGGCGGAGAGCGCCTTCACGAATAACGGCCCGGCGGCATCCGGTTTGTTCTGGGTCAACTGAATCTCGCCGAGCCAGATGAGCGTCGGCACATCGTCGGGCTGGAGACGAAGGGACTGCTCGAAGAAAGGGACCGCTTTGGCCGGCTCGTTTCTGAAGCGCTGGAGATGTCCCAGATAGTAGGGCCACCGCATTTCCGTTGGTTGAAGCGCCTGCGCGTTCAGAAAGCACGGCTCGGCCGCATCGAAATATTCGGCAGCGATCAGAATTCTTCCCAGATCACCGTACGCGGCGGCCAGGTCGAGCGGCGACATGCCTGTGTCGTCGACCTTCGTCATCAACGACGCGTATCGTTCACGAATGCTGGCCTGTACTGTCTCGCCGGTGCTCGAGAGATCGGGTAGTGCCACAGGTCGAAGAGGCTGACGAGCGGGTTGGGTGGTTGACGAACCGTCTGCCGACGACGAGGCAGGGCGGTCCTGGTTCGATGAGCAGGCGCCGGCGGATAGGATGGCGCTCACGAGCAATACCAGATGCGCTCTCACTTGCCTGCGCCTTCGTTCAGCGTGGTGTATCGATCGACTGCGATGTCGTCACGCTCCTCGACGCGGCCGCCCGGCCATCGAACCCTCACTCGCACCGACTCGGTCGAGTCGCCGAGGCCGACAAGAATTCGTGGGTCGTTTGCCGAGGCGTAGCTTCCGTCTGCTCTGACCCGCCGCGACAACGACCCGCTCTTGCGAACGATCTCGACGCGGGCCCCGAGCATGTCCCGGCCGCCGCGTTCGCCGACGAGCCGCAACCCCATCCAATGTGCGCGGTTACCGACGTTGTTGATCAAGAGGCGAGTCGGTCCGTTGTTGTTTGCAACAGCGACATCGACATCGCCGTCATTGTCGATGTCGCCGAACGCTGCGCCGCGACCCACCTCCGACGATCGAAATACCATGCCGCCACGGTCGGTCACGTCTTCGAAACGACCGCTGCCAAGGTTTCTCAGCAGGAGTTTTCGTTGATGCAGTGGATATGGATCACCGGCCTGTCTGAGGGCTTCGATGATCTGAACCGTGCCGTTGACCGCCAGCAGATCGAGCCAGCCGTCATTGTCGAAGTCGAACCACGCGGCGCCGAAGCCGGTGTACGGGACGGAGATTGCCTCGAGGCCGGATGGCGATCCGCGATCCTCGAAGGTTCCGGCTCCGTCATTCACAAAGAGATTGCTGCCTTCACCAGCCAACTCGGTCATGACGAGATCTTCGTCGCCGTCATTGTCGAAGTCGCCGGCGTCAACCCCCATGCTGCCTTCAGGTTTGCCTGCAATGGGCAGGGCCACACCGGCGAGCAGCGCCACGTTCTTGAAGGTGCCGTTGCGTTGGTTCAGCCACAACTGGTTCTCGGTGCCGTCATTGGCGACATAGATGTCCATCCATCCGTCACCGTTGAAGTCGGCTGTGCTGACGCCCAACGAAGGTCCGAACTCGCTCCCCACACCAGACCGAGCCGTGACGTCCGCAAACGTGCCATCCCCTCGGTTCCGAAAAAGCCTGCCCGGCAGCGCCTCGTAACTGCGCGGCGTGCAGTAGCCAAGCGCGCCAATCGAACTGTAGCAAGGAGTGTTTCGTTCCAGACTGTATCTGAGATAGTTGCCGACGTACAGATCGAGCCAGCCATCACGATCGATGTCGACGAATGCGGCCGACACGCTCCAGCCGGCGATGTCGGTACCGCTCACCTTCGAGGCGTCGCTGAACGTCCCATCACAGTGGTTACGAAACATCTGATTGCGGCCGAAATTCGTGAGGTACAGATCGACGCAGCCGTCGTTGTTGAAGTCGCCGGACGCCACGCCCATTCCGTAGTCGCGCGACGCGATTCCGCTTCGAGCGGTCACATCCATGAAATGCAACCGACGTGTCCCGTCAGCGCGTACCTCCAGGTCATTTCGGTACAAGCGCCCTTTGAACTCAGAACCTTGAACCGTAGACTCTGAGCCCTGAACATTGGATCCTGAACCTCGAATCTTCAACTCCGAGCCCTGCACGAGGTAGATGTCGAGATCGCCATCGTTGTCGTAGTCGAACAACGCAATCCCGGGCGCCATGATCTCCGTCATGTAGAACTGGCCAGACATCCCGTTGAAGTGCACGAAATCGATGCCGGTTTCCTTCGAGCGATCAGTAAACCATTCGGGGCTGCCATTGGAAGCCGCGTTCTGGCGCCTCTGATCCGGCGGGCTCTGCTGATTGTCGCGGCAGCCTGCGAGCAGCAGAAGCACCACGAGTGGGGCAAAGCCGTGTGTTCGCCGTCGCATCCGGGAAGTGTATCGTCAGTCGGGCTCCGGGCTCCGGGCTTCGGGCTACAGGCTTACGGGCTCCGGGCTACAGGCTTCAGGCTGCGCGGCTCAGGACCGATGGTTCGTTCCTTGCAACTTCCGCGCGGCATGGCAAGAGATCACAGGAAGCTGTGGGTGTTCACCCTGGCGGATTGTTTGGCGCTCGAGATTTATCGCGTGACTAGATGTTTCCCGGCCGTCGAGCGATATGGGCTTCAGGTACAGTTGCGGCGCGCTGCGGTTTCAGTGCCCGCAAATATTGTTGAGGGATCTGCACGCACCACGACGAAGGAGTACGTGCATTTTTTGACGATCTCGCTCGGCTCCGCAAGCGAGGTCCGATATCTGACGGATCTCGCACATCGGCTCGGGTTCGTCGATGAACGGGATGCGGACTCGCTTGAAGAGCATTGTGGTACGTTGGTTCGAAGCCTCCAGAAGCTGATCACCGCCCTTACCACGAACTCTGAAACGTCAGAAGCCCGTAGCCCGTAGCCCGTAGCCCGTAGCCCTCGTAGCCCGCAGCCCGTAAGCCCGCGTCGTTGAATTCGACTGGCTCTTTTGCCACAATCCGACGGTACTGAGAGCGAGCAACATTCTCAGCGCCGCTCGCGCCGAAGACAAGGCAACGGAGGAGGCATTGAAGAAAGGCGTTGCTCCCCCGCGTCCGTCGGTGTGGCAGGGCGGCCTGGCCGCGGGAGCACCGACGGAGTAGACATGAAGGAAGTGGAAAGTGGAAAGTGGAAAGTGGAAAAGTAAGTTGAAAGTGAAAAAAGTGGCGCGGGCTTCGGTTCTGTTTCGGAGGCGTGAGATGAGCACAAAAGCGGGCAGGCGGCTTGGCCTACTGATTGGCCTTGCGTTCATGGCCTTGGCGCCGGCGGCACCAGCGGTTGGCTCTCAATCACCGGCGGCTCCGGCTTCGCCTGCGCCACCCGCGCTGCCGTCTGGAGTGGAGCGGGTCACATCGGTCGAAGGCATCACGGAATACCGACTGACCAACGGCCTGCAATTGCTGCTCTTCCCCGATGCCTCCAAGCAGACCATCACGGTGAACGTGACCGTGAAAGTCGGCTCCCGTCACGAGAATTACGGCGAGAGCGGCATGGCCCACCTTCTCGAACACCTGCTGTTCAAGGGGTCGCCGAAACACCCGAACATTCCGCAGGAGCTCACCGCGCACGGCACGCGTCCGAACGGCTCCACGTGGTTCGATCGAACCAACTACTTCGAAACGTTCGCGGCGACAGAGGAAAATCTCAGGTGGGCGCTCGACCTCGAAGCCGATCGATTGGTCAATTCCTTCGTCGCGAAAAAGGATCTCGACAGCGAGATGACCGTCGTGCGCAACGAGTTCGAGCGCGGAGAAAACGAGCCGACGAGCGTGTTGCTCGAGCGCGTCATGTCGACGGCCTTTCTCTGGCACAGCTACGGCAAATCGACGATCGGCTCGCGCTCAGACATAGAGAACGTTCCGATCGAGCGTCTTCAAGCCTTCTATCGCCAGTATTACCAGCCCGACAATGCGGTCCTGCTCATCGCGGGAAAATTCGACGAAGCGAAGACATTGGAGCTCGTCAGCCAGGCGTTTGGTTCCATCCCGCGTCCTGGGCGGAAGTTGCCGGAGGTCTACACCGCAGAACCGACACAGGATGGCGAGCGGAGCGTCGCGCTACGACGTGTGGGTGATGTGCAGTTCACCTTGGCCGGCTACCACGTGCCAGCCGGGGCGGACCCCGATTTCCCGTCCATCGACCTTCTTGTCCAGGTCCTCGGCGACACACCGGCCGGCCGGCTGCACAAGGCGCTGGTAGAGACTCAGAAGGCCACCCAGACATTCGGGGGCAACTTTCAATTGCACGATCCGGGCATCGCGTTCTTCGCGGCTCAAGTGCGACAGGACTCGTCACTCGAAAGTGCGCGAGACGGTCTGATCCAGACCGTCGAAGACATTGCCCGCAATCCGCCAACGCAAGAGGAGCTGGAGCGGGCTCGGACAAACCTGTTGAAGCAGATCGATCTCGATTTGAACTCTTCCGACCGCGTCGGACTACAGCTGAGCGAGTGGATCGGGATGGGCGATTGGCGCCTGCTGTTTCTCCATCGCGATCGATTGAAGTCGGCTACGGCGTCGGACGTTCAGCGCGTCGCTGCAAAGTACTTCAAGCCGAGCAACCGCACGGTCGGACTCTTCGTCCCGACGCCGAATCCCGATCGCGCCGAGATGCCGGCGCCACCGGACGTCGCGGTCATGCTGAAGGACTACAAAGGCAGCGCGGTGGTGGCTGCCGGTGAAGCCTTCGACCCTGCCCCTCTCAACATCGACGTGCGGACGACACGATCGGCACTGCCGGACGGTCTGAAGCTGTTGCTGCTGCCGAAAAAGACTCGCGGCGAGACGGTGGTGGCGACGCTGACCTTGCGGCTGGGCGACGAGAAGAGTCTGGCGAACCGTGCAACCGCGTCACAGCTCGCCAGCGCGATGTTGATGCGCGGGACCACGAAGCACACGCGCCAACAGATTCAAGACGAGATCGACCGCCTGAAAGCCCGAGTCAACGTCGGCGGCGCATCTGCGATTGTCAATGCCTCTGTCGAGACAACCCGCGAGCACTTCCCCGCGGCGCTGCGCTTGCTGACCGAGGTATTGCGCGAGCCGTCGTTTCCGCCGAGCGAGTTCGAACAACTGAAGCAGCAACGGCTCGCCGGCCTCGAACAGCAGAAGAGCGAGCCGCAAGCCATCGGCGTCGTCGCGTTGCAACGCCATTTGCGACCGTATCCGAAGGGCGACGTCCGTTATGTGCCGACGCTCGAGGAATCGATCGCCGATCTGCAAGCGGCGTCGCTCGACGACGCCAAGAAGTTCTACTCCGATTTCTATGGCGCTGGCCACGGTGAGCTGGCGGTTGTCGGCGACTTCGACGCCAAGGAAATCGCAGCACTGACGAGCGAACTGTTCGGGACGTGGAAGAGCTCGCGGCCGTACGCCCGCGTCGCAGAGACCTTCAGGGAAATCGCGCCAGTGAATCAGTCATTCGAGACGCCGGACAAAGCGAACGCCTTTTTCATGGCCGGGCAGAACCTGAACCTCCGCGATACGGATCCGGACTATCCGGCGCTGGTGCTGGGCACGTACATGCTGGGTGGCGGGTTTCTGAACTCGAGGCTCGCGACCCGCATCCGCCAAAAAGAGGGCCTCAGCTACAGTATCGGCGCGCAGCTTCAGGCAGGCGCGATCGACAGGGCTGGGGTGTTCTTCACAACCGCCATCTACGCGCCCCAGAACGCGGATCGGCTCGAAGCGGCCGTCAAGGAAGAGATCGAACGGGCCATCAAGGATGGATTCGCGACAGACGAACTCCAAGCGGCCAAGGCCGGCTGGCAGCAGTCGAGGCAGGTCGGCCGCGCCCAGGATCCCGAGCTCGCCCGCCGGTTGGGGGTGTTGGCATTCGTCGATCGAACTGTCTCCTGGGATGGCGAGCTGGAGCAACGGGTCAATGCGTTGACGGCGGCCGATGTACAGGCGGCGCTCCGCCGCCACATCGATCCGTCGAAGATATCCATCGTCAAGGCGGGTGACTTCGCGAAGACGGCGGCTCGTTGATTCCAGTAACGCGATTTGACAAGATCTTTCAGGCTTCAGGCTTCAGGCTTCAGGCTTCGGGCTTCGGGCTCCGGTCGTGAGGAGGATTCAGATGAGGCGACGATTTCTCGTCATCGGTCTCTCGGCGTGCATGTTGGCCGGATGGCCGGCCAGTCCCCAGGGTGCTCAGGCTCCAGCCTCGGGGGCAGCACCGGCCCAGGCCGGAGGCCCGAAGTCGGAAGCCCGAAGCCTGAAGCCCGAGGCCCGGAACTGGAACCCGCCCAAAACCGCGTGGGGCGATCCGGACCTTCAAGGCTTCTACACGAACAAAGACGAGAGCGGTATTCCGTTCGAGCGCCCTGGCGATCTGGCTGGCAAGCGCCTCGAGGACATCGAAGATCAAGAACTTGCCGAGCTGATAAGGGAGCGGCAGCAACAGACGGCCTCGCGGGCAGCCGGTATCGGAGGGGCGCGATACTGGTGCAGGCCCGGTGCACTGGTACGAGAACTACGGCGCCAAGAACAGCCAGGCGTGGCTCGTGATCGATCCGGCGGATGGCAGGATTCCGCCGATGACGCCCGAGGCGCAGGCGCGGGTCGCGGCGATGCCGCCCGCGAAGACGAGCTTTACGGGCGGCCCGTGGGACGGTCCGGAGGACTTCAGCCTGTATGACCGGTGCGTCACCAGGGGCTTGCCAGGCTCGATGATGCCGGCCATCTACGGCAATTCGTATCAGATCGTGCAGAGCCCCGGCTACGTGGCGATCCGCTACGAAATGATCCACGAAACTCGCGTGATCCCGCTCGATGGCCGCCCGCATCTGACACAGAACATCCGTCCATTCATGGGCGATGCGCGCGGCCGGTGGGAAGGAAAGACGCTGATCGTGGAAACGACCAATTTCAATCCGAGAACGACGTATCGGAACGGCAACAGCGAGACGTTCCGCATGATCGAGCGTTTCACGCCGGTTGGGCCGAACACGGTGGCGTGGTCGGTGACGATCGACGATCCCAAGACATGGACCAGACCGTGGACGTTTGCGATGAACCTGACGAAAGACGATTCCCAGCCGCCATTCGAGTACGCGTGCCACGAGGGCAACTACGGGATGCCCAATATCCTGCGGGGCGCACGAGCGACAGAAGACGGTGGGAAGTGAGAGACGAAGGACGAGGAGGACAGGTGAGGAAATCAGCGCTGACTGTTGCACATGTATTTGTCGCCATGACCGCCGTCGGCTCGCTGGCGACGGTTTCGTTGGCCGCGCAGGCGCCGGCCCCTTCGGGCGCGAAGGCCGCGAAGGTGGAGAAGTACACGCCGCCGCGGACGCCTTGGGGCGATCCCGATTTGCAGGGTGTCTTCACCAACAACGACGAAAGCGGCATCCCGCTCGAGCGGCCGAATCAGTTCGAGGGCAAGAAGCTCGAGGACGTCAGTGAATCCGAGCTCGAGCAGTTGCGAGCGCAAAGGGAGGAGCAGCGGGTCGCAGTGGCTCCAAACCTTGGCGGCGTCCCTGGCACCAATCCGGTGCACTGGTTCGAAAACTTCGGAGCGAAGAACAGTCGGGCGTGGATGCTCGTCGACCCGGCAGACGGTCGTATCCCTCCTTTGACGCCAGAGGCGCAGCA
Source organism: uncultured Acidobacteriota bacterium (assembly GCA_963780685.1). Classification (GTDB taxonomy): domain Bacteria; phylum Acidobacteriota; class Vicinamibacteria; order Vicinamibacterales; family CAVVIG01; genus CAVRXZ01. The sequence continues at coordinate 18,122 of CAWACZ010000003.1, read as the reverse complement.
GAGAACGCCCGTCCGTGGCGGCAGCAGCTTCGGCAGCGGCCCGTTCAACAGCACGGAAGACTTCAGCCTGTACGACCGGTGCATCACACGCGGGATTCCCGGTTCGATGATGCCGGCCATCTATGGCAATGCCTATGAGATCGTGCAGGCGCCGGGCACCGTGGCGATCCGTTACGAGATGATCCACGAAACGCGCGTGATTCCGCTCGACGGCCGCCCGCACGCTGGCAAGGACGTTCGCCTGGACATGGGCGACGCTCGCGGGCATTGGGAAGGCGACACGCTGGTGATAGAAACGACCAACTTCAGGCAGCGCAGCGCCTACCGCAACGCGAATGCCCAAGCCTTCCGCCTCATCGAGCGCTTCAAGCCGGTCGCGCCGAACCTCCTCGAGTGGTCGGTGACGGTCGACGATCCCACGACGTGGACCAGGACGTGGACGTTCGCGATGAACCTGTCCAAGGGCGGCCCCGACAAGCAGCCCTTCGAGTACGCGTGCCACGAAGGCAACTACGGCATGGAGAACATGCTCAGTGCCGCTCGGAAGGCGGAGCAGGAGAGTGCGAAGAAACAATAGCGCGAGAAGGGCAGGTTTCTCAATTCCTGATTGTCAATTTCCCCGTGCCCCTGATCACCCCCGTTGTCGCGCGCTGGATTCAAGACGGATTGACGGATCCGGAAGGGTTCTGGGAGCGTGCGGCCGACGAGCTCCCGTGGTTTCGTCGCTGGGATCGAGTGCTCGACTGGCAACCTCCGACATTCCGCTGGTTCGTCGGCGCGGAAACCAACCTTGCCTATAACGCGCTGGATCGGCACGCCGCCGATCGCGCGGGCCATGCTGCGCTCATCTACTTCAACGAGCGCGGCGAGCGCTCGGTGTCCACCTATGCCCAACTACTGTTCGACGTGAAACGACTCGCGGCTGCGCTCAGAGGACTTGGGGTTCGAAAGGGCGACCGGCTGACGATCTACATGCCGCCGTGCCCGGAGTCGATCGCGTTGATGCTCGCCACCGTGCGCATCGGGGCGATTCATTCAGTGATCTTCGCGGGCTTCGGAGCCAAGGCGCTGAGCGATCGGATCCAAGCCAGCGGATCTCGGCTGGTTTTCACGGCTGACGTCACCTACCGGAAAGGCAAGAACGTCAGGCTGAAAGAGATCGTCGACGCAGCCCTCGAGTCCGAATCCTATGCCGGCGCGGGTGACAGTCAGACGGTCGAGCGGGTCATCGTTCTCAAGCGAACCGACGAGCCGCTGGCGATGCGTCCAGGCCGGGATGTCGACTGGGACACCTTCGTTCGCGGCTCGGCAGGCCAGGATGATGGTCATGTCCGAATGGAGGCCAATGAGCCCGCGTTCATCCTGGCGACGTCTGGTACGACGGCGAAAGCGAAGTTCGCGATTCACACCCATGGCGGCTACCAGGTTCACATCGCCAGCATGGGACGGTGGTGCTTTGGGTTGAAGCCGGCCGACGTGTGGTGGGCCACCTCGGACATCGGCTGGATCGTCGGACACAGCTACATGGTGTACGCGCCCTTGCTGGCAGGGTGTACGACGATTGCGTTCGAGGGCGCGCTGGATCATCCGCACGCAGAAGCCAACTGGCGCACGGCCGTGGAGGAATTCGGCGTCACGGGCATTTTCACCTCGCCGACCGCGATCCGCACGTTGATGCGGTATGGCGACGAGCCGCTGCGCCGCGTGGACCACTCGCGTCTGCAGCGAATCATGTGCGCGGGCGAAGTCCTGAATGCCCCTGCCCTGGATTGGCTGCAGAATCGGATTCTGGACGGCAGAGTACCCGTGATCGATCACATGTGGCAGACCGAAACGGGGGGGCCCGTATTCGGAAATCCGTACGGGATCGGGTTGTTGCCCATCAAGCCCGGGTCCGCCACCATTCCCCTGCCGGGCATCGATGCCGCGGTGGTCACCCCAGACGGTCTGCCGTGCGCCGCGGGCGAGAAAGGCATCATGGTCCTGCGGCGGCCATTTCCCGGCTTGACAGCGGCACTTTGGGGCGAGCCCGAGCGGTACGGCCGCGACTACTGGCAGAAGATTCCAGGCTTCTACTACTCCGGCGATGCCGCACACATCGATGAGGATGGCTATGTCTGGTTTGCCGGCCGTTCTGACGAGATCATCAAGATCGCCGGTCATCGGATCGGAACTATCGAGGTGGAAAGCGCCCTCTTGATGGATCACTCCGTGGCCGAGTGCGGCGTGGTCGGGCGACCGGACGAGACCCGCGGTGAGGTCATTTCCGCCTTCGTGGTGCTGAAGCACGGTCACGCACCTTCCCCCCAGCTCCGCCAGGCGCTCGTGGCCACAGTGCGCCGGGAACTGGGCCCCGTCGCCGTCGTCGGCGAGCTGAACTTCGTGCCCATGCTGCCGAAGACGCGTAGCGGGAAGATCATGCGCCGCGTGCTGAGGGCCGTCATCCTCGACCGCGATCCTGGCGATATCACGACGATCGAGGACGAGGGATCCGTGGACGAAGCACGGCAGTCGTGGCTACAGATGAAAACGAACGTCTCGAATCCATGAACACCTTCCGGGCATTTCGAGTCTTCGACGAAGGCGGAAAAATACGGGGCAGGATGGTCGAGGCCACGCTCGACGAGTTGAGCGCGGGCGAGGTCCTCATCAAGACGGCCTATTCGAGCGTCAACTACAAGGATGCCCTGGCTGCAACGGGCGCGGGCAAGATCATTCGACGCTTTCCGTTGATTCCGGGCATCGACGTATCGGGCACCGTCGAGGCGAGCTCCGATTCGAGAATCCGATCCGGCGACGAGGTCCTCGTCCACGGCTACGACCTCGGCGTTTCCCACGACGGCGGCTACGCGGAGTACGCGCGCGTGCCGGGGGACTGGGTGGTGCCACTGCCCCCAGGCCTGAGTGCATTCGAGGCGATGGCGATTGGTACAGCGGGATTCACGGCGGCGCTCTCAATCGTTCAACTCGAGCACAACGGCCTCAAGCCGTCCAGCGGCTCGGTGATCGTCACCGGTTCGACGGGCGGTGTCGGCAGTCTCGGCGTGCAGTGTCTTTCGGCCCTCGGATACCACGTCACCGCTCTGACCGGGAAGGACGCCGAACACGAGTATCTTCGCAGCATCGGAGCGAAAGAGGTGCTCTCACGATCTGGACTGCAGATGGGTACTCGTCCGCTCGAGAAAGCGACCTGGGCTGGTGCGATTGATGTGGTCGGCGGCGACACGCTCGCCTGGCTTACCCGGACGATGATGTATGGAGGGGCGATCGCGGCGTCGGGATTGACCGGCGGCACGGAGCTTCGCACCACGGTGTTGCCGTTCATCCTTCGAGGCGTAAAACTTCTGGGGATCGACTCGGCGATGTGCCCGATGGACGAGCGCCGGCGCGTCTGGCAGCGTCTCGCGACCGACATGAAGCCGGCGCGCCTTCAGTCCATCGCCCGCGAAATTGGGCTGACGGATCTGCCCAGCGCACTGGCTACGCTGATCGACGGCGCGGCCAAAGGCCGGTTCGTGGTGAAGCTGTAGATCACGACCGCGGGCGGCCAAACTGACGGACGCGTTGAAGAATGTCGGCGGGTGGGGCGCCGCGTTCCACGGCCTTCCAGCCGACGAGGCCTTCCGGCGAGCCGAATATCACAAAGACCAGTCCATCACGCGGCTGGGCGGCGCGCTCGACACCGTCAGCGACCACGCGGCCACCCGCGGCCCCAGCGACGAGGGCGGCCGAAGGCGCCGCGAGCCGTCGGTACCCTCGCGCCCGCAGCCGGCGGGCGTGATCCTGGCAGGCGCGATATGTGTCCCTGCCTCCCGTGACCACCGGCGCCGGTAGAGCGACAGTCTTGAGCGGCTCGTCGCCGATCTCGACGGCCCACATTGCCCGTCGAACGGTTGCGGCATCGGCGGGATCGGTAATTTCTTCGTGTCGCAGCAGCTCCGCCCAGGCGCCGTCTGGCGTGTCGGCAAAATAGTGCGCTGGCCCCTCCCCGTCCCTATGCCAGCGGCCGGCAGGCTGCGACTCGTCACTCCACAGAAACGGATATCGCGGATCGGCCTGGCGGAAGACGATCATGTTCCTGACAGCGTGACGAGCGATCGCGCGAGGTCCCGCACCTTCTGCGGCCCGGGGTCCTCCGGGCTCCATTCGGCCGCGAGCATCGCCGTTGGCGTCCGCCCGCCGAGGCCGGAGCGCTTTCGGCCAAACCAGCGCCGGATTCCCACTTCGTTATACGCCCCCCCGAGATCGCCGACTATCAGTGCGAGGTGGTGCAGGCGGGCCGCGACCTCGTCCGGCGTCTCTCGTTCACCTGAAAGGTACCGGCGCAGGCTGGTGACCGAAATGCCGAGCAGTGGCGCGAGTTGGTCGGGTTCGAGGACGCGCGATACTGCTGGCCACTCGTATTTCGCGACGGGAGATGCCTCGAGCGCCGCGATCACGAGACGCAGGAACGCCTCCGCTTCTTGGACCGACGGCATCTCGACGTTGTCCAGCCGCAGGGCTGGCGCCCGCGCGATGCCCGCGTCCCTCAGCCGCTTCACCAGCCGCGCGACATCGGCTGCCTCCAGCCGCCTGGCGTCTGGCTCGATCAGGCCCATCGCTTCGGCCCGCCGCCACGCCTCGACAGCCAATGCCCGCACCGATCGGGCGTCCATCGGAACATCATTGGCAATCGTTCGGACAATCACGTAACTCCGATCCTAGTCCTCCGCTGCATGTCTGGTCAAGGACGCTGGTCGTAGGTGCGTCAATGCAACTGCCCGCCGGGCGTAAGCGTAAGCTAGAGGTCTTGACCCTTCAGAATCTGCGCGATTGAGTCAAGTTTTCGGGTCAAGACCGTCCACGCGCAGCGGGGCAGTAATAAAGAGATGACCCTAGCGAGGCGGAGCCTCTTGGCGGTCTGAGGCGCAGCCTCGCTAGAACTCGAAGAGGCTGGCTAAGGGAGCCGTGCGGGACCAACGAGGTGCTTCGTGTCCTGCTCGTTCTCCTGGCAGATGTATTCCATCAGTTCTTCGTTCGGCCGCAAGCGCGCGGTAAACCTCACAGTGAACGGCTTCGAGTAGGCTCCCGGATCGTCGATTGTGGTCTCGTTCACGAGCGTTCCGAGGTCCGTCCTGGTCCAGCGCTCGACGGTATGCAGCTTCTCGGTGTGCGGATGTCCGCGAAAATCGAACCAAAACTTGTCGTTGAACCCGACTGTGTCGATGACCAGCGTGTCGCCTTCCCACCGTCCAACCGAGTGCCCGTACCAGGTCGGGTCGGGATCTTCGGGGTGCTTGCGTCCGTCCATGAAGATCTGGCGATAGCTGTGGATGTTGCCTTCGAACAGAAAGTACAGGTGCGTCGCTTTCTTGAACGCGGGCGTCTGGACGATTCGCCAGGGATACGGCGCGATTCGTGGGACCCCAGTCGGCAGGCAGTTCGCTTCGGGATCGTCTGCCGACATCCTCGAGTCCATCAACTGTTTCGCCTCGGGCAGCAACGGAATCGTTTCGCCAGGCGCCAGACCTTGGGCGATGTCCCCGATCGGCCCGCCGCCTTGCCAGACGCCGGACAGATCGATGCTGCCGTCGGGCAGCCGCGGCGCCGGGCCTTTGGGAACATCAGCCAGGTTCCTGTTCCCGCCGCTGCCGGCGGGCGAGGTTGGCGCGGCCGGGTCGTTCGGACCGGTAGGGTCCGGCGCGGGACGAGGCTGTTGCGCGGAGAGCGAGATCGTTCCTACCGTTGCCGCAGCAGCGAACCAAATCCAGAAATGCCTTCGCACCATAACAGTCCTCACTCAGCTGACAGCTGAGAGCTGAAAGCTGACAGCTGAAACGTTTCTATTGTTGCGGTGGCGGCGCATCGCCGCCAGACGACCCGGCGAATACACGCCGACCGTCGGCCAGCTTGACGACCCGCGCATTGGCCATCTTCGAGCCATCCTTGGCCATCGACCCTTCAACGGTCACCTGATCGCCGACGTTGAGCGTTTTCCTGGTCCAGCCGTTTCGTACGAGCACGTTTGGACTCGCGAGCTCGAGGTTCCAATTGACGAGCGTTCCCCGCTCGTCCTTCACGTCGACGTAAAAGCGCGCGTGTGGATTCAACCACTCGATTTTCGTGACGACGCCGGTGAGGGTGATCGGCTTATTGGCATCGTATTCCGCAGAAAATGCGTGATGGGCCGCGGGCCGGCCTGCCGCAACCAGAAGTCCCATGCTTGCCGCCAAGATCCAGAGCCCTGCTCTCATGAAAGGCCTCCGAAAAAATACTCGAAAACGACCTTCGTCGCTGGATCTTTGCCCGCACCATCGAGGAAGTTCGCTCGAGATCGGCGAATGTTACGCCGCGCTCACATGCCTGTAAAGATCGGCGATTTTGCGTCGCCGTGCTTGCTCAGCCGACCCGCCATCTGTCGTTTGGTTCCGAGGCGCAGCTTCGTCAAGCCCGCGCAGCGGGCGGTAATGAAGGTGCTAGAATCGCCTCCTTCGAGGCCCGAACATGAAAAGACTCGTTGCGGCGGCGGGAGTTGCGCTCTGCTTCCTCACGGCGGGCCAGTCCGCGCAGGCTCAACGCGGTGGCGCCGCCAACGACCGATGGGTCGGCACGTGGGCCACAGCGGTGGTAGCGCGTCCGCAGGGGGCGCAAGCTGGACCCGTCGGGTTCGGCCCACCAACCGGCCAGACGGCGCCACAAACTCCGGCCGCGCCCGGCCAACCGCCGGCGACACAGGGTCAACCACCTCCGGCGCCGAGTGCCCAACCGCCTCAGTTGGGGGCCGGCCCCGGCGGCGGGCGGGGTTTCGCGCCGCCGTTGAACTTCAACAACCAGACGCTGCGACAGATCGTGCGTACGACAATCGGCGGCGACCGCATTCGCATCGTCTTCAGTAACGCGTTTGGTACGGCTCCGCTCCCGGTCGGCGCCGCGCAGGTGGCGCTGCGCGACAAGGACGCCGCCATCGTGGCCAGGTCGAACCGGCCACTGACCTTTGCGGGCAACCCATCGGCCACCGTTCCGCCTGGCGCCGTATTGGTGAGCGATCCGGTGGACCTCGCCGTACCCGCATTTGCAGATCTCGCCATCGATCTGTATTTGCCGGGCGACACCACGACGTCGACATCGCCCCTGACGACGCACAACGGGGCGCTGCAGACCAGCTACGTCTCGCCGACCGGGGATCACACCGGTGTCTCGGATCTCCCGGTGGCCACGACCACGCAGGCGTGGTTCTTCCTGGCGAGAGTAGAGGTCCTGGCCCGCGAGCCGGTCGCGGCCATCGTAGCGTTCGGCGATTCGATTACTGACGGCACCCGGTCGACGCCGAACACGAACAACCGCTGGCCCGACCACTTCGCGAAGCGGTTGGCCGCACAGAATCTGAAGATGAGCGTGCTGAATCAGGGCATTGCCGGGAACCGCGTATTGTCCGACGGAGCCGGCGTGAGCGCCCTGGCGCGTTTCGACCGCGATGTGCTCGTCCAGAGCGGCGCGACGCATGTCATCGTCCTCGAAAGCATCAACGACATCGGCATCGCGCGCAGCAATGCCTCGCCGGCCGTCGCCGATCTGATTCTCGGCCACCGGCAGCTCATCGACCGCGCGCACGCTCGCGGCCTGAAAATCTATGGAGCGACTCTGACGCCATTCGAAGGCGCCATCTACTGGACGCCCGAGGGCGAGGCGAAGCGGCAGGCCCTCAACGAATGGATCAGGACCAGCAAGGCGTATGACGGCGTGATCGACTTCGATGCGGCCGTCCGCGACCCCAACGCGCCGACAAAGCTCCAGGCGCAGTACGACCCCGGCGACCACCTGCACATGAACGACGCAGGCTATCAGGCCATGGCGAACACCATTGATCTCGCGCTCTTCGGTGCGGCAGATAAAGCTGGCAGGTAGGGCGGGAAGGGCAGGACGGGACGGCAGGCAGGCCAGGTGGGTCGGGTAGGGCGGGTAGGGCGGGTAGGTCGGGTACATGGGGTAATCAGTTATTGAAGGTGGAGCCGAGGGCTCGCGCGGGCCTGTCCGGATCCAAGGAAGGATTGGACCGTATGCGTGTTCAACTCACGACCGCCGGCATCGTTGTCATGATGGTGACTGCCATGGCACAGACTCCCAGGCCGCCCGCGCTCAACCTGGTCGGCGACCGCTTCAAGCCGCTGACCTACGATCAGATGACACCCGCGCAGAAGACCATGGCGGACCACCTTCTGGCGGGCGAACGCCGTGGGATGGGAGGGCCATTCAACGTGCTGCTTCGCAGCCCCGAGATGGGCGACCTGGCGCAGCAGCTTGGCGCCCAGGTTCGCTTTCATTCGTCCCTCTCGCGCAAGCTCAACGAGCTTGCCATCCTCATCACCGCACGGCATTGGACCGCGCAGTACCAGTGGTATGCGCACAAGCGCCTTGCGCTCGAAGCCGGGCTGAGCCCGGCCATCGTCGATGCCGTCGCGGCAGGGAAGCGGCCGGCGTCGATGCAGCCTGACGAAGAAGCCGTCTACAACTTCTGCACCGAGCTGCTGAACACGAAACAGGTGAGCGACGGCGCATTCCGGGCTGCCGTGAACGCCTTCGGCGAGCGCGGAGTCGTCGATCTGATTGGAGTCAGCGGGTACTACGGCTTGGTGTCGATGGTCTTGAACGTCGATCGCTATCCGTTGCCAGACGGGGTCAAGCCGGAGTTGGTCGCCTTGCGGTGACGACAGCCGTCGAGAACATTGAGTCTCGAGACCAGGCCGGTTCCTTCGTGAAGAGGACCGGTTGGGGACGATAGAGCCCGGCAAGCTCAGCGACGTCGTGGTGCTGAGCGAGGACTGCTTCGATCCGGCAAAGGTTCCAGATGAAGGGATCAAGCGATTGAGGTCCGTCCTGACAAAGGCCAGCCGATAATCAACAGCCGCTTTCCCGTCGCGTGCAGACCTTCCGCCTTCGCAATTGCTTCGGCGGACCGCCGTAGCCTTTGGCGGAGGCTGGTCAAGCGGTGAAAGCGTCTGAAGTCCCGCTCCACGGTAAGGGCAAGACTACGAAACGAAATCGATCCTCCAGCAAGAAGGCCTCGACCGCCGAGCCCGCTCCGATTCGCCCGCACGGCGGCCTCTGGTGGCGCGCGGCAGTCATCGTTTTCGCCGGCTTCCTCACGTATTGGAACAGTCTGTCAGGGCCGTTCATCCTCGACGATCAAAGCACCATCGTCGACAACCGGCAGATTCGCGAATGGTGGCGCCTGAGCGCGGTCCTCAACCCCGAGCGTGACTCTGCGGTTGCCGGGCGCCCGCTCGTCAACCTGTCGTTTGCCGTCAACTATGCGGTCGGAGGTCTGAGCGTAGGAGGGTACCACGTGGGCAACATCGCCATTCACGTGGTGTGCGCACTGCTGGTGTTCGGCCTCGTTCGACGAACGCTCGAGCTTCCCAGTCTTCGGACGCGTTTCCCAGACGCACCTGCTCTCGCGCTTGCCGTCTCGCTGCTGTGGGTGGTCCATCCGTTGAACAGCGAGGTCGTCAACTACCTGACGCAGCGGACTGAATCGATGATGGCGATGTTCTATCTGGCGACGCTGTATGGCGCGGTCCGTGCGCTTGGCGCCGAGCGTTCGTCCCCGTGGCGATTCGCGGCGGTGCTGTCGTGTGGCCTTGGCATGATGTGCAAGGAGTCGATGGTGACAGCTCCTCTGATGGTCGCGCTGTACGATCGCGCCTACGTCTTCGACTCCTGGAAGCAGGCGCTGCGCCGCAGGCGGCGGTTCTATCTGAGCCTCTTCGCAACGTGGCTCGTGCTGGCGGCCATGATGTCGTCCGGTCCACGGGCCGCAGTCGCCGGATTCTCGAGCGGCGTTTCTCCGTGGACGTATCTGTTGAACCAGACGGTGATCATCAGCCACTACCTGCGTCTGGCTGTCTGGCCGCGATCGCTCGTGGTGTTTTATGGGTGGCCGGTTCCGCTGACGCTCGGGGACGTGGTCCCCTACGTGCTGGGCATCGCGGCGTTGTTCACCGTGGCCGTCCTGGTCTGGGTTCGAAGGCCGACGCTTGGTTTCCTTGCAATTTGGTGCTTCGTCACGCTCGCACCCTCGTCGAGCTTCGTGCCGGTCGCCACCGAAGTAGGCGCAGAGCGACGAATGTACTTGCCGCTCGTGGCGCTCGTGGCGCTGGCTGTGGTCGCCACGGTGCTGATGTGGCACGTCATCCGTCGTCGCTGGCCGCCTGTTGCCTCTCTGTTCACGCCCCGGGTCAGCGCGGTTGCCGGTCTGGTGGTGTTGGCTCTCGCGGCCGGAGCGCTCGCGGCCGGCACGGTCGTGCGGAACCGCGAGTATTCGTCGGCGCTCACCCTGGCCCAGACGGTCGTCGATCGGAGGCCAACCGCGGTGGCTCATCACATCCTTGCGGAGCAATTGACGCTCGCCAGGCGTGACGACGAAGCCATCGTGCACCTCCGCGAAGCCACGACACACGGCAACAGCCGTGCAGCCTACCCCCTTGGAGTCCTGCTGTTCAACAAAGGGAGATTGGGCGAGGCCGCCGAACAATTCGAAGCGTTCGTTCAGACATGGGGCCTTCCGTATCGTCTCGTCCCCCAGTGGCTCGAGCCTCCCGCCCTGGACGTGATTGCTGCCCGCGCCGCGCTCGGTCGGATTTTTTCGATGCAGAGCCGCTGGCCAGAGGCTGCCGAGCAGGCGCAGCGCATTCTGACGATGGCGCCATCGAATGCGGAGGCTCGGGTACTGCTCGCGGACGCGCGGTTCGGCGAGCAGCGGTTCGACGACGCGAGCGTCCAGTACCCGGGAGTACCTTGCCTTACGCCCGAACGATGTGCACGCGTTGAGCAACTTTGGAGTGACGATGATCGCGGCTGGCAGGCTGGACGATGCGGTCACGGCGTTTCAACGCGCGGTCGACCTCGATCCGCGCAATCCGAACAGCCGCCGGCTGCTGACGATGGCCCTCCTGGATCGCGGCGATTTTGCCGCCGCCGTCGTCCATGCCCGCGAGGGCATGGCCCTGAATCCAGAGGATCCCTCCATGCGTCAGCTCCTCGATCGAGCCGTGGCCGCGGGACGAGCTCGATGATTGTCGTGCCCTCCGATCCCAGCTAACCCATGCGGGCCAAGTGGCTGCTGCTCCTGCTGGTCATCGTCGGTGCTCTGGCCGCCGGCACGTGGCTGCTGATCCAGGAGTGCGCCAACGGGGGCGCGATGGGAGGCTGGTCGCGCACCTGCTCCTGCTCCGGCATCGAGTGGGTGGTATCTGATCGGACGGCCGCGGACGGGCCACGACGCACGGTCTGCGTCGGGTGGGTCAGCTCACGAACCTGCTTCCAGTTCCGGGAAGGGCCAGAGATACCGTGCTCGTCGGTGCGATAGCGATTGGGATCGTGGCGCCGGTGGTCGCAGCGGGCGCGGGGCGCCCTAAGTCCGCGCCACCGAAGCACGAGGGATTCACAAAAAGACGGGCCTGCGGCAATTCGGTCAGGAGCTGGCAATCCGCGATCGGACCGTCCATGGATCGATTCCGAAGCGCCGTTGCGACCTGCTTCGCCAGCGAGGGATGAAAGACGGAGCGATTGATGCTTTCGTCCCACGCGTCATTCACGTACGCGACAAAACTGAAGGTGCGCCGCTGCACGAACCGTCCGGTGGACGGATCGTAGGTGACGAACGCCTCCGGTGAATCGATCGTGAGGAGGTCTTTCCAGAATCGGAATCCAGAGTAGCTCGCGGCCAAATCCGCGTACGACAGCACCCCGGTCAGCGTCATGCCTTTGAGTCCTTGCTCGTTCATGCGGAGCTGCCAACCGCGGGAGCCATGCTCGCGCACCATCACGGACTCAATCCCTTCGCCCTCCTCGTGGACCGCACGCCAGTGCGCAAGGCCTTCCCGGATGAAATGATTGATCTTGTCAGTACCGACGACTCGGCCTGCCAATCGGATCGAATCGGCCAGAAAAATGATTCGTCCCGTGAAGGGGATCAGCCATGGCTGGTTGTAGGGACGAGCTCCGTAGATTGACTCCTTGAACTTGAGATGGCAGCGGTCGATACGGGGATCCTGCTCGAGCACATCGGCCAGCCGGGCATGAGAGATTCCGGTCAGGGGATTGCGCACGTTCGCGCCAACGCTTTTCTGAAGCTCGCGGGCGAGACAGGCGGCATCGCACTGGCCAGCGCGGCCGTTGGCGCGCTCCGCCGCTTCGCGGATCTTCGCGTTCATCAACGCGTCGAGTGCCACGAGCGAGTCCTGGAGAGGCTGGGTGCGGCACGTGAAGTTGTCCGTTTCGTTCGCGGAGGCTCGCGCAGAGAAACTGACGCTCAGGACGACGATGCCGAGCACCATCCCGGCGCGCAGACCGAACCTCACTTATGCCTCGGTTCGCGCCGGCGTCTCGTTGGCCGGCCCGGAAAGCGCCCGGGAGCGTCCGAGCTTGGAGCTCAGCCAGTCTCGGCTGTCGGCAAGAATTTCGTAGACAGTCGGGATAACCAGGAGCGTCAGGAAGGTTGACGTGATCACTCCGCCGATCACCGCGACGCCGAGCGGAGCCCGGAAGTCGCCCCCTTCTCCCGATCCGAGCGCCACCGGGATCATCCCGGCGATCAGCGCGAACGTCGTCATCAGGATGGGGCGTAGACGCACGCGGCCCGCTTGAATCAGCGCCTCGCGCCGCTCCATGCCCGCCTCTTCGGACCATTTGGCGAAGTCGATCAGCAGGATGGCATTCTTCGCCACGATTCCCATCAGGAGCAACACACCGATCATGCTCATGATGTTCAAGGTCCCACCCGTGACGAGAAGCCCGAGGACCACACCAATCAGCGACAGCGGCAGCGACAGAAGGATGGCGAGCGGTTCGAGGAACGAACCAAACTGGACGACCAGTACCAAAGTACATCAGCATGATCGCCACGCCGAGCGAGATGAACATCTGGAGAAAGATCTCGTTGCTCTCCTCGGTTTCGCCTCCTTGCTTCAGCGTATAGCCTGGAGGCAGCTTCACGGTGTCCGCAATCTTGGCAGTGATGTCGTTCACCACGTCCGAAAGGGGGCGTCCCTCCGTGTTCGCTTCGACCGTGATGACGCGCTCGCGATCGAGATGGTCGATGCGAGCCGGTCCGATTGCCGGAGTAACCCGCGCCACCTGTCCAAGCGGAATAGTACTGGTGCTCTCTTGGGCGCCGTTGACGACGAGGGGCAGCGATTCGAGATCGGCCACGACGGTCCGCGACGATGGCGAGAGCCGGATCGTCACGTCGCGTGTTTCCCCAGACGGATCGACCCAGTCGCCGACATCGATGCCGGCAAAGGCGGGCCTGAGCGCCTGCGCAACCTCGCCGACGGTGACGCCGAGCGAACCCGCCAGTCCGCGATCCACCTGAACGTCGAGCTCCGGCTTTTGCCCCTTTGTCGAGAGCCCGACATCTACCGCTCCGGGGACCTGTCGAACCTGCTCGACGATGGCAGTGGCCAGACGAGTGAGTTGCGCCGAATCCGGGCCCTGGAGCTGCAGCTGTACCTGCTTTTGGCCGGGATCACTCCACCCCGTTGCAATCGCGGTATCGACGCCGCCCAGCTTGACCAGGTCGTTTCGGACATCACCGATGACCGCAATCTGGGTTCGCGCGCGCTCGTGCTTCGGCGTGAGCTTGACGAAGACGGACCCTTCATCGACCGCGTCGCCCTGACCGCCGACGGAGCTATAGGTGTAGAGCACTTCGGGCCGCATCCGCGTAATCCGCGCCACTTCCTGCGCTCTGAGTTTGGTGTAGGCCAGATTCGAGCCCGGCGGCGTTTCCAGGACGATCGTGAACTCTGACTCGTCGGTGTTGGGCGCCATCTGCGAGCCGATCAGCCCGACGTACGGTGCCGCCAGGGAAGTGACGAACACGCCCAGCGCCAACGCCACCATCGCCAGTCGGTGATCGAGCGCCCAGGCGATCACACCCTTGTACCGTTCAGCCTGACGATCGAACCAACGGTTGAATCGGCCCAGCAGGCGCGAGAGGAGAGGTCTCTGCTCGAGCGGCAAGTGCGGATCGGGCCAGTAGGCCGACAGCATCGGATCGAGGGAGAACGACACGAACAGCGAGACGAGCACCGAGCAGACAATCGTCAGCCCGAACGGTTTGAACCACTGGCCGGCCAGACCGGGCATGAACGCGATGGGCACGAACACCACCACGATCGACAACGTCGTCGCCGTCACGGCGAGGCCGATCTCGTCGGTGCCGTCGAATGCGGCCTTGTAGTGGCCCTTTCCCATCTCGACGTGCCGCACGATGTTCTCCCGCACCACAATCGCATCGTCGATGAGAACACCGATTGCCAAAGAGAGACCCAGCAGCGACATCGTGTTCAGGGTGAAGCCGAACGCCCACACCGCCACGAACGATGCGAGTACAGAGACGGGCAGGGCGAGACCGGTGATGACCGTCGATCGCCACGAATTGAGAAACAGGAAGACGACCAGCACCGTGAGGAAGGCGCCTTCCAGCAGGGTTTCCTGGACGCTGGTGACCGAGTTGGAGACTCGCACGCCCGCGTCACGGACGATTCGGAGTGTGACGCCGGCGGGGAGGGTCCGCTGGATCTCCGCGACCCTTGCCCGAACGTCGGTGGCGACGGCCGTGGTGCTGAACCCGCGTGACTTGACGACGTTGATGCCGACGGCCTCCTCGTCGTTGTAGAGAGCGAACGACCGCGGCTCCTCGGTGGCGTCTTTCACGTCGGCCACATCGCCGAGTCGCACGATGCGACCGTTGGATTGCGAAACGGTCAGTCGTTTGAAGTCCGAGGGACCCTCGAGCCGACCTTTGAGTCGGATCGTTCGCTCCTCGAATTCGCCCTCGAGTCTCCCGACTGGCGAAGCGAGGTTCTGCGCCTGCAGCGCCTGAACGACCTGAAAAACGCTGACGCCGGACGACTGCAGATCTCTGGGTCTGATCTCGACCACCAGCTCGCGCTCGATACCACCCACCAGGTCCACTTGCGCCACACCGGGAATCCCGCGCAGCCGCCGAGTAATGTCGGGATCGGCCATGCGCGTCAGCTCCGGGCCTGTCAGTCCGGGAGATGACAACGTCAACGAGAGGATCGGCTCGTCCGCCGGGTCGAACCTCGTCAGGATCGGCTCTTCCATCTCCTGAGGCAGATCGTTGCGGATCCCCGAGATCTCGTCGCGGATTTCCTGTGTGGCCTGTTGAGGGTCTTTCTCGAAGACGAACTCGACGATGATGTTGCCGAAGCTGTCGAGCGATCCAGATCTCATCCGGTCGACGCCGCTGATGCCCGAAATCACTTCCTCGATCGGCTCGATGACCTCGCGCTCGACGACATCCGGCGATGCGCCGGGATATGGAATCGCGACAACGACAATCGGCGCGTTGATCTCCGGATACTCGTCGGTGTCGAGCTGCAGCAGCGCGACGATGCCGAATACCACGAGCGCAAGCATCGCCACGACGGTCAAGACCGGGCGTTTGATGGCGGTATCGGAGATGAACATGTTCGAAAACTCAACGTGCGAAAAGATCCGGCGTCACTGCGGCGAGCTCACTTGAACCAGCGTGCCCGGCGCAATTCCTTGTGCGGTTCCTCGCAGCAAGACGTCACCTTCGTTCACGCCGGAGGCAACCTGCAGGCGCTCGGTCCGCGGATCGCGCAAACCGACCGTGACAGTCACCCGTTCTGTTTTTCCATCGGTGACGCGCAGAACCCATGGGCCGTCCGCCGTATTGACGGCATTCATCGGAACGACGAGGCCCTCGGCCGACTGGCTGACAACTCGGCCTTCTGCGAAGAGGCCGGCAACGAGCCGCCCACCGACGTTGGGAACGGACACGTAGATGGGGACCTGCCGCGTGGTCGCGTCCGCCTGTGGCGCGATGCGCTCGATCCTCCCGTGGAACGGCTTGTCGTATCCGCGGACCGTAAACTCGACGGCGGCACCTACCCGCAGCTGCGAAAGGTTCTCGGACGGCACCGATGCCTCCAGGCGCATGGACGAAGGATCGATGATCGCAAACAGCTCAGTGCCGGCGCTGACGACATCGCCGGCATTGACGGTCCGCCGCGACACGATGCCGGCGATCGGCGCCCGGATGACCGTGTCGTCCAGCTGTCGTGTGGCGCTGGCAAGCCGTGCTCGCGCATCGGCCAGCTGGGCTTCGACGTTCGCCACGTTGCTGCGCGCAACGTCCAGGTCGCGCGCGGCCAATGCCCCGGCTTCGACGAGCTTTTCCGTGCGCTCGGCCTCGCGCCGCACGACCGCGAGTTGATTCTCTGCCGACCGCACGGCCGAGCTGGCCGACTGCCTGGCGTCGTCCAGCGTCCGCATCTCGATACGCCCGAGCAGCATACCCCGGCTGACGGATTGTGCCTCTTTGACCGTCACTTCTGTCATCGAGCCACCCAGCTCGGCGCGGACCGTCGCCTCACGCTCGGGCTTCAGCTCTCCGGAAATGATGGGACCGACGACGACCGTGCCTCGCTCGACTGACACGACGTTCTCCGACCCTATCTGAATGGCGGAAACGGCGCCCGGCGCTGCAGGCTTTTCGGCTTCAGCGCCGCACGCCGGGGCGATGAACGCAAGACCTAGGATCACCCACTGACGCATATTCATCGAATCCCCGCTTGAGACTGGGGTCCCTGTGCCGCCGCGACGTTCGTGAATTGGCGTCCGCCCTGTGGCGGAGGCAGTGGCCGAACCGGTACCGGCGGCGCTTGCTGCACCGGCCGCGGCGCAGCCCCACCGGTCCCAGCAGTTCCACCAAGCGGCAGGTTGGGCAACAGCGCCACGCGAGCACGAGCCACCTGGAAGTCCCGCGCCGCCAATGCACGATTGGCCTCTGCCTGTTGAAGTTGAAGACGTGAATCCGAGAGCTCGAGTTGCGTAGAAACGCCCGCGCTGTATCGCACGTTGGCAATCTGGTACGCCCGCGACGCTTGCGCCACCGTACCGGCGCTCGCCTCCCAGACCGCGCGCGCTGCCAATAGCTCGGCCCAGGCCGACTGCGTGTCGAGCGTCGCGAGCTCCTCGACTTGTTGCCGCAGCAGGCGCGCCTGCTCCAGCTCCGCGCGCGCCACCTGTTCGTCGCCGCTCTGACGTCCGCCCGTAAGAATGGGGACGCTCATGCTCGCTCCCACGGTCCAGTTGATCCGATCGAACTTGGGAAAGAATCCACTCGGGTACGCATTGCGGCCGTAGGCCGTATTGATCGTGACACTAGGCTTCCGCTGTGCCTCGGTGAGCCTGAGAGAAGCCTCGCGGAGCCGAACCGTTGCTTCGGCTTCGCTGACCACCGTTCGCGCCGGCAGCGGCGCGTCTCCCTGAAGCGAGAACGAGTCGCCCGAACGCAGGCTGCTTTCGACGGCAGCCACGCGCTCGGCGAAGACGGCGGGAGGCGGAAGCTGCTCTTCTCCGAGTGAATCCGCCAGCCTCAGATCCTGGTTGGCGGGGACCTCCAGGAGCTGCTTCAAGCGCAACAAGGCGATCTCGCGATTGACGCGTTGGCGGATGAGCAGTGGCTCCTGGTTGTCACGCGCCACACGGGCACGCAGCACCTCGAACTCCGGCTGTGTGCCGGCCTCGAAACCCACCTGCGTCAGCCTCAAAGTCGACCCGGCTTGTTCCAGCGTGGCGGCGGCGATGTCCACCAGACGGTCGGCGAGTGCCGCGTCGTAGTACGCCTGCGTCACATCGAAGAACAGCTGCGCGCGCGAGGTCGTCAGCGTCAGCTCCGCCGTCTCTCGACCCGCAGCAGCCATGTCGACCTGCGCGCCATTCCGGCCGCCAGAGTAGAGGTTCTGTGACAGCGACAGCAGCGTGCGGAACGAGTTCTTCGCGCCAAACGGCAGCTCCTCGAGATTGCTGTCGCCGTTGGTCCCGTCCGTACTCTCTCCACCGAAAAATCCGCTGCCGACTGCGCCGCAATCGATGGCGCGCTCGATTCTCGGCTACGCGCGCGTCGAGCGGCGCCTGCGGGTTGAGTGCGAACGGTGGACAGGTCGGCCCGATGGTCCCGGTATCGAACACGCCTTCGAACTCCGACGCGAGAGCCCGGTCGTATCCGATAGACGCCGTCACTTGAGGACGTAGGCCGCTGCGAGCACGAATCCGCTCGCCTTCGGCACGCTGGAGGCCTTCTC
>CAWACZ010000002.1:0-461437 GCA_963780685.1 uncultured Acidobacteriota bacterium | reverse complement strand
CGATAGAGACACGATTTGAGCACGCGGAATCGAGCCCGCCGCTGACGTTCTGGCGAACTCGAGGGGAGGCGATCCGCGCGAGGATAAGGGAGCGTCGTCGTCGAGGCGGTCGTGAGCGTTGACGGCGGCGTCTCCCGCTCACCGGTGGTCTCGTCGCTGGACGAGAGACGTTCGGGCTCGATGACGAAGCGCTGAAGGCCGTTTCGGTGGCTCAGCAAGCCACATTAAATGACACACGAGCTCGGATCGCCTCTACGTTCCTCAGAACAGCAGTCTCGGCGCCAACGGACCGCGTCTGCTCTGTTACGACCTGCGGGCCTGAACGGACTTACTCGCTTATCGACCACGACACGGCCCTTATCGTTTTCGTAGACGTGATACTTGTTGCCGTCCTTGCAGGTGGCGGCGTAGTCATTCTGCTTGAGCACAGTCACCGCAGACGACCTCACCGCACGGCTTTCCTTGAAGCGCGATCACCGCGGTCAGGTCTTTCTTCAGCGCCTTCCCTCGTCCTGTTGAGCGAAGACGGGGTATCGTCAGACACGCGATCAAAAGTAGCGAGTGTGCGAGTTCGTCTTGGTCATGGATTCCCTCATTTACACCTGGAGCGCCGCGAACTTTTTCGGATCGGCCAGCAGACCCCAGATGCGTTCGCGCGAAGAGACGATGTCGGATGCGAGCCGCTGATCACGGTCCTGGAGCAGCGACAGCACTTTCATCATCAGCAGGTCTGGACCGATCGTCGCAGCTCCGCCATCGTCGGCGTCGGGTTGCCCGAATGGTGCTTGCGGAACTCGTCGGCAGATCGTCGACCTGGTTCTTCAGCGAGAGCTTCGTCATCAAACCGATCGCCTTGGTCTGCTTCAGCCGTATTTTGAGTGCCTCGAGATCCAACGTTGGCCCTGAAGTCTGACGCACAGGTGCTGCGGGCTGCGCTTTCGCAGGTGCTGCGGGCTGCGGTTTGGCCGCGGGGGTGGGCGGTCTGCGCAGGAGTGCCCTGACCTTCCGGCTTCGCCTTTGTGCTCGACGCGGGAGGTTTCGCTGCGGGAGCCGGGGCCGCTTTCGTCGTGTCAGGCGTTCCGGCCGCCGGCGATGGCTGAGTTTCAGGCTTCCTGTCGTGCATGCATGCGGCGCTGAGGAGCGACACGATCACGGCCGAGTAGCACGCGCGTCTCATGGATGACTTGCCCTCTCACAGAGAGCAGCAAGAACGACACCATGCGTTCGAACTATTGAGTCTCTCTGCTTGGTGCGAAATGCTGAGGAAAAGCGCAGAAATGTCCTTCCTGAGAGATAGGTAACACCGTATTCCGGAGACATGGGTGACACTCTGCCGCCTCAACAGGAGGGGGCATGGCGAAGGAGTGTCACGTGGAGGACGAACGTCTGCGGTTTGTGGCCCGCCTGCTCGAGGGGCAACCCATGTCGGCGCTGTGTGCCGAATTCGGGATCGCGCGGAAGACGGGTGACAAGATTTACGAGCGGGACAAACACTGGGGTCTTCGCGGGCTGACCGATCGCAGTCGACGGCCGTACCGGCACGCCAACCAGCTGCCGCGCCCTTGATCACTCATTGGTCGCGGTAAAGAAGGACTTCCCGGGACTGGGGCGCGCCGAAGATTCGTGAGCGGTTGCGGCGCCTGGACCTCGGCGTGCGCTGTCCCGCGATCAGCGCTGTGGTGCGCGGATTACAAGGGCGAGTTCATGCTGGCCAATCGTCGGGACTGTTATCCGCTGACGATCACCGACTTCGCGAGCCATATCTGCTGACCTGTGAAGCGCTCGCGAGCACACGCGAAACCTACGCCTTTCCCGTGTTCGAGCGCGTCTTCGCTGAATTCGGCCTGCCCCAGGCCATCCGCACGGATAACGGCGTTCCCTTCTGGACGGCCACGGTGACGTACTGTGGCCGCATCTGCTTCAAGAAGCGGAAGGTGAATTTGAGTCAGGTCTTTGCGGGCCAGGCCGTCGGTGTGAAGCAGGTGAGCCAGCGGGTGTGGCTCGTCAGCTTCATGGACTACGATCTCGGCTACTTCGACGATGAGACGTGCCGACTCCAGCCGATCGAAATTCCCCTTCGGCCCGAAAGTGATACCCATGTCTCCAGAATGAAGTGTGGAGTTGCCCCCACAGTGGTTTTCAAGACGCCGTTAGGAAGACAACCGCTTTTTCGCTCCGCTCGATCAGGAAACCCTTGGCGCCTACACGGGACCCACTGCACACGCGTATTGGCGTCACCTATGCAGATCGGCCTAATCGCTGACGCCGAAATTCGCAATTCCGACAAGTATCCAGTAGTCAATCGCTTGGCGACCGCTCGCCTGCGGCTAACGGATCATGTCCAGACAGGCGCGAACGTAGAGCGCGTAGCCCACGAACGCGGCACCGGCACATGCGAGCCCGATTCTCGTCGTCCACAGATGCCGAGCGGACGCGCCGAAAATGAACGCAGCAAGACACAAAATAGGAATGCCGAACTGGAAGACTGTGCCGGCCGCGAAGTACGCGAGCATCGGTCCCGGGCCGTCGAGGGCGATGTCGGGCCAGTCGAGAAAGACCATCCTGTGAAGGTAGCCGAACGAGACGGCGATGAACGCGGCGCTAAGGCCGGCAAGAAGGGGCACACGGCCCGAAGGTTCGGCGTGCGACATCAGACGCGCCCCTCCCTCACCGAAGCTGGATCGCCACGCGACGCGGCTGATCACCTTCGGGGGCCGGATTGTCGATGATCAGCCTGAAATCGCCGGCGGTCTTGCCAATCCGAGCGCTGTCGCGGACACCCTCATGGGAGGGGCTGAGTTTAACCTCGGCGAGGTAGCGATCGGACCGGTATCGTCCCGCTCTGTAGATGGGCGACTGGGGGTGGGGATCGACCGGGAAGGCATTGCCAGCCGCATCAACGATTTCCATTTTGTATGCGAACGACTGCCAGAAATCGGTCGTAAAGGGAGCCGTATCGTCGCGATCGAGGCGAAAGAGAATGGAGATCAGTTGGCTCCGAGGCCCATGTGCCCTCATCAGCGCCAGCGACTTCGAATGAATACGGTCCCATGTCGATGCGCTGACCGAGCTGATACTCCTCGGTTCTCGCACAACCGACAAGCACCGCGCCGGCGCACAGCAGCGCGGTGACCACCGCCGCGGGTCTACCGCAAGTATCGATACGCACGGCTTGCCTCTTCGTACGAGCGTTGATATGCGCTGCACTCCGACTTTGCGGCGTCGCGGTACTTCTCGTCGCCGAGAGGCGCTCGGCCGAAAAGCTGGCCCGCGACCATCATGCAGGCCTGATGGTGCGCGTAGGCATTCGAGATGTCGATGTTCAGACTCGTCAAGGCGCGATCGTCCCACCGCTCCAGCAAGTTACGGCCTCCCGCCTTCTTCATCAGGCTGCCGAGTTTCCGCACGCTGGTCCGCGCTTCGGAGCGCGCATTCTCGTCGCCGGCGATCATGTTCTCGATCTGCGTGTCAAGCTGGTCGAGCGTCGCCATCATTTCCCCTGCGCAGGGAAGGTATTCTTTGCGCGCGAGGCCGGACTCTTTGTACACGAGCCCATCGCACGCCGTCTTCTCCCCGGCCAGCGCTCCGCATGCTGCCACCATCGGCAGGCCACTGAAAACCGCGCAGATGACGAGCGAGCGGGGACGAACGTGATCTGAGTGGAACGGTGGTGCTGGTATGTGCCATGTTGAGCTCCGTGCAGCTGCAGGCCACGGGGTGCATGTTTGTTGTTCTTTGCGGCGCGGGAGCGTCTCCTGCGCAGCGCAAAGGATGTGCCGGCGCGAACGCACCCATTCCGCGTATTGTGAGGCTGGAATCGTCAATCTTGCAGAAAGACCGTTACGCTTTTGTCGGCGGAATCACGGCTCCGGCCTGCCCGGTGGTCGTGTGCGTCGGGCAGCCTTGGCGCTGCTAGGCCGCCGTTCGACACCGCCTCGGCAAACTTCTGCCAATCCGGCCGAAGCGAAGAACCAGGAGGCCCTGGTGGCCGTCAACGGCCAGCTCGTCGAGGTGTGGAGGGCTGTCACAGACGCTTCAAGCCGGCCATTCCGAGCGAGGGCATCATGCACTCTCACGTCGACTGACAAGTCCAATGCTTACGGGCGTTAGTTTGGCGCGCTGAAGCTGGCGCTGAATCAACTCCTTTCGGTGGCGGAGGGAGAGGGATTCGAACCCCCGGCACGGTTTCCCGTGCAGTGGTTTTCAAGACCACCGCCATCGACCACTCGGCCATCCCTCCCGCCTTCGCAAGCGTACATCACTGGGCACGCTGCGAAGTAGTGGCCCGGGCCGTGCGCGAAGAGCTCGGTCCCCTCAGCGTTGGGGATCGTATATCGCGGCGCCTTCGGTCTGGCCCAAAACCAAACGCGTCACCGTGCCGTTGGCGTCCACGAAGAACTCGGCGACAGCGCCTGTCGACTCAAACAGCGTCTCCGATTGCGGAATGAGAGGAAGAGCATTCAAGTACAGTTGGCCATTGAGCAAGGTGACGTTTTGCGTCAATCCCATGAAGGCAGCGACAGTCCGCGACCCGTCACGAAAAGCATATCTTCCGACGTACTTTGCGAGAACGCCTGAGCTGAGCGGCACACCGCTGTTCGCAGTGCCCACCATGTGAACCTTATCGCGGTTGTTTTCGTTGCAGACATTCTCGAGCATGTCCGTATCCGCTCTGTAGTTCACCACCAGCGTGAAGCTCAGGGGCTTTACCAACGTCTCGGGATCGTCGAACGTGACCTGATATTTCATGTGTCCGAAGTCGACACGCTGGAATCTCTCGGTGACGCGCAGGTTTTCGGAGTGAGGGTGGCCCGCCCTATCGAGCCAGGTCCGATCATTGAACCCGGTGGACTCGACCACGAGTGTGTCGCCCTCCCAGCGGCCGACCGAGTACCCCAACCAGGTCGGGTTCGGCTCTTTCGGCAATTTGCGGCCATCCATGTAGATCTGTCTGTAACGACCGGTGCCAGTCTCGTAAAGCAGCGCCACGACCGTAGGGGACTGGATGATCCGGTACATGGCGAAGAGCATTTCCGAAGGACCGCCCGGCAGGCAGTTCGTCACGGGATCGTCCCGCCTGAAGTCCTTGACCCGCTCCAGGAAGATGGCTTCCGCCGCGGGACGGAAGATGCTTTCGTCCTTCAGATCTTGTATGAGGTTGAACCGGTACGGGTTTATTTCAGGCTGCCACAGCCCGGACAAATCCGGCTTGCCATCAGGCGTTCGGGGCGCGGGAGCCGTCAGGTTCGGTTTACCGTCGGCGGTCCGGGGAATCCCCGGCGTCGGAAAGTCAAGCCATTGAGCGCACAGCGAAACCGGGAGCAGCCATAACGCCGCCGCGATCGCGATTCTCGGCATGAGGGCTTTCCTCCTGCTCGAGACTCTTCTCACAGTCCGCCGGTCATGTCAATTACGCAAATCGATCGTGTGGGGTGGCTCGACCACTCGGCCATCCCTCCGTATCAGGAATGTGGAATTCAGTGGGCCACGGCCTTGATGTAACCCCAGCCCTCTCTTTGTCGCGCGACGATTTCGCCGATGCCATCCGGCACGGTCGCGACGTTCGGCAGCAATGCGCTCTTGTCCACTTTCTGGCTGCGCATAGCCATCTCGCACACCTTGAACGACACGTTCGGCCGACCAATCGCCTGTTTGACATCGTCGACCATCGCCGATCGGCCGGGCACGACCAGCGCTAGTCCACGCCCGTACATGACGACTTCCACCTCGGACTGCGGGTTGGCCGACGCCACTTCGCGGAGCCAGCGCAGGACCGCGGCCTGGTCCTGCGGATCGTCAGTGGTCAAGTCGAACACGACCTTGTACGGTTTCGGCTGCGTCGACTGCGCCCAGACGGCGGCGGCGCCAATCATCAGGACAGCCAAGCAGGCGAACGAAACGATGCGCTTCATCGTGAGCCTCCCACGTCGATACGATTTACTGACGGTTGTACTTGATGCCGGCGACCTGCGCCTTCTCGATCGCGATCACCATGGCGGGCACGATCGTGACGCCCGGCAGCGTGTTCGCCTTCAGGTCCGCGAGAATGACGGCCATCTTCCCCTTGCCGCGGGCCTCCAGCTCCAGACACCACGCCTCGAGTGCGTTGTTGCACAGAATGAACTTCGTCCCCATCTTCTGCAGGCTCTCGATGCTCATCAGCGGCATGAAATCTTCGAATGCCGGAATCCTCGGCACCTGCAGCGCCTGGAACAGCAGATGGGCATCGTCTTTCGTCGCCTTGTTGAACACGTTCCGGGTGTAGAACTTCCCCGACGCGTCCTTCAACCCGAGATACTCGCCCAGCCCGTACTTGGCCCACGTGGCATCGTTGAAAGCGAGAGGAATACTCGCCTGGCTTCCAATCCCGTAGAAGGTCCCGACGGTGCCCACCGTCCCGGCCCCGGCATTGTAGCTCTGCGTGTACGTGTTGATGTAGTTGAGGATGTGCAGCTGAGGGAAGAAGTACTTGTGCTGCGGGAAGTCGAACAGCGTGCGATGCGTGCCCTTGACTTCGAGCGATCCACGCATCCGGTCCGGACCCCTGCGACGCCGTCGTCGGCGCGGCGGCAATCTCGGTCGGGAGGCCAATCGCAGCGGCCGCCCCTAGAATCCGCCCGAAAAAGCGACGACGGTCAGTTTGCTCGAATGTAGCTTTCATGACATCCCTCGATCCTTCCTTCAGCGACGAATTGCCGCCCGCCATCGTCTCGTCTAGAATCATCAGACCCACACACGGAAACGACCATGCCCGGGCGTCCAGTTCGTTTGCTCGCGCGGCCGCCCCTCGCACGTTCTTTTGCCGGGCGGCCGGCGAATCGTGCAGAGAGTCCAGAGCGATGGACGCCTTCTCTGAAGTCCTGAGCGCGGTCAAACTGAACGGCGCCGTGTTCTTCAATGCGGAGTTCTCCGCCCCGTGGGGGTTCTCGGCGCCAACGGGGAAGGCCATCGCCGCGCAGATCGCTCCCGGCGCGTCTCACCTGGTGCTCTACCACCTCGTCATCGATGGCGCCGCAGTCGTCGAGATGATCGATGGGGCGTCCTTCGTACTCAGACCCGGAGACGTCGTCATCTTTCCGCACGGGGATGCTCACCACATGACAAGTGGAAAGGGAGCGGTGAGGCCGTTTCCAAACTACGGCATCACCGCGAAAATTCAGGCGCGCGACCTGAGTCCGCTGCGCGTCGGTGGTGGAGGCGAGATTTCGTGCCTGGTTTGCGGGTACCTGACGTGCGATCCGCATCTGTGCCGGCCAATCCTGAACGGACTGCCGCCTGTCTTCACGGTCAACATCCGCACCGATCCCTCCGGGCACTGGCTCGAGAGTTCCATCATTCACCTGGTGGAGGAGGCAGCATCAGGACGGGTTGGCAGCGACGCAATGCTCGCGAAACTGTCCGAGGCGCTGTTCGTCGACACGCTGCGGCGGTACGTGGCCAGCCTGCCGGGCCAGCAAACGGGGTGGCTCACGGGCGCGCGCGATCCGATCGTGGGAAAGAGTCTGGGTTTGCTGCACAGCCGCGTCGCTCACCCGTGGACGATCGCGGATCTGGCAGGGGAAGTGGGGGTTTCGCGCTCCGCGCTCGTAGAGCGGTTCACCAGATTCCTCGCCGAGCCCCCGATGACGTATCTCACACGCTGGCGGCTTCAGCTGGCCGTGCGGTCGCTCGAGAAGACATCGCGCGGCGTTGCGGACATCGCCGCCGAAGTCGGGTACGAATCGGAGGCGGCGTTCAGCCGGGCCTTCAAACGTGAGTTCGGGCAGCCTCCGGGCCGATACAGGAGCGATCGCAGAAAGAGCGCCCTCCGCCGCCCGGCCTGCGTCGTAAACGGTCCCGCCGCCAGGCGCTAGGGAGGATCCAAAGCTGCCGAAATTTTCGTCAAGTCTAGCGTGCTCGGCTCCGGCACGGACGCGTTCAAAGAGCTCGTGGCGAGTCGCGATCGGTCTCGCGTTCAGGTAAGAAGGATTTGCGAGTGCTCTATCGCTGCGGAGCCTTGGGGAGCGTTGTCTTGCGAGCTTCCAGACGCCCTGATTCGTGGCAGCTCTTGCAGAGCAGGGTGGAATGAGCCACCGTCTCGGGGTTTTCTTTCCATGTTTGGGCGGTCCGGCTGTAGGGCGTGTTCTTCGTCAGCTCGATCATCCTATCGAGGAAAATAGTGAACTCTTCCTGATGGCCCGTGCGTTGCGCCGACATCACGAGTCCGGCGAGCAGCTCACCCTTGAAATGCGAAGGAAGCTTGTCCACCGTGGCCATCTGCTGTGCCCCCAGCTTCCGATAAGAGTTATAAGCCGTGTTCCAGGCCGCGCCACGCTTTTCGACCGGCAGCCGATCGGCGAAAAGACCATTCACGGTGGCGATGACAGCCCACACTCCGCCATCGTTCGGGCCCAACTTTAGGGCCTCATCAAAACGCGATTGCGCGATCGAATACAGACGGTCGCCTTCGGCCCTATCACCCCGTTCATAAGCGAGCACGGCGCGGAAAGTGACGGCGCCACCCTGCCAGGCCCGTACATGCTGGCGCTGGTCCGGCCGCTCCTTATCGAGTTGCTCAAGCATGGCCTCGCCTTTGGCCAAGCGAACCAAGTCTTTGACCATATACCCGGCGAAGATATCCTCCCGGACGATCGTATGGACCGTCAGGCGGGGATCATTCTCAGTGGTCAGAATGAAAGCCAGCAGCGCCATCAGAGCAATGAGTGTCATCGGCTCACGTGCGCGATTGACAGGCTAAGTGCTTTTCCAGGAAAAAGGCGCGTACTGACCGTTGTTCTTCCCGCTCACGTCGTCCCAGGCGAGGCCGAGCGCGTGCACGTGACTCTTGGATGCGTGCGCGAGCGTGAACGTATTCGCGGCGGGATGGCCGGTGTTCTCGAGCCGCAACTCGGCATCGGGGTTCAAGCCCTTGGCGCCCATGGCCGCCATGTCGACGAAATTCGACGCCTTGACGGACCATTTCGCGCCCTGGCGATTGAAGGCAATCGGCGCCGATTCGACGCCGAGGAACTTCCCGATGAGGCCCGACAGGGCGGCCATCGGGCCGCCGGCCGCGCCGCTGGCGATCGCCGTCATCGCGTCGCGCTGCTCGGCGGTGGCGCGCGCGTCCGTGACGAGGCCGACCGACCAGTTCCCCTTGCCCATCTCCTCCGGCGTCAGGCCGAGGACGATGAAGCCGAGGCCCTCAAGCGAGACGGCGCCGTAGGTCCCGTGTTCGATCTGAAACGCCATCGCGAACTGGCAGTCGCCTTTTGTCGGTCGCACGGCCAGCTGGCCAGGGACGCAAGGGCAGACGAAGTCGCAGTTGCAGGTTTCGTAGTATTGGCCGCTCACGTTCCAGGCAGGCGTCGCCATCTTTCCCCTCCGGCGTCGGCAATTGTCCGGGATTTCCATTTGGCCACCCGGATGGGCACAGTTATACTCCAGGTCCGCCAAGTGCGCCGGACGTTCTTCGGTTGCCTCATGCTTCCAGCACTGGAGACCGTCAGCTCAGTCCCACATCGACGTGGAACCCACCACGTTAAAGACGCCGTACATTCGGAAAAGCACGACGATGTACTCGGCGGTCAGCGGAGACGTGGCCGCGAGCTCCGACCACGAGCCCTTGGAGAAGCCCTCGTAACCGGCGGTCAGAATCGGCGTGCCGCCTAGGCGTCCAAGTACAATGGCCGTAAGTTCCGAATCGACGGAGCATCCCGTGCAAAGGCCTATCACCGGTTTCGAATCATCGCCTATCGAGATTGGCCCGCGCGCGTTGCTCGCCAAGCTCGAGAGCCTGGTCCTCGCTATCGGCATCCTTGCCGCGCTCGCGAGCCCCGCCGCGCTCGCGCAGCAGAACGTCGACACCGTCGTCACGAACGGCAAGATCCTGACCGTCGACGCGGACTTCCGCATCGTCCAAGCCTTGGCTATCGACGACGGCCGCATCGTGGCGCGCGGCACGAGCGAAGAAGTTGCGCGCTATGCGGGTGCCAATACCCGGGTCATCGACGTCGCCGGTGCGACCGTAATCCCCGGCCTCATCGACAACCACTTCCACCTCACGCGCGCCGTTGATCGCTGGCACCGCCAGGCCCGGTTCGAAGGTGTCGACTCGCGCCGAGAAGCGCTCGAGATTCTTGCCACCAAGGCGGCCAGCATGCCGCCCGGCGAGTGGATCATGGTGCAGGGGGGCTGGACGCCGCGACAGTTCGCCGACGCGCCGGGCGGGTTCACGCTCGAGGAGCTCGACCGCGTGGCCCCGAAGAATCCGCTGTTCGTCCAGGAAGGCTATAGCGTCGTCTACGCCAACAGCCTGGCGTTGAAGGCGGTCGGTCTCGATCCGGCGGGCGGTTCGAAACGCAGCGCCGTTGGGCTCGCGTCGTTCCAGGGACCCACTCCGATGCTCGATGCCATCCCGCGGACGCCGCCTGCGCAGCTCGAGCAGAACCTCACGGACTTCCTGCGCGCGCTCAATGCGGCCGGGCTGACGGGCGTCTACAGCTTCGGCCAATCGGCGTTTCTGGCCGCGCGTGCCGCCAAGGGCCCCCTGCCGGTTCGACTCTGGGAGAGCCTGGCGTTCAATGCGACGGACCCGGCCTCGGCGGCCGAAGCCGCGGCGCTCATCGAGCGCAGCCGCCCCAATCAGTTCGACGGCCAGTTCGGCGTCTTCGGCCTCGGCGAAGTTCTGTACGGGCCGTTTTTCGATCTGGCGAGACGGGCGACGCCTTGGCCCGCCGAGATCATGAACGAGTACGGCAAGCTCGCGACCGCGGCGGCGCGTTCCGGCTGGCACGTGCACCAGCACGTGATCAACAACTCAGCGGTGACCGATCTGCTCGACACCTTGGAAGCGGTGAGCAAAACCCAGCGCTTCGACCGCCTGCGCTGGACGCTCGGGCACGTCTATGACATCTCGCCGGAAAACATCGCGCGCGCGAAAGCGCTTGGCATGACGCTCGGTGTGCACGGCACCGCGATGCAGGCCGGCGCACACATGCCACTGAGAAAGATTGCCGACAGCGGCATCGTGTTCGGCCTGGGCACGGACGCCACGATCGTCTCGCACTACTCGCCGTTCGTCACGCTGGGCTGGGTGGTCAGCGGGCTCGACGTGGGCGGCAACCGCGTGCTCGACGAGACGCTGACGCGCGAGGAGGCGCTCATCGCGCATACGCGCTCGAACGCGTATCTGTTCTTTCAGGAGGACGCGCTCGGCTCGCTCGAAGTCGGCAAGCAGGCCGATCTCGTCGTGCTCGATCGCGATTACATGACCGTGCCCGCTGCGCAGATCAAGCACATCCGGCCGACGCTGACGATGGTGGGCGGCCGAGTGGTTTATAGCGCGGCGAAGTAGTTCCCTATACCGCTTTTCATTTGTCGTAGTGTCCGGCTTTTAGCCGGACAGGGCGAGGTCCGCCTGAAGGCGGACGCTACGAAGAAGTGAAACATGCTGTCTAATGCTTGGTCGGCGGGTCGGCAAAGGCGAGGCTCACAAGAGCACCACGGTCGACGACAAGATGAAAATCTCGCAAGGCAAATATCTCTGAAATCAACTTCAACTGCACGGTTTTTTGCCGGGGCGTAAACGGGTTGTCCGATTCGATGATGAGGCGAGCCAGCTGCCCTGTCAGGAACTCGAAATCGCCGTCGGTCGCCCCTTCCGCGGTGAGATGCTTGCGAAGCCTGTGGTAGAGGGTTGCGCCGCTCGTTTCATCAAGACGCGGCGCTTCTTCAAACTCCTCACTGAGCACATCGAGCAATCGTGATTGATGGTCGGTGAGATCCTCTATGTCGAGCATGATCAAGCGTCGCCGTCCTCAATCCCCGGTGATGCAGATCGGCTCGGCGAAGCAAACGCGGTGCATCGGCCTTACTCGGTCGAGAAGGACGACCCGCAGCCGCAGGTCGACTTGGCGTTTGGGTTCTTGATCGTGAACCCGCCGCCGGTAATCGTGTCGACGAAGTCGACCTCGGCGTTCTTCAGATACTGGATACTGATCGGATCCACGAACAATTTCACGCCGTGGGACTCGAAGACCTGATCGCCCGCGCCCTGCCCGTTCTCCTCGATCATCATGCCGTACTGGAATCCCGAGCAGCCGCCGCCCTGCACGAACACCCGCAAGCCGCCGCCAGCCTTCTGTTCTTCGACCAGCAGTTCGTTGATTTTCGACGCCGCCGTTTCGGATACGTTAATCATGATCTCAGTATATCCATTCGTGGCGACGTACGCCGGTCATTACGCCTTCGGCTTGGGCGGCGGCAGGTCGTGGGCCTGGCACTCTGATTGGAAGCCGACCTTGTTGTGCGTCCCGTCGCAGAAGGGTTTATTGGCCGAGTGCCCACAACGGCACAGGGAAACGACAGTGCGCCCGGCGAGACCGTACACGCGCCCTTCCTGGTCGCAGATCGTGATGCCCTCACCTTCGAGGCGATAGGGGCCGCTGTTCCTGACGATGACCTTGAAATCCGACATGAAGGCCTTCCTCAGCGAGGGCTCGGAGTCACAGGAACCGGCGCCGCGTCGTGGGCACTTGACTTGGGCGATTGCGGCCCGGAGCCGAGCGCATATGTTTTCTGCAGCTTCGCTTCGATCGCGGCGCGCCCGACGGCCGGCGCCGCCGCAAGCTGCGCGCGGAGCTTGTGGCGCTTCTCTTTGCGGTGCCGACGTCGATGGATTTCCGTGGGGTGCAGACTTGCACTCATGATGATGATGCTCCTTCTCAACGATATTCGTGACCGTGGTCGGCCCCCGCACCATGCCGGGACTTTGATGAAGGCTGATGCGTGATGGGCCTGGCGCAGGCGAGAATCAGGCAGCAGGTTCAGGAAAGCAGTGCTGCGACTGTACTCCATCCGCCACGCGATAGCCATGATTCAAGGGTGGCGCACGACCCGAAGGCAGCCAAACCCCGCAAAGAAGGCTACGAGGCCGGATCCCATGACGGTCCCGCGTTCCACAGGCCTGCGAGCATGTAGCCCACGTTCCGGGGAAGATTCCACCAGACTCCCGCCTGCGAGCCCGCGAGGCGATGGAAGATCGATCGTGGCGAGTAGAACCGCCGCGCGACCCATTCAGTCCCCGCTTCGAGCTCACCCGGCGACATGAGGGCGGGCTCAAAGACACAGTGTTTCTTGCCGTCGTATCTGGACCAGTCGGTGGTCAGGATCCTTTTGTCGGCGTTCAGGCGACGGAACGTCGGAGTCCCGGGCATGGGCACGACCATGCTCACGGTCGCGACGTCCACGCGGGCCTCATCGAGGAAGTCGGACGTGCGGCGGAAGATTCCAACGTCGTCCTCGTCGAACCCAAACATGATGCCCAGGTGGACCGCGACCCCGTGGCGGTGAAGGTTCGCGATGACGCGGCGGTAGTGGTCGACGCGATTGTGCGCCTTGTTCGTCGCGTCGAGGCTTTCCTGCGAGATTGACTCGAGGCCCAAGAACAGCGCCTTACAACCGCTCCGCGCCGCGAGTTCGACGAACTCCTCGTCGCGCGCCGCGTTGGCCGTGCACTGGCTGGTCCACCATTTCTTGAGCGGCGTGAGCGCCCGGAAGAGCTCCTTCGCGTACCGCGGATTCGCGCCGATGTTGTCGTCCCAGAACACGACCGCACGCGTCGGGCTCGTCGCGATCTCGCGCACGACTTCGTCGACAGGACGGTAGCGGGTCGTCCCCGGGCCGTAGAGGAGCGGGATCGAACAGTAGTCGCAGCGGTGCGGACACCCTCGCGTTGCGATTGTGACCGACTTCCCGTAGCGACGGCCCTTGATGAGGTCCCATCGCGGGGCGGGCATGCCGGCGAGCGGCGCCTGCCGCGTCGAGACGTATACCTGCTCGAGCGTCCCGCGGCGAGCACCGTCGAGGACGCGCGGCCACGTGTCCTCAGCCTCCCCAACGACCACTGCGTCCGCGTGGCGCGCGGCCTCCTCGGGGAGGGCGGTCGCGTGGGCTCCGCCGATCACGACGGGCACGCCGCGGCGGCGGAACTCCCGGGCGAGGCCGTAGGCGTGAAGAGCGGAGGGCGTCGGGGTGGTGATCGCCACGAGATCAGCCGGCGCGTCGAACCTCACGGGCTCGACGATTTCGTCCGTGTGCGACACCGCGTGCTCGGGCGGTGTGAGTGCCGCGATCAGCGGCATGGTGAGCTGCGGGAATTGGATCAGACGGCCACGGCGGAGGCGTCGCGACTCCGGCGATTCGGCGGTGATCAGGTGCACGCGCACGAGCCAGCGGGGCCCTACTTGAGTGCCCGCCCGGTGAGCTTCAGAAATGTCTGGTTCTCGTGGCAGACGAATTCGATCAGCTCCGAGCCGTCTGCCACAATCTGATCGAGGACTCTCACGGTAAAAGGCCTGGTATACGCCTTCGGGTCGTCAATGGTGAACTCGACGTCCAGCAGTCCGTAGTTCACACGCCGGAATCGCTCGGTCAACTTCATCGCCTCGGTATACGGACTGCCCCGGTGATCGAGCCATCCAGCGCCGAGGTAAGTATCGGGCAACCCGACAGCACGGGGATTGTTCGGGTCCACGCCGTGGAAATTGTTCGATTCGATCACAAGAGTGTCGCCTTCCCATCGTCCGACTGAGTAACCATGCCAATACGGCTGGACCGCCCCGAGCGGCGGAAGAGAACGGCCATCCATGTAGATCGTCCGGAATCCGTAGTTCGACTCATAGATGATGAACATCTGTCGCGGCATCTGGGCGATCTTGAGCGGCTGCGGATCGATGTGGTATTGAAGCGGACCTTGGGGCAGGCATAACCCATCAGGATCGTTCAGGCCAATCTCCGAGGCGCGCTTCTTCTGGAGCTCCGCCGCCCATGGCTGGAACGGCAGCCCGTCTTTGAATCCCGACCCCGCGTTGCCACCCCTCACCAGCGGGGCCCGGTCGGCCTGCAGGCCGTTCGGCCCGGGATCGTCAAATCGAATCCAGATCCCGGAAAAATCCGGCTTGCCATCGGCCGTTCGTGGCGCAGGTGCACTGAGATTCGGCTTGCCGTCAGGCCCTTTCGGAACGCCTTGAGGATGCAAAGGCCACTGCGCAGATGTGGACGAGGACAGGCCTGCGATGATGGCTGCCAACACCGCCGCGGTGAACCACCGCTTCATGTCAACCTCCTGATCTCCGAGGGCGCGGAGACTTCAGTACGGCGAGAAATCGGCAGGGATCGTGGGCTGCTGGGATTCTCTATAAATCCATTCAATTTGCAAATTATTCGAAGCTGGCCGGAAGTGGAGGTCGGGCGTGTAGCGGCTGTAGAGGTGCAGTCGTTGTTGTCGAAATGAAGCCGCCGCCGGAGAGTTCGCCACGCGCGGAGGCCGCCGTGAGAGCCGTGAGGGTCGGCCGCCTGCCGCCGAACTTCGCACGCCGGGAAGCCGCGCGCGGCTTGCGCACTCTCCCGCCCTGGCGTCGACTACGAGCTGGCTTCCGCGACGGTCACGTGCGTGGCATGCACCGCCACAGCTGATGCGCACGCCACGGATCACGCAGACCGAAGTCGACGCGCACCTGCGCCGCGCGCGCCTTCCGGCCCGGGGCGACGTCGGCGTGCTCCGACGGCGGCTGGCGCCCGGCCCTCACAGCTCTCAGGCATTCGCGGGCGCCGGGCATCGGGCGGGCCACCCGTTGCGGCGCGGCCGGGCGCGCTCGCAGCAACCGCGGGCCGAAGGTTCTCCGCGCGGCGATCTCCGGCCCCGTGATCCGTGCTGCTGGCATGACCCCTGGCGGTGATTGCGCGAGACAGATGTTGTGGGAACTACCCGCTGATCGCCGCGCCGGCGGAAGGGTACGAACCGAAGGACCGCGGTTCCGGCGCGGCCGCCCGGGTGGTCCCGGCCCGATGTCCGACGCACGCGAAAATCGGTCGGGGCCGCTCACATCAAAATCGAAAATGCTCTAACGAGGTGGCGGCGTCGGTGGCGGAGCGCCGCAGTTCTGCGTGCACTTGTCAGGCCGCACGAAGCGGTCCTTCAACTTCTTTCGATACTCCGGATACAAGGTCTCAGCCCCGCCCAAGATGGCCTCCCTCGGTATCCCATAGAGCCCAGTCAGCTCGTCGACGAACGGATTCTTCTCCGGCACATAGTGCGGCACGGCGCCGTCGCCACTCGTCCCTTCGTAGCCCGCCACGCACGGCGGACCGACCGGCGACATCGGCGCGCTGTCGAGCTGAAAGTTCTTCGACACGATTTCCGGCTCGCTCAGGTACACGGGATCCTCGATCACCGCCAGGACCGTGAGCAGATCGCCGTGCCGGATGAACCGCGTGGTCATCGTCGCCTGGTCGCTGCTCGGCGCGCCGTTGCGCCGAATGGACCCGGCCTTCATGTGTGTCGTGTAGGCCACGAGCGTACTGCCATCCCAGGTGCCGGTTGTGAAGCCGCCCCGCATGTGCGGCGCAAGCTTGGACGGACGCGGCCGCCCGTCCATCCAGATCGTCATCGGCGCGCGGTCTTCCCACGCCCCGATCGTCCATGCGATCGTCGTCCCGTTGACCGGCTCGGTTTCGTTCCAGATCTTCATGCCGAACGGACCCTGGACCAGATAGAACGCCGGCCACATCCCGCACTGGCGCTCGATCATCGCCAGCTGCGACGCCGAGTAGCTCAAGGCCTTCGCGCGACCGTCGTCATTCAAGGGCAGCCCCGTGTAGTCCACAGCGTACGGCCCGGCGCCGCGCTCGAGCGCGTCTTCGTGGTTGCGCGCAGCCCACGAGCCCGCCAGCTCGACTTGCGCGAACGCAGATTGAGGCGCCACGCCGATCGTGACGATCAGCAATGCCAGGAGACGTTGAAATTGCATCACGAACCAGTCACCCACCGAGTATTCCGACCTCGCGTTCCATCACCAAGTCGAGGAGCACGGCGTGGGATCCCATCCCGTCGCGTCGGACTGCTTCTTGAACTGCGTGCTCACGATGAAGGGCTGCCGCAAATACGTCGCGTCTTCGACGACAGATGTCACGACCAGCAGCTGGCCTGCGTTCGTGTATGGAGCCACGTCGAAGTACTCGGTGAGCACGGCATCCTCACTGTACGGAACGCCGTTTTTCCGAAGGTACCCGGCGCGCATGTTCGTGGTCACGACTTTCAGCGATCCGCCTTTCGGGGGCGGAGCGTTTCCGCCGCGCCCGCGCCCCGCAGTGGGCACCTCCCAAGTCGCGACAGACGTCCCCTGCCAGGTCCGCTCGCCGCCGTTTGCCTGAGCGTCTCGAAAGCGAAACACGCGCGTCTGCGTGCCCGCATCGGCTTCCACGCGCAACGTGTTGTCGTCCTGCCAGTTGATACGAAGCCGGCCTGGCACTCGCATGATCGCCGCTGCACCGTACGACTTGCATTGATTGCCGGCCGCTTCGTCAGCCGCAGGATCCCAGGCGTCCGCCACTTTCACGGCGTCGGGAGCCATCGGGACGCCCTGGTAGTCGCCCTTCGCCGGGGTGACCATGCGGTACCGCCAGTCTTCCGTGACGACAGATACCCAGTAGCCGGTGAGATCGATCGGCGCCGCCGACCTGGGAGGCTGTGCGGCCACCGACGGCGGTTCGCCGCGATTCTGTGCGCGTCCGGCCGCCGGAAGCGCGAGCGTTGCCGCGGCGAGCACGGCCAGAAATGTGTCGCCTCTGGTCACTTGGCTGGCTCGCGAGTGAGGCTCCTATAGACCGACTCGACAAACATCTTCGTTGTCCACGGCCCGGAATCCGATCCGTAACGCCGCGTATAGCCTCGCGTGGGCGAGGTCGCCTGAATCTGATCCAGCGTCATCCCGTCCTTGATGAGGTCGCGGATCCGATCCCGGATGATCGTCACCATGTCCCGATACTCGACGACGTCGAGCTGATCGCAGATGCGGCCATGACCAGAGATGACAAGGGTGCCGGCCTCTCTGGAGACGAGCGGCACCGACGGAATCGCCAGCTCGACGAGACGATTCAAGGCGTCGATCTCGCCCTGGATGCTGCCGCCCCGGTCGACATCGATGACCGGAAAGCGGGTCGTGTCCAGAATGTCGCCGGCCACCACGACGTCGGACCGTCGAAAGAAGACGATGCTGTCGCCGTCGGTGTGCGCGGCCGGCTGGTGCAGAACCTCGATGCCTTCGTCGTTGAGGTACATGTATTTCCGGCGCTGCGCGAACGTCTCGGTCGGCCAGGCTGCCGTGGGAAATGGAGAGGGCCTGCCGGTCGGCGCGCTCATCCGGGCCAACACCTTCTCGGCCGCGAGAATGGCCGCTGCGCCGTTGTTGGTCATGCCCTCGCTGAACGCGTTGTTGGTGTTGAACAGCGTGCGTCCGGCCTTCGCGACCACCTCGTTGCCGCCCACGTGATCCGTGTCGGCGCTCGTGTCGATGACGTAGCGAATGGGCTGCGGCGACAGCTTCTTGATGGCAGCGACGACAGCACCCGCCCTGGCCGCGGTGCCGGCATCGACCACGATGACGCCGTCCTGGCCGACCTGGACGCTGATGTTCGCGCCGGCGCCGGCAATCACGTAGAAGTTTGGGCGGACCTGGAACACTTCCAGATCGCCCGTCTCGGCAGGAGCAACGGTTTGAGGCTGCTGGGCGCTCAGCGCAACGGTCAGGAACACTGCCGCCACGAACGGGCCCAACCATTTCGTCGATGTGTGAACAATCCGGTTGAAGACCCGAAACACCATCTCACGACCGTCGATGTTCACTTCCCCGCTTGTTCCCGCTCGGCCGCGCGGGCACCGCTGAGGATGTTCGGCAACGCGTAATTGCCTTCGTGGCATGCGTACTCGTAAATCGGCTCGGAAGTCTTCGTCATCGGTACGCTCGCAGCCCACGGCCTCGTCCACGTGGTCGGATCTTCGACCTTGAATTCGTAGAGGAGCGTGTCGGCGTCCACGCGCGTGAAGCGCTCGACCAGATGCATGGCCGCGCTGGACCCGCGAAGGCTGGTCTCGCGCCGAAAGTTCGTCGTGTCGACGACGAGCGTGCGCCCCTCCCAGCGGCCGCGCGAGTCGCCTTTGTACTGCCGGAGTTTCTCCGGCAGGTGTGGACGCCCGTCGATGGGGATGACGCGCACGTCGTGCACCATCTCGGTGACCAAAACAACGTACCCCGCGGTCTGGAAAATCTGCATCTGGTTGTTGTACGCGCCAGGAGTCACGGGCGGCCCTGCATTCAACCCGAGGATGCACCGGTCCACGAGTGACCGATCGTCCCATGAGTCGGCCTTCACTGTGCCCAGTTGTTCCTCGCGCGCAGCCGCGGCAACGGCGTCGATCCGCGCCTGCGCTGCCGGCGTCAGCGTGGGGATGCGGCCATCCGCGGGATCGACGACGAGAGACGTCCGCTTGGAGCCGACAATCTTGCTGCCGCGCTCGTACCAGAACTCGTTGTAGGGAATGACGCTGCCCGGCAAATATTGAAGCCCGCCCTTTTTCTGATCGATGAGATCGCGGTTCTGACGGCGATTCTCTTCACGCTCGAACGTCGCGGCCTCCTCGTCGTTGGCGAAGACGTCCTTTCCGGCGAGCTCGCTCGGCCGTTCGAGAGGAGTGATGGTGCTGAAGTTCCACACGCCTTCCAGATCGACCTGGCCGTCAGACGTTCGTGCGGTCCAGGTCTTCGTGGCACCCGACGCACTCGACTGTGCTGTGACCGTGGCCGGAGACTGCACCACGATCGATACGACCACGACGAGCGCACCGACGAAAGGGAGGCATCGAGCAAGCATGGCAACCTCCACCTCGATCACCGACTCGAGGCGCTCCCGGCCGTCGTCCCTCCGCCATCGGGAACGAGCATCCGGATCATGCCGTCCTGCCTCGACGTCAGGAAGAGCTCGCCGTCGCGGCTGCGGCTGATGTGCAGGTCGGCCCGGGGCATGGTCGCGCCCATCGCCTTCTCAACCAGCTCTCGAAACGAGACATACGTGCGGTTGCCTCTCGCGTCACGCACGACCAGCTGTATCTCCTCGACCGGCGCCACGGTCTGCGGAATGCCATCGTCCGCCTTCTTCATCGCGGCGAGATCGGCCGCGAAGACACGGCCTCGAGTAATGTCGCCGAACACGAACTTCCCGCGGAGCGCGGCGATGCGCCCGCGGTACGCGAACCCGCCGGTCACAGCCTGGCCGTCGTTGTGGTCGTAGATCGCCACCGGATACGTGAACTCGTCCTTCTGTCGCCCCTCCAGTACATCGGCTGGGAGCGGGAACAACTGGTTGAGTGCGCCGCCGGGCCGCGTCATGCCGTTCTCCCAATACCCTTCCCGCTTCATCCAGCCGTAGTTCTCGCCATTGCGAACGATGTTGACCTCTTCGATGTGGTTCATCCCGATGTCAGACGCGAACATGGTTCCGTCTTCGACGTCCCACGACAGTCGGTGGGCGTTCCGGAAGCCGTAGGCGTAGATCTCGCCGAGCGTTTTCGGATCGCCGTCCGCCGCAAACTTGTTGGAGGGCGGAATCGTGTAGTCGCCAAGCCCCTTCATTCCTCCCGAGACCGAAGGGCTGCGCGGATCGATCCGCAGGATCGCCGTGACGACCGAGTCGAGGCGTTGTGTCTGGCCGGGATTGTTCGCGTGCGGCCCGCCGCCGTTGCTGAACCCGAGATCGCTGCCGCTCGTATAGAGCAGGCCGTAGTCGGGCGAGCCCGGCTTCGCCGTCGGGTTGAATTCGACATTGCCGAACGGGTGCGTGAGATTCATCACGATATGGGCCACGCGAAGCAGCTCGCGCCTGGTGCCCTCGAACGTATTGGCCGCCGGGTTGGTCGCGTGCCATTCGGTGATGATGTTGTGATACGTCACATCCGCGGGCGTGAATCCGGGCGGGATGAAATTGGGCGTCCTGGGATTATCCTTCGCCCATTCCGCGTGCACCGTGTAAAAGAGTCCGTTCCGCGCGAACTCGGGGTGGAAGTCGAAGCCAATGAACCCGCTCTCCAGTCTGTTGTAGACCGCCATCGGAAAGGCGGCAGCGACGTTCGCGTAGACCGACGTCTGGTTGTTGCGGTCGAGCAGGTAGAGAAATCCGCGCGAGTCGTTGGCGAAGCGCCGGCCGTCGGGAAGGTCGCGGACGAAACTGACGCGAGCCCAGCCGGACGGCGTCACGTCCTGATCGGGAGGACGCTGGCCGCGCGTTTCCGGCAGACGCACGACGTCCCGTATCTCGACCATGAGGCCGCGCTTCTCGACCGGTGCTGCAATCGGGTTTGTGATTTGGCCGTGAATCGCGCCGGCGGTCCAGACCGCCAGAAGCGAGGTGATGATGAGCGGCATCCGTATACGCATGACCCCTCCCCTGCTGTGGTACGTAGGTGCTTATACCAGATACTTCGCCCTCAGAACATTCCTCTTCTCTGTCAGGGACCCCTATCCCTTCCACCTGCTGACAACCGCGGGACCCCTTTCAACGTCATTATCCGAAACACGGTGTTGACACAGCGTAACCCTCCGGGCTCAGCCGCACGGCGCGACCGCCGAGCGCCTGACGAGGGCCGTTAGGAAGCCGCCGATCGATTGAAGATGTTCGGGATAGCTGCAGCTGGCGTATAGACCTCTTGACAGTCGCTGGCCTGGGGGCTGCTCAAGACGAGCCGGCTCTGGCTCCTTCGAGCCGACCACGCGTTTCACCGCATCGACTGGCGCTCGGGATTACCGCGTATGGAAGAGAGACGTCTGGAACCGACCCCGATTCGATTCGGGCCTTTCGAGTTCAAGCCGGCTTCGTTGGAATTGTTCCGCCATGGCGCCAGAGTACGGGTCCCGGTACAGCCGCTCAGGGTCCTCTCGGTCTTGCTGGCGCGCCCCGGCGTTCTCGTCTCGCGTGAGGAGCTGCGTGCTGAGCTGTGGCCCGACGGAACGTTCGTGGATTTCGAACACGGCTTGAACGCCGCAGTCAGGCGCCTGCGCCGTGGCTTGCGCGACTCGGCACGCAGTCCGCGCTTCATCCAGACATTGGCCCGCCGGGGGTACCGTTTTATGGCGCACCCGTTGCCATCGAGGACGGGCGGGGAGGCGCGTGGTCGCATCGACTGCACAGTGGCTGTCCTGCCATTTCAAAATGCGGATGGCGATGATCGAGATCGAATATGTCGCGGACGGAATTGCGGAGTCTCTTATCGGCCGTCTCTCGCGGATTTCGCGTATCAGGGTGATGGCGAGAAGTGCCACATTTCGCTACAAAGGCCGGCAAGCCGATCCGCAGACCGCCGGCCGACGTCTGAACGCGGACTATGTCGTCGTGGGGACGGTGACTTTTCGTGCCGAGGAGTTGTCGGTTCATGCCGAGCTCGTCGATGTCGCGGGCGGTTGGCAGCTATGGAGCCACACCTACAGGGCCGTAACCGCTACCGCGGGTGAGATTGATGAGGCCCTGGCGGCGGCCATCGTCGGTCAGCTGGGTTTGAGCCTTTCCGACGCGGAGAGCTTCCGTCTGAAGAAGCGTGAGACGCTCAACGCGGATGCCCGTCGCCACTATTTGAAGGCGCGGCACTTCCTGAATCAGATGAGCGAGACCGGGATCCACCGTGCCGTCGAACACTTCGAACGCGCGATCGGAATGGATGAGCGGTTCGCGCTCGCGTACGCCGGCCTGGCGGACGCGTACACGCTGCTCGCCTTTCTGAGCCATCAGCCGGCGAACCAGGTGATGCCGCGAGCCAAGGCGGCCGCGATCGCGGCGCTCACGTTGGACGACGGGCTCGCGGAGGCGCACGCATCGCTGGCAAGCATCGCGAAAATCCACGACTGGGATTGGGCGAAGGCCGAGGATGCCTATCGCCGTGCACTGGAGCTCAATCCAAATTTCATCGCCGCCTATCGATGGTACGCCGCGCACCTGGCGGCTCAAGGACGCTCGGAAGAGTCACAGGTGGCGATGCGTCGGGCCGCGGAGCTCGATCCTGTGTCGCCGATTATCACTACCGAGCGGGCGTGGCACGCCTACATGGCCCGCGATTTCGAAACCGCTCGCATCCAGTCAATCGACGCACTCGATACCCAGCCTGGTTTTCCGGCCGCGCATTTTTCGCTTGGCCTGGCCAACGAACAGCTCGGTCGCCACCAAGAGGCCATCGATGCCTTTCGCGCGGCTGCGGCCGCATCTCCAAACCCAGCCATTGTCGCGTCCGAGGCGCATACGTTCGCTGTCATGGCGCATCGGCTGGAAGCTTTGGCGGCGGTCCGGCGTCTTGAAGAGCTTGCGACCGAACGGTATGTCGCCCCCTATTGGCTGGCAATCATCTCCGCCGGCCTGAACGATGTAGCCGACGCGTTCATGTGGCTGGAGCGCGCAGTCGATCAGCACGACGTGTGGCTCGTGTGGGCAAAGACGGATCCCCGCTTCGACCCGCTCCGCAGTGATTCACGGTTCGTGCAGCTACTGGCTACGATCGGTTTCGACTGACCGTCCGTGGCGTGCGGAGCGTCGCTCAGCGCGCAGTCGATCTTAGGGCTTTGTGTTGCGGCCCGTACGGCGCTAGGCTTCTCCGTCTGCAAAGGAGATGTCATGACACGCGCCGTACTCACCTGCACACTCATCCTCTCGGGACTCGGCGGCGTCTCTGCCCAGCAGGGCGCGCCTTTCGACTTGAAGGCCTGGACCATGGTCGGCGAGGCCAATTGGACCGTCATGGGCGACGAGGTCCAGGCCGACAAGGGCATGGGCGGCTTCCTGGTCACGCCGATGGCGTACGGCGACTTTCAAATGTCCGTCGACATCTGGGTCAGCGACGATGCCAACAGCGGCGTGTTCATCCGCTGCTCGGATCCGAAGACGATTACCGCGGCGAACGCGTATGAAGTGAACGTCTTCGACAAGCGGCCGGATCCGAGCTACCGGACCGGCGCCATCGTGAACGTCGCCAAGCCGCTGGTGCAGGTGGACGCCGGCGGCAAGTGGAACACGCTCGAGATCACCGCGAAAGGGTCGAAGTTCACCGTGGCGCTGAACGGCGTGACGACGGTGCGCGAGGCCGAGGACACGAAGTTCGCGCGTGGCGCGATTGCGCTGCAATATGGCGCCGGCGTCGTGAAGTTCAGGAACGTGCGGATTCGAGCGCTGTGACACCTTGACTTTGTGCACCGACACTAATTCGACTTTGTCAGATCATCGAGTTTCGGCCGGAAACCTGCGGCCGCGCCCCGGGGTCGACGGCGCGGGAAACCGCATGTCCGGGGGGTGTGTACAGACCGGCCAGCTCCGTGAGCTGGCCTGGACTCGGCCCTGCCATGCGGTTTCCCGTCTATCGCCTGCGTCGCGCCGCTCCCACGGGCCGCGTCCACAGGCTTCCGGCCGATCAACGAGATCTGACGAAGTCGAACTAACGGGCTGGAGGAAACACCGAAGGCCTGAACTGCTTGTGACAGCTGGTGCAGGACGCGTCGAGCGGTTCGAGGAGAGCGGCCAGCGTTTTCACGTCCTTCGACTGCGCCGCCTGATAGGCAGCCGACCCGACGTCGATCAGCTTCCTGGCGTCGTTGCCCCATGCGGTGGCGCGGTTGCGCATGATGAGCAGGTTTCCCGACTCCGCAAGCGTCATGGCGCTTCGCCTGACGGCGGCCCACTCGCGCTCGTCACCTGGACCACCCCGGTTCACGATGAGCAGAATGTCGTTGGCGGCGGGATGGACGATCTCCAGCATCAGCTGCTTCATCGTCGCGACCGGCTGAAACGGGTCCGCGGGAGCCTGCGCGGCAAGCGCACCTGAGAACATCAGGCTGCAGGTGAAAAGCGAGAGACAAGTGGGCTGCGCGCGCACGGGTTTACAGCTTGCCGACCGGCTCCTGAGGCGAGAAGAAACGTCTGCCAATCGCGGCCGGCCTCAGTTGACTCATCCACGACTTGAACTGCCGGTTCACCAGTGACTGTTCGAGTGCATCGAGCTTGATGTAGGCCACCGGCACCAGCAGCAGGGTCAGAAACAGGCACAGCGACTGGCCGCCGATAATCGTCACCGCAATCGCGGCCCGGCCCTGGCCGCCGATGCCCAACCCGAGCGCGGTTGGAATCAACCCGGCGACAATCGCCGACGTCGTCATCAAGATCGGCCGGAGTCGCGTCCGGCACGCTTCCACGACCGCCTCGCGCAGCGGCACGCCCTGGGCGCGCAGCACGTTGGCATAGTCGACCTGCAGAATGGAGTTCTTCTTGACGATCCCGAGGAGCAGGAGCACGCCGAGCGCACTCCACAGGTTCAGCGTGCGGTTGGTCGCCCAGAGCGTCAGGAGCGCGAACGGCATCGCCAGCGGCAGCGCCAGCATGATGACGATCGGCTGAATGAAGCTTTCGAACTGGGCGGCAAGAAC
Source organism: uncultured Acidobacteriota bacterium (assembly GCA_963780685.1). Taxonomy (GTDB): domain Bacteria; phylum Acidobacteriota; class Vicinamibacteria; order Vicinamibacterales; family CAVVIG01; genus CAVRXZ01. Next base: position 436,172 of record CAWACZ010000002.1, on the reverse strand, counting down.
CATGTAGACGAAGATCAGCGCCAACGAAATCGCCATGATCAGGTTGCGCGTCGTTTCGTCGAGGATCCTCGTCTGGCCGGTGAGCGTGTAGGTCATGTCCGGCGGCAGGTTCAGATCGGCCATCAGCTTTCGGACGTCGTTCGACGCCTCATCGAGCGCGTAACCGGGCGCGATGTCGGACACGATGCCGACAGAAAACTGGCGGTTCGCTCGCTGGAGCTGGCTGGGACCGAGCCCGCGTTCGATCCGTGCGAGGTTGTCGATACGAACCGGCGTGCCGTTGGCCGAAGGCACGGTAATCTGGCCGATCGTCGCGATATCGCGGCGCTGCTGCTCGAGCACCCGGATTTTCACCGGATATTGCTCTCTCCCTTCTCGATACGTCGAGATCTCATCGTCGCCGGCCACGGCAAGCCGGAGCACGCTGCCGACGGTCGACATCCGGACGCCAAGGTCGGCGGCTTTCTTCCGATCGACCGCAACGTGGATCTCGGGATTGGAGATGCTCAGTGACAGCTTTGGATCGACGAGGCTGGGCAGGCGTTGAGCGGCCGCATGAGCCTTCAAGGCGTAGTCGGACAAGCGGCCGAGATCGGGCCCGAGAAGCTTCGCGTTGATTGGAAATCCCCCGCCCCCTTCGCCGCCACCGAGCGGGCTCCTGATTGCGAAGCTCGGACGGTAGGACGGGTGCGCCCTGAGTCGACGGCGCATCTCCGCGATCATCTCATCCTGCGTCGCCTTGCGGGTTCCGAACGGTTCCGTATGCACGATCAAATGAAGGTGCGTCGTCAGCTGCGTGACCGACGGCTCGATGTTCTGCACGCCCTCGATGTCGCCCAGCTCCTTCACGAGCTGCTTGGCCATTTCACTCGTGCCTTCGAGCGACGTGCCTTCTGGAGCGTCCATGTGGATCGTCCACTCGCCCATGTCCTCGTCAGGCACGAACGTGCGACCAACCATGCTGTTCAACGGAAAGGTCATGAGGAACACGGCCGCCGAAACCCACACAATGACCCCGGGATGATCGAGCGACCAGTTGACCCATCCCGTGTACCACTCATCCAGCCAATGAAAGAAGCGCGATTGCTTCGTCTTGCGATCGCTGTCGGCGTCGGCCACCTTCAGGAATCGCGAGCTGAGCATCGGGGTCAACGTGAAGCTGACCAGCATCGACACCAGGATCGAAAAGGCCATCGTCCAGCCGAAGGGATTGATGTAGCGGCGGGCATAGCCGGTCATGAACGCAATCGGCAGGAAAATCACGACCAGCGACAGCGTCGTGGCCATGACGGCGAGTGTCACCTCGCGCGTCCCCTGGATGGCCGCTTCGAACGGCGTGCACTTCTTTTCCTCGATGTAGCGGAAGATGTTTTCGAGCACGACGATCGCATCGTCGATGACGATGCCGACGGCGAGGGTGAGGCCGAGCAGCGTCATGTTGTTCAACGTGAAATCCATGCCGCGCATCAGCGTGAACGTGGCGATGATCGACGCCGGAATGGCCAGGGCCGCGATGATGACCGCACGGATGTTGCGAATGAAGAACATCACGACGACCGCAGCGAACAGGCTCCCCCAGATGAGATGCTCTTCGAGCGACTTGACCGAGGCATAGATGAACGTCGAGTCGTCGCGCGTGATGGTGATCTTCACCGAGGACGGGAGGGCCTTTTGCACCGACTCCAGCTTCTTCTTGATGCCCTCGATGACGGCGACCGTGTTCTCGCCGGTCGCGCGCACGATCTCCAGACTGACCGCGGGTGTGTTGTTCAACCACGCTGCGCTCTTGGGCCGCTCGAAGCCGTCGTCCGCGTAACCGATGTCCGAGACACGAATCGGCGTGCCGTTGCTGGTGGCGATGACGATGTTGTTGAACTGTTCCGTCGCATCGATGCGGCCGAGCGTCCGCAGCAGCAGCTCGGACTTGCCCTGCTCGACGGTGCCGCCCGGGATCTCCACGTTCTCGCCGACGACGGCGTCGCGGACCTGTTGAATCGACAGGCCGTAGGAGTTCAGTTTCTCGATGTCGACGACGATGTGAACTTCGCGCGCCCGCCCGCCACCGATCTCCACCTGACCGACACCGTTGACCGTCTGGATGGCCCGCTTCACCTGCTTGTCGGCGATCTCGGTCAGCGTCCGCAGGCTCATCGCGTCCGACGAAACCAGGATGGTCATCACCGGATCTGAATCCGGATCGACCTTGGTGATTACGGGGGTGAGCAGCTCGGGAGGCACGCGGCCCAAAGCGCTCGCCACTTTTTCCCGGACGTCGTTGACGGCGTCGTTGATGTCGCGCTCGAGGACGAACTTGACCGTGAGGTTCGCACTGCCTTCGGTAATGCGCCCCGACGTCAGCTCGTCGATCCCGGAGATGCTGCTGACCGCTTCTTCGATCGGTTCCACGACCGAACTGGCCATCTCGTCGGGGCTCGCGCCGGGCAGGCTCAAGGACACGTTGACGGTCGCCGGATCCGCCTTGGGGAAGAGATTGACGCCCAGCGTGCGGAACGAGAAGAGTCCGAGCACGACCAGCGACGTCACGAGCATCGTGGCGAACACCGGCCGGCGGACACACAGCTCTGAAAGCATCGTCAGTTCTCCGTCCCGCTATTCTCCCGTCGGTACCACGCTGACGCGTTGCGCATCGGTGAGTTGGTCGACGTCGGTGATGGCGACTTCGTTACCGGCCTCGATGCCGCTGAGGATCTCGACCCGGTCACCGGCGCGCTCGCCGAGCTTCACCTCCCGGGCCGCCAGCTGCCCAGCCTGGACGAGGAAGACGCGATTGACGCCGTATCGGTACTGGATGGCTGAAAACGGCACCGTCCGCACCTGGTCCACTCGGCTGCTCTCGAGGTGGACGCGCGCAAAGCTGCCAGGCTTCAGCAGATTCTCGGGATTGGGAACGAGCGCCTCGAACGGAAACGAGCGCGTTTGGGTGGTGACTGACGGGCTGATGCGCGACACCGTTGCTGTGAATGGCTTGTTCGGATACGCGTCGACGGTCAACGTCACCGGCTGCCCGACCTTCACCCACGGCGCGAGCGCTTCAGGAATCTCGGCGATGACCTTCAAAGGATCGACGCGCACCACGCTCATCACCGGCGTCTGCACGTTCACGAGCTGACCGAGCGAGACGAGCCGCTTCTCCACGTAGCCGTTGAACGGCGCACGGATTGACGCGTCACGCAACTGGCGGTCGGCCAATTTCGCCAGGGCGACCGAGGCCGCGATGTCGGCGCGGAGGTTCTTGGCGTTCTGCATGGCCGACTCGTGAGCCGCCTCCTTGGTCCGATACGCAGCTTCGGCGTCGTCGAGGACCTGCTTGGAAACGAGCTGCCGGCGGTCCAGTTCGGTCGCCCGGTCGAACGACTGCTTGGCTTGCAGGAGCTCTGCTGCGGCCCTCTCGACGTCTGGCGTCTGTTCAATGGCCGGAAGACGATCCGGGCTGGTGGCGCCGTACGTGGCCAGCGCCCGATCCAGCGCGGCTTTTTGCTCGTCGGCGTTGTATTGGAGCTTTTCGCGATCGAGCTCCACGAGAACCTGGCCAGCCACCACCCGGTCGCCGAGGTCGGCCAGGATGCGACTGACGCTGCCAGAGGCTTCGGCGGAAATCGTCACCTGGTCCTCGGCGGCCAACGTGCCGACGACGTCAACGGTTCGGTGAATGGCCTCTTCCTTGACCGGCTCTACCTTGATCGACCGCGCCTTTTCATCGGCGCCGGTGGCCTGGGCCTTCTCGCCGTTCGAGCAGCCGGACGACACCACCCCGATCAAGACAGTGAAAGCCAGGCAGGAGTAAAGAGTTGAGCTTGTCATCGCATGCGGCCGATAAGCGCCAAACGAAAATCATAGCGTATCGGCTGTTGCACATGGATCCCTTAGATCAGGGTACGGGTCGCCAGCCTCCTGGTGGAAACCCGCTTGTGTTGTGATGGAAAACCGCTGTGTGTTGTGACAGGATGCCACCGCTGCGACGCGCCGGCAGGCCTGAAGGCCTGCGCTACGAGAGCACGCAGTAAGTTGGTGACAACGTAGCGCAGCCCTTTAGGGCTGCCAGGCGGTCGTTCGGCAGGCTTGAGGGCCTGCGCTACCATGAGGCCGCCAACAAGGCTTCCGCGATGAAGTTTTCGCGCAGACATTTCCTCAAGGCGGCCGGACACGGCATCGCCCTGACGGCTATCGGCATCGGGTCGCCGAAGCGCGCGGCCGCTCTTACTCAAGCGGCTCTCAGACTCCCCTTGTCGCTTCCGCCGGCCATCACCCTCGAGAAGGCGGCGTTCCTGATCAACGGCAAGTCCGTCGCCGCGGAATACGAAGCGCGGACGACGCTCTGGGAAGTCCTCGCCGTGCAGCTCGGCCTGACGGGAACCAACCGAAGCTGCAACAAAGCCAGTTGTGGGGCGTGCAGCGTCCTCGTGAATGGCGTCCCGCTCTATTCCTGTCACACACTGGCGATGGAAGCCGCCGGGAAGAGGATTCTGACGATCGAAGGGGTAGGCACAGCCAGCAACCTGCACCCGCTGCAGCGGATCGGTCACACGCACGTCGCGGCCGATTGCGGCTTCTGCACCGCGGGTTGGGTCGTCACCGCGAAGGGTCTGCTGGACAAGAACGCCAATCCTTCCGAGGACGAGGTGAAGGCTGCCCTGGCGGGCCACATCTGCAGGTGCTCGGCGTATCCCGCAATCGTCCGCACCGTCCTCGATTCGGCGGCGGTGCTTCGAGGAGAGCAAAAACAGATCGTCGCGGCGCCCGAGTCCATCGTCCACATCAAGCAGCCCATGGTTCGGGACTACTCGACGCACGGAGGCCACGCGCCCGGCAGCGAGCTCGTCGAAGGGGCGCGCGGGACGGTCACGAAGAAGTGGCAGGGCTATCCTCCCGAAAACCTCAACGTCATCGGCAAGTCGATGCCGGCCCTTCCGGAGGTCTCGATCCCGCGGTTCACCGGCACGGCCGAGTACGCGAGCCGCGTGTGGTTTCCAGATCTGCTGCACGCGAGATTCCTCACGTCCCCCCATCCACACGCTCGCATCAGAAGCATCGACACCTCGGCGGCCGAGAAGATGCCGGGCGTCGCGCATGTGCTGACGCACCAGAATGCGCCGCGGTTGGGAGGCAACGACCCGACGACCTTCCGCGCCGTGCCCGACCCGCTTCCGCAGGAGCTGAACCTCCAGGGCGAGGTCGTCGCCATCGTCGTCGCCGACACGGAGAATCAGGCAGACGATGCGCTGCAGATGATCAAGGTCGACTACGAGGTCCTGCCGTTCGTGTCGACGCTGAAAGAGGTGATGGCGCCGGGAGCGCCGGACCTTCGCGGCGGAAAAGGAAACCTGATTCGTCCGGCGAACGCCCCTCGAGAATTTCCGAATGCCACGTGGGGAGCGCAGACCGGCGACGTCGAGAAGGGGTTCGCTGACGCAGATATCGTCAAGGAGTTCGAGTATCACTTTGCGGGTGCCGTTTCCGTCCCCATGCAGCCAAGCGGAAGCGTCGCCAGGTGGGACGGCGACAAGCTGACGTTCTGGGGGATGGGTCAGGGAATCTACCCGGTGCGGACGGCGCTGGCGACGGCGCTCGGCATCGATCCCACCAAGATCCGATTCATCAACAAATGGAACGGATCGACGTTCGGAGCAGCGCGGCTTGCCGCCGAGCGCTTTTACCCGCTCATCGCTCATCTGGCAAAAGTCACCGGCCGACCGGTGAAAGTGATGCTGCCGAAAGACCAGGAGCTGGCCCAACTCCTGATCAAGCCCGAGACACTCACCAGATTCAAAATCGGTGCAAAGAGGGACGGCCGCATCGTCGCGCTGACGCACGAAATCCACCTGAGCGTCGGCGATTCAGAGTCCGGCTATCACGCGTCGGGTCCCGGGAATGCCACCAACCAGCTGGAGCTCTACACGTCGCTCGTCCCCAACTGGCGCTCGCTCTGGTGCGCGTACAAGACGAACGCGCCGCGTCCCGGACCGTCGCGCAGTTACATCCAGCAGGAAACCAAGTGGTCGTGGGAAGCGATGATGGACGAAATGGCGGAGACCGTCGGGCTCGATCCGGTCGCATTCCGCCTGATGCACATCACGCGGCCCAAGCCCGGCGACGACCGCTACCCGTACGACTCGTTCCCGTCGGTGGAAGTGCTGAACGAAGGCGCCAAAGTCTTCGGATGGGACAAGAGAAGCGCGAAGCCGAGCGCATCGCCCGGGCGCTTCAAACGAGGCTTCGGGGTGGGAATGACGCAACACCACGGCGGGTTGATGGGCTACCACGAAGGGGAACCGGCATTCGCCGCGCTCGCGGCGGCCAAGGACGCGGCCGTCTTCGGCACCGAGCTCGAGGTCACGTCAAACGGCCGCGTGACCATGAAGATCGCGCTGCCAGACAGCGGATCGAACGCCGCGACTGCGCTGGCGCATCTCGTCGCCGAGATGCTTGGCTTCACGAGTCGAGATCGGATTCGCGTCAAGTGGGGCGACACCGACATCGCACCGTCCAGCGACGAATGGTTTGGCGGGAGAACCATCACGCTGCAAGGTGCGGCGACCTGCAGCGCCGCCGACAAGCTCAGGAAAGATCTCTTCGAGCGAGCATCCCGTCTGTTGAAGGTCGACGTCGCGCAGCTCCGGATGGAGGACGGTCGCATCTACTCGGCTGCGAACGTCCAACAGCGCACGACGTTTGCCGCCCTGGCGCGGGCCAACGGCGGTTCGATTCGGATGGTCGGCCGTGGCGTCGCCGGCGGTGAGCGAGGCGGATCGAATAAAGGTGTCGGCGCCTGCTTCGTCGAAGTGGAAGTGGATACATGGACCGGCGACTGGCACTCCTTGCGAGCCACCTACGTGCACGACACGGGGCTGGTCGTCAATCCGCTCGTCGCCGAAGCCGACATGGTCGGCTCGCTCGTCGAGAGCACGCAGATCGCGACCGATCCGATCCCGTGGGACCGGGAATTCCCCGGCACGCGCCACTACAGCGTCGGCTACCTCTCGTATCGGCTGCCGACGATCATGGACATCCCGAAACAGACCCAGGTGTACATCGACAGCCTGGAGCCGCGCTGGTTCTACGGCATCAAGAGCTTCAGCGAGACGAGCATCGGCGCGGTCCCCGGCGCGCTCGCCAACGCGATCTACAACGCTTGTGGCGTGCGGATACGGGAACATCCGATTACGCGGGACAAGATCATGGCGGGACTCAAACTTAAAACTTGAAAGTGGAAAGTGGAAAAGTAAGTAAAAAGGCGCGGCATGAAGAAGATCTCCGTCTATCGGCCAACCACGATCGAGCAGGCGATCCAGCTGCTCTCCCGTCATGGCACCGAGGCCGGCGTCTATGCCGGCGGCACGGACCTTCTAATCAGGCTCAAGAACGGCTTGTCCCAGGCCCCGAGCTACCTGGTCGACATCAAGAAGATCGACAACCTCCGATATATCAAAGAAGACGCGCAGGGCGGCGTTCAGATTGGCGCATTGACCAAGCTGTCGGAGATGGTCGAGTCGGAGCTCCTGGCGAAGAAGTATCCGATGCTGGTGCATGCCATCGGGATGATTTCGTCGCCCGAGCTGCGCAACGCGTCAACTCTTGGCGGCGATCTCTTGCAGGAAGTGTGGTGCCAGTACCTGCGCGGCGGCTATTCCTGCTGGCGAAACGGCGGCTACCTCTGCTACGGCGCGATCGGCGACAACAGCTACTACCACTCGGCGATGGGCGGGCGCTTGTGCTATGCCGTGTATCCCGGTGATGCCGCGACCGCTCTCATCCCCTTCGACGCGACTGTGAAGCTGGCGACGCCGTCCGGGATCAGGGAGCTGACGGTCGAACAGCTCGTGCCTGGCGACATGATGGTCGACGGCAGAATCCAGTCGCACGTCGTCCGGTCGAACGAGATTCTCACCGAGGTCGCGATCCCGCCGCCCAAGCCCGGAGCCAGAACATCGTTCGAGAAGCTCAGACCGCGAGGCGTGTGGGACTTTGCAATGGCGTCCCTCGGGTTGAATCTCCAGGTTCGGAACAACATCATCGATGACGCCCGGGTCGTATTCGGCGGAATCGCTGGGAAGCCGCTCCGGGAAAAGGCGGTCGAGACCTTTCTGAAGGGGAAAGCGCTCGGCGCCGCGCTGACGAATGAAGTCCTCCCGCGTGCGCTCGTGGATGCCGCGCCGCTGAAATACAACGCGATGAAGATCGAGATGGCCAAGGGCCTGCTGGCGTCGGGGCTGGAAAAGCTGAGTGCGCCCGATAGCCCAAGCCCACGGGGCTGAAAGACTTCAACCGCCGAGTTCACAGGGCGGAATCCCTTGGAATTCTCGGCGATCTCTGCGTGCCCCGCGGTTGACGGAGGCGTTTTCAGGGCTTTGGACTGATGAATCCCATCGAGGCCATCCTGTTCGAGCCGGTCGGCTGCCTCGCAGAGTTCGGGCCGGAGGAGTTCAATGCGATTGCGGAGCGGGTCTTCGGTCGGACGCCGGACTCCGGCAGATCGGGAAGCGAAACCTACTGGGACGTGGTCGGCCTGATGGCCAACAGAGGCGCGCCGCTGACCGCGGACGCGCTAGAGCTGGTCGAGCGCTATGAAATCCAGGCTGTCGAACGGGCTCACGCGTACGAGGACGTGGCGCCAGCGCTGCTGGAGCTGAAGGCTCTTGGCATTGAGTCGATTGTCGCTTCGTCTCTGTCCACCGCGGCGGTCACTCGCTTTCTCGAGAAGTCCTCCCTCACTCGTTTCTTTACCCGCATCTGGACTCGTGACTCCTCCGGCGGCGTGAGAGAGGCACCTCTGCAGAAAGCGCTCGCCGAGTGTCCGTTCAAGCCCGACCAGGTGCTGTTCATCACCGACGCCGCAGGCGGGTTACAGACGGGGAAGCAGGTCGGCGTCAACGGGATATTGATGATGAACGACCCGGACGAAGCGATGAAACTGACGGCACACGAGCCGGCGGGCGGGATTGTGTCGCTGCACGAGCTGCCGGACTTCGTTCGGCTGGTGGCGGCCGAAAACGCGAGCCGACCCTCGCCGCGCCGATGAGCTCCGCGAACGCGGGCCCGGGCAGGCCTAAAGGCCTGCGCTACGTTCCGTCCATTCCGCAGCAGGCTTAAAGTAGCGCAGCCCTTCAGGGCTGCCGCGAAGCAGGCCTAAAGGCCTGCGCTACGTTCCGTCCATTCCGCAGCAGGCTTAAAGTAGCGCAGCCCTTCAGGGCTGCCTGCGCGAAGCAGGCTTGAAGGCCTGCGCTACACGTCAACTCACGTCACATTTTTCGCCGATGGCAGGAACAGTTTGGCCATGGCGTCGGTCTAATCTCACCAGCACCACGTCTCAACCCGTCTCGCGAGCCCTCATTCTGGCAGTCGGCGCGCACTCCCAGGCGCGCAGGCGGCGGGCGGGGAGGTCCGACCAATCTGCCGCCTTCGCCAAGGCTTTCGCGAGGTTATCGATCATCCGGGGCACTGAGGAGGGGATATGGCATTTGTGGCTTCCGACTCCGGCGCTGGCACAAGGGGGCAGGTGACCCGGCCGATCGTGCTCGGACTGTTTCTCTCGACGTGCCTGCTGTCGATCGTTTCCTGGTACACGACCTACCGCGGCATGGCCCTCTATCTATCGGTGTGGTTTTCCTTCCTGGCATCGCTTGGCATCCAGGCGGCGCTTGTGTTGGTCGCCTGGCTCATCGGCTTCACCCGGGAACGTCGTCCGCTTCTGATTGCGGTCTATACCATCACCGCAATGGTCTCCGTTGGGTTTTCGTACGTCAGCTTGTACACATGGTTCTCTTCTCAGGAACGGCCGGCACGAGTGCAGCGCCGCTTGTACGACACCCTGAACGAGGCGGTCGGCAGGGCCGAGAACACCTTCGCTGAAGCGATCGCCGAAGGCCAGAAGCATGTACTCGCCCTGGACGAGCTGACCGCAGCTGAAAAAGCGCTCGGCCATGTCTCTCGTGCCGAAGATGCCGACCCGTACCTTCAGCAGGTACGCCAAGCCGTGGCAAGGGAGGCGCAGACTTACACGGCTGCGTACAAGGAAGGCGCCGGGGAGGGCGTGCGTTACACGGCCTTCGACCGCTATGTAAAACTGGCGCGTCAATCCCTCGAGCGAATGCAGGAAGGACACCGCGCGCTAGCCGCGTTTCGCGCGTCGGCCAAGCCGCTCGACTCGAGCGAGCAGCAATTGCGGGCGTTCCGGGAGGTCACCGACACGTTGCCGTGGGACGATGTTGTAACAACTCTGCACGGACGGAGCGTTCCGCGTCCTGTGGTGCCAGCCTACGTCGATTTCGTCGATCGCACGGTGACGAGCCAGGAAGACCTGGTACTGGCCTTCGAGGAGTTGTTCACCACTCCCAACAGCCGCCACGTGTTCGCGCTCTCGTTGGCGGCGTTCATCGACGTCATCGTCTTCCTCCTCGCGTTCGCCTCGGGGCCGCACTTCTTCGGCACCGCCGAACAGCGCTGGATTGCAGCTGCGGCCGCGGTGGACGGGCTCGACGAGCAGGTCTTCGCCCGCAACTTCATCAGCAAGTTGACCACTGGACTGCGGGGGACCGTAAAGGTCGATGCCGCCGCGCTCACATCCGGCGAGCGGCAGCTGTGCCTGGCTTTGCAAGCCAAGCAGCTCGCCACAACGTCTACCGAGGACGACTCCGTCGTGTACCTGCTCGATCTCGCGGTGCACGAACGGCTCTTGGAATCGCTCGTGCGCCCGGGAATCTCATTGCGCGCGGCCGTGCCACATCGAGCGGCCGGATAGCTCGCTGACTCCTACTTCCGCTCCGCTTCTGTCTTCGTCAGTTGAGCCAGCGTGGATTTCGGCAGCTTGGCGGCGATGCTCACCTGCGTGCCGACCAAGTCCGCCACGTCGTACTTGACGGCGAAGCCCAGAAGCAAGGCGGCTTCGTTGGCGGTGAGCTTGTAGTCGCGCTCGAGCCAGCGCACCATCCCGCTGGTCGCCTGCTGGAGCGCCTGGTCGAGCGAGCCCCCGATGCCGATGCTGATCAGAAACTCGGGATTCTCCGCCAGTGGATGGCCGAAGTTCTGGCCCGGCATCACGTCCACGGTGAATTCGAAATCCATGGAGGTTTCGAGAGCATCACCCGTCAATTCACCGTCGCCCTGGGCGGCATGGCCGTCGCCGAGAAACAGGAGGGCGCCTGGGTGGTAGACCGGCAGATAGATCGTGGCTCCCTCGCGAATCTGGTTGTAGTCCATGTTCCCGCCGAAGCGTCCCGAATCGGTCGTCCGCACCGACGAGTCGCCGGGAGGCGCAACGGCCACGCAACCCAGCATCGGCTGCAGGGGGATAGACAGCTTCTTCATCGCATCGGTTGGCTTCTCGAGGAACGCGACGTTCCTGGCCGGATCCAACGTCCATCGACTATTGAAGCTGGCATCCCATTTCAGGTTGGCGAGAGTCGCTGGCTCCAGGGCGTTGCGCATGATGGAATTTCCGCTTGCCGCCCAGTCGCGGTTCGTGCGCACCTTGTTGAGACGCACGACGAGCGTATCGTTGGGAAGCGCCCCTTCGACATAGAACGGGCCGGTCTGGGGATTGCCGCCGCCCGAGCGTCGATTTCCCTGCTTGTCGCGTCCGCCGGCGTCAACGCTCCACGTACGGACCGTATCGCCAGGATGGATGCGCAAGACAGGCGGCGCTTTGGAGGAGAAATACAAGTGAAATTCGGAGGGCTCGAACTCGTGTGTCGTCGGCGACGATGGTCTCGGAGGGATCCGCACCGCAACCCACTTCACCGTGCGATCGGGAAATACTGTTTCGCCTTTGAGGTCTGAGCCCTCCAGAGTTCCCCTGACGGTGACATTGTCTGCCTTCAGCTCAAAAACGGCTCCCCGGACGGTTCCGTCGATCTTCCGGCCGCCGAGCGTGCCCGTAAGGTTCTCACCGGCGACCGCCAACGACAGGCGCATGACGTTGGGCCCGAACTGATCCTGGGCCGTCAGCATCCATTCGCCCGCGACGGTCTGCTGGGCGATGGCTGAAGGACCCAGAAGGCCAACGATGACTACAGCGCAGATGACCGGCTTCATGAGAATGACTTCCCCAGCTCGAGTCGTGTTGCTGAAACCCGACCGACCAGCAGCGCGATCGAACGCTGGAACTGAATCGGTCGTGCCCTCGCGGGCAGCGGCCTGACGGGCTTCGTTGAGCAGACCATCGGCAATCTCGACGGTCGTCTTCATATGTATGTATCTTGTTAGCCATACTGGAATCAACAGCGCCCGGACATCACTCCTTCGGCGCGACGTAGCTTTTGCGGGCGCGCGGCTTCATCTCTCCTCGGGTGACGCGCACGTTGAGCTCGTGCGTCTTTCCGTCGCGTTTGGGCAACGCGAACCCAAGCAGGTATTGACTGTGCAGCTCGTCCGCGACGCGCTCGAACGCGGCGCCGAGGTCCTGGCCGAAGCGAATCTCCGTGTAACCGCCGCCGGTCTCTTCAGCAACGCGCGCGAGGCCGGGGTCGGGCATATCGGCCAGCATCATCGCCTGCAGGCCGCCCGGGCCGATGCCCGGGGTCCTCGGCTGCCGGCTCCTGCTGCGCATGCCCATGCCGTAGATCATCACGTCCTCGCGGCGTGCACGGTCGATGACGTCCACCTGACTGATGGGACGTTCCCGAAAGCTCAGCAGACCACTGTCCTTTCCATCGCTCAACACGAGGATGACGGGACGCTGGTCGGTCACCTCTCCAAACGCACCCAACGCCTGGTCGACCGCCCGCCAGAGCGGCGTCGGCGCATCGGGCGCGATGAAGCTCGGAATCGCCGCATTGAGCTGGCCGGGATCATGGGTGAACGATGGACTGATCGTGACCTCGTGTCCAAACGAGCCGACGCGCATGGAGTCGTCCGCGCGGAGCCTCGCGACAAGCAGCGCCGTGGCGGCACGCAGCAAGGGCAGGTTGCCTTCCATGCTGCCCGAGACATCCAGCATGACGATGAGACGGATGGGCCTGGGGGTGTTGTCGAACTGCGTGATCGGCTGCGGCTTGCCTTCGTCGCGCACTTCGAAGTCGGCCTGCGTGAGCGTCGTGACGAGCCGCCCGCTTCGATCCATCACGGTGACAAAGACACGAACGACGTCGCCCGAGCCGCGGAAAATCGGCTGCTGCCCAGCGGCGCCAAGCATCGCCAGGACACAAACGGCGAGCGTTCCGGATTTGAGAAACCGCGTCATGCACACCACTCCTTCGTCCGGCGGCCAGGCATCATCTCAGTCATACCACGAGCAGCAGCCGGCAGCAGAGAGGATCGTGCTCGTCAAGCAGCCGATGCGCTGGTATCCTTCTGGCGTGCTGCCGTTCGATCTCGAAGGCGCCGTCAACCAACAGTCGTGGGGGTGGCTCTTCGACCTGCCACGCCGACTGAACGTGGTCATCGAGGTGGTAGACGGCCGGCACGCGCCTGTATTTCCGGCGGGAACCACGTCTGCCGCTGCTGCGATGCGCCGGATGCTGTCGACGGACCCGGTGCTCGTCTCGGCGATTTCGGCCGCCATGCACTCGAAGATCCCGCAACCGGTCTCGCTGGACGCATTCGAAGCGGTGTGCTTCGGTCTGGCGCCGACAGGTGTCCTCGTGCTGGCGCGAGAGCTGGCCAGCGTCGAGTCCGCCGCCGAATGCCGCCAGGACCTCGAATTGATCGGCTCCTGGCTCACCGGCGCGATCGAAGCGACTGTGGCGGGCCCGCCCAACGGCATCGGCATCGAACCGTATCGGATGGCATCCCTCCAACGCATCCTGAATGAGGCGTTGGCGCGTGGTTCGGTCCGCAACGTCGTCGGCGCGTTTGTCGAGGCGCTGGGCGTGTGGGATGACGTTCGCGTCCGTGGGTACGCCGCGGGTGCGAATGGCGGATTCTTTCAATACGTATCACCCATGGGCACACTGGCCACATCGATTCCGGCCGAGCTCGATGAGGCCTTGGTTCCAGGGGACAGCCGGATGGTCCGTCTGTCGCGCGACGAGATCGACCGGCTCGGATTGGCGTCCGAGGCCGGCGAAATGCTCGTCCAGCGCGTGTTCACGGGCGGCGATGTGACCTGGCTGCTCGTCTTCTCGGGCACGATCGATGGCGCCGAACAGGTCCGCCTGACGCTGTACTCCGACATGCTGCGGGAGTCGCTGAACGACGTAATCAGGGCCACCACGAATCGCCTGGTCGCCGCGGTGACGCGGCAGCAGCCCTTGGACGACCAAATCGAGGGCGCGGCGGAGGCGGCCCTGATGGAACTGACGGCCGCCGTCGGCGGTTATGAAGCCGGGCTTGTCGTCACGGCCGGCGGCCGGCAAGCGCTGGCCGTTGGCAACACCGACCTTTTCATGGCGCTCGAACGTCCTTCGCCACCCGATCGACTGTTGGCGACATTCTCGGACGCTGGCAGCGTCTCGAGAGCGGTGATCACCCGGGAGTCGACGCCGTTCGCGGCGTTCGAGCGGGAGATCGTCCGGGCCGGTCTCGCGGCCGTGCATCCCTGGTTGCAGATGGCCCTTCGGCGATCGAACCTGAGCGAGCGGCGCCGCCGGGTTCGACCGGTCGACGCCTTGCTGGAACAGCTCGCCGCCGACGCGGTCCACGATGGCCGCCAGGCCCTGGTCGTCGTCATCTCTGTCGACGCCAAGATGCTGCGTCCCGGTCTCATGCAGGCCTGGCTGGGCAAGATCAGAACCCAAACGCGGGCGTATGATTTTGCGGGGATCCTCAGCGATTCCGAGATTGCGCTGCTGCTCTGCGACGCTTCGCCGAGCCAAGCCGGGGTTGTATGCGCACGGATAAGGCAGCTCTTCGAAGCGGACGAGAGCGCCGGCATTCGTATCCGGCCGGCAATCGGCGTCACATCTTGCTCGCCGGAATCCGGCCTCGAAGGTTCCGTCGTCCAAGCGGCGCGCGCACACGCCGCGGCCCTCCTCTAGTCGATCGAGTTCGGCGCAGTCGATAGCTCTTTCGGTGGCTACTCGCCAGCCCGCGAGCCATCCCGACGGGCACGTGGTTCATCGAAGACCTCACGACCCACCACTACGGCGGTTTTCACAAAGGCGGAGCGGGTCCGGGGCCGCAGCTGCCGGTGCGCTCGGCGACGTCTTCTCGCACTTGCGGTGACCGGCCGCCGTGGTGCCGGCCGCCTGCCACCGAACTCCTGTACCATTCTCGATCTCAAAGAACGCGTTTCGGAAAGGCTTGTGGTAGCTGTGGAAAACGCGTTTCGTGCGTTTTCCAAGGAGCTGCGGACGCGTTCTGTGCGTCCGCAGCTCCGGCAGCTTCCACAGCCGGGATGGGACGTTTCGCGTGAGTGTATCAACGAGCTCGGCTATCTCGTCGGGAGTGCCAAGGCCGACTCTGCGCAGGAGCGCCTCGTGCGGACATGCGCCCCGGCGAGATAGTCCGTGGAGTCCATCTTGTGGGGAGTCGCGCCATTGAGCGCCAGTACAGGAGTGATGCGACGCCACGTGAAGTCGAGTGTCAAGGAGAGGAGCGAACATTGCTGACGGCTCAGTGGTTTGTCGGAATTGATTGGGCATCGCAGGCGCACGAAGTATGCATTCTCGATCGCGAAGGCCGGATCATCCAGCGGCAGCACGTGCAACACGCCGCGCCGGCCTTGCAGGCCTTTGTGGAAGCCCTGCTGGAGCGTGCCGGCAGGGATCCGACGACGGTGGCGATCGGGATCGAAGTGCCCCGCGGGGCGCTGGTTGAGGTGCTCGTCGAGCGCGGGTTCGCAGTCTATGCGATTAGCCCGAAGCAAGTGGACCGGTTTCGGGACCGCTTCACGCCGGCAGGGGCCAAGGACGACAGTCGCGACGCCCTGGTGATCGGCGATTCGTTGCGGACCGACCCGCAGGCCTTTCGGTCGGTGCGTCTCGATCACCCGCGGGTCATTCAATTGCGCGAGTGGTCGCGGGTCGATGAGGACCTGGGCGTCGAGCTGATGCGGCTCACGAATCAGCTCCGTGACCTGGTCTATCGCATGGCGCCGGGCCTGCTGGCGCTGTGTCCAGCCGCCGACGAGCCGTGGTTCTGGGCGCTGCTGCAGGACGCCCCCACGCCCGCGCATCAACAGCGGCTGTCGCTGCGCCGGGTGGAACGACTGCTCCGCGGTCATCGCATCCGTCGACTCGAGGCGGTGCAGGTGCGTGAGGTGTTGCAGCAACCGAGCGTCTACACGGCGCCCGGCGTCGTAGAGGCCGTCGCCGCGCACATCCAGCTCGTGCTGCCGCGCATCGCATTGATCGCCGCACAGCGCCGCGACGCCGAGCGGCACCTTGAGCGGTTGCTTGACGCGCTCGAAGCGGAGGAAGGTCCGGCGGGGAACCAGCGCGAGCATTCTGATGTGGCCATCGTCCGCTCCATACCAGGGATCGGGACGCGCGTTGCCGCCAGGATGCTCGCTGAGGCCTCGCAGCTACTGGTCGATCGAGCGTATCACGTGCTGCGCACCTGGATGGGGGTCGCCCCGGTCACCAAACAGAGCGGACGGCGCCGCACCGTCGTGATGCGCTATGCCTGCAATCATCGGTTGCGCGAGGCCGCGTATCATTGGGCACGCGTCGGGATGCAGCGGGATCCGGCCAGTCGCGCGTACTACGCGACCCTGCGCGCGCGCGGGCATAGCCATGGGCGAGCCCTCCGCAGCGTGGCCGATCGGCTCCTCCGAGTGCTCTGTGCGCTCCTCACGCGCGGCCAGCTCTTCGATTCAGCATGGAATCAACATTCACCCGTGACCGCCCTAGCGGGAGCTTGACAAATGGTGGGGAGTCCGCACGCCGGGAAGCCGCGCTCGGCTTGCGCACTCTCCCGCCCGCGCGTCGACTACGGCTAGCTTCCGCGACGGTCGCGTGCGTGGCATGCACCGGCACAGCTGATCCCCAAGGCACGGATCACGCGGTCCAGAGTCGACGCGGAACCAGCGCCTCCCGCGCCTTCCGGCATTCATGATGTCGGCGTGCTCCGACGGCGGCGGGCGGCCGACACCACCGCGGCCTGTCGCGCATGCGTGCGGCGGGCGTCGGCCGTGGCCACCCGTGCGGCGCGGCCGGGCAGGGTGGCGCAACCGCGGTGCGCAGGTCCTCCTCGCGGCGATCTCCGGCCCCGTGATCCGGCCGGTGAGAACAACCCCAACGGTGTTGGCGCGAGACGGATGTCGCAGGGAGAACCCCTTGATCGCCGCGGCAGCGAGAGCGTACGGACCGAAGGACCGCGGTTCGCGTCCGCCCGGGTGGCGCACGGCCGATGCGAGATGTACGAACGCTACACGAAAACGAAAGGCGCTCTAGCTCTTGTACTCGCCCGTCGGTTTGTGCACAATGTACCTGTCTCCCGCAAAGAATTGAACGGCCCTCGATTAGCCGACCGTTACATGAGGATGCTGACGCCATGAGCATGGCTCACGATCTCATCGTCGACCAGTTCCGCCCGATCGTCGAGGGCGAACAACAGCTCGCAACCTGGTACGTGCAAGGACATTCAGACAGGCTGGGCGACCGTTTGCTGATGTTCGACAACACGAGCGCACCATCGTGGGAGATCCTCCGGTTCAGGCCGGCGCTCGCGTCCGACCCGAGGTTCGAGGCGGCGCTGCGCGAGCGAATAGAGCAATTGAGCACGTTTCGCCACTCAATCTTTCCCCAGGTCCGTCAAATCAAGCAGCTTGGCCGCGAGGATGGGTTGGCTGTCGCCTCGACGTACGCGCCGGGCGCGCGGCTCACAGAGGCGTTGAAGAAACCCTGCAGCCCGGTGTTCGCCGCGCGACTGATCCGCATGTTGGTGCCGGCGCTCGCCGCGCTTCAAGAGCATGCGCCCGGCATCTCGCACGGAGCGCTGGACGCCGACCGGATCGTCATAACCGGCGACGGACAGCTGATGATTCGCGAGCATATGATCGGATCGGCTATCGAGAGTCTTGGTCTGTCGGCGGCCGAGCTCTGGACGGATTTCGGCATCCTGACGTTTCGGATGCCCCCGACACTCGATCGCCGACACGACGTCGCGCAACTGGCCCTCGTCGCCTTGTCGTTGATGGCGGGCCGCCGTATCCGGCCCGACGAGTATCCGCACAAGGTCGTCGAACTGCTCAACGAGATCGCGGAAAAGAGCAGCTGGCAGTCGCTCGTGATCTTTCAGCCGCTTCGACATTGGCTGGAACGCGCGTTGTGGCTCGATGACCGCCCGTTCGACGCCGCGAAAGACGCCAACGACGCGCTGTCGGAGTTGCCCGAGGAACCACCGCGCGCCGACGATTTCTTCGGCTCCCCGGCGTCGAGTCTTCAATCCCCGTCGAACGGAGCCGACACGCAGGAAGACGGACGAGGACGACGGGGAGGCCGGAGCCCTCGCTTCGTCGCTCCGAGAGCCGACAAGAGCCCGGCACAGTCCCCGGTCGCCACGGCCGACTCGTCCGGCAATTCAGAAACCCGATTTCAGCTAGTGAGGGATGCCGTGGCTTTCGTTCAGCGTTATATCGGAAGCGCCATGCCCACCGCGGCTATCCTGGTCGGCTTGTTGGCGATTGGAGAAGCCGTCATCATCGGACGATTGCTCTATGCGCGCGCGGCAACCGAGACGCCCGCGCCGGTCACCGCGGCCGTCTTGATTGAGTCGCCGGAGCCCGGCGCGAACGTCCTGGTCGACGACCAGCCCGTCGGAGTCACACCTCTGCAGCTGAACGTCGGCCCGCGGATCAAGTCGATCCGGGTTCTCCCGCCGCCCGTGGTGACGCTGGACCTCGATCAAAAAGTCGTCGAAACGACCGGAGTCTCGGAGCCGGCGCAACTGGCGGCAAAAACGAACGACAGGCTGGCCGACCTGGCACGGGCTTCGGCCACCGCCCAGCGTCGAGGCGCGTTCCGATTGTCGTCGTCCGTGGAACTGCACGTGCTCGATGGCGACCGTGTACTCGGATCGAGCGTAGATGGTCCGATCGTCGCCACGGCAGGCCGCCACGAATTCGAGTTCGTCAACAGCGCAATCGGTTATCGCGCGCGAAGAGTGATCGAAGTGAAGCCGGGCCAGATCACGTCGCTATCGGTCACCTTGCCAAACGGCACGATGAACATCAACGCCGTGCCCTGGGCAACCGTGTGGATTGATGGCAACCCTGTCGGCGACACGCCGCTCGGCAACCTCTCGGTCTCGCTCGGCGAGCACGACATCGTGTTTCGCCATCCTCAGCTAGGTGAGCGGCGCGAGAAGACTGTCGTGCGGGCGGATGGCGTCACCCGCGTCACGGTGAATCTCCAGCAATAGGCTGGATCTCAGCAACCTACGCCGGGCCACGTCACAACTCCGGGCGCAGACTACTTCCGACCTCTGATTTCCAACTTTCTGATTTCTGACTTCGAGGCTGCGGCTTCTTGCAGCCTGCTAAGTGATTAGATCGCGTTGCGAAATTCGGCCGCGGCCTCTTGTAGCGCAGGCCCGTCCGCGCTTCGCTGACAGCTGCGATCGGCGGGAAACCGCCGTAGCCTTGGCGGAGTCCAGGCTAGTTCACGGAGCTGCCGTGTGCACACCCCCCGGACACGCGGTTTCCCGCGCCGTCGACCCCGGGCCGCGGCCGCAGGTTTCCGGCCGGATTCGATGACAACGTCGCTTTTAAGGAAGTCGCGCGAGCAGGGTGGGCCCCGAAGGTGTGGACCTGCCGCCATCAGGCTCGACGGTCACCTCGGCGCCGACGACGGGACCGACGACTCTTGGAGGAGCATCGATGACGAGTGACGCCCGTCCGGACGGGTCCGGCACGAAGAGTCCGGCGCTGACGCGCTCGACGCCCGTCAACAACCACAATTGATACGTCGTCTCAGGAGGTGCGGCTGGCAGTCGTGAAGCGCTCAACACCAGGCCTCGCGTGCGACTCCACGACATCAGGGCCGACGAGCGTTGGGCGCCGACGCCGCCGCTCAGACTGAAGCGAACGAGATCCGGCGCGGTTAGAACGGCCCCGACTGTCTCGGCCCTTTGTGCCGACTGGCGCGCCTCGGCGATCTGTCGATCCGCTTCCTGGCGCGCGGCAACGACCTGCTGGTTCGCAAGTTGTGTCGCCGCCGTTGCCTGATGCTCCGCCGCAACAACGTGGGCCGCCGCCTCGTTCAGCCTGCCGTGAATCCAGCGCACGGCTCCGATCGTCAAGACCACAGCCGCCACCGCCCCCGCGATGCCGGCAATGTACCAGGTACGCAGCTGGCGGCCGCGACGCTCGGCGGCCCGCGATGCTTCCTCTTTCTCGGCTGTGACCGCATGCTCGAGCCATTGAACGCGGTCGGCCAGCACCTCAGTTCCCTCGGTCAATTGCTTGGGAGCTTGACGCCGGAACGGAGGCGGGGAATCGGCCGCCACCGGATCCGGCGAGGGGCCAGTTCCATGTCCACCGGTCGTCCGGCGCAGCTGTTCGTGCAAGTCCACGACGCGCTCGAGCGGCCAGGTCGCTGCCGGGGTCTGGGCCGACATGGCAGTCGGTACCGTTTCGTAAGTCGGCCACGAGCGCCTGGAGATTTCGCGACAGATCGCTAATCTGCAGCTGGACGTCGGCCTGAAGCGCCGCGAAGCGCGATTCGGCCTGGTCCAGCCCGTTGACCGAGTTGCTGGCGGCGACGCAAATGTTCCTGAGGCTCACCGCGTGCGCCTGCAGCTGCTTGAGCGGCTCCTCGTGCATCCGCCGCAACGCGTCCGCCTCGCGATCGAGCGTTTCTTCGAGCGTTCGGATGCGTTGGTCGACGTCCGGGCGAGGGTTGGGAGGCGGATTGTCGTCCTGGGTCCGTTGCCACCGATGGAGGGCTAGGCTGAACCGATCCAACTGCGCCTCGAAGCGAGACAGCCGTTGTTCCAGGTCAGGATCGTCCTGAGTCATCACCAACCGTGGCTGGATGATACACAAAGACACCACGGCCCGTCACATCATTTTCACCTTGACAACAGTCCCAAACGTACTACGATGAGGTTCCATCCGAGACTTTTCGACGAGCACGACTGACCTCTCGCGGGGTGCAACGATGACCTTCACACGTACGGCGTCTGCCGTCGCGATCGTTCTCGCGTCTTGGTCGGTGATGTTGGTTCCCCGTGCCGCGGCGGATCAGGAAACGCTCGCCCGCGCCAAAGCGTTGTATTCCTCGGCCTCTTATGACGAGGCGCTCGCGCTGCTCAATCAATTCGACAACGCGACGCCAACCGAGATGGTCGAAGTCGATCAGTACCGGGCGCTCTGCCTGTTCGCCCTCGGGCGAAGCGACGACGCGCGCAAGGTGATCCAACAACTGGTCGAAGCAAATCCGTCGTTTCAGCCATCCGAGACTCAGGTGTCGCCTCGGCTGCAGGAAGTCTTTCGAGACGTTCGGCGGCGCGCGCTTCCGTCGATCGTGCGGCAGTCGTACGCCGAAGCGAAGGCCGCATTCGAGCGCAAGGAATTCGACGTCGCGACCAAGCGGTTCGACATGGTCGTCACGTTGCTCAACGATATCGACGCCGCAAGCTCCGGCGAACTGGCGGATCTCCGGATCCTCTCGAACGGCTTCCTCGACCTGATCAAGACGATGCCGAGCCCCGTCGTGGAGGCGGCGCCAGCGGTAAGTCCGGCAAGTCCTCCACCGCCGCCGACGCCCACGCGAACGGTCTTCGGGATTGACGATGCGGATGTCACCCCTCCAGCCACGATTTCGCAGGAGATGCCACCGTGGCGTCCGGCCCGGCAGGAAACGCAAACCTACGAAGCCACGCTGATCTTGACCATCGACGCCTCGGGCGAGGTGACGTCGGTGGGACTGCTCGGAAGTCTGCATCCCGCCTACGACGCCTTGCTGCGCCGCGCAGCCAGTCAGTGGAAGTTCCGGCCGGCGACCAGGAACGGGCGTCCGGTGGAGTTTCGAAAAGTCCTCGCGATTCGCCTGCTGCCTCCGACCTAGGCCCGCACCGAGCGCGAATCGGAAGCACCGGAACCTCCCTCACCAACCATCCGTATCCTCCATTTGACCTTCTAATCGAAGACGCGGCATTCTATTGGAATGCCTAATAAAGCATCGGCGAGCGGATGCATCGGCAGGAGGTCCATCGCTTCACCTGTCCGGCGGCCGAGCGATGCGGGGAAGAAGGAGGCCTCCCATGGGAACGTTACGCGAGTGGGTCACACGCCTCTGGGGGACGTTGCGCCCCGGCCGCAGCGATCGCGATCTCGAACAGGAACTGCGGCTGCACCTTGAAATGTCCGCCGAAAAGGCGGCGGCGACCAACTCGCGGGAAGGCAACATGAGGGCGGCCCGAATGCGGAGCGGCGGAATCGCGCAGGCGATGGAAACCCTGCGCGATCAGCGCGGCCTGCCCTGGCTCGAGGACCTGGTCCGCGACGTCCGCCATGGGGTTCGTCTTCTGCGTCGCAACCCGACGTTCGCCGCGGTCGCCATCCTGTCGCTCGCGCTTGGCATCGGCGCAAACAGCGCTGTCTTCAGCATGGCCGACGCGGAGCTCCTCCGTCCGCTGCCGGTACGCGACCCTGGGGCGATCGTCACGGTCAGCGTGGCAGGTCCGACCGATCGGGTCAGCGGCGTGTCGTACCCCAATTATGCCGACCTGCGGAACGGGTCGCAGTCGTTTGAAGGCCTCGTGGCGTATCAGCGGTCAACGTTGATGGCCTTTGCCCAATCGGCGCGTGACGTGCGCGAGATGCGGATGGGCATGCTGGTCAGCGACAACTTTTTCGACGTGCTTGGCGTGCAGCCGTCATCGGGCAGGCTCTTCACGCCCGACGAAGGACGCGTTCCGGACCGCGACGCCGTCGTCGTTCTCGGATACGACTTCTGGCAAAAGACGTTGGCGGGTGACTCGTCGATCGTCAACCGCGTCGTGTGGATCAACGGCATCGATTTCACTGTTGTCGGCGTCGCCAGCGCGAGCTTCACGGGCATGGATGAGAGCATCCCGGCGTTTTTTGTGCCGATCATGATGGCCGAACGGCTCGGCATCCGCGAGAATCTGCTCGACGACCGAGGCGCTCGCGCCTTTGCGATCAAGGGGCGGTTGAAATCCGGCGTGTCGCGGCAGGAGGCGCAGGCCGAGCTGACCGCGCTGTGGCACCGCCTGGAGCAGCAGTATCCCGATTGGAACGGGAGTCGGACGATCTCGGTTCACACCCAGTTGCAAGAGCGCCTTCGAGAGGAAGGGCCGGCGACCGCGATCATGATCGCCTTGATGATGGCGCTGGTCGCAGTCGTCCTCCTCATCGCCTGCGCAAATATTGCGAGCCTGATGCTCGGCCGAGGCCGTGCCCGTTCGCGCGAGATGGCCATCAGACTCGCATTGGGCGTCAGCCGGACTCGGCTGCTCCGGCAATTGCTGATCGAGAACCTCCTGCTCGCGCTCATCGGCTGTGTGCTCGGTCTCGGATTTGCCTTTGCGGGCTTGCGGCTCCTGCAAGCGGCATTCACGCCGACAGAACTGCGGGTCGTCATCGCACCGCAACTCGACCAGCGTGTCCTGATCGTCAGCTTGCTCGCCGCCGTGATGAGCGCGTTGCTGTCCGGCCTGGCACCGGCATGGCAAAGCCTGAAGACTCAACTCGTTCCCGCGCTGAAAGCGGCGGAACCGGGGGAGACGACGCGGCCGCGAACAATCGGACGGAATGTGCTGGTCGTCGGGCAGGTCGCCCTATCGATGATTCTGTTGCTCGTCACGGGCATGCTGCTGGATGGTTTTCGCAAGCTGCTCGTTTTGAATCCAGGCTTTCGCACGGACCGCGTAGTGATGATGGCCTTGGATACCTCAATCGCCAGGTACACACCGGTCGAGACGAAGAACTTCTATCGAGCTCTCGCGGATCGGGCCCGAGCGCTGCCTGGCGTCGCGTCCGTCGCCCTTACCAGCTGGGTTCCGCTCGATCGCGGCGGCGATCTGAACAGCGTGATTCCAGAGGGTTCCGAGTTACCCAGGGGGCAGGAGTCCGAGACAGTGTTTTCCGCAGCCGTGGACGAGCACTATTTCGGCGCGATGAACATCGACATCGTCCGCGGCCGTGCCTTCACCGCCAACGACAAGGACGGCGCGCCGCTCGTTGCAATCATCAACGAGGAATTTGCAAGAGCCCATTGGCCCGACCAGGACCCGATTGGAAAACGGCTACGCCTGAACGACACCAGTGGGCCGTGGCTCGAAGTGGTGGGCATGACCAAAACCGGCAAGTACCTGTTTTTGGGCGAGCTTCCTAGGCCGTTTCTCTACCGGTCCTTCGCTCAACACCATCGGACAGCGATGACGCTGCTCGTCGAAACGTCGGGCGAAGACCCGGCCTTGCTCGCATCACCCTTACGCGGACTGGTGCGCGACCTCGACGTGAATCAACCGGTTGTCAACATTCGCACGCTTGCGAGCCTCTACGAGCGACGAGCGATTGACCTACCGTTCCGGATCCTGCAAACGGTCGGCACAATCGGGCTGATCGGATTGACGCTGGCCCTCGTGGGGCTCTACGGTCTCGTGGCGTATTCAGTGGCGCGACGCACGCGGGAGATCGGTCTGCGCATGGCGATTGGAGCTGACAGGTCCGACGTGTTGAAGATGGTCCTGCGTCAGGGATTCATCCTGTCGACGGTCGGCATCCTGGTCGGCGGCGTCGCCAGTATTGCCGTCGCGCGCCTGTTGGCGGCTGGTATGGTAGGGATCGGCGCGCCGAACCCGGCCACCTACGTCATTGTTCCACTCCTCTTGCTTGGTCTCACCACTGCCGCAAGCTACATCCCGGCACGCCGTGCCTCACTCGTCGATCCCATCACCGCGCTGCGGGATGAATAGCGTTGCGACACGAGAGAATGCGGGAAGGCTGGTATGCTGTCCCACCTGTGTTTCTCGACCGGCGGGGACACTCCTCAATTGGAGTTCTGTGATGACCTACTTGTCTGGAAAGCTCAGCGTGATCGCCCTCGCAGTCGTGCTCCTGGTTCGCCTGCTCAATGCCGCAGAGCCGTCGGAAGTCATGACATGGAAAATCGATGGCGAAATGCGCCGGGCAATCGTGTACTCGCCCTCAGTGCTATCGGCGAGCAAGGCGCCCCTTGTGCTCTCGTTCCATGGGCGCGGCGACAACGTCCAGAATTTTCAGCACTCGAACATGCACCTCGCGTGGCCCGAGGCCATCGTTGTCTATTTCCAAGGTCTCCCGACCCGCGGCGGCCTTTCCGGCTGGCAGGTAGAACGCGGCCAGGACGAAGACCGCGATCTCAAGCTGGTGGATGTCGCGATTGCATCGTTGCGCGACCGGCTCAGAGTTGACGAGTCGAGGATCTACGCGACCGGCTTCTCGAACGGCGCCGGGTTCACGTACCTGCTTTGGGCGGAGCGGCCGGCTATCTTTGCCGCGTTCGCCCCCGTCGCGGGTCGCCTCCGACCGTCGGTTCAACCCACGGAACGCAAGCCAATCTTTCATGTCGCTGGCACCGAAGACAGCACCACGCCATTCGCCAGCCAGCAGGAAGCGATTGAGGCGGCGAAACGCATCGACGGCATCTCTGGCGACGGCGCAGCCTGCGGGCGGGGTTGCACGATCTATGGTTCGGGCGTCGGGTCGGTGATGACCTGGATACACTCGGGCGGTCACGAATATCCCTCCGGGACGTCGGAGCGGATTGCGAAGTTCTTTCGCGATCACCGGCGCTAGGCCGCGGCAAAACCAGGTGCTTTCGACCGCTCGCACGCCCATTCTGCTTGCGGGCGGCGTCTTCCGCTACTTACAACCCTGGTCGTTCTCCTCCAAGTCTTGAAAGCGGCGGGCCTCCCGGGGCCTCGACACGGTCCAGAATGCCCGGTGATTTCGCGGGTCTTCTGGCACATCTCTTGTCCTTCTGACCAAACGTGGCCTGGTTTCTTTTTGCCCCGCTGATCGTCCTCGGCATTGCCTTATACGTCATGAACCCCGAGGAACGGACCCGCTTCATTCAATCCGCGTTGACGACAATCCGACGCGCGATCGCCGAGGCAACTCGGCACCGTCCGGAGCTCGATCCGTTCCGCGAGGCGCTCCGCGCTCGGACACGCTGGGTGGTCGTGACGCCCGCCATCCTTGGAGCAGTGACGGCGATTTTTGTACTCAGACTGTTCGCCGCCGGGTCGCTCGACGACCCGGAAGCGCTACTGAGCTGGGGCGCCAGCGTTGGGCCCCGCACGAGCAATGGCGAGTGGTGGCGGCTCGTGACGATGACCTTCGTGCACGCGGGGCTGCTTCACCTGCTCGTCAACATCATCGGTTTGGCGCAACTTGGCCTCATGTTGGAGCGTCTGGTTGGACCGTTCGCCATCGCAGGCGGGTTCGTCGCGGCAGGGGTCTTCGCCGGCCTTTTCAGCCTCGCTGGACATCCGTTGGCGGTCAGCGCAGGCGCGTCTGGGGCTGTTTTCGGCATCTATGGCCTCGCCGTCCCGTCGCTGATTCTGTGTCTGCGTCCGAACGCTCCGATCAGGATCCCGCTGCTTGCATTGAAAAGGCTTGCTCCTGCCGCGGTGGTTTTGATCCTCTACCACCACCACGTGATCACCGGAGGCGAGCGTTCCGCCGAGCTCGTCGGATTTGTCGTCGGTCTCATCTGGGGGATCGTCTTATCGATTCGCGTCGGCCAGCAAAAGGCCTCGGTGCGTCGGGTCGCGGTGGCGGCGGTCGCCGCCAGCGTGATCGTTATTGCGTATGCTCTGCCGCGCCGCGGGATCCTGGATGCCAGACCCGAGCTCGAACGACTCGTGGCTCTCGAGGATCGCACGGCCAGCACCTACCAGAAGGCCGTCGACAAGTTCAAGCTTGGCCGGACTCGAACCGAAGCGCTGACCGAATTGATCAACAAAACGATCATGCCCGAACTGCAGGAGGCCAGCTCGCGTTTGAACGGCCTCGTCGGGGTGCCGCACGAGCAGCAACCGCTCGTCGCGAGCGCCGGGGAATATCTGCGCCTGCGAGATCAGAGCTGGCGCCTTCGAATCGAGGGGCTGCGCAAGGCGAGCCTGGCCACGCTTCGCGAGGCCGAAAAAACCGAGCGAACCTCACTCGAGGCTCTCAACCGCATCCGGCCCGACCTCGCGGCGGTTGGCGAAAACCCGTCGGAGTAGGCTGACGAGAAGTCGTCCTTCCGCGGCTCGTCCATTCTGCCTTGCCAGCGCAGCACGAGTCGGCACATCCTGTTGCGACCTTATACTCGAGTTTCATGGTAAGCCGGCTCGGCGAAGTGAAGGACAGACCTTGCCTTCAATGACGAGGCAGTTGAGACGCGTCGCCCAACTCACGAGGCGGGAACGTCTGCTTCTGTTGCATGTACTCGTGGTCATCGCCATCGTGCGCCTCTCTCTCCGAGTCGGCCCGCTATGCACGGCCCGTCGTGCGGCGGCCCTGGCGGCCCACGGCCGGCACGTTTACTCGATGCCGGAACTCGCGTGGGCGGTTGCCACGGTCGCACGCTACCTCGACGCGACCTGTTTGACGCAGGCGCTGGCCGCTCACGCGCTGCTCGTGCGATCAGGTCACGACTCGCGCGTGGAAGTGGGCGTCTCCCTCGACGTGTGTTTCCGGGCGCACGCGTGGGTGGTCTGCGGCGGGGCTGTCGTTCTCGGCGCCAGCGAGGACCAGCGCTACCAGCGCATCCTGGTTTTCGACTAGCAACACCATTTCGGCTCCGGCGTTCTGCCTCCGCTCGCGTCGCGTTCGCGGAAGACGCCGTCGCGCTTCTGCGGCGAGTGTAAAATTGGCGCCATGATCGAAGAGGTCGAACGCCTCTTGGCTTCGGTGATCAAAGGGGATTCCCTGCCTGGCTGGGCTCAGAGTGCCGGAGCGCCACGACTGACAGAACCCATTCGCGACACCTCTTTCGAAGACGCCGTTCTCGACGCGGCACATGACCACGACGTCGATGTGCTCGTTCGCCACCTTCTAAGAGCGCGCGGCGGATGGCCACTCCTGTCGGCCCGGTTGAGGACCGCGCTCGATGTGCGCGCTCGCCACGAATCGGTGCTGAACATCCTTCGAACCCGCGAGCTCGGATTCGTTCTCCGCGGCCTACGCGACGCCCGTCTGCCTGTCGTCGTCATCAAAGGCGCCGCCCTTGCACAGACGCACTATCCGGCGCCTTATCTTCGGCCGCGTTACGATACCGACTTACTTGTTCGAAAGGACGATTTCGCTCGGGCCGGGCAGACACTCATGGAGATGGGCTACCAGCGCGTCAACAGCGTGTCGCGCGAAGCAGTACGCACACAATGGACGTTCGAACGCCGGCTCGAGCGCGGTATCCCGGAATACATCGACCTGCATTGGGCCATCAGCAACCGACCGTTGTTCGCCGGTATGCTCTCGTTCGACGAACTGCTGACCGATGGCGTCGCCGTAACAACCCAGGGAAGCGACGCGCTGGAATTCGACACGCCAGGGCCGGTTCATGCGCTCATATTGGCCTGCATCCATCGCGTGGCCCACCACAATGGATGGCCGAAGCTGATTTGGCTTTACGACATGAAGCTGCTCGCCGAGGGTTTGTCCCCGCTGGAGTGGCAGCGCTTTCACGGGCTGGCGCGCCGAAAACAGATCGCCACACTTTGCCGGGACGGCTTGAACACCACCGCCGCCTTTGTCGGATTGTCGCCCCAATCCGAGGGCGCACTGAGTGGATCGCGCTCGAAAACAGCAGAGCCCTCGAGCGCTTATCTGGGAGGCGTCGGGACTCGGTGGCGAAGTCTGTCCCTGGATCTCCGGTCGGCTCCTGGTCTGCTGGCAAAGCTTCGGATCGTCGTGGGGCACGCTTTTCCGGACACGGCTTACATGCGTGCAGCGTACGGCACTTCCGGCGTGGGCGGGCTCGCCACGGCTTACATCCGTCGCGTCATTGTCGGTATCTGGCACCTGACGAGGACGGTCACGCGCCAGGCTTGATCTCGCCATGGACATCTCACCGACTGTTCGTGTCGCGCCTGCACCGAATGTCATTTTTCGGGAGCTCGGAGGCGAGGCCGTGATTCTCGACTTGAAGACCGAGCGCTATCTCGGGCTCGACGAGACCGGGACACGCATGTGGCAGCTTCTCACCGGGCTGGAATCGGTCCGGGCTGCGTACACGGCCTTGCTTTCCGAATACGAGGTCGAGCCGGATCGCCTTGGCCAGGATCTCACGGACTTCATGGCCAAGCTCGCAGCCAACGGATTGATCGACATCCTGCCGGCATCGGAGTCCCCAGACGCGGGACACGAATGAGCGGGATCGTCGGCCTCTATTCTCACGATGGAGCCCCTGTCGCCGAGCCGATTCTGGCGCGCATGACCGGAGCAATGGCCTTTCGGGGTCCGGACGCGCAGCGGACGTGGATTCAAGGCCCTGTCGGGTTCGGTCATGCTCTCCTGAAAACAACCTGGGAGTCCGTGCACGAGCGCCAGCCGTGCAGCGTGCCTCACGTCCTGGACGATGTCTGGATCGTGGCTGATGCCCGACTCGATGCGCGCGGCGACCTCGTCCACGAGCTCATGCACCGGCCCGGCGCGGCCTCTCGCGCCGATGTGTCGAATGCCACCGACTGCGAGTTGATTCTTCGTGCGTACCGCGCCTGGGGCGAAGACTGCGTTTCCCACCTGGCTGGCGATTTCGCCTTCGCCATTTGGGACGGCCGTGTCAACCGCCTGTACTGCGCGCGGGACCACTTTGGCGTGAAACCGTTCTATTACACGCACCAAGGGAACACTTTCGCGTTCAGCAACACGTTGAACTGCCTGAGGCTGCATCCCGCTGTCTCGAACAGGTTGAACCAGCTGGCTGTCGCCGACTTCCTCTTGTTCGAATTGAACCAGACTCCGGGAACGACGACGTTCGCCGATATTCGACGGCTGCGTCCCGCCCACACGCTCACCGTGTCGGAGGCGGGCGTGCGGTTCCGTCGGTATTGGACGCTGCCAACGAACCAGTACGTGTATCGTCGACCAACCGATTACGTCGAGCGCTTCAAGGAGTTGTTCGACGCCTCGGTCCGCGACCGTTTGCGAACCAGCCGCGCGGCCGCATTGATGAGCGGCGGGCTCGACTCGCCGTCGATTGTGGCGACGGCGAAGAAGGTGGCATTCGAAAGCTCGACCCCTCTCACGATTCACGCTCACACGATGGTCTACGACCGACTGATGCCGGATCGCGAGCGGCACTATTCGGGCCTTGTTGCAGACTACTTAGGCGTGCCGATTCACTATCTGCCCGTGGACGACTACCGGTTCTTCGACTGCTGGGATCAACCCGATCTTCCAAGACCAGAGCCGACACCGGGAGCGTTGGAGCGGATGGAGCGGGATTTCTTCGCGCGCGCGGCGTCTACTGCTCGCGTGGCGTTTTCCGGAGACGGCGGCGACGCCGTGCAATGCCCTCCGCATGGGTACCTGGCGGCGCTGTTGAAGCGGGGCCGCCTGGGAACGGTTGCTCGAAGTGCGATGCACTTGTGCCGAACCACAGGCCGGATTCCCAGGATCGGAATTCGATTCACGATCCGCCAGATGCTCGGGGCGCCGAAGCGCGAAACCCTGCCGTACCCTGAATGGCTCAACCCGGACTTCGAGCACGAATACCAGCTTCGTGAGCGCTGGCGGTCGGTGCAGAATCCGACGACCGCACCAGGCGAGAGCCATCCGCGACCTGAAGCCAGAGCTTTCCTCAATCAGCCGTACTGGACGTTCTGGTTCGAGATGCAGGACCCAGGTGCCACCCGGGAAGCGCTCGAAATCCGTTATCCGTTTTTCGATATCCGGCTCCTCGACTTCATGCTGGGAGTACCGCCGATTCCATGGTGCGTCGAGAAGAACATCCTTCGCGTGGCGATGATCGGGCACTTACCTGAAGAAGTGCGCGTCAGACCGAAAACTCCGTTGGTCTCCGACGGCTATTCGGAACGCAGGGCGCAGATTGCCGGGACTCCCTACGCACCGAGTCGAGAGCTGGAACGATTCGTCGATGTTCAGAAGCTTGCCAGGGCGGAGCTTGCTACGGCCGGCGTGCTGGCACAAACGCTCTGCGCACTGAGTTTAGACTGGTGGCTCCACCACTTTCGCGCGTTCCCTGCGTTACAAAGAGGTGCAGCGTGACCGACAAGTCGAAGCCGATCGTCCGGAAGCCATATGTCCCGCCGCACCTGGTGATTTATGGAGATATCGCCCAGATTACTGAGAATGTCACAAACATGGGCACCATGATGGACAGCGTGAACATGAAGACGTGAAAGAAGCCCGAGGCGAAATGCAGCACTCGATCTACGGTCTGTCGATTCGGGCGAACCGACCTCTTCCAGGAGTGCCCGAGCGCGCTCGCGGGCCTGAACCGACCGTTGAACTCACGATTGGCTGTTTGCCGGACCAGATTCGCACGGCTCGTCACCTCGTTCGTGTCTTTCCCACTACGCCGCCGGCTCAACACCAGCGGCCCTCCTTGTTGATGCGAAGGTCGGCGGACAGTGGCGATTTCTGGCTGACCTACGACGATGGTGCCGAGTTCGTCGTTAGCGGGAACGGTACCAGGGTCTGGATGGATTGGCCGCCGACGTTGAGTCTCGATGACGCGGCCACGTATCTCCTCGGTCCCATCCTCGGTTTCTTGCTGCGGCTTCGTGGCATCCTCTGTCTGCACGCCAGCGTCGTCGAGCTTGGAGGCCAGGCTGTCGCGTTTTTAGGGCCCGCTGGCGCGGGGAAGTCGACGCTTGCCGCAGGTTTTGCTGATGCCGGTTATTTGGTTTTGTCGGACGATGTGGCGCCGCTGGCACAGACCGATGGCGCCTTCATGGTCCAACCTGGTTATCCGCAACTCCGGCTCTGGCCCGATTCTCTGCAGGCGTTGTACGGCTCAATCGAGGCCTTCCCCCGCATCACACCTACTTGGGAAAAGCGTCACCTTGATCTCACACGCGGTCAGTGCCGATTCCTTGATCGGCCAGCTCCGCTGTCGGCGATCTACGCGCTGGACCAACGCACCGACGAAGACCGAGCGCCTGTGATCGAGCCGATGAAGCCGCGCAGTGCGTTGTTGGCGCTCATCGCCAATACCTACGCGAACTACCTGCTCGATGGCGAGATGCGTGCGCACGAATTTTTTCAGGTCGAGCAACTTGCTTCAGCGGTGCCGATCCGCAGCGTGAGGCCCAACCGAGACCCACGCCAGACGGCGAATCTCTGCCGCGCCATCGTCCTGGACTTTGTCGGGCAAGCCTGCCGCAATGCTGGCGGCGTGTCTTCCTAAGGCTGTTTTGGCTCTTCTCGGCGTCCTCAGCGATGACAGATTTCTCCGCTACACCTACATGAAAATCGGGACTTCCCATGTATTCACTTTCAGATTTCGGCGGCATGATCGCCGATGAGATACGCACCAGCGCCTATGCCCGGGCGCTGCGCGCCGTCGTGAACCAGGACTCCGTGGTGATCGACATCGGCGCCGGCACCGGAATCCTCAGTCTTCTGGCCTGCCAGAGCGGCGCTCGCAAGGTCTACGCCATTGAACCAAGCGACGCCATCACAGTGGCCGAGGAGATCGCACGCGCGAACGGACTCGCCGATCGGATCGAGTTCATTCAAGCGACGTCGAATTCGGTGAGTCTGCGAGAGCGTGCCGATGTCATCGTGTCGGACTTGCGCGGCGTGCTTCCTCTATTCGAACAGCACCTGCCGTCAATCATCGATGCCCGGACCCGGTTTCTCGCTCCACGCGGAGTCCTGATTCCACAACGGGATCGTCTGTGGGCAGCTGTCGTCGAAGCGACGCAGGCGTACGACCGGCTCGTGGCGCCGTGGGCCAAGACCTCTTCGGGTTTCAACATGGCTGCGGCCAGCTCGATGGTCACGAATGTGTGGCACAAAGCGTCGGTCGCCCGCGAGCAGTTGCTTTCGGACCCGTGCTGCCTGAGCACCATCGACTACGCCACCGTCGAAGCGCCGGACGTTTCCGCGAGCATGGTCGCCCGGACCCTGCGGCGGGGCGTCGCTCATGGATTGATCGTGTGGTTTGATACGGTTCTGTCCGAGGAGAACGGCTTTTCGAACGCACCAGGGCAACCCGAGTTGATTTACGGGTCGGGCTTTTTTCCGTTTCCTTCTTCAGTCCAACTCGAAGCGGGCGACACGGTTTCTGTCGCGCTGCAAGCCGACCTCATCGGGCCCGAATACGTCTGGACCTGGGCGACAACGGTCCAACGCAACGCCTCGGTCACGGCGCACTTCCGCCAATCGAGTTTTCTCGGGATGCCGCTGTCGCCTGGAAGGCTGCAAAAGCGCTCGAACGAGCATAAACCGTCCCTCGGCGAGGACGGTCAAATCGATCTGTTCATCCTTCAGGCGATGGATGGCGAAACAGCGCTCGAGCAAATCGCTCGAGCGCTGCTGAGGCGATTTCCAGGCTGTTTCGAATCTGAGAAGAAAGCGGCGAGTAGAGTCTCCGATCTCTCAGAGAGATACAGCGGAATGAACACCCAAGCTACTTGGCGGCCGCAGCTTTGACGCCACCGTGTTCGGCGCAAGCGGCTTCTTTCGTCTTGCCCTTCTGAGTCGTACCGTCGTTGCAGGTCGCCTCGGCGGTCGAGCCGGTGACAGCACCAGTGGCCTTCTTCGCCCCCGATGTCGTGGCCTTCCCGGCATCCTTTGCCGCATCTGCGGTTCCCTTCCCGACCTCTTTGCCAACGGTGCCGGTTTCCTTGCCGACCTCCTTACCGACCTCCGCCGTCCCCTTCGCGACGTCCTTCGTCACCTCGCCCGTTCCCTTCGCCACGTCCTTTGCACCCTCACCTGTTTTTTTTGCACCCTCGCCAACCACCTTTCCGACTTCCTTGCCCGCCTCGCCCACTTTCTTCGCGCCCTCTTTAGTAGCGGACTCCTGCGCCGCCGGCACGGCCGCTGAAAGACCCGCCACCAGCGCCAGCATCAGAACCCGTTGCATCATATGAACTCCCTTCGGTTTGCCCCCGATGCTACCAACAACGCACTCGAGCCTCCTAGTCTGGTAAGGATGACAGTGAAAGACCACAGATGGGCTTGGGGGTCGGTATTTCACCGATCGCGCTTGGATTGACTACGACCGTTCGGGCAGCGAGAGCTTGATCGCCGCCAGGAGCGGCATGCCGATGCCAACGCCACAAACGCCCAGCCATCGCCAGCGCTGCCATGCATACGCGCCAATTGCAGAACCAACCGCGCCACCCAGAAAAAACGCGACCATGTAGACCGTCGTCAACCGGTTGCGCGCTTCCGGCAGAAGGCTATGAATGCGCGATTGATTCGTGACGTGACCGGCTTGAACGCCAGCGTCGAGCACGATCACGCCGACGATCAGTCCCCAGACCGAGTCGCCGAACACTCCGAATACGACGAACGCGAGCAATGTGACGAACAGTGCCGTTCGAAGGTTGACGCGCGGGTTCAACCGGTCGGCGAGTCGACCGGCGATTGGCGCGGCACCGACACCAGCAATGCCGATCAGCCCGAACAGGCCCGCGACTCTCGTGCCGTAATGCAAAGGCGGTGCTTCGAGTTTGAACGCCAACATCGACCAAAACGCGCTGAACGCTCCGAAGAGCATCGCCCCGGCAAACGCCGACTCTCGCAGCACCGGCTCGCGCACGACGAGGTGCCACAACGACTGGATGAGCCTCGGATACGACAGGCGCGTCGTCCCTGTGCTTCGTGGCAGTGTGCTCACGACGAAAAGCGCCAGCGCGACCGTCACTGCGCTGGCCAACCAGAACATCGCCCGCCAGCCGACTACCGAGCCGACGTATCCGCTGACCTGTACGCGATACGAGAATGCCAATCAGGAGGCCGCTCATGACGATGCCAACCGCGCCTCCTCGCCGTTCCGGGTGCGCCAGGTGCGCCGCAAATGGCACGAACATCTGGGGAGCCACCGAGAATGTCCCAACGAAAAAGCCGGATGCGGCCAACCATCCGTACGATTGAGAAGTGGCGAACGCAATCAAGCTGGCTGCCGCCGCCCCCAGAACCAGAACGATTAACCGGCGGCGCTCCGTGATGTCGCCCAACGGAACGAAGAAGAGGACGCCGGTGGCAAACCCCACCTGCACCAGCATGGCCACGACGCCCATGGCCCAGGGAGATACAGCGAACGTCCGGCCGATATCGGCGAGCAGCGGCTGAATGTAGTAGAGATTTGCGACCGCCACACCAGCGCCGACAGCCATGATTCCAAGCAGGCCTCGGCTGATGCCAGCACCCGGGTCGCGGTCGACGTTCATGGTTCGAGCCTCAGCGTCAGACCGTGCAACAGTCCTCAGGTGGCGAGGGCCTCGTCGATTTCCCGAATGATGCGATCGGCCGCCCTGCGCGGCTGCTGGTCCTTCAAGATCGGGCGGCCCACCACCAGATAGTCCGCCCCGAGACGAATCGCGTCGGAGGGAGTGGTGTGGCGCTTCTGGTCGTCGGCCGGCGAACCGGTTGGACGAATCCCAGGACTGACGATGACGACCGACCGGTCGAACTGTCGGCGACATCGGCCAATCGCCGAGCCCGAGACAATGATGCCGTCGCAGCCCGCGCGAAGCGCGGCCGACGCGCGCGCGATGATGAAGTCGTCCACCGTCAGGGTGGTATCGGCGGGCCCGACCGCGGCCAGATCCTGCGCATCGAGGCTGGAGAGATAAGGCACGGTCAGCAATTGAGGATATGGGGTTTGCCGTGCCGCCCGGGCGGCGATGGCGGACGCGATTGCCGGAGGCGGCATCGATTCGCTCAGCGTCAAGAAGGTCACTCGATTCTCGATGCAGACGTCGACGACAGCCTTGATGGTATTGGCGATGTCCCCCGGCACCTTGAGGTCGACGAAGATCCGCTTGCCGCGGAGCGACCGCAGCAGAGAAGGCAGTCCGCCTGTCAGGAAGAGTTGCAGGCCGACCTTGAAGAACGTGACGTTGTCCAAATGCTCGACAGCTTGGAGCGCCTCGTCGACCGTGGGCACGTCGAGCGCCACAATCAGGCGGTCTCTACCGCGAAGGGCTATGTCGTTGCGGGAATGCTGAACGGCTTCGTGAGGCAATCGTTGGTCTACTCCTCAAACGGCATTGACATGACGGACTCAGTTGTTCGTCAATTCTCCATTCCTCATCGTGAATTGTAAATTGATCAGCGCTCGATCCTCTCCCGGCCGTCCATGTACGGCCTGAGCGCGGGCGGAATCACGACCGACCCGTCCTTTTGCTGGCAGTTTTCGAGAATGGCCACGAGCGTCCGGCCGACGGCGAGCCCCGAGCCGTTGAGGGTGTGGACGAGCTCGGCCTTGCCCGATCCGCTCGCCCGGAACTTGATGTTCGCGCGGCGCGCCTGGAACGCCTCGGTGTTGCTGCAGGATGAAATCTCGCGATAGGCCTGCTGGCTCGGGAGCCACACTTCGATGTCGTAGGTCTTGGCGGCGGCAAATCCCAGGTCGCCGCTGCAGAGCAACACGGTTCGATAAGGCAGTTCCAGCCGTCTGAGCACTTCCTCGGCGTTCGCGGTCAGTTTTTCCAGCTCGTCGTACGAATCCTCGGGCCGCGTCAGCTTGACGAGCTCGACCTTGTCGAACTGATGCTGGCGGATCAAGCCACGGACGTCCTGACCGTACGAACCCGCTTCGCTTCGGAAACACGGCGTGTATGCGGTGTAAAGAATCGGCAGCTCGCGGCCATCGAGAATTTCGTCGCGGTGCAAATTCGTCAGCGGCACTTCCGCCGTTGGCACGAGATACAGATCCCAGTCGCCGGCGATCTTGAACAGGTCGGCCTCGAACTTCGGAAGATTCCCTGTGCCCAGGAGCGCCGCGGCGTTGACCATGAAGGGCGGCTCGACCTCCCGATATCCGTATTCGCGCGTGTGCAGGTCGAGCATGAAGTTGATCAGCGCCCGCGCGAGGCGTGCGCCCGAGCCGGTGAGGCAGGCGAAGCGTGCGCCGGCAATCTTGGCCGCACGTTCGAAGTCGAGAATTCCAAGCCCGGACCCGAGCTCCCAGTGCGGACGTGGCTCGAAGTCGAACGCCGGCGGCTCGCCGTGCCTTCGCACCTCGACATTGTCCGCCGAGCTGGAGCCGGTCGGCACGCTCTCGTGAGGGAGGTTCGGCAACACGAGCAAGGCCTGCCGCCGCTGATGCTCGATCGAGTCGAGTTGAACCTCGAGCTGCTTGATACGCTGGGCCCGCGTCCGATTGGCTTCCTGAATGGCGGCCGTATCGTGCCCCTGGCGACGGGCCTTCGCGATCTCGTCGCCGGCCGTGTTCTGTTGTCGCTTCAGGCCTTCGACTTCGGGGATCAGACGCCGGCGGATCGTCTCGAGCGTGGCAATTTCCTCGAGCGCCTTGTCGGGATCGAGGCCGCGGCGGCGCAGACCTGTCCGCACCTGTTCGATGTGTTCGCGGACGAGCGTTGGATCGAGCATGAATCCTCGGAGCCAGCCCGGCGCGCTTCCTGATGCGCCGGCGAAACCGGATTGATGTGCTGATCCTGCGTGCGGCTTCACGCAGTCGCGCTTCATTTTACACGTTACGCTACCGTCGCTCAGCTCGCTCGCGTCACGACCTGTCCTCTGCTACGATGCTTCGGTGCGTCAGAAAATTCGCAAAGCGGTGTTTCCCGTCGCCGGACTCGGAACGAGGTTCCTCCCAGCCACCAAAGCGCAGCCGAAGGAAATGCTGCCGCTCGTCGACAAGCCGATCATTCAATATGGCGTGGAAGAAGCGGTCTCGGCCGGCATCGACAACATCATTCTCGTCACCGGGCGCGGCAAAAACGCGATCGAGGATCACTTCGATGTGTCGGTCGAGCTGGAGTCGTTTCTGGAGGCGCGCGGAAAACGCGAGCAGCTCGCCGAGGTCCGAAAGATCTCGAGCATGATGAACGTCTGGTACGTCCGGCAGGGCGAGCCACTCGGCCTGGGCCACGCCGTCCTGGTCGCTCGAGAGCTCGTCGGCAACGAGCCATTCGGGGTCATCCTCGGGGATGACGTGATCGACGCGGATCCGCCGGCGATCAAACAATTGATCGACGTGTTCGAGCGCGTCGGCGGTCCGGTCCTGGCCGTCGAGCGGGTGCCGCGCGAGGAGATCTCGAGCTACGGGGTGATTGACATCGCTCCGGGCACATCGAGCGACGATGGCACGTACGAGGTTCGCGATCTCGTCGAAAAACCGCCGCGGGACGAAGCGCCTTCCAACCTGGCGATCATCGGCCGCTACATTCTGACGCCCGACATCTTCCCGGCGCTGGCGGCCACCCGGCAGGATCGAACGGGTGAAATCCAGCTGACGAACGGATTGCGGGAGCTCCTGAAGTCCCGACCGATCTACGCCTGCGAGGTCCGGGGCGTCCGACACGATACGGGCAACAAGCTCGGCTTTCTGAAAGCCGTCGTCTATTTCGCGCTGCGCCGTCCTGACCTCGCCGAGAAGTTCTCCGCGTACCTGACGTCGCTTGGCCTCGAGGTGCCTGCGGGTAAGCGCTGATCGGCGCCTCGTTGTTTTCTTAGAAGGCTACGCTTGAACCTTCGTGTCCTCCGTGTTCTCGGTGGATCGGTCTCTAGTTTCGCTCGGAGCTCGGGGCGGGCGCGGAACTCGTCGTCGAAGCAGATGTCGATGAGGACGCAGCGCTCGACGTCTCGCTCTTTGTGCCGTCGGCGGTCTTGGTGCTCTTTTCTCCCGACTTCTCCGCCGGCTTCGCGTCCTTCGACTCTCCTTCGGACGACTCTCCTTCGGACTTGGTCGAACCGGACTGCTCCTTCCTGGCGTAATCGGTGACGTACCAACCGCTTCCCTTGAACTGAAACGCCGGGGCCGACTGCAGCTTGTGGACCGGCCCACCGCAGGTGGGACACTTGTCCACGGCCGGGTCCGACATCTTTCGAATGATTTCGAAGCGGTGTCCGCACTGGTCGCATTGGTACTCGTAAAGCGGCATCGAATGTCGTCCTTGCTCCTTTACTCGAGCACGTCCCCGCTGCCGTCGCCGAGCATCAACTGGCGGTGCAGCCAGAACGGGGCGGTGCCGTTGCCGAGCAGCGTGTCGTGGAACGCACGCAACGAGAACGCCTTGCCCTGCTGCTGACGGCAGTCGTTACGCAGCTTCAACAACATGAGCTTACCGGCGCTGTACACGAGATACGTCGGATCGAACGTGCCGCGTTCGGCTTCGCGCCGGGCGCCGGACTCCTCCATAAACGCCTCGTCGCGGAAGAAGCGCATCCCCTGCTCGACCGACATGTCCTCGGTGTGCAGCTTGATGCAGACGATGAATCGGGCGAGGCGGATGAGAGCCTCGGCCAGCTGGCCGAGCCTGACACCGTAATCGTCGCGGCCGAAGCCGGCCTCGACCATCATCTGCTCACAGTAGTGCGCCCAGCCTTCGACGAACGATGCAGGCGCAAACAGAATGGACTTCCGCGCCTTCGACTCGACGCGGCGCAGGTGCTGGTAGTGCAGGAAGTGGCCCGGATACACCTCATGGATGGATATCGACCAGAGCGTCGGATAGTTGTAGTCCCGCAGGTGTTCGTCCTGACGGTCCGGGGGCCACGCGGGATCGACATCCGTCAAATAGTAGTACGCGCGTGTCGGCCGGCTTTCGAACGGGCCGGCCGTCCACATGCTTGCGAATGACCACCTGTAGAATTCTGGCGTCGGCGCCACGGTGATGGGCTCCGCCGCGGGAACGGAGATGAGTCCCTGGCGCTGGATGAAGGTGATGAGCTCGTCCACGTGCTGCTGGCCGGCGCCAATCAATTCGCCCGGTGCCGGATGTTTGGCCTTGGTCCGCGCCCACGCCTCGAGAGGATCGCCGCCGTTCATACGACCGGCCAGCGCCCGGAACGCGTCCTGCGTGGCTTTCAGCTCGCGCGTGGCAATCGCCAGCAGCCGATCGACAGGAAGCGCGAGACCTTCTTCGAGCCTGAGCTTCTGCTCGAACTTGTCGCGGCCGAGACGGAACGACGCGCGCGCGCGTGGCGCGACCACGGTTTCGAGGTCCTCGATATACGCGCCGATCGCCTGCGATGCCTCGGTTTGGGCATCGGCGAGATCGCCGAGCAGATGGAGGTCGTCGACCGCCGAAAACGCGCGCGGCAGCTCGTCGTCGACGAACTTCAACGCGCCGCGCATCGTCTCGATCCCAACCTTCACGAAAATCCCCGGCGGGTCCTTGATGTTCTCTCGAGCCGCTTGAATCAATCTGGGCGCTTGCCGCAGCTTGGACAGCACGCGGCGGGCGCGCTCGGCCACCGGCGCATGTGTGAAGAGCGCCTGGGCGGCCAGACTCGACGCGAGCACATCCGCGTAGATCTGGGGATTCTTCTCCCACGTCCGGATCTCCTCCAGCTCGAACATCCGGCCGCGGATATGCGACGCGAGCATCCGGTGCTCGAGCCGCTCCGAGTTAGTCAATTCCTTGACATCGATTTCGTCGAGGCGGCGGAGGTAGCCGGAAAGGGCGTGCGCCTGGCCTTCCATCGCATGGGCGCTGAAGTCTTCCAGCAGATCGTCATGCCGGTGCACGCCGTCCAACGTGGCGTACGTCGGATGGGTCTCGTGAAGGTACCCGAGCAGATCGTCGACAAAGTGTGGGAACGGTTCGGAAATCATGAGTGACGTTGAGCTTGGACCGGTTATCCAGATCCGCCAATGGTACAATAAACGCACCTCGCCTCGCCTCTCACCCAACCATGCCCGGCACTTTGTTCGTGGTCGCCACGCCGATTGGCAACCTCGAAGACATCACAGCGCGTGCACTCCGTGTGCTGCGCGAAGTGCAGCTGATTGCTGCGGAAGACACGCGGCGAACGGGGCGCCTCCTGGCTCGCTATGAGATCGAGACGCCCTCGACGAGCTTTCACCAGCACAACGAATCATCGAAACTCCCGGCGATTCTCGAGCGGCTGAACAAGGGAGATGACGTGGCGCTGGTATCGGACGCCGGAACTCCGACCGTTTCGGATCCTGGCCAGCACCTGATTCGAGCCGCGATTGAAGCCGGTCTTCGAGTCGAACCCATTCCGGGTCCGAGCGCCATCCTCGCCGCCCTCGTTGCGTCGGGAATCGAAGCCGGTAGCTTTACCTTTATGGGGTTCCCACCGACTCGGTCGAAAGACAGAAAACAATGGGTTGATGAGCTTAGGAAGGCCTGTCGACCAGTCGTATTCTTTGAGGCTCCCCACCGAATCCGAGAGACACTGGAGGCGATTCGGAGAGATGTTGGGGACTGCTCGATTTCAGTAGCCCGCGAGGTGACGAAAATCCACGAGGAATTTGTCAGAGGACCTATTTCGACTGTTCTTAGCCAGCTCGGAGCTCCCGTCGGGGAGTTCACTGTCGTTATAGATATTGGTCATACAACAGATACTGGCCAGTCAGAGCACGTAACGCCCTCCATGCTCAAAGATGAATTTGGTCAATTGACATTAAATGGAGGATTCACCCGTAGGAGAGCTCTTGCGAAGATCGCCAGGGCTCATGGGATTCCAGTCAATGTGGTCTATGACCTAATTGAAGGAGCCAAAAAATCGGTCGATTGACCTTCGCGTGGGAGTCTTCCACGACGCGATAGGGGCCTCCCTTGACCGACTTCCGACCTTCTGCTACTTTATGCCCGCTTTCGGCGCGAAACCTCGCCTCGCCGTCCGCGTGCAGGAGTTTCATGACGAAGCAACGGAGACCAACCAAACCAGCCAAGGCAAAGGCCTCAACGTCCGTACACTCCCGCGCGTCGAGCCGCGGTCAAGTGGCGTCGGCGCCACCGCCGATAGCTCCTCCGGTCCCGCTCCAGCGGCGGTCGACATATGTTGAGGCTGTCGCCATGTACGAGCGGGGGCTGGACGCTCTGCAGCGGCACGATTACACAGGTGCCGAAGGGCTCTTCAATTCAGTCTTGCGACAGTATCCGGAAGAAAAGGAGCTGCACGAACGGGTTCGGCTCTACCTGAACATTTGCCAGCGCCAGGCCTCACAGGTCGATCCGTCGCCTCGAACTATCGACGAGCGCCTCTACGCAGCCACGATCGCCATCAATGGCGGCCGCTACGACGAGGCGATCTCTCAACTCCATCTGGTCCGTGACGAGGATCCCGATAACGATCATGCGCTCTATATGTTAGCGGTCGCTCACGCGCAACGGGGCGAGCACGCGGCAGCCATCGCGCACCTCGAGCGCGCGATTGCGGTAAATCCTGAGAACCGGGCACTCGCGCGGCAAGATCCCGACCTCGACCCGCTGCGTGCTGATGAATCCTTCCGGGCGGCTCTCGAAGCTCCGACCGCCCAGCGTATCGATCGCCGACGACCTCTCCGAACACGTCCCGGTCGCTGAGGGATAATTAGGGCAAGTCCCACACGCTCGGGCGGACGCTCTGGGCATTCCCGCTTGCCAGAGGCTCCACGTCGTTTCGGCCCTCGCGGTGAGAAGTTCTTGTGTGAAGTCGGATTTAGCGAGAATCATGCGAACCTGCGCATCCCAAAGATGAGTCGATGCCCGATCTTCACGTCGTAATCCTGGCGGCCGGCAAGGGCACACGGATGAAGTCGGCCCTTCCGAAAGTGCTGCACCGTGTGGCCGGAATTCCAATGATCGAGCATGTTCTGACGACAGCGCAGGCCTTGCAGGCACGCTCGATCGTCGTTGTGATAGGGCATAAGATGGAAACTCTTGTCCGTCGCTTCACAGAGCGGCCGGACGTGACGTGTGTGGTCCAGGAGCCACAGTTGGGCACCGCGCACGCGCTCCTCTCAGCTGAACCGGCGCTTGTAACCGCCACTGGCACACTGGCCGTTCTCTCCGGTGATGTTCCCCTGCTTCGCGCTCAAACCGTTCGCGCGCTTGTAGATCACCATCTCGCGGCGTCCGCGCAAGCCACCGTTTTGACTGCGCTCTTCGAGCACCCGACCGGGTACGGGCGCATCGTCCGGGCCGGCGAGCGTATTGCACGCATCGTCGAAGAGCGGGACGCGACGCCGTCCGAACGGGAAATCGCGGAGATCAACACGGGGATCTATGCGCTCGCGCTGGACGGGCTGTTCGACGCGCTTCGAACCATCGCCACAGCAAATGACCAGCGGGAATTCTACCTGCCCGATCTCGTGGCCATCTATTGTGGGAGTGGTCGCAAGGTCACAACGCATTCAGTCGAAGACGCCAGCGAGATTCGCGGCATCAACAACCGCCAGGAGTTGGAAGCTGTGAGCCGAGTCGTACGGGGGCGCAAGAACGACGACCTGATGGCCGCTGGTGTGACGCTCGAGGACTCGGCGACGATATATGTCGATCGCGACGTCGAGGTGGGTGCTGACACCATCATTCACCCGGGCGTGTCGCTCGAAGGCTCTACGACGATCGGCCGCCAGTGTGAAATCCACAGTGGTGTGCGCATCGTCAATTCGCGGATCGGCGATCGGGTCACGATACACAACCACTGCGTGATCACCGATGCGACCGTGGCAACGGACGCGCAGATCGGACCGTTTGCCCATTTGCGCAATGAGGCCGACGTTCGCGGCGGCGCCCGCGTCGGCAACTTCGTCGAGCTCAAGAAGACGGTCCTTGGCGAGCGGTCCAAGTCCATGCACCTGGCCTACCTTGGTGATGCCACGATCGGCGCCAACGTCAACATCGGCGCCGGCACGATCACCTGCAACTACGATGGTGAGAAGAAGAATCAGACGGTGATCGAGGATGGTGCGTTCATCGGCAGCGATTCTCAACTGGTTGCTCCCGTCACGGTAGGAAAAGGTGCGTACGTCGGCAGCGGCGCGACCATTCGGGAAGACGTTCCTGGCGGAGCGCTAGCGGTGAGCGCGGGTCAGCAGCGAAATATCGAAGGCTGGGTCAACAAGCGGAAAAAGACGTGAATTGATTATGTGTGGCATTGTCGGATACATCGGCTCGAAAGACGTCGTCCCGGTTCTGATTGACGGACTGCGCCGCCTGGAGTACCGCGGCTACGACTCGGCGGGGGTGGCGGTCGTCCATGACGGAGAGGTCGAATTGCGGCGAAGCGCCGGCAAGCTGTCGCGCCTCGAAGACGTCATCACTCACGATCCTTTGTCGGGCGACTACGGCGTTGGCCATACGCGCTGGGCGACGCACGGCCGACCGACCGAAGAAAACGCACATCCGCATCGCGATTGCAGCGGCAGGATCGTCGTCGTTCACAACGGAATCATCGAAAACTATTTGGATTTGAAGCAACAACTGCAGAAGCAGGGCCACAAGTTCGTCACCGAGACCGACACTGAAATCGTCGCGCATCTGGTCGAGCGCGAAACCAAGACCGACGGCTTGGAGAACGCGGTGCGGCGGGCGCTGATGCAGATGCGCGGACTGTTCGCGCTGGTGCTGATTTCGGCGGACGACCCGGGAAAGATTGTCGCCGTCAGAAACGGCCCGCCGATTGTCGTGGGATTGGGCGACAAAGAGTTCTTTGTCGCCTCGGACATCCCGGCCATCCTGAGCCACACCAGAGACGTCGTCTTCCTCGGTGACGAGGAAATGGCCGTCATCACATCGACAGGGGTGTCGTTCACCGATTTCTTCGGTCGACCCGTCTCGAAAGCGACACAGCGCGTGCTCTGGGACCCGATCATGGCGGAAAAGGCCGGGTACAAGC
This sequence comes from uncultured Acidobacteriota bacterium, assembly GCA_963780685.1. Classification (GTDB taxonomy): domain Bacteria; phylum Acidobacteriota; class Vicinamibacteria; order Vicinamibacterales; family CAVVIG01; genus CAVRXZ01. The sequence goes on along the minus strand of CAWACZ010000002.1, from coordinate 391,597 downwards.
ACTTCATGCTCAAGGAGATCTTCGAGCAGCCGACCGCCGCCCGCGAGACGATTCTGGGCCGCGTGTCACAGGACTCGGCCAAGGTCTTCTTGGAGGAAATGGCCATTGGTGATGAGAAGCTACAGGCTGTCGATCGAGTCGCGATCCTGGCTTGCGGCACGTCGTGGCACTCGGGTCTCGTCGGCAAGTTCTTCATCGAACGGCTCGCCAGGATTCCGGTAGAGGTGGACTACGGGTCCGAATATCGCTATCGGAATCCGATCGTCGCGCCCAACACGCTGACCGTCGTGATCACTCAGTCGGGCGAAACCGCCGACACGCTGGCGGCGTTGCGCGAAGCGAAACGTCTCGGCTCGTCGAGCATCGCGATCTGCAATGTCGTCGGGAGCATGGCCACCCGCGAAACCGACGGAACGATCTATACCCACGCTGGCCCGGAAATCGGCGTTGCGTCCACGAAAGCGTTTACTTCGCAGCTCGTTGCGCTGTATCTCCTCGGCCTTCGACTCGGGCAGGTGCGGGGTGTGCTCTCCCCTGAAGCCTCCAGGCCACACGTCGACGCGCTCCTTCAACTTCCGCAACTCCTGGAACAGACCTTGAAGGTGTCTCCAGAGGTCGAGGAAATCGCCGCCCGCTTTCATGGCAGGACCGACTTTCTGTACTTGGGCCGTGGCATCAACTACCCGATCGCGCTTGAAGGCGCTCTCAAGCTCAAAGAGATTTCGTACATCCACGCCGAAGGCTATCCGGCCGGCGAGATGAAGCACGGCCCAATCGCCCTCATCGACGAACGCATGCCGGTCGTTGCGATTGCGCCGACCGATCACGTGTTCGAGAAAATGATCGGCAATATGCAGGAAGTGAAGGCACGGGGAGGCTCGGTCATCGCGCTGACGACTCGCGGCGACACCAAGCTCGGCGCGATCCTCGACCGATCCCGCGACGACATTCTCGAGCTGCCGTCCGCTCCCGAGCTCCTCACGCCCATCCTCATGGTCGTGCCGCTTCAGCTGCTCGCCTATGACATTGCCGTACGACGCGGCTGCGACGTCGATCAGCCGCGAAATCTCGCCAAGTCGGTCACCGTCGAGTAGGAGACCCGGAGGCTGGGGGCTGGAGGCTGGGGACTGGGAGTGGATTGACGTGTTAAGCTGAGTTCGTTCTGGTCCCTAGGCCCCAGCCATAGGCCTCAGTCCTAGGCCCCAGCCCCTAGCCTCAAGTCCCTAGCCGCTGGCCGACATGCAGTTCCTCGACTCTCTGAATCCCGAACAGCGCGAAGCTGTCCTGAACATCGAAGGTCCATTGCTCATCCTCGCCGGAGCGGGATCCGGGAAGACACGCGTGATCACCAGCCGGGTTGCCTACATCGTGGGCGATGGGCATGCAAACCCCGAGGAAGTGCTCGCCGTCACGTTCACGAACAAGGCGGCGGAGGAGATGCGCGAACGGGTCGAAGCGCTTCTCGGTTCGGACTGCCGGAGCATGTGGATTTCGACGTTTCACTCGTTGTGTGCCCGCCTGCTGCGCCGCGAAGCGCCGGCAATCGGCCTCTCGCGCGACTTCGTCATCTACGACTCGTCCGACCAGCTCACCGTCGTCAAGCAAGCGCTCAAGGAGTTGCACATCGACGACAGCGTTGTGCAGCCGAGAGCGGCGCTCTCCCGCATCAGCCAGGCCAAGAACATGATGGAGGGGCCGGACGCTGTAGCCGCATCGGCGGGGTGGAACCGGCGCGACGAGCAGATCGCCAAGGTCTACAGCTTCTATCTCAATGCGTTGAAGGAAAGCACCGCGCTCGATTTTGACGATTTGCTCTTGAAGACCGTCGAACTGTTCGAGCAGTCGTCAAACGTCCGTGCCAAGTACGCGGAGCGGTTCCGCTTCGTTCTGGTCGACGAATACCAAGACACCAACCGACCGCAATATCTCCTGATTCGCCGCCTGGCCGAAGGTCATCGCAACCTTTGTGTCGTGGGTGACCCGGATCAATCGATCTACAAGTGGCGCGGCGCTGATCTTCGCAACATTCTCGATTTCGAGCGCGATTTCTCCGAGGCTCGGATCATCAAGCTCGAGCAGAATTACCGATCGACGACAATCATTCTCGATGCGGCCACGGCGGTCATCAGCCAGAACCGCAACCGCAAAGAGAAGCGCCTGTGGACGGACCGTTCGGGGGGCGCCCGCCTCGCGTACTTCCGAGGCAGCGACGACCTCGAAGAGGCCGACTTCATCATGCGAACGGCTCGTGCGGGGCTGGCCGACGACGTGGACGCCTCCGTGGCCGTCCTGTATCGGACCAACGCGCAGTCCCGGACCATCGAAGACGCACTGATGCGCGAGGGCCTCGCCTACAAGATTGTCGGCGGCGTCCGGTTCTATGAACGAAGGGAAATCAAGGACGCCCTTGCGTACATGCGGCTCGTCATCAATCCCCACGACGATGTCAGCCTGCGGCGCGTCATCAACGTGCCGGCGCGAGGTATCGGCAAAGGGGTGATGGAGGCAGTCGAGAAGTTCGCCCCGGCTCCAGACATTGGCCTTCCACTACTGGCGGCCGGGCTCGCGGCGTCGCCCTCGGCCAATTCGCTGTGGGTGCGGCTCGTACAGGGATTGGACGATGGCACGTTTACCGGCCGTGCCGCGAGTTCGCTTGCGGTCTTCCGGGATCTGATCGTCAATCTGACGGAGATGGCTCGAACTGAGCCCGTTTCGACCGCCATTGGCAAGATGCTCGACCGGAGCGGCTACCTGCAAGACCTGCGTGAGGAACGAAGCGAGGATGCCGAGGCACGGATCGAAAACCTGGCGGAGCTCGTGTCGGCCGCGCGTGAGTACGAAAGCCGCGAGACGGAGCCGACTCTTGGCGGGTTCGTGGACCGCTTATCGCTCTTGTCAGACGTGGATGAAGAGCAAGGGGATCGCAACGCCCGGATCTGGCTGATGACGCTCCATAGTGCCAAAGGGCTCGAGTTTCCCACGGTCGTCCTGGCCGGCATGGAGGAGGGCCTTTTTCCGCACTCGCGGTCCAGCGAGAACGAGGAGGAGCTCGAAGAAGAACGGCGGCTGTGCTACGTCGGCATGACGAGAGCCAGAGCCCGTCTGGTGCTGACCGGCGCGGCCAGGCGGCGAATTTTCGGGGAGTACCAAGCCAGCCAGCCGTCGCGGTTCATCGAAGAGATCCCCGTTCAGCTCGTCGAACGCATCGCGCCGGCGCAATCGGCGTACCAAGGCAACTTTCCGCACTACGAATTCAGAACGAACCCGTACGGGCGCGGCCGCCGGGGGCGCGTGCGTGAGGACGAGCCGGCCTACGCATACGAAGAGGAAGACCAGTCCGCCGGGTTCACGTTGCGCCCGGGCATGCGAGTGCGGCACCCACAGTTCGGCGTCGGAAGCGTCGTAAGCGTCGAGCCGCTGAACGACGACACGAAGCTTGTCGTCCGCTTCGCGTCGGCCGGACCGAAGACGCTGAGGGCGAAGTACGCAAAGTTGGAACAGGCATGAAGACCGAGGCACCAAGTCGAGTGAGCATCTCCACTGCCGAGGACGCTAGAGGTCAAACCTCTAGCCGTGCATCACGAAACCGGTCACGATCCAGCGGCCGGTCGCGACGCCCTTCACCACCGCTCGCTGCAAGACGAGGTTCAGAGTTCGTTGAGCGGTTCCACCGTTCGGAAGCCTCACCTCAGCTGATATCCGCACGTCCTTCGAAATCAACTCGGCTCCTTCGCGCTCCAATCCGGTGCGCCATTCAGGTCGATTCGGGTTGTCGAGGCTGAGCTGGGCAATGCGAAACTCTCGCGCGCTCGCATCTACCGGCTTTTTTTGTTCAGGCCCAAGGCTGACTATCCTGAATGTGGTAAGTGTGCCGTCAGCGCGCGGCTCGAAGACCACTGTCGACAGCGATCCCAGGGCAGTCCGATCGCGAAGACGCGACGCTTCGAAGAACTGCTGAAGCGCCACGTACTCTGCCCCGCCCGAGCACGCGAGCGCTGCTAGAAGGAGAACCCCGGCAAGACTGGATGACTGGCGGCGAGCGGAAGCGTACCTCGTCGATCCGGGTACGGCCTCAGTCACGTCGGGCCGCAAGCTGAAATCCGCCAGCGGCGGCGTCACGCATCCGAGGACTCGTCTTCCTTCTCCACGAGCCGCGCGACCGACACGACCTTGTCGTCGACCTCGATATCGATCAGCCTCACGCCTTGTGTCGCCCGACCGATCGCGCGGACATCGTTGGTCGGCATGCGAATGATCATGCCCTGTTGTGTGATGAGGAGCACCTCGTCCTCGTCCTGGACGTAGGCCACGCCGACGACCAACCCATTTCGCTCTGACGTGGCGATGTTGATGACGCCGAGGCCACCGCGCGACTGCACGCGGTACTCGTCTATTTCCGTTCGCTTTCCGAAGCCGCGATCGGTCACCGATAACAGCGTTCCACCCGGCTTGACCACTTCCATGGCCACCACGTAATCCTGGTCCCGAAGGGTGATTCCGCGAACGCCGTAAGCAGTCCGGCCCATCGACCGCACATCGGTTTCTGAAAACCGGATCGCCATCCCGTTCCGCGTCCCGATGAATATCTCGCCGTTTCCATCGGTGATGCGCACGGCAATCACTGCGTCCCCTGGTTCGACCCCCATCGCGATGATTCCGCCCGCCCGTGGATTGCTGAACGCGGACAGCTCGGTCTTCTTGACCACGCCGCCCCGCGTGCCCATCACGACGAATTTGCTTTCCTCGAACTCCTTCACCGCGACCATGGCGGCGATTCGCTCGCCATCTTCCATCGAGACAAGATTGACGATCGCTTTACCCTTACCGCCTGGACCGACGTCAGGAATTTCGTGAACCTTCAGCCAGTACGCACGGCCCCGGTCGGAAAAGATCATGATGTAGGCGTGCGTTGACGCGACGAACAGATAGCTGACGAAGTCTTCGTCGCGCGTCCGCATGCCGATTCGGCCCTTGCCGCCGCGACGTTGATTGCGATATGTGGAGATGGCGGTCCGCTTGATATAGCCGGTATTGCTGACAGTAATCGCCATGTCCTCTTCGGCGATCAGGTCCTCGATATTCAGCTCTCCGGTGGCATCGACGATCTGCGTCCGGCGATCGTCGCTGTATCGCTCTTGGACGTCCCGCAGCTCGTCCACGATGATCTGCATCAACAGTCGCTCGCTGGAGAGAATCGCGCGGAGCGATTCGATCGTCTTCAACAGCTCGGCGAGCTCGTCGATCACCTTCTGCTGCTCCAAGCCGGTCAGGCGTTGGAGCTGCATGTCGAGAATGGCCTGCGCCTGGATCTCACTCAGACCGAAACCGGCGGTCAATCCGTCGCGGGCTTCCGGAACGGTCTTCGAGCCTCGAATCAGCTTGATGATCGCGTCCAGATGATCCAGGGCGATCTTCAAGCCTTCGAGGATGTGGTAGCGCGCCTCGGCCTTCCGAAGGTCGAATTCGGTCCTGCGGCGGACAACCTCGCGACGAAAGTCGACGAAGCTCTCGATCAGCTCGAGCAGCGTCAGCACTTTCGGGCGGCCGCCGACGATCGCCAGCATGATGATGCCGAAGCTGAGCTGCAGCTGCGTGTGCTTGTAGAGGTTGTTGAGAATGACCTCCGGCACCTCGCCCCGCCTCAACTCGATGACGATGCGCATCCCTTCGCGATCCGACTCGTCACGAAGATCTGAAATGCCCTCGATCGTCTTGTCCCGCACCAGGTCCGCGATTCGCTCGATGAGCCTCGCCTTGTTGACCTGATAGGGAATCTCGGTGACGACGATGGACTGCTTCTCGCCCTTCTTGCTGGTTTCGAGAACCGAACGGGCCCTCATGAGGATGGAGCCGCGGCCGGTCGAATAGGCCTGCACGGCGCCTTGCCGACCCACAATCAGGCCGCCGGTCGGAAAGTCTGGCGCCGGAATCATTCGGATCAGATTTCGGAGTTTCTCGGCGCGAGAAAGTGTCGCTGACCCTCCCATGGCCATTTCGTTAGCGCCATCGACGTCCTGTGCGGCATCCGAAGCGGAAGCGGCTATCTCCTCCTCTGACGACTCCGACGGCGCGGAACCTGTTGCAGCTCCCCCGAGGTGGGTCTGCTCGATCAGCCAGACACACCCGTCAATCACCTCGCGCAGGTTGTGCGGCGGAACGTTCGTCGCCATGCCGACTGCAATCCCGGCCGAGCCGTTGACCAGCAAGTTCGGAAACGGGGCCGGCAAGACCGACGGCTCCTCGGTGGTCTCGTCGTAGTTGGGAGCAAAGTCGACAGTCTCACGATCGAGATCCGACATCATGTCGTCGGAAAACGCTTTCAGCCTCGCCTCCGTGTACCGCATGGCGGCCGGAGGATCGCCGTCGACCGAGCCGAAGTTGCCCTGGCCATCGACGAGCGGATAGCGCATGTTGAAATCCTGCGCCAACCGGACGAGCGTGTCGTAGATGGACGCATCCCCGTGCGGATGGAAGTTGCCCATCACCTCGCCGACGATCTTGGCGCACTTGCGATACCCACGCGTCGCGGCGAGTCCCATCGTCTTCATGCCGTACAGCACGCGACGGTGAGCGGGCTTGAGGCCATCGCGGGCGTCCGGCAGCGCTCGTCCAATGATTACGCTCATGGCGTAATCCATGTACGAACGCTTCATTTCGTCTTCGATGTTGACGGGGTGCTGAGAAGCGGCGGAATCAGTCATGTGTCAGAGGCTAGGGGCTGGAGACTGGGGGCTTGGAGGCTCGTGGTGGGGAATTGAGCCTCAAACATCAAGGTTCTTCACGTCCAGAGCGTTGTCCTCGATGAACTTGCGGCGCGGCTCCACCTGATCGCCCATGAGCGTGGTGAACATCAGATCTGCTTCGGTGTGATCCTCCGCCCGGACCTGAAGTAGCGTCCGCACGCTCGGGTCCATCGTCGTCGCCCACAGCTGGTCGGGATTCATTTCGCCGAGGCCTTTGTAGCGGTTGATCGCGATACCCTTTTTCCCTGCCACGATAAAGTAGTCGACGAGTTCGTCGAGCGACCCCAAACGGACCTCGGTGGCCTTGTCTTTCCCAGGCTTTCGAGGCCGGTCGGAAGCCAATGATTTTGCTGCGTCAGGCGCGGTGGCTCCGCCATCGGCGCCGGCCTGACCAGCGCGCTCTGCGCCGTCGTCGGCCACGTCTGCCGAGCTCGACACGACGATGTCGCCTTCGAAAAACGGAATTTCACGACGATTGGCGAGGAGCGTCCGATATTCGCCAGCGGTCACGAAATCGACGCCGATCGTGTGATGGCGCGCGTAGCCGTTCGATCGATCTTCCACCTGCAGCAGGTACCGGTTGTGTTCTTCGTCCCGTTGGACGGTCACGGTCCGGGCCGCCGTCGTCAGCGCCTGCGCCAGGCCTTCAAGACGATCGTGATCAGCGAAGTAGTCGCGGTCGGCGCCCGCCGTCACCAACGCCTCCACAATCTCCCGAGGATGGCCACGCCGTTCGACCGTCTGAAGAAACTTCTGGTGCGCGATCATCTTGTGCAGAAGCCTTTCGAGCTCCGCACCCGCGATTTCGGTGTTCGTCGCGGGAATCCGCACCACTCGCGCTTCGGCCGCCCGCTTGATCAAGTAGGCATCCAGATCGCGCTCATCTTTGATGTAGGTCTCGGCCTTGCCCCTCTTCACCCGGAACAGCGGCGGCTGGGCGATGTAGATATACCCGTTTTCGATGATCTTCGGCAGCTGTCGATAGAAGAACGTCAACAGCAGCGTGCGGATATGCGAGCCGTCGACGTCTGCGTCGGTCATGATGATGATTCGGTGGTAGCGAAGCTTGCCGATATCGAAGTCCTCCGCCCCGATGCCACAGCCGAGCGCGGCGATCATCGTCTTGATTTCGTCGCTGCCGAGCATCTTGTCGAACCGGGCTTTTTCGACGTTCAGAATCTTGCCTTTGAGAGGCAGGATTGCCTGGAAGCGCCGATCGCGCCCCTGCTTGGCCGAGCCGCCGGCCGACTCGCCTTCGACGATGTACAGCTCGCTCAGCGCGGGATCGCGCTCCTGACAGTCGGCCAGCTTGCCAGGCAGCGAGCTGCCGTCCAGCGCGCCCTTGCGGCGCACCAGATCGCGGGCCTTACGCGCCGCCTCGCGCGCCCTGGCCGCATCCACGGCTTTGCTGATGATTCTCCGAGCGACGCTCGGATTCTCTTCGAGGAACGCTCCAAGCTTGTCGTTGACGATCGCTTCGATGATCCCCTTGACCTCGGTGTTGCCCAGCTTCGTCTTCGTCTGCCCCTCGAATTGTGGATGTGGAATCTTCACGCTGATGACGGCAGTCAGGCCTTCGCGAATGTCATCGCCGCTGACGCTTTCCTTCAGATCCTTGGCCAGATTGTTCTTGCTCGCGTAGAAATTGATGCTGCGCGTCAGCGCCGAACGGAAGCCGGAGAGATGTGTGCCTCCCTCGTGGGTGTTGATGTTGTTGGCAAACGAATAGATGGCTTCGGCATAGCCGTCGTTCCACTGCAGCGCGATTTCGGCTTCGATGCCGTCCTTCTCGCCGCGCATGTAGATCGGCTTCTCGTTGACAGCGGCCTTGTTCTTGTTCAGATGCTGAACGAAGGACACGATGCCGCCGTCGTAACGGAACTTGTGAGACTTCGCATCGCGCTCGTCGTCCAGCGTGATGAGAATGCCGGCATTCAGAAACGCCAATTCGCGGAGCCGCTGGGCGAGCGTGTCGAAACTGAAAATCGTCGTCTCGAAAACTTCTGCGTCCGGCTTGAAGGTGACTTTCGTTCCGCGGCGCTTCGTCGTTCCCGTCACGTCAAGCGCAGCGGTGGGTCGGCCGCGTTCGTAGCTTTGCTGGTAGACCTGCCCGTTTCGCCAGATTTCCAGGTCGAGGGTCTCGGACAACGCGTTGACGACTGAGACACCGACGCCGTGCAGGCCTCCCGACACCTTGTAGCTGTCGTTGTCGAACTTTCCGCCGGCGTGCAGCACGGTCATGACAACTTCAGCAGCCGACTTGCCGCTGGCGTGGAGATCCACGGGAATGCCGCGCCCGTTGTCAATAACAGTCAGCGAGCCGTCAATGTGGATGGTGACGTTTACCTGATCACAGAAGCCAGCCAGGGCTTCGTCGATGGAGTTGTCGACGACTTCGTAAACGAGGTGATGCAGCCCGGTCGGGCCGGTCGAGCCGATGTACATCGCCGGCCGCTTCCGGACTGCGTCGAGTCCCTCGAGCACCTTGATTTTGTCCGCGCTGTATTCGGCGACATCATCGGCGTTGCCATGGCCGTTGTTCCCGGCCACGAGATCCTTGGATCTGGCGTCGTCCTGAAACGCCGGCTCGGCTCCGGTCTTCTCCCGCGAACGGTCGGTATGCTCCATCCTTGATCCTGGTTCCTCTGTTATCCTGCCCGCTCAGATCCGCATCGGCATAATCACGTACGTGTAGTCGTATCCTTCAGCCCCCACCGGTTTGACGACGGCCTGACTGACTTCGTCTTTCAGATCAAGCGACACGACATCGGTGCCGACGGCGGATAGAAAGTCGAGGACGTACTGAGCATTGAAACAAATCTGCATCGCGCCACCGGAATAGTCGACCGGTAGCGTCTCGTGAGCTTCGCCAAGATCCGGGCTGCTCGAGGTGACATCGACCTTGCCTTTTTCGATCAAGAACTTGACGGCCCGGGATCGCTCGTTGGACAGCAGCGCCACTCGCTTGACCGCATTCGTCAATCGATCGCGCTCGAACTCGATGTGCTTGTCGTTGCCTTTGGGGATGACCCGCTCGTACGCCGGAAACTGGCCGTCGATCACGCGCGAGATCAGCGTCCGTCCGCCGATATCGAAAAACAGGTGGTTCTCACCACGCTGGAAGCGAACATCATCGCCCCCTTCCGCGAGTAGACGACCGAGCTCGCCGAGCGTCTTCTTGGGCAGGATTGGCCGTTCTTCTTCGGCCTGCTTGCCCGCCTTGTGGCGCGCGATGTCATCCTGTTCGCTTCCGTTGCGTGGAACAGTGACGAGCGCCAATCGATGGCCATCGGTGGCGACCAGGCTCATCGAATCGGCCTTGACGACGAAGAGGGCGCCGTTGAGAAAAAACCGCGTGTCCTCGCCGGTAATCGCAAAGTGGGTCTTCGCAACCATTTCCTTCAGTGCTGCCGATGGCAGCGTCGTTCCTGCTGATCCACCAGATGCTGGCAATGTCGGAAAATCTTCGCGGGGGAGCGTTTGAATACGAGAGTCGAATCGATCCGCGGCGACCTTGACGCCCCCTTTGTCCTCCTCAATCCTGATATCGGTTTCTGGAAGCGATTTGATGATTTCGTAGAGTTTCTTGGCGGGAATTGTCAGCGACCCACCCTTTGCGACCGACGCCGCGCACTTGCTGCGCAACCCGACTTCGAGATCTGTGGCGAGAAACTTCACTTCGTCGTCCTGTGTCTCCAACAGCACGTTAGCCAGAATGGGAATGGTGTTTTTTCTTTCCACGATTCCTTGGAAAAGTTGCAGTTCTCGCAGAAAGTCATTCCGTCGGACGACAAATTCCATGGCTTAACTGCCTTCGAAGAAGGGCGGGGTCGACCCGCGATCCCTTACGGATGAGGAGAGATTCTAGAATATGAAATTATATCGGAAAAGAAGGTGTGTTGAAAAGCACAGCCGTTCAATTACTTATTTAAAATCAACAACTTACCTTGTGCGAAATTTGTGCTTTCATCCCCTGGCTGAGCTGGGGCACGACGGTCGTTGAATTCGCGCACAGGTTCCCCTCAGGCGGGCGGCAGCCACCCTGTGGAAAACTCATGAGCTGCCTCGCTGGTCCTAGCGAAACCCCTCCAGGAAGTTGTTCATAAGGGTGTTGAAATCTCCGTCTTTGCGACGGAGATCCTCGACCTTCCGAATGGAGTGAATGACCGTCGAGTGGTGCTTCCCGCCGAAGCTTCGACCGATCTCTGGCAGCGACGCGTGCGTGAGGGACTTGCACAAATACATGGCGACCTGGCGTGGCCTCGCAACCGACTTCGAATTGTTGCGCGATTTCAGGTCCGCGAGCCGGAGGTTGTAGTAGTCGGATACGAATTTCTGAATGATCTCGATCGTAATGGCTTTCTCTTCGTGGTCGATGACGTTTCGCAAGACATCCTGGGCCAGCCCCTGGGTGATCTCCTGACCAGTGAGCGAGGCAAAGGCGATCAGTCGAATCAACGATCCTTCGAGCTCGCGCACGTTCGATTTGATCTTCCCGGCGATGTAGATGGCGACGTTGTCCGGAAGTGGAACGGCCTCGGCTTCGGCCTTCTTTTTCAGAATCGCGACCTTCGTCTCGAGATCCGGCGACTGAATGTCGGCAATCAATCCCCACTCGAAGCGGGATCGCAGCCGATCTTCGAGTGACGGAATCTGATGAGGGGGACAGTCGCTGCTGATCACGATCTGCTTTTGGGAGTCGTACAACGCATTGAACGTGTGAAAAAACTCTGTCTGCGTGGCTTCCTTGCCGGCGATGAACTGCACGTCGTCCACCAGCAGAACGTCGACGGTTCTGTAACGTTCGCGGAAGTCGATGATGTGGTCGTAGCGCAGGGCGTTGATCATCTCGTTCATGAAACGCTCACCGGAGATATAGGTGACCTTCAAACTCCGATCGTGTTGAAGGACGTATTGTCCGATGGCGTGCATGAGATGAGTTTTTCCGAGACCGACCCCGCCGTAGATGAAGAGCGGGTTGTACGAGCGTGAAGGCGCTTCCGCCACCGCACGGCACGCCGCGTCTGCAAACTGGTTCGAAGAGCCAACGATGAACGACTCGAACGTGTAGCGGGGGTTGAGTCCCGTGAGCCCCGCCGCGGCTGGAGTCGGCACCGGCGAATCGGCGACCGCCTCCACCTCGTCGGGACTGAGCGAAATCGTCGCTCCGTCTCCGCTCGATTCGGCGACGAAATTGACGGACAAGCCACCCTTTTTCAGTTCGGCCATCGCTTCACCGATAACGCGGGAGTAGTGCTTGGTGAGCCAATCCTTGAACAGCGGATTGGGGACCCGGACAGTCAGTGCGCTGGTGTCCTCTCCTACGAACGCCGTCGGCTTGAACCAGGTATAGAAACTATGGCGATTTACCTTGGTTTCAATCCGCGTCAGAATCTCGTCCCAAACGTTCATTGCTTTCGGACAAAAAAGGCGAAGTGCTCTAACGGGAGAGATAGAGGCAGACGTGCGGTACAGGCCCGGTTTTGCTGCCCTTTCGCGGCCAGACCCTCTGAACAGCCACGAAAAGCGGAATGAAACGACGAACGTGCATCAAATCCCGTGATTTTCCACAGTTTTTTCCACAGGTGTGGAAAACTTTGGCGTGCAACCAAACGCGCATGCGTTCGACAGAGGCAGCGACGCTCGTGAAAGTCGCCGACTGTAACACAAAGCTGCTTCGATTGACACCTCTGGAACGCGTTCGCTACCATTGAAGGCTTCTCGTCAGTCGTGGAAGGAACCCTACAATGAAGGGAAAGCGGACGTTTCAGCCCAATACTCGCCACCGTCGGCGTGCGCACGGGTTTCTCGTGAGAATGAGTTCGAAGAACGGCCGTTTGGTTCTGAAGCGGCGGCGAGCGAAGGGACGCAAGCGTCTCACCGTCAGTAGCGAATAGCTCACAGCGCCAGAACACCGACATTCGGCATGCGCCAAGCCGCACTTGCCGGAAGCCAAGAGCGAGATTTGTGACCGGGCGGTTCCAATCGAACGAGCGGATCCGTCGGCGCGTCGAATTTCAACGAGTGTACGAGCGGGGCAAGAAGATTCAGGGCCGGTACAGCACACTGTTCGTCCTCCCCAACCAACAAGCGGTCGGACGCCTCGGCATAGCCGCCACGAAGAAACTGGGGGGAGCCGTCCAGAGAAATCGCGCTAAGCGACTGATACGAGAGGTTTTCCGTCGCAACAAGATTGCGCCAGGCTTCGATGTCGTCGTAGTACCCCGGCCCAAGCTCCTTGAAGCGACTCTGACAGCCCTTGAAACGGATTACAGGTCGACACTCGAGCGACGGTTCCAGCATGCGCGATGATCTTTCGCTTCTTGTTCGTCTCTCGCTCAGGCTGATCCGGATCTACAAAGTTCTTATTTCACCATACTTTGCGGGTTCGTGTCGGTTCTTGCCTTCCTGCGCCGACTATGCCGCGGAGGCAATCGCCCGCCATGGCATCACGCGGGGGTATTGGCTAGCCACCAAGCGCCTGGCCCGCTGTCATCCGCTCTGTGAAGCCGGTCACGATCCAGTCCCGGTCAAACGGTAAGCAGCGTGAAGTAACGAATGGAAAAACGCGTTCTTATCGCTATCCTGTTGTGCTTTCTGTCGCTCTATCTGTGGCAGGCGCTCGTCGTCAAACCGCCTCCCAAGCCCGTGCCACAGAACCCGCAGACCGCCTCAACTGCTCCTGGCCCGGTTGATCAGTCGCCCAGTCCCGCTCCGCCAGCGGCGGTCGAGGCGGCCGGACCAACTGTCGCAGCGCTCATAGGCGAAACGAGCGAACGCGATGTCGCTGTCGAAACCCAGGACGTTATCGCGGTGTTTACCAATCGCGGCGCTCGGCTGAAGAGCTGGCGATTGAAGCATTACCTCGACCGGAACCAACAGCCGCAGGAACTCGTCGTCAGCCAATTCGGCGCTGAGTCGCTACCGTTCACGATTCGAGTCGCGGACGAAAAGGTGACCGCGACGATCAATAGCGCCCTATTCGCGGTGACCGGCATCCCTGCCGAGGGCGCTTCTGCGAGAGGGCCAACACGCCTGCGCTTCGAGTACTCGACTGCCGACCAACTGCACGTCGTCAAGGAGTTCGAGCTTGCGCCGACCGGCTACATCATCAGCCTCAGTGCAACTGCGCCGCAGCCGTACGCCATTGCATGGGGCCCCGCCGTGGGCGACCTCGGTGAATTGAGCCAGTACGTCCAGCAAGCCCGAGGGTTGCTGTCGGAGAAGAACAAGGTGCAGCGCATCCCGCGCGGGGATCTCGAGTCCCAGCCGGTGCGTGAGGGGGATTTCCAGTTCGTCGGTGTCGACGACAACTACTTCATGAGCGCGGTGCTCTTTCCCGGCGCCTCCAAAGTCACGTTTCAACCGATCTCGATTCCTCCGCCGGCGAATTCGAAGGATCCGCAGCGCGAGCTGATCGCGTATTCGATCGAATCGAAGCAGGCTGTCAGCCGGCTCAGGTTTTTTGCTGGCCCGAAGGACTTCGACGTTCTGGCGGCCGTCGATCGCGATTTGGTACGCGCGATTGATTTCGGGATTTTTGCCGTGCTGGTCGTTCCGCTGCTTCGGTCGTTGAAGTGGGTCAACAGCTACGTCGGCAACTACGGCTGGTCGATCATCATCCTGACCGTCATCCTGAACGCCATCATGTTCCCGCTGCGGCATAAGAGCGTCGTGTCGATGCGAAAGATGCAGGAGCTGCAGCCCGAGGTGAAGGCGATTCAGGACCGGTACGCCAAGCTGAAGACGACGGATCCGGCGCGGCAGAAAATGAATCAGGAACTGATGGCGCTCTATCGGGATCGTGGAGTCAACCCGGCAAGCGGATGCGTGCCGATGTTGCTCACCATGCCCGTCTTGATTGCGTTCTATGCCCTCCTGACGACCGCGATCGAGCTCCGCGGCGCGCCGTTCTTTGGTTGGATTCGCGACCTCTCACTCCACGATCCCCTCTACGTCACGCCGGTGCTCATGGGCGCGACGATGGTCTGGCAGCAGAAGATCACACCGACAACGGGCGTGGACCCGATGCAGCAAAAGATGATGATGCTGATGCCCATCATCTTCACCTTCATGTTCCTCTGGGCGCCGGCTGGCGTCGCCGTGTACTGGCTCATGAGCAACTTGTGGACGATCGGCCAGCAGTACCTCACCAACTACTTGATCGGCCCGCCCAATGTCCGCAGCGTGCGGCCTCCAGCGGAACGACGAATCAAGCGCGTGGGTGGCGGGAAGACGGAAGCGGCGGCGCGCGAACCCTAACGCAGTATGGCCAACGACACCAACGACATTGCCCATTCGGTCGCAACGTTCCTCGAGCGCTTCGCGTCGGCGCTGGGCGTAAAGGCGACGATCACCGTCGAGCAGACGGCCGACGGACCGCGCATCAATCTCGGCGGCGACGAGGCGGAGATCCTGGTGCGCCATCGGGGCGAACCGCTCAAGGCGCTGCAGCACGTCGTGGACACCGCGTATGGACGGGCGCTGCCCGGCGAACAGCGCGTCTTTGTCGATGCGCTTGAGTACCGAAAAGGCAAGGACGTCGAGTTGCGCACGATGGCGAAATTTCTCGCCGAGAAAGCGCAACAGACAGGTCTCGATCAGCAACTCGGGCCGCTCAATCCGTACGAGCGCCGCATCGTGCACCTCGCCGTGGCGGAAGTGCCCGGTGCAACGACCGAAAGCATTGGCGACGCGTTCTCGAAAACGGTCTTGATCTCCACGCGCAAATGATTCGGCTGGAGCCCAGTCTTTTCTGAGATCCAACGTCCCTGGGCGAGTCTGAGGACTCGGCGCCCCGCGAGCGACAGCAGTGTTCTCGCCATCCGACACCATTGTTGCCATTGCAACTCCGCCGGGACGCGGTGGTATTGGTGTCGTTCGCTTGAGTGGGCCAGCCGCGCACCGGATCGCCCGCTGCCTGCTGAGCCACACCGCGGATCTCGAGCCGCGCCGCGCGACGCTCACCCAAATTCGCCTGCCTCCTCCGCGCGTTGATCCTCCGACGACCGTCTCACGCGTTTCGTCCGCTCACGCGGCCGAGGACGGTTCGACGAACGCTCGAGCGGTTGCGATCGACCACGTCGTCGTGACCTACTTTCCGGCGCCGCAGTCCTACACTCGCGACGACGTCGTCGAGCTCAGCGCGCACGGGAGCCCGGTGGTTCTTCGTGCGATCGTTGCCGCGGCCATGTCGTCGGGCGCGCGATTGGCCGAGCCTGGCGAGTTCACCTTCCGCGCCTTTCTGAACGGACGGATCGACCTGACGCAGGCCGAAGCCGTCGCCGACCTGATCGACTCGGTCACGCCTCTGCAGGCGCGAGCGGCGTTCGATCAACTTCAAGGCACGTTGACGCGGGCGATCGGAGAGATCGAAGCGGCTCTGTTCGATCTCATCGCCAAGTTGGAAGCCTCGGTCGACTTTCCGGATGAGGGCTATCACTTCATCCAGCCCCGGACACTGGCCGAGGCCATCGACGGGCTGATCGCGCGCACTGGGGCGCTGCTTGCGCAAGCGACGCGCGGACGACTCGTACGAGAAGGCCTTCAGATCACCATTGTCGGAAAGTCCAACGTCGGCAAGTCGAGCCTGTTCAATGCGCTGGTTGGAGCAGCACGCGCGATTGTTGCGGAGGTTCCCGGAACCACACGCGATCTCCTGACAGAGGTCGTGGATCTCGACGGCCTGCGCGTGACCCTGGTTGACGCGGCAGGTCTCCGTGCGACGACTGATGCCGTTGAACTCGAGGGAGTGCAACGGGCCCGCCAGGCCCAGGCTGTGTCGGACCTGATTCTGGTCGTCCTCGATGGCGCGAGTCCACTGGACGAGACAGATCGACAGATCCTCGCACAGACTCTCGAGATGCGGCGCGTGGTGGTGTCGAACAAGGCGGATCTGGAATCGAGATGGGGAGAACCGGACGCGCTCCGAGTATCGGCGAAAACCCTTTCAGGGATCCCTGAATTGCGCGAGCGTCTCGTGGCTGCTCTTGACGTCGAGCGGTTGCGGGACAGCCCGGACATCACGAACGTCAGACACGTCGATCTCGTGCAGCGCGCTCACGACGCGCTCATACGCGCTCGAGCGGCCGCCTTTTCAGACAACGGGTCGCTTTCCGAGGAGTTCGTGCTCATTGATCTGCAGGACGCCAGAAACGCCTTCGAGGAAATAAGCGGCCGAAAAACGCCCGATGACGTGCTCGAACATATCTTTTCGCGATTTTGTGTCGGAAAATGACGCCTTCATTGATTCGGACCATCGCGCAACTCCTTCGACGATTGATTGAGACATGAAAGAGTCGTTCGACGTCATCGTGATCGGTGCGGGGCACGCCGGCGCGGAGGCGGCGTACGCAGCGGCGCGGTTGGGCGTGCGCGTCGGCCTGTGCACGCTGTCGGCGGAGACGGTTGGTCAAATGCCGTGCAATCCTGCTGTCGGCGGGACGGCCAAAGGCCATCTGGTCCGTGAAATCGATGCGCTCGGTGGCCTCATGGGTCGGGCGATCGACGCGACCGCCATTCAATTCAAGCTGCTCAATCGGAGCCGCGGACCGGCCGTCTGGTCGCCGCGCGCGCAGGCAGACAAAAAGCGCTACGGAACATGGCTCAGGCGAGTGCTCGAAGCCGAGCGCAACATCGAGTGGGTGATTGGGAAGGCCGGGCGCATTCTCACGTCGGCGGGTCGAGTTGTCGGACTCGCCATGGAAGACGGCGACGAGTACGCGTGCGGCGCGCTGATCGTCACGACCGGAACGTTCCTGAATGGCCTGATCCACATCGGACCAGAACAGCGCCCTGCCGGACGTATCGGCGAACCGCCTTCGCACCAGCTCGCCGAGTCCCTCAAGTCTTTTGGCTTTCAATGGGGGCGCCTCAAGACCGGTACGCCGCCTCGACTCGATCGCCAGAGCATCGATTTCGATCGCGGGGTCGAGCGCGGCGTCTTCGAACGAGAACGCGGCGACGATCCCCCGGTGCCGTTTTCATTTCTGACAGGCGCGATCGCTTCTCCGCAGACGGACTGCTATCTCCTACACACGACGCATAAGGTTCATGAGGTCGTTCGGGCCAACATCGCGCTCTCGCCGCTGTTCAATGGGCAGATCACCGGCATCGGTCCAAGGTACTGTCCGTCACTCGAAGACAAGATCATGCGTTTCCCGGAGAAGGAACGGCATCAGATCTACCTCGAGCCCGAGGGTGTCGACGCGCGTGAGATCTACGTGAACGGCTTCTCGATGAGTCTTCCAAGCGATGTGCAGATGGATCTGGTTCACGCAATGCCCGGCCTGGAGGATGCGGTGCTTCTGAGGCCCGGGTACGCCGTGGAATACGACTTCGTTCAGCCAACCGAGCTGACGCGGCGCCTCGAGACAAGACGGGTGCAGGGATTGTTTCTGGCCGGGCAGATCAACGGAACATCCGGCTACGAGGAAGCGGCGGCCCAGGGAATCGTCGCCGGGATCAATGCCGCGCGGTCAATTCATCGGCGGCCCTGGCTCGAGCTTCAGCGCGATGAAGGATATACAGGCATTCTGGTGGACGACCTAATCACGAAGGGCTGCCTGGAGCCTTATCGGATGTTCACTTCCCGCGCCGAACATAGGCTGTTGCTGCGTATCGACAATGCCGATCTCAGACTGACACCCCGAGGTCGCGGAATTGGCCTTGTTGATGATGAACGATGGACGCGGTTTCTTGATCGACGCCAGCGGCTTGATCGCAATCTGGTAACGCTGGGCGAGACCCGGGTTCGAACTGCCAGTGGCGCACGGATTCCGGCCAATCAGCTGCTGAAGCAGCCGGAAGTACGCCTCGAAGCGATGATCGCCGATCACCACGTTCGACTCGAGTTGTCCGACATCAACCCGTCGGTCGATCTTCTGAGCGTCGAGACGGAAGTGAAGTACGAGGGATATCTTCGACGACAGGCGCAAGATATCGAGCGCGCACGAAGGACCGAGAAGCGGCGAATCCCGCGCGACTTTCCCTTCGACATCGTTCCCGGGCTTTCGCGCGAAGTGGTCCAACGATTGTCTCAGGTGCGACCGGACACCTTGGGCCAGGCGATGCGAATTCCCGGTGTGACTCCGGCGGCCGTTGCTGTCCTCTCTTGTTACGTGGCGCGCCACCAGCCGGCGTGAACACCGCAGCATTTCAACGCCGGCTGACGGCGCGTGCGGCTCGCGCGCACGTGACCTTGACGTCCCGCGAACTTGACCAACTCTGGATCTATTACGAGCTTCTGAACCGCTGGAACCGGCGAATCAACCTGACCGGACTCCAGCTGGAACCACTCAACGATCCGGCCTTGGACCGGTTGCTCATCGAGCCGCTTGCTGCCGCAGCCTATGTGCCCGACCACCCTCTTGAATGGTTCGATCTGGGCTCTGGTGGCGGATCGCCGGCGCTGCCCCTCCGTATACGACGGCCCCAGGCGCGATTGACGATGGTTGAAGCTCGGGCCAGAAAAGGGTCCTTTCTTCGGGCCGTTGTCCGGGAGCTTGATTTCGCCGACGCGGAGGTCCTGAACGTTCGCATCGAGTCGTTGTTGGCTCGAGCCGAGTCTCGCCGAAATGTCGCGCTAGTCACTGTGCGTGCTCTCAGGATCGATCAGCCACTCCTCGTGACTGCCCACGACCTTTTGAGTCCTGGAGGTCAACTTCTGCTCTTCGGGGCACACGGCTTCGATTCCGCGTCGGCCTCACCATTCAAGGCGCACGATACAGTTGAGCTTCTGCAGTCGGCCCCGAACTCTACGCTGACGGTTCTGGCCAAGTAATTCTGAGCCAATGCCGTTGGTCGAAAATGTTCCACGTGGAACATTCCATGGTTCCCTCAAGCTGAGCAAAATGAAAGAGATTGACGAGGACTAGACCGTTCCGTATCCTGGTTCGCCAGCAAAGGTCTGAATCCCATGCTCAGTATTTGGTCATACAACAGAATACGACACGTATGTAAGTAAACGTCCTAGACAGAGCAACTTATGGCGAGAATCGTGGCAGTGGCAAACCAGAAGGGCGGCGTCGGAAAGACGACGACCGCGATCAACCTGGCCGCCTCCCTCGCGTTGGCCGACAAACGAGTACTTCTCGTCGATGTTGATCCGCAAGGCAATCTCACAAGCGGTGTGGGACAGAAAGGCAAGAGTGCACCCGGCACCACAATCTACGACGCACTCACGAATGCCGACGCCGTCGCGGATCCGGAGCGCTATCTGATTTCAACCGCCATCGCCGGCATGAGGCTGATGCCGGCCGACAGTAACTTGACCGGCGCAGAAATCGAGCTCGTCTCGCTGCCGCAGCGGGAGAGCAGGCTTCGGAGCCTGCTCTCGCCGTTGCGGGACTCCTTCGACTACATCTTCATCGACTGCCCGCCTTCGCTTGGTTTGCTCACTCTCAACGCACTCGTTGCCGCCGACGCCGTACTCATCCCGCTTCACTGCGAGTATTTTGCTCTCGAGGGACTTGCGGATCTCGTCAGCACATTACGCCGCGTGCGGGCCGCCTTGAACCCGGATCTCCAGATCGAAGGCGTCCTGCTGACGATGTTCGACGATCGTACGAACCTCGGGCAGCAAGTGGCCACAGACGTCCGTCAGTTTTTCAAGGAAAAGGTCTTTCAGACGGTCATCCCGCGCAATGTCCGGCTAGGCGAAGCGCCGAGCCACGGCATGCCGGTCATCCTGTATGACGTGAAGTCGCGTGGAGCCGCCGCGTATCTCGCGCTCGCACGCGAACTGCTGGAACGCTCGGCCACCGCGGCTGCGTAGCGCGTCCAACCGCCGATCCGCAGGAGCCGAAAGCTCCGCGGCAATGGAAACCATATGGAAAAACGACTCGCTCTAGGCAAGGGATTGAGTGCGCTGATCCCGGACGCACCCGAGCCGCGTACTACAGAGACCGACATCGAGATACATCGGCTCACACCGAACGATTTTCAACCGCGCGCCCAGCTGGACGACGCGGGGCTGGAAGAGCTCGCCAGCTCGATCAAGTCGAACGGCGTCATCCAACCCATCGTTGTCCGCAGAGTCGGCGAACGCTTTCAGATCATCGCCGGCGAACGCCGATGGCGGGCGGCCCTCAAGGCCGGTCTGCTCCGAGTTCCGATTGTCATTCGGGAGGTGGCGCCCGGACAGGAGCGCTCGTTGCTCGAGATGGCGCTGGTCGAAAACCTCCAGCGCGAAGACCTCAATCCGATCGATCAGGCGCTCGCGTACCAGCGGCTGTCGGATGAATTTCAGTTGAAGCAGGAAGACATCGCCGCGGCGGTCGGGAAGGACCGCGCGACGATCGCCAATCACGTCCGGCTCCTGAAACTGCCGGATGAGGTCCGAGCGGAAGTCGCGTCCGGCAGACTCTCGATGGGACATGCCCGAGCGTTGGTCGCGCTGTCAGCCGAAGCCGATCAGCGCCGTCTGTCGCGCGAGATCATCGCCCGAAGCCTCTCGGTCCGCGAAACCGAGTCGATGGTCAAGAAAAGCGTGGAGAGCGGCGAGGCGAAGCCGACTCCAGCGAAGCGGGTCGACGTTCACACTCGCGCTGCGGAAGAGCGTCTCCAGCTCGCGCTTGGCACACGCGTGCGGATCGTGCGCAGAGGCGCTCGCGGACGAATCGAAATCGGATTTAATTCCGAGGACGAGCTCATTCGGATCTTCGAGCAGCTGACCTCTAGGGGCTAGAGGCTGGAGGCTAGGGGCTAGGGGCTAGGGGCTAGGGGCTAGGGGCTAGGGGCTAGGGGCTAGGAGGCTAGAGGCTAGAGGCTGGAGGCTAGAGGCTAGAGGCTGGAGGCTAGAGGGCTAGAGGCTCGGGGGCTGGAGCAGTTGGCGGCGTTGGGCTGGATGGTCGGGCCCACTTAGCTTCGGTCCGCCGCTTCCAGCCCCACAGAAAAGCGAAAGGAGAAGATGGCCAAGCGTCTGACGCAGATGGTTGCCTGCGCCGGTTGAGCGAGCAAACTCGCCGCAGGCGAGCTCGCTCAGGTGTTGAGCGCCCTACCTTCACAGACTGACGACCGGGTCCTCGTCGATTTCAGGACTTCGGACGATGCGGGTGTGTACAAGTGGGAAAGTGGGCCTGCCCTCGTCCAAACCGTCGACTTCTTCACGCCCATCGTCGACGATCCCTATATTTACGGGCAGATCGCGGCGGCCAACGCCCTGAGCGACGTGTATGCCATGGGTGGGCGACCACTCACGGCGCTGGCGATCTGTGCATTTCCGACGACGGCGCTCGAGGGCGACACCTTGCGGGCAATCTTCCTCGGCGGGTTCGATAAGCTGCGCGAAGCCGGAGTAGTGCTTCTTGGTGGTCATACGGTGCAAGACCCGGAAATCAAGTTCGGCTATGCCGTGACGGGATCCGTCGATCCTGCGCGCGTCTTGACCAACGCCAAGGCTCAATCCGGCGATGTGCTGATCTTGACAAAGGCACTCGGCACGGGAGTTGTGGGGACCGCGATCAAGTTCGACCGTATCCCGCCTTCGGTGGCAGAGGAGGCGGTGCGATCCATGCGAATGCTGAATCGCGCCGCATCCGAAGTCCTGAACAGCCTGCCGCCAGGTCTCGTCCATGCTTGTACGGACGTGACTGGATTCGGGCTTGTCGGCCACGGATCGGAGATGGCCGCCGCGAGCGGCGTGACTATCGTCATCGAGGGGACGCGTGTTCCACATTTCGAGGGCCTGTTGCCTCTGGTCCAGCAGAACCGTTCGGGTGGAATGGCCTCGAACCAGGACCACTTCGGGAGCGGCGTCGATGCGGATGCTTCCGTGGCCGACGAGACCCTGGCGCTCCTGTACGACCCGCAAACCTCTGGCGGTCTATTGATTGCGGTCGAGAAAGAAGGTGCTGGTCGCCTGAGTGCCGCGTTGGAAACCGCGGGCGTCCGGGCGTCGCGAATTGGTGAGGTCGCCCCGCCCGTGCCTGGTGTTCGGGTTGTCGTGCGGGCGTGAGAATGGTATAAATTGTTGTTTGGGTAGCGCTGGCGTCCCCCGATGGAGCACGCGGCTGGCGCTTTTGGCAACGACCACGAGCGCGTGCTCGCCGAGAACGATTCCACTCGAAAGATTCGACAGAAATGACCACGCACATCCGGCCTTCAGGGAGACGCGCGGACGCTTGTGAAACTCGGCGCAAGCGAGCGCGGCTGTCCTGATCCGGACGGTCGACCCTCAGGTGGTCGACCGAAACGCAGACGCGAGGGCCGCCCCTTGCGCGGAGTAGCACGAGCAAGTCGTGACCAACAAAGCCGCAGCTATCCGTTATGCCCGTGCTCTCTTCGACGTGACAGTCAAAGAGAAGGGCGATCTCGCGCAGGTGGAGCGGCAGCTCGCCGAGTTCGTCGATCTCTTCAAGCAGCATCCGACGCTGGAGCGAGTGCTCCTGAACCCTGCCGTGCCGGTGCCGCGCAAGCGGGCTGCCGTTTCGGAGCTGACGGCCAGGCTGGCCATCACGGACGTGCTCCGAAAGTTGCTCGTCATGCTCGCCGAGCGCGATCGACTCTCGTTGCTTCCGGATCTGCTGGCCGCCTATCGTGAACGGCTCCTCGATCATCAGCACGTCATTCGCGCCGAGCTGACGACTGCTGTTCCGCTCGCGGAAGGGAGGGCAGAGGAGATCGGTCGCCGTCTCACGCAAGTGACCGGAAAAACGGTGAGCATCGCTCCGCGCGTGGATTCGGCGATCGTCGGGGGAATGGTGGCGCGCATCGGGAGCACGGTCTACGACGGCAGCGTCACCAGTCAACTGGAGAAGATCAGAAGCAGACTCGTGGAAGGCTAGTCTCTAGCCTCCCGTCTCCACAGGATTACAGGTGTATGGACATTCGAGCGGACGAGATCTCAAAAATCATCCGTGAACAGATCGGCAGCTTCGCCGTCGACGTCGACGTGGCGGAAGTAGGAAGCATCATCTCGATTGGCGACGGCATCGCCCGTGTGCACGGTGTCGATCGGGTGATGTTCGGCGAAATGCTCGAGTTCCCCCACGGCGTCTTCGGTATCGCCCTCAACCTCGAAGAGGAAAGCGTCGGCGCAGTGCTCCTCGGCGAGTTCAGGGAAATCAAGGAAGGCGATCTCGTCAAGCGAACAGGCCGGATCATCTCGGTGCCCGTCGGCGACGAAATGCTGGGGCGCGTCGTGAACGCCTTGGGCCAGCCGGTCGACGGCAAGGGGCCGATTACGACGAAGCAGTTTTCGCCAATCGAGCGCCTCGCGCCGGGAGTCGTTGATCGGCAGCCGGTCAAGGAGCCGCTCCAGACGGGGCTGAAGGCGATCGACGCGATGGTGCCGATCGGCCGCGGACAGCGCGAGCTGATCATCGGAGACCGTCAGACCGGCAAGACGGCTGTGGCGATTGACACCATCCTCAACCAGAAGGACACCGGCGTCATCTGCATCTACAACGCCATCGGCCAGAAGCAGTCGACGATCGCTCAAGTCGTGCGCACGCTCGAAGAAGCCGACGCGATGCGCTACACAATCGTCGTGGCCGCCGCGGCTGCCGAGCCGGCGCCGCTGCTCTATTGCAGTCCGTACTCGGCCTGTGCGATGGGCGAGTACTTCCGCGACAGCGGCCGTCACGCGCTCTGTATCTACGACGACCTTTCGAAACACGCCCAGGCGTACCGAGAGATCTCGCTGCTGTTGCGCCGCCCGCCGGGGCGGGAAGCTTACCCGGGCGACGTGTTCTACCTGCATTCACGGCTGCTCGAACGTGCGGCGAAGCTGAAGAGCGATCTCGGAGGCGGTTCTCTGACCGCTTTGCCGATTATCGAGACGCAGGCGGGCGATCTCTCGGCTTACATTCCGACGAACGTCATCTCGATTACGGACGGCCAGATCTTCCTGGAATCCGATCTGTTCCATCAGGGCGTGCGGCCGGCGATCAATGTCGGCAACTCCGTGTCCCGCGTCGGGGGGTCCGCACAGATTCGCGCGATGCGGCAGGTGGCGGGCACCCTGCGTCTCGACCTGGCGCAATACCGCGAGCTCGCGGCGTTCGCTCAGTTCGGCAGCGATCTCGACAAGTCGACCCAGGCTCAGCTCAATCGGGGCGCCCGTCTCGTCGAACTTCTGAAACAGCCCCAATACGAGCCGCTGTCGGTCGAGCGCCAGATCGCGATCATCTACGCGGGCACCGACGGCCACCTCGACCGCATTGCCGTGTCCGATGTTCGTGTGTTCGAGACGGAGCTGTACGGCGTTCTCGAAACGCGTCACCCCGAGATTCTGCGCGGGATTGCAGAGAAAAAGCAGCTCGACGACCAGCTGAAGGGCGCCCTGCAAGCCGCCGTCAAACAGTTCGCCAGTGACTTTGCGAGCCGGAAGGCCGCCGCCGCGTGAGGAAAACACGTCGCGGCGTCTGGCGAGCGGCCGCTGAGACCGTGAACGTATGCCGTCCCTGATTGATCTTCGACGCCGCATTCGAGCGGTGAAGAACACGCAGCAGATTACAAAGGCGATGAAAATGGTCGCCGCGTCGAAGCTGCGCCGGGCGCAGGAGCGCATCATGAACGCCCGGCCCTACGCCGTGCAGCTCCAGCGCGTGTTGGGCAGTGTCGCGTCGCGAGTCGACCCCTCCATCCACCCATTGCTCGAACGGCGGGAGCTAGGGACGGCGAGCAAGGTACTCGTCATTGTCGTGACGGCAGACAAGGGCCTGTGCGGCAGTTTCAATACGAACATCATCAAGGCCGGCGGGGGTTTCGTCGCGGAGAGCTCGCACGCCTGCACGCTGGCGCTCGTGGGCCGGAAGGGGCGGGACTTCTTCGGGAGACGCGGCTTCGAGATGCTGTTCGATGAAGTTGGGATCTTTCAACGGCTGCGGTACGAAGATGCCGCTCGAATTGCGCGGGCGGCAAGCGAGGCCTTCGTCTCAGGACAGGTCGACCGTGTGATGCTCGTCTATAACGAGTTCAAGTCGGTGATGTCGCAACGTGTCGTTGTCGATCAGTTGTTGCCGATCACGCCCGCCGACGTCGAGGGTGCGACAGAGCCGAGTCTGATCGACTATTTTTACGAACCGTCGCCGCAGGAAATCTTCAACCTGCTCCTGCCCCGCTACGTCGAGGTTCAGGTGTATCGGGCGCTGTTGGAGTCGAACGCGGCATTCTTTGCGGCTCAGATGACGGCCATGGACACGGCGACGAAGAATTCTGCGGAGATGATCGCGAATCTGACGCTCTACATGAACAAGGTTCGACAGGCCGCGATCACGCGAGAGATTATCGAGGTCGTTTCAGGCGCCGAAGCGCTCTAGGATGTCGCCAGCGCGCGCTGGCCACCGCAGTCCGAGCCGAGCATTCGCGTCGGAAGGGACGCAGAGGACAAGACATGGCGGACAACGTCGGACGCATTGTGCAAGTGATCGGACCGGTCATCGACGTCGAGTTCGAGGCCGGACACCTTCCCGAGATTTACCACGCCCTCCACGTCGTCTCCGACGGCCAGGGAGGCACAGCCGTGCTCGACGTGATTGCGGAGGTCGAGCAGCACCTGGGCGAGAACCGTGTCCGCGCGGTGGCGATGAAGCGGACCGATGGGATGCAGCGGGGGATGAAGGCGACCGACCTCGGACATCCCATTCAGGTCCCGGTGGGCCCTGGCACGCTCGGCCGCGTGTTGAACGTCCTGGGTGAACCGGTGGACTTTCCAGATCGACCTGTCGAGGCGAAGGAATACTGGTCGATTCATCGCGAGGCCCCCAGCCTGGAGGATCAATCGACCGAGTTGAAGATGTTCGAAACGGGCATCAAGGTCATCGACCTGCTCGAACCCTACCTCCAGGGCGGAAAGATCGGGCTCTTCGGCGGCGCCGGCGTCGGCAAGACCGTGGTCATCATGGAGCTGATTCACAATATCGCTCTGAAGCATGGCGGCGTGTCGGTGTTCGGCGGAGTTGGTGAGCGCACGCGGGAAGGGAACGACCTGTGGCTCGAGTTTCAGGAAAGCGGCGTCATTGATGTGAACGACCCCAGCAAGTCGCGCGCGGCGCTCGTCTATGGCCAGATGACAGAGCCGCCGGGGGCGCGCCTGCGCGTCGGCTTGTCGGCCCTGACCGTCGCCGAGTATTTCCGCGACGGCGAGGGCAAGGACGTGCTGCTCTTCATCGACAACATTTTCCGATTCACCCAGGCGGGTTCGGAAGTGTCGGCACTTCTCGGCCGCATGCCGTCGGCGGTGGGGTATCAGCCGACGCTGCTCACCGAGATGGGCGAGCTGCAGGAGCGCATCACCTCGACGAAGAAGGGATCGATCACGTCCGTGCAGGCAATCTATGTCCCTGCGGACGACTACACCGACCCGGCGCCGGCGACCACGTTCGCGCACCTGGATGCGACGACGAACCTGTCGCGCGCAATTTCGGAGCTGGGGATCTACCCGGCGGTCGATCCCCTCGCGTCCACGTCGCGCATCCTCGATGCCCGGATCATCGGGGAAGAGCATTACCGCGTCGCGCGTTCCGTCAAACAGATCCTCCAGCGTTACAAAGATCTTCAGGACATCATCGCCATTCTCGGGATCGACGAGCTCTCCGAAGAGGACAAGCTGACGGTGTCGCGAGCGAGGAAGATCCAGAAGTTTCTTTCGCAGCCGTTCTTCGTCGCCCAACAGTTCACAGGGTTCGACGGGAAGTACGTCGTCATCGCCGATACCATCCGCGGTTTCAAGGAAATCGTGGAGGGCAAGCACGACGAGATTCCCGAGCAGGATTTCTGGATGGCGGGCACGATCGATGACGTGCTGGAGAGGTTCCGAAAGCGCCAGGCGGCTTGAGACTTCATCAGGTTTATGTCCTTACCCACCCATCTTCAGCTCCAAATCGTCTCGGCCGATCGCATGCTCGTCAACGAGAAGGTCGACGAAGTCGAGATTCCCGGGGTCGGGGGTACTTCGGCGTCTTACCCGGGCACACCCCATTGCTGGCAGCGCTGCAAGTGGGAGAGCTCTGGTATCGTCAGGGGCAGGAAAAGCACTATCTCGCGATCGCGCATGGGTTCGCGGAAGTGCAGCCCGACCGGGTCACGATTCTGGCGCAGATCGCCGAGCGAGCCGACGAGATCGATATCGCCCGTGCGGAAGAGGCCAAGCGCCGCGCTGAAGAGCGACTGGCCAAGCCTGTCCCTGATATCGATTTCGAGCGGGCTCGGATTGCGCTGATGAAATCGCTCTTCCGCCTTCAGGTCGCGAGTCGCGTTAGAATCCGCTCCTGAAATTGTTCCACAACCTCGCACAACTCATTCGCTACCGCGGTCTCATCCAAAGTCTGGTCGCGCGCGAGCTGAAGGCTCGATACCGGGGCTCGGTCCTCGGGTTCGTCTGGTCGTTCATCAATCCCTTGCTGTTGCTGCTCGTCTACTCGTTTGTGTTTACGGTGGTCCTTCCCAACAGGACAGAAGGCCTTCAGCCGTACGCGCTGTTCATGATTTGTGGCCTCCTCCCCTGGAACTGGTTCTCGTCGTCGCTCGTCGAGGCGTCGGGATCGCTGATTTCCGGAGGGAATCTGATCAAGAAGGTGCTGTTTCCCGCGGAGATTCTGCCTCTGGTGAGCGTGCTGGCAAACATGGTGCACTTCTTCCTGGGGCTGCCTATTCTTCTGGTGTTTCTCATCGGCTATCAGCGATGGCCGGACGCGGGCGATCTTGTGTGGTTTCCTATCGCGGTGGCGATTCAGCTGGTCTTTACAGCGTCGCTGGCCCTTCTCGTTTCGGCATTGACAGTCCATTTCCGCGATATCCGCGATCTGCTGACCAATATTCTGCTGCTGTGGTTTTTCAGCACGCCGATCATCTACTACTGGCGGCAGGAGAACGTCCAGCGCTTCAAGGTCTTCTTCGACCTCAATCCGTTTACGCACCTGGCGATTTCGTATCAGGAGATTCTGTTCTTCACCGGACCAGTCGGCCATTGGAAGTGGCTCCTCGCCCTCGGGGTTGTGTCGGCTCTGTTGTTCCTTGCCGGGTATTGGGTGTTCGATCGGCTGCGGGATTCGTTCGCCGAGGCAGTATGACCCCCGCGATTGAGCTTGCCCACGTCTCGAAGGTCTATCGACGCTACAGTGGGCGGCGGTTTGCCACGCTCAAGAGCGCATTGTTGCAGCGGAGCATTGTGACCGACATGCGGCCGAGCGAGACGTTCGAGGCGCTCACCGACGTCTCGTTCACCGTGCCCAGAGGGTCGACGTACGGGGTCATTGGACGAAACGGTTCGGGCAAGAGCACCGCGCTCAAGCTCGTGGCCGGCATTACCAAACCGACTCGCGGCACGGTGCACGTCGTCGGCCGCATTTCGGCGCTGATCGAGCTCGGCGCGGGATTCCATCCCGAGATTTCAGGGCGTGAAAACGTCTACATCAACGGGATTATGCTCGGCCTGACGAAGCGCGAGATCCAGAAGCGGTTCGACGAAATCGTCGATTTCGCTGAGCTGAAGGAATTCATCGATGCGCCCGTCAAAACCTATTCGTCCGGCATGTACTTGCGTCTCGGCTTCGCAGTGGCGATTCACGTCGATCCCGAGGTGCTGCTGGTCGACGAGGTGCTCGCTGTCGGGGACGAGGGATTTACGCACAAGTGCCTCGACAAGTTCGCGGAGTTCCGACGCCGCGGCCGAACCATCATGCTCGTGACCCACTCCTTGAGTCTTGTCGAACGCTTTTGCGACGAGGCCTTGTGGATCGACAGCGGGAAGGCCATCTCACATGGCGACCCGAAGAGGGTCGTGGACGCCTATTTGACCGCAGTGGAGGAGATTGAGGAGCGACGGCTGGCCACGACGGTTGCGAAGACCGTCGAGGCCACGACCGGCCGCGAGCCGGTCATGCCGTCGGTCGATCCCGACGCGTTTGGCCGCGGAGTGGACGGCGGTCAGCCGCTCGACATGTTCAAGGCGGTTGAAGGGCGCTGGGGCTCGCGTCATGTCGAGATCACAGAGGTGAACTTTCTCGGCCGAGATGGGCGGTCGAGCTTCGTCTTTCATTCCGGCGATCCCATGACGATTCGGTTGCGGATACGGGCACACCAGGCGGCGGAGGACTTCGTCTTCGGGGTCGGGCTCTTCAACGCGGACGGCGTGTGCTGTTACGGCACCAATACCTACGTCGAGAAAATGGATCCAGAATCTTTGAGCGGCGACGCCGAGGTCAGCTTCGAGGTGGATGCGTTGGACCTCGTCGAGGGCACCTATAAGGTCGACGTCGCGGTTCACAAACGAGACGGTGTTCCGTACGACTACCATCGGCTCCTCTATACCTTTCGGGTGAAATCACGGACGCAGGACGTGGGCATCTATCGGCCACATCACCGATGGGTGTTCTCGCCCAGCGTGAAGTTCAAGACCAACGACCACTCGTGATCGGGTTTGTGTGACCACTTCCACCTCGTTGGGTCTCCGTGCGCTGCTGAAGACCGCGATCGCTCGGAGCGGGATGGCCGTGCCCGGCGGTGTCGTCTCCGGCCTGACTCCCGCGGCCAAGGCGCTCTTCGTGGCCGCCGCCTCGAATGCCCTGCCGCACGGCGTCGTCTTTTACGTGGTGCCGGGAGACGTCGAGATCGAGCAGGCGGTCGACGATGTCGGATTCTTCCTGTCGGCCCTGGAGGGCGGGTCGAGTGTGACCACGGAGCGGTCCGTCCTGCCGTTCCCATCCCATGAAGTCGATCCTTACAGGGGGCTGTCACCTCATTTTGGCGTGACCTCGGCGCGGGCGCGGGCGCTGCACGCGGTTGGCCACCAGACGGTTCGGGTCGTTGTGGCCTCGGCCACCGCGCTGTTTCCCCGCATCAGCGATCCAGGGCGCTTGATGGGCGCCGCTCTCGACCTCAGGCCAGGTCAAGAAATCGCACCAAGCGATCTATCCGAACGGCTCGTGGACGCCGGCTTCGCCCGGGAAGACCCGACCGATCAGCACGGGGAATTCGCGATTCGTGGCGGAATTGTCGACATCTTTCCCGCGGGCGAAGCGCAGCCAGTCCGCCTTGAGTTTGTCGGCGACACGATCGAATCGATGCGTCGATACGACCCCGCCAGTCAGCGGTCGATCGAGGCGATCGATCAAGTGACGATCGTTCCACTCCACGACATCCTCGCCGAAACGGGGAAGCGCGAAAGTCGCTCCGAGGCGGACGAGCCGACGCCTGGGCTCGATCGTTCTGCGACAGTGTTCGACTATCTCAACCTGGCCCGGGAGAGCCGAATCATCATTTCGGAACCTGACGAAATCACCGCCCACGTGACGAAGCTCGTTGAACAGCTGCAGCAGAGCTACGAGGAGGCAACAGCTCGAAGGCCAGTTCTGACGCCGTCGCAGCTGGTCGCCGACTGGGACGCTGTGAAGGCGCGTCTCGATCAGGCCACTCAGTTGGTCACGCTCGGCCTGGACGATTCCGCCGGGCCCGTCGAGATCCAGCCGGAGGCGCGCGTCGCGACACACATCAAGTGTCAACCGGCCGTGGCCATGCACGGACGACTGACGGACTGGGTTGGCGAGATTCGACGACTCCGTGACGGAGGAGAGGCAGTCGTCTTCGTTGCCGAGACGCCAGGAAGAGCCGAACGGACCATCGAACTTCTGAAGGATTACGACGTGTTTGCCGTGCCAGTCGAGCGAGCGGAGGACGCGCAGTTCGCCTCCGTTCTGGTCGCGATCGGAACACTCTCTCGCGGGTTCCGGCTGCCGGCTGCCGGTCTGTTCCTTCATGCCGAAGCGGATGTCTTCGAGGAAGACCGGCGGGCGCCGGAACGCCGCCGTTCGGCGACGGCCGCATTTCTATCGGATCTTCGCGACCTCAAGGCGGGCGATCTGGTGGTGCACGTCGATCACGGCATCGGGATGTTTGCGGGTCTTAAACAGATTGGCGTGGTGAGCGATTCCGTCCAGGAATTCCTGGAATTGCGATACGCCGGCGACGACAAGCTGTTCGTGCCGGTCGAGCGGCTCGATCTCGTCCAGAAGTACACGGGCGCGTCGAAACCTCCGCTCGATCGCCTCGGCGGCACATCCTGGGAGCGCGCGAAGTCCAGAGTCAAGAAGGCCATGCGAGACATGGCCGAGGAGCTCCTGAAGCTCTATGCCGCGCGCAAGGCGGTGCCTGGTCACGCATTCAGCGCCGATTCCCACTGGCAGCACGAGTTCGAGGGCGCGTTCGAATACGAGCTGACTCCCGATCAGAAGTCGGCGATCGTGGACATCAAGCGCGACATGGAATCGCCGACGCCGATGGATCGCCTGCTCTGCGGCGATGTCGGCTATGGCAAGACCGAAGTCGCCATGCGCGCCGCGTTCAAGGCGGTGATGGACGGCAAACAGGTGGCCGTGCTGGCGCCAACCACCGTCCTCGCGTTCCAGCATCAGAAGACGTTGAGCGAGCGCTTCGCCGGATTTCCAGTCCGCATCGAGATGGTGAGCCGTTTTCGGCGCAAGGCGGAACAGAAAGACGTGCTGGCAGACCTGGCTGCGGGGAAAGTCGAGATCATCATCGGGACGCACCGGCTTCTGTCGAAGGATGTCGCCTTCCGCGACCTTGGCCTCCTGGTCGTTGACGAGGAGCAGCGGTTTGGCGTCGCCCACAAGGAAAGGCTCAAACAGCTCCGGAAGAAGGTCGACGTCCTGACGATGAGCGCGACGCCGATTCCGCGCACACTGAACATGTCGCTCGTGGGGATCCGCGACATGTCGATCATCGAGACGCCTCCCAAGGATCGCCTGTCGATTCAGACCAATGTGGTCAAGTTCGATCAGCAGGTCATTGCCCGGGCTATTCGCGGCGAGCTTGCGCGCGGCGGTCAGGTGTATCTGGTCCACAACCGCGTCGAGTCGATCTTCTCCATCGGCGCGCTGATCCACCGGCTGGTTCCCGAAGCGCGTCTGGTCGTCGGCCACGGCCAGATGGGCGAGGACGAGCTCGAACGCGCGATGCTCGATTTCGTCGGGAAAAAGGCTGACGTGCTTCTTGCGACCACGATCGTCGAAAACGGGCTCGACATCCCGAATGCCAATACCATCATCATCAATCGTGCCGATCGGTACGGCTTGTCGCAGCTGTATCAGTTGCGGGGCCGGGTCGGACGGTCGGATCGGCCTGCGTATGCGTATTTGCTGATACCGCCCGAGGACAACCTGTCCCCGGTTGCCAAGAAGCGTCTGGCAGCGATCAAGGAGTTCAGCGATCTCGGCAGCGGGTTCCGGGTGGCGGCGCTGGATCTCGAAATTCGAGGCGCGGGGAACCTCCTGGGCGGCGAACAGAGCGGGCATATCGAGACACTGGGCTTCGAGATGTACATGAAGCTCCTCGAGCAGACGGTCCGAGAGCTGAAAGGCGAAGAGATCGAGGACGACGTTCGGGCGACGGTCAACCTGCGCGTCGACTTACGAATCGACCCCACCTACGTACCCGACATGAATCAGCGCTTGATGCTCTACCGTAAGGTCGCCGGTGCTCGCCGGCCAGAGGAAATCGATCGGATTCTTGATGAGGCCGCGGATCGCTATGGAGAGCCGCCCGATTCGGTGTTGAACCTCGCCGACTACGGGCGTATACGCATCATGGCGGATCAACTTGGGATCGAGGCCATCGACCGGGAGGACCGTACCGTCGTCCTAAAGTTCAGGCCGCAGGCGAATGTCGATCCTGTCCGGCTCGTTGCGTTGGTGCGGCAGCGTCCCGAGCTCACGCTCGTCCCGCCTGCGGGCCTGAGATTGACCCTCGAAGGAGCTCATCGAGCCAGTCCAGAGTCTGGCTCGGGACGATTTGGCACGGGGCCTCACGGCTCCCCGGCTCCGTCTTCTGCCGCGAAGCGGGGCACTGCACGCTCTCAAGGCGCCTCGCCGAGCTGGTGGACGGCCCGAGCCCGCGAGCGCGAAGTCAGGCCAGGTTTCACGAAGCAGGAGATTCTGAAGCCCGCACGGGAGGATCCGCGGGCGCCGGGCGGTACCCTCGAACAAGTCGGCGGGCTGTTGAGCGAGTTGCTCGATAAGGGGTAAGATATCCATTTGCAATGGTTTAGCTATGACCAAGAAACTGAAACTTTGCGGGCCGGCCGCCGTCGCTCTCAGCCTCATCGCTGGATCTGTCGCACCCCGGGCCGAAATCATCGAACAGATTCTCGTCAAGGTGAATGGCGAAATCTTCACCAAGACGGACCTCGAGACGCGTCAAGTGCAGGCCCTACGTCAGAAAGGCCTTCAGTTCGATAAGAACGACGTGACGGACGAGCAGCTTCAGCAAGCCCTGAGCAGCGTGACACCACAGATCATGGTCGAGGCGGTCTCAGAAATGCTCATCGTGCAGCGCGGCAAGGACCTCGGCTATCGCCTGACGGACGAACAGTTCAAGAGCATCACCGACAACATCAGGAAAGAGAACAAGCTCGAGACGGAGGAACGGTTCCAGGCGGCCCTGAAGCAAGAGAACATGACAATGGCCGACCTCCGGAGGCAGATCGAACGGAATGTGATCGCTTCGAGGGTCCAGCAAGCAGAGGTTTTCGGCAAGATCGCCGTCTCCGAAGACGAGGCCCGGAAGTACTACGACGAACATCCCGAGGAATTCACGACAGCGGCCTCCGTTACCTTGCGAGAGATCCTCGTGGCGGTTCCCAACGACGGGACGGCACTCAACGTGGGCCTGGACGAAGCGGCGAAGGCGAAGGCGGAGCAGCTTCGCACTCGTGCCCTCGCCGGCGACAGCTTCGAAAAGCTGGCGGCGGATTCTTCCGACGCACCCTCCCGGGCCAATGCGGGGCTCATCGGTCCGCTCAGCGTCGGCGATCTCTCGGCCGACTTGCGCAAGATCATCGAACCGATGAAGACCGGCGACGTCACCGAAGCCATCCGCACGCCGCGGGGCTACCAGATTTTCAAAATCGAGTCCCTGACGTCGTCGCAGAAGATGCCATTCGAGCAGGCCCGGGAACAAATCAGCGATCGCGTGTTTACCGGCAAGCGAAAGGAAGAGTTCGATAAGTACCTGGGAAGGCTCCGCGCGCAGGCGATCATCGATTGGAAAAACGCCGATGTGAGGAAAGCGTACGAAGAAGGCCTCGCGGAACAGGCGAAACAGACGCCGCCCGCCCAATAGGGCATGCTCCGTTGCTAGAAGACCCTCATCTGTCACAGGTCGATCGCCCCCACGATCAAGCCTTAGTTCAGTGGTATGCCATCTGGACCCGTTCGCGGCACGAACAGGTGGTTCGGCAGCAGCTCGAGCGAAAACGCTACGAGGTGTTTCTGCCGATCATCGCCAGGTGGAGCCGGTGGAAGGATCGAAAGAAGAAGGTCGATTGGCCGCTTTTTCCCGGCTACTGTTTCGTGCGGTTCGATGCGAACGACACGCTCCCGATTCTGAAATGCACCGGCGTGGTGAACATCGTGTCCTTCGAGGGCAAGCCGGCGCCGATCCCCGCCTACGAGCTCGACAGCATTCGCGTGCTCGTCGACAGCCAGCTGCAATACGACCCTTGCCCGTTGGTGAATGAAGGCATGATGGTGGAGGTGGTCCACGGACCGCTGCGCGGCGTCGTCGGGCGACTGATGCGAAAGGATAGGAGTCGCGCGCGGCTCGTCCTGTCGGTGGACCTGATCGGCCAGGCGGTTTCAGTAGAGGTCGATGCCGCGGACGTGAAGCCATACTGAGATGAAAATAGGCGCCGTCGCGTTGCCGTCTCCGTTCGCCGTTGCGCCCATGGCCGGCATGACCGATTCCGCGTTCCGGCGGTTGGTCAAGCGCCACGGGGGCTGCGGTCTCGTCGTCACCGAGATGGTGAGCGCCGAAGGGCTCGTGCGCGGAATCGACCGGACCCTCGAGTACGCCGAATACACCGAAGAAGAACGGCCCATCTCGATCCAGATCTTTGGTGGAGATCCGCAGAAGATGGCGGCGGCAGCCCAGATCGTCGAGGGCATGGGTGCCGATCTCGTCGACGTCAACATGGGATGCCCCGTCCCGAAGATCGCAAAGCACCAGGCTGGCTGCAGCCTGATGCGAGAACCTGGGCACGCGGCATCGGTCATAGCCGCGATGACCGAAGCGGTCCGCATTCCGGTCACCGTCAAGATGCGCGCGGGCTGGAACGACGATGAGCGAAACGCCCCGCTCGTCGCCAGGATGGTCGAGGATGCCGGTGCAGCCGCTGTGACAGTGCACGGCCGGACGGCGGCGCAGAGCTATTCGGGCTCGGCGGACTGGCACCTGGTCGCGCAGATCGCGGACCAACTGCGGATTCCGGTGTTCGGGAGCGGCGATTGCCTGGAGGCCGAGAACGTCGTGGCCCGTTGGCAAACCGGCGTCGAGGGTGTGCTCGTCGGCCGCGGCATCCTTCGCAACCCCTGGCTCCTTGCCCAGGCGGCCGATCTTGTGGCTGGCCGCCAACCTCACGACGTGACGCTCGCCGATCGCGGCCGCTTTCTCCTCGAATACATCGAGCTGCTTCGCTTCGAACGCATCCACGAACCGGCCGGCTTCAGACACACAGCGCCCTCGGAGCCGTCGGCAACCGACGACGGGCATCGCGCGATTGGCCACGACCGCTGGGTCGTCAACAAGATCAGAGCTCTGGGGTCGTGGTACACCAGGGGGCTCGACAACGGATCGCATCTGCGCACCGCCATCAACAGTGCCGAATCCATTGAGGGGCTCCAGGAACTCATCGGGGCCTTCTTCTTCGGTGTTCCCGCCCTGACGGCAGGCTAGCTTCGCGTGCGCGCATCCACTGCTTTGACGGGTCTCTTGGTTCTTGCCTCGGTTTGTGCGCCCGCATGTGCCGACAGGGGTGACGTCGACGAGCGACGTGTCGAGCCAGTCTACGACTCCGCGACCGGAAAGCTTCGCCTTCTGAAGTACGATTCGGATGCCAACGGAACGACCGACACCTGGTGTCACATGGACGGTGCCCGCCTCGTTCGAATCGAGGTGGATGAGAACGCCGACGGAAAGATCGATCAGTGGCAGTACTTCGATCGCGATCAAAGGATTGAGAAAATCGGGTCTTCGACTCGACGCGATGGAAAAGAAGACACCTGGGCCTATCACGCTCCGGACGGGACCGTCACTCGCGTCGACTCCTCGCTTCTCCAAGCTGGCAAGGTGAGCCGCTCTGAATACTACGAAAAGCGCGGTCTCGCGAGGGCCGAAGAAGATACCGATGGTGACGGCCGGATGGACAAGTGGGAGACTTACGAGGGCGCAAGGCTGACCGCTGTTGCATTCGACACGACCCACCGAGGCGTGCCCGATCAGCGCATCGTGTACGACGCTGATTCGAACGGGCGCGTCGAGCTCGATTCGCAAGGCACCGGCCAGTTTGCGCCGATTCCAGATCCCACGCCGAGCGGCCGCATCAATCGAGTCCAGCCACCGCCCGTGCAGAAGTAAGTCGTTCCAGGAAACAGCCGTCCGGCGCGTGCAGAACGCGGCACGAACTATAGTTCCGCAAGAGCCGCCTGGGCGCCGCCTCGCCGGCAGCCCCTGCTTCGCGACCAGCGATCGCCGATAAGTCTAGACGTGCGACCGACGGCTCGTGTCGACGCCGGCGACGCCGACATGGAGAACGGCCGCGACGATGGAATCCATCGTCTGCCTCTGATTCCGGTCGACGTCCAGCCCGCTATCAACCCACGCAAGACCACTTCGGTGCAGACTCGCCCGAACCGAGCGACTCCCGGCGGGATGGGAACGGCGTCGGCAACGCCAACGGCGTTAGCGGTCGTGCTCGTGTGCCTGATCTCGACCCCCGCCTTCCCACAAGGCGGTCCTGATCCTGATCGTGTCAAAGTCCGAGTGGGCCCGGTGATGCTGAGTCCGACGATAACGTTCGGGAACATTGGCTTCGACGAAAACGTGTTCGACGAGGCCACGGACCCGAAGCGCGACTTCACCGTCACGGCGTCTCCCAAGACGGAGTGGTGGTTGCCTTTCATGAACACGTGGTTCAGCGGCGTGGTGAACGAGGACCTCGTGTGGTACCAGCGCTACGCATCAGAACGCGGTACCAACACCACGCTCGGTGTGAACTGGAAAGCTCCGACTTCCAGCATGACCGTAGACATTGGGGCCCGTCGCGCGAGGATGAGCGATCGATTGAATTTCGAAATCGACGCTCGCACGGACCGTGTTCAGCGGAGCTATTCCGCGTCGGTCGCCCTGCATGTGCTTCCTGACACCTCCATCGAGATCAGCGCGAACAAGGACCAGACCGACTTCGACGATGACGAGATGTATAACGGCGTGAACCTGCACGATCAGCTGAATCGAGATGTGACGACCATCCGTGTCGGCGCCAGCCAGAACCTCACGGCGCTCACCAAGGTGAGCCTTACGGTCGCCCGTCAACACGATCGATTCCCCATCGATCCCACGCGCGACATGGATGCGACCCATGCCACTGCGGCCGTGTCCTTCGATCCCCAAGCCGTGCTGAAGGGTGCGTTCTCGTTATCGTACTCACGCTTCACCCCGCGCTCAGCGACCGTCCCGAGCTACAGCGGCGCGACTTTTGGCGGAGAGTTGTCCTACACGCTGCTCGAGGTCACAAGGTTCAGATTCGCTGCACAAAGGGGTCTGGAGTATTCGTACGAGACGCTCCAGCCGTACTACGTGCAAACCGCCGTCAATGTCGAAGTCGCGCAGCAGCTGTTTGGTCCGGTGGATGCCGTAGTGCGAGCAGGAGCCGGCCGGTTGGACTATCGCACGCAAGTGGGCGCCGACGTTGCTGTACCCGATCGAACTGACAGGATCCACTCGTTCGGAGGCGGAGTCGGATACCACCTGGGAACGAGCCTTCGTCTCGGGTTCAACGCCGACTCGGTTCGCCGTCAGTCCCCAATCTCATCGCTTCGATACGAACGGCCAACGTACGGCGCTTCCGTCACTTACGAGTTCTAAGGGCTGTGCTAAGATTCCCGCGCGTTCCACCTTGCTCCCCCTCGCAGCTGCGTCACGGCTCCCGCGGCAAGGACGGCTCCTCGAGTGTCTCTCCGAATCGCCTTTGATCTCGACGGTGTTCTCGCCGACATGCAATCGGAGTTGGTTCGCCAGGCGGCGACCCTGTTCGGCCCTTCAGTAACGAGTCCATCCGAGTCTCCTCCAGCCCCGACGTCTCCGAAAAGTGCCGCATCGTCGCCGGAGACCGACGAATCCGTGAACGATGTGGACGGGGCGCCGAAGACGAGCCTTCGGATGACACCACGCCAGGAGCGCCGGCTCTGGCAGCAGGTGGAATCCCAGAAGAACTTCTGGGAGTCGCTCGA
Source organism: uncultured Acidobacteriota bacterium (assembly GCA_963780685.1). GTDB lineage: Bacteria > Acidobacteriota > Vicinamibacteria > Vicinamibacterales > CAVVIG01 > CAVRXZ01. The sequence continues at coordinate 352,611 of CAWACZ010000002.1, read as the reverse complement.
GGAAATCGAACCGGGCGCCGTCGCGCGTCTGGCGGCATTGGCCGGCGAGCGCGGCTGGGAAGTGATTTTCTTGACCAAACGTCCAAAGAGTGCGGGGGCGACGGTGCAGGTGCAGTCTCAGCGCTGGCTCGAGGCTCGTGGGTACAGGCTGCCAAGTGTGTTCGTGGTGCAGGGCTCTCGAGGCCGCGTCGCGGACGCATTGGCGCTCGACTTCGTCGTCGACGACCGGCCGGAGAATTGCCTCGATGTTGTGGTCGATTCGAACGCCGGCGCCCTCCTGGTGTGGCGTCAAGGTGGCGAAGAGGTGCCGGTGGCAGCCAATCAACCCGGCATCAGCGTCGTCAGGTCTGTCGAAGATTGTCTTGCGATCCTCTCGGAGGTCGATTCCTCCAGTCGTCTGCAGCCAGGCTTCGTCGACCGAGTGATGCAGAAACTCGGTCTCGGCAAGTCCTCGGCCGCCAGAGGCTACGCGAGATCCCGCAAGCTGCCCAAGCCGACGTCCTCGAAGTCGTAAACCAGGCCGGAGAGAAGCGAATCGCCAAAGCGGCTCCCGAGCTCGTCGTGGGCGGGATGGCGAAGGTATGCCGTGAGCCCGTCGAGGTCGTCGAAGTCGATGGCGACGAGATAGTCGGCCGTCTCGGGCATCCGCGCCTCATACCCAGCCCCATGGACGACGCGTCTGCCGACCCGCACGTTTCTGACCGTGGGAATTTCACCGATCGCCCGTTCGAACGCACTGACCAGGCTGTCGCGCTCGGCGGCCGACAGGTTATCGCGAGGCTTCATCAGGACCAGGTGAGTCACCATTGGGATGACCTTGCGCTCTCTGGCTCAGAAATGAACCACGAAAGATGGCCGATTGAACGCCTGACGACGCGAGCGCGTCGCCGGCTATGCAGAGTCCCGATTGATGCGCTTGAGCTTCTCGACCAGCGTCGTGCGCTTCATATTCAGGAGTTTTGCCGCCTGCCCCTTGTTGCCGCGCGTTCGCTCCAGCGAGCGTTGAATCAGATCCCGCTCAACTGCGGCGACGAACCGTTCCAGGTCGATGCCTTCCTCTGGCAAGGTGACCGGAGCCGAGAGAGCGAGCTCCTGTGCTTCCTGAACCTCCTGCGGGAGATCGTCAAGCTCGATTTGCGTTCGTCCGGCGCTGAATGCGGAGGCGCGCTCGACAGCGTTTTCGAGCTGTCTCACGTTGCCGGGCCACGCGTAGGCCATCAACCGTCGCATGGCCTGTTGTGAAAACGTGACCGTGACGCGCTGGGCGCCCGCGTCGGCCCCGAGCTTCTCGAGGAAGTGCTGCACCAGCAAGGGGATGTCCTCCTTGCGCTCGCGCAGCGACGGCAGTTGCACGGGGATCACGTTCAACCGGTAGAAGAGATCCTCGCGGAACATGCCCTCCGCCACCATTCGGCCCAGATCGCTGTTGGTGGCGGCAATGATACGAACGTCGACCTTGGTCGTATGTGAGTCACCGATGCGCTCGAACGCCCGCTCCTGAAGAGCGCGCAACAGCTTCATCTGCAGTGCTGCGCTCATCGTGCCCACTTCGTCGAGGAACAGCGTGCCTTTGTGCGCCTGTTCAAGCCGACCCTGTCGGTTGCCGACGGCGCCCGTAAACGCGCCGCGGACGTGCCCGAAGAGCTCGGCCTCGAGCAACGTTTCAGGGATGGCACTGCAATTCAGGGCCACGAACCGATGCATCCGGCGAGGGCTGTTGTGGTGGATCGCCCGGGCCACTACTTCCTTTCCCGTCCCCGTTTCACCGGTGATGAGTATCGTGCTGTTGGTGGCGGTGACGGTTTCGAGCAGCTGTACCAAGCGCGCCATCGTGCGGCTCTTCCCGATCAGGCCTTCGAATCGGTATTTCTCCTCCAGCTGCGCACGGAGATACGCGTTCTCCGACTTCAATCGCCGCTGCTCGAGCGCCGAGTCAAGGACGTGGAGCAGCTCATCAATTTGAAATGGCTTGCTGACGAAATCCCAGGCGCCGCGTTTGATGGCCTCGACCGCGTCCTTCACCGTGCCGTATCCGGTTATGACGATCGCGACGATGTCCGGGTAGCGCGCCACAGCGGCCTCGACAACCGCCGAGCCGTCGATGCCGGGAAGGCGCAGGTCCGTCACGATGATGTCGTACGCGAAGTCGGCCAGGCGCGTGATGGCGGCCTCGCCCGTATCAACCTGCTCGACCTGAAAACCCCGGTCAGTGAGGTGCTCGGCTATGGCCGAACGTAGGGTTGCTTCATCTTCAACCAGCAGCAGATGTTTCGAAGTCTCAGGCATTTAGGGGGGCGCGCCAACATTTTGACAGTTGTCGGCCCGCTTGTCATGGCAAATTTGCCGCTCGATGGGCAAAGTTGGTGCGCAGTCTCTCTAATCTCGGACAAGTCACACTCCGATACGTTTCCTCGGAGGCAAACACCCAAGTGGAACGAAAAACCATTTCAATCATGAAGGCGTGTGAGGTCGTTGGCGTGAGCCGCCGCACCATCTACAACTGGCTCTCAAGTGGCAAAATCGAATACGTCCGAACGGCTGGTGGGTCGGTGCGTATTTTCGTCGACACGCTCTGGCGTGATCCGCATCGAGCCGAGGCGCAGCCGACCGTCGACGGCGTGTGGCAGACCGAAGGACGAAACCGCGCGTGATTCGGTCGCGGCGGGTCGACGAGCTGCTTGCGAGGGGTCCGATGGATCAGTCTCCTGAAGTGCAGTTGCTTTTCCATCGCCTCAACAATCAGCTCGGCATCATTGTGGCTCATGCCGAACTGCTTGAAGCCAAGACCGCCGACCAAGCCGACCGCGCACGCGCGGCCCAGATCGTAGCCAGTGCTCTTGATGCAATGACAACCGCCAGGGAAATTCGCCGCCAGACCAGCACCTCAACCGAATCACCGGAATAGACAGAACCGTAATTTATCTGCCAACAGTTTGACGACGCAGGTTGTAATTTTGTCAAACATTTGACGAAATTGGGGCCGTCTGCACACTCTGTCAATCTGGCCGAGACCTCCAGGCATCAATGTAAGTTACAGAAAAGGTGGCTCTTAGCACGACCTTGCACTCGTGACTCCATTTGATCCGCCGAAGGCTCATCCGTTGGTATTTCCGTTGCGACATGGGCAGCCGCCGGTACCGCCGAGAAGAGTCCGGCAAAACGTCGGGCGCGTGGCGTCCGAAGGAGTCTCGATGCGAACTCACCCCGTGTCAGCCAGTCAAAACCGTCGAATCGTTGCCGGCCTGCCCTTTGTCGAGGCGCTCGCGCGCCGGATGGCGGCGTCCATGCCACATTCGATCGACATTGGCGATCTCGTCCAGGACGGTGTCCTTGGACTCATCGATGCAGCGCATCGCTTCGACGAGGAGCGGGGCATCAAGTTCGAGACGTTCGCGGAGCGCCGCGTTCGCGGAGCGATGATCGACGCGCTGCGCCGCGACGCCTGGCCCCGTGGGGTCCGTCGGCAGCGACGCGAGCTCGAAGCGGCGCGTGAAGCGTTACGCCGCGAGCTAGGTCACGAGCCGTCGCTGGCGGATCTCGCGACGCGACTGGGGTCCGACGAAAAGCGCCTCAACCGGACGATCGTGCGAATCAACACCATCGAATCGACCTCCCCGCTGGCCGCCGGGGATCATTTCAACGAAAGCGCATTGCCGCCGGCGTTGGTCCCGTCCGAGCCCGACTCCCCTGACACGGCTTACGAGAAGTTGGAAGTCTGCGAGCGCGTCCGCGCCGCGATTCAGTCTCTTCCCTGGCGCGAACAAAAGGTCATCGGTCTCTACTATTACGGCGAAGTCACGATGAAGCAGATCGGCGCCGAGATTGGCGTCAATGAGTCTCGTGTCTCTCAACTGCACGCCCGGGCGATTCGCCGTCTCCGGGACGCGCTCGGCGAAATCGGGCCGCAACAAGCGGCCGAAGTTCGCAAGGCTCTGGTGGCGTTCGCGAGCTCCAAGCGAAAGATGCTCAAGGTCGAGTTGCCTGCCGATCAGAAGCTCGCGGCGCACCAAGGAGTCGTGCTGCCCTATAAGGCCCCTGACAAGCGGCCCGTGGCGGTTGGTTCGATGGTGAAGGTGGACAGAGGGCGTCGCGCGGTGGCAGCCGCACGATAAGGCTCAGGCAAGCCCTTCTCGAACCACGCGCAGAAGATCGGCGAGACGAAAGGGCTTGGCCAGCCAGCGACAGCCGCTCTCTCTCAAGAACTGCTCGGCGTCCGTACCAGCGACGTCCCCCGTGACGAAAATGATTCGTCTGGCCAACGCCGGCGTCGTCTGCGCGAGCTCCCGATAGAAAGCCTTGCCGTCGAGACGCGGCATTTTCAGGTCGCAGATCACCACGTCAAACCGCCCCTCGGCGACCATGGCCAGGGCCGCCTCGCCGTCCTCTGCACGGTCGGCGACATAGCCGGCGTCACGGAGCGCCTCCATGACAGCCGTCGCCAGCGCAGCCTCATCCTCGACGACGAGCACAGAGGCGCCGCGGAGAGCCTCGGCCGCGACGGGACCCAGCCGTGCGCGTGGAGTGAGCGGCTGTGACAGCCTTGCGCCCGTCAACGGCAGCTCGACGTAGAACGACGCGCCCGAGCCCGGTCTCGACTCGAGGCGGATCCGTCCGCCATGTTCCTGGATGATCGCGTAGGCCACCGTCAATCCCAGACCGGTTCCCTTGCCGACGTCCTTTGTGGTGAAGAACGGGTCGAAGATCTTCGGTTGCACATCTTCCGGAATGCCCGGCCCATCGTCGTTGATTTCGAGGACGACCGACTCTTGATCGGCCGAGTGCCAGGTGCGCACGACGATGACCCCACGGCCGTGCGCAGACAGCATCGCTTGCTCGGCATTGATGATCAGATTTAACAGCACCTGCTGGAGCTGGTGGCCGTCAGCCAGCACTTGCGGAAGGCCGGCTGCGAGCGCGTCGATGATCGTGATGTTCGACACGCGCTGTTCGTAGGATCGGAGCGCAAGCGTCTCTCGGACGACCTGATTCACGTCCACCATGACCCGGGTCGTCTGGCGCTTGCGGGCAAAGGTGAGGAGATTGCGAACGATTCGCGCGGCACGCTCGGATTCGCCGAGAATGGTCTCGACTCCGCGCCGTACCGAGGCGTCGAGGGCCGGCTTTTGAGACAGGCGCTCGGCCCAGCTCAAGATCGTCGCGAGCGGATTATTCAGTTCGTGGGCGACACCGGATATCGTTTGCCCGAGCGCCGCCATTTTCTCCGCCTGGAGGAGTTGGTGGTAAATGTCGCGTCGCTCGTCGTCGAGCTTCTTTCGCTCGCTGACATCGCGAGCAAGGGCTTCGACGCGCAGCGTCCCGTCGGCCGACGGCGGGTCGGCACGGGCCGTCAACTCAATCCAGACCGGCGTGTTGTCTGCGCGGCGGAGCCGCAGCAGATAGTCGGCGACTCCACCGTCGAGGGCGAGCCGTTCGAGGAGTGCGGCGCGAGCCTGGGGATCGATGAAGCGATCGCGATCCAGAGGCCGGATGTCTGCTTCCGGTGCTTCGCTTGGGTACCCGAAAATCAGCTTGAGGTGTGGATTGGCGGCGACGGTCGCGGTGGTCTCAGGGCCGAGCATCCCGATGTACACGCCTTCGCGGACGGCTTCGAAAAGCCGTGCGAAGGCTGCGGCGCGTCGTTCCACCGCGCCATTCTACTGTGGCGGCTCAGGCGTGTGGGTATGACCGGGAAACTGTCCGCTCCATTTGGCTTCGACGGCCTTGCGAATGTCCTTCACCGAGGCCCCGGACGCGTGCATCTGCATGGCCTGTTGGGCGACGTCGAGGCAGACGTTGCACTCCATGCCGTGCTCTTCCCACTCGATGACGTTGCCATTTTCCGCGCGCTTCTTGACGAAGCAGTCCTCGTTGCCCTTGTGGCCGCCGCGCTCGCATCCGCAGAAGCAGGGCACGAACGTCAGGACTTCGGGATGCTCGGCGGCGAACTTGTAGGCGGCCGTGATGACCTCCGGCGACCGGCCCAACGGATATCCAGGCATGTTCAGCGGGGGATATTCCTTTTGCGTGTGGGGCTTGATGTAGGCGTCGGGTGGCAGAGTTGCCGGCGACTGGGGCGCAGCAGCGGGAGTCGCGGGCGCAGCTGGTGCAGGCGATGCGCTTGCCGCTTGCACTGGCTGGGCCGGCTGCTCGTTGTTGCTCTGCATGAAGACCAACGCCGCGATTCCCAGCCCCAGAACCGCCACGGACGCGACGATCAGGCTCAGCGGTTTGCGAGGCGCCGGCGGAGGAGTGGGCGGTGTCTGCGTCGGTTTCTTGGCTGCCTTGGACATAACGAAAACCATTCTACTCTGTGCCGGCCGCCCGTGGGCCGTACTTCGCAAATGGTAGCGGTCGCGTAGACTGCCGGGATGTCCGACAAGCGGCGGGCTTACCTGGCGTGGATGACCGTCTGCGTGGTCTGGGGGACGACCTATGCGGCGATTCGCATCTGCCTCGAATCAATTCCGCCATTTCTGATGGGTGGATTACGGTGGACCGCTGCCGGGGGTCTGATCCTTCTGGTCCTTCGATTCCGCGGCAGGCGGCTTCCACCCCCTACATCATGGATACCTCTGGCCTTGCTGGGTCTGCTTATGGTGGGCCTCGGCAATGGCGGCGTCGTCTGGGCGGAGCGGACGCTGGCGAGTGGCCTGACCGCCGTGATTGTCGCCAGTGCGCCGTTTTGGATGGTCGGCCTGGAAGCCTTGATGCCCGACGGCGAGCGTCTCACACTCCGCCGCGTCGCCGGGTTGCTCGTCGGCTTCGTCGGCATCGTCTACCTCCTCGGCCCTGACATTCGGTTCGAAGGTGACGGCGGGTTTTTCGGCGGTGTTCTCGCGGCGCAGATCGCCTGTGCGGGATGGGCCGTCGGATCGGTGTACGCACGGCGCCGCGGTCGCGACGAGGACCTCATGGCCGGCGCGGCATTCCAGATGGTCTTCGGTGGCCTGTTCATGTTCGGCGCCGGAATCGTCAAACGCGAATGGGATGTGCTCGCCTTCAATCCTCGAACGACGGCGGCGTTTCTCTATCTGATTTTCGTCGGCTCGATAGCGGGGTACTCGTCCTATCTGTACGCGTTGAGGCATCTGCCAGTCTCGACGGTGTCGTTGTATACCTACGTGAACCCGGTGATCGCAGTCGTTCTCGGAACGTGGCTCTTTCGCGAGCCGCTCACCTGGCGCCTTGGCGTTGCCGGGGCGGTCATTCTTGCCGGAATGGCAATGGTGCAGCGTCAGGGCAGCGACAGCCCGAAGAAGAAGAAGGCTGAAGCCGAAACACTGAAGGTCTAGGGTTGGACCGGATCCAGCGCGAACGTCATCGTGCCTTCGACGACCACTTTGCCATCGACGCGGCCGATGCCTTTGAGCTTGCCCATCCGGCTGCGCAACCGAAGCACGATGGCTTCGATTTCTACGACGTCGCCAGGATGAACGGGCCGCCGGTACCGCACACGGCTGATTCCTGCAAAGAGGGGCAGGCGTTGACGATTCTCCGGCTTGGACAGAATAAGGATGGCTCCTACCTGCGCGATGGCTTCGGTCAAGATCGTCGGCGGCATTGCCGGGGGCCCGTCGGTGTTATAGGAGAGGTACCGCTCGTTGAGCGACACGTTCTTGATGCCGACGATGCGCTTGTCCACTTCGAATTCGGTGATGCGATCGACGAGCAGGAATGGGTACCGATGCGGCAGGACACGTTCGATGGCCGAATAATCGAGTGGGAGCGCCAGATCCATGTCTGCGAAAGATTATACTGTCTCAAACCAGGAAATTGCTTGGTCACGGATTCGTTGGCCTCGGGGCCTTCCGCTGATCCACTCGTGATCAGATGACCACGTGATCGAACAGCTCAATTTCGTATTCAGTTCCTGTGGCCGATCCCCCGACAACATCCGCACCGGATCTGCGCGTGACCGCCATCGAGGCGTTGAGAACGTTGTTCGCCCTCGGCCGCGAAGTGACCTCGGTGCTCGATCTCGATGAGCTCCTTCAGAAGATCCCGGAGCTGATTGCCCGTCTCACGAAGTTTCGCGCGTTCGCCGTCTATCTGCTCGATTCGAGCGGCCAGGAGCTCACGATCGCGTACTCGGTTGGCTACCCACCAGACGTCGCCCAATCGTTGCGTGTGCGCGTCGGCCACGGCCTGGTCGGCATGGCGGTCGCCGAGGGACAGCCGATCCTGGTGAACGATGTGCGGACCGATGCTCGGTACGTCGAGGCGGTTCCCGGCTCGCAGGCCGAGCTCGTGGTACCGCTGCGGCGCAAGGGTCGTGTGATCGGCGCCTTGAATCTTTTGAGCGACACAGTTGGCCAATTCACGGAGACTGACGAGGCGGTCCTTCGCCAGTTCGCGGCGCACGTCGCCGTGGCGATCGAGAATGCGAGGCTGTTCGAGCACGAGCGGGAGTACACGAGCACCCTCGAAGCGCTGTCCGACATTGCGCGCGAGTTTGGATCGATTCTCAATCTCGATGAGCTGCTGACGCGCATCGCGAATCTCACACGCCGTGTCATCGACTACCGCACGTTCGGCATTGTCCTGGTCGACGAAGAGACCCAGGAGCTCGAGATGAAGGTCGCCGTTCGATATGGCGAGAAAGTGACGGTTCCGCGGCTCAAGATTGGAGACGGACTCGTCGGTTACGCAGCGCTGCACCGCGAGCCGGTCCTGGTTCCGGACGTTTCGGTGGACCCCCGCTACATCAAGGTCGTCGACGATGTTCGTTCGGAGCTCGTGATCCCCTTGTTGCTCAAGGATTGGTGTATTGGAGTCTTCGATTTGGAGAGCCCCGAGCTCAACGCGTTCGGCAAGAGTCACGTGGACATCCTGACGCTGCTGGCCAGTCAGGCAGCCGTCGCCATCGAGAACGCCCGGCTCTACGAGACGATCCGCGCCAACGAGATTCGCCTGGAAAGGGAACTGCGCTTCGCGCAGCGGGTCCAGGCCGCGCTACTGCCGACGGAGCTGCCCAAGCGCCTGAAGGGCGTGGACGTCGCGGCGCGGTTCGTCCCGGCGCGTGAGCTGGGAGGGGACCTCTACGACTACCTCACGACGGAGCCGAACAACTTGACCGTGGCTGTCGGTGATGTGTCGGGCAAGGGCGTGCCGGCGGCGTTGTACAGCGCGTTCGTTGGCGAGCTGGTTCGCTCTCGCTCCTATCGGCGTCGGTACACGCCGGATCGGTCCAGCCCGGCGGGCGTGTTGGCGTCGATGAACACGATCCTGCACGAGCGCCAACTCGAAGGGTACGATTGCACGCTCTGTTATGCCGTCTTCGATTTCAAACGACGGCACGTCGTGATCGCGAACTCCGGTCTCCCATACCCGATTCGCGGAAGCGGAGGAACGGTGGCTCAGATCGAGATCCCGGGCATCCCGCTCGGCTCGTTCGCTGGCTCGTCGTACGACGAGATGTCGTTCGACCTTTCGGCAGGCGACCTGTTTGTGTTTTGCAGCGACGGCGTGTTCGAAGCGCGCGATGCGCTCGGTCGGGAGTTCAGCGCGACCCGATTGGCGAGTGTCGTCCAGCAACATCTCGACCGAAGCGCGCGCGACCTGGTCGACGCGATCTTTTCGGCGCTTCAGGATTTTCGCGGCGAAGTCCCGCCGACCGACGACATGACGGCCGTCGCGGTCAAGATTACGTCGTGATTTGCGGGGACTGAGAATTGAGGCCGCGAGGTGGCCACGGGTAAGATCCCGTCGGCCGACAACTCGAGAAGGCCGCGCCGAATCGTGAAAAGTGCTCGACGGGATGCGGCGATGCCAGCGCCTGCCTAATGTTACGCATCCCGTTGACTCGGCGCGACCACCGAGGAGCTATCAAATCGCATGCCCGCGCTGCGGGCGGAAAATAGCGGTGAAACGGCGATGGCGAGAGACAACCGTCCTGCCCGGGAGACGGACCCCTGACCTTTTTTGAGTTCGCTTCGGCGAACATCCCTTGACGTCGAACCGAATCTGACGCCCGTCACCGCCCACCCCGTGGCGTCAGTACATTTCCAAGTAGCGATCGATCTCCCATGGCGAGACGTGTTTGATGTAGTCGAGCCACTCCTCCCGTTTGGCCGCCACAAAATGCTCGAAGAGGTGGTCGCCGAGCACCTCGCGCATCAGGTCGTTCTTCTCGAGCTCGTCCAGCGCTTCGTTCAAATTCCCTGGCAGCTCATCGATGCGCAGGTGGCGACGTTCCCGGTAGCTCATCGCGAAGATGTTCTTGTTGATCGGCGGTCCGGGGTCGATCTTCCTGTCGATCCCGTCCAGGCCGGCCCTGAGCATCGCTGCCAGCGCCAGATACGGATTGCACGCCGGATCGGGCATGCGCAGCTCGATCCGGGTTGCACGGCCGCGGGCGGCGGGCACGCGAACGAGCGGGCTCCGGTTTTTTTCCGACCACGCGATGTTGGTCGGGGCTTCATAGCCGGGCACGAGCCGCTTGTACGAGTTGACCAGCGGGTTCGTGATCGCGCAGAACCCTCTCGCGTGGCGAAGGATTCCGCCGATGTAGTTGAGACAGATCTCACTTAACTGTCTCGGCGCCTTGGCGTCGAAAAAGATGTTGGTATCGTCCGAGAAGAGGGACATGTGCGTATGCATGCCCGACCCGTTGATGCCATAGATGGGCTTGGGCATGAAGGTCGCGTGGAGGCCGTTACGGGTGGCCACGTTCTTGACGACAAACCTGAATGTGCTGATGTTGTCCGCCGTCGTCAGGACATCGTCGTACCGGAAGTCGATTTCGTGCTGGCCGGGGGCGACCTCGTGATGCGCGGCCTCGACATGGAATCCCATCGATTCAAGCGCCAAGACGATCTCACGCCGGACGTCCTCTCCCATGTCGACCGGACTCAAGTCGAAATACCCGGCCGCGTCGTGCGTTTCCGTGGTGGGAATGCCATTCTTGGTTTGAAACAAGAAGAATTCGGCCTCCGGACCGGCATTCATTGCATAACCCTTCGCAGCCGCCAGCGCGATGACCTTCTTGAGTGTTGTCCGTGGGCAGCCGACGAAAGGCGTTCCCTCGGGCGTATAGATGTCGCAGATGATCCGCGCGACTTTTTCCCCGGAAGGACCAGCCCACGGAAAAACACGGAACGTCGACAGATCCGGCCGCAGATACATGTCGGATTCTTCGACGCGAACGAACCCCTCGATGGATGAGCCGTCGAACATGATCTCCCCGTCGAGCGCCTCCTCGAACTGGCGATCCGGGATTTCGACGTTCTTGATCGTTCCCAGAATGTCTGTGAACTGAAGGCGCATGAACTTGACTCGTTCCAGCTCCACCTTCTGAAGGATCTGCGCCTTGCCCTGGGTTTCACCGACCCGTGCACGAGCTTTTGCCATGGCCAAGATTCTAGCCAAGCTAACACCTCGACCAGAAACCGGGCGTTTTGTGCACCCACGGACCCTGCGACCAGGCCGGGTTGAAAATGGCCAGCCAACTTTCGGGTGATCAGCTTCGTCTGAAGGGAGGAAAGAAGGAGCCGCCATGAGATTTGCAGACCTTCAGACCCTTCTTGCCGCCCTGATCGGCATCGGCGGCCTCGCCGTCGGCGCGACGATGCCACTCCAGGCACAGGCCCCCTTCGGGGTGATCGTGCCTGGTCCTGGCGCGCAAATTGGTGCAACCGTCCGCGACCTCGATGCATCGGAGTCCGAGCGTCGACAAGTTCAAGCCGGCGCAGTCGTCGACGAGGTTCGACGAGACAGCCCCGCAGAAAAGGCCGGGCTCAGAAGCGGCGACGTGGTCGTCGAGTTCGACGGCGAACAGGTCCGCAGCGCGCGGCATCTTTCGCGGCTCGTGGAGGAAACCCCACCCGGACGAACGGTCAACACGACGGTCGTCCGCGACGGCCGCAGAACCGACCTGTCGATCACGCCGTTCCGGGACCGACGCGCCGACATGTCGATCGACAGCGATCAGTTTCGGGATCTCGCCGAGAGTTTCCCCAGGGACTTCAACTTCGATTTCGACTGGAAGGGGTTCGGCTCGCGAGGTCGCCTTGGTGTGACCGTGGACGAGCTGACGCCGCAGCTGGCCGACTATTTCGGCGCCAGGGACGGCGTTCTGATCACGGCAGTCACGGCAGATACCCCAGCGGCCCGTGCCGGCCTGAAAGCGGGAGACGTGATCACCAAGGTCGGTGCAACAGTCGTTCGTTCCCGTTCGGATCTCACCTTCGCTCTGCGAGAAGTCAGCGATGCTGGGGACGTTGAGATCGGAATTGTGCGCAACCGACAGGAAAGCACGGTGAAGGCAACGCTGGACGCACGCCGGCAGCCGACTCGATCGGGGCGAAGTACGTGGCCGGCGTAGGACGAGAACTAGATTGCCCCGCCGCTGGCGGCGCGCTGCTCGCCGCCGGTTGCTGGCGCCGTCGATAGCATTCCGGCGAGCTGCGCGGCGAATATCGCCGCCAGCGCCTGAATGGTGTACGAGGTTTCGCCGCCATCGCGAACTTCCGCGGAAAGGACACCGATGCACCCGTTGACGGACAGCACGGGCGCAACGATGGCCCCTTTCGACGATCCCGGCCGCGAGAGGACGATTTGCAGCGCACCCGTTCGGTAGGCGGCAGCAGCGGCGTTATTCGCGGAGCGGGCGAGTGGCGGCATCCGCGCCATGGCTTCTTGGCTATAGCCATGCGCCACAGCCGGCCGTAGCTCGACGCCCGATCCTGTTGCCAACCAAAGCACGAGGCCGCTGGCGTCGAGGACGTCAGCCGCTCGCCCCATCAGAGTGTTCAGTTCTTCGGGATCGTTGACCCGGCCCAGGTCGGTGCACAGCTGCGCCGCCGCACGGAGCGCCGATGCGGTGGCCTGGTTCGACCGATCGAGGGAGCGGAGTGGGGCAATCTGCTCCGGAACCTCGGCGCGTTCCTGTTGGCGCAGCATCAAGTCGCCAGAAGTAGAAACTGCAGAGTGACTTACGGGCATCGGGCCGGAAGCTGCGGGCCGCTCCGAGGCGGATGTCCTTCCTCGCGGCGTGAGCGCTCCAATTACCAGAAGCGCGAGTCCTCCCGCCCCCGCTATTGCCAGCCCTTCCACTCGCCGCCGACCTGCTTCGAATACGTCGAACGCCCGACGTTCCTCAACCCTGGCTCGCTCGACCTGGCGTGCCGCATTCGTGACAGCTTCGCCGCCTTCGGTGAAGACGACGTCGGCCGCCATCAATTGCGCGCCCGATTCCAAATACCCGCGCGCCCGCGCGTCGACCTTTTCGAGCTCTGAAAACGTGACGTCCGCCTCTTCGAGGGCCGAAATCGCACCCGGGCTCGCAGCCGATGCGCGAAGCGCCGTCAGTGTCTCGGCGATTGTCGCCATCGTCGCGTCGACCTTCGGGATCCAGAAGTCGAGTCCTTGACCTGCCGCGACGTACGCTTGCTGCGCCGCCCGCACATCGCCGAGCGCCTCGGCCGTCTCGCGCGCCCGAACATCGAACGTCTGAATCGATGATCGGCGGTTGGCGATCTGTTGCTCGGAGTAGAACGTCAAGACGGCAGCGGCGCCGATCCCAATCCAGGACAGGGCGCTGCAGGTAACTCTCGATGCACGCGATCGCATGGGCAAACCTTGGAGCGCTCGGGGGACCAAGTCAGCGTACCACAGGTTCCGAGCAGACGGCGGATCAGGATGGCGATGTCGCGGATTTTGGTCGAAGAATGACGTACGCAGGCAAGCCAACAGTTCCAAAACGGCGCATGACGTCTTTCGCAGGCGGCTGATCCGGTTCCTCAGCCTGGACTTTGATCTTGACGTAACCGGACAACGCCGCGAGGACGGCTTCGTCTTTCAAGGTCGTCTTGTCCATCGTCAGACAGTTCTTGCACCAGGTCGCCCACATGTCGATGAGAACCGGCTTTCCTTCGCGCGCGGCGACGGCGAGGCCTTCGCTGAGGGATGCGTGCCACCCGGCTTTGACTTTTTCGTCGACGCTCGACGTCACGGCACCCGCCTCGACCCAGCGATTCGAGAGCAGCTCGTAGCCCAGATAACCGTAGTAGACCGCGGTGCCGAGAATGACGACCCCCAGCGCGTGCTTGACGCGAACCATCCACGCCCCGGGCTTGATCGCGGCCAGACCGGCGCCGGCGATCGGCCACGGAATCGCCATTCCGAGGCCGAGGCAGAAGGGGAGGGCGAGGGCAACCGTCGTGCCTGTCGCGTACAGGCTGCTCGAGAACAGCACTACCTGAATGACAACTGGCGCCACGCACGCACCGGCCAGAAGTGCAGCAACGGCCCCCATTCCGAACGCGAGCCACAGCGTCCCGCGCTGGCCCTCATCGGCCCGAAATCCACTCCCGAATCGAGAAAAATCGATCTCGAGGACGTCAAACATCGCGAGGCCGAGAACGATGAAGAGGACGGCGATGGCGATGTTGAACCACGGTGAAGAGTTGATGGTTCCGAAGGTGCTGGCAGTAAGAATGACAATCAGGCCGAGAATGCCGTAGACGAATGCCATGGCCGCGCCGTACGCCGAACCCAGGAGAAAGCCGCGCTTGCGCGACCGAGCCGCCTTCCCGGCGCCGATGATCGCCAGATTGATTGGAATCATCGGCAATACGCACGGCGTGAGGTTCAAAGCCAGACCTCCGGCGAGCACGATCAGCAGAATGGCGAGAGGACCACGCCCTTCGAAGAGTCCTCGTTCCTTGATCCCGGCTTCCGCGTTATGGATGAATCGAAGGAATTTTTCACTTCCCAGGTAGCCGCCCTCTGAAGCGAGGACGGTGAAATCGTCGAGCTGGGCCAGGCCTGTTGCGGCGCTCCCCGCCGGCTTCGGTTGAACGGGTCTGACGATGGCTGCGGCCGGGGCTTCGCCGCTGCCGAATGCGATGCGGCTGAACACTTCGGAATGACGAACGGCCGCGGCCGGTGTGGCCGTGCCGACGACACGCAGTGACCATTGCGCATCAGCGGTGGCTGGCGCATAACACACCGTCGCGTCGCAGGCCTGATAGCGGAGGCGCACCGGTACGACCATGTCGCCGGCCGGCGCAGTCGGTGCGACTGTCAGGCTGACTCCGATGGCAAACTCCCGTTCGAAGACGGCCAGCGGCTGATCCTGACCGACCTGCTCGAGATCGGTGGACGACGGATACACGATTTCGTCGACGCTGATCCCGGACACAGGTCCGACACTCAGTTCAGTCGGAATGAGCGACGGATCGCGCGGCTTGTTCGACTGCACGTGGAGTCCCTCAGGCAGGCTGACCTGAAGTGCGACGCGCGCCGCCGTGCCGGCTCGAATGCCGTCGCGCTCGACAAGCGGTGTGACGTCCGCTTTAGGCCGAGCCAGCTGAGCGTGGCCGACGCCAGCAGTCGTCAGCACAGAGACCAGCGCGCCGATGATGATGCCCGCGCCGCGGCGCAGTGGCAACGTCGTTCCCTTCACGGCTGTGCTTCTAGCCTTTTACTTCCCGCAGAGGAATTGCGCCGGGCGGACTGGGCAACGCCTGCGGATCGACCGTGCCCTTCACCGGAGGCAAATCCCGGAACATGAAATCCCACTTCCATCGCTCGGACGGGTTCGACGCCTGAAGCCAGTGACTCGCCGCGAGCGGTCGCACGAACGTCAGAGTCGCGATCTCGGCGAGCTCGGCCACCTTCGTGGCGATATCCGTTCGGATACGGGCGGCGTTCGCGTAGTCCAATGGGACATCGAGCGCGCCCGCAAGTTTGACGATCACCTGCCAGTCCTCCATCGCGTCACCCGGTGTCGGAATGACCCGCGCGGCGGCCTGGAGTCGGCCCTGGTCGTTCGTATAAGACGCGTCCTTCTCGACGTACGATGCACCCGGAAGCACGAAATCGGCCGCACGAGCGAGGTCGGTGAGCAGAATCCCCTGGACAACCAAGAGAGGCAGGCGACCTCGCCGGCGGGCGTCCACAATCCAGGCGGTCTCACCAATCGAGCCCTCAGGACCGGGGTCAAAGACGTATAGCGCCGCGACGCGGCCGGACTCAACGGCCTGCTTCAGCTCTGACACATCGGCGGCGTCGATCGGGTCGCCCGCGCGTCCCGGTACCAAGCCATGCATCCGGGCCCCGTTGACGTTGGGCGCATCGACGGCCGGGACGCGGAACTTCGTGAGGTCGGGCTGAGACTTCGGCTGATAGCGCCAGCTCACGGCAATCGCCGAAGGGTGAAGCGCTTCGGCCAGACGTTTGAACAGGAAGAGCTCTTCGTGCGCAGCATGCGCTGAAAGCAGGAACCTGAGGCCGCCGCCGTTCGCCGAGGTTGCAGCCGTGAGGCGCTCGCGAAGTTCCGGGAGCACCAGGTGCCATGACACCTCGCGCGCGACTCCCGCATCGTCGCGCACGAGCGGTTGCTGCAGGCGATTGCCGCCTTCGATCCAGTGATAGTCGAAGCGACCGATATCACACATCCAATAGTCGTTGACGTCGGGGTTCAACCGCGGAGTAAACCGGATCAACCTGGCGCCCTTCGCCCATTCGGGTTTGGCTTTCAGCCACGCCGTCGTGTTGCATCCTTTCGAGCACAGCGTGCAGATGGTATCGACGGCTTCAGGGTTGTCCCAGGGGCGCGACTTGAAGCGATAGTCCTTGGTCGTGATGGCGCCGACCGGGCATACGTCCATCAGGTTGCCGGACAGCACCGAGTGGACGCCCTCCTCGCGGAACGTCGCGATCTCGCTCCCGTACCCGCGGTCGATGATGTTGATCTGCGCATCTCCTTCGACCTCGCGCATGAAGCGGACGCAGCGTGTGCAGAGGATGCAACGGTTGCGGTTCAGCATCAGCGTCGGCCCGAAGTCGACGTCCGCCTTCACGCCCTCGCCGTCAAAGGTCCGGCGCGGCAAGTCCATACGGCTCTGGTCGGGCCCGAACGTATAGGAAAAGTCTTGGAGCGGACACTCGCCGCCTTTGTCGCAGACAGGGCAGTCGAGCGGGTGATTGATCAACAGAAACTCGAAGACCCCGGCGCGCGCCTCGATGACGTCGGGGGTTTGGGTTAGCACGACCATGCCATCGGTGCAGATCGTCGAACACGATGTCTGAAGCTTCGGCATCTTCTCGATCTTGACCACGCACACGCGACACGAGCCGTCGATGCCGATGCCGGGGTGATAGCAGTAATACGGGAGGGAAATGCCGCTCTCGATGGCTGCCTGCAGGACGGTTTTGCCCTTCTCAACAGTGATCGGTCGGCCATCGATCGTCAGCGTGACGGTGTCCATACGAATTCGATTCTACCTGGGGTCCAGAGAGTCTGTCAGGTTGCGGTCAGCCTCGAGGATCCGAACGTGCGTTCAAAAGAACGAGGCGCGAATGTAATATTCATTAATGCATTAAATGCAGTAACGCATATAATTGGTCTGAATGCCGTCAAAACGGAAGTCTCAAAAGGGAATTCCCAAGGGCAATAAGAGGGAACGCACGCGCGCGCGCCTTCTCGAGGCTGCCCTCGACGTGATCCGTCAAAAGGGGTTGTTCCGCACGACGCTCGAGGACGTGGCGTTGAAAGCGGGGATGAGTCGGGGTGCGATCTACGGGAATTTTCGCGACAAGGACGAGTTGTTCGTGGCGCTGGTCGAGGCCCGATGGAGACCGGTTGCTCCCCTCAAACACGGCGCGACGCTCAGGGAACATCTCCGACTCGTCGGAGAGACGGTCGTGGCGGCAATTCCGGCTCGCCGTGCCCAAGCCCTTGGCGCTTTGTCACTCCAGATTCATGCACTCGGTCATGAAGAAGTGCGGTCGAAGATCGTCGAATTGAATGCCGATTTCTACCGGAGGAGCGCGGATCGCCTCAAACAGCTTCTGCCACCGCAGGAACTCCCAATACCGCCCGATCAGTTCGTACGTGTGTTGCACGCACTCTCCGACGGTCTCTTGTTACTTCGTCTTTTGCAGCCGGAATTGATCACAGACGAGGTCATCGTCACCGCGTTCGAAGCACTGGCCTGACCAGCCCACGGAAGTCAGTTCTTCACGATCTCCACGAGCGTGCCATCATCGCGGCTGACCTCGACGCTGCGCAGAACGCCTGTGAGCGGGACCGACACGTCGACCACGCGCTCGGTCACCGGTACGGTGACCTGAACCTCTCGCTTGTCTGCGTACTGCACGAGCACTGTCAATGGCACGTCGAAGAGGTCTCCTATTTGCTCCGCGCGCAGAACCACGTTTTGACCTCCAGCACCGGACTCGACGCGGTGGCTGAACTTTATGCGCGGCAGCGTCGAGTCGTATATCCATTTTTCGAAGAAGCGTTCCAACGAGCGATCGGCTTCCATTTCCATGACTTCGCGGAAATCTTCGGTGCCGACCTTGCGGAACCGAGCCGAGTCGTAGAATCGGCGTACGCCGCGGAAAAAGACCTCATCACCCACGAGGCGGCGAAGCATGTGCAGCACCGCGGCGCTCTTGTTGTACACGACGGCACGGAACACGCGGCTGTCGCTTCGGATGTGGCCGAGCCGATATCCGAGGTAGATTGGCCCCTGATCCGACTGTTGGGTGCCCCATCGTCGAAACTGCCGCAGCATGCTCGAGAAGGCCTCGTCACCCCGGCGGTGATTGGCATAGAGCGCGGCGAAGTACTGAGAGAATCCTTCGCTGATCCACTGCTCGTGGTAGTTCCGCCAGCCGACCGCCTGGCCCCACCATTGATGCGCGAGCTCGTGCGCGAGAAAGAATTCAGGGTAATCGTCGAATGACGCCGGATCATTGCGCCAGACGTAGGGCGTTGTGGGTAGAGGCTGATTGAGCGCGGCGAAGTATCCGGGACTGTGGCCTCCGGGAAGTTCGCTTTCGACGACCGCGATCGTGAAGCTGGGATACGGGGCACTGCCCAGGACGGACTCGTAGAATTGGGCGATGTCTCGGGCTCGTTCGATCAGCTCGCGGGCGCGGCGTACTTGCCGGGGATTCGCCTGGACGATGAGGTTCAAGCTTCCCGAGTCCAGTGGAACCGTCGCGCTTTCCGCTCGAACAAAGCGACTCACCACGAACGCGAGATAGCGGAGAGGTGGCGAACTGGTGAACTCGAACAGCTTTTGTCCAGATGTGGAATCCCGGGAGGGAACAGCAACAGGAAAGCCGTCTGAGAGCTGGCCGCTTGCGACGCAATCATAGGTCGAGGGAACAATCAGCCGGAGGCGCGACGTCGCATAGTCGGTCACCGTGCCCTGCGGATACCAATAGCTGCGATAGCTGTACAGAAAGCTGCGTTCGGGCTGCAGGATCGGCGCGTCCTCGGCTCCCAAGCCCGGTGCCTGTGCCCCCTGCGACTCGTTGTCCTCGCGCTGCGGTTCCAGCCGGCCGGCATACGTGACCGTCAAGGCCATCTCGTCGTCCCGCAACAACACCGCCGGCAGGTTGACGATGATCGTGTTCTGATTGCGCACGCGGACGGCAAAGAGACGGCCGAATCGATTACTCACGACCGAGTGCACGACCAGCGGTTCGGCCAGGCGCAAAGTGAGGGAATTCATCGCCGGGGCCAACACCCGCAACTGGATCCGGTCGCGGCCATCGAGCCACAGTCGATCGGGCGAGACGACCACCTCGATATCGTGGTCGAGGATGTCGTACGCGACCAGGTCATCCTCGTTGTAGGCGCGCCCTCGCCGCTCCAGCATTTGCTGCGAGGCGTAGACGGAGATGTTCTTGCGGCGTTTCCGATCGAAGAGCGAGATGTCTTCCGCTTCCGTGCTCGACTTGGTGAAGGTGAGCGTCTCGAACCGCTGGGTGTGGATTTCAGCCAGGAAATCGCCGCTCGACGGCACCAGAGACCAGACATCGCGGCTGAGGTCGCTCATGTCAACCGCGTAGGATTTGGGGACTTCTACGCGAAACAACTCGTCCGCCCGTCGAAGATCTCGCGGGTCGACGCCCCGGGGCGTCAGACGTCCCTCCGCGATGAGGGTGTCCAAGTCGGTCGGATTCGCGCGAATGAACGCTGTGTCGAAGCGCGTTTGCAGCGTCTCAGCGCCGGCAAAGATCTTCAGCTGGCCTTTTTCGATTTGAGGGGTGGGACGGAAGCGCATTTCACCGCGGCCGAGCAGGACGAGACCAGTCGTGCCCTGATCGATTTCAGCGACGAAGGCGGAGCCCTCCGCCAGCGACAGGTCCAGATCCTCGACGGAGAAGGTGAGTTGACGCGCGTCGAACTGCTTGGCTGCGTTGAGTGACAACCGGTGCAGGTTCTCGATGACGGAGAGCCGTTCCTGGTCGGCAATCCGCCACGACTCGTCGTTGCCCTGGCCGATGCGTTTGACGTCGAGCCGCCACGTCGCGCTCCGTGCTCGGGCGCCGAATTCGGAGAAGGTGTCGACGGAAAGCTGGTAGCCGTTGCCAGGCAGCGTGCCGATCAAAGGCTGGCGGTCGCGCTCCCGGACCACGACGCGAGTCGCGCCAGGCATGATTTCGCTGCTCACAAATTGCCGGGCATCGTGTTGGTCGGCGGTGTCCGAGAGCAGGTCGAGATACGCCTGGCTGTCGCCGGCCTGGGCGATCCGCTCGAGACGCTCGAGTAGACTTCGCACACCGTCGTTGTCTTGCGCGGATTGCGCGAGCGTCGAGCCGCCCGTGATGGAGGGACCGCTTGCCAGCGCTGTGAGCGCGAGGACGATTGCCAGACGCAGCTTCATGGCCGGGTCCTAGTTCAGCCCTATTGCAGATATGCGATTGTAGACGCGCGCGGCCTCAGGGCGTCATTTTTCCCCTTCGCGCGCTTTCCCGATGCTTCCCGCTTCCGTATTCAGTTCTGGATGATGCCAAGCTCGCGTCCGGCTGCCGCGAAGGCATCGAGTGCCTGCTCCAAGTCGGATCGCGTGTGGGACGCCGTCACGATGGTGCGAACCCTTGCCTTGTCGCGGGCGACGGTCGGAAACCCGATACCTTGCGCGAACACACCTCTGTCGAACAGCCGATCGGATAGCGCCATGGCCAGTGCGGCGTCGCCGACGATGACGGGGGTAATGGGGCTCTCGCTGAACCCGGTATCGAAGCCGAGAGACTCGAGGCCAGCTTTGAAGAATCGGGTGTTTTCCCAAAGGCGGTCGATGATTTGCGGCTCCTCGAGCAGCACGTCGATGGCGGCAATGCACGCGGCCGCGACCGCCGGTGGGTGCGACGTCGAAAACAAGAACGGGCGGGCACGATGATAGAGGAATTCGATGAGGGCTCGGCTCCCGGCGACGTATCCGCCGAGGGCGCCGAAGGCTTTCGACAGCGTACCGACCTGGACATCGACACGCCCGTGCATGTTGAAATGGTCGATGGTCCCTCGTCCATTGGTGCCAAACACGCCGCTCGCGTGAGCGTCGTCGACCATCATGATGCAGCCGAATTCCTCGGCGAGCCCGCACAAGTCGGGAAGGGCGCCGAGGTCTCCATCCATGCTGAACACGCCGTCGGTGATGACCAGCTTGCGCTGCGACGCCGGCAGCTCGGTCAGAATCGCGCGCGCCGCCGCGACGTCTTTGTGCGGGAACACCTTGATTGACGCGCGGCTGAGCCGGCAGCCGTCGATGATGCTGGCATGATTGAGCTCGTCGGATATCACGACGTCGTCCTTGGTCAGGATGGCTGCGACGGTTCCCGCGTTGGCTGCGAAGCCACTCTGAAAGACGACGACTGCCTCGGTTTTCTTGAACTCAGCCAGCCGGCGCTCCAGCTCCATGTGGATGTCGAGAGTGCCGGCGATCGGCCGGACCGATCCGGCGCCGACGCCGTAGCGGCGGATCGCATCGAGTGAACGCTCGCGAAGCTTCGGATGTGTCGTGAGGCCGAGATAGTTGTTGGACGAGAGGTTGACGACTTGCCGACCATCGACGGTCGTTCTGGCCTTTTGCTCGTCCGACAGAATCCGGAGGCGGCGGAACAGGCGCTGACTTTTCAGCGTTTCCAGCTCGTCGTTGAGATGGTCGAGCGGATCGCGCCGCATAGGGAACTCCAGTCGCCAGTGGTCATTCGAGTGAGAATATCCGGTCGGAGCCGAAAGCCGCCAACTCGCGTGCGCCATGCGCGCGGGCCCATTCGCTGACTCGGGGCCCAGCGCCGTCGGAAAAACTCGCCTCGTGCACGACGATGTGAGTAGCCTGAGATTCGACGACGGCCTGCCATGCAGCTGCCGGCTTGTCGAGTACCTCTTTGAAACGCTCAGCCCAGAGGCCCGACTTGTCCGGCATGCCGCCGCTGTACCCGTTGACGAGGCGTCTCCAATGAGAAATCGAATAGATCATGTACCGGGTCTCGAACGCGACCTCGCCAAAAGGCAGTTCGATCACGGCGCTGGACGGCGGTAGTCCCGAGATCAAGCGATAGACGGGTGGGATGTCCGGCTCCCACGCGAGCCTCTGTGGTAGAAGCGTCAGCCCACTCTGCTTGTAGTCCAGATTCACGTTGAGAGGGATGGGCGCGGCCCAGGATTCGGCGGCAATGATCGCGCTCCCCAGCGCGACGTATATTGCGCCATGGCGGCCCCGAGCGAACGGCGCCGCCCCCACTCCAGCGAGTGCGGCCAGGCCGAGCGCCACAACCATCCCAAAGCGGGCCGGAACTCGTAGGCCATCGAATCCGGGAACGAAATCGTAGAACGCGGTGTACACGTTCCACTCCGCGATGAGCCGTCCGCGGGAATGGATTTGCGGCCCAAGTGACATGGCAAACGCAAACATGGTGACGAGCGCGAGCACGCCGACCGATGATCCGAACCATTGGCGTGCGGTCTGACGCGCCCGCTCGGAGAGAAGAAGCAGCGCTGCGTAGAAGATGAGCCCGAAGGCCAGGACGCGCTGAATGCGGATGATTCTCACGTTCACGCCGGCAACGTGGAGCTGAAACGTCCAACCCAGAAGCACAGCAACGACAATGCAGCACGAGGCGACGACCAGCAGGCCGAGGAGCCGGGCGGCCACGCGTCTTGCAGTCGCCGGGCCCGTTGCCTGGGTACTCTTGGTTCTTGGATTTTTCAAGTGCGACGCCCGCCGTGCCATCCGCCACTGGCCAAGTACTGCGAGCGCTGCCAACAGACCGATTGCAAAGCCGGGAAACAGCGCATTTTCAGGGTTCGGCCAGGCTCTGACCAAACCACCCCAGAGGCGCAGTCCGACGTCCGCCGTGGCATAGCCATACACGTCGGCGGAGAAACTCGCGGTCTCGGCGAGCGACCGTGGGCCGAAGCCGAGCTGACGAAGTTTCATGTACGGTGCGACGAATGGCGCCGTCGCAAGCGTGACGAGCGCCAGTACCAGCGGCCAGGCGAATCAGGACGCTTGCATCCCTCCAAAGATTTCGTCTGGTGATTTCACACGCGACATAGAGGGCCAGGATGGGACTGAAAAACACGAGGTAGTAGCTGCACGATAGATTCTGAATGGTCCAGGCTGCTGCCCCGCCGACAAGAGGCGCCGCACGGCGAGTCTCGAAGAAGCGATGAATGCCCAGCAATGCGAGCGGCATCCACATCGACGACAGAATCTGCACGTGTGACATCGTGCCGAACCTGTATGGGGCAAATCCAAACGCTACGCCCGCAATGAACGCTGCCCCTCGAGATCCTGTCAGCTCGCGAACGAACAGGTACATGCCGAGGGCGGATAGCACGAACGTCGCCAAAAAGGCGAGGTTGTAACAGAGAAAAGGGTTCCTCGTGAGGGCCCAGACCGGAAGGATCATGAGCGCCTGGGGCGTCAGGTGTTCGGAATATGCAAGCGCCAGCGGGTGCGGATGGAAGATGTTCGCGTTCCAATAATCTCGAAGAGCGCCGACGTTCCCGCCGAAGGCGCGTAAGATGTGCTCGGCATCCCACGAGAGGATCCAGGCGTTGAGCAGGGGATCGCCCAAATCGGCGGGCACATCGCGAGCGATGCCTCGGATCAGGGGCCAGGTCAAGACGAGTGCCAGCAGCGCGTACGCACCAGTCGCCGCGACGGCATCCCCGGTGCGCTTCAACATTGCTGATTCGAGGATTCGAGAACCTGGGATCTCGCGACTCTCCAATCCCAGACTCTCATATTCTCAAATCCTCAAATCCTCAAATCCTCAAATTCGCAAATTCGGAGATTCTTTGTCAGCTATTGAGGTACTCGTGCGTGAACTCGGCAACGAGCGCGTAGACGTCGCGTAAGACGTCTGGTGAGGCGAGGAAAACGACACGGAAACATCCATCAGTGGCGGGCATGCCGAATCCCGATCCATAGACGCAGAGGACGCCAGTCGCGCGCAACAGCGCCAACACGTAGTCTTCGTCAGTGCGTCCGCGGGGGAGGGCCACGCTCGGCATGGCGTAGAACCCCGCGGTCGGCGTGACGCATGACATTCCAGGGATGGCCGCAAGACTTGCGCCCGTGATCGTCGCTCGCTCCTTGAGCGCGGCGCGAAACGAAATCTGGTGGGACCGGTCGCCCCGAAGCGCCGCTTTCACCGCGTACTGCATTGGAACGGTTGCACACAATCGCCCGTCAGCGAGTTTCCCGATTGCGCCCCTCAGCTCGTCGAGCCGCGGCGAACGACCGATGCCGATCCAGCCAGTTCTCCATCCTGGCGCCAGATATGCCTTCGAAAGACTGGAGAAGGAAATGACAGCCGCGTCAGGATCGAGGCTGCCGATGGGAGGGATGCGGCCGTCGTACCCCAGATCGCCATAGACCTCGTCGGCGAGGATCACCAGGCCGTTCTGCTCCGCAATTTCGAGAAGCCCCCGTCGAGTCGCGGGCGAGTACGTCGCGCCGGTCGGATTGTTGGGATCGATGACCACAATCGCGCGCGTGGCCGGAGTGATCAACCCACGAAGGTGGTCGAGATCGGGGGCCCACCCTTGGGATGGATCCGTCCGGTAGAAACGCGCCTGCCCGCCAATTTTCGACAGCACCGCCGTGTACAGCGGATACGTCGGCATCGGCACCAGGACTTCACTGTCCTGATCGATCAACGCGCTGAGGGCGAGGTCGATCGCCTCGGATGTTCCCTCAGTGATGTACACGCGGTCGGCAGTCACAGGAAACCCGCGCGTCGTGTACTCCTCGGCGACAGCTTCGCGAGCCTCCGCCAAGCCGGCTGAAGGTCCGTATCCGTTGTGACCGTCGCGCATCGCGCGCTCAACCGCTTCGAGGAGGTGGACCGGGGGTTGAAAGCCGAAGGCAGGCGGATCGCCAATATTGAGATACCGGACCACCTTGCCCTGGGCCTCGACCCGGCGGGCCTCGATCACAATATTTCGAATGGCGTAGGAGAAACGATTGATCCGCTGCGCGACGGGAATGGATCTGCTCGATGTGATCGCCACGACCGAGATCTTATCGTGGGATCGGCCTCCTGGCCGTGCTCTGCAGTTTTTACCTAGCGACAGCGGCCAGGAAGCTCAATCCGTGTAACTATTACTCGATTTTGCCTCGAAAAACCGGGGACTGCCCAAACGTCAAGTCTCTAAATCTCTATTAAACAACAACTTAACAAATGGCAACCTATTTGGAATTGCTCCGCTCGATGCCGGCGTGCAGTCTCCTGATGACCGTGGTGGCCGTGATGACCCTGAATGGGCCAATCGCCTCGGGTCAAGATCCCCCCGTTGCCACGTTCAAATCGGCGGTCGATCTCGTGCGGGTCAGCGCCATCGTCCGCGACCAGAAGGGCCGGTTCGTTCCGACACCTGTCCGTGCGTGATTTCGTCGTGTTCGACGGGAAGGAACGACGTCCGATTGTCGATTTCGGCCACGATGCCGAGGGCATCAGCGTGGCGCTGTTGTTCGATGCCAGCGGCAGCATGGACGCCAGGTTGAACCAGGCGCACGAAGCCGGCAATCACCTTCTTAGCTGGCTCGATCCCGTGCGCGATGAAGCGGCAGTCTTCACCTTCGACACGGGTCTCGACGAGCTCGCGCCTTTTGCCGCCGGAATGAAGAAGCTGCCGCGCGCGCTGTCCGATGTGCTGCCATTTGGAGCGACTTCGCTGCACGACGCGATTGCGCAGACCGCCGAACGCACCGGCCGCCGCGAGGGACGACGCCGGGCGGTCGCTGTGTTCACCGATGGCAACGACACAGCGAGCAAACTCAAGCCGAATGAGGTGTCGGCCATCGCCAGTGCGATCGACGTCCCGGTGTACATCTTCGGTATCGTCGCGTCCATTGACAACCCGTCCGCGGAAATAGCGACGACTTCGGCGAGTCGCTCTGCGCTCGCTGGCCCGTTGGAGGACCTGGCGCTCTATACGGGCGGCCGCGTGTTCATTTCGAGCATTCCTGCCGAGCGGAGTATGGCCGCGAGGCAGATGGTAGACGAGCTTCGGCACCAGTATCTGATCGCGTTCGAATCCAGCAGTAAGCCAGGCTGGCATCCACTGACCGTTCAGATGCGCGACAAGGACATGGTCGTTCGAGCTCGGAGTGGCTATCGT
This sequence comes from uncultured Acidobacteriota bacterium, assembly GCA_963780685.1. Taxonomy (GTDB): domain Bacteria; phylum Acidobacteriota; class Vicinamibacteria; order Vicinamibacterales; family CAVVIG01; genus CAVRXZ01. The sequence continues at coordinate 326,231 of CAWACZ010000002.1, read as the reverse complement.
GTCGGGCAATCTCGCCCGAATTCGTTCTGACTGTAGGAGTTCGTTCTAACTGTAGGAGGAGGGACAGATCATGCGCAGGTTACTGGTGGCGATTCCGATCGTAGCGCTCGCGGTGGCAAGCTCGACGGCTTGTGCGACGAAGAAATTCGTCCGGACGAGCGTCGGCGAAGTGAACGACAAAGTGGAAGCAGTCGGCAAGTCGCTCGAGGAGACGCAAGAGCGGACGCGCCGAAACGAAGGGCGCATCACCGAGGTCGACTCGAAGGCGGACCGTGCGGCCCAGGCGGCACAGCAGGCTGGCAGCGCGGCGCAGCAGGCCAATTCAGCGGCGCAGCAGGCCAATAGTGCGGCAACGGCCGCCGGGTCGAAGGCTGACGCGGTCGACAAGGCGTCGAAGCGGCTCGTGTACGAAGTGGTGCTGAGCGAGGACGAGGGCAACTTCAAGTTTGGCGCGATTGCTTTGCCGGATGAGGCGAGGGCGAAGCTGGACGAGATGATTGCCGCGATCAAGGCCGATCCCAAAGGCGCGTACTTCGAGATCGAAGGTCATACCGACAACGTCGGGGACAAGAAGATCAACGAGCGAATCGGACTCGAACGCGCCGAGTCGGTGAAGCGGTACCTGTACGAACAGCATCAGGTTCCGCTGCACAAGATGAACGTCATCACCTACGGCGAAGACAAGCCGATTGCCGAGAACAAGACCAGAGACGGCCGCGCGCAGAACCGTCGCGTCGTCATCAAGGTGCTCGCGTAAATCGACTGGAGGCTAGGGGCTAGAGGCTGGGGACTAGGGACAGAAACCTGTCCTCCCAGCCTCTCGGCCGAAGCCTCCAACCCAGGCCTCACCGCAGTCCCAGCCTTCAACCTCCAGTCCCAGCCTCCAACCTCCAGACCCTAGCCTCCAGCCTCCAGCCCTAGCCTCCAGCCTCCAGCCTCTAAGTTCTGGTAGTCTGTTCGGCCTATGGCGATTCGTACCGAGCTGAATTTGCGGCTGCCGAACAGCCCGGGGACGCTGGCAGCAGTGTGCGGGCTGCTCTCGGACGAGCGCGTGAACATCGTGTCGATGGCACTCGATGGGACCGGCGGGTTGCGCCTGGTCGTCGACAACCCTGTCCATGCCGCAGGCATCCTTCGCGAACATCATCATCAAGTTGCCGAGCGAGACGTCATTCTGATGTCGGTACCCAACACCCCAGGCGCTCTTGCTCCTGCCCTGAAGCTCGTCAGTGACGCTGGTGTCAACGTCGAGTACGCGTATGGCGGCGGAATCCGAGGGGGCCCCGACAGCGTCAATCGTAATCGGTGTCGACGACGCCCAAAGAGCCGCCGCGGCCGCTGGCGTGTGATGCGCCTGTACGTCCAGCCGATGGACGCTGTGCTCATTGAGGTCACAGCCGATGGGCGGGTTCGCTTTGACAACGAGGAACTGGCGACCCCGACGTTGCAGGAGCGGCGCGCCATCCTGTACGCGGCAGAGCGTGAAATAGAAGCGCTCGAGGAGTTGATTGAAATCCTGAGCAGGGCGCGCTGAGTCGGCCAACTGACCCTTGTAAATACGCGCTCTTTTTGACTATCCTTCGACTTTGTTTCGTTTCTTCACCGTCGTGAGGGGGCTTGCTCATGGCTCCGAAAGACGAGTTACCAGAAACACCAGAACGGTTCAGCGTCAGCCGACGCGACTTTCTGAGGACCGCGGGCGTCGGAAGCCTCGCGACCGCGGTGACATCGGTCGGCGTGGCAGAGGTCGCAGCGCAAGGCGGTCCGGCCGTCATCGGCCCAGGCGAGGTCCCGGTCAGCCTGATGGTGAACGGCAAGCGGCTCGATCTGCAGATCGAGCCCCGTGTCACCCTGCTGAACGCCATCCGCAATCGCGCCGACCTGACGGGCAACAAGCGGGTGTGTGATCGCGGTGCCTGTGGTGCCTGCACGATGATCGTTGACGGCCGCACCGTCTATTCGTGTTCGACGCTGGCCATCGAAGTACAAGGCAAGCAGATCCGAACTGTCGACGGGCTCGCCAACGGCAACACCCTGCATCCTGTCCAGCAGGCCTTCTGCGACACAGACGGCATGATGTGCGGCTTCTGCACGCCAGGGTTCGTCATGGCGACAGTGGCGCTTCTCGAGCGAACGCCCAATCCCACCGTCGATCAGGCCAAGAAGGGACTCGACGGCAACATCTGCCGATGCGGAACCTTCGTGCGGATCCTCGAAGCGGCGATGAAGGCCAAGGGGGTGGCTCGTGGCTAGAGCACAGAATCCGCAAGGCCCGGGTCAGCCTCCTCCACCGGCACCCCGCGTGCCGGACAAGTACAAGTGGCCCGACAAGCCGGTTCTCATCGGAACCGCGGTCAAGCGACTCGATGCACCGGACAAAGTCTCGGGACGCGCGCGGTACTCGCACGACATCAACCGGCCGGGCATGATCTACGGTCGGATCATCCGCTCGCCGCTCGCGCACGCCCGAATCGTCTCAATTGACCTGGCCGAGGCGCAAAAGTCACCCGGAGTGAAAGTCGCGATCGCCTGGAAGGAGCCCGGCGCCGAAGTAATGTTCCAGGGCGACGAGGTCGCAGCCATTGCGGCCGACACCGAGGAACGCGCGTACGATGCCGCCCGGCTCGTGCGTGTCCGCTACGAAGCGTTGCCGCACTTTGCCACGGTTGAACAGGCGATGGCGCCCAATGCGCCGACGGTGTTCCAGAACGGCAACACGCGACGCGGCAACACAGATGAAACAGGCGATCTCGAAGCGGGCTTCCGGCAGGCGGCGCACGTTGTCGAACAGACCTACTCGACCCACGTCATTACCCACTGCTGCCTCGAGCCGCACGGCTGCGTGTGCGAGTGGGAGGGGGAAAAACTGACTGCCTGGGTCTCGACGCAGGGCGTCCACGGAACGGCGCAGCAGTTCGCCAACTCCTTGAAGATTCCACAGTCGAACGTCCGCGTCATCACGCAGTACATGGGCGGCGGGTTCGGCAGCAAGTTCGGACCGGATGCGCAGGGCCTTATCTGCGCCAGGCTCGCCAAGGAAGCGGGCCTGCCGGTCAAGTTGATGCTCGACCGCAAGGAAGAGCAGTTGGCAACTGGGAACCGGCCCTCGGCGTACGCGCGGATCCGGGCCGGCGTCAGTGCGGAGGGCAATCTCACCTCGTTCGACGCACAAAGCTGGGGTACCGGCGGCGCGGGCGCCGGGGCCAATTTCCCCTTGCCGTACATCTACAATTTTCCGAACCGGCGTCGCGTCCACACCGACGTGTACATCAACGCGGGACAACAGCGCGCCATGCGTGCGCCAGGCCACCCGCAAGGATGTTTCCTCACCGAAATCCTGATGGACGAGCTCGCCGATCGGGTACGGATGGATCCCGTCGCGTTCCGCATCAAGAACCTCCCCGCGACGGCACCCAACGCGATGTGGGGCCCCTATTTCGAGGAAGGCGCCAAGCTCTTCGGGTGGGACAAGCGCCACGCAACGGGCGACGCGCAGTCTGGACCGATCAAGACCGGAATGGGCTGTTCCGCCCACCGCTGGGGCGGCGGCGGGCGTGGTTCGCGAGCGCACTGCGACATCATGTCGGACGGAACGGTTGTCACGAAGGTCGGCACGCAGGATCTTGGCACCGGGACACGGACGCTGGTCGCCATCGTCACGGCCGAAACGCTCGGCCTGCCAGTCAGTGCCGTCAAGCCCGAGATCGGCGACACGAACTATCCCTTCAGCGGCGCCTCGGGCGGCAGTACGACGGCCGCCGGGATGACGCCGGCCGTGCGCTGGACGGTCGGGAAGGCGCTCGATGCGCTCTTCGCCAGAGTGGGTCCGGCGCTCGGGGCCGATCCCGAAACGTTGGTCGCTGCCAATAGTCGAATCATCGTCTCGGGCAATCCGTCCAAGGGGATGTCCTGGAAGGACGCGTGCAAGCTGATTGGGACAGAACCCATTTCGGTCGACGGCGAATGGGGAGACGGCCTGTCTTCGACTGGGACCAGCGGCGTGCAATTCACGGAGGTCGATGTCGACATCGAAACCGGCGTCGTCAAGGTCCAACGGATCCTCACGGTTCAGGATTGCGGGTTGATCCTGGATAAGCTCCTGGCCGAAAGCCAGGTGCACGGTGGGATCGTCGGTTCTCTGAACTTCGCGCTGTTCGAAGATCGCATCCTCGACCGCGTGACCGGCCAGATGGTGAATCCCAATATGGAGATGTACCTGATGGCCGGAATGTCGGATATTCCAAAAATCGACGTCATCCTGAAGAATCAGCCCGAGCGCGGCGTGATCGGCATCGGCGAGCCGCCGACTGTGTCGACGTCAGCAGCGATCGCCAGCGCCGTGCGAAACGCCACGGGCGCCACGATCCGCAGCTTGCCGCTTCATCCGCACAGGATTCTGCAGGCAATCGAGCAGGAGAAAGCAGGAGGGACGCAGTGAAAGCCTTCGCTTACGTCAATCCGACTTCCGAGAAGGATGCCATTGCCGCGCTGAAGACCGACGGGTTGGTCCTTCCGCTCGCCGGAGGTCAGGACCTGCTGGCACGGATGAAGGACTACATCACCCAACCCGATCGCATCGTCAACGTCAAGAATGCGCTCGACACGACGATCGCGGCAACTCCGAACGGCGGGTTGAGAATCGGGGCCGCCGTCAAGTTGGTCGACCTTGCCGCGAACGCGCAGGTGCGGAGGCTGTATCCAGCGGTTATCGAGGCTGCCGGTCTTGTTGGTACACCACAGATTCGCCATCAAGGGACTGTTGGCGGGAACATCAACCAGCGTCCACGGTGCTGGTACTTCCGGAACGAAGAGTTCGTTTGCTACAAGAAGGGCGGTTCGCGGTGCTTCGCGGTCGCTGGCGAGAACCAGTATCACGCCATCTTCGGCAACGAAGGACCCAGTCACATCGTCCATCCGTCCAGCCTGGCCGTGCCGTTCGTCGCCTATGGGGCTCGATTTCGCATCGCAGGGCCGTCGGGCGAGCGGGAGGTCGCGGCGGCCGACTACTTCACGATGCCGACGCTCCAGAACGTCCTCAAAGAGAACGTCCTCGCGGACGATGAGCTCTTCACTCACGTGATTCTGCCGGCCCCGGGGGCCGTGAAAACTGGGCACTACGAGGTGCGCTACAAGCAGTCGCGCGACTGGCCGCTCGCGTTCACGACGGTGGTGCTCGGGATGAATGGCAACACCATCCGCTCGGCCAGGGTCGTGCTCGGTGCCGTGGCGCCGGTACCCTGGCGTTCGGAGGATGCTGAGCAGGCACTCGTTGGAAAGCCGCTCGACGCCGAAACTGCGGCTGCGGCCGGCGACGCAGCCGTCAAGGCGGCGAAACCGCTCAGCGGCAACGCCTACAAGATCCAGATCACGAAAACGGCAGTCAAGCGCGCCGTCATGCAGGCGGCCGGGTTGCGGACAGTCTGAGGGCATTTATGGAGCATCTGACTTCACCAAAACTGACCATCGGGGTGCACTGCCTCAACCTGCGACACAAGGGAATGTACGTCATGTCGGTCCCCGATCCGGACGAGTCGAAGTTCTACGACACGTCGTACGACTCGACCCACTACTGGTGCACCGAAACGGCCACCGGCTTTGGTCCGGACGGGCAGCCAGCCAATCCGCACAGCTGCAAGGGGCACCGGGACTGCTGCCACCATTGAAAGGCTCCGGGCTCCGGCTTCAGGCTGCAGGCTGCAGGGTTCAGGCCTCAGGGATCAGGCATCAAGGAGGCTGAGGTAGCACTTGAGGCCTGAAGCCTGAAGCCTGAAGCCCGGAAGCCTGGTCCGATCCGGTTATAATTTGGCTGGAACTCCTTAACCTGAAAGCTGCGAGGTCCGCGATGAAGATACGAATGATGGCTCTGGCGGCGTTAGTAGGCTTGGCGGCTTCGCCGCTCATGGCCGGCAACGGATCGCTCAGCGGCAAATACGTTGAAGCACGCACTGCCGAGGTCTTCACCGGCGGCTGCATCATGGGGAGCGAAGCCGAAACCGTCGGCAAGCAGGCGGTCCTGGCGTGGAAGGTCGACCGCGGCAGTTTCAATGGCATTTCGCTCGACGGGCTCTCGGTGGTCGCCGCGATCGCAGGCGACAAGAATCTCGGCATCCAGGAAATCGGCGGAGGCAAGGCGAACGTTCGTTCGGCTGTCTTCGTTGACGAACGCGCGAATCCGGCGCAGCGGATCGCTCTGGTTGCCATGGCCACTGAACTCTCGAATGGGCTGGTTGGGAACATCGTCAATGTGACGCCCACGGCAATCCAGTACGCCGATCAAAGCCACGCCGTGCACGTAGCGGCTGGTCAGGTGGCTCTGGATGTCAGCAAGCACGTCTCGCACGACCCGACCTGCGGCGCGATGCAGTGGTTCCATCCGTTCTCTTCGGTGACCGAAGCATCGATTGGCGTGGCCGAGCAACACGAGTTCACCGGCACCGGCTTGGGCACGAAGTGGAGCAATCCGAACAGGCGCTCCGCGTTCTTCGGCACTTTCTCCTACTAGGCGACAGTTCGCCCGGCTTCGGCCGGGCTCGACTCCCGAGGGCGGGTCTTTGGCCCGCCCTTTTTTTGTGCCCTTCGTCCTTCGGTCTTGACCTCTCCATCGCAGGGGCCGCAGAAGACGCGGGGTTCAATCGTGCAATGCCAATCCTCCGTGTTCCCTGTTCCATTGTGCGTGGGAGAATATCGTTCAGCGAGAGCAGTAGTCCATGGATCTGCGGGACAAAATCGCGTTGATTACCGGCGGCAAGAGGATCGGGGCGGTTGTCGCGCTCCTGCTCGCGGGGCGTGGCGTCCATGTAGCGCTGGGCTACGGCCGGTCGCGCGAAGAGGCCGAGCAGACCGCCGAGCGTGTGCGGGCGGCAGGACGTCAGGCCGCCGTGTTCCAGGCGGACCTGTCACAAGCCGATGCCTGCGAACGGCTTGTCGAGTCCGCCGCCGGCGAGCTCGGCGGGATCGACATTCTGATCAACATGGCCTCTGTGTACGTCCAGAAGCCGTTCGCAGAACTGGATGCCAGGGAGTGGGACGCTGTTCTCGACGTCGACTTGCGCGCCGCGTTCTTGTGCTCACGCGCTGCGATCCCGCACATGCGCCGGCGCGGCGGCGGCCGCATCATCAACTTCAGCGACTGGATTGCCCGGAGCGGGCGGCCCCGATATCGCGGGTTTCTTCCCTACTACGTCGCCAAGGCCGGTGTCATGGCGCTGACCGAGGCATTGGCGCTCGAACTGGCGGAGGACAATATCCTCGTCAATGCGATTGCTCCAGGGCCGATCCTGGCGCCGCCGGGAACCACCGACGATGAGTTCCAGGCCGTCGAGCGGGCGACGCCGCTGGGTCGATGGGGTGGCGAGTCCGAAATCGCGAAGATCCTCCTCGCCTTACTCGACAGCGACTTCGTCACCGGTGAAACTGTCCGAGTGGATGGCGGACGCCATCTGAAGTGATTCAGACAAGTCTCTTGTACCGAAAGCAATCCGTCGTGTGGTCGTTCACGAGGCCGACGGCCTGCATGAAGGCGTAACAGATCGTCGAACCGACGAACTTGAACCCGCGCCTGGCCAGATCGCGGCTGAGGGCGTCCGATTCCGCTGTCCGCGGCGGGACCTCTTTCGCCGCTCGCCATTGATTTATTCGAGCTGTTCCACCGACGAAACTCCACACGTACGCATCGAAACTGCCGAATTCCCGTTGGACTGCAAGAACGGCCTTGGCGTTGCTCACCGTGCTCTCGATCTTGAGACGGTTCCGAACGAGTGCCGAATCCAGGAGCAGCCGTTCGACCCGGGCCGGCGTAAACCGCGCCACTCGAGCCGGATCGAAGCCATCGAAGCGCTCGCGGTACGCGTGGCGCTTGTTGAGGATGGTTTCCCAGCTCAAGCCAGCTTGCGCGCCCTCGAGTGTGAGGAACTCGAAGAGCGTGCGGTCGTCGTGAACCGGTACACCCCATTCCGAGTCGTGGTAGGCAATGCTGAGCGGCGTTCGTGCCCAGCCGCAACGCGTGCGCTCGCTCGATGAGTTGCGTCGCGAATCCAATCGGCTGGCTGTGGCTGACTTCGGGGAAGTGACAGCTGTCCGATGGCGTGTCCGTATCGCTGTCACTTCGACGATGTCGCCTCTCCAACGGCGTCTGGTCGTAGATGCTCCAACACGAACGCGAACATCGTTGAGCGGAGATGCTTGACGAGCTCGGGGTCGGTGACGCCGTGTCGAGATTTGGGATAGAGCATCAGTTGAAATGGCTTTTGCGCCTTTTGAAGCTCGTACGCGAGTTGAATCGTGTTCGACACGTGAACGTTGTCGTCGATCAAGCCGTGCATCAGCATCAAGGCACCGTGGAGATCGGCCGCTGCGAAGCGGGGCGCGCTTTTTTGATAGCCGTCGGGATTTTCCTCAGGCAATCCCATGAAGCGCTCGGTGTAGATCGTGTCGTAGTTGCGCCAGTCCGCGACTGTTCCGCCGGCAATCCCCATGACAAAGCTCTTGCTGTGTGTGAGCGCATAGCTCGTCACGAAGCCGCCGTAGCTCCATCCATGAATTCCGATTCGCGAGCCGTCGACATACGGTTGCTGCTTCAGCCAGGTCAATCCGTCCTCGATGTCGCGCAGTTCGAGCTCACCGAGGTTCTTGTAGAGCGGCCACACCGATTCGCTGCCCTTGCCGCTGGCGGTTCGATTATCGCAGACCCAGACGAGAATCCCATGCTGAGCCAGCAGTTGGTGATACAGGTACTGCGTGCCGCCCCATTGATTGCGAACCTGCTGGCTGTGGGGGCCTCCGTATGTGAACTGGTACACGGGGTACCGGCGGGACGGATCGAAGTCTGGCGGCTTGATCATCATCGCTTCCATGACAAAGCCGTCTCGCGTCTTCACTTGCAGTAACTCGGGCTTCGAGAGCAGATAGTCCCCGAGCGCGGAGACCTTGTTTTCGTCGATAACCCGGACTTCCGATGCCGTCGCCTTTGTGCAGGCGAGTCTGCGGCGGCGTCGTCAGATTGCTCCACCGGTCGACGTAATAGCCGAACGCCGGACCGAACTCGGCGGCGTGCGTTCCTTCGGCGGCCGACAGGCGGCGAAAGCCGCTGCCATCGATATTTACCCGATACACGTCCTCGGCGATGTGGCTTCGCTCGGTACCGGAGAAGTAAACCCGTCCGTTCGTTTCATCTACGCCGTGAAGGGTCCTCAGCTCCCACTTTCCGCTGGTGACCTGCCGAACGAGTGTGCCGTTGCTCTTGAAGTGGTAGAGATGCCTCCACCCAGATCGGTCGCTCAGCCATAGAAACGAGCCATCCTTCAGCCACAACGGCAGCGACACGTCGTCCGCCCCGATCCAGAACTTGCTCGACTCCCGGAAGATCGTTTCTCCCTTCGCCGTCGAGGCGTTTGCCACATTGAGGTCGAGCCATGTCTGCGTGCGGTTTTGAACGGCGTACACAACCCGGCGGCTGTCAGGAGTCCAACCAACTCTCACGACGAGATGATCCGTAGCAGGGTATTTTGAAGTGTCGACCCAGGCCAACATCCCGCCGTTGACAGTCGCGACGCCCAGCTTCACAAGAGGATTCGCATCACCGGCCTTGGGATAGTCCCACTCTTCCACGTCCTGGTTGTAGGGAATGTGGTCGACCACGGAGAAGGTCGGCACCGGAGTGTCGTCGAGGCGAAGGAAGGCAATCCTGCTCGAATCGGGGCTCCACCAGTACGCGCGACTTTCGCCACGACCGTAAATCTCCTCTTCGTACACCCAGTCGAGCCGACCGTTGAGTATCTTCGCCGTTCCGTCAGTCGTGAGTGCTGTTTCACGGCCTGCATCGACGCTGGACACGTAAAGGTTGTTGGCACGGACAAAGGCGACGTACTTCCCGTCGGGGCTGAACGAGGGATGATCTTCGGTTCCCGCCTCCCGTGTGAGTCGCAACGCGCGACCCTCCTCGAACGCATAGACGTATAGGTCGTCAGCCAGCCGCAAAATCGCGGCGGTGTACCTGGCGTTGAACGTCAGCGATCGCGAGCGGGCGACACGGCGCACCTCGTCGGAATCGACACCCGGCAGGCTTACGAGCGCGGATTCCATCCGGCTGACGTCGAACAACGGAGTCTGCGCCCCGGTTGCGGCATCGACCTTCGTCCATTCGACTCCAGGCTGGCCGCTGCGCGGCCACGCGAAATGCGTCCCGTCGATCCAGGAGACCGCCGGCTGGAGATTGCCGTTGAAGTTGACGCGTTTGACCGGGTCGTAGACGTCATCGAGGGTCAGTCGCTTTTGTGCCGCAGCCGTGGTGACTACGACAAGCCACATCGCCGCGGTCATCCAGATGACGTGCCGAAGGGTGCGGGTGATCATGTCCTCCAGTATAGTCATCCGATGCCCACGCTCACGTTTCTTGGTGCGGCCGGCACCGTGACAGGGTCGAAGCACCTGCTCGACTTGGACGGCCGTCGGCTGCTGGTGGACTGCGGACTATTCCAGGGACTCAAGGAGCTGCGCGAGCGGAACTGGGCTGCGCTGCCGGTCGACCCGAAAAAGATTGACGCCGTCGTCCTGACACACGCGCACCTCGATCATTGCGGCTACCTCCCGCGGCTCGTGGGAGCAGGGTTCAACGGGCGGGTTTTCTGCACGCCCGGCACCCGCGACTTGTGTACGCTCGTGCTCCCGGACTCGGCTCACATTCAGGAAGAAGAAGCTCGCGACGCGAACCGCCGAGGCTATTCGAAGCACAAACCCGCGCTGCCTCTCTACACGGAGCTGGACGCGGCGCGAGCTCTGACACAGCTTCAACCTGTCGGGTACGACCGACCCGTGCCGGTTCTTCCCGGCGTGGATGTCGAGTTCATCAATGCCGGCCATCTGCTCGGATCGGCGTACGCGCGTGTGCGGATCGGCGAGAAGACAATTCTATTTGGCGGCGATTTGGGGCGTTACGGCCGTCCAGTGTTGCCCGACCCGGCTTCTGTTGATTCCGCCGACGTGCTTCTGCTCGAATCGACATACGGTGACCGAGAGCATCCGGCCGACGATGGCGGCGCGCAGTTGGCATCGATCGTCGCCGACACGGTCCGCCAGGGCGGCCGCGTCGTCATTCCATCGTTCGCGGTCGGTCGAGTCGAAGAGCTTCTCTACTGGCTCAAGCAACTCGAACAGACGAAGCAGATTCCGATCGTGCCGGTGTATCTCGACAGTCCAATGGCCGCGGGCGCCTTGCAGTTCTATTCGGAACGAGTCCACGAGCTCGACGCCGAGTTGAAGCCCGCCGGCCGCGCTGTCGCCGTTTTCGGAACCAGTCGCTTGACGGTCGTCGCTTCTGCTCAGGAGTCTGCGGCACTCGTGGCCTCGGACACGCCCGCGATCGTGATTGCGTCGAGCGGCATGGCCACCGGCGGCCGCGTCTTGCACCACCTGGCGGCCACTCTGCCGAGCTCGAAGAACACGGTCTTGTTCGTCGGCTTTCAATCGGAGGGTACGCGCGGCCGGCAATTGTGCGACGGCGTCAAACAGATCAAGATTAAAGGACAGCTGGTGCCGGTAGCCGCCCGGATCGAACGCATCGACTGGATGTCAGCGCACGCCGATGCAGGTGAAATCATGCGATTTCTCTCGGGGTTCTCGCGCCCGCCGACGATGACCCACCTTGTCCACGGCGAACCGGCCGCGCTCGAAGCGCTGCGTGGCAGGATTGTCCGCGAGCGCGAGTGGACGGTTCACGTCCCTCAATACCTCGAAAAAGTCGAACTTGCGCTACGCTAGTTACTTGCTGGCGGCGGACTCTCCACCGCGGAGGATACGGTGGCCACGGTGACTCGGCCATGTGCGATCAACTTCCGCGTCCTCGGCCGTGACCAATTAAGCGAGACCAGGGCAGAAGGCAAAAGTATGCGAGCGAGGGTGGTTATCGTCATGGCACTTCTCGGAATGGTGGCGTGTGGAGGAGGAACATCGAAGTCAACCGACCCGGCGCCCGCGTCGTCGCCGGAGGCCGCCGATCGCAAGTATCTCCTGGAGCGAGTCGACGAAGCGGCAGTCGTGCAGATCTACGCGGACGGCTTCAGTGCCTTGCCGCTCAGAGAGAAAACCCTCGTCTGGCATCTCTATCAGGCCGCACTTGCGGGCCGCGACATCTTCTACGACCAGCGCTATGTTCACAATCTCGACATGCGCGATGTGCTCGAGGCGATCGTCACCCATCCGAACGGCATCGATCCCAACACGTTTGCTGAAATCCACCGCTACACGAAGCTCTTCTGGATCAATACAGGTCCGTACAACAACCTGACCGCCCGCAAGTTTGTTCTCCGCTGCACTCCCGAGGCTTTTGCCGCGGCTGCACGCGCCGCGGAGAAGTCGGGCGCTCAGTTTTCTCTCAGAAACGGCGAGACCCTCGACCAACGACTCGAACGACTGAAACCGGCGTTCTTCGATCCCGCCGTCGATTCGATGGTCACCGCGAAGACGCCGCCGCCAGGCCAGGACATCCTGAAGGCAAGCAGCAACAACCTCTACGTCGGCTTGACGATGAAGGATCTCGACCGCTTCAAAGAAACCTATCCGCTGAATTCACGCCTCGTGAAGTCGAATGGCAAGATTGTCGAGGAGGTCTACCGGATCGATGGGAGGTACGGAAAACAGATTGCAGGAATTGTCAGCCACCTCGAGGCCGCAATCCCGTTTGCGACCGAACCGATGGCGAATGCGCTGCGCGCCCTGATCAAGTTCTACCGGACTGGAGAGGCCAAGGACCGCGAGGCGTACGACATCGCCTGGGTGCAGGACAAGGCATCCCCGGTCGATACGATCAATGGGTTCATCGAGGTCTACCTCGACGCCCGTGGGATGAAGGGAGCCTTCGAGGGCCTCGTTTTCTACATCAATGCCGAAAAGACCTCAGAGATTCAGAAACTGGCGCGAGACGCTCAGTGGTTCGAGGACCGGATGCCATGGGACCCGAAGTACAGGAAGCAGGGTGTCCAGGGTATCACGGCCAACGCCATCGACGTCGTCATCGAAACCGGAGATTCCGGGCCCGTGACGCCGGTCGGGATCAACTTGCCCAACGATCAGAGTATCCGCGAGCGCTACGGCAGTAAATCGGTCTCGCTTTCCAACGTCACTCAGGCGTACGACAAGTCGACGTTACCGGCGTTTCGAAGCGAGTTCTCTTGGACGCCTGAAGAAACCGAGCGCGCGACGAAATGGAGCGCGTTCTCGGCCGAATTGACGACGAACATGCACGAGGTGATCGGCCACGCCTCTGGCAAGGTAGAAGAGCGCCTGAACGGAAACCCGGCCACCATCCTGAAGGAGCAATACTCGGCTTTGGAGGAAGCGCGGGCCGATCTGGTCGCCCTCTATTTCCTTCCGGACCAGAAACTGGTCGAGATAGGCCTGCTATCCGGCGCAGATCACGACCACATCGTCCGGGCCGAATACGAGGCCTACACGCGAAACGCGTTGGTCCAGCTTCGACGCGTGCGGCAAGGCACGCAGATCGAGGAAGACCACATGCGGAATCGCCAGATGATCGTGCACTGGTTGATGGCGAATACCCAGGCAATCGAGAAACGGACGCGCGATGGCAAGACCTACTACGTCTTGACCGACCCGAAGGCGTTTCGCGAAGGCGTCGGCCGCCTCCTGGCTGAGGTGCAGAGGATCAAGTCGCAAGCCGACTACCCGGCCGCCAAGCAGCTCTTCGAAGCTTACGGCGTGCATTTCGATTCGAATCTGCGCGATGAGGTCGTCTCGCGCGTGGACAAGCTGAGTCTGCCGTCCTATACAGGGTTCGTCATGCCGAAACTCGAGCCGATCAGAAACGCTGCTGGCGAAATCACTGACGTATCGATTTCGTACCCGATGGAGCTTACCAGCCAGATGCTCGAGTACGCAGCCGCAACTCGGAGCTTGCGACCGTAGACGGATGACACGCCCGACAACTGCCGTGTTCATCGTCCTGCTGGCTGTGGCAGCTGGTGGACGAACGCTTTTAGCGCAATCGTCAGTTCGATCGACCGGCCAGCTCGCTATTCTCGCCGCCGAGGACAGACGCGCGCCCACCGCTGGAGATGTGGCAACGATCCGGGCCGGCCTTCGCAGCCGCGACCCCCAGACAGTTCGGATTGCAGTTCGGGCAATGGGACGGCTCGAGCGAGTCGATTTCATTGCCGACATGCTTCCCCTCCTGGAATACCCACTTCCCGAGGTCCGCGCTGAAGCGGCGAACGCGATCGGCCAAGCCGCACAAGGATGGGCCCATTCCGTGCTCTCCGAACGGCTGCCAAAAACATCGCCCCTGACGCTCGAGGCCGCGGCGGCCGAACTCGCGGCCAGCTTGACCGATGAGTCCGACGCCAACGTCAGGGCCGTCCTCGGCGAAACGTTGGGCCGCCTGCCGTACTCCTCCGGCGACCAGATTCAAAACGCTTATCGCATCCTTTTGGATTTGTCGGCACGCAGCCAACTGGCCGCGGACAGGCTCGGGGTCGCTCAGGGGTTCGCAGAACTGATCCGACGGCATCGCCAGCTCAGCCCGCCGACGAGTGAAGTGCTCGAATCCCTTCGGGGATTGGCGCTTGGCTCGGGCACTCAGGTCCGCAGCGGGACGGAGGGCCCAGGCGTTTCCGACGCCGGACGCGACGCACGCGTCCGACGCATCGCCATGGAGGCGCTGATTGCCGCCGATTCGGCCGACGATGTCGTCGTTCGTCGCGCCGCCGTAGATCCTGACGGCCAGGTGCGACGGCTGGCGATGCGAGGTCTGGCGAGTCAGCGCCTGGGACCGCCTGAAACGGCGGAAGACGTGCTCAAGGCCGGGCTCGCCGACGCGTTGTCGATGGTTCGGTTGGAGGCGCTGCGGGCCGCCCGTACGCGAGCGACACGCCCCGAGAGTCGCGATCTCGAACCAGACGTTCAGAAGGGCCCGGACCTTCGCGGTCGAGCGTGCAATTCGGCTATCCGTGCGGTCAACGATCCAGAATCCGCACGTGGTTCTCACTGCCCTTGACTACCTTGCCGACTGTTCATCGTCAGCCGACGCAATCGTGCTCCTCGCGCGCGCGGTCAACGCTTCGCCGGCTGCGTCTCCGCGAGGTTGGCATCGCGGCGCGCACGCGATCGTGGCGCTCTCGTCGGCCGCACCTGCGAAGGCGGCCGCGGCCCTCGATCAGTTCGTGGGATCAGACATCTGGCAACTGCGCATGTATGCTGCTCGCGCTGCCACGATTCTCAAGAAGTCGACCGCGCTCGAAACGCTGGCCCGAGACGTCGATGACAACGTGAGGGAAGCCGCGATTCAGGGACTGCAGGCGGTTGCCGGGCACGCCGCGGATGGGGTTTACATTGCCGCTCTCGAACGCCCGGGGTATCAGGTCCTTCGGGTTGCGGCTGCCGCACTTGCCGGATCGCAAGCGCCGGAGGCGGTACCGGCGTTGAAGGCGGCGCTCCACCGTCTCGTTGGGGAAGGGCACGACAACTCGCACGACGCGCGCCAGGCGATCGCCGAAACACTCCGGGGTCTGGGCGTAACCGCCGACGCCGCGTTGCCGCAGCGTGGTCCTGCAGTGCTTCCCCAGTTGGACGCGATGGACGTCCGGCGACTCGCTTCGGCTCGCGCTCGGGTGGCGGTGCTCGGCGTTGGCAGCTTTGATCTCATATTGCTGGGAGCCGAAGCGCCCCTGAGTGTCTTTCGATTCGTGCAGCTCGCCGAGTCCGGCTACTACGACGGTCTGACCTTTCACCGGGTGGTCCCGAACTTCGTCATTCAAGGCGGTAGCCCCGGTGCGAACGAGTATGTTGGTGACGCGATGTTCATGCGGGACGAGCTCGGTCAATGGCCGCATGTGCGTGGCGCTGTCGGGGTTTCGACGCGTGGCCGGGACACTGGCGATGCCCAGATCTTCATCGATCTCGTCGACAATCCGCGTCTCGACCATGACTACACGGTCTTCGCCCACGTCCTGAACGGCATGGACGTCGTGGACGCCATCCTCGAGGGCGACGTCATCGAGCGGATCCAAATCGTGGAGAGTCGTTAGTCGAACGACGAACGACCACAATGTTCTCCACCCGGGTGCCCGCCAACCTGACGCCGAATCGATTGACGCAGGCGGTCATGGAGCGGCGGCGTGCGGGCCGCCCGTTCATCGACCTCACGGAATCGAATCCGACCTGCGCAGGCATCGACTATCCACCGGGCCTTCTGGCAGCGTTGGCGGACCCTCGCGCTCTGGTCTACGCGCCCGCACCGCTCGGCCTCCTCGACGCTCGCCGCGCGGTCGCGGCCGATTATGCCCGCCGTGGCATGGAAGTCGACCCCGGGCGGGTCGCGCTGACCGCCGGGACGAGCGAGTCGTATTCCATATTGTTCAAGCTGCTGACTGAGCCAGGCGACGAGGTCCTCGTGCCGAGGCCGAGCTACCCTTTGTTCGAGCTCTTGACGTCGCTCGATGGTGTCATTGTTCGCACGTACGACCTCGAGTACAGACGGTGGCTGGGCGGTCGATTTTGCCAGCATCGAACGGCTTCTGGGCCCTCGGACGCGAGCGTTGCTCGTCGTCAATCCCAACAACCCCACCGGCTCGTTTCTGTCTGTCGATGAGCTGAAGCGTTTGGATGCGCTATGCGCCTCTCGCGACATGGCACTGATTGCCGACGAAGTGTTCGCGGACTACGAGCTCGGAGGCGCGATAGCGCGCGGGATGTCCCTTCAGTCGTGCCACGACGCACTTGTCTTCAGTCTGGGCGGGTTGTCGAAGTCGGTGGGTCTCCCGCAAGTGAAGCTGGGATGGATCGCGCTCGGCGGTCCTGAAGGCATCGTTGTGAGCGCCCTCGAGCGCCTGGAGGTCGTGTGTGACACATACTTGACGGTGTCCACACCGGTCCAGCTGGCGGCTGCCCAGCTGCTCGACCGAGGAGCGGCTGTTCGAGCCCAGATTGCCTCACGAGTTCAGGGCAACTATCGTCGACTGATGGAGATCGGCGCCTCCGCCCCTTCTTGTCGCGTCCTTCCTGTTGCCGGTGGTTGGTACGGCGTCGTGCACGTCCCGACATTCATGTCGGAGGAAGAGTTGGTTCTCGACCTTCTCGTTAGTGACGATGTCCTGGTCCACCCGGGATACTTCTTCGATTTTCAACGCGAGTCGTTCTTGGTGCTGAGTCTGCTCGTGCCCGACCCGGCGTTCACGAGCGGTGTCGAGCGAGTTTTCAGGCGTGCCGCACATCGAACTGTCAGTGAGCCCCACGCCGGTGCGGTTTGACACGGCGGCCTCGCGGAGCCGCGCCGGCATTCAGGCGTCAGCCGCCGGACGTCGTGGCACCAGAAGTCTCGCAGGCATTTCAATTGCAAAGCGCGCGTCATGAGTGATCGTGCCCCGCGCCGGGCGGGCGTCGTCGTCCCGCTGTTTTCGGCTCCATCGACTGCCAGTTGGGGAGTCGGCGACATCGGCGACATTCCTGCCCTGACCGCCTGGCTTGCTCGCTGTGGGTTGCGGGTGCTGCAGCTTCTGCCGCTCAACGAGATGGCTCCCGGACAACACTCCCCGTATTCCGCAATCAGCGCGATGGCGATCGATCCACTCTTTATTGCTGTTCCTGCGGTGCCCGACTTCGCTGCCATCGGCGGAGAAGGCTTTTTTACATCCGATGATCGTCGCATCCTGGCAGAAGTACGCAGCTCGGCGCGCGTCCGGTATGTCGATGTCCGTCGGCTGAAGCAACGGGCGCTCGAGGCCGCTTTTGCCCGGTTCTTCGAGGTCGAGTGGTGCCACGGCACCGGACGTGCCGGTGCCCTGAAGGCATTTGTCGAGGATCAAGCCTGGTGGCTGGACGACTATGCCTTATTCCGTGCGGTCCATACGCGCGAGAAGGAACGGCCGTGGACTGACTGGCCCGAGGCGCTGCGGCATCGCGACTCGCAGGCGCTCCAAGACGCACGGCACGAGCTTTCTCGAGATGTGTTGTACCAGCAGGTACTTGCAGTGGACGGCGGACACGCAGTGGAAGGAAGCACGGACCCAAACGCACGGCGTCGAAATCTTCGGCGATTTGCCGTTCATGGTCGATGGCGATAGCGCAGATGTCTGGGCGCGTCAGGATCAGTTTCGACTCGATGTCTTGATTGGCGTGCCGCCAGATGCCTTCAGCGAGACCGGACAGGATTGGGGTATGCCGCTCAGCCGGTGGGACATCATGGCTGCCGAGGGCTTCACCTGGCTCCACGACCGCGCCCGTCGCAGTGCGGATCTCTACCAGGGGTACCGCGTCGACCATCTCGTCGGTTTCTATCGGACGTACGGCAGGCCGAGGAGCAATGGCGTGGCATTCTTTACGCCCGCCGTTCAAGCCGAGCAGCAGGCGCTCGGCGAGTCGGTGCTCGAAGTGTTGCGTGGGACCGGATCGGAGATCGTGGCGGAGGATCTCGGCGACGTGCCCGATTTCGTCCGCGAGTCACTGGCCCAGCTCGGAATCCCTGGATTTCGCGTATTTCAGTGGGAGCGGCAGTGGCACACCGACGGCGCGCCCTTCCGCGATCCCGCCGACTATCCTGCTGTTTCGGTGGCAACATCTGGCACACACGACACCGAGCCTCTGGTCGTGTGGTGGCGGCAGACGTCCGAGGACGAGCGTAAGAAAGTCGACGAGATTCCGACGATCCAGCGTCTGACGGGTGGAACTGGCATCCTGGACGCAAACGAAGGCCGGGTCCGCGACGTGCTCCTCGAGGCGCTTTTCGCGTCGGGGTCCGACCTCGTCATGCTGCCCGTGACGGATGTGTTCGGCTGGTCGGATCGCATCAACAAGCCCGCCACCGTCACCGACTCGAACTGGACGTTCCGTCTTCCCTGGCCGAGCAATCGTCTGAACGAGGTTCCAGAAGCGCGCGAACGGCAATCACGGCTTCGCAGGTGGGCCGAGGAGCATCATCGTTTGTAACACGCAGACACCGCCTCCCGTGCCTTCGGAGCTCGCAATCGCCGATACCCTGAACTTACTGTGAGGCCCCACGACCGGCTGGCTGGGCCGTCGGCAACGGCTTTCGCGGAAGCCTTTCGTCACGGATTGCGGCATGGTAGGCGAACGATGCCACGATGACCGCATTACGCATCATGTCATCGGCTTGGACGCGCTCGTACAGGTCCTGATTCGAGTGGTGCGTTCGAGAATCGGTACTCGACGGGATCTTGAATGAACTGGAAGCCTGGCAGTCCAACGGCGTTGTACGACAGGTGGTCCGTGCCGCCCACGCTTCGAATGGCCAGGGTCGTCATCCCCACATTCCTGAACGGTTCCATCCAACTCTGAAAGATCGGCGCCGCCGCTTCGTGCCCCTGCAGGTAGACGCCGCGAATCGCTCCCGTCCCGTTGTCGACGTTGAAGTACGCCGACAGTTTCGCGTGTTCGGGTCTGACCTGCATCGTTTCCGGATCACCAAAGTGCGTTTTCACGTAGGCTCTCGAGCCCAGCAGCCCTTGCTCTTCGCCGCCCCACAGCGCGATGCGGATCGTTCGACGCGGCTTCAGGCCCGCCGTCTTGAGAATGCGCATGGCCTCCATCATGACCGCGGAACCGGCGGCGTTGTCGGTGGCGCCAGCGCCCGCGTGCCATGAATCGAAGTGCGCGCCGATCATCACGACTTCGTCGGCTTTGTCTGTGCCAGGAATCTCCGCCAGTATGTTGAACCCATTGGGGTCATCGTCGAAGAACTTGTTGTCGATATCCATCTGAAGGATGACGGGGATATTCTTGTCCAGCGTGCGCGCAATCCGGCCGTAGTGTTCGATGGCGAGAACCACTTCTGCCACTTGGCGCGGACCATTGACCTCTCGCGAATATCCCGGCGGCGCTTGCACGAAAAACGTTCCGCCGTCCCCGATCGCGCTCGGATTGACCAGCGCGGCAACGCCTTCGTCCGCGAAGAACTCCGCTCGTTTCCTCAGGAACTCTCTCTGATTCGCGACCCCTCCAGGTGGTTGACCTCCGCGCCCGCGACCGGTGGCGGGTTGCTTGGAGACTTCGACGAGATCGCTGTCGGTGAATCGGCGACCGAGCGGTTCGAAGCGCGCGCCGACTTGCCGCATCGGCGCCGTCAGGACGAACTTGCCACGCAGCCTCCCACGCCAGACGTCGAAATCCCGGTCTGTCTGGATGGTCGCAAGCACCGCCTCGCCGGTGACGGGCCCGCTTGTTCCCGGCGTCCATGCCATGGGGAAGCCGATGAGCGGATAGGCTCGAGGACTGATGGCCATCGCGACGAAGCGCTGGTTCTGCCAGCCGCGACCGAACGGCCACGATTCCAAGTGGACGTTGGCAAGGCCCCAGTCGCGCATGGTTTTTTGTGCCCAGTCGGCGGCCTCTTTGATGTTCGGCGAACCGGTCAGACGTGGTCCGTAGACGTCCGTGAGGTAGCTCACGGTGTCCATCACCTTCGACCGCTGCAATCCTTCATCCTTGATTCGGTACACGGCGTCGAGGTCGACCTTCTCGGTGCTCGGCCAATCGGCGGCAAGCGGAAGGCCGATGACCATCCCGAACAAGGCTGCGAGAAGGAATGTGCGGCGCGTCTGCATAGGGCTCGAGCCTCCCCTGAGCTGGACTGTAGCGGCTGTCGTGGCTTGGGTCAACCCGGCGTGCAACTGCCCTCATGACATAATTCGTCACCCATGGCTACCGTGCACCCGTATCGGGCGTTGCGGCCTCGTCCATCCGACGCCGCTCGCGTGGCGGCGGTGCCCTACGACGTGGTGACCACGGAAGAAGCGCGCAAACAGGCTGCCGACAACCCGTTGAGCTTCTTGAGGGTGTCGAGAGCGGAGCTCGAGCTGCCGCCTGGTACCGATCCCTTCAGTGATCAGGTATACGAACGTGCCGCTCACAATTTTGAACGTCTGGAAAAGTCAGTGCTGGTCGTCGAGGACGAGCCAAGCGTCTATCTGTATCGATTGCGCAGCGGGACCCATGAACAGACGGGTCTGGCTGCCTGTTTCTCTCTCGACGAGTACGACCACGGCGCCATCAAGAAGCACGAGCGAACCAAACGGGACAAAGAGGACGATCGGACTCGGCACATGATGGCGCTCGGTGCGCAGACCGGCACCGTGTTCCTGATTTACCGGGCATCAGGCGATGTCGATCGAATGGTGGCGGACGCAACGGCCGACGAGCCCTTGTTCGATTTCCAAGCCGACGACAGTGTGCGGCATAGCGTATGGCGCGTCGCCGCTGACCTTCGGGATGCGCTGGTGGGTGCGTTCGCAAATGTTCCGTCGCTCTACATCGCAGATGGTCACCATCGAGTCGCAAGCGCGGCGCGGGCACGTCAGCAGATCAAGGATCAAGCGATCGTTCGAAGCTCGCTCGGCAACGACGCCGACCACACGACATTTCTAGCCGTGGCGTTTCCTCACAATCAGGTGAAAATCCTGCCCTACAATCGGACCGTCAAGGACCTCAACGGCCTCTCGGCCGCGGACTTCCTGCAGCTTGCCCGTAGCCGGTTCGATGTCGGAGCAGGGGCGGCGTCCCCACCCCGGCGCGGCGAGATCTCCATGTATCTCGAGCGGACCTGGTGGAGGCTTCGTCCGTTGGCGAGCCCGCGCACGACAGACCCCATCGGTTCGCTCGATGTCAGTGTCCTTCAGGATCAGCTGCTCGACCCGATTCTTGGAATCGCTGACGTGCGCACC
Organism: uncultured Acidobacteriota bacterium; assembly: GCA_963780685.1. Classification (GTDB taxonomy): domain Bacteria; phylum Acidobacteriota; class Vicinamibacteria; order Vicinamibacterales; family CAVVIG01; genus CAVRXZ01. Next base: position 304,551 of record CAWACZ010000002.1, on the reverse strand, counting down.
GACAAGCGGGTCGACTTCGTGGGAGGGGCCAAGGGGACGCCCGAACTGGAGACGGCGGTTGCCACCGGTGCGGCGGCGGTGGCGTTCTCGCTGCACCCGGTGAGTGTGACCGATCTCATGACTGTTTCGGACGCAGGATCGATGATGCCGCCCAAGTCGACGTGGTTCGAGCCAAAGCTCCGCGACGGCCTGCTGATACACTTGATTTGAGTCGCATCGTTTCTGGCAGAATCCCCACCGCTGACGGCAGCGACGTCTCCACATCACGCAGCGCCGTTGTCTCTGAGTGGCGATGACTTGAGGCAGCCGTGACTGTGGTTCACCGGGTTTACAACTTCGCAGCGGGACCAGCGGTGCTGCCGCTGCCCGTGTTGGAAGAGGTCCAGCGCGACCTTCTGGCATTGCCAGGGGTCGGCATGTCGATTCTGGAGATCAGCCATCGCTCGAAGGCGTTCGAATCGATTATCGACCAGGCGGAAGCCAGCATCCGGGCTCTCGCCAGCGTTCCTTCCGACTACAAGGTGCTGTTCCTCCAGGGGGGCGCCAGTCTGCAGTTCTCGATGGTGCCGATGAATCTGCTCGCATCGGATGGCGTCGCCGACTATATCGACTGTGGATCCTGGGCGGAGAAGGCGATCAGTGAAGCCAGGAAGGTGGGACAGGTTCACATCGCGGCCTCCACGAGAACCGAGAATTACACGAGGATCTCGACGCAGTCGGAGCTCAAACTTTCACCAGGCGCTGCCTACGTGCACATGACGTCCAACAACACGATCGAGGGCACGCAGTACAGGCGGCTGCCTGATGTCGGCGATGTCCCGCTCGTCAGCGATACCTCGTCGGACATGTTTAGTCGACCGATCGATATCAGCCGTCACGCACTTATCTATGCAGGCGCCCAAAAGAACATGGGTCCGGCCGGCGTCACCGTCGTGATTATCCGAAACGACATGCTGCAGCGATCGGCCGAACGGAAATCAGCGCTGTCGTCGATGCTCACCTATGCCGTGTATGCCGAAAACCGCTCGCTGTACAACACGCCTCCGGCGTTTGCGGTCTACACGCTTGGTCTGGTGATGAGATGGCTCCTGGCCCAAGGAGGACTCGCCGGGGTTGGTCACGCCAACGAGCGAAAGGCCGCCAAGCTGTACGCCGAAATCGACCGGACTGGCTTCTACCGCGGCACGGCGGCATCAAACGATCGTTCGCTGATGAACGTCACGTTTCGACTGGCAAGCGAAGAGCAGGAGAAACGCTTCATCAAAGAGTCGACGGCCGCGGGACTCGATGGCCTGAAGGGCCATCGGTCCGTTGGCGGGATGCGCGCATCGATCTACAACGCGTTTCCTGAAGAAGGCATTGATGCCCTCGTGGCTTTCATGCAGGAGTTCGAGCGGCGTCACGGTTAGATCTCTAGGCAAAAGCGTGCACGTTTGGCAGAGCTGGGTTCCGTGATACCATCACGTGTTTTCGGTCGCCAACCCCCAGTCAGCTCGGGCCATCACAACAACTTGAACGTCGGAGGATAGCGCCGTGCTGTCGTCTTTTGTCATGAGCTTCGTCGTTGCCGCCATTCTTATTCAGGTGGCGGTCTTCAGCACGACGATCTATTTGCACCGCTCTGCGACTCACCGCGCGCTCGTGCTGCATCCTGCCGTCGCATGGGCGTTCCGCTTCGGCCTGTGGTTGACGACTGGGATTTCAACGAAGCAGTGGGTGGCGGTACACCGGAAGCATCATGCGTTCACCGACGAGGAAGGCGACCCGCACAGCCCGGCCTTGATGGGATTCTGGTCGGTCCAACTAGGGAATGTCTTCCACTACATCAAGGAAGCGAAGAATCCGGAAGTCATCGACCGGTACGCCCGCGACATCAAAGAAGACATTTGGGACCGGGCGCTGTTCGACCATGGCATTACCGGGCTCGTCCTTGGGACCACGGCGCTGTGCGCCATCATGGGGTTGGGTTGGGGCTTGCTCGCCGCTGGAATTCATGCCGTGATGTACGTCTTTGTGCTGTCCTCATCGATCAACGGGTTGTGCCATTCGGTCGGGTACAAGAACTTCGACAATACCGCCACGAACCTGCGTCTGCTCGCCCTCGTCACCGGAGGCGAAGGGCTTCACAACAATCATCACGGATACCCGCGCAGTCCGAAGTTCAGCTTCCGGACCAGCGAATTCGATCCCGCCTGGCCCATCATCAGATTGCTGATTGGCCTCAGACTCGCCAAGCCCTACAAGACGATGGGAGAAACTGCACCAGCCTGATTGTTCGCCAGAAAGCTGTTTCCAGGTCCGGGGCAGAGCCCCGGTCATGACGGCGTTGGCCGGAGCCGCCTTCGACGGCGGCGACGACGACGACGAAACGGACGGGATTCTGCTTGTGGATTCGATCGCTGGGGCGCCGGCGGTCGTCGAATCGCCCAGCATGGCTCGCCATTGGTCGATTGCGTCGGCCGCGGTGCCATGAATCTCGAGCCAGGTAAGAGCCTCCCGAAAGATGCTCCGGTGGAGGAGCGCGCCTCGAGCCCTCGCGCTCGCCGCGACGTCACGCAGCCGCTGTTGAAGACCGAGCAGCTGGTGAAGCCGCTCCAGGTCACGACGGGCCAGCGGAAGGCAGCCGAGTCGAGAGCCGTCAGGAAGAGTCTCCTCGGACTGACGTGCCCCGCTTTGGGGACTGTGCCTTCCTCGGCTCCTTGGGCTGTATCGCTCCTCGAACCGGCCCTGGTTCTGAGAAAAGCCGAGAGGCACGAGCAGGCTGCCCAAAAGGATCGCGTTGGTGAGCGTCTCGGGGACGGACTCGAATCGTCGGCGGTATGCATCGAGCGCCGCCAACGATTGCCAAAGCGATTCGGCAGCGCCACGGTGCAACTCGGCCGAAATCGGCTCGAGCAAACCCAGCCCGGCCAACTCCCGAAACGTCCTCTCCGCTGCGCCCGACCGAAGGATCTTGTAGTACTCCTCGAGTAAGCGAGGCGCCGAGCTCCGTGCGATTTCGTGGCGATGCACCCGGATGGCGTCGAGCACCAGCGGATCCATTTGAAATTCCAGCCGCGCCGCCAGCGCAACCGCTCGCATCATGCGAACCGGGTCTTCACGGAATCGGACCTCCGGATCACCAATCGACCGTACGATTCCATCACGCAAGTCTTCCAGACCTCCGACGTAGTCGATGACGGAAAAGGTGGCGATGTCGTAAAAGAGGGCGTTTATCGTGAAATCGCGCCGAAAGGCGTCTTCTTCGGGTGTGCCAAACGTGTTGTCGCGGTGAATCAGGTGATCCAGCGCGTCCGAAACGCCGTCGCTCGGCGGCGGTCCTCCCTCCGGCGAGGCGTCCTGACGCTCTTCAGTTGGCGTCACCTGCCGGCGGAATGTCGCTACCTCGATGATCTTCTGGCCGAATTTGACGTGCGCAAGACGAAAGCGGCGGCCGATGATCCAGCAGTTCCGAAACAGCTTCTTGACCTGGTAGGGATGGGCGGACGTGCCGATGTCGAAGTCTTTGGGTCTCCGCCCGATGAGCAGGTCGCGAACACTTCCGCCGACCAGGTACGCCGCGTGGTCGGCCTGGCGGAGTCGATAGAGCACTTTGAGCGCGTCAGAGTCGATGTCGCGGCGCGAGAGCGTGTGCGCGGCGCGCGGAACGACCCTCGGTTCAGCCATTGGACGGCATTGTACCAAACACGTAACTTGCGGCCGATAAGCTATTCAACATCATGAACTTAGCCGACCACACGCTCTGTGCTACCATCGCGTCATGCGGAGGTTTGGCTCGACGATCGGCCTCCTGCTGGCATTCAGTGCCCTGGCCGCGGCACGCGAGGAGCGTGATCCGCTGGCCCGCGCCCGCCTCCTTTACAACCAGCGGCAGTTCGACGCAGCACTGGCTGCGGCTGAGCAGGCTCGCCAGACCCCGGCTCGCAGCGACAGCGCCGACCTGATTGCCGCCCGAGCCTACCTCGAGCGCTACCGCGGGAGCGCCGAAACCGCAGATCTCACCGCCGCGCGCGAGCGCTTGCGACGGCTGGATGCACAGCGTCTCGGTGCACACGAGCGCGTCGAGTACATCGTCGGTTTGGGCGAAACGTTGTACTTCGACGGGTCGTTCGGTGCCGCAGCGGATGTGTTCGACTCGGTCCTCGCGGGGCCAGGCGTCTTGACACCCACTGAGCGCGAGCGTGTGCTCGATTGGTGGGCCAGCGCGCTCGATCGCGACGCGCAACCGAGAACCGAGATCGAGCGGCAGGCAGTCTATCAACGGATTCGAGATCGCATGAAAGGTGAGCTGGGTACGGCTCCGACGAGCGCGGCCGCCTGCTATTGGATTTCGATGGCCGCCCGGGGTCAGGGCGACCTTCAGGGTGCGTGGGAGGCCGTCCAGGCGGGATGGGTCCGGGCGCCGATGGCGAGCGATCGCGGTGCTGCGCTCAGAGCGGATCTCGATCGGTTGGTACTAACGGCCCTCGTGCATGAGCGGGCCCGCACGCTCGGTCAGCCACCGGAGGCACTTCGGCAGGAGTGGGAGAAGTTCAAGGAGCGATGGGCGAAGGATTGACCGTCAGCTCTTCGCTTCCTTCCAATTGGCTCCCATACCCACATCGACCGTGAGCGGAACGGCGAGAGTCGCCGCCTCCTGCATGCGGGTCCGCACGACATCGGCGATTTCGCGGGCGCGCTCGGCGGGAACCTCGAAGAGCAGCTCGTCGTGCACAGTCAGGATCATCCGCGCGTCGGGCCAGGACGAGAGCGCCGTATGCACGTCGATCATGGCGCGTTTCAGAATGTCGGCCGCTGAACCCTGAATCGGCATGTTCACGGCCGCCCGTTCCGCCGCCGCACGAATCTGCCCGTTGCGGCTGGTGAGCTCCGGCACCAGCCGCCGCCGGCCGTACATCGTCTTGACCACGCCGCTCGTTCGTGCGTCCTCGATGAGACGATCGATGAACGAGCGGACGCGCGGGAACCCGGCAAAGTAGGCGTCGATGAAATCCTGCGCCGCCTGCGGCGTCACGCCGATGTCCTTGGCCAGCGTGAAGGCGGTCTTCCCGTAAAGCAGGGCGTAGTTGATGATCTTCGCCCGTCGACGGAGCTCGTGCTTCGAGAGCCCGCTTTCTGCGCCGAACACTTTCAACGCCGTTTGATCGTGAATATCGTCGCCACGCTGGAACGCCTCGATCAGCGTTTCGTCGCCGGCAAGGTGAGCCAGCACTCGGAGTTCGATCTGCGAGTAATCGGCGGAAATCAACAAGTGACCGGGGTCCGGGATGAACGCGCGCCGGATTTCGCGACCGAGCTCTGTCCGGATTGGAATGTTCTGCAGGTTCGGTTCGCTGCTGCTCAGACGTCCGGTTGCGGCAACGGCCTGGTTGAAGCTGGTGTGCACACGGCCCGTTTCCGGATTGACCAGCTGCGGCAGGGCGTCGATATAGGTGCTCTTCAACTTCTGCAGCGCTCGCCACTCGAGAATGAGACGCGGAAGCTCGTGGGCGAGCGCCAGTTCTTCGAGAACCTCGACCGCGGTCGAGGCCGTCTTCGTTTTCACATTCCGCTTGAGCGTCGGCAACCCCATCTTGTCGAAGAGGATTTCCGAGAGCTGCTTCGGCGAGTTGATATTGAAGGATTCGCCCGCCAGCTCGAAGATTTGCGCGCTTCGCACGGCCAGTTCCCGGTCGACGTGCTGCGACTGGCTGGCCAGGGCGCCGGCGTCAATCCGAACACCGGCGCGCTCGATGGCCACGAGCACAGGCACGAGCGGCTGTTCCAGCTGGCGATAGACCGAATCCAGACCGTCGGCCGCGAGGATCGGTCCGAGCCGATCCGCGAGCTGCAGCGCCAAATCGGTGCGTTCGCCCGCGTACTTGACGACGTGGTCGGGCGGGAGATCGGCAAACGGGACGGCCTTCGGGCCATGCCCGCGGATGTCGTCTTCCGTCATCGCCTTGTACCCGATGTGTTCGAGTGCGGTCTCTTCGAGTGGATGGCCAGACCGCGTGGCGTCGAGCAGGTAGCTGGCGAGCATGGTGTCGAGCCCGAGGCCCGCCAGCTTGACTCCGTGGCGTTCGAGCACGATGGCGTCGAATTTCAGGTCGTGCCCGACTTTCTCGATGGATGGCTCCTCCAGCACGGGCTTCAGCAACTGCAGCGCTTCGTCAACCCTCAATTGTGGACCCTGGTGCATGCCCTGATGCCGCAGGGGGAGATACCTCGCCGATCGCGCTTCCGTCGAAAACGCAAACCCGACGATGCCCGCCGTTACGGCGGTCGCAGAGTCGGCCATCGTCCGAATGGCGAAACGGCGAGCCGAGCGCAGGTGGTCGACGAGCGCGACCAGCTCGTCGCTCGTCGTGACGAGGCGGTAGTCGCTCAGAACCGTGTCAGCCGTCGGCGCGAACTCCATGACCAGCGAACGGAACCCCAGCTCCCCGAACAGCTGATAGCAGCGGTCGCGCGACGGGCCGCGGTATCGGAAGGCGTCGATGTCGAATACGACGGGCACATCTGTGCGAATACGGAGCAGCTCGCGACTCGTTGTGGCCTCGTCGGCGTGCGACAGCAAGGCGTCTCGATACTTTCTCTGCGGCACCACTGCCGCTTGCGCGAGCAGCGCGTCCAGGGTCCCGTAGGTCGAGATCAGCTCGCGCGCCCCCTTTTCACCGATCCCCGGAACGCCCTTCACGTTGTCGATGGTGTCGCCCATCAGGGCGAGGACGTCAACCACCTGATCCGGCGTCACGCCGAACTTCTCCTTGACACCACCGGCGTCGTACCAGACCCCTTCGTCTCTCGGGTTGAAGACCCGGATGCCGTCGCGTACGAGCTGAAAGAAATCCTTGTCTCCCGTGATAATCGCCACGCCATAGCCTTCGGCTGCAGCCCGGAGCGCCATCGTACCGATCACATCGTCGGCCTCGTACCGATCGTGCGTCAGAATCGGCACGCCAAGGGCTTCACAGGCGCTGTGCACGAGGGGAATCTGCTCTGCGAGCTCGCCCGGCATTGGCCTGCGGTTGGCTTTGTAGTCGGCGGCGAGATCGTCGCGGAACGTCCGGCCCGGGAGATCGAATGACGCGGCGATGTACTCCGGATTCTGCTCCTTCAGAAGCTTCCGGAGCATCGTCACGAAAATGAAGACGGCGTTGGTGGGGCGGCCTTGCGCGTTTCGCAGCAAGGTGCCTTCATTCGTCCGTATCGGCGCGTGATACGCACGATACATCTGCGAACTGCCGTCGATGAGATAGACAACCGGCGTGGCGGGCATCAGAGCGGGAGAAATTTTTACTATATCATTGCCGGTGATGCAGCGGGTTGCCGCGTTGGTGGCTGCGGCGTTGGTCGCAGCCGCATGCGGTTCGAGTGGGCTTTTTCGACAGGACCGAGTACGAAGAAGACATCCATCTGTCGCTCGATGGCACCGCGACGGTGTACGTGAACGGGTCGGTGGCGGCGTTCGAGGCGTTGCGTGGCGCGCCGTTCGCAACCGACCGGAGTACGCGCCCTGACCGCCGCCGTATCCAGGAGTTCTTTTCGACGCCGGTGACCCGAGTCCAGCGTGCGACGACGTCGAGGCGACGTGGCCGACCGTTTGTTCACGTGCGGGTCGCTGTCCAGGATATTCGTCGCTTGAGCGAGGCCGCGCCCTTTGCGTGGTCGACGTACCAGTTCGACCGGGAGGGCGACTTGTACGTGTTCAAGCAGGTCCTGGGCGGCGGCCAGGTGATGAAGGGCAAGGATGCTGGCGACGCAGGTTGGACGGGGCGAGAGCTGGTCGCCTTCCGAGTGCATTTGCCGAGCAAAATCACATTTCACAATACGCTGCCCGGGAATCTGAAGCGTGGAAACATTCTCGTCTGGGAACAGACTCTCGAAGAACGGCGGCGGGGCACGCCAGTTGCGCTCGACGCGAGAATGCAGACGCAATCGATTCTCTATCGAACGCTCTCGCTGTTCGGCGCGACGTTGACGCTGGTCGGTTTGATGTTCGGAACGCTGATTTGGTGGATTCTTCGCCAAAAAAGGACGATATGAGCGACACCGTGGACGAAGCGACGATAACGATCAAAAACGGCACGCTGCACGTGCCCGACAACCCCATCATCCCGTTCATCGAAGGGGACGGCACCGGTCCCGATATCTGGCGCGCCAGCGTTCGGATCTTCGAGGCCGCCGTCGCCAAGGCGTACGGCGGGAGGCGAAAGATCGTTTGGAAGGAAGTGCTCGCCGGCCAGAAATCCTACGACTGGTCCAAGAACTGGCTGCCTGACGAAACCGTCGACGCGTTCAGGCACTATCTGGTCGGCATCAAGGGACCGCTGACGACGCCGGTCGGCGGCGGCGTGAGGTCGTTGAACGTCGCCCTTCGACAGATCCTCGACCTCTACGTTTGTCTGCGCCCGATCCGATGGTTCAGGGGCGTGCCCTCACCGGTCAGGACGCCAGAGAAGGTCGACATGGTCATCTTCCGGGAAAATACGGAGGACATCTATGCTGGCGTCGAGTGGGAAGCCGGTTCCGAGGGCGCGAAGAAAGTGCTCGCGTTCCTCGAACGGGAGTTTCCGAAGTCGGTACGAGAAGCTTCGGTTCCCCGGTACCAGTGCGATCGGCATCAAGCCGGTCTCGAAGGAGGGCACTGAACGGCTGGTCCGTTCGGCCATCGAGTACGCGCTCGCGAACGCCCGCAAGAGCGTCACGATCGTGCACAAGGGCAACATCATGAAGTTCACCGAGGGCGGGTTCCGCGCCTGGAGTTATGCGCTCGCCGAACGTGAGTTTTCGAGCCAAACCTACACCTGGGAGCAATGGAACCGGACCAAGGACCAGAAGGGCGAAGAGGCCGCCAACGCCGAACAGAAGGCGGCGCTCGCGTCCGGCAGGCTCCTCGTCAAAGACGTGATCGCCGACATCGCGCTTCAACAGGTCCTCACACGGCCCGACGAATTTGACGTGATCGCCACGCTGAACTTGAACGGTGACTATCTGTCGGATGCGCTTGCCGCGCAGGTCGGAGGGATAGGAATCGCGCCCGGAGGCAACATCAACTATCTCACCGGACACGCCGTGTTCGAAGCGACCCATGGCACGGCGCCGAAATACGCGAACCTCGACAAGGTCAACCCCGGCTCCGTCGTCCTGTCAGGCGAGATGATGCTCCGCTACATGGGTTGGACCGAAGCGGCCGACTTGATTGTCAAGGGCATGGACGGGGCAATCGGCAGCCGCCGGGTCACTTACGATTTCGCGCGGCTGATGACTGGAGCGACGGAGGTGAGCACGACCGAATTCGGCGACTCGATCATCGAACAGATGGGGTAGCCGCAGATTGGCTGAATGGTGAAGGAATACCCCTATTGGTGGGACGGCGTGTCGGCGAAGTCGGGCGGCGAGACCTCCGTTCCTCGGCACGCCGATGTCGCGATCGTCGGAGCGGGGTATACCGGATTGTCGGCCGCCCGCGAGTTGGCACGCCGCGGCGCAGACGTCGTGGTCCTCGAGCGCGAGCGGACAGGCTGGGGCGCCAGCTCTCGCAATGGCGGGCAGATCCTTGCTGGTTTCAAGCCTGATCCGGCTACGCTCATCGCTCGTTGGGGTGAACAGCCCGCCCGGCAACTCTTTGAAACTTCGCTCGAGGCCATCGCCACGCTCGAACGCCTGATCGCCGACGAGGCGATGGCGTGCGATTTCGAGCGGTGCGGCCACGTGCAGGCGGCGGCGAAACCCTCTCACTTTGCTGGGTTTCGTCGAGAACAGGCACTCCTCGCATCTATCTTTCACCATCATGTCGAGTTGGTTTCTGCGACGAACCAAAGAACGGAGATCGGGACGGATGCGGTACTTCGGCTTGCTGGTTGACGAGAGGAGCTGCGCGCTCGATCCAGCGCGCTATGTCGATCAGCTTGGCGCCGCGGCCTGTCGCGCCGGTGCGCGGGTCCTCGAAGGGGTAGCCGTCGTAAGAGCGAATCGTCAGGCCGCGAAATGGTCAGTTCTGACAGACCGTGGGGCGATCGAAGCGAATGAGATTCTGTTTGCAACCAATGGCTACACCGACTCTGCCGCCCCATGGCTGCAGCGGCGGCTGGTGCCGATTGGAAGCTTCATCATCGCAACTGAGCCGTTGTCGGAGGGCGACCGCGTCGCAGCTGATCCCCAAACGCAGGGTGGCGTTTGATTCCAGGCAGTTTCTGCATTACTTCAGACTGTCGCGCGACCGGCGCCTGCTGTTCGGCGGCCGTGCCGAATTTACGCGCCCGACGGCCGGCACGACTCGTCGCGCCGCCGGCATTCTGCGTCAGGACATGGCGGCCGTCTTCCCGTCTCTGGCTTCAGTGCGCATCGACTACGCATGGAGCGGAAACGTCGCCTTTACGCGCGACCAACTGCCACACGCAGGACGTCTGAACGGGGCCTTTTACGCCGGCGGGTATAGCGGCCACGGCATTGCGATGGCGACGTACTTGGGCGCATTGATCGGTCGCCGTATTGCCGGCGAACGGATCGAGCATCCTCTCTTCGACGTCGAGTTCCGACCCATTCCGCTGTACACCGGCACGCCGTGGTTTCTGCCGCTGGTCGGCGCGTACTACAAGTTGAAGGATTGGCTCTCCTAAAAGTCAAAACTTAGAAGTCAGAACTCAAAAGGACATCGAGTCGGTACGTTTCGCAGTCCTTTCAGGTTCTAAGTTTTGCGTTTCGAGTTGCGAGATTGGATCTCGATTTCAATAACGTGACTGTCAGGCGGCCGTCTCGTAGCATCCGTGTTGATGATCGAGCGGCTCATGACTGGATTCGTCGCTGTCGTTCTCGGTGCGGGCTCGGTCTGGGCCCAGACCGGTCGCTCGAGTACTGAAGGTAACGGCGCCGAGCTGTATCGAACGGCTTGTGTCAGCTGTCACGGACCCGATGGGAAAGGCGCGCCAAAGAGTCAGGTCGGATTCGACGTTCCGCTTCCCGATTTCACAGATTGTCGGTTCGCGACGCCCGAACCCGACGCCGATTGGGCCGCCACAATCCATCTTGGCGGTCCGGCGCGCGCCTTCGATCGGCAAATGCCGGCGTTCGTTGATGCCCTGACTGACGACGAAGTCCGTCGCATCATCGGATATTTGCGAGGGTTCTGTACCGACCCGAGGTGGCCGCGCGGCGACCTCAATTTGCCGCGTCCGCTCGTGACCGAAAAGGCCTTCCCCGAAAACGAGGCCGTACTGACGACAACGATGACGGCCGGCGACCCCGAATCGGCCAGCAATGCATTCGTGTTCGAGCATCGAATCGGCCCACGCGGCCAGTACGAAGTCGTCGTTCCCATCGAGATTCGGCAAGGCGACTCCGGCCTCTGGAGTCGTGGCTTGGGCGATGTCGCGGTCGCCTTCAAACAAGCGCTGTTCCACAGCCTGAACCGCGGTTCGATCGTCAGCGCTGGAGGCGAGGTGACATTTCCCACGGGCAAAGAAACGGAGGGGCTGGGGAGCGGCGTGACCGTCTTGGAACCCTTCGCGATCTTCAGCCAATTGTTGCCGCGTGAGGGCTTTTTGCACCTTCATGCCGGATTCGAATTGCCTGCGAATCATCAGCGCGGAAGCGACGAGGCCTACTGGCGCCTTGCCGTGGGCAAGACGTTCACGCAGGCCCGCTGGGGCCGAGCCTGGTCACCGATGGTCGAACTCTTGGGTGTCCGGGAGCTTGCGGCAGACCAGGAACCGGAGTGGGATCTGCTGCCCCAAGTGCAGGTGACCCTGAGCAAGCGACAACACATCATGCTGAACGGTGGCGTGCGGTTTCCGCTGAACGATCGGACCGGCCGCAACACGAGCGTGATCCTGTACTTCTTGTGGGATTGGTTCGACGGCGGGCTGTTCGAGGGCTGGCGATGAAGCGGCCACGCCCATTGCCGTTTCTTTTGACCGCGTGGCTGTTTGCGTTGTTGGTGACGGCCACTCCAGAGGCCGGACGAGACGAGCCGCGCGCGCGCCGGGCTCATACGGCCCAGATGTTCAAGACCTCCGATTCGTGCGTGGCATGTCACAACGGCTTGACGACTTCCGCCGGCGAGGACATCTCCATCGGGTCCGACTGGCGCTCTTCGATGATGGCGAACTCTTCACGCGATCCGTACTGGCAGGGGGCGGTCCGCCGCGAGATCGCCGACCACCCGCTCGCGAGCGAGAATATCGAGGACGCATGTTCGATCTGCCACATGCCGATGGCCCGAGCTGTAGCGAAGGCCGACCATCGCATAGGCAAGGTCTTCGCCCACTTGCCGATCGGACGTCCGGCGGAAGAGGAAAGCCGTCTGGCGGCTGACGGCGTCTCCTGCACCATGTGTCACCAGATTGACCAGCAGGGACTTGGTTCGCCGGAGTCCTTCACAGGCGGGTTCGTGGTGGCGACACCGCAATCGACGTCGCCGCGGCCGCTATTCGGTCCGTTTCAGATCGATTCGGGCCGGACGACGATCATGAGGTCGGCCACTCGGTTCCAACCGGCAGAGTCGGCGCACGTGCGTCAATCGGAGCTGTGCGCGACGTGCCACACCTTGTACACGCAAGCGCTCGGGCCTCAGGGCCAGGTCATCGGCCGGCTGCCCGAACAGATGCCGTACCTGGAGTGGCGCCACAGTTCTTATGCGAACGACCGAAGTTGCCAAGCCTGCCACATGCCAGCGGTTGAAGAAGAGACGCGTATCGCGTCAGTGATGGGTGAGCTGCGCCCCGGTTTCGCACGGCACGTTTTCCGCGGCGGAAACTTCTTCATGCTGCGGATGTTGAATCGATACCGCGATGAACTGGGCGTCGACGCCCCCTCGCAGGAGCTCAGCGCAGCCGCTGAAAGGACCATCCACTTTCTGCAGTCCGAAGCCGCGAGCCTTCGTGTGGAGCGTGCCGAAGTGTCAGCAGGACGATTGACTTTCGAGGTATCGGTTCGGAATCTGGCCGGCCATAAGTTGCCGACCGGCTATCCCTCCCGCCGAGTCTGGCTCCATGTGACCGTCCGCGACCCAGGCGGCCGCATGGTTTTCGAGTCAGGTGGTCTCGCGGCGAACGGCATGATTCAGGGGAACGACAGCGATTCGGATCCGTCGCGGTTCGAGCCGCACTATTCCGAGATCAGACGACCCGACGAGGTGCAAATCTACGAATCCGTCATGGGCGACCCCTCGGGAGGGCCCACTACAGGTCTTCTGACGGCGGTCAGGTTCCTCAAAGACAATCGCTTGCTGCCGCAGGGATTCGAGAAGGCAACCGCCGGGCCCGACATCATGGTTGCCGGAACTGCCGCACAGGATGACGATTTCGCAGGTGGCAGCGACCGGCTGCGATATTCAATTGACGCGGCCGATCGCGAGGGCCCGCTCGAGATTCAGATCGAGCTCCGTTATCAGCCGATTGCCTTCCGCTGGGCGCAGAACCTGAAGAACTACGAGGCAGCCGAATCGCGTCGGTTCGTTGGCTACTACGAATCGATGGCGTCTGCTTCGTCCGAAGTCCTGGCGCGCGCAACGATCACAGCCCAGTAAGCCACGAACGATGGATGTCTCTATTGGCGCGCCCCAGCCGGCAGCAGCCTCTCCATCTCGTCCATCACGCGATTCATCGCCTTGACAGTCAGCTCGAGGGGTTCGTCCGTCGTCATGTCGACTCCGGCGTCCTTCAGCAGGTCCACCGGGTACTTCGATCCGCCGGCACTCAAGAACGACAGATATCGCTTGGTCGCTTCCTGATCGCCCTGTTTGACCTTTTCGGCCAGCGCGAGAGAGGCCGTGAACGAGGTCGCGTACTGGAAGACGTAAAAATCACGGTAGAAGTGAGGAATAAAGCTCCATTCGTGGGCAACGTAGTCGTCCACTACGCAAACGCCGGCATCGTGGCCGTAGTACTTCTTCGTGATGTCCAGGTAGAGCTTCGCCAGCACGTCGCCGGTAATCGGGTTTCCTTGCTGCGCCATCTCGTGCATGCGGCGCTCGAATTCCGCGAACTGCGTCTGGCGGAATACCGTGCCCTTGATATTTTCCAGATAGTTGCCGAGAAGAGACAGACGTGTGTCCGGGTCTCTGACGTCTCTCAGCATGTGATCGACCAGCAGAGCCTCGTTGAACGTGGACGCCACTTCCGCCACGAAGATGGGATACGACGCCAGCGGGTACGGCTGCACCTTGTTCGAGAAGTAACTCTGCATTGTGTGGCCAAGCTCGTGGGCAAGAGGACTGACATCGGGGTATTTCCCGTTGAAGTTGATCAGCATGAAGGGGTGCACGTCGTAGGCCCCGCCATTCGAGTAGGCGCCGGCCCTCTTGCCCTCGCTCGGCAACAAGTCGATCCAGCGCTCGCTGAATGCGCGGCGAATGACGGACGCGTACTCGGGGCCGAGCGGGGCAACCGCCGCCAATACCTGGTTCTGCGCCTGTTCGGGCGTGTATTCAAGACGTACCGACGCCACGAGCGGCGCGTACAGGTCGTAATAGTGCAATGAATCGACGCCCATCATCCGCTTGCGCAGCTTGAGATACCGATGAAACGTCGGCAGATTGCGATTCACGCCGTCGACGAGCCTGTTGTAGACAGGGACTGGAATGTTTGGCGCATCAAGCGAGGCTTCCAAGGCGGAGCCGTACTTTCTGGCCCTCGCAAAGAACAGGACCTTCTGCACTTCTCCATTCATCGTGGTTCCGAACGTGCGGCTGAACGCGCCAAGAGCCCGGAAGAATGCGGACATCACCAATTCGCGGTCCGCCCGGTTCGGCAACATCCGCAGGTCGTTGTACGCCGCCTGGTCGAGCTTCACCGAGCGCCCGTCGCTCAGCGTGACCGTCGGGTAAGGGAAGTCGGCGTTCGCAAGAATGCCGTATGTATTCGAAGAGCTGCCCGCCAGAGGCCCAGCGTCGGCCAGCAGTTTTTCGGCACTCTCGTCCAGTGTGTGCGGCGCACGCCGGACGATGTCGTCGAGAGGGAAGCGATACACCTTGAGTCTGGGCTCGGACGCCACGAATGTCTCGAGGCGGCTCTTGTCGATGCGCAAGACCTCGGGTTCGATGAACGCGGCCTCGGCGCCGAACGCGGAGGCGAGCTGTGCCATCTCCTGACGCATGCCCTGGTGCTGACTGTCGCGCGTATCCTGGTCGGCCAGCATGCTGGCGTAGGAGTACAGCCGCGAGAGCTCCTTGTCGAGTGCCGACATTTTTTCGAGCGCGTCGGCGAGCGTCCCAGCCGACGAGGCGAGTCGTCCCTTGAACCGTCCCAGTTCGTTGAGACTGGCCGCCCACCGCTCTTTTGCCGAGCGCCAGGCGGCCTCCGACGGATAGATGTCGGCCAGGTTCCATGTGTACTGCTCGGGAACCTTCGCCCGGTCCCGTTCCTGCGCGGCGGCGACACAGGTTAGGGTGAACAGCGCCAGCGTGCTGACGAACCGTCGAGCTCTCGGGCGTGGGATGAACATTGGCATCCTCGAGATTGTAAATGTCGAAACGCAGCTGTCTGCGGGGTGGTCCGCGTTTCAGCCCTTCTTAAGACTGGTTGGTCCCTGCCGTTCCGAGCGTTCATGCCGCGAAGATCCGACCGTTCACGAAAGAACGGGCCCGAGGAGGTGCTGTAACCGCCAGTCTTTGCGAAGCTCCTCGAATTCAGGTTCGATTCGAGCGCGGGCGATCGTGAAGGCGCGTTTCTCGGCCACGGCACGCTCGAGGAAGGCGATCGCCGCGTCGGCATTGCCTTTGAGCGCGTGCGCAGCCGCGGCGTAGTACCTCGTGAATGGTTCGTCGGTACCGAGGCGCAGGCGGCGATCGAACCCCTCGATGGCGACGTCCAACAGCGCCAGACCTTTGCGCGTATCCCCGAGCGCAAGATGGGCTGCCCCGAGACGGACATTGAGCTCAACGAGAATCCGGCTTCGAAGCGCGTGGTCGACCTTGTCGAGGAACTCGACCTCGTGCATGAAATGCTCGACGGCCAACGCGTGCCGTCCTCGGAGCGCTTCGAGATGGCCGAGTCGTACCCATGCGCCAACGATCAGCACGCCTTCCTGACCGGAGAGCGAGTCCTGCTGGAGCGCGATCGCCTGGCGCGCTGCAGCCTCGCCACGTTCGAAGTTGCGGAGCAACGCAGCGCAGTGCGAGAGCTGCAGCGCGTACCAGCCAGCCTTGGGATTCCGTTCCAGCGCCCGTTCGTACCACGAGGCGGCTTCGTCGAATCGGGCTCGGTCAATGAAGAGGGCGCGCGCCATCGCGCCCAGCGATCCCGCATCGTTTGGGCCAAGCTCGAGGGCCCGGCGAAGCGCGTCGAACCCTTCAGCGTCCTGACCCATGGCCAACAACACTCCGCCAAGCTCGCGATGGGCCCGAATCGAGTCGGGTTGCAGTTCGAGCGCGCGTCGAAGGCTCGCCGCGGCACGCTCGCGGAGCTCGCCAAGCGCGAGATAGTCGCCCTTGGTTCTGTACGCGACGCCGAGTTCGAGGTGCGCCGGGGCGTAGCTGGGATTTAGGGCGACGGCCCGCTCGAACAGAATGACCGCACGGTCGAGCGACTCGAATGTCTCCGTTCGAAGATTGATGACGCCCCTGGAGAACGCCTCGTACGCCGCGACACTCGGGGCGCCCTGGGCCGGGGTGCCGGTCACGCGCGCCACGGTCCGTAACCCGGTGGTCAGGTCGCGCACGAGCCGATCCTGCAGCGGGAAAATCTCGTGCAGGCCGCCATCGACTTTCGCCGTCTGTGCAACCTGGCCGGTTGAGACGTCGAGCAGCGAGGCCGTGACACGCACCGCCTCGCCGGCACGCTGGAAGCTACCCGTCAGTACCCACCGTGCGCCGAGCTCGCGTCCGGCCCGGACCCAGAGCAGGTCATCGGCTTCGCCGGTTTGTTGTGCGAGTGTTCGCGCCAGTTCGTGAACTCGCCCGCGCGGAACGACGGCAATTCCCTCGATTCGGCTCAAGTCGGCGGTGACCGTCTCGGAGATTCCAGTTCCGAGCCAGTCGTCTTCCGCATTGGCGGTGATGTTTCGAAAATCCGTCACGGCGAGGATCGGTGCTCGTGATTCGGCACCGTACGACCTGTCAGCGTGCTGCACGGCAGCGAGGGCCGCCGCCACCGCTCGCAGGTCCTCGTAACGGCCGGCGGGACTCTTGGCGAGCATCTTTCTCACAACCTGTTCGAGCGCCGGCAATCGTGCGTCGTTGAACGACACGTTCAGCGGCGGCACTTCGTGCTGCAGCAGCGCCTCGAAGACCTGCATCACGTTCTCTCCATCAAATGGCCGTCGTCGAGCCAGCAGCTCGTACAAGAGGACGCCGAGAGAGAACATGTCGCTGCGTCCATCGAGCTGACGACCTGTCGCTTGCTCGGGTGACATGTAGGGCAGCGTTCCGGCCACTCGGGCTCCCCCCTCGAACGAATCGACGGTCCTTGTCGATGCGTCGGGGTCGATGACCGGTGCAGACCAGCGGGCGAGCCCGAAATCGAGGACCTTCACCAGTCCGGTCTCGGTGACCATGACGTTCGAGGGCTTGATGTCGCGATGCACGAGCCCCTGCGCATGTGCCGCAGCCAGCGCGTCGGCGACCTGCCGGCCTACGTCGAGAATCCAGTCGAGAGCATGTGATTGATGACGAGCAAACTCGGCCAGCGTCTGGCCCGCGACATATTCCATCGCGATGAAACCGATCCGCCCGTCGTCGCGCTCGACTTCATCGACTTCGTAGACGACGGCCACGTTCGGGTGGCTGAGCGACGACGAGGCTCGGGCCTCGGCGAGTAGTCGACGAGAAGCACCTGGTCCGTCGCCTTCGGTGCGTACGACTTTCAGCGCGACAGAACGGTGCAGGCGGAGGTCTTCGGCGCGATACACGTCGCCCATGGCACCCGACCCAAGGCGGGCGACGACCCGATAGCGGGACAGTGTCTCGCCGACCATTTGATCATTATCGCGGGGGACGGGGTCACACGTCCCGATAGGGCTGAAAACGGTGCTCGACGATACGTTTGCCGCTGCCCGACCTGCGTGAGCCTCGATCCCCAGCGGTCGACGGCAAGAAACGGCGACGCGAGATGTGACGACAGGACGAGCTAGTTTTGATGATCGACAGCGTCACGCCCGGGCGCGTTTCTTCGGTGTGATTCGGGACACTTTCGCCGTGGTCTCGTCGAGGGACGCGGGCTTCTTTTTCGACGCGCTGATCGAATCGAGACTCTTGCGCAGCGCCTCCATCAGATTGACCACTTTAGGCGGCGCTTCCACTTCCGGCGCCACGATCTCTCGACCTTCAATCTTGGCGTCGATAATCTCGCGCAAGCCGTCCTGGTACTCATCGCGATAGGCCTGAAAGTCGAGTTGCCCCTCGAACGTGCCGATGACCTGCTCTGCGAGCTTTATTTCCTCCGGCTTGATCTTGGCCGGCATGTCCTCGAGCTCGTCGATCGCATCCATGCTGCGGATCTCGTTCGCATGGCGCAGCGTGTACATGATCAATCCGCGCTCCCGCGGTTGGACTTTGACTAGATACTCCCGCCCGTACAAGGCAACCTTGCCGATTCCGGCTTTGCCCTTCATCCCCTCGCGAATGACCGCGAAGGCTTCCTTCGCAACAGGACCGTCGGGTGCGAGGTAGTAGGGACGCTCGAGATAGATCGGGTCGACAGCCGTATCCTCGGTGAACTGCTCGAGGTTGATGACGCGCGTCGATTCCACGCGGACCTTTTCGAGGTCCTCGTCGGCGACAATCACATAACGGCCCTTCTCGAATTCGTAGCCCTTGACGATGTCGGTGTTTGGAACTTCCCGCTGGCAATGGGGGCACCACCGCTTCTGCTGGATACGCGTCTGGCACTCGCCGTGGAGCTGGTTGAAGCTCAACGTGGCGCCGGTATCGGTGGCGGGAAACACCTTGATCGGAATATTGACGAGGCTGATCTTGAGGTAGCCCTTCCAAGTAGGTCGTGCTGGCATAAGCAATCAACAATTCACAATTGACAATTTACAAAGCGAATCGCGCCCCGATAACCGCTTGGGGTGACCTGTCCGGGTCAGCACCATTTCATTGCCCGGCCTTGTAAATTGTCAACTGTAACTTGTAAATTGCTAGAATCACCCCAATTGGGAGGGCTTCCATGAGATTGCTTCGGTCCCCTCGTCTGGTTCTCGTGGCCGCGTGCGCCGTCGCCGCCGTGACGGGCGCGGTCGTGGCCTCGGAACGTTCGGCGAACGCGATGGCCGCCGCGGCGGACGCGTTCCTGCAGAGCCTCTCGACAGAGCAGCGTCAGAAGGCGGTGTTTCCTTTCGATTCCAGCGAGCGGACTCACTGGAACTTCATTCCGATCGAAGGGTTTCCCCGAAACGGGCTGAGGGTCGATGAGATGAGCGAGTCGCAGCGCACGCTTGCGCACGACTTGATCAAGACAGGCCTGAGCCAACGCGGGTACATGACGGCGGCGGCCATCATGGACCTCGAGACGCTCCTTGGGGAGATCGAGCAGCAGGCGCGCAATGCCGGCCAGCGTGGGGAGGGGCGTGGGGGCGAGGGTATGCGCCGCGAACCGGGGCGGTACTTCTTCTCGGTGTTCGGCACGCCGTCCAAGAAGGGGGCGTGGGCGTGGCGCGCTGAGGGCCACCATGTGTCGCTGCATTTCACAGTCGTGAACGGCTCGTTCATCGCTAGCTCGCCGACCATGTTCGGCTCCAATCCCGCAGAAGTTCGCGTCGAGGGCCCCAAGAAGGGCCTCCGTATCCTCGGCGACCAGGAGGATGCCGCGCGCGCGCTGCTGATGGCGCTCGACGGCTCGCAGCGGACCAAGGCCGTCATTCAGGACGTCGCCCTCAACGAGATCGTGACGACGAACAAAGTGGAGGTCAGTCCGCTTTCGCCGGTCGGCATTGGGGCCGACGCCATGACGCCCGCACAGCGCGACCTCCTGATGAAGCTTGTCGACACATATGTGTCGAAGATGGCGCCCGACATTGCGGCAGATCGGACGGGCAAGATTCGAAAGGCCGGCCTCGAGAAGATGGCATTTGCCTGGGCCGGCGAGGCCGAACGGGGGAAGAAGCATTACTACCGCGTTCAAGGCCCGACGTTCCTCATCGAGCACGACAACTCGCAGAACAACGGCAACCACATTCATTCAGTGTGGCGCGACTTCAACGGCGACTTTGGAAGGGACCTGCTGCGCGAGCACCTCAAGGCCGTCGCGCATTGATTCGCGGACAGGACACGAAGGGCTTCCTTCGTGTCCTGTCCGTTTTCTGAGGTCAGGCAGTCGCTGGAATCGGAAAGAGTCGATCGAAGTTTCCCGCGAAGATCTGCGCGCGCTCGCCGGCAGTCATCCCCAACTTTCCGAGCGCGATCCGTTGCCGCTGATAGACGTCTTTGACCCACCCTCGCGGGAAAAACGACGAATCACTCCCGAACAACAGACGATCGGCGCCGAGCACGGCCAGGGCCTGCTCGAAGACCGCCTCGAGCGTCAGACCCGGTTGGTACTTGATCCAGCCGTTCGAGCTCGAGGTGTCGAACAGGATATTCGGGCAGAGATCCGCCACCATCAAAGCCTCGCGCAAGAAGCCGGCGCCGAAGTGCGGGATGATGATCGGCACCGATGGATACGCGAGAGCCAGCGGGTGCAAATCCAGTGGATTGCCACACCTGATGTCGAACAGACTCGGCAACCCGAGCTTCTTGCGAACCCCGACCGATAGTACGCCACAGTGAACGAAGACGGCCGTTCCCGGCCGGGCGGCAGCCACATCGAAGAGCTGTCGCACCCTGTCGTCGTGGATCGCGTAACGATGCATCGCGGGAAAGAGACACATCACCCGGAGCCCGTCACGATCGAGGGACGTCGCGGCTTCGATCGGCGCGTCCGGTTGCGTCGGATCGACCATGAAAAACCCGATCACGCGCGCCGGATGGCGGCGGACCGCGACCGCCACCGACGCGGCATCACCAGGCACGCTGGCGATGAGGGCGGCGCGCGAGATGCCGTGACGGTTGAGCTCGGCGACCCAGCGGTCCGCGAGCTGGTCTGGCGTTCCCGGATCCTCCCAGCCGAGCATCTCGATGGCACGTTTCCCTGGCAGGTTGGGATCGGTCTCCTTGCGCGCTTTTCCGAGCGTGTCGAAAAACTGCGTGGAGAAAAAGTGGCAGTGAGCGTCGTTCAACATCTGCTATCAAGGACCGCGAGCTGGCCCGTCACGTTTTCAAGCCACGAAAGCACGAAGCACACGAAGAAGCAACCTATTGTGTATTCTTCGAGGCCTTCGTGTCTTCGTGGTTGAGGTGCGCCAGAATAACTTCATACCTCGCTCACAATGGCGCGCGTCAGGTCACTTGTCGTTGCCTTGCCGCCAAGATCCGGTGTTCGATCTTTGCCGCTTGCGACGACCCGCTCGATCGCGCCAACGATTCGATCGTGGAGATCCTGGTGTCCCAGGTGATCGAGCATGAGCGCGGCCGCCCAGATGGCCCCGATGGGATTGGCGATACCCTTCCCCGCGATGTCGGGCGCCGAACCGTGAATCGGCTCGAACATCGACGGGTAGCGGCGCTCGGGATTGATGTTTGCACCCGGCGCGATGCCGAGGCTGCCGGAGATGGCGGCGCCCAGGTCGGTGAGAATATCGCCGAACAGATTCGATGCGACGATGACATCGAGCGTCGAAGGATGTGTCACCATCCGCGCGGCGATGGCGTCGACGTAGTACTTCCGGAAATTCACAGTCGGAAAGTCCTTGCTGGCCTCTGCGGCCACCTCGTCCCAGAGCACCATCCCGTAGCGGAGCGCGTTGGATTTCGTGGCGCTGGCCAGCTGTTTCCGCGGCCGCTTGGCCGCGATCTCGAACGCGAAGCGCACGATCCGATCGATACCGCGACGCGTGAAGATCGCGGTTTGCTCCGCGAGCTCGTGGGGAGTGCCGGCGTGAACGCGACCACCGATCGACGCATATTCGCCTTCCGAGTTCTCGCGGACGCACACCATGTCGATGTCCGCGGCGCCACGGTTCGCGAGCGGCGACGAGAGGCCCGGCAGCAGACGCATCGGCCTCAGATTCACGTACTGGTCGAACCGCTGGCGGAGGGGAAGAATCATGTCGCCGGCCGAGATGTGGTCCGGTACGGTCGGCGCCCCGATCGCGCCGAGATAAATTGCATCGAATGTCGCGAGCCGATCGTACGCGTCGTCGTCGAGCATGCGTTTGTGTTTCAAGTAGAACTCGCAACCCCACGGGAACTCGGTGAACTCCAAGTTGACGGCGCTGCCACGTGCCGACGCTTCAATGGCGGCCATACCGGCCGGAATGACCTCTCGGCCGATACCGTCACCGGCGATCACAGCGATACGGAATGAAGACTTGGTCATGGGCGTTTAAGAGTGAACGTGAAATGCGGAATGCAGAAGCCGGTAAGCAAGATACCGCACGGCAAGTGAATAGGGCATTAGCGACGTGTGACATTCGACATTCTGCATTGTCCATCGCGGGTTGTGTCACTTACATGCCGGGGGGCGTAAATCGCCCGTCCACCGCGGTCCAGCCGCCATCCGCGAACAGAATCGTGCCCGTCACATAGCTGGCGGCGTCGGAGGCAAGAAATAGGGTGGGGCCGATCATCTCCTCCGGGGTGGCCCAGCGCTTGAATACGGTCTTTGCCGCATAGGCGTTGTACCAATCCGGATTGTTTTTGATTTGTGCCGTCAGGGCGGTATCGACGATACCGGGACCGACGGCGTTCACCCGGACGCCCGCGGAACCGAACTCCGCCGCGGCTGCTCGCACGAGTTGCACCGTCCCAGCCTTGGTCATGGCATACACCGACTGGCACGGCTCGACCACCTGCGCGCGGATCGACGCAAACAGGATGATGCTTCCGCTGCGTTGTCTGGTCATCACGCGACCGGCCGCTTGCACGACGTTGAAGGTGCCCTTGAGGTTGAGCTCGATGATTCGATTGAACTCCTCAGCCGTCAGATCGAGAATCGGCTTCCGAATGTTGATGCTCGGAGTACAGACGACGATATCGAGGTGGTCCGAATCGGCGGTCGTACGATCGAATGTGGCGACCACGGCCTGCCCGTCTCGAATGTCGAGGCGACCAGCCGAAGCCGGTTGACCGATCCCCTCGGCCACACGTCTCGCTGCGTCTTCGTCGATGTCGAGACACACCACCCTGGCGCCGTGGTCGGCCGCGCCACGGGCAACGGCTGCTCCGATGCCGGAGCCCGCGCCCACGATCGCCGCGATTTTCCCATCGAGTCGAAAAAGGCTGCTGCCGCCCATACGCAATGCTCAGATCAATTTGCCGCTAGTTGGACTTCAGTTCAATGTCGGACTCGCAGCGGGTGCTGGCGAACTGAAAGCCAGACCCAGAACCCATGCCGCTATCGCCGCCAGGAGACCGCCGAGCGCCGGCGTGACGAATCCCCAACCACTCTCGCCTGCGACAAATTGCATCACGAGCATCGTCAGAATCCCAGCCGCGGTAGCTGGCCATATCTGGCGCGTCGTTGTGCGCGACACATACAGTCCACCGACGATCGGCACAAAGAGGACTACCGTCAGAACTGTGTAAAACACTGTCAAGACCTGAACGATGCTCGCCGAAGCGATCGCCAGCAGGACAGCGAGAACGCCGCAGAACACGCTCGTCAAGCGTGCAATCTGCAGGACGCGCCGATCGTTCGCCTCCGGGGCGACGAATCTCTTGTAGAGATCCTGGGACAACGATGTCGTCAACATGAACAGGCCGGCATCCGCTGCGCTGACCTCCGCCGAAAACACCGCCGCAAGTCCAATAGTGCCGACAAGGGGCGGCAGCGTGTGAATCAAGAGCATGGGGAGCGCTTGACGCTCGTCGGGGAGGCTGGGAAACTGGCCGCGCGCGACGAGGCCGAGCAGAACCGGCACGCCAGCGTACAGGAACAATCCGAGCGCGTTCAAGCCAACGCCCATACGGACAGCCCGGTCGTCGCGGGCGCCGAACACCTTCTGGAGCAGTCCCGGCGACAGGAAGAACGCTGGGCCCAAGGCTGCGATGTACATCGCGCCCGGCAGGGCCGGACGCCAGAAGGTCCAGTACGTCGGCTCGGGCGCCTGGAGCGACAACAGTCCGCCCCATCCTCCGACGGCGGCGACGGCCAGGGGCACGGCAATCGCGAAGCCGGCCATCTTGACGGTCAACTGGACGACGTTGACCCAGGCCGATGTCAAAAGTCCACCGGCGGTGAAATACACCACGATGACCGCGCCGCCAATCGTGCAACCAAGCGCGAACGGCACCCCTGCCACAGCTTCGAGGATCCCGCCGATTGCAATGAGCTGCCCGGCGGGAACGGCGATTGATGCGAGCCAGAGCAAAGCCGACAGGGCCCCTCTGACACTACGGCTGTACCGAAATTCGAGGTAATCGCCAACCGTATTGAGGTTGTGTGCGGCAGCTACACGACGCATCGACGGGCCGATGCAAAATGCCAGAACCGTCGAGCCCAGCGCCGCCGAACCTACCCACCACCACGCGGATACGCCGTGGGAGTAGCCGATGCCCGTGGCTCCGACAGTCGAACCGGCCCCGATGTTTGCCGCAAGCATGGTGGAGAAGATGAGACCGGGTCCGAGCTGGCGGCCGGCGACAAAAAACTCAGATGAGCTGCGCACTCGACGACCGATCCAGAGCCCGATCGCCATCAGCGTGAGCGAGTACAGGCTGAGAACGACGACGTGGAGGTTCATGCGGGTTCAAGTATCACAGGCTGAGGCTTGGAGGCTGGAGGCTGGTGGCTGGGGACTAGGGCAGGGGGCTGGGAGCTGGGGGCTGGAAAACAGAAGGCGAACCATCTACTTTCCCAAATCGCGGGCGGCAGGATAGCCAGGAATACTTGTCGCTTCTCGAACGGCACGAACGACGGCGTCGGCGACGACTTCGGCGGCAAGCCCGCCAATTCTTCCGACGTCGTCAGCGCCTGTCCTTGCGCCGGTTGCGAGCGCAAAGATCGTGTCGCCGTCGGCCGCAGTATGGGCTGGCGAGATGGTTCTCGCGAGCCCGTCGTGTGCCATCTGTGCCACCTTGGTCGCTTGGGCTTTCGTCAGCGTCGCGTTGGTAGCGATGACGCCAATCGTCGTGTTTCCGCCGATCCGTGACTGCGGCAGCGCACCGGTACGAAGCAGAACGCGTGCGTCCGCAAGGCCCTTGCCGTCTTCCGTGCGCACACCGGCGACCACTTTGCCGGTAGAGGGATCAATGACGTCGCCGACCGCGTTGACGGCGATCAGTGCGGACACGATCAAGCCGTCTGGCAACGTGATCGAACTGCTCCCCAGCCCTCCCTTCATTGCTCGATTGGCTCCGGCTGTCTTGCCAACCGTTGCGCCGGCCCCGGCGCCCACGTTCCCCTCGGCTACAGGGTCCGCGCTCGCCGACTGGGCTGCTCGGTATCCGCAGTCGGCGGTTGGCCGCACTTTCGGGTTGCCACCAACCGCAAGGTCCATGAGGATCGCGGCTGGCACAATCGGAACGTTGATGACGCCCAGCTTGAAGCCGACGTTCTTTTCGTCGAGATACCGCATCACACCCGAAGCCGCATCCAGACCGAACGCGCTGCCACCAGCGAGCACGATCGCGTGAACCTGTTGAATGCTGTTGACCGGATTCAAGACGTCGGTCTCTCGTGTACCAGGCGCGGCGCCGC
The DNA here is from genome assembly GCA_963780685.1 of uncultured Acidobacteriota bacterium. Lineage (GTDB taxonomy): Bacteria > Acidobacteriota > Vicinamibacteria > Vicinamibacterales > CAVVIG01 > CAVRXZ01. Next base: position 278,896 of record CAWACZ010000002.1, on the reverse strand, counting down.
GTACATCGACGCCCGCAACGGCTCCGGCCTCGGTCAGAATCACGGTGCACCCGGTCGGCCTCTCGGCCATTGTGACGTGACCCACCTTGATGCCAGGCACCGCAGTGAGCGTCCGATTCGCGGTCGGGGGTTGGGCCGAGCCAGTCACAGTCAACCCTAGCGCAATGGGAACCGCCAGCAGCGTCGAGCGCGAGCGTGGTGGAACCATGCTCATCATCCTACAACCCACGCGGGCACCTTCGTCAAAGAGGTAATTGGGCGGCTGCAGGCCAATCGGCGCTACGGCATTCACCTCCTTCTTTCGACGGGTTTCGTGCTACGCAGAGCGACTCTTGTCTCCTTTGCAGCCGACTTGTCTAAGCATGCCGTTCAATCCGCTAGGCCTTCGGTATGGTACGTGTGTTGCTCGGTCCATCCGTGTCGAGCAATGCCGCAATCTGTCGTGGAATCGTGCGGCTCCGCCCTGCCGAAAGCAGACCGCCCACAAACGCCGACGCCATCCTCCGCGGCGGTCTTCCAGCGCGCCCAGACACGACGACCGAAGACGTCACTCGGAAGCCCGCGCGACGCATCACGGGCCATCGGGTGCTGTGAGGCGCTGTTGTCTGACCGCGGCGATATTTCGGGGACGAGCCTTGCCAACGAAGCACTGACGGCCTATCAATCATTGAACGGCCATGCCTTCAGTGCCTTCCTTGACTTCTTGGTCAACCGGTGCTCGCCCGACCCGGAGGTCGTGCTGCGGTGCGGAGTGGCCTATCATCGGGAGCCCTCTCACGCGAACCTCGTTCAGCTGCAGCGGGCTGTGGAACCGCGACGTCAAGAGTTGTTCCGACGACTGCATCTGGCCACTAACGGAACCGCCGCGCTTGTCGACATCCGCCGTCGCCTGTTGCACCGACTGAACGACAATCCTAGGTGGGCACCGATCGAGACGGACCTCGTTCACCTGCTGCGATCCTGGTTCAACGGCGGCTTTCTCGAGCTCAGAAGGATCGACGCAAACTCGCCGGCCGTGGTGCTCCAGAGCGTGATCAACTTCGAAGCGGTGCATCAAATCACAAGCTGGCGCGACCTGCAGCGGCGACTGGAGGCCGACCGCCGCTGTTTTGCATTGTTCCATCCAGCACTGCCCGACGAGCCGATTGCCTTCACGGAGCTCGCGCTGACCTCGGAATTGACCGCCAGCGTTCAACCTCTGCTCGATCCAGATTCCCCTGTCAGCGATCCATCGTCGAGTACCAACGCCATCTTCTACTCGATTTCGAGCTGCCACGAAGGTCTACGCGGCATCCCGTTCGGGAATGCGCTGATCAGGCGCGTCGTGGAAGAGCTCAGCAGAGAATTTCCCAGGCTGAGACTCTTTGCCACGCTGTCACCTGTGCCCGGGTTTCGTTCCTGGCTGACCGCCATGGCGCGAGATGGAGCTCGACCCGTCCCTGAGCTCGTGGATCTCGTCGGAAGGCTGGAGGGTTCGAACTGGTTCCAGGATGACGTGCAAGCGGCGGAATTGAAGAGAGCCCTGCTTCCGCTGTGCGCCTTTTACCTTCTGGAGTCGAAGCGCGGACAGGACCCAGCGGATCCGGTTGCCCGCTTTCATCTTGGTAACGGAGCGCAACTCCGACGTCTCAACTGGCTGAGCGATTGTTCAGTCGATGGAATCCAGCGTTCCGCCGGCATCACCGCGAACTACGTGTACCGGCTCTCAGCACTTGAACGAAATCATCAGACTTACGCCTCCCATCACACAGTGATGGCTTCTCGCCGGCTTGAATCGCTCGCACAGAACGCCGCGTTGAAGGTATTCCCGCCTAGCTGAAAATCGGCTGAGGGCAGGGTTTGTCGAGCACTTGAAACCGGTTGGGACTTCGCCGGGACGATTCCCCAATTCATCAACGCCGTGGACAACCGTCAGCGGACCGAAGCGGATCGATCTCGACGAACGGCCGAGCGTATCCGCTCGAGTCGGTCGCGATCGGGAGACGCGACCCTACGGTGGCGCCGGCGTCCACGCACCCGATTGATCACGTCGAGAGCGATCGGCGCCTGCCCGATCGCCGTCCAAGTCGCGTGAGACTGACGCCGCCTCGTCGACCGGACGACGGCGTCATCTTACCGATGTTACAGCGTTCTACACCCGTGATCGGACTTCGGTGAAGTAGGAGGCATGAAAAACGTCTCGGCCTATTCATACCGCAGGGCACGAAGGGGGTCGACTCGCGAGGCACGACGCGCTGGAAAGTAGCTGGCGAGCACGGTCAGGACGATCAGCATGACCGGTACGATGACGTAGGTGGCTGGATTGGGAGCGCCAAGTCCCGACGTGCCGGCAATGAGCAGACGGGCGACGGCCAGGCTGGCGATGCCGCCGACAAGGACGCCCACCAACGACAGCATCAATCCCTGGCGTAAGACCAACATCATTACGTCCGACCGGCCGGCCCCAATCGCCATGCGAATGCCAATCTCGCGCGTCCGGCGCGCTACCGAGTACGCCACAAGGCCGTAGAGCCCGACGAGCGCGAGGGTCAATCCCAGCAGACCCATCGTAGCCGTGGTCCGCATCACCAGCAACGGCGGGGCAATCGCATCCTGCCGGTAGAAGCTCGCGAACGTCCGAAGACTGGAGATCGGCTGACTGACATTGAGGGAGCGCACGACCTCTCGCATCGGCTCGGCGAGCGGAGACGCATCCGCGTTTGCCGTTTCGACGAGCAACGACATCTGCGTCCTTTGGTGCTGTGCAAAGGGTAGATAGAGGAACGGGGTCGGTGGTTCGGCAATAAACGCATATTTCTCGGTTTTTGCCAGACCCACGACCTCCAGCGTCGAATCCCGATTGATGAGGCGTATCCGCTTTCCAAGCGGCTCCTGATCGGGCCAATACCGCTTCGCGAATTCTTCGTTGACGATCGCCACGAGCCGGGAGCCGTCCCTGTCGTCGGCGATGAATGCCCGTCCGCGGACGATCTCGGTCCTCATCGTGCCGAAATAGTGTTCGTCCACGACAGCCGCTAGTGATGAGACATTCTCCTGTCCCGGCGGGAATTGGTAACCCTCTGGAATCACGGTCTCACGCCCTGAAAAACCGCGATCGAGCGGAACCAAACTAACGAGAGCGACAGACACGGCGCCTGGCAGGGCGCGGGCGCGTTCGACGAGACTGCGATAGAAAGCTCGCGTCTGCTCAGAGGTGTAACGCACGTGCGACGTGTCCAGTTGCATCATCATCAGGTGGTCGGTGCGAAACCCAGGATTCACGTCCAATGTCCTGCGAAAGCCAGCCTGGAGCATGCCGGCGGCAACGAGAAGTACCATCGACAAGGCGACCTGCGCGATCACGAGCACGTTGCGGCCGATGGTCCTGTGCCGCGTCGTTTGGCCGGACTCTGCGCTCTTCAGCGCCGGCACCAGCTCGGTACGGAGGCTCTGCCATGCCGGCGCGAGGCCGAACAGCAAGGCGCTCGCGACTGCGGCCAGCAGGCTGAACAAGAGGACACGAGGATCCAACTTCGGTTCGATCACGACCGGAATGTCGGTGGGCACCATCGTTTGCGCGGCCGACGAAAAGAATCGGATCCCGCCGTAGGCGAATCCCAGACCAAGTGCGCCCCCGAGAAGCGCTACCATCAGACTCTCTGTCAGCAACTGCCGAACCAGCTGCGTGCGGCTGACGCCAAGCGCGAGTCTGACGGCTATCTCACGAGTGCGGGCGCGGGCGCGGCCCAGCATCAGGTTCGCAACGTTCGCGCAGGCAATCATCAGGACGACCGCCGCGAGCGCCGTCATCATGGCGGAGAGGATGGCGGTGGGGGTGTTCGTTCGAATGCGCTCCTGAAGCTCGGTTCGCACGGCGATCGTGCGGTTCAGGTTCGCATCGGGATACTGCTGCTCGAGTCGGTTCCAAAGCGCGGCGAGCTCTCCTTGCGCGGCCTGCTGCGACACGCCGGCCTTCAGCCTGCCCTTGACCGCCAACCAACGGGCCGTTCGGTCTTCGAGCTGGTTTTCAGCCGCTCCGCTCAACCGAGCCGCCATCATCAGCGGCACGTAGAAGGCCGGCCGGACGAACTGGTCCATACCGGTGAAGCTCGCCGGTGTCACGCCAATCACGGCGAACTCGACGTCATTGATCAGGACGACCCCATTGAGTATCGAGGCGTCGCCGGCGAGCGCGTTCCTCCAGAAGTCGTACCCGAGCACGACCACGGCATCACGGCCCGGCACCTGTCCCTCCGCTGGCGCGAAGCGCCGTCCGATCGCGGGCTGAATGCCGAGCACATCGAAGAAGTTGTCGCTCACCATCATGCCCAGGCGCATCTCGCGGACGGCTTCGCGCGACCGGCCAAAGCTGAAACTGGACAACTGATAGGCGACCAGACCGTCGAACGATTGGGATTGGTCCCGCAGATCTCGGTAGTTCGGGTAGGATAGGCTTACCGCGGGTTCGTTGGGACTCGGCGCGTTCACCGTCACGACCGCGCGGGGATCACGCACTGGAAGAGGACGCAGGAGTATCGCATCGTGGAAGCTGAAGAGGGCACTGTTGATGCCAATGCCGAGCGCCACTGAGAGGGCTGCGACCACTGTGAAGCCAGGGGTGCGGGTGAGCATCCGGAAGGCGTGGCGAACTTCCTTGAACATAGCCTCGTAGACGCATCGCTCGGCCATGAAGTTCAAGGCGTGAAGCTATTCCGTGGCGATCTCGCGGCTCTTGGGAGGGTTGCTGGCGAGATTGTCGATTAGCCGGGTCGAGCCGACCCAAAGGGCACCGGCGACCCGGACTGGCGCAGTGATCCGCTCTACCGGCTGCATGTCGGTCGGATCCACCACTTCGAGATATTCCAGGCGGAGCGAGGGGTCATCGGGCACTTGTCCGACTGCGCTCGATTTCACCAGACTCACATCGCTGACTCCCGCCGAAATCTGGCGATCTGCTTCGCGTAGCGCTCGATACAGTGCAACTGCGGACTTGCGTTCGGCCGGGTCGAGCAGCCGGTTCCGCGAGCTTAGGGCCAAGCCGTCAGGCTCGCGGACCGTCTCCACTCCGACAATCTGTACCGGTACGTTGAAGTCGGCCACGAGGCGGCGGATGATGGCAAGCTGCTGGGCATCCTTCTCGCCGAAGTAGGCAGTGTCCGGCTGAACGATCTGAAAAAGCTTCAACACGACGGTCGCCACGCCGTTGAAGTGGCCGGGGCGGTACCGTCCGCACAGATGGTCCGCAAGTCGGCGGACGACCACTGTGCAGTATGGTCCGCTCGGATACATGTCGTAAGCGGATGGGGCAAACACGAAATCGACGCCGAGTCGATCGCACAGAGCGAGGTCTGCCTCCGTCGACCGAGGGTAGCGCTGCAGATCTTCCGCCCGGTCGAACTGCAACGGATTCACGAAGATGCTGACTGCAACGAACTGGCAATCTCGACGGCCCTGCTCGATCAGCCGTGAGTGCCCCGCGTGCAGCGCTCCCATCGTCGGCACGAGACCAAGAGTCGAGCCGGGTCGCCGAATATCGGAGCGCCGCAGACGGAACGCAGCAATCGAGTCGATCAGCTCGACGGCCATCTCAGGCACGAGGCGTGCCGCCGACCGATGCTGGTTGGAGCGGGTAGCGACCCGAGTGGACGTCGTCCGCGTATGCGTGCGCAGCAGAAACAATCGTGTCCGCCAAGTGCGCGTACTGCTTCACGAATGATGGTACGAATCGGTCGAAGAGACCCAACATGTCGTAACTCACGAGTACCTGACCGTCGCACTCGGGACCCGCGCCGATGCCGATGGTGGGAATTCCCACTTGTGACGAGACGGCTCGCGCGAGTTCCGAGGGAACCATTTCCAGCACGATCGCAAACGCGCCGGCGCGTTCGAGAGCGGAAGCATCCGTCAGTATGGCGTCGCGGCCGGCCGAGTCGGTGCCGCGTTTGACATAGCCGCCGACCTGGTGCACCGACTGTGGAAGCAGTCCTAAGTGCCCCATCACCGGAATGCCGATATCCACGAGGCGAGCGACGACGTCGATCACCGCGCGACCGCCTTCTACCTTCACCGCGCCGGCTCCCTCCTGAATCAGTCGGCCCGCGTTGCGCAGCGCCTCGGGAACGCTCACCTGGTACGTGAGAAACGGCATATCCGCCACAACGAGAGCACGCTCGACGCCTCGCCTCACGGCTCGCGTGTGATGGATCATCGCTTCGAGCGTCACTGGCAGCGTGCTGTCCTCGCCCATGATGACGATGCCGAGCGAATCGCCGACGAGCAAGGCGTCGATGCCTGCTCGATCGAGCAGGCGCGCCATCGTCGCGTCGTACGCGGTGAGCATGGTGATCTTTTCGCCACGCTGCTTCATCTTCTTGAAATCCGTTGTCCGAACCCGGTTGGGGGTCATTGGTGTTCTCCACGTCTCGGCCCTTCAATCATCGCGTGAAGGGCCCGGATGGTCGACTCCGGAAGGCCGCGCTCTCGGCTGATCTCCAAGAGGCGGTCGGATGCCGCCCGATACAGGGCGTCGATGCCGCGAGGCGCCTCAGCGAGCGCCTCCAGATGGGTGGCAATGGTGGCGAGATCACCCCGCGCGATGGGCCCTGTGAGGGCCCGCCGGGGTCCCATGCGGAACGCATTCTCGAGGCTCGTACGGGCGAGTGGTTCAAGCGCTTGCAGCGCCACGGGTTCCTCAATTCCAGCCCGCGTCAACAGCGTGACTGCCGCATCGACGACGGCGACTAGCGCGTTGCTGGCCAGGACGGCACCCGCATGGTAGTCGCCCAAACGGTCGGCGTCGATTGAGAGCGGACGGCCTCTCAATACCTTGACCAACTGGTGGGCCCACTCGAGCGCCGCGTGGTCGCCGGCGACGCCGACGGCAACCCCTTCGAGATTTTTCACTCCGTGATCGGCCGACGCCACAGTCTGCAGCGGGTGGAACATCCCGCAGCCAACGCCCGCGGCTCTCAGCGGCGCAAGCGCGTCAGGGCCTTTCGCGCCACACGTGTGTAAGGCCGCGCCGGAGGACATTCCCGCTGCGGCGAGCGTTTGCGCGACGGTCTCGATTGCCTCGTCCGAGACCGCGATCAATACCCGATTGGCCAGGCGCGGCAACTCGGCCCACGTCGCCACCTCTACCGTCGGTCCAATGAATGCCGCGGCGCGCTCCGCGTTGAGCCTGGTCCGGCTGGCGAGCGCAACCACTGGCTCGCCGCGAAGCCAGAACAGCCGACCCAGCGCCTGGGCGATAGCGCCGGATCCGACAATCGCTATAGGCAGATCGGACGGCAAGGGACGCGAAATCTGAATCGTAGCATGGGAGGCGACGCCGCCTGAGGTAGTCGACGGACCGCGGGCCGGCGCAGCATAATCATCGAATGAGATTGCATCTGTTCATGCCGGTCGTGTTGATGGCGGCGGCTGCCTGTTCCGGTGCCAAAGTACCCGGAGCCCGGGGCGGCAAGCTCGCGGTCATCGCCCGCGCACCTGCCGATCGGCCAGCTTCCCGACGTCGACATGGAGGCCGTACTGGCCCATACGAAGGTGTTGTCGTCCGACGAGTTCGAGGGACGATTGCCAGGAACCAAAGGAGAAGAGCTGACGGTCAAGTATCTGGTCGATCAGTTCAAGGCGATCGGGCTCAAGCCAGGCAACACCGACGACAGCTATGTTCAGAGGGTGCCGCTCGTCGGCATCACGCCCGAGGCGGCCCCGATGATCTTCAGGAAAGGCGCCGAGCAGCGGCGCCTCAAATGGAAAGATGACTTCGTCGCCTTCACCAAGCGGGTCGCACCGCTTGTGCGTCTCGACAACTCGGAGCTCGTCTTCGTCGGGTACGGTGCCGTCGCTCCCGAGTTCGATTGGGACGACTTCAAGGGCGTGGACGTCAAGGGGAAGACCCTGGTCATGCTCATCAACGATCCCCCAGTCTCAGACCCCGCGAATTCGGCAGATCTCGATCCGAAGGTATTCGGTGGAAAGGCGATGACCTATTACGGCCGCTGGACCTACAAGTACGAGATTGCCGCGGAGAAGGGCGCTGCCGGCGCCCTGATCATTCACGAGACAGGTCCGGCCGGCTATCCCTTCTCGGTTTGGCAGAGCCGAACCGGCGAGCAATTCGATCTCGTCACGCCGGACAAGAACATGGGTCGTGCGTCGATCGAGGGCTGGATCTCGACCGAGCAAGGCAGGAACCTGATGGCGATGGCGGGACAGGACTTCGATGCGCTGAAGAAAGCGGCGGCCACTCGCGAGTTCAAGCCGGTGCCGTTGGGAGTGGCCGCTTCGATCTCGATCCGCAACACGCTTCGTACCGTCGATTCGCAGAACGTATTGGCGAGGCTCGAAGGCAGCGACACCGCGCGAAAGGACGAATACGTCGTCTACACGGCCCATTGGGACCATTTGGGCAAAGGTCCGGAAGGCATTTTCCACGGCGCTCAGGACAACGCCCTCGGTTGTGGATCGCTGATCGAGCTCGCGCGGGCATTTACGAAGTTGCCCGTGCCGCCCAGGCGCTCAATCCTGTTTCTCGCGGTCACAGCCGAGGAACAAGGGCTGCTTGGATCGCAGGACCACTCCGTGACGCCGATCTACCCGCTCGCCAAAACCGTTGCCAACATCAACATGGATAGTTGGAACGTCCACGGGCGTACGAAAGACATGACCCTCGTCGGCTACGGCCTCTCCGAACTCGACGACTACGCCCGCGACGCCGCTGGAGAGCAGGGACGCGTCGTGCACGGGGACGCCGAGCCGGAAAAGGGCTTCTACTACCGCTCGGATCACTTCAACTTCGCCAAACAAGGCGTGCCGGCTCTCAACGTCCATTCAAATTCGAACACCGACTACGTTGGCAAACCCAAGGAGTACGCGGAACAGGTCCAATCCGAATGGACGGCGCGCCACTATCACCAGCCTTCGGACGTCGTCACTTCCGACTGGGATCTCTCAGGCACCCGCGAGGATCTCAAGGTCTTTCTGGCGCTGGCCTATCGGGTCGCGCAGGCCGACAGATATCCGGAATGGCGGCCCGGCACGGAATTTCGCGCGAAGCGAGAGTCGCAGCTCAAAGAATGAAGGGCAAGGACGACGCTTGAAGTCTCGTCAGACTTGATGCTGGCCGAAGGTCTCGCGTACGCGTGTCGAACGCATGAGATACAGGATCCAGCCACCGTAGTACATCAGGGTTCCAACGACCCAGAGCGGTGTCTCACCCGGCGCGCGGTTGCTGGGAAACGATGGCGTGAAGTAGATGAACATGTCGGTTGCGGCCGACATCGCCAGCGACACTTTCGCCAGGCCCACAGCTCCTGCGTGACGTCCGCGCAAGGCTAGACCGGCTGCGATTCCAACACCCGTGACGAGCATGCGAGCCAGGAGAATCACGGTGACCGATCGGCTGCGTATGGACAATGAGTCGAGCAGTGGCGAGATCATTAGCGCGACGAAGATTGGATGCCAGAGAATCATCAGCCGGGACAGCACCTGGAGCCACCCGCCGAGCGGAGCCTTTTCGAATCGCGAGGGCCTGTTGACCACGTGCATGTCGCGGACTAGCATGCCATTAGTGAGCAGGTTGTTGAAAAACATCAGCAACCTGAAATGCTTAGTGCGAAATGCAGAAGGCTGAGGCGCTGATTTCCTAAGATTCTGGAGGCTCTCTGCATTTTGCATTCTGCATTGACCTCGAAGGTTCTCAGCCTCGTTTGAGAGGGAGTCATGACTCTTGGAGCGCTTGCGATCACGCTGGGTGCCTGCGGATTGATGGTGGCTGGGCTCGCGGCCGTACCCGACGCCTCGCACCGTCAGGAAGTCGAAAAGTGGCGCGCGAAGCACGAAGCCGACTACCGACGGGAATACGTGGGTCTGGCGGGGTTGTTCGCGCTGAAGGAGGGCCCCAATAGCGCCGGCAGCGCTTCGTCCAATGACATCGTGCTCCCAAGCTCGGTCCCGTCTCTGATCGGACGGTTCGTGTTGGCGGGTCCGGTCGTGCGTTTCGAACCGCAGACGGGCGCCAAAGTCACGATCAAGGGCCGTCCACTCGGCGGTGCCGTCGCGTTGAAGCACGACGAGGAAAAAGGTGGACCGGACGAGGTCGAGGTGGCCGGCATCTCGCTGTGGGTTCATCTCAGCGGAGACCGACGCACGATCCGCATGCGTGACGATCATGGCGAGGTTGCGCGTTCGTTCACCGGGTTCCAGTGGTTTCCGATCGACGAGAAGTATCGAGTGACAGCCCGGTTCATCAAAGCGGCGACGCCCCAGCAGGTCCACATTCCGAATCAGTTGGGGGACGACGCCGTCTACACGACTGAAGGTCTGGTCGAGTTCACACTGGACGGACAAACGGTCCGGATGCGCCCGATGACGACCAGACCTGGGCGGTTCTTCTTTGTTTTTCGAGATGGGACGAGTGGCAAGGAGACGTACGAGACCGCCAGATTCCTGTACTCGGATCTTCGGAGCGACGGTACGACCGTTCTCGATTTCAACCAGGCCTACAATCCGCCGTGCGCGTTCAATCCGTTTACGACCTGTCCCCTCCCACCCCAGGAGAATCGATTGACGCTTCGTATTCCCGCCGGCGAGAAGGACTACGTGGGACTAAAGGGGAAAGGCTGAGACTTTTTCTCGTTCACCACGCCGAAGCGGTCGGTCCTGAGATTGACTCACGCCGGCCGCTGTCGGCGATTGGCGAAGCGCGCGCAGCGCGACTTGCGGATCAAGCGGCGGCCCGTGGCGTACGACCTGCCGTCGTCTGGCACAGCGGCAAGCTTCGAGCGCGCCAGACGGCGCACGCTTTCTGGCGGGCCTGCAACGCGCTGGCCGAATTCGCCGCCACGCCGGATCTTCAGCCGGACGATCCCCCGTGGCGGCTGCGCGACCGGCTGCGTGGCGAAAAACGCGAGATCCTGATCGCCGGCCACTTCCTGCATCTGCCTCGACTGCTGGCGCTCTTGCTCACCGGTCAGCCCGACGAACTGTCAGATTTCCCACAGCATGGCATGGTCGCGCTCGAGACCGAGGACGAGGGCGATACGTGGAGAGAAATCTGGAGACTCTCGTAGCCGGTCGGACCCCGCAAGAGGCACAGCTCAGCTTGGGGCGCGCAGAAATTCGATGCAGACGTCTGGTATTTTCTGAGAGAAAATAGTCAGGCGCAGACAGGGAAGCGACCTCACAACCAGAGCGATCTGCGGCGCCATGTGCCATGGCATCAACGTACAGCCGAGGTTTGGCGCGAAACTACGGCAATCTGCCAGGTTAACGCGGATTGCATTGATGCCAGACAGCGTTCTCGATGCTTCAAAATGCCGCTTGAATCAGTTGCCCGCCGCCGCGGACGCCCGAAGAAGTTCAGCCGGCCATCCCGTCCGGTCACTCTAACCTTACCGGACGACGTCATCGCCGCGCTTCGAGCAATCGACCCCGACCTGAGCCGGGCGATCGTTCGAGTCACTCAAACCTCGGCGCCGGTTGCCCTGCAGCCGACCGCGGAACTCACGAGCTACGGGGACCGGGCCGTCATCACGGTGCCCTCGGTTCGTTCGATCGAACGGCGCATCGGGGTGGAACTGGTTCCGCTCCCGGATGGAAGGGCCCTGATTTCGTTCGGAGAGCGGTTGACGATCGCGGAGCTCGAACTGCGAATCGGTGATTTGCTCACCGATTCGACGATCACTGAGGACGAACGATCGACACTCGAAGCGCTTGCAGAAGTGCTTCGCAGTGCCCGCCGATCTGATGGAGTGGCCCTGCGGCCGCGAACAATTATCGTGTTGGAGCGGATCAAGCCCCGTCCGGCCAGAGCGGATTCCGAGAAGACCTCGGCGTAATCCTGGATCGGGTCTCAACTCGGAGCGGTCTTCAACTGGCGCGTCGATAATCCTTGAAGGGCAGTCGGCAGTCGTGTTTCCTAAGGAAGTTCAGGAAGCGCTTGTAATCCTTGGGCTCCATATTGAAGAGCCGCAGCACGATCGTATAGTTGCCCCGAGCCTCTTCGAGTGCCTTGTGTAGGAGGGCACGCACGTCTTTTCGCGTGATCTCCCTATTCATGTACATCGGGTACACGGACACCCAGAATGGCTTGCGATCAGTAACAAGCCGTTTGAACAGTTCGTCTGCGACTGTCCGCCGGCGCTCCTTCCAGTGACCGAGTTGGACCGAGCTGTGACCAAGGATCTCGGGTGGCAGATCGGCCACTTCGATGGTATCGCTATTGGCGTTTACGACCAGTCGCTCGACCGCATTTTCGAGCTGGCGGACGTTGCCAGGCCAGGGGTATTCAACCAGCACGGCGGCTGCTTCTGGTGAAATCTCCATCACCCTCAGGTCGAAGCCGCCATCGTTTTTCGGAATGCGTCTCGCCCTTCTCCGAAGGAAATGCTCGATAAGAGGCTGGATATCTTCGCGGCGGTTTCGGAGCGGCGGCACACTGAGCTGAATGACATTCAACCGATAGTAGAGGTCTTCTCGAAAATGCCCGTGCGCTATGCGATCGCGCAGGTCACAATTGGTCGCAGCGATGACTCGAACGTTTCCGACAATACTCTCACGCTCGGCACCGACTTTTTGGATTTCGCCCGTTTCCAAGAACCGTAGGAGCAAGCCCTGCATCCGAAGGCTCATTTCTCCGACTTCGTCCAGGAATATCGTCCCTCCGCTCGCAATCTCGAGCCTGCCTGGCTTGTCTCGAAAGGCACCGCTGAAGCTGCCTCTAACGTGGCCAAAGAGCTCCGCTTCGAGCAGGGTTTCGGGGATACCGGCACAGTTGATCGGTGTAAAGGCATGAGTTGCGCGGGGACTGCGCGCGTGGATCTGGCGGGCCACCACCTCTTTTCCAACGCCGCTTTCACCCGTAATCAATACCTTTGCGTCTGCAAGAGCAATTCGTTCGACCTCGGCCTGCAGCTCTCGCATGATTCGACTAACCGCAATCAGAGACACACTCTCGAACTCTCTCATGACGATGTACCAACGGCTTTCGACATCTCTTGGGCTTAGGGCGAGCGCGCCTGCAACATGTTGACCAGACGAATGGCGGAACTTCGAAACGGCGATATATGTCAGAGCGATATAGGGTAATTGTCCTCATTCCTGGCGGGGCTTAGTCATACAGCCGGGCGGGAAACGCTCCGTCGGGCCGAGCGGTACAGAAAAAAATCTGCCAACGAGATGAGGTTTTTGTAGATTGCTCGAATTTCGCGAAGAAGATAGGAAACGCAATCGTGACAAATCTTGTCTGAAGCAGAAACTTCATGGAGCGGCGTACTATGAAGCCGCTCCAAGGCCAGAATTTCTCGAGTTCGTCACCTACCTCTCTCCTCGCGGGCGTTCGATTCTTCCGACTCCACTTTCCCGGATCGTATAGTCAACCGGAACCTCAAAGAACGAACGGTCCGGCTCGGTCCGCTGAATGTTGGCAAGCCGGTATGTCGAGGTGCCGGCCCGTGGATCCGAGTGCTCGGTGGCTACAAGCACCTGCAGTTCTGGCGAAAACCATTCCTCTGAGACGATTGAGATGGGCCGCTCATTGCCGATGGCCCCCGCTTCGATGATGGTTGTCCGCCGCGTACCCTGTGTCCAAACTCCTTCGACAAGTCGGCCCGCAAGGGTTTCCGTCGTCACCTGTCCTCCCTCGTAATGCGGTCCGAGACGACCGTGCAACATGACGCCATGGGCCACTTGCGCCGCCTCGAAGGCGATTGGGGCCGCCGAACCTTCCCATTGAAACCGCAACGTTTCGTGGGTTGGGTCGGGGGCCGGCGCGGGAACGGCAAGGTTGAACGTCCTCATGGTCCCGACCGTTGGCGCCGGAGTCTGAAGGGCGACTCTTCTTGCCGGAAATAGTGAAAAAGACACTCCGGCGGCAGGGTCGGTGATTGAAACAACGGTTGTCTTGCTCGCGCCCATGCCGTCTTCCCGTCGCACGCGACCTTCGCTGTCCCGATAGACCTTGCCGGTGGTTCGCTCGACGATCCGATTGCCGTCAGCGAGGCTTTGCGCGTTCTCAATGATGATTTCGGCAGTGTAGGGAGCGCCTTTGACGACTTTGGATTCGAGAGGAACGCGCACGGCCATGCCGGTCGGATGTGTGATTGGCTGCGCGGATGCCGGAATCGCGATTGCCGCAGAGCCAAGCAGAAGGACGGCCGTAAGGCAGAGCTTCCGCGGCCTTGGTAGGTCGACGTGCGTCGCACGGTTCCTCATGGCTGACTCCTCATCTTCGTTAAGCGTTACTGCGCGAGGCGGACGGCACGCGCGTAGCCGTCCTGACCAATGACGACGTCCGCCTGCACGACGGCGTCGGGTGCCGCCGGCGACCACAACCCGAGTGAATGCAGCACCGAAGCCGGCAAATCGATTCGAACCAACTCCCCGCTCTCGAATGGTGGTCGAGCGGCGGCGCCTGGCCAGGGTACGAAATCGCTTGAAGCGTTTGTCGATAGCTGCCGACGGATACTTGGCGACCTTCGACGAACCGGACCAGCACGCTCCCGCGGCTCCGGGAGCACTCCCTCGTCGGATGGCGAGGTTGCGAGCACCGGTTTCTCGGATACGTTCGCCATCGGCTCCGTCTCACTCGATGGACTCGACGTGGGCCTCATCAGCGTCCACATGCCGACGGCGAAGCAGACGATTGCCGCCGCTGCGAATGGCCGCCACATCGCACGCCCTCCATGCGTGTGATTGGCGGAGTTCTCGTCGAACTTCGCCAGCAGCCATCGTTCCGACTCGACATTCGGCGGCGGCACAACCGTAGTGCCTGCCAGTCGACGTAGGACGGCCGATAGCGCACGCTCTTTGTCGTTGAGTGCGGCGCAGGTTGGACACGTCGTCACGTGGCGCGAGACCTCGGCCGCGCGAGCTGAATCCAGGCTTGCGCCGCGGGCCAGATCGATCACATCCGGCTTGAGTTGGTTGCAGCTCATAAAATTGGCCTCGTGGCCGGCATTCGACAGATCACTTCCTGCCCAGAGTGCCCGAGACGCTTTGCGAGCAATGCCCGTCCGCGATGAAGTCGCGAGCGCACCGTCCCCACGGCGCAGCCCAAGGCAGCCGAAGCGTCAGCATATGTGAGCTCGTGAAGGTCACAGAGCACGACGACCTCGCGATACCTGACCGGGAGCTCGAGAAGCGCACGCCTCAGTACCGTCACGTGCTCCTGGCGCGTGACCTCGGCCAGGGGATCTGCGTCGACGACTAGCGACTGGTGGCTCTGCGCCTCGTCGGGCAGCGGCACGGATTTCCGATCGCTCCGACAGCGCCGCGCGTGATTACGCGCGATGCCCAGCAGCCACGGCAGGACCCCCGATCGCCCCGGCTGATAGCGCGAAGCGGACTGGATGACGGCCATGAATGCGTCCTGCACCACGTCTTCTGCAGAAGCCGCCGATCCACATGTGTGCAAGGCGAATCGATACAGCTCAGACCGATATCGCTGGTACAACTGTGCAAAGGCTTCCCGGTCGCCGCGGGCGATTCGATCGACTAGCTCGTCGTCTCGCTGGTCTGTTGTCTCCGGCATGTGGTGCAGGCTTGGACGCCCGCATCACATATTCAGTTTGGCGGCCCGAAAAGTTCCCAGGTGTCTGGCAGCCGAAGGACTAGCTGGAATCGGCATGTTCCTGCAGCAACTGCCAGGCCCGCCACACGTGCCGTTCCTGCGTCTCGAAATGTCCGATCGCGACACGAAGCGCGACACGGCCGTCGAGCCGAGTGCTCGACAGAAACACCTCTCCTGTACTATTCACCGAATCGATCAGGCGTTCGTTGGCCGCGTTCAACTCAGCGTCCGACAGAGAACGCGTCGCTGGCCGCCATCGAAAACAGACTACGCTGAAGGGGACCGGCGCCATCCGTTCGAAGTCCGGATGTTCGTCGATCCAGGTAGCCAGCAATTGAGCGAGTTGTAGATGACGGCTCACGCGGTCACGAATCGTTCGCGTTCCCAGCGAGCGCAAGACCATCCAGAGCTTCAGCGCACGAAACCGGCGGCCGAGCTGGACGCCGGTGTCCATCAGATTCCGCGCTCGGTCGCCATCCGTTGTTTTCAGATACTCCGGCGTCAACGAGAAAGTCTCGCGCACGACGTCCATGCGGCGGCAGTAGAACGCGCTCAGGTCGAACGGCGTGAACAGCCATTTGTGGGGGTTGACAATGAGTGAGTCGGCACGATGGGCGCCGTCAAGCACGTGAGCGTGCGAGGGCACCATGGCTGCGATGCCCGCATAGGCCGCGTCCACGTGCAGCCACAGCCGTTCTTGCTCGCAGAGGTCTGCGATGCTGGCGACGGGATCGACGCTGGTCGTGGAGGTCGTGCCGACCGTGGCGACCACGGCGATTGGACAGATGCCGTCTCGCCGGTCGTCGGCAATCGAATCGGCCAACATTCCGACATCGAGCCTGAAGGCAGCGTCGACCGGAATCTTTCGAAGGGAGTCCTGTCCGAGGCCGATCGCGATAACGGCCTTGTCGATTGACGAGTGGGCCTGCTCGGAACAATACACGCGGAGCCGTGGCACATCGTTCCTGCCGGCAAGGCCCCTGCTGCGAACGTCAACAACTCCGGCCTGTCGAGCCGCGGCGAGCGCGTGCAAGCTGCCAATCGACGCCGTATCGTAGATGACGCCTTCGAACGAGGCGGGTAAGCCAAGCAGGCGCCGTAACCAGCCCAATGAAACGGTCTCGAGCTCGGTCGCGGCGGGGGACGTCCGCCACAGCATCGCTTGTTGATTGAGGGCGGACGAGAGGAAGTCGGCGAGCACGCCCGGGCCGCTGGCGGTTGTGGCGAAATACGCAAAGAAGCCAGGGTGATTCCAATGCGTCAGCCCGGGGACGAGCACACGCTCGAAGTCGGCCATGATCGTGTCGAACGATTCGCCCTCCTCGGGCGCCTCGAAGGGCAGCGCCGACGCGATGTCGCCCGGCTTGACGCGGGCGAGAACAGGATACCGCTCGGGATGCTCGAGATAGCCCGCTATCCACTCGACCAGTTCGTGGCCGTGCCTGCGAAAGGCCACCGGGTCCATTGTCGGAACGGCTAACGCTTATGGGTTTGGGCGTAGTCGAGCGCGAATTGCTTCAAGACAGGACTGGTCAACCCCAGCGCTGACGCTTCGGTGATTGCACGGTCAGCTTCCCAGCGATCGACAGCCAGCCGTTTCACAAGCCACATCGCGGCTGCCCGATTGCCGCCTGCGCAATGGATGAATGCTGGCTCGCTGCCTTTGGTGGTGATCGCCTCGAGGAATCGGTCTGCGACGGCGGGATCGGGCGACTGTCCGTTGAAAGGAATGTGGTAGAAGCGGATGCCGGCAGTCTTCGCCGCAGCCGCCTCGGCGTCGATATCGGCGCCCGGCTCGCTGGCCTGGCGCAGGTTGATGATCGACGCGAAACCCATTTTCTTGATTTCCGGAACGGCTTCCACCTTGACCGCACCGGCGCATGCGACTGTTGTTTCGAGTCGGGCGAGGTTGGTGATCCCCGCCACGGTTTCCTTCGTGACCTGTCCGGCGGTCAGTATCGAGGCCGAGCCGATTGCGGCGACAACGATAGCGAATGAGAAGCTTCGCATGATGGACTTCCCCCTGGGAGCACCATCATAGTCCCAGGCTTCTGAGACGGAACGCTATTTCTCGATTGTCACCGTCACAGGGACGAGAAGGCGGACGGTGACGGGTTCGCCGGAACGAAGCTCTGCCGTGCTGCGATCGCCGGCCATTACTGTTCCGGCGCCGGCAGCCGCGCCGGCGGTTGCTCCGATCGCGGCACCCTTGCCACCGCCGACAATCGCGCCGAGGATGGTGCCGACAACTGCAGCTCCCCCAATCTTCGCCGCGCTTCCATTGCTGGGCGCATCGCCGTCGCGATAGATTGTGTCAGTCGTAATCGGGAGTCGGGTGCCGTCGGCCATCACCAGACTATGGAACCGAATCCCAAGTCGTGCGCGCTCCTTGAACTTCCCCCCGCGCTCTACCAGCGTGACGGAGCCGATGGCACGTGTGCCGGCTGGGATCGCGACCATCTCGCGGACTCGCACGTCGCGTGTGACGCGTGCGTCAACGCGATCTTCGACCCTGGCGCGGTCGCTTGTCACTGACATGTCGGCCTGAAGCCCGATCACAGATTCCGGCTCGACGACGAGGTCCTCGAATGCCGGCTGAGGTGGCTCCAAACGGGGGCTTTCCTGAACTGGGCGGTCTTCAGGCCGAGGCGCCTGTGAGTTTGCCTCGAACCATGGAACAGGGTTGGACGTTGAGCTCGGTTCAGACGAAGCGTGAGTGTTCGCGGCGCCGGTCGGCAACGTACGTTCGAGCGCTGGAAGCGGCTCGGCCTTCGGCGGAGCAACGGGAACCTGGGCCGATGCTGGAACGGCTGTACGTGCCGGAAGTGCGGCCGGTTCGGCGCGCTTGACCGCCGATGATTCGGTAGACGTCGATGTCGTGACCGGTGCGGCCACAGCGCGATTTGGAGCTTTCTCGACGACCGGAGCCTTGGCGTCCTGCGGAGCGCTCGAGGTTGAGGAAGAAGAAATCGCCGGTTCGCCGTTGGCCACTGCCGCGACGGGTGGGGCACTCAGCCGCGTGGTGAGGTAGCCCGCAGTAGCTGCCGCCCCAATACAGGCGACGGCGAGTGCGGCGAAAGCGAGGCGATTGGACTGCATTGCAAAGGTCTCCTTCAACTCTCCGACCCCTGACGCAAGCACTGTACCTGAACCGACGTGAACCGATGCCCACCAACCCCTTTGAAATCGATAGTTTACTAGAAAACGCCTGGTCCGCCCAATGTCCCCTTCGCGTGAGAAGTGTCCTACCACGAGAGCATCAGGACTCAAGATGCGGCATGCCCTCGGTTTTCGATGGCAGCGGTGCCTACCATGCCGACGCGCACGGATCTTGTCAATGTGTCGATTGTAAGTTGTAGAGTGCTGCGTCAATTCCATGGCTGCTCCTCACGCGGACGTCCTCGTCGTCGGCGCCGGCATTGTCGGTTGCGCCATCGCCCAGGAGTTCGCCCGGCGAGGCGCTTCGGTCAAAGTGGTGGACGAGCGAATGATTGGCATGGGCGCCACGCAGGCATCGGCGGGTGTCTTAGCGCCGTACGTCGAGGTACGCGAAGAAAGTCCTTTGCTGACTCTGGCGGTCAGAAGTCTCGACCTGTTCGATGAATTCGTTGAGCGCGTCTCGTCCGAAAGCGGGATCGCTGTGCCCTACCAGCGCACTGGGACTTTGCAAGTAGCGACTGACGAGGCGGACTTCCGCGCACTCCAGTCGACCGCCGAGGTGCTGCTGCGTCACGGCGTTCGCGCCGAGCTCGTCGATGAGCGGAACATTCGTCTCGAAGAGCCTTTGTTGGCCACCGATGTGCTTGGTGGTCTTCTGATCACGGCCCATGGGTTCGTCTGGGCCAGCGAACTCACCCGCGCGGCGGCGGCTGCCGCAATGCGCAACGGTGCTCGGCTCGTCGAGCAAAGTCGCGTCAAGCGAATCACGTGTGTGAATGGAGATATGGTGGTTGAAACGGAGAGCGGCTCGATTGGCGCACGCACGGTCGTTCTTGCAGCGGGAAGCTGGTCCGGCGACATCGAAATTCGTGGCATCAAGGGCCGCGTGCCGGTTCGCCCAGTGCGTGGTCAGTTGCTGCACCTGGCGTGGCGTGGAACGCGCCTGCGACGCGTCGTCTGGAGTCCCAAGTGTTACCTCGTTCCGTGGGGCGACGGCACTGTGTTGGTGGGCGCTACGGTGGAGGAGGCCGGCTTCGATGAACGTGCTACGGTCGCAGGAGTGCGCGACCTCCTCGAAGCCGCGTGCGAGATTACGCCGGAGGCGTGGACCGCAGGCTTCTCGGGCGCACGCGTGGGGCTGCGGCCCGGCACATCTGACGGTCTGCCCGTTATCGGCCCGTCGCGCGTCATGCCGAATCTCTTCTATGCGACGGGCCATTTTCGAAACGGCGTCTTGTTGGCGCCGCTGACGGCACAACTCGTTGTCGACGCAGTGCTGGGTCAGGACTTCGATCCTGTCCTTGCCGCCGTCAGCCCGGCGCGGTTCGGGGATTTGTAGCTGACGGCCCGTTCTTGCCGGTGGACTCAGGGTGCGGTGCAGCGGCCAATGGACGGTGAAGTGAAGCACGTCATTGCCGGCGACTCTCGTTATCGCTTGATTGCGACGGAACGCGACAATCAGTGGAGCGCGCGCGCCGAACGCGAAGACACGGGCCGAGCGTTTGGCATTGAGTGCACCGGAGCGACCGAGGCGGAGGCCGTCGACCGTCTAAGTCGATGGCTCGAGTGGCAGAATGAGCACCGAGCGGCGCTCGAAGCGCTTCAATCCGCCGAGCGCGCGTATCACCGGACAATAGCCGGCAGCGCTTTTGTGAGTGACGTCGAAGGGCCAACCGCGGTCGAGCTCCAAAAGGAGTCGCTCGATGCGCTCGAGGCCGTTCGTGTGAGGCTCGATGAGGTCCGCGCTCGAAGGCCGGAGGTCGGTTAACAAATTGCGCTTGAAGCGGACGTACACCTCCCGCGAAGTCGCGGCGATCACGGGTTTGACTGCAAGGCAACTGCAGGTGTGGGACTCAGATGGCCTGCTGCCGCCAGCCATCCCGCCGCGGAAGACCGCGGCAGGTGGCTATACCGAGCGACGGTACACGCCAATCGACTTGTTCGAGCTGCTCGTGCTCGCCGACCTCCGGCGGCGAGGCTTCTCGGTGCAGCAGCTCCTGATCATCGTCCGCGTGCTCAAAGATCGGTTTGGTACTCGACTTTTCGACGCGACGGGAGAAGGCGGGGTCGTCCGGCTTCTGACAGATGGCCATGAGATCTATGCCCGTACGGCAGCGGGCGAATTTTTCAACCTGATCAGAGCGCCGACGCAGCCGTTGCTCGTGATCGGAAACGAAGGGCTGTTGAGGGAGCTGGGTGGAAAAGTCAGACGAAAGCGGAGACAGAAAGCTTGAGGAATGTCGTTCGAGTCGACGGGCGGCTCTTATCGAATAGGGAAGATTTTTTCGAGATCGTCGGCTGGTCTCGGGATCACATGGACGCCGACGAGCTCCCCGACGCGGCGAGCGGCAGCGGCGCCGGCGTCCGTCGCTGCCTTCACTGACCCGACGTCACCGCGTACGATTGCCGTGACAAGTCCAGCGTCGACCTTTTGCCAGCCGACGAAGACGACATTCGCGGCCTTCACCATCGCGTCGGCTGCCTCAATCATGCCAATCAAACCACGTGTTTCGACCATTCCGAGGGCGTCGCCGATCTCACGGGCGTCCTTGTCAGCCATGTGTACCGATCACGTTCATCGCCGTTTGTGACCTCAGGTGGCGGAGCGCAAGAACCAAGCGTCAGAGGTGTAGTGTATGCGATTTCCCTAGAGGAGGATGTTCATGGAACGAAAAGGTTCGGCCGTGTGGGAAGGCGGGTTGAAGGACGGGAAGGGCACGCTTTCGACCAACAGCGGCGCCCTTCGGGACACTCCATATTCATTCGGTGCCCGGTTCGAACAAGGCGCGGGCACGAATCCGGAGGAGCTGCTCGCCGCGGCACACGCCGGGTGCTTCACGATGGCGCTCTCAGCGCAGCTCGGGAATGCGGGGCTCCGTGCTGAAAAGCTCGCTACGACAGCAACGGTAACCCTCGAGAAAGTAGGGGACGCCTTCAGCGTGACCAAGAGCCATCTGGACCTCGTTGCTCGCGTTCCTGGTGCCGACAAGGGGAAGTTCGACGCGGCGGTCAAGGCCGCCGAGACCGGATGTCCTGTTTCGAAATTGTTCAAGGCGGACATCACAGTCAACGCCCGCCTCGAACCTTAATGGGCCACGGAGTCACCGAGTCACAAGCTGTGGACGCCCGTAAACCGCCTGCGACGCCTGAACGCCGGTCGCATGCGCCGCGCGGCGGCGGCCGTCGAATCGAGGCGCTCGGTGTCTCGGTGTCTCGGTGGCCGAAATACGTCGCCGCTATTTCTTTCCGTAGTTCTGTTTGGATGCTGCTTCCATCAGCGGAGCAGTTTCGACGCCGGTGCAGCCGATTTCCATGATCTGATCGAAGGGCGCGAGCTTGAGGGTCTGGGTAGGCACGTTCCACGGACCGGTCAGTACCTTCGGGTCTTCAATGGTCGCGTCCACTTCCATCGTGTTGGCGTCGATACGCCGATAGCGCTCGACGATGTGCAGCGCATCGGAATGGAACGAGACGATACCCTCGGCACTCATCCAGTTCGCGTCGGTGAAGTTCGTTCGATCGACGACCAAGGTGTCGCCTTCCCAGTGACCGACAGCGTCGCCCTTGAAGGAAGGCGCGACATCATCGCGGTGCTTGCGCCCGTCGATGGGAATGATCCGGAAGCCATGGTAGGTCTCGGTCAGCATGACGACGAACTTGGGAGTCTGCACGATTTGCCCGACGAAGCCGACGTCATAGAGACTCACGTTGAGCGTGCCGAACGCAGTCGGAATGCATCGAAGGGTTGGGTCGTCCTTGTCGCCGAGCGTCTTGGCTTTCTCGAGCGCCCAGGGCTGATAAAGGCCGGCAAACGTCTGACGTCTCGGGCCGCCCGGCGGCGGTCCAGAGCCACGCGCAGCTGGAGGTGTTTCGCCGAGAGGTCGGATCTGCAGATCTCGACCTGGCCACCAGACGCCGGAGAGGTCCGGACGACCATCTGCGGTTCGTGGCACGGGTCCGGCCGGAGTCGCTGCCGCTGAAGCTCCTGCTGGAGCGCCGGTCTGGGCAACTATCGAACCGAACCCGACCGCGCCGACGATGACCGCGGCCGAGCAGGCTACGATGAATGCAATCAACGCGCGCTTCATATGAAGCCTCCTGACAGCACGATTCAAGAAAGCCAAAGTGCGAAAGTTCTTCCCCGTGGGCTGCTAGCGACTGGGCCCAATCTGCGGTCCGACTGCAAACGCGCGCCCGTCAGCCAGCACGATCTCCCGCGCAGCGCCCGCGTTCGCTGAAGCGTCTCTGGCATGCCACCCTTTAATCGTCACCTCATCCCCCGTTTTCACGAAGCCCGGCTTGAGCCCGCTTCGCAGTATCGAGGTGGGCGTTCCTGCTTCGAAGCCCCACTTCTCTACCTTCCCCCCGGCGTCCTTCACTTCGAGGAAAAACCAGGAATGGGGATTCTCCAAACGCACCTCGGTGAGCACCCCCTTCACCGTCACGGGCTGATTCACGTCGAACACCGCTGCGAACGAGTGATGGGCCGACGCACGCAGTCCGCCGAAAATCAAGGCAGCGGCAGCCACCAGAAGGACGACGCGAGTGCGCTTCATATTCACCTCACCTCCCGCATACGCGGGTGTCCAGCCCCGGGGCGTTGACGTTGACTGGCGCAAGGACCGCCACCCGTTCCACGAGGCAAGACTCAAGCGCTGATTATCGCGGCAGCACGAGATCTGTCAATCACAAAGAGCATCATATTCTGAGCTTAAATTCGCTTAAGAGGCTGCCGAGAAAGCGCCGTCTCAATGCACAATGCCACAATGAAAACGGAGGCAATGCCGAACGCCCGATGTCGTGACATTCTGCATTGTTCATTCTGCATTGCGGCGTCTTTTCATCATCCAGTTGGGAGGACACTCCATGACCAAAGGCCTGCTGTTCCTGGCCGTGCTGATGAGCACGGCGTTCCAGACCACAGGGCCATCTTTGAAGCTCTACGTCTTCGATTGTGGAACGCTCAAGAGTGGCAATCCCGCACCGCTGCTCGAGCGCGGCGTGACAACGACCGACATGTCGGTTACCGCGTACTTGATCGTGCACCCTCGCGGGACGCTGCTCTGGGAGACTGGCGTGATCCCCGATGATCTCATCGACCGCGGCGAAACCACCGTCTTTCGGGCGACGGCCAGGAAAACCCTGAGGAGTCAGTTGGCCGAAATCGGCTACAAGCCCTCGAACATCACATACCTGGCGTTGTCGCACTATCACTACGATCATTCAGCCAACTCCAATGAATATGGCGGCTCTACTTGGCTCGTCCAGAGGCCCGAGCGCGAGGCCATGTTTTCCGCCGCGCCGCGTCCCGCGGTAGCCAACAGTCCGAGTCCCGAGGCGGTCAACGCCCGGTTCGCGGCACTAAAGAACAGCCAGGCGACGTTGCTGGACGGAGACCACGACGTCTTCGGTGACGGCACCGTCGTCATCGTATCCACTCCAGGCCATTCGCCAGGCCATCAGTCCCTGCTCGTGAAGCTCGGTAAGACGGGCGCAGTATTGCTGAGTGGCGACCTGTACCACTATCCGGCCGAGCGCACTCTCGAGGATTTCACACCGTTTGCGGCGCTCGGCGAGCCAGAGAAGGAGCGCGCGTCTAAAGCAAAGGTCGAGGCGTTGCTCAAGGAGAGGCGTGCGACGCTCTGGATTCAGCATGACATCGTCGCGGATGCCACATTGAAGAAAGTCGCCGGCGTTCTATGACTAGAAACGAAAAACGTGAAATGCACAATGCAGACTGCACAACGCAAGGACGCGCCTGACATAGCTGCGTTCAGCATTATGCATTTTGCATTGCGAGAAGCTGCTCAAACGAAAAGACCCGACGAATTTCGAAGCGACTGATCGCGTAACCGGGGAATATGGGCCGTGCGTCGGTCACTCCGAGATGGCGAACGACGATCTCGGCAAACACGTCTCGGAAATCGGTCGTGATTGCAAGGTCGCGGCCTTCGAAACGCCTGTCGGGGGACAATCCCGGCCACCGGCCGTAGATCTGGCCGCCGCGCACGCCACCCCCTATCACCATCATCGCGTTGCCGTGCCCGTGATCGGTCCCTCGATTGCCGTTCTCGTTCACGGCGCGTCCGAACTCTGACATGGTCAGGACGATGGTGTCGGCCATCCGATCCCCAAGATCGGTTGTGAGCGCGGCGATGCCGCGAGAGAAGTCGTCGAGCCGGCCGGCAAGCTGTCCCTGCGATGCGCCCTGGTTGATATGGGTATCCCAACCACCGACATCGGCGAATGCCACCTCGACCCCGACCTTCGCTTTGATCAACTGAGCGATCTGTTTGAGCGACTGACCGAACGGACTCCGAGGATACTCGGCGCCGTGGTCCGGTTGATATCTGGCCGGGTCCGTCGCCTTCAGCATCTTCATCGCATCAAAGGCTTCGCGTCCGGTACCGTTGAGCACGCGATCGGCAGCCGACGCGTACAAGGCCTCGAAGGACGAATGAACCATCTCGGTTGCCTGCCCTGCGCGAATGCCGAACCGACCGATTTGGCTGAAAGCGAGCGCCGGCGAGGCGCCCTGCAGGGCCCGCGGAATCTGCTCGGTCAGCGCGACGGCCCGAAAGGGAGTGGACGACTCCAGATGTCGCGCTTGGAGATAGCGATTCATCCACCCGTCACCAGTACTCTTCACGCCTGGCGTCGCTGTCTCCATGTAGTCCTGCGCGTCGAAATGGGATCGTGTCGCGTCGGGCGACCCGCAAGCATGGACGATCGCGAGCTGCCTCGCGTCCCAGAGCGGTTTCAGCCGGGCCATGCGCGGGTTGAGGCCGAAGAAGCCATCGAGATCGACAGCCGTGTCGCTGCCCGAGCCGGGTCGTGCAATAGCGATGCTGGGCCTGGCCCGGTAATAGTCGCTCTCGCCGAAGGGCACGACGACGTTGAGGCCGTCGACGGCGCCACGCTGGAAAATGGCAATGAGCTGTTTGGCGGGCAATGGTCCTTCGGCGAACGCGGTCCTCGCCAAAAACGACGGCGCGAAGCCAACGCTGACCAGCGCAAACGCCCCATCCTTCAGAAAGACCCTTCGTGAAATCATGACTTTCTCCACGTAGCTGTCAGCTATCAGCGCTCAGCAGCCTTCAGCCTCCAGCTTCCGGCTATCGTCGTTGAAACTCGGGGGAACCAAGTATGAGCGCTGCCATTTCGGCCACGGTTTCTGCTTTCGCGATCGTGCTCCGCGTCGTTTCCGAGACATCGTCGCCCAGAGTGGCTTCGACCAGCCTCGCCCTTGTGCGTTCGAGATCGGATGATGGATCGTCGGCGTCGAGGGGCGCCGCATGATCGATTGAGACGCCCCGGAGCTGACCGCTGGCGAGCTCCAGAACCGTGTTCATCCGGTTGACCAGCGCCCCGGCATTCACCCAGGCGTCAGCGGTGTCTTTGTAGCCTGTCGGCGGCTGGCACTGATACAGGGGCATCCCGAGCTGTTGCATCCTGCGAACGAGCGGCTGTGCGTCCTGCACGTCCACTCCGGTGACTCGGACCGCGCTGACGAGAAATTCAAACGGAGTCTTCACCTTCGCACGGTATGACGCCGGCGTGAGGAACTCTGGTGACGTGAGTATCGTGCGCATGACGTCACGCAAGTCGCCATCGGTTTGTCGAAATCGCTTCGCGGCACGGTCGACGAGCGACGCAGGCGGTGTATCACTCACGAAGCGTCTGGCGAGTTTGGTGGCGATGAAGTGGGCTGTCGATGGATGCCGCGCGAGAATGTCGAGCACCTGCTCGCCATCACGTTGGCCCCCGCCGGCCTTGATGCGTTCACCTAGCACGACCTTTTCCCCATCATCGTGGATGCGGGGCTCGAACTTGAAGCCACCGCCCCGAAGAGGATTCTCAATCGTCCAACCAGTAAAGGCGCGCGCGACCTCGGTCACGTCCTTCTGTGTGTAGCCTCCGTCGACGCCGAGGGTGTGAAGCTCCATGAGCTCCCGCCCGTAGTTTTCGTTCAAACCACGTGGCGCTCGATTGCCCTGACCGTTCGCCGCGCCCGGCACGAGCGCGCCGCCGCCGAATCCGCCGCGTCCGAAACGTCGGCCCGCTGCCGAACGATCGAAAGGTCGACTGTTCGGGTCCGCGCTCATCCAGTTATCGAGATAGAACAGCATCGCAGGGCTTTTGGCGGTCGCTCCCAGCAGGACGCGGAATGATCCGAGTACGAGCGGGCGAATCGCGTCGCGCTCGTATACGGTCAACATGAACCGAGAGCGGCCCTTTCGCGCGTCGACGTTGAAGTGATTGAACCAGAAGTCCGTGAGGACTTCCTGAAGCTGGCGCTCGCTATAGATCGCACGGAGCAGCTTCTGTTCGGACAACTCCACGACGAGTTGATTCGCGCGCTGCATTTCCGGCACCGGCCTCGGCTGCCCATCCTGCGCCGTCGCGTTCTCCGGTTGCATTCGCCGTTCGCGACGCGCCCGCAGGACGGGAATCTCGAAGCGTTGCGCGATTTCGTCGGCGCTCAGACCGAGCGTCGTCAGGCCTTCGAGCCGGCGGTCAGTGTTCTCGTCGGCGATTTGTTCGGGACGAAGCTGCTGCTCGATGTAGCGCTGGAGCCCGATTTTCCGGACTCTTGCGATGTCGCCCTCACGTGGTCCGAACCCGATTCGGTTCAGGACGTGCGTGATGGCTCTGTCGTCATTCGGAAACGAGGCTGCGGTCGAGGCTATCGAATGGAGGAGGCTGGTCGATGCAATCAAACATGCCGCCGCCGTGGCATTGAGGAGACGCTTACGCATGCCACGGTTAGACCAGTGACAGGCCCCAGGCGTTTAAACAAATGCAATTTTCAGCGGCAAATTCTGCGACCAATGGGGTCAGACCCCGGTGATGGGTCGTAGCGGGGTCTGACCCCAAGTATCACGGCAGTGGGGTTAGCTTCAGGTCCAGCGCCTTCGCTTCGCCTTCGCCGAGAGATAAGCTAATCCCCCGATTCTGCAGCCGATCAAGAAATTCAGGGTCGGTGGCCTGCCCCGGCTCGATGAAGTCGACGGCGACCGCAAGGTAATTCCCAGCCGGCAATCCGGAGATCTTGAATCGTCCACTTTGGTCGGGACGCGACGAACGGACGTAGCGGGATGACGGCTGCCACTTTTCGCGATCGCGGGCAAAGACCACGACCCAGTAGTCCTTGACCTGGGCGCCGCCGCTGGTTGCGACAAGCCCGGACACTTCCGTCACACGGTTCGTCAGCTCGACCTCGATGTCGGCGATGTCCTCGTTGGGCTTCACGTCGATGCCGGCGTCCGTGACATCGCTGCCGCGATATCGGATCGACTTGAGGCCCCATCCGGGAGGTGGACCGCTGACGTTCAATCGCGTCATCCCAGGTCGCAGCTTTACCTGGAAGGTCCAATCCTCGTTGATGGTTCCGGCGCCCATCCCTGGACCGAACACGATGCCGCCAAGTTGCACGGGCGAAGGCATGATGCGAAGCGCCGCGGGCCTCAGCGACTGCGCGGCTGCCGAATCCGTGAAGACGACGCGTCCCGAAGCGTTCGACGGCAGCGTGGCTGCCAGACGAACGCCGGTGATATCGCTTTCGCCGACCGTGATGTCGGTCGCGGCAAACTCTGCCGTCGGCTCGCCGGGGCCTTGGCTCTGTACCTGCAACGTGTATTCGCCTGGTGTGAGGCCACTGATAGTGAACGACCCGTCCGCGCGTATTCGGTTCGGCGTAACGGCAAACGGCCCGCCAAACATGCCTAACCGGGAGAGCGCCATGACCATGCCCGTCATGGGACGTCCCTGAGAATCGACCGCCGTTCCGCTCACACGCGCGGTTCGTGTCGATGAGAGTGCCATCGAGACGTCGGCGACTGTCTGCCCAACGCCAACTGTGACGCGTTGAGCCCCGGCGACATCGGTTGTGCCGGGGTAATAGGTCGGTGCGTACCCGGATCGATCGTCAGTGATCGCATCGAACATCTGATTGCGGAACGTGGCCGAGACGTAGTACTCGCCGGGCATGAGCGCGAACAATCGGAACTCGCCGATATCGTTCGTCAAGGCCTGACGCCCCGAAGGCATGAGGCGGCGTCCTGCCGGCGTGTACTGATACCGCATGGCGGACACTTGAACGTCGGCAATCGGCTCGCCCACGTCGTCCCGAATTTGTCCGGTGATGACACCGCCGCGAGGCAGAGCGAAATCGATGCGCTCGATCGTCTGTCCGTCGAGGATTTCGACTGGCTTGCCGGGCTCGAACGGCCGGAGTTGCCCATACTGCAAGCTGACATAGCTCCCCTTCGTGGCCGTGAGGGTATAGCGTCCTGAGGGCAGCTCTTTGAATTCGTACCGGCCGCTGCCATCAGTCGTGGCGAGGCGATTCTCCGGAAATTGACCGGTCCCGGGGCCGACGGTCGACATGATTCGAACCTGTGCCTTCCGAAGCGGCTGACCACTGTCGGCCGCGACCACACGCCCGCGGAGTGTCGCGGGGCCAGGTTTGGCCTGTTGGTTGTCGCGGAGTGGCGCCTGCACGAATCCGATGACACTCCCAACACCGCCCGCGCCGCCGGGGTCGGGCTGCGCGACAATCACCCCGGTCTGTGCCGACAACGTCGACGCGAGAGCAACCGACCCTACAAACACAGCCATCAGCCGCTTCATGACCACCTCGACGAGTTGTAACTTCTCACTTCTTCCTTCAGGTTGCTGACTTTTGCAGCAACCTGTTAGACACCGATGCCAGCCACACCGGGTCGTCCGTAGCGAGCCGCCTCCAACGGCGCCCCCGGCTCGAAGGCCGGCCGGACAAATCTCAACGGATCCTCACCCTCGATTGCTCCCTCATGAACTGCTGCACGTAGTACGGTCCTCCCGTGCCACGGCCGGTCGATCCGCTGGCCTTCCAGCCGCCAAACGAGTTGATTCCGGGCCATGCGCCAGTCGTCGCGCCGGCGCGTCGATTCACATACGTAACACCCGCCTGGATCCGATTGAAGAATTGATCAATCTCTCGGTCGTCCTCCGAGAAGATGCCTGCCGTCAGCCCGTATTCCGTGTTGTTGGCCAGCTCGATCGCCTCATCGAGGGCGATCACATTGGCCATGAGCGTGATCGGCACAAACAGCTCTTCGGCGAACAGCGGGTGACCCGAAGGCAGGCCGTCGATGACGGTGGGTTCGACGAAGTAACCGTGTGCGAAATCGCCATCAGTGAGCCTCCTCCCGCCTATCAGAATCTTCCCGCCATCGGTTTGCGCTTTCTCAACAGCCCGCTCGAACACGTTCACCGCGTCCTGATTGATGACCGGCCCCATGTACACATCGCGATGCAGCGGGTTGCCCACTTTGATCTTCTGCGTCTTCTCCACCAGAAGGCGGACGAATTGCTCGCGAACCTCTTGGCTGACGTAGACGCGCGAACACGCCGAGCACTTCTGTCCCTGAGCCCCGAAAGCCGATCGCATCACGCCGTCACTCGCTTTATCGAGATCCGCAGACTTCATGACGATCGCCGGGTTCTTTCCGCCCATTTCGATGATGAGCGGGCGGGGGACCGGCCTGGTCGCGTTGTCGCCGATCATGCGCATGCCCACTTCTTTGGAGCCCGTGAAGACGATGCCGTCGACGTCCCGGTTGTCGATCAACTCCTGGCCGGCCGTTCCTCCAGAGCCGGTGATGAAGTTGAAGACTCCTGGTGGAACGCCCACGTCGGCCATCACCTCGGCTAGCTTGTAGCCGAGGAGCGGCGTCACTGAGGCCGGCTTGAACACGACGGTGTTGCCCGCCACGAGTGCACCTCCGGACGGTCCGGCCGAGAGGGCCAGCGGGAAGTTGAACGGCGAGATGACCGCCCACACGCCATATGGTCGAAGGACGCTGGAATTTTCTTCGTTGGGTCCGAGCGTGCCGAGTTTGGTCGTGAAGCCATCGTGCTGTTCGACCTGATTGCAGTAGTACTCGATCAGGTCTGCCGATTCTTCGACATCACCAACGCACTCGAGCCGATTCTTGCCTGCCTCGTAGCCCATGAGCGCCGACAGCTCCCAACGGCGCGCCCGAATGCCGTCGGCC
Source organism: uncultured Acidobacteriota bacterium (assembly GCA_963780685.1). GTDB lineage: Bacteria > Acidobacteriota > Vicinamibacteria > Vicinamibacterales > CAVVIG01 > CAVRXZ01. The sequence continues at coordinate 248,143 of CAWACZ010000002.1, read as the reverse complement.
ACCTTCTTGAGCAGAGCCACCCGCTCGCGCCAGGGTCGCGCACTCCAGTCTGGAAACGCCCTTCGGGCCGCGGCGATGGCACGACGGACCTCCTCGCGGCCGGCCCGTTGGAAGGTGCCCAGCACAATACGCGTGTCGATCGGGCTTCGGTCGTCGAATTGAGCTGAAGCCTCGACCGCCTGGCCGTCGATCACGAGCGGGTATCGGTTGCCGAAGGTCGATCGGACCTGTTCGATCGCACGGTCCAATTCGCGGTGCAGATCTTCCATCTGATCGGCACTCATCGTTGCGTAGGTGATCTTGGTTTGAGTGGCCATTGATGCCTCGATTCAGGAAAGCAGCCGCTCGAGCTCTTCCGGATGGCCCGCTCTCGCGAGCGCCTCTTTGTGTTCGATGAGACCGTGCTTGACGAGCTCGGTCAGTGATTCTTCGAGCGTAAACGAGCCGTGCTTCCGGGTGATGGTGATTTCCTGGTGCAGATGATGGACGGCGTTCTTGCGGACGTGCTGGCGCGCGCCATAGCCCACCATCAGCAGTTCGGCTGCCGGAACGAGGCCGCCGCCGATCTTCGGTACGAGCGTCTGCACGAGCACGGCGGCGAGCGCCATCGCAAGCTCTTGCCGAATCGTATTTTGACGCTCGAGCGGGAACGAATCCGCCACCCGCGCGACAGTCGTCGCGACGTCGGTCGTATGCAGGCTCGATAGCACCAGGTGTCCGGTTTCGCCGGCGGCGAGGGCAATTTGCATCGTTTCCGGATCGCGCATTTCGCCGACCACGATCACGTCGGGCGCTTGGCGCAGCGCGGCACGCAGCGCGGTCGGGAAGTCAGGCGCATCGACGCCGATCTCGACGTGCTCGATCACGCTGCGGTGATGTGGATGCTCGTATTCGAGCGGATCTTCGATGGTGATGATGTGACGGCTATCCCGCAGGTTCATTTCGTGGATGAGGGCTGCCAGCGTCGTCGTCTTGCCGCTGCCGGTCGGTCCCCCCACGAGCACGAGCCCTCGCGGGAGCCGAGTCAGCGCCTCCACACTCCCAGGCAAGCCGAGGCTCGCCAGCCTCGGCACGACCGGCGGAAGGCGGCGGATGGCAGCAGCCGCACGTCCGCGCTCGTGATGCAGGTTGATGCGGAAGCGGCCGTGGTTCGACGTCCGAAGCGAAGCATCCGCGATGCCGGTGTCTCGGAAGGCACGCTGGGCGTGGGGCGGAAGCGCGGGCACGACCGCGTCGGCGATTTCCTCGCCAGACAGCGGCGCCTCCGGAAGCTGAACGAGTGCGCCGGCGATTCGCAGAGAAGGTTTCGCCCCGGCCACGAGCAGCAGGTCGCTCGCGCTTTGGTCGACGACCTGTCCAAGCCAGTCGCGCAGCCGCGCGGTGTGTTCCTCCTCGACGACGCGCTCGCTACCCCTGTTGAGGTGGTCGAGGTCGTTGAGCTCGCTGACAATGGCGTCGAGGTCGTCGGAGTTCTTCATCGATTCGACATGGAACGAAGGACCTACCGGACGGATCAGGCCGTCCTACCCCTTTCGAGCAGCGGTTCGTTCAGAAAATGTGTGAGAGGCGCAACGTGCCGGAAGGTCTGGAGCACGCCACGATAGAACTGGGGACTCGAAGCGAAGGCGGCAGGGAATTCTCGGCCCGCCAGGAACTGGCGGAATTTGAGATATTCCGCCGCTTCGTGATCCTTTGGAAATCCACGGGGCACGCGTTGGAGCCGCTCGCCGTCGAGCTGGCCAACCGCTTCGCGGAACCCGGGCGATTCGACAATGACCCTCAACCGTCGCACATTGCCAGCAATGTGCTCTCGCACGGCGTGCAGTTGTGACGTATCCGGCGCGTACATTCCACCACCCACCCAGACCCATCCCGGGGCCACTTCCAGATACAGCCCGGCGCCTTGATGTCTCGCAAGACCGCGGCAGGGAAACACCGCGGCCACATGTGTCTTCAACGGGGCCTTGTTGTTCGAAAAACGCGTGTCGCGATAGATCCGGTAGAGCGAGAGCTTCGGACTTGCGACCAGATCGGGCGCAAACGTCGCGAAGTCGTGGGCCAGCCGTTCGATGAGCGCGACCATCGGCGCGCGAAGGAGCGTCTCGTATCGCTCCTTGCGCGCTTTGAACCACTCGCGATCGTTGTTCCGCTTCAGCGCGCGGAGGAACGCGATCGCCTCGGGAGTAAACCTCGGTGCCGAATTCCGCATCATGCCACCGCGTTCAGCTATCAGCTGTCAGCTCTCAGACCTGTGAAGAAATCGCGCCGCTGTAGCGCAGCCCTTCAGGGCTGCCCGTCGCAAGCAGGCCTGAAGGCCTGCGCTACAGCGATCTCTTCACAGGCTCTCAGAAGCGAAACCTGAAACCGAAAGCTGAAAGCTGACAGCTGACAGCAAGCTGATATTAGTACCAACCGATTGGCTGCTCCGACAGATTGATGTGTACCTGTTTCACGTTCAGATACTCCTCGACGCCCCATTTACCGAGCTCGCGGCCGACCCCGCTTTGCTTGTAGCCACCCCAGGGGGCTTCGACATAGGTCGGCTGCATGTGATTCACCCAGACGATCCCGGCGCGAAGCTGCTTCACCGCTCGCATGGCGCGAAAGATGTCACGGGTCCAGACGGCTGCCGCCAGCCCGTAGTGGGTGTCGTTGGCGATCCGCAATGCTTCGGCTTCGTCGTCGAACGGAATCACGGATGCCACGGGTCCGAAGATTTCCTCGCGGGCGATTCGTGAGGAGTTGTCGACGTCGTAGAAGATAGTCGGTTCGACGAAGTATCCCCGGTCGAGCTCTTTGCCGCTCGCGCGACCTCCGCCCACCGCGACACGAGCTTCAGTTTTTCCAATCTCTTGGAAGTGCCGGACTCTTTCGAACTGTTCGCGGCTGACCAGTGCGCCCATTCTGGTGTCGCGGTCCAAAGGCGAGCCAATCTTGATTGCCCGCGCCTTTTCGACCATGGCCTCGACGAGCTTCGAGTAGATCGGTCGCTGCACGAGAATGCGACTGCCCGCCGAGCACATCTCCCCCTGGTTCAGAAAGATGCCGAACAGGGCGCCATCGACGGCGGCTTCGATATCCGCATCGGCGAAAAAGATGTTCGGCGACTTGCCGCCGAGCTCGAGCGTGACCTTTTTCAGCGTGTCGGCAGCCGCACGCATGATGATCTTGCCCACGGGGACGCTGCCGGTGAACGCGATCTTGTCGACATCGGGATGCTCCACAAGGCCTGCGCCGGCTGTTTCACCCGCTCCCGTCACGACGTTGACGACCCCCGACGGCAATCCAATCTCGGCGAACGATGATGCAAGCTCCAGAATCGTCAACGGTGTCTGTTCGGCCGGTTTGAGCACCGTGGTGCACCCCGCGCAGATCGCCGGCGCGAGCTTCCAAGCGGCCATCAGCAACGGGTAGTTCCACGGGATAATCTGGCCGGCGACTCCGATCGGCTCGCGAAGCGCGAGGCTGATGGCGTTGTCGGGCACTGGAATCACGTCGCCGTGAATCTTGGTGGCCAAGCCGCCGTAGTATTCGAAACAGGTTGCGACGTCGGCGATGTCGTATTCAGCCTCGACAATCGGCTTGCCGCTGTTCCGCGTTTCGAGCTCGCTGAGCTCCGCCGTGCGCTGACGCACGACGTCGGCAAGCTTGAACAGGATCCGCCCTCTGTCCTGCGCCGTCGTCTCTTTCCACGGACCAGTGTCGAATGCAGCTCTGGCCGCTGCGACGGCGCGCGCGATATCCGCTTGCCCCGCATCAGGTACCTGCGCGATGACGTCGGTCGTCGAGGGATCGATGACATCAAGCCGATCGGTCGAGACCGGGTCGACGAACTCCCCGTTGATATAGAGCTGGTAAGACTTGGTCACGGCAGGACATCACGGTAGTGAAATTGGTTGACTGTCATGACCGCCACTATATTCCACCTGTCGGAGACGTTGTAACTGCCGCTTCAGCCGAACGAGGCTCGACGCCTAAAAGCGCGCGAGCCCATCAGCACAAACCGGTGGCGCTTCAGGTCGGGCTCGTGAGAATATGCCCGTTTGCAATACGCCGGCCGCAAACGCCAGCGTGGGTTCCCGGGCTCGCCAACCTGGCATAACACATGCGCCAGACGCTCTGTCACCGAGACAGTGCGTCAGGGCTTTGCGCGATGAAGGAGGACAAGAATGACCGCAGCGACAATCCCTAACGTTCTCGTGACCACCGATTGGGTGGCACAGCATGCAACCGATACCGGCGTCCGCGTCGTAGAAGTCGACGTCGACACGACGGCGTACGATCAAGGTCATGTGCAAGGTGCCGCCGGATGGAACTGGACGACGGAGTTGTGCGATACGTTGGTCCGCGACATCGTGCCTATCAAAAAGCTCGAGGAGTTGCTGGGAACGAGCGGTATCGACAACAAGACCGCAATCATCCTGTACGGCGACAATAACAACTGGTTCGCGGCATGGGCGTTCTGGCAGCTCAAGATCTACGGACACGAGGACGTCCGAATCATGGACGGCGGCCGAAAGAAGTGGATCGCCGAAGGACGCGAGCTGAGCACCGACAAGCCCGGCTTCCCGCCCAAAACTTACAAGGCAACCGGACCCGATCTTTCCATCCGCGCGTTCCTTCCCGAGGTGCAGAAGGCCGTGGCACAAAAGTCGGCCGGGCTCGTCGACGTTCGCAGTCCGCAGGAATTTACCGGCGAAATTCTAGCGCCTCCCGGGCTCCCGGAAACCTGTCAGCGTGGTGGCCACATACCGGGCGCGAAGAGCATTCCTTGGGCCAAGGCGTGCAACGACGATGGAACGTTCAAGAGCGTCAGCGAATTGCAGGCGCTCTACGGCGGGGCCGGAATCACAGCCGACAGGCCGGTGATCGCGTATTGCCGGATCGGCGAGCGGTCGAGCCACACGTGGTTCGTCCTCAAATACCTGCTCGGCTTTCAGAACGTCAAGAATTACGACGGCTCTTGGACTGAGTGGGGCAACCTGGTCGGCGCGCAGGTGGAGAAGCCGTAGCCATGAAGCCAGAAGAGCATTCTCGGCAGCAGGTCGAATTGGCCGGTTGGGCCGTGACGGTCGAGACCTACAAGCTCGATGGCGTCTACCACTGCACGATCGCCAACGTCGATCCAGGCGCGAGAATCGCGCGCGCCGATGGGACGACGCGCGAAGAAGCCGAGCAGCGGGCGATCGAAAAGGCGACGCGATATCTGGGACAGACGCGTAAGTTTCCCACGAGCTAATGGCCGCCACTGAGGTGCAGGGCTGCAAAGTTAAGTTGGCCACAGAGTCACCGAGTCACGGAGTTGTTCTGAGTCACGGCGTCGGACCGGCGGAGCCGGTCGCCACTGATCAGAAGGACGGAGTGAATACACAAACCCGATCGACCACTAGAGGGGTTTGTGTATTCACTCCGTCCTTCTGATCAGCTGCCCGCTGCGCGGGCGGTCCGACGCTCATAAGATCAGCCGCTTCACACCGTCTTTCACCAACCTCGAGTTGAAGTTGATCAAGAGTCCAATCCGCTTGCCCGTCAGCCGCAGGTACGTCAGGAGTTGAGCCTCGAAGATGGGATTGAACCGATCGATCGCCTTGATTTCCACCAGGACGAGGTTTTCAACGACAAGGTCGACGCGATACTCGCCGAGCAACCTCCCTTTGTAGTACGCAGGCAATCGAGTCTGTCGGTCGTACGTCACGCCCGCATCGTCGAATTCGATGCACATTGCTGCTTCGTACATTGTCTCCAGTAAACCAGGCCCCAGGACTCGATGCACCTCAATCGCGCAGCCGATGATTCTTTGCGTAACTGCATTAATCTCTGTGACTCCGTGACTCTGTGGCCTATTCATCTCCGTGCTTCAGTGGCAAAAGCCTGAAGGGCCGCCGCCCGCTCTTCTTTTCCGACCAGCGGAAACGTGCTGAGCACGTACTCGAACTCAGCGACGCTCAGTTGATACACACCAGCGACGAGCGCCTGCAGTCGCGCTGCGACCAATGGGTCGACGCGCAGGCTGAGACGACGGGCCAGGGCGGCGATCTCCCGGCACACCCGCGGGCCCGCGGACGGTGTTGGTACCGGCAGTTGCTCGACGATTGTGCTGGTAACGTGTGTGGTAACCCGCAGGCGAACGAGGTAGTTCAGAACGAAGCTGTTGAACAGACCGCACAGAAAATGCTGCGCGCGGCCCGGCAAGGGCGTGCGCAAGCAGAAAAGCGTATGTATCGAGACGCATTGCGCGGGCAGGATTGCCGCGATTAACGTGAGTCGATTCGTGGCGCTTGCGACGTCTCGATACGCGAGGCGCGGCCGATGGTACTGACCCTCCCGCAACAGTCGCTCAGCATCCAGACGCGTAATGCGGTATCTCGTCTTGTTGATATCAACTCGAAATGGCTCGAGATACTTGCCTTCCACAATGGGCAATCCATGGCCAGCGCTTTTGAAATACTGGCGATCGTCGCTCGCGTTCAGCTCGCGGCCGAACCGGACGTCCCAACCGGCCTGACTTCCCAGCGGCGCAAAGAGTGACGCGGCTCGCTCGAGCAAGGAAAGGTCCAGAGGCTGCCGGATGTCAGGGATGGCGAGGTCTCCACCCGAAATCCGCGCGAGCAACGCTGGTGACAGGCGCACGCGAAACCAAGGACACTGTTCGGCCGGTTCGTCCCCGACCGTCTCGAGCGACGTGGGTTCCCGCTCGCCCAACCGGCAGGCGATGCTGCGTGTCGGCGAGCCCTGAGTGGCCGTCAACAACAGGAAGCGGACGCTGCGATGAATCGGGAAGATCTTGCGATTGTTTTCGAACCCGACCATGGCATCTACGTCGCAGTGCGCCATCAGTCGCTTACGAAGTGATGCGCTGCCGTGGTCGGTTGCCAGGCCCGAAGGGAGCACCAGGCCGAGGCGGCCCCCCTTCCTCGTCAACGCGATCGCGCGTTCGGTGAAGAGTTGATATTGGTTCGCGTGCCCCCCAGATTGAGCCGCATAGATGCCGGCGTCACGGCTGAATCTCAGCAGCCGCGTTACGCCCTCTCGCGAGCGGACGCGCGCATGGCTGGATCCGGCATCCGCGCGAATCATGTCCCACGGCGGATTGCCGATGACGGCGTCGAAGCCGCCATTCGCCAGGCGGACACCGTTGCGGTCGAAGAAGACTTCCGGAAATTCGAGCTCCCAATGAAAAAAGCGATGTGATTCGGCAATGCGGGCCGCCGACTCCAGGTACTGTGCGGCTGTCTTTCGCGGCAGCGCGCCCACACCGCTGAGGACGTCGTCAGCCAACGCGCTGAATGCCGAGGCTGGGACTGGTCGATCTGGAGTGTCGAACCAGGCCGCGCACCAGATATCGGCGATGCGCTTCCATCGGGAAAGCATCGACTCGGGTTGATTCAGCGATGCGAGCGCCCGTTCCTTGACTCGAACCCCATCGAGTGTGGTTCCGGAGGCTGTCTCCAGGCTGAAGCGCGTCGGAACCACCGTCCGGAGCACCGCTGCGATGTCGCCGTCGTCGAACAGTTTGAGGAGGGGCCCGTTGCCCGAGGCTCGCGAGTGGCGAACGTTCGGGCGTCGGCGCAGCGTGCTGAGCCAGGTGCCCAGCACGCTGTCTCCTGTTTGCAGATGATGATCGAGGAAGGTGAGAGGTCGGTCGGCGGCCAAGGTCGCAAGCCATAGTGACAGGCGCGCCAATTGGACCGCCATGGGATTGACGTCGACGCCGTACAGGCATCGCTCGGCGACCGTTCGCCGAATCGCAACGCGCTCGGCGTCGCCAAAGTCGCTGGAGTGGTATCCGCCGGATTCAATCAGGGCGGCTTCGTAAGCATCGGCGAGGTACCGACAGGCTGCGACAACAAACGCCCCGCTCCCCATCGCTGGATCGACCACACGGAGTTCGAGAATCCGCTCCGGCGCCGCGCTTCGGACCAGTGGTCCCAGCGTCCGACGAATCAGATAGTCGGCGATCGGCAAGGGTGTGTAGAACGAACCGGTTGCCTTTCGCAGTCCCGACCCGCGCACGAGCTGGAATGAGAACCGGGTACCCCTTCGGTCCGGCCGATGGAGGTGCACGAGGCGAGGTTCGTAGTCGAGTAGCGTTTCGTAGACGGCGCCGAGCTGTTCAACGCCCAAATCTCGGTACGCGATTCGCTCCAACCCCGACCGGTTCGGAGCCGGCCGCGTCGAAAGGGCCAGGACGGCCCGGCGAGCCGCTTCATCGTCCAGATCGCGCCGTTCGGCGAGAGGTGTTCGAGCTGGCGAGAACAGACGGCCATTGAACGGCGTCACACGGAGATTGCCGGCGCGACAGCCGTTGTGTGCGAGACGCGCAATGGCTCGCAACGCATCCCAGAGGCCGATTGCCGTTTCGGGGCGCTCGGCGGCTGAACGAACGGACTCGAGGCTGTAGCTCTCGCGATAAACGGGATGCCAAAGAGGGACGAGTCCTCGAGCCTCGGCGAACAGCAGAAAGAGCATTCGATAGACGATGGTCAGCGACTGTTCGAACGTATTGTCGAGCGAGGGAGAAGATGGTCCCGGTCGTTTGAACCCGAGCAGCGCCCCGACAATGTCGGCGGAAGCCGTGAGAACGCCGTCGCGGAGCGACTTGGATACCGATGACGAATGGCGTTGCGATGCTTCGACGATGCGCTGCAAGCGGGTGTGACCGTCAGCTCCGGACGCCGAGAACGCCGACGCGTGGACCAGCAACCAGAACGAAGAAAACACGCGTTCGTTCTCGAGCGTCAGGTCGACATCGAACTCGAAGAACCGCCTGGAGTAGAGGTGGCCCGCATCGACGATCCGCACTGTCGTCCCGTTGAAGAGCACCGCCCAGGCCGCGGAGCGCCGAACGGCCTCCACTACCGCCGATCGCCAATGGCTGTCGAGACGTTCGCCCCAGGGTGTGGTCAGCAGCACAATCGGTTGCGGCCCTGAACGGATCGTGGCAACGAGCGCAGACTCGCGTCGCGCGATCGCGGTCGGCTGGTCGAACCCCAAGGCCTCGACGAGAGGAGCGGCCGCGGCCTCGAGTAGTGTTTGGACGGTGCACGAGGGCCCCAGCCATTGACACGACTGCCGCCACTTGACTATTTGATTGCGTCCGAGCGCGACCTCGCGGCCGAGCGAGTCGGTCGTCGCAATGTCCAGTTCCGTTTCGAGGAAGAACTCTGAAACGAGCTGACCGCGGTAACCGGCCAACACGGTCAGGGCACCAGGACGAGTAGCAGCTTCGTCCGCAAAGCTCCGACACTTTCCGGCCGCCTCCATCTGGCAAGCTGAGCCGCGGACTCGCGGGCGATTTCCTCTGAAGCCGCCCGCGCCTTCAGAGACTGATAATCCGACCGTCGATCGAACAGACCGGCCTGAAGTGGCGAGTTGCGGTTGTCCACGAGCGCTTCAGCAATATGTGTTTCGCGAGCCCGTCTGGTGTCGATGCAGGCGAGCCGAAAACGCAGGAACTCAGTTCGTTCGTGCGCGGCCGCCTGTTCAGCCTGCGCACGAAGGTTCGCTCCGATTTCCCGCAAGATGGTCCTGATTCGTGAGCGTCCGTTGTATCGGCTGCGATTTTTGAGAGCCAGGCCAATCGGTATCAGTGTCGAATCGGTTGTCCGACCATCATCGTTTTCGTCGTCTACTCGCAACAGTGCAAGGATGCGGGGACCGAGTCCGAGTCGCGTCCGCCGAAGCCTGGCACGTGTAATCCAGGTGCCGGTGGCTTCGAGCCCTGCCTGAACCCGGTTGTCACCTTCAGTTGAGAGATTCCGTTGCGAGAGCAGCCGTTTCGCCTCGTCGAGAGCTTCGGCGCGGAGGTTCACGATGATGCGCTCCGATTGAAGCGCCTCGACGGACCAATCCTGCGGCCGTCCGGACATGACACGTCTCGCGTCTGGCTGGCCGAATACGGCCTGCGCGATTTCCCGTTCGTCGAGCGCCATCGGATCGGCTGCGGCAATGTCCAGCCTGGCGAGCGCTATTCGGAGCTTGAGCCGATCCAGAACCTGCGTTTCGGTCGTCCCACGCGCGATCAGATGAAACGCGTGAACCGTGCGCGCTTGACCGATGCGGTCGACACGCCCGATGCGCTGTTCCAATCGCATCGGGTTCCAGGGCAGCTCCAGATTGACGACGATCCGACAGCGCTGATGAAGGTTCAAGCCTTCGCCGGCGGCGTCGGTTGCCAGCAGGATGCGGCGTCGCCCGCTCAGGAAGTTGTCAAGTTCGGCTGCCCGCTCTGCACGGGTGAGGGCACCATGCAGGATTGAAACGGGTTCGTCGAGTTGGTCGCGCAAGTGGAGCAGGGTGTCGCGATATTCCGTGAACACGACCAGCGGTTCGGATACGCGACGGAGAAGGCGGCGGATCGCGGCGACCTTCGTTTCCGTCGTGGCGGCCTTTGCTGCGTCTGAGAGCAGCCGAAGCAGGCGCCGCTCCCGGGCGCCGTCGCTGAGTGCGCTGTTGCCGAACCAGTCGGGCGGCGCGTCGTCACGGTCGAATTCCCCGCCTGGGTCAGCAAGCGGTAGCGATAGCTGACGTGAACTGTCGTGACCGGCTGGCTCGAGCGCCGAGAGTCGCCGGCCGATCGACTGGTCGAGGGACCGTGCGCTGGACAGCGCTCGCTTGTGAAGCACCGACAGCGCGAGCCATACGCCGTCGAATTCGTGTTCGAGCCGAACGGCCTGCGTGAACTCCGCAAGGCGCCGGTGCATGATCGACTCTGCGCCGCTGGGACGAACTTGAAGTCGATGAACACGCCGGCGGACGCCGAATCTGATGTCGGCTCGAGTCCGTCGAAACACAAGAAGCGGCTCGTTGTGCGCACCGGTCCGGCATAGTGAATGGAACGCGCGCTGGTCGCCGTTATGTGGGGTTGCCGTGAGCAGAAGTACGTAGGGAATGCGAGCGGCCAGCGCGGTGACGGCCGCGTGCCGATCACTGTCGCCGGCGGTGCCGTGTGCTTCGTCTACTGCGAGAATGTCCCAGCGGCACGCGAGCACCGAATGAAGGATCTCAGGACGCTTGACGTAATCGATCGACGCGATTGCAACTGGCACAGTCGACCACGGGTTCGACCCGATCGGAAGAGTGGCGAGACGGTGGCGGACGTCGTGGAAATCAACGAGAGATGCGGAAATTGCAAACCGCCGCGATAGCTCGGTCGCCCACTGCTCGCGCAGGCCAGCCGGCGTCAGGATGAGTACCCGCTCCGCCATTCCACGAGCCTGCAGCTCGGTGACGATCAGGCCGGCCTGAATCGTCTTCCCCAGCCCCACGTCGTCCGCAAGCAGTACCCGAGCCCCAAGACCACGAGTGATCGCGAGAGCCGGCTCTAGTTGGTGAGGCAGCAGATCGATACGCGCCTTCGGTGCGGCGCGGAGCCCGCCAGGCGGAACGTTGGCGGCCAAAAGGGCGCGGCAAGCCCTCCGCCAGAGGCGAGGTCGGACGAATCGAACGGAGGTCGGCTGATTGAGGGCGGCGACCGATTCGAACGGCAGGAGAAAGCGTCGGATAATGCCGGCATTGGTCGCACCAGTTCCTTGCACCGCCACGACTTGACAGTGTTCGAATGTCTGAACTTCCTGGACCAACCAGCGCTGCGATCGGATCGTCACGAGATCCCCTGCGCGTGGCGACGACCGGCGCGGCCCACCGTCGTCCAGGTCGAAGGATTGCAGCGTTTGCATGTCAGGTCGACCAACGCGTTTTCAAGAAATGCCATCGGTCTTCGAGTCCGAGCAGAATTTGGGTATCTATGAGATCGAGATCGACGACGGGCAAGCAGGTTGGCAATGGCGGTGCCAAGGGATGGGATGCAAGGCAGGAAGGGCAGGAAGGGCAGGTGGGGCGGGTCAGGCAGGCGGGTACGCGGGATCTAGCCGGCGGTGAAGATCGAATTGAACAGAAGGCGGAACGTCGCGTGAGATTGGCCGCGATGCTGCGTGGCAAATCCAAGCAGGACGATGCGGCCGGTGCCGAGACCGACTTCCACGGCAGCCGACCGTCCGGCGATGACTTGTTCGCCGTCGAGCCAGCCACTCAAGAGGATGTCTTTAGCGCCATATCTTGCAACGACCCGTACCGCCGCACCCGGCGTATCGTTGCTACGGCTGCCCGCCGTCCCTACAGGCTGGATTGCATCGTATGCAGAGCTAAAGGAGAAGAATCCGGCAGTTCTCGGCTTCATGCCGTAGGAAATAGGCTGCACGGCGTCGAGATCAATTCTCAAAATCGATCCTGGAGAGAAGAAGTCGCTCGGACTGGCCTCGCGGACGACATCGCGCAGTGGAAGCTGGAACTGATCGATGGCGAAGGCGGTTGCTTGATTGAGGCAGATGAGCGTGCCCCCCGCCTCGACGAACGCCTTGAGCGCAGCGACGCCCAATTCCCCGAGACCTCCGGCATATTGGGGTGGAACGAGATCGGGGCCGCTGCCCGCGAGCAACTGCCCTGATGGGGTTGACGGCAGGATGATGGCGTCGTACCGCTTACGCAGATCGCCGCCGCGAATATCGCCATCGTTGATGCTGACGAATTGGAATTCGTACCGCTCCAACAGCCAGCGTGTCCAGCCTTCGTCGGCGTCCTGCAGCCAGGGTCGGTACAGCGCCACGCGGGTCCTGCCGAGCGACATTGTCCCGGCAGGTGGCTTGCCTGGTACGCCCTCCACTCGCATTCCCAGATCAGCTGCAATCCGCTCGACCGTTGGCCGGATTGTTTTGGAATGTCCGACAACGACCGATCCCCGCGCGAACGTCCGGTCGTTGACCGTCAGCTCGCTCGACGTCCAAGACAGCCTCGCGCCAGCGGCGAGCAGGCGATTGACCAGGATGGCGCCGCCGTTTCCTCGAGCATCTATGACGTAGTAGTTGGGTTTGGCGTCACCCGAGATCCTCGCGGGCGTCACGGAGGCCGCTTCAAGGCGAGTCATCGGCGGCGGCGAGAACGTCCGGTCAATCGTATGGACGTCGATACCCATCTGGGCGGGCAGTGTCCATCCGGCCACGTCGTAAGGCCGTGGTGCTCCCGCCCCATCGCGCGATCCGCCGAGCGTCGCATAGTCCTGACGCTCGAGCAGTGTCTTCACGTACGCACGGAACGGCTGGGCCATCAGGATGATGTCGCTGCCGGCTGGATAGGGTGTGCCATCGGCGTGGAAGGGTTCGAGCGCACGATGGATCTCGACGCCGCCCTGCATGAGGAGTTCCTCAAGCTTTGTGACCGCATGCGGATCGTGTTGCTCTGACGGAACTATGAATGCAAACGGCCCGCCTCGCTGGCCCAGCTCAATCGCATTGTGGCCCAGCTCGAAGAAGGTCTGGACGATCTGCTCACGATAGACGGCGACCGCGGTGAGCAGCCCCCGCACGGCGCTCAAGTCGTAGTCGATCAGGTCGCGGAACGTCCAAGAGCCCCCGCGCCACGGGTCGGGGTAATTCATCCGCGGGCGATTGTCGGACAGGTCGTTCTGAATGCGCGCCTCGCCCTGTCGGCTGTTGGTGCCGCGGCTGACATTCGCGACTTCCGTGAGCAGGCATATTGTGTTGTGGCCGAGCGGTGCTGAATCTTCATAACCCGGCCAGTAGTAGTCGTACAGGGCGTTCGACACGACGCCCGCGCGGCCGTCGCGTTGCAGCTGAAACGCCATCGCGCTTCCGAGGAGAGCCGCCTCGCGCCAGATCCGCGGATCGTAGTTTCGATCGATCGGGTCGGCAACCGGCGGCACGAACATGCGCGGACCATCGCTGTCCATCTGATGCATGCTCAGAAACACCTGCGGATGCCACACGGTGTAGAAAAACCGTGCGAGATTGCGGCTCTCAGCCAGGTTCATCATGAAAGCATCACGATTGATGTCGTGGCCCACATACTTGTGATACAGCCACGGCAGGGGTGCATTCTCGTACTGCGTGTTTCTCGTGGCCTGGTGCCAGTTGACGATCCGTCGATGGCCATCCGGATTCAACAACGGGATCAGAATGACCACGACGTTTTGAAGCACGTGCAGCGTCTCGGGCTCGGTAGACGTGGCGAGAGCGTGGAGGAGCTCGTTGGCGGCCTGCGTCGCCCCGCTTTCAGACGCGTGGATGCTGCAACCGATGACCAGCACCGCCTTGTGATCGGCGGCCAGAATGCGCGCCTCGTCGGGCGGAATGGTTCTCGGATCGGCCAGCCGCTGATTGGCGGCGCGAATCTGGTCAAGCTTTCTGATGTTCTCCGGGGCGCTGACGATGGCCGCGATCGTGCGATGGCCTTCGGTGGTCCGGCCGATATCGACGATCTCCACGCGATCCGAGCGCGCGGCAACCACCTCGAAGTACTGCTCGATGCTCTCGGCCGACGCGAGTTGCCCATCGCTTCCCATCCGGAATCCGAAGTGTGACTCGGGCGTCGGGACCTGGGCGGCGGCGATTCCCGGCGCGATCCACACCAGCCCCAGCAGACAGGTCGTGACAAGAAGGCGTGCGCGGAAGGCGACGGTCGTCACGCTGGATCACTCTCCAATGTTCAATCGTGCGATTGTCGCGCCAAGGTGAGCGCCTTGGTCGTCCCAGAATTCCGCGACCTGCGGGTGCCGCTCGAGGGCTGACTGCACGATGGCGCGTTGGACTCCGCGACCACGGCCATGCACGAGCCGAACTTCCCGCAGCCCCGCTTTGGCAGCGGCACTCACGTAGTCCGCCACCACAGCTGCCACGTCGCGCGCAGCGAACGCGTGAAGGTCCAGCTCGTATTCGATGGGTATGCGGATGGGCGACATTTCCACTCAGGCCGACCTCGCGTCGTACTCAGCCGTGACGACCGTCTTGATGCCGCCGCGCACCGAAAAATCGCCGACGACGGTCATCCGGCGGGGGTGAATGGCGGTGACCAGATCATCCAGAATCTGGTTGGTCACATGCTCGTAGAAGATGCCGCGGTTTCTGAAGCCGATCATGTAGTACTTGAGCGCCTTGAGCTCGAGGCAGAGGGCGTCTGGGACGTACGTAATGCGAATCTCGCCAAAGTCGGGCAAGCCTGTCTTGGGACACAGCGAGGTGAACTCGGGGCAGTTGATGGAAATCTCGTAGTCGCGCTCCGGCCGCGGGTTCGGGAACGTGTCGATCGCCGGGCTTGACATAGGTGAAAAATTCTAGCATTGGCTGGAAACCTGCCCCCTTCCACGCGAGCCCTTCGCGCCATCGACGGACGTTTCGGCCGAGCCGTCACATTGACACCCGCGAGGTCGCGCGCTAGGATACGGCGGTTTTGCGAAGAAAACCCGCAATCGTCGGCAGCGCGCGCGGCGAGCGGCGGGGAACATGACGCGCATCGAGTGAGGGGGACGCAATGGCTGACGCCCGAAGGATGGGCAAATCGGAGCTCTTTTCGCACTTCGCCGAGCGGTTCGAGGTGAAGCGGACGCAAGCCCGCGAATTTTTCGACGAGCTGACGGCGCTGTCGGAAAAGGAGCTGAAGCGATCGGGCGAGTTCGTGCTGCCCGGCATGGTCAAGCTCGTGGTGCAGAAACGCAAGGCCCGCATGGGCCGCAACCCGGCGACCGGCGAGGCGATCAAGATTCCCGCAAAAACGGTGGTGAAAGCGCGCATCGCCAAGCAGCTGAAAGATGCGGTGCTGCCGCGCAAGTAGGCCGCGGCCACGTCTCCCTTACACCACCCCGACCTCCGAAGATTCCAGGTTGTGCGAGCGGCGTCGCGAGAGCGACGTCGCTCCGAGCCGCCCGCATGGCGGTCTTCTAGCGGCCGTCTGCGACTGACGATCAAGGTGTGAAACTGTACGACTCGCGCTCTGCGTCCTGACCCGGTCGATCGACATCGACCGCGGCGGTCGCAAGTCGTCCGTCTCGACTACGTCAGGCGGCCGTCGCGCGACCGGCCAACATCCGGCTGTACAGCGTGGCCGGAACCAGGCACGCCGTCCGGGCCTCCAGATTGTTCACCGAATCGTCATCGAGGATGATGCGATCGTCTGGACCGATCAGAATTTCAACGCTGTACCGCCGCGCCCCACGGAGCGTCCGCAGCTCGAAATACCGGACGGGAACCGTCCGGCCGTTGATGGCAATGGCATCGGTTTTCAGAAGTGTGCGAAACATGGGTGATCTGCTCCTTCAACTTGCTGCTGCCTGCGCCGTGTGATCGTCTTTGATCGGAAACCGCAGCGTAAAGGCCGTGCCGCGGCCGAGCTCGCTCTCGACCGTGATTGTCCCGTCGAGCTGTTCGACGATGCGTTTCGAGATGGCCAGCCCGAGACCGAGGCCGCGCCGCTTGGTCGTGACGAAGTCCTCGAAGATCTGCGATAAACGCTCGGGCGCGATGCCAGAGCCGGTGTCGGTCACGCTGATTTCCACCAAAGTGTCGACGCGTGCGGTTCGGACCATGACGCGTCCCCCGGCCTCGGTGGCCTGAATGGCATTCGTGATCAGGTTCCTGAACACGCGGCCCAGCGCAAAACGGTCGCCGTCGATGACGAGCGGCTCGGCCGCGTAAGTCGCTTCCAGCACAACCTTCGCGCGGTCGCCCTCGGCGCGCATCGGCTCGACGATCTCCGAAACCGTCGTATTGATGTCGAGCGCGAACCGTTCGATCGGTTTGGGCTTGACGACGTTACGGAGGTCCTCCATGAAGCGCTTGATCGTGTCGAGCTCGCGCAGAATGATGGCGCGGCTGGCTGTACGCGACTCGGCGTCGACGTCGTCGCGCATCAGCCAGCGCACGTTGTTCCCAATGTTCTGGATGGGGTGCATCAGGTCGTGCGTGAGGCCGGCGGCGACGCGGCCGAACATCGCATGTCGTTCCTGCCGCTTGATGTTTTCCGTCAACTCGACGAGCCGATTCGCCATCGTGTTGAACGCGTTGCCCAGATCCGTGAACTCATCGCCGGTCTTGATGTTGACTCGAGCGTCGAGCTGGCCGGAGGCGACCGTCTGAGTGGCGCGCTGCAAGGTCAGGATCGGCGAGATGAAGGAACGGCCGAACACGTATCCCATCGAGATCATGACCAGGAGCGCCAGCGAAATGGCCACGACGAGTTGTCGCCACAGCCGGTTGGCGGCTGCATAGGCGTCGCTCGTCGGTTGCTCGACCACGACAGCCCAGTCAAGCGGCGCGATGCGCACGGCCACGCCCAACTTCCGGACTCCGTCTTCGTCGTCGTATTCACTCGCCAGCGGGGCGTCGGTCGTCGACGGCAGGAGGGCGCTGACCAGTGGATGTCCTGACATGTTGCGCGAGAGCGCAACGAGCGCTTTCTTGTCGGGATCGCCGTGGGCGACAAGCTCGCCGTCGGGCGCCACGACCAGCGCGAAGCCGTGCTCGCCGATCCGAATGCGGTCCACCATCCGCCACATTTCCTCGAGGCTGAATTCGCCGGCCAGCCACCCGGCCGGTTGATTCAGGCGTTTCAGGTGGATGCCGAACACCGTCGTCGGCAGCAGATCATCGTCGACCTGGATGGGCGTCATGGTGACGCCATCGATGGCCAGCGTGCTGTCCTTCGGAATAGGCACACGGGCGGGCCCGACGCGGCTCGAGGCGAGCGATTGTCCGGTTTCGTCGTACAGCGTGATTTCCTTGAACTCGCGGAACTGGAGGACGTAGTTCTTGAGGATGCGGTCCTGTTGCCACTGCTGCAACCCTGTCTCTTGGAGGTCGGCGCCGAGGGCTTTCAGCAGCGCAGCGTTTGTCGAGATGTAGCGGTAGATTTCAGCGGCGGCCCGGGTGGCGACGTTTTGATTGCCGGTGATGATGGAATCGCGGGTGCCGCTCCGAAGTGACAACAGTGAGACGAAGCCGTAGGCGAGCAACGGAGCTACCGCGGCCACGGCGAGGAGCAGGGCGAAGCGGGTCGCGATGTGACGAATTCGAATCGTCATGCGATCGATCTAGTTTCGTCGGGCGGCCAGGTCCTCGCTAGCCGGCCGCCAGAGGTGAAGTGAGCCAAGAACATCGTCTGGGTTGGCTGGAACCTGGAACCGAGCGCTGACGGCTCGCGCCCTCTCCCTCCATACGAGAAAGATGGCAGGTGGGTCGTCGACGACTGCCCGTTGGAACGCCGAGACGCCCGCCTTGTAAGCCAAGTCGTCGGAAGCGTGGCGGATCGCATCGAGCGCGGCATCGACACGCGTGTTGCTGTAGTGTCCGAAATTGAACGCGGCTCCGGTGTGCCAGAACAGATATGGACGGGCCAAGGCGGGCCCTTGATTGAAATCCGCCAGAAACGCATCGAAATCGCCAGCCTGAAGGCGAGCGTAAATCTTGTCGGCCGACACCACCTCCCACTCGAGCTGGACGCCGATAGCCTGTAACTGTCTCTGAAGCACGAGGGCGAGCCGTTCATGTGAAGCGTCGACGAGAAGGCATTTCAGTCGGCGAGGGTTCGATGGACTAGCGAGCGCCTGCGGCCGGTACTCGAACTTGGGAAGCTCGGCACTGTATGCCCAATGATGAGGCCAGACCGGTCCTGCAGCCGGCGAGCCGTGACCCTCGAAGACGTCTCTCACGAGGGCGTCGCGATCGATCGCCGTGTTCAATTCGCGCCGAAAACCAGGGTCGTCCAGGTTGGGCCTTTGGACGTTCAGCAACAACAGATAGGCGTAGCCGCGTTGAAACGTGAAAACCCGAACCTCGCGCGAGGCCCCTAACGAATCAAGTGCATCTACCCCAACGTCGTACAACATGTCGAGTTGGCCGCGGAGCATGTCTGCCCACGCCGATCGCACGGACGTGTACGGTTTGAGCGCTATCCGATCGACCATAGGCTTGCCGCCGTAGTACGACTCATTTGCCCGCATCTCAATCTGAGTCCCCTGCTCGCGGGTGACAAAGAATGGCCCGGTCCCTGACAGTTCGGAACCTAGCTCTTGGATGGGTGCGTCGAGGCCTTCAAGGAGAAACGCCGAAGGCTGCCGCAAGACAATTTCCAGGTCCCGATCGTTCAAGGCGCGTATTTCCTGAATATCCTCGAACGCGGGCCCCAACGCTGATGGCAATTGTTTCAGGAGGATCTGTCGGATCGCCTCAGCATTTGCCGGCTTGCCACTATGAAACGACGCGGGCGACCGGAGCCGAACATGCCAGGCAAGGCCGTCACTTGAGACGGCCCAGCTTTCCGCCAGGACCGGTACCGCGCGGCCGTCCTTCTCGATTCTCACGAGCTGTTCCAGCGCGATGTTCCTCGCTGTTTGTAGGATGCCGATATCTGGGTTCGTTCCGACGGCGAGGCCGAAGCCGATGCGGAGAGTCATGGGCTCGTCGGAACGAATCGAGCCAGCGTCCGAGCTTCCACAACCGATTGCGCTCAGCAAGAGGACCACCACCGACCACACGCGCGGCATTCCGACGCTGATCGGCAGTGGCAGCCTCTTGATGGTCAGCATCCTCTTACTATTTCTTCTTGCTGGTTAGCGCGTCGTCATCGACTAAGAACGGGCACCAGTTGCTCGGCTTCGCGTTGACGGTGCCCTTTTTCACGACCTTGATCTTCATTCTAGTCTCCTTCTTACGCAGCGCCGGCTACGTCATGTGCCAGCGAGATGACTGCCGATTCGAGACTGCGCTTGTGACATGTCGGCAGGTTCATGTCGCCAAGCTGCGTGTGCGACGCGACGAGACACCCCCCCGCACAGACGGGAATGAATGCACAATCGCCGCACTCCTTCCAGGGACTCAGTCGGTCGAACTTGCCGCGATTCACTTGACGGGCAGAGTCGCGCCGATCGTCAATATGTCCGGTCGAGAGACCGAGGTCGCCGGTGAATCCGGGACACGCGTACAGTGAGCCGTCGGGTCCGATCGTGTGCGCGTGCTTCATGTGCACGTGACACGGCCCGTTGTGCACGCCGTCGGGGGTCGGGAACCCGAGCCGCTTCGTTTCTTCGCGAAGGAACGACATCTGTTCCTCAGCAAAGCCGCACGAATCGCACGCCGATCCGGACGGCTTGCCGCTTCCGACCGCAGTCATGCAGGTGCCGCCGAGCGGCTTGCCGTCGGCATTGACTGGAATGAGCGGCAGCACGCCTTCTGGCTTCGGCGAGTCCGTCCGAATCACAGGCTTGAAGTTCACTTTCACGAGCTTGTCGGCGAAATCCTGTTCACGCAGGAACTGGAGGAGCCCGGGGTAGCTGTCAACGGAGCTCTCGTCGAAGTTGCCACCAATGGCAATGCGTACCCTGCCGGCCACGCGGCGAACGTTCTCGATGATCCGGTCGAACGTCCCCTGGCCTCCGCGTAGAGGCCGCATGCGGTTGTGGGTCTCGCGGTCGCCATCGAGGGTGATCTTGATTCCAGTCAGCCCGTAAGGCTCGAGCCGATCGACCACCTCGGAGGTCAGCAAGAGCCCGTTTGTGATGATCGTGATGCTCATCGGAAGGCCGCGCTCCTGCGTCGCACCCCACATGCGCTCCGCCAGGTAGTACATGACCGGCAGATTGAGCAGCGGTTCGCCGCCGAAGAACATCAGTGTGAGCCGCTCGGGTCCGACGCGGTCCAATTCCCGCTCGATCCAATCTCCCACGCCGGCGGCCTGTTCAAGGCTCATCTTCTCGGCGAATTTGTTGTAATCCCCGTGATCGCCCTGGAAGCAGTAGTCGCAGGCGAAGTTGCACTGAAGCGTCGTCAGCACGGTGACATGAAGCTCCGATGCATCAGCGGTCACCCTCGAGAAGTACCTCTCGAGGTCGCGCCGTTCTGTTTGACGATCGTCGACCAGAAAGCCGTTGTCCCGGAGCACGTCGAGCGCTTCGCGTTCATGCGGGTCGAACCCGTCCTGGTTTCCTCCAGCGATCGAAGCCGCGCGATCGAGGAGCGCGGCCACGTCGGCCGATACGACGAGCTGCGCATCGGTCAGCGTGTTCATCAGAAACACGTCGTCGCGGTCGCGCAGCGGCACACGAACGTTGAAGATGGAAGGCTGCATCGCGCTTTTCACGAAAGACCTCGTCGTGATGAGGTGGAGGTTGTCTGAGCGCGCCTCTGCGGTCGAAGGCGCTCGATCGCGTGCCGGCGAATTTGCAACTGATGTTCCAAACAGAGCAGTTGAAGTGTTGTGGACTTGACCTTGCAGAAATGCGTGCAGATTTCGCGATCGTCAAGCTAAACGCTGCGGAGATCCGCGCGCGCCCGGCAGACCCCTGGACAAATGATTGCCCGCGCGTGCTCGGGCCCGTCCCTACTGGCGGTGCTTAGCTGAGCGCAGTCAGACGATTACTAGGAGTGGCCAACGAGTTGTCCGTGGCGGCCAAATACTTGGCCTCGGCTGAGCGAGGCATCGCCCGAAACGCTGAATTCACGTTCAGGTAACCACCGCCCAGCTCTGGTGGCGGAGGGGATCCGGCGGGTTTCAGGCGCCTCGAAGTCGCTTGGCGAGTTGGCGCACGTCGAGCTTGTCCATCTTGTACTTCAGGGTGCTCAACGGAATACCCAAGTATTCGGCGGTTCCGGTGACGTTCCAACCGCACTTTTCGAGCGCGCGAAGGATGAAGTTGCGCTCGAACGTGTTCGTCGCATCCTCGAACAGGTTGTGTCCCCGGGCACCCACGGGCTCGAGCTGCGCGAAGTGGAACTCGAGCGGCAGATCCTCCTCGCCAATGTAATCCTTGTCGCTCACCGCCACGAGGCGTTCGATCAGGTTTTCGAGCTCTCGGATGTTGCCCGGCCACCAGTGTTTCTTCAGAATGGCCATCGCCGAGTCTGTGACGCCTAGGATGTTCTTCCGGAAGCGCGCGTTGTAGCGGCGCAGGAAGAATTCGGCGAGCTGCGTGATGTCCTCGGCGCGCTCCCGCAGCGGCGGCAGCTTGATCGGAATGACGTTGATTCGGTAGAAGAGGTCCTCGCGAAACCGCCCTTCTTTGACCGCCTTCTCGAGATCGACGTTGGTCGCCGCGATCAAGCGGAACTCTGTCTTGATCGGCTTGTTCCCACCGACGCGCTCGATTTCGCCCTCCTGAATGGCGCGCAACAGCTTGGCCTGCAGGTCCAGGCGCAGGTCCGCGATTTCATCGAGAAACAGCGTGCCGTTCGAGGCCAGCTCGAACTTGCCGAGCTGTTGTCGGTGCGCTCCGGTAAACGCGCCGCGCTCGTGGCCGAATAACGTGCTCTCGACGAGCTCGCGCGGGATTGCCGCGAGGTTCACCGCGATGAACGGGGCATCGGCGTCGCCGGCCTCACGGTGGATCAGCCGCGCGAGCAGCTCTTTGCCCGTTCCGCTTTCGCCGAGAATCAACACGGTTGCCGACAACTTCGCAATCTTCTGCACGAGATCGATGATGTCGCGGGTAGTCCGGCTCGCTCCGACGATGAACTCGCGCTCGGTCTGATCGGCGACCTGCGCCGACAACGTCAGCACCTGGCGGTTCAAATCTTGCCGCTCCCCCGCGTTGCGCACGAGCGACCGAAGCTGGTCGTAGTCGAAATCCTTCGTGATGTAGTGGTACGCGCCGTGCTTCATCGCTTGCACGGCTGTCTCGATGTCGTTGATCGCCGAGATCATGAGCACTTCCACCAGCGCGTAGTTCTCCTTGACGATCCGGAGCAGTTCGAAGCCGCTGATTCCCGGCAGGCGAACGTCGAGCAGCATGAGGTCGACGTTGTCGCGGTTGAGGATGGGAAGGGCCGCCTCACCGCTGACCGCCCGAAGGACGCGGGTACTCACGCTTGAGAATCGCCGTCAGCGTATCGCGCATCCCCTCATCGTCATCGACAATGAGGACCGTCTTGAGCTTCTGGCTCATTGTGGTGGAGGGAGTTGTCGAACCGAGGAGTCATTGTGGCAGGGGAAACGGGGCGAATACAAGGCCGGTTCCTTGACACTCTCGCAAGGCGTCCGATAAGGTACCGCGCTTGTTGACCCTTCCCTGGATCCTCGTGGGCGTCGTCCTTGGCCTGGCCGCGGTCGCGTTCGAGCGGGCGCGACGGCTCTCGAAACGGCTGGAGCGGCTCACAGAGTCCTATTGGGATCTGCGCTATGAAGTGGGTCAGCTGCAGGCGCGCGTCAAGCGTCTCGAACCGGGGGAGCCGGAGGCACTGCCGTCGGCGGCGCCTCCAGGCGCCGACGCGTTCATTCCCGTCTCCTCACTGAAACGCTGAACACCCCCCGGCACTCTCACGAGCATCGAACATGGCCAAGGAGTACGACCTTATTGTGATCGGCGCCGGAACCGGCGGCTACGTCGCGGCGATTCGAGGCGCCCAACTCGGTCTCAAGGTGGCTGTCGTCGAGAAACAGAAAGCGCTTGGCGGAACCTGTCTCCTCGTGGGTTGCATTCCCACCAAAGCGCTGCTGGAGCACGCGCACGCTCTGAAGATCGTCCAGCAGGCGAAGGAATGGGGGGTGACGGATGGCCGTGACACCCCGACGTCAGGCGCTAGTCCTTTTGGCATCGATATGGCGCAAGTCCAGGCGCGCAAGGACCGGATTGTCGGCGGCCTTTCGAAAGGCGTCGAGTACCTGTTCCGAAAGAACAAGATTGACTGGATCAAGGGAACCGCGCGGCTGACGGGCAATGGGCGCGTCGAGGTGTTCGAAGGTGACGCGCAGACGTTGATGGCGCTCAAAGAAATCATCGTTGCGACCGGGTCGACCCCGCGCAGCGTTCCGGGCGTCCAGATCGACCGAACGCGGATCATCACGAGCGATGAGGCAGTCGCTCTGAGAGAAGTGCCCAAGACGATCGCCATTCTGGGCAGTGGCGCTGTCGGCGTGGAATTCGCCTCTATCTTCCGCAGGTTCGGCAGCGAGGTGACCATTTTTGAATTGCTGCCACGGCTCGTGCCGGTCGAGGACGAGGCCATTTCGGCGGAGCTCGAAAAATCGTTTCGCAAGCAAGGCATCGTCTGCCACACCGGCGCCAAAGTGACTGGCGCTTCGGTCGCGGGCAACGGCGTCGACGTCGAGGCGCAGCTCGCCGATGGCACGTCGCAACGGATCCATGTCGACTATCTGTTGGTCGCCACGGGTCGAGCGCCAGTGACAAGCGGCCTCGAGGCCGAGCGCGCCGGACTGCGGCTCGAGAAGGGATTCGTCCAGGTTGACGCGCAGTACCCGGACGACCGTGCCTGGAATTTCGGCGATTGGGGACGTGATCACGTTCGAGACGCCTGGGCATCCGCAGCTCGCGCATGTATCGTCTTCGGAAGGCATTCTGGCGGCGGAACGGACCGCAGGCCAGGCGGTACGACCGCTCAACTACGATCACGTACCCGCCTGTACGTATTGCGACCCTGAAATCGGAAGCGTCGGCCTGACTGAGCGCGAGGCGCAAGAGCGCGGCTACGACGTACGCGTCGGGACGTTTCCGTTTGGAATCCTTGCTCGCGCCAAAATCGCGGGCGAGGTCGAGGGTTTCGTAAAGATCGTCGCGGAAGCCGCGAACGACGAACTGCTCGGGGTGCACATGATTGGCCCACGCGCGACCGAGTTGGTCGCGGAAGCAACCGTGGCATTGCGACTGGAGAGCACGGTCGAAGAATTGATTCGCACCATCCACGCGCATCCGACAATGGCTGAGGCCGTAGGCGAAGCGGCTCATGCGGTCCACGGCGCGGCAATACACATGTGAGGCCTCAAGAATTTACAATTGGGAATTGGGAATTGCTATGGCTACCGATGTTGTCATGCCGCAGATGGGCGAGTCGATTGCCGAAGGGACCATCGTTCGCTGGATCAAGAAAGAAGGCGATCAAGTTGCCCGAGACGAGCCGCTGTTCGAGATTTCGACCGACAAAGTAGACGCGGAGATTCCCTCGCCGGCCGCCGGCATCGTGGACGAAATTCGGGTGCGTGAAGGCGAAACGGTTCCAGTCAACAGCGTGGTCGCGGTGATCCGTCAGCCGACGGAGAAGCAGGCTGAAAAGCCCGCCGGAAAAGCGACGCCTGTTGTAACCCGGCCACAGGAACCCGCGCCCCCTCCGCCCTCTCCGGCACCTGCTCAGGCCGTCACGTCACCGCAGGCGGCTCCAGCAGAGAAGCCGGCCCCCGAAGCCGTCGAAGACGTGATTCGGCAGCGCTCGTCGCCCCTCGTCCGAAAGATCGCCAAAGATCACAACATCGACATCTCCAGGATCGCGGGCACCGGCATCGCGGGGCGCGTGACGAAGCGCGACATTCTCGATTTCGTTGAACGCTCCGGCGGGCGGGCTTCAGCACCAGCCTCTCCGACGGCGGCCGCCGCGCCGGCGGCCGCGTCGCCACCGCCCGCTGCCGTGGGCACACCCGGCCAGACGCAGCCGATGTCCCTGATGCGCAAGAAGATTGCCGAGCACATGATCCTGAGCCGGCGAACGTCGGCGCATGTGCACTCGGTGTTCGAGGTGAATTTTCAACGAGTGGCGCAGATCCGGGAGGCAAAGAAGGCCGACTACGAGCGGGCAGGCGCTAAGCTCACGTACCTCTCGTTCATCATGAAAGCTGTCGTCGATGGTTTGATGGCCGTGCCGGTCGTCAACGCCTCGATCGACGGCGACAACATCGTCTATCACCAGGACGTCAACATCGGTGTGGCGGTGGCTCTGGACTGGGGGCTCATCGTTCCGGTCGTCAAGAACGCGAACGAGAAGAATTTGCTTGGACTCAGCCGCGCGGTCGCCGATTTGGCCGCGCGCGCACGCAGCAAACAGCTCAAGCCTGACGAGGTGGCCGGCGGCACGTTCACCATCACCAATCCCGGCGTGTTTGGTGCGCTCTTCGGCATGCCGATCATCAACCAACCGCAGGTCGCGATCCTCGGCATCGGCAACGTCGAAAAACGGGCAATCGTCGTCGACGACGCGATAGCCATTCGACCGATGGCCTACCTGACGCTCGGCTACGACCACCGCTTGATTGACGGCGCCATGGCGGACCAATTCATGTCACACGTGAAACAGACCCTCGAGAATTTCGATCCCACGCACGCCTAGGCGTCTGCTTGTGACCAACACCCTCGAGGTGCGTCGGCTTGGGCTCGTTTCGTACGCCGATGCGCTTGCCCTTCAGCGAGCGCTGGTCGAGGATCGGCAACGCGGCCGCATAGGCGACGTCCTTTTGCTCGTCGAACACCCGCACGTGCTCACGCTGGGCGTTCGTGGCGATGGTGGCCGTCGAAACATTCTGGCGTCGGCGGAGCAGTTGGCAGCCCGCGGCGTCGAGGTCCATGAGGCAGGTCGCGGGGGAGACGTGACGTACCATGGGCCCGGACAGATCATCGGATACCCGATTCTGGATCTCCGACCGGATCGGTGCGATGTACATCGCTACGTTCGGGATCTGGAAGAGGTGCTCATTCGAACTGCCGGAGAGTACGAAGTCATCGCACAGCGAGTGGCCGGGCTGACTGGTGTCTGGGTAGGGCTCGAAAAGCTTGCCGCAATCGGCGTTCGGATTGCGCGCTGGGTGACGAGCCACGGCTTCGCTTTCAACCTCACCACCGATCTGGCCTACTTCGACCTCATCGTGCCCTGCGGAATAGCCGACCGCGGCGTCACGTCACTCGAGCGCCTGCTTGGACGATCGATCGAGCGTCGGGAAGTCGAGGACCAGCTCATCGCGAACTTTTGCGACGTCTTTAGTCGGGTGCCAGCCAGCGCGGCCAGCGACAATAGACAGTATCTGTCTATAAAATAACGACTTAGGTTAGTTGAGCGACCAGGGAATATTTGGCGGCTGGCTGGTGTTCTATGTCGCAACGAAAGGCCACCCATGCGGGATCCCAAAGAAGAGCTTCTACTGGCGCGGCTCCAATCAGGCGACGAAGGTGCGCTTGATGAGTTGGTCAATCAATACAGCTCGAAGATCTATCAACTTGCGTTTCGCTATCTGAAGAACAAGGAAGACGCCGAAGAAATCACCCAGGACGTTCTGTTCAAGGTCTACCGAGGCGTCGGCACGTTTCGCGGCGATGCGGCGTTGTCGTCGTGGATTTACCGGATCACCTTCAACGCTGCCATGTCCCGGCTGCGCACGGCGCAATTTCAGCGGGTTCAGGATGAAGAGCGGCAGACGGCCGCGCGGGCCGTTGACGACGTCGGTTTCGCCGCGTCGCGCGAGCCTGCGGACTGGTCGCACATGGCGGACGAGAGGGTCTTGCGGTCTCAATTGCGCCGGCGGCTATTCGGAGCCATCCTGGCCCTGCCGGCAATCTACCGCGCGCCGGTGATGCTTCGCGACATTCAAGGGATGTCGACGGAGGAGGCAAGCGCCGTCCTCCGGGTCAAGGACCAGACACTGAAGTCGCGTCTGCATCGGGGCAGGCTCATCCTCCGGAAGCAGCTTTCGGACTTCGCGGGCGGTCTCTCCCTCCATCGCCCGATCTACGGAACCTAAACCACAGGTTCCAGGTTCCAGGGTTCCTGGTTCCGGGTTCCTCGTACCAGGTTTAAGGTCCGAAGGGGTCAAGATTCGGAGGGTTTCAAGTCGAACCCTTCGAACCCTCGAACCCTCGAACCTTTGAACCTTGAACTGTGGAACTCAGGAACTCTGGAACCTGGGACATCAAAGAAGCATCGCGTTATCCAGCGCGACCCGGTCTGTGACGTTCAGCGACGGGACCATCACGCCCGCGATTCCGCCAGGTCCTAACTGCACGGGTAGTGCGGCGCTCCTCGTTCGGATTCCCAACGAATCGTCCGGCCCAACGTAGCAGCTCACAATGGCGTCGGTACGGCGGACCATCGTTTCGAGGGTCTTTGTCGCCGCCGACGCAAGAGCGTGAGGGCCGGGCGGCCAGCTCGCGGCGATTCGACCGTGGAGTTGACGTCGTGTCGGCTCGTTGACGATCCGCGTGGCGGCGAAGCCGCCAACAGTCGCGTCGTTCCATGGAATGACGAGCTGCGCCGGAGGCACCCCCAACACGGACAGGGCGACGTTCTGCGGCGAGGCATTGATCGCGAGCGCGACCAGCGCCCGCGCGGCAGACGCTAAGGCTTCGGGCGCCGATCCAAAAAGCCGCTCGCGGCTGATACGAAGCTCGCGGACGCCGCGATCGACCAGGTCCCGCTGTGATGCGCCAGCGCACAGAAACACGGTCGTCGATGCGAAATGGGTCAACCGTCTCAAAAGCATCAGGCCGTCCTCGCCCTGCCATTCCTCTCCGCTGGCTTTATCGGCGATGACCACCACAGCGGATCCGGCGGCGGACGCCAAGTCATTCGAGCCCGATAGAACCGTCGAGAATCCGTCGAGCGGTGAAGCCTGCATGATGTCCAGAGCTTTGCCTTCCGCAATTCGCCCGGTGTCGTCGACGAGGCGTATCGTCGAGGCGAGGTTGCGGCGTGCGAGCACGTAAGCAAGAGCGCCTCCGAGCTCGCCCGCGCCGATGATGGCGATATCGCACATTCGTCGGCTATTCTAAGCCGTCGGCGATCCGTTCCTGATGTCGACAGGCGACCCACACGGATCGGACAGTTCGAGGCTGGAAAGAGATGCAATCGCTCAATGGCAAAGTCGCTCTGGTTACGGGGGGCTCACAGGGGATCGGCCTGGCAATTGCTCAGGGCCTTGTCGCCGACGGCGTTCGCGTAGCCGTCACGGGTCGGAAGGAGGCGCACCTGGCCGCCGCACGGCCGAAAATCGAGAAGGCCGGCTCCGGGGCTGTCGAAGCATTGCAGGCTGATGTTCGTCGCTACGATGATATGGAGCGGTCGATCGCCGCAACGGTCGCACGCTTCGGTGGGCTCGACATCCTCATCAACAACGCTGGAGTCGGTATTTTTGCGGATGTTGCTGACATGACGCCGGCGCAATGGGCCGAGGTGATCGACACGAATCTGACCGGCGTCTTCAATGCGTGCCATGCGGCGATTCCGGCGATGCGCCGGCGAGGCGGCGGTTTCATCATCAATATCAGCAGCCTGGCGGGAAAGAACGCGTTCGCTTCTGCCGCTGCGTATTGCGCGTCCAAGTCCGGCCTGAATGCCTTCAGCGAAGCGCTGATGCAGGAACTCCGATACGACAACATTCGCGTCAGCTATGTCATGCCTGGCTCCGTGGCGACGGGATTCTCTGGAGGCGACGAGTCAAAAGGCGCCGATTGGAAGGTCTCGTCGGAAGAGGTCGCCGAAGTCGTCCTCAACCTGCTTCGTCATCCAGCTCGAAGTCTCCCGAGTCGGGTCGAGCTTCGTCCCACCAAACCACCGAGAAAGTAACCACCTGTGTCTTCTGTCTTCGACAAGCATCGCGACACGCTCGAACACCACGAGACCATGATGGGCGCCACGCGCGGTCGGCTGGCTGTTGCGCTCGATCTGCTGACCGATTCGCTCGCGTTGGTCGGTCAGCACGGCGTCTACTGTCGGAGCGAGCGCTTCCCGGGGAAGCCGCGTATGGATATCGCGCAGGTACTCGAGCAGCTGGATGATGCGAAGCAACTGGTCCAGAGTGCAATGGAGAACCTGCGCACAAAGTAGGGCACTCTTTGGCGATTCTTGCTCGCGTCGTGCAACGCGGGTCTTTAGACTGCCGATCTTCGATGCTCGAAACACTCGGACACTACAAAATACTTGAACGGATCGGCATTGGCCGGACTGGTTCCGTCTATCGAGCTCGCGACACGCGTGCCGGTCTGTACTGTCGCGATACGAGTGGTTGCTGACGAGATTGCCAGAGACCTCCCCAGCCGCGAGGGGTTCCTGAGTGCTGCGCGCGCGACTGCTGCCTTGTCGCATCCGAACCTGGCGACGTTGTACGAGATCGGTGAGGACCAGGGACATCTGTTCCTCGTCTTCGAGGACGTGCCTGGGAGTACATTAGCGGCCGCGATCAGCGGCCGCGCGCTCAACCCACGGCACGCTCTCGATCTCGCGGTCCAGCTCGCCGACGCACTGGCCGTGGCGCACGCCGACGCGGTCATTCATGGCGGGATTCAATCAGGCAACATCGTCGTCACGCCAAAGGGGACTGCGAAGTTTCTCGATTTCGGTCTGTCGGTACCAGTTGCGCGTCTCCAGGATGGCCGACAGGTGACGGTGATCGGGAGCGGAGCTCGGCCGCAAGACGTAGCCTATCTGTCACCCGAGCAGCTGTCTGGCGATGATGTTGATCATCGAACGGACCTGTTCTCGCTCGGGGCCGTGCTCTTCGAGATGCTGACCGGAAAGCTGCCCTTCGGCAGCTCTACAGCTGACGACATCGCGAAGCGGATCCTCGAAGCCCCTGCGCCTCTCCCCAGTCAGCTCGCGCTGCAACTGACGTCCGAAGTCGACGCGACCGTCATGAAGATGCTTGCCAAGACGGTCGAGGACCGTTTTCAGACAGCGGCGACGCTCGCGGCCGAGTTGAGATCGGCCACAGCGGCGTTGGACGCCCGGAGCAGTGTCGGGGTCAACGTAGACCCGGTGAGACATCAGGCCAAACCCGTCACCGCTCAACCCCGTCGCCGAGGCGCCGCGTTCTGGGCTGCGGTCGCCGTTTCAGCAGCAGTGATCGGCGGCGGGCTGGTCGTCGCGGCATCGGACACTGCAGCACGATGGCTCGGTTCACTAACCCGGCTTTGGTGAGCAGAGCGGACTCTTGACCCGAAGCTTTGCCGGCGAGTCGATGGCGAGATACCACCTCGCTGTTGTGACGCTGCTCAACCTGGTCAACTACGTCGATCGATACATCCTGGCGGCCGTCCTGCCCCGAATCAAGACCGATCTCGTCTTGAGTGATTTGCAGCTTGGCCTTCTCGCGAACGCATTTCTCGTGGCTTACATCCTGACGTCACCGTTGTTCGGCCGGCTGGGCGACCGCAGTTCTCGCCCGCGCCTGATGGCTGCAGGAGCGGCCGTGTGGAGCTTGGCGACCGCTGCTGCCGGCCTCGCCAGAAATTTCACGCAATTGATGGTCGCGCGGGCCGGCGTTGGGGTGGGCGAGGCATCTTACGCGACCATCGCGCCGTCGTTACTGGCGGACTACTTTCCCGAGGAACGGCGTGGACGGACGTTCGCCATCTTCTACATGGCGATCCCCGTTGGTGCGGCGGCCGGGTTTCTGCTCGGCGGAATGCTCGAACGAGCATTCGGATGGCGCGCCGCCTTTTACGCCGTAGGGTTGCCAGGCGTGCTGCTGGCAGTGCTGGCGTTGACGCTGCCCGATTCGCCGCGGGCCGTGAGCAAAGAGAACGAAGATTCAACCGATTCTCTAGGCAAGACACTGATCGCCTTGGGGCGGAACAAGGAATACATAGGAGCTGTGCTCGGCTACGCCGCGTATACCTTTGCTCTGGGTGGCCTCGCCGTCTGGATGCCAACCTTTCTCGAACGGGTCCGCGGGCTCGATCTCACCCGCGCAGACCTTCTCGTCGGCAGCGTGACCGCCGTTGCGGGCCTGGGCGGCACGTTCGCCGGTGGCTACATCGGCGATCGGCTTTCGGCGCGCTTCCAGCAGGGCCAGCTCTGGTTGTCGGGAGTCTCCACTCTTGCGGCTGTACCGTCGGCGTTGTTGGCGCTGACCGCAGCGTCACCGGCCGTCTATCAGATCAGCTTGTTCACGGCCGAATTCTTGCTCTTCATGAGCACCGGGCCGATCAATGTCGTCATCGTCAGCGTCGTGCCGGCGACGATGCGGGCCATGGCGATGGGGGTGAGCATCGTGGTCATCCAGGCGCTCGGGGGCGCCATTTCGCCGCCGCTTATCGGGCTGCTCGCTGATATTGGCGGGCTCGCGCGCGCTGTCCTGATCGTTCCGCTCGCGATTGTCGTCGCCGGCGGATTGTGGATAGCTACGGCGATGCGAGGGACTGAGCCCGGAAGCTCAGCGGCTCAAAATCTCGGCTAGCCGGGCGGTAAACGCCGACCTCGGCATCACTTCGTCGACGCCCGCCTCACGCGCGGCGTCGATAATGTCGGTTCGGACGTGCGAGACGAAGCCGATTGTCGGGGTTGCGGCGAGGGAGGGGTCGCGTTTCATAGCGGCGACGATCCCAAGCGGATCCGTGCGAAGGCTGTTCAGGTCGATGATGACGCGCGTCGGTGGCGTCTTTCGCATTTCATCGAGCGCGGCGTCCTTTGATTCTCGCGAACACCACCGGAACGCCGAGTTGACTGGCGGCCGTCTTAATCTTGGACGTGAACATCAGGTCTTCGACGATGGCGATGATCACCAACGACATGATACTGGAAACACGGGCAGTCGGGCCGTTCTTCAAAAATGGGTTCGTCCTTGGCTGCGAAGAGACACACGAGGCAGTCCTGATCGATCCCGGCGACGAGGTAGAAGCCCTTCTGGTATTCGCGAAAACCAGTCGGCTGACGATCGGCCACATTCTTCTCACCCATGCGCACGTCGACCATATTACGGGCGTCGCTGCGGCCAAGCTCGCCTTGCGGGTGCCGGTCTATCTTCACCGCGACGATCTGTTCCTGTACGACAACGCCGTCAGCCAGGGCGCAATGTTCGGACTGAACGTGCAGCAGCCGCCGCCCATCGATGTTTTCTATTCACCGGGCGAAGTCATCCGGTTTGGAAAATACGAGGCCAGGCCTCACCACACCCCAGGGCACTGTCCGGGCGGCGTGTGTTTGCAGGTTGGCTCGAGTGGTTCGGTCGGCAAGAGGCTTTTCGTGGGCGATACGCTCTTTGCAGGCTCGATCGGCCGGACGGATTTGCCCGGTGGCGACTACACCACCCTCATACGTTCGATTCGAACCGTTCTCTTCGCGTTCGGTGATGACGCCGACGTGTACCCCGGCCACGGTCCGAGAACGACGATCGGGCACGAGCGTCGAACGAATCCGTTCCTGGCGGCGACGCCGGACTAATCCTGGGTTTGCCGCTCAACCATCAGCTCGAGGCGCCCGACTCGCAGCCGGTCGCCGGCCGCCAGATGTCCCTTCTTTACTCGCTTGTCGTTGACAAACGTGCCATTCGTGCTGGACAGGTCCTCGACCTCCAGTTTTTCTTTCCCACCGACAATCCGGCAGTGCAACCTCGACACGAGCGGCGCCTTGACGATGAAGTCGGCGCGCGGTGCGCGGCCGACCGTCTTGGATGTGCCGAAAGGCACGCGGAACGTCAGCGAGCCGGTCGTGTCGGCCCCACGAAGAACCCACATGCCGTTCATCGAGCGGGCGCGGTGAAGATCTTCTGAAGCCACTCGGCGATCGCTGCCGACACTGCCGGGCTGATCTGTTTGTCTGGTAAAGACGCGTACTCTTGAACTTCGCCGGTCGTCGCCGGCACGAACAGGTGGTTGACGCCGGAAATTCTGGAAACCTCGACCGGCGCCGGCGTCTTGCGCGCACGTGCAAGTGCCTCCAGGCGGTCGGCATTCGATGGTTCGACCTGGGTATCGAGTGTTCCTTGAAGAATCAGCATTGGTTGCCGGACCTGCGGTACAACCTTCGCCGGGTCGTAAGTGAGCAGGCTCTGGAATTCCGCATTCTCGGCCTGGCGCCGCAGGTCGGCGGGCAACCCTTCCCAGCCCTTGCCGGTCAGCACCGCCTCGTGAATGCGCCTTTGCAGCTCGATCTTCTCCTGCTTTTCAGTCTCAGAAAAGGTGGAACGGTCGAGCACACGTTGCTGTTGGGCGAGGATCAAATCGTTGCCGCTCACGCCGGCCGTTGCCATCAGCACGACGGCGGCGATCCGGCGGTCCTGGGCGGCCGCGAGTAACGCGACCGCCCCGCCTACGCTGTGGCCAACGGCCGCGATGCGCTTGCCGTCCACATCCTTGCGATTCGCGAGGAACCTCACGGCCGCGCGCAGATCCTCTGCGTATTGAGTCAACCCGGCCGCCTCCGCGCGTCCGCCGCTCTGGCCGATTCCGCGCTTGTCGTAGCGCAGGACGAGAAAGCCGGCGTCAGCCAGCGCGCCGGCCAGTTGACCGAGCACCGGAATGCCCGCCACGGTTTCATCCCGATCGGTCGGACCCGATCCGCCGACCAGAACGATCACAGGAAGCCGTGCGGCTGTTTGGCTGGTTGGCAGTGAGATGGTCCCGGCCAGAGAGAAGCCGTTTGCCGGGATCCGCACCTGCTGGTCGTTGCTTCGAGAAATCACGACACGTCGCGTCGAGACCGAGGCGACATCATCGCGCACGAATTCAATGGTTTGTGCGGGCACGCTCACGCGGAGCAGACGCCCGTTCTCGTCCCCCCAGATATCGGCTTCGACCTCGGGTTGTCCGGGTGCGGCAAGCGTCACATGCGTACGGCGCGCGGCAATCAGGCGTGCAACCGTTTGAATCTGATCGGGTTGCGAGTCCCCTACCCGAATCGTGACCCCGTTCTCAGCACCCTGGTAAACGGAAATGGTTGCGCCAGATGGTGCTGTTTTCAGCCGTGCTGCAACGGCTTTGTACGCGGCAAAGAATGGATTGGGAAGAAGTACGGCCGCAGGGTCGATCGTATGCGTACCATCGGTTGTCTGGCCGCCAGTGCTGAGGTGACTCGTTGCGGTGGTACCCGCGACGGTGATGCGCACGGTCAGCGCTTGTCCTCGCGCCGTCGCGTCCAGGTTGAGCTCGACGGGCTTCCAATCCGCGTCATAGCGAATTTGCAAGGTCTTTGTCACGAGATCGAGCGGTGCACCAATTCGACCCGAGCTCGAAATCGTCCAACCGCCGGTGCTCTGTACCACGGCGATCTCTTCCGTGCCGATTTGAACGGAGCGCAAGAAGATCAGGAACTTGGAGGCATTGGCAGCTGGAGGCTGCTGCGCCCCGACGCTTGTTGCCGCGAGAGCGGAAAGGACCGCGGCGCGGATAAAATGAGAGAGAGTCACGGTTACGACGCTTCGCCCACAGTACAACACGTCAACGCTCGAGTGGCCGCGATACGGTATTCCCTAGCTTAGCACCATGTTTTCGGCCTCAGCTTACCAGGCAGCCCGCGAACGCGCCGCGAGCATCGATCGCTCGGAGCGGGGTCTGATCGTCGTTTCCGGTCACGATCGCGCCTCCTACTTGCAGGGGTTGCTCACGAACGACGTCGTGGCCTTGAAGCCGGGCGAGGGCTGTTACGCTGCGTATCTGACCCCGCAGGGCCGAATGATTGCTGACGTCTTCGTATACGAGCTCGGCGACGTGATGTTGTTGACGGTGCCTCGAGGTCGGAAGGACGTCGTGCTGGCGAAACTCGACCAGCTGGTCTTCAGCGAAGACGTTCAGCTCGGCGACGTCACCGATACCTTCCTAACCATTGGAGTCGTGGGTCCTGCGGCCGCGGGTATCCTGCGCGAGATTCTTGGCCCGAGTTCCCAGGAGCTCGCGCTGTTACCGGAGCATGGCAATCTGCGCGCCGAGTACGGTGGACACCCAATCATTCTGACGCGGACGACCGACACCGGCGAGGCCGGCTACGATTTGTACGTCGAGTCAGGGCAGTCCGATGCGCTTCGAGCTGCACTTGCAGCTGCTGGCGTCTGCGAGACCAATCCTGAAACCGCCGATGTGATTCGAATCGAAGGGGGAATTGCAAAGTTCGACCGTGACATGGATGAGAACACCATTCCGCTCGAGGCCGGAATCGAAGGGAAAGCCATCAGCTTCTCCAAAGGCTGCTACGTCGGTCAGGAAGTCATCATCAGGGTCGTGCACCGGGGACATGGGCGAGTGGCACGAAAGCTCGTCGGCCTGGTCGGTGACGGTGAGGTGGTTCCGCCCGACGGCGCGAAGGTGACGAGCAACGGTCGTGAGGTCGGGGCGGTGACGAGCGGCGCCATGTCGCCGGCCCTTCAACGGCCCATCGCGCTCGCGTACCTGCACCGCGACTTCGTGACCGAAGGAACAGCGGTGACGATTGAGGGCTCGCGGTCGGTGGTGACCGGCCTGCCATTCATATCGGACAGTTAGAAGCGATCTCTCCGAGTTTCGGACGTGCCGCGCCCGATTCAACGGTCCTTGGCTGACACACGCCCCGCTGCCCATTTCTCGTTGTCGCAGTGATGCTCCAGCAGTTCGGTGTCGGGAAGGAGGTTGAACATCACCCGTGCCGACCAGGGTCGCGTGTAGGCCTTGGGATCGTCGAACGTGAACTCGATCTCCAGGTGGCCGAAATCAATCCGTCGAAACCGCTCGGTCGTCCGCAGCGCGTCGGTGTGGGGCGTGCCTCCCGCGTCGAGCCACGATCGGTCGTTGAATCCGGCGGTACGGACGACGAACGAATCGCCGTCCCAGGCGCCGACTGAATACCCGAGCCAGGCGGGCTCTGGATCGGCTGGCAACTCACGCGCATCGGTAAAGAGCTGGCGCCAGTTGTTGAACTCCTCGAAGAGGATGATCGTGAGGTCGCGGAGTTGGACGATCTTGAACGGCAGCTCACGCGTCAGCATTGCATCGGGGATTCCGTGCGGAAGACACCGCTCGGTCGGGGCGCCGGCTCCCAAGGCCTTTTGTCGCTCGTCGTAGAGCGCCTTCGCCCAGGGGCGGAACGGTGGTCCCTCTGGCAGGTCCGCCGCGATGTTGTAGATGTACTTCGATCTGATTCTCCCGTGCGTCGGATTGACCATGTCGCCCACGACCTCCCAGATGCCGGAAAGGTCCGGTTTCCCATCGGGAGTCCTCGGCGTCGGGGCAGAGAGGTTCGCCTTCCCGTCAGCCAGCCGCGGGGTTCCCGCGGTGAGATGGCTGATCCATTGAGCGTGGCCGGTCGCAGCCATGAGAAGAGTGCTTGCGATGCCGCCGACTATTGCGCCTGTCCTCATGTTCGTCTCTCTGTGCCTCTTCTGATCGTCTGTCGTTCCGTCTGGATGATACAACCTGGGACATCCGATCCGCCGTTAGCGTACCGGCCCACTCGGGCGCCGGCCTGGCGAGTCGGGTGCTTTCGGAGAGTGGTCGGCCAGGATGCTGATCAGCTCGGCATCGGCCGGAGGGAACCGCATGCGTTTCAGTTCGTCCGGTCCAGCCCACGACATTTGTTGGCCAAGTTGAGGCAACGGATCGCCGGCCACATCGCACCGCAAGAAATGCAGCTCCACCGATTGCTCCCGATATTCGAAGGTAGTGGTAAGCAGTTCCCGGCCAACGCGCGCCTCGATCGCGAGCTCCTCCTTCAACTCTCGCGCTAGGCAAGCTGCGAGTGGTTCGCCCGGATCGCATTTCCCCCCTGGAAATTCCCAATAGCCTGCGAGGTGGACACCCTCCTGCCGTCTTGTGACCAGAAATCGGCCATCACGTTCGATGACGGCGGCGCAAACGACGATGGGCGTCACGATTGCTCCGGGTTGAACGGAAAGCTGCGACACCCCTTCGTGATCGGGCAAATCAAGCACTTGGGTCGGCGCGCCACGCACACCATCGCGCCGAAATCCATCAGGGCCTGATTGAAGTCGAAGACGTCGCGAGTCGGGACGAGCGTGTCTGAGAGTGTCCAGAGGTGACGCGTCATCGCGTGACTCTTGGGATCGCCTCTTCCGACGAAGACGCGAAAAAGCACACGGGCGACGTTGGTGTCGAGAATTGCGGCGCGCTCTCGGAACGCAAAGCTTCGAATGGCCCCTGCGGTGTACG
This sequence comes from uncultured Acidobacteriota bacterium, assembly GCA_963780685.1. Classification (GTDB taxonomy): domain Bacteria; phylum Acidobacteriota; class Vicinamibacteria; order Vicinamibacterales; family CAVVIG01; genus CAVRXZ01. The sequence goes on along the minus strand of CAWACZ010000002.1, from coordinate 210,750 downwards.
CGCCAATCCCCTTGAACGAGCGCAGCGTTTCCTCGTCTGCCGGCAGCCGGCCGCCATAGCGCGACACCGACTCTCGGGCGATCGTCTGCAGTCGCTGCGGGCGGATGTTGTACCCGAGCGGGTACCACGTCTCTGCCACTTCCGCCTCGGACGCCGCGGCGAGCGCCTCAAGCGACGGATACTTTTCGAGCCATTCGGTGTACTTGGGCAGCACGCGATCGACCTGCGTCTGCTGCAACATGATCTCAGAGACGAGAATGTGATACGGGTCGGTCGTCTTTCGCCACGGCAGATCGCGGCCATGGCGCCGGTACCAGTTGAGGAGGCGTTGGCGGAAGCGCCGGCGCTCGGGCGGCGCGGGCAAGGGACTGGGGCGCATCTTCGAGGGCTTCGACTTGGGCATCGTATAATCGCCGAACCGTGAAACTCTACACGCGCACGGGCGACGCGGGCGAGACGTCGCTCTTCGATGGCACGCGCGTCCGGAAGGACCACGCGCGAGTCGAGGCGTACGGCGAGGTCGATGAGCTGAACGCGTGGCTCGGCTTGGCGCGATCGGGGCTGGCGACAGGAGACTTGGACGAGGAGCTCGCTCGAATCCAGCGCGATCTCTTTGCGCTCGGGGCCGAACTTGCCGATCCGAAGGACAAGATAGCCAAGCGGGTGACGAAAGCGACAGTCACGGACACCGACGTCGATAGGCTGGAGCAATCGATCGACCGATTCGAGTTGGAGGTGGCTCCCCTCCGACAGTTCATCCTTGCCGGCGGTACGCCTGCGGGCGCCGCGCTGCACGTGGCTCGGGCGGTCTGCCGCCGGGCCGAGCGGCGTGTCATTTCACTGCAGCCCCCGGTCGAGTCGGTGCTCTTGAAGTACATCAATCGGCTCTCGGACCTCCTGTTTGTCATGGCTCGCGTCGTCAACAAGCGTGCAGGGACGGCCGAGATTCCATGGTGACGTGATTATCGCCGGTCCCGCCGCTCGATGTCCCGCTTCAGGGCGTCGAAGACCGCGCGGGCAAGCTCCTGAGACACGCGCTCTCGAATTGCTCCGCATTCGACCAGCACGACGCCGCTTTCGGTATCGATCTCGACGTCCCAACGATCCCGGGCAATACCCTCGGGTCGATCCTCGAACGTCGTCTCGCGCGTCGAGGTGTCGGAAGGCGCGTGCCTCGACACGACTGTCGCGATCGGCGAGCCGTTGATCAGGACGCGCGCCGCGACGATGCCGTTCTTGTCGATGGGCCGCGACCCGAAGTAGAAGAATCGATCGTCTTCAGTGACTAGAACCAGGTCATCGCCGGCAGGCACTTCGGCAATGATTGTCCGGCCGAGCTCACGCTGGCCTTCACGCGCTCGGTGACGGCGCCGCCGGTAGAAATGCAGCGTCGTTGCCAGGCTTGCGGCCACGAGCAGCAGCCCGAGGGCGATGAGGCCGGCGATCAGATCACGCATGGGACCGTGAAAGAGCGAGGCCTTCGCTGCTCGGCGTCTCTGTCGCCGACTGACTCCGTGCGTTGCAGGCCGAGGGGCTTTTTGCCATGGCCTGCTCTAAAATGCGTCGGTGTCTTCCATGTCCGCACCGCTCGCTCGAGCGTACGCTGCATGCGAGCAGCTGGCGCGGTCGCACTACGAGAATTTTCCCGTCGCATCACATTTGTTGCCGGCAGCGACCCGGCGGCACGTGGCGGCGTTGTACGCCTTTGCCCGCGTCGCCGATGACATCGCCGACGAAGGCGTTGCTTCGCCTGGCGAGCGTCAGGCCCGATTGCGGGCTTGGCAGGAGCGCCTGCACGCGACGGCCAATGGGCACACGGACCCGTCGCGAACCGTCGATCGCGAAGGGCTGATTCTGATGGCCGTTGGCCACTCGATCCGGTCGCTCGATCTCCCGCTCGCCCTGTTCGACGATCTCTTGAGCGCGTTCGGTCAGGATACCACGACGACTCGCTATGCTTCGTGGTGCGACGTTCTCGACTACTGTCGCCGCTCGGCGAATCCGATCGGGCGCCTGTTCCTACGGATCGCGGGCTATCGCGACGGCTCGCTCGATCCGTCCGCTGATGCGTTGTGCACCGCGCTCCAGTTGACGAACTTCTGGCAGGACTTCGGGCGCGATTGGCGCGCCGGACGGTTGTACGTGCCGCGCGAGGTGCAGGCTGCCTGCGGGGCCCACGAGGAAGATCTTGCGAACGGACGGATGGGCTCTGCGTGGGCGAGCGCAATCGAGGCGTGTACGGCGTTTACCTATCGCCGGTTCGACGAGGGTCGCGCCGTGTGCGACGGAGTGAAAGGGCTGTTGAAGCTCGAACTGCGCTTCACCTGGTTGGGGGGCGTGCGTATCCTCGAACGCACCGAACGCGATCGCCTCCGCCTCTTCGAATGCCGGCCTGCCCTGGGGATCGCTGACGGGCCGCTGCTCGTGTCGCGGGCGATTTGGTGGCGAATGGGCCGAACCCGCGCGAGAACCTGAATGGCTCGCAAGACCAGCTTTTACTACGCGTTTCTCGTTCTGCCTGCCGACCAGCGCCAGGCTATCGTGGCCGTCTGGGATTTCTGCCGCGCTGTCGACGACGCCGTGGATGAGGATCCGGTGGGCGGGAGCGACTTGGTGGGTCGCGACGCCGTCTGTTTCTGGCGGGCGGAGCTGGCCCGCTGTTTCGACTCCGCGGAGCCTCAGACGCCTCAAGGTCGCGGTCTGCAGCCGTTCATTCAACGTTTCGGATTGCCGCGAGGCGCGTTCGAGGATGTGATTGACGGCGTGGCGATGGATCTCGATACGACGAGATACGCGACGTTCGCCGAACTCCATGAATACTGTCGCCGAGTGGCGTCTGCGGTGGGTCTCATCTGCATTCGGGTGTTCGGGTGCCGAGCTCCCGAGGCGGGCGAATATGCGGTCAATCTCGGGGTCGCCCTTCAGCTCACGAATATACTCCGGGACATCAGTGGCGACTGGGCGCGCGGCCGTCTCTATTTGCCGCTCGAAGACTTGACCGCATTCGGTTGCACAGAGGAGGCGCTTGCGCGCGGCGTCGTCACCGATCCGGTGCGGCGACTCATCCAATATGAATGTGGACGCGCGAGGGAATTCTATCGACGCGCAGCCAATGCGCTGCCTGTCGAAGATCGAGGGCGGCTGGTGGCGTCCGAAATCATGCGCGCCGTCTACTTCGAGACCCTGAACCGAATCGAGCTTCTGGGCTACGACGTCTTCACGACCGCAGTACGCGTTCCGCGGGCAACTCAGGCCGTGATCGCGCTGAAACAATGGCTATGGTCTTCGTCACGACTCAGCATGTGGTAGTGAGGTGAGTGGCCGAACTATTTGCCGGCCAAAGCGGGTGAAGCAGGTCCTGTGCCCTTCCAGTTGGGGTCACTGGCCATCGGCGTGTAGTGCTCCGCTGGAGCATCCGTGAGGATTTCTCGTGCAACCAGACGTCATTGTCGTCGGTGGAGGATGTGCGGGGTTGAGTGCCGCTGTTCGGCTGGCTCGCGCCGGGACGCGAGTCTTGGTGCTCGAGGCTCGCCCACGGCTTGGCGGGCGGGCGACGTCTTTCGCCGATCAGACGACCGGAGAGCTCGTGGACAACGGCCAGCATGTGCTGCTCGGCTGCTACTCTGCGACGTTTGAATTTCTCGACACCATCGGCGCAACCGACAACGTACGACTCCAATCCCAATTGAGCGTGTCGATGATCGACCGCACCGGTCGGCGCTCGCGACTCGACTGTCCGACCTTGCCGGCGCCGTGGCACATCCTGGCTGGCGTACTCGAGTGGGAAGCGTTGGGCTGGAGTGATCGCCTGTCAGTTCTTCGGATGGCGGCCCCGCTGAAGCTCGCGCGCGGACAGGCCCAGAACGATGCCCGCCGCTCACTTCGACGCGCAGCCGCCAGTGTCCCCGCAGGAGGAAATATTCAGTCGAGTTCGGCGGGAGGGTCACGGCTCGTCGCGACATCGCCCGGAGAAACCGTCGAAGAGTGGCTCGTCCGGCACGGTCAGACCGAGCGCGTTCGCGAGATGCTCTGGCGCCCACTTACGCTCGCCGCCCTCAACCAACCAACCGATCGGGCGGGTGCATCAGCCTTTGCGCGGGTGTTGGCCGAGATGTTCGGCGGGAGCCCTCGCGCCTCGGCAGTCGGACTGGCCGTCAAACCCTTGCACTTGGCGTACGCCGAGCCGGCTCGGGCCTTCATAGAAAGCCACGGCGGGCAGGTGCGAACGGGAGTCGCTGCGAGGGTTCGTCTGTCCCACGAAGGCGTCCAGGGAGTCGAGTCCGATGGGGATCGTTGGCAGCCGCACGCGGTCGTATCGGCCGTGCCCTGGTTCGCGCTGGCCGGATTGTTCGACGGCGGTCGTTTTGGACTGGAGGACGTTGTCGATCGCGCCGGCCGGATGGCGAACTCACCCATCGTGACGGTCAATCTGTGGTTCGACCGATCAGTCGTCGACGAGCCTTTCGTAGGATTGCCCGGCCGGACAATGCAATGGGCCTTCGACAAGGAGTCGATCTGGAGGACTGGCCGTTCCCACGTGTCCCTCGTCTCGAGCGGCGCCGAGTCGGTGGTCGCCCTGTCCAACGACCAGATTGTCGCGCTTGCTCAAGGCGAACTGCTCGAGGCCCTGCCGACTGTCCGTTCAGCGCGGCTCCAACACGCCTCGGTCGTCCGGGAACGGCAGGCGACGTTTTCACTGGCTCCGGGCCAGCCATCTCGTCCGACGACGACAACAGCGATCCGGGGTTTCTACCTGGCTGGTGACTGGATTGACACGGGATTGCCCGCTACGATTGAGAGCGCCGTCCTGAGTGGCCATTGGGCCGCCGACGCCATCACGAACGGCCGCGCCGAACCTGCTGCATGACCTCAATCGTCGTCCACTACAAAGAACTGGCCTTGAAGGGGCGAAACCGCCCGTGGTTCATCCAGCATCTCGTGCGCAACCTCAAGTTCGTACTCGCAGATCTCGGGGTTTCGGTGGTTCGGCCGATGATGGGACGGATCGAGATCGAGGTTCCACGTCTGTCGAATCCGGAGTCGAGGAGAGCCGTCTGGGAACAAGTGCGCGACAGGCTCTGTCGCGTGTTTGGTATAGCGAACTTCTCGTATGCGGGGCGCGCGCCTCTCGACCCCGCAGCGTTGGCCTCAGTCATTCTCGCTCACCTGGGCGATGTGCATCCCGAGTCGTTCAGGGTGAGCGTTCGCCGGGCGGACAAGCGACTGCCGTTCACATCGCCGCAAGTCGAGCGCGAAGTGGGAGGCCTGATCAAGCAGGAGAAGGGCTGGCGCGTCGACCTGGAGAGCCCCGCGCTCACGATTCATATCGAGATGCTATCGAACGATGCGTTCTACTTCTTCGGCAAGGAGCCTGGGGCTGGGGGCTTGCCGACTGGGACCGGTGGGCGGGTCGCGTGCCTGCTGTCGGGGGGCATCGATTCTCCCGTGGCCGCATATCGCATGATGCGGCGGGGCTGCTCGGTCCTGCTGATCCATTTCCACAGCTATCCGATTCTGTCGAGCGTCTCGCAGGAAAAAGTCCGCGAAATTGCGCGGCTGTTGACGACTTACCAGCTGCGCTCGCGGCTGATTCTGGTGCCGTTCGGCGAGCTGCAACAGAAGATCGTGCTGGCGGTTCCCGCTGAGCTGCGAGTCGTGGTCTATCGCCGGTTGATGCTCCGCATTGCTGCCAGTCTCGGTTGCGAGTGGCGCGCCCGCGCCTTGGTCACCGGTGAGGTCGTCGGCCAGGTCGCCTCTCAAACATTGGAGAACCTGACCACGATTGCGGGAGCGACGACGATGGAAGTGCTGAGGCCGCTGATTGGGATGGACAAGGACGAGATTGTCGCCAGCGCCGAACGGATTGGGACGTATCCGACTTCAATCATCCCAGACCAGGACTGTTGCCAACTTTTCACGCCACGTCATCCGGCGACACGCGTCGGACGCGACGAAGTCGAGCAGGCGGAGCGCGCGTTGTCATTGACCGATATGGTGGAGGCGGCCGTTCGGGCGTCAGCCGTGGAAGACTTCAGATTCCCGGTGCTAAGATACTCGGCTGCGGAAGCCCGTGGAGGACACCATGAATCCCACGATCGCAATGTCACAAATTGAAACGATCCTTGGAGACGAGGCTGCCGGACTCCTCGAGCACCAGTGCAAGACGATTCCCAAAGAACTCCTGCATTTGCCCGGCCCCGATTTCATCGACCGTATTGGTACGGCGTCCGACCGGCCGATCCGCACGTTGACCAGCCTGCAGGCGCTGCTCAATCACGGACGACTTGCGGGAACGGGGTATGTGTCGATTCTGCCAGTGGATCAGGGAATCGAGCATTCTGCGGGTGCGTCGTTCGCACCGAATCCGGCGTACTTTGATCCGGAAAACATCGTCAAGCTGGCCATCGAGGGCGGATGCAATGCCGTAGCCTCGACGCTCGGCGTTCTGGGCGCCGTGGCCCGGAAGTACGCGCACAAGATTCCGTTCTTGCTCAAGTTCAATCACAACGAGTTCCTCTCGTATCCGAATGCTTACGACCAGATACGCTTCGCGAGTGTCAAGCAGGCATTCGATTTGGGCGCGATGGGTGTGGGTGCGACGATCTACTTCGGATCGGATGAATCCAAGCGGCAGCTTCAGGAAGTCACGGACACGTTTCAGCACGCCCACGAGCTGGGCATGTTCACCGTTCTCTGGTGCTACCTCCGGAATTCCGCGTTCAAAACGAAAGAGGCCGACTATCACATGGCGGCGGACCTCACAGGCCAGGCCAACCATTTGGGCGTGACGATCGAAGCCGACATCATCAAACAGAAGCTGCCCGAGAATAATGGCGGGTTCAACACGCTCAACTTCGGAAAGACACACAAAAAGGTCTACTCGGACCTCACGACCAGCCATCCAGTCGACCTGACACGCTACCAGGTTGCGAACTGCTACATGGGTCGGGCGGGGTTGATCAATTCGGGCGGGGCTTCAGCGGGTGAGAGCGATCTCAAGGAGGCTGTGAAGACCGCCGTCATCAACAAGCGCGCCGGAGGCATGGGTCTCATTTCCGGCCGTAAGGCATTTCAGCGGCCGGTGGGCGAGGGCGTGCGATTGTTGAATGCCATTCAAGACGTGTATCTGAGCAAAGACGTCACGATTGCCTGAGTCTCCTGTCAGGGCGGGTCTTCAAGACCCGCCCCAGCCGGGCGTGTCAGTCGGAAATGCCCGTGTCTGCCACCGGACTCGCCGGATATACCTCGAGCATGTTGATGTTGGCGGGTACTCCTGGCGTGCCTACGGCAACGAATATGTCATACGCATGCCACTGACCGTCGATGAAGATGGTCAGTTTGTCTTTTGAGATCCCACCGGACGGATTGCGCTGGCGCGCAGACTGATAGCCCGCCACCTGCAAGTGCCAAATCATTCGCCGCAGCAGCTCCGCCGTGGCGTTGAAGCTGGCGTCCTGAGTCGGCTGTGGTCCGGAGAGATGCGGGAACTCGGCCGCGGTCGCGTCCAGCACCTGCCGCGCGCGCGCGACGCTGAGCGGTCCCGGCGGCACATGATAGCCGTTACCGGTTGGCACTGGCGGTGGCGGTGGTGGTTCGGGCGCAGGCGGCGGGGGTGGCGGCGGAGCCGGGTCCTGGTGTTTCCGGAGCGTCTCGGTGCCGCTTATTGGCCCCAGGCACGTCGTGCCCGAGTAGGGGATCGTCAGAGTACCTCTGGTCAACGAGCGTGCCGGTGCCGCTCAATGAGAACTGACACGGGAGAAATCCCGCAATCGTCGCAGAGCCGGTCACGGTCAGAGCGACCTGATTCTCGCCGACGAGCTGCCCTGACGCGTTGCCTTCCACCGTCACATTGCCCGAACAATCGACCGTGAAAGTGCCGGCCAGCGACGTGCTGGTCTGGCTTGTGATCGCCCACTGAAAGTTGGTGCAGGACGTGCCCGTCGGAATCGTGAATTGCTGGGATGCCCAATTGCCGACGTAGGTGCCGTTCTCGCTGGAGGTGGTGCTGCCGCCGGGCGATGAGCCGCCGCCGCCGCTGGGAGCGATGACGTTTCTCTCGTGCTCGAATCCACAGCCGGTTGTGAGCAAGCCCGCTGCGATCAGCAACACGAGCCACGCCCTTCTATCCCTCACCCTGAATCCTGAGATCAATTTCGTAGCCACGCTGCACCCTTTCGAAGGATTACGAAGTCAGTGCGTTCAAGTACCGATCCTGTCCGCCTGCGAACCGCTCACCGTTCGAAATCCTGGGAAATGCCGACTATAAACGAACAGGATGCAGAAGGCCCGCCAGATAGTCTCGCAGTCCCTCCTCGGTGCTCCGGAACGCCAGATTGTCCCAGGGAATCGCGACTTTGTCGAACTCTGCGGTCTCCATGGATTCATCGTCTGTGCACAACGTCCCGCCGATGGCCGTCGCAGCGTAGACGACAATGACGGGTGCGCGTCCCGCGTACGAATAGATGTTGACGAGGCCGTCGAGTTGGATCTCGAGTCCGCATTCCTCACGCGCTTCGCGGAGTGCGGCCCCAGTGAGCGTCTCGCCACGGTCCACGTACCCGCCCGGGAAGACCCACTTGCCGTATCCGGGTTCGATCGCGCGGCGAACGAGCACGAGCCGGTCAGCGTCGGTACGGATGATCGTGCCGACCGCGATCTTGGGATCGAGATAGAAGACAAAGCCACACGCCACGCACACGAGGCGTTCGGGCTCGCTCGACTTGATCACGCGCCGTTCGAGAGCTGCTCCGCACCGAGGACAGAAACGATAGTCGGGCGCCAAGTCGTGCAGGTGAGGCGCTGAGGGCATGTCGCTTCATCATCACCTCGACGGGTGCCGGCTTTCAACGGCGATATAATCCGGCTCCATGTCCATTCTCAAGGTCGCGCGCATGGGACACCCCGTGTTGCGTGCCAAAGCGCGCGCCCTCGAGCGCGCCGATATCAAACACGCAGCGGTCCAGAAGCTCATCGACGACATGATCGACACGATGATCGAGTACCACGGAGTCGGTCTGGCGGCGCCACAGGTTCACGAAGGCTTGCGATTGTTCGTGGCCGTGCTCGACACCAACGAATCCGGCGACTCAGAAGGTGAACCGTCCGTCGTGATCAACCCCGAGATCACGCCGGTCGGGAGTGAGATCGTCGACGGGTGGGAAGGGTGTCTCAGTGTTCCTGATATTCGCGGCAGCGTTCCGCGAGCCGCCGAGGTCAAGGTTCGCGCTCTCGATCGAATGGGCAAGCGAATCGAACTGCACGCGCGCGGCTTCCCGGCGCGCGTCGTTCAACACGAAACCGATCACCTCGACGGCGTCTTGTTTGTCGATCGCATGCGCTCGCTTGAGTCGTTGACCTTTCTGGACGAATACGCGCGCTATTGGGCCAAGGACTGAGGAAGGCCGAGCTCAATCCACGATTCGCTGTCTCTTCCGTTCCATGTTTCGTTCCGACTGAAGACGTTCCAGCTCAACCTGCGAATGATCCGCGAACGCCATGGCCGCCGCGATCGCCTGGTGACCCGCGACCTCGGCGATCGCGCGATGCATCAACTGACCGACCCGCCGGTAGGCGGGATGGCCCTGCGGCGCGGTGCGGAGCTCGATGACGTGCATCGCCTCGCGGGCGTTCATCTCCATGTAGAACCGGACGCGATAGGCCATCGCCACGCCATATCCGGCGATCTCGTGAAGTCCGTGAGCGACCAATGTGTCGTAGAGCTCGGCCGACCGCTCCATGACGTTGCGCCAATCGGAAAGAGCGCCGGCTTCTTCGATCGCCGCCGGTTCGTTGAACCCATGACGAACGCTGAGCGGCTGCCACGCCAGTGTGAGTAATCGATGGCGCTGCAGGTCCCGGAACGCTCCGTAGTCGGACAGGATGTCGAAGCGGTAGGACGTCCGCTCGAAAGCGCGGCCCGGCTTGTGTCGGCGGTTCGTACGATGGCCGACATACGCGCGAAGCAGCGCGGTCCGTTCTTCAGGCGACATGCGTCGAACCCGGGCCATCAATTGATCGTCGGAAAGCGTCGACGCGTCGTATAGCGCGGCGGCGACGACCTTCATCTCACCGTCCGGATCGAAGTCAGTGAGCACGACTTCGGGCCGATCCTCGCACTCGATTCCGACGACGATCGGTTCCGCTGCGCCCTGAAAGGCCCTGCGAGTCTCTGCCAGGAACTCGATCCATCTCCCGCCTCGCTCCGGCTGGTCGACGCGAGTGAGGAATGCGGGAATCACCTGCCGAAGTTCCACCAGCATCTGTTGCGCGTAGGCACGGACCTCTTCGAGCGGATGCGCGAACATTCGCAAGAGCAGCGCCTCGTACCCCTGCCCGGTGCCGAAGAGCCCCACGTTCGACTGCGTGGCGGCCGGCAGCAGACCGCGAAGTGTGTCGAGCGCCTTCGCCCGGATGACCGATCGGTAGACGCCGTCGGAGTCCTCGGGCGACTTCGGATATTTCGCACGAAAATGCTCTTCCAAGGCCGGTATCCACCGCGCATAGGTCTCAAATGCGACGTCGAGCGTCCGGACGAACGGTTCCCGGAGCGTCGAACCCTCCAGCTCGGCGGGAATGTGATACTTCCAGCGTCCGTCAGGACGGTCGGTATAAGGAACGTATCGCGTCGACTGCTCGAGGTAGGCCATGAGACGACCCCACTCGAGCACCTTGGTCAGAATGTTGGAAGCGCCTTCGCACGCAAGGTGGGCGCTGCCAAGTTGCGCGACTGAATCGTCGCCATATTCCCCCAATACCCGAGCGTACAGCTTGTTCGCGCGGTCTTCCCGGAGCCCGGCGGTCCCTCGGTCTATCGACGGAGACGATCGGTCGGCCACCTGATCGAGGAACTCGTCGAGAAAAAGACGACGGAGCGATTTGGCCGAGCGCGAGTATCGAGCGAAGAGCGCCCCCTTGACCGTCTCGGGGAGATTCCTCAGCGCGAAGACCGTTCGATCGGTGTTCGTGAAATATGGCGCCAGCGCCTGCGCTTCAGTGGGAGTGAAAGATTCGGCCGCGACCAGCTGTGTCGGCATAACGACCCGTCATTGTACTCGCCGAAATTGGGCGGATTTTCGTGTGATTTGACAATATTGTGAAATGATTCACATAATCGCCCTATGACGCCCGCCACCCGGCCGGTCCCCGGTCCGTCCGCCACGTCCAAGCCGGTGTTGATCGGCCTCGACCAGGTGACCAAGCAGTTCGATGGAAAGCGGCGCGTCGTCGCGCTCGATCACGTCACCCTCTCGATCGACGCCGGCGAAATGGTCTCGATCATCGGCCCCTCGGGCTCCGGCAAGTCCACCTTGCTCAACCTGATCGGCGGTCTCGACCGTCCCACGTCCGGCACGGTCTCCATCGACGGCGCCGCATTGGGCGGTCTGTCGGACGATGAGCTTGCAAAGATCCGCCGGGACAAGATCGGATTCATCTTCCAGTTTTTCAACCTGCTTCCGACGTTGACCTGTCTGGAAAACGTAGGCCTTCCGCTGCACTTGCGAGGGTGGCCGCGCCGCAAAGTCGACGAGCGTGCCAGAGAGCTGCTGACGATGGTTCAGCTCGGCCACCGCTTGTCTCACATGCCCGACGAGCTCTCGGGCGGTGAACGTCAACGGGTCGCCATCGCACGTGCCCTTTCAGTCTATCCGCCGGTGCTTCTCGCTGACGAACCGACCGGAAACCTCGACTCGCGCACTGGTGACGAGATTCTGCTGCTGGTGAGAGATCTCCACGCCCGCCTTGGGGCCACCGTCATCATCGTGACTCACGACCTGGAGGTTGCGGAGAGCTGCACGCGAACCATTGTCCTTCGTGACGGTCGCGTCGTCGAGGATTTGCGGCGAGCCTCATGATCCTCCTCAGGTTGATCAGTTGGCCCTACTTTCGAAAGCACGTGCTCCGCACGCTGCTGACGACGGCGGGCATCGTTCTGGGGGTCGCCGTGTTCGTCGGCATGCACACGGCGAATCAGAGCGTGCTCTTCGCCTTTTCGCGAACCGTCGATCGAATTGCAGGAAAAACAGAGCTGCAGGTGACCGCCGGCGAGACAGGCTTCGATGAGGAGCTGCTCGAAAAAGTTCAGTCCGCGTCAACGGTTCGCGTGGCCGTGCCGGTCGTCGAAGCGGTCGTCGACACGAATCTCGAAGGCCAGGGCAACATCCTGATCCTCGGCATCGACATGACGGGCGACCGGAGCCTTCGCGACTACGACCTCGAAAGCGGCGATGAAGCGGTGATCGATGATCCGCTGGTATTTCTGGCCCAGCCGGATTCCCTCATCGTGGCGAAGGAGTTCGCCGAGAACAATCAACTGGCAGTCGGCAGCCGGCTGCCCCTCGGGACGGCGGAAGGTGAAAGAGCGTTCACGATCCGTGGAGTGATGAAGTCATCGGGGTTGACCAGCGCCTTCGGCGGCAACCTCGCGATCATGGACGTTTATGCGGCGCAGAAGATGTTCGGCCGGGGGCGCACGTTCGATCGCATCGATCTGGCCGTCAAGCCGGGTCGCTCGATTGTGGAATGCCAGGAGGAGCTGCGGAGTCTGCTCGGTCCTGGCCTTCAGGTGGAACCACCGTCCGGTCGCGGTCAGCAGTTCGAATCGATGCTGGCCGCCTATTCAATGATGGTGAACATATCCAGCCTGTTCGCGCTGTTCATCGGCATGTTCATCATCTACAACTCATTCGCCATCGCCGTGACCGAGCGGCGATCCGAGATAGGCATCCTCCGGGCGCTTGGGGCGACGCGGCGTCAGATTCGGTGGTTGTTTCTCGGCGAAAGCGCGGTGACAGGTCTCATCGGTTCGTCGGTCGGCCTGGTGTGCGGCGTGCTGATCGCACGCGGAATCGCCACGTCGATCGGGGCGCTGATTAGCGACGTTTACGGCGTGGCCCAGCGGGCCGACGAGCTCGCCACAAGCCCCACTCTGCTCGGTGGTGCGCTGGTCATTGGAATCGCGACGAGCATCATCGCGGCCCTGATCCCGGCGCGCAGCGCAGCCAGAGTCGATCCGGTTCAGGCGTTACAGAAAGGGAAGTACCAGGTGTTGTCGGTGGGAGAAAGCCGGGGTCGGCTCGTGCTGGCCGCCGTCCTCGGCGTCCTGTCAGCTGTGTCGCTTTTCGTCGGTGGGTCGCGCGTGATGTTTTATGTCGGCTACCTTCTTGCGATTGTGGTCGCACTTCTCCTGGCCCCCCTCTTGTCGCTCGCGTTGACGAAGGCCGTTCGCCCGCTCCTCAAGGCCGTCCGTCCAGTCGAGGGTGTCCTGGCGGCCGACAGCCTGATCCAGGCGCCGCGACGGACGTCTGCCAGTGTTGCGGCGTTGATGCTGTCCCTTGCACTCGCTGTCGCATTTGCCGGCATGGCCCAGGCCAGCTACGCGTCGGTCATCAGTTGGATGAACGTCGCACTCAATCCCGATCTGTTTGTCATGCCATCGCAGAACGTGGTGATTCGAACCATCCGGTTTCCCTCGTCAATGGGACCCGAGCTCGAGGCCATTGCCGGGGTCGCACGCGTACAGCTCGTGCGGGACGCCCGCATCATGTTTCGGGGAACGCCGGTCATGGCTGTCGCCGTGGACGTCGAAAGCATCGCCCAGACCTCGGCGCGCGAGCCTGTGGCGGGCGACGCTCCCGAAATGTACCGGCTGACGGCTGCGAGCCAGGGGCTGATGGTGTCGGACAACCTCGCGCAGCTTCAACGGCTTGCGCTGGGCGAGATACTCGAGATCCCGGCGCCGCAGGGAACGATCCGGCTTCCGATCGTGGGCATCGTCGAGGACTACTCGGATCAGCAGGGCACGATCATCATGGACCGGACGCTGTTCATGAAGTACTGGAATGACGACTCGGTAAACATTTTCCGCGTGTACCTGAGCCCCGGCGCGGAGGTGCCGGACGTCAAAAGGCGCATCCTCAGCCAGTTCGACGGGCGACGACAAGTGTTCGTGTTGACGAATCTCGAGCTGAAGAACTACATCCTCAAGATCACGGACCAGTGGTTCGGTCTGACCTCGGTCCAGATTGCAGTCGCCGTCCTCGTGGCGATTCTGGGCATCGTCAATACCCTGACCGTCTCAATCACCGATCGCCGGCGCGAGCTCGGCGTGCTCCGCGCGGTGGGTGGCCTTCAAGGACAGATTCGACGGACGATTTGGCTCGAAGCGCTGACCGTTGGCGGTCTCGGGCTGACGCTTGGATTGCTGTTGGGCGCGATGAATCTCTACTACATCCTGCAAATCGTCCACCAGGACATTGCGGGGATGCGCCTGGCCTACCAGTTTCCACTCACGGTCGCAGCGGCGCTTGTGCCGACCATCCTGGCGGCGGCGTTCGTGGCGGCCATCTGGCCAGCCGAATCTGCGGTACGAGGCTCGCTCATCGAGGCGCTGGAGTATGAATAGTCGGCGTTTGTTCAGCTGCCTTCTCGTCGTCGCCTTTGCATCATCCTGGTTTGCCGCCGGACCCATCCTGGCCGCACCAGACGATGCGCGACAGATTGTCGATGAAGCGCAGCGCCGCACCGATGCCAAGTCTCAGCGTTATGAAGGCCTGCTCCAGGTGTTCGATGCCAAAGGGAAAATCGCCGACAAGCGATGGACGTTCGAGCGGCTCGGATCGCATGGCCAAAGTAAGTCGGTGCTGCGGTTTACGGCGCCGGCCGAGGTGAAAGGCGTGGCGCTTCTGGTGGTCAACCATCCCGATCGGGCTTCTGATCAGTGGATGTGGACTCCCGCCATTGAGCGCGACCGACGCATTGCGCTCCAGGATCGGTCGACCCGGTTCTTCGGCACCGACTTCAGCTTCGAGGACCTCGAAGAGCGCGACGTGAACCAGTACGAGTATGCCCTCCGCGGCGAGGAAGCAATCGACGGCGCGCTCTGCTGGCGCATCGAGTCCACACCCAAGGAGAGCAAGTCCTCGCAGTACACGCGGTCGACTGTCTGGGTGCGCAAGGACAACTACACGTTCGCGAGAATCGACAACTTCATCAAGGATCAAGCGGTCAGGCGACTGATCTATTCAAGCATCGAAAACGTCCAGGGCATCTGGACGGCGCGCCAACTTGAAATGACGGACCTCCGACGTGGAAGTCGCACGCGGCTCACACTCGACAAGCTGCAGTACAACGTCCCGCTCAAGGACGAAGACTTCACGCTCCAGGCCATCAGGCGGCAGTAGGGCCTGCCGGCCGGGGCCTGCGAGAACGAGTGAATGCTGCGACGCGCTGATAGGCTGGCGATATTGCTCGTCGTCTCGACCCTGATTCCTGGCACTGCCTCGCCACAAACCCTCAGTCAACGCGGCTTTCTGGAAGGCCGAGGGGTGTTCTACCCTCAAGAAGCCCCGAATGATCCGACGCAGGCCGTCGGAGACTTCGTGGCGCGTGAGGAGTTGTTCATCAAGCCACTCCCCTGGCTGCAAATCAGTGGTGGCCTCGACTTCCGAGCCAATTCACACAGTCAGGTCGAGGACGAGTGGCGCGTCGACTTTGCCGATCGTGGTGTACGCCGACCGCGGTTGGCCGTTCGCCGTGCAGCGGTCACCGCAGCTCGCGGCAGAGTCACGGTGGACGTAGGCAAGCAATTTGTCCGGTGGGGCAAGGCCGACATCGTCAATCCGACGGATCGATTCGCTCCTCGAGATTTTCTCAACGTGATCGACGCCGACTTCATTGCCGTGACCGGCGTGCGCGGTGTCATTCAGGTTGCTGCACACGATGCGCTCGAGATCGTCTGGCTGCCGGTCTTCACGCCGAGTCGTATTCCGCTGCTGGATCAGCGCTGGGCCGCCGTTCCGGCGATGCCGATTGTCGTCATCGACACAGGCGGCGTGTTCCCAGGCGGAGCGCAGACGGGCGTCCGCTGGGGCCGTGTCGGCACAAGCATCGAGTGGTCCGTGTCATTCTTCGACGGCTTCAATCACTTGCCTAACATCGACGTTCTGGCTCAACCGTCGTCTCGTGCGGCCACGTCGGGCGGCGACGGCACAATTCCCGTGGTCGAAATCGCCCGCATCTATCCGACGCTGCGAACGATTGGAGGCGATGCGGCGATACCGACTCCATGGTTCACGCTGAAGGCCGAAACCGCATACTTCGGCACCAAGTCGCCGACGACTGGCGAATACCTGCTGTACGTCGTTCAACTCGAGCGACAAACAGGCGAGTGGGTGTTCGTCGGGGGATATGTCGGCGAGATTGTCACGAGGGATTCCGCGACGCTGGCTTTTGCACCGGACCGAGGCTTGACGAAGTCGGTCGTGGGGCGGGCGTCGTATACGATCGATCCCAACCGAAGCCTGGCCTTTGAGACCGTCGTACGCCAGACGCTGAGTGGTGCGTACTTCGAAGCAGAGTATTCTCAGGCCTACGGTCAACACTGGCGTGCGACGATGTCTGGCGCGCTGATTCGTGGAGAGCCCGACGACTTTCTGGGCCAGTACCGGCTGAACTCTTACCTGTCGCTGGTACTTCGGTATAGCTTCTGAGTTGACGTGGCGGCGCTACATCCCATTCTCCTCGACGCACGCAATCCAGGCCCGATGACCGGTGGCGGCAACAATACCTACCTTCTGTTGGAATCGGGGAGCGAAAGCGAAGGCCTGCTGGTCGATGCCGGTGTTGGCGAATCCCAACACCTTGCCCAGCTCGATCGCGAACTGAATCTTCGGCGGGCATCTTTAGCGCGTGTTCTCGTCACGCACGGACATCGCGACCATATCTCCGGTGCGCCGGCCGTAGCCAGGCAACATCCAAAAGCCGTCTTCTCGAAGTTTCCCTATCCCGACGATGAGGCACGGATCGACGTACACTGGCATCCGCTCGCCGAAGGGGATGTCATCAGCATCGGGCGTGAGGCACTGACTGTGCTCTATACGCCCGGCCACTCGCCCGATCACGTCGCGTTCTGGCACGAGGAAACACAGGTCGCCTTTACCGGGGATCTGGTCATCAAAGGTGGCAGCGTGATGATCCACTGGAGCCGCGGCGGAGACTTAGCAAGCTATCTCCGATCGCTCGAGCGGCTTCTCAGTCTTGGACCGACGAAACTCTTTCCGGCGCATGGGCCGGTTATCGAGGATCCGATCGCGACACTGACCCACACCATCGAGCACAGGCTACTGAGAGAGCGGCAAATCGTCGAGGCCTTGGGCGGTGGCCGCTCGACCGTGCCAGCGATCGCCGAATCCATCTATCATCAGCTCGCTCTAGGGCTTACGATGGCGGCGCAGGAAAGCGTACGTGCTCATCTGGAGAAGCTGAAGACTGAGGGTCGCGCGTTCAACGACAATGAGAGATGGCATCTAGGTAAGCTGTGAAGAGTGACGCGTCAGGGATGAGACATGGATAAGGTCATCGACTTCATCAACGTAAATCGCGAGAAGTATCTCGAGGAGCTGAAAGCGCTCCTGGCCATTCCAAGCATCAGCGCGCTGCCCGAGCACGTCGCAGATGTCAAACGGTGTGCCACGTGGTGTGCGGACGAGATGCGTCGGATTGGGCTGCAAAATGTGCGACTCATCGACACGCCCGGCAATCCGGTCGTGTACGGCGAGTGGTTGGGGACCCCGGAAGCGCCGACCATTCTTTTTTATGGCCATTACGACGTGCAACCGGTGGACCCGCTCGAGCTGTGGGAGTCTCCTCCCTTCGACGCCACCATTCGTGACGGCGAAATCTATGCCCGTGGCTCGGCCGACGACAAAGGCCAGGTCTTCATGCATCTCAAAGCGATCGAGGCGCATCTGAGACAGAACGGCAGGCTCCCCGTCAACATCAAGCTGATTCTCGAGGGCGAGGAAGAAGTTGGCAGCGTCAACCTCGATACCTTCATCGCCGCGCACAAGGCCGACCTCGAGGCCGACGTTGTCGTGATCTCGGACACCGCCATGTTCGATCGCGGTGTGCCGTCGATCTGCTATGGCCTCCGTGGACTCGTCTACACCCAGATCGAGCTGCGCGGCAGCAAAGGTGATATGCATTCAGGCGTCTTCGGCGGCGCGGTGTCGAATCCGGCGTTCGTCCTCGCGCAGATGATCGCCCAGATGAAAGATCGAAGCGGACGAATCAAGGTTCCCGGCTTTTACGATGACGTGCGGCCGCTCGAGGAGGCGGAGCGCCAGGCGTGGGCGCAGCTACCGTTCAACGAGAAGAAGTACCGAAAGGATTTTGGTATCCCGAAACTGTTCGGTGAGCCGGGGTATACGACGCTCGAGCGGACGTGGGCGCGGCCCACGCTTGAAGTCAACGGCCTGCTGTCCGGCTTTACGGGTGAAGGCGCAAAAACTGTGCTTCCCGCCGTGGCGATGGCAAAAATCAGCATGCGACTCGTTCCGGATCAGGAACCGAACAAGATCGCCGAGCTCTTCGAAAAGTACGTGCAGGCGCTTGCGCCGAAGACCGTCGAGCTGAAATTCACCCGGATGCACGGAGGCAAACCCTGGATGGCCTCTCCCGATCATCCGTTCATGCAGGCGGCCGGTCGAGCAATCGAGCGAGGGTTCGGGCGCAAGCCGGTCTTCACCCGCGAGGGCGGATCGATCCCTGTCGTATCGACATTTCAGGAATTGCTCGGTCTTCCGTCAGTGCTGTTCGGGGTGGGCTTGCCTGACGAAAACGCGCACGCGCCGAACGAAAAACTCGATCTCGGCAACTTTCACAACGGGATTATCGCGTCAGCGTTTCTCTACGACGAGATTGCTCACGTCAGGGCAGCGGTGTGAGAGAGGCGGTTCGGTACAGCTGACGTGGACAGTCGCTCAATTGAGCGACGCCACCCGTCTCCGCAACGCCTTGACGTGCTCGCGAATCTGCTCGTGATCCTCGCGCTCGTCTTTGTCCAGCTTCGAGATCGACGTGAGTTGCAAGTAGGCCTGCAGATCTCGCAGCGCCGCGGAAAAATCCTTGAGATGGTAGGCGAGGAGCCCACGATCACGCAGTTCGTTGGTAGCAGTCGGGTCGACGGCCAGCAGCAGCTCGGTGGCGTCCTTCGCCTGGGGGAACGAGTGCATACGCACGTAGACGCGTTTCAAGTTCAGCAGCATGCGGGCGAGAATCTGTTGCTTTGTCGCCCTTCCCAGCAGATGTGATTCGAACACCGCATCGTCGCCGGCATGGCGGCGGAGCAGCTCGCGGCAGGCGTTTTCGGAAAGCAGCGCGCCTCCGTGAAACGCGTCGATGATGAGATCCTCGGAGTAGGAAAAGCCCCGCCGGGCCCTGCACCGCAACAGAAAATGTCCCGGGAAGTTGATGCCTTCGACGTGGAGGCCAGCCCGCCGGGCAACCTCCATGTAGAGCAGGGCCAGCGTGATCGGAATCCCCGTCCGACGATCGAGCACCTCGTTGAGAAAGCTGTTGCGCGGATCTTCGTATCGGACTTCATTGCCGACAAACTGCAGCTCTTTGAACAGATACTCGTTGAGCGCCAAGACCTGTGCATACCGATCGGGGTCGACACGGGCCGGGACGTCTATGGCCGGGACTGCGGCTGCAGCGACGCGGCGCTCGGCCTCCTGGCCGAGCTCGTCGAGCCGGTCCAGGTAGGGCCCCGAATCCAGAGCCGGATACTCGATGCGTGCGATCATCAGCGCCGCGATCGCGAGATCGGGATCCGGGCTCAGCGCGGCGCTCGAAAAACTGTGGACCAGCTGCTCCTTGATCACGAGAGTCAGAATACCTCAAAAGAAGGATATCCCGACGCTATGTCACAGTGTGAAGGGTGCGTTGCAGCTCCGCCGTACAGCTGAAGCGAGAATGTGAGGAGCCGCTCGAGATCAGAAACGCACGCCGAAGGTGACCCGAAATGTCCGCGGTGAGGTATACGCGAGCCGGCTCAGCGCGGTGCCGAAGTTCGATCCATAGTTCCAGTTGACGCCTTGCTCGGGCACGGTCGTCAGCGGATTGAACCGTGGAAACGTTCCCGTACCAGCGCTCAGAATACTTTGGCCGATTCTCGACAGCCAGACTGCGCCGCCGTTGCCGAACACATCGCCGCCGCAGCCGCAAAGATCTGCGTGGTTGAACAGGTTCAGCACCTGCCCTTGGACGAAGAGCTCCAGCTTCCGTGTCCCCATGCCGATGCCGTGCACATAGCTGGCAGCAAAGTCCGTCCGACGTGAGGCCTCCGTCCGGAATGCATCGCGAGGCGTGTAGTAGTACAGCTCGGTGGCGGCGCCTTGTGGCGTCACATAGCCAGGGTTGACGACGAACGACCGTGCGTCGACCGTGCCAACGCCGCCGAACGGCACCCCGCTCGCGAGGTCCTGCAGCAGGCTCAGCGTCAACCCTTCTATTCTCGGCACGCCGTAGTTGATCCAAACGCTGGACCTGTGGCGCTGGTCGGCCGCCAGATCTCCCTCTGGCGCGTACCATGAGAGCGCCCGGTACTCGGGGTACTGGAAGGCGTCGGCGAAAATGGGGCCGCTGCCGCTATTTTCGCCATCGAAGTTGCCCCACAACCGGGAGAGCGTGTAGTTACCGCCCACGTCGATCCGTCCGCCAGGGTGATAGCTGGCTGAAAGCGTGACGCCCGTGTAGCGCCGCTTGAGATTGTTCGTGTTCTCGACCATCGCGAGGTCCAGCTTGTTGCCCATCGAATCGACGACGGTTCCAGTCGTGGTATCGATGCGAAGGGCGTAGAAATCGTGGTAGTCCCGATAGGAAAAATCCGCGCGTACGACGGCGCGGTTTCCGAGCTGGCGGCTGACCCCGGCGGCGTATGCGAGAACGTTCGGAGAATCGAGCGAATCCTGAATCTTGATCGAGACGCCAGGCAGCGCGGAAGCAGCTGGCGCCAGCGCCGTTCCGCCGGCGGCCGTGAACCAGTCGAAGACCTGTCGGATGGCGCCGTCGGTCGGCACGAGGACAGGTGCGGTTGCGTCGGGGTTGATCGGAGGTCCTGAATAGACCCATACGAACGCGGCCGGATTACCTGCCGCCGAGGATGCGTCCGCGAGTGAGCTGTTGATAGCCGCGACGTATTTGGCGAAGCTTCCGGTCAATGCCCAGACGCCGTCGCCCTTTGGATCCCAGACGATGCCGATCCGCGGGCTCAGCGCGCTGTCGTTCGCGACGAGCTGGCCGGCACTGTCCAGCCCATGGTTGCGATCCCACCGGAGGCCGAGCGCGAGCGTGACATGTTTGTTCCACTGCCAATTGTCGTTGTAGAACAGCGAGTGGGTTCGAAAATGGGCCCCAAGGCTGCCCTGCGTGATCGGGGTGTACATGAGCTGAGTCGAGACGCCAGGGAGCCATTGCGGATAGATCACGCCGTCACGAATCACCGTCGTCGTACCAACGATTCGATAGTCGCTTCCTGACTGGTGCGCGTTGTTGAAACGCTTATCGTCGAAGGTCTCGTAGCCGAACACCATGTTGTGCGAACCGGAATTCTTGGTCGACTTGAAGTAGGTGGCCTTGACGAACGTGTCGTCGTTGTCGCGTTTTTCAGGGCCGCAGACGCCGCAGAACGTGGGCGACCAGTAACGCAGGTTCCCCCTCGCGCGGTCCTGGAGCAGCGTTCCGAAGACAAGGTCCGTCGTCGGCGCGCCAGACCCGATGAAGCTGTTGTGGCGCGACGAATACCGGGCCTCGACGAAAACCTTCGAGAGCACGCCGGTGTAGCCGATCGTGAACAGGTCTTGCGGAAGTTCGCGCGTGCGTAGACTTGCCAGGTCCATCACCGAGCCAAAGGCATCGTTCACCTGCAATTCGCTGACTTTGATGAAATTGCCCTGGAAGCGCTGCGTCGAGTTGAGCGAGTAGGTGACTTTTGCTTCGTACCGCTTGGTGTCGTTTTCGTACTCGTAGGGGATGTTGAGCGGCGCGACGGTCTGACGGGTTGCGGTTTGATTCTGAAAGCGTCCCGCTGTAAAGAACCACAGTCGATCTTTCAACGCCGGGCCGCCGAAAACATACTCATAGAGCGGCACGAGCTTGTCGGTCGTCGAATCTCCCGGGAACGGCGTCAGTGCCCGCCAACGATCGTTGTTGAGCGTGTCGCGGAACGAGCCGCTGAACAGATTTCCACCCGACTTGGTCACCACGTTGACCACGCCGCCGCTGAAGCGCCCGTACTCCGCCGAGACGCCGTCGGTGGCCACAGACGTCTCCTGAATGGCGTCCTCGATGTACAGAGCATTTGCTTGACCGCGGACGTTTTCGTTCACGGTGACGCCGTTCACCATATACAGCGATTCGAAGGACATCGCACCGGCAACGGAGTACGCGCCACTCGGGCCGGACGGATGGACGGCAGGCGCCCTGAGCACGATCGCATTGATATCGCGAGTCGTCGGCAGCGTCGAGATCAGTTCCTGTTTGAAATTGGTCGCGACCTGCGCCGTGCGAGTCAACACGTCGGCGGTCCGGCCCACCACTTCGATAGTTTCCGCGACTGACGCAGGTCCCATCGTGATGTTGAGTGGCAGAGTCTGCGTCGGCGCAATGCTCGCGGTCTTGTGCTGCGCCTCGAAGCCGCTCAACTCGAACGAAATCTCATAGGTTCCCGGCGGGACGTGCGGCACCACATAGTCGCCGTGCGCCGACGTGATTCCGTTTACCGGCCGCTGAAGGTTCGGTCCTGCGACGCTGACCGTGACGCCCGCGAGAGGGAAACCCTGAGCGTCCACGACATGCCCACTGATTGTGCCGCTCGTCGTTTGGCCAGCGGTCAGGCCTGGTGACAGCCACACCAGCCCGGCGAACCCCGCCTGGAGCAATATCTTCAACCAGGGCGAGGACTTCTTTCGTTGACCGAAGTGACCTAAAGCGTTAGGGGTGTGTGTCATCCGCGAATCCCAATACGGCAGAGGTATGCCTGCTTTTCGGTATCGGCGTATCGACACTGTATGGGCGAGGACGTCTCACGACGGCATCGTCGCGTCTTCGTCGATCTGTTCTCGTCGTTCTGCGTTGATACGGGGAGTGTGGCACCAGAAGCCGGACGCGTGCGAACTAAATTGCGACCCCTCGCAGGATCGCGGTTCCAGAGGCAATCCTCGATATTGGATCGCTAAAGATTGTTGATTCTGCTCAGGTATGCCAGGTCGAGAGCGTCCAAGCTCGAGATAACCAGGTCGGCCTGTCCCAGATCAGCAGCGGGATAGGTATGGGTTATTGCCACAGTGTGCAACCCCGCCGCGCGAGCTGACTGAAGACCCCATTGAGAATCTTCGATGGCCACGCATTCGGCTGGTTTGAGCATCTGGCCGGAGGCCGACGCCAGCAACTCGACCGCACGGATGTACGGGTCGGGCGCCGGCTTGCCGGCGGGCGAATCTTCCGCGGCGACAATCGCGGCGAAGTACCGGGCGAGATCGGTTCGCTCGAGGACTCGGACGATCTCGCGGCGTAACGCTCCCGAGGCAATGGCCAGCGGCAGGCTTGCCGCCAACCGGCGGATCGCAGCTTCCGCCCCTAGGAAAAGGATCGATCCCTGGCGCTCGAGCTCTTCAAGGCGCGCAGCCTTCCGCCCGACCAGCCCGTCGACGTGGTCATCGTTCCATGCAAGGTTTCGGTCACGGCTCACCGTTCGAAACACTCCCCGATCGTCGTACCCAAGGTAGCGGTCGTAGTAGTCCTCGACAGTCAGCACGACGGCTTCCTGCGCGAGGACGTCGCGAAAAGCGGCGTGGTGCAACGGCTCGGTATTGGCGATGACGCCGTCGAAATCGAAAACGACGGCGCGAATCATTCTGACTTCTTGAAACGTTCCCCTGCTCTAATCGGAGTCTTCAGGCGGTTTTCGGCCGGCGGGTACGGGCATTCGTAGGTGGGGCTGTAGTAGCAATACGGGAAGTACGCATAGTTGAAGTCGATCTCATAGATGCCGGTCCGGTTGCGATCGAGATCCAGATACCGACCGCCCGGATAGGTTTCATTTCCGCTCGTCAAGTCGGCGAAAGGAACGAACAGTCGATTCAAGTCGGGGGCACCGACCTCGACGAACGCGGTGAGCTTGAGGGGCTGGCTTTTCAAGCCGAACTCGAGCGAGCCCACCCGCCGCATGCGTCGGAGTCCTCCAGTCGAGGTGGGCACTTCCAACACTGTCGGATCGTTCGTCGGGTTCAGGACCGCCGCGGTCTTGTATTCGGAATCGATTGGGAAGTACGCGAGTGGCAGCAGCTCGGTGCGCCGGCTCTCTGGAACGGGCGAATCCGAATCGGCCATGAAACTGGTGTCCCTCGCAGCGCGCCAGGCGGCGACGGTGGCGACATAATCCTTGGGGTCCTCGGGCGGCCGATTGTCGCAGGCGGCCGCGACGACGAGGAGTGCCAGCGGAAGTGCGCCAAGAAGAGGTTTGGCAGGACGCATGAGCTCCAATGCTTCTAGAAGATATACCCGCCACGCCGGATCGCTGCGTCGGCGATTCGGCGACGCAGCGCGACCGTATTGATCGGTGTGACTTTGAGCGCTCGCCGCAGAGCCGCCAACATCGTTCGAAGCGTATCGCCATCGACCGTTCCCGCCAGGGCGTTGCGGGCAGCAGCTTCGATTCTCATTGCAGCGTCGTTGATGAATACGCGGGCAGCATCGACATGGAGCGCCGCTGCTGGCGCGGACTGATCCGAAGCAATCTTCGCCCGAAGCACGGCGCTCTCAGCACCGTAGACATCGATCACGATGTCCGCGATGTGCATCAGCACCTCCTGCTGGTCGTTGAGCTGCTGCCCGTACGTTTCCATTGCCAGCCCGAACGTCATCAACGCTGTCTTCTTGAACCCTTCGACCGCCCGGAGCTCCTCGCCGAGCAGCGAGTCGTCTGCAGTCGGCATGGCAGGAGGACCCAACAACTCGTCTCGGAGTGCTTTCGCCGCGGAAATGAGGGGCAGGTCGCCTTTCGACGCACGGCGGGCCAGCATTCCCGGGATGAGCAACCGGTTGATCTCGTTTGTCCCTTCGAAGATGCGGTTGACGCGAGCGTCTCGAAAGTGCCGTTCGGCGGCATAATCCTTGACGAATCCGTTCCCCCCGTGGATTTGCACGTTCTCGTCGAGCACGAAATCCAGAGTCTCGCTGCCGGCCACCTTCGCGATCGAGGCCTCGACGGCAAACTCTTCGAGCGCGGCGAGCGCGGCGGATCCGTCGGTGGGACTGTGTGGAGTCGCCTCGATCCGTCCGTCGATCAATCCGGCGGTCCGATAGACCAGGCTTTCGAGTGCGTACGCACGGACGATCATTTCGCCGATCTTGTGACGGATCGCACCAAAATTCGCAATCGGCTGCCCGAACTGGCGCCGTTGAGCCGCGTAAGCGACCGATTCAGCGATCGCACCAATCGCACCGCCACTGCACGCGGCACCCAGCTTGAACCGGCCGAAGTTCAACACATTGAAGGCCACCTTGTGACCCTTGCCGACCTCGCCGAGGACGTTTGCGGCAGGCACCTTCACGTCCTGGAGCACGACCGCCGTCGTCGACGACCCGTGCAGGCCCATCTTCTGTTCCTCTTTCCCGCTCGTCACGCCGCCGAACGCACGCTCGACGATAAACGACGTGAACTGCTCGCCGTCGACTTTCGCAAAGACGATGAACATGTCGGCGAAGCCGCCGTTGGTGATCCACATCTTCTCGCCGCTCAGCAGAAAGGTGCCGTCGGCTTGTCGTGAGGCTCGCGCCTTCGCACCGAGCGCGTCCGAACCGGAACCCGGCTCGCTCAATGCGTAGGCGCCGACCAGCTCGGCGGAGAGCAGCCGCGGCAGGTACTGCTGCTTCTGTGACTCGGTCCCGAACAGAAAAAGCGGCAAAGCGGTGAGGTTCGCCTGCCCACCATGTGTGGCGCCGAAGGAGGCTGACCGCGAAAGTCGATCGCTGATGAGAAGCGACGAGACCTTGTCGAGGCCGACGCCGCCGTACGCCTCAGGGATATCGGCGCCCAGCAAGCCCAGTTCGCCGCACCGCTTCAAAAGCTGCCGCGCGAGCCCCCAGTCCTTCTGCTCGAGCCGCTCCAGCGCGGGCATGACCTCCTGCTCGACAAACTCGGAGGCCGTTTGCGCAATCAGGCGGTGCTCCTCGGTCAGCCGCTCGGGCGTGAAGACGGCAGGCAGCTTCGACGATTCGATCAGCCAGGCGCCGCCGCGCAGTGTCGGCACGTCCGTGGAGGTAGTCATCGGACAATTTTGACACGCAACCGGCTACGGGATCATGCGGGATCTCTCCCGACCGTCACGACCAGCGCTCGAATATGCCGGCCGCGCCCATCCCTCCCCCGACGCACATGCTCACCAGTCCCAGCCGGGCATTCCGGCGCTTCATCTCGTAGATCAGGCTCGTCGTCAGCTTGGCGCCCGTGCAGCCGAGTGGATGGCCGAGCGCGATGGCTCCGCCGTTGACGTTGAGGCGGTCAGGGTCGATGGGAAGCTCCCGCAGACACGCCAGAACCTGCGCTGCGAACGCCTCGTTGAGCTCGATCAGATCAATCTGGTCCAGCGTCAGCCCGGCGAGCTTCAGCGCCTTGCGGATGGCCGGCACGGGACCAATACCGAATCGTTCCGGCTCGACGCCGGCGGTCGCGTAGGCGACAAAGCGGGCGTGGGGTGTCAATCCCTTCTCGCGTGCGCGCTCGGCCGACATGACGATGACCGCTGCGGCGCCGTCGCTGGTTTGTGACGAATTGCCGGCGGTGACCGTCCCTTGAGCATGGAAGGCGGGTCGAAGCTTGGACAGGGCGGCGGCTGAAGTCTCTCGGCGAGGCCCTTCGTCGAGAGCGAACCGCGTTTCGCGCGCTTCGAGCTTCCCGGGGCTCTGCGCATCCAAGAGCTTCACCGTGACAGGGACGATTTCGTCCGTGAATCGTCCTTCGTCGATCGCCGCGAGGGCGCGTTGATGACTCCGAAGCGCCAACGCATCCTGTTCCTCGCGTGAGATACCGGACTCGCGGGCGTGGTTCTCGGCGACGAGCCCCGTCGTCAGATACACGTCGGGATACCGATCGACGAGCGTCGGATTTGGCGCGAGCTTGTGCCCGCCCAACGGCACCAGGCTCATCGATTCTGTTCCACCGGCCAGGACGGCCGAGGAGAACCCGCACATGACGCGTTCGGCCGCAAAGGCGATGGCCTGAAGGCCAGACGAGCAGAACCGGTTGACGGTTACTGCCGACGCGCTGACTGGAATGCCGGCACGCAGGCTGGCAATGCGCGCAACGTTCAAGCCCTGCTCGGCCTCGGGCATCGCGCAGCCGAGAATCACATCGTCAATTTCCTCGGCGTCGAGTCCGGGCGCCCGCTTCATCGCCTCGGCAATCGCCGCGGCCGCGAGCTCGTCCGGCCGTGTGGCGCGAAGCGTTCCGTTTGGTGCTTTCCCGACCGCGGTACGAACCGCGGAGACAATGACGGCGTCTTGCATGAACGGCCTCTTTCTTCTACTCTGACCAATCGCCGAGCAGATCCTCGACGGCATCGCCGACCTCGGTCGTCTTGCCATCGAAGAGATGATCGGCTGCGTCGATGACTACGAGCTCTTTAGGTTCTGCACACCGCGCGTAGAACTCCTGCATCTGCCTGAGCGGACAGAGCTCGTCGCGCTCGCCCTGAATGAAGAACTTGGCCTTCTCGCTGCGCTGGACGGACTCGAGGTCGTAGCTGGCGACTGGCGGCGCGACGCCGATTAGTGTCGACACACGGAGATCTGCAGCCGAGACGGTCAAGGCAATCCAGGCTCCGAACGAGAACCCGCCACCCCACAATCGCGCCCCCGGATAGCGCTGGTGCATGAAATCCAATCCTGCCCGGAAATCGTCGGTCTCTCCGAGGCCCTGGTCGAAGGTACCCGCGCTGGCGCCGACGCCTCGGAAATTGAAACGAAGGACGGCGCAGCCAATCCGGCCGAAGGCCTTCGCCGCCTGGTACACCACCTTGGTGTGCATCGTGCCGCCCCGCTGGGGATGCGGGTGCGCAAACACCACGGCTGCGCGCACCGAGTCGCCGTTGTCGGCAGGCTCGTCGAGCAGGGCCTCTAGCCGTCCGACAGGACCGGGAATCTCACGAAGCATGATGGAGCAACATATACGTCATTGATCTCAGGGATCTCAGGCGCTTCGATCGAGTGTCGCGTCTCGATCTCGACCACGTGCAGCTGCAGCGCGGTCGAGAAAGTCCTTCACGAGATCGGCAAACGCGTGGGGCCTCGTCACCGACCCGAGATGTCCGGTCGCTTGAAGCGTCCCGTGCTGCGCTCCCGCGATGAGCTTGAGATAAGCCAAGGTGCTGTCCACACGTACGACTCGATCCAGCCTGGGCTCCCCGGTCACGACCAGCGTCGGCACCGCGACCTTCGTGCAGTCGTCGAGCACGCTGATTCCCGAAAGAAAGGCAGCCCGGGCCGCCATGCGCTTCGCAGACACTGGCGCTCGGGCGACGGTCCCGAGCAACCACTTCGAAAAACGCCAGCGGTCCGCCGCGTTCGGGAAGGACGCCCTCAGCTCGGCTTGGAGTCGAAAGGGTGTTTCCGCGAAGAAGCATGGACCGAACACCCACGGAATCCGGGCGTAGAGCTCGTGGCGTGGACGCAGGCGCATGTCCGGTCCTGGGGTCGACGCCAGAACGAGCGCCTCAATCCGGTCGGGATATGTCGCGGCGAAGCGCACAGCCGCCAACCCACCATATGACACGCCACAAATCGCCGCACGCTCGATTCCTGCCCGGTCGAGCGCGGCGGCAATCTGGCGCGTGTAGTTATCGAATCCGAGGGCGGGCTCGAAAGCGGACTCAGATCCGCGCTCGCCACTCAGCTGAAAGCTAAGTACGCGGAACGATTGCGCGAGTGCCTCAATCGCCGGACGCTGGTACTCCCAACGACCCTGGATGCCAGGGACGAGAACGAGCGGAGGCCCGCTGCCGACATCAATCAACGTCACGCTTTTCCCCAACGGTCCACAATTGTCGAAGACTACGACGAACGACCAACGACTGATGACCAACCATGGCTGTCAGTTCCGCAACGGTTTTCCCGTCTTCAAGGTATGTTGAATGCGCTCGAGCGTCTTGCGCTCGCCGCACAACCTCAAGAAGGCTTCACGCTCGAGATCCAGGAGGTACTGCTCGCTGACGACAGTCTGATGGGGAAGCGCCCCCCCTGCAAGAATCCAGGCAAGCGCTCGTCCGATGACGGCATCGTGATCGCTGATCCGCCCTGCACGCCACGCGAGGTGGACGCCCAGCTTCAAAGCCGCGAGTATGCCTTCGCCGCCGACGGTAATTGCATACCGCGGAGCTGGCTTGCGGTACCCCTCGCGCACGCGCTCGAGCGCCAGCGCTTTGGCGTCAGCCATGAGCCGCTCGCGATTCATCGTGGCGCAGTCGACGGGCCTCAAAAAACCCAACCGTCTCGCATCCTCAGCGCTCGTCGACACCTTGGCGAAGCCGATCGTTTCGAAAACACCCTGCACGGCCGGCAGCAAATCTGTCGCAGGCGCCACCAATCCTTCGACCGCCCGAACCAGCATTTCCTTCGTTCCGCCGCCGGCTGGAATGAGACCCACTCCCGCTTCGACGAGGCCGATGTAGCTTTCAGAGGCCGCCTGCACTCGGTCGGCATGCAGCACGACCTCGCAGCCACCGCCGAGCGTTAGGCCGGCTGGGCACGAGACCACCGGAACCTCGGCGTACTGAAGGTCGCGTGTCGCGGCCTGAAACGCGCGAATCATCAGGTCGATCTCATCCCAATTCCCTTCCTGGGCTTCGATGAGCAGCAACATCAGGTTCGCACCGGCCGAGAAATTCGACCCGTCGTTTCCGACGACCAGGGCCTGAAAGTTGGCGGCGGCTTCCTTGACGCCGGCTTGCAGCATGCTGATGGCATCGGCGCCAATTGCGTTCATCTTGGAGTGAAACTCGACTGCAAGTACGCCATCTCCCAAATCGACGAGGCTGGCGCCAGAATTTCGCCGAACGACCGCCTCGCGCTCCTTGGCGGCTCTCAGAATCTGGAGACCAGGACCGGCGGGTGGAACACGCCCATCTCGAAAGCCATTGCGCCCCGCACGCACCACGTCGTCCGCCAAAGGAGGAATCGGTCCAGTCGGGGCGACCTGGTCGAGCACTTCACGCACGCCAATGGCATCCCACGATTCGAAAGGTCCCAGCTCCCACCCGAAGCCCCACCGCATTGCTCGATCCACATCGTCGATTGAGTGGGCTATCGAGGGAGCCACTGTAGCCGTGTATAGCAGTGTCGGCCCGAGCGTGCGGCGGAGAAACGAGCCGACTCTATCCTGTCCAACAAAGAGCGTCTTGAGCCTGATCCCGACATCGTCGATGGCACGGGCCGCGTCGAGCGCCGGCAGGCGTACGGGCTGTCGCGTTCGATACGTCAGCGTGGAGGGATCCAGCGTCAGGATTTCGGATTGGCCCGCCGCCGAGTTCGGACCGGCGGCCTGCGCCGGATTCGTCGAAGCAGGTTGACGCTTGTAGAACCCCTGGCCCGCCTTCTCCCCAATCCATCCGCGCTCGATGAGCGCCTCAACCAGAGCCGGAAGCTGGAAAACGGCGCGGGCTTCGTCATCTGGAAGGCTCGCCGCGAGATTGCGGGCCACGTGTCCGAGCACATCGAGGCCGGCGATGTCGGCTGTACGAAATGTCGCGCTCTTCGGTCGCCCGAGGGCCGGGCCGGTGATGGCGTCGATCTCTTCAATCGAGAAATCGCCCGATTCGAGGACGCGAAGCACCTGAATCATGCCGAAGAGCCCGATGTGATTGGCGATGAAGTTGGGAGTGTCTTTGGCGATGACGACGCCCTTGCCGAGATGAATGTCGGCGAATCGAACGACCCGGTCGAGAACGGCCGAATCCGTGTCCGGGGTCGGAATGATTTCCAGAAGACGTAAATACCGGGGGGGATTGAAGAAATGCGTTCCCAGCCAATGGCGCCGAAAGTCGTCACTGCGGCCTTCTGCCAGCACCCCAAGCGGAATGCCCGAGGTGTTCGACGTGACGATGGTGCCGGATCGTCGCACAGCGTCGACACGCTCGAGCAAAGCCCGCTTGGCCTCGACCTGTTCCACAACCGCCTCGATGATCCAGTCGACGCCCGCAAGTCGGGGAAGGTTGCTCTCGAATCCGCCGGTTTGAACCAGGCCGGCAACGGCTGGCACGAAGAACGGATCTGGCTTGAGCTGGCGGGCGCGCTTCAGACCCTGGGACGCGTCGTCGTCGGTCAGGTCCAGCAGCAGCGCAGGGACGCCCGCGTTCGCGAAGTGCGCGGCAATCTGCGCTCCCATGGTGCCGGCGCCCAACACAGCCACGGACCGAATCGACTTGGTCATCAGATTCAGAATACGCCAACTCGCAGGGGGAAAGGTTCCAGGTGCAGAGGTGCTTGGGCGCAGAGGTGCGAGGGTGCAGAAGGTGCTAAATGTGCAGAGGTGCTGTTGTGCCGGGGCAGTAAGCGGGCCAGGGTGCTTCAGGGGTGCCGGCCCGAGGTCTGGTCAGTTGTGAGCGGTGGGAACTCGTACAGCCCCGGCGTGACGAGTACGCGTCCTTTGTGGGTGAAGAACACGCTCGTCGGTGACATGATGCCGCCGCCCCGGAACTGAAACGCCCGAATCTTGTCGCCGTCCGAATCGAACAGATAGGCATAGGGCAGTACGAAGCTGACCAACAGGCGGCCGGCTGCATCGACGCCCGCAGTCCGAATAGTTGGGGAGACGAAGGGCAGTTCCCCTTCCGACGTCTTCCGGCGCGGCCAGACGGTCGGGAGTTTGGCGACGAAGTCGTCGATCTCCCGGCTCTGGATGAACCGCTCGTATAGCAACTCGCCGTTTCGGTCGTACTTGCGAAACATCGGCTGGCCAGCCTGAAAAACGAAGAAGAAGCCGCCAGTCGGATCGATTAACGGCACCCCGGTATTGAGCGCATAGTGCAGCTCGGGGTCCGCCTCGTGACCGGTCCGCCGCAACGTGCCGATGAGTCGATTGATTCCGCCATGGAGCGTGTACTCGGTGATCAGAGCGCCAGTGTCAGGTTGGGAGACCAGAATCGAGGTCCCCGTGTACTGCAGCGAGCCGATACCGCCGATGGCGAAGTTGTTCAGGATGACGCGCGGTTTCGAGCGCCCTGGCAAAAGAAAGCCGCCGATGCGAAAGCCAGCCGAGCTGAAAATTTGAATCCGCTCCCGGTTGTTGGGAGCGTCCGCCACGACGAACGTGCCGTCGGAAGCGACCGAGAATGCAGTGGGGTCGATGATATGTCCGGGCTCGGAGCCGATGTGGACGATTTGCCAGGCGCTCGTCTGTCGATTGTCGATGCCGTACACGGTGTGCCCGCGGCGGTCGAAGACGAAGTACTGTCCCGAGGCCGCCTGCTGGTAGCCGCCCGGATCCCTGAACCGACCTGAGATATCCGGTGGAACTGCGCCGATCGATCGAACGATGTCTGGCGAAAGAGCCGGAAGCGGCGATGTGATCGCCAGAAGGCCCAGGATTGAGCAACCACCGAGAAGGCAGGCCCATGAACGTGACGACCGGGCGTATGCGATGTCACGCATGAATGACAATCTTATGCCTCGAACCGATTCGGTGAGCCGGATATCCCGCCGAGCCGCAGATTTCAGGCCGATTTCAGGCCGTCCAGATTGAATCCAGCTCTTTCGTCACGCTAGACTGCGGCCTGCGGGGTCCTTCAAATCCACACAGGAAGCATGGGGAGGGGAGGTTGCCATGAGTTGCCGTCGCCTGGTCGTTCTCGCAATCGCCGTGGTTTCGCTCGCAGCGGCAATCCCAAACCACGCGGCCGGCCAGCAGCCCGAGATTGCCACGGCGGTCGCCTTTACCGAAGGCCCCACAGTGGATCGGGACGGCAATGTGTACTTCACCGAAATGGTCACGCAGCGAATCATGAAGCTGAGCGCGGACGGCGTGTTGTCGACGTTTCGTGAGCACAGCAACAATGCGAATGGCCTGCTCATCGATCCTCAAGGCCGCCTCGTCGCGTGCGAAGGCGCCGATTCGCAGCGAACCGGCGTCGTGCGGAAATTCAAGCCGCAGGTCACACGGACGGATCTGCGCACGGGAGCCGTCGAAGTGCTCGCCGACAACTATCAAGGCAACCCGTTCGTGGGGCCCAATGACGTGACGATCGACGGCAAAGGGCGATTGTTCTTCACAGATCCGGCTGGCGGCTCCGTCTATCGAATCGATGGTCCGGGCGAGCTGGCTCGCATACTGACGACCCCGGACATCCAACGTCCGAATGGCATTCAAATCTCACCGGACGACAGGACTCTGTACCTGATTGAAGCCAACAACGCTCAGGGCGGTGCACGCATGATCCGCGCGTACGATCTGAGTGCGGACGGAACCGTCAGCAACATGCGAGTCCACTACAATTTTTATCCGGGCCGGAGCGCGGACGGCATGAGCATCGATACTCAGGGCAATTTGTATGCTTCTGCCGGGATGAACCAGCTGCGCGGGACGGCCGAAACGCTCGACACCAAGACTGGAATTCATGTCATCTCTCCGCAGGGAAAGCTTCTGAAGTTCATTCCTATCGCTGAGGACTTCATCACGAACAATGCCTTCGGCGGACCGGACATGAAGACCCTCTACGTGACTGCCGGGAAAACCTTGTACAAGATTCGAATGGACATCGAAGGCCTGCCCCGTTGATTGAGCGGATCCGAAAACGCACCCTGAAGCTGTCGAAGGTTAGTAGCTGGCGGTCTCGCGGATGGCCTGGAGAACGTCGGAGATTTGCGGAAGAATCTCGTCTTCCAGGTCAGGATTGTAGGCGACGGGCGTATCCAACGCGCCGACACGCCTGACCGGTGCATCGAGATACTCGAAGAGTTCACCGGCCACACGTGCGGCGATCTCGGCGCCAAAACCACACGTCAACTGGTCCTCGTGGGCGATGACCACCCGGTTCGTACGTTTGACGTAATCGGCAATCGTCGCCCAGTCGTACGGCGCGATGGTTCGGAGGTCCAGCACCGCCACGCTGATGCCGTCTTGTTCCGCCTGATGTACGGCCACCATCGACCGCTGAACGAGTGCCCCCCAGGTGACCAGGAGCACATCGGTGCCGTCCTGTCGGAGACTCGCCTTGCCGAACGGGATCATGAAGTTCTTGCCGGGGTACGCCGCCTTGTTGTACGGCTGCCGGTACAGATGCTTGTGCTCGAGGAACAAGACCGGGTCGTCGCACCGGATTGCCGTACGCAGCAGACCAGCCGCATCCAGGGCGTTGGATGGGAACGCGATCCGGATCCCTGGACAGTGCGCAAAGATGCTCTCACCTGACTGACTATGGTACGGTCCGCCACCTCGAAGATATCCGCCGATCGGCGCCCGGATCACGACCGGGCACGAGAAGGTGTTGCCCGATCGGTACCTCATCATCGACATCTCGTCCCGAATCTGCATCATGGCAGGCCAGATGTAGTCAAAGAACTGGATCTCGACGACTGGTTTCAGCCCGCGCAACGCCATGCCGACGGCCCGTCCGACGATGTTGGCCTCGGCAAGCTGTGAATTGAACACGCGGTCGTCACCGAAGAGCCGCTGCAGGCCGTGGGTCAGCTTGAACACACCGCCCTTGCCAGGGACGGCGGCCAGCGCTTCCTTTCGACTGGCATCCGCAACATCCTCGCCGAAGACGACGATCCGAGGATTACGCGCCATTTCGTCTTTCAGCGTCCGATTGATTGCCGCGACCATCGTGTCGGGCTGGCCGTCGGGATCCGCGCTCGTCTCGAAGCCCGAGGATGCCGGATCGACGTCAGGCGAGTACACCCAGAGGGAGGCGGTTTCCCTGGCGGGCTTGGGCGCCTGAAGGGCTTCGAGCGCCGCCTGAGTCAGTTCGCTGTCGACCTCCTCCAGCATCGTCCCCAGTTCCCGATCCGTGGCCAGGCCCTTGTTCTTCAGAAAATTCGCAAAACGAACGATGGGATCGCGCTGCGCTTCGGCCTCGCGTTCTGCCGCCGTCTTGTACAACCGCTCATCGTCGGATAGCGAATGCGAGTACGGCCGGATACACCGAGCGTGAACGAATGCCGGACCCTTGCGGGCACGAACATACGCAGCGGCCTCGCGCATCGCTCGCAGGCTCGTCAAGACGTCGGTGCCGTCGATCGAATCGACATGTAGTCCAGGGAACGACCGCACCAGCCGGGAAATGTCGCCGCCGGGTGTCTGGAATTCCACCGGCACTGAAATCGCGTACCCGTTGTCCTCGATCAAGAAAAGGACCGGCAGGCGGCGCAAGCACGTTGTGCTCAACGCCTCCCAAAACTCGCCCTGGCTCGTCGACCCGTCGCCGAGCGATGTGAACACGACTTCATCGGCGTGGAAATGCGAGGCACGATCCTCGATCGCGGAGACTCGGCTGTAGATGACGCTGGCGTCTGCGGCGCCAACCGCATGCAGCACCTGTGTGCCGGTCGGACTCGATCCTGAGACGATGTTGAAGCCCTTGTGGGCCCAATGCGAGGGCATCTGGCGGCCGGCGGAGCTGGGGTCTTGACTGCTTCCGACGGCGGCCAACAGCATCTCGAGAGGAGTGACACCCAGCCGCAGGCACAACGCGCGGTCGCGATAGTAGGGGAAGAACCAGTCGTAACCGGGCCTCAGCACGAGCCCCGCCGCCATGTTGATGGCCTCGTGGCCGGCGCCGCTGATCTGGAAATAGATTTTGCTCTGGTGTTTGAGCTGGATCTCCTTGTCGTCCATCCGGCGCGACAGGAGCATACAACGGTACACCCCGAGCAACGCCTGTCGATCCAGTCCCTCGAAGAGCGCACCGTCCGGCGCACTGGATGCCGTGCGCGCGGCCGCGTCGCTGCCGTTGACGACGGACGCCTTCATCCGCGCAAATTATAGCATTCGGAATGGATGATATATGCTCGTGCTCCATGAGCAACCGCTCGGTTCGGCTTCATCGATGGGATGAGATCGCCCTGGAGAAAGTCACAGAAATGGTCTCGCGAAAGATCGTGATCGGCGAGCGTGAGATGCTCGCCCAGGTGTATTTGAAACGAGGCTGCCTCGTGCCGATGCACGCTCACGACAGCGAGCAGATGACGTACATCCTACAGGGCGCGCTCAAGTTTCTCATCGGCGGCGAGGAGATCACCGTACGCGAGGGGGAGGTGCTGCACATTCCGTCACTGGTCGAGCATCAGGCGGAAGCACTCGAAGATACCTTTGAGCTGGACGTGTTCAGCCCCATCCGTCAGGACTGGCTCGATCCGACTGAAGACGCTTTCGACCGATAGGTTCGCCCACGAGACTCCCGAATCGGTGTCAGCACTTCACACATTCGCTCTTGATCAGTGAACGTGCCTGTCCCAGTCCTTCTCGCGGCCACCGGAGTACACATCGAACTTCTTGCGGACCCTGTTGATCTTCCACTTCAGATACCGGTACCTCAACTCGGCCAGCGGATTGGTGCGTAGACCCTTGAGATACGCATAGCCGACGACCAGGCCGCCCAGGTGGGTCGCATTCGCGACCCCGCCGACCTGAGACAGAGACGCATAAAACGCGATCGCCCCCATGATCAGCACGAAGATCTTCGCCGGAATCGGAAACACGAACCACATGTAGATCGGCCGTTCCGGGAAATAGAGTGCATAGGCGAGCAGCAGACCGTAGATGGCGCCGGAGGCGCCGATGATCACCGAGCCGTATAGCTGTCGCGCGAACGTGAAGGGGAGAAACGAGAAGAAGACGGTCAACAGGCCGGCGCCGATGCCGGTGATGAAATAGAACTTCAAGAAGAATCGCGTGCCCCAGATGCGCTCCAGCTCGGCGCCGAACATCCACAAGGCCAGCATGTTGAAAAGAATGTGGAACAGCCCGCCATGTATGAACATGTAGGTGCCGAGCTGCCACAGCCAGAACTGTTGGACGACGCTGGCCGGTCGAAGGCCCAACCCCAACGTGAAGAGCTCCGAAACCGCTGGAATGACCATCGCGAAGAACACCGCGACGTTCGCGCCGATCAGGACCTTCAGCGCCGTAGACAGAGGACCTGGCCCGAAGGAGAACGAGGACGCGTAAGGGGAGCGGTAGCGAGGAGGCATGGAACGAACCCCGCATCGTACTACAACGTCGCGCGCCGTGAACCCCCGAACCGCGATCGCAGTAGAGCCACCGCGTCGGCAAACTCGGTGATTCTCAACAGCCTTGCCGAAACCGCCAACGCGGCCAGGCCGGCCCCAATCTCGACAGCAAGGCGAACCGCCTGGGCGCCGAGACTGCCATCGACGATGACCCGTGTAAGGAGGTGTTCCACGCTCAACGTGGTCGCGGCCATGACCAGCGCGGCCAGCGTCACTTTGACCAGCGCAACCGTCAGTCGCGCACCCCCGATGCCATTCAGGCGCCGCTGCAGGAGGAACATCAATAGCGCCCCATCCGCCAACGCCGCCAGCGCCGTCCCCAATGCCAAGCCTCGGAATCCTATGATTTGGACCAGCAACGTGCTCAGCACGACATTCAAAGCGATCGTCCCGATGCTGACCGCGACGGGAATCTTGCTCTGTTTGAGGACATAGAACGCCGGCGACGCGATTCGAGCCGTGGAATAGCCGATCAGGCCCACCGCGTAGAGGCGGAGCGAATCTGCCGTCGGTGCGGTGTCGGCCGCGACAAACCGGCCGTGCTCGAACAGCAGCTTGACGATCGGGGTGGCCAGGGTCATCAGCCCGAGCGTTGCCGGTACGTTGAGCATCAGCATCAGCGAAATACCGCGTGACAGAGTCTCGCGAATACCCGCGAGGTCGTCCGAGGCGGCACGACGCGACAGGTCGGGCAACACGGCAGTGGCGATTGACGCGCCAAAGAGGCCGATCGGCAGATACATCAGCCGAAACGCGTAAGCCAGCCACGACACCGCGCCGGTGCCCTGGCCCGTCGCCAGCAATGTGTTGACGAACACATTGACTTGCGTCGCCGCCAGGCCGATGGTGCCCGGGCCCATCAGCAACAACACCTCATGCAGCCCGGAATCGCGCGGATCGAACCGTACTCGGTATCGGAACCCTTCCGCTCTCAGGGACGGCCACTGAGTCGCAATCTGTCCGACCCCTCCCACGAGCGCCGCGATGGCGATGGCCATGATTGGCGGCAACCCGAACCACGGCATCAGCGGGACCAGCGTAAAGACGCCGATGATCGTCGCGACGTTGAACGTCGCCGGTGCCAGCGCCGGCAGGAAATAGTGATGGAGGGAGTTGAGCATCCCCATGACGGCCGCGGCCACTGCGACGAGGACGAGAAACGGCAGCATCACGCGTGTCAGGCGAACGGTCAGTTCGAGCTTGCCAGGCACAGCCGCGTAGTCGGCGGCGTAGGTGGCGACGATTGGATGCGCGAAAATCACGCCCAGCGTCACGACCACGCCGGTGACGAGGAGCAGGGCGTTCAGCACGTTGTTGCCGAGACGCCACGCCTCGCGTTTGCCATGCAGCGTGAGTTGACGGGTAAACGTCGGGACGAATGCCGCGCTCATCGCACCTTCGGCAAACAAGTCGCGGACCAGATTGGGAATCCTGAAGGCAACGATGAACGCATCCATCTCGTTGCCCGCGCCGAATCGCGCTGCCAGCACTTGATCGCGGACCAGACCGAGCACGCGGCTGGCGAGCGTCGCCGCCCCGGCCAATCCGGCCGATCGTGCAAGTGGAACTTCTGTCGGGGGCGGATCGCTGAGCATGGGAAAAAGCTGAGAAGGCGTTGGCCTTCCGCCTTCTAACTTCTTCCTTCCAGCTTCGTGCGGACCAACTCGTTCACGGTCTTGCCGTCGACGTTCTGACCGGCCAATGTGGTCATCACCGCCTTCATGACGCGCCCGACGTCCTTGACTGATGACGCGCCGGTCGAAGCAATCGCCTCTTCGACGGCCCGGTCGACGATGGCCGGATTCGCTGCGGCTGGCAGATACGATTCGAGCACGACGATTTCGGCCGCTTCCTTTTCCACGAGGTCCGGACGGTTCCCTTTCGTGAACTGCTCGATGGAATCCCGCCGCTGTTTGACCTGCGATCGAACGACCTGTTGCGCTTCTGGTTCATCCAGCGGCCGGCCCTTCTCGACTTCTCTGTTCACGAGGGCCGCCTTGAGCATGCGCAGTGCGCTCAGCCGCGCGTGCGCCTGCGCACGTATCGCGTCCGTGATGGCTGCCTGAACGTCGTCGATCAGAGACAATGCCTGAGGCGCTACCGCTGCGGCTGTTGTTGTTGCGGCTGCGCGGGGACCACGAAGACAGGCTGGCCGGCCTGCGGGGTCGGAACGGGGGCCACCATCCCCGGGACGGCGACGCCCCCGGGTGTTGGAGTTGTTGGCGCGCCGGGGTACGGCGCGGAGGGCGGAAGCGTGGCCGGCGCACCCGGCGGAGGAACCGCTGGCTGAACCGGAGTGGCGACAAATCCTCCTGGCGTCCCTTGGTTCACCCCGGGTACTTGCTGCGGGTTGTTGATCTGCGGGGACGGGAATACGAACACGGGGCCGCGATTCTGAGGTTGGCCCGGAGGGTTCGGCTGATCATCATCATCGTCGTCGGGAGCTGCGGGTGGCGGTTGTACGAACGTCGGTTGAGAAAATGTCGGAGGTGGAGCTGTGACGGGCGGTGCAGGGCCAACGGCCGTCGGCATCACCATGATCCGGTCGAACATCGATATGCTGCCGGTCGGCTCGGCCCGGGCCGCCGCTACGTAACCGCTGATCGCTCGCAGTAACACTTCGAGTGCCTGCCGCTCGGGCACGTTGGTCAATTCGAGGGTGACCGGTCCGCCGGGAATCCGCTCGCCGTTGATGATTGTCGTCTGCCCGACCCGGGCCCACTCGGCGAGAATCTGACTTACCGTGGCATCTCTGGCCACGAGCGTGACCCGGCCGCCTTGAATGGTGAGCTGGACGTCGGCAGAAGCCCGCGCGGCACCGCCGAAAACGAGGAGAGCCGTGGCCGCTAGAATGGCCGGCCTGCGCATGCGCTGAGTATACCGGTCGGTTCGGCCAAAGCCAAGCCGATCTGTTCGACTGGGGAGCACTACTTCTTGCGGAAATACTCGATAACTTGACCGAGGATATCGTCCAATGTGTGCACGGGCATGTAGCCGATCAGTTTTTGCACCTTTGTGAGATCGGGCAGGCGGCGGGGCATGTCCTCGAAGCCCGATTCGTAGGCTTCGTCGTATGGCACGATTTTGATAGGCGACTGCGATCCACTGAGGGCACGCACCCGCTCGGCCAGAGCGCGGATGGTCACCTCTTCTGTTGTCCCGATGTTGATGACCTGGCCGATGGCCTTCGGTTCGGCGATGAGCTTCACCAGCGCTTTTACGACATCTGACACATGGGTAAATGCCCGTGACTGGCTCCCGTCACCGAATACCGTGATCGGCTCGCCGGCGAGCGCCTGGCGTACGAAATTCGGAATGACCATGCCGTAGCGGCCCGTCTGGCGCGGCCCGACGGTATTGAAGAATCGAACGATGATGATCGGCAGCTTGCGTTCTTTCCAATACGCGAGCGCCAGGAACTCGTCGATGGCTTTGCTGCAAGCGTAGGCCCAGCGATGCTTCGGCGTGGGTCCCAGCACGAGGTCGGAGTCTTCTCGATACGGCACGTCATTGCTCTTGCCGTACACCTCGGAAGTCGAGGCGATCACGACCAACTTCTTCTTCTTATTCGCGTGCTTGAGCACGACCTCGGTGCCGTACACGTTCGTCTCGATCGTGTGCACGGGCTGCTCGACGATCAGCTTCACGCCAACGGCCGCGGCGAAATGAAAGACGACATCGCTACGGTCGATGAGCTCGGCGAGCAGCGGCTCGTTGTCGACCGAGTCGATGAAGTACTCGAAGCCCGGGCGGCCCTTCAGGTGGGCGATGTTGTCGATCGAGCCGGTCGATAGATTGTCGA
Organism: uncultured Acidobacteriota bacterium; assembly: GCA_963780685.1. Classification (GTDB taxonomy): domain Bacteria; phylum Acidobacteriota; class Vicinamibacteria; order Vicinamibacterales; family CAVVIG01; genus CAVRXZ01. Next base: position 169,889 of record CAWACZ010000002.1, on the reverse strand, counting down.
GAATGAGAACGTCGTGTCCTTGGTCCAGGAGTGCGTCGGACAGATGAGAGCCTATGAACCCGGCTCCGCCCGTGATCAAGGCTCGCATGGCTTCCTCCCGTCCGCCCACTCGCTGATCGCTGCGGCCACGATGCCGACATCCTGATTCGTCAGTCGTGGATGAAGTGGCAACGAGAGGACCTCGTTGCAGACTCGCGACGCGACCGGACAATCAGCAGGCGGCAGCGCCGCGAACGCCGGCTGTTGAGGGATTGGCACCGGATAGTGGACCAGAGTCTCAATGCCCGCAGAGGCGAGATGTGTCTGGAGTGCGCTTCGTTCGGCGGTTCTGATGACGAAGAGATGGTAGACATGGCCGGCATCGCGCTCGGCGGCAAGCCCAATGGCGCTGTCGGCGAGTGCGGCCCGGTATTGAACGGCAAGCTCGCGGCGCCGGTCCGTCCACCCCCGCAGCCAAGGCAGTCGAGCGAGGAGAACGGCCGCCTGAATCTCGTCCAGACGCGAATTGATTCCCAGATCCTGGTGATGATAGCGGTCGGTCTGTCCGCCGTTCCGCAAACGTCGGATCCGATCGGCAAGCGACCGATCGTTCGTGACGATGGCGCCCCCGTCTCCAAGCGCGCCGAGATTTTTTGTCGGATAGAAGCTGAACGCGCCGGCGACGCCGACCGTTCCGACCGGGCGTCCGGCGAAGGTCGCCAAATGCGCCTGACAGCAGTCCTCGACGATCGCCAGATTGTGTCTGGACGCGACTCGCTCGATTGCCGCCATGTCGGCCGGCTGTCCGTAGAGGTGAACCGGCAGCACGGCGCGCGTGCGCGGTCCAACCGCACCCGCCACCCGGGCTGGATCGAGGGTCATCCGGTCCGGATCAACGTCGACGAAGACCGGTTGCGCGCCGGCCATGGAAATCGCCAGAGCCGTGTACGCAGCAGAGATCGGCGTCGTGATGACCTCGTCGCCGCGCCCGATTCCCAGCGCACGAAGGATGAGCGCGAGCGCATCGGTTCCGTTGCCGACGCCAACCGCGTGAGCGGCTCCCATCGCTTCGGCAAACTGCACCTCGAATTGCTCGACTTCCGGGCCCAGGACGAACCAGCCGCGGTCGATCACCCGATCGAGCGCACGGCCCACGGCGTCAGCGTCCTCGCCCGGCGTCAACAGGCAAAGGGAATGCGCGAATGGGTCACCGAGTCTCCGCTCCATGCGGGGCCTGGTCATCGATGTAGTGGCTGGAATATTCGCGGTAGAAGGCAATCGTCCGTGTGAGGCCGTCGCGCAGCGGCACTGTTGGCGCCCAACCGGTGGCCCGCTTGAACTTCGACGAATCGGCATAGAAGCTGCCGATGTCGATGAGTTTCTTTTGAGTCGGCCAATCGGCGAACTCGACTCGTCCCGAGCCTGCCACCTCGAGGAGCAATGCGGCAAGCTCGCGATGGCTGTACGCGCTGTCCCCACCGACGTTGAACACCTCGCCGTTGCAGGCGTCGTCTGCGCCGGCGCGCAGGAACGCATCGGCGGCATCGTCGACGTAGACGAAGTCTCGCAGCTGCGAGCCATCGCCGTAGATTTGAATCACGCCGTTTTCGATCGCCAAGCGAATGAACCAGCCAATGAAGCCCTGGCGGTTGTGCTTGATCAACTGCCGTGGCCCATAGACATTCGTCAGTCTCAACGAGCAGGCGCGCACGCCGAACACGTTGTTGTAGACCAGGTGATAGTACTCACCGGCCGCCTTGTTGATGCCGTTCACGTCGGTCGGCCGCACGAGATGTGACTCGTTGACAGGGAGAGAGTCGGGCCGCCCATAGACCTGCCGCGTACCCGCGTAGACGACCTTGACCCCCGGATTGTGGTTCCGGCAGGCCTCGAGGACGGTCAGCTGGCTGCGACAGTTGATCTCGAGATCGCTGTACGGATCGCGCATGCTGTCGATGTGGCTGACCTGCCCCGCGAGATTGAAAATGACGGCCCGATCGCGCACCAGAGCGTTCATCGGTACTCTGCTGGCGGACGTCCGCAATATTGACACGTACGCGGTCGGCCACGCCGTCAATGTTGAACAGATTGCCGCCGTAGTCGGGGATGAGCGAGTCGACCAGGAGAACCTGTGCGCCGAGATCGACAAGCTGCCGGGCCAGATTGCTGCCTATGAAGCCCAGACCCCCGGTGATCATCACCGGTCGGCTGCGGTAAAAGTCTCGATACGCGGAGTTCACGGCCTCGGCGAGCTCGGAAAGGCTCGGTCGGTCGTGTCGGTCCGATCCACGAGTGGCGTCACACCCGGCCGGCGATGCTCGCGCCGGATCACGAGTGCGAACCAGAGGCGCAGAAGATCCCTCCCAGTTCTGAACAGCCGGCGGTAGTTGAAAAACTGCGAGTGGCCGAAAGCCCGATGGTAGTGGTGAACGGGCACCTCGACGATGCGAAAGCCCCCGTCGGTGATCTTCTTCATCATCTCGACACAGATAATCCCGCTCGTCTTCTCCAGATTGATCCGCTCGAAGATGGCTCGACGCAGCAAGCGGAAGTCGCAGTCCACATCGCGAACGCTGAGTCCGAACAGCCTGCTGACGACGTGATGATAGATTCGCCCGATGACGATTCGATGCAGCGGATCGGCACGACTGACTTTGAACCCGTTCACCAAATCGACTTCAGGCGACATCTTCTCCCATAACGACGCGAGCTCAGCCGGATCGTACTGCGCGTCGCCGTCAGTGTAAAAAATGAGCTCTTTGGTGGCGGCTCGAAAGCCGGTTTGAAGTGCGGCGCCGTAGTCGCGGTTGATCGGATGGTGAACGGCTCTGACCTGCGGGTAGGTCCGGGCGAGCTCGTCGGCAATCTCTGCGGTCGAATCGGCGCTCCCATCATCGACGACGATGATCTCGAAATCCGGGGTGAGCGCGGACGCGGCTTTGAGAGCGCGGATCACCATGCTGGCGATTGTGCCGGCGTCGTTGTACGCGGGAAAGAAAATACTCAGGCCGGCGGGTCCGGATTTGGGAGCGCCCGACATGTCTGCAGCCGCCGAAAACATAGCACAAAAAAACTGTTGGCCGGTACGCATGCGCCGGCTTGGCACGACCCTAGCGGCGGCGGCCTCCGAAGTCGGATCCCGCCGGCCAACTCGGTAGACGCGCGGTCATGAGTGTCGCCCTTCGAAGCGAAGCGATGAGATCTGTTCGGAGACTAGGCCGACCAGGAAGATCAGCACGCTCGCCAGAATCAGCAACACCGACGAATTGGTCACATGCGATTGCGTCAGGATCGTCCACACGGCATAGCCGGCGCCGATGACGAAGGTGGCCGCGCTCAGCGGGAGAAAGATTCGGAGCGGACTGAAGAGGGTGATGACTTTCAGCAGAATCAGAAAGAAACGCACGCCGTCCGGGCCGATTTTGACCTTCGAAGACCCCAGCCGCTGAGACGCATCGACGGGTTCGAATCGCACACTGTAGCCAGCCTTCAGGAAGGCCAAGGTCGTGGTCGTCGGGGTTGAAAACCCATTTGGAAGCAGATGGATGAATTCAACGAGACAGTCGCGCTTCGCGGCTCGGAATCCCGATGTCAGGTCGGCAATCGGTTGCTGCGCCAGATAGGCCGCCAGCCGGTTCAACCCGTGATTGCCGACACGACGGACCAGGCTGGCATGCGACGATGCCGAGCGGGCCCCGACGACGAGGTCGAATTCATCGAGGTGCGTCACGAGACGGACCGCGTCGGCGGGGCGATGCTGCCCGTCGGCGTCGATGATGAGGATCAGCTGGCCGGTGGCTTTACGAATCCCGGTCTTGACGGCCGCCCCATTGCCTTTGTTGTACGGGTGGCGAACGATGCAGGCTCCCGCCGCCCTTGCCCGATCGCTCGTCCGATCACTCGACCCGTCGTCGATGACCAGGATTTCGTGCCAGGCTGCGGCTCCGCGGAGTGCCGTGACGAGCGGTCCAACCGTCTCTTCTTCGTTGAACGCTGGGATCACTACGGAGGTTCGCGAAGACATCTGCTGGGCCGCTGTGCTGGCCAATTCCATGTCCGTCACGTCGCGAACCGGAAGTTGATGATGTCACCGTCCTGCACGACGTACTCCTTGCCTTCGAGCCGGACCTCGCCGTGCTCGCGACAGGCCGACATCGTGCCCCGGGCCATCAGCGCGTCGTAGCCGACGACTTCGGCGCGAATGAAGCCGCGGGCGATGTCACTGTGGATCTCGGCGGCGGCCATCTGGGCAGGCGTACCACGCGGGATTGACCAGGCCCGGCACTCGTCGTCGCCCACCGTGAAGAACGACACGTACCCGAGCAGATCGTAACTGGCGCGGATCACCCGGTCGAGCCCCGACTCACTCAATCCGAGGTCCGTGAGAAAGGCCCTGGCGTCCCCTGCGTCAAGTTGAGCGATTTCAAGCTCGATCCTGGCACACACCGCGACGGCACCGGTTCGCGCATGGGCGAGGTACGGCGTCAAGCCGGCGCGATCCATCGCATCGGCCAGCCGGACGCCGCGCCCGTTGTCGACCAACCGCTTTTCGTCGACGTTCAGGACAAGCAGGAGAGGTTTGGCAGAGAGGAATTGGAATCCCCGTAGCCGCTTCAGATCGTCGCCGGCCAGGTCGAGGGACCGAAGCGGTCGGCCGTCCTCGAGTGTCGCGCGACACACCGCAACCACGTCACGCTCTCGTTCGAGGTCGGCCGAACGGCCCTTTTTCTGGTCCTTCTCGATCCGCTCGAGACGACGCTCCGCCACACCCAGGTCCGCCAGAATCAGCTCCTCCTCCATCGTTCGCGCGTCGCGTGCGGGGTCAATCGAGTTGGCGGGATGGGCGATCGCCGGGTCCTCGAACGCGCGGACGACGTGGACCAGCGCGTCCGCCTGCTTATAGGCGACGACGTCTACCAGCGTCTTGGCGCCGGCGCTGCCGCTGGGAGCGGCCAGATCGGAAAACTCGACGGTCGCCGGCACGCGCTTCCTCGGGTTGTACATCTCGGTGAGGCGATCCAACCTGCTGTCGGGGACTTTCGAGATGCCGACCGAGGCCTCGGCACGTCCATGGGCTGCCCGTGTCGCGTCCTTCGCGCTCGTCATCAATTGAAAGAGGGTCGTTTTACCGCTCGACGCGAATCCAATCAGGCCGGCTCTGAGCATGCGATACCAGGGCCGGCATGCTAGCGCATTTTGCTCGCGGTCCTGCTGTTGCCGCGCACCGCCGGCGGATGGAGGCTCCTGCTCAGCTTAGGCTGGCACGACCTCGACCTCCCAGCCATCGAGGTGTCTGGTGGTGGAGCCACAAGCCATTGTGAGGACCATCCGGCGTATGGCGAGGAAAAGGCGAAAATTTTGCGTAACTTACTGAATGAGTAGATTTTGCGGTTGACTTCCAGTTGAGCGTTCACTACCATCGGGTGGAATTTTTTGGAAAAAAATGGCCCAAAAGGTCTCGGGGTGGTGTGTTTAGAGGCAACGCGCCGGCTCGCATAGATGACAAAGGTCGACTCAAGGTCCCGAACGCGTTTCGATCGCTGATCGAGAGCCGGTTCGGACGGGAGTTGTTTGTCACGAGCGTGACCGGCGAATGCGTCCGCATCTACCCTATGCCGATTTGGGTAGATATCGAACAGAAGCTGGCGAGTGCGCCCTCGACGCACCCAGCGAGGGGCCGGTTTCTTGATCGGGTGAACTACTTCGGGCAGGCAGGGGAACTCGACGTGCAAGGCCGCGTACTCATTCCGGTGCGCCTCCGCGATGCAGCGACGATGACCGGAGACGTCGACGTGTTGGGCCAAGTCAACTATCTCGACATCTGGAATCACGAGCGCTTCTTGACCAAGCTTCAGCGCGATCCATACACCGACGACGATGCGCGGGCGCTCGCGGAGTTCGGCATTTGACGGATCACGTGCCCGTTCTCACCGCCGAAGTGCTGCAGCAGCTGCGACCGGAGCACGGGGGTGTCTTTGTCGATTGCACGGTCGGACTCGGCGGGCATTCGAGGGCGCTCTTGGCCGCAGGCGCCACCCGGATCGTCGGTCTGGATCGCGACGCCGACGCGCTCGGTCGTGCCCGCCAGAACCTGGCTCCGTGGATCGATCGGGTCGACCTCGTTCACGCGGACTTCCGTTCCATCGACGTCGAGCTCGATCGGCTTGGCATCGCGCTTGTCGACGGGGCCTTGGCAGACCTGGGCGTGTCCTCGCTGCAACTCGAAGCATCGGGCCGGGGGTTCAGCTTCCAACGCGACGAGCGGCTCGACATGCGCATGGATCAGGAGAGCGGCCTGTCGGCGGCGGACCTGGTGGCCCAGTCGACCGAACGCGAGCTGGCGGATGCCATTTTCCGGTACGGGGAGGAACGCTATTCGCGCCGAATCGCACGGGCGATTGTCTACTCGCGCCGCCAATCTCCGATCGAGACGACTGGAAGGCTTGCCTCCATCGTTCGTCGCGTCGTCCCGCGCTCCGGCCGGCTGCGTATCGACCCGGCCACTCGTACGTTTCAGGCGCTGCGGATCTGGGTCAATCGAGAGCTCGAGGGGCTCGATCGCTTTCTCGAAGCGGCCGCCCATCGGCTCCGGTCGCACGCGCGGCTCGTGATCATCACGTTCCATTCCCTGGAGGATCGAATCGTCAAGCACACGCTGCGGGCGCTCGAGCGAGGCGATCTGGCCATGAAGGTGTTGACCAGGAAGCCGGTCGTGCCGTCCGAGGCAGAGATCGGGCAAAACCCGCGGGCTCGGAGCGCGAAGCTCAGGGTTGCTGAGCGCCTCACATCGTGAACTGAGGGGTCAGGAAACAGGGCTATGGAATCGTTCGAATACGCCATCAAGAAGGATGTTCGCAACAGCGCGATCGTTCGCGAGATCGATGAAGCGAGACAGCGCGAGCTCTGGACCTCTGTCGGCATTGCGTGTCTTCTCGTGCTCGTGCTGCTTTTTTCGGCGTGGCAACACTTCGAGCTGCTGCGACACGGTTACCAGATCGAGGCGATGCAGCGAGAGCGTGCGGAACAGGAAGAGCTCGGTCGGCAATATCGGCTGGAAATCGAGACACTGCAGTCTCCCAAACGCATCGAAGCCCTGGCGACGAAAGAACTGCACCTGGTGGCTCCGGCAAATGACGAGGCCATCGTGCTGGAACGTGTGCCGGCGGCCGAGCCGCCAGCCAAGTCCGTGGTTGCACGTCGGTGAAAGGCTGGAGAGAGAGCATTCGTCGGGTGCTTCGGCGCCGCCACCGAACGGCAGGAGCACGCGTGCTCGATGCCGATGGTTCGGTGACGTTCCGCCGTCGCGTGGTTGTCGTCGCTGGTGCGCTCGCCGTCTGGGTTGCGGTCATCGAGCTGCGCCTCGCCTATGTGCAGATCGTGCAGCACTCAGACTATGTGGCCCGGGCCGAACAGCAGCAAAGCCGCATGCGCGAAGTACCCGCCAAACGGGGCGATATCCTCGATCGAAAAGGCCACCTGCTGGCGACGAGCGTCGATGCAGACACCATCTATGCGGTGCCCTCCGAGATTAGCGAACCCGACGTCGCGGTCACCAAGCTTTGCGCGGCCTTTCGCGATTGCACGAAACGGGAACGGCAGTCGCTGATCGAACGGCTGCGCCGGCGCGGCGCGTTCGCCTATGTCCGCCGCCAGGTCTCGCCCGACCAGAAACGCCGCGTCGAAGACCTCAACCTCGACGGGATTGGCTTCGTCAAGGAGAGCAGGCGCTTCTATCCGAACCGAGAGCTTGCGGCCCACCTGTTGGGGTACGTCGGCATCGACAACGTGGGGCTGGGCGGGCTCGAGGCGGCGTACGACTCACACATTCGCGGAACGAACGGCCGAGTGCTGGTCCAGACCGACGCACGGCGACACGTCTTCAGCCGGTTCGAACGGCCGCCAACGTCCGGCTCCACCGTCGAGCTGACAATCGACGAGTACCTGCAGCATGTCGCCGAACGAGAGTTGCACGCTGGCGTCGTGGCCAATCGTGCGGCTGGCGGAACCGCTATTGTTCTCGATCCGCGGACCGGCGAAATTCTGGCGATGGCAAACGAGCCGACGTTCAATCCGAACGCCTACCGCGATTTCGACGAATCGGCTCGGCGCAACCGTGCGGTCCAGGATTTGTACGAACCCGGCTCGACATTCAAGGTCGTGACCGCATCGGCGGCGATCGACGAGCGGATCATGCCGATCAGTGCCTTCATCGACACGAACCCCGGACAGATCCGGTTCACGAACAGCGACGTCGTGCGTGAGGACGGGAACCGCAACCTGGGCGTGCTGTCGTTCACCGACGTGATCGTCAGGTCGAGCAACATTGGGGCGATCAAGATTGGCTTCCGGGTGGGCACCGAGCGACTGAGCCGGTATGTCGACGGCTTCGGGTTCGGCCGCCCGATTTCCCCGGATTTTCCCGGCGAGAGTCCAGGCATCGTCTGGGAATCCTCGAAGTGGACGGAGCGGGCGCTGGCGTCGGTATCGATGGGATATCAGGTCGGCGTCACGCCGTTGCAGATGGTCAGCGCGGTCGGATCGGTCGCGCACAGCGGCGAGTTCGTCGAACCGAGAGTGATTCGAGCGATCTATCGAGACAATCGCCGCTACGACGTGCCGCCGAAGGTTCTACGGCGAACGATCAGCACCCAGACCGCTGCAACCCTGACGTCAATCATGGAGGAAGTGGTCGCCCGCGGTACCGCGAAGAAGGCGCAAATACCTGGCTATACCATCGCCGGAAAGACCGGGACGGCTGCGAAGCTGGCGGGCGGCCGATATTCCAAGTCCGACTACAACGCGTCGTTTGTCGGATTTCTTCCGTCCCGCAATCCTGCCGTCGCGATTATCGTCGTCGTGGACTCGCCGCACGGTCCAGCCGGCTATCACGGCGGCGCGGTGGCGGCGCCGATCTTCCAGCGCATCGCCCAGTCGGCGCTGCAGTATCTCGGTATTCCGCGCTCGATCGATCCTGAACCGCCGGTCATTGTCGCCCGCAACCAGCGCGAGATGCTCGCCGTCCATCCGACGGCGACCGCACCGGTCGTAGCCGTCGTTGCCGAGACCCTGCCCGGAACGCTTCCCGATCTGCGAGGCATGAGCGCGCGCGATGCCATGGTCAAGGTCGCACAGCTCGGCCTGGACGTTCGCATGTCTGGGGATGGGTTCGTCATCTCGCAGGATCCGGCTGCTGGAGCCCCGCTTGACAACGTTCGACTGTGTCATCTGGTGCTCGATCGATCCCTCGCGCGATCGCTCGCGGATGGATCAGTGGAATGACCTGGAGCGACCTGCGTGAGGCGTTGCTCAAGGCCGAGCTCGTTGCGGCCGACCAGCGTGTGTTGCCCGAGTCTTCGGGTGACTTCGTGACAGGGCTGGCCTGGGATTCGCGGGCTGTCGAACCGGGGAACGTTTTCGTGGCGCTCAAGGGACTGCGTGCCGACGGAAACGAATTCGCGCGTCAGGCCATCAGTCGTGGAGCCGTGGCGATCGTGTCGGAGCAGTCCTCGCCCGGCGTCGAAGTGCCCTGGACCGTGGTCGTCGATGCGCGCAAGGCCCTGGCTGCGCTGGCCGGCGCTTTCTATCGTCATCCGAGCTCAGAAATGCGGGTGGTCGGAATCACCGGAACCAACGGAAAGACGACGACCGCTTATCTGCTCGCGTCCATCTTCGAGGCGTCTGGTGTTGGTTGCGGCATTTTGGGAACAGTGGCCTACACGATCGGCGAAGAGATCCGCCAGGCGACGCGCACCACACCCGAGGCCCCAGAGGTCCAGAGCCTGCTTCGCGACATGGTTGCTGCCGGCTGCGGAGCATGCGCGATGGAAGTATCGTCGCACGGCTTGTCGCTTCGCCGTGTCGATGGCATCACCTTTTCAGCTGCCGTGTTCACCAATCTGACGCGCGATCACCTCGACTTCCATGTCGACATGGAATCGTACTTCCTGGCCAAGAGGCGGCTGTTCGAGATGCTGCCGCGCGGTGCGCCGGGCGTGATCAACCTCGACGATCCGCGCGGTCCGGCTCTGACCGAGGTCGTCACGCGGCCAGTCACGTATGCCATCAATCGTCAGGCTGACATCACCACCGGCCCGTTGTCGATTTCGCTCGACGGGATGACGTTCGATGTCCGGACTCCGCGCGGACCGCTGCGAGTGCGCTCGCCCCTCGTCGGTCGTCCCAACGTCTACAACATTCTCGCGGCCATATCCGCCGCCACCTCGCTCGACCTTCGGCTCGATGCCATCGAACAAGGCATCCAGTCGCTCAAGGGTGTACCGGGACGCTTCGAGTTGGTGTCAACCGCCAAGGACGAAGTCACAGTCGTCGTGGACTATGCCCACACCGACGATGCTTTGCGGAACCTTCTCGAAACGGCCCGACCGCTGGCACGCGGCCGCACGATTACCGTATTCGGCTGCGCCGGTGACCGCGACCGGACGAAGCGGCCGCTCATGGGGGCGGTTGCGGGCCGTTTGAGTGAGGTCGTGATCGTCACCTCGGACAATCCGAGGAATGAGGATCCGGACCGCATTGTCGAAGAGGTCCGACGCGGGCTCGCAGGGGACATGCGTCGTGACAATGCGCCACAGGTGCTCACGATCGTCGATCGTCGTGAGGCGATCACCAAGGGGATCGAAATGGCAAGACCGGGTGATCTCGTGCTCATCGCGGGCAAAGGACATGAGAAATACCAGGTCATCGGTGACCGTGTCGTGGGATTCGACGATGTCGTGGTAGCGCGTGAGGCACTCGCACGACGCCGCAGCAATTCTGGCGTCGTCTAGGGGCTCCTTCGTGGCGGGGATGCCGGACATTCGCCTGACCGGGCAGTGGGTGGCAGAGGCGATGTCCGGCGCCATCATCTCGGGCGATGCCGCGCAGGAATTCACCGGCGTGTCGATTGATACACGAACGCTGACCGCCGGCCAGTTGTTCGTTGCGATTCGGGGTGAACGATTTGACGGAGTGAACTTCGCCGCTCCGGCGCTGGCGGCGGGCGCAGCCGGGGTGGTGGTGCCGAGCGGACGCGGCGCTGCCATTCGCTCGGGGCCGAGCGTCATTGTCGAGGTCGCGGACACGATCGCGGCGTTGCAGGCGCTGGCCTCTCGAGTGCGTCTTGATTCTGGGGCGAAGGTGGTTGCGGTCACCGGAAGCGCGGGAAAGACGACGACGAAAGAAATCTCGGCCGCGTTCTTGTCGGCGACGTACCGAGTCATACGGAACCGGGGAAACTTCAACAACCACATCGGACTGCCGCTGTCGTTGATCGAGCTGAGAAAGCGGCCGGAGATTGCTGTCGTCGAGCTTGGAATGAATCACGCGGGCGAAATCAGCACACTGGTTCGTATTGCCGAGCCGGACGTTCGCGTCTGGACGAATGTCGGAGAGGCGCATTTGAGCTTTTTCGCATCACTCGATGCCATTGCGGACGCCAAGGCGGAGATTCTCGAACGAGCATCGCCGTCGACAGTGCTCGTCGCCAACGCTGACGACCCGCGAATCATGGCGAGGGTCACGAAGTTTCCCGGACGCGTGGTGACGTTTGGGTTCGAGCGGCCGGCCGCGGTGCATGCGTCCGCGATCGTCGACCGAGGGCTCGAAGGGACCTCTGCGCGCATCTCGACACCGCGCGGATCGTTCGATCTGGCCACACCCCTGGTCGGCCGAGGCAATCTCGCGAACGTGCTGGCCGCGACGGCAGTTGCTCTGGCGTTCGACGTTCCACTCGACGCTGTCGCCCACCGGGCCCGGCAACTTGAGCCGGCGACGCATCGCGGTGAGGTGGTGTCGTTGCCTGGCGGCGTCACCGTCCTCGACGACAGCTACAACGCGAACCCGACAGCGACGAGAAAGGCCCTCGACGTACTCGCGGCAGGACGGACCTCATCGCGACGGGTGGCCTGGTACTGGGCGAGATGCTCGAGCTGGGCGATCAGTCCAGCGCGCTGCACCAGGACGTGGGCCGCGCGGCGGCGCGCGCCCGGATCGATCTGCTCCTCGTCGTCGGCGGAGAACCGGCTCGGGCCCTGGCACAGGCCGCGATCGATGCGGGCATCCCGACAGACAGCGTCCACCACTTTCGGACCAGCGACGAAGCCGCCGCAGAAGCGGTGCGGCTCGTGCGAAACGGCGATGTCGTGCTGGTGAAGGGATCGCGTGGCATTCGGACCGATCTCGTCGTCGAGCGGCTCAAGGCGGAGTTCGCCTGATGCTGTATTACCTGCTGTACCAGCAGCTCCACGACCAGATATCCGTCCTGAACGTGACGCGGTACATCACGTTTCGCACGGCGGCTGCGAGTTTGTCAGCGCTTGCCATCAGTCTCGTGCTCGGTCCCTGGATGATCCGAAAGCTCCGCGAGTTTCAGGTGGGTCAGGTCATCCGTCAGGAAGGGCCGACGACCCATCGCCCGAAGGCCGGGACACCAACCATGGGTGGATTGTTAATCCTGACCGCGGCACTGGTTCCCACGCTGCTTTGGGCCGATCTGACCAACCCGTATGTCTGGATTGCCGGTACTGACGACCGCCGGATTCGGCGGGATCGGTTTCCTCGACGACTACCTCAAGATCGTCCGCCGTTCGCACCATGGCTTGCGGCCGCTCTACAAGATGGGGTGCCAGGTGCTCATTGCTGCGGCGGTCGGGGTGGTGCTCCTGATGCTGGCGCGGCAGGGGCTCTACAGCACCAACCTTGTCTTCCCGTTCTTCAAGAACCTGGTTCCCGATCTCGGATTCGTGTACCTGCCGTTCGCCGTGTTCGTGCTGGTCGCGGAATCGAACGCGGTGAATTTGACCGACGGGCTCGACGGGCTGGCAATCAGCATCTTTGCCATCGCCGCTGCTGCGTACACCGCCTTGACCTACGTAGTCGGCAACCGCGTGCTGGCCGAGTATCTGCTCCTCGTCCACTTTTCACCGGTAGCCGAAGTGACGGTGTTTTGCGGGTCGCTCGTTGGCGCCTCACTCGGTTTTCTCTGGTACAACTCTTATCCCGCCGAAATCTTCATGGGCGACGTGGGCTCGCTCGCGCTCGGCGCCGCGCTCGGGACCGTCGCCATCCTCATCAAACAAGAGTTGCTGCTCCTAATCGTCGGCGGTGTATTCGTGCTCGAAGCGCTGTCCGTCATCATCCAGGTCGTGTACTTCAAGATGACGGGTCGCCGCGTGTTCAAGATGGCGCCACTCCACCATCACTTCGAGTTGATCGGGTGGAGCGAGCCGAAAGTGATTTCGAGATTCGTGATCGTGGCGATCATTTTTGCGTTGTTCAGTCTGACGACGTTGAAGCTCAGATGACGCGACTGAGGGAGTGGTGCAGCGGTGTTTGATGTGAGCGGCAAGCGAGTGACCGTGGCAGGAGCAGCCCGTAGCGGTATCGCGGCTGTCAAGCTGCTTCTTGCGCGCGGCGCTCATGTCACCGTCTCCGACACGCGTGCGAGCGTCCCGGCCGCCGAACCGTTACGGAGTCTCGGGGTGACCCTCGAGCTCGGTGGACACCTCCCGGAGACGTTCACCGGGGCCGACCTGGTCGTGCTCAGTCCCGGAGTGTCCCCAGAGCAGGCGGTCATCGCCGCGGCTCGAGAACGCGGTGTCCTCGTGGTGGGCGAGCTCGAGCTCGCGTTTCGATGGCTACGCGGGCGCGTCATCGCCATCACCGGCACGAAAGGCAAATCGACGACGACGACGCTCACCGGCCGCATGCTTGAAGCGGCGGGATTCAAGGTTGCTGTGAGCGGCAACATCGGTGTGCCCCTCAGCGCGCTGGTCGACGAGTCGACGCCCGAGATGCTGCACGTCGTCGAGGCGAGCAGCTTTCAGCTCGAGCTGATCGAAGCGTTCCATCCCTGGATCGCCGTGATGTTGAACTTCTCGCCAGACCATCTCGATCGCCATGCGACCGTGGAGGCGTATATGGCAGCGAAAGCTCGTATTTTCGAGAACCAGGAGGCCGCGGATTGGGCGGTCGTCAACGCCGACGATCCGGTGGTGCTCGAGCTCGCCCGACGGGGTCGCGCGTCGAGGCGACGGTTTGCCCGCCATGCGCCGCTCGACGAAGGCGTGGTCGTCGAGAACGAATGGATCGTCGAGCGCCGTCGGAACGCGAGCGAACCACTCGTTCCCCTCAATGCCGTTCACCTCATCGGGCCGCACCTTGTCAGCGACGTCCTGGCTGCGGCAGCCGTCGGCGTCATCGTCGGGGCGAGCCGGGAAGCGATGACGGCAGCCGTGGATGCGTTTCACGGACTGGAACACGCGATGGAGGTCGTCGCCAGCGTCGATGGTGTCCGGTTCGTCAACGACTCGAAAGCGACCAACGTGGAGTCGGCGCTCAGATCGATCGAGAGCTTCGAACGCGGACTGGTCGTCATTCTTGGTGGCCGGTTCAAAGGCGGCGACTTCGGCCTGTTGCGAGACGCGCTGGGGTCGCGCGGCAAGGCGGCCGTGGCGATCGGCGAAGCGCGGCCACTGATCCGCAAGGCGCTCGAAGATGTAGTAGACGTGCACGAAGTGGAGTCGTTCGAGGACGCGATTAACGAAGCCTTCGCGTTGGCGAAGCCTCGTGGCGTCGTGCTTCTCGCGCCGGCATGCGCGAGCTTTGACATGTTTCACGATTACGCCGACCGCGGAAGGCGCTTCAAGCGGGAGGTTGCACGAATCGCGAAGCGCATAGGCCCCTAAGGGCCCGAGTTGTGAGCGGTGAGCAGTCGTCAGTCGGTTTTTCCGCGGTGAAGGGCTGGCTGCTGGGAACGCAGGCTGCCCCGGCCTGCGAAGCTGGCGCCTTCATCCGAGGCCGACTGATGACTGCTGGCCGCTCACGACGATCCTAGTCTCTTCCGGGATGCTGGAGTTTTCGAACTGCGATCTCCCCAAGCGCATCGCGTCGAGCGGCCTTGGCAGTTCTAACTTCCGAATTCCCGAGGGGTTATCGCCAGCCGGGTGTTGTGTCGGATGAAGTGGAGCCGGACTTTATATCGAGGTCGGACCTGAGCGCGAATGATGGGGGATCTCAGGATCCATGAGTCGCTTCCCCCACCGCAGTGATATCGGTCGGCAGCCTGGAGACTGAGTGTGGCTCGCAAGCTCAAATCGGACCGCGTGCTGTTCATTGCCACCATTCTGCTGGTCGGCCTCAGCATCGTGATGGTCTACAGCGCATCAGCGATCGTGGCCATGGAGCGAACGGGCCGCCCGTCCATGTTTTTGATTAAGCAAGGCATGTGGACGGCGCTCGGTATGGCTGTGCTGGGTATTGTCATGCGCATCGACTATCGACACTACAAGCAACCAGCGTTCTTGTGGTCGTCGCTGGTGTTCGTGATTGCGGCGCTCGTGCTGGTCCTGTTCAGTCGGCCGGTGAACAACGCGCGGCGCTGGTTTGCCGTCGGCGATCTCGGCATCCAGCCGTCGGAGCTTGCGAAACTGACTGCGATCTTCTTCATCGCGGCGCTCCTCGAACGGCGCATGCACCGCATCAACGAGCTGGGATACGCCGTTCTTCCAATCGCCTTGCTGGTCATGTGCCTGGTCGGATTGATCCTGCTCGAACCGGACTTTGGCACTTCGATGTCACTCGCCATGATTGCCGGCGTGATGGTCTTCGCCGCCGGTCTGGACTACACCTACGTCGTCGGCGCAATGCTGGCCTTGGTACCGACGATCGGAATTCTTGTGATGAGTGCCGGATATCGACGCCGGCGCCTCTTGACCTTTCTCAACCCCTGGGAAGATCCGCTGGGCGACGGGTTTCAAATCATCCAGTCGCTCATCGCCATCGGCACGGGAGGGGTGCTTGGCAAAGGGGTCATGAGCGGTGTGCAAAAGCTCTTTTTTCTTCCTGAGCCTCATACCGATTTCATCTACTCCGTCATTGCCGAGGAGCTCGGACTGATTGGCGCCACGGCGGTTCTGGCTTGCTTTTGCGTGATTACGTGGCGCGGACTCCAAGTTTCGCTGCGTGCGCCCGATCGGTTCGGCGCGTTTCTCGCGTTGGGGTTGACGACGATGATCGCCCTCCAGGCTTTCGTGAATATCAGCGTCGTGCTGGGTTTGATGCCGACCAAAGGGATTCCCTTGCCATTTGTGAGCGCGGGCGGTTCGTCACTGCTGATCAACTTGCTCGGGATGGGAGTCCTGCTGAACGTCTCGCAGCATGTGTCCGAAGCATGAGGCTGGGAGTCCGGAGCGACCTTCGCGCCGAGCGCGGCCGGACCAGGCGAGGTCATGACGACTCTCGACGCCGTGAGAGTGGTGATCGCCGGGGGCGGCACGGGCGGTCACCTGTTTCCGGGAATAGCCGTCGCCCGGGAAATTCGAGGAAGGGTCCCGACTGCCGAGATTTCATTCGCGGGCACGGCGCGGGGGATCGAGGCACGTGTGGTGCCTCTCGAGGGGTTCAGCCTCGACGTGATTCGAAGCAGCGGGCTCAAGGGTAAGTCGATGACGGCGCGCGCGCGCGGAACGGCACTCGTGCCACTGGGACTCGCGGACGCCTGGCGGATCGTTTCTGCCCGCCGCCCGCAGCTGGTCATCGGCGTCGGCGGCTACAGTTCCGGCCCGGTGGTGCTCGTCGCGGCCGTACGCGGGATTCCAACGATGCTGCTCGAGCAAAATGCGGTGCCCGGGCTTACCAACCGTCTCCTGGCCCCATTTGCACGCGCTGTGGCCGTGGCCTTCGAGTCGACGACGGCCTTTTTTGGTTCGAAAGCGTTTGTCAGCGGAAACCCGGTTCGACCGGAGTTCCTGACGCCGGGCGACCATGCCAGGAAGTCAGGTAGGGATGGCGCCACAGGCGCGAGGCTCCTGGTCTTTGGCGGGTCGCAGGGCGCACACGCGATCAACGTCGCCATGATCGAGGCGGCGACGGAATTGACTGTCCGCGCTCCCGGTCTGCAGTTGACGCATCAGACCGGCGAGCGCGATCTGGAGTTGGTGCGCGCCGCCTATCGGAAGGCCGGGTTGCAGGCTGAGGTCGCGCCATTCTTCCACGATTTGGCGAAACGACTCGTGGAGTCCGACTTGATCGTGTGTCGGGCCGGTGCGACGACTCTGGCGGAGATCACGGCAGCAGGCCAAGCCGCGATTCTGATTCCTCTGCCGAGCGCGACCGATGACCATCAGCGCAAGAACGCCGAAGCGCTGGCGGCCGAGGGCGCGGCGGAGGTGCTGATCCAAGCGGACACGACCGGTCACACGCTGGCCGATCGAATTGTGGCCTTGGCCAGCAATCCGGACGCTCGCGCCAAGATGGGGGCCGCGGCCCGCAGCATGTCTCGACCCGATGCTGCCCGTGTCATCGTCGATCGGGCGCTGCGCTTGATTGGGAACGACGCTCGCGTGTAGCTCGGACCTGTCGGCCCCATGGGCCAGCAGGACGGTTGAGTACGCAGACGCGCTCAGATCTGTTGGGGACGCTCGTGCTGGGGAAAACGCACCGTGTGCATTTCATTGGGATCGGCGGGATCGGGATGAGCGGCATAGCCGAACTGCTGGCCAATCTCGGGTATGCGGTCAGCGGTTCGGACGAAACACGTTCAGCGGTCACGGATCGCTTGGCGTCGCTGGGCATTCGGATCACGCACGGACACTCCGCGTCGGCCGTTGGCGACGCCGAGGTCGTCGTGGTGTCTTCGGCCGTGAAGGCGAGCAATCCGGAGGTGCTCGAAGCCGAGCGACGCCAGGTTCCGGTGATTCCACGCGCGGAGATGCTGGCGGAGCTGATGCGGCTCCGTTTCAGCATTGCGGTCGCGGGCGCCCATGGCAAGACGACCACGACGTCGATGATTGCGCTCGTGCTCGAACGGGCCGGTCTCGACCCGACGGCGGTCATCGGCGGCCGATTGAGCGCATTTGGCAGCAACGCCCGGCTTGGCCGAGGGCCGCTGATGGTCGCCGAGGCTGATGAAAGCGACCGCTCGTTCCTGAAGCTGTTTCCGACGATAGCGGTGGTGACGAACATCGATCGCGAGCACCTCGAGAACTACGGCAGCTTCGACGATGTGCAGCAGGCGTTCGTCGACTTTGCCAACAAGGTGCCCTTCTACGGCGCCGTGGTCGCGTGTGCAGACAATCAGTTTCTTGCCACCGTAATCCCGCGAATGACGCGCCGAGTGATTACCTACGGTCTCGACGCTCCCGGGTGCGATATCACAGCGACCGCCGTCGAGGTCGGACCGTTGTGTGTGCGCGCGCTCGTTCAACGGCGCGAGCGCGGGCCGGCGGATCGGGCGTTGACGACATTGGGGTCTGTGGCGTTGCAGGTTCCGGGACGGCACAACCTGCAAAACGCGCTTGCGGCGGTGGCCGTGGGCCTGGAGCTGGGATTGTCCTTCGAGCGCATCGCGGAGGGGCTCGGGGAATTCCGCGGCGTCGAACGTCGATTCGAGGTCCGCGGCGAGCCGGGCAACATCCTGGTCATCGACGATTACAGTCACCACCCGACCGAAATTGCCGCCGCGCTCGACGCGGCTCGACAACTGAACCGCCGTCTGATCGTGGCGTTTCAACCCCATCGGTATACGCGGACAGCCGCGCTCATGGAAGCGTTCGGTCCGGCGCTGGCGGCTGCGAACGACATCGTCCTGACGGATATTTACGCCGCTGGCGAAGAGCCGATCCCGGGAATCACGATTGAGAAGCTCGCGTCGGCGATCCGGCGACACGTGAACGCCCGTGTGGAAATCGTTCCGTCGCTCGAGGACGTGGTGCCTGCGCTTGTCCGCGTGGCTCGACCGGGCGACGCCGTCATCATGCTCGGAGCCGGCTCCATAGGTGGCATTGCCGAACGACTGATCGAATCGCTAGAGAGTCGATCGGCCGCGTCGAACCCGACGGGCAGGAGTGGCGGATGAGTCCCGTCGCTGTATCCGCCGACAGGCGCTTCCGACGTGCGCACGTCAGGCCGGCGCGGACGCGACGAGGCTGGCGCGGCATCGTCCGCCGCGCCGTTCTGTCGGCGCTGACGGTCGGCGCGCTTCTCTACGGCGCCTCCTACGTGTCCGCCATCGTCGCGCAGGCCCACGTCCTCCGAGTCGATCGGATCCTGATCCAAGGCAACGAGCGACTTTCGGACGGCGACGTACTGGCCGTGTTGAACGGGCTGCGCGGAGAAAGTCTCATCTGGACAGATCTGAATGGCTGGCGGCACCGCCTGCTGGCGTCGCCCTGGATTCGGGATGCCGCCCTTCGACGCGTGCTGCCATCGACCGTCGAAATTGTGGTTGCCGAGAGAGAGCCGATCGGTATCGGGCGCATCGGAGGCGCGATGTATTTGATCGACGATCGCGGCGTGGTCATCGACGAATTCGGTCCGCAGTACTCGGAGTTCAATCTTCCGATCGTCGACGGTCTCGCGGTGCTCGATGTAGCCGACGCCCCGGGCAATGAACGCCGAGGAGAACTGGCCTCGCGAGTCATCGCCGCCTTGCGGAAGGACCCGGCGATTTTCGGCCGACTGTCGCAAATCGATGTCCACGATCTGCACAACGCATCGGTCATCCTGAGCGGCGATCCAACCATCATCCAGCTTGGTGAGCAGGAGTTCTTGAGTCGGCTTCAGTTGTACCTGGAAATGGCGCCGGCGCTCCACGAGCGCATCGCGGACATCGAGTCGGTCGATCTCCGGTTCGAAGGACGCATCTATGCGCGGCCGACCGGGAAGAGAGCGAAGGCCGGCAAGCTCGCGCGCAGGGCAACGCAGTAGGGTTCGGAGGCAGCGTGGCGCGAAGAGAGCGATATCTGGTAGGGCTGGACGTCGGAACGTCCAAAGTGACCGCCGTCGTTGGCGAGGTGCTCGAACGTGAGGCGCTCGACATCGTTGGATTGGGTGTAGCCGAGTCACGTGGCATTCGCCGTGGTGTCGTCGTCAACCTCGAGGCGGCCGTCGATTCGATTAAGAAGGCAATCGAAGAAGCCGAATTGATGGCCGGCGTCGAGATCGACACAGTTCATCTGGCGCTCTCGGGACCACACATCAAAGGCTTCAACAGCCGTGGGGTGATCGCGGTTGCAGGGAAGAATCGAGAAATCACCCGAGAAGACGTGCGACGCGCGATCGATGCCGCGAAGGCCGTGTCGCTTCCGACCGGACGCGAGATCCTGCACGTCCTGCCACAGGATTTCGTCGTGGACGAACAAGACGGAATCGGCGCGCCGGTGGGAATGACCGGGGCCAGACTCGAGGTGAACGTCCACATCATCACGGGCAACCAGAGCTCGACGCAGAACCTTGTGGCCTGTGTGAATCGAGCCGGAGTCGCTGTTGCCGAAACGGTCGTCGAACAACTCGCGGCGAGTGACGCCGTGCTCACCGAGGACGAGAAGGAGCTGGGTGTCGCGATTGTCGACATCGGTGGTGGCACGTCAGATATCGCGATCTACGAGCGAGGGAGTCTATGGCACACGGCCGTGATCGGCATTGGCGGTGACCACTTCACGAACGATATCGCCGTCGGACTTCGAACGCCGGTGCCGGACGCCGAGAAGATCAAGCGCAAGTGTGGATGCGCCTTGTCCGGCATGGTCGACGAGGACGAAACCATGGAGGTCGCAAGCGTAGGAGGGCGGAAGCCGAGAGTGATGGCGCGCCGAATTCTCTCGGAGATTCTTCAGCCCCGCGCGGAGGAAATCTTCCATCTCGTTTGGGATGAGATCCAGCGCGCCGGCTACGAGAAGAGCCTCAACTCCGGCATCGTCCTGACCGGCGGCGGGTCGATTCTCGATGGCATGCCAGAAATTGCGGAGCAGATCTTCGATTTGCCAATCCGACGAGGGTGCCCGAGCGGCGTCGGTGGCCTGGCCGATCACGTCAATAGTCCGACGTTCGCGACCGGCGTCGGCCTGGCGTTGTACGCGTACCGAAACTTCGTCGGCGACGCGGCTCGCGTACCGGTTGGGGCAGGCGCGTTCGGCCGGATGGCCGGCCGGCTGCGCGGACTCTTCAAGGAATTTTTCTAAAGGAGCGATCTCCATGGCCGAACTGCACAACCACCAAGATGCCGACCAGCACGAGGAGCGACGCCTCCGCCTCCGTCTCGCGGAGGAAGAGACCCCAACGGCGCGAATCAAGGTCGTCGGTGTCGGCGGTGGCGGGGGCAATGCCGTCAACCGCATGGTCGGCAGTGGGCTCGACGGCGTCGAGTTCATCGTTGCCAACACCGATCTGCAGGCGCTCAAGGCCAACCGGGCGTCCGTCAAACTGCAGATCGGGAGCAAGCTGACCAAAGGCCTGGGAGCGGGCGCCGATCCGAACGTTGGCCGATCGGCAGCGCTCGAAGACACCGAGCACCTCATTCACGCCCTGGACGGGGCGGACATGGTGTTCGTCACGGCCGGTCTCGGGGGGGGCACCGGCACCGGCGCTGCGCCCGTGATCGCAAGCTTGGCGACCGAGCTTGGCGCGCTGACGATCGCGGTCATTACCAAGCCGTTCAAGTTTGAAGGCAAGAAACGTCAAATCCAAGCCGAACGCGGATTGGAAGCGCTGCGCGACTGTGTCGACACCATCATCACGATTCCGAACGAACGTCTACTGAGCATCATCGACCGGACCACGCCGATGACCGACGCGTTCGCAACCGCCGACGATGTGCTGCGACAGGCGATTCAAGGCATATCGGATCTGATCTTGATGCCTGGGTTGATCAACTTGGATTTCGCGGACGTGAAGACGATCATGTCCGGAATGGGCCTGGCGATGATGGGAACCGGCGTCGCCGACGGACCGGAACGGGCGTGCGAAGCGGCGCGTCGCGCGATTTCGAGTCCGTTGCTCGAAGGCGCCTCGGTCACGGGCGCCCGGGGCGTGATCATCAACGTGACCGGCGGACCCGACCTCTCTCTCGTCGAAGTCAGCGAAGCCTCGTCGATCGTGCAGGAAGCTGCCGACGAAGACGCGAACATTATTTTTGGCGCGGTAGTCGATCCGACACTGTCCGGACGGGTGAAAATCACGGTGATCGCGACGGGCTTTGGTCCACCGGCTGCTGTCAATCCCGTCGGTTCGGCCACCCAGACGCCGATCGACATGAGCGCGTACGCAGACAGCGCGCGGCTGCGCGGGGACAGCGGCTCGGTTCAACAACCGACGAACGACCGTTTGACGCTGCGACGCCCGAACTTCGTGCCGGTGGTGACACGCCGTCCAGTCGAGCTCCCACTCGGCCTGCCGTCAAGCGCGGTCGGCACCGCCGATCCGGCCGGACTACCCGTCCAGGCCGAGGGGATACCGGCCTCGCCGGACAGCGACCTGAACTCGACGCTTGATGTGCCGGCGTTCTTGCGTAGACAGGACGGGTAATTCGGCCGACTGCGACACTTACCGATCACGCGCTCGAGCTTGAGCCGGCGCGATTGGCATGCCTTTCGACTCACGAGCCCAAGCCGCCATTTCGCCTATCGCAGGCTGTCGCCAAATGGCCCCGGCAGCCCCGATGGTAGACTAGAAAGATCCACGGCACACGCGAACGCCGACGTCTGAGCCGAAGCAGCCTGATTGTGGGATCTGCGGGCTCGACGCCGTCGACTATCTGCCGTGCGTGTTTATCTGCACATGAAGTCCTGGGCTGAGCGGGAACGGGCACTCGAGATCCTTTCAAAAGAGGTGGGCTACGTACGAAAGGCACACGCGGATCGCGTGCGTGTCGCGTTGGCATTCCCCAATACGTACTGGGTTGGCATGTCCAACCTCGGGTTCCAGACTGCTTACCGGCTTTTCAACGCGCAGGAGCAGGTGGTGTGCGAGCGGGTTTTTCTGCCACCCAAGCAGGAGCTCGCGCACTTCCTCGCGTCCGGGACGTCTCTCCTTACGCTCGAGTCTCAGACGCCGGTTGCCGACTTCGATGCGTTCGCATTTTCCGTCTCCTTCGAATGGGACTACGTGAATGTGCTCACGCTTCTGCGATTGGCCGGGCTTCCCCGATATGCTGCAGAGCGAGACGCTCGCCATCCGCTCGTCGTCATCGGAGGCGCCGTCACCTTCGTCAATCCCGAGCCGCTCGCCCCGTTTGCCGACGTCATCGCTGCCGGAGAAGGCGAAACGTTGATCCCGACCTTCGCGGGTGCGTTCAACGAGGCGGCGGATCGGCCGGACTTGCTCCGTCGGCTCTCCGTCGAACGAGGGTTCTACGTGCCGAGCTTCTACGAGCCGCAGTACGCTGCGGACGGAACCCCGTCGGGCGTGGCCGCAACGTCGCCCGCATCCGCACCAGTCCGAAAGGCGGCGCTGAAAACAACAGAGGCGGTTGATCCACCGGCGACCGGCATTTTCACGCCCGATACGGAATTCGGATCGAGACTGCTCGTCGAGGTTGTCCGCGGCTGTGCCAACCTTTGCCGCTTCTGCTGGGCCGGCTACAACTACCTGCCTGTTCGAGCCTTTCCGACGGCGCGCATCCTGGACCTGGCGACGGCTGCGCGGCCCTATTCGGCGCGCGTCGGGCTGGTGTCTATCGCGCTCTGCGACCATCCGGACATCGAACACATCCTGGCGCGTCTCCAGGAAATGGGCTATTCCATCAGCCCCGCGTCGCTTCGTCTCGACGACCTGACCGAAACCATCGTCCGTCTCCTGCGCGAAAGCGGTGAGCGCACCATCACCATCGCACCCGAGACCGGGTCCGACCGGCTGCGACGGGTGATCAATAAGACCGTCACGAACGACGAAATCCTGGACCGCGCCGAGCTCATTTTTGCCAGCGGAATCGAGAACCTGAAGCTGTACTACATGATCGGCCTCCCAACGGAAACTGACGATGACCTGGTTGCAATCCGTGATCTCACACTGCAGCTGCGCGAGCGAATGCTCAGATACGCGCGGCCCCGCGGACAAATCGGCCGAATCGTAGGCAGCGTCAACCCACTCGTGCCTAAGCCCGGTACGGCCTATCAATGGATGCCGATGGAAGAGCCGGCCATCACCGAGAAGAAGATCAAACGCCTGCGCACGCTGATGGCCGACATCGACAACGTGTACTTCAACATCAAGTCCGAGCGACACTCCTACTACCAGGCGCTCCTGTCACTCGGCGATCGGCGCGTATCGGCCGCAATTGAAATCGCCGAACGCAACGGCCAGAATTGGCGGGCCGCGGTTGCGGAAGCGGGCATCGACGCCGATTTCTTCATTTTTCGAGACCGTTCGCGAGATGCCTATCTTCCGTGGGACATCATCGACGGCGGCATGAAGGCTTCCTTCTTTCAAGCCGAGTTCGCCAAGGGCCTGCGCGAGGAATGGACGCTTCCGCCCAAGCGGCAGCAAGAGAACGCTCGCCTCCTGCCGGTGGTCTGATCTGCCGCTCGCGCTTCTAGCTCGCTACTGCAGCGCGGTGTTCGTATTCCTGGTACGCCTCGAGAATGAGCTCGCGGACCTTGTTTTGAGCCGTCGTATCCACGATGGGCCGCAGCAGCGCGAAACTACGACGTTCGCCATTGACGCTGTACCTGACGGGCCGGGAACGTGACGTTGAACCCTCCTGCATTTCCGCGCCGTTCCCAGACGGAAAAGCCGATTAGCTTGAGACCCTCGAGCGGTCCATCGTCGAAATGCAGTTCCGCATCTGCGACCTTTCCTGGCGGGTTTCCCTTGTCGTTCGGCGTAATCTTGACAGTCACGGCATGCTCCTTGTGTCCGTCCGGTGGGCGGCTCTCGAACGCGTGTCATCCGGCAGAGTCGACTTCAAGTCGAGTGCCGACGAACCGTTGCCGAGCCGTGGCCTGAAACGACTGCGGAAGCTGACGTTAGCGCGGCGAGATCTCGCCGCGGCAAGAAAGGGTTCAGCCCAAGAAGGCAGATGTCAACTGACGTTGAGCGCGTATGCGCTGCGAGAACTGAGGCAGCCCGTCTGAACGAACAGGGCTCGGCGAGTTGAGTGAAGCGTCGCTACTCACCCAAAATCAACACTTGCGCCATGGCGAGATCGTCCGAATGGGTGATCGTGAGCAGCGACGTTCGACCGCCCATTGCCCGAAAGCGTCGCTCAGAGCCGCCATGAAACTGAAGTTGCGGTGGCCCTCCCAGACGTACGACTTCGATGTCTCGCCACAGAACGCCGTGTGAATGGCCAGTGCCGAGGGCCTTCATGGCCGCTTCCTTGGCAGCGAATCGACCGGCGAAGTGAATGGCCGGGACGCGGCGACGGGTACAGTAGGTGATCTCGCCTCGCGTGAAGATTCGAGCGAGAAAGCGATCGCCGTATCGTGAAATCGTGGCCTCGATACGGTCGATGTCCGTGGCGTCGAGCCCGATCCCGATGATGTTCGGCATGAGGAAAATGATACAGCTACAGCCGGACGACTCTTTTGGGTGGGCCGAGGCCGGCGGCTTGTCGATCCTGGTGTGCCGTCCTCTCCAAGACCTGGCGTTCCACGCCTTTACCACGCGGGAGTGGCCACTCGGATCGGGTTCACTCGGAGAGGAGGCGACCGGGTGGGGCGACGTTGCACGAGTGATGGGGGTCGAACCTGGCCGTCTGCTTCGTGTGCACCAGGTTCATGGAGCGGACGTCGTCGTTCAGCGGGCCGGGCAGCCGGTGCCGAGGAGCGGCGATGCGGACGTCCTCGTCAGCGATGATTCGTCGGTCGCTCTGGCGATTCAGGTCGCGGACTGTGTGCCTCTGCTGATGGCGGACGCCCGGACGGGCGCGATTGCTGCGGCGCACGCCGGCTGGCGTGGCCTGGCTCGTCGAGTTCCGTCAGTTGCGGTGGCGGTGCTCCGCGACGAGCTCGGGAGCCGGCCCTCCGATCTCGTGGCGGCGATTGGGCCGTCGATCGGATCGTGTTGTTACGAGGTGGGCGAAGACGTGCGTCAGCGATTCGAGGCGGCAGGGTTTTCTGACGGCGAGCTCCGGCGCTGGTTCTTGGCCGCACCAACGTTGTCGCCGGCGAATCCGTCGCTGCCCAGCCTTGCGAAGTCGGTGCGAAAAGGCCAGTGGTTCTTCGATCCGTCGGCCGCGACCCGAGAGCAGTTGCTGGCCGCGGGTCTTCCGGCGAATCAGGTGTTTGCCGCAGAACTCTGTACCGCGAGCCACCCAAACGTGTTCTGTTCATACCGGCGGGATGGAACTGGCGCAGGCCGGATGGCGGCCGCTATCCGGAAATTGGCCCGCAAGAGGTCGTGACCTCCGGCGATCATCCTTGCCGAAGAATATCTCGCTTTTGACCTTGATCCATGGCGTCGTTCGCCAGGCGATCCGCGTGGGCGTTCTGCGCGCGTCGGACATGTTCGAACGTGACGCGGCCGATCTCGTGAGCGAGGAGCCTGGCTTTGGCATGGAGGGGTTGAAGCCCCGCGTGCTTGACTTTGTAGTTCCCGAGCATCTGCTGCACGAGCAACAGCGAATCGGATCGGATGTGAACGGCCTGGTGCCCGTTCTTGCGGGCCCACTCCAGAGCTGCCAATAACCCGCGATATTCGGCCACATTGTTGGTCGCGACACCAATGGAGGCGGCGAACTCCTCGATGAGAGTGCCGTCGGACCGTTCAATGCGAACACCGTAGCCGGCGGGCCCAGGATTGCCGCGCGCGCCGCCGTCGATGTAGGCAATGATCGGCTGGGTCAAGTTACTGTGCCGGTTGACCGACGCTGTCGGGAGCGCCGGTCGGCGTCTTCGGCGCGTAGTAGAGGATGCGCTGGCAGCTGTCGCATTGGATGATTTCGTTGTTGCGCCGGATGTTGTTGAACACCTGGGGACGCAGGCGCAGGTGACAGATGGTGCACACGCCATCGCGCGCTTCGGCGACGGCGATCCCGTGCCTCCGTCGGGCGACCAGCTCGAAAATCGCCAACACCTGCTTGTCGATTGCGGCGACGAGAGCGGCCCGATCGATCGCATGCTTTTCGAGCGCTCCCTTGAGGTCGTCGTGCTCGATGGTCATGGCCTTTCGTTCGGCGTCGACATCCTTTTGTTCCGATGCCAGATCCGCTTCGACTCGTTTCACGCCCGCGGCCAGATCGTCGGCTTCGAGCATTCGCTCGAGGATGCGCTCTTCAATCGTGCGAACCTCGTTCTGCGCGATTTCGATCTCGTGCTGCATCGCCTGGTATTCGCGATTGGTCTTCACCTCCATCAGCTGATCACGGAACTTCGAGAGCCGGCCCTGCTGGACGGCCACCTCCTTCTCCAGACCGCGGCGTGCGGTTTGGTTTTCGGCGAGTCGTTCCTTTGCGGCTGTCAGGTGCTGCCGGGCGATGTCGAGTCGGTCTTCGAAGGCCCGTTGCCGTTCCGGTTCCTCGGCCAGGCGGCGCTCGGCGCTCTGAACACTCGAATCGAGTCGTTGGAGGGCGATGACGCGTTCGAGGTCAGCGTTCATAAACAAAAAAGCCCCGGCGCTCGACGCACCGGGGCTGGTGGTCTCCAGTTGGAGTAGGCTCGTGTGGCGGTCAAACCGCGAGTTGCGACCTGCAAGATGCCATTTCCCGAAAATCAGCCCCAGCCTTGCGTTGGGGCCGGCGGACCAATCATCCGTCTTTGCCGTCCTCGACTGCCCTCGCCTGGAAAAAAGCGAAGGTTGGTGGGCCCACCAGGATTCGAACCTGGAACAGGCCGGTTATGAGCCGGCGGCTCTAACCGTTGAGCTATGGGCCCCAAGATAGTAAGCACTTTCCACTTTTCTACGTGGTCCTCCCCTCGAGGAACGCCCGCAGCTTCCTACTCCTGGACGGGTGCCGGAGCTTTCGCAGCGCTTTGGCTTCGATTTGACGAATCCTTTCGCGGGTCACCGCGAAGCTCTGACCCACCTCCTCGAGTGTGTGCTCGCTTCCGTCGCCCACACCGAACCGCATCTTGATCACTTTCTCTTCGCGCGGCGTCAGCGTCTTGAGGACCGATTCGGTCTGCTCCTTGAGATTCAAGTTGATGACAGCCTCGGCGGGCGAGACGACCTGTCGGTCTTCGATGAAGTCGCCCAGATGCGAATCCTCCTCCTCGCCGATCGGGGTTTCGAGCGAGATCGGCTCTTGGGCGATCTTGAGCACCTTTCGCACCTTCGACACCGGGATGTCCATCCGCTTGGCGATCTCTTCCGAGGTCGGCTCCCGGCCCAGTTCCTGGACGAGGGCCCGCGATGTGCGGATCAGCTTGTTGATCGTTTCGATCATGTGAACAGGGATTCGTATCGTCCGGGCCTGGTCTGCGATGGCCCGGGTGATCGCCTGTCGGATCCACCACGTGGCATAGGTCGAAAACTTGTAGCCGCGGCGATACTCGAACTTGTCGACCGCCTTCATCAGGCCGATGTTGCCCTCCTGAATCAGGTCGAGGAACTGCAGTCCCCGGTTCGTGTACTTCTTGGCAATCGAGACCACCAGCCGAAGGTTGGCCTCGACGAGCTCCTTCTTGGCCTGCTCGGCCTGCCACTCGCCGCGGATGATCGTGTCGAGCGTGCGCTTCAGCTCGTCGGGCTCCTGTTCGAGCTCGTCGGTCTGCGTCTTCAGCTTGAGCCGCTGGTCTTTGATCTGCCGCAGCGCGTTTTTGCGATCCTCTTCCTTGAGCCGCTGCTTCCGGTTCTTGGGGTGCAGTTGCCGGTTGACCCCTTCGATGTCCCGCTGGACTTTTTGCACCACATCGACGGCATCCTTCATGTCGTCGATCAGCCGACGCTTGATCGATTCGGTGAACTCGATGCGGCGGATATAGTTCGACAGCTCGACGCGCGCACGCATCGCCGCCCAACGGGCCCGCCGATACTTCCGCTTGTCGCGGGTCGTCGCCCCCTTCGGGGTGTCCCGCAGCTTCTCCTCGAGCTTTTCCGACGCGGCCCGCGCCTTGCGGACGGCATCGATCTGTTTCTGGACCTGCTTGGACCGCTCCTGGATCCGCTCGTCGGTGATCTCTTCGTCGTTGAAGATGACGAGCTCGCGGATGGTCCGGTCGCCAGTGTGCAGTTGATCGCCCAGCTCGATGACCTTTCTGGCGATGAGCGGAGTGCGCGAGATCGATTTGATGACTGCGAGCTTTCCCCGCTCGATGCGGCGGGCGATTTCGACCTCGCCCTCGCGCGTCAAGAGCGGAACGGTTCCCATTTCCCGCAGGTACATCCGGACGGGATCGTTCGTCTTGTCGAGCGCGCCGGGTGTCAGGTCGAGCTCGAGTTCTTCTGCGCCTTCACCTGTGCGGTCGAGGGTCTTTTCGTCTCGCAGGTACTTCTGATCCGAGTCGATGACTTCGATACCCGCGCTGCCAAACGCATTGAACAGGTCATCGAGCTCGTCGGAGGAGGTGATTTCCGACGGGAGCAGCTCGTTCACCTCGTCATAGAGCAGGTAACCCTTCTCTTTGCCGATGCTGATGAGCTGCCGGACCTCGTCGTATTTTTCTTCCATCGACAAGTGCGTGTCCTCCACGGCGCGCGCCGGCGGGCCTCCGCCCGCACCGTGCGCTTCGTCGCGCTCAGGGATCACGCGCTCCGAGGTTAGGTGAGCTCTTCGATCCGATGCAGTAGATTTTTCTTTCGATGCCACAGTTGATCTATCTCATGTTCATGCTGACCGGCTCCCAGCTCCTGGAGCCGGTCGATTTCACGTTGAATGGCAGCACGCTCGCGCTCATACCTGAGCCGCTGGATGGCCCGGACGCAATCAAGCGCGGGAGCAGGCGGTGCAGAGGTCGCGGCGATGCTGGTGACGAGCTGGACGTTCAGAGTGACTTAGACGCTGCAAAAGCGCCGACGGTGAAAACTTTTCGGACTCGTCGTGCAGGCTCCGGGCCACTTCAAAGACTTCCCGCCCTGACAGCGCATCGAGGTCCTCCGTGCCGAGCACCTGGAGCGCTGGGAGGGCCTCTTCAGGATTATGGATCAGTGCCCAAATCAGGCCCTTTTCAGCCGATTTCAGCTCCCCGAACGAGGGCAGCTCTCGATGGGTGAGCGCCGGCCGGCGGGCGACGGCCGCCTTACGGATTTCGGCCCGCACGACCTCTTCCGTAACACGCGCTTTATGTGCAATTCGATCGCCAAATTGATCGCGGGCCGTCGGGTCGGGGATACGGGCCGCCACAGTCAGCATCTTGCCCAGAAACTCGCGGCGGGCGTCGTAGTGGCTGAAGTCTACTCCGCTGGCCGCCTGATCGAGCAAGATACTCTAGATACGGCTGCGAACCCCGCAATCTTTCACGGGACTGTTCCGGCCCGTTCCGTCGAATGAAGGTGTCGGGATCCTGCCCCGGATCGAGGACGGCGACGTTGACGTCAAAGCCTTCGGCCACGAGCATTTCGCAGGAGCGTGTGACAGCGCCCTGGCCTGCCGCATCAGGGTCGTAGCTCAGGACTACTTTAGTCGTGAAACGCCGAAGCAACTGAGCCTGTTGAGGCGTCAGTGCGGTTCCACATGACGCCACGACCGGTGCTGCCTGCGTCTGAAATACCTGAGCGAAATCGAAATACCCTTCCACCAATACGGCGAAATTGAACTGCCGGATGGCCGACTTCGTCTGGCTCAGCCCATACAAGGTTCGTCCCTTGGAGTAGATGGGCGTTTCGGGAGAATTGACGTATTTCGGCGCCTGGTCGGCGTCCAAGGCGCGCCCGCCAAAGGCGATAACCGAGCCCGTGTCCCGTGCAATCGGCACCATCAACCGGTTTCGAAATCGGTCGACGACCTCGCCGCCCTCTCGCTGGACGAGGACGCCGCTCTGCAAAAGCACTCCCTGGTTCAGTCCCGCGTCGAGCAGCCGTCGCTTCAGGGCCGTCGGCCCGGCTGGTGCGAATCCCAATCCCAGATCCTCGATAGTCTTCGAGGCGATCCCGCGCTCTGAGAGGTGCCGGCGCGCGCGCGCGCCAGCAGGACTCGCGAGCTGCTCACGAAAATACGCGGCAGCGAGCTCGTGAACCTTCAGCAATGTTTCACGCTGGCCAGCCTGGCTCTGCGCATCCTCCGAGGTGCCCGCCTCCTCCGGAATCGCCAGCCCGAACTTCTGCGCGAGCAGACGCACGGCCTCCTGAAAGCCCAGCTTTTCGTGAAGCTCGAGAAACTTGACCACATCGCCGCCCGCGTGGCAGCCGAAGCAGTAGAAAAATCCCCGATCGGGGTTGACGGTGAACGATGGCGTCTTCTCCGCGTGGAACGGACACAATCCCTTGTAGGTGGTCCCGGCGCGCTTCAGCGGGACGTACTCCTGGATGACCTGCACGATATTGGCTTGCAAGCGAAGGTCGTCGAGAAATCGCTGGGGAAATAGAGCCACGACGTCAGTCTTTGAGCTCCACCACCGTTACCCCGCCCCCTCCCTGCTCTGGAGGGGCCGATGCGAACCTGGCGACGAGCGGATGCTGTTGTAAGAATCCCGTAAGGGCTCGCTTGAGCTGTCCGGTGCCGTACCCGTGAATCAGCCGGACGATCCGCTGATCGGTCAAAAGCGACTCGTCCAGGAAGCGCTCGGCCCGTGCGATCGCTTCGTCCACCGTACACCCAACCACATTCAGGTCCGACAGCCCCGACTCCCGCGGTTGTAGCTGGATGTTGACATTGACGCGCGGAGCGGCGGCAACCCCCGTGCTCAGTACACGTAGATCGCGGACGCTCGCGCGCATCCGCTTTCCGCGGACATCGAGATCGGCCGTCCCATCGTGAATGGAGGTGACAATCCCTTCGAGTCCCAAACCGCCAATCATGACTCGGTCGCCGACAGTCGGCGGCGGGGCCGAGGGCGCTTCCGGCTTCGGCTCGTCGATCGGCTCGAGCAGACGCTTGGCGATGGCGTCCACGGCCGTACGCGCTTCCGCTCTGACCGATCCGGTGTCGCCCGTCGAGATCGGCAGCCGGACTTCCTGAGCGATCGCCGTCGTCTTCGTCTTCAACTGCGCCACGACATCGTCGATCTCACGGCGCGCCTGGCGAACTTTTGTCTCGAGCTCCTCATTCAACCGTTGGCGAAACGTCTCTTCTCGCTGGCGCAGCACTTCCTCGCGTTGACGCATCCGCAGTTCGGCAGCTTCGAGCGTCTGGCGCTCGCGCGTGGTCAGTCGCTGCTCGTGTTCGAGAGCGCGCATGTCGCGGTCGATCTTCGCCAGATGCTCGGCCAGCTGCGCCTCCCTTGCGCTCAGATTCTGGCGCGCCGCGGCGATCACGGAAGCATTCAGACCGAGTCGCGAGGCCATTTCCAGCGCGAGACTACGGCCCGGCGACCCATACACAAGCTGATAGCTTGGTGCGAAGGTCTCGGCATTGAAGCCGAAGGCCGCAACAGCGACGCCTTCGACGGTCGACGCGTACGTCTTGAGCGCTTCGTAATGGCTCGTGGCGAGGACCGTCGCTCCCCGGCGACGAAAGTGGTCGATGATGGCGACCCCGAGGGCGCCCCCCTCTATGGGATCGGTGCCCGAGCCGACTTCGTCAAGGAGAACCAGAGCCGGAACGGCCAGCTGTCGATCCATGGCCGCAATGTTCGCGATGCGCGCGGAGAATGTGCTCAAACTTGCGTCGATCGACTGTTCATCGCCGATATCGGCAAAAATCGACCGAAATACCGGCAATCTTGAACCTTCAGCCGCGGGAACGTGCAGCCCGGCCTGCGCCATCAGGGCCAGCAGGCCGGCAGTCTTCAATGCGACGGTCTTTCCGCCGGTGTTGGGACCCGTAATCAGCAGACAGGTGGAGGGCGGCACGATTTTGACGGTCACCGGCACCGGCTCCGGGGCCTGATCTTCGCCCTTGGGTCGGGTTCGATCCAGCAGCGCGGTGACCTGCGGCATCAGGAGAGGATGTCGCGCCGATTGGAGCTCGAACGCGACGTCGGTCGAGAGCGCCGGCTCGATACCGTCGATGTGGCTCGAAAAGCGCGCACGCGCCTGCAGCACATCCAGCTCGGTTCCTGCCTCGACCGTCCGGTGCAAATCCAGCGGTCGACAACGGAACGCATCGGTCAGCGTCAGGAGGATTCGGGCGATCTCCTCGAGTTCCTGCTCTTCGAGCGCAACGATGTCGTTGTTGATGTCGACGGTGCTGAGCGGCTCGAGAAACAAGCTGGCACCACTCGCCGACATGCCATGCACGATGCCGGGAATCGCATTTCGATGCTCGGCCCTGACAACGAGAACATAGCGCCCATTCCGCTCGGTGACGACCTGTTCTTGCAGGTACTTGGCTGTGTCCTTCCCGCGCAGGTACGATTCGAGCGTGCCGCGCAATCGAGCGCGTTGTTTGCGCAGTCGATCGCGAATCAGTTTCAGCTCAGCGCTCGCGTGATCGACGATCTCGCCCGCCGAATCGATCTTTTCGTGAACCTGGCCGGTCTCGCGTTTGAACGACGCCGCGCTCCCGATCGCGGCTTCGAGCGAGGCAAACGCTCCGCCAGCCCGCCGAATGCTGCCGCGCGCGTCTTCGATCGAATCGAGGAAGTCCGCGAGCATGAGCAACTGAAGTGGAAGAAGGGCCCGTCCTTCAATCGCCAGCGCTTCGAGGGTTTGTGGCAACTCGCTCGACGCGCGCAGTGGAAACAACGCGTGGATGCTGAGGTAGCGCCTGGTCTCGGACGTCGCCGTCAACAGGTCTGTGACTTTGGCCGGGTCGGTGGACGGGGCCAGCCGCCCCAACCGTTCGCGCCCCATCGGGGTGAGCCCGAAGCTTCGAAGGGCCTCGACAATACGATCAAATTCGAGAGCCCGCAGAACTCCTGGCTGCATAGTGGAAAGCGTAGAAGGTACCGCCGCGACCGCGCGGAAGGATCCGTATATTGTAACGCACGTGTAAGGAACTCCGAACGTCCGATCGACGTCTCGAAGGCCAGGCGGCGGTCGCTCTTCAGAAAACCCTGGTGCGGAAGAATTCTTACAAGTGATTGATGAGGCTCGCCATGCTGGCGGCGCCAAAGCCGTTGTCGATGTTCACCACAGCGACTCCGGAGGAGCAGGTGTTGAGCATTCCGAGGAGCGCGGCCAGTCCGCCGAAGCTGGCACCGTAGCCAACACTCGTGGGCACGGCGACGACCGGCACGCTTACCAGGCCAGCCACGACGCTGGGCAACGCGCCTTCCATTCCCGCGACGACGATGATGACGCGCGCCGCCGCGAGCCTGCTGCGTTCGCCGAGCAGTCGATGGATGCCGGCGACGCCGACGTCGTACATCCGCTCGATCGTGTTTCCCATCATCTCGGCTGTGCGGGCCGCTTCTTCGGCGACGAGCAAATCCGAGGTCCCTGCTGCGACGACGACAATCGTTCCTTTTCCCGGCGAGACGTCCTGCTGTCGTAACGCAATGATGGCGGCATCAGCGTAGTAGACAGCTTGCGGCACGACTGCACGCACCGCGTCATAGCTGGCCTCGCTGGCGCGGGTGACAAGAAGCGTTGAGCCGCGGCCAACGATCTCGGCGGCGATGGCGGCAATCTGCGCGGGCGTCTTGCCCAAGCCGAGCACGACCTCGGGAAATCCCTGACGGACGCTCCGATGATGATCGACGCGGGCGAATCCCAAGTCTTCGTAGGGCTGGGCCCGCAACGCTTCGAGCAGCCGCTCGTGTGCCGTCGGGACGTCGATTTCGCCGCGCGCCACGGCGTGGATGACGCGCTGGAGTTCAACAGGATTCATCGCATCATATCGGGCAGGGTTTGTTGACCTTGGTCGGAACCCTCAGTAATATAAACGATTGTGCCGTCTGCGTTTCTCCCGTTCACGCGCTCGAAGGTTGCTTCGCGCGATCGTGACGGCCGAGCACGACGCGCGTGTGGCCGCTTGTGACCAATGACGCCTGCTGAAACGCTGACGCTCGCAGCCTATTTCTTCGTTCTCATCATCCTCGCAATCTACGGCTGGCACCGCTACTACCTCGTGTATCTCTACATGAGGTACCGCGACCGGGAGCCCCGCGCCAGCTCGTTGCCGGATCCCCTGCCGGTCGTGACGATTCAGCTTCCCCTGTACAACGAGCTGTACGTCGCAGACCGACTGATCGAGGCCGTTTGCAAAATTGAGTATCCACGCGAACTGCTCGAGGTGCAGGTGCTGGACGACTCGACCGACGAAACGCGCAATGTGGCCGAGCTCACCGTCCGACAGATGGCCGCGCAGGGTGTGGACATCAAGTACTTTCACCGGACCGACCGGAGTGGCTTCAAGGCCGGGGCGCTCGAGGCCGGCTTGAAGGCCGCGCGCGGCGAGTTGATCGCCATCTTCGACGCCGATTTCATCCCGACCCCAGATTTTCTGACCCGGCTGCTGCCGCATTTCGCGGACCCGGGCGTCGGCATGGTGCAGGCGCGCTGGGGGCACATCAACCAGGACTATTCGCTACTGACGAAGATTCAATCCATTCTGCTCGACGGCCACTTCGTACTCGAGCACGGCGCGCGGAATCGCGGCGGGCGGTTTTTCAATTTCAACGGCACGGCCGGCGTGTGGCGGCGTCAGGCGATCCATGACGCCGGCGGCTGGCAACACGACACCCTGACAGAGGACCTCGACCTCAGTTACCGCGCCCAATTGTGCGGGTGGCGCTTCGTGTTCGTGTCCGACCTGATTGCTCCGGCCGAAGTGCCGGTCGAAATGAACGCGTTCAAAACACAGCAGCACCGGTGGGCCAAGGGATCGATTCAAACCTGCCGGAAGCTGCTGCCTCGGATCCTCCAGTCGAACCTGCCGCTGGGCATCAAGACGGAAGCGTTCTTTCACCTGACGGCGAACTTCAACTACCCGTTGATGTGCGTGCTCTCGATCTTGATGTTCCCGTCGATGGTGATCCGGTACAACATGGGCTGGTACGAGATGCTGCTCATCGACGTGCCGCTGTTTTTTGCCGCCACGTTCTCGTTCTGCAACTTCTACGTGGTCTGCCAACGGGAGATCTACGATGACTGGCGTGCTCGGTTGCGGTACGTGCCGTTCTTGATGTCGGTCGGTATCGGCCTCTCCGTCAACAACACGCGAGCCGTCTTCGAGGCGCTATTCAACACCCCCACCGAGTTCGCGCGAACGCCGAAGTACCGCATCGAAGCTAACTCTGACGAGTGGATGGGCAAGAAATACCGGCAGTCCGTCGCTGTGCAGCCGCTCGTCGAATTGGCGCTCGGTCTCTACTTCACGGCCACGGTCTTCTACGCCCTCGCGAACCAGATCTACGGCACGTTGCCGTTCCTCATGCTGTTTCAAGTGGGATTTCTCTATATGGGCCTGCTGTCGGTCGTCCAGCAGTACGCTGGCGACCCGGTGGTCCTGAGTACGCAGGTGGCGAGTGGCAAATAGGTCAAAGGTCGCCATTCTCCGCGTCGCACCCGACAGTATCCTTTCCGACATCGACCGTCTCACAGGTCTGGCGGATGTCTCGAGCGCGCTGGCGGCCGGCAAGACGACGATACTCAAGGACAACATCTCCTGGCATTTTCCTTTTCCGGCGGCGAACACCACGCCGTGGCAACTCGAAGGGACGATCCAGGCGTTGGCCCGCCGGGGATTCACCGATCAGGTGTGCGTTCAGAACAAGACTGTCGTGACGAACGCGTTCAAAGGTGAAGATCTGAATCATTACGTGCCGATTTTCAAACGGTACGAGGTGCCGGTTCTCTACAATTTCAAGCCCGCAGACATGACCTGGGTGCGATATCAGCCCAAGGCTCGGATGCGGGCGCTCAACCGCGTCTTTCCCGAAGGCATTCACATCCCCGATTTTTTCTTCGGCAAGAACATCGTTCACCTGCCGACGACCAAGTGCCACATCTATACGACGACGACCGGCGCGATGAAGAATGCGTTCGGTGGCCTGCTGAACACCCGCCGTCACTACACCCACTCGTGGATTCATGAGACGCTGGTGGATCTTCTGGCGATTCAGAAGGAGATCCACTCCGGACTATTCGCGATCATGGACGGGACCACGGCGGGCAATGGCCCCGGACCGCGCACGATGTACCCCGTGGTCAAGAACGTCATGCTCGCATCGGCCGATCAGGTGGCGATTGATGCCGTGGCCGCCAAGTTGATGGGATTCGATCCGCTGTCAATTGCATATATCCGTCTCGCACACGAAGATCGGCTCGGTGTGGGCGATCCCCGGGAGATCGATCTCGTCGGCGACGTGGAAATAGCCAAGGAAAACTGGCAGTTTCAGGTTGGCAAGAACCTGGTTCGGCGCGTCGGCGGCGATCTCATCTGGTTCGGTCCGCTCAAGTCGTTCCAGAAATTGTTTTTCCACACCCCGATGGTTCACGGCTTCGTCTTGGCGAGCGAGGTGTATCACGACCTGTGTCGGTGGCCACTGCTCGACCGTCGAGCATTCGAACAGTGGTGCGAGGGCACCCCATGGGGGCAGCTCTTCTTGCGCTATGCGCAGATGGGTCCGCAGGGGTCGCCAATTCCAGGTGATGCTTCCGCGGTCACCGAGACCTCGACTCGCCTGCACTGACGCGGTTCCGCGGCAATCTTCAGCTCTGATCAAATAGCCTGGACGCGTGGCAGGTCCAAGTCAGTCCGTAGCTTGGATCGCTTGTCGACGCCAGGCGGCAATCACGGCGGTCCAGGGCGTCGCGACGCGACCGCTGCTATGATTACGAATCATGACCACGGCTGCGAAGGCGAAAGCTGGCCTCGAAGACACCGTCGCTACCTCGTCGGCGATCTGCTATCTGGACGGTGATCGCGGCGTCCTGTCGTACTGCGGATACGACATCCACGATCTTGCCCGCCACGCAACGTTCGAGGAGGTCTGCTATCTGTTGTGGCACAGGCGCCTGCCAGCCCGCGCCGAGCTCGGCGATCTCCAGGCGCAGCTCGTGGCCGCGCGGCCGCTGCCCGAGGCGGTGCTCCGACTTCTGCGCACGCTGCCTCCCAGTCCGGGAATGGACATCCTCCGGACGGTCACCTCGGCGCTGAGTCACTACGATCCGGAAACCGCCGACCAGTCGCCGCAGGCGAACTACCGGAAGGCCGTGCGGTTGACGGCACAAATCAGCTCAATCGTGGCGACGATCGGGCGGATCAATGCAGGTGGCGGCCCGATTCAACCCGACCCTGTACTCGGCCATGCCGCCAATTTCTTGTACATGCTGACCGGGGAGCGCCCGAGCGGCCTCGCGACACGCGCATTCGACGTGGCGCTGGTCCTCCACGCGGATCACGAGCTGAACGCCTCGACGTTTGCCGCACGCGTCGCCGCCGCGACCCTGACCGACATGCATTCGGCGATCGTCGCCGCGATCGGCACGCTCAAGGGACCCCTCCACGGCGGCGCGAATGCCGACGTCATGCGGATGCTGCTCGACATCGGGACCGATCGTCCGGTCGAGAAGGTCGATGAAGTGATCAAGAGCAAGCTGGCCCGGAAGGAGAAGATTCCCGGTTTTGGCCATCGGGTGTATCACACCGAGGACCCTCGAGCGACACACCTGCGTCAGATGTCGCGGGACTTGGGTCGGCGATCAGGGCAGCCGGTCTGGTTCGAGATTTCCCAGCGCATCGAGGCGCTGATGAAGGCCGAGAAGAACCTCAACGCCAATGTCGACTTCTATTCGGCGACCACGTACCATGCGCTCGGCATCGGCATCGAGCTCTTTACGCCAATTTTCGCGGTCAGCCGCATCTCGGGCTGGACGGCCCACGTGCTGGAGCAGTTCGCGAACAACCGCCTGATTCGACCGCGGGCGGAGTACGTCGGCCCCGAGTATCCGCAGCACTACAGACCCCTCGAAGATCGCTGACGGCATATAACGATTCTTCGGCTCACACACTCGTTTCACGGACAAGCACGGCTGGTGGACCCGCAACGCATTCGTAATTTCTCGGTGATCGCTCACATCGATCACGGCAAGTCGACGCTCGCCGACCGGTTTCTCGAACTGACCGGGGCCCTGCAGGCGCGCGAAATGGAAGCGCAGGTGCTCGATGCGATGGACCTCGAGCGGGAACGCGGCATCACGATCAAAGCCCATCCGGTCCGGTTGAACTACGTGGCCGCCTCAGGAGAGCCCTACGTCCTCAATCTGATCGATACCCCCGGGCACGTCGACTTCTCGTATGAGGTCACACGTTCGCTCGCGGCGTGCGAGGGAGCACTTCTCCTGGTCGATGCGTCGCAGGGTGTGGAAGCGCAAACCCTGGCGAACGCGTACCTGGCCGCCGACAACCGCCTCGAGATCATTCCGGTCATCAACAAAATCGACCTGCCCGGCGCGCAACCCGAGGAGGCGCGGCGACAGATTGAAGACATCATCGGTCTCGACGGCTCGATGGCGCTGCTCGCCAGCGCCAAACAAGGTACCGGCGTCCCGGACATCCTCGAAGCGATCATCCATCGGTTGCCCCCGCCTCAAGGGAACCCGGCCGCCCCGCTCAAGGCTTTGATTTTCGACTCCTGGTACGACGCCTACCGTGGCGT
The DNA here is from genome assembly GCA_963780685.1 of uncultured Acidobacteriota bacterium. Classification (GTDB taxonomy): domain Bacteria; phylum Acidobacteriota; class Vicinamibacteria; order Vicinamibacterales; family CAVVIG01; genus CAVRXZ01. Next base: position 130,617 of record CAWACZ010000002.1, on the reverse strand, counting down.
TGTCATCGTCGTCCGGGTGATCGACGGCGTTCTGAAGCCCGGGATGAAGATCCGCCTGATGGCCCAGGGCCAGGACTACGATGTCGAGCAGGTGGGTGCGTTTTCGCCCAAGCCGATCGTGATGGAGGAGTTGAGTGTTGGCGAGGTCGGATTCGTTGTCGCCAACATCAAGAGAATCAGCGACGCGAAAATCGGCGACACCATCACGGAGACCGCCCGTCAAACGTCAGAGCCCTTTCCAGGCTTCAAGGAATTGAAGCCGATGGTATTTGCTGGGTTGTATCCGGTTGAAGGACACCAATATCCGGAGCTGCGCGACGCGTTGGAGAAGCTGCGGCTGAATGACGCGTCGTTCTTCTACGAGCCCGAAACGTCGACGGCCCTGGGCTTTGGATTTCGATGCGGGTTTCTCGGGTTGCTGCACATGGAAATCGTTCAGGAGCGACTCGAGCGCGAATTCAACATGAACCTGGTCACCACGGCGCCGGGAGTGTTGTACCGGGTCACCACCACCGACGGCGAGGTCCAGGAGATCGACAGCCCGGCCAAGCTTCCCGATGCGGGTCGCATCAAGACGATCGAAGAGCCGGTGATCACCGCCATGGTCCTGACTCCGGCAGAGCACGTCGGCGGCATCCTGCAGCTCTGCCAGGACAAGCGGGGCGTTCAGAAGGCTCTGGAATATCTGGCCTCGGATCGCGTGCTCATTACCTACGAGCTGCCTTTCAACGAGGTCGTGCTGGACTTTTACGACCGGCTGAAGACGCTGTCTCGAGGGTACGGGTCGCTCGACTATCATGTGACCGGGTACTGGCCATCGCCCCTCGTGAAGCTGGACATCCTGGTGAACGGTGATCCGGTGGATGCGCTCTCGATCATTGTCCACCGGGACACGGCGTACGAGCGCGGGCGCGCGCTGGCCTCGAAGATGCGCGAGTTGATTCCGCGCCAGATGTTCGAGGTAGCGATTCAGGCGGCGATTGGCAGCCGCATCGTTGCCCGGGAATCGGTGAAGGCGCTTCGCAAGAATGTCCTCGCCAAATGCTACGGTGGCGACATCACCAGGAAGCGGAAGCTGCTCGAGAAGCAGAAGGAAGGCAAGAAGCGCATGAAGCGCGTCGGTCGCGTCGAGATTCCGCAAGAGGCGTTTCTTGCGGTGCTCAAAATGGGAACGGAACCGGAATAATGGCCACCTTCAAGAAATCGTCGCTGCGCGAGTCGTTCGAGTCGATCGTGACTGCTGTCATTCTCGCGTTTTTCATCCGCACGTTCGTCGTGCAGGCGTTCAAGATTCCGACCGGGTCGATGGAGGAGAACCTGTTGATTGGCGACCATCTGCTCGTCAACAAGTTCGTGTTCGGGCCCACCACGTCTGGGCTCGAGCGCGCGTTGATGCCCATCGGCACCATCAAGCGTCAGGATGTCGTGGTGTTCAAGTACCCGGAAGAACCTGAGCGCGATTTCATCAAGCGCGTGATCGGGCTGCCGGGCGAAACAGTGGAAGTCCGCGAAAAGAAGGTCTACATCAACGGAACGGCGCTCGAGGAACCCTACGCCCATTTCTTGCAGCCTGCTGCAGGTCCGACCGAGTTCCACGAGGTGACCTCGCTCGACGTCCGCGAGCGGTACGGCCCGGTGACCGTTCCGGCAAATCAGTACTTTGTGATGGGAGACAATCGGGACAACTCCCAGGACAGCCGCTATTGGGGTTTTCTGCCACGCGACAATATCAAGGGCAAGGCCCTGGTCATCTACTGGTCGTACGAGGCCGAGCGCGAGGACTATCAGGAAGGCGGTCCCGGTGCGACGCTGAGAGGCGTCGCCTCAGTGTTCGTACACTTTTTCACCCGAACCCGCTGGGACCGGATGTTTCACCAGATTCGCTAGCGGAAACCGGGCATGGTCAAGCTCTTCATCAAGTTAGCGCTTGCCGCCCTTATCACCAATGCCGTCTGGCATGTCGGCTCCGCTTACGTCACCTTCTATCGCTTCAAGGATGCTGTGACAGAGACGGCGCAATTCGGCAGTGAGAGGCCGATCGCCGAGATTCAGGAGCGGGTGATGGCTCTGGCATCGCGCCACGACATCCCACTAGACAAAAGCGACGTCACGGTCCGCCGCGATGAGGGCAACCATACCTACATCGATGGTTCATACGTACAGCCGCTGGATCTCCTGCCCGGGTACCGCTATCCCTGGTCCTTCGCCCTCCACGTCGACGTGTTCACGATTGGCTCCCCGTCGGCGGCCCCGGCGCGGTCGCGTTAGCCATACGCCTCGCAAGCACCTTCAAAACTGAAGGCCGAGCAGTCGCGCGGCAGCGGCGGGGGCGATGCCGGCGATGGCCACGCGTTTGGAGCGCGCCCGGGCACCTCGAACGATGCGAACGCATTCGCGGGGAAGGCGGAGGTGCTGGCTGAGGAGCTCGACGAGGGCAGCGTTGGCGGCCCCATCGACTGGAGGCGCCGCCAGCCGGCAGAGAAGGGCGGTTTCGCGCACGCCGGCAAGTTCGTTCCTGCGCGCACGGGGAATCACGCGCACGTCGATCTCGATGCCGTTCGATGTTTCCCGAATCGGCAGCCGATGCGCGCCGCTCATCGGTTCTCGGTGTCTCAACTGCTCTGAGCGACGCGACGTTCCTGTGGGCCCTTTGGCGACTCGTCGTTGGCCGACACTTCACCGGACTGGCGCGGCCGATGGAGCAGGATCTTGTCTTCGGCGCCGTCCCGATCGCGCACGTAGTCGAGCGTACTGCGGAGTGTCTGAATCATCGATTCGAGCGACGTCTCCACTTCGCGGCGCTTCAGCCTGAGACCGTCGATATCCCGTTGGATGTCGTCAAGCCGCAGCTGCGCCTTCTCGCACAGGAGGTCAGCTCGAACTTCAGCCTCGCGGATGATGCGTTTGCCCTCCTGCTCGGCTTGTTCCTTGAGCTCGTCCGCGAGCCGCTGAGCGGTCAACAGCGTATTGCGCAGGTTTCGCTCGTGTTCGCGATGCTCGCTGAGAGCGGATTCCATTCGCGAGAGGTCCTGCCGAAGACGGTCCGCTTCGCGCAACGCTTGTTCGTAGTCGTCGGCGACGGCTGCGAGGAGCGATGTGACTTCGACCTTGTCGAAACCATTGAACGTCGTGCGGAAGCGCTGTTGGCGCAAATCGATCGGACTGATGTTCATGTGTGTGCCTCTCAATTCCTCGGAACCAAGACCGTCGGGCGCCAGACCCAGAGAAGATCGAGGCATGGGGCCGGGACGGTCCGGCTTCTCGAGGATGGGACTTCTGTCGGTCTCTCTATCGGCACCAGTCGCGTGGCGCGACAGAGCGGGGTCAAACACGGGTCCGCCCTCCGAAAATGGCGGTTCCCACGCGGACGAGCGTCGAGCCTTCCTCGACGGCTACTTCGAAGTCGTGGCTCATACCCATCGACATCTCCGTCAACATCGCCCGATCGACGCCGCGCGCGAGCAGGCGACGACGCACTGAGTTCAGCGCCTGGAAGTAGGGTCTGGCGTCTTCCGGGTCGTCCACCGCCGGAGGAAGCGCCATCAGGCCCACGAGCCGGGCGGAGCGCCAGGCGCGGGCGGCGTCGAAAATCGCCGCCAACTCGTCTTCTCGTGCTCCGTGCTTGGTCAATTCGCCGGCAAGATCGACTTGAACCAGCACCCCAAGCTCTCGCTGGGCCGAACCTGCTGCCCGGTCGAGCGTCTCACCGAGGTCCGCACGGTCAATCGAGTGGATCAGGTCGAAACGAGTGGCGGCCTTTTTGGCCTTGTTCGATTGAAGATGGCCCACGAGATGCCAGTGAATGGCCAGATCCTGAGTGAGGTCCATCTTGTCGACTGCTTCCTGCACTCTGTTCTCACCGAAGTCAGTCAGGCCCGCTTCCGCGGCGATTCGCACGTGATCCGCGCCGAAGGTCTTCGAGACTGCGACGAGTCGAACGGAAGATGGATCACGCCCGGCCCGATCGGCCGCCCGCACGATGCGCTCGCGAACGTCCGCCAGCCGGGCGCGAAGCGCGGCAGGTTCCAGCATGTCGTGGGAGCGGTCACTTCTTCAGCTGGGCAACCAGGGCCTTGGCCTGGGCGGCGTTCGGACCGTCCGGCGCGAGCTTGACGTAAGTTTCGAATTCGGTGGCTGCCCCTGCGAGGTTTCCTTCGTTGACCAGCGCCATCCCGAGCTGGTAATGGGCCTCGGCGTGATTCGGATTCGCCTGAATGGCCGACTCGAAGGCCTTCTTCGCTTCGGCGACCTTTCCGCCGTTCCAGAGAATCACGCCCTGATTGAAGAGGGCGTCGGCGTTTCCGCCGCCCGCTCCAGCGGCGGCTCCAGCCGCGGCGCCCGACAACTCGGTCGCTTTCGCGCTTGCGGCTGCCGCCAGATCGAACTTGCGTTGAGCATTGTAGATATTCGCCAAGCCAGCATACGCGTCGGAGTAGTCGGCCTTCTGCTCAATCGCCTTCTTGTAGTTCGCCTCGGCGTTGTCGTAGTCCTTTTTCTGCGTGTAGGCGTACGCGATGTTGTAGTAGCAGGGCGCACAGGCGGCGTTGGCTTCCAGCGCTTTTTGGAAACCCGCAATCGCATCGTCGTACCGTCCCGCGTTGCTTGCGGCGAGCGCTTCGTCCAGTACCTTACGTAGGGCACTGAGCTGAGCGTCCTCACCAGGGGCTGGTGCGCCGAGCACGAGCCTGATCGGGGTTGGCCGGCTTTGCGTCACCCGCGCGGGCTGAGTGGCGGTGAGCTTGTCCTTGGTGGCCGTCACCTTATACGAGCCGGAGGGCAAGCCAATCTGCATGAACTCGCCCTTCTTGTTCGTCTTCATATCGAACTTGCGATTTGTCCCCTCCTGTTCGATTGAGACGCTGGCACCTTCGACAGGCTGCCCCTTGTCGTCTGTCACCGTTCCTTGAATCAGACTCTGGGCGGTGGCCGGCACTACAAAGGCCAGCGTCGCCAACCACGTGTACACAGCCAAGCCGGCGAATCGGCCAGATAGTCGGCGGACCATGACACCTCCTCCTCAGGAGCCGTGCGCATGCAGCTCGGACTCCTCTGAAAGCGTTCACCCCCGGTCAAGGCCGGGGCCCACCCAATCTCCGCGCCTCCCGTCGACTGTCAGGGATGCGCGTCAACGAAGGGTAAGTTTACCTCAGTTGGAAAAAAACGCTTCGATGTGGGCCAGGTCATGGACCGCTGGGGCCGGTGGTAGCGATGCGACGAACCGTTTCCCGTAGGCCTTGGTCCTGAGTCTCGGGTCGAGGATCGCCAGCACCCCGCGGTCGCGGCGATGACGAATCAGCCGGCCCAGCCCCTGCTGCAGGGTCAGAATCGCGAGCGGGACCTGGTAGTCCTCGAACGGCTCGCCGCCCCTGGCCCGGATCGCTTCAATTCGCGCCCCCGTGACAGGGTCGGCCGGCGATGCAAACGGCAGCTTGTCGATAATCACACAGCTCAGGCGGTCGCCGACCACATCGACTCCCTGCCAGAAGCTGGACGTGGCCAACAGCACGGAATGCGGCGTGTCCCGAAACTGCTTGAGGAGCCGCGAACGCGGTGCCGTCCCTTGCACGAAGATGGGATAGTCGAGCGCCATCTCAGCAATGGCCTGGACCTCGCGAAGCATTGCGTAACTCGTAAAGAGCACGAAGCCGCGACCTCGTGAGCGTCTGAGGATTTCGACCACCTCGCGGCCCGCCGCCATCGCGAATTCGGGTGAGCGAGGGTCCGGCATTCGCGGTGGCAGATACAGAATGGTCTGCCGCGCGAAGTCGAACTCCGACGGCAGCAGCACCTCACGGGCTTGACCGATCCCGAGCCTCTCACGGACGTAGTCGAATCGTCCGTCGATCGCCAGGGTCGCCGATGTCAGCACTGTCGTGCGCATGCGGTCGAGGAGGAGCTCCTGGACAATCTTGGAGACGTCGATGGGCGATGCGCGAAGAAACACACCGCGTCCGCGAAACTCCAGAAAGTACCACATAGTCCGAATCGCCGGCGCGCAGCAGAAACCGCAGCTCGTCTTTGAGCGCGCCGGCACGGTGCGCGAGCGACTCGAAGTCTTCCACCTCGCCGCGGGGCTGGTCATCGGAGCGTTCGCTGCGATCCGACTGGCCGCGCGCACCACCCGAGCCCCCGTCAGAAGGGCTGGTGCACCACAGCGCGAGCGTCGACTCGATGATGTCGAGCGCGCCGAAGAGGTGCGCGGCAGCGTCCCCCACCTCTCCGAGCAACGTTTCAGTCACGCGAACGCGCTCTTCCCTCGAGATCGCCGAGCTCCGCGCGCGGCCATCGCCTCTCTGGGCACTCACGAGGCCCGCAAAGAAGTCGTGGGAGCGATCCCGCAGCCGCTCGACGGCTCGGGCGAGCTCGTCTGGTCGTGCGTCACGCGCCGCGCGCTCCCCCGCGGTGAGGCGCTGGACGTCGCGCGCCAGCTCCTCGACCCGATAGTTACTGACGCTGAATCCGAAATACTGTGTGGCGACATCCTCGAGCTGATGTGCTTCATCGATGATGGCGTGGCTGCACCCGGGAATGACCTCGCCGAATGCGTTTTGCCGGACTGATGCGTCCGCGCACAGCAGATGATGATTGACGATGACGACATCGGATTCGGCGGCGCGCTGACGCATACGTGTCACGAAGCACTCGTCGTAGCGCGGACACGTGGCGCCCAGACACGTCTCGGCGGTCGCTGAGATCTCTTTCCAGAACGCCAGATCCTCGGGAAGATCTTCCAACTCGGCGCGGTCGCCGGTCTCGGTCCGTGCGGCCCATTCGTTGATGATGGGCAGGAAGACCGGTTCGGGGCCGAGCGAAGGGATGTCCCCTTGACCGTACTGATCCAGGCGATGAAGGCACAGATAATTCGCTCGCCCCTTCATGTAAGTTGCGGTGAAATTGAGACCGAGCGCCTCACGCAGGGCCGGGACGTCCTTGAAGTAGATTTGTTCCTGGAGGTTCTTGGTTCCAGTCGATATGAGAACGCGTCCGCCGCTCAAGACCGCTGGCACCAGGTAGGCGAGAGTCTTGCCGGTGCCGGTTCCGGCCTCTGCCAGCACGACACCGCCCCGTTCGAAGGTGTCGGCGATCGTGGTGGCCATTTCGACCTGACCTGGACGAGACTCGAATTCGGGCAGCGCCCGCGCGAGCGGACCGTCTGGTGAAAACACCTCCGCGACGCGCTCTTTCAAGCCTGGTTTCGAGGCGGTTCGCAGTGTCACGTTCGATGTTCGGCCGCGCTGATTTGATCGATTCGCCGCTGATGCCGCCCACCTTCGAACGGCGTCTTGAGCCAGAGCGCGAGAATTTCGTCGGCAAGCCCGAAGGCCACGATGCGCCCGCCCATTGCGAGGACGTTCGCGTCGTTGTGTTGACGTGAGAGGAGCGCCGTGAAGAGATCGTTGCAGAGTGCAGCACGAACACCGGGCACTTTGTTCGCCGCGATCTGTTCACCTTGACCACTGCCGCCGGTGACGATGCCGCGATCGGCGCGGCCCTGGGCCACGGCACTCGCGACGGCTATGCAAATCGGCGGGTAATCGACCGGTTCTTCGCTGTGCGTGCCGTGATCGTCCACGCTATGGCCGAGTCGCTGAAGCGTGTCCTTCAGATGCTCCTTGAGAAGAAAGCCGGCGTGATCGGCGCCAATAGCGATCTGCACAGGCGGTAATTGTACTGCGGTAATTGTACTATTGTCGGCTTCGGTGGTCGGCGTTCGGGCACGAGGCTTCGAAGGCTCTAGATCGCCTGGCACTCACGTTCCTTCATCATGTTCCCAACGGCTGCCATTTCGCCGCGTGGCGAAGATCGTCTGCGAAGCGGCCACCCGTGGGTCTATCGAGCCGACATCGTCGACGTGGATGCCAAGGCTGGCGACGTCGTCCTGGTTCGAGGGACACGGAAGCGGGCGCTCGGCGTGGCGCTCTACAGCAGCCAGTCGCAGATCGCGATTCGCCTACTGACCCGCGATCAGATCGACACCGAGACGGCGGTTCAGGAGCTCCTGCGGCAACGGATCGAATCGGCGATCGCTTTCCGCCGGTCGCTCCGTCTCGATTCCGATGCATATCGGTTGGTCCATGGCGAAGCCGACCTCCTTCCGGGTTTGATCGTCGATCGCTACGGCGACTTTCTGGTCGTTCAAACCCTCGCGCAAGGAATGGATCGGCGGATGCCGCTCATCGTCGATACGCTCAGTCAGTTGCTTGAGCCCGTGGGCATCCTCGCGCGCAACGATTCTCGGACGCGCCCGCTTGAAGGGCTCGAACGATCCGTGGATGTGCTTGCGGGTGAGATTCCCGAATTGGTCGGCGTGACCGAACATGGGATTCAGTACCAGGTCGACCTGAGACAGGGACAAAAGACCGGTCTGTTTCTGGACCAGCGCGAAAACCGGGCCGCCGCCGGGCAGTACGCCCGCGGACGACTGCTGGACTGTTTCAGTTACGACGGCGGCTTCGCTCTGACGCTGGCGCGGCAATGTGAAGAGACGGTTGCCTACGACATTTCCGCCGCGGCGATTGCACGCCTTCGCACCAACGCTGCGCGAAACGGACTGACAGTCGAGGCACGAGTGGGCAACGTGTTCGATGAATTGCGGGGTCTCGAACGACTGCGACAGCGGTTCGATACTATCGTGCTCGACCCTCCTGCGTTCGCCAAGACCAAGTCGGCGCTGGCCAAGGCTGCGAAGGGCTACAAGGAGATCAACCTCAGGGCACTGAGGTTGCTTACGTCGGGCGGTACACTCATCACGTCCAGCTGTTCGTATCACCTCACCGAGGCCATGTTCGCTGAGATAGTCTATGAAGCCGCGGTCGACGCCGAGGCGTCGGTCAGTGTCGTCGAAAAAAGGATGCAAGGCCGCGATCATCCGATCCTCCTCGGTGTGCCCGAGACCTACTACCTCAAGTGCCTGATCCTGAGAAAGCTCGGCTAGTCGTGATGGCTTCTCGTACGGAACGCGGCTCGCCATCGCGCGCCGCCGCCGAGGCCAGGCGCGCGCTGAAACGTCTGGCGCGCCCGGTCGGGACATTCGATGCGAGCAGGTACTTCCGAGGCGAAGTCGACCTTGGCTTCTACAACGTCGGTACGGACGCAGTGCGTGCGCTCGCGCGCGCGATTCACTCAGCGCACGCGGATGATTGGTCGATCGACGAGGCGACCGAGTTCGCCGACATCCTTATCCGCGACCGGCACCTCGAGGTGAAGCTTGTCGGAATCGAAGTCGTCGCGCGCTTTCGACGACACTTCACGCCAGGCCTTCTGCCGGTCTGGAAGGGTTGGCTGGCCCGAGGACACTCAGCGAATTGGGCTACGACCGATGCGATCTGCGGAGTATTGATCGGGCCCTTGCTGGCGGCCCGTCCACAGCTGGCCATACGGATGCGAAGCTGGGCGCGGGACCGCAGCCTCTGGGTGCGTCGGGCGGCAGCCGTCAGCCTGATTTCGTTGGCGCGGAGAGGGACATCGCTCGACCTGGCCTATGACGTCGCCCGGGCGCTCCATCCCGACAAGGAAGATCTGGTCCAGAAGGCGGTTGGTTGGCTGCTGCGTGAAGCCGGGAAGGCCGACCCAGGGCGTCTTGAGCGCTACCTGCGGAAGCTGGGCCCCGCGATTCCCCGGACAACACTTCGATACGCAATCGAGCGTATGCCGCCTGGCAAGCGTGGGGTGATGTTGTCTGTCACAAAAGCGTAACGATGCCCAACGCGATAACGACGTCTGCCGACGATCAACCGATCGCACCTCAGCCAGGGCGTTGGAAACGAACCACGCCTTGGTTGCTTGCGACCGCGTTCTACTTCGTGTTGGCGATTGGCTTCACGTGGCCGCTCGTCACGCAATTGTCGCGCGTTCTGGCGAACGACCTCGGCGACCCCGTTCTCAACACCTGGATCGTCTGGTGGAACGCACACGCCCTGCCGTGGACGGCGCGCTGGTGGGACGGCCCGATGTTTTGGCCTTCCTCTGGTGCGCTGGCGTTTTCCGAGACACTAATCGGCCTCATCCCGATGACGACCCCACTGCAGTGGCTGGGAGCCAGCCCAAGCACTGCATACAACGTCGCATTCTTTCTCACGTTTCCACTGTCGGCCCTGGCGACGCACGCGCTCGTCTTCAGGCTGACCGGACGCCACGACGCGGGACTCGTCGCCGGGTTGGTGTATGGATTTCACCCCTTTCGAGTCGCGCATTTTCCACAGATTCAGGTGATGACCTCGTACTGGATGCCCGTCGCGCTTCTGGGCTTGCACGCCTACCTGTCGAACAAGAAGCGGGTCTGGCTGTGGATCTCTGCGGCCGCCTGGCTCATGCAGGCCCTCTCGAACGGGTACTACCTGCTCTTCTTTCCTGTGCTCGTTGGTCTGTGGCTTCTCTGGTTTGCGTTGTCGCGTCACGAGCTGAAAACGATGTTCGCGGTGGTCGGTGCGTGGGCTGTCGCGTCGCTTCCACTCGTACCCCTTCTCTGGAGCTATCGACAGATCCACTCGGCCTACGGCTTCCAGAGAGATCTGGGCGAGATCAACTTTTTTGGTGCCGACGTCCTCTCGTTGCTCGACGTGTCGCCGTTGTCCAAGTTCTGGCATCTCCACTCGTTTCACGAGCCCGAAGGAGAGCTCTTCCCGGGGTTGACGGCCTGCTTGCTCGTCGTGCTCGTCGTGGGACAGTGGCTGTGGAGGTCGGACCGTCAGACACGAGTCCCACGGGCATGTCTGGTGTTCCTGATCGGGGCAATTGCCTTCATCGGTGTTGCGCTCAGTGCGATGCTCGTCGGCCCCTGGTCGATCACGATCGGCCGCACCACGCTCGTCTCGGTCCGTGTGGTCAGCAAACCGTTGTCGATCGGCGTCCTGTTGTTTCTCGTGGCGCTCGGACTCGAACCGCGTTTTGTCGGCGCCTGGCGCCGCCGCTCATCGTTCATGTTCTACGTGCTGGCGACAGCCGTGATGTATCTGCTGTGCTTCGGGCCACAGCCCGAGTTTCTAGGCGTGCCGTTCATGTATCGCGCGCCATACCGATGGTTGATGGCGCTTCCCGGCTACGACGCCGTTCGAGTGCCGGCGCGGTTCGCGATGCTCGGAGCCCTCTGCCTGTCGGTTGCGGCCGCGCTGGCATTCGCACGGTTGACTTCGCGTGCCACATGGTCGACTCGGGCAACGCTGGTTGTGTGTGCCGTGACCGGCATCCTGATTGACAGCTGGATCAGCAAGATGCCGCTTCCTCCATTGCCACCGCGCCTGCAGGCCCTCGAATCACTGCCGGATGGAGTGGCCGTGATGGAGCTGCCGCTGGGCGACAGTGGAGGTGATGTCGCCGCCATGTACAGGGGCATGTATCACGGTAAGGCGGTGGTCAACGGTTATAGCGGATTTTTTCCAGCCAGCTACAACGCTCTAAGCCGAGGCCTGGCGATGGGAGATCCACAGATGTTCGACGCGGTCACTGCGTCGGGCCCTGTCGCCGTCGCCGTCGATCGGAGCCGCGACCCTAACGGCCGGTGGGCGAACCAGATGATCGCCCGACCAGGCACCGTCCGTTTCGGCGAAGAAGCTGGTTGGCAGGTCTTCCTGTTGACCGGCGGATCTCTCCCACCGCAGGTCGAGAAGCCTTCCCAGCGTCTTGAGATCCACTCGGTTTCCGCCAACGTCAACAATCATCGAATGGCTCTGGCCCTCGACGGCGATCCGAAGACCCGCTGGGACAGCGGTCCGCAAAGCGGCTCCGAGATAGTCAGCATCGATCTCGGCTCGCCGCGAACTGTCGGCGCATTGACGATGACCATCGGCGGTCACCTCGCCGACTTCCCCCGCACCCTTGCCATCGAAACCTCCGACGATGGGCGTGAGTGGGCCAATCAATGGCAGGGCAGTACGGCCGTGCTCGCCTATGCCGGCGCGGTACGCAACCCTCGCGAAACTCCTCTAACATTCGCGCTTCCTGACGTGCCCGCTCGATTCCTGCGACTGCGACAGCTCGGCCAGGATCCTGTGTTCTATTGGACGATCGTGGAACTGACGGTCTTCGGCCACTGACGTGTCTGATTTCCAGTAGTCGGCGTGCTATAGTCCGCCAAGGACCGCCAGGGGTATCCAGGACAGACCGCCATTTGGGGTCACGCGGCCTGCCAGCGGATTGAGAGCACACCCTTGGAACCTGATCCGGTTGAGACCGGCGAAGGGAGGGCGGATGTCAGAGTTCAGTCTCGCATTTCCCAATTCTTGCAAAACCTACGTGCATGGGTCGCAAGGCGTTCGCGTGCCCATGCGGGAGATTTCGCTCTCGGGCGGTGAGCCGCCGTTGCGGGTGTACGACACCAGCGGACCGCAGGACGTCGATGTCGCGCAGGGACTGCCCAAGCTGCGCGAGTCGTGGGTGAGATCGCGGCAGGGTGCGTGCGTGACGCAGCTTCACTACGCCCGTCGAGGGGAGACGACCCCCGAGATGGAGTTCATCGCCGTGCGCGAGGGCTTGCCCGCGGACTTCGTCCGCAGCGAGGTGGCGCGCGGCCGCGCGATCATTCCGGCCAACGTCAAACACCTCGAGCTCGAGCCGATGATCATCGGCCGGAACTTCCTCGTCAAGATCAACGCGAATATCGGCAACTCCGCCGTCTCGTCGTCGATCGACGAGGAGGTCGCGAAGCTGCGCTGGGCGACCCTGTGGGGCGCAGACACGGTGATGGACTTGTCGACCGGGAAGAACATCCACGAGACGCGTGAGTGGATTATCCGGAATTCTCCGGTGCCCATCGGGACGGTGCCTATCTATCAGGCGCTCGAAAAAGTTGGCGGCCGTCCCGAGGATCTCACCTGGGAGACCTATCGCGACACTTTGATTGAGCAGTGCGAACAAGGCGTCGACTACTTCACGGTGCACGCGGGCGTTCTGTTGCGGTACGTCCCGATGACCGCACGGCGAGTCACGGGCATCGTCTCGCGCGGCGGATCGATCATGGCGAAGTGGTGCCTCGCCCACCATCGCGAGAATTTCACGTATACGCACTTCCGCGAAATCTGCGAGATCATGCGCGCCTACGACGTGTCGTTTTCGCTCGGCGACGGCCTGCGCCCCGGCTCGATTGCCGACGCCAACGACGAGGCGCAGTTCGCTGAGCTGCGAACGCAGGGCGAACTGACAAGGATCGCCTGGGAGTACGACGTCCAGGTGATGAACGAAGGTCCGGGCCACGTTCCACTGCATCTGATCAAGGAAAACATGGAGAAGCAGCTCGAATGGTGCGATGAAGCCCCTTTCTATACGCTCGGTCCCCTGACAACCGATATCGCACCCGGCTACGACCACATCACGTCGGCCATCGGAGCCGCCATGATCGGCTGGTATGGAACGGCCATGCTCTGCTATGTCACGCCGAAAGAACACCTGGGGCTTCCCAATCGCGACGACGTGAAGGCGGGCGTGATCGCGTACAAGATCGCGGCGCATGCCGCAGACCTGGCGAAGGGTCATCCCCGAGCTCGAGAATGGGACGATGCCTTGTCGAAGGCGCGCTTCGAGTTCCGGTGGGAGGATCAGTTCCACCTGGCGCTCGATCCGGTCACCGCCCGGGCGTTTCACGACGAGACACTGCCTGCCGAGGGCGCCAAGCTGGCCCATTTCTGTTCGATGTGCGGTCCGAAGTTCTGCAGCATGGAGCTGACGCAGCAGGTCCGAGACTACGCGCGTGAAAAGGGAATCGAAGAGCAGGAGGCGGTCGCGGCGGGAATGCAGGAAAAAGCGCTCGAGTTCAGGAGCGGTCGCGATCTCTACGTCGACACGAGAAAAAGCTGAGCGCGACGGAATCTACGTTGCAACCGCGCGTAGCGCGTTGGCGACGTCGCTCAAGAGATCGTCGATCGATTCACATCCCACGCTGAATCGGACGAAGCCCTCGCTGATGGCGTCGCCGCCCCACCGCGCCCGCCGCTCCGCAGACGAGTGAACCCCGCCAAAGCTCGTAGCCTCGCGAACGAGTGTCAACGAGCCGAGAAATGCTTCGGCGCGCGTGCGCGTCGTCAGGTCGAAACTGACGACTGTTCCGAATGCCTGCATCTGGTGCTTGGCAATTGCATGTCCCGGGTGGTCCGCCAGGCCTGGGTAGTACACCGCCGCGACACCGGGCTGCGAGACGAGGAAGGTGGCGAGTTGCTGCGCCGAAGAGCACTGACGGCCGAGACGCAACGCGAGCGTCGCGAGCGAGCGATGTGCCAGCCAGACCTCCATGGGTCCCGGGATCGCGCCATGCTGAGTGCGCCATGTGCGTAGCGCGGCGGCCCGATCCTGGTCGGTCGTGGCCACGTGGCCGAGGACCAGGTCAGAATGGCCGGTAAGCGCCTTCGTATCGGACGCCACGGCAAAGGAGGCGCCGAGCTCCAGAGGTTGTTGCAGATATGCGGTGGCCGTCGTGTTGTCCACGGCGACCAGGGTTCCCTGGGCGCTTGCAGCTTGCACGAGAGCCCGAATGTCGCACATCTCGAGTTGTGGGTTGGTGGGCGTCTCGAGCCATAGCAGCCGCGCGCCCTGGAGCGCTGCCGCCTGGGCGTTGTCGCGCGTCGGCGCCAATCGGACTTCGACTCCAATCGTCTTCAGCCAGCCGAGTGCCAGCACTCGCGTTGTGTAGTATGAATCGCCCGGCAGCACCACGACGTCGCCAGGTTTCAGACAGACGCCGAAGACGGCTGCCACGGCGGCCATTCCCGAGGCAAACGCGATCGCCTGGCCGCCTTCCAGAACGCCGAGCGCCTCTTCCCACGCCGTCCACGTCGGATTGTGAAAGCGCCCGTAAGTGAGCGCATGCTGCGCTGGATCGCCGGGGGAAGCATAGGTCGAAGAGAACTGTGGACCAGGCAGAAAGGGACCGGCCTCAGTGGAATGCCGGTACCCAGCCCGCAAGACCATCGTGTCCCGGTGCATTGAGCGTGGCTTCGGGGAACTCACCGTTCGGTGACGGGCACGATCTGAATGACGGTACGAAAACGGGCCGGTTGACCGCCGGGTTTGGGATTCGGATAGCCCTCCGACACGGCACTCTGGAAATCCTTGATGGTGACGCCGGGCGGGAATGCCATCGTGTCCTCTCGAAATCGTCCTACGTCGAATTCGTGAGTGGCCGGGACGTCGAATACAAGCTCGCCGCGCTGCTTGAGAAGGGTCCGATAGTAGGTGACCAACTCAACGAACGAAGACGTTGATCCGAAGAGGTAGTATCGCTGGCCGCGGCCCGCGTCGTACGACGCGAGAAACTGAGCGCCCGGAAAGATGGAGACCCCAAGCAACGCTTCAGTTGGGGGAGCTTCGGCCGGTGGTGCGGCCGGCCGAACAGGGGGAGCCCCTGGTGTCGGCGCCGCCGGCTGCGTCGGTTGTGGAGGCCCCGGACGCGGAAATGGCTGAGGGACGGGTGGTTGCTGAGCGAAGGCCAGCGCGCCGGCCAGGGCAATCGCCAACATGCTCACGATTATACGCCGCGCCTTCGCCTCAACCCGCGCGGGCTCATCGGAACCCAACTGGTTGTACCATGCGTCTGTAGAGTATAGGTTCCCTCGCGGCGATAAGATCGAAACCTCGAGGACCTGGGACAACAAGACATGCCGAACACGATCAAGACCGTTCTGCTGCTGGGCGCGATGAGCGCCTTGTTTCTCTTCCTCGGTGATGCCCTGGGCGGCTCGCAGGGGCTGGTACTTGGGTTCCTGTTCGCTGCCGCCACCAACTTCGCCTCTTACTGGTTTTCGGACAAGGTCGTCTTGAGGTTGTATCGGGCTCAGGAGGTTGGTCCCGAGCATCGCCTTTACCAGGTGGTCGGTCGCCTCGCCGCGCGGGCGGGCCTTCCCATGCCCCGTGTCTACATCATTCCTCAGCCCTCGCCGAACGCGTTTGCTACGGGCCGCAACCCCGACCATGCCGCGGTCGCCGCGACCGAAGGCATCCTCCGGATTCTCAACGACGCTGAACTCGAAGGCGTACTGGCTCATGAGCTCGCGCACATCAAGCATCGAGACATCCTCATCAGCTCAGTGGCTGCAACCCTGGCGGCCGCGATCATGATGGTTTCGCGGTTTGCGATGTTCTGGGGTGCGACCGGCCGCAGCGATGACCGCGAAGGAAGCGGGAACAATCCGCTGGTCCTTCTGGCGACGATTATCTTGGCGCCGCTCGCAGCCATGCTGATCCAGATGGCTATCTCGCGATCGCGTGAGTTCGACGCAGATGCCGGCGGCGCCGCAATTGCCGGTAGCCCCATCGGCCTGGTCAACGCCCTCAAAAAGCTCGAGGTAGCGTCGCACGCCGTTCCGCTCGACGCGAATCCGGCGACTGCGCACATGTTCATCATTAAGCCCTTGTCGATTTCGGGCCTGATGTCGCTCTTCAGTACGCACCCGCCGACTGAAGCGCGGATTCAGGCGCTGATGAGCCACGCGCGCTGACACCAGACTTGGCGGGTCGATCCGGTCGGCGCCGTTCCGCCGACCGGCAGCGTTTTGGACACTGAAGGACCCTTCCGGTGACAACCGGTTGCCTCTGAATCACTTCCAGACGGCAATCGGAGTCCGCGACCGCACGTAACAACTGGCCTGCATCTTGCTCGGTCATGGGCAGGCGGGAGGCAAGACGTGCAGGTAGACGATCTCGACATCTCCTCGAGCAAGATCGGCGAGACCGCGCAGCGGATTGTCGACCGCGCCATTGACGAAGCGCGACGTCGTGAGCATGCCCCCCTTGGCATCGAGCATCTCTTTCTCGCCTTTGCTCAGGTCGAATGGGACTTGTTCGCGGAGATCATGCGTGACGTCGAACTGAACCCGCACGCAATTCTGCAGGCAATTGAGCAACACGTTCAGCGCATGCCTGCCAGCAGCACACACGATATTCGCGTCTCGCCTTCGGCCAAGCTCGTCTTCAAGCTGGCCCTCCATCACGCGAGTCGTGCCGGCCGGCAGACCATCGAACCGTGCGATCTGTTTTCGGCCGTCTTCGAGGACCGCCAGGGCGTTCCCGTGTCAATTCTGCGACGGCACGGTGTCGAACCCGAAACCGTGGTGTCCAAGATGACTTGGCACCTCCGCGACGTCGAGCTCCGGGAAGAACGGCTGAAAAAGCGGTTCGAACTGCCGCCGTTCCTCAAGCACTTTGCGACAAATCTCAATCTGCTGGCTCGTCAGGACAAGCTGACGCCGGTTTTTGGCCGCGAGCGCGAGATTCAACAGGTGCTCGAGGTTCTGTGCCATCGCGAGCGCGCGAACTCGGTGATGCTCGTCGGCGAGCCGGGTGTGGGCAAGACGGCGATTGCCGAAGGACTGGCGCGTCGAATCGAGTACCGAGCCCGAGACCGTCCCGGTCCGGTTGCGCGACTGCCAGGTCGTCAACCTGCAGATGAACACCATTGTGGCCGGCACGATGCTGCGCGGGATGTTCGAGGATCGCATCCAGAGCCTGATTCGAGAGCTCAAGGAACGGCCCAACTTCATTCTGTTCGTCGACGAAGCTCATACGATGGTCGGCGCGGGCTCGGCGCTCGGCGCTCCGTCGGACGCGGCCAACGTATTCAAGTCGGTGCTCGCTCGCGGCGAGATCAGGATGATCGCAGCGACGACCTTGAGCGAGTACAAAGAGTACATCCAGGAGGACGAAGCGCTGGCCCGGCGGTTCCGCTGTGTGCAAGTCAGCGAGCCGACGATCGAGCAGACTCGCCAGATTCTGTACAACCTCCGCCCGCGACTCGAGCGCAACTATTCCGTCCGGCTGCTCGACGAAGCGCTCGAGACAGCACTCGAGCTATCTCCACGATACATGCGACACCTGCACATGCCGGACAAGGTGATCGGTTGGCTCGATACCGCGTCGGTGCGAGCCGAAATCGACCGACGCTGGGAGGTAGGCGCAGCTGACGTCGTCGCGGTGATCTCGCACGCGGCCCAGATCCCCGAGGACATGGTATTCCGCGACGTCACCGATCGCTTCCACGACATCGAGGAGCGTCTCCAGGCGAGGGTCGTCGGCCAGAAGAACGCGATACGGGCCGTAGCTCATCGTCTGGTGCTGAACAAAGGACCGCTGAAGGACGGGTTCGACCGGCCCGATGGCGTCCTGCTGTTCCTTGGCCCGACCGGCGTCGGGAAGACCGAGCTGGCGAAGGCCGTCGCCC
This sequence comes from uncultured Acidobacteriota bacterium, assembly GCA_963780685.1. Taxonomy (GTDB): domain Bacteria; phylum Acidobacteriota; class Vicinamibacteria; order Vicinamibacterales; family CAVVIG01; genus CAVRXZ01. Next base: position 112,478 of record CAWACZ010000002.1, on the reverse strand, counting down.
AGTTCCTTTTCGGCGATGAAAAGAAGATGGTCCGAATCGACATGTCCGAATACCAAGAGGGGTCGGTGTCGGTCGACAAGCTGATCGGAATGCCCCGAGGCATCGTGGGAAGCGAGCGCGGCGGCCTCCTCACCAATCAGCTCAAGGACAATCCCTACACCGTTGTTCTGCTCGATGAGGTCGAAAAAGCCAGCACGAGCCTCCTCAATCTCTTCCTGCAGGCCTTCGATGAAGGGTGGCTGACCGACGGCCGCGGAAAGCGCGTCTACCTCAGCGATGCGGTCGTCATCATGACCTCGAACGTCGGATCGGAGCATTTCCGGAAGCTGACGAATCAGATGGGCTTTCTGTCGCGGCAGGCCGGTGTCGAGAACGTGCAGAGCGAAATCATGCGGGAGCTGGAACGGAGGTTTTCACCCGAGTTCCGGAATCGCATCGACGAGGTCGTGCTGTTTGCTCCTCTGACACTCGACGAGGTCCGCGAAATCGCCAAACACTATCTTGAGAAGACCAAGATCGCGCTGGTCAAGGCAGGCAAGACGCTTCGAATGGACGACGAAGCGCTGCAGTGGATCGTCAAGGAGGGGTACAACGTCGCCTTTGGCGCCCGCTTCCTCAAACGCGTGATCGACGAGCGCGTGAAGCTTCCGATCAGCGCCCGGTGGCACGACGGTTCACACTTCCACGTCAAGGTCGTGGACGGGCAGATCGCCGTCGAGGTGTCGGCGGCGAATCTCGTGTCGGCCGAGGCGCCTCGGGCGTACGGCGTCGCCTGAAACGCTCGGGCTCTCGCACTGACTCACGACCACGCAAAGCCAACCTGTTCGGGAAGGTTCTGCTCTGGCACGCCTTGGTCGGAATTGCCCGTGCCAGTCGCGTCGGCCTCTTCGCGCCGCGTCAAGCCGTATCGATTCTGCAGCGTTCTCACCATTCCCTGTATTTCTTTCCGGTAGGCATTGGGTGGGTACTTCCCTACGTACAATCGCTCGTAGCGCGGCACCATGGAGGGGAATTCCTGCTGGAGGAATTTCATGAAGTGCGACCGCGTCCCGTCCTGCAGGTGCATGACGTTGCAACCCACGAACCTCGCACCGTGCTCGGCAATCGCTTTGACCGTTCGCTCGAGCTTGGTGCGTGACGAGGAGAATCCCGGAACGATCGGTGCCATCAGTACGCCGGCATTGATACCGGCTTTGACGAGATCTCTGACCGCGCGCAGCCGCTGGACCGGGTGCGCAGTGCCGGGCTCGAGCTGGCGCCAGGCCTCGTCGTCGACTGTCGGTACACTCATGTAGACCGTGCATCCAGCAGAACGCGTCAGGTCGAGCAACGTGTCGCGATCGCGAACGACCATCGGCCCCTTCGTGACGAGGCCAATCGGTGTCCGCCCGTGCGTGAGGGCTTCGAGGCAGCCGCGCGTCAACCGATAGTGCCCTTCGATCGGTTGATACGGATCGGTCGCCGTGCCGAAGGCGACGAGCTCGCGCGTCCACGACGGCCTGTCGAGCTCCCGGCGCAGAACCTCGACGACGTTGCGTTTCACCAGAATCATCGATGCGAATTCATCGTCCGCGTTCATCTCGAACTGCATGTGGTAGCGCCGCGCAAAGCAATAGTGGCATCCGTGCGTGCACCCGCGATAGGGGTTCAAGGTCCAGTTGAACGGCATGCCCTGCACGCGATTCAGCGCGGAACGGCACGTGACCTCCTGGTAGCGCGCTTCGTCGGCGCGCTTCTCCGCTGCGGTCAGTCCACTCGTGCCGCTGCGTTTCACGGTATCTGCGACATCCCGGGTGGTCGGTCTAGGCGAGCCGAGATCGAGAAACAGAGGAAAGGTCTCGCCTGGACGAGAATTGGCCATAAACAGACAGCTTACGCTGTATTTTCGCCAATCATCCTGCTCTCCGGCGATGATGTCAAGGTGAGAGCTGGTGGTTGAGGTCTCGCCGAGCAGGCGGATCAGAGCGACGGTCGAAGCGCTCGCACCGCCACCCGCCAGTACGTGAGGAGATCGTCGAGCGTCTGACTCAGCGGAACCACAGGGGCCCAGCCGAGCTCGTCGCGAAGTCGGCGCGAGTCGCCGACCATTGTCGGCGCATCATGTGGCCTGAACCGGCTCTTGTCCACGACGACGCGCACGGGGCTCGTCGCGCGAGCTCTCAACATCTCGAGAATCTCGCCAATTGAAGAAGCCCGTCCCGCGCTGACGTTGTACGGCCGGCCGGAGGTCCCACGCTCGAGGATCGCCTCGTACGCTCGTACCGTATCCCGAACATCGAGCGTGTCGCGGCGTGCCTCGAGATTGCCGACGACAACTTCTGGCTCCCGCACGCCCAACTCGATTTCTGCGAGCTGCCTTGCAAAGCCCGAGGCCGCGAACGCCGGATCCTGCCGAGGCCCGATGTGGTTGAATGCGCGACCCACGGTGACGGTCACACGAGAGCTGGACGCGCGTTGTCCAAGCAGCTCTTGCGCGAGCTTGCTGAGACCATACGGATTCGGCGGCACAAGTGGATGCTCCTCTGAAATCGGTTCCGCCGTTGGCCGGTACACCATCGCTGAGCTCGGTATCAGGACTCGAGCTTCGAGCCCGCAGCGGCGTAGCCCTTCGAACAGATGGTGCGTGCCCCGGACATTCACGGCGAAGGTTCGGTCTGTCGCGTCCCAGGACCGGCCGACGTGTGGTGCTCCTGCACAATGGTAGACACGCGTAGGACGAACAAGGTCGATCGCTCGCATTACGGCGTCGAAATTGAGAAGGTCCACCTCCTGCCAGGTGGTTTTGGGGGCATCGAAGGGCGGTCGGCCGCCGGGCCGATGCCAGGCGATGATCTCCGCCCCGTTCTTCGCCAGGAGCTCGACGAGGTAGCTACCTGCGAAGCCGGCTGCGCCGGTGATGAGAGTCGACATCGGTGGTGGGAATTCGCCTCAGCGCGGGATGCCGCCCATCGCGCCGCTGAACGGCGAGAAGTTTCCCAGACCGGCGAGGGTAAAGGACATGAAGAAGCGGCGGTCCTTGGAGACGCCGAAAAACGCCGTTCCGTAGTTGTACGTCTGATACTCGAATGCGACGCCGCAACACTGCGCGTTGTAGAAGCCAGTGAGGCGCTGCTGTAGCACTCTCGACTGGAAAAGGTCGAAATTGGAGGAATAGATTCCGCCGACGCGATTGTCCCTCGTGTGCCAATTGAACATGGCGTTCAGGTACTGATCTCGCCGGTTCGGATCATCGAATCCGGGGACCTCCGGGATATAGGCCCGCTTGCTCCAGCTCAGGGCCACGATGAGCTGGTTGGGGATGTTATATGTGCCGCCGGCCGCGATGGTTCGCAGTGTCAAGTACCTCGCTGTCGAACTCGGCATGGACGTTCCCGCTGACCTCGTTGGTGGGCAATGCGCGGGCGGCCAATCTGATCGCCGAGAAGTTGCTCGTGGGCTGGCTGGTCCCGCAGCTCGTCGAGTAGCGGGGGTCGCACAGCGCGGCGAGCGGGTTCGTGTAGGTACGTCTGGCCGATCTCGACACCGAGAATCTCGCGCGCCTGCGCAGTACGGACGGGGCTGTTCGCGGGCGGACGACGCCTCGCATAGAAGCGATTGTTGATTCCATAGGCGTACTGTGTCGTGCTCCCGACGTATTGGTCGATGCCGTCGAGCTTTACGATCTGGAAGTAGTTGTCAATCGGTGTCGTCCGAGTGAGGCTCAGGTACGGCTCGATCGTGTGCTTGAACCGGTCGGCATAGCCGTTGTCCGGAGTATTCCAGATCCGGGTGAAGACCGGGCCGAGCAGCTGCGATCGAAATTCGAAGAACGAGCGGTTGAGCCCCTCGTCGACAATCGAACCGGTCGGATCCAGGCTGCGAGTGTAGTACGTATCGCGCCAGCTGACGGTGGAGTTGGCGGTGAACCACGACCATTTTCTGAAGGGATACCTGATCTGGGGACTGAAGTCGAACCGGCTCAAGTTCGAGTCAGACTCGCTGGTGATGGTCTTGCTGCCGCGCAACAATTGCACGTACTCGCCGCCGATCGAATAGTACAAATCCGGTCCAAACAACGGCCGCTCGTTGCGAGAGATGTTGAGGCGCGGCCAGGTGCCGTAGACTGCGGTGCTGTCGGGATAGAAGTACTCGCTGTGGTCGAATGTGCCGTTCACCGCGAATCCCTTCGTAAATCCGACGAGATTCCCCCCGTAGGTGCGTTGGTTGCGGGACGCGTTGTAGATGTCGGTATTGAGGGTTTGCATCGTGACGATGCTCGAGAAATAGTCCACTCGACCGCGGGCGCGGAATCCGTGCGGCAGGAATTGATTGGCGGTCCCGCGAAGCTCGTAGGTTCGCGTCTGGCCGCTGCCGGGAGTAACCGCGTTCACGCCGTTCAGCACGTACGCGCGCATTTCCCCGTCGCTGCCGCCGCCGCGGTTGTACCGGTACTCGCTGCCGGCCCCCTGTCCAACGTTCGAGAACCAATCGTGCATGATGGTCGCGTCCTGGCTGCGATTAATCGCCCAGAAAAACGCATTCGAGATCGAATGTCCGAGAGTGGTGGACACGCCATAGGTAGGGAGAAGAAATCCCGTCGCACGGTCGTCCCGTTTCGTGGGGTAGTAGAGGAACGGCGTGTACAGCAGCGGCACGCCCTTGACGCTGAACACGGCGTTGCGCAAGAGCGTGTAGTGATCCACGTTCAACGTGACGGTCGATGACGACAGTTCCCAGCGGGGCGTGGGCTGTACGCAGGTGCTGAAGCCACCGTTGGTGATTTTGTATTTCTTCGGGGCGACTTTCTCGATCATCTCACCGAAGAAATACACGTCGGTATCCGCGCCCACGAGCGTCGGCGCAGCCATGGTCGAGCGTGCCTGCCTTGGCGGTTGAAGCGAGGCGATGCCCCACGCGTTGTAAAAGGTTCCTAGCAACGTCTTGGTGTTGAATTCGGCCCGCTCCGCGGCGATTCGATTGCTGCCCTGGGACAGCACCACATTGCCGGTCGCGATCGCGCGATCCTGATCCTGGAACATCTCCACTTCATCGGCGTACAGTGTGTTGTCGCCTTGGATCAGCTCGACGTTACCGATTCGCCTGAGATGGTTCTCGCCGATGCGCTCGACAGAGTCGCTCACCTGCGTCTCGTTGGGTCGCCCACCCGCCGCTTGTTGCCCGAACACGGGCGAGGCGAGGAATGAACATGCTGTCAGCAGGACACAACTGAGGGCTCGACACATCCCAATACCGCGGCAGGGCCGTTCGAAGCGTATCACGACGCGCTGATCCCTTTCATGACATCGCCGAGCAGGAATATCGAACCGGCGACGACAATGCGCGGCGACAGGTCCCAGGCGGTCGCGAGCGCATCAGAAAGGACCGGACGAACGACCGCGGGAAGTTGGGGCGCCGACGCCGAGGCTTGCTGCGCCAGGACGTCGGGGTCGGCCGATCGACGACTGATCGCGCGAGTGAGGACGACGGCCGAAACCGCGGGCAGGAGCGCCTCGAACATTCGGGGCACGTCCTTGTCGCGCATCGCACCGAAGACCAGCGGCAGCTTCTCGTCGAACGTTTCCCTCAGATAGGCTGCAAGGGCCGCAGCGCCGGCAGGATTATGCGCTGCGTCGAGGATCATCTCACGTTCGCCGTCAACGCGCCGATGCTCCAGGCGCCCAGGCCAGGAAACGTCCGTCAGGCCCTGAACGATGGCCTGTGCAGACACACGAAGACCCCGCTCATCGAGAAGCTCGAGCAGACGAACCGCCACGAGGGCGTTTCCAATCTGGTGCGCGCCTCGAAGCGAAATGGCAATCTCGCCATAGTCACGGGCCGGAGTCTGTAGCCGAATTCGTGTCACCTCACCGGAGAGGCGACCAACCCGCTGCAGCGCGACCCCATCCGTGGCTCGGATGATTGGCGCGTTCCGTTCGCGCGCGATGCCCTCAATAGCCGCATGAGCTTCAGCATCGACCTCGCCGATCACGACTGGCACGCCCGACTTGATGATGCCGGCCTTTTCGCTGGCGATGGCGGCCAACGTGCGGCCGAGGTATTTCTCGTGGTCGAATGCGATGGACGTGATCGCCGTCACCTCAGGGGTTATGACGTTGGTCGCGTCGAGCCGGCCGCCGAGGCCCACCTCGATCACGGCAATCTCGACGCCAGACCTGGCGAAGAAATCGAGCGCGGCCGCCGTCGTCACCTCGAAGAACGTCGGCTGGGCCGAGAGGGCTCCCGTCGTGAGCAATCGGTCGACGTGGTCGCGGAGGCGAGACACTGTTTCCAGCAGCACCTGGCGGTCAATCGGGCGGCCGTCGACCACGAACCGCTCCGACAAGTCGATGAGATGGGGAGAGGTGTAACGGGCCGAACGGTGACCCGCCGCACGAAGCGCGGCGTCGACGATGGCGGTGACGGACCCTTTGCCGTTCGTGCCTGCGATGTGGACGGACCGAAAGGCGCACTCGGGGTGTCCGAGGCTCGCGACCAGCGCCCGCATGTTTTCCAGGCCGAACTTGATGCCGAATTGTTCGAGCCCGAACAAATACTCAAGCGGGTCCGTGCGATTCATCGGCAACCAGGGTCGCGGATGGCCCGCGATGCAGGTCGGCCGGCGCAGGCGCCGGTTCCGAACGGGCACCCATGAAGCGAAGTGCGCCGGCGATCATCGCTTTCAACTCGCGCCGATCGACGATCAGATCGAGCATGCCTTTCTCGAGGAGAAATTCGCTGCGTTGAAATCCTTCGGGAAGCTTCTGGCGGATCGTCTGCTCGATGACGCGCGGTCCGGCAAACCCAATCAGGGCCTTGGGCTCGGCGATATTCAGATCGCCAAGCATGGCGAAGCTCGCCGTCACCCCGCCGGTCGTTGGATCGGTGAGGACCGAGATGTACGGCAGGTGCGCCCGGTCGAGCCGTGCGAGCGCCGCGCAAATCTTTGCCATCTGCATCAGCGACAGTGCGCCTTCCATCATGCGCGCGCCCCCCGAGCAGCAGACGATCACGACTGGACACCGCCGCTCGAGAGCACGCTCGATGCCGCGGGCGATCTTCTCGCCGACGACGACGCCCATGCTGCCGCCGATGAAGGCGTATTCCATTGCCGCCACCATCGTCTCGATTCCCTGGATTCGGCCCGAGGCCACGACCAAGGCGTCTTTCAGTCCCGTGTTCTCCGCCGACGACCGTAAGCGATCCTTGTACGGCTTGGTATCGGTGAAATCGAGCGGATCGGTGGACGCCAGCTCCTTGTCGTACTCCACCCATTCACCATCGTCGAACAACGTGCGCAGCCGTTCGATCGCACCGATGCGAAAGTGATGGGCGCATTTGGGGCAGACATTGAGGTTCGTCACGAGATCTTTGTTGTAGATGATCTGTGAACACCCGGGACACTTGACCCACAGGCCCTCGGGCACGCGGCTGGCCTTGACGGCAGCCGCGACGGGCTTGCGAGCTTTCTTGAACCAGGCCATAAGGGGACTTTACCAAAGTCTCCGGGCTCCGGACGGCCGTCGCCTGACTGCTGACCCGCCAGGGAGCTCAGCGCGTTCGAGGCACGTAATAGCGAGTGCCCGGTCCTGCACTCCGAATCTGCTTCATGAGATCGTCGAGCGCCTCGTCACTCGCATCGACGTCAAGTTGTGAAGTTTCGACAACGAGCAGCGGGGTCGCGGCGTAGTGAAAGAAGAAATGATGGTACGCTTCGTTCAGCTCTCTCAAATAGTCCGGGTCGGGATCGAACGCCGCGGCCTCCGCGTCGGTGCGGCGCGCCCGCAGACGGCGTAGGAGGACTTCAGTGGGGGCCTGCAGGTACAAGACGAGATCGGGCGACGCGACGTCCCGGGCCAGGAGATCGTATAGTCGCTGATAGATGAAGAGCTCGTTGTCGTCGAGATTGAGGTAGGCGAAGATCTTGTCCTTGTCGAAGAGGTAATCGCAGATCGTCATCTGGCTGAAAAGATCGGCCTGACGCAGCGAGGTTTGTTGTCGATGACGATTGAGCAGGTAGAAAAGTTGTGCGTGAAGCGCTGCGCCCGGGCGATCAGCGTAGAAATCGGCGAGGAAGGGGTTCTCGGTGTCTTCCAGCACGACCGTCGCGTCGAGGCGTGCGCCGAGTCGTTCGGCCAGCGCGGTCTTGCCAGCGCCGATCGGGCCTTCGATGGCGATGTAACGGAACTGCAAGGGCGGACCGATAATATCATCGCGACGCTCGCCTCCAAGACCTTCCGCGCCGAACTCGAGAGCTGGTTACTCGGCGCCGAGAGACGAAGCGTCGGTCGTGGTCGCGGTCACGAAGCGTTGTGGGGAATCGGTGTGACGTGTCGGCGGTTGCGAAGCTTCGTGACGAATTGGACCTGGCCCCTCCACAGGATGCGCTCGACGGTCGCGCTGGCGTTGGCGCTCGCTGCGGCGGCATGCGGTGGCAAGCCTCCTCCGGTTGTCGTCCCGCCAAAACCACCTGGTCCTCCCTTCGAGCAAAAGATGGCCTGGATCCTCCGTCTCGAGGATCAGCGGATGCTGCGCGACCCGGTGGCGCCGCCGGAACCTCCGCCGCCCCCGCCGCCGGTTCCCGCGGGCTCGCGTAAACAGCCAACCCCGGTTGTCGCGCCGCCGATCCCGCTGTCGCCGGACTTGCTGCGATTGCTCACCGATGATGAAGCCAGGGTGCGGCGAAGGGCCGCACTGGCCGTCGGCCGCGTCGGCCTAGCGGACGGCGTGGATCCGCTGGTGTCGCTGCTCGGCGACGTTGATCCTGAAGTGCGGCAGATGGCAGCCTTCGCGTTGGGCCTCCTCGGCGACGCGCGTGCCCGCGATCCGCTGGTGAGCGCGCTGGGCGACTCCTCGCCTATCGTGCAAGGCAGTGCGGCGGAGGCCCTGGGGTTGCTTGGCGATTCGGCGGCGGCGGAACCGATCGGCAGGATGCTCGCGCAAATGGTCGACGCGGGTCTCTTCGGACAGTCACCCGGCGATGAGGCCGACGCCCGCCGCGACAGTCCAGCGGGAGCGTTTCGGCTGGGAATCTTCGCTCTCGTGCGCTTGAAAGCGTTCGATCAACTTGCCGCCGCGGTACTCGATCCGTCCGGGCAGCCGCGCGTTCGCTGGTGGCCAGTCGCGTTTGCCTTGCAACGGCTCGAGGACAAGCGCGGACTCACCGCTTTGCTGACCCTTGCGCAAGACACACATCCATATACCCGGACGTTTGCGATCAAGGGGCTGGCGGCCCTGAAAGATCGCGCGGCCGTCCCGATTCTCGTCCCGCTCGTGTCAACCAACGATGGCGCGGTCGTCGTCGAGGCGATTCGAGCGCTCGGACGCATCGGCGATCCGGCCGCGGCCGCGCCGCTTCTCGGTATCATCCGGGATCGTCGCGCGAATCCGATCGTCAGGACTGAAGCCGTTTCGGCATTGAGCGGGACGCAGGTCGCGGACGTCAAAGAGATCCTGCTGGATCTCGTGTCGGATCCAAGTCCGGATGTTCGAGCCAGTGCACTCCGCTCGAGCGCGGCGATCGATCCCGAGGGGTTCGTCACGGTGCTGTCGGGCCTGGACGTGGATCCGGACTGGAACGTGAGATCAGCTCTGGCGTCGGTGTTGGGGACGCTCGGCCCTGAAATGGGGCGGCCACGTCTCGAGCTGCTGCTCAAAGACAGCGATCAGCGAGTGATCCCGTCGGCGCTCGCAGCCGTCGTGAAGCTGCGACAACCCGACGCCGCGACGGTCTTGCTCGAGCGCCTGAAGGCAGACGATCCGGCCGTGAGGGCCGCTGCTGCCAACGGTATCGGGGAGCTGAAGCCGCCCAACGCCGTAGCAGCACTCGCTGACGCGTACGAGTTCGGTCTTCGAGACTCGACGTACATCGCGCGCGCGGCCGCCCTCAGCGCCCTCGTTCAATTCGGAGCGGAGGTCCAACCCATCCTGACGCAGGCGCTGGCCGACAAGGACTGGGCCGTCCGGGTTCGCGCGGCGACGCTGTTGAAGCAGCTCGAGCCTTCGAGTGACGCAGCGATGCAGATACGACCGGCGCCGACACGCGTCGAGCCGGAGGCCTATCAGATGCCGCGCCTCGTGGAGCCTTCCGTGTCGCCGCAGATCTTTCTCGAGACGGATCGGGGAACGATCACGATTGAGCTTGCGGTTCTCGAGGCGCCGCTGACGGTCGAGAACTTCATCACGCTCGCCCGAAGCGGATTCTTCACCGGACTGAGCGTTCACCGCGTCGTCGCCGACTTCGTCGTCCAAACGGGAGATCCGCGCGGCGACGGCGAAGGAGGACCGGGATATACGATTCGCGACGAGCTCAACCAACTCCCGTACCTACGCGGAACCGTCGGGATGGCTCTCGATTGGGCCGACACGGGAGGCAGCCAGTTCTTCATCACGCACTCCCCGCAGCCGCAGCTCGACGCGAAGTACACTGTTTTCGGCCGGGTGATTTCTGGAATGGAAGTCGTCGACGCGATCCAGCGAGGGGACATCATCCGAGGCGTGCGCGTGTGGGACGGACAGCCGGGGCAATAGCAATTGACGATTGCGAATCTGCAATCGACAAACGAACTGGAGCAGCGGGACCCGAAGGCGAGTCTTTCTCTACCGCTTCGTCAATTTTTGATTGTGGATTGAGAATTGAAAAGGGGGCGACGGCCGCCCCCTTTTTTGTGACGGGCGAGGTCAGCTTACCGTTTCTTGCCGGCCTTCTTCTTCCCGCCCTTGGCTTTCTTCGCCATTGTCTTCTATCCCCCCCTTCAACTGGGTTTGCCTGCGAGAGCGCTCCCGACGCCGTTGCGGTGGCTGCCGCCTGGCACGCTCACCCCGATGTCGGCACTCTGCGCTTGAGGTTCTCTTTCACCTCACTAGGGATGGCCTGAGTTCACCATCCTCATACCAGATGTAGATTATGGTCGAGAATTTTTGAGTGTCAAGCACAATCTGGAGAAAAAGTCAAAAAAAGTTCGCACGATCCCGCGGTCGATCGATTCGATTCCGCGCGCTCGAGCGTCGCGAGTTCACGTCGTGCGCGCGATTCGATTCGTTGTGCATCGTAGACGCGTCCGGCGCGCGCTCGTTCGAGCAACGTCTGCCAACTCGACACGCTTGCCGCTCGATCGTGCACGTATCTTTCCTGTGCGTCCGCGATGCGCTGCAGGAAAAGCGGATTGAACGGGTATTTCGCGTCGAGCCCCCTCAGCAGTTCGATCGCGTGTGCAGGATTGTGTTCGTACCAAAGATAGATCAGGTGGAGTTGATAGTCGGCTTCGCCTTTGAGGAGGGCGCCCCGCTGACGGGCTTGCAGCATCTCCTGTAAACCGAGCGTGCGATCTCCACCCGGCAACAACAGCAGCCACCGCAGGATTTTGGCCGCTGCCGGAACGACGTCCGCGTAGTAGTGGTACAACCCGATGCCAAAGTGAGCATCCTCGAGCGAGGGATCGAGCTGCAGCGCGCGCTCGAGTGCATCCTTCACTCGTCGTCCCTCCCGTGCCGCGGCCAGCCGCTGGCCGCGAAGAACCCGCCATTGAACGAGCGGAGCATACGCCCCGGCGAGATAGAACCAGGCCTCACCGTTGCCCGGCTCGCGCTTCGTCCAGGCCTGACTGGCGGCCACGGCCGCCGCGGCGACTTCGTTGAGCCGGCCGTCAAACCGCCGGCTCTCGGGATCCAGGAGGATCTGCCAGTACAAGGAAACGGCAGCGAGCGCAGAGCAGGCCTCGCCGGGGGCCGGAGGACAGGCACCTTTCAGGGCAGCATCGACGCGATCGAAGCGGGCATCGAGGATGGCGTCATAGATGGCGACCAACCGCGCCGCCTCGGTGAGTGCCGCATCGCTCGGTGTGGCGACGAGCAGTGCGAGTGCCACGCAACCTGTCGCGACGGCTCTCAGACCTGCGCAACGTCCCGGGGCCGCCTGTCTCACAGGGTCGTCCTCAGCTCCTGCTTGTCTTTGTGCCGCTCCAATGCAAGCGCGATCAGCCGATCGAGGAGGGCGGGGTACGCGAGCCCACTAGCCGCCCACATCTTCGAGTACATGCTGATCGTCGTAAAGCCGGGAATCGTGTTCAATTCGTTGAGATAGAGCGTCCCCGAGTCGCCGTCGAGCAGGAAATCGACCCTGGCCATGCCCGCACAATCGACCGCCTTGAACGCGGCAATCGCCATCTGACGCACCTGCTCGGTTTGCGCCTCGGGCAGCGGCGCCGGAATCAACAGCTTCGAGCCATCATCCAGGTACTTGGCCTCGTAATCGTAGAACTCTCGTGAAGGAATGATTTCGCCGGGCATCGATGCATCGGGAGCGTCGTTGCCCAGCACGGCGACTTCGATCTCGCGGGCCTGGGGCACTGCGGCCTCGACGACGATCTTTCGGTCGAAGGACGCGGCGAGCTCGATTGCGGCGCGCAGCTCGGCCGCGTGTCTGGCCTTCGAGATCCCGACACTGGATCCCAGGTTTGCCGGCTTGACAAAAACGGGAAAGCCGAGCCGGTCGACGATGGCGTTCAGCGTGCCATGTTCATCGAGCTTCCATTCGCGTTTTGTGACCACCTCGTAGTCGCAGATGGGAAGGCCCCGGGCGGCGAATACGAGCTTCATCGTGGCCTTGTCCATCCCAACCGCCGACGCGAGAACGCCGGCACCCACGTACGGCACGTTCGCCAGCTCCAGAAGCCCTTGAATCGTTCCATCCTCGCCGTACGGCCCGTGCAGTACGGGGAACACCACATCCAGCGTGAAGCCGGTCACGACGGACGGGGGATTCGCGCGGTCGATACTGATGAGCGTTTCAGACCCCGGATGGGCCACAAGATGCGCTTCGCGCGCATGTCCGCTGCTCTCAGGCCTCCCCGCTATCACGGCGGCCGCCGAGGCGACCCTTGGCGGTTGGGTCGGGAGCGTCCACCTGCCGTCTTTCTCGATGCGGATCGCGACCGGGTCGTAGCGCTCCGGATTGAGGTTGCTGAAGACGGCAGCCGCGGAGGCAAGCGAGACCTCGTGCTCACCTGATCGACCGCCGTAGATCACACCGACGCGCAGCTTCTTCATTGAGGCGGTGTCCGGCTCATGTCTGCTCTCCTTCTCTCCTGTCTTCCTTGGGAGTGGCGAGTTGGCGACTGAAGCAAATTGTAAACTGTCTCCACCTGGTCCATGTCAGAGGCGCCATTCAGTTTCCAAGTGACCCACAGGGACGGCTCTGCGCGCCGCGGGTTGCTCACGACGGCGCATGGCGTCGTCGAGACGCCGGTGTTTATGCCGGTCGGCACGCAAGGTGCCGTCAAGGCCATCCTGCATCGGGATCTGGAGAGCCTCGGCGCCGAAATCCTGCTCGCCAACACCTACCATCTGTACTTGAGACCCGGTGATGCGCTGATAGCACGGCGGGGCGGACTGCATCGATTCATTGGCTGGGACCGTCCGATTCTGACCGACAGCGGCGGCTATCAGGTCTTCAGCCTCTCGTCTCGCCGGACCATCAGCGAAGACGGTGCCCGTTTTCGCTCGCACCTCGATGGCTCTGAGCACCTTCTCACCCCTGAAAAGGCCGTGGACATTCAAGCCAACCTCGGCTCGGACATTTCGATGGCGCTCGACGAGTGCGTGGCACACCCGTCCGAAGTCGGTCCAGCTGCCGAAGCGATGCGACGGACGCTTCGCTGGGCGCGACGCAGCCGCCACCGGATGGGTGAGGTCCGATCCGGGGCCGTCGAAGGCGTCACCGTCACCAACCCCGGTCAGGCCCAGTTCGGCATCGTCCAGGGCAGTGTCTATGGTCATCTGCGCGAAGAGAGTGCTTGTGAGACGATCGCAATCGGCTTCGACGCGTACGCGATAGGCGGCCTCAGCGTTGGCGAGCCACCGCCGGTGATGTACGACATGGTCGGCCACACGACGACATTTCTGCCCGAAGAACGACCGCGCTATTTGATGGGGGTCGGGACACCGGAAGACCTTGTGGAAGCCGTGGCACGGGGCATCGACATGTTCGACTGTGTGCTTCCCACACGAAACGCTCGCAACGGCCAACTGTTTACGGCTGAAGGTCGCCTGAATATCAAGAACGCCCGCTACGCAGAGGATCCTCGTCCACCAGACGTGGAGTGTTGTTGCTACACATGCCGTACGTATTCGAGGGCGTATTTGCGGCACTTGTTTGTCGCTGGCGAGATCAACGCTGCTACCCTTAACACGTTGCATAACCTGCACTTTTACCTTGACACCATGCGTCGGATTAGGGACGCTATAGTGTTTGGGCGGTTCGAAAGTTTCAGGCTGGAATTCCACGAGGCCTTGTCCCGCCAAGCCGCCGATTAGCGAGCCGTACAATCATCAATGATGCTGGACGTCGGCCGCGTGTTTGCCATGGGCGCTCCTCCGGACGGGAGCGCTCTCTGGGTGCAATTTGTTCCGTTCGCGATCGTCCTGGCGATTTTCTACTTCATCATCTTGTTGCCGATGAAGCGCAAGCAGCAGAAGGTTCAGCAATTCCTCGATCATCTGAAGGTCAACGATCGCGTCGTCACGACCGGTGGCATCTACGGCCAGATCACCCGGCTTGGCGATCAAAGTGTGCAACTTCAGGTGGCTGACAAGGTGCGCATCGAGGTGGCGAAGGCGGCCATCGGCGGCTATCAAGGACAGGAGCCGGTACAGGAAGCGGTCGGCGAGCGAGCGAGTCAGTAATCGCGGCAGAGGACCAGCCCCGGGACGAGCATATGTCTAATCTTGCGTTGGAAAGCCCTTACGGTTCTTGCCGTCCTCGTCATCTTTGGCAGTGTGGGTGTCTATCCGATTGTGGCAGCGCGATACGGCATCACGCAGCCGGCCTGGTTGATCGAGCGGCAATTGAAACTGGGTCTCGACCTCAAGGGCGGCGTGCATCTGGTCCTCCGCGTCCAGACCGACGATGCGCTGAAGATCGAGACCGAGAGCCAGATGGAGCGGCTGCGTGAGGAGTTGGCCAAACGTAGCGTGACGGTGGGATCGATAACCGATCCCGATCCGACGCACTTTCGGGTGGAAGGTGTCCAGCCCGACCAGGACGCCGCGTTCCGACAGGCCGCCGCCGAGGTTCAGACGAACTTCGATCGCAGTGCGGGTACCAACGGCACCTATACGTTCACCATGAAGCCAAACATTCAGGTGAATCTCCGCAGCGAGGCGGTGGTGCAGGCGCGTCAGACGATCGAGCGGCGCGTCAACGAGCTGGGCGTGACCGAACCCAGCATCGCGCAGCAAGGCCAGGCTGGGGATCAGATTCTCGTGCAACTTCCCGGCGTCACCGATGTGGAGCGCGCGAAGGAAATCATCCGTTCGACTGGACTCCTCGAGTTGAAGATTGTCGAGCAGGGCCCCGTTTCGACGCGAGAAGCGCTGCTTCAGAATGGCCAGGTTCCGTCGGGGATGGAGGTTCTTCCAGGCGTCGCTGCAGGCTTCGGCGACACCGGAACTGCGTACTACCTCCTGCGAAGAGTGGCCGCGGTCACCGGCCGGGAGCTCCGCAGCGCGCGGCCGACGGTCGACGAGAACAGCCGGCCGGCGGTTGGCTTTACGCTGAACAACGAGGGCGCGGCGAAGTTTTCCCGAGTCACCGGCGAGAACATCGGCCGATTGCTGGCGATTGTCCTCGACGGACGAGTCCAGTCGGCAGCGACGATAGAGACGCGCATCGGGGCCGAAGGCCGAATCACGGGCAGCTTTACGCAAGAGGAGGTGGCGAACCTGTCGCTCATCCTCCGGTCGGGAGCGCTGCCGGCCTCGCTGACGTATCTCGAGGAGCGCACCATCGGTCCGAGTCTTGGGGGCGGATTCGATCCGTTCGGGTGTGTTCGGCGTCGCTCGTCGGCCTGCTGCTGATCGTCAGCTTCATGTTGGTGTACTACAAGCTCTCGGGTGTGAATGCGGTCATCGCGCTCGTGTTCAACCTGGTGATCCTGCTGGGCCTGATGGCTTATGTCGGAGCCGTGATGACGTTGCCAGGCATTGCCGGCTTCGTTCTGACCATTGGGCTCGGCGTGGATTCGAACGTCCTCATCTTCGAGCGGATCAAAGAGGAGCTCGCCGCGCAGGGCGCGGCGTCCGCGCGTCGATCAACGCGGGGTTCAGCTCGAGTGTTCTGACGCTCGCTCGACACACATGTGGCCGCGCTCATTTCGTCGGCGTGTTCCTGTTTCAGTTCGGGACCGGGCCCGATCCGCGGTTTCGCGGTGACGCTGGTCGATTGGGTTGATCTCGAATCTGTTCACGTCGATTTTCGTGTCCAAAACGCTGTTTGAGCTGATTCTCTCGGGACGCAGGCAGGTCGCCGTGCTCAGTATATGAATCGATCAGCTATGGGCATGCAGCTTCAGGGGTTCCGCTCTTTTGGCGGGAAGCCGGCAGCTGGCAGCTGTTAGCTGGGAGCTGAAAGCCTTCGACATATGCACCTTTTCAAGAACCCGAACTTCAACTTCCTTCGCTGGCGATGGCCCGCCTTCGCGCTGTCGTTGGCGATTGTCGTCGCGGGTGTCGCGGCTGTGGCGACACGCGGTTTCCCCATGGGCGTCGAGTTCACCGGTGGCACGATCGTCATCGTCAAATTCGAGTCGCCGGTGTCCGAAGACCAGGTTCGGCAGGCGATTAGCGGCGACAAGGACGTTCAACGGTACGGAGAAGCGCTGGACAACCGCATCCTGATTCGCCTCCCTCAACAGCAAACGATAGAGCAGGGAACGAATCTGTCCGAAGGCTCCAATCGCGTGGTCTCCTCCCTCCGAGCGGCCGGCTTGCCAACGTTCGAAGTGGTCAGCACGGAAATTGTCGGCCCTGTGGTCGGCGCCGAGTTACAGCGGAAGGGCCTGTACGCAACGATCTTGTCGATCCTGGCCATCACCGTCTACATTGCCTTCCGATTCCGCGTGAGCTTCGCGCTGGGGTCCATTGCTGCAACGCTTCACGACGTGCTCGTAACCCTCACTTTCATGGTGCTCTTCAATTACGAGATGTCGCTCAACGTCATCGCCGCCATGCTCACCATGGTCGGCTACTCCATGAACGACATGATCGTGATTTTCGATCGGGTACGGGAGAATTCACGTTCGCAGCGCCGCGATACCCTCGACGTCTTGATCAACACCAGCCTGAACCAGACACTGACGCGGACCGTGATTACGTCCGGCACCGTGTTTCTGGCGGTGTTGGCGCTGTACCTGTTCGGGGGTGAAGTTCTCAAGGGCTTTGCCTTCACGATGCTCGTCGGCACGCTGGCCACGACCTACTCCGGCTGGTTCATCGCGCCGTCGATGGCGGTCATCTTGAGCAAGAAGGTGGCAACGCGGGCGGTGACAACCGCTCCGGCGGCGCCGGGCACGTCCTCGGCTGCACAGCCGCCTTCCCGCAAATCGAAGCCCCAGCGCAAGGCGCGTGCGTCCTGAAGGCTGCCATCGGTTGCAGCTCTCAGCTCGGGTTGTTCGAGCTGATTAGTGGAGAGCCGAAAGCTCAGAGCTGAACCGCTCCATGCCGGTCTCGCTTCAAGCCGCACTGCTGGGTGTCATCCAGGGCATCACCGAGTTTCTGCCGGTCTCTTCGACGGCGCACCTGCTCCTCGGTGGACGCCTCATCGGACACGACGATCCTGGTGGCGTGTTCACCGTCATCATTCAATTTGGATCGATCCTCGCGGTTGTTTGGCTGTATCGCACAAAGCTCATGGACGTCGCCGCTGGCCTGACGTCTCGTCCCGAAGCGAGACAGTTTGCGCTCGCCGTTGCCGCCGCGACTGTTCCGGCACTCGTTGCCGGCGCAGCATTGGCGCCTTTCGTGAAAAGCGTCTTGTACCAGACCCCCGGAGTATTTGCTGTGGCCTTTATCCTCGGCGGCATCGTGATGCTGGTCGCTGAACGCCTGCGTCCGGTACCGGTGGTGCAAGAGGCGACCCACACACCATTTGCGCGCGCGGTCGGCATCGGTTGTTGCCAGGTGCTAGCCCTCGTCCCGGGCGTCTCACGGTCGGGCGCGACTATGGTTGGCGGCTTGCTGCTGGGCCTGGATCGCGCGGCCGCCGCCGAATTTTCGTTTTTTCTGGCGATCCCGACCATGACGGCGGCGTTCGCCCACGATCTCATCGACGTGCGGCCGCACTTGTCGGCCGATCGGGCGCTCGAGATGGGCATCGGCCTGGTGAGCGCGTTCATTGCGTCGATCTTGGTCGTCGGACCGTTTCTGAATTTCGTCAGGCGCTCCGGCTTCGTAGGATTCGCGTGGTATCGGATTCTCCTCGGCGTGGCGCTGTTGGTGGCCATTGCTGCCGGCGGATGAACACGTAGATGCATTGGCTGCGACGCAATTTCATCGCAGGCTTCTTCGTGACCGTCCCGCTGTTCATCAGCGTGGCGGCATTCATCTGGCTGTTCAACGTCGTCGACGATCTGACGAGACCGTTTTACGACCGGTTGCTGGGTCGCCGCATCCCTGGTCTCGGAACGTTCTCGACGGCCGTCGTCATCGTGCTCGTCGGCGTGGTCGCGCGGAACGTGATTGGCAGGCGGTTTCTACAGCGGTTCGAAGGCTATCTGCTGCGGGTTCCGGTCTTTCGAACGATCTATGCGCCCGTCAAGCAGCTTGTCGTCGCTTTTTCGCCGGACAACGAATACGGGTTCAAGCGCGTCGTGCTGATCGAGGATGCCAAGCGGGGTTTCACGCTGGGATTCCTGACGCGCGAATTCACGGTGGATCGGGGTCGCGGACCCGAACGCCTTGTCGCCGTGTACGTGCCGACGAATCATCTTTATCTCGGCGACATCGCCATCTGCGAACGTGACCGCGTGACGTTTCCAGACATCTCGGTCGAGGAGGGAATTCGTATCTTCCTGACCGGCGGGATGGCGATCCCGTCGCGGATGCTGCGTGAGCGCGAGCGCGACCACGCCGGGGACTTCCGAGTATAATCCGAGCCTTTGTGCTCGATCTGAATGGGTTCGCCGGGAGGATGATGCTTCGCTGCAGCGATGGCTCCTCAGGTGGGCCGGGGTGTGGGGCAGAGCCCCACGTAACGTTTGAGGTGAGATGAGCGTGGTTCAGAGAGTGCTGGGACGGTTGACCGTCTCAATTTTGCTGAGTGGGGTGGCGGGGTCGATCGTCGCAATGCCCAGGGTCGCGGCGGCATTTCAGCCGGAGGCCGCGGCCGTGCAGGAGCGCGGCGGAGGCGAGGCGAGCCTCGTCCTGCCGGACCTGTCGCAGGTCGAGTTCAGTGGGATCGACGGACACACGCTGTTGACCGGCGGGCTCGTGGTGTGCGCGCTGGGACTGCTGTTCGGGCTGATGGTGTTCACGCAGACGAAGAACCTGCCCGTGCACGAATCGATGCGTGAGGTGTCCGAGCTCATCTACGAGACCTGCAAGACGTATCTCTTGACTCAAGGCAAGTTCATCTTGCTGTTGTGGGTCTTCATTGCGCTGGTGATCAGCGCCTACTATGGCTGGCTGGCCCCGGTGCCGAACAAGCCGATCGGACTCACCCTCTCCGTCATTCTCCTCTTCAGCCTGATCGGTATCGCTGGCAGCTACGGCGTCGCGTGGTTCGGCATCCGTGTGAATACGTTCGCAAACTCGCGTGCCGCCTTCGCGAGCCTTCGCGGTAAGCCGTTTCCTCTTTATGCCATTCCCTTGCGCGCCGGGATGAGCGTCGGGATGCTCCTCATCAGCGTCGAACTCCTGATGATGCTGTGCATCCTGCTGTTCGTCCCGGGCGATTACGCGGGGCCCTGCTTCATCGGCTTCGCGATCGGCGAGTCGCTTGGTGCAGCGGCGCTGCGAATCGCAGGCGGCATTTTCACGAAGATCGCCGACATCGGTTCTGACTTGATGAAGATCGTGTTCAACATCAAGGAAGACGATGCGAGGAATCCTGGGGTGATTGCCGACTGCACGGGCGACAATGCCGGCGACTCCGTCGGGCCGAGCGCGGACGGGTTTGAAACCTACGGCGTCACCGGCGTGGCGCTGATCACGTTCATCCTGTCGCTGGCCGTACCCGATCCGCGCGTCAAGGTGCAGCTCCTCGTCTGGATCTTCATGATGCGCATCATGATGATCATTGCCAGCGGCCTCTCTTACTTCGTCAACGACGCGATTGCCAAGAGCCGCTTTCAGAACGCCGACGAGATGAATTTCGAGACGCCGCTGACCTGGCTCGTCTGGCTGACGTCGTTCATCTCGGTCGCCATCACCTACGGTGTTTCGTATCTGCTGATTCCCGATCTTGGCGACGGCACGCTGTGGTGGAAGCTGTCGACGGTCATCACCTGCGGGACGCTCGCGGGCGCGATCATTCCGGAATTCGTGAAGGTGTTCACATCGGTCGAATCGGGCCACGTGAAGGAAGTGGTCACCTCGTCACGTGAGGGCGGTCCGTCGCTGAACATTCTCTCCGGCTTCGTCGCCGGCAACTTCAGTGCCTACTGGCTGGGGTTGAGCATCGTCACTCTCATGGGCGCTGCCTACTACGTCAGCACGTTCGGGTTCTCGGAGCTCATGCTGGCACCGGCCGCTCCGGTGTTCGCGTTCGGTCTGGTGGCATTCGGGTTTCTCGGCATGGGGCCCGTGACGATCGCCGTCGATTCCTATGGACCTGTCACCGACAACGCTCAGTCGGTCTTCGAGCTGTCGGTGATCGAGCAGATTCCCGGAGTGAAGGAGACCCTCAAGCGTCAGCACGGCTTCGACGTGCGTTTTGATCGCGCCAAGGAGCTGCTCGAGGAGAACGACGGCGCCGGGAATACGTTCAAGGCGACCGCCAAGCCGGTGCTGATTGGTACGGCAGTCGTTGGCGCCACCACGATGACCTTCTCCATCATCGTGTTGCTGACTGCCGGTTTCACTGAAAACCTCGACAAGCTCTCGCTCCTGCACTCCCCTTTCCTACTTGGGCTCATCACCGGCGGCGCGGTGATCTACTGGTTCACCGGCGCGGCGACCCAGGCGGTGAGCACGGGCGCGTATCGAGCGGTGGAGTTCATCAAGGCGAATATCCGCCTCGAGGGGGTCGAAAAGGCGTCGGTCGCCGACAGCAAGAAGGTCGTCGAAATCTGCACCCTGTACGCCCAGCGCGGGATGATCAACATTTTCTTTACCGTGTTTTTTTCGACGCTGGCCTTCGCATTCCTCGAGCCGTATTTCTTCATTGGCTACCTGATTCTCGATCGCGCTGTTCGGACTGTTCCAGGCCATCTTCATGGCCAACGCGGGCGGCGCCTGGGACAACGCCAAGAAAGTCGTCGAGGTCGAGCTCAAGGCTAAGGGCACCGCGCTCCACGCGGCCACGGTTGTGGGCGATACGGTCGGGGACCCTTTCAAAGACACCTCATCGGTGGCGATGAACCCGGTCATCAAGTTCACCACCCTGTTCGGACTGCTGGCGGTGGAGCTTTCGATCAACCTCACTCGCGAGGCGGGCTCGGGGCTGAGTCACAGCCTGGCCGCCATTTTCTTTGCACTTTCGATGATTTTCGTCTGGCGGTCGTTCTACGGGATGCGCATTGGCTCGGTCAAGGCGTGACTAATCCCCGCCTTGTCAGACTTCGGCCGGGTTGGCCCATTTCGACGAACTTGGTGTCTAAAGTTTGTTAGAAACGTTCGTTGACACTCATTTTTTGGTCTGACTATAATCGGCGCTCTTTCGCCGTGTAGACCGTCGAGCTGAGGAGGAGACACTGTGCCACGTGACATGTTCGGCGACGTGGTTAATCCGTCGGTCAAAGTGGGCAGCAGAAAGTGGTACACGGTTCCGGTGTCGATCCTGGCCCACGCGGCGATCATCATGGCTGTCATCATCATTCCGCTGATGGCCGCCGATGTTCTCCCGACTCCCCCGGCGATGATGGCATTTGTCGCGGCTCCGCCGCCGCCACCCCCGCCGCCGCCGCCACCACCCCCTCCCCCAGCCCAGGTTGCCGCGCCGAAACCCGTGATGGACGTCAACCCGGCGGCTGCGCCGGTTGAGGCGCCGCGCGAGATCAAGCCGGAGACCGGGATCGAGGCCGGGGTGAAAGGTGCGGTCGGCGGTGTCGAGGGTGGGGTCGTGGGCGGTGTGGCCGGTGGAATTATCGGCGGTCTGGCAGAAGCGCCACCACCACCACCGCCGCCGCCGCCGCCTGCGCCGGTGCGTGTCGGCGGCAACATCAAGCAGCCAACCAAGATCAAGGACAAGAAACCGGTCTATCCGCCGATCGCGCAGTCGGCGCGCGTGCAGGGCGTGGTCATCATCGAAGCCACTATTGGGCCCAACGGCAAGGTGCAAGACGCCAAGGTCCTCCGCTCGATCCCGCTCCTGGACGCTGCCGCACTCGACGCCGTGCGCGAATGGGAATTCACACCGACGACGCTCAACGGCCAACCCGTACCTGTGATCATGACGGTCACCGTCAACTTCACGCTGCAATGAACTCGCTGTAATCGTGGTAGGGGACGGTCGGCAGACCGTGCTCTACGAGACCGTGGGTCCGACCTTTGGTTGGCTCCCGCAACCTGGATGGAGGGTGGATCGTGGATTTAATGGCAATGTGGACGACGATGGGATACGTGGCCAAGTTCGTGGCCTTAGTACTTCTGATCATGTCGATGTGGTCGCTCGGCGTCGGAATCGAACGGTTCTTCACCTACCAGCAGGCGCGCAATCAGTCGAAGCTCTACGCGCCGCAGGTGGCCAAGCACCTGAAAGAGGGACGGTTGAAGGACGCAATCGCGATTTCCACCTCCAAGAACTATCGGTATAGCCACCTTGCAAAGGTCGTGCTTGCAGGCCTGCAGGAATACCAGTTTCAGCAGGAGAGCGGTGGCGGGCTGAGTCGTGAAGACCTGATGGACACCGTCCGCCGTTCCGTGCAGCGCGCCTCGGCGCTGACCGCCTCGGATCTCAAGAAGGGCGTCTCGGCGCTGGCGACGATCGGCTCCACAGCCCCGTTCGTCGGACTGCTCGGCACGGTCGTCGGCGTCATCAACGCGTTCCAGGGCATTGGTGCGAGCGGTTCGGCCGGTATCGGCGCCGTCTCGATCGGTATCTCGGAGGCGCTGGTCGAAACCGCCCTCGGCCTGGTCGTCGCCATCCCCGCGGTGTGGATCTACAACTATCTGACCGCTCGCATCGAATACTTCAACGTGGAGATGGACAATTCCTCGTCCGAGCTGGTTGACTACTTTGTGAGGAAGACGGCCTAGCGCGGTCGTCGGATCGTGAACCCTGAACCCGGAGTTTTGTTATGTCGATGGATGTTGGCAGCTCAAAAGGCGGGATCAAGGCCGATATCAACGTGACGCCTCTTGTGGACGTCATGCTGGTGCTGCTGATCATCATGATGCTCGTCGCCCCGATGCTGCAGCAAGGCGTCAGCGTGAGGCTCCCCACGGCCGGCAACACGGTGGATAAGCCGGAGCAGCAAGGCCAGACGGTGATTGCGATTGCCGCCAATAAGCAGACCTACCTCAACGCCAAGCTCGTGAACGAAGGCGAGTTGGCCACGAGAGTCAACGAGCTGCTCGAGAACAAAGCCGAAAAGATCGTGCTGATCAAGGCTGACGAAGAAGTCGAGTACAGCGCGGTGATGTCGGCGATGGATCAGCTGCGTCAGGCTGGCATCGAGGACATCGGACTCATCACGGAGCGCAAGAAGGGCCCCGGTTCAGCGGCGGGAGGGCAGTAGCCATGGCTCATGCTCGCCATCACCTCGGTGCAGAGAAGGTCGTCAAGGGCGAAGCCCTGCAGACCAGCTGTGACATGAACGTCACGCCGCTGATTGACGTCCTCCTGGTCTTGCTCGTGATTTTCATGGCAGCTTTACCGCTCACTCAGAAGGGCGTCGACATCAACCTTCCAGCCGAGACCAAGAAATCGAGCGACATCACTCCCGATGTCAGCCAGATCATGGTCGAGTTTACGGCCGACCGGCGCATCTCGGTCAACAAACAGGATGTGACGATTCCGCAGCTCGAGGAGCGGCTTCGCAGCATCTACGAGCAGCGCAAGGACAAGAACATGTTCATCTGGGCGGCCGGATCGCTTCGATACAAGGACATCATCGAAGTCATCGACGCCGCAAAAGGCGCCGGCGTCGAGAAAGTCGGCATCGTCACGGATGGCATGAGGAAGGCAGCGGGCGACTAAGAAAGGCTGGACGTTCGAGTTAGAACGGAACCAAAAGCAAACGAGATTGGGGCCGCTCCGGATTAGGGGCGGCCCTTTTTTGTTGCTCGTTATTGAGGGAACCGTGGATCGTTCCTGACCTGACGGGCCTGCCAGATGTGCCGCCGTTCGTGCGCGAGTGTGATCGCGAAGGTCATGCCGAGGCTCCATCGAAGCGGCGGAAAGCCTGGTGAGCGTAGGCGGACACGCCGCAAGTCCAGACCGTCTGCCTCACGCAACCGATCGCCGATTCGATCCTGCCATTCAAAAAACGTCTGTCGCACGTCGGCGAGACGCTTGTCGGCCGAGGGCCTGAACGACCGGGGAGCCCGGAAGCGGACCTTGGGAGGCGGCTCGCTGAACCTCAGGAAGAGACGCTCGAGGACCGAATACGCGAAAGGCCCGTCGCTGCGAAGTCCTCGGGATCGTGCCTCGGCCATCGCGCGTTCCATTTCCGGGATGAACAGTCCGGCTGTGACGTTCAAGTGGTCGAAGCACTCGGCCATGGACCAGCGCTCTGGAGCGGGCCGCCAATTGAACTGCGCGTCGGTGAGGGCCGAGGTCAGTCCTTCAGCATCTTGTCTTATTGAAAGCAGTTGGTCCTGATAGAGCTCGAGCTCTGCAAGCACGATCTGGTTGGAGCGGGTCGGGGCCGCGTAGAGAATCGGCAGACGGCCCGGGACGATCCTCGTCCCGGGCCGACGAAGCCTTAGAAAGTATAGCGAAGCGCCAATTGCAGCTGACGTGGAGTAAATACGAAGTAGTTGCTATTGGCGTTGGTGAGCGATGAGAACGTTTGGATGTATTCCAGCGTTGGCGAGGCCGCGGCGCCGCCGACGGTGTACATCTGGTTTTGCACGGCCGTGTGGTTGAGGCGATTGAACAGATTGAAAATGTCGCCGATGACCTCGATCCGCTGGTCTCCGCCAACCGAGAATGCACGTGAGATCCGCAGGTCGACGTTCGCCGTGGTCGGCAGGCTGAACGCGTTGCGTGGAATCGAGGGCAGCCGGTTCGAGCCGCCGGCGCCCAGGACGCCGGTCGATATTCGTCCGGCAACGGGCGTGTTACCGGTCAACGTGCCCGTGTAAGGAACGCCTGACGTGATCGATATCGTCGGCGAGATCATGAAGCCGTCGACAATGCCATGCAGTGTGCCGGTGTTGGCCCGTGTCCTGGGGTTCCAGATGGCGTTCGCCGTGAAGCGATGCTTGATCTCGAAGTTGGATGTCCCGTCCTCGAGCCCGAGGTCGAAGGGGTTGAGGACGTTGTTCGCCGAAGTGAACGTCTGAGAGGTTTGCCCATTGTCCGTGGCGCGCGCTTCGGTGTAGCTCGCTTGAAACTGCAGCCCGCCCGTCAGTCGCCGATTGAACTGCAGGACGAGTGCGTCGTAGCGCGACTCGACGATATGTGAAATCGTCGTGATCCGGCCGAAGTTGGCATTCGGTCGCGCCCCTGTAAAGACTGGCATCGACAGCAATTGAGCGTCGAGTGGCCCCCCGTTTGCGCGATAGGTCACGGCGCCGGACGATAGGGGCAGGTTCGTATCGATGAAGAGAGGGAGGTTGCGCCCCGCGCTTCCGACGTACGACACCGACACCATCGTATTTGTCGCAAGGCGATGTTCGAACACGGCGTCGTACTCGTAAACCAGCGGGTTCTGCGTGTCATTCGCGAAGACCACGACGTCCGGCCTGACCGGCGTTCCTGATGCACTGGCGAGTATGTTGGGGTACGCGGGGCCGCCTTGGTTGGGCAGGAACGTCAGCTGGACCTGCCCCGCGGCCGTGCCGACGTTGGTAATGGCGTTGGAGATCGTCGAGTTGATGATCCGGCCGTAGAAGATTCTGTACCCTCCTCGGAGGACGCTATTGCCATCGCCTCTGAGATTCCAGGCCGCACCGATTCGCGGTCCCCAGTTGTCCTTGTCGGTGGGGAAGATCGACTGCGCGGGCAGAAGCGGATTCGGAATCTGTGGATCCGGCATGCGTTCGTAGTCGTAACGCAGGCCGAGATTGAGCGTCAGGCGTGAATTCGCGTGCCATGAATCCTGGATGAAGGCTGCGTAATCATCGGTAGAAAAGGAGAACGACGTCGGCCCGGTCCCCTGGTTGAAGCTGCTGTAGAAACGCGTTGGCGGATTGCTGGTCTTGGTGTTGGTGATGAAATCGCTGATGAAATCGACTCGGCTGCTATAGATGTACGCGCCGCCCTCGCGGAACAGGTTATCGAGCACGTCGGAGACATGATTGATTTCCCCACCGAACTTGAGCGAGTGCGCGCCCTTGACAAGCGTGACGGTATCGACGATCTGTGTGCGCCGCTCGTCGGGGTAAGAGCGGCGTTCGAGAAAATCGGGCTTGCCGAATGTGATCCCGGCTGCTCCTTGGATTTCGGTCTGCGGTGTCTGTCCGCTGGCAGAGACGGGTGCACCGGGAATCGAGGGCTGACTTCGCTGGAACTCGAAGTCGCGGCCCCACTGGAAGCGAATCTCGTTGGTCATGCGCGAGCCGAAGATCGACGTCAGGCGCGCCGTCACCCAATCGCCGTTCACACCGTCGTCACCCCAGCTTTCGAGCCCGCGAAACACGACCGCCGCCGTCTGGACGCCAGCCAGTGAGTTCCAGCGCAGGTTGTTGTAGCCGACGGCCAGCGAGTGATTGCTGTTGATGCTCCAATCGATCTTTGGCAGGAACAGCCGCTGGTCGCCGTCACGGGCCACGACGCCGGTCAGACTCTGGAGGAAGGTGATGCCTTCGGCCTGCTGCGCGGCAGTAATCCCCCGCTGAGCGAATGTGGCCTGCTCTGCCGCGCTGAAGGGAGCGAAGAACGCGTTGGCGTTGCTCGGTGCTGCAATGCCAGGAAAGTTGCGATTCTGTTCGTCGTAGCTGAAGAAGAAGAACAGCTTGTCCTTCGCGATGGGTCCGCCGATGGTGGCACCGAACTGCTGCCGGCGGTCCTCGGGTTTAAAGGGCTGCTGGGTGAACACGCCGTTCACCGACACCGTTTGGGTCTGGAATGGGTTCGTCGCCCCCCAATTGTTGTCGCGAATGAAGTAGAAGCCGGAGCCGTGAAACTGGTTAGTGCCGCTCTTGGTCACGGCATTGACGACCCCACCAGCCGCCCGCCCGTACTCGGCTGAATAGTTCGACGTGGTGACCTGGAACTCCCGGACGGCGTCGGCGCTCACCGAATAGGCCAGGCGGGTCCGTCCTCGCTCCTCGGAGAAGAACGCCTGGGTGTTGTCGCCGCCGTCGACCGTGTTGTTGTTCAGCAGTCCGGAAATACCCCTGAAGCTCACGAGACCGAAATTCCCGTCAGGCGCGGCGCCGGGAGTCATCAAGGCGAACGTCGACCAGCGTCGAGTATTGGTCGGGAGGTTCGCGATCGCTGTCTGATTCGATGTTCGTCGAGAAGTCTGACAGCTCGGTGTTGATGATCGGGCTCTGCCCGGTCACGACGACCGTTTCTGCCTGCCCAGCAATTCCCAGGGACATGTCCAAGGACGTCACGCGGCCGACCTCGACAACGACGTTTTCCTGCTTGAAGGGAGCGAACCCGTCGAGCGAGGCTGTGACGACGTAGACGCCGGGCTGCAGGCGCATGACCAGGAAACGCCCCGTGGTATCGGTAACGGATTCCGCGGTGCTGTTCGTCGAGAGGTTCCGAACCGTGATGCTGACTCCGGGCAGCACCGCCTTCAATTGGTCCGAGACGGAGCCGCCGATTGCGCCCTCGGTGGTCGATTGCGCCTCGAGCCGTGGTGCGCCCGTGATGACGACGGCAACGACGGCCCAGATCGCACACACCAGCCGCCATCTCTTCATGCGATTCATGGGGTTCTCCTACTGAACGGGATGCTTGAACGGAAATTTCAAGGGGGATTTTATCGCGCTAGATGTAACGCTTCGGAAAAAAAAGGCCGCGGGGACTTCCCGCGGCCTGGCGATCCAATTCGTTGAAGATGCGTCGTCAGACGTCGTTACGTCCCAACGCCCGAAGCCTTCTTCTTTCGCAGGTCCTCCGCCTTGTCGCGCAGTTCATTGGCTTCCTTCAGCAAGGCCTGCTGCTTGGAGGGATCCTTCTCGGTATTGGCCTGCAAGCGCAGCAAGAGGTTCTTGTAGACGAGCGCATCGATGTAGTCGGGCTTGATCTGCAATCCCTTGTCGACGGCGACGATGCCTTTCTGCACGAAGTCCTTCTTCTCGTTTTCCTTCAGCCGAGCATCGCGGAATGCCTTGTCCCAGTAGAAGACGGCGAGCGTCTGGAACGCCTCCGGGTTGTTCGGTTCTTTCGCCGCCCGCTCCTGAAGGGCGGTGATCGTCTTTTCGAACTGGCCCTGACGGTTGTAATAGCTGGCCAGCGTGGTATAGACCGTTGGATCGTTTGGCCGGGCTTCCTTGGCCTTGAGCAGAATGTCCTCGGCGTTGTCGTAGGCGCCGGCGTTCTCGTAAATCGTCGCCAATTTGAAGTAATTCGCCGGATCGGACGGGTCCAGCTGAATCATCCGCTGGACGACCGGCTCGGCCTTCGCCGGATCGTTCATCTTGTCAGGGCCGTAGGCTGCCACAAGGAAATCCAGCGCGAGCTGACCGAGCTTCTTGTCCTCCGGCTTGTCCGACGCGGAGAGTTTCTCGGCAGCGGTTTGATAATTCTCCACCGCTTTGGCCAGCAACGCGTCGTTGTCGGCCTCGCCCTGACGGCTCGGTTTGTACTGGTTATCGTAGCTGTTTCCGAGGTAGAAGTAGGCGGCAGGACCAACGAGACCCAGATTAGGGTCGGCCTGAATCGTCTCTTCGTAGAGTTCGGCCGATTTCTTGTAATCCTGCGCCGCGTAGGCCTGGTTGGCCTCCTTGAAGGCCTTCTTGGCTCTCAATTCACCCATTTGGCCGCAACCGACCGTTGCCAGGGCGATTGTCACAAGAGCGGTCAACGACGCTCCTGAAAACATCCGCATTGCGTCTCCGTTGTGACCGCAAGTCAGCATGGTTCAATCCTTCGTGTCATAGTGCGGTGAGTCGAGCTCTCACCGTCGGGGTCGTAGCCGTTCAGCGAGGAGCGCCAGTATAGTGAACCGAAAAAAGCCAAGTCAAGAACGGCCATCCCCCGCCAAACTGCCCCCGGCCTTGCAGCCGTGCTGGCACGTCCCTATGATGGGAAAGAGACATCCAACAACTCATTAGACACCGATTTCCATGATTCGCTTCGAGGACCTCCTCGAGAAAGTTCGGGCGTACGCGCCCGAAGCTGACGTCGAACTGTTGAGGCGGGCTTACGTGTTCTCGGCATACGAGCACCGCGGTCAGGTCCGTCATTCGGGAGAGCCCTACCTGATTCACCCTCTTGCCGTGGCGGACCTGCTCGCCGACATGAAGCTCGACGCGGTGGCGATTGCGGCCGGGCTCCTCCACGACGTGGTCGAGGACACGCTCACCTCCATCGAGCGGATCGAGCAACTGTTCGGTCCGGCCGTGGCGCACGTCGTTGAAGGGGTCACGAAAATCAGCGCGATCCCGTTCTCGTCGAGCGAGCAGCGCCAGGCCGAGAACTTCCGGAAGATGCTGCTGGCAATGGTCGACGACATTCGTGTCGTTGTCGTGAAGCTTGCCGATCGTTTGCACAACATGCGCACGCTCAAGCACCTGCCGGAAGAGCGTCGCCTCATGATCGCGCAGGAGACCCGTGACATCTATGCGCCGATCGCCAACCGATTGGGGATGAGCAAGGTCAAGAACGAGCTCGAAGAGCTGTCTTTCCGATATTTGGAGCCGCAGGCGTACGAAGCACTCAGGATCAAAGTCGATGCCAAGCGGCGTGTGAGCGAGGGGATCAGCGAAGAGCTGAAGAACACCATCTCTGCGAAGTTACACGGCGCGCAAGTGCCCGTCCTGACGATCGACGGCCGCATCAAGCGCCTCTATAGCATCAACCAGAAGCTGAAGCGCCAGAAGATCGACCTCGATCAAGTCTACGACTTCGTCGCGCTGCGCATCGTGACCGAAAGCGTCAAGGACTGCTACGCCGCGCTCGGAATCATCCACCAGACGTGGTCGCCCGTGCCGGGACGAATCAAGGACTTCATCGCCATGCCGAGGCCCAACGGCTATCAGTCGTTGCATACGTCGGTGATCAGCGAGCATGGCACGCCCTTCGAGGTGCAGATTCGGACCATTGAAATGCACCGGATGGCTGAAGAGGGCATCGCGGCGCACTGGAAGTACAAGGAAGGTCGAGTCGGCGATCAGCGTGACGAGCGCTATTTCCAGTGGATGCGCCAGCTCCTCGAGTACCAGCAAGACCTTCGCGATCCTCAGGAGTTCATCCAGAACCTGAAAATCGAGCTCTATCCGGAAGAGGTCTATACCTTCACACCGAAAGGGCTGGTGAAGGCATTTCCGCGCGGCGCAACGCCCATCGATTTCGCGTACTCGATCCACACGGACGTCGGACATCAATGCGTTGGCGCGCGCGTCAATGGCAAGATGGTGCCGCTCCGCACGCTGCTGAAGAACGGCGACATCGTGGAGATCATCACCCAGGCGGGTCACAAGCCAAGTCGTGACTGGCTGAACGTGGTGGTGACGTCACACGCCCGCTACAAGATCAAACATCTCATTCGATCGGAAGAAAAGACGCGCGCGATTGAAGTCGGGCGCAAGGTGTTCGAAAAGGAAGCGCGACGCTACGACCTGAATCCACGGACGCTGATCGAGAGTGACGCGTTCGCCAAGACTCTGGCCGATTTCAACGCCCAGAAGGCTGACGAACTGTTCGCGGCCATCGGCTATGGCAAGGTCGCGTCGAAACAGGTGCTGGTCAAGCTGGTTCCGGTGGACCGGCTTCGAGAGAAGCCGCCCGAGGGGGTCGTCACCGCCGCGGTCAAGCGGGTGCTCGGAGCCGGCGAGGAAAAGATCAAGGTTCGTGGTTTCGACGACCTGCTCGTGTTCCGTGCCCGCTGCTGCAATCCAATCCGCGGTGAAAAGATTGTCGGCTACATCACCCGCGGAAAAGGCGTATCGGTGCATTCCGCAACATGTCCGAATGTCGTGAACCTGCTCTACGATCCCGAGCGACGCATCGACGTCGAATGGGACAAGGGCAGCGAAGAATCCCGCTACACAGTCAAGCTGACCATGGAGGTCGAAGATCGGAAGGGCCTGCTCGCTGCGGTCAGCGCCCGCGTCGCCGACATCAACACCAACATCAAGAACATGGAGGCGAGAACCGACGAAGATCGTGCGCGTATCGACATGACCGTCGAGATCAGCGATCTCAAGCACCTCGAAAAGGTGATCAAATCGCTGCGCGCTGTCGACGGTGTGCTGGGGGTCGAACGGGCTGGACGGGCCGGATAGCGATCTGGTTCAATCCCTAATACGCCGCGATCGCGTCGATTTCGATCCGGACGTCTCTCGGCAGACGAGCGACCTGAACGGTCGCACGCGTAGGATACGGTGCCGAAAAATATGCGCCGTAGATCTGATTCATGGCGGCCAGGTCGTTCATCTCGGCCAGGTACACCGTCGTCCGAACGACATCGGCGAACGTCAGACCGCCCGCCTTGAGAAGAGCACCGATGTTGTCGAGAACGCGCCGCGCCTGAACCGTGACGTCGCCCTCGACCAGGAGACCGCTCGGGTCGAGCGCGATCTGACCCGCCACGAAGAGCAAACCGCCCGCGCGAACTGCCTGGGAGTACGGTCCAACCGCCTGTGGGGCGTCCGGGCTGGAAACGGTGGTGATCATCTACGCCGCTTTCACGACTTTTCCAGATCGCAGGCACCGGGTGCAGACGCGGATGCGCTTGACGCCGCTGCCGATCATCGCTCGCACTGTTTGAAGATTCGGTTCGAACCGCCGCGAGCTCACGTTGTGCGCGTGGCTCACCTGACGGCCGACGACTGGGCCCTTTCCGCAAAGCTCGCAGCGCTTGGCCATACTGATACCTCTCTCAATCCGGTCATCTTTCGGTCATCGGTGTCCCGTCGTGATCGACGGCCCCATGACCCCCGCACCAAATCTTCAGACTATCAGATTCGAGCGCAGCTGCCTACGGGATGATGACCCGCGGCGCCCGATCCACCTCGCCCGATTCTGTGCCGTCAGAGCGCTTGGGAGACGTCACGCGCCCCGCCAAATCCAGAAACGCGCGACGGCCGGCGCCGCTCTGGGTGGCTTCGCGCGCGGCGGTTTCGACGCGGCGCAGCACGACGGCTGCATCTCGACGGAAAGTGGCGCCGCCTTGCTCGCCCGCTTCGGCGAGCATCTTCTTCAATTCGGTCGCCAGACGTTCGGCCGACAGTGACGCGGGTCGATGCTCATAAATGACTCCGCGCGCTGCCGTTTCAAAGGTCGCGGCGATGGCCGCGCTTGCCTCGATCACATCCTGATCGATGATGGCGTGAAGCTCGGGTGGCTCGTAGCGGACCAGGAATGTCACGATGAGGAGGAAGAGACGGGATTGACGCTCATCGAGATCGCGGATGAATCGCAGGACGACACCGACGTCCCGCTGTTGTTGCCGGACTGCAACTGCCGGAGGATGTTCGCGCGCGGTCGCCAGGTAGCTGCAATCGGTCGGGCAGCGGATTTCAACGAGCCGTTTGGTCCCGCAGCAAACTGCACAGATCTGCTTCCCGAGCGCTGGGCACGCCCGGCGTGCCTTGCGTTGACCGCACAGAGGACAAACCACAGAATCGTCATTGTACAATTACCGCGGCGATCCTGAGGGTTCGAGGAACGCCGCTTGCAAGAGGGGCTGTGCGGCCTCAAGAGGCATCGCGGGTGGTGGCGCAGCGACGATGAGCGACCCGACACTCCGTCGTGAATCAGCTCTCGAGTATTTCAAAGAACTGGTCGAGGGCGCACTCGCCCATCAACAGGTCCGGGTCGGAGATCTGACGGCCTGGTATGTCGTCCACCTGCTCGTCTCGTTTCTTCGCCATTCCGCCGAACACGATATCGAACCTCTCGCGCTGAAGCTTGCAACGGCGCTCGAATCGGGCGGCTCCAAGCGACGCGCCACGCTCAAACAGATCGGTGACGTCTCGTTGTTCGTTTCCGGCTTCTTCTCCGACTCGTTGCGCCGGAAGCTCGTCGACGTGGACTACTACGTCAGCGTTGGCGGGTATGCGTACAACGCCCTCAGCCGCTGCGGCACCGACACCCGCGCCCCCGTCTTCGCCGAGCTGTCGGACAAATTCGTGACCTTCGTTGACGTCCTCTCGGAAGTGAGCGAGCGCACGGTCGGCAGCTCCGATGCGGACCTGCTGAGGCTCTATGAAAAGTGGCTCAGAACCGGCAGCCGCCGCAGCGCCCGCCTTCTCATCGAGCGCGGGGTCGCCCTGAACGCACCTCTCAGGGACAGCCGAATCCAGTAGGCCGCAAGGAGTCCCGACTCTACTTACGAATCTGTTCGAACTTACAATCCTGTACAGCTGCAGCCCCGCCACAGGTCGCCACTTTTTGCCACATGTCCATCGTCTCCTAGAACGGACAGGCAGTTTTGTAATCGTCCGAACCGCTTCGGCACACGGGGCGTCTAACGCAGTGAACGTTCGCAGACGGTTGAGAAATCTGTTAGCCGTCGCTGTTTAAATCGTTTGGATAGAGTGTTTATCAGGCCAGCTCGAATGAAGAAACTCGCTCGGGAATGGAACCACTCGGAGGGGCCGGGGACTGTTGGCCCAGCGAAACCCTCCGAAAATCAGGTTTTCAGAGGATTTGAGTTCTGAGTCCTAGGCCGGCAATAGACTTGCATAGCGGCATGCGCTACAAGTCGTCGCGCCCACTAGGGCAGACAAGGGGGCGGTTATGGCGGTGATGAAGGACAACCAAAAAGCGGACGGGGCGAGAATGGCTCGGTCGCGTTATACAGAGCTCAAGAAGATGCTTGTAGAGCGCCGAATCGAACTGCAGGCAGAAGTTCAGGACAAGATGCGCGACGTTCGGGCCGAAGGAAGTTGGGGTGTCAAGCAGAACGAGGTCTTGGATGCGGTCGAGAGTTCCGAGGCCGACATTCAGGAAGATATCGAGCTTGCGCTCATCCAGATGAAGGCCGAGACGCTCAACAAGGTGAACGACGCGTTGGGTCGTCTCGAGCAAGGCGACTACGGGTATTGCTTCGAGTGCGGTGAAGAAATCGCCGAGAAACGCCTCCGGGCGCTTCCCTTCGCCGTTCGATGCAAGGACTGCGAGGAAGCCAAGGAGAACGCGGAGCAGCGGGAGCGGCATCTCGCTCAACGGCGCGGCACGGCCTCCCTCTTCCTCGACATGTAACGTCCCCCGGTCTGAAACCGGTGACCCTCCCGGGCACTCGAATGGGCTCCGCCGCCGACGGCGGGGCCCACTCCTTTCCGCAAGCGACAATTTCAGCGTGCACGGTTCGGCTTGGGTGTCTGAAGCAGTCAGACCAGATTGCGGGCCACCAAGTCCCTATAATGAGGTCGCCATGAGCGACGAAATCGAGAACCTCAAGGACGAGGACGTCTCGAACGGCGAACGGCCGCTGTCGATTCCACCCGAGCTGCCAATCCTGCCGTTGCGTGAAACGGTCCTCTTTCCGAATTCCTTCATGCCTCTCGCGGTCGCCCGCGAGAGCTCCGTCCGGCTGATCGACGACGCCATCGGCAACGGGAAGCTGATCGCCGTCTTCACACAGCGTGACGCGTCTGTCGAGGAGCCGGGGCAGGCCGATCTCTACACGGTCGGCACGGCGACCCACATCCACAAGATGTTCAAGCTTCCCGATGGCAGCCTGCGGCTCATCGTTCAAGGGCTGGCTCGCTTGACGCTCGAGCAGGTCGTCGCGACACATCCCTATCTCCGCGCCCGCGTGCAGGCGGCCGCCGAAGACAGCAACGAACGGGATCGGCTCGAAATCGACGCCTTGGCGCGCAACATCAAAACGAACTTCCAGCAGGTCGTGTCGTTGTCGCCGCTCCTGTCGGACGATCTGCAGACTCTTGCGACCAACATCACGGAGCCTGGGCGTCTGGCCGACTTCATCGCCTCGTCTCTGTCCACGATCAGCACGGCGGTGAAGCAGGAAGTGCTCGAGACGTTGGACATCCGCGCGAGGATGGACAACCTGAACCGGATCCTCATCAAAGAGCTGGAGGTCTTGGAGCTGGGGTCGAAGATCCAGTCCCAGGTGCAATCCGAAGTCGGCAAGAACCAGCGCGAGTATTTCCTGCGCGAGCAGATGAAGGCGATTCAGAAGGAGCTCGGCGAAGGCGACGATCAAACGAAAGAGATTGAGGAGCTCGCCGACAAAATCGAGGCTGTGGGCATGCCCGAGCCGGTCAAGAAAGAGGCGCTCCGCGAGCTCGATCGGTTGTCGAAGATGCCGGTTGCCGCAGCGGAGTACACCGTTTCGCGCACCTATCTCGATTGGCTGGTCGCGTTGCCATGGAACAAGCGCACTGACGAGGTGATCGACCTGCCTCTCACCAAGAGCGTCCTGGATGCGGATCACTCTGGCCTCGAGAAGGCCAAGGATCGGATTCTCGAGTATCTTGCCGTACGCAAGCTGAACCGCGACGTCAAGGGTCCCATTCTCTGCTTCGTCGGGCCGCCCGGCGTCGGCAAGACATCCCTCGCGCGCTCGATCGCGCAATCGCTCGGTCGAAAATTCGTGCGCGTGTCCTTGGGAGGCATGCGCGACGAAGCGGAAATCCGCGGTCATCGGCGGACCTACATCGGCGCGCTGCCGGGCCAGATTATCCAAGGGCTCCGCCGCGCTGAATCGAAAAACCCGGTGTTCATCCTCGACGAAGTCGACAAGCTCGGGTCGGATTTCCGCGGCGATCCGTCGTCTGCGCTGCTGGAGGTGCTGGATCCGGAACAGAACAACACGTTCCGCGACCATTACCTCGACGTGCCGTTCGACCTGTCTGAAGTGCTCTTCATCACCACGGCGAACATCCTCGACCCCGTTCCCCCCGCGCTCAAAGATCGTATGGAAGTGCTGGAAATCGCCGGCTACACCGAAGAGGAGAAGCTGAATATTGCGACCGATCACCTGGTTGAAAAGCAGGTGAAGAACCATGGACTGACTGCGGAGTACATCCGCTTCACGCCCGACGCGCTGCGCCAGGTGATCCGCGGATACACACGCGAAGCAGGCGTACGAAACCTCGAGCGGGAGATCGGTGCTCTCTGCCGAAAGGTCGCCCGGCGACGGGCTGAAGGCAACGAATCGCCAATCGAGATCACCTCCGCAGTCGTCGTCGAGATGTTGGGAGCGCCGAAATTCCTCGATGAGGAAATGGAGGAGCGCACCAAGAACCCTGGCGTCGCGATCGGGCTCGCCTGGACTCCAGCCGGCGGGGAGGTCCTGTTCATCGAAGCGTCTCGTATGGCCGGTGCCGGTTCGCTCACCCTGACCGGGCAGCTCGGGGACGTGATGAAGGAATCGGCGCGGGCCGCTCTCTCATGGCTGCGCGCCCACGCAAAGGAATACGGGATCGACCCCGACTTCTTCAAGAACGCGGAGATGCACGTGCACGTCCCTTCAGGCGCGATTCCGAAGGACGGACCGTCGGCTGGCGTGACGATGGCGACGGCGATGGCCTCGGAGCTGATTGGCCGTTCAGTGCGAGGCGATATCGCGATGACCGGCGAGATCACCTTGTCTGGCCGCGTGCTGCCTGTTGGCGGTATCAAAGAGAAGGTGCTCGCCGCTCGCCGCGTCGGAATTCGAGAAGTCATTTTGCCGCGGCAGAACGCGAAGAACGTGAACGAGGATTTGACGGCGGAGCTTCGGGACGAGATGACTGTGCATCTCGTGTCGTCGATCGATGAGGTCCTGGCGCTGGCGTTGGTACCAGTTGCCTCCGACGTTCGAACGACGGATGGGAAGCGAAGAAAGGAGGAAGGCAAGAGTGAGCTCAAAGGTGGCCGGAGCCATCCTCCACCCTCACCCGCTTGACTGTTGGAATTCGCTCTCGCATCTGCAAGCCCTCCAGTTGACTGGTTCTACTCGCATACTGCGCTTTGAGAATCGTCTATTCTTCGCGCTATCAGATTGACCTCGGCCCCCACGTCTTCCCGACCTTGAAGTATCGATACGTTCAGGCACGCCTGGTCGATTCCGGTCTCGTCAGTCCCTCCGACCTCGTCGACCCCGCGCCGGCGGGTTGGGACGAACTGGCGTTGGTGCATACCTCCGAATACCTCACCAACGTTCGTCATGGGACCTTGGCGCCCAGCGATCTCGCGACGCTCGAGCTGCCCTGGTCATCGGACATGGTGGAAGGCTTCCGGACGATGGTCGGCGGAACGATCAGGGCGGCGTTGATCGCCTGTGGACTTGACGCCGGTCCCGAAGCGCCGCGCCAGGTGGCACATCGGAAGGCCAATCTCGACGCGACCCAGGCTTTGAACGCGACGGTGGCGTGTCATGTCGGTGGCGGGCTTCATCATGCCTTCGCCAATCACGGGGAAGGATTCTGCCTCTTCAACGACGTGGCAGTCGCCGTACGCGTCCTGCAGGCGCGGGGCCTTAGTCGCATCGCCGTCGTCGATCTCGACGTCCATCACGGCAATGGCACGGCATTCATTTTCGAATCCGAGCCGGAAGTCTTCACGTTCTCGATGCACCAACAGCACAACTACCCGATCTGGAAACCCCGGGGCTCGCTGGACATCGGATTGCCCGATGGCGTGCACGACGAGTCGTATCTGCATCAGCTCGAAAACGCGTTACCAGCAGTGATGGGGAGCGATCCGCAGTGCGTCTTCTATCTGGCCGGAGCGGATCCTTATCAAGACGATCAGCTCGGGGGACTGCGGTTGACGAAAGACGGTCTGCGCCAACGCGACCGAATGGTCGTCGAGGCCGTATGGGAGGCCCGTATTCCTCTCGTCATTGCCCTGGCAGGTGGCTATGCGCGACGTGTCGAGGACACGATAGAAATCCACGTTGCGACGATCGAGGAAGCCATCGCGGCTGAAGCGCGGGGCTGACGGCGAAGCCGATCGAGCCGCGCGTTTTCAGTTCCCGAGTCCTAGATCAACGTCAGCCCGTAAGCGGTCTTCAGGTCGAGAATCTCGCCACGGGCGACCATCGCTCTTGCCTCGTCCACCGTGAAGACCCGTGCCTCGATGTCTTCGTCGTCATCCGGCTTGTGCGGGGAATCGGACGGCGGTGGCCGAAAGTCGGTCAGCCGGAAATAGATCAGCTCTTCGTCACAAAAGCCCGGAGCCGGAAACAACCCCTTGAGCCGCTCGACGCGCCCGGGCACAAGGGCGATTTCTTCTTCACATTCGCGTGCCGCCGCCGAGTCGGCCGACTCGCCCTCATCGATTCTTCCAGCCGGAAGTTCCCAGGTCTCGCGGCGAATGCTGGGCCGATACTGGCGAACCAGAATCACGTGGTCGTCATCGGCCATCGTCAGCAGAACTACGGACGGCTGATGACGGACGGTCTCGACCCGATGCTCGCGTCCGTTGCGCAAGCGCACGGTGTCGACATCAACCGAGAACACATGCCCCTTGTAAACAATCGCCATCGCCACCCTTCTTCCTACGGTCTCCAGTCCAGCCGATCCAAGGCGCGATCGACTCCGACCTCCTCGGCGACAAAGCCCCCTCGAATGCCAGGAGCCTTACGAAGACGCCTGCAGCTCGTCCAGCACGTGCTGAAGGTCGTCGGGCAGCTCGCTCGTGAACTGCATTCGGCGGTGGTCTGAAGGGTGGTCGAACGCCAGCCGCGCGGCGTGGAGAAATGGTCGTTCGAGATGCAGCACGGCCCTGATGTCGCCGGGCACCCGGCGCCGAACGCCCCCATACAGCGGATCGCCGACGATGGGGTGACCAATCGCACTCAAGTGGACGCGAATCTGGTGCGTACGACCGGTCTGAATAGCCACGTGCACGAGAGTCAGCGCGCGCGTAAACCGCGTCGCCCGCACGACTCGAGTGACCGCGTCGCGGCTGCGGCGCGCCCGTGCGGACATTTTTTTTCGATTCTCCGGATCGCGTCCGATCGGGGCATCGATCCGTCGTCCCGCCTGCACTTCGCCCCACACGAGCGCGACGTACTCCTTTTCGACACGGCGGTCGTGAAACTGACGCGCAAGGTCTTCGTGGGCCGCGTCGTGCTTGGCAACCACCATCAACCCCGACGTCCCGCGATCCAGCCGATGAACGATGCCCGGCCGCTTTTCGCCACCGATGCCGCTGAGGTCGTCGACGTGATGCAGCAGCGCGTTGACCAGCGTGCCGCTGGCGTGTCCGGCAGCCGGGTGCACGACCATTCCGGCCGGCTTGTCGACGACCACGATGTCGTTGTCCTGATAAAGAATCGGCAGCGGCAAGGGCTCCGGTTCGAGCTCCGGGTCGACCGGCTCCTGAATTGCCAACGAAACCTGCTGGCCAACCTTGACCGGCTGGTTCGGCTTGGCCGCCCGCCCGGCGATTTGGACCTGGCCCTCTCTGATCAGCCGCTGAATCGCCGACCGGGATCGGTTGGGTAACACCGAGACGAGAAACCGGTCGAGTCGGATGCCGTCGCTGTCGGTTGGGACAGAAAAAGTGTGGTGGACCATCGCGACCGACCGTCAAGCCGCGCGTTTTCGAGCAGTCTTCGGCGTCGGACTCTCCACGCGCGCGAGATACAGAAGCATGATGACGGCGAGCGGCACGAGCAGGACCGAAATGAACTGGGAGGTGGAGAAGATGAGGACCGATCCTCGCGGATCGCCACGAAACAGCTCGATCACGTACCGCGAGATCGCGTAGAGGAGGATATACAGCCAGAACGTTCGGCCCGGGTAGGTGCGCCCCCGCCGTTCGGTCATCAACAGGCCGATCAGAATCAACAGCTCGGCGCCCGCTTCGTACAACTGCGTTGGATGCAGCGCCACCTCGAGCGGTGTGCCGACGTTGGCGGCCGCGAACTGATCGTGGAAAGTGATGCCCCAGGGAAGGGTCGTCGGCGTTCCGTAGCAGCAGCCGGCAAAGAAGCATCCCAGCCTGCCAATGGCGTGACCCAGGGCGATTCCGGGTGCGAATACGTCGCACGTTGTCCACAACGGCAGGCCTGCGCGACGGATGTACCAAAGAGCGACGGTAACGGCGAGAATCAGCCCGCCATAGAACACGCCGCCCGATCGCGCCAGTGTGAGCAGTTCGCGCGGGTCGTTGCGAAACGCACCGAAATCGGTGACCAGCAGCATCAGCTTCGCGCCGATGAGGGCGCTGATGATGATGTAGATGCCAAGGTCGAGGACCCGTGCCGCGTCGAGTCCGCGCGCCTTCGCTCGAATCATCGCCAGCTTCAGGCCGAGAAGGTAGGCTGCCGCCAGCAAGACGCCGTAGGTGTAGACGGTGATCGGTCCGAGCTCAAACAGTCTTGGATACACGAGTTCCTGCCCCAAGCGTGTCGAGAATCATGACGGCCACGCCCACCGAGATCGCCGAATCGGCGACGTTGAAGGCCCAGAAATGGTGCGTCCGCCAGTAGACGTCGACGAAGTCCACCACCGAGCCGGCGACAATTCGGTCCACGAGATTGCCGGCCGCGCCGCCGATGATGAGCGCGAAGGCCGTGCGGGCCACCAGTTGATGATGTGCCAGGCTGGCCGCATAGAGACCAACTCCAATCAGGGCGGCGGTCTGGACCAGTGCGATTGCGACAGTCTTGAATGGAAACTCCGCCGTGTTCAGGATGCCGAATGCCGCACCGGTATTCAGCACGTGCGTGAGATTCAAGAACCCCGGTATGACCGTGACACTCGAATAGAGCGGGATCGTCGAACGCACGATCGCTTTCGTGAGTTGGTCGAAGACGACGATGATGATCGGGAGCCACAGCTCGATTCGCCGGGTTCGCCACGAACGCGCAGCGGCCTGGTCGAGCTGCTCCTGCGGAGGATAGGCATCCCCGGCGGGGAGAGCGCTCTCTTTGAGCCCCTCAGTCACGCGGCGGCTTCCCCGAGCGCGCCCTGACACCGCTCGCAAAGGCCGGCCCAGGCAGGATCGCTCGAGACCTCGCTGACATAACGCCAGCACCGGCCACACTTGACGCCGCCAGCACGCTCGATCGTAACGCTGATGTGCGGGTCGGCGCCGGCGGACATCGAAGGCTCCGACCGCAGCTCGACTTCAGACACGATGAACAGCATCGGCAGGTCGCGGGCGTGACGTTCGAGAAAGGCCAGCTCCGAAGCGTCGGCCGACAGGATCACTTTGGCCTGGAGCGAACTGCCGATCCGCTTGTCCTTGCGCAAAGGCTCGATTTCGGCGAGCACCCGTTCCCGGACCGCGACGAGCCGGTTCCAGCGGTCGACGAGCTCTCGATCGACCAAGGGCGCCAGCTCGGATTCGGTGGGAAAGAGCGCCATGTGGACCGATTCGTCGCGGCCACCCGGCGGCAGGAATTGCCAGAGCTCGTCGGCGGTGAAGGAGAGGATCGGCGCGATGAGTCGGGTCAACCCATCCGCCATCAAGTGCATGGCGGTCTGCGCCGACCGCCGTTCCACGGCGTGTGGAGCGAATGTGTAGAGACAATCTTTCGAGACGTCGAGATAGAAAGCGCTCAAGTCGACGGTCGTAAATGCGTTGAGCGCCTGAAAGATCGCAGAATAATCGTACTCGTCGTAGGCCAGCAGAACGCGCTGCGACACATCCGCATAGCGGGCGAGGATATACCTGTCCACCTCCTCGAGACGGCTTGGCTCCACGCGATGGAGTCCCGGGTCGAAGTCGTACAGATTTGCCACGAGATAACGAAGCGTGTTCCTGATCTTGCGATAGGCCTCGACCGCTCGCGCGAGGATTTCCTTGCTGAGACGCACCTCCTGGGTGTAATCGCTCATCGAAACCCACAGGCGCAGGATGTCGGCGCCGCTCTGTTTGATGACGTCCCCGGGCTCGATCGAGTTGCCCAGCGATTTCGACATCTTGCGTCCGTCCTCCGCCACCACGAATCCGTTCGTGACCACTTCGCGGTACGGCGGACGACCCCGCGTCCCGAGGCCGACGAGCAGCGAGCTCTGGAACCAACCCCGATGCTGGTCGGTTCCCTCGAGGTAGAGGTCGGCCGGCCAGGTCAGCTCTGGGCGCACGGATAGGACGGCCTCGTGGCTGGACCCCGAGTCGAACCAGACGTCGAGAATGTTCTTCTCTCGCTCGAAAGTCGTCCCGCCGCACGAGGGACACTGGAGTCCGGGAGGTATGAAGTCGGCCGTGGCGCGCTCGTACCACGCGTCGGCGCCGTGCGCCTCGAAGACCTTGGCCGCCTGCTCGACTAGCGCGGGCGTCAGGAGAGCGTTCCCACAGCCGCTGCAGTCGACCGCCGGGATGGGCACGCCCCAGACACGCTGGCGCGAAACGCACCAATCAGGGCGGTTGGCGATCATGTTGTAGATGCGGTCGTGACCCCATCCGGGAATCCATTTCACCCGATGGTCGACCGATTCAAGGGCGGCCTGGCGTAGCGTGTGTTTGTCCGAATCCTGTGATCCGATGACCGGCTGCCCATCCATCCGGATGAACCACTGGGACGTGGCGAGAAAAATCACCGGGTGGTGACAGCGCCAGCAGTGCGGATACTGGTGGGAGAAGGATTCCCGGTGCCAGAGCCGCCCACGGGCGCCGAGCGCTTCTTCGACCTTCGGATTAGCGTCGAACACACGCATCCCGCCGAAGAGCTCGACCGAGTCGAAGAAGTGGCCGGCCGGCCCGATCGGAGCGTAGATCTCCAGCCCGTACTTCATCCCTGTGTTGAAGTCGTCGGCGCCGTGTCCGGGCGCCGTGTGCACCGCGCCGGTGCCGGCCTCGAGTGTGACGTACTCGCCCAAGACCGCACTCGAGTCGCGCTCGTAGATCGGATGTCGGAAGCGAACACCTTCGAGCTCCGTGCCCTTGAACTGCACGATCGGGCGATCGAAGGGGCGACCGACGGCTTGTCCGACTGCCGGCGCAAGCGCCTGCGCCACGATGACGGCGCGTCCATCGACGCCGTACGCCGCGTAGTCGAAATCCGGGTGGAACGCGACGGCCAGATTGGAAGGAATGGTCCAAGGCGTCGTCGTCCAGATCAGTACGGACACCTCGCGACCGCTCAGTTCTGGAATGCGGGCGGCGAGATCAGCACTCCCGTCGGTTGCGAGCGGAAACTCGACGTAGATCGAGGGCGATGTGTGATTCTCGTACTCGACCTCCGCTTCGGCCAGCGCTGTACGGCAATGAATGCACCAGTGAACGGGCTTCTTGCCTTTGTAGACGAGCCCGCGCTCGACAAAGCGGCCGAACGCGCGCGCGATGGCCGCTTGGTAGCGGAAGTCCATCGTCAAGTACGGGGAGTCCCACGTGCCCAGAATGCCGAGCCGCTGAAACTGCTCCGTCATTCGGTCGACGAACCGCTCCGCGTAGGCGCGACATGCGCGGCAGAAATCGGCCGTCGACATTTTTTGCTTGGCCGGACCCAGCTCCCGATCGACTTGCAGCTCGATCGGCAGTCCATGGCAGTCGTAGCCCACCACGTACGGGGGCGTCATATCCGGCCATGGACCGCGACTTCACGACCAGGTCCTTCAGAATCTTGTTGAGCGCCGTCCCGATGTGGATGTTCCCGTTCGCGTACGGGGGG
Organism: uncultured Acidobacteriota bacterium; assembly: GCA_963780685.1. Taxonomy (GTDB): domain Bacteria; phylum Acidobacteriota; class Vicinamibacteria; order Vicinamibacterales; family CAVVIG01; genus CAVRXZ01. Next base: position 68,754 of record CAWACZ010000002.1, on the reverse strand, counting down.
CCGTCATGCAGGACGAACTTCGGGGCGCTCTCTTCACGACCTTCGCCTCCATCCCGTGTCGCCGAAGAGTCGGCTGCCCGGTGCTGTCGTCGAGCCCGAATCTTGCCGTACAGATCCATGGCGGCCCAGCGCGCGAGCGTGTCGGGCTCGGTCGCCGGCAGATTCGCTTTCATCGAGAAACCGGTCCGCGGCAGGTTGACGGTATCTTTCCACTCGGGCATGGGTATCCGACGATTTTATAATGAACTGATGGCTGTCTCCGAAGAAGCGCGGCAAAGTGTCGCTCCCCATGCCACGACGCTCGACAACGGGCTGAAGGTCCTGATTCGAGAAGATCACACGGCGCCGCTGGCGACGGTTTGGTGTTGGTACAAGGTCGGCTCGAAGGACGAGCAGCCCGGCCTCACTGGTGTCTCTCACTGGTGTGAGCACATGAACTTCAAGGGGACCACCAACATCCCACGCGATCAGGTCAAGGGGATCATCGAGCAGTACGGCGGCAGCTGGAACGGGTACACCTGGATCGACCAGACCACGTATCTCGAGACGGCGACTCGCGATGCGCTCGATCGCATGCTGTTCATCGAGTCCGAGCGAATGGCACGGTGCCTCTACCACCCTGACGACTGCGAGTCCGAGCGCACGGTCATCATCTCGGAGTTGCAGGGTGGCGAAAACGACCCCGATCAGCTTCTCGATCAGGAAGTCACTGCCACCGCGTTCAAGGCCCATCCCTACCGTCATCCGACGATCGGCTGGCTGTCCGATCTGCAGACGATGAACCGGGACGATCTCTACGGGTACTATCGTCGCTACTATGTTCCGAATAATGCGACGATCGTGGTGGTCGGCGACATTGAGACCGTTCACGTGTTGCGGCGCATCGACCATTATTTCGGGAGCATCGCGTCGGGTCCGGTGCTCTCGCGCGTGAAGACGACCGAGCCAGAGCAAACCGGCGAGCGTCGTCTCACGATCCGTCGAGAGGGAACCGCCGCATACATCAAGATCGCGTATCATGCTCCCGCCATCGGCGATCCGCGGTTTTTTCCCTTGCTGGTCCTCGATGCCGCGCTGACTGGTGCAAAGGGCCTGAACTTGTGGTCCAGCTTTCGCGTGCCGCCGCCTCAGCGGAGCGCAAGGCTGTATCGCGCGCTGGTCGAACGCCGACTCGCGGCGCAGGTGAGCGCCGCGCTCCTGCCTACCGAGCAACCGTTTCTGTACACGATTTCGGCCACGGCGACCGACGGCACATCGCTGTCGACGGTCGAGTCCGTCTTGCTCGAGGAGCTGAATCGGGTTCGAGAAGAGGGGATGACGGAGGCCGAGCTGTTGAAGGCGAAACGGCAGTTGAAAGCCCGTCTCGTCTTCGACAACGACAGCATCACGAACATCGCCCATCAACTCGGCTTCTTCGAGACGATTGCCAGTGTGGACGCCTTTCTGCAGGTGCCGTCGCGGATTGCGGCGGTCACACTCGACAGCGTCAACGAGGCAGCAGCGGCCATGCTGAATTCATCGAACGCGACGATCGGATGGTTCGATCCGTTGCCGAACGGCGACGATCACGGCTCGCGTTCGAAGTCTGAAGCCTCGAGATGACGTCGAGACTCGAGACCGCCCATGTGAGACCGTCAACCGGGAGCGCAGGTCTCTCCCCGGCACGCACCACGCTGTCGAACGGCGTCGTCGTGCTTGCCAAGGAAACACGGGCGATTCCGGCGGTCACGATCAACCTCGCCATCCGTGCCGGCTCGGTGTGTGATCCTCCCGACGCGCCCGGCGCCATGCATCTGCTGTCGCGGGTCATCGATCGGGGCACCAGCACCCGCACGGCCGCCGATATCGCGGAGGCAGTCGACAGCCGCGGCATCGCGTTGACCGTCGCCGTTGCACGCCACGGGCTGTCGATCGTCTGCACGTGCTTGACCGCAGACTTCGAGGCGGTCGTGGCGCTCTTGGCCGACATCCTGATGAGTCCGTCCTTTCCCGAGGCCGAGATCGCTACACGAAGGGCGGAAGTCGTTACCGCGATTCGGCAAGACGAGGACAATCCGGCCGTCCGGGCGGTCGAGTCGCTGATGGCCCTCCTTTATCCGGACAACCATCCGTATGGTCGCCGGGTCAAGGGGAGCATCGAGAGTGTGGAAGGCCTGACGCGCGAGCACCTTTCGGCGTTGCACGCCGAGCGTTTTGCGCCAGGCGAGCTCAGTGTGGTCATCGTCGGCGATGTTTCAGTCGAGGGCGCCACCAGAATTGCGGATCAGGCGTTTGGGCATTGGCGGGCGCCATCGCCGTCTCCGATCGACCTTGCGCCAGTCGTGCCGTCGGTGGCACGTCGCCGGCTGGTCATTCCGATGATGAGCAAGGCGCAGGCCGACGTGGCTTATGGCTTCACGACCGTCGCCCGCAGCGACCCCGCATACTATGCGTTCTGGCTCATGAACCATGTGTTGGGTCAGTATTCGATTGGTGGACGCCTGGGCGACAGCATCCGGGAACGGCAGGGGATGGCGTACTACGTGTTCAGCAGCCTCGATGCCAACGTGATCGAAGGTCCCCTCGCCATCCGTGCCGGCGTCAGCGCCTCGAATGTGGACAGAGCGGTGGCCTCGATCGACGAAGAAGTGGCTCGACTGGTTCGTGAGGGCGTCACGACGAAAGAGCTGAATGAGTCGCGCCAGTACTTGATTGGATCGATGCCCCGAGCGCTCGAGACCAACGCCGGCATCGCCACATTTCTCCAGACCGTCGAATTCTTCGGTTTGGGCCTGGATTACGACGTTCGGCTTCCAGATCTTCTGCACGCCGTCACCGTGGACGATGTGCAGGCGGCAGCGCGTCGGGTGCTGGATCCCGATCGCGCCACCATTGTCATCGCCGGGCCCTACCAGCAGGTTGTCGAAGAGCCGGCAATCTGAAGTGAGCGGTGAGTTCTCACCTCAGGCTGCGCTCAGCAGCCTGTCAGGGCGTCTTGAGCAGCCGTATGCTGCCGTTGACCGTCGAAACGTTCAGCTCACGGCTTCCACCACCGATCGTCCCGCTCAGTCGACGCGGGTTCATCGTGCTGCTGACCACCGAGATGGGAAAGTCGGAGCTGAGAGTGCCGTTCAACATCTCCGCCTGTATTTTGGCGCTGAGTTCGCCCGGCAGCGTCAGCGTGATGCCTCCATTCACGGTCCTGAAGGTTGCGCCATTCGGCCAATCGGCACGACCCATGCTCACGCTCACCGACCCGTTCGTCGTGCTGGCGACGGCACGCCCGGTCGTCGTGAGGCGCACCGACCCATTCACGGTGCGCGCCTCGGCGTCGCCATGGAGTGATTCGCCGCTGACCTCGCCGTTCACCGTCCGCCCGAGGAAGCCAACGCCATCGGGAACGCGGACGTCAAAATGCACGACAGTATCGTTGTTCTGGGAGTTGTTGCGGCCAGCGTCACCTGGCTCGCACCGATTAGGGTCGCGACCAGGAGCGGTCGGGTAGATGGCGCAAACGGTGATACCGCCAGCATGCGGCACGACCTCGATCCGAACGTCGTTGGGGTTGCTGCGGCGTGCGGATCGCACAGCCGTAAGATCAACCTCACCAGACTGGGAGGCGGTTGCGCGGATGTCACCGTTGATTCCCTTGATCTCAATGGTCTGGCCGGTTTCCAGGCGGCCGCGCCACTGAAAGTCGGACTGCGCCCACCCCGGAGACGCCGAAATCCACAGCACCAACCCAGCCTTGACACAATTCGTCCATTTTGGGTGCATCAGGCTCCTCCAATGTCCCGGTTAGACGAGGAGGGTGTGCGAAACGTTGACAATCGTCTGCCCGGATGCCCCGTTCGTTGAGGCGGACTGGCTTCGCACCGCAAGGGCACATGATGATCGCCGGCTACAATAGCGATACCTGGCGATCTTGACGCAGTGACTACGAAGGCGGTCTTCTTCGACGTCGATTTCACGCTGATTTACCCCGGCCCGATGTTTCAGGGCGAAGGGTACCGTGCGTTTTGCGCCCGGCACGGTATCGTGATTGATGAATCGAAGTTCGATGCCGCTGTTGCCGGCGCGGCAGCCGTGCTCGAGGGTCCGGAAGAGACGCCGTATGCCGACGAGATCTTCGTCACCTACACGAGGCGCATCATCGAGAACATGGGTGGTCGCGGCACCGCGCTTGATGTCTGCGCCCGCGAGATCTACCGCGAATGGGCCGCCTGCCAGCACTTCGAGTTGTACGAGGAAGTGCCCGATGTGCTGCGGCGTCTTCGGTCGGCCGGTATCCACCTCGGATTGATTTCCAATTCGCATCGCTGTTTGGATTCGTTCCAGTCCCATTTCGAACTGCAAGGACTCATTGCTGCAACGGTCTCTTCATCGGAACACGGGCTGATGAAGCCGCATCCGAGTATCTTTCAGGCGGCCTTGCAGCAGGCGGATGTGGCGGCCGCCGAGGCGGTGATGGTCGGCGACAGCGTGCGGCAGGATGTCGAAGGCGCCCTTCGAGCTGGAATGCGTGCCGTGCTGCTCGATCGTCTCGACCGACCAACGCCGGCGAGAGCCGCTCTTGCTCAACGAGGAGTCCCGACGATTGCGTCGCTCCGTGAGCTTCCGGAGCTGCTTCTTGGGTAACCGCTCAGCCCGGCGGCCACTGCATGCTTCGGCCGCCGAGCAGATGCAGGTGAATATGAAAAACCGTTTGACCTGCATCGCGGTTGGTGTTGAAGACTGTCCGAAAGCCTCCGGCTGAGATTCCGCGCTCCTTTGCGAGCACTGCCGCCCGTCGTACCAGCTCCCCAATCACATGATCGTCCTCGGCTGTCAGGTCGTTCAGCGACGCGATGTGTCGCTTGGGCACAATCAAGATGTGAGTCGGTGCCTGAGGATTGATGTCGTTGAAGGCGACCAGGCGCTCGTCTTCGAACACGATGGACCCCGGGATTTCGCGATTGATGATCTTGCAAAACAGGCAGTTCGTCATGGCTCTCGCACTCGCCGAATTTCGGAACCACGCAGATGCCGATAGGTCGGCGACGCCTTAAGCTCGCCTGGCCACGGCCGTACGCGAAATTCCCTGCAGATCCTGTCGAAGGCAGACGAAGGTTAGTCCAGCGGTTTTGTCGATCAGCTCTTCGACTGTTATCTCCTGCCCGAAACCGAACTCGAAAATGAGCACTCCGTGGGGCCGAAGGCGGCTCGTGGCCTGTTTGACGAGCTTGGAGACGATCTCGATGCCGGTGTTGCCGCCGAAGAGCGCGACCGCGGGCTCGTAATCGCGCACTTCGGGCTGAAGCCCCGGCCTGTCGCCGCTGCGAACGTACGGTGGGTTGCCCACGATGAGATCGAAAGTGCCGTCGATGCCGTCGAGAACGTCAGCGCAGACCCAGTGGATCCGATGTCCCACGCCATGGCGCACAGCGTTCCGCCGCGCGACGGCAAGAGCCACCTCGGAGATGTCGGTCGCGACAACCGACGCACGGGGCAATTCGCGCGCCAGTGCTACCGCCAGACACCCGCTGCCAGGTACAGGCATCTGCAATCGCGATTGCCTGATTGAGGTCGGCGCCAAATTGTTCCAGCGCCGCTTCGACAATGAGCTCGGTTTCTGGGCGTGGGATGAGCACGTCAGGAGAGACGTCGAGGGACAGGCCCCAGAATTCCTGACGCCCCGTGATGTAGGCCGCCGGCTCCCGGGCCACGCGTCGCGCAACGAGTGCCCCGAATTGTGCTGCGAAATCAGGAGGTTCGGACTGGTCCGCCAAGGTGAAGTATCGTGCCGCATCCCATCCAAGTACGTGCTCGGCGAGCATTCGAGCGCTCAGCTCGGCCTCTTGCGCACCTATGCCGGCGTTCCGCAGCGCCTGGCGTGCAGCCGCCACGTGTTCATGAATCGTAGGCATTAGTAGGCACTAGCGGGCAGGTAGGGCGGGTAGGGCGGGTAGGGCTGGTAGGGCTGGTGGGTGTGGTAGGTTGGTCGGGCGGGTAGGTCCGACAAAAATGATCGGCGAACTAACCCACCCGCCCTAGCTGCCCCACCCGCCCTACCTGCCCTCATGAGACCGCCGTCGCATCCTTCAGCTTCTCGGATTGGAAGTACGCGATCGCGTTGTCGAGCAGCTCACCCAGATCTCCGTTGAGCACCTCGACCAGCCGGTGCGTCGTGAAGTTGATGCGGTGATCGGTAATGCGGTTATCACGGAAGTTGTAGGTCCGTATTTTTTCCGACCGTTCCCCTGTTCCGACTTGGCTGCGACGATCCTTGGCGATCGCCTCCTGCTGTTTGCGGAGCTCCATCTCGTAGAGCCGCGATCGCAGCACTTTCATCGCTTTCGCCCGGTTCTTGATCTGCGACTTCTCGTCCTGCTGCGAGACCACGATATTGGTCGGAATGTGCGTGATCCGGACCGCGGAATAGGTGGTGTTCACGCTTTGGCCGCCCGGACCGCTGGAGCAGAAGGTGTCGATTCTCAGGTCTTTCTCGTTGATCTGAATGTCGACATCCTCGGCCTCCGGCAGCACGGCAACCGTGACGGTCGAGGTGTGGATCCGACCGCTCGCTTCGGTCGCGGGGACACGTTGCACGCGATGGACGCCGCTCTCGTACTTCAGCTTGCTGTAGACGCCGCGGCCTTCGATGGTCGCGATGACTTCCTTCAATCCGCCGACGCCGGTCTCGTTGCTGGACAGCACTTCGAGGCGCCACCCCTGGCGCTCGGCAAACTTGCTGTACATCCTGAACAACTCGGCAGCGAACAACGCCGCCTCGTCACCGCCCGTACCCGCGCGGATCTCGAGAACGACGTTCTTGTGATCGTTGGGGTCCTTCGGAATGAGCAGTGTCTTGAGCTCGGCGACGAGGCCGTCGCGACGCTCGACGAGCGACTTCAGCTCCTCCTGCGCAAGCTCGCGCATGTCGCTGTCGGTCGACGCGGCAAGCTCCTCGGTTTGTGCGATGTGACGCACGATAACCTTGTAGTCGCGGAACTTCTCGACCATCGATTCGATCTCGGCGAGTGCTTTCGCGTGCTTGCGGTACTCCGACTGGTCGCTCTGCACCTCGGGACTACCGAGGAGCTGCATGATCGTCTCGTACTGCCGCTCGACTGCCGCCAGCTTATCGAACATACAAGTTACCCACCCGAGACGGGCGGCAGAAACGCAACCTCGTCGCCCTCTTGGAGTTTGGTGTCCATCCGCGCGTAGTCGGCGTTGACGGCGCTCGAAATCGACCGCTCGTACGGCCCGAGATCCGGATACTCGTCGGCGAGCTGTCGCCAGACGTTGCCGATGGTCGCCCCTGGCTCCAAGTCGCGCACCAGTTCCGCTGCGCCAGCAATGTCACGCAGCCGGGCGAACAGCCGGACAGTTATGCGCATGCCGTTCGTTCTGCTTCGGCCCGGCAGGCCTCGTCGGCCGGATCCGCCGTCGCTCCCTCGACCCAGACATCGCCGCCGTCGAAGAACTCGCGCTTCCAGATCGGCGCGATCTGCTTGACTCGCTCGATTGCGTACCGACATCCGGCATAGGCGTCGGCACGGTGAGGCGACGCGGCCGCGATAGCCACGCTTGCCTCGCCAACCTCTATCCTGCCCACGCGATGATGCAGCGCGAGCCGAACGTGTGGCCAGCGAACCCGTACCTCCGCGGCGATCTGTTCGAAGGTTTTCAATGCCAGGGGTTCGTACGCCTCATACTCCAAATATCGGACGCGCCGCCCCAGGTTGTGGTTGCGGACAAGGCCCAGAAACGTGACCACCGCACCGTCAGCCCCCTTCGCTTCGTGCGCGTGTTGGCTGACAGCGGCGATCAGATGGTCGAGTTCGAGCGGATCCGAGCCTATTGCCAGAGGCTTCACTATCTTCAGTATACGAGCATCGCCCGCGGCCTCCTACTTTCCATCACTGAAGTCCCACCTTCCAGAAATGATCCACGGGTCCGTGACCGTGGCCAATGGCCGGCGCGTGTTCGATCGCGCCTGCGACGTACGCCTGGGCACGGGCCACCGAGTCGACCAATGAATGGCCGAGCGCGAGGTTGGCCGCGATCGCTGACGCGAATGTGCACCCGGTGCCATGTGTGTTGCGCGTGTCGATGCGCGCCGTCTGCAGCTCCGTGAACATCTCGCCGTCGAACAGCAAGTCGACGATGTAGTCGCCTTCGGCGTGGCCCCCGGTGATCACGACCGCCGAACCGCCGATATCGTGAATTTCGTACGCGGCCGCGCGGGCATCTTCGATGGACTGAATCCTGCGACCGCTCAACACCTCGGCCTCTGGAATGTTCGGGGTAACGACCAGGGCGCGTGGCAGGAGCTCGGCTCGCAGCATCTGAATGCCATCATCGTCCAGCAGACGAGCGCCGCTTTTCGAGACCATCACGGGATCTACAACGAGCATCGGTAGATCGACTTCCTTGATGGTTGCTGCAACGGCCTCGACGATGGCGGCCGTGGCTAACATGCCCGTCTTGGTGGCGTGGAGGGTGATATCGCCGGCGATCGCTTCAATCTGTGCCGTCACAAAGTCGGCTGGCAGCGGTAGAGACTCGATGACTCCGACCGTGTTTTGGGCCGTAACCGCAGTAATCGCACTGGTGCCGTAAACGCCCAGGGCAGCGAATGTCTTGAGGTCGGCCTGAATGCCGGCACCGCCGCTCGAATCACTGCCCGCGATCGTCAGAGCCGCGCGTCGCTCCGTCATTGGGACGCGGGCACAGTCGAGCCCTTGCCGAACACCAGCAGGAACTGAAACTGGAAGGGCGGGATCTGCTCGTGCTTGATGAGTCGCAACCCGGCCGCGGCGGCCGCCCGGATGATGGCAGCCGGATCCGGCCGCTCGTCTGCGGCTCGACCGGGCCCGCCATCACCGGGATTGAAGTCCACGACACCGAGCCGACCCTGTGGTTTCAACGACCGCGCGACGTTCTTGAGCAGCTCCACAGGATCCTGGCAGGTGGGTCCCGCGGAACACTCCATCTCGTGGTACGCGCCGACAATGAGCACGGCGTCGATCCCGTGAGGAAGCATCGGATTGGCAGACGTGCCGAGCACGGTCCTGACGTTGTTGAGATTCTCGCGCTGGGCGCGCCGCCGGATGGCTTCGATCATTGCCGGTTGCAGGTCTTCGGCGTATACCACTCCGTTCGATCCAACGCGCCGCGCCAGCTGGATCGTAAACCAGCCTCCTCCAGCTCCGAGGTCTGCGACGACTGCGCCCTCGGCGATGTTCAGCTCGTCCATGATTTGATCGGGTGGTTGCCATTGCTCGCGGTCGGGTGGCTCAATCAGCCCGAGATCCTGCGGAGGAAAAAGCCGATTCTTCGGCTTCACCTGGGCGGGAACAGCAGGATGGGCGGGAGAGGCAGGGAGGGCAGACTGGGCAGGGAGGGCAGACTGGGCAGGAAGGGCAGACTGGGCAGGAGGTACGAAGGAATTGTGCCGCGACTGAGATTGCGATCACACACGCGAGACCCATCGCCAAGGTTCCCTTCACGATCGGGCCTTCTTTCCTGCCCCACCCGCCGCTGCCTCTCCCGTTCCTCCTCCCGCCCTTCCGGCCCCTCCTGCCCTTCCTGTCCCCACAATGCCTCCGCGGGTCATCGCTTCGGCCGACAAGATGCCGTCGAGACGTTCTTTGTCGAGCAGCCCGCGCTCGAGCGCCAGTTCGCGTATGGGCCGCCCGGTCTCGACCGATAGTTTTGCGAGCTCAGCCGTCGCCGCGTACCCGATGTAGGGACTGAGTGCCGTCGCCATCGCGGTACTCCGATCGAGCAGCTCACGCGCCCGGGCGGCGTTCGCGATGATCCCGTCGACGCACCTGGTGCGCAGAGCCTTCATCGATTCCCGCAGGATCGTCGTGCCGTGCAGCGCGTTCCATGCGATCACCGGCATCATCACGTTCAACTCGAGCTGACCCGCCTCTGCGGCCATCGTGATCGTCGTGTCACAGCCGATGACCTGGTAGACCACTTGGTTCACCATTTCCGGCACAGACGGGTTGACCTTGCCCGGCATGATCGAGGAGCCGGGTTGAACCGCCGGCAGGCTGATTTCGGACAACCCGGCACGCGGGCCCATACTGAGAAGACGCAGGTCACTGGCAATCTTTCCCACTTCGACGGCAAGTCTCCGCAATGGCCCCCGAATAGGACAACACGTCGCCCATGCTTTGGGTGACGCGAAAGAGATTCAAGGCCGGCGTGAGCGGAAGGGCGGTCTCGTGAGCAAGATTCTGTACGACGCGCCGACGATAGTCCTCACCGGCGTTCAAGCCCGTGCCGACCGCCGTCGCGCCGATGTTGAGTTCGAGCAGCTGCTCGGATGCTTTGGCGACATCGTCGGCGCCGCGTTGAACGCAGGCGGCATAGCCGCCAAACACCTGGCCTAGGGTTATCGGCACGGCGTCTTGTAGGTGAGTGCGGCCCGTCTTCAATACGCCTGTGAACTCGTCGGATTTTCGTTCCAGACCGTCAACGAGTTCCTGAGCCGCCTTGATGAGTGGCCCGGCCCCCAACAGCAAGGCCAGTCGCGTCGACGCCGGAAACACGTCATTGGTCGACTGGCTCATGTTGACGTGGTCGTTCGGATGAACGCGCCGATAGGTCCCTCGGGGCTCACCGAGCAATTCAGCGGCCCGGTTCGCAAGGACTTCATTGGCGTTCATGTTGTGTGACGTGCCTGCGCCAGCCTGGTAGACGTCAACGACGAACTGGTCGCGGAAGCGGCCGGCAAGCACCTCGTCAGCCGCCGAAATGATCGCATGGGCGATGGCTGGATCGAGCCGGCCGAGCGAAGCGTTGGCCTCGGCGGCGGCCTTCTTGACGTGGATGGTTGCGGTGACGAGGTCGGCCGGGGGGCGCAGGCCACTGATGGGAAAATTCTCGATCGCCCGCGCCGTTTGTGCGCCGTAGTACGCATCGGCGGGAATCTTCACCTCGCCTAGCGGGTCGCGCTCGGTGCGGTACTCCATCGGGTGACTTCCGAGGCTTAGTATACTGTCCCCGTATGCTCCCCTCATTCTTCGAGAGCGTTCTACAACTCATCGTTCGAACGTCGACCGACCTGCCTCCCGATGTCCGCGCGGCGATGAGTTTGGCCCGTCGTGCGGAGCCGCCGGAGACTCGATCGGGACAGGCGCTGACCATCATCGCGCAGAACATCGATCTCGCCGTCGACACCGAGGGGGCAATCTGTCAGGACACCGGCATGCCGACTTTCGAGGTGAAGACCCCGATCGGCGCCAATCAAATCTGGATGCGCCAACAGATTCGTGAAGCGGTGGCCGAAGCGACTCGACGAGGGAAGCTTCGCCCCAATTCCGTCGACTCGATCACCGGCAGGAACTCGGGGGACAATCTCGGACCGGGCACCCCCATCGTGCATTTCGAGCAGTGGGAGAGGGACGAAGTCGAGGTCAAGCTGATTCTGAAAGGCGGCGGTTGCGAAAACGTCAACGCACAGTACGCGTTGCCGGTCGAGTTACCACACCTCGGACGCGCCGACCGCAACCTCGACGGCGTGAAGAAAGCCATTCTGCACGCCATCTGGAACGCGCAAGGAAAGGGCTGCAGCCCCGGCGCGGTCGGCGTCTGCATTGGCGGCGACCGCACGTCAGGCTACACACACGCGAAAGAACAGCTCTTCCGCACGCTGGACGATATCAATCCCGACCCGCGGCTTGCCGAGGTTGAAGCGTCGATCATGTCGACGGTGAACAATCTCGAGATCGGCACGATGGGATTTGGCGGCAATGTGACGCTCATCGGCTGCAAGATCGGCGTACTCAATCGGCTGCCGGCGTCTTTCTTCGTGTCTGTCGCGTACGACTGCTGGGCGTTCCGGCGTCTCGGCGTGGCGCTCGATGCCTCAACCGGTGCGATCAATCGCTGGCTCTATCGCGATCCATCCAACCCGATCGTTCCGATGGCGGATCAAGCGGGCTTCAAGCGCACAGGCCGGGAGATTTCCCTGCGTGCGCCGCTGAACGAGGCCGACATCCGCGCGCTCGAGGTCGGCGACGTCGTGCTGCTCAGCGGTCCGGTGTTCACTGGGCGCGACGCCGTGCACTCCCATCTCATGAAGCACGACCCTCCAGTCGACATGCGGGGATCGGTGCTGTATCACTGCGGGCCTGTGGTGGTGAAAGAGGGAGACGCGTGGCGGGTCACCGCTGCCGGACCGACGACGAGCATTCGCGAAGAGCCATACCAGGCGGACATCATCAAGCGATTCGGCGTTCGTGTCGTCATCGGGAAGGGCGGAATGGGCGCGAAGACGCTCGCCGCGCTCAAAGAACATGGCGGCGTGTATCTGAACGCGATTGGCGGCGCGGCGCAGTTCTATGCGCGCGCGATCGAGCGTGTGGACGGCGTGTCACTGCTGGAGTTCGGCACTCCCGAGGCAATGTGGCATCTCACCGTGAAGGATTTTCCGGCTATCGTCACGATGGACGCACATGGCAATAGCTTGCACAAGAGTGTCGAGCAGGAATCCGGACAGCATCTCGAAGCGATGATGGCCTAATCACCTGCGGGCTGTCCTTGCAAACTCCTTCATCGGTGGCCGAGCGTAGCCATGCTCCATCGCTGCGACGTCGAGATCCATGGTCTCGAGATCGCCAATCGACAGGAGTGGGAACGGCGACAGGATCCCGGTGTCGACGCTTTTGAGGTATCCACCACAACTGCTGCACACTTCGAGTCGTCTGTCCTTCCGTTCTTCATCGGGCGCGGCAGTGACGAAGGCCCCGCCGTTTTCCGCACAGTAGATGCACGCGTAGGTCGTCATCTCCCAGGCTGACGCGCAAAACGAACAACGCAGCGTCCGGTGGCCGCCGACGACCTCGGCCATGGCCGGCCACGATCCACAAGCGGGGCAATAGCCCTGGTCCCACTGCTCGAGCGCCGTCGCCCAGGGATTTCCTGCTTCAATCGCTTCGTCTTTGGATTGTCCCGAAATCTCAAAGAGGGCCTGTTGCAGCTTGTGGGCGAACGGGCCGACTGCGAGCTCTGCGATGAGCCAGACGAGATCGGGAGCCAGGCCCCGATGGGAGGCACCGCGACGGATCGCATCCTGGTCGCGGGTGAGCGACGCGGTGAGAAGCGAGCCGGCGTCCAGGCTGCCGCTTTCAATGGCCAATCGGATGTGTTCCGCGACCTCCCGCCCACCACCCGCCGCCAACTCATCGCAGAACTGGAGAAGCGCCGCCGTAAGTGGGCGAAGAGGCACCGGAATGGGCTCGCCCGCCAATGCGGGCACGCCTCGTGTCAGCTTGGCGACCAGGTACTTCCGGGGCAGGGACAGCCGAGGGATTGGACTCCGGTCTAACGTCTGCTTCAGATCGATGACCAGCGCCAGCAGACGGCGCTGGAGCTCGACTGCCGGGCCTAGCTCAGGCCGAACGGCCAGAACGGCATTCCACCGCTCTAGAGCGGCCGTATCGAGCGCTTCCCGAGGCTCGGGGGGGACGAGGATGTAGGGCATGTTGCTGAAGCGCAAGGACCTGCGGCTGCGCCGGGATGGCAGTATATCAACGGGGTTCTTGCTATAATGAATGTAATCTTGCGGCGAACGGCCGTGGGAGGAGAGTGTGTCCCATGATTAATGTGTCCGAGATGGCGGCGGCGAAGATTTCCGAGCTGCTCTCCGAAGAGAACAAGGCGGGCAGCGGTTTGCGTGTGTTCGTCCAGGGCGGCGGTTGTTCCGGCTTCCAGTACGGCTTGATGATCGAAGAAAACGGGCAGGGCGCCGGCGATCAGGTTTTTGAATCCCACGGTGTCAGGCTGTACGTCGACCCGATCAGCGTCCGGTATCTGAAGGGCGCCGAAGTCGACTTCGTCGATACGGTTACGGGCGGTGGATTTACCATCAAGAACCCGAACGCGACCTCGACCTGCGGCTGCGGCCAGTCGTTCTCCGTCGACTAATCACTGGTCAAGCCGCCGTGGCCCCCGGGTTAACTGTTCACCGCGGCGGTTTGACTGTCCATGGCTCAACAAGCTTTCGATCTCTCGCACCTGCGGCCAGCGGGAGGCAAGCACTCCAACAAGCGCGATCGGATTCTCAGAATCTTCCTTCAACAGGAAGGGCATCTCAGCGCGGACGACCTGTTCGACCTCGTCCGTCGTGAGGCGTCGGGAATCGGAAGGGCGACCGTCTATCGCACGCTCCAGTGGATGGTCGAGGCCGGCATCGCGCGCAAAGTCGATTTCGGGGAAGGCCGGTCGCGTTTCGAGCCGTCGTTCGGGCATCCGCGTCACTTCCATCTGATTTGCAACACCTGCCACCGGTCGTCCGAATTCTTGAGTTCGGATATCGAGACGGTCGTCGAAGAAGTTTCGGCGGCGCGCAGCTTCTCTCCCGAAAAGACGGTGGTGCAGATCTACGGCCAGTGCGAAGAGTGCCGGACCGGTGTTGGACGCACCAAGACGGGAGCGCTCGACGGGACCACGACCGAGCTCGTCTTCGCGCGCGACGCCCTGCGGATCGCGATCGCCACCGAAAAAAGCGGCTTCGAGTTCTATTCGCGAGCCGCCAATCTGACCAAGGACGCGCGTGGCCGCACGGTGTTTCACCGGCTCGCGGAAGAAGAGCGCGAGCACTTGGGAAAACTGGAGCGCCGGTACCGGGAGCTCGTCGCCAAGGACCCGCAGCTCGAATCCCGGCCGACCTTCCTGTTTTTCAAGGGAGCGGCGAAGGGCCTGTTCGAGGAGGGCGCGGCCAAGCTGCGCAAGGGCGTCAACGATCAGCAGGCGCTGCTCATCGGCATCAAGTGCGAACGGGGCTCGCACAAGTTTTTCAAACGATATGGCGAACGGTTCGAGGACTCTGAAGGAAAGCAGATCTTCCTGGAGTTCGCCGCCGAAGAACGCGAGCATCTCGAGCTGCTCATTCGTGAGTACCGCGCGTTGACCCACCGCCAGCGCCTGCGCAAGACTGTAGCGTTGAAATCAGCCCGTTGATCGATCTCCACACTCATACGACCGCGTCGGACGGTCGCTATTCGCCTTCCCAGGTCGTCGATCGGGCGCGCCTCGCCGGTGTGCAGGTGCTGAGCGTCACCGATCACGATACCGTCGCCGGCTGTGGTGAGGCGGCGGCGGCATGTGCGGCGGTCGGCATCGAGTGCGTCCCGGGCATCGAGATGACGGCAGTCCGCGAAGACGTCGACGTGCACGTGCTCGGATACTTTCTCGACGTCGAGTCGCCGAGGCTGGCGACGTTCCTGGCGGAACAGCGCCAGCATCGAACTGTCCGACTGCGGGCCATGGTGGACCGGTTGCGTCAGCTGGGAGTCGCCTTGGACGCGAATGAGATCCTGAGGCCCGCGTTGGAAGATCATGCCAAAGCGGTCGGCCGGCCGTGGATCGCTCGCGCCCTCGTCGCTCGTGGCTACGCGTCGAGCGTCAGCGAAGCGTTCGATCGCTGGCTCGGGAAGGACCGGCCGGCGTTCGTGCCGCGTGTCGGCGCTTCGATCGAGAATGTCATTGGTCGCATCCACGACGCCGGCGGCGTGGCGTCGGTCGCACACCCGGGCCTGCTCGATCACGACGAATGGTTGCCGGGTTTCGTGGAGGCCGGGTTGGACGCGATCGAGGCTTATCACACCGACCATTCACCGCCGCTGACGGCTCGATACTTGGCCCTTGCCGATACGCTCGGCGTCGCGGTCACCGGCGGTTCGGACTACCACGGCGATGACTTGCACGGCGGAGCCATTCCGGGCAGCGTTCCGTTGCCGCGGGAAGCCTACGACAGGCTGGTGCGTCTCAGCCGCCTGCATCGCTCGAAGCCCCACACCACGCTCTGAGAGAGAGGATGCCCGTTTGGCTCAGGCCTTACTGACTGCCGTCGGCGTCGGTCTGATTGGACTCGTGGCGGCCGCTGTCTTTGGGATCCGCGGAAGCGATATCGGTCGTCACATTTCGTTCGGCTTTTTTTCGACTCTGCTGATGTTGCTCGCCCATTCGATGATGATGTTCTATCTCATCGGGAAGGGCAAAGCCGTCAAGGATGCCGTGGCCGAGCACAAGATTCCCGGCGACTACTACCGTCGCATCGCAGCCGCCAGAAAGCCTGTGTTCTCGATCGGCACTCTCGCCATGGCGGTGACCATGATCGCTGCGATCCTGGGTGCGAGCGTCGACACCGGAGTCCTCCCCGCGGTGGTCCACGGAATGATCGTGTACGGCGCCATTGCGTGTAATCTCGCCGCGGTGAAGATCGAGATCGACGCGCTCACCGAATCGGCTCGAGTGGTCGACGAAGTGAATCGCCAGATCGGATCGTGACGTCTCCCGTCCTCGAGCTGGCGGACGTGGTCAAAGACTATCGTGGCCTGCGCCCGCTTCGCATTCAACGGTTGACCATCGCGTCGGGCGAGCGCGTCGCGATCGTCGGATTCGATCAGCCGATGGCGGAAATGTTCGTCAACCTCGTCACGGGCGCGACGCTGCCCGATCGCGGCGAGGTGAGGATGTTCGGCCATGCGAGCGCTGCGATCGCCGACAGTGGAGAATGGTTGGCGCTTCTCGATCGATTTGGCATCGTCACCGATCGTGCCGTGTTGCTCGATGCGCTGACGCTCATTCAGAACCTGGCGGTCCCATACACACTCGATCTCGAACCACTTTCAAGCGAGATCGAAACTCGTGCCAGGGAGCTCGCCCGAGAGGTCGGGTTGCGAGAGTCGCAGTGGGGCGGCCCCGTGGCCAACCTGGATGCCGCCGGGAAAACCCGTGTCAGGCTTGCTCGTGCTCTGGCGCTGGATCCGGCGGTCGTGCTGCTCGAGCATCCGACCGCCTCGGTCGCTCGGGACGAAGTAGGGCCGCTCGGCGACCATATCCGACTGCTGGCCGAGCGACGCGGCGCCGCCATCCTCGCGCTGACGGCAGATCGATCCTTCGCAAATGCCGTCGCCAGTCGCGTCCTGACACACGATGCGGCCACTGGTCGCTTGAACGAACGCCGTGGCTTGCTCTCGAGATTTCGGGACCGTTAGGCGTCGTTCACTCTCTCCGACTCGAAGGCCTGACTCAGATGCTCGACGCCAGGTCAGTTGAGTGACGTGCCGAACCTTGAGGACGGTTGCGGAAAACTGAATTGCGGACCAGAATGCACATCGGCAATGGCACGCGGGTCTGCAACCCGGCCGCCTTCCACAAAGGAGTGTTCTAATGAGTCCGAAGAGCCAGATAGCCCTGCTGGTGATGCTGATCGCCGCGAGCGCCTGCGGGTCCAACGAATCTTCGTCTCCTGCTTCCGCTCCCGGAGCCAGGCCGCGCGTGTTCTTCGTCGAGCCGCAGGACGGCGCCACGGTCAAAAGCCCGGTCCACCTCAAGTTTGGATTAGAGAACTACCAGCTCGCGGCTGTGCCCGAAGGCACCGTCGAGACGACACGACCCGGTGTTGGGCATCATCACGTTGGTGTCGACCAGGACTGCTTGGCCCCGGGCACGACAATCGTGAAGGGCACACCGTCTTGGGTTCATTTCGGAACAGGCAGCACGGAAATCGATATGCAGCTCACTCCGGGTCGGCACAAACTGACTCTGCAGCTGGGTGACGATCTACACAACACGAGCGAGGGCTTGTGCCAGTCCATCACGGTGAACGTCGTCGAGTAGGCCCGATCGCCGGCCAAATCAACTGTAGGATTTTGCACGGAGGAGGCCCGTTTCGCGTCCACTAGCTGACGAGTTTCAGGCAGGGTCGCGCAAATCTCGGCCGTACGTAGGGATATCCGGGCTGGAACGAAATTTGATTCCCGGGTGCCTGGGCTACGTGTGCCCAAGGAGACTCGGATGCCGAGCGGCACGATCAAGCGACTCGTTCGAGACAGGGGATTCGGATTCATTCGCGACGACGGCGGGCAGGAATGGTTCTTTCATCGCAGCGCCGTACAAGGCAGCTTCGAGCAGCTGAGCGAAGGCCAACGCGTCAACTTCGACGAAGAGCCGTCGGCCAAGGGACCGCGGGCCGGCAACGTTCGCGCTGAGGCCTAATCGCTCGACGCCCGCGTCCCGAGAGCCTGTCCGGATCTCGGCTACAATCGGTTTCCGGACAGTGACGAGAGTCATCCTCTTCGACATCGACGGTACGCTTGTGCTGACCGGAGGCGCTGGCGTGCGGGCGATGACGCGGGCTTTCGAAGACCTCTTTTCGATCTCCAACGCTTTCGCCAGCATCCCGATGCCCGGCCGTACCGATGCCGGAATATTGTCAGCGGCAGCGGTCGCCCACGGTATCCCGCTGGATTCCGTCGAGCTCACGCATTTCCGCCAGGTTTATCTCAGGCACCTTCGAAACGAGCTCGACCGTCCCGGGCCGCGCAAAGGTGTGATGCCGGGCGTCCCTTCACTGTTGACTGCACTGGCCGAGCGCCAGGACATCTATCTCGCGTTGCTTACGGGCAACTACGAAGAGGCGGCGCGTGCAAAGCTCGAGTACTTCGGTCTATGGCACTACTTTCCGTGCGGCGCGTTTGGCGACGGTGCAATCGAGCGGAATGGCTTGCTGCCGCGCGCGCTCGAGAAGATTCACCAGTGCGGAGGTCCCGCGGCCTCGGCTGCTGAGGCCGTTGTCATCGGCGACACACCACTCGACGTGGCATGTGCCGCCGCCTCGGGTGCGCGATCGATCGCTGTGGCCACAGGCAGCTACGATGCGGACGCTCTGCGCTCCACAGGAGCAGATGTTGTGCTGCAGGACCTCGCGGACATGCAGGAAGTCATGAACGCGTTGAGGTTGCGGAATGGTTCTGTCGAAAGTACCAGTGGCGCCTCTCAGGACTAGACCTTTCGTCGTCCTACCAGCTCAGCGCGATTGAATCGTGCGACCTCGGAATCTCACGCTGCGTTTTGGCGGAAGCGCCTCGGAGTCGAACCGAGCCTCCCCGCGTGAGCAGGGAGCGACCGGTTTTGAAGACCGGGAGGGCCACCGGGCCCCGTTCGCTTCCATAATGAGATTGTAGAATGCAGGGAGGCAAACGGAAGATCGGCTGCGGATTTCAATCGGAATTCCGCAGCCCGAAACCCTGCGACGCGGAGAAGAGCTTAGCTTTCGATCAGGCGAACATCGCCAGCGCGAGGTCCCTTCTGAGATTCCTCAGGCGTGAACTCGACTCGCTGACCTTCGCGCAGGAGTTCGAAGACCGCGCCGCGGACCGCGCTACGGTGAAAAAAGTGCTCGATGCCGCTTTCGTCACGAATGAACCCGAATCCTTTGTCGATTAGGAGGCGTGCGATTGTCCCCGTCGGCATACCCGAAACCTCCGTTCCGGACCCCCAGGGATATCCCAAGGGGACTCAGCCGGTTACGGGCGCCTAACGAAAAGTCAGCCGTCGGGACGCGGTCCCAGCCGAGTCTGTCCAGCCTTAGCTCGGCTGGAAAATCTCGGCCAGTCTAGGCAGTTCAATCCCCGAAGTCAAGCCGGGGCCATCCTTTAGCGGAATTGACCGAGGAACGAGACCTGCCACGTTTCGGGTTCCTCCTCGTCTTCCTCATCCTCATCGTCCTCACCGTCCTCGTCGTCCTCGTCGTCACCGAACTCATCATCCTCGTCCTCGTCAGACTCATCGTCGATCTCATCTTCGAGCCGCAAATTTTTCACAAAGATCGCGAGATGACGATCAACGCTCATGACCCTGGCTCCGTTGCTGGTTTGGCCTTTTCGCGATTTGGTGGTGGGTAGGTCGACCAGAAATGACGACCGCATCGCGGGCACACCCAAAACTGATCGGGTGTCCACGGCATTCCCGGGCCGGGATCGCGCATTTCCATCTGCGCGCCGCACCGCTGACAGCGGATTTGGAGGTCCGTTTCGCTCATCAGGGCCGATTCTAGCGCACTTCGATCCGATGGGTCCGGCTCAGCTCCGGTCGGGACGAGGAGCTGTGATAAAAGCACCCTGGAGCCCGACGTGATTCCCGCTGTCGTTCTCGCCGCTGGCACCTCGTCGCGGATGGGAAGGCCGAAGGCCAACCTGCCGCTCGAGCAGGGCGACACGTTCTTATCGCGGTTGATCCGGACGTTCCGCGAAGCTGATGTCGACGACGTGGTCGTCGTGATCGGACACGATGCCGACAGGGTTGTGGAATCGCTGTCGGCGACCGGGGTGCCCGCGCGATTCGTCGAAAACCCGGAGTACGCGCGCGGCCAGCTGTCTTCCTGGATCAAGGGTCTGAACGCTGTCGATCGACCGGGGATTAGGGCGGCCCTGGTGACACTAGTCGATGTGCCTCTCGTGACCCCGGGGACGGTTCGGGCCGTCGTCGATCGGTACCGCCAGACGAGCGCACCCGTCGTGCGCCCCGTTAGAGGGAACGAACACGGCCATCCCGTCCTGATTGATCGGTCGTTGTTCGATCTGTTTCGCCGCGCCGATCCGGCCGTGGGTGCCAAGACCGTCGTTCGAGCGCACGCATCGGCCGCCGGCGATGTCGAAGTGAGTGACGCGGGCGCGTTCCTCGACATCGACACCGTGGAGGACTACAAGCGAGCGGTCGGTTATCCTAATGGCGCAGGATCAGACCTCGAAAAGCCGTGAGCGACACAAACAGACTAGGGCCACGCTTCAGCATTCTGCTGCCGACTCATGACAGGGCTGATGTCGTGGCCTATGCCATTCGCTCGGCGTGCTGGCAAACCGAATCGGATTTCGAACTGTTGATCGTCGGGGACGGCTGTACGGACGGTACGGCCGACATCGTTCGGTCGTTTCGCGATCCGCGTATCCGATGGTTCGATCTGCCCAAGGCAGCAGGCGTCGGCTACGCCAACCGGAACGTCGCGCTGCGGGAGGCCCGGGGCAAGTATGTTGCCTATCTCGCGCACGACGACCTCTGGTTCCCGGATCACCTCGCTCGGCTTGGGTCGCTGCTCGACGAGACCCGCGCCGAATTCGGGTACGCCCGTTCGCTGGCGGTGGACGTCCAGGGTCGGATGATCCCGTACTGGTTACAACCTGGAGATTCCTCGACACCGTGCCGGCCTTTGGCGTGGCCAGGGCGCGATCACCATGTGCAGCGTGGTCCATGCTCGCTCATGTCTCACGATGTACGGGTATTGGGACGAGACACTGCTCCAGGGCGCGGACCTTGCGATGTGGCATCGCATCCTGGTCGGAGGCAGGTTTCACAACCTCGCCTTTCTTCCCGAGCCAACGTCGCTTCATTTCGTCGCTGGATGGCGACAGACGGCCGCCTACCGCCGCCGGATGCGCGTCGTCGGCTGGCTGCTCGATGACTTCATCGAGCAGGCGCTTCCGGCGGCGTTGAGAGTGCCGGTTCGTGAAGGCGAGACGCAACAAGAAAGCGCCTGGCGGTACCTCTCGGAGGATCCGGACCACAGGATGCGGGAGATTCGCCGCGCGGTCGTTCAGCTCCAGGATGCTTTCCTGTGTCAAGGCCGGACCGTCTCCGGACTCATCGGCCTGCGCGTCGGGTCCGCGGTGGGAACGATGCTCGATAGGCTGTGGGACGGACTTCGTCGGACCTCTTCCCCGAGTTGAGACGCCGACTCGAGAGCCTCGAGGAGCGCACGTGGGCGCTCGAGAACGTTGATCGGGTTCGACAGTGCGATAGAATACGCTCATCGAACTGACGCGCATCAGTCTTCCCGATGCTTCAAACGTCGAAACGCTCACTCCTCGAAGAGACACTTGCGGTCGCGCGCCGTGATGCCCAGACCGCGACGCCGGCTGGCGATCCGGTGAGGCGTCTGACCGACGGCGTGCAGATTCGCTCGCTGCCCACGCACGTTGACTTCCGGGGCAGCGTGTTCGAACTGTTCGATCCGCGGTGGGAGTGGCACCCCGAGGCGCTGGTCTTTGCCTATTGCTTCTCCATCCGTCCCGGTGTCGTGAAGGGCTGGAATCTGCATCGAGAGCACGAGGACCGATACGCGCTGGTCAGCGGCGAGATGGACCTGGTGCTCTTCGATCCGCGGCCCGACTCGCCCACGTGCGGTGAGGTCTGCAAGATCACGTTGTCGGAGCACCGGCGGAGTCTCGTCAATATTCCGAGGAACGTGTGGCACGCAGACTACAACTTCGGGACGACCGATGCGTTCGTCGTGAACTTTCCAACAGCGCCGTACAGACCACGCCAATCCAGACAAGTACCGTCTGCCCGTCGACACGACCTTGATTCCCTATTCGTTCGGGTCCGCAGTCGGTGGATAGCACGCCGGACCCGACCCTTCAGCACGGCCCGATTTAGAGTCCCTTCGCGGGCACGCTGCTGGCCAACCTCATCAAGGCCGATACGGTAGAGGACTAGCCATGACCTGTGGGCGATTCCCGTGGGTCATCTCAGAGGATTCGGTATGAACCTTAAGCTTGCCGCGCGGACCTGCTTATTTGTGAGCAAGGACGGCAAACTGGCGATTCATCTGATGGATCCGCCGCTTCCTGAGACGTACAGGATGCCGACGGTCCCGCCTGGAATGGTCCACGCCGCTCGGCTCCTGGGCCTTCAAGTCGCCCCACGCGCCTTCGCTCGGACGGCGGAAGGCGCCCTTCCAGTGTACGAGGAGATCTAGCGAAGCTACGCCTCAGACCACCGAGAGGCTTCGCCTCGCTAGGCCACATTGCTCAATAACGCCGCGCTGACGCGCGGACGGTCTTGACCTAGCGTCTTTCGGCCCACGAGTTGGTGAAGGTTGGCGGGCGCGTAGTAAGCTCCTCACGTTGGAGGGATGCGATGCGAGTGCTCGCGACCGGTTTGTGGTGGAGTTTCCTGAGTTTCTCGCTGCTTGGACAGGGATTCGTACCGCGTCCAGAAGATGAAGCCGCGGTTCGAGAGGTCGTCAAGAAGTACGTCGACGCGCGAGAGCTGCGCGACCCACGAGCTATTGAAGCGCTCTTCACGAGCGACGCCGACCAGCGCACGACATCGGGCGAATGGCGACGGGGACGCGCAGAGGTCGTACCCGGCACGCTCGAGTCATCACAGCGAAACGCCGGGACGCGCGTCATCAAAGTCGAATCCGTACGGTTTATCACTCCAGACGTCGCCATCGTCGACGGCCCGTACGAGATCGGCGGCGGCCCTGGCGGGGCCGTACGAAGGATGTGGACGACGATCACGCTCGCACGAGCTTCAGACAGGTGGCAGATCGCCGCGATTCGCAACATGGTGCCGACTTCACAGGGGCCGGCCGGTCGACCCTGACCCAAACGTGCTTCGCCGTCACGCGGTTTGCCATTGAGCGTGGTGCGTTGCCGGGAGCTTCTGCGCAGTGCCGCGAAATCCCGCGCATCGAGCGCCCCGCTCGTGCGAAGTTGCCATAGTCAGTCTTGTTCGACGCGTCTCTCTGCGGGTGCAGTGTCTGCGGGCCCCACGCGCATCCACCGATACCGCTAGCAATGGGTCTTCAACCAGCCCTGATCGCTCTGGCCATCACATTGGCGGTTACTGGGGCGCCGCAGGAGGGCACAAAAGAGTCGACCGTTCCTTCCTCGGTCGAGCAGGCCTTGATGGAACATGTGTGCGGACAGAACCGGGCGGCTGCCAACTTCGACACCGAGGTATACGAGGCCTGCCTCAAAGGTCAACTTCGGGCCCTGCGCGCGGACTTCGCCACCGACCTGAAGGGCCTCTCAGCCTTAGAGCGCAAGACGCTGGATTCGACGTGCAGTCCCATCCGGGCGGACCGGGACGCCTATGTGCGGTGCCTCAGCGACCAGCTGAGGGCGTTACGCGATCGCCGGAACCGGGCAAAGCCTGTTTCCTCCAGCAAAGTCACGGTTCTGCCCGCGCCGGCGGAAGACTCCGCCACGACTTTGTTCCAACCGGCGCCTTCGGTATCTACAACATCGGGATCGGGTCTCGTCTGGGTCGGGGGCGTGGTGGCAATAACGCTCGTCGCTGCCGGTGGTGTTCTGCTGGTGCTGAGGACCCGACGGGCGCCGCGCATCTGTCGCGCATGCGGTTCCAACGTCCCAGAATCGGGCGACCTGTGTCAGAACTGCCGACACGAAGCGGCCGACGCTCTCAGACGAGCTGCGGCCGAACGCGCGCAAAGTCAGCCGGTGTCGTAACAAGCATCAGCCGGCACGTCACTCCGACTTTTCCGGGAATCAGGATCGAGCCTTCATTCTTTCCGCGATTGTTTCGAACAGCCCCACCGTCCAGCACATCGGACAGCCTCTCATAGCGATCAGGGCCGAGACGCCTGCCACCAGAGCGAGCGCAGGATGCGACAACTGATTCAGAACGGCCCAGGTCACGAGGACCGCGGCGATCACACCACGGAGGAGGTGAGCAATAACGCTGCGGCTTCCAAACAGACTGCAAGTCATGTCCGCTCCTCCCTACTGCACGCGACGAAAAGTCAGCGGCACGACGAGTGGACCTTGAGTATAGGCGTGGGCTCGATTCATCGCGTGGTTGCGGCAGGAGCCATGGACACGACCCATTCCACAACGGAGCGATCGCCGGAAGCCGCCGACGGCTGGCTCTCGGATGACGCGACCTCGGCCCACGTCAGTCGCCCGTGGACGCCGTACGGGATCAGGCGAACGCGGTTGGCGGACGGCTCGACCTTCACCTCGATGAAGCTCTGAAAGAACGGCGCGACGTTGTAGTCGAATGCTGCCGAGAGCCACTCGGCTGTGAACGGCCAGGCGGCGTATTGCCGAGTCCACCACCACGCTGGCCGCTTCCACCAAGGCGTCATGTCCTCGATCTTTCGGGACACGTCCTCCTTGTTCGGGTAGTAAGCCCAGGCTGCCGTGGGCGCCTGGGTCGGCCACGCGAGCGAGGTGCCGAAGCTCAGATATGCCCCGCCGCCGCCGTTGACGAAGTGGTGCACGGTCGTTGGGGCTCCGGATTTCTGCTCGGCGTAGTACTCGAGATCATGCGTATCGCCCGCCATGACGACGCTGACACCGCGACCGAGCAGAAGCTCCTTGAGGCGCCCGAACTCGTCGTCGCCCTGTGTCGTGTCGTGACCGCCGGCGAAGAATGGATGGCCCAGGATTGCCATCGTGAATTTTCCGGCCGCCCGACCGAGTGCCGCTTCCAACCATGCGGTTTGGGCCGCGTCGATCGTCCTCAAAACACCCGTATCGACTGCGACGAGCGCGAACCGGCTCGTTTGAAGCTCGAAGAACGGGGCGCGTTGAAATCCAGTCGGCACTCCGTACGCCACGCGCAGCCGTTCAGCCTCTCGAATCAGATCTTCAATCCGGTCGTCAGTGGTACTCGTCACGCGCAAGTCGGCCTCAACCCTCGCACGGATGCTCGCGCGCGCTGCGTCGGCCTGAAAGAATGTCGCAGCAAACCCCTCGAGCGCGTCATACCAATCGTGGTTGCCAGGGATCGCGTACACGGGTCGGGTCACTCCCTTGAACGGCAACCAGAACTTGGCCTCGTAGTCCTTCATCGAGCCGGTCGGATAGATGACGTCCGACGACACCACGACGAAGCGGACGTCGGCTCCGTTTGCGACCGAGAGAAGCTGATCGCGCAGCACGTGCTGAGAGGCATCCCCCTCACCTGGGTCTCCAATGACGATGAACGAGAAATCTCCGGCCACTCCTTGGGGCTCGACGGCAAAGCTCCCCGCCCCCATACCGTCGCGGCCGGTCACGGTCGTCGACCATAGCCTCCCGCCAATTGTCGGTTCGAGACGCCGCCCAGGAATTCCATATCCCGGCCGCCCAGTTTTCGGTGTCGAAGTACCAGCTCATGCCCCAGACCGGGACCGTTGCCGCGACGATCGCCGCTATGGGCAGTCCAGTTTGAAGCCCCCGGCTGAATGCGGCTGGGATCGAGAAGCGAGCCTCGCGCATCCGAATCGCGAATCTCAGTCTCCACCGAAGCCATGCGCCCGTCACGGACGTCATCCAGCCCGGCGCGCGCGGCCCGGAAGTGCAGCAGATGCCAGCGCCACACCCGGCGTTCGATCCACCGTGTCGGCGCGCGCCAGAGCAGGAAAACGGGATTGATCACGACCAGCGTGATCAGCACTGCGATCACCATGTCACCCAGAACCGCCACCGCAGGCGACAGAAGGCCGAGGATCGTCAGGTCTGTCTCCATCCGGCCGATGTGGATCGCGAACAGTGTGACCACGAACGCCAGCGTCCAGCCCCGGTCGACTGGCGCGCGGGCCCGCTCGGCCTCCTCGACCTCTGTCGCGATGGCGGCTGCCTCGGGTTGATCCGTGAGCCCCAACTCGGTGACGACAGTCTCGTCGGCCTGGGCCGTCGTGAACACCGGCGCCACCATGATGTTCCACGCGATGCCCAGGATCCTGAACGCGCCGGCGACCGCGGCGACCCAGGTCAAGAGCGAGCCGCCCGCAAGCAGCAGTAACAGCACGACGGCGGCGTTGCCGATCGCCGCCAGGGCCTCGAGCAGCCGTTCCCTGCGGTCCGATCGGCGAAAGGTGGCGATCGCATGACGGATCATGTCCAGCGCAAACCAGCCGGCCACGAAGAGCCGGAGGGCCTGGGACGCGACGTATGGTGCGTTGATCAGGAAGAACGCGATCACCATGCTGATGACCGCGCCCACGGTTGCTCCCCGACGTGCAGCTGGCGTCGATCGACGGAGGGCATGCAGCACCTCGACGCCTGCCGCGAGGCCGAGCAACCATCCGACGCGAGACTCTGGATGTTCCGCGCGGCTGAGCGGGGTCATGACGGCGAGCAGTCCGAGCGCCAGCACCGTGGCCGCCAGGCCCGTGACGGTGACTCGTCGGTCCGATGCACGCGCGTCGAGTGGCGTCGGCATCACGGATTCTCAGGCTCTTGGACAGTCTGTCATGGATGGACGTAGAAAGGGTACACCGACTCCCTCTGTGGGTGTCTGTGCCATCGAGGAATGGTCTGTCAGTGACGACGAGGCTCGTCTTCAGGAGAGATCGGTGTGCTGCGAGACTTCCTGGAACGCCGCAGCGACGCGCTCGAACGCTTCGACGACCGCCGGGTCGAAATGGGTACCCTTGCAGGAAACGATAAAGTCCACCGTGTCGTCATGTGTTCGCGACTGTCGATAGACATTCCGCGTGACGGCGGCGTCGTACACGTCCACCAGCGCCATCACCCGACCAGCGACTGGAATGGCCTCGCCGCTCAAACCTTCGGGTACCCCGTACCGTCCCATCGCTCGTGATGTGTATAGACGATGTCCTTGGCCAGAGTGAGAATCGTGTCGTCGTGCACGCCTGCCTTCTGCTCCGCTTTGAGAATGACGTCGCGTCCATGGACCGGATGCTTGCGCATCTCGGCAAGCTCCTCTGCGGTCAGCGCGCCTGGTTTGTTGAGGACACGATCAGGCACGCCGACCTTGCCGATGTCGTGGAGCGGCGCGAGACTCGACAACAGATCGATCCGCTCACGTGTGAGATAGTCGCGGAACCTGGGGTGCGCGGCGAGCTGTTCCGCAAGTACCTTGGCGTATAGCTGCGTTCGGCGCGAATGGCGGCCGGTCTCCGCGTCTCTCACCTCGGTCAGTGACAACAGCGATTGCACCATCAAGCGCTGTGCAGTCGACTTCTCCTCGCCTGCGACATCGGCCCGACGGCGCTCGATGGTGACCTTGGCGCGGGTCATGGCGGCGAGAGCCGAAACCACGCCGATGGTAGGGAACACCGGCGAGATGAAGAGGCCGTATGCTGAAAGCAGCCAGAGCGCCCCGCACCACAATGCAGCCAGGGAGGCGGCCCCGCCTATCGTGCCCAGTAGAAGGCCCATTTTCGCCACAACCAGGGTGATCCCGAAACCAAGAATCAACGTCACCTGCGTTTCCAGAACACTGCCGAGCTCGTGGCGCCGGATGAAATCCTTCTGCAGCAGGTTATCGGCAACCGTCGCCTGCACTTCGACGCCCGCAAACAGCGTGTCGAGAGGAGTGGCAACGACTTCTCTTGTGCCGAGAGCCGTCGTTCCGACGAAGACGATCTTGTCGCGGAGGGTCTCGGGCGGCAGTTCCCCTTTGAGGACATCCATTGCCGACAGGTAGGGGAACGTTCGCTTCTGACCACGAAACCGGACCAGTAAGTTGCTCCTGCCGTCGAGCGGGACGATCCGCTCGTCGAGGATCAACCGCGCAGTGTTGACGTTGGAGATCTGAAGCGCCGTATAGCGCGTTCCACTTGCCGCCGCAACTGCGGCAAGAGCGAGGCCTGGATAGAAGCGGCCGTCGAGCTGGATGACAAGCGGGACGCGCCTGAGGATGCCGTCAGAGTCGGGAGCCGCGTTCATGAAACCGGAAGCGCCGGCGGCCGTCGCCAGCTCGGGAAGATTGCAGACAGCGCCTGTCGCGCGGAAAAAGGCAGCATCGCTCTCTTCTCGTGACTGAACGGCCAGGCCAAGAGGATGCAGCACGCAGGCACTCGGCGCGCCCCGCGTCGAACGTCATCGCATAGCCCAAGACGACGCGACCCTGACGAAGCGCGTCGGCGAGAACGGAGTCTGGCGTGGGTTCCGCGCTCGGGCTCGAACGCGTTTCGGGGGCATGGACCCCCTCGTACCGATCGGGTTCGGCGAAAACGAGATCGAGGGCAATGGTCGAGGCGCCCATGGCGCGAATGCCCGCGATGAGACGGCCGATGAGATCGCGTCGCCAGGGCCATTGGCCTATTGTCGCCAGGCTGCGCTCGTCGACGTCCACGATGACCACACGGCTGGCAGGCGGCTTCGTGCGACACCACCTCAGCAGGGTGTCGTATGTGGCGTCGTCCAGAGCGGCCAGAACGGACGGACGGTAAAGGGCGAGAACCGCCGCAAGGACGGCCGGCACGAGGCCGCACAGAAACGTCAGGCGACGAACGGCGGATTGGGAGTCTGACGGCTTCAAATCAGACGACTACCTAACCGCAAGCTCCACGCGGCGATTGCGAGGCTCGAGCGTCTCATCAGGGGTCTGAACCAGCAGATCACGTTCGCCGTGCGATATCACTTCGACGGCGTTCCCATCGAGTCCGACTCCCACCAGAAGGGCGCGAACGGTGGTCGCCCGCTTCAGACCCAACTCGAAGTTGGCTTGCGACGTTCCCGTTGTGTCGGTGTGCCCGACGACGACAACGTCGGGGACGGGGCGTTCGGTCACGGTCTTCAGAATTTCCGGGAGGAGAGCCCTCGACTCGTCGGTCAGCTCGTCCGACTCGAAGCGAAAATGCAGGGTGAAGCGCCGGGGCGGGGCCGGCAACGCCGCTAGCGCGTCGCCAAAGATTCGGTCAATCTCCGGCTCGTCGAGCGTCGTCACCACGCCAGGGGGTTGGTCGACCCCTGGGCTAACCTGAGTCGATTCGCGTGCGGCGTTGAGGTCGGCCGTTCCCGCCGAATTGAAGACCCGGGCGCGCCCGACCGTTCCACTCTCTGAATCCGGGAGCAGGACAATCAGCTCGTTCTTCGGGCGCGAGGGACCTGCGATGCGTTGAGGACCGCAAGCTGCCACGACCAACGCCGCTCCGAGCGTTGCAGGCAGAATGCTGCGCCCCGGCAACCGCAGATGAGTCATCAGGGCTCGACACGGACGGCCAAGCTCGTCCCGCGCACGCCCACGATGGCCGCTGGCGTTTCCAGACGCACGGAATCGGGCGCGAGCTTGGCGATCTGTCCGGAGACATAGGCGGCAACGCCGTAGGCAATCCTGAAAACGAACCCAAGACGGCCGTCGGCAGGTGAGTAGACGAAGTGGCTGATGCGTGCCTCGCTGTCAGGCCCAAGAGACACACGAGTGTCGTCCTTCAACGTGACTCCAACTCGGCCATCGGCCCCGGTCCTGAGACCATCGGCCTCGAAGACCATCTGGCCGAGCTGGGCGGGAATCATCTCGCCTTGACGGACGATGAACGCCGCGCCGGAAGTGACCTTGATCCGGCCGGCCACGGAAGGTTCCTGGCCTCGTACGGGCGCCGCCGTCGCGAAAACGACCGAGAGGACGCCGATCCAAAATCGTGAATTGGTCATCATGCCCATCTAGACGTGCAAAATGCACGTCTTCACACGGCTGCACGCTTTTGCACGCAATGGCGCACCTGCGAGATTCGAATATCTTTAACGGATCATCGTTATGAAACAGCCGCAACTGCAGGGGGCTGGAGCCACTTGCCATGGAGACGGCTTGACTTGTTGGTGGCTCCCTCAGCGAAAGGCTTGAGGGGCTCGGGCGAGAGGGGGGCCTGGGAGGTTCGGGAAAGGCTTACCGCGGCCTCTTTCGTCGCACGATACGCAACGCACGAGCTCCGCTCACCAGATCCTCCAGCAATTCGAACGTCACGGCATCGCCGATCTGGAGATCGTTGAAACGGGTGCCCTCTTGCACATCTGCGCGATGAAAGAAGATCTCTCGTGCGTCGGGCAGGCGGATGAAACCATGGCCCTGGCCAAAGAGGATTTTGACGATCCGACCCGTCGCGCGCTTGCCACGGGGCTCAATCGGCCCTGATGGCTGATTCGATTTCTTGGCCATGCCCTTGCCCGCTGCGCCGAATAAGTATGCAGAGCTCATGCGCGAACGCACCGTCGTCGCAAGGCGCGCCATCGGTTGAGGACGCACGTCTCCAAGTAGTGCAAGACCATGTTCGAGTGGATGTCGTCTCGTGGCTCAGCAGAACGTCGGGAGGAGCGATCAGAAACGCTCGTTACGCCAAGCGCGCCGCACGCGGCAAGATCCAGATCCTGATCGTAGCACAGAGCAACGGTCCCAGGCGGGTCAGGTGCGGCATTTTGGAGGCGGCGAGGTGTTCGCTTGACACCTGGCCGATCCTCCCGCTAATTTGAGGCTGTCATGAGGGGTCTGCGTCGAGCGCTGGGCCGAATCGCCGTTGCGTGGCTATTCTGCCAGACTGCGACGATGACGGTTGCGCCCATTCTGCTCGTGTCCGGGTCCGCCGACTCCGAACTCGAATGCACGTGTACGCACGGCGATCACGCGATCTGTCCGATGCACCATAAACCGGCACCGGGCTCCAAA
This sequence comes from uncultured Acidobacteriota bacterium, assembly GCA_963780685.1. Taxonomy (GTDB): domain Bacteria; phylum Acidobacteriota; class Vicinamibacteria; order Vicinamibacterales; family CAVVIG01; genus CAVRXZ01. Next base: position 37,842 of record CAWACZ010000002.1, on the reverse strand, counting down.
CTGTGCTTCCTGCGGAGCGCCGACCCCGGTGGAATCGCCTCACTCAGTTGGCTGTTTAACGGTGTGGGCCTCCTGCCCGCCCCGGCTCCCGATATCACACCCGTCGCCCAACACATCCGCGTTCGCATCGACGTCACGACGGCGAGTCGCCGTCCCGTACCTCCCGATCCCCCGCCACCTCGCGCGTAGGGCCACGCTGACCTAAGGGCTCCAGGGCACACGTGTCCTCGGAGCGCTGTCGCGGGCGTTTCTCGCGGGGGAGGTGTCTGTGAGACGTGTAGGTATTCTGACCCTGGCGATAGGGTTGATCGCCTGGTGCCATCCAGCTTCAGCACAGCAATCGGTCGCCGTTGCAACCGTCGGCGGACGGGTGACCGACCCGTCGGGCGCCGTCGTCCCTGGCGCGCAGGTCATCGTCCGCCACCTGGAAACCAATCAGACTGCAGACACCTTGACGGATGGGGAGGGACGTTTCCGCTTCCCATACTTGAAGGTCGGGCCGTACGAAATCATCGTCCGACGCGAGGGATTCGCGGACGTGACCCGTACGCTGACGCTGACGGCGGGAGCCGCCTTCGAGCTCCCTATCACGCTCCGTGTGGGCGAGGTGTCGACGAGTGTGACGGTGACCGGCCAGCCAGCGATCCTCGAGGCGGCGCGCAGCCAGATTGCCAGCACTGTCTCGCAGGCAGAAGTCAGGAATCTGCCGATGAATGGGCGGAACTTTCTCGACCTGGCTTTGCTGGTGCCTGGCGTATCGACGACCAACGTTGGGAGCACGCAACTCTTCGCGGAAACATCGGCAGTACCTGGTCAAGGTCTCTCGGTCAGCAGCCAGCGCAATTTTTCGAACAACTTCATCGTGGATGGGCTTTCGGCCAATGACGACGCGGCGGGCCTGAGCGGCATCACCTACGGCGTCGACGCGGTCGAGCAGTTTCAGGTGGTCACGTCTGGCGGACAAGCGGAGCTTGGTCGAGGGTTGGGCGGCTATGTCAACGTGGTCACCAAGAGCGGAACGAACGCCATGCACGGCGACGTCTACGACTACGTTCGTGACGATCGATTCAACGCGGCCAACGCGCTTTCCAATACGAAGTTGCCGATGCATCAACAGCAATATGGCGCGAGCGTCGGCGGACCCATCGCCCGCGACCGGACGTTCTTCTTCTCGAACGTCGAACAGCGGCGGCTCGATCAATCCGGTCTCACGACCATCTCCGCGGCCAACGTCGACATCATCAACGCCAACTTGACCGCGGTCGGTTATCCGGGCTCGCGCGTCTCGACCGGTGTCTACCCCAACCCGGTCGACACGACCAATTTTCTGGGAAAGGTCGATCATCGATTCAGTGGCAACGATCAGTTCAGCGTCCGCTACAGCTTGTACGAGGTCACCTCCGAAAACTCGCGCGGGGCTGGGGCGTTGAACGCACCAACGGCTTCGGCGGGCCTGGACAACATCGACCAGTCGCTGGCCGTCAGCAGTACCATGACGCTCTCCGACCGAACCGTCAACGAAACGCGGGCCCAGTTTGTGTATGGGGATCTCAAGGCACCGCCAACGGATCCAATCGGTCCCGCCGTCAGTATTGCGGGCGTGGCCTCTTTTGGAACGGCTTCGGGAAGCCCGACCAGACGGCAGAATGGGATGTTTCAGGTCGTCAACAATCTGTCACATCAAGCCGGCGCGCACGCGTTGCGCGGTGGTGTCGACTTTCTTTACAACGACGACACCATCACTTATCCGCGGTCGGTCCGGGGTTCATACTCGTTTTCCTCGCTCGCCAATTTTCTGGCCGGCGCCTACAACAACGCCGGTTTCACGCAAACCTTCGGCGAGAGCACGGTTTCGCAGACGAATCCGAACGTTGGTCTGTACGCGCAGGACGAGTGGAAGGTCAATTCTCGCCTCACGTTGAATGCCGGCGTGCGCTACGACTCGCAGTTTCTCGAATCGATCCACACGGACAGCAATAACGTGTCGCCGCGAGTGGGATTCGCCTGGACGCCCTCAGACACGACAGACATGGTACTGCGCGGGAGCGCCGGGTTGTTCTACGACCGGGTGCCGCTTCGTCCTCTCGCGAATGCGCTGTTGTCCGCGGGGAACACGACGGATCTGAGCGCGTTGCGGCAGATTGCCGTGAGTCTCTCGCCTGCGCAGGCGGGAGCGCCAGTGTTCCCCAACATCTTGCCCGCCCCGGTGCCCTCGGTCACCCTGGTCAACCTCACGACCATGAACCCGAACATGAAGAACGCCCATTCCCAACAGGCCAGCGCGGAGATCGAACGGCGCGTGGGTAGTGGCACGGTGAGCGCAGGCTACCAGTACCTCCGCGGGTTACATCTCATCATTGCAATCAATCAGAACGTGCCAACGTGCGTGGCCTCAGGGACGAACAACGGCTGTCGCCCCAATCCTAATTACGCCAACAACAGTCAGTATTCTCCGTCCGCCGATTCCAACTACCACGGCCTGCACCTGTCTTTTGTCCAGCGACCGGCGCAGTGGGGAAGTTACCGCGTCAGCTACACATTCTCGAAGTCGATGAACAACGTGGGAGAGAACTTCTTCAGCTCTCCCATCGACCCGTTCGACCTCTCCAAGGACTGGGGACGGTCCGACGATGATCAGCGGCACCGACTTGTGATCAATGGGTCAGTGAATTCCTCGATGGCGCCCGCGACCACCACGTGGGAGCGACTGACGCATGGGTTCCAGGTGAGCAGCCTGTTGCAGTACTACTCGGCGCTGCCGTTCAACATCACCTCCGGCGTGACGACGGTGCAAGGCACGCAAGGGCGGCCGATCGTCGAGGGTGAGTTCATCGAGCGCAACAGCGGAATCGGCAGCGAGTTTTTCAGCCTCAGCCTTCGTGTGAGCCGCGGGTTCAGAATCGCCGGGAACGTACGTGCGGAGGGCCTCGTCGAGGCGTTCAATCTCACGAATCATGTCAACGTCCTGACCCGCAACACGAATTTCGGTCCCGGCGCGTACCCCACGAATCCGTTGCCGACCTTCGGCCAGGTCACAGCCGTTGGCGATCCACGAAGCCTGCAGTTCGGCCTGCGACTCCGGTTTTGAGGAATGCACCTCGGAGCACGAGACCCGGTGAAAAGGTCAAGTCAATCGTTCAACCTCCTCGTTTCCTCGCGTCCCCTCTTCGCTCGGACAGCTCACTGGGCGAGCTGGCAGGCGCGGCGTACCAGCGCTCCTTGGCGACCACTTTCTGCCCGCTCGGGTCTCTCTCGTAGTGGGGGGACATGATCTGGACGTCGAACTCGTTGAAGGCGTCCAGGATATTGGCATGGAGCGCCCCGAGTACCGGACTACGCAGGTGCGGCTCCTCGAGAGTGACGAGCAGCGTGTATTCGACGTAGAAGTCCTGAAGTGCGGTCTGACGAACGAGCGGCTTGGGATCGGGCCGTATGCCGGCCGTGCGCTCCGCGGCCAAGAGGAGAAGCGCGTGGACCTGGCGCCAAGGCACGTCGTATCCAATGGTGACCGACGTCGGTACAAAGACGCCTTCGCTATCGGCATGCCGTGAATAGTTCGTCGTCGCATGGGACACCACAATCGCATTGGGAAAGGTGATCTCCTCGTGCCGCGGAGTCAGGATCTTGGTCGACAGCGGCCCAAGGTGATGCACGGTCCCCTCGACGTCGCCAATCCGGACGAAGTCGCCCAGACGGAGCGCGCGCGAGTACGTGATTGTCAGGCCGCTCATCACCTGGTTCATGATTCCGGACGACCCGAGCGAGATGATCAGGCCCACGAAGACGCTGACGCCTTTGAAGACGTCGGAATTGCTGCCCGGGAGATACGGATACGACACAATGAGCGCGAAGAGCCAGAGCAGCGCCGCGACGATGCGGCCCGTGGAATGTGCGGTTTCGGCGTAGAGCCACGGGACGGAAATACGCCCGTCCTCCACGGCTTTGAAAAGACGCCTCGTCAATCGCACGAGAAACCGCGTCAGAAGGATAATCAGAAGGATCGTGAAGAGATTCGGAAGCGCATCCACGATTCGCCGGCCGACCAACAGAGTCGTCGAGATCATGCCTGACCGCAACGATTCGCCCCACGGTCTGGTGTACGGGAATCGGCGCAGCACGAACGTCAGCCATGCGTAGGTGACGAACAGCCCCAGAAGCATCGACACCAGCGTGACCGTGCGTATGAGGTACTCTTGTGCGCCAACCTCCCGGATGGCGACCCCACCGCCCCCTAGTTTGTTGAGCTGTTGCTCGGTGGTTCGTCTCACCCTGGCTCGGCCGGCCAGATGGATCCGGCGCAGCAACCAGAGTGCGCCGACGTACACCAATGAGACCCCGAGCGCGAGCAGGCTGTTCCTGAGCAGCAGCGTCGGCTTTCGCAGCTCCGCCATCTCGTCGAGCGCGAGCTGAAGACGACTGGCAGCGTCCGCGGCCTTGCGGTCGAGCGTCTCTCCGGCCAGTGTATTTGCGTCCGCCGGTACGAGTGCGAAGACCGTGCGTCCGGAAACTCTGACGACGACGGCCTCGCTGAGGGTGTCGGTCGTGACCTGACCAACAGCCCCTTCGTTGACGAGGCGATCGAGAAACAGGGCTGCCCCTGCCGCGCGTTCCGCGGGAGTCCGGGAGAAGACGTTCGCGCGGAACTCCACGATGTCCCGGTTTGCGTACACGAGCGGTGCAGGACGCTCAGCAGGTTGGGCACTTGCCAAGGCCGCTGCCACCAACTCCGACTCGCTTCGCGGCGTGGTGGCGGTCGGCGCCTGTCCGTACGCGAGCCGCGCCAGCATCACGACGGACAGTGCGGCAATTCCGAACCGAATTCGCTGATGGGAGCTCACGATAGGACCTTGAACCTCTGGCATTTAAGCGGCGGCTGACGGCGCGGGTTGAGCATCGGGCATGACCTTGTGGTAGTACCGTCCGACACGCCAAGCGAGGATCAGCCAGACGACCACGAGCACGGCGTTGACCATCGCGAAGCCTTGAGGCGACAGGGCGACGACAGTCGTGCCGATGAAGACCAGCCCCGCCGACAGCACGTCCCCCATTCGCACGAAGAACGAATCAATCGCCTGCTTCGCGCTGAATTTCTGCTCGTAGGTGCAGGGCAGGAACAGCATGTTTCGAACCGTGTTGTTCAGCGAGTAGTCCGTCGAGTTCTCAGCGACCTTGGCGCCCAGCACTGCCGATAACGTCGGCACGAATACGAGAATGTTGTATGCCGTGAAGGCAATCGCGGGATGGATCATCACCGCCCAAGGCACGCCAAGATACTTCACGATCCGAGAGACGACGAACAGCTGGAGGAAGAGACCGAGCCCGTTCACGAGTGTGAAGTATCTGGCGTAGAAATCGCCAATCAGTTGCGCTTCGGTCAGACTACCCGCCTGGCCTGCCGCAACCATTCCGGTGGCTGTCTCTTTCACGATGCTGCCCAAAATGTACTCGCCGGTCGTGTTGACCCAATTCAAGGTCATGAGCATCAGCGCGATTAACAGCAGGTATCGCGTGCGGAGGACCATGGCGAACCCGTTGGTCGAAGCCGCCGAAGCCGGCGTTTTCTGGGGCGTCGCCGCCGCTGCAGGTTGCCGGCGGTGGCGCTCGACCCGGTCGATACTGTTCGTGAGGACCAATTGCGCGATGATCAATCCGGCGCCCAGCAGCATGAGATTGTTCACGCCGACCGGCTCAATCAAACGTTCTGCGAGGATCGAGCCGACAACGGCGCCGAGGGACGCGCCGAACCCGACGATCACGAACAGCCGTTCACCTTCATCCTTCGATACACGTCGTTGGCGAACGACCAGAACTGCGCCACGATCATCAGATTGAAGATGCCGATCCACACGAAGTACACCATGCCGAGCGACACGCCAAGCCCCGCGAGAACGAAGAACACGACTGGACAGGCGGCAAAGAGCAGGGTCACGCGGTTGATGAGCGTCATGCGTGGGACGGCAGCGACCAGACGGCCGTAGGCCGGAATGACGATCGCCAGGAGTGCCACCTGTGCCGCCGACATGTAGCTCTTGAGCTCGGCCGATCCTTCGCCAAGGATCAGCGCCTCGCGCACGGTCTTCAAGATGTAGTAGGCCATCAGGATCAGGAAGACGTTCAGCGCCAGCATGAGCGCCGTGCGGCTCTCGCCGGGGCGGACCTGCGTGAAGAGGCTGAGAAATCGGTCGAGTGACGATGGCTTTCGTTCTGTGGACATGTGCGACTTCGCCCGATGCAGGATGGGCGCGAGCGATCAGACCGCGCGGCGCTTGCCAAAGACTACTTCAGTTGCCCTTCTTCAGCTTCCAGATGTGTTCCGCCGGCCACCTTCGGGCCCAGGCAGCTGGCACGTAGTCCGAAAACGTCGTTCGCACGTCTGCCGGAGCTTGCAGTTCAATCAGATCCTCCACCAGGAGGGCGTGGCGGCGAAAAAGACGAATCCACGCGCCATACGGCAGTTGATACTCGACAGATCGGCCGTCGTCGAACACCGAAAGGGAGAAGTAGTCGCTGGAAAGCCGGTCCGTGACTGCGTCAGCAGCGGGATCGAAACACACGTCACGAAAAGGGCTGGACATGCAGAACGCAAGAATGCCCATCGGCTTCAACACCCTCGAGGCCTCCGCCACCGTGTTCTCGGGAGGCGCGAAGACCATCGCGCCGTGGTCACAGAAGACAATGTCGAAGGATTCACTTCTGAACGGCAGCTTCTCGGCATTACCCTGCACCAGAGGGAGACTTCTGGAGACGGTCTGCGAAGATCTTTGTGCCTGAGAAAGCTGGTGCTCCGACAGATCGATGCCTGTTGCGCGCGCACCTTGGGCTGCCAGGGCCACCGTCCATTGCGCGGCGCCGCAGCCCAATTCCAGAATGCGCCGGCCTTCGACCTGCCCAAGCACGTCAAGCTCCGACTCCGGAATTCGCCAGACGCCCCACGCACGTGGCTTCTCATTCAGTGCCGGCCCATGCGTGGCCTGGTAGGTGGCGCTGGTGGAGTTCCAGAAGATTCGATTCTTCGCGCTCGATGACATCTCAATCCTCATCCATCTTGTCGGGCGAGTCTGGCGACACGCTCTTACTCCCGCCCTCTGGCATCTCACCCCTCAGCGCCGCAAGCATCGTGGCGTCTGTCCGCATTTTTTCGTGAGCGAACCAGTACGGTCCTGGCGTCGATCCGGACTGGACCAGTCGAGCGACGACTTCATGGTACTGGGCCGTCGCCCCAGTACCTGGCTCGTTGGCCCACGCGTGCAGCGCCCACACGAGCGGCGGCGTCTGGAAGTGCTCGTCCTTGACGTCAACAGGCGCACCGCACTCCAAGAGCATGTCCACGAGGTCCAGGTGGCCGCCGAATGCGGCAAGGTGCAAAGCGGTTGTTCCCTGAAAGAGACCATGGCGAGGCAGCCGCGCCGCCACGTCCAGACCATTGTCGAGCAAGAACCTGACGACGTTGGTGCGGCCGTACTCGCACGCCCATAAAAGACCGTATCTCGCCTGCTCCATCGTCGCAGTCGGTTTCAGCCTGCCGTCGGCGTTGAAGAACGACTTGACGAGGTCGAGTCGTCCGAGGCCGGCAGCCTCCTCGAGGTCGAGAACGGTTCCCCGATTTGCGAGGAAGGCCGCCGCTTCGTCGCGGCCGTTTGCCAGGCAACTCTTCACGAGCGACTGCGCGTTGCCGGCTCCGGCTTGAGGACTATCTATTCGTGCGCCGTGCGCGAGCAGCAGCGTCCAGCAACGCCAACTGCGATCCTGCAAGCTTTGGATGAATGCTGGTCGCGACGAGGCCAAGCGTTGTGGAACCGCCGTACATGTCTCCGGCAGCATCGACCTCGGCTCCTGCCGTCAGTAGTGCTTTCGCGACCTGGACCGCGTTCTTCGGCGTCCGCTGTCGGAACCCTTCCACTCCGTTCGCGCCGACGTAGATCAACAGGGTTGAGCGGTGCTTCCGGGTAGACCGGGCGCGTATCAGCTCCGGATTGCCATGAAGCAGGTGCTCGAGCTTCGCAACGTCGCCGCTGACGACCGCGTCGACGGCGGCTTCGAATCGCGTGACCGGCGAGTCGCGATCTGCGAGCGCGACAAGGTGCGTGCGAAACTGTTCCCAGTTCTCGAAGTGATGCGTGCTCACGATGATCGCACGTGCGTCGCCGGCTTGGTAGTCGGGCGTGAGACCACCGAGCCACGACGACTGCGGCCGTTGATTGCGGAAGACGTCCTCATGATCGCGTAACAGGCGCTCCAGCGTGACCGCGTCGCCAGCCACAATTGCGGTTTCGGCCCGTTGCCATGCCATGGCGGAGGAGTGTTCGCCTTGCAACGCGTCGATGTGTTTGACGAACTTTGGCCAACTGTCGAACCCGTGCTCGCGGGCGAGCACCAGTTGCGCGTCCGCAAGGACGAACGCTCTGTTGCGAAGATCGTCATCCGACCACTGGATGAGCCGTGGGTGCGCGTTCTTGATTCGGAGTTGCGCTTCCAGATCGCCACTCCTGAAGCGTCTCAGAAGGTCTTTCGCTTGTTTCCTGTACTGTTCGAGATTGGGGCGCGAAGGCAGTTCGCTGGCGGCCATACGAATCTCCTTTCATCGAACGCCTGGAGTCCGCGCAAATCAGGCTGAAAGAAGGTTCGTCCGTGTCGATGACGAATGGGTGGGCACGGCCCTTTCCGCGGACTGGAAGCGCCCCCTGCGCTCGTCCCTACGGTAGACCGTTCGCAAGTCCGAAGCAAGTGGACACGGTCTGCCCGGCCGCGCCGCTACGTGTGGCCACGGCCGAAGCCCGCCGCACGCCCGTGCGCCCCGGACCCGCTACGCCATTGTGAAACCGCGTTAGGCTGCGGTCGGCGCGATCTGGTCGATCTCCGCGAGCTCTTCCTCTGTCAAGCGCCAGGACGTGGCCCTGATGTTCGCGTGCACCTGGTCGGCACTGGTCGCGCCGGCAATGACCGAGGCGACGACAGGCCGGCGGAGCAGCCACGACATCGCGAGCTCCAATACGGAGCGCCCGCGCGACTGGGCAAAGCGGCGCAGACGCTCCACGCGCTCCAGCCGCTCGTCGGTCAAAAAACGGTTGGCCGCCCAGGCGTGGCTGAGACGGGTTCCCTCGGGCGCCGGCACTCCCCGCGAGTACTTACCGGTCAACAGGCCGCTGGCCAAGGGAAAGTACGGCACAAACGCCATGCCGAGAGGCTCGCACTCTGCCAAGACCTCGCGCTCAGGCTCCCGGTGCAGGAGGCTGTATTCATTCTGGACGCTGACGAAGCGCGCTGCGCCCGACGCAACTGCGGCGTGGGCTTCGCGCAGTTGTGCGGCCGAAAAATTGGAGCATCCGATCTCGCGGATCTTTCCGGCGGCGACCAGGTCGTCAAGCGCCCCGAGCGTCTCGGAAATCGGCGTCGAAGAGTCCGGCTGATGCAATTGGTAGAGATCGATTCGGTCCGTAGCGAGGCGTCGAAGGCTGTCTTCGAGCGCCTGCCGAACATAGGCTGGCTTGGCACCTTTGCGTCGATCGTCGACCGCCATCCCGAATTTCGTTGCCAGCACGACTTCCTGGCGCCGTCCAGCCAGCGCGCGCCCGATGAATGTTTCACTGTTGGTGCCGCCGTAGATATCCGCAGTGTCAAAGAACGTGATGCCGGCGTCGAGCGCGGCATGGACGACGGCTTCAGAGCGGGCGTAGTCCAGGCCCATGCCGAAGTTGTTGCAGCCGAGGCCGATTGCACTGACTGTGAGTGAGCCGATGCGTCTTGCGTCCATAGAGCGACAGACATTATCAGAAGGTGACGATGGCCTCCACTCGCCCACCACCTGACTTGTTGCCACTCTGAGGCCGTTCCAGACGTTGATCGTGGCGATCGAGAGGACGAGGGCCGCAAGCGCGGCCCGTTCAGCATCGCTGAAGTAGGGTGTATCCTGCCAGATAAGAGGATATGACCTCTGTGTCCTCAGCGTCCTCCGCGGTGAGAAGGCCGGTACACTTTGGTGAAAATCGGCTTGGACTTGGGATTTGCGGTATTTGATGGCAGGATCTCGTCGAAGCAGGTCTCGTAAACTTCGAGGAGGCGGACATGCGGTTTCGTGTGAGTCTTGTTGCCGCTTGTGCGATTTGCTTCGCGGTCTCGGTGTCGGCACACCATTCGCACGGCCAGTACGAGGAGACCTTCACCGACATCGAGGGAGTCGTCAAGGAATTGCATCTTCTCGCACCGCATTCCTGGATCTATCTCGAGGTGAAGGACGCGAACGGCACGCCGCAGGTGTGGGCTCTCGAAGCCACCAGCCGCGCGGGGCTCGAGCGAGTCGGGATCGCGCGAGACCACCTCAAAATCGGCGACACCGTGAAAGCGAGGTGCCATCCTCTCCGCGACAAAACCAACGGGTGCCTTCTTGGATTTCTGAAGACGCCCGATGGATCGGTCAAGGACTGGGATGGCGGGAACGCGCCTGCCCCGAAGGATTTTTAGCCGCAAGGGAGGACACGTCATGCGCCTCATCGCTTTCGTGTTCGCGTTACTGCTGACAATTCCCGGGAGCGCAGCTTCTCAGGAATGGGCGGAGTACGTCAGCCTGCAGGACGGCTTCAAGCTCAATTTCCCGGGCACGCCACAGATCACCGAATCCACCTGGACATCGCAGATGAACTACACCCTTCCGATGCGCACCTACAGCGCCGAGAAGGGCCGCGAGCGTTACTCGCTGACGGTTGTTGATTACAGCAGCATCGAGCAGCAAGGCATCGAGCGCGCCAAGACCTGCCCTCCGGGCAACGCGAACTGCCGCCCGAACGCCGGCCAAGCGCTCGGTTCCGGCTACTCGCGGCACGACGAGCGGGGGGCGATCGTATACGCGACGTTCAAGCTGCTCCAGCGCGACGCGAAGCTGAATTTTCTGGCCTGGGAATGGCAGGACATGGTCGAAGGACATCTCCTCCAGTTGACCAACGGCGATGGGTCCCGGACCTTCGCTTGGATCGGCATGCACGCCCACAAGCTCTATATCCTCGAAGGCACGGTGCCCGCCGGCTCTCCGGAGCCCGGCTTGTTTCAGCAGTCGATGGAGTGGGTCGACAAGGACGGGAAAGGGATTCGCTACCAGACCGTGTATTCGAACTCGTACCACGGCATGGGCGTGTACCCGGTACCCCCACGCGCCGGCGGCGGCCGGGGCGCTGGCGGTGCCGCAGATCCGCCAGCGGGCGCTGGCCGATAGATTGGCGACCAGCCATAGAAACCAGGTGGCATATGAGGCTGCGTCCAGTCGCGGCGGCGGCGGTGATGCTGACCTTGTCGGGGCCTTCCTTCGCGCAGGAATGGACCGAGTTCGTCAGCAAAGAGGATCGATTCTCGGCCAATTTTCCTGGTTCGCCTCGAACGACAGAAACCACCTACAAGTCGCAGTTCGGGGCAGATCTGCCGGCGCGCGTCTATAGCGCCGCACTTGGCCCGAGCCGCTTCTCCGTAACGGTCGTCGACTACCGCACAATCGAGAAGATACTCACGGAGAAGGCCAAGGCGTGTCCCGCAGGCGCTGAGACCTGCATCGGCGGAACGAACCCCGGGAGCTCCACAGGTGCCGGCTACTGGAAAGCAGACGTCGCTGGAGCCATCGTCTATGCGACGTGGCAATTCATGCAGCGGGATGCGACCGTGACACAACTGATCTGGAGCAACATCGACCTGGTCGAAGGCCACATGCTGCACCTGACCAACAAGGACAGGTCTCGTACGTTCGCCGCCATCTTCATGCACGAAGACAAGCTGTATATCAGCGAGGCCACCGTGCCGGCCGGCGACCCGGAGCCGGGGCTGTTCCAGCAGTCTCTCGCGTGGATCGACGAGAACGGGAACGGGATTCGCTATCAGACGCTGTACCACAACGGCTTCCCCGTTCCGTCTCGCTCGCGGTGAGGGTTGGGGTCAGACCCCTTTGCAGCGCGCCGCCAACAGGCCTGTCGCCGCGGTGATGTCGATCTCGGCGATCAGCAATCCTTGCTTCCCGTACGGTTGATAGCCGAGCAGCGTCCCGTCGGGCCGCACCACCGCTGAAGTCGTCGGCGACCCCGCGCTTGCGAAATTGACCGTCGCGAAATAGCAGGTGTTCTCGGCGGCGCGACAGAGGGCTGCCTTTTCATGGAATGATTAACAACGCATCGTTGTCGACCCGTTCGGTGCCGAGGACGACTGCGAGGTTCGCTGTCGCGGCAGCTGCAGCAATGGCCGACCAGGCGCGCTCGAGGAAGGCAGGGTCGGTGGGGACACTGAGGACACGGAGGTTCAATCGTACAAGGGTGATCCTCCGCGTCCCCTGTGTCCTCCGTGGTGGAGAGTTCTTCACCGCAAAATAGCTTAGCTCTGGAATGGACCTCGGGTCGGCGTCGGTGGCAATTGGGTGGGGACGTCGGTAGCGCATCCCGCGCGGCTCGCGATCTTCTGGCATAGTCTTGAACCCGATTCATGGAGTTCACATGGGCGCCAGAGGACAGCAAAAACCAATCGTCGAAGTCCGGCTGCGTCCGGTCGGCCTGATCCGATCCACACTCAGGTCGCGCCATAAGGCGCCCAAACAAGGATCGGAGGGAGCGCCCGATGCCTGGCTCGACGTGCACGCGTGGGCGGCGGAAGGACTGCACGGCCTCGTCGTCGGCGACGAAATCATCGTCATCACGTGGTTTCATCAATCACGTCGCGACGTTTTCAAAGTCCACCCACGTTCCAACCCGCGTAATCCGCTCACCGGTGTCTTTGCGACCCGATCTCCGGACCGACCGAACCCATTGGGTCTTCATCCCGTTGTGGTGCGAGCGATCGAAGGGAACCGCCTGCGCATCGGACCCATCGAAGCCATCGACGGAACGCCAGTGGTCGACATCAAGCCGGTGCTGAAGTGAGTAAGTAGCTCTAGCGAACTATCTGCGGAGGGGTGAGTCGAGCGGCTCCGAACTACCGAGGTTGATACGTTTTGGTCTGACCGGTACGGCCATTGGTGACGCTGAACGTGCCGTCCTCGCTCGCGCTGACCTTGATCCAGTGGCCGGTCGTGCCGTCGAGATTCGCGATCCGATCGTCCGGGAAATTCTTCGCGCCGACGTTGCTGGACTTGTCCACCTGCCAGACGTCTTCCAACCCGTGCGTCGCGACGGCCTGGTGCAGTGTTGCAAAACCTTCGGGCGATCCGCCTTTGGTGGCGCCGTTGTTCATGATGGCGACCCGCGGCCGCATCGCAAACGCGGCCGGAGACGCGGTGTCGGTGCCGCCGTGATGCGGAACGAGGTACACCTCCACTGGTCCAAGGAGATTCTTCGGGCAGAACAGCGAGAACAGCGGCTTGCCGCTCAAATCGCCGAAATCCACGAAGCGGAACCGGCCGTGGCGCAGATGGATGCCGGTCGATCGGGGATTTTCGATGGCTTCGCCCGGCGCGCGTTCCTGAGGTTCGCACAGCGGGTTCCCCTCGCCACCCCCGCCAAGCGGCTCGACGATCGTCGACGCATCACCGCTGACGATTCGCACGTCGATGCCTTTCAGCGGGATGGGGTTGCCGGGCCTCGCCACGATGTGTCGTCCCTTCGCCCGCACCGCTGAGTAGGCCTTGAACGGCTCGATCACGCCCGGGTCAGTGGTCTTGATGATTTCGCCGTAGTCGACGAACGCTTTGATTGGAATCAGTCGCGAGAGCTCCGGAGCGCCGCCGTCGTGGTCGCTGTGAAAATGCGTGATCAGGAGGTAATCGATCTGCCGAACGCCGGCATCCTGTGCCGCCGCAAGAATCCGCTTTGGATCGCGGCCGTTATTGCCCGCGTAACCAGTGTCGATGAGCAGCGACTCGCCAGCCGGCGTGACAACCAGCGTCGACTGGCCGCCCTCGACGTCGATGAAATAGATGTCCAGCGTTCGCGCGGCGAAAGCGGTCGCGGCGAGCCACGCGGCCAGAATCGATGTGCAGACGATTCTGTTCATGGCTTCGAGCATACACTGGCGACGTTCGAGGCGAGCCCTTTCTGGTCACTGCCGCAGGGTCGCGCCGGTTCGTTCGCAGCGAGCGATTCGGGCAAGCGCAACCATTCACAGGGCCGGCCGCGGAGTTGAATCATCGCGGGGTCGATGTTGCCGCCGCGCGGGCGAAAGAAGACCGTTGGAGGCGAGCCGGCGAAGGCACGGAACTCGTTGATCATGTGTGCCTGGTCGTAGAAGCCAACCGACGGAGCAACCGACGTCCATCGCGTCACGTCGGTGGAGAGCAGAGCGTGCACCAGCTTCTGAAAGCGAGTGATGCGGGCAAACAGTTTCGGTGGCAACCCGGCGGCGGCCCAGAATCGACGGGCGAACTGTTGACGACTGAGACCGTGGCTTCTCGCCAATTCATCGATCGAAACGCGTCCCCCGCAAAACTTGATGATTCGAGGCGCGGTCTGCCCGACTGTGTCACGGCTGCCCGGTCGGCCGACCCGCGCCACCAGCTCGTCCTTCAACCTTGACAGAGACTGCCGGATCTCGAGGCATGAGAGTGACGCGAACAGCCTCTCAACGTCCATGCGAGTCCACAGGTCCTGAAGCGGCGCAATCCGGTCGACCAGCTCTGATGCCGACATGCCGAAGACATCGGGTGTCAGCGTCGTTGGGAGGACCGCACCCACTGCGTGGACGGATCTTCCCACCTGGAGGATTCGTGCCTGAGTGACGGGACCCACCACGCAGACGCGCGGCAAGAGGCTGGAAGTCGCGAGAGATCGGCCGGCTGCCCACAGGTCCCCAAAGTTGACGATCAGCGAGACGCCCGTGCCCGGAAGGATCGTGTTCAGAAGGGGATCTGACCGGTCGAGCCAGTACTCGCGGCTCCCGTCCGCGTTCAGCGCGACACTGCGCCGCTCGCGTCCGCGTGAGCGCGTTTCGTACGACCACAGCGATGCGACGGGTGTCGTCGCCGTGAGACCCGAGTGTTCCGTATACAGGATCCCGAGTTCGGACGTGTCAGACATCGGCAAGCGTCAACGGACGAGGAGTCGTGCCGTCGAGGTCCGTGAAACCGTAATCCTTCGCGAGACCCGCTGCCACCAGGACCTTTCCGCTGTGGCGAAGCACATCAGGATCGGTTGCGAGGGCGACGACCGCCCGTCCTATGAACTCGGGCGATTCCGAGTTGCTCAAATCGAGCCACGCCGCCGACTCCATCACTTTCTCGGTCCTGACCAGTCCAGGATAGATCGATACCACCGTCACGCCGTGCGGTTTCAGCTCGGTCGCCATGTCGGCCGCCATCTTGTCCGTCGCGGCTTTCGAAACGCCATAGGCCACATTGCCGGCGTGCTTCTGCGCGGCAAACGACGAGATGTTGACGATCAGCCCGTGCCCTTGCCCGACCATCGACGTTGCGGCGAGCTGGCTCGCGTGGTAGTGGGCGCGGACGCCTGCCGCGAACATCGCGTCCCAGCGCCACAGCGGCTGCTGCCAGAACGGCCGCGGCCAGGTGAATTCGCCGTTGTCGATCATCCGCTCGTAGCCGCCCCAGACGGTGTTGACCAGGATGTCGATCGCACCGCTCTCCTTCAGGATGCGCTCGAAGGCGGCGTCCACCTGTGCGTCCACGCGATGATCGCAGCGGATGCCGATGGTCTGCTCATCGAGGTGCTCGTGATCCGGCGCTGAACGGCCCGTGGCGTAGACCCGGGCGCCGCGCCGAGCCAGCTCGCGCACGATGCCTCGCCCGACGCCCTTGGTGGCTCCGGTCACGACTGCGACCTTGCCGTCTAGACTCATGTCCGGAACTGTATCGGAGCTGCGGTCGGGCGTATTGGAAAAATGGTCACATGGCGAGTCGGGTTCGGCGTCGGTTTCGTGCCTTCGGCAAGGTCAGGCGCCATGACACGGACAGCAGGTCGCGCAGAGCGACCCGATCGATTCGCGACAGACGCACCAGCACGAGGGGATACCTTCGATAATAGTCGGTCAGGTAGTAGATCCCGGGCGCATCCTCCAGGAGCCACTCTCGTTCCTCGAAGCCGACCCTGACCACGAGCGTTCCTGGTTCCGCCGAGCGGTGAGTAGCCAGGCCTGCCATGAAGCTCCCACCAACTTTCAGTATCGGCGCCCCGTCGTACCTCGTCGCGGCTTCGACGTCTGGCAGCGTAAGCCCCACCTTCCTGACTGTTTCGAAAGGGTCTGCTGCTGTCTGCTTTGTCGGCGTTCGTTTCATCGAAGTCCCGCATTCTGATGCACTTCGTTGCGAGTGGCACCTGCAAAGTCGGATTCAATCGTACCTCACCCGATTCTCCGTACGCGAAGCGAGCGTGCCCGCGGCCCGCGCGTGCCACAGTCGATTGACGTGGTCCCCGTTGCAGCAACAATCGCCGGATGTTCAGCTCGCCCGAACTCGCTGCGCGCATCGACCGCGCCGAAGGGCGGCTCTGCGCAGCCATCGCTGGTGAATGCCTTGATGCGCGCGTGGTCGAGCTCGGGGGTGGCGTCGCTGTCCTGGTCGCACGAGACTCCCCGAGCAACAAGATGATCGGGATCGGATTTTCGGGGCTCTTGGACGAGGTCGTTCTCTCTGAGGTGGAGGAGTACTTCGCGGCACGAGGGACACGTCTGCAGGCCGAAGTCTCCACATTGGCGGATCCCGCAGCGCACCGCCAGCTCATGGAGCGTGGCTATGTCCCGAGCGGATTCGAGAATGTGCTCGGCCATGCGCTGCACGCAGCGGTTGCGCCGCCCCTGGACGGCATCGTCGTCGAGCTCCTGTCAGCAGCCGACCTGCCGGCCCTGGCCGATGTGATGGCTGAAGGCTTCGCCAGTCCGGATGTCGGTGGCGTGGGAGGCGACGCCATCCCACCGCTCGACGAAATTCGCCGGTGGTTTGCCGTCACCATGCGGGTCCCTGGATTTCGCGGGTACGTTGCCCGCATCGACGGCGCGATCGCCGGTGGCGCAGCGCTGCGGATCGACGACGGCGTCGCGCAATTCAGCGGGGCCGCGACGCTGCCGCATTTCAGGCGACGAGGAGTGCAAACGATGCTGCTGCGCGCGCGTCTTGCTGATGCGGCGCTGGCCGGCTGCGACGTCGGAGTTGTCGTGACGCAGCCGGCGTCGAAATCGCAGCAGAACGTACAGCGCGAGGGCTTCGCGTTGCTCTACACCCGACAATTGCTCGTAAAACCGCCGCCCGACGCCTGATCCTCTCTATGTCGCCGCGTTTGGTGCCCTGTCTCTGACGAGCACGTGGCCGCCGTTGCGCTCGGTCCAGAAGCTCCCCACGAGCGCGAGCAGACCGCAGCCGATCATCAGCAACGCCGGCGCCGTCACCGTGCCCATCTCGCGGATCATCGTCGTGGCCAGGAGCGGAGCGGTGCCGCTGAAGATTGTGAAGCTGATGTTGAAGACCAGCGCCACGCCGGTGAAGCGGATGCGGGTCGGAAACAAGTCCGTCAGCAGGCACGCGAAGGAGCCGTTGCTCAGTCCGGCGACGAGCCCCGCCAGTGTGAGGAGCAGTGTCAGGTTGGCGGCGCGCGCGGCGAGCGCGGCATAAAACGGATAGGCCAGCACGACGAGGAGCGTCACGCCCAATCGCAGCAGATAGCGGGGCGGGATGCGATCGCCCAGCCAGCCGGTGGCGAGAATTCCGAGAGCGGAAGCGATGACGCCGACCGTCTGCGAGTAGACGCCCTGGCGCGGGTCGTACTGGAGCACGCCCGCGAGATACGCCGGCAGGTGCGAGAAAAAGAGGCCGTTGAAGCAAGCCGTGCCGGCGAGCACGGCGCAGCCGACGAGGACGGGCGTCGCGTGCGTCCGCAGCAGTTCCCGGAACGGCTGGCGCGAGGCCAGGCTCCGCATGCGCGCGAACTCCGGCGACTCTTCGAGCGATCGGCGCAGCACGAAGCTCAGGATGCCTCCGAGGCCACCGAGGATGAACGCGATGCGCCACGCGAGAACGGGCACAAGTTCGGGCGTCAGCAGCGTGCGCAGCGAGAGACTGACACCGGTGGCAGCGGCCACGCCCATGGTGACGCAGGCGAACACGACCCCGCACACGAACGGCGCGATCCTCGGAGCGGTCTCGACGACGTAGGTGAGCGCGCCGGGCAGCTCGCCACCGAGACAGAAGCCCTGCACGATCCGCAGCGCAACCATCAGCGCGCTGGCCGCGACGCCCCACTGTGCGTACGACGGCACCAGTCCCATGCCGAGCGTCGCCCCGGACATCACGAACACCGACCACAGGAACACCCGGCGCCGGCCGTAGCGGTCGCCGTAGTGGCTGAGGACGATGCCGCCGAGGGGCCGCGCCAGGTAGCCGGCCGCAAACGCCGCGAAGGACGCCATCAACGACACCAGCGGCGAGCTGCTGGGAAAGATGGCGTCAGCGATGTCGCGAGCGAAGATGCCGAAGATGACGAAGTCGTAGAACTCGAGCGTGCCGCCGAGGCTGGCGAGCAGGACGATGCGCCATCCGGCGGCGGTAATGCGATCGCGCGTGGCAGATGGAGGAGTCGCGGCCGCGTCGAGCATGCAGTGAATCTAACTCCGCTGTGACAAAGAAGGTGGAGGCGGCCAGGTGTCCCTGAGCGGATTCTGCGACTTCGCCGTCAGCTAATGGCCGCGCCAGTTCAGCACGACTCTCAGCGGCGTACCACCTGCATCCCGAACAAGCCGGTGAGAAGGAAACGTTGCCATCGGCCGACGCCGCGTAATTGGCCGCCAACACCGGGTTCACGACGCCACCGACGTTGGCGACAAAGAGAGGTACTGGGGGACCAATGTCGATGGATTGGCGATCCGCTGGCAGCTTGATCGACGTCGCAGTAAGTTTCCCATCCAGCGCGAGGTAAAAGAGCTCCGAAGCATCCGAGCGCCAATGCGGCTGATCTCCGCCCTTCGTGGAGACTTGCGAGCGCCGTCCTGGTCCGGGAAATGGCTGGACGTAGATCTCGAGCACGCCCGAATTGTTCGAAACGAACGCGATCCATCGACCGTCCGGCGAAAGCCGCGCCGAACGCTCGTCCGCGTCCGTCTGTACGATCGGTACCGGCTTCGCGTCGGGTCCGAGCGGCAGCGCCCAGATGTCCCACCCCGTTTTCGCGTTCAAACGTTGATAGACGAGGTAGCGGCCGTCTGGTGAAATGTCAGTAGCGAATGTCTCTTCAGCTTGGGGAGGAATCAGCATCTCCTTCCGGTCGGTGCCGACGTGTCTTTGGTAGAGCGCTACCTGGCCGTTCCGAACCGCGGTGTAGATGATTCGGTCGCCATCGCGAGACCACAACGGAAAGATGTCCTCGTCGGCGTCGTCCGTAAAGCGGCTGACAAGCCCACGGCGGGTGTCGAGTATCCAGAGGTCGGAGCTCGTCGCACCTCGTTCAAAGAAGACCAGTTGACTGCGATCGGGTGACGTCGAAACGCCGTCCGGGTTGGCGAGACGGTCGCCCACGGTCGAAATGTGATTGCCCGCTCGATCGACCCACGTAAATTGCCGTGCGAAGCGAGCGTCACCTGCGCGGAATGCGAACGCACCGGCACCGGCGGATAGTGGCAGGTACTGCCCGCCTGTCCGGCCGAACACTCCGTCGGCAGCTTGAAACGGGCTTGCCCTGAGTTCGAGACGTTCGGCGTCGAACTCTTGTGCGAGGACGTTGGTCTGTCGAATGAACAACAAATGGCCGTTCGTGTACACGCCGCCTCCATCGGCTTCGACGAGGCGTCGCGACGACGAGCCATCGAGCTCTCCCACGTGGATCCCGCGCGAGTCCGGCGCAGAGGTCACGTAGTACAAGAAGTGTTTCCCGTCGGGAAGGAAGTGGGGGAACGCGTGTCCGACCTGCCCCGTGTCAAGCCGCGTCGCGTCAACCGCCGGGCCTCCTTCTGCCGAGACCCGCGTGATTGCGCTCGCTGGAGTGCGGACGAAGAGAATGACCCCCTCACGGCTCCAGGTCCCGCCCACTCCGACCAGGGCTTTCGCCAGTGTGCGGACAAGGCCACCATCGAGGTCGAGACGCTTGAGAAACCCGTCTGCATAAAACGCAATCGAACGGCCATCCGGAGACCAGAACGGAGAGGAGGCGCCACCTGTCGCGACCAGTGGGCGCGACGCGACAGAGTTGATAGCGCGTATCCAGACATGAGGCCGGCCGTCCGAATCGGCGACGAACAGAACCTGTCGTCCGTCTGCGGATAGAGCGATGGATGAGAGAGCGTATGTGTCGGCGAGTTCCGGCGTCGTGATGTCGAACCGCACCTCGGGCGGTGGGGGCGCTCGGCGGCTGGTCCAGATCCCCAACGCCAACGCCACAACGCCAAGGAGGGCCACCGCGCTTGCCCACGCGAGCCGCTCGCTTCGAGACTGTGCGGCGGCCCGCGGCTGCGCGGCGTGCGGATCCGACTGCTGCGTCATCGATCTCCAACCGCGCGTCGCCGATGGCGCGCAAGCGATTGGCTTCATTTTTCTGCAAACACCGGCGGAGCAACCGTCGAACGGGCTCGGGCGTGGCTGGCGGGAGGTGCCGCCAATCAGGTTCGGTCGTCAGCACGCTGGCCAGGATCTCGCTCGTCGTCGGGGCTGCAAATGCCGGCCGGCCGGTCAGCATCTCGAACAGCAGGCAGCCGAAGGCCCAGACATCCGATCGAGCGTCGGCATTTTGTCCCTTCACCTGCTCGGGCGACATGTACGCCGCCGTGCCGATCAACGCGCCCGGCATCGACGTCATCATCGTTGGCGACTGAGTCAGAGAGCCGTCCGCGGGTTGTGCCTCGCTGGCTTTCGCCAGACCGAAATCGAGAAGCTTGACCGTCCCGCCTGCCTTGACTCTGACATTGGCCGGTTTCAAATCGCGATGGATGATGCCGTGGTCGTGCGCGGTCTGGATCGCCTCAGCAATCTGGCGCGCGATCGCGAGGGCTTCGGCGATCGCCATGGGGCCACGCGCAATGAGTCTGCGACAGGTCTTCGCCTTCGACGAGCTCCATCACGATGGCGCGCGTCGATCCCGCGTCCTCGACGCCGTGAACATGGGCGATGTTGGGATGATTCAGCGAGGCGAGGGTCCTCGCTTCCCGTTCGAAGCGCGTGAGACGGTCCGGGTCGGTCGCAAACCCTGCCGGCAGAATCTTGATTGCGACGTCCCGATCGAGTTTCGTATCACGAGCGCGATACACCTCGCCCATCCCGCCTTGTCCAATGAGGGCCTTGATCTCGTACGGGCCGAGGCGTGTTCCTGGGGTGAGCACTTGGAGGTGTTCGGACGATCGCGCGCGATTATACCAGCCGGCGATCTAAGGATTCGGCTACTCTTGAACCGGAGGATCCCGTCCCATGCGTCCAGTCCTCAACGCCCCGCGCCGCATCGCCCGCTGGACGGGCGCGGCGATATTCATGCTGTCGAGCGCCGCGGTTTCGCTCGTGGTTTCGGCCCAGACAACTCCGCTGACGCTGGTCTCGACCGCATGGCCGCCGTTCACCAACCCAACCGGACAACCGCGGTTTGCGCTCGACCTGGTCGAGGCCGCGCTCGGCCGGGTCGGCCTCACCGCGAAGACGACAATCGTCAGCGCCGCACAATTCACACCATCGTTGCTCAGTGGTAAGTTCGACGGGAGCGCGGCGGCGTGGAAGGACCCGGAGCGGGAGCGCGCCCTGATCTTCTCTCAGCCCTACCTCGAGAACCGCCTCGTGCTGGTCGGACGGTACGGTGCGGACGTTTCGGCGAAAGCGCTGCCCGATCTCGCGGGGAAACGGGTGGCGATTGTCGGCGGCTACTCGTACGGTTACGCGATTGAGCTCGCAGGACCCGTGTTCGTGCGCTCGGACAGCGAGGAAGACAGCCTCGCACGGCTGCTCAAAAGCAGCGTGGACTATACGCTGATGGACGACCTCGTCGTCCAGTACATCGTCAGCAACTATCCGAAGGAATCGGAAACGAGGCTGCAGATTGGCACGACGACGCTGCTCAAGCGGGAGCTATACCTCGCCATCAGACGGACGCGGCCGGATGCGGAATCGATTGTGACTCGCTTCAACGCGCAGCTCAGCGGCATGATCGCCGACCGCACTTATCATCGACTGCTGCACGTCGACTGGATTCGGGCGGACATCGACGGCGATGGCGTCGCCGAATATGTGCCGGCAAGCGATCGGACAGGGCCGACGGAACCGCGACGCGCCTATTCCCTCTTTTCGCCTCCACAGCCTGAGCCCGAGACGTCGGGCAAACCGGGCTTCTATGTCGGCGGCAACATCTACAGCGACTGGGCGAGCGTGCCGGAGAGCTATAAAGAGGTCAATCCACAGTATCCGGATCCGCGCCGGGCGTCGGCCAGCATCTTCAAGTTCTCGTGGTGAGGCGCGGCATAGGAGAAAGGGCACGCGGACCCGATCAGCGCTTGTCGACGACGACTTTGCCTTCCTTCAGCACGACCTTCGTCTTCAGCATCTCGTAAATGTTGAGGGTTGGGTTGCCGTCGATCAGGATGATGTCGGCGAGCTTGCCCGCCTCGAGGGTGCCGATCTGATCGGCCAGGCCAACGTACTCGGCGGCGTTGGGACCAATAATCCTGAAGATATCCTGCATCGAGAACATGACGCTGAACGACTTCAGCTCGTGCTCGAGCACCACGACGTCGGCGTAGTTCTGATCCGTGGAGTACCAGATTCCCTTGCCGCCGCTCGCATCCCAGATGCGGCGGGCGTTCACGATCGTGTAGCCGGCTTCGGTGCCGGTGGCCTTGCCGCCGGGCTCACGGTTCGCGCCAGCAATGGCTTCGGGCCAAGGCTTGCCGTCGCGGAACCGCGTGGTGTTGTCTCGCGGGAACACGACCGGCGCGGGTGCCGGAGACTCTCGGTCGATGATCGGTGCGCCGAAGGCGATCAGGCCGGCGACAATCGAGTTGGTCGAGGCCACCTTCGCCGCCGCCTCGTAGCTCGTCCAGTCCTTGTTCGGGAGGTGCACCAGACGACGTACTCCGGCGTCGACCGCCGCAACCATCGCCGGAGTGCTCACCGCGTGCACGTTTACCTGCACGCCTGCCTTGGCGGCCTCGTCGACGATCGCCTTGAGCACCTCGATCTCGGCCTGGGGCGGAGCGGGCTCGGGCGTCAACCCGATCTCACCCGTGTGCTTGATTCCCTTGGCAACCATCGCCTGGATCGCGGCACGCGCTTCTGCCGCCGTGCCGCGGAGGTTCACGCGTTCCGACGGAATGATCCGCGGTCCGTTGATTTCACCCTTTTCGATCCTGTCTCTGAGCGTGATGTTCCCGTCGCCCGGACCCCCGCCCGACAGGATGGTCGTGTACCCCGCCTCGAGAAGCGACTGCATCTGCGCCTTCTCGTTGGGGCCTGTGTTGACGTGCTTGTGGCTGTCGATGAAGCCGGGCATCGCGCTCATGCCCCTCGCGTCGATGACGCGCAGCCCCTGCGTGTTTGCGGCGCCCATCGAAACGGACACAATCCGGCCGCCGCGAACGACGATGGTGCCCGAGTCGATCACCTGGCCGCTGCCAACGATGATCCTGGCGTTGGTGATGGCCACGTCCTGAGCCAGCGTCAGGCTCGGCGCGAGCACACCAACAGCAGCCAGGCCCGCCAGTAAACAACACGAATGAAGTGTTCTCATTTCTCTGCACTTTCAGATCGTCTCTCCCGCCAGAGCCGGTCGACGCGATCCGTGTGGATCGGTACATCTTCTCCGGGATGAACAGGGCCGGAATGATGCCCGTCAGGCAGTAGGCCGCGCCCATCACCATCAAGCCAGCTCCGATGGAGTAGTCCGTAGCAATGAGACCGATCAGCGTCGGCGCCACCGCGGCTCCGACTCGTCCGAGGTTGTAGGCGCCACCCACGGCAGTGCCCCTGACTGGCGTGTCGAAGCTCTCCGTCATGTACGTGGCATTGACGCCGTAAGGCACGCCGTAGAGGAACCCGAAGATCGTGAGCAGCACGACGATGTTCCCAGGCGTGTTGAGCAGGACGATCACTGGCAGAAACACAGCGGTACCGAAGCCACCGAATACGTACATCCAGCGCCGGCCGACGATATCCGCCAGGTAACCGGCGACGATCTTGCCGAGAATCATCGCCACGTAGGTGCCCACCAGATAGCTCGTCATTTTCGTGAAGTCGAACTCGAGCTCGCTGACGACAAACGTCGGCAGCCAGTTGTTGACGCCGTAGTAGCCGAATTGCAGGAAGCATGACGTCAGCGTCCACAGGACGAAGATTCGGCGCTGCTGCGGACTGGTGAAGACCGCCTGCCACTGACTCGTCTGTCTGCCTGGGGCTCCGCTCACCGCCCTCTTCCAGCCGGGGGGCTCGGGAATTGTTCTGCGGATGAACAGAGCGAGAAGGACCGGCACCAAGGCCGTCGCGAACAGCGGGCGCCAGCCGTACACGGGCACGATGGCGCCGGCCAGTCACCGTTGCCACCACGTATCCCGCTGACCAGCCCGCCTGGAGTGTTCCGAGGACCGTCGTGCGGCGCTCGGTCGGCACGTACTCGGCCATGAGGGTGTTGCACACCACGTACTCTGCGCCCAGACCCAGCGCGGAAATGAACCGGACGATTGCAAACTGCCAGTAGGTCTGCGTGAGACCGAGGGCCGCCGTCGCGATGGAAAAGAGCATGATCGTCCAGACGACGACGCGCACGCGGCCGAAGCGATCGGCCGCCCATCCGCCGAAGACGCCGCCGAGCGCCATCCCGAGCAAGGAATAGCTGGCCAGCGAGCCGGCCTGAACCCTCGACATTCGAAGGTCCTCCATCAGGCTGGGCAGGCTGTAGGAAAGAAACATCAGATCCATGCCATCGACCATCAGTCCCAGAAAGCCTGAGACGAGCACGACTATCCAGAGGCGATCACGAGACATCTCTGTGCCGCTCCTTCCGAATACTCGCGTGGCGGGTTCAAGCTCATTGGCCGCTGAGCACGCTCGAGAAGAGTGGACTGCCGACCCCGCTCTCGAGCGCCTCGTTTCGCAGCCGGTGTTCCGGCGAGTCGATACTTTACGTGAGGATGAGCTTGGTAGACCAGATTGCGCGAGCTCGAATCGACCGATCGGCTGGTTGAGGCAGCTCGAGCTTCTCCGGACGGCCGCAGCTCGGAGAACAATTGCTCTTAAGATTTGTTCGGTGTCTGGTCGCCCATTCACCTGCCACGTCGGGTTCCGCTGGGTCGTCAGACCTGCAGCGAGGAGGACTGACATGGAGGAACTTCTCTCAGGGTTTGCAAACGTCGCCAGCATGCTCGTCGAGGCGGCGGCGGTACTCATCGTCGCGTTCGGCTCCCTTGAAGCCTTCGTCAAGCTTTTGAGAATCGTCGCGAGGCCGGGTGCCGTGCACGGGGAGCGGAAGGCGATCTGGCGGCAGTACGGCATGTGGCTTCTTCTGGGGCTGGAGTTCGAGCTGGCCGCCGACATCATGCGCAGCGTCGTCTCTCCCACCTGGAAAGACCTCGGCGAGCTCGGCGCCATCGCGGTGATTCGCACGTTCCTCAATTACTTCCTCGAAAAGGACCTCGAAAGTGCCGAGGTTGGCGGAGCGGAGCGGGTCGCGGCGCCGCCTCGAAGGGAGGCGTGACAACAAGACGCACTTACGGCACGTCGAGGATCATGAAGCCATCCAGGACGACCCAGATGCACATCGGACCGTAAATGCGCTGCAGCTCTTTCAAGACATCCGCATGGGGAACCTCGATCTCGACGCGGAAGTTCTGCTGTTTGTCGATGAAGATCGGCTCGGCAAACCGGAACGTTGCGGTCGGCGAGGGTTCGCCGTGGGTGGTCACGTCCGCTGTATCCGAGCATGGCCCTGCGCCGCCGGGGAAAAACCAGGTTGGCATCTGGATCATGATTTTTTCGCCAACGAACAGCGTCGCGACCGTGTTGTAGATCAGCTTGCCGATGAGGTTTCCGGCCCCGTTGTTGGCGGACAGCTGTTCAGGAAGCGGCCGGTTCTTCTCTTTCACGAACGCCTCATCAGCAAGGTACCCTTCGAGTTTCGAAGTCGAGAACCAGATCACTCCGCCTGCCTCGACGATCGCGTTCTTGTCGATAGCGGTCGCTGCTTTCAGCGTCACCGCTTTATCGTTGACCGGGAGAGCCGCAAAACCGTCCTTGCTCGCTTTGGCTTCACGGAGAAGGTCGACAACTTGCTGGAGTGACAATTCGACATCGCCCGTGGCGACGTTCGCTGCAACGTATCTCGCCGTGTCCGCAGCGCTCAGAAGGAGTTCCCGGTGCCCATCCCCGTCGAGCCTGAAATCATCTCCATCGGTGACAGTCAGGTCGGTGTCCGTGACGGTGATTTCGACGGGAAACTCCGGCGGCTGGTCGCTGATCACTACCCGCATCGCGTGCGCTTCGAATCTGCTGAAACGAGAGAAGAGCGACGCGTTGGTCTCGAGCTTGGTCTTGCCTCGTACGTTGACGAAGAACGTGAGGATGCTCGAGGTTTCGACATCGCGCAGCTGCTTTCGGGGCTCAACCCTGAGTGAGTCATAAATAGGGAGATGTACCTTTTCCTTGATGCCCTGAAGACTAGCCATGTTTAACCGTCCCTTCGGCACGTACACCTGAGAGGTTTCCTGCCGGGCCATCGTTGCCCTCTATGTTGCATCTCAGTCAGTAACGCCGTGTCCGGCAAAACCAAACACTCCGTTTCCAGAGTTCGCATCGACGCGACGGTTGGGCTGAAAACGGGGCAGTTCCGTGTCGTGCATCAGGTTCAAGGTCAGCTGGTTTACGCTTGATCATCTCCACCTGCCGGAGCTTGCGCGTATGGTAAGGCCCCGTTAGCATTGCGCGCGTTTCCTATTCGCGTGTTTCGCACGTCTTATCACGACCCCGACGGGAGTGAGCGATGGCTGGAGTGAAACGACATCCAACCCTGGTGACAGCTGCGGTCGTGGCCCTGGCGATGGGCGCCGGACTGGTGACCGCCATGGGCGGGGCTCCGGCACAGGTCTCGACGCCATCCCTGGCCCTGCCGAACAAGAGCATCACCGCCGCGGACTGTACAGCCGCGAGGATCGGCGCGTCGATTCCTGTGGGGCGTATCGGCGAGCCGGTCAGCGGCGTGATTCTCGCCGCACCAGCGTGGATCGAGGAAACGGCAGCGGTGCCGGCGCATTGCCGCGTCGATGGGGCGATGCCTCCTGTCGATACGAGCGGCAGGGCCAAGCCGATCAACTTCAGCGTGGTGCTGCCGGCGTCGTGGAGCCGTCGCGCCGCGCAGATCGGTGGCGGCGGCATGAACGGCGTGGTGCCCAATCTGACGGGGACCGGTCCTGGTGCGAGCGGCCCCTCGCTGCCGGCACGCGGCGTCGCCACCTACGGGAGCGATTCAGGTCACCAGATGGCCTTTCCTCCCTTCGGGCGCCGAGGTGGAGGGGCAGGGGCCGCACCGCCGGCCGCCGCGCCTGGCCCGTCCGATGACTGGACGCTCAGCGACGAGGCGATCGCCAACCTCGGCTACATGCAGATGAAGAAGACGCACGATGCGGCGATGGTCGTCATCGAGCGCCTGTACGGCGAGCCACCCCGGTTCAACTATTACCTGGGCACATCGCAAGGCGGACGTGAGGCGCTCACGGTCGCCCAGCGCTATCCCGACGACTACGACGGCGTGGCGGCGAACGTGCCGATCGTGAGCTTTTCGACCTTGATGCTGGCGCCCGAGTTGATTCGAATCCACGAGAAGCCGCAGGTCAACTGGGTGACACCCGCCAAGGTCAACGCGATCCGCGGCGAGTTCATGCGCCAGTGCGACGCGCTCGACGGCCTCGCCGACGGCATCATCAACAACTACGCGGCGTGCCGCGCCGTCTTCGACCTCAGCCAGGGCGCGCCCAACCGCCACCCGTGGACGGCAAAGCGCTGCCCGAACAACGTCGATCCCGATCCTGCGGACACCTCCGCGAACGCGTGTCTCACCGATGGGCAGATCTCGACGCTGGAGTTCACCTACTCGCGCTACCGCTTTGCCACGCCGCTCGCCAACGGTGTGCGATCGTTCGGCATGTGGGTGCCGAACACCGACCCGTCGGGAAGTGGCCTGATCCTGAATGCCCGTTTCAGGGGCCAGGAGGGGGCGACGGACACGGCACCAATGCATTCGCATCTCGGCGTCGCCGGCGTGGTCGGCTTCCTGATGAAGGATCTGTCCGCCAATCCTCTCGACTACGTCGAAGGCGGCGCGCTGAATCGGCGGCGGGAGGAGCTGTCGCGGATCCTTGATGCCACCAGTCCCGACCTCAGCGCATTCCACAAGCGAGGCGGCAAGCTGATCGTCACGATCGGCACCAACGACACGCTGGCGTCGCCAGGGGCGCAACTCGACTACTTCCAGTCGGTGCTGGACACGATGGGGCGGGCGACCGTCGATCGGTTCGCGCGGTTCTTCGTGATGCCGCAGACCGGCCACGGACTGAGCGGCACGAGCTACGGCACCGCCGGCGACGGTACGTCGGTCGCGTCCACACAAATTCCCAACCGCTACGACCAATGGGGTCTTCTGTTCGATTGGGTGGAGAACAACATCGCGCCGGGGATGTCCGTCGTCGTCACCGCGGGTGAGCGGAGCCTGCCCCTCTGCTCGTATCCCACCTATCCACGTTACGCCGATGGTGCAGTCAACGCCGCCACCTCATACCGGTGCACCCAGTAGCCGTGTGAAGGGAGTTGCGAAGTCGCGCCACGCGGCGTTGAGCCGTCTTCGGCGCGGGTAGCGCATTACCTGATGAGGGGGTCGTCACTACCATGCGCCCGAACGGAACCTCGAGCTGGCTGAAGCGTATCGCTCTACTTGTCCTGTTTTCTGCGTCGACCGGCTCTGCGGTCTCGGCTCAAACGCCTCAAGGGGCCGAGCGCGACCTCGAAACCACACTGATTCCAGGCACGACTGTCTGGATCACCGAGTCCGGTGGACGGGAAGAGAAGACGCGAATAGTCGGCGTGTCTGGCGACATCCTAACCATCACTGCCGGCGAGGATATCCGGCGTCTCCGCACGACTGACGTCATGCGGGTCAGAGTGCGCCGCTCCGACTCGGTGTTAAACGGTGCCTTGATTGGGGCTGGTGCCGCGCTGGCGTCTGGACTGTTCCTGTGCAGTCTGACGGAAACCTGGGAAAACTGTCGCGACGACCTTGGACCGATGCTGGGGATCGGAGCGATTGGCGCCGGCGCTGGCATCGGAATCGATGCCCTGATCCGCGGACGACGGACGATCTACGAAGCCGCGCAAGGATCAACGCGGCTGCACGCAGCGCCAATCGTTACTCGTCGCGCGGCAGGGCTGCGGGTTTCGTTCAGTTTCTGACTCTCTTCTCTCGCTTCGTCTGCGCTCGTCGCGATGTAGACGATGATCCGTCTCTTTTTCATCGGGATTCACAATTTCTGCTGTGCCGGGGCGTTCGTTGGCGTCACGGCTCACTGCCCCCTTCCCACCGTACGTCACGCGATCGCCTCTCTGAATGTCATCGCCGGATTGATACGTCAGCGCCATGATGCTCTCGGACTCTATCGGCAATTCCTAGTATTCTTGAGACCACGTCAGCCTCTCAATGAGGGTGGCGCATCGCGGGGCGGGCCTCCTGGGGAGCCATTTTGCGCCGTTCCCGACGAGCGAGTTCTGCGATGCGAGCGTCACTCGGGTTCCCAAAGATAATCAAACCCAAAAGGAGATGAAAGTATGAGTTCAGATGACAAGAGACATCGTTCGCATCTCCCGATGGCGAACACAGGGAAGAAGGGCCTGATCACGTTCGATGCAAAGGATCCGGCGTCGAAGTTTCCTCCGATCGAGCGACTGCGCCCACCCAAAGGCGCTCCCAATGTCCTGATTGTCCTGATCGACGACGTCGGCTTTGGCGCGACCAGCGCCTTTGGCGGGCCCTGCCAGACGCCGACCGCAGAAAAACTGGCAGCGGGCGGGCTGAAGCTGACCCGCTTCCACACCACCGCGCTGTGCTCGCCCACCCGCCAGGCGTTGCTGACCGGCCGCAACCACCACTCCGTGGGCATGGGCGGCATCACCGAGATTGCGACGGGCGCGCCGGGTTATTCCTCGGTGCTGCCCAACTCCATGTCGCCGCTGGCGAGGACGCTCAAACTCAACGGCTACTCCACCGCGCAGTTCGGCAAGTGCCACGAAGTCCCGGTATGGGAAACGAGCCCGGCCGGGCCGTTTGACGCCTGGCCCACCGGCGGCGGCGGCTTCGAGTACTTCTACGGTTTCATCGGCGGCGAGGCCAACCAGTGGTATCCGACGCTCTTCGAGGGGACCACGCCGGTCGAACCAGAGAAGACGCCTGAGGAAGGTTATCACTTGATGGAGGACATGACTGACAAGGCGATTGCCTGGATTGGTCAGCAGAAGAGTCTCGCTCCTGACAAGCCATTCTTCATCTACTTCGCGCCAGGCGCGACGCACGCACCGCATCACGTGCCAAAGGCCTGGGCGGACAAGTACAAGGGCAAATTCGATCAGGGCTGGGACAAGCTGCGCGAGGAGATCTTCGCCCGCCAGAAGAAGCTGGGCGTGATCCCGCAGGACTGCGAGCTCACGCCGCGCCACAAGGAGATCCCGAGCTGGGATGAGATGCCGGAGGGATTCAAGCCGGTGCTACGCCGCGAGATGGAGGTGTACGCGGGTTTCCTGGATACACCGATCACCACGTCGGCAGATTGGTCGACTCGTTGACCAGCCTGGGAATCGCCGACGACACGCTCATCTACTACATCGCCGGCGACAACGGCGCCTCCGCCGAAGGATCGCTCAACGGCTGCTACAACGAGATGAGCTATTTCAACGGTCTGCAGGCGCTCGAGACACCCGAGTACCTCACCGCCCGGATCGACAAGCTCGGTGGCCCCGAGTCGTACAACCACTACGCTGTCGGTTGGGCGCATGCGATGAACACACCGTACCAGTGGACCAAACAGGTCGCCTCGCACTGGGGCGGGACTCGCAACGGCACCGATCGTCCACTGGCCCAAGGGCATCAAGGCGAAGGGCGAGATCCGCTCGCAATTCAGCCACGTCATCGACGTCGCACCAACGATCCTCGAAGCCGCAGGAATTCCCGAGCCGCTCTCGGTCAACGGCATCACGCAGTCCCCGATTGAAGGCGTCAGCTTGCTCTATGCGTTCAACGACGCCAAGGCGGCGGAGCGGCACGAGACGCAGTACTTCGAGATGTTCGGCAATCGCGGCATCTATCACCAGGGCTGGACCGCGGTGACCAGGCACACCTACCCGTGGTCGAAGGAGAAGCCCCCGGCGCTCGACGATGACGTCTGGGAGCTCTACGACACGAACAAGGACTGGAGTCAGTCGAAGAACCTCGCCAAGGAGATGCCGGACAAGCTCCGCGAGCTGCAGCGCCTCTGGCTCATCGAGGCGACGCGCTACAACGTGCTGCCTATCGATGACCGGTTGCTTCAGAGAGTCAACCCCGACCTGGCCGGCCGCCCGCGGCTCGTCGAAGGCAATACCCAGGTCCTCTTCGGTGGGATGGGGCATTTGTCGGAGAACTGCGTCCTGAGCATCAAGAACAAGTCCCACTCGATCACTGCGGAGATCGTGGTGCCGGAGAAAGGGGCCGAGGGCGTGATCATCGCGCAGGGCGCGAACATCGGCGGCTGGAGCCTCTACGCCAAGGGCGGCAAGCTCAAATACTGCTACAACTGGGGCGGCTTCAAGCACTTCATGGTCGAAGCGACCACGCCGATTCCAGCCGGCGAGCATCAAGTGCGCATGGAGTTCGCCTATGCCGGCGGCGGCTTCGGCAAGGGCGGCAAGGTCACGCTCTACACCGACGGCAAGCAGGTCGGCGAGGGGAGTGTCGACGCGACCCTGGCGAACGTCTTCTCTGCCGACGACGGTTGCGATGTCGGCGAGGACACCGGCGCTCCGGTCTCCCCGGACTACGGGCCGCACGGCAACGCATTCAACGGCCGGGTCAAGGGCGTACAGCTCGCGATTGCCGAGGCCGCCGAGGCCGCCGATCACCTGGTTGACCCGGAAACGGCCATCCGCGTCGCCATGGCGAGGCAGTAAGCACACTCACGCTGCCAGGGACGTGTCGGGAGAGTTGATCAAGACGAAGAAGCCGAAAGGCGTCACAGTCCTCCATCGCTCCCGACGAAGCAAAGGCGATCGCGCAAGAGGCCTGGATCTTCGGCATGCCGCTCGTTTACAGGTAAGGACCAGGAGAGCCACTGGCTGCCGGCGCCCAAGGACGCGGGATTCAAGCTGGCGCTGCGGCTCTACGCGCCAAAGAAGGAGGTCGCCGACGGCACGTGGGCGCCCCCACCAGTGAAGCGCGTGAGCTGACGACAACGAACTGTTGAGCGCCACGTCACTCAAAGCGCACCGCCCGTCGGCGGCATGCTGAAGAACTCGAACACGGTCGATTCATGCCCACCTCCGTGACCGTCGGGCCATCGCGGCGCAGAACGACCGCGGCGGTGAGTGCGAGCACGACGAAGGCGACGACCATCCCGCCGACTGTCTTTCGACGGCGAACGCCGCCCACCATGGCTCTCTTTTCCGACGCCATCGTGTTCACCATGTGCGACTGACTCGAATGGTGCCGAGATACTCGTCGAGGTTGTCGAGGGTTCGAGTCGTTCCGACATCAATCCGCATCTCAAGCAAGGCGTCGCGATCCGCCATCGATTGGCACTCAATCGTCATTGTCAGTGTGGTTGTGCCGTCGTGCTCGCTGAACACGAGCGTTCCGATCGACTCGGCGCCCGACGGGGATTGCGTCGTGAAGACGAGCCGTGCAGGCGCCACGATTTCGCGGTACCTGCCTGTGAATGAATGTCTCGTTCCGTCTGGCCCGCGGTTGACAAATCGAAAGGCGCCGTTCCGCCGCAGATCGATTTCACACACGGCGAGCGGCGCTCCGCTCGGATCCCACCAATGAGCGACGTGCTCGGCTTTCGTCCAGGCGTCGAAGACAACCGTACGTGGCGCACCGAAGGCCCGCGTGATGACGATTTCGCGTTCGGAGGGCGTCGTGACCGTCGCAGTGCTGGTCTTCTCCATTGTGGATTTCTCCCTATCGCCTTTTGCGTCCACGGCGTTTCTCCTTCTTCTGCAGCTCACTGAGGTAGTGGTCCAATCTGGCGAACTTCCGCTCCCAAAGCCGCCGATACGACTCCAACCAGTCGTCGATGCTCCGGAGCGGTGCTGCCACGAGGGTGCGGGGACGCCGCTGCGCGTCACGCCCGCGTGCAACGAGGCCTGCGCGTTCAAGGACCTTCAGATGCTTGGAAATGGTCGGCTGGCTGAGGGCGAACGGCTTCATGAGCTCGGACACGTCCGCATCTCCTGATGCGAGACGGGCAAGGATCGCGCGTCTTGTGGGATCCGCGAGCGCGGCGAAGGCCAGGCTCAGCGCATCGACCTCTTCGCTAATCGCCATTCGGATATATTACCGTTAGGCGATATACGAAGCAAGTATCCGTGCTAAGCGATCGTCTGAATTGTGTAGAAACTGTGTAAGGTGGGGAGCGAGCACACGATGAGGGAATGCGTCGCTCACCGCAACCGGGCGTGTTCCGCCCGTGCTTCGGTGATGAGCGGGATCCTGGCGTCGGCGTTCTCCCACCGCGCAAACAGATCGTCGTACACGCGTCTCGCCTTGGCGGTGTCGCCCGAGAGCGCCAGCGCTCTCGCCAGCTGCAGCCGCGCCAACGCGTCTATGGGATCGACGAGCACGATGCTTCGATGATCGAGAATCCGCTGGAACTCCGCGGCGGCCGCGACCGGCTGCTGCGCCGCCAGGTACGCCAGGCCACGAACGTAGATCGGATACAGCTTGCCGAAGTGGCCATTGAAGCCGATGCCGCCGATGGCGAGGTCGAAGCGGGAGGCCGTCTGCAGCGATTGAATCGCCGCTGCCGCATCACGCGCGTCCAATGCGAACAGGGCCCGCAGCGTCGGGAGATACATGAATTGCACCGACGTGTCCTCCGGATAGTCACGGGCCAGATTGTCGGCAAGCGCGCGCGATCGCGACACATCACCGGACACGGCGAGCGCGAACGAGGCGGCGTAGTCCACCTCGCGGCCCCTGCCGAGCGCGAGGGCCGTAGTGACCTTCTGCCTGGCTGCTGCCGCATTCCCATACAACGCTTCCCATACGGCTGTTGCTGCTTCGAACAACGCGGCCCGCTCGAGCCTCCCGGACTGCTTCGCGATGGCGGCGGCGATCGCGGATGTCCGCCTCGCGTCCTGCAGTTGGGCGGAGCCAGCCAGGCGCAACGCTTCGAGATGTGACATCAAGTCTTCCGAGGAGCGACTGGCTTTGGCCATCGCGGCCTGCTGACGCATGCCTTCGCCATCGCCGCGCAAGAACGCGATGAAGTAGCGAACCAGGAAAAAATCAGAGGCAATCTTGCGCTCTTCCGCTCGACGGATGGTGGCTTCGGCCGCGTCCAGGCGATTCAGGTGGAGTTCGCTGTACGACTTACTGTTGTATGAAGGTGCGGAGCCTCCCTCGGGATCAAGAGCCATCGACCTCTCGGCCGCGGCGATCGACTGCTCGTATCTGCCGGTGCTCCTCGTGGCGAAGCCGGCCAGCAATCCGTGAGGGACGTTATCGCGCGGATAGCTCTGCGCCCACGCTTCCAGCGTCTCCATCTCCCGGTCCATGTTGCCGGTGACCTGCCGGTCGTACACCGTCTCGATGAAGAATCGCTCGGCGTCGGTCGCGCGATGGCGCAACTGGTACGCCTTGACCGTGCTCTGCCGCGACAGCGCCGACTCTCCCTCATTGCTGTAAAAGATCCCGAGCTGCGCATGGGCGATCGCGAAGTCCGGGTCGATCGCGATCGCACGCTCGAACAGCGGTTGGGCCCGCGCGCGGCCGGATGACGCGTACACCTGCCTTGCGGTGGTGAAGGCTTTCAACGCGTCCAAAGACGCCGTGGTCGCTTCCTGGAGCGGTCTGGAGTATTTCTCGATGGTGGCGAGCGATTCGCCCAGCCGTTTGCGGACCTGGGTGGCCATCTCGACTCAGGGAGCCGAGGACATCTTCCTTGCGCGCCACCTGCGCCTGCTCGTCGGCGAGGATGTCGC
Source organism: uncultured Acidobacteriota bacterium (assembly GCA_963780685.1). Lineage (GTDB taxonomy): Bacteria > Acidobacteriota > Vicinamibacteria > Vicinamibacterales > CAVVIG01 > CAVRXZ01. Next base: position 2,783 of record CAWACZ010000002.1, on the reverse strand, counting down.
CGGTGGCGCAGTTCTTCGCCCGCAGGGCGAGGATGTACTGACTGCCCAGGCTGGCGATCGAGCCATCGAGCACCGCGGCGCTTGCCGTTCGGACGCACACACCCTGGGCGATCTCGGGAGTCAGCCGCGCATCCGGCGACTGCTGCATCATCGCCAGCGTTTTTCCGATGCGATCATCCGACACGAGGCTGAGGAACGGCGATTGCTGAAGCTGTGCCGCGAGTCCCTGGCGCAGCGTGTCGTCGAACACCGGATCGCCGGTCGTGTTGGCGAACTCGGCGAGCACGATCGTGTCCTTATCGGTCAGCGTCGCGGGACGGCGGCCATAGATCGCCCCCGCGACCACGGCGGCAATGACGGCGGCGGCGCCGATCGAGAGCCATAGCGCGCGGCGACTCGCGAGCGGCGGATGCTGCACCGTCGTTGCGCCCGGCCCGCTTCTCAGGTGTTCGAGATCGGTCCGCAGCTCGGCCGCGTGCTGATATCGGAGTTCGCGGTCGGGATCGAGGCATTTCGAGATGATGCGTTCCAGCTCCGGCGTCCCCTCGACGCGCACCCGGACACCCGGCGCGGGCCGCGTCCCCGTGACCATTTCATAGAGGACCACGCCGAAGCTCCAGATGTCGGCACGGTGATCGACTGTCTCGCCGCTGGCCTGCTCGGGCGCCATGTAGGCGACAGTTCCCATCACGACGCCCTGCCGTGTGCCGGCAATCGTGGTCACGTCCGCCTGGTGTGTGGCCGGCACTCGCATCTTGGCGAGGCCGAAATCGAGCACTTTCACGCGATCGCGCGATCCGATGAAGACGTTGGCGGGTTTGATGTCGCGGTGGACGATGCCCGCGGTATGCGCGGCGTCCAGCGCGTCGGCGATCTGGATGCCCACGTCGAGCACCGTGTTCAGACTCATCGAACCGGCGGCGAGCCGATCCTTCAGCGTCATGCCCTCCAGATACTCCATGACGATGAACGACTGCCCGTCCTGCTCGCCGATGTCGTGGATGGTGCAGATGTTCGTGTGGTTCAGCGCCGACGCCGTCTGCGCTTCGCGCGCGAACCGGCTCAACGCCTCGGGATCGCGTGAGAGCTCTTCGGAGATGAACTTGAGCGCCACCGGACGGCGGAGCCGCGTGTCTTCGGCCTTGTACACGACGCCCATGCCGCCGCCGCCCAGCCTGGCGACGACGCGGTAGTGTGAGAGCGTCTGACCGATCAGCGGATCGCGGCCGTCCTCGACGTCATCGGCGCCCCGCCGTCGTCCACCAGTGCTCCCGTCCGGATCCATCGTGCTGAGCGCCGAATTATATGTGGCGTTCACCTGGAGTGATAGCTCCTCGCGGCTGGGGCGATTCTCGTGAGGGCGCCGTTGTGGACTCCTCCAAGGCCAGCGATTACCCCTGCTCGGCGACTCTCTTAACCGCGCGGCGGACGAGCAGATTGCCCTCGGCTGCCGCCGCCGGCGGCACTCTCTCAGCCCTTGGCGAGGGGAGTCTGTGCGGAACGGCTGACGCCGCGAGGGGGGCCGCGACAAAGAAGCGGTGGTTGGCGCAGTTCGGGAACGCTAAGTTGTTAGTCGAAACCGCTGGTCAAGAACCAGTGTGTGTCGACGATTTCTCTCGCAAGTCTCTCCACGCCGACGACTTGCAAGCTGAGGCAGAACAACGAGCGCGGCGTTCGGTGCCGCGCACGAAACGCACTTAGCCGGCCGTCCTGATCGAGCGGGGGCGTGAGCAACCCCCCGGTTCTGCGCCGACTGCCGTCCCGAGGCGCTGCTACGCAGCTACGGTGGACATCCTTCGCCGGCAGGTCGTGAGCTCGCGGACGGGGCAACCTTCGCGCGGAACCAGAGCGAAGGTTGCTTGCCATCCGTAGCTCGCTCACGGATGCAGGCGAGCGAAGGATGGTGGACCAGAACAGCGCGAATTGGAACCGAATTGCCCGTTGGCTGGGCCGGATGGAGGCATTGCGCGCCGCCGCCTGATACGATCCCGCTCAGCTGGTCATCGGCACTGCGCCCCCGCTTTCGTCTCCGAACCGCCGTTTCCCGGTGACAATTCCTCGCATGAGCGCTGCGCGCTCTCAGTTCTGCGCCTATTAGGTAGTTGAGGGACATCAACGACACCTCGAGGCGGCAGACACCTTGTTGAGACGGGCTTCCGACGACGTGAATCCCGCCGGAGGGTCATCAAATGCGATACGTAGTCATTGGTTTCTGTGTCTTCGCCGCAGCCTGCGCTGGCGCAGCGCCAACTGCACCAACGGCCTCCGTCGTTGACGGCCTCCGCGAGTGAATCGGGGGAGGGGTCGCAACGACGGAGGCGAAAGGCGGTTCGGAGTTACCGTTCAAGGGCACGTACGAAGGCTTGGAAACCGTGGGGACGGTGCCGAGCCACCACCATCTCGATGCGACAGGCAACGCCACCCATCTCGGTCGATTCACAGTGACGGCCGATTGGACGCTCGCTGGCGACGGGCAACTTCGGGACCAGCACATGGACGGCCGCCGACGGCGATGAATTTTCCACGAGTTTTGCAAGACGTGGTGTTGTGGCGCCGCCCACCATCACATTTACGGAAACCCACACCATTACCAGCGGCACCGGCCGATTTGCCAACGCGTCTGGCACCTTCACGGTTGTACAGACCCGCGGCCTCTCGATGCCTTACAACAATTCCGCCACGATCGACGGAACGATTAGCCTGGGCCACTGATCTCATTGGACCTTGCGTGCAGACGCGGCGGCGCGGTGCTCCCGCTCCGCTGCGTCTGCCGATGGAACGCG
>CAWACZ010000001.1:0-436055 GCA_963780685.1 uncultured Acidobacteriota bacterium | reverse complement strand
CTGTTCTTCTCATTTACTCGTTCAGGGACGCTACGTATTGCTGGCGTCACCGCTTCGACGACGTGGCGGAAGAAGTCCGAGTACCAGAGACGCCCCTCGTGCCACCGCGGTCCCTCCCCGAAGGCCAACCCCTCCACCAGCACGTCGAGCGCCATCGAGCCAACCGTAGGTGTCTCCCGCCCCGCGAGCCCCTCCCCTCGTTCTGTGCGTCCCACACGCCATGGCACCCGGCAGCGCACACAGAACGGGCTGGCCGGCCGTCAGATCGGCAGGTCGCCGGTGGCCGTCTTGGTGCGTGCCGTGGTCCTTGTAGGCGGCGATGGTGCGCTGGGCGATGCGCATCTGGTGGACCTCGTCGGCGCCGTCGGCGAAGCGGGCCCAGCGGGCGTGCTGGTACATGTGGGCCAGCGGCGTGTCGGTCGAGTAGCCGAGCGCGCCGTGCACCTGGATCGAGCGGTCGATGATGCGGCCGAGCGCGTTGGCGACGAAGTGCTTGGCCATCGACACCTCGGACTTGAAGTCGTGCCCGCGGTCGATCCGGTAGGCGGCGTGCAGCACCATCAGCTTGCGCCTGGTAGAGCTCCATGGCGGAGTCGGCGATCATCCACTGGATGCCCTGCTTCTCGGCCAGCAGCGAGCCGTGCGCGAACCGGTTGAGCGAGCGGTCGACCATCATGTCGAGCGCCGTCTCGGCCTGGGCGATCCAGCGCATGCAGTGCGCGAGCCGGGCCGGGCCCGAGCCGGTACTGGCCGAGCAGGTGGCCCTGGCCGCGGCCGCCGAGCATCTGGTCGCCGTGCACGCGCAGGTCCTCGATGACGGATCTCGGAGTGGCCGGTCGAGCCGTGCATGGTCTCGATCTCGCGCACCTCGTTCCAGCCCGTCGACGGGATGTCGACGATGAACGCGGTGTTGGCCGCCTGCGGGCAGCTCGGGGTCGTCCTCGGTGCGGGCGATGAGGATGGCGAAGCTGGCCCGGCGGGCGTTGGAGATGAACCACTTGTGGCCGTTGATGACCCACTCGTCGCCGTCCTGGTAGGCGCGGGTCTGGATGAGCGTCGGGTCGGAGCCGGCGACCTCGGGCTCGGTCATGGCGAAGCAGATCATGGCCGTGCCCTCGCACAGCGGCCGGAGGTACTTCTCCTTCTGCTCGTCGGTGCCCCAGTGCAGCAGCGTGTGCATGTTGCCCTCGTCGGGCGCCTGGCAGTTCAGCACCCACGGGCCGTAGTAGGCCTTGGCCGCCTCGGCCTGCACCATCGCCAGCTCGACGTGGCCGAGCCCCATGCCGCCCCACTCCTCGGGCATGTGCGGCAGCCAGAGGCCCGGCTGCTGCGCCTGCTGCGCGCATGTCGAGCAGGATCGCAGGTACGTCCGCTGTCGCTCGACGCAGGTCGGTCTCGCCGATCTTCGCCTCGCCGGGCTTCACGACGTCGTCGATGAAGCGCCCGCACCCGCATGCGGATGCTCCTCGAGCTCGGGGGTGAGGGTGAAGTCGATGGTCAAGACGCACCTCCGGCTGCTGGTGCGCCGAACGTACCGTTTCCCGGCCCCGCCACCGAAGGCGGAACTGTCTCCCCAGCCGTGCAGCAGAGATCTGCGGCGCAGCTGTCAGGCGTGGCGGCCCTGGCGCATCACACCACTAGCGCCCGGACACTGCCTCCCTCAGCCTGGGCGCCACGACGGCTCCGGCAGTCAACCCCAAGGCTGCCGGGGCCGTCATCCAGTCCTGTCTCCCCGCGCCCCACGGGCGCAGCGCCTGGGTCAACTGCGAGCGGCGTTGATCGTCTCCCACACCCGCTGGGGAGTGAGCGGCATGTCGAGGTGGCGGACGCCGAGGTGCGCCAGGGCGTCGACCACCGCGTTCTGGACGGCCGGTGGCGCGCCGATGGTGCCCGACTCGGCGATGCCCTTGGCGCCCAGCGCGTTGTTGGGCGACGGGCGTCTCCACCAGCGTCGCCTCGAAGCGAGGGCAGCTCGGCGGCGGTGGGGAAGGCGTAGTCGGCGAAGTTGGCGGTGAGGGGGTTGCCGTCGGCGTCGTAGACGAACTCCTCGTACAGCGCCTGGCGCGATGCCCTGGGCGACGCCGCCGTGCACCTGGCCCAGGGCCAGCAGCGGGTTGAGGATCCGTCCGGCGTCGTCGACGGTCACCATGCGCGCGCAGCGTCACCTGGCCGGTCTCGGCGTCGACCTCGACCACGGCGACGTAGGCGCCGAACGGGAACGTCGGCGTCGCCGCCGTCGAAGTCGTCCTCGCAGCGCAGCGGCGTCGTCGGGCGTCGTCGACCGCCGCCGGCGGCCACGTCGGCCCAGCCGACCGAGCGCGCCCGGCGTGCCCGCCACGTGGAAGCGCCGCCGGCGCCGGTGTCGAGCACGACGTCGTCGACGGCCGCCTCGAGCAGCTCGGCGGCGACGCTCGCTGGCCCCGCTCGACCAGCGTCGTCGGCGGCCCGGCCACGGCCGAGCCCGCCTTCTGCACCGAGCGCGAGCCGCCGGTGATGCCGCCGCGGGGCACCACGTCGGTGTCGCCGTGGACGACCTCGATGCGGTCGAGCGGCACGCCGGTCCGGTCGCTGACCAGCATCGCCCACGCGGTGTGGTGGCCCTGGCCGTACGGGCGACGAGCCGGTGCGCACCAGCAGCACGCCGTCGGCGCGCAGCTCGACCGCGCCGTACTCGGTGCCGGCGACCCCGGCGGTGCGGTCGACGAAGGTGGCCACGCCGATGCCGAGCAGCGGCGGATCGCCGGCGTCCCGCCGGCGGCGCCTGCTCGGCCCGCAGCTCGTCGTAGCCGACGGCGTCGAGGGCCACGTCGAGAGCCGCGCTGGTAGTCGCCGCTGTCGTAGGTGAGGCCCGGTCGGCGTCTGGTCCACGGGAAGTCGTCGGGCGCGCAGCAGGTTGCGCCGGCGCACCTCGACGGGGTCGAGGCCGAGCTCGCGCCGCGAACAGGTCGACCGCGCGCTCGATGAGCGGCGGCCGCCTCGGGCCGGCCCGCGCCCCGGTAGGCGGCGATCGGCGTGGTGTTGGTGACCACCGCCGTGACCGTCCACGTCGGGCCGTCGCGATGCGGTACGCGCCGGGCAGCAGCATGCCCGGTGTTGCGGGCCAGCATCGGCGCCGCGACGGGGTAGGCGCCGCAGTCGGCCGACGACGTGCACCTCGAGCGGCCCGCATCGTGCCGTCCCGATCGCCGCCGATCGTGACGTCTGGACCTGGGCCCGTGAGTGGCCGAGGCCCACCATGTCGGCCGACCGCGACGGGACCCACCGCACCGGACGCCCGACCCGCGCGCGCCAGCAACGGCAGCAGCAGCTCCTCGGGGTAGGCCCGGGCCTTGGCGCCGAAGCTGCCGCCCACGTCGCGGCGTGATGACCGCGCACCTGCGGCGGGCTCCAGCCCGTAGAGCTCGACAGAGCGCTGCCGCGATGGGGTGCGACGCCCTGGCACGACGCCAGTGGACGAGCCGGCCGTCGTCGGTCCACACGCGACGCCGCCACCCGCGTCTCGAGCGGGCACGGCGCCAGCGCGCTGGTTGAGCGAGCGTCGGCCTCGCACCACGACCTCGCAGGCCGCCGGGGCCGCCGCCGCGGTACCGCCGTCGGCGCCCTCCGCCCGCGTTGGTGCCGGCCTCGGGGAACAGCAGGTGCTCGCTTCGCCAGCGCCGCCTCGGCGTCGACCACGGCCGGCAGCGGGTCGATGTCGACCACGACGAGCTCGGCGGCGTCCTCGGCCCGGCCGCCGTCTCCGCCACCACGGCCGCCACGGGTTCGCCCACGAAGCGCACCCGGTCGCGGGCGAGCAGCGGCCGGGCCATGCCGTCGGGGTAGCCGGGCGCCGGCCGCCCGACGCCGGCCCCAGACCGTCGAGGTCGGCGGCGGTGACGACGCCCAGCACGCCCGGGCGCCCGGCGGGCCGCGCTCGACGTCGACGGCGACCACCCGACCGTGGGCCACGGTGGACGTCACGTAGGCGACGGCGGCGGCGCCGGGGAGGTCGAGGTTGGCGATGAAGGTCGTGTCGCCGACGAGGAGGTGGTGGTAGGCTTCAGGCGGAGGACGGAGGTGCCGTGCAGGGTCACGACCGGCGAATCTGACTGCACCCGCCCGCTCAGGCGGCGGTGGTGATCTCCCAGCGACGGATGTCGGCCGGGCCGCGGATCGACCGGAGCAGCGACAGCGTGCCGTCCTCCGGGTCGTAGCCGTAGAGGCCCGGCCTGCCGGCGGCGGCACACGAGTGGGTGGTCATCTGGACGAGCAGCTGGTCGCCGAACCAGCCGATGAGCGTCGAGGGCGGGCTGTCCAACCAGGGCTGCCCGTCGAGCGTCCTGAGCTGACCGGTCTCCGCGTCGACGACGACGGTGAGCGGCACCTCGCACCGCCCGACCCACTGCAGCGCCAGCCAGCGGTCGTCGTCGGAGAGGTCGGCTGCCACCCACCGGCCCCGCACCGGCTGCGTGGGATCCGTGAACCAGTCCTTGCCCTCCGGGGTGGTGGCGACGATGCGGCTGCCATCGGGCGTCGTGAGGTTGACGTTCCGGTTCGGGTAGACGGCGCCCTGCTCGGGCACGGTCCACGAGCAGAGCTCGACCAAGACGTCGTCGCGCTGGAAGGCCGGTGTCGCTGGGGTCGGCCGACTCCCCCTGGCCGCGCCGGCACCGGAGACCGTGATGCTGCCGGCCTCACCGACCAGGATCGACGCCCCGCCCTCGAACACGCCGTCGACGTGGCCGAGTATGGCGCCGTCGACGTCGAGCAACAGCACCCGCTGGTCGAGGACCACGGCCACGCCCTCGTCGGGCAGCGCGTCGGTGTCGACGATCATGGGCCCGATCTCGCGCCACTCGGCGGCCGCCGGGTCGCGCGAGTCGAGCCCATGCTCGCCCACCGTGCCGGCCACATCGGACAGGGGGGGTTCGCCCTGGCCCGGCCCGAGCGGCTCGGGCGTCGTCGTGGGGGGCGCCGGGGCGGTGGTCGGTGTCGCCACGGGCGGGGCGGTGTCGGCGGCGTGCCCGCCGGGGAGAGGCCCGGCCCGGCAGGGTCGCCTCCGGGACCGGCGGCGACGGCCACGACGGGCGGGCCGTCGGGGGCGGCGGACGAACACCGCCGCCAGCATGGCGAAGGTCACGCCGACGAGTCCGACCGGAGCGCTGACGATCCCGACCCGCATGGCGCGGCGCACCTGGGCCCGGCGGCGGATCTGCTCGAAGTCCGGTGAGCCGACGCCGGCAGGAGCACAGCTCGACCGAGGATGTCGTCGATGTCAGCCACCGATCCCCGGCCGGTCGCCCGGCTGTTCCCCCGGCGACCGCGTCGGGCCGACCAACCGAAGCCAGCGACGCTCTAGGCACGGGCGAGGACGTCTGCGGGGTCGACGAGGCCGCTCGCGCAGCGCCGCGATGAGCGGTGCAGGTACGACTTCACGGTGCCGGGCGGGCAGTTCATGGTCCGACTGATCTCTTCGATCGACAGCTCGGCGTAGTAGCGGAGGATGATCGCCGTCCGTGGACGATCGGGGAGGGATCCGATCGCCGCACGGACGGCGATGACATCGGCGGTCTCGGCATCGACCCAAACCTTGCCGGGGCCACCATGTCTCGAGTAGGCGCGCCGCTCGGCGGCACGGCGACGGAACCAGCTGGCGGCCAGGTTGAAGGCCACCCGGTAGCACCACGCATTGACCCGTTCCGGTGGGATCGTCGACCACTTGGCGTAGAGGCGGACGAAGGTCTCCTGGGTGAGATCTTCGGCCAACCGCTGATCGCCGAGATGCAGCGTCAGTGATCCGACCAGCTTCGGGTACAGGGCAGCGCAACGAGCCTCCAACTCGTCGTGTCGACGTCGCTGCCGCACTGTGGGTGCCAACCCTCCGTCACCAAGGAGACGCACGACGCCCCCTCGAGGTTGCATGGCGCCGGCAAGAGATCCGGCCTCCCCATCATGGCCCACACGGCGACCACATGGCGCGCCAGCGGGGTCGCCCATCCGGCCCGCCGCCGCGATCGCCTACGGTGGCGGGCCGTGAAGGACTCCCTCGCCGTGGGCCTGACCGGCACGGCCACCCACACCGTCGCCGCCGAGATGTCGCCGCCTCACCTGCCCGTCGTGGTGCTCTCCACACCGGACATGATCCGGCTGATCGAGCAGACCTGCCTGGAGGGGATGATCGATCACCTCGACGACGGAGAGACCACCGTCGGCACCCACGTCTGCGTCAGCCACGTCGCCGCCGCCACCGAGGGTGAGCAGGTCGAGGTCAGCTACACGCTGGCCGAGCTCGAGAGAAGCGCCGCCTCACCTTCGACGTGAAGGTGGCTTGCGGCGACCGGGTGCTCTCGGAGGGGACCCACCAGCGGGCGGTCGTCGACACGAGCCGCTTCGCTGACGGGCGCAATGCCCACTTGGGGCCCACTTGGGGCCCCTGGCGCCCAACTGGGATGGCCCTCCTGGGGATAACTGTGGACAGGCGGGCCGAAATTCACAGGGAAAATCACTTTCACGCCTTGTTACCACAGGCCCGCCTCGGCATCCTGGCACGGTCGAGCTGATCGGCGACCTGCCGGATCGAGACAACTGAGGGGGTTCGCTCCCAACAGGGTCGAGATCGGGCCCCGGGAAGCCGAGACGGCTGGTGCGAGCGACGGGGCGACCCGGGACTCTCACCATCCGACTCGGAGCGAACGGGACGGGGTGACGATGGCGTCGGGGCGACCCGGCGGCGGAGGCGCTCCGTGGGTTCGGCGAGGTTCCGAGGTCCCTCGGGGCACGGTCGGGGTCGGCTCGGTCTTCGGGCCGAGTCTGGCACGGCATGCGAGTTGGGGCCTTGGGACGCCGAGGCCCCACTTAGCGTCCGCCCCGTTCCCCTCCCGCCACTTTTCTGTGCGCAGCGCGCCGTGGCGCGATCTGCGCACGCAGAACGGCCCGTTCAGTAGCTCTTCGGCAGGCCGAGCACGTGCGTCGCCGATGTAGTTGCAGGACCATCTCCTGGCTGACCGGCGCGATCCGCATCAGCCGGGCCTCGCGCCAGTAGCGCTCGACGTCGTACTCCTTGGCGTAGCCGAAGCCGCCGTGCGTCTGCATCGCCCGGTCGGCGGCGAAGAACGCCGGCCTCGGCGGCGAGGTACTTGGCCATGTTCGCCTGCCTCGCCGCACGGCAGGCCCTGGTCGTAGCGCCACGACGCCTCGCGGATCACCAGCTCGGCGGCGTGCAGCTGCGTGTGCGCCTCGGCGAGCGGGAACGCGATGCCCTGGTTCTGGCCGATCGGCCGGCCGAACACGACGCGCTCGTTGGCGTAGTCGACGGCCTTGGCGCAGCGCCGCCCGGCCGATGCCGAGCGCCTCGGACGCGATCAGGATGCGCTCGGGGTTGAGGCCGTCGAGCAGGTAGCGGAAGCCCTGGCCCTCCTCGCCGACCCGGTCGGCTCGACCGGCACGGCAGGTCGTCGTAGCGCACCTCGCACGACACGACGGCGTTGCGGCCGAGCTTGGGGATCGGGCGTGATGTCGACCTCGGGCCGCTGCAGGTCGGCCAGCAGCAGCGTCATGCCGTCGGTGCGGCTTGGCGCACTCCTCGAGCGGCGTCGTGCGCACGAGCAGCAGCACCTCTCGCAGTACGGCGCCTTCGTGGTCCACACCTTCGGCGCCCGCACGACGTACTCGTCGCCGTCGCGGACGGCGCGGGTGCGTGATCGACGTGGTGTCGGTGCCGGCGTCGGGCTCGGTGACGCCGAAGGCGACGTGCAGCTCGCCCGTCGGCGACCCGCGGCAGGTACGCTCTGCTCCAGCTCCGGTCGATGCCGTGCTTGACGACCGGGTTCCATGCCGAAGATCGACAGGTGGATCGCCGAGCAGCCGTTCATCGCCGCGCCGGACGCGGCGACCTCCTCGAGCACGATCGAGGCCTCGGTGATGCCCCGGCCGCCGCCGCCGTACTCCTCGGGGATGGCGATGCCGATCCAGCCGCCCTCGGCCATGCGCGTTGTAGAACGTCCCACGGGAACTCGTGGCGCCTCGTCGCAGCTCCGCGCCAGTAGTCGTCGGCGAAGCTTGGCACAGACGCGCCGGACGCCCTCGCGGATCGCCTCGTGGTCGTCGTCGGTGGTGAAGTCCACGACGGGGACCGTACCTCCGCCGGTGGCTACCGTCGCAGACGTGACACGGCACTCGGGGCGCTGGTTCGAGGAGTTCACACCCGGCGAGGTGATCGAGCACGCCATCACCCGCACGGTCACCGAGACCGACAACGTGCTCTTCACCACCCTGACCATGAACCCGGCCGCCGTGCACCTCGACTATTCGGTCCCGGCAGGGACGGAGTTCGGCCGGCCGCTGGTGAACTCGCCTCTTCACGCTCGGCCTGCCTGGTCGGCATCTCCGTGCACGAGACCACCCACGGCACCACCGTCGCCAACCTGGGGTTCGAGGACGTAGCGCTTCCCGGCGCCGGTGTTCGTCGGCGACACGATCCTCGCCGAGAGCGAGGTGCTCGAGGTCCACGAGTCGCGCCTCCCGACCCGATCCAGGGCATCGTCGTGCTCGAGCACCGGGCCCACAACCAGGACGGCACCCTGGTCGCCGTGTGCCGGAGGTCGGCGCTGATGTTGCGCCGGCCAGTAGAAGGGTACGTTCAGCTCGATGAACACAGCCGATGATCTCCGGTACCTCGACGCCACCGCACAGGCGGCGCTGGTCCGCGACGGCGAGGTCACGCCGGCCGAGCTGGTCGACGCCGCCATCGCCCGCATCGAGCGGCTCGACCCCGCGCTCAACGCGGTCATCATGCCGCTGACTTCGAGCGGCGCGCGCGCCGCGGCCGCGCGTCGCCGGACCTGCCCGACGGACCGCTGCGCGGCGTCCCGTTCCTGCTCAAGGACATCGGCGCCAACCAGCAGGGCCTGCCGACCTACCTGCGGCAACCGCGCTGCTGCGCGACGCTCGACCACCGCGCCGTGCCGACACCGAGCTGGGCGCCCGCTTCCGCGCCGCCGGGCTCGTCACGCTCGGCAAGACCAACCTGCCCGAGCTGGGCCGCAGCCCGACCACCCAGCCGCTCGCCTTCGGGCCGACCCGCAACCCGTGGGACCCGAGCCGCTCGCCCGGCGGCTCCAGCGGCGGCGGCGGCCGCCGCGGTCGCCGCCGGCCTGGTGCCGATCGCGCACGCCAACGACGGCGGCGGCTCGATCCGCCTGCCCGGCGGCGTGGTGCGGCCTCGTCGGCCTCAAGCCCAGCCGCGGGCCGCATGCCGTGCCCCGACGTGCGATCGAGCCGCCAACCCGTCGAGCTGGTCGTCAGCCGCTCGGTGCGCGACACCGCCGCCGTGCTCGACGCCACGCACGGGGCCGATTGCCGCCGACCTCTACCAGCTCGCCGCCGCCGCTGCGGCCCTACGTGGACGAGCTCGGCCGCGACGCCGGGCCGGCTCCGCGTCGGCGCTGCTCACCGACGGCGCCGGCTACGAGGTCGACCCCGCCTGCGTGGCCGCGGCCGAGGAGCACCGGCCGCGCTGCTCGAAGGCATGGGCCACCACGTCGAGCCGGTCGACGGCTCGGTGCTGTTCGGCGGCGACGGTCGGGTGAACGGCTCGTTGTGGATGGTGGTGATCGCCCGCCACGTCGACTGGCTCGGCGAGCTGGCCGGCCGGCCGCTCACGGCCGGAGGAGGTCGAGCCCTACAACTGGGCGGCGGCCGAGCGGCACCGCGCCCTGCCGGCGCCGGGCCTGGATCGCCGACCAAGAGCGCCAGCAGGCCTGGGCCGGCGGCGTGCTCGACTGGTTCGCGGCTTCGACGTGCTGCTGTCGCCCGACCGCCGGCTGCCCGCCGCTGCCCACCGACCAGCTGTGGCCCGCCGACGACCGGCCGTGGAAGATCGGCGAGACCTACGGGCGCATCGGCCGCTTCACGCTGCCGTTCAACGCCACCGGCCAGCCGGCCATCTCGCTGCCGCTGCACTGGACCGCCGACGGCCTGCCCGTCGGCGTGCAGTTGGTCGCCGGCATCGGCCGGGAGGACCTGCTCCTCCGTCGCCGCCCGCCTGGAGGAGGCCCGCCCGTGGGCCGACCGCCGGCCGGAGCGTTTCGCCTGACGGCGCTCCCGCCTGCCAGGATCGGGTCATGGACCGCCTGAAGTTCGGCGCATTCGTCGCCCCCCACCACCCCATCGGCGAGCACCCCATGTTGCAGTTTCGCCGCGACCTCGACCTCGGTGTCCAGCTCGACCGGCTGGGCTTCGACGAGTTCTGGGTGGGCGAGCACCATTCGACGGGGTGGGAGATGATCGCCTCGCCCGAGATGCTGCTGGCTGCGGTGGGCGAGCACACGGCTCGCATCCGCCTCGGCACGGGTGTCGTCTCGCTGCCCTACCACCACCCGTTCAACGTCGCCCAGCGCCTCGTGCAGCTCGACCACATGACCGGCGGACGTGTGATCTTCGGCAGCGGCCCGGGGCACTGCCGTCGGACGCGCACACCCTCGGGATCGACCCGGTGGTGCAGCGGGACCGCCAGGACGAGGCCATCGGCGTCATCCGCCGCCTGCTGCGGGCGAGGAGCGTTTCAGCCACGAGAGCGAGTGGTTCACGCTGCGTGACGCCCAGCTGCAGATCCTGCCGGTGCAGGAGGACATGCCCTTCGCGGTGGCGTCCATGGTGAGTCCCTCGGGCATGACCCTGGCCGGCAAGTACGGCATCGGAGTCCTTTCCATCGCCTCCATGACCACCGAAGGCATCCAGGCCCTGCCCCGCAGTGGAGCTTCGCCGAGGAGTCGGCAGCCCGCCACGGCCAAGCCGTCGACCGCCGCGACTGGCGGATCGTGATGGCGTTCCACATCGCCGAGACCCGGGAGCAGGCCGCCGCCGAAGCCCGCGCTGGGCCTACACCGCTGGCACACCGAGTACACGGTGGGCACCCTGCAACGCCCCGGAGCGGTCGCCTACGACGACCCCGACGAGACCCTGGAGATGCTGACCACCGACGCGGCCGCCGTCGTGGGCACGCCCGACGACCTGGTCGACTCGATCCGGCGCATGGCACGAGTTGACTGGCGGCTTCGGAGCCGTGATCGGCTTCGCCCACGACTGGGCCAACCGCGAGGCGACGTTGCGCAGTTGGGACATGGTGGCCCGCTACGTCGTTCCCGAGGTCAACGGGTTGCTGACCCACATGCGTGCCTCACAGTCCTTCGTGATCGAGCACCGCGAGGCCTTCGACCGGGCCACCCAGGCCGTGCTGAGCAAGATCATGGAGAACGAGCGCGCCGCCGAAGCCCTCGGCATCACCCTGGCCCGCCGCCAGGCCGAGATCGAGGCGGCCTCCCCCGACTGAGGCCCTCTACGAAATTGGGGACGTGGAGTGCACTATGTGCTCGTTCCGTCCCCCACAACGCCAGAGGCGGCCAGGGCGTCGAGCTCGTCGCTGCCCAGGCCCAGCTCGTCGCTCAGCACCTCACGGCTGTGCTCGCCCACCAAGGGGGCCCGAGCATCGGGACCGTGGCGCCTTCGAGTACGAAGGGCGGACGCATCACCATCACCTCGCCGTGCACGGGGTGGGCCAGCTGGACGAAGAAGTCACGGGCCACCAGGTGGGGATCGGCGAACACCTGCGACGTGTCCAGTGTGGCCGCGCAGGGGACACCGGCACGGCCCAGGGTGTCCATGACCTCGGTGTTCGTGCGGGCGGCGAACCACGGTTCGAGCTCCGCTTGCAGCTCGGGCACGTGCTCGGTCCGCGCCTGGGTCGAGGAGAAGCGCCCATCTCGAGGAGCTCGGACCGGCCGACTGCGTCGAAGAACGCTTCTGCCATGCCCCGGTTGGCGATGACGACGCTGACCCAGTCGTTGGGCCCGTCGCCCTTGCAGCGGTACAGGCCGCTCGGGGGCCAGCCGTCGGCAGGCCGGCGTGGCGTCGGGGCAGCACCGGGGCCCCAGTTCATCGACGCGTTGGTGCGGATGAACATGGTCATCACCTCGTGCATGGACACCTCGATGACCTGGCCCCGCCCGGTGCGCTGCTGCTGCACGAAGGCGGCGCACACGGCGAAGGCGGAGTGGATGCCCGTCCCCGTGTCGGCGAAGGTGCCACCCGGTGGCAGTGGTGGCGAGTCAGGCGTGCCGGTCATGGAGAAAACCCCGGCCGCCGCCTGGGCCAGCGGGTCGAAGGACTTGTAGTCCCGGTACGGGCCGCTGAGGCCGTAGCCCTTGATGCGCACGTACACCAGGCGCTCGTTGAGCGCCAGCAGCTCGTCAGGCCCGAGCCCGAGCCGCTCGACCACGCCCGGCCCCTGGTTCTCGACCAACACGTCGAAGCGGGGAACCAGCCGCTGCATGATGCGCCGGCCGGACTCCGTCTTCAGGTCGACGGCGATGGCGCGCTTGTTGCCGTTGTGGTTCATGAAGTACTGCGAGTCGCCCTCGCCGCTGGCGAAGGCACGCCGGCCCGGCTCACCCCGCAGGGGCTCCACCTTCACCACGTCGGCGCCCATCCAGGCCAGGTACTGGGTGCAGGTCGGCCCCGCCTCCCACTGCGTGAGGTCGAGGACCCTCATCCCCTCCAGTGCCGCCATGGCACGAGACTAGGAGCGCGATGGAGTCCACCAGCGAACCCGATGACCAGGAGCGGATACGACGGGTACGACGTGAGCCGCCGCGGTTCCGGCGGGTTCCTCGAGCGCGCCGAACGCCGCAGCCCGAGGCTGGTCGCCGTCACCCTGACCGGCTCCGAGCTCGAGGGCCTGACCATCGATCAACCGGCCGCCAGCGTCCGCCTGCTCCTGCCGCCGCCGGGCTCGGCCGAGCTGGTCATGCCGGCGTGGAACGGCAACAGAGTTCCTGCTCCCCGACGGCGGCCGGCCGGCCATCCGGACGTTCACCCCCCGCCCGCGTCGATCCCAGCAATACGTGGCCATCTGCATCTGCTGGACCCGTTTCGTCTTGCCCGCCGCTGAGCTGGGTCTGGGACGGCAAGCCGTCTCTGGGCATGTCCGTCAACGGCTGCCTTGCAGGTCTGGTGGCGATTACGGCGCCGTGCGCGTTCGTGACCGTCCCCGTGTCGCTGCTGATCGGCGTCCTGGCGGGACGCTCGTGGTCGTCTGCGCGGTGAAGCTGCTCGACAACTCTGAAGATCGACGATCCCGGTCGGCGCGGTCCCGGTCCATCTCTTCAACGGCGTGTTCGGCACGCTGTGCGTCGGCCTCTTCGCCGTCGACAAGATGACGGGCACGGCGACGGGCAACGGCTTGTTCTACGGCGGCGGGATGACGCTGTTGTTCGCGCAGCTCAAGGGGATCGGCGCCGTCGCCGTCTACACGCTGGCGGTTTCACTGGCTTCTGGTTCGTGGTCAAGATGGTGCTCGGCCTGCGCGTCAGCAAGACCGAGGAGACTGGAAGGTCTCGACATCGGCGAGCACGGCGAAGCCGCCTACATCATCCCAGAGCCCAGGAGTAGCCGAAGCTCGAGCAGGTCGCGTCGTAGACCTGCCGTGACAGCGCATCCGCACACTGTCGCAGCGCCGACGGGATCCTCCAGACCCGTCGGCGCTGCATGCGCTGGTCACGCCTGCCGCCGGACACCGTCTCCGTACTTCCCTCACGCCCGACGCGACGCCCACCCGATCGAACCAGCGGTCGTCATGCTGTCCGGCCGCAGGTTTGTGCTCGGCTGCGCTATTCGCCGCCGGTCTGCTCCTGCTGGCCGGACGCATCAGCCCATTCCCGGTATGGCTGCTGGCGGTGGAGGTGTTCGCGACCATCCTCGGGCCTCTTCCTGTTCGGCTCGTTCACGTACCAGCTGCACAAGAACGCCCTCACCTACGGAATGTTGCTGGTGATCGTGGCGACCTTCTGCGGGCTCGCATCGTCGGAGTGGCACACCAGATTGCCGAAACGGGTTGGTGGGCGTGGACGCGCGCGCACCTCCTGTCGTATCAGCGGCCTCGATGCACCTCATTCACGCCGACACGATGCTCTTCATCCTCGGCCTGACGTTCTTCGTCTCGGTCATCGCGCAGACGCGGATGCTGGAAGGCGTCACGTTGTTCCTGCTGCGGCGGTTCGACGGGGCCATCCTGCCGACCGTGGTGTCGGTGACCGCCGTGGTGGCCTTCGTCTCGGGCATTCTCGACGGCGTCTCGATGATCGGGCTGACGATCCGGACGCTCGTGATCATTCTGATGCTGGGGGCGCTGCCCCGCCGGGTGATCGTGTTCGCCGTGATGATCTGCACGACCGTCACGACGGTGTGCGGCGTGTGGCTGGCGTACGGCGAGCCGCCCAACCTGATCATGAAGGCCAACCTTCATCCATTCCTGGGCGGCACGTTCTTCCTGCGCTACTGCGGTCCGATCGCCATCGCCAGCTACCTGGTCGTCGCCAGGCATCTGCGCAAGCGGCTGGCAGGCCAGCGCATCGATCTCGACCCGGATGGACGTCGTCGACTGCGAAGGCCGAAGACCTGCGGTTCCTGCAGGCGACGCGGCACGGGGAGGTGCTGACGCCGGTCGAGCTCGTCGAGAGCCATGCGGCTTTCTTGGCGGGCATGTCCGCGGCGTGCTCGAGCGGCTCGGGGAGCGGAGCTTCGCTCGGCTCAGCGCTGGTCCAGGAAGACGTGCCGCCGACCATCCGTCAGGAGCTGCTCGGTCACTACACCAGCGAGGAACTGGCCAATTCGCTCGATCGCCACTACGTGCTCGATGCCGCCGGGGACGACGAGGGAGCGATGCTGGCCGCGCAGTACGTGGACGACGCGCTGGCAGCCACGGCGCGCACGCGGCGCCGCGCGCAGCTCTTCGGCGCGCTGGCGCTGATTCCGTTCGCGGCCTCCTGATCGTCCATGGCATCAATCATCAGGTGCCGCTGTTCCTCGCATCCTTTGCCGGCTTCGCGGTCGCCATGGCCGGCATGCTCGCCATCCCGAAGATGCGCGCTCTGGCGTTGCGCGAGGCGCGGCGCGAGTACGCCGAGTACTACTTTCTGTTCCCGTTGTTCCTGTCGATCACGCTGCTCACGCAGGCCCGGTTCTTCGACGGCGTGCAGGACTCCTCCGTCGAGGGCCTCCAGACGCTGGGCGTGTTTCCGGTCGCATGGGCGACAGTTCCTGGGCGCCACGTTCCTTTCTGCCATTCTCGACAACAACTCGTCGCCGATTTCGCCTCGCGGGCATTGACCAACCTCGATCTGTCCCCGCTGCATCTGTTTGCCATGGCGCAGATCGCCGGGTATGCGCTCGGCGGCTGCTGGACGCACATCGGTTCGGCACAATCGGTCGTCGCCTACGCCTTCATCCAGCGCGACATCGACGAGCAATACACGCCGATCCAGTGGATCCGAGAGATGACGCCGATCATCCTCGAGATGCTGGTCCTCATCTCGATATTGATTTATGCGGAGAGTCAATTCCTCCTATGGCTCGGCTGATTCAGGTGTCATCATGCGATGGAGGTTCTTCTTCGGAGCATCCTTTCTGACCGGGGCCTTGTTGCTGCCGGTACGCGGGCCCAGAGCCGGTTGTCGCCGGAGTGGTTCTCGCCGCAATCGTGCAGTGGGGATCGTTTCGGATCGGCCGTGACCAGTAGGAGTTGATGACCTGAAGCAAGCACCGGGGACAGACGCTACGGGGGACAGACGCGGCGGAAGGTCATGTTGATGTGCTGGCTGATCACCGCACGACAAGCCGAGCACGCCGAGGTCGCTGAGAAGTGTTGGACCAAATCAATTTCTCGGCGGACTCCGCGATCTCGGCGGTGAACGTCATGACGGCGCGGGTTCATCGTGTACGGGCCACCAACTAATCTGTCGCTCGTCCTCCAAGCGTCCGGCCGTCAGCCAGCGTGATCGATTGGAAAATGCCGCCGTGCTCTCCGCTCCTCAGCGGATTGACGACAACCGTGACCTTGTCGCCGGCCTTGAGCAGCGTCGACTTCCAACCGTTCTTGACCATCGAGTTCGGGCTGCCCATCTCGACGCCCCAGCGCTCCGTACTCCCGTTCTCGTTGACGACGTCGAGCTGAATCGAGGCGTGAGGATTGGTCCAGACAAACTGGACGACCGTGCCGACCAGAGTCTTCTTGGACCGTGCGATCGAACAGCACCGGCGAGTGATGGGCCGCAAGCGAGCCAGTTGCCCACGTCACGACAACGATGATCCCAGCCGCCAGTAGTCTCTTCATACGCTTCTCTCTCTTCTTCATTTTCAGGGCTACTTGACGATCGCCTTCGATGACGTCGCTGGCAGATATGCGTTCGTATCGGGCAGGCACTCCACCTCCGAGATGTCGGTGGTGTCGCGACGCGTGAAGGTCTTGATCATCTTCCATTCGCCTTCCCAGTTTTTCGGATCCGTCATCGCGTACTCGATGTCGAGCTTGCCGTCGCCGGTCATCCGGAAACGCTCGACGATGTGCAGGTCCTCGCTGGCTGGAACCGACGCGCCGCCCTGATCCATCCAATGATGGTGGCCGGGGAAGTACTTGGTGTCGACGACCAGTGTGTCACCTTCCCACCGTCCGATCGATTCGCCGTTGAAGCTGCGGACGACCTCGTCCTCGGGCGTGTGCTGGCGTCCGTCGAGGTAGATGATTCGCAGTGCGTTCTCGAAGCCGCTGACCATGTAGATCGCGGTGGGCAGCTGAATCATGGCGATCGGCCATACGCGCGTCATGATCAGCGGCATGCCCGCGGGCCAGCATTGTCCGATGTCGTCGCGGTACACTCCGCCGTCTTTCAGCGCCTGCTGGCCTCGCTCGTAGTGCTCTCGTGCTTGAGGCGTCAGCTTGAAGGTTTCCGGCACGAAGCGCCAGGTATTCGCGCGTCCGTCGTGCTGCCAGGTGCCGGTGAGGTCGAGCGGCGGCTTGGGTCGCGGCTTCGCGAGATTGGCAGGGGCAAGCGCACCCAACTGTGAAGGCGCTGCCGGCGCTGCTTGCTGTCCGCTCTGCGCTTCGGCGGTCGCCGCCGCGAGCGTGAGCGCGCATGCGCAAGTGGCTGCAGCCAAGACGCCGTGCTTTACCTTGGACATGGACCCTCCAGCTGTTCGAGTGAAGCCTCGAGGCACGCCGCAGAATCGACCTGAACGCTGATTTTCGTCAACCGCACGAGTTGAATTGCGTCGGGAACCGCCAGACGTGATAGTGATGTCCGGCACTTCGAATTCTCTGCCCGCACGGAGTTGGCGGTCAAAGTATTGTATACGTCGAACGACATTGCGCAGCAGCTGCTGCGACCCGCGTAACAAGGAGGTCTCGTGTCCGCTGCATCGACGTTCATCACGCCGGACGCCCTGCTGGCCCATTGGCAAGGGCATCGTCGGTTGACCCGGCGCGTCATCGACAGGTTTCCCGACGACAAGCTCTTCAGCTTTTCAGTGGGCGGCATGCGGCCCTTCGGCGGGCTGGCCTTGGAGATGCTCACGATGGCCGTGCCGATGGTACGAGGTGCGGTCTCGGGCGATTGGGTCTTTGCGGACAGCCGCGATCCGCGACCGAAGCAGGAGGTGCTTCGTCTGTGGGACGAGAGCACGACCGAGCTCAACACGTTGTGGCCTCAACTCGCCCCACAGCGGTTCGGCGAGACGCTCACGGCGTTCGGCCAGTACACCGGCGTGCTCCACGACCTCATTCTGTACGTCATCGACAACGAGATCCATCACCGGGGTCAGGGGTACGTGTACCTGAGAGCCCTCGGGCTCGAGCCACCGCCCTTCTACGACCGAAGCTGAGGACTGTCGTAGGCACGACGGCAATCGGGTCGTCCACGACTGCGACCGGACGGACTCGCGCTCCTGGTATGACGAGGATTCTGATGAAAAAACTGACGTGTCGCATACTCACGCTTGCCATCTGGACGTTCGTCGTGCTGGCACCAGCCTCCGACGCGTCCGCCCAACTCCTGGCCGCCAAGGACGGACCGATCGTCTACGGCCACCATCACGTGAACGCGACGAGCATCGACGAGCACAAGAAGTTCTGGGGCGACGCGCTCGGCGGGATCGTGATCCGGGTCGGCGCCAACAATCTCGAGATCGTCAAGTTTCCCAACGCGCTGCTGTTCATGCGCGCCCAGAAGCCAACCGGCGGGACCAAGGGCAGCACGTTGGATCACATCGCCTTCTCGGTGACGAACCTCCGCCAGGTGGTCGACCGCGTCAAGGCAGGCGGCTTCCGCATCGTGACTGCAGCGGAGGCGCCTCCCAACATCACCGTCAGGGACGACATCGGCATTGTCGAGGGTGGACCTGTGACTGGCATTGCCTACGCGCTTGGTCCCGACGAGGTGAAGGTCGAGCTCGTCGAGCTGAAGGCACAGACAGCCCCGATCGTCTCGCACCACATTCATTTCTTCGGCATGCAGAAAGAGATGCAGGCGTGGTACTTGAAGACGTTTGGTGCGAAGGAGGTCGCTTCGGCCAATCCTGCAGCGTTCGTCAGCGCAGGCCTGCCCGGCCTGGTGATGAACTTCGCGCCTTCGCAGACACCCGTGGTCGGCACGCAGGGTCGGGCGGTGGATCACATCGGCTTCGAGGTGAAGAACCTCGAGGCATTCACGAAGAACCTGGAGTCTCAGGGGATCAAACTGGCTGTTCCTTACCGGCAAGTGCCGGCGCTTGGTATCGCCATCGCATTCATCACCGATCCCTGGGGCACCTATATCGAGTTGACCGAGGGCTTGGACAAGATCAATTGAGGAAGACGATGACTCGACGATGTCTTGGGTTGATTGCGGGAACGGTCGTTGCGATCGCGGTGTCCATCTGGTTCGCGGGAGGCGCCGCGACCGCCATGGCTCGGACGAGCCTATTCGCCGAAGTCCGGAGCCAGGCCGGGACCGAGCAGCCGAGCGCGCTGCGGCCGCCGACGTTCGAGGTCGATCCGGCATGGCCCACCATCCCGAACGACTGGGTGCTCGGCGAGGTGACGTCGATTGCGGTTGATTCGCGCGACCATATCTGGGTCCTGCACAGGCCGAGGTCGATTCCCGCGGAGCGACGCGCCCAGGCCGCACCGCCGGTGCTCGAGTTCGATACCGCCGGCCGGCTGCTTGGAAGCTGGGGTGGGGACGGTGAAGGCTATGACTGGCCGGAGCGCGAGCACGGCATCTTCGTCGATGCCAGGAACCATGTCTGGATCAGCGGCAACGGCGGCTGGCCCAGGCCGTCGGGCCCTGGAAGCGGCGACGACATGATCCTGAAGTTCACAACCGCCGGGAAACTGGTGCTCCAGATCGGACGCCGCGGGCAGAGCAGCGGCAACACCGACACGAACAACGTCCACCAGCCCGCGGATGTATTCGTTCACGCCCCGACGAACGAGCTGTACGTTGCCGACGGCTATGGAAACCAGCGGGTCGTCGTCTTCGACGCAGACACCGGAAAGTTCAAACGGATGTGGAGCGCATTCGGAAGTACGCCGCCTGCGGCAATGACGCCCAATCCCCCTGCGCCGGTGCCCAACCAGGGTGGGCCTGAAGGGCCTCCACAGTTTGGCCTCGTGCATGCGGTCAAGGTGTCGAACGACGGGATTGTGTACGTGGCCGATCGGACCAACAACCGGGTGCAGTCGTTTACGACGGAGGGCAAATATCTGCGACAAGCGCGGCTCGCCGCGGAGGGCAGCGTGACACCGGTTCCGGCCGGCTTTGCCTTCTCGCCGGACCGCAGGCAGCAGTTCCTCTATGTGGTGGATTCCGGGCCGATGCGGGTGTCGATTTTCGAACGCGAAACGTTAACCCAGATCGGAACCCTCGGGTTGCGAGGCCCCAAACCCGGAGAGTTCGACATCGTTCATCACATGGCCGCCGATTCAAAGGGCAATCTATACACCGCGGAAATCGTGACCAATCGCCGCGCGCAGAAATTCTTGATTCGGGACGCACGCTGAGGGTCGGATCCACGAGCAGGTGGGTGCACTCCTGCCTCGAGTTCTCGAACATCGGTTTCGCATCGGTCGCGCGGAAGGTTGACATGAGGACGCGTCTCACTTCGCCCAGCCAGATCGGGTCGGAGAGTCCTCGCGACCTGTATGCGACCGATGCGCTCGCTGCCACCCTGCCGGACGTGCGGATTCAGGAGCTGCCGGGGCAGCCCATGAAGGAATGACGACCGCGCCCGAAATGTACGCCGAGGCGGTCATCAGGTTTTTTCTCGGGTGAGGGATCGATCTCACGGGCAAGGGCAAGAGTTCATGCGGCGGCTCACGCGCGCCGCGTCTCGATGTGCTCGCGCAACGAGGTCATCAGAATCGGCCCACCACAGGCCCATCATCCGGCTGAAGGCCGCACCTTCCAAGCCATGACGCGCCGGATGGTCCAATCGAAGCTGGGACCAACCGCGATGGTGCACCGTGACGTGCGTCCCGCCGTCGGCTGGAATGAAGAGGACTTCGAGCTCGGTCCGCTCGTTCGGCGCGAAGTTGAGGTTTCTCCACTCGAGCACGAACCGCGAAGGCGGCTCCCACGTCGTGATGTGACCCAGTTGATAGGTGACGGTCTGGCCGGGTGCCGTCTCGAGAGTTTCGAACAGCCGCCCACCGACTCCGGGCTCGATGCACAACGCGCCGACTCCGCGGCCGGCAGGACGGAACTGCACCCCGCGGCGCCACCACAAATCGATCTCCGCCGTGAACACCTCGAACGCGGTCGCCTGATCGACGCGGACGAAGACGGTGACCGTGGCCTGATCGCCCGGGGCCGAGCTGTTGGCGGCAAGGGTCATCAACGAAAAACCTTGGTGAACTTCGTGCGCTTCGCACAGAGTAGGGCGCGCGGGCCGTCTATTTCACCAGCCGCGCCGCTCCCAGCATCGAGATCATGCTCAAGTAGTTCCCTTCGTGACAGGCGAACTCGAACAGGTAGTAGGTCGGGTCCTGCTTCAGCGGGAACGCTGCCGTCCACGGCCGCGTCCACGTCCGTGGATCGTCGACGGTGGCCTCATAGCGGATGGTGTGAGGGTCGATCCGCGTGAAGCGTTCTCTCAGTCGAGCATCGGCCGTAAACAGCCGGTTCGGGCCGGCACCATGTTCATTGAAGTTGACCGTCTCGACGACCAACGTGTGGCCTTCCCACCGCCCTCGAGAGTCCCCCATGTAACTGCGGATCGATGCGCCGACATGCGGGCGCCCGTCGACCGCAATGAGCCGCGTCTCATGAATCATCTCATTGCGGATCACGACCAGGCCCGGGGCTTGAATGATCTGATTGCCGCTGGAATTGCCGATGGGCAACATCGAGCCGAACACGCCGCGCGAGAGGCACCGAGCCATCGGGCTCGCGTCCTCCGGGCCGTCGAGGGGCCCGCGGCCTTCGGTAGGAAGCGAGGCGGCCCGTTTCGCACCATCGGCCGTCAGCGGAGGCAGCCTGCCATCTGGCGGATCGACAATCAACGAAGTTTGTCGTTGTGGCTTGCCGTACTCCCTCCAGTGGGCCCTCGACTCGCCGAAGAAGACGTCGTTCGCGTTTGGGGCCCGGCGCTGAGCCGGCAGTTTCGCGAACTCTTCGTCCGTCAGGGCTGCCTTGTCTCCGAGGTTGGCCGGACGCTCGAGAGGCACTCCTAACATTTCAACACTCGGCCAGAAGCCTTGCAGATCCGGGTCGCCCCAGGGGGTTCTGGGCGTGGTCCAGTTCTCGCCCTGGACGAGGACAGTTGTGACGGCGAGAGCGACGACGAACAGCAGGCTGCGCACCTTGCACCTCCTCTTGTCTCTCTCTTTCGCGTGGAGAGCATATTAACGCCTCGACGTCGCCTTCGACACGCCAATGACAAGCTGACTTATCCCGCTCGGCGCAAAGTGGGGAGGCTCGTTCAAAGGTAACCCGCTGCGTCAGGGCGTAAAATCGTGCCGCGTGTGGCTCCAAGGGTTTGCAGCCAGCTGCTGGTGTGAGCGCCCGCGCCACGGCTCTATTCCGTTTTACGATGCATATTGTGAGTCCCGACATGAACTCCCCGTACGAACCGCATCTCTACGACATCGTGACGCCCGGAACATTCCGCGACGACGTCGCCTGGTACCGCCGCAAGGCGAGAGAGTGCGGAGGCCCCGTCCTGGAGCTCGGCGCCGGCACCGGCCGCATCGCGCTCGCCCTCGCCAGCGATGACGTATCGGTTCACGCGCTCGACGCCGACCCGGGCATGCTTGCAGCTCTCCGACGGAAGGTTGCCGCACAACCGAACGAGGTTCAGTCGCGAATCGTGATTGTCGATGGGGATATGCGATCGTTCCAGCTCCGCGAGCGGTTCGCCCTCATCATTGCTCCGTTCCGAGTGCTTCTGCACAACCTCACCGAGGATGACCAGCTGGCATGTTTTCGCCGCGTCCGCGAGCATATGCGTCCGGGCGGGCACTTCGCGTTCAACGTGTTTCACCCGGCGCTGGAGTTCATGGCTCAACATTCGGGCCCCTTGGCTGGAGTCTGGCGGTGGGCCGGGACCTTTGAGGGAAGTGACGGGGCGTGGGTCGTGCGTTCGGAGGCGAACCGATACGACACAGTCAGGCGGCGCGTCCATTCCCAACACCGATACGAAGAGTACGGATCTGACGGGACCCTCAGGCGAACGTTCTTGCACCGTCTCGAGCTTTCGTACCTGTACCCTTCGGATATCAGCCGCCTCCTGGAGACCGCGGGTTTCGGGTCGTTTCAGATCTGGGGTGGTTTCGATGGGCGGCCGTTCGAACGAGACACGGACGAACTCGTCGTTGAGGCCGGGTGCGACTGAACCATCCGCCTCCGGGACTCTCCATGGAATTCAGATGCGCAACGCGCAGCGACGCGGAATCAACGTCAAGGCATCGCTCGCCAGCTCGTGCGTCGGGTGGAAGAAATCTTCTCGGAGTGGGGAGTGAAGCGTATAACGGTCTTGGTTGAGACTTATCGGCCATTGGCGATGGAGTTCTGGTCTGCTGTCGGCTATCCCCGCGAACATGTGGTTCGACACTTAGGAACGCTCGATGACAAATAGGGCTCACGCCGGCGAATCGATGCATCACGGGCAGAGCCATGTCTCGAGCCGATGCCGGCGACGGGCGTACTTCGCCGGCGCGGCGCTCGCTGTGTCGATGCTTCATGTCCGAGCCGACACGGCCGGCTCCAGTGTCGCGGTTCCTGGGCAGGTGGATCGGCCCACCTTTCCCGTTCCCGGCCAGCTGGATCGGATCACCGTTCCGCCTGGAGAAGTGGGAGCGGTCAAACCGCGGAGAGTCTTCCTCGAACTGCGCCTCGCCGAGACGGTTCCAGTTCGGGGACTGGCGTTCGAGGCGACGGTGAAGAATTCCGACAAGAAGGTTTACGTGCACTATCAAGCCGTGGCGACACATGTCGATGTCGTGAAGGCGAGTGTCGTAGAAAACGGTGGACGATACGAAGTCGCGCTCACGTTGACGCCTGAAGCCGCGGCGAAATTGACTTCCGCGACATCGAGACACGTTGGGCGACCGGTCGCGGTGATCCTGGACGGCGACGTCGTCAGTGTGCTGACGGTTCGAAGTCCGATCGGCGGCGCGATTGTGGTTGCCGCAGACTTCACACGAGAGGAAGCCACGCGGATCGCGGCCGGGCTTCAAGGTTGGTGAGGGCTAGCCTCCCGCCAGAGCTCCCACAACCAGAAACGGTTCTGCCCCCGCTGCGACTGCGTCAGGCAGGGGCGCATCCGGCACCTCGTGCGACAAGTCTTCCTCGCAGGCAAAAAACCTCACGAACGGTCGTCGCTGGTGGGTGACGTGGTCGCGAATGGTTCCGCACAGTACCGGATATCGCGCTTCGAGCGCATCGAGCACCGCTCGCTGGGTGACCACGCCGTCCACGTTGAGCGTCACCTCGTCTTCGACGCGAACGAGCGTTCGCAGATGGGCGGGCAGCACGACTCTAATCATGACCTGCCTCCGCTTGGCTACACCGCGTCGTGCCATTACTCATGATGGTCATACCTTTGCGAGTTGACGCCGCCCGCTTACGTAGCGCAGCCCTTTTAGGGCTGCTTCTCCAGCGGGCGTAAGCAGGCCTGAAGGCCTGCGCTACGTCAAAGCATGCGCACTCGGGATGAAGGCTATGGCGCGACACACCAAAAGCTCATGATTGTCACATCTTCGCGAGTGTCTGGACCTCCACGGAAAGAACAGCCGGAAGGTCTCGGACGATGGGCGTCCAATGGTCGCCGGCGTCGGTCGATGCGTACACCTGTCCACCGGTCGTGCCGAAGTACACGCCGCATGAATCGAGCGAATCGACGGCCATGGCATCGCGGAGAACGTTCACGTAACAGTCGCGCTGTGGCAGCCCGTTCGTGAGCGCCTCCCACTCGTTTCCTCCGGTCCGGCTCCGGTAGACGCGCAGCTGACCGTCAGGAGGGAAGTGTTCGGAGTCGCTCTTGATCGGGACGACGAAGATCGTCTCTGGTTCGTGCGCGTGCACGTCGATCACGAACCCGAAATCGGTCGGCAGGTTGCCGCTGATCTCTTCCCAGGATTCGCCGCCGTCGTTGGTCCGCATGACGTCCCAGTGCTTCTGCATGTACAGCACGTCGGGGCGGGACCGGTGCATAGCGATGCGATGCACGCAGTGTCCGACTTCGGCGGTCGGCTCCGGAATGTGTTCCGACCGCAAGCCTCGGTTGATCGGCCGCCACGTCGCGCCGCCATCGTCGGTCCGGAAGGCGCCCGCAGCCGAGATGGCGATGTAGATCCGCTCGGGTCTGCGCGGATCCAGCACAATCGTGTGCAGGCACAACCCGCCCGCACCTGGTTGCCAACGGGATCCAGATCCGTGGCCGCGGAGGCCGGGAAGCTCCTGCCATGTCTGTCCCCCGTCGCTCGTACGAAACAGTGCGGCATCTTCGACACCGGCGTAGACCGAATCGGGATCGGTCGGGGATGGCTCGAGGTGCCAGACACGCTTGAATTCCCAAGGATGCGGCGATCCGTCGTACCACTGGTGCGTGCCCGGAACGCCGTCGTAGACGAACTTGTTGCCTACCGCCTCCCATGTGTTGCCGCCGTCGTTGGATCGTTGAATCATCTGTCCGAACCAGCCGGTGGACTGCGACACATACAGTCGATTCGGATCGGCCTCCGATCCTTTGAGGTGGTAGATCTCCCATCCAGCGAAGTGCGGGCCGCTCACGTTCCACATTTGACGCTTTCCGTCCGACGTCAGAACGAATGCGCCCTTCTTCGTGCCCACCAGCAACCGGACTCCGCTCATCGCTCGCTCCCTTCTCCAGACTCGGCTGTTCCTGCGCGTGGCGACCGATCCCTTTCATCATATCGAAGCGTCGACGCCAGCCACCAGACTCGCCCTCGATTCGTTCGACACGAATGATCGCGTCAGAGGCGGGAGGCGCGATGGTAGCCGGGGTCAACGGTATTGATCCGCCGGCCTCTCTCGCCACGATCAACGCCAAAACGTTGGGCAGGCCAATAACCTCCCGGTCGAAACGGATCCGGAGATCCGGGCGTATTACTAGGGATTTCGTCGAAGAACGTCATGCGGATGCCGGGCTTTGCGATGGCCCGTCGTGCGACCGAGCGTTGACACCAGAGCCGGGCGGCGCTACTGTCGCCTGCACTTGTAATCGTCCATCCATCTGCTCTCCGGGAGGCTAGACATGTCCAGAAGAGTCCTGCATCTCCGAATCGCAGCGCTGGCAGTTGCCGTCTTCGTGGCGGTGTCGCTGGCCGGGGTGCGCGCCGGTCAGGTTGCCGCCCGCATCGCTATTGATAGCGACGACATCGGCGGCGTGGTTACGGGGCCCAGCGGGCCCGAGGCAGGGGTCTGGGTCATCGCGGAGACCAAGAATCTGCCGACGCGCCTGATCAAGAGCGTCGTGACTGACGACCAGGGCCGCTACCTCGTGCCGGACCTGCCAAAAGCGAACTACGACGTGTGGGTCCGCGGCTACGGGCTGGTGGATTCACCGAAGGTCCAGGGGGCGCCTGGCAAGGCTCTGAATCTCAAAGCCGTGCCCGCGCCGAACGCCAAGGCGGCGGCCGAATACTACCCGGCGCAATATTGGCTCGCTCTGCTCCAGGTACCGCCCAAGAGTGATTTCCCCGGCACCGGACCCACAGGGAACGGGATTTCGCCCAACGTCAAGAGCCAGGGTGAGTGGATTCGCAACATCGTCAACACCGACGGCTGCACGGGCTGTCATCAGATGGGCAACAAGGCGACGCGCGAGATTCCCAAGACTCTCGGCACGTTCCCCAACTCCGCCGCCGCCTGGGAGAGGCGAGTCCAGTCCGGACAGGCAGGCCGCGGCATGGCTGCCCGATTCACCCAAGTCGGTTCGCAGCGGGCAGCGGCGATGTGGGGTGACTGGAGCGATCGAATTGCGGCGGGCGAGCTGCCGTCCGCGACTCCGCCGCGGCCGCAGGGCACAGAGCGGAACGTTGTCGTCACCATGTGGGACTGGGCCGATCCCAAGGTCTATCTCCACGACGAGATCGCCAGCGACAAGCGGAATCCGATCGTGAACCCGAATGGACCGGTCTACGGGGCGCTCGAGGCCAGCGCTGACTACATGCCCGTCGTCGATCCCAAGACGAACACGGCGAGGCGCGTGGAGCTGCAGGTGCGCGATCCGAAGACGCCGAGCGAGGCCAATGTCCCGCCGGCACAGCCATCGCCCTACTGGGGCGACGAAGCCATCTGGACGAGCCAGACGAGCGCACACAGCTTCGCGATGGACGGTCAGGCCCGCGTGTGGGTTGCCGCCAGGATTCGTCCGAACGAGACGCCGGCATTCTGCCGGCAGGGCTCGGATCATCCATCTGCCGTGGCGTTTCCGATCAACCAGAGCGGACGGCAGATGCAGATGTACGATCCCAAGACCAGGACGGTCACGACCATCGATACCTGCTTCGGCACCCACCATCTCAACTTCGATGGCAAGGACATTCTCTGGTTCACCGGAGGCGGTCCGGTCGAAGGCTGGTTCAACACGAAGATCTACGACCAGACGAAGGACGAGCAGAAAGCGCAGGGCTGGACCGTGTTCGTCCTCGACACCAACGGCAACGGAAAACGGGACGCTTATGTGGAACCAGACCAGCCACTGGATCCCACGAAAGACAAACGGATCAATACGCCGTTCTACGGAGTGGCGCCGAGCCCGTCAAACGATGCCATCTGGGGATCGGTCCTCGGCATGCCCGGATCCATCGTTCGGCTGACGCTCGGATCGAACCCGCCGTCGACAGCACTGTCTGAAGTCTACGAAGTGCCCTGGAACAATCCGCAAGCGCCAGTTCAAGGGTTTGCGCCGCGCGGGATGGACGTCGACGACAACGACGTCGTGTGGACCGTGCTCTCGAGTGGGCACCACGCCAGCTTCGATCGGCGCAAGTGCAAGGGGCCGCTCAATGGGCCCAACGCCACGGGGCAGCACTGCCCGGAAGGCTGGACGCTTTATCCACTGCCAGGTCCGAACTACAAGGGCGCGACCGATTCGGGAAGCGCCGACACGGCCTACTACGACTTCGTGGATTGGTTCGATATGCTCGGCGTGGGCAAAAACATCCCGCTCGCGACCGGCAACGGATCCGAGGCTCTCCTGGCCTTGGTTGATGGCAAGTACCTGACGTTCCGGGTGCCTTATCCGATGGGCTTCTATGCGAAAGGTATGGACGGCCGGATTGACGATCCCAACGGAGGCTGGAAAGGCAAGGGGATCTGGACGACCTACGCCACCCGAGCGCCGTTCCATGTCGAGGGCGGCAAGGGGACGACGAGCAAGGTGGTCAAGTTCCAGGTACGTCCCGATCCGCTCTCGAAGTAAGGCTCTGGAGGCTGGGGGCTGGGGCTGGGGGCTGGGCTTTAGCTCGGCCTCGTTCCCGGCCCGTCGCTTACAAGGAGGCGAATCGACGCAATCAGCTCGTCCTTGTTCGAAGGGCTCGAACAGGCCTAATGACCAACGACCATACGTCGGCCATCGGCATCGAAAAAGTGGAGCCGCTCCCGGTTCAGCGAGAGACCAACCGCGCTGCGTGGATGGAGACGGTGCTGCGGCGGAACGACTACGACCAAGCGAGCCGAGGCCGCCAGACCCACATGAACGATCTGCGCGTGCCCGAGCGGTTCGACCACGTCGACCGTGCCAAGAAAATCCGCGCCGGCCGGATCGGCGAGCGACAGGTCGTGCGGCCGCACGCCCATCATGTGGGCGTCGGCGATCGAGCACCTCTCGGAGCGGCCGAGCTCGATCGTCTGGCCCGACGTCTCGAAACACGACACACCATCACGTGTTATCGGGCGTCCGGCCAGCAGGTTCATCGGCGGCGAGCCAATGAAACGTGCGACGAAAGCGTTCGATGGCCGCTCGTAGAGCTCGGCGGGCGAAGAAACCTGCTCGAGGACGCCAGCCCGCAGGACGGCGATACGCTGACCGAGCGTCATCGCTTCCTCTTGATCGTGCGTCACGTACACCATCGTCGAATGCAGCCGGTCGTGCAGCGCGACCAACTCCGCCCGAGTTCCTCCCCGTAGTTGAGGATCCAGATTGGACAACGGCTCGTCGAACAGAAACGCGCGCGGATTTCGGACGATCGCGCGGCCCAGCGCGACACGCTGCTGTTCTCCACCGGACAACTGCGCCGGCCGTCGATCGAGGAGCGTACCGATGCCGAGCATTTGCGCCGCCGCTCGAACACGTTGGTCGATCTCCTCCTGAGGGACGTGTCGGACTCGAAGCCCGAACGCCAGATTCTCCCGAATCGTTTTGTGAGGGTAGAGCGCGTAACTCTGAAAGACCATGGCCAGGTCCCGCCGGTCTGGCGGTACGTCGGTCACGTCCTGGCCACCAATGGACACGCGGCCCGAGGTCGGGTGCTCGAGGCCGGCGATCATCCGCAGCACCGTGCTTTTCCCGCTGCCAGAGGGACCCACCAACGCGAGCCGCTCGCCGTCCTCGACTCGGAGGTCGAGATGTTCGACGGCGACGTGCCCGTCGGCAAAAACCTTCCGGACCTGTTCCAGCGCGATGTCAGCCATCGGGCGCCTTCGAACAACAAGTAGTCATCGCTTGACCGCCCCCGCCGTGAGTCCCTTGACGATCCGGCGTTGGAATGCCAGGACGACCAGGGCAACGGGCAGCGACGCCACGACCGATCCAGCGAGGACCTGGCCCCAGGGAACTTGGTAACGGCCGCGAAACAGGGCAATGGCGACGGGTACGGTCTGGCGGTCAGGTCCGAGTGTGAACGACAACGCAAACAGGAACTCGTTCCACGCATACAGAAACGTGAGGATGGCAGTCGTGGCCACGGCCGGCGCGGCCAGCGGCAACATGATCTCGACGGCGATCCGCAGCGGCCCGGCGCCGTCGATGCGCGCGGCATCCTCGATTTCGACCGGAAGCTCGCGGAGGAACGCCGCCAGGAGCCAGATCGCAAGCGGCATGGCGAAAGTCAGGTAGGGGAGGATGAGACCGGGGAATGTATCGATCAATCCGATGGATCGCAGCAGCAGAAACAGCGGCGAGACCACCGAGATTTGCGGGAACATCGAGACGGCCAGCACCGTCGCCAGCAGCCATGGCTTTCCCCGGAACCGCAGCCGCGCCATCGCGTAAGCGCACGGAGCGCCGACGATGATGGCGAGGGCAGTGGTCGTCCCGGCCACGACCAGCGAGTTGCGAATCGGCAACCAGAACTGCCGCTCGCCGAAGAGCGCACGATAGTGTTCCAACCCGAGCGCGCTCGGCAGCAACTGTGGCGCGGCAAACAATCGTGACTCTGGTGTCAGCGACGCCAGCAGCGTCCAATAGAGAGGAAACGCCCATGCCACGAGCAGAAGGATGGTGCCGACGCGCCCCGCCGCCTGACCGCTTCGTGTCATGACTCCCGTGCCACCGGCGCACCGCGTGCGCGAACGTAAAGCAGTCCGAGTGTGAAGCTCACCAGAAAAACGACCACCGACAGCGCGGAGGCATAGCCGAAACGCAGGTCTTGCAGCAGCGCGGTGAAGGCATAAAGCGAAATCACTTCAGTCGCGGTGCCGGGGCCGCCGCCAGTCAGGACGTATACCAGATCGAACACCCGAAAGGCGTCGAGCGTACGAAAGACCAAGGCCACGACGAGCGCCGGTCGCAAGAGCGGCAGTGTAATGTGGAGGAAGCATCGCCAGGCTCCGGCGCCGTCCAGCCGGGCCGCCTCGTACAGCCTCGAGTCAATTCCCTGAAGACCAGCCAGCAGAAGAAGCGTGACAAATGGCGTCGTCTTCCAGACGTCGCCAAGCACGAGGGGAACCCAGGCGCCCCGCGGATCGGCGAGCCATTCGATTCGCGGCGCAGTGACGCCCAGCCAGCCAATCACTTCGTTCGCGATACCCCACTGGGTGTCGAAGATGAAGCGCCAGACGAGCGCCGCCACGACTGTCGGCAGCGCCCAGGGCAAGAGCACGACCAGGCGCGCCAATGCGCGTCCGCGGACGAGGCTATCGAGCCCAAGCGCCAGCACAAGGCCGAGCCCCAGCTCGAGAGTCACACTCACGCACGTGAAGAGGAACGTGTGCCAAAGCGCTTCGTGAACGCGCGCGTCGGTTGCGGCCTCCTGGTAGTTGCCCAACCCGACGAATGGACGCCCAAGCCACGGCAGACGCAAATCGTGCTGGTGGAGCGACTCCCACAGGGTGGCGACGAGCGGACCCGCCGCGACAAGACAGAGCAAGGCCAGCGCCGGCGCCATGAAGAGCCACGCCACACGCGCTTCGCGCGTCGCGAGACTCGGCGGGCGTCGCGTCATGATTCGCCTGGCGTGAGTCCGGTTTTTGCCAGGAGGGTGCGGATGTCGGCTGCGGCGCGCTCGAGAGCTGCCTGTGGCTCTTCCTGCTCTGTGAGCGCCCGGTGCAAGTGCACCTGCAGGATGCCAGACAGCTGGGTGTAGACCGGCGTAATCGGACGCGGCACCGCGCGCTCGATGAGCTGGCGCGCTTCGGCGGGCGCCATCGGCAACGCCGTTGCGAGTTGCGAGCCGTCGTACAGACTCCGGCGTGCTGGAAATTGGCCAGCCGCCTGAGCGCGTTCGAGCATCTGGTCGCGGTCAGTGAGGTACTCGACCAGGCGCCACGCTCGGTCCGGCTGGCGGCTTCGTGCGTTGATCGCAAGCTGCGCGCCTCCCAGCGCGGCGGCCGACGAACCACCATCGTGAGGCATTGGCGCCAGCGCGAACCGTCCCGCGACTGGCGATCCGGCATCCCGCATCAGCGCCGCGGCGTACGGCCAATTGCGCATGAAAAGGACGTGGCCGTTCTGGAAGGCGAATCGCGTCTGTTCCTCCTGCCACGCGAGAACCGACGAAGGGACGACGCCGACTTCGTGGATGGCGCTGGCCATGAAGGAGAGCGCCCGCACGGCTGCCGGCGAATCGACCACCACCCGTCCCTCGTCGTCCAGAATGCGGCCGCCAAACCCGGCCAGATGCTCGAGAAAGACGGTCACGAGTCCCTCGTAGCGCGCGCCTTGCCAGACGAATCCGTCTCTGACGACGCCATCAGCCTTGGCACCGCGACTCGCCACGACCAATGCGTCGAATGTGCGTGGGGGGGCGGCCAGCAGGTCGGTGCGCCAGTAAAGCATTCCGGTATCGATGAACCACGGTATTGCATAGAGCCGGCCCCTCCACCGGTTGGCGGCGATGGGTGCGTCGAAGAAGTCGCTCGTGAGCGGATTGAACTGATCGAGCGGCAGAATCCAGCCGGCCGCAGCGAACTCGGGCGTCCAAATGACGTCGAGCTGCAGCACGTCCGGATCGGACGCCCACGCGTTCAGCCATTGCACGTACAACTGGTGCCGCTGGTCTGCCGCATCCGGCGCCGAACGAACTTCGATCGGCAGGCCCGGGTGACCGGCCGCGAACCGATCGATCTGCCGGCGTAGGACAGCGCCTTCTGCGCCCAATGCACTGCCCGACACCGTGAGGATATCTTCCCGTTGGCCACACGAAGCAAACGCGATCGCCGCCCACACAGCGAAACTTCGCGCGGCCCTGGCGACCCAGGTCGAATAGAGACGTCGGGAATCGGTAACGGTCGACCGTCGAGCGGCTATTTGGTTCCACTCCTTCCTTGCGTCCTCTTCCTACGGCCCGGCTGGCGGGGAACCTTCGCCCCTTTCCTCCTGGCTTCACTCAGCCCGATGGCGACGGCCTGCGTACGGCTCGTGACTTTCTTACCAGATCGCCCCGACCGCAGCGTGCCGTGTTTGCGGCGCCGCATCGCGCTCTCGACGCTTTCTGAGGCCTTTTCCGAATACTGACGACGTGTCTCGCTCATCAGTGTCACTCCCTTCGACGCAAGTCTCGAGGAGCCGTAGCAGCTGACGTGCCAGGTTGAGGACCCTTGAAGTTGGAGGGGACGGCCTAACCGTTTCCGTAACAACCTCGTCTAATGTGCGGATGGAGGCGAGCGAGGCAGCAGCCGTCCTGGCTCGGGCCCGCCAGGGTGACAGTGACGCTTTCCGTGCGCTCGTGGAGCGGCACAGCCGTCACGCCTACCGCCTCGCCTTCCGGATGACCGGCAACGAGCAGGACGCCGAAGACGTGGTTCAAGAAAGCTTCATCCGGGCCTATCGGCAACTGGGTCGGTTCGAACGACGCGCCAATTTCGGCACCTGGCTGTACCGCATCGTCGCGAACTGCTCGGTCGATCTCATTCGCGTTCGTCACAGCCGGCGCGATCAGAGCCGCCGCGAGTGTCTCGATCAAGTAAGTGATGTCGTGGCGGTCGAGGCACCCGGTCCCGAACGACTGGCCCGAAGCGCCGAGATCGAACGACATGTCGGCGAAGCGCTGTCGCATCTGAGCCCTCTCGAGCGAGCCGCCTTCACGCTGCGGCACTACGAGGGGCGATCAATTGACGAGATTGCCAAGATGCTTGGCCTGGGCACGAGCGCAGCCAAGCACAGCGTGTTCCGGGCGGTCCGGAAGCTGCGCGTCGCGCTTGGTTCGCGGCGGGGGGAATCGTGAGGCACTACAACGAGGAAGCGCTGATCCTGCACTACTACGGCGAGAGCCGTGGCCGTGCGGCGATGCAGGTCGAGGCCCATCTGGAGCGATGCGATGACTGCGCGGCGCTGTATCGCAGCATCTCGGACGCGCTGGCTCTGGTGGTCACGCAGGATGTACCCGAGCGAGGCGATCAGTACGGGCTCGAAGTCTGGCAGCGGATCCGGCATCGGCTGCCCGAACAGGATGAGCCGTGGTGGCTCGAGTGGGTTCGATGGCACCGTCTCGCACTCGTGGCTACTGCCGCCGCGCTCGTTCTGGTGGCGTTCGGGATTGGACGACGATGGACTCAACCGGCACCGCCTTCCACGACGGCTGCTTCTCAGACTGTCAGCCTGCCTGCTGCGTCAGCTGAGATCCGCCGACGCGTGCTGCTGGCATCGGTGGCGGATCATTTCGATCGCTCCGAACGCGTGCTCACCGAGATCGCGAACGCGTCCGAGCGCAGCGACATCTCGGGCGAGCAGCAATGGGCGGAAGACCTGGTTCAGACGAGTCGGCTGTACCGCCAGAATGCGGTGGACACCGGCGAACAAACCGTCGCGAATGTGCTGGACGATCTCGAGCGAAGCCTTCTCGAAATCGTGCACAGCCCGTCACCAATCAGTCGGTCCGATCTCGAGCAGATCCAGCGCCGCATCGACGCGACGGCCCTGCTCTTCAAGGTGCGGGTGATGAGCGACGAGCTGTGGCAGCGGGAACGCGCATCCTTCGAACGCCCGCTTCCCCGTCGAACAATGCTGAGGAAGAACGGACAATCATGACCATCAAAGCAATCGTTCAGATATCGCTCGTCCTCGCGCTCTCGGCCGCGGCTCGGTCGCGCGTGACCGCGGCGATGGTCGTTGGCCATGCAGCGGCGCGCAGCGCTGTCGCGTCGCCCGCCGTCGCTGAAGAGCAGGTCGAATCACTTTATGCGCAAGCGCGCGACCTGATCGAGCAGGGCCGGTTCGATCTGGCGATCGACCGCCTGAACGTCCTGATCGCCGACAGGAGCGGTCGAACCGATGCGGCGCTCTACTGGCGCGCCTACAGCCTCGCAAAGATCGGAGAACGTGCCGACGCGTTGAGCACGCTAGGAGATCTGCAGAAGCAGTTCGCGAAAAGCCGGTGGATCCGCGACGCGAAGGCTCTCGAGGTCGAGCTCCGGCAGGCCTCTGGTCAGACGGTCTCGCCCGACGCTCAAGCGGATCAGGAGCTGAAGCTGATGGCGCTGCGTGGCCTGATGCAGCACGACCCGGATCGCGCCCTGCCAATACTCGAGCAGATGCTCGCGGCCGCCAACTCAGCGAGGGTCAAGGATCGCGCCCTCTTCGTGTTGAGTCAGTCGGGATCGCCCCGCTCACGGGAAATTCTGGCCAATATCGCGAAGGATGGGTCGAATCCTGACCTCCAGCGGCGCGCCGTCCGCTATCTCGGCATGATGGGCGGCCCCGACAACCGTCAGATTCTCGCCGACGTGTATCAGGCCTCGTCGAATACGGCAGTCAAGCGCGCGATCATCCAAAGCTACATGGTCTCGGGCGACCGCGCGCGCATCCTGTCGCTGGCAAAGACCGAAAGCGATCCTGCGCTGCGACGTATGGCGGTGCAGCAGTTGGGGGCCCTGGGCGCGCAAGCGGAGCTTACCGAGCTGTATCGGACCGAGACCTCCGTCGAAGTGAAGAAACAGATTCTCCAGGGGATGTTCATCGGAGGCGGCGCCGACACGCTGATCGAACTGGCGAAGACCGAGACCGATCCGCAGTTGCGAAGGACGGCGATCCGTAATCTCGGTCTGCTGGGCGACGGCCGGACGAGCGAGGTGATCAAGGCGATCTATCTGTCGAATGCCGCGCCCGAGGCTCGAAAAGAAGCCATCAATGCGCTCTTCCTTCAGAGCAACGCGACGATGCTCGTCGAGCTCGCGCGGGCTGAGAAGGATCCGCTGATGAAGAAGGAGATTGTCTCGAAGCTCGCTCTTATGCAGTCCAAAGAAGCCACCGACTATCTGATGGAGCTGCTTAAATGAGGCTCGACATGCTCAAGGTGCACAAGGTGCACAGGGTGCACAGGGTGCACAGGGTGCACAGGGTGCGCAAGGTGCTCGGAGCGATGGGAATCGTCGTGCTGGGAGTAACGGTGTCCGCGGCCGCGCAGGGCCGCTTGAGCAACGTGATGACAGAGACCCGTTCTGTCGCTCAAGGGCTCGAGGGTGAAATCCGACGCGTTGCGTCTCAGGGCGGAGTGGTGTGGATCGGCTACCGCGTCCCGATGATTCCCGGACCGCGGCAGATGTGCTGCTTCCAAAACATCTCGAGTGATGCGTGCCGCCTGGACGGGAGCGGTGTGTCGATGACGACGGCCGGGGACTCCGCCCGTGGCGGCCGTATCGCTCTGGAGCCGCAGTCCGACCTCGTGCGTGCTTGCGCGCTTCGAGAACGGTGCAGTCGGCCGTGTCCGCGTGGTTACGCCCGATTGCGATCTGGATGGCGGCAACGCCAGGCTCGTGTGGCTCGACGACGTTCGACCAGACGACAGCATCGCGTGGCTCTCTTCGCTCGTGTCGGCGCCGGGCGCCACCTCCGACTGGGGCGGTCGCGTCGCGGACACGTCGATGACCGCGATATCCCTGCACGATGCACCCGCTGCCGACCGCGTCCTTGTCGGGTGGGCGCGAAACCATCCGGACCGCCGAGCGCGCGGACAGGCGCTCTTCTGGCTCGGCGTCCGCGCCAGCCGAGAAGCCTTTGCCGCGATTGCCGGCGCAATCGACGACGATCCGGATACCGAGGTCAAGAAAAAGGCGGTGTTTGCCCTGAGCCAGATGCCGAAGGACCAGGGCATCCCAAAGCTCATTGACGTCGCGCGGACGCACCGGAATCCGCAGGTTCGAAAGCAGGCGATGTTCTGGCTGGGCCAGTCCGGCGATCCGCGGGCCTTGCAGTTCTTCGAAGAGATTCTGCTGAAGTGATGCGCTCGGTCGGCCCCCTGGCAGTCCCGCGGGTGGGCGATCCGAATTCCGTTCCTGAAGAAACAGGTTTCGAGTTGAGACGTCACGGTTTTCCTCGGAAATTCTGAAAAACCCGCGAACTCTTCACCAAGTCGACAGCCTCACCTCGTGACGATCGCCGGTCGCGATCGGGTGGCTAATTGTTGCACCCTCGCGGCTTCGGCGTCCGCGTCCAGGTCGCTCCATCGCGCCAGTTCGTGGCACGTCAGTTGCGCTCCAATCTGGAGCGATTGGAGCCAAGCCTGAATGAGGAGCTTCAGATCCCCCCGACTGTTCGCGCCGGCGCTGGCCGTCCTGCTCTTTGTCTTTTCCGGCCAGGCGGGCGACGTGCGTGCCCAGGACGGTTCCCACAGACGCGACAAAATGAGTCGTCATCTGCGGCAGGACGCCGACAGAGGCGGCGCGAATCTCGTTGACGTGATCGTCACGCTGGACAGGGCGCAGGATGCCGACACCGGCGACTTCGTCGGCTCGTTCGGCGGCGCCAGGCGTCGGGCATTCAGAGCGCTCCCGTTTCAAGCCATCCGGATTCCGGCTCGCGCGCTCCATGCTCTGGCGGCGCACGACAAGGTGAAATTCATCTCGCCTGACAGCCCGGTGACCGGCGCGAGTCTCGCCGCGCGGCAGACTGCCCGCGTGCCGGGCGATCTTTCTGCGATCAGCTGGAACAGCCACTTCAAGGGGTCTGGCGTCACGGTGGCGGTCCTCGATTCCGGCATGTACGCGCACCCCGACTTGATCGGCGCGATGCGCGCGCAGTTCAACTTCGTCGGTGGCGCCGGCGGATCTTCGACATCGTTCTCGGATGAGTTCGGGCATGGCACGCACATCGCCGGGATGATCGCTGGTGGCGGTGCCAACTCACCTGCGAAACAGTACCGCGGCGTCGCCACCAACGCAGATATCGTGGCGCTCAGAGTGCTGGATTCGGCTGGCCAGGGAAGCACGTCGGATGTCATTGCGGCGCTCGATTGGGTCCTCAGCACAGGAATTCCGGAGTACGACATCAGAGTCGTCAACCTGTCTCTCGGCAAGGCTGTCGAACAGGCGCAGGAAGACGACCCGCTCGTGCAGGCGGTTGAACGTGTATGGGATGCTGGCGTTGTGGTGGTCGTGGCCGCGGGGAACTACGGCAAGCACGGGCATTTCACCATCACCAGCCCCGCGAATTCCCGCAAGGTGATTACCGTTGGATCGATCACCGACAAGGGCACGGGGACCACTTTCCTCGACGATTTCGTGTCGACGTATTCGTCGCGAGGCCCGACGCTGTACGACCACGTTCTCAAGCCCGATCTGCTGGCGCCTGGCAACCGCGTGATCGCCCCGTTCGCCAATGATTCCACGCTCGGCAGTGAGCTGCCCGCGAACCTGACTTGCCCGTACGCGTCGTGCAGTTCGTCAACGCGTTACCTCCAGCTTTCCGGAACCTCGATGGCGGCATCGCTCGCGAGCGGCGCCGTCGCGCGGATGCTCAGCAAAGATCCGCAGCTGAACCCGGCGACCGTGAAGGCGCGACTGATGAAATCGGCGCGCAAGATCGCCGGCGATCCGACCGACGTGGGGGCGGGAGTCCTCGACGTGGATACGGCTCTCTCTACCTCGGGCTGGGTTTGGGCCGACGCGCTGTCGCCGCTGATGGTGCGTTCGAGCGACGGCAGCCGGATGTACGTCCAGAACACGGGAAAACTCTGGGGCAGCAGCACGTGGTCGAGTTCGTTCTTGTGGTCCGACGCGTCCCTGTGGTCGGACGGCTATCTGTGGGCCGACGGGTACGTATGGTCCGACGGGTATCTCTGGGCCGACGCGTATCTCTGGTCGACGGCGTCCATCTGGTCCGACTCGTTCATCTGGTCCGATGCTTCGATCTGGTCGGACGCGACGTTATGGTCTGACTACGTGCGCGGAACCTCGTCGATCGTCGACGATCCCCAGTAGCTCCAGCCAGGCGCTTCCGCCAGGAGAAGACTGATCCGATGTCTCTCGAATGGTTCACCGGTCGTCACCTCGAGTCGCCGTCGGCCCCCCGAGTCCATCCGGGCGATCGAGGCGCGGTCGCGGCGGCGCTGGCGAAGGACAGATCGCTGAGCACACGCCTGGTGCTCGCCTGTGCCCCTGGTCCGGTGCGCAACGCGGCTCCCCGATGGCTCGCCGCTGAAGGCTTCGAGGTCTCGATCGCTCATGATGGCGACGAAGCGTTACGTCTGATTCGGGAGCAGCCCCCGTCGATTGCGCTCACCGATTTATCGCTTCGCGACTCGTCCGGCCGTCTGGTGCTTCACGCAATCCGGGATCTCCCGGCTGCGCAAGAGCTGCCGCTGCTCGTCTTCTGTGCCTCCGAAGGTCTGGTGGACTCCGCGATCGAAGCGGGCGCCACAGATGTCGTCGAGGCACCGTTCAACTGGCGCGCGGCCAGCTTGCGCGCTGCCAGGCTCGCACGTTTCAAGCCGCGCCCGGATGCGCCATCCACCCGAAACGATCGCGTCGTGGCGGCTGCAGCCGAGGCGAGTGAAGCGGCACGCGCGGCTCATCGCGACGGGTTGACCGGCCTGCCTGGCCGGCAGCACTTCGAAGGGGTCGTCGACCGGGCGATCGCTTCGGCGCCGGGCGGCACGCACGGGGTCGTCGCACTCGTCAACCTCGATCATTTCAGCGCCGCCAGCCGGACGGTCGGCCGTGCCGGCGCTCACACGATCCTGCGGCACTTCGCGCGGCAGCTCATTGCGACCGTGCGATCCGAGGAACTGATCGGCAGAGTGTCCGGAATGTCGATCACGACGGTCGCGCGGCTCGACGGCGAGGTGTTCGCGGTGCTGCTGACCGGCCTGGCGACACGCGACGATGCGGTCAGGAGCATGCAGCTGCTGCGCGATCGGTCGGTGCGCGGACTATCGGAGATCGACGGCGGTTACGCGCTCTCGACCAGTATCGGCGCAGCGATTGCGCCGGCTGACGGCCGGACGGCGGAAGCCCTTCTCCTTCG
Source organism: uncultured Acidobacteriota bacterium (assembly GCA_963780685.1). Lineage (GTDB taxonomy): Bacteria > Acidobacteriota > Vicinamibacteria > Vicinamibacterales > CAVVIG01 > CAVRXZ01. Next base: position 397,127 of record CAWACZ010000001.1, on the reverse strand, counting down.
AGCCGAGCTCGCGTTGGAGCAGGCGACAATCTCGGGCGGCGTCGTCCGATTTCACAACGAAGCGCATTATCAGCACCAGGCGGAATCGTTGCCCATCCATCGATGTCTGTCGACGGCGCTTGCACGCGGCGAGCTGCATCTGCATTACCAGCCGCTCGTCGATCGATGTGAAGGTCGCGTGACAGCGGCCGAGGCGCTGCTGCGCTGGGATTCGCCCGAGCTGGGCCGCGTCGCGCCGGCGACGTTCGTCCCGGTCGCCGAGGAGTCGGGGCTGATGGTCCAGGTTGGCACCTGGGTCCTCGGCCAAGCATGCCGGCAACTGCGCACGTGGATCGATCAGGGGCTGCCGGCGATACGCATGTGCGTCAACATCTCGCTGTGTCAGCTCGTTCGCTCCGATCTGGTCCGCGTGGTGCGTGAAACCCTGACCGAAACCGGAATCAAACCCGGCCTCCTCGAGCTCGAGATCAGCGAGCGCGGCGTGCTCCGCAGCGACCCCGAGATCCTCCGCCAGCTTCATGAACTCAAGAAGCTCGGTGTCCGCCTGTCGCTCGATGATTTCGGCACCGGCAACGCGGCGATCTCGTGCGTCAAACATTTTCCAATCGATACGCTCAAGATCGATCGGTCGTTCGTCTCGGGCGTCACCAGCTCGGCGAGCGACGCGGCCATCGCCGGCGCCACGATTGCCATGGCTCGACAGCTGGGGCTCGACGTCGTCGCGGAAGGCGTCGAGCAGGGTGCCCAGCTCGAATTCCTCCGTCATCACGGTTGCGAGAACTATCAGGGCTTCTTCTTCTCGGAACCAATCGCACCCGCAGCGTTCGGCGAACTCCTTGCAAAATGGCGACTTCCCGAATCGAGTGAGTCCCGAGGGTGATGGGTCGGACGCTGGAAAGCTCCCTGTGGGGAGAGCCGATACACCCATAGGCACCCCCATCAACGGCGACCTGTCCGGGAGACCTCCGGGACTCGTGCCACGGTGCGTCGACCGAAGTGTGGGCGCTTGGAAGACCATGAACGTCACGAGCTCGATCGTCAGGCTCCTCGTCCGGGTCGTCTTCGGGGCAGCGACTTTGATCGCCGTCGCCGGGGATCGCCCGGCCTCGGCGATGCCTGCGAGGCCGATTCGTTTTACGCGCCTCTCGCTCGAACAGGGACTGTCGCAGTCCACCGTGCTGTGCTGGTTCCAGGACAGCCGGGGCTACATCTGGCTCGGGTACTGAAGACGGACTGAACCGCTTCGATGGCGTCAAGTTCACCGTCTACAAGAACGATCCCGCCGACCCGTCGTCTCTTCCCGGCAACTTCGTGTGGGCGATCGATGAAGACCCCCAGGGGAATCTCTGGATTGCGACCGACGGGGAAGGCCTCGTGAAATGGGACCGCGCCCTCAACCAGTTCTCGAGGCGCGATGATATCTCCAGCCGCTACATCCGCACGCTCGTGTTCGGGCCTGACGGCGCGCTCTGGATCGGCACCCGTGACGCGGGGCTCGATCGACTGGAGATCGCGACCGGCAAGCTCACGCATTTCGTCCAGGACGCCGGGCATCAAGCATCGCTCAGCGACAACCGCATCTTCGTTCTGCATGTGGACACCCGAGGCCGGCTGTGGGTCGGTACGGACGCGGGTCTCAACCTCTTGGATGCCAAGAGTGGGACGTTTCAGCGCTTCATGCACGAGCCGGAACATCCCTCGAGCCTCAGCCAGGATCGAATCAGATCGGTGTACGGCGACGAATCCGGCATCGTGTGGGTCGGCACTCACGGCGGCGGGTTGAACCGGTTGGATCCAGCGACCGGGCAGAGCGAACGTTTTCGCAGCGATCCGAGCGATCCTGGCAGCCTGGCCAACGATCAAGTCCGTGCAATCTTCCGCGACCGCGGCGGCCGCCTCTGGGTGGGCACGACCGGCGGCCTCGATCTGTTCGACGCGGAGCGGCGGCGATTCGTCCACTACCAGCACGGCGACAGTCCCACGACGCTCGGCGACAACGCGATCATGACGATCGGGCAGGACCGGAGCGGCCTCCTCTGGGCCGGCACGCGTCTCGGCGGCGTCCACAATTGGAACCCTCTCAGCTGGCAGTTCGGACACGTCGCGCCGGATCTGAACGGCCCGGATGGATTAGCGTCGGGGAATGTGACGGCGTTTGCCGAGGACCCCGCTGGAAGGCTGTGGGTCGGCACGTTTGGCGCCGGGCTCCACGTCATCAATCGGGTAACTGGCAGGATGACGCGCTACCTCAATAGACCGAACGACGACTCGAGTCTCGGCAGCGACCGCGTCACGGCGCTCGTCTACAGTCACGAGGGCGCGATGTGGGTCGGTACGCTCGACGCCGGGCTGAGCCGGTTCGATCCGGACCTTAGAACGTTCACGCGGTTCCGCCACAATCCGTCGCGCACCGACAGTCTTGGCGCCGACGGCGTCATGACGATGTTCGAGGACGCCAGCGGTACGTTGTGGATTGGGACCTTCGGGGAAGGCTTGGATCGCTTCGATCGGGCGGCCGGCGTGTTCGAACACTTCCGCCACCGGCCGGAAGATCCCGCGAGCCTCAGTGGCGATCGAATCACCAGCATCGCCGCCGCGGTGGACGGTCGATTGTGGATCGGCACCGACGGTGGCGGACTCAATCTCTTCGACCCGCGCTCGGGCAAGTCGCGACGGTTTTCGCACGAGCAGAACCGGCGCGACAGCCTCGCCTCCGATGTGGTGTACGCGTTATTCGTCGACGCTGCCGGCGGCCTCTGGGTTGGGACCCGTGCAGGCCTGTCGTTTCTGCCGCCGCGATCCGAATCGTTTCAGACCTATACGAGCCGGCAGGGGTTGGCGAACGATGTCGTCTACGGCATCAGGTCGGACGAAGGCGGGCATCTGTGGCTGAGCACGAACAACGGCCTTTCGAGGTTCGAGCCGCGGACGGGCACGTTCAAGAACTACCGGGCCTCCCACGGCCTGCAGGCGAACGAATTCAATTTCGGCGCTTCGTATCGAAGCTCGACGGGCGAGCTGTTCTTTGGCGGCAACAACGGCTTCAACGGCTTCTTTCCGGAACGCCTGGCGCAGAACGACACGGCACCGCCCGTCGTTCTCACTCGCGTGACGAAGAACTACAGTCCGCTCGACGGTCCTGCCGATCAGGTGTCCAACGTGCATCTGGGGTTTCGCGACCGAATCGTCGTGTTCGAATTCGCCGCGCTCGACTACACGGCGCCAGACCGCAACAAGGTCGCGTACAAGCTCGAAGGTTTCGATCAGGCATGGGTTGAGACCGATGGCCGTCAGGCCACCTACACGCAGCTCAAGGCGGGTCGCTACGTGTTCCGCGTTCGCGGCGCCAACAACGACGGTATCTGGAACGAACGCGGGCTCTCGGTCGCCGTCGCCGTCGATGCACCGCCGTGGGCGACGCCCTGGGCCTGGGGCGGGTATGCGCTCCTCATAGTCGGGTGCTTCGCTATTGCCGTCCGGTCGCAGCAGCGCAAGGTCGCGCGCCAGGTGGCCTACGGACACCTCCTCGAACAGCGCGTGCAGGAGCGAACGGTCGAGCTGCAAAAGGCGAACGAGGAACTCGCCAAGGCCAGCATCACCGACTCGTTGACAGGTCTGGCGAATCGTCGATTCCTGGGCGAGTACGTCGAGAAGGAGATCTCGCTCCTCCACCGCCGATATCGCGAGATCGACCGGCACGGCATCACGTACGAATCGCTTGATATCGGCTTCATGATGATCGACCTGGACAACTTCAAGTCGATCAACGATTCAAGCGGTCACGCGGCGGGAGACGATGTGCTGCGCCAGTTGCGCGACATCCTGCGCGAAAGCTGCCGAGACTCAGACATCGTGATTCGCTGGGGAGGCGATGAGTTCCTGATTGTGGCGCGAGACACCGATCTGGGGCGAATGAGCGAGCTGGCGAGCCGGATCCGCCGGCGCCTCGCCGCCCACGTGTTCGACATCGCCGACGCGCAGACGGTTCATACGACCTGCTCGATCGGATTCGCGTGCTACCCCTTCAATCACGAGTGTCTCGATGCGCTCAGCTGGGAGCAGGTCATCAGCGTTGCCGACCGCGCACTCTATGCGGCCAAGGCCAGCGGCCGCAATGCCTGGGTCGGAATCTCGGCGAACGCGGACACCCCGGTCGGCGGTCTCTTTGCGGCGATTTCAAACTGCGCCCAAGCCCTCGTCGCCGAGGGAAAACTCGACGTACTGACCAGCCTCGAGAACCGGCCGCTCGTGTGGTAGCGCCATCTCAAAGTTAAAAGTTGAAAGTGGAAAGTTCAAAGTAAGTGCAAAGTTGGCCCTGCGAGCCGCCTGATTCAGGATCTTCCGCAAACTCGCTCTCCAGCCAAGCGTGAATGCGGACTGTCCTCCCTCCAAAAGAGAATCACGCGGCTTCCACTCTCGACTCGACGATTCGAAGGTCAAGCGCTAGAGCTCATTCGGACACGCCTGAGCTGATCGCACAAACGCAAGAGCTGATCGACGCGAACGCTAGAGCTCGCTCGACCGCAGAGCTCGACGACATCAGAGATTGATCACGCGATTTCGCGGCGGACTGCCGAGATGGTTACGCGCAGAATCGTGGCGAGACTTTTTCAGAATTCTTACGACCATCAGTGGTGCTTCGGTTGTAACCTTACGTGCTTTCAATTGGGTCTTTCTCCTCAACATCCTGTGGCTCTCGGTCGCGGCCACAGGACACCTCGAATGAATCTTTTTGGAAAGGAGTCAGCAACGATGTTTCACCAATAGCCATCAGTCCCAGGAAGGAGTTCGTAATGCAAGTTGAAAGAAATACGTTCACGCGGTGGTTCTCGGCGGTCGCTCTCGTGGCCACCGTGCTCGGCTTGGGCGGACTCGGAGCCGCCACTCAGCAGGTCAACCCACCCGCGACTGCGGCGACATCGAGCCACTCGACCACGATCGCTCTCACCTCCGACGATCAGCGCCTGGTCGTCGTCAATCGCGAAGCAAATAGCCTCTCCCTCATCAGAGTCCGGAACGCGAACGGCAATGACGTCGCCAACAAGATTGCCGAAATCGAAGTAGGGACGGAGCCTCGCTGCGTTGTCGTGAGCCCGGACGACTCCGAAGCCTACGTGACCAATGGCGTCAGCGGAACGGTTTCGGTCGTCAGCTTACAGCGGCGCAGGGTTGTCGCCACGATTCCGGTAGGCACCGAACCGCGCGGCTGCGCGCTGACGCCGAACGGACGCGCGCTGTATGTCGCCAACCATACGGAGGGGACCGTCTCGATCATCAACACCGCTTCCCGCATGGAAGTCGGCAGAGTGGCGGTCGGACCCAATCCGATGGCGATTGCTGTGACGAACAACGGGGACGGGGACGATCAGGACGAAACGGTCTTCGTGACTCAGATCTTTGCTGAGCTCGTTCCGGGCGGTCCTGGCGAGACCCGCGATCTCGGGAAGCGGGGAGTCGTCCACAGTTTTCGGGTGGGGAACCCCGGCGCGATTGCGAAGATCATCCTCTCGCCGTTGGCCAATTCGGGTTTCACCGCGAACCGTGCGAGTGTTTGCCCCAGCACCCACCCTGCCCACCTCGCCAATCCCCTCCTCTGTCCGAGACCGGATTTGCCCGCGACCGATCCGGCCAACACCAACGCCCCACAGGGTGTCTTCCCGAATCAGCTGTTGTCCGCATTGATTCGAGGCAACCGCCTGTGGCTGCCGAATATCGGCGCGCAGCCCGAACCTCCGGAAGTCTTCAACGTCAACGTTCAGGCGCTTGTCTATTCGGTGAACGTCAACGCCCTGGCCGAGGTCACCGCCGAGCACGTCAACTTGAATCAACAGATCGCTGCTGAAAACCCGCCAGCCGATCCCACCAGCCTCGACAGGCTGTTTGGCAACGACATCGTCGCCGCCGATGCGAACCTGGACGGCACACAGTTTCTCTTCGTCAGCAGAGGCGGAAACTACCTGCTGCGGGCCAGCCTCGGCGGGGGGACGCTCGACATCGGGTCGCCGGGCAATGTCGTGCGGATCCAGACGGGGAATCTGCCCAGCGGAGTGACCGTCAGCAAGACGGATGGCGGTGCCCGAGCCTATTCCAACAACGAGGCCAATTTCTCGGTGACCGCGATTGACCTGCTGACGAACTCGGTGCTCTTTCGCGATATTTCCTCCAGCGAGCCACCGGCGCCGGGGTCTTTCGAGCATTCGGTCCTCGTCGGCAAGGTCGCCTTCTTCACCGCACTCGGCATACCGGATAACGGCGTCTTCGATACGCCCATCCGCGACATCGTCCCGCGGAACTCCCGTGGCAAACAGTCGAGGGACGCCTGGAGCAGCTGCGGATCCTGCCATCCAGACGGACTGGCCGATGGCGTCAGCTGGTTCTTCGGTACGGGGCCGCGGCAGACAAAACCGCTCGACGGGATGTTTGCGAAAGACAACCCGGCTGACCAAGGTCTTCTCAATTGGAGCGGCATCCGGGGCAGCAACACCGACTTCAACGCCAACTCACGCGTGACGCAGGGCGGCTGTGGATTTGCCAGTGACGACTTCGATCCGGGGCAATGCTTCGCCAGGGCCAACCTGGCACTCGCCAACCCAGCCATCTATGACCACGGGATCACGCAAGGCGCGAGCGACGCGCTCGACGCACAAACCTTGTGGATCTTCGCGGCAGTGCGTCCGCTGCATCAGCCGCAGCCCGATCCGGCAACGCTGGCCAGTGGGCGAACGGTCTTCGTCAACAACTGCGCCTCGTGCCACGGCGGCGCCAAATGGACGAAGAGCCAGATCTTCCACCGCGACAACCCCGCCGCGCAAATGCAGAACGGGCCTCCCCTCGATCCTGGCGTTACCAGACTCCCGGCGGCGCCGCCGTCGGCAGGGCTGGTGAATGAGTTCTTCTCGTTTACCTGCAACGACGCGACGTTCAAGTATCTCGAGGATGTGGGGACGTTCGATGTGACCAATCCACTCGAGCTCCGAGACAACGCGGCGGGCAGCACGGCATTCGGAACGAATGGCTTCAATCCGCCATCCCTGCTCAGCATCAACTATCACGCTCCGTACTTGCATCGAGGTCAGGCTCAAACGCTGGCGGACGTGTTCCCGCTTCACAACCTGCCCGGAGGCATGACCATTGCCGGCGCGCTCACGACGACAGACCAGCGGAATCTGCTCGCGTTTCTGAAATCCATCGATGGCACGACCGACCAACTGCAATCGGAAGGAGACGAGTTCAGGGATACCCTGAGATTGCATGGGACCTGTCCGACGCAGCCTTAATCAGCTATCAGCTGTCAGCTATCAGCTTTCAGTTCACCCACGAGGAGGAGACTGCAGGTCCGAGGGTCAGCCCGCACGGCTGGCCCTCGCCTTTTCCTTCCTTGGGCACGTGGATCTGGGTGAGCGTTAAGGGATAGTCGGTCGTTCGGGGCTGGTTGCGAATCTCCCACGCTCATAGCGGGAATGCCTCCTCTCACGAGGGAAACCCTACGACCGTTCAAGGAGTTTGTGGACGCCTGCCTCGGCGAATACGATTCCGCCGGCCGGATCGCCTCTGACTTGCAGCAGTACCACATATAATCCGACTCCTCGCCATGCATCTCGCTCCGGGCACCCGTCTCGGAAGCTATGACATCGTCGCCCTCATCGGCGCGGGAGGGATGGGTGAAGTCTACCGGGCGCGCGACAGCCGGCTGAAGCGCGAGGTCGCCATCAAAATGCTCCCCGAGGCGTTCGGGCGCGATGCCGAGCGCCTGGCCCGCTTCGAACGAGAGGCCCAAGTTCTCGCGTCCCTCAATCATCCCAACATCGGCAGCATCCACGAGCTCGCCGAGTCCGGGACTTCGCATTTCCTCGTGCTGGAACTGGTCGAAGGCCAGACCTTGGCCGATCGCCTGGCGCATGGCTCGATTGCCCTGCCCGAGGCACTGAGAATCGCCAGGCAGATCATCGACGCCCTGGACGTCGCGCACGAGAAGGGCATCGTCCATCGCGACCTGAAGCCTGGCAACGTCATGCTCACGACTGACGGCGCAGTCAAAGTGCTGGACTTCGGTCTGGCCAAGCTTGGCGCCGCCGACGTCGGTGCGCCTGACGGCATTGGCTTGACCCACTCCCCAACCGTGCTGGCGTCGATGACCGGCACGATCCTGGGCACAGCAGCGTACATGTCGCCGGAACAGGCCAACGGGAAACCGGTAGACAAGCGAGCGGACATTTGGGCGTTCGGCGCCGTGCTGTACGAAATGTTGACCGGCCGGCGCCTGTTTCAAGGGGAGACGCTTCAGGAGACGCTGGCTGCTGTAATCAAGGACGAGCCCGATCTCACCCGCGTCCCGGCGCAGGTACAACCGCTGCTGCAGCGGTGCCTCGCCAAGGATCCCAGGCGGCGTCTCCGCGACCTGGGCGACGCGGCGCTGCTGCTCGACGAAGCGCCGCGGGCGACGGCCGGGAGCCCCCGACTCCACTGGCTGTGGCCGGCCGCCGCCGGCGTCCTGGGAATCAGTGCGGCTGTCGCGATGTGGGCGCCGTGGCGCACGCCGCCGGCGCTGAACATTACGCGTTTTCAAGTGGCCCCGCCTGAACGCGGAGAGTTCGGTGGATCACTGAGACTCTCGCCTGATGGACGCAAGCTGGCGTTTGCGGCCCAGGGTCAGGATCGGCGCCTGCGGCTGTGGATTCGCGACATGGATTCACTGACGGCAGCCCCGCTTGCCGGCTCGGAAATCAAGGGCCAATTCGGCGGTGCCATGTCATGGTCCCCGGACAGCCTGTCCCTCGTCTTTACTGACGACAACAGGGTGATGAAAGTCGATGTGTCGGGCAGCAACCCGCCGATCACGATCGCGAGGCTGCCGGGGTTGGTCGGCGAAAGCAGCTGGAACTCCGAGGGTGTGATTCTGATCGGCGGCATCGGGCAAGGCCCCATCTGGCGAATTCCGGAAGGCGGGGGAGACGCCACGCCAGTGACCGCGCTGGCGCGCTCGGACTCAGTTCACGGGTTCCCGTCCTTTCTCCCGGATGGGCGGCACTTCCTGTACGCTCGCGCCGGTGCGCAGAGTCCGGGGTTCGACGTGTATGTCGGATCCCTGGACGTACCGTCCTGAAGATCAGTCGTCGGAACGGCTGCTCACATCCGAATCTCAAGCGTTCTACGTACCGTCGCTGGCATCAGGTTCCGGCCGGATATTGTTCAGGCGGGAAGGCCGATTACTGGCTCAGTCGTTCGATGCAAACCGCCTCGGTACTGATGGGCGAAGCGGTGATGGTTGCGCCATCGGTTGCGGTCTTTGGCGCCAGGCCGTTGTTTGCGGTCTCAGACAACGGCACACTCGCCTATCGAGGTGGGAGCGAATACCAATTCAGCTGGCTTGACCGGAAAGGAGGCGCCCTCGATCCCGTCGCTGAAGCCACCGCAGCGAGTTTCGCGCGCATATCCCCCGACGGAACACGCATCGTGTTCGATCGGGTCGATGATGCAGGAGGTGTCGACATCTGGGTGAAGGACATTGCGCGCGATGTCACGACACGGCTCACCTTCGATCCCGCCCGCGATGAGTTCCCGATTTGGTCACCCGACGGGCGCCGCATCCTGTTTCGCTCCAACCGGGGCGGTACCTTCGATTTATACGAGAAGACAGCGGAGGGCACCGGTGACGAGCGGCTCGTCCTGCACACCGACCTTGAAAAGTGGCCAGACGACTGGAGCCCTGATGGGCGCTATGTGATCTACGAGGAACGGAGCAGCGAGAATGGAGACGATCTCTGGCTGCTGCCCATGGACGGCGATCGCAAGCCCATTGCCTTGGTGCGTTCCCCCTTCACTGAAACCTTTGGCCAGTTTTCGCCGGATGGTCGCTGGATCGCCTACCAGTCCGACCAGTCAGGCCGATCCGAGGTGTCCGTGCGGCCGTTCGGCCCCCTGGGAACCGACGCGGCATCGGGTGGCGTGTACCAGGTGTCGAGAGACGGCGGTGAACGGCCCCTGTGGCGACGGGACGGAAGAGAACTGATCTACATCGGTGCTAATCGCGCGATCACAGCCGTGGACGTCCCGGCGGATCCACGGATACGCACGGGCACGCCCAGGCCGCTCGTTCAAATGCCTCCCAGCGTCCTGGGATTTACCCGGCTCGAGTTGCATCCGGACGGACAGCGGTTCCTGGTCAGGGCGCCGGCTGGCGACGACGCGACGGCGCCGATAAACATCGTGATGAACTGGCAGGCGGCGTTGCGGCAATGACTGTCAGCGGCGACGAAGTCATAGGTCAAGCTGCGCGCGCAAGTCGCCGGCTAGAGCGCTTTTGGCTTTCGTGTAGCGTTCGCACGTGTCGCATCGTCGTCGTGGCCGCGTCGCCTGCGGCCGGCATCGGCCGTCGCCACCCGGGCGGACGCGCCGGAACCGCGGTCCTTCGGTCCGTACGCTCTCGCAGCCGCGGCGATCAAGGGGTTCTCCCTGCGACATCCGTCTCGCGTCAACACCACCTGGGGCTTTGCCTACCGGCCCAGATCACGGGGCCGGAGATCGCCGCGATGAGGACCCGCGACCCGCGGTTAGTGCAACCCTGCCCGGCCGCGCCGCACGGGTGGCCACGGCCGACGCCCGCCGCACGCCATGCGCGCCAGGCCGCGGTGGTGCCGGCCGCCCGCCGCCGTCGGAGCACGCCGACCTCATGAAGGCCGGAAGGCGCGCGAGGCGCTGGTGCCGCGTCGACTCTGGACCGCGTGATCCGTGCCCTGGGGATTAGCTGTGCCGGTGCATGCCACGCACGCGACCGTCGCGGAAGCTAGCCGTAGTCGACGCGCGGGCGGGAGAGTGCGCAAGCCGAGCGCGGCTTCCCGGCGTGCGGACTCCCCACCATTTGTCAAGCTCCCGCTAGGGCGGTCACGGGTGAATGTTGATTCCATGCTGAATCGAAGAGCTGGCCGCGCGTGAGGAGCGCACAGAGCACTCGGAGGAGCCGATCGGCCACGCTGCGGAGGGCTCGCCCATGGCTATGCCCGCGCGCGCGCAGGGTCGCGTAGTACGCGCGACTGGCCGGATCCCGCTGCATCCCGACGCGTGCCCAATGATACGCGGCCTCGCGCAACCGATGATTGCAGGCATAGCGCATCACGACGGTGCGGCGCCGTCCGCTCTGTTTGGTGACCGGGGCGACCCCCATCCAGGTGCGCAGCACGTGATACGCTCGATCGACCAGTAGCTGCGAGGCCTCAGCGAGCATCCTGGCGGCAACGCGCGTCCCGATCCCTGGTATGGAGCGGACGATGGCCACATCAGAATGCTCGCGCTGGTTCCCCGCCGGACCTTCCTCCGCTTCGAGCGCGTCAAGCAACCGCTCAAGGTGCCGCTCGGCGTCGCGGCGCTGTGCGGCGATCAATGCGATGCGCGGCAGCACGAGCTGGATGTGCGCGGCGACGGCCTCTACGACGCCGGGCGCCGTGTAGACGCTCGGTTGCTGCAACACCTCACGCACCTGCACCGCCTCGAGTCGACGGATGCGATGACCGCGGAGCAGTCGTTCCACCCGGCGCAGCGACAGCCGCTGTTGATGCGCGGGCGTGGGGGCGTCCTGCAGCAGCGCCCAGAACCACGGCTCGTCGGCGGCTGGACACAGCGCCAGCAGGCCCGGCGCCATGCGATAGACCAGGTCACGGAGCTGATTCGTGAGCCGCATCAGCTCGACGCCCAGGTCCTCATCGACCCGCGACCACTCGCGCAATTGAATGACCCGCGGGTGATCGAGACGCACCGACCGAAAGGCCTGCGGGTCGGTCCGCAACGAATCGCCGATCACGAGGGCGTCGCGACTGTCGTCCTTGGCCCCTGCCGGCGTGAAGCGGTCCCGAAACCGGTCCACTTGCTTCGGGCTAATCGCATAGACTGCGAACCCGCGCTCGACGAGCACCTCAACCAGCGCCCCGCGGGGCACTTCGATCCCGATCGCCACCGTCGTCGGATCCCTGCCGGCACGCTCCAGCAGGGCTTCCACAAAGGCCTGCAAGGCCGGCGCGGCGTGTTGCACGTGCTGCCGCTGGATGATCCGGCCTTCGCGATCGAGAATGCATACTTCGTGCGCCTGCGATGCCCAATCAATTCCGACAAACCACTGAGCCGTCAGCAATGTTCGCTCCTCTCCTTGACACTCGACTTCACGTGGCGTCGCATCACTCCTGTACTGGCGCTCAATGGCGCGACTCCCCACAAGATGGACTCCACGGACTATCTCGCCGGGGCGCATGTCCGCACGAGGCGCTCCTGCGCAGAGTCGGCCTTGGCACTCCCGACGAGATAGCCGAGCTCGTTGATACACTCACGGGAAACGTCCCATCCCGGCTGTGGAAGCTGCCGGAGCTGCGGACGCACAGAACGCGTCCGCAGCTCCTTGGAAAACGCACGAAACGCGTTTTCCACAGCTACCACAAGCCTTTCCGAAACGCGTTCTTTGAGATCGAGAATGGTACAGGAGTTCGGCGGCAGGCGGCCGGCACCACTGCGGCCGGTCACCGCAAGTGGAGAAGACGTCGCCGAGCGCACCGGCAGCTGCGGCCCCGGACCCGCTACGCCTTTGTGAAAACCGCTGTAAAACATTGGTAGGACATCATCCGTGCTGCAAGAATCACGAGCATCCACAGCAGGATCGAGATCAATCCCGCGATCTGGCTCCTCGGCGTGTTCCGCCGACCGGACCGACCCGGCACTGATCAGAGACCGAGCAGATCGATGAGCCGCATATAGCGGGGATCGGACCGCAGCGGCTCGAAGCGCGGTTCGACTGCCAAATACGTGAGCGCGGGATCGCCGTCGACTGTCGCCTTCTCGAGCGCGGCGAAGGCTACGTCGGTTTCGCCGAGGCCCACCTGCGCCAGCGCGAAATGGTACGAAGACAGGTAGCGTGTCCCTTCCAGTTTGCGCCAGTGTGCGAGCCGATCGAGGGCGCCGCTGCGATCACCGGTCACGGCCTTGGCATGGGCGAGCCAGGCGATGGCGATCGGATCGTGCGGCGCCGCCGCGTGGACGGCCGCGAGCCCCTCGATGGCCTCGCGGGTACGTCCGGCCTGCAAGTACGCCGCCGCCATCAACCGCTGCGCCGGCAGATATTGAGGATCGAGACCCGACGTGCGGCGGCAGCGTTCGATCGCCGCGTCGTAATCGCTCACGAGATACTGAACGAACGCCCCGCTCGAGCCGACGACGAGGCACAGAGGGTCCAGTTCGCATGCGCGCTCCGCCTCGCGAACGGCCTCGGCCCGCCGCGACAGCGACGCCAGCAGAATCGCGTAGCGTCGGTGGGAGTTCTCCTGGCTTGGATTGAGCGCGATCGCCTGCGCATAAGCCAGCTCCGCGCCGCGCCAATCCCATTCGAGCATGCGGCGGACATCGCCGAGCGCCAGGTGCGTCTCCGCCAGGCCCGGCTCCAGGTCCATCGCCCGCTTCGCCGAGGTGCGCGCCAACTCGAGCGAGTGGCGCGGCTCCCCGGCGTAGTACTCGCCTCGCGCCACATGCACGCGCGCAATCATCGCGTGCGCCGGGGCGAACGCGGCGTCGATCGTCACCGCCTGCGTAAACGACGACAGCGCCAGTTCCAGCGCGACGAGGCACCCGTCGCTGCGATAGTCGTCAGGCTTGTTCCAATGGAAGCGCCCCTTCAGATACTCCTGGTACGCGGCCGCCGAAGTCTCGTTGCCGAGCGAGGGCGCCGGCGTGTCGTACGGCGCCAGCTCGACCGCCAGCGACTGCGCGATGCGGGCGGCGACATCCGCCTGCACCGACAGGCAGTCGGTCAGGTGACGCTCGTAGGTCTCCCCCCACAGGTGCGTCTCGGCCGCCGCTTCGATCAGGCGCGCGGTGATACGCACGCGATCGCCTTCGCGCCGCACGCTGCCCTCGAGGAGATAGTCGGCCTTGAGCGCCTGCCCGACCTCCCGCGCCCGCAGGTGGGTCTCCTTGAACATCATCGACGACCAGCGCGCGATGATACCCACCCGCCCGCGGCACAGCTGTCCAAGCTGCGAGATCATCTCTTCGGTCAGGCCGTCGGTGAAGTACTCCTGGCCGATCTCCTCGCTCATGTTCGAGAACGGCAGCACCGCCAGCCTCACGCCGGGCGCCGCCACGGGCGCTGGCTCGGCGCTCTCGGTTCCGCCCACGTCGATCGCCGCAATGAACCGGTAGCCGCGGCGCGGCAGCGTCTCCACGAACCGCGGGTTGTCGGCATCGTCGCCCAGCGCGGCGCGCAGGCGCTTCACCGCAGCATTGAGGCTGTGCTCGAAGTCCACGAACGTCCCGTCCGGCCAGAGGCGGCGGCGCAGATCCTCGCGGGTCACGACGTGGCCAGGACGCTCGAGCATCAGGCGGAGGATCTCGAACGGCTGTTCCTGCAGGCGCACGGACTTGGCACCTCTGCGCAGCTCGCGCGACTGCACGTCGAGCTCGAATGATCCGAAGCGGAGCGGCGACTCTGTCCCGGCCGATACCTCCATGGGGCCCTTCTCCTTGACGAATTATGAAGCGTCCGCCTCTGCCGGTCACCCATTACCCCAACATGTCACCCACATGTCACCTCAGGTCACCTCCAGTAGGCTCACGCGGCATCCCTCGGGGTGCCACATCTCACCCCCGCAGCCGATGTCCATGAGGAACACGAGCCTTAAGAACGCGTTGCAGAATTCACGACGTCAACCGCAGAGCCCGCAGAGCAAATCGCCTTTCTCGGCGTCTTCGGCGTGCTCCGCGGTTCATTGTGAAACGCACTCTTAGCTGATGCATAGAAGTACCTGACTGCGAAAAGCCCTGGCTTTTTTCTTGCCCCTTGCCTACGTTTACCAAACCGCAAGTTGCTCTGCGACTTGTCCGACGCATGTGTGACCGCTGCCAATCACAGAGATACGATGGCGGCACGCACGCCGCTCTTGTGAGGAGGGAACCTCATGTCACTCAGCATCGATCCCCAGTCGCCTGTCCTGAAAGACATTGAGACACTCAAACGCCATCTGAAATCGAAGGGGTACGCGACGAAGGTTGTCTTGGATGACAAAACAATGGAAAGAGCCAGTGCCCTCGTGACTGGTGATAAGCGATACAGGCTGACGCCGCCAGATGAGCTTCGATATCTCGAGGGGCTCCTGGATCTACCAATCGGCCATATGAAGGAATTCGGGATGATATCCGCCGACGGACATGAAACGTGCTCGTGCGGAAGAACACCCAGCGCCTTGGACGTTGTCTTTACTGCACTGAAACAGGGCATTCATGGAAAGGCCTTGGTGAGAGACACGATACTCGGCACGCAGAACATTTTTGAGATGTCCGACGCGGGACGAGACGCTTCGTGCGTCAGCTGCGGGAGGCTGATCACGGCGGCCGTCTACCACTACAAGCGCTCATATCTGTACGCATAATTGGCGGCGTTCACTTCACGGAGTATTTGGTAAACGCGCCCCCCGCCTGGTTCAGCGAGTTCGGCCCTTCCGCCGCATAGACATTGCCGTCCGCGTCGACGGCAACGCCTTCGCCAGCCGTCCCCTGGTACACGCGGTCTTCGCGCTCGAACGGCGGAATGAACCCGGTGATGCGATCCTCGTCCAGGGGACCGATGCGCACACCGTCGCGCCAGTTCCCGTGATTCAGCGGACCCGACTCCGAGTCGATCGCGTAGACCATGTTGTCCTTGATGAAGATCCCGCTGATGCGCCCGTACATGTAGCGCGATTCGAGGTACTTGCCCTCCTGGTCGAAGATCTCGAGCCGATGGTTGCCACGGTCCGTCACCCAGAGACGGCCCTTCGAATCGAATACCAGCGCGTGCGGTGTCCGGAACTCTCCGTGTCGGACGCCGAGACCGCCCCAGGACTTGATGAACTTCCCGTCGGGCGAGAACTTGCTGATCCGCGCCGTGGCGCCACGCTTGATGCCCTCGGCGATGGCCGCGTTGGTGGTCATCACCTGACCGTCGTGCCCGTCGGAGACGTAGATGCTGCCGTCGGGCCCGACGACCACGTCGTTCGGCTGATTGAACTGGCCATCGGCGTTGCCCGCCTTGCCCGCGATGCCCAGGCTCAGCAGCTTCTCGCCCTTCGGGCTGAACTTGTGGACCTGGTGTCCCTTGGTCCCGGCCTCGTTGCCCGCGAAGTCCGCGATCCAGACGTTGCCCTGCCGGTCCACGTGGATGCCGTGTGGCGTCACCATGACACCCTTGCCGAAGTTCGCCAGCACGGCGCCGGTCTTGCGATCGAACTTGAAGATCGGGTCCACCTCGTTGGTCTCACACGTGACACCGCCGCCGCCGGCCCCGCCAAGCGCGCCCGCGCCGCAGCGCTCGTATGCCCAGACGTGGCCGTCGATCGGATCGATGTCGACCCCGGCCGATGTGCCCCACTTCCGGCCGGCTGGAAGCTGACCCCAGTTGCGGGTCACCATCGGTGCCGGGTTGGGCAGCCCCTCGCCGGTGATGGGATTCGCCACCTTCGCGGCGCCCTGAGCCGCCGATAACGTCGCGCTTGTACCGGAGTGGCTGTAAGCCGTCACCAGAAAGACGGCGCAGGCACCCAAAGCGGAGAGCAGGATTCTCGGCGTGGACATGGCACCTCCTCGTAAGTCGAACTGAAAGTCGTCGACATCCGGCTCCTCGAGTCGATCGCGATCATGTGCGCGCGGATGAACTCGCCGGGCCGAGGCTGTCGACCCGGTTGCGCGTGCAAACCGGCTCGCGCAACGCGTGTCCCAATAGAGCGCCTATTGTCGCTCAGAACAAGGCCAGCGGGCGGCCCTTTAGGGCTGCCTCTCCGGAGCTAGGGCCGCTCGGTAAGTGTGACTTCGCAGCCCAACTCGAGCGCGAAGCGACCGCGCGCTCGCGGCACGATCCGGACATTCGGGCACTTCTGTTCGAGCCGGCGGCGCAGCAAGAGGAGGCGGGTTTCGAGGTTGTCCTTCCATTCGGGCAGGTTCAGTGTCTTGTCCAGCCTGAGCTCGCGATTGGTGAACTCCATGCGTCCTTCCTCGTGCCGCGCACGAAGCAGCTTCCACAGGATGCGGGCCGGCAGGCTGCGAATGAGATATTCGCCATCCACCATGATCAGCTCGTCTCCAGCGTAGAACACGATGTTGTAGTGGTGGGCCGGTCGGGATTTCGGCGTCACGCTGCCCGCCGCGGCGGCTGACGGCTCGGCTTCCCCGACCTCGGCGCGCTCCCGCAACAGCATGTTCTGGATGGCGATCGCCAGGTAGCTGCCGAGCAGCTCGATCGCCGCCTTGTCCTCTTCGTGAAAGCGGTATGGCATTTCGCTCTCGATGCAGAGCACACCGACGAGCTCCGCACGCACCAGCAGCGGCACGCCAAGCTGGCTCTCGGGGTGAGGCAGGCCGGGCATCGGAATACGCCGGTCATCCGGGTGGAGACCTGCCTCTTCCGCGCGCTTCCGAACGGCCAGCGCGTAGAGCATCCCGCGCATCAGCCCCGAGATGCGAATCGGCTTACGCGCCTCAGCCACCGTCCCGGCAATCCCTTCGCCGAAACGCGCCTCGGCGCCGACGCCGGCCTTGCCGTACCCGCGGGTGGCGAGCGTCTCGAGCACGCCCTCCTGTTCGCCGGGCAGCAGGATCATCGAGTGCGTGAAGGCAAAGACCTCCTCGATGCCTGCCAGAATCGAATCGAGGAGCTGCTCGAGCGAATCGGCCGACTGGATGCGGAAGGCGAGGTCCTGAAGGGCCCGGGTGGTGAAGACCGCGTCGGCGGGTGCGTGCCGTGCGGGTCGCGCCTGCCGCATGGCGGCGTCCTCCGGCGCCGGGTCGACCGCGAGCACCTCGTAGATGTCGGCCGCCAGCAGCTTGAAGATCCCCTTGAGCCCGCAGTACGACGCAATCGCTTCAATTCGCAGCGCCATCCGCTCGAAAACGGGCCCGGCAGTCTCCGAGCGGACGAAGCGCAGCTGCAGCCGCCAGCTCTGTCCCGTATCGGGATCGGTGACACACACCATGGCGCGCGGGTTCTCCGAGATGTTGCGACGGCTCTTGTTGAAGAACTGAAACGAGAGCGCGACATGACCCGGATCGACGTAGTCCACGTGGCTGAGAAACGCGACGTTCGGGATCCCGTCGGCCGAGCACGTGTAAAGCGTGGCTGGGATCAACCCCTGGAAACAGGGGGCCAGCGCCTCGAGTCCGGGACTCATGGGATCGCCGCTCCTGCGCCAGGGCCTGGTGTCTGGCTGAAGAGCGCCGTCACACGCACCCGGATCGCCATTGACGGCCAGGTCTTCCAGCCTTCTGCGACCTGCCTTGGAATGCCGATCTGCGCGAGCTCCGTGAGAAACGCGTCCCATTGCCGATCGACCAGCTTCCGCTCCCGGGCCGAGGCCGCCCGCGCCTCGACGAAGATGCCCTTGATCTGACAAGCGCGATCGTCGCTTGGGCGCGCGAAAACAAGCGCTGCCTGCCGGCTCGACTCGAGATCGGCGACGATGGGTCCGGCGGCTATTTTCGGGAGATATGCGGTGACGTGCGTGCCATCGGCGTCGACCGTCACGGCCGCGACGCGCGCGCCGCTCGGTTCGAGCTTGTCGTTGCGCGTCGCGATGTGAATCGCCACGCCGCCTTCGAGGAACGCCGCCAGGTCTGGAGCTATCACTGTTAGGATTATTTTAGGGTAACGCTAGGAAAGGTTTAGCATCCACCGGGACTCGGTCTCGCTCACCATGTCGTCATGCATCTGGGGGGTGAGACATGAGACCGATGTTTTCGACGATCACACTGGGCCTGGCTCTCGCGTTCGCAAGCAGCATGCTCGTCCGGGCCACGACGCCCGCGCCCGGCGCCGCCCGTTCCTCCGAGCGCATCAAGCGCGGTGAGTACCTGGTCGCCGTCACCGGCTGCCACGACTGCCACTCTCCAAAGGTCGACGCGCAAATGACCCCTGATGGGCGCCGTTTGCTTTCTGGACGGCCGATGACCACGCCGCCTCCGTTGCAGGAGGCAGGGGGAGTTCGCGCGTCACTGGACTTCACCGCCTGGTCAGGCCCGTGGGGCCACAGCTACGCCGCCAACCTGACGCCGGACCCCGAGACCGGCATTGGTGCCCGTTACACCGAGGCGGCGTTCATCAAGACGATGCGGACCGGAAAGAAGCCGGAGGGCGAGGTCCTGCTGCCGCCGATGCCATGGCCGGCCTTCCGGAACATGACAGACGAAGATCTCAAAGCGGTCTACGCGTATCTGACGTCGATGAAGCCCGTGAAGAACTTCGTGCGAGCCACTCCCGCCATCGTGGCGGTCAATGCGAAATGAATGCGAAGTTTTTGTTGTCGCGTTCTTAGGCTTGCTCCCGCGCTGTACGCGCAGCTGACGACTCGCGGCTCACACGAGCTTCGTCGAAGGTGGCCATCTCGACCATCAGCTTCACCGATGCGGTCATGAGGTTCATCGCAATCGCCGCTCCGGTGCCTTCACCGAGCCGGAGGTCGAGGTTGAGCAGCGGCCGCACGCCGAGCCAGGCCAGGACTCGCTGATGGCCGGTCTCCCAGGAACAGTGCGAGAAGAAGAGGTACTCCAGGGTGCGCGGGCAGAGCTGCAACGCCAGCAATGCACCGGCTGTTGAGATGAACCCGTCGATCACAACGGGGACGCTGCGGCTCGCGCCGGCCAGCGCGACGCCCATGATCGCGCCAATCTCGAATCCGCCCACTTTCGCGAGCACGTCGAAAGGATCCTCAGGACTGGGCTGGTGGAGGGCCAGGGCGCGTCGCACGACATCGATCTTGTGGGCCCGGCCCCGTTCATCGACCCCGGTGCCGTGGCCCGTCACTTCTTCCGGCGGCAACCTGGTGACAGCGGCGGAAATGGCGCTGCTCGCGGTGGTGTTGCCGATCCCCATCTCACCGGTGCCGAGCAACCCGGCGCCGTTCTTGATTTCTGCGTCAGCGAGCTCGAAGCCGACGTGCACCGCCCGCTCGGCATCGTCCCGCGTCATCGCGGGCTCCTCGAGGAAGTTTCGTGTGCCGCGGCCGATCTTGCGGTGAACGAGACCGTTGGCCCGATCGAACTCATGGTCGACGCCGACGTCGACGATGACGTTCTTGATGCCGTAGTGGCGGCAGAGGACGTTGATTGCGGCGCCGCCGCTCAGGAAGTTGTAGACCATTTGCGCGGTGACTTCGCGCGGGTAGAGGCTCACGCCTGCACGCGAGACGCCGTGATCGGCGGCAAACGTGAACAGGGCCTTGCGGTCGATGGAGTCCAGATCGGGATGGCGGATCGCCGCGTACCGGCTCGCCAGCGCTTCCAGAAGTCCCAGACTGCCCACTGGCTTCGTGAGGTTGTCGATCCGCTGCTGATAACGTTCTTGGAGCGCCCGGTCGACCGGTTGGATCTGGTCACTGAAGCGGTGCATCGTTTTCCTCGATCGAACATCCGGTTATGCTGAGCCCTGAGCCCTGAGCCCTGAGCCCTGAGCCACCAGCCTACAATAGCGCCGACGGACTGAAATGACTCGCCCGCTCCTGTTCGCGCTGCAGTTCCTGACTCGCATTCCGGTTTCGCCGCGAGGTGCGCCAACTGCCGATGACCTCCGCCGCGCAACGGCGTTTTACCCGCTGGTGGGCCTCCTGGTCGGCGGGGCTGCTGCCGCAGTATATCGAGGTTCGATTGCCGTCCTGCCGGTGTCTGTCTCTGTCGTGCTCGCCCTGCTTTTCAGCGTTGTCGTGACGGGAGCACTGCACGAAGACGGGCTCGCTGATTGCGCCGATGGGTTCGCCGGAAGCCGCGAGCCGGCGCGCGCCCTGGAGATCATGCGAGACAGCCGGATCGGAACGTTCGGTGCCTTGGCCATCACATTCGCGCTGCTGTTGAAGTTCACGCTGATCTCGGCCCTTGGCGAGCGCGATGTGATTCGAAGTCTGATTGTCGCGGCCGCTCTCAGTCGTTGGCTGGTGTTGCCGATGGCTGTGCTGTTTCCCCCCGCGCGCCGGGACGGACTCGGGAGCGCCTTTGCTAGTTACGTCGGTCCAGGGCAGATTCTGATGGGGGCTGTTCCGGTGCTGCTGTCCGGCGCTCTTTTGTACGGGTTTCGTTTCATCGCCATCTCATCCGGCGCGATCGCCGCCGTTGGACTGTTCGGCTGGTACTGTCGCCGCCGCATCGGCGGAATCACCGGCGACTGCCTGGGTGCGGCGGTTCAGGTCGCCGAGATCGCGGTCTACTCGGTGGTCGTTGCTCTCGAGCCCTGGCCGTGAGCGCAGTCCGAACCCTCTATCTCGTCCGTCACGCCGCTACGGAATTCGAGGGGAAGTGGATAGGCAGAACCGACGTGCCACTCTCGAGCGCTGGTCGTCGTCAAGCCGACGAGCTCGCTCGCGCGCTGTCGAGCGTTGGAGCCGACATGTTGATGGCCAGCGACTTGTTGCGCGCACAGGAGACCGCGATCGCGATCGGTCAGCTGGTCGGGATCGCCCCGAAGCTCATGCCCGGGCTGCGCGAGCGCGATTTTGGTATGTGGGAGGGACTCACCTGGGAAGAGATAGCCGAGCGCTTTCCATCGGACGCCGAGGCGTACTTGAATGATTGGTTGACCATCGTGCCTCCTGGCAGCGAGCGCCTCGAAGCGATGCGCGATCGTGTGCTGGCTGATTGGGATCAAATCGTCCGCTCGGACTGGCGTAGGGGCGTTGTTGTCGGTCACGCTGGCAGCAATCGAATCCTGCTCGCCGAATTTCTCGGGATGCCGCTCGAGAACCTGTTTCGCATCGGCCAGGACATCGCGGCCGTCAATCTGATCACGCTCGTCGATGGCGTGCCGTGCGTCGCCGAGCTCAACCGGCGGCTGATTTGAGGTGCGCGCCCGAAAGGCGAGACGATCGCGGCATCCCGCTCACACGTGCTGATCGACGAGGATCGGATTCCCATCCGGGTCCACAGCGACGAAGCTGGCCGGCCCCGTGGTGCTCTCGTCTGCCTGCTGCTGCAGCTGCACCCCTTGGGCTCTCAGCTGGCGCTGCAGCTCACGGATGTCGGTGAACGTGGCGAGCTTCTGGGCGTTGCTGTCCCAGCCGGGGTTGAAGGTGAGGATGTTCTTCTCAAACATCCCTTGAAACAGCCCAATCGCGTGATCGCCGTTCTTCATGATCAGCCAGTTCTGCGATGCATCCCCGGCGAAGACCCTGAAACCGAGCTTCTCGTAGAAGGTCCTCGAGGCCTCCAGGTCCTTGACAGCCAAGCTGATCGAGAACGCTCCGAGGTCCATGCTTACTCCTTTGCCTTCAGTAGCGGCGAAGCGAACACGACACTCGTTGCCGTACGGCGACCACGATCGAACGCGGCAAGCGCGAGCAGTGCACACGCGGAAACTCGCATCGCAACTCTTGCTCCGTTATGTCAATGGCTGTTGCGTCAAACACGCTCCCATTTTCCTCAGTTCCGCGTCGACACATCCCTCCATGCAACTTGTCGTGGCATTGGAGCTTTCACGCCCACCGAAAGATCTGACGCCGCAAAGGCTCCGCACATGGACAATGAGGCGGATCGATCGTATGACTGCGCGATGGCGAGCGGTTGCCGATCGCTCTGGAGTTCCGATACGGCCCGCCCACCGTTTATGCCGATAGACGCGTTCGCGGGCGAGTGACAGACGACGAAGGGAGTGTGTTCAATGATTCGCAAGCTGGTCAGTGTGAGCTTCCTGACTCCCCTAAACCAGGCGGTCCACTCGAATCGCCGGAGGATTTATCATGGCCCGGCCCGTTCACGTTTTGGTGTTCGCCGTTCTGGCGACGGTCGGCATTGACCGCACTTCCGGGGCCGTCCCTCTCACTTTCGAGTTCCAGGGTGTCGTGACCGACCTCACCGCCGACATGGGACTGTTCGGCCCGCCGAGCGTCGTCCAGATCGGTGACCCGTTCACGGGTCGCTTCACCTACGAGTTCGGGCCGGGGAATCCGGATCAATCTCCCGGCAATCCGGACGTTGGACAATACGATGCCATCGACCTGACCGTGGACAACGCTGTGGTCCCATTGTCTTCGCCGGAGATCCTCATCAGACACCGTGCCCCGCTGGGCACGTTTCCGCCCGACCCACCGGACCCCGGCCTCGACGCATTTGAGCTGTTCGCAGACGCACCGGGGTACGCTGCCGTCGTACTTCGGTTGGCCGCGCCGTTCGGCGCAGTGTTTGCCGACGACTCTCTGCCGGCCGATCTGGTGCTGGCGAGCTTTACCGACAGCCGGCTGCTGGTCGGCCTCGTGGCGGGAGGTCTCGGTCCCAGTGGGCCCATCAGCGACGTCGGCGAGCTGCAATCTCTCAGAAGCGTTCCGGAGCCGGGCACGCAGCTCCTGATGGGGATCGGCCTGCTCGTGATGGCTGCCTTCGGCGTGAGGGCCAGGGCGACCAACGGTCAGTCAACCAGACCGTAAGCTTCGTACGGCTGACGATTCTGGTTGGCCGATCAGTGCGGTGCGATTAGCTGACCGTTCGACCCATACCGCTCATCGCTAGTGATGGACTAGCGGTCCGTATCAGTGAAAACGAAAGCGTGGGCGGGTGGCCAAGAGTCCCGCGACGCTTAGACAGACGAGCCATGCCAAAGAGTGGCACTATCGAGATTCGTCGTGCACGGCTGGCGGATGTGGACGCGATTGCGGCCGCGCACTTGGATTCCATTCTTACCATCGGCGCTCGCTACTATGAGCCGGCCACCGTGAGCGACTGGTGCGCTCGAGTGAATGGCGACCTCTACGTGAAGGCCATGGCCCAACGGGAGGTGTTCTTCATCGCCCTCGGCCCGGTTGGGGATAAAAGCGGCGTACTGGGGTTTTCGTCACACCGTGCGGACGGCACCAAGCACGGTGTCGCTGTCTACGTCAGAGCGCAAAGCGCTCGGCAGGGAATAGGCTCGGCGTTGTTCCGGACGGCCGAGGCCTCGGCGATTGCCGCCGGCGCCACCAGCATCCACGTCGACTCTTCACTCGCGGCAGTCGACTTCTACCGGACGAACGGCTTCGCAGAAGTCGGTCGTGGAGAGCATCGGCTGTGGTCCGGGAGAACGATGGCGTGTGTGTTCATGCAAAAGATCCTCACGCAGATCTGATGAGTCCGCGTCAACGCGCTTGACTTGCTGTAACCGAGTGCCGTACGGTATTGGCTTCGGTCGTGACTCGATGCACGGGAAGTTCGGTGTAAGTCCGACGCTGCCCTCGCAACTGTAAGCAGGCGCGAAATCCGCCTACACGCCACTGCCCGACGCGGGTGGGAAGGCGCGGAGAGTAGATCAAGCCTGCGAAGCCAGGAGACCGGTCCAGTCACGCCTCGCACTGCTTCCGAAGGGGAAGTCAGGAGGCCGAATGACCAGTCTCATCCGCGCGTTTTTCGCTGTATCGATTCTCACCATCTTCGTCGCTGCCGTGCCGGCTGGTCCGGACGAGATCGCGGGCCGCGTTCTCGACTCCAGTCGCGCCTACGTGTCGGGGGCACGCCTGACTTTGGTTGAGCGGGCCACGGGGCGCCAGCGAATCACCGCCTCCGATCCCACAGGTCTTTTTCGATTCACCAGTCTGAGCGCAGGCGCGTACCTCCTGAAGGCTGAGTTCTCGGGCTTCCGGACGGAAGTCATCGAAGTGTTGCTCGACGACACCTCGCGCGAAGTAGGCGAGCTGGAAATCGTTCTGCAGATCGGCCCCGTTTCAGACGAAATCCTCGTGACGGCCACGGCCAGCCCGCTGCAATCGTCCGAAGCGGGCCATGCCTCGACGGTCGTCGATCGGCGAACCGTCGAGCGCCGCGGCCTGCCTCTTTTGGGCGATGCCTTGCGCGGTCTGCCAGGCATCCGGGTGCAGCGGCTTGGCGATCCCGGCAGCTTCACCACCGTTCGGTTTCGTGGCATGCGAGACGTCGATACGGCCGTCCTCTTGAACGGCTATCCAATTCGCGACGTCGGTGGTCTCCGGGGTGACGTGTCGTCATTCTTCCAGGAGCTGTTCCTCGTCAACGTCGATCGGTTGGAGGTCGTGCCCGGCGCCAGCAGTCATCTGTACGGCAGCTCGGGCAGCGGGGGCGTCGTCAATCTGGTTCCGCCGGCGGGAGCGACCCAGACTGCGATCGACGCGAGGGTCGAAGCAGGTGCGCTCGGCATGGCTCGCGGCGCGCTGCAGGCGCAGGGAAGCGCCGGGCGCCTTCACTATGGTGCAGGCGCTCACTGGCTGGACGTGGCGGCGCGGCCTCGACGCCCACGATGTCTTCCGCAATACGACGCTCAGCGGCGTGGCGCGCGTCGATGTGAGCCCGACGGTCTACGTTTCGGGAATCGCCCACTACTCCGACACGCCGAGGGTGGATCTGAATACGAGTCCATTCCCGATCGGCCC
Organism: uncultured Acidobacteriota bacterium; assembly: GCA_963780685.1. Classification (GTDB taxonomy): domain Bacteria; phylum Acidobacteriota; class Vicinamibacteria; order Vicinamibacterales; family CAVVIG01; genus CAVRXZ01. The sequence goes on along the minus strand of CAWACZ010000001.1, from coordinate 371,784 downwards.
ACCGGGCAAGGAGCTCGAGTTTGAACGTGGGCTCGGACCGGTCGCGGGTTTCGTGACGGATCTGGATGATCCCGATGCGCGTCGTCGGTCGCGCCTATCGACCGCCGTCGGTTCATGGCATCACCGCCCGACAGCGGCCTGGAGCTATTCAGTCAGCTATCAGCGTACGGACTCACGGCGCGATTTTCCTGAGGGCCCCGGGCTGAGTCCCATTCTCGGTGCGCTCGGCGTCAGCCAGATACCGGCCGACCTGAACCTGGTGGATGGGACATATCGAGCCGTGTACATGCGTCACGACGTCGAGCTTGGCCGCCATCAGTCCATCACAATTGGCGCCGAGCGAATCTGGGAAAGCAGGACGCAGCGCTACGTCTCTCGAGCCACGAATGCGAGTACGGGTCCGACCACTGACAGCCAGGCGAGCGCCGCCGTATTCGTGCAGGATCACCTGTGGCTGCTCGATCGCGCCTTGAACATTACGGGGAGCTTTCGTGGACAGTTCTTCACCGTCGAGAACCTCGATGGCGTCTCCGAGCTTCGCGGGCTCGAAACGCCAGACGCGTACACCGGCGGTCTTGCGGTCGCCTATTTTCTGCAGGCTTCCGGCACGAAAATCAGGAGTCAAGCAGCGAACGGCTTTCGCGCCCCGTCGCTGGCCGAGCGCTTCGCGGTCTTCAACTCCAGCATCGGTCCGCTGCGGGTCGGCAATCCTCTCCTGCGGCCCGAGCGAACCCTGACCATCGATGGCGGCGTCGACCAGCGCCTGTTCGGCGGCCGCGCACAGGCCAGCGCGACGTACTTCTACAACCGGCTCCAGGAGGTCATCACGTCGCGCCGACGCCTCTTCCAGCAGGCGAATGAAGCAGGTGGTTTGTCCCGCGGCGTCGAGCTGGCGGCACATGCCGTGGCGAACGGCGGCGTCCAGCTTCGAGGTAGCTACACGTACACGCGCGCCGATTTGATTCCGACGGCCGACCTGTTGCGCTGGGACAACACGATCGCGCGCGCGGGCGTTGCTCGTCCTTTTGAAAGCACCCCGGCGCACGAATGGTCGTTGGGCGTCACGGTCGAGCGCCTCGGATGGAATGTCGGTGCCGAGTACGCCAGGGCCAGCGGCTACCAGGAGGTTCTCTTTTCTCCGCGGGTGTTTCGACCGGTGTTGTTCGAATTCGGCGGACTTCGCCGGCTGGATGCCGTCGCGTCGTACGGATGGACGAGCGCCCATGGTGTGATCGAGCCGTACGTTCGGGCCCAGAACATCCTCGACGATGAATATCTGGAGGACGGGTTTCGGACGCCGGGAGTCGCGGTTTGGGGAGGACTTCACTATCGATTCCGGTGAGAGAAGCGATAGCCACAGAGGAGCACAGAGGGAATTGGCCACAGAGTCACCGAGTCACTGAGATTTTCTGCCGGCACCGCGCTCGACGCCCGTCGGCCTGCGCGGTGCTGTAAGAACGCAGGCCGATTGCTGGGACGTGATGGGCGACAGATGAACGACGAAATACTGAAGCGCTCTTGTCGTTCATCTGTCACCCATCGCGTCTCAGCCGCCGCGTAGCGGCGGGCGTCGAGCGCCTCTGTGGCTCAGTGACTCTGTGGCTAACATCTTCGTGACTTCGTGTCTTCGTGGCGAAAAGTTACATGGATGGATCTGACATGACAATGCCGGTTTCTGAAGACGAACACCAGAAGCGCATGCAGAGGCACAAGGCCGCGCACGAGAGAAAGCAGGCTCGTGCCACTCGTGAAAAGGGTCTGCTCGTCGTGCATACCGGGCTCGGTAAAGGCAAGACGACGGCCGCGCTGGGGATTGCGTTGCGAGCGCTCGGCCACGGCATGAAGGTCGGCATCGTTCAGTTCATCAAGGGCGCCTTGCCCACAGGTGAGCAGGCCTTCGCCGGTCTCCATAAGGGCCAGCTCGACCTGTTGACACTCGGCGAAGGCTACACCTGGGACACGCAGAATCGCGCGCGTGACATCGAAATGGCCGGGCGAGCCTGGGACACAGGACGCGCGCTGATGGCTGACCCAACCTACGATATCGTGATCTTCGACGAGCTCAACGTCGTGTTGAAGCACGCGTATCTTCCATTGGACGAAGTGCTCGAGACGTTCCGACGCAAGCGGGAAGCGCTTCACGTCGTCGTGACCGGCCGCTACGCCCCGTCCGGGCTCATCGAGCTTGCCGATCTCGTGACGGAGATGAAGGTCGTCAAGCATCCGTACCTCGGCCGGAATCGTTGCTCAAAAGGGGATCGAGTTTTGAACAGCCTCGTCATCCTGGGGACCGCATCGCACTCCGGCAAGAGTGCGATCGTCGCGGGTCTCTGCCGCATGCTTCGGCGCCGCGGTCTTGCCGTCGCTCCGTTCAAGGCCCAGAACATGGCGCTGAACTCGTTCGTCACGGCAGCGGGTGGCGAGATTGGCCGTGCTCAGGCGATGCAGGCGGAGGCCGCAGGTCTCGAGCCACAAATCGAGATGAATCCCATCCTCTTGAAACCATCCGACGGTCGCATCCAGGTGGTGCTCAAGGGGAAGGTGTTCGGAACGATGACCGCCGACGACTACTACAGGCAGAAGCCGCTCTTCCTGGCCGAGGTGCTCGACTGCCATCGCCGCCTGGCCCGGGAATTCGACGTGATCGTTGTCGAAGGGGCGGGGAGCGCCATCGAAGTGAACCTTGCCGCGCGCGACATCGTGAACCTGCCGCTCGCCCGCCTGCTCGACGCGCCCTGCCTGCTCGTCGCCGATATCGATCGCGGAGGCATCTTCGCCAGCGTGGTCGGGACGTGCGTCTTGTGCGAGCCCGAGGATCGCGCGCGAATCCGCGGATTCATCGTCAACAAGTTTCGAGGCGAGCGGTCGTTGTTCAGCGACGGCGTCGAGTTTCTCGAAGCGCGGACAGGCTGGAGCTGCGTCGGCGTGGTGCCGTATCTGGACTGGTTGAAACTCGATGAGGAAGACAGCGTGGCGCTCGAGTCGCGGTCATTTGCCAGACCCGTGCAGCCCGGCGCCTTGAACGTCGCCGTCATCCGACTGCCGCACATTTCCAACTACACGGATTTCGCGCCCCTTGAACAGTCGAACGTGATGGTGAGGTACGTCGATCGGACCGAAATGCTCGACGACGCGGATCTCATCATCATTCCCGGCACCAAGAACACGCTGGCCGATCTCTTGTGGCTGAAGTCACGCGGGTTCGAAGACGCTCTGAAGCTAGGTCACGCCCGTGGCGCCGCGATTCTCGGCATCTGCGGCGGTTACCAGATGCTGGGTGCCGAGGTACGCGATCCATTCGGTGTCGAGTCGGAGCATCAATTGGTCAAGGGCATCGGTCTGCTCGACGTGGAGACATCGATGGCCCACGAGAAAACGACGAGGCAGGTCGAGGCCGTACATCTTGAATCGGGTCAGCCGGTGCGCGGATACGAAATCCACATGGGCCACACACACGCCAAAGCGGGGACTGCTCCAGTCTTTCGCGTCCTTCGCCGCGGTTCCGAGTCCGTCGACGAGCCGGACGGCGCCTGCAGCGAAGGCGTTCATGGCACCTACCTCCATGGGCTGTTCGACAGCCGTGAATTCGCGGACGCCTTTCTCCGAAGCGTGGCGACGCGTCGCGGCAAGACGTTCGCCTATCGATCGTCTTTTTTCAAAGATCAGTTGTACGACCGTTGGGCTGACGTGTTGGAGCAGGAGTTGCGATTGGACCTGATTGAAAAGATTCTCGGTCGGCCTCTGAGATCGAATGTATCCGTCGGCCACTGAGTTCCTCGTTGGCGCGGCCGTGGACTTGGTTCTGGGAGATCCACAGTGGATGCCGCATCCAGTGCGGTGGATGGGGGCGATGATCGACCGGCTCGAGCGCAGCAGCAGCGTATTCGGCTTGCGTCATCGACGGCTGGCCGGGGTGGTGCTCGTCGCAGCCGCCCTGGGCATCAGTGTCGGCGCGACAGTGCTGCTGCTCTGGGTTGTCGACGGACCAGTGCGCTTCATCGTCGTCTGCTACATCGTCTCGAGCTTGCTCGCCCTCGCCAGCCTCGATCGCGAAGCCTTGGGCGTGTGGTGGGCCCTGGACGAGGGCCAGCTGGATCTGGCACGCGCGCGGCTCGCGGGAATCGTGGGACGCGAGACGCGCGAGCTCGACGACCCCGAGATTCGGCGCGCCGTCATGGAGACGGTTGCCGAAAATCTCAGCGACGGTATCGTCGCGCCGGTCGTGTTCCTGATGCTCGGCGGAGTCCCCGGTATGGTCGCCTATAAGTGCATCAACACACTCGATTCGATGGTCGGCTACAAGAACGAGCGTTACGCCGAGTTTGGCTGGGCTGCGGCGCGGCTTGACGATGTCGTGAACTATGTGCCGGCGCGCCTGTCGGCGCTGCTCGTCATGGGTGTCGGTGCGGCCTGCGGTTTGAGTTGGTCGGCGGGCTGGCGGATCGTCCGCCGAGACGCCGCGCGACAACCCAGCCCCAACGCCGGATATCCAGAAGCCGCGGTTGCCGGTGTTCTGGGAGTCCGTTTGGGCGGGGCCAACCGATACTTCGGCAAGACCGTCGACAAGCCCTACCTCGGGGATCCGATTGTGCCGTTGTCCCAGGCGCACTATCCGCAACTGCGGCGGCTGCTTTACGGCAGCGCGCTGGCGCTCTACGCAGTCGCCTTCGCCCAGTTCTATTGGATGGGCGCACATGTCTAGACGCGCGCGAAATTGGCCGCGGCCCCTATGTGTCGCAGGCCTCTAGGGCAATGCCTGTCGGATATTGCTCCACGTTGGAGGGTGTTGCCGACTTGCGTCGGGGCGGGTATGCGTAGTCTCGATCACGGCGGAAGCGTCCTAGAGTTGGCTGCTGCGCGCGGCGTAGATTGGAGGACGTTCGTCGATTTCAGCGCCAGCATCAATCCGCTTGGCCCACCGGCCGAGGTGCTCGAGCTGCTCGCGCAGCATCCCGAGCTCGTCACCTGCTATCCCTCGACGGATCACGCCGGCTTACGGTCGGCCCTTGCGGACTATTGTCGTGTCACACCCGACCACATCATCGCTGGGAATGGCGCCACCGATCTCATCTACTTCACCCTTCGTTTTCTCCGGCCGCAGGAAGTGCTCGTGGCGCTGCCGACGTTCAGCGAATTCCCGAGAGCGTGCGCGGCGTCTGGCATGCGCACCGAAGGCCATACCCTGATCCGGGCCGACGACCACGGCTGGTGTATAGACTGGACTGGTCTGGAGAAGGCGTTATCGGCTCGACACCGGGACCTGTTGGTGCTCGTGCATCCGAACAACCCCACCGGTGCGACTCTCGATTCGAGCCATGCGGATCATCTGATGGAGCTGACGCAGGAACGTGGCACTGCGGTGCTGTTGGATGAGTCTTTCATCGATTTTGCGCCAGACGAAAGCTGGATCGACAAGCTGGGCCGGTATCGACATCTCCTTGTTCTGAGATCGCTCACAAAGTTCTTTGCGATTCCCGGACTGCGACTCGGGTATCTCGTCGCGAGGCCGCACCTCGTCGCCGAGATGCAGGCGGCGCGGGAGCCGTGGCAAGTGAACCAGTTCGCCCAGATGGCGGGAGAACGCTGTGTCAGACGCCCTGACTACCACGAAGCGACCCGTCGATTGATTCGCGAAGAACGAGCGTGGCTGACCACGCAGCTGGAGAGGATGCCAGCCGTTTGCCCGTATCCGAGCCGCGTCAATTTTCTGCTCGTCCGGATCGATCCCGACCGGATCAAGGTTGGGACGATCTACGAGCGTCTTCTGGCCCAGAGGATCATCGTCCGAAACTGTGACGGCTGGCCCGGGCTTCCAGAGAACTGCTTGCGCATCGCCGTCCGCTCGCGGAACGAGAACCAGCGCCTCGTCGATGCGTTGAAGGAGTGCTTGTGCGCCGCGGTCTGATTGCTGCCGCTCTTGGCCTGTTTGTCGCAGCGGAGTTGGCCGTGGCCCGGCCTGAGCCGGCAGGTCTTCCGCCTTCGCTGAAGCTCCGGCGGACCGCCGAAGCCTTGGCGGAGGCTGGTCAGACCGGCCTGCCCAATCGCGCGAACCCGCCACAGCGGGTGGTGTCCACCGCGCCGAGCATCACCGAGATGCTGTTCGCGCTGGGTGCGGGAGATCGCGTCGTTGGCGTGACCACCTTCTGTCGCTATCCCGAGGAGGCGAGACGCAAACCAAAGATCGGGGGCTTCGCGTCGCCCAACATCGAAGCCATCCTGCAACAGAAGCCGGACCTCGTCGTCGTGCTCGGCGGCCGGACCGACTTGAGCACCAAGCTGCAGCCATTCCACGTGTCGACGCTCGTTGTCCGGCCCGAGAAGCTCGAGGATATCGAGGGCTCGCTGTCGACGCTGGCCGCGCGGCTGGGGCTGGACGAGCAAGGGCGGAAAGTCGTCGCCGACATCCGACGAGATCTCGATACCGTGCGCAACTTGGTCGGCCAATTGCCCAGACGAACAGTTCTTTTCGTCGTCGGCCGCGATCCCGGAACGCTGAGAGACGTGACCGCTGTAGGGAGCGGGAGCTACCTCGGTCAGCTGATCGAGCTGGCGGGTGGAAGGAACGTGTTTCAAGACGCCATCGGAGCGTACTCCAAAGTGTCGCTCGAAGAGATTCTGGCACGCGATCCCGACGTCATCATCGACATGTCCCATGGAGAGGGGACTCGGCCGGAAGACCTTCGCGCGATCCAGGGACTGTGGAGCCGGTTCCCCTCGCTGCGTGCCGTGCGCAACCGCGAGATCCACATCGTCACCAGCGACATCTTCGTGGTGCCGGGGCCGCGCGTCGGCGCCGCGGTCCGAAGCCTGGCGCAGATGATCCACGGAGACGTCGTCAGGCGATGACCGACCTGTATCGACTCGAGTCGGTGGGCTACAGCTACGGATCGCATCCGGCGCTGCAAGGCATATGCACGCTGATCGGCGAGAGCGAGATCGTCGGACTGGTCGGTCCGAACGGAGCCGGGAAGAGCACGTTGATCAAGCTGCTCGGGGGATTGCTGCGCGGCTGGCGCGGCGAGATTCACTTCCAGGGCGCCTCGCTGCAGCAGTGGAATCGCCGCGCAATCGCCAAGAGGGTTGCCTATGTGCCACAGCAGACGCAGATCGCGTTTCCGTATACGGCACGGGAGGTCGTGCTCATGGGGCGCCTGCCACATCAGGATGGCGCCTTCTTCGAGACGGCGCGCGATCGTGATCAGGTCGATCGCGCGCTCGCCCTTGCCGACTGCGGTCATCTCGCCGACCGGCCATTCGGCGCCCTGAGTGGCGGCGAGCGGCAGCTCGTTGTCCTGGCCAGCGCGTTGGCGCAGGAGCCCCGGGTGCTCTTGCTCGATGAGCCGACGGTGTTTCTGGATCTGAAGCATCAGCTGACGATTCAACGCGTGCTGAGCGAGCTGCACCGGGAGCGCGGCGTGACGCTGGTCATCGCCACCCACGACTTGAACATGGCCGCGGCATTCTGCAGCCGGGTGCTGGCGATCAAGGACGGCCGCCTGCTGGCGGCGCTCAGCCGATCGCCTTCGGACGACGTCCTGACACTCGAGGCCGACCTCATCGAGCGTCTCTTTGACGTTCAGGCGGTTTCGGAGCGGTCCGGGGGACACGAGCGCATCGTGGTCTCGTGGGGGCCGGCACGACGATGAATCGAGAGGGACATCGTGCCGGTTCGGTGACCCCCCGTCGGTTCGCGATGCTCGTGGCTGCGACGTGCCTGGGATGCGTGGCGACGATGGCGGTGGCGTCGCTCGTTGGCTCGACCGGGATCGATCCTTGGCGCGCTCTCGGCGATCGTCACAGCTTCGACGCGCAGATCCTGTTTCGCGCGCGCTTGCCGCGCGTTCTGTTTGCCGCCATCGTCGGCGCTGCGCTTGCGGCTTCGGGTGTGGTGTTTCAGGCCATCCTCCGCAATCCGCTCGCCAGCCCGTTCACCCTCGGGATCTCCGGTGGGGCCTCGCTCGGGGCGGTCCTCGCTATCCGCCTCGGATTGGAAACGCGGGCCTTTGGCTTCTCGTTCCTGCCGGTCGCCTCACTGCTTGGCGCGTTTGCGGTGGCCGCCGTCGTGTACGCGCTCTCGGTCTCGCAGCGTCGATTTTCACCCGTGACCTTGCTGCTCTCGGGCGTGATTTTGAATTTCGTCTGTTCAGCGGCGATCCTGCTCGTCCAGTACTTCTCGGACTTCACGCAGTCATTTCTGATCCTGCGGTGGATGATGGGGGGGCTGGACGTCTACGACTACGGGGTCTTCCTCAACGTCGGCCCCTTTGTCCTCGTCGGTGGCACCCTGCTCGTCTACCTGTCGCGATATCTGAACGTCTTGAGCGCGGGCGACGAATGGGCGACGAGCCGTGGGCTGGACGTGCGGCGGCTGATTTCGCTCGAATACATTGGCGCCTCCCTGGTCACCGGATCGGTGGTTGCCTACTGCGGTCCCATAGGCTTCGTGGGTCTCATTGTGCCGCACGCCTTACGGCTCGTGGTTGGCGCCGATCATCGCGTCCTGCTGCCGACGGCGCTGTTCGCGGGTGCGGCATTCCTCGTCGCGTGCGACACGATCGCCCGGACGGTCCTGGCCCCGATCGAGCTTCCGGTCGGCGTCATCACCGCCATTCTCGGAGGGCCGTTCTTTCTATGGCTCCTGCTCGGTCGAAAACGCGATCTCGGGTTCTGACCGCCCGGCCTCTGCCGCGATCGGCTGATGTCCGCGATGGCGGTTCGGGCAGCCCTAAAGGGCTGCGCTACGTTCCGTCTGAAACGCGGTCAGGTTCGGGCAGCCCTAAAGGGCTGCGCTACGTTCGTCTGAAACGCGGTCAGGTTCGGGCAGCCCTAAAGGGCTGCGCTACGTCGTCTGAAACGCGGTCAGGTTCGGGCAGCCAGGGCTCGCTACGTTGCGTCTGAAACGCCGTAGCGCAGGCCTTTAGGCCTGCCCGGACGGGCCGCAGCAGCGATCTTGGACGCCACCGATCCGCGCTCGTGACCGGAGGCGTCCGCAGCGGCAAGAGTCGGTTCGCTGAGGAGTTGGTCGGCCGCTTCGGTCGAGTCGTCTATCTGGCGACGGGCGAGGCGCTCGACGAGGAAATGAGACTCCGTATCGAGACGCATCGGCGACGACGAAATACGGCGTGGCTCACGATCGAAGAGCCGCGGGACATCCTGCCCCACATCCAGTCGCAGGCCCCCGGCGTCGACGCGATTCTGGTCGACTGCATCACGATCTGGCTCGCCAATCTGCTGCAGCTGGACCTCGATGATGCCGCGATTTTGGAACGGGTCGATTGGTTGGCCTCGTCCCTCGCGAAGCCAGCGACGCGAGTGGTGTGTGTGACCAACGAAGTCGGCTCTGGGGTCGTCCCAGGCACGCCCCTGGGCCGACGTTTCCGGGACCTCGCGGGACAGGCCAACCAGCGGCTGGCTCGTGCCGCTTCGCTTGTGTTCTTGCTCGTGTCGGGCATTCCCGTTCGCGTGAAGTGAAAAGAGAGAATCCATGAGCCGTCCGTGTTTGTGTGCTGCTGTCGGTTTGGCCATCGTTTTCACGGTCGGCGTTGCGGACGCGGAGGCGCAGGTGTTTGCGGTCGAGAGCCCTTCGTACGTCCGCCAGATCGTGGAGGCCGCCCACGAGATCGTCAAGCAACGCCCGGACCAGCGATTTGTCGTCCGCACGACCGAGCAGGTGGTCGATATGGACGATCAGAGCTTGCGCGGGGCCATTGCCGCGTCAACGGTCATCGTTCTCGGGCGTGTCTACGGCGATGTCGCACAAAAGCTCGTGCGTGCTTTTGCAGCGACCAACCTGAGAGGCAAGACTATTTTTGCCGTCTACTCGGATCCCGAGATCATGCGACTCACCAGGCTGAACGATCGGCCGGTATTGGAGGGTGCTTCAGCCTCCACCCTCAAGGAAATCTCCGACAGCCTGGGCGGTGACGACCCGGCCGGAGCGCTTGCCGGGTGGCAGCGGCGACAACCGGAGCTGCGCGCCTGGACCGAGGCCGTTGCCTATGTGAGCGCGAAGGGTCCCGTCAACTTTCGGAACCTGATCGTCTACCTGTTGGCGATGACTGACCGAGGCGGAGGATTTCGACCCACCCCCGTCGATCCGGTGCCGCCGTATTTCGTGTATGCCAACGGTCAGATCGTGCGCGACCTCGGTGACATCGGCTTGACCGCAGACCCAGATCGGCCGGTCGTGGCGCTCGTTGATTACGACAGCTACTTCCACTCGGGCGACCTCAAGCTGCTCGATGCCTTGAGCGAAGAGTTGACGGCTGCCGGGTTTCGCCCTCTCCCGATCATCGCCCGCTGGGGTGAGTCGACCTATCGCGCCCTGAAAGAGTTCCTCGTCGATCGCCGATCCGGGATGCGACTGGCCGCGATTGTGTCGCTCCAAAGCTTCGTCCTCGGTGGCGACCAGGCGCGGGACGAAGTCTCGGCACTCGTCCGCGAGATGGGCGTGCCGGTCTTTCGGGGCATTCGATTGCCCAAACGGTCGCCCGACGTCTGGAAGACTTCCGAGGACGGCCTGCCGTGGTCGAGCGTGTACTACCAGGTTGCCGTTCCCGAGCTGCAGGGCGTGATTGAGCCAATCCTGGTCGGGGCGGAACGGGAGAATGTCGTCGACGAGGTCACGGGAGCGAGTATCTCGGTCTTCGAACCAATTCCGGAGCGCATCACCAAGATGGTTCGGCGGATCAAGAATTGGCACGCCCTGCAGACGAAACCGAACGCCGGGAAGCGCATCGCCGTCGTCTACTACAACCACCCGCCTGGCAAACAGAACATCGGTGCCGACTACCTCAATGTTCCGGCGACGATTCTGGAGCTGCTGAAACTGTTCCAGTCGAGCGGTTATGAAGTGGGCGACTACCCGCGCGACGAGCAGGCGCTGCTCGATGTGCTCCTCGCGCGCGGCATCAACGTGGCGGATTGGGCGCGCGGCCTGCAGCAGCAAGTTGCTCGAGAATCGTTCTCGGTCGCCGGTGTCGACTACACCCGATGGTTCCGCGAACTTCCCGCGATCGCTCAGGCTGAAGTCAGGGAAGGTCCCCTCGGGTATATCCGCGAGCTGACCGAGCTCGCTCGACCGCTGGAAGACACGTCAGAGATTCTCACGACCATCGATCGCTTTTCCAGCGAGCTGCTGGGATTCGTCGAGACCTTCGACGGCAGACGGAAGGATGAGGCTGTAGAGCTCATCGGACAATTCCGCGACAGACTCAAGGCGCGAGCGACCGAGCGCCTCTCGATCGGCTCCTCACAGAACGATGAGACGACGGTTCGAGCGCTGGCTGCCCGGATTCAGGCGCTGGCACTCGAGGGTGTGTCCGGCTGGGGAACGGAGCCAGGCGCTGTCTTCGTGACCGAGGGAGGCCGCGACCTCGTGATTCCGGGAGTGCAGTACGGCAACGTTTTCCTGGGTCCGCAGCCGCAGCGGGGCTGGCAGGCGGATGTCGATGCGCTTCACAGCTCGACCATTGTTCCGCCGCACCATCAATATCTGGCCTTCTACCACTACATCCACGAAGTGTTTCGGGCGGACGCGATCATCCATGTCGGCAGGCACTCCAGCTACGAATGGTTGCCGCGCAAGCAGGTCGCGCTGACCGACTTCGATTTTCCCGACATCGTCATCGGGGATACACCGGCCCTGTACCTGTACACCGTCGATGGCGTTGGCGAAGGCCTGCAAGCCAAGCGGCGTGGTTTGTCGGTCGTTATCGACCATCTGATACCGCCACTGAAAACGACCGAGCTGTACGGATCGGTGCTGGAGCTCCAGCAACTGGTCGAGCAGTACGAAGCGCAGGATCTCGCGCCGCGCCGGGAGGCCATCGCGCGCGACCTCAGAAAGCGAATCAATGAGGGCCACTTCGCCAGCGATGTGGGGGACGAGGTCCTGTCGTACGACAACGACAAGCTGGTTCACACGGTCGGCCACTACCTCGAGGAGCTGAAGACCACGTTTCTGCCGTATGGCTTGCACACGTTCGGCAAACCGTGGACACGCGAGAAGGTCGACGTGCTCGCCGAGTCGATGTGGCGCATGAACCCGGCTGCGGACGGCGAGAAGCGGCAGGAGTTCGGCGGACTGATCGAGGCGAGCTTCGACCGAGAGCGGCAGTCGCTGTTGCGGGCGCTCGAGGGACGCTACGTCGAGCCGGGAAAAGGGAACGACCCCATCCGGACGGCCGAAGCGCTGCCGACAGGACGCAACTTCTTCGCACTCGATGCCTCGGTCATGCCGACTCGCATCTCCTATGAGCTGGCGCGCAGTCTCGTCACCGACGCGACCGGCCTGCGCGACCCCCTGCCTGAGAAGATCGCCGCCATCCTGTGGGCGGTCGAAACCGTGCGCGACGAAGGAACCATGGTCTCGTTCGTCCTTCAAATGCTCGGCGTTCAGCCTGAATGGGACGCGCGCGGCCTTGTGAAGGACCTTCAGGTCGTCCCAATTGCGGACCTGGGACGTCCGCGAATCGACGTGGTCGTCAGCACGTCCGGCCTGTTCCGCGATCTGTTCGGGCAGCTTGTCGTGTTGCTCGACAAGGCCTTCCGAGTTTCCCTGGCCTCCTCCTATCACGCCATCGTGCGCGAGCGGCCCCACCTGAAGCCGGAGCTCGATCTCGTGCTGTCCGTGTTGGATGAACCGGGGCGTTACCACGGGAATGACCCGCTGGCACAAAACGGGCTCGCCCGGCATTGGGTCGCGCAACTCGAGTCGGCGCCGGCGCTTGGCGGAGAGTTGGCCATCGCGCGGATTTTCGGGCCGGCTGAAGGGGCGTACGGCGCCGGCATCAACCGTGTGATCGAACAGGCCTGGACGTGGCATCACCGCAGCCAGGTTTCCGACGTCTTCATCCAGCGGATGAGCCACGCGTACACCGCACGGGCCTGGGGCGTCAGTCGGCCACAGCTCTATCAAGCCGCGCTCGCTGGCGTTGGCTTGAGCTTTCACAGCCGCACGACGAACCTTTACGGCGTCCTGGACAACGACGACTACTTCGACTATTTCGGCGGGATGTCGATGGCGGTCGAAAAAGCCAACGGACAGGTGCCTGGAAGCTACGTGCTCTTCAACGCCGATCCGACGCGGTCACGCATCGAGCCGCTCGAGCGCTTCCTGACCCGGGAGATGCGCTCGCGCTATTTCAACCCCGAGTGGATCGACGGCATGATGCGCGAAGGCTACAGCGGCGCCCGTACGATCTCCAACAAGTTCGTCGAGTTCGCATGGGGCTGGCAGGTGACAAATCCCGACATCATTCGCGACTGGATGTGGAACGAGGTCGTGGACGTGTATTTCAGGGACAAGTACGACCTTGGAGTCACCGCGTGGCTTTCGCAACCTCAGAACTCCGGTGCGCTCCAGAACATCGCCGCGATCTTGTTGACCGCCGCGGACAAAGGCTTCTTTCGTGCGTCCCCGGAAACATTGACCGAGATTGCAACGCACCTGGGAACGCTTGCCGCAGAGTTCGGACCAACCTGCTCGGCCCATAGCTGCGGCAACCTCGAGACCCTTCGACTTGCGGAGCGCCTGATGTCGCCGGATCTGCGGCGGCGCTTTGCCGCGGTGATGGCGGAGGCGATTGGTAGTCAAAGTGCACGGGGTGCTCAGGGTGCACACGGTGCACAGGGTGCTCAGGGTGCTCAGCGGGAACAACGTGCTGGACGTAGGGCCGAGCGGGCTGGACAGCGCGCGACGTTCCCGCTCTCACTCGGTCGAGAGTCGAGTCTGGAGCCGGGATCTACTTCGTTCGTCTCGCTCAGTCTGACGCGTTTACGCCCACCCGACTACGCGCTCCTCCTCCTGGGGTTTGGTCTTCTAGTACTGCCGTCCAGCTGCGTTCTTTCGCTCGTCCGCCGGCGATGGCTGCGGCGGCCGCGCGCTTCATCGGGACAGCTGTCGCTGGTGGCTACAGCGGCAGGACTCGAACGAAAGAAGTAGGCGCGCCTTGTTGTACGGGCCGTCGACTGTTCGATTGTTTCCCCGGTGACGTTTACAGATTCAGAGGCACGAGGCCGGGTATTCCCATGACGCGCATTTTGATGCGTCTTGTTCTCGCGTTGCTGGCAACGGCGTGTGGGAAGATCGGCCATTGCCCCTCACGACACCGTCGTCAACCACCATAACGCCACCGGCTCCAACACCCACTCCATCGTTTACGCTGTCCGGCTTCGTCTACGAGAGCACATCTACCGGGCGTCGCCCGGTGGCTGGCGTACCGATCGATGTCTCGCCGGATTTCCAGTCTTTCCCTCCACGGACCACCACGGACGCCGAAGGTCGCTACCAGGTGCCGTTACAATCGGGGCGAAGTGTGGCCGTCAAAACAGAATTGAGCGGATACAGTCAGCCATGTCGCACCGCGACCGGTCCTGTGTCCGGAGATCGCGTGCTGGACGTCTACGTCGTATCCACCGCCCTCCTTTCGACCACCGGTGTGCCGGCCTCGATGCCAGTCGTTCAACCGACCCTTTCAGGACTCGTTTTCGAACGAACGCCGGAGGGTATTCGGCCGATTGCGGGCGCGACGGTCGTCGGAGACTTCAGCGGCGGAAACGGATGGGGTCCGTCAGCGACGACAATAAGCGACGGGGCTGGTCGATATCTGCTGTGCGGCGTCACTGATGCTGGCCTTGGCCTGTTCCTCTGGGTGGCCCAGGCGGGATACCGCGAAGCGTCTACTCCGGTCGACTCCCATTTGCTGCGGGGTTCAGGGACCTTCGACGTCCAGCTCACGCGCCAATGAGACCCCTCGTCGGGGCACTCGAGCAGAATCATCTCGGTAACCCACGTCTTCTCAAGCACCAGCGGGCTGGGCCTCAGCGGCGCTTTGTGAGGGTTCCGCTGACGCTCTATGCCACCACTGACGACAGATGGCGTGGGCGATAATCGTGTGAGGCTCTGGTGGGGAGCTGGGAGTCTGAAGTCTGAAAGCTGACAGCTATCAGCTATCAGCTGTCAGCTGTCAGTTAAGAGGTGCTCCATGCGGCGCTGATTGCGTCTCTCCTGTTGTTGACAGTAGTTTGACGTCCCGGGCGGCGGTGGGTCCCGGCCTGTCCCGCCCCGTGCGGGTCAGGGCATCCCGGTATTCTTCTTCAGCGCGTGCAGAGCCACGGCCATGTTGGCCTGAGTCCACGCCAGCGGCGTGTGCTCGTTCGGAATCCAGTCGTCCCCTTTCAAGTAGTACAGCTCGGGGCACTGGTTGTCCGGCGTCAGCTGCGTCAGCGCCCGACCGAAATAGTGGAGCTGCGCGTCCAGGAGGTCCTTCCGATTGCGGTCCTGCCGAAAGCGCGTGGCGTAGATGGTCGAGACAATCGGGTCGAATACGCACCACTGAGCCTCGCATCCCGCACGAAGCAGCTCATCACGCACGTCGAGCCGGCGGCTGAAATCCCCCGTACGTTCCGTCGGCGAAAACCATTCGTCGTAGTCCTGACAGAAGTACGAATCCCCGATATAGCGGCGGATACCGGTGTGCCCCTTCAGCCGCGCGCGCACCAGCGACAGGATCAAATCCTCCGTTCGGCGATCGCGGACGACCGCCAGGGGATGGATCAGGAAGAGCAGCGCCGCGTCGGTCTTGCGCACCGGCGGCGACTCGAAAGGGAGGCTCTTATCGAGCGCCGACCGGCCGTGCTCTATCCAGCGCTCCAAATCACCGTCATCGAGCTCGCCGAATGGTCCAACCGCCTTTCGATGGTCGCTCAGGGCCATCAGCGCCGCGAGGACCGCTCCGACACTGGACGCGTTGACCTTTCTCGATTCCTCCCATGCGCCGCTGTCCAGGTCGGACCAGTACTCGATCGCGCCAAAGTAGCGCGCGAGCAGATCCCACAACTCGGATTCCGTCGAATCCAGCGCTTCATTGTCGGTCAGCCGCAATCGCATCCACATCGCATACGCGAGCGCGTCGTTTTGCGCATGGGCCCAGTTGCCCACCTCTGAAAGCGCCTCCGCATCGAACCGGACGTGGGGACGCTGCTGGACGTCGTCCTTCAGGCCCGGCTTGTCGATGATCGCCTTCATTCGCGGCATCTGTGTCTGGAGAAAGGCTTCGATGCTGCGCACCGTCGCCAGCGCTGAAGAGGCATCCCCGCAGTACCACAAGGAGTAGGCCACCCACATGTTGTCCCGGACCCACGCGTGCTGGTAGCCGCTGGCCGACGTGGACGCATGTCCGCTGCTCGCGGCATGGACACCACGGGGCAGCCGGGGGATGTTGAGGGTCCCGTGCCGGGAGAATTCGTCCTCCACGCATGGAATGATTTCGTGGAGGTTCTGCCCGGTAAGCGGGGGGAGGTCCGCGAGTCTCATGGCTGCGTGACGCTCTTGGACATGACGAGTGCGACCCACAACGCCGTCCCGAGATAGATGACCGTGAACAAGACATCGATCAGCACCCATGGGGAGCGCAGGCCGTTCTCGGCCGCTCGCGCCGCCTGCACAGTGAAGGCCCCGGCAGGCAAGAGGAACGACAGCCACCGCAGATGATCCAGCGTACCCATCAGAAGCTTGCCGGGATGTTTCTGCCGGATGTAGGCCTCCCACTCGAGGATTTGCTCATTCGCCAATGCGATGAGCCCGGGCCGGATGTTGCGATGAATATAGCGGGCGGCTCGCATGATCCGAGCCCCCACGTCGACGTAGAGAAGGCCCAGGACCGCGAACGGGATGGGAAACAGTGACACATAGCGCCTGGACTCTTCGCGCGCCATCAACCCTGCGATCAAGCCGAACACGACCACGCCAAAGTTCAGGATCTGACCTTGAAGCGTCAGGAGCGCGCTAATCTCCTGTCGTAGGGCTGTGAACTCGGCCAGCAGGATCTGGCGCCGATGATCGTCGACAGGCTTGGCGCTTTCAGTTGCCGGCGGCCGCTGCTCTCCGACCATGGTGGGTGTCAGGATGAAGAGGGCCCGATGGGGTCCTCCGCATCGGGCCACTCATGGCGCTGATTCGTGCTAAGGCAGCGCGAACACGTACACCGCGGGGCTGTTGCTCGGCCTCAACTCAGGCGTCATTCGTCCGTCGGAGCCGGCCGAAAGCGAGGGTCCGGTCGGCACCGCCACGTACTGCTTGCCGCCGACTGCAAAGGTGACAGGGAAGCCGCTCACAGGTGATCCGAGATTCATCTCCCAGAGCACTCTGCCGGTCTTGTCGTCGTAGGCCTTGAACCGGCCGTTGGCGTCGCCGCCGAAGACGAGCCCACCGCCGGTTGCGACGAGTGACATCGTGCCCGCCCGTTGTTCGTGCTTCCAGAGGGTCTGACCGGTTTCCGCGGAGATGGCCCACACGGTGCCCACCTTATCGGTACCGGGAGCAATCTGGCCCGGCATGTTGATTCCGTAGACCTTCGTCGGATCGCGCTGGTCGGTCGTGGTCGTGGCCGTCATGCACATGTTCTGCAGCGGCATGTACATCGTGTTCGTCAGCGGGCTGTACGCGCCGGCCGGCCAGTTCTTGCCGCCGTTGCTGCCCGGGCAGATGACTTTTTCTTCGTTGATTTTCGTGAACAGCGACTCGCGATTGACGGTGACCGCGCCGTTGCCATCGATCGTGCTGACGACGTTCTGCGCCACGGTGGGCCGGGCCCAGAGGAATTCGCCCGTCTGTCGATCCAGCGTGTAGACGAGGCCGGTCTTGCCTGGAATACCGGTGATCACCTTCCGGCGTTCGCCGGCCCTGACCTTCGGGTTGATCCACATCACGTCACGCGGATTGGGCGCGACCGCGGTATCGACGAGGATTCGCTCGAACGGATGATCGAGGTCCCAATGGTCGACGATGTGCTGGTAGTACCACACGATCTTGCCGGTGTCGGCATTCAGCGCCAGCGTGCAGTTGTGATAGAGGTGCTTCATGTCGTTGCCACCGAGGATGAATTTCGGCGCAGGGATCGTCACCGACGTGCCGATATAGATGAGATTCAGCTCGGGGTCGTAGCTCGGCACCATCCACGTGCCGACGTGCCATCGCTGCTCCATGGGCACACCGCCCCACGTCTCGTCACCGGGTTCACCCGGTCTGGGGATGGTGCGCGCGCGCCAGAGCTCCTTCCCAGTCTTCGCATCGTGGGCCGTGATCACGCATCCCTCGTGCGTCGCGCCAGGCTGGCATTGCCGGCCGGCGATCACCTTGCCATTCGCGATGATCGGCCCCGAGCTCGCGTTCGCCGGTTTGGTCGGGTCGAGGACAGGTGTTTCCCACGCCAGCTTTCCTGTCTGGGCGTCGAGCGCGTAGACCTGGTTGTCCTGGCTGGTGCTGATGATGGTGTTGCCGTAGATGGCGATGTTCCGCTTCGTGGAGCGTCGCGCGCCCTCCGCCAGCTTGCGCTGGTAGTCCCAGAGCAGATCGCCCGACTTGGCGTCGATCGCCTGGATCAGGTCGCCCGGGTTCGGAAGGTACATCACCCCGTCGTACACGAGCGGCGTCGCCTCGATGTTCCCTTGGGCCATGCCGCGCGTCCAGACCATCCGCAACTGCGAGACGTTGTCGCGATTGATCTGATCGAGCGGGCTGAAGCCCCAGCCATCGAGCGTGCGGCGCCACATCATCCAGTCACCGGCGCTCGGTTTCTGCAGCATCGCGTCGGTGACCGGCACGAATTTTCGCGCCCCATCCTGCGCCCGAACGCCGAGCCCGCACACCACGATCAGGCCCGCCAGCACCATCGTCGACACTCGCTTCATGACAGCTCCTCAAGAACGCAAAGCGTGGAACTCTGAGGGATATCTTCTCACAATACAGCAGCCCTGAAGGAGCTGCGCTACGTTACGACAGCGGCCCTTAAAGGCCCTTAAAGCGCTGAGTAGAGCATCAGGACATAAGTCACACTCGACAGGATGAGCCGCACCCAGGCGCATGCCACGCGGGCGGCGAGCGGATACTTCAGGATGTAGCGCAGGCCTTCCCGCCTTCGCTCGCGTCGAAGAAACCAGGCGAGCTTTGGCGAGGTCTCGCCGTAGCGCAAAGCGCGGAGGCGGACAGGCCTGCGGAACTATGGACTGGGCTCTCGCTCGAGCCGGGCGCTCACTCGTGTGAGCTTGTCAGCGGAGACATGGACGGCGGTGGTCCAGCGCAGATACCCGGAGCGCTCGATCCATATGACGTGCGAACCAGATTGAAGCTCCGACACTTCGATCGGTGTCTGTCCAACCCGTCTGCGATCGACGAGGACCGCCGCTCCAGGAGGATCCGAGGTGATCTCGAGGGTTCCGACGAATCTGCCGGCCTGGACTGGCTGCTTCGGCTGCGCAGCTTGTACCGGCTGCCTCGCGGGAACGGGCTGCTTAACTGTTGCAGGCTGCTTCCGTGGCTGGACCGGTTGCTTGGGTGACTGCGCCCGCAGGTTAACCGCTCTTGCAGTCGCCCCTGCCGTTCCCACCATTGTCGGCCCGGCTTTCGTCGGCTGCTGAACGGATATGACGGCGATCTGCCTCGCGCGCGGCAAGACCATAAGAGGCAGATCAAGCGGCGAACCTGTCAAGGCCGGTGGGTGTGCTGCCGCGAGTCGCGCGTCGTTTTGATCGGTCTCTCCCAGCGACCGTGACACGAAGAAAAAACCCAGCAACGCGAGGATGCCGAGTCCCAAAAGGACAGCCCCGCGAAATGGCATCATCTGAGTGAGCCTTGGGACGTCGGGATTCGGCGGCACTGTCGCGAGCGCTCTCGCTTCTGCGCGGTTGTCGGCGGAAGGGTGGGTCGACCGACGTGCAATGTGTCCCTGGGGCCCTTTTGGCGCCGGACTGACCTGAAAGCGGCTGAAGGCCCGCGGCGCCTCGCGTTCGAGGATCGCCAGCCAGTGTTGAACCTGGCCGCCGACGCCAGCCAGCGCGCTCGTCGCTTCACGCAGGGAAACCGTCGCCACATGTCCCGCATGACGGGCGAAGGTGGCCAGCGCGATCGACGTCTTGCCCCACAGGACCACCAACCAATGTCGGGTGAACCTGCCGAACCGAACCAACCCGATTGCCACGATTCCTACGGCAGCGTGCAACTGCTGGAGCACTGTTTCGATGGCCTCGGTTCTGTTCTTGGCCTTTCGCCGAAGCTTTTCGGTCAACTCGCCGCTCAGTTGGTCGAGCGCGGCAAGTCGCTCCTCGGTTTTCGCGAGGTCGTGAAGCAGCGTCAGCTCGGCGAGGCTTTTCTCGATCTGCTTGAGCGTCTCTACGGCCGTCGCACTCCGCTGCTCGGCCTCGCGCGAGACCACGTCGACTTTGCGATAATCCTCGCTGAATCGTGCGGCCACCTCACGCGAAGCCTCCTCCACGTGCAGGCATTTCCCGGTCAAGGTTGCGGCCGTTTCGCTCGAAGCCTCTTGGATCTTGTGGTACTCACCGGCGAGCTTCTCGGCGACTTCCTGGAGCTCGTCGAGACGCCGCTTCAAGGCTCCTGTGCGCGACACCAGTTGCTTGAGCACGATCTCGGTTTCCGGCCCGTTCTCGTGCAATTCCTTTGGAGCAACCGCGTGGACCGGTACCGTGTACGGGACGACCGGCGCGCCAGGCTCGTCGGGAAAGAGCGCGAGTACGTCGTCGCTTTCCGTCG
The DNA here is from genome assembly GCA_963780685.1 of uncultured Acidobacteriota bacterium. Taxonomy (GTDB): domain Bacteria; phylum Acidobacteriota; class Vicinamibacteria; order Vicinamibacterales; family CAVVIG01; genus CAVRXZ01. The sequence continues at coordinate 351,233 of CAWACZ010000001.1, read as the reverse complement.
ACCGGAGAGCTTGGGCGCCGGCCTCGCGGCTTCCTGTCGGAACGACTTCGACGCTTTGAGACGCCTGCGTCGTGAGCGCGGGCAAGTCGTTCCCGGGCGCACCAAGTACTTCGGGGGGGAGCGTCGCCGTTGGTAAGGCCGGACCAGAATCCGAGGGCATCTACAGATCGGCCTCATATTTCCGGACGATGGCCAACTCATCCGGAACAGAGAGTGAAAGGGTATCAGCTTATACCTATTGGCCGTATGAGTACAGCGGAAAACGAGTAACCAAGAAATGGCTGAGCTAGCTTCAGGACTCTCGAGTTGGCCGGGAGGGCCTGAAAGTACGGCGCGAAGAATGCCCGGCAAGCTTGCCGACGAGGAATCGCCGGTGAAATATCCGCGTGACGCGTCCGATCGCCGGACGGCCGCGACCCGACACCGCGACAAAATTGACTTCGCGCCAGTGCACCGATAGCCTGTTCGCTACTCGAGAGGCCTCGTTTCCCCGAAAGCGCCGGAGGTCGTGCCATGAGACGCAACTCGCGCAATCTCGTCCTTGCGGTGGGCTTTGCTGCACTCTCGACTGTTGCCACGGCCGTCGCACACCATTCGTTCGAGGCGGAGTTCGATTCCAAGAAGCCGGTGACGCTGAAGGGGACGATCACCAAGGTCGAGTGGATGAACCCGCACACCTACTTCTACATCGATGCCGAAGACGAAAACGGCAAGGTCGCGAATTGGGCGGTCGAAGGCGGCGCACCGAACGTGCTCTACCGGCAGGGGTGGAAACCCACGTCGTTGAAGGTTGGAGACCGCGTCACCGTCTACGGCTCGAGAGCCAAGAACGGGTCGAATCTTGCGAATGCGATTTCGTTTGCCCTGCCGGACGGCCGGTGCGTGTTTGCCGGAACATCGGGGCCCGGGGGCACCGGAACCTCAAATTGCCCGCAGACAAGCCGATGAGAGCCTCCTTCGCGACGGCGGCGATCGTGATGGCGGCTGCGACTGCGCTGGGCGCTGTGGCTCAATGGCATGAGTACCCGACGCCAGGTATTCCACGAACGCCGGACGGCAAACCCAACCTGTCTGCACCCGTGCCACGAACCGCTGACGGCAAGCCGGACCTGTCCGGAATCTGGCTGTCGACGCGGCCGAGATTCAACATCGCCCTCGGGTTGAAGCCCGGAGAGAACATTCCCTTCCAGCCCGCGGCCAAAGCGCTCTTCGACGAACGCCGAGCGAACAACTCGAAAGACGATCCCAGCGCTCGCTGCCTGCCGACCGGCTTGCCCGTCCGAGCGACGCTCGCCACGCCGTTGAAGTTCGTCCAGACGCCGGGATTGACGTTGATTCTCTACGAATCGCGAACAACGTATCGCCAGGTGCTCACGGACGGCCGGCCGCATCCGCGGGTCATCGACTGGCCGTCCTGGCAAGGGTTCTCGATTGGCACATGGGAAGGCGACACGTTTGTCATCGACACGATTGGATTCAACGGCAAAGCGTGGCTCGACCAGGCGGGACACCCCGAAAGCGACGCCTTGCATCTCACCGAACGATTCCGGCGCCGCGACTTCGGCCACATGGACATGGAGATGATCATCGACGATCCGAAGATGTACACACGTCCGTGGTCGATCTTCGCCGAGTTCGTGCTGCAGGCTGACACGGAGCTGCTCGAGTTCATCTGCGAAGAGAACGAGAAGGATGCTCAGCACATGGTCGGCAAGTAGCCGGAAGCCGGCGAACTCCGACCCCACGACGCAGCGACCTGACCCCGAGCGATAGTATTCAGAGTCCGGCCCCGATCCGCGCGACGCCTTCCGGCTCCGACTGAGAAGCCGAGTTCGTGAAGCGAGGGCCCGCCGGTGCGGCCGCCGCGATGTGTATCGAGTCCGGTCCCGATCCGCGCGACCACGGCTGCAGAGCGCGGACGAATTCACCGTCCCGGGCGAGCGAGATGAAGAGCTCCACCAGGTCCGGACGACGCTGGCCTCGTGCGGCTTCGTCGACCAGCGCGTCAAACGCCTCGTCTTGCGTCAATGCCCGGCGATACGGCCGATCCGTCGTCATCGCGTCGTAGAGATCGGCGATGCCGACGATTTGGGCGAGCAGAGGAATCTCGTCGCCACGCAGCCCGTCGGGGTAGCCGCTGCCATCGAACCGCTCGTGATGGTGACGCACGATCTGTCGAACGAGCTTCAACGACCGAAGCTCGCCGCAGAGGCGATCGCCGATGACGGTATGCTGCTTCATCAGCTCGAATTCCGCCGGCGTCAGCTTCGCGGGCTTCAGCAGCAGCGCATCGGGGATGCCGATTTTTCCGATGTCGTGCAGATAGCCGCCGCGTTGAAGGGCCGCCAGGTCTTCGACCGGAAGCCCCAGGTGTCGGCCAAGCTCGACCGAGTACCGAGGCCAGCCGATCGCAATGCTCCTGCGTATACGCATCGCGCGCCTCGATAGTCAGGGCCAGGCTTCGAAGAATCGCTTCGGCCGAATCCAGGTCGTCGGTGTACTGCTTGAGACGAATCAATGATTTGACGCGCGCCTTCAACTCTTCGGAGTCGAACGGCTTGGTGATGAAGTCGTCGCACCCGGCCCGAATCCCGCGGATGCGCCGCTCCCGGTCTCCGAGTCCCGTGACCAGGACGATGGGCAGGAGGCGCGTGTCGGGTCGCTGTTTGATTCGCGCGCACACCTCGAAGCCGTCGAGGGCAGGCATCTCGATGTCGAGCAGCACGAGATCGGGTTTCGCCCGCTCGAGCGCCCGCAGCGCCTCGTCGCCGTTGGCAGCAGTATCGGTCTCGTAGCCGTCGCGAGTCAGAAGCCGGACGAGCAGCTTGCGGTTCGCAGCTTCGTCGTCCACCACGAGCACGCGGCCGCGGGGCAGGTGAGAGTGGCTCATCGGTCAGACGGCTGCGGCTTGCGGTCGTGGGCGGGCGTCGAGGCCGGCGCGCTTCAGCAACGCTTCGAATCCAGTCTTGTCGACCGCCTTGGCATGTGCTTCATCCGGAGCCACGAGCTTTCGGGTCACCAAATCCATCAACGCGTCGTTCAGGCTGACCATCCCCACGGCGCGGCCGACCTGCATCATCGACGGGATTTGGAAGGTCTTGCCCTCGCGAATCAGGTTGCTGACGGCCTGCGTGGCGATGAGGACCTCCAGCGCCGCGACGCGACCGCCGCCGATCTTGCGACAGAGCGTCTGGGCGATGACGCCGCGCAGCGATTCCGACAGCATGATCCGGATCTGCGCCTGTCGATCGGCGGGAAACTGATCGATCACCCGGTCGATCGTCGATGCCGCGGTCGTGGTATGAAGCGTGCCGAAGACGAGATGGCCCGTCTCGGCTGTCTCGATGGCGATGGCGACAGTTTCGAGATCGCGCAGCTCGCCCACGAGCAGAATGTCGGGGTCCTCCCGCAAGGCTGCGCGAAGGGCGTCCCTGAACGAGTCGGTGTGCGTGCGGACCTCGCGTTGATTGATCAGGCACTGCTTGTTCGGATGAACGAACTCGATCGGATCCTCGATCGTGATGATGTGGTCGTGCCGTGTGCGATTGACGTGGTCGATCATCGCGCACAACGTGGTCGACTTGCCGGAGCCGGTTGGTCCGGTGACGAGCACGAGGCCCTTGTTGAGCTGGCAGAGCTGCAGGATGTGCTGCGACAGCCCGAGCTGCTCGGCGGTGAGGATGTTCGACGGAATCACGCGAAACACGGCGCCGGGACCTTTGCGGTCGACGAACGCGTTGGCTCGAAACCGGGCCAGCCCCGTAATCTCGTAGGCAAAGTCGGTGTCGTGCCGAGCGCCGAATTCCACCCGGTTCCGCTCGGGCATGATCGGCGTCAGCAACCCGACGAGGTCCTCTGCGAGCAGCGGCGTGGCCGAGGGATCGAGCGGCTGCAATCGACCGTCTTTCCGGACGATCGGCGGCGAATCGACTGAAAGATGAAGATCTGATGCGCCGGCGGCGCACATCGCGTGGAACAGGCCGTCGATCGCCGGTGCGTCAGGCATCCTCGGAGACCTCTGTACCTGAATGATGTGAGCGGTATTGATCAACATCGTCACGGTGTCGGTTTCGATGTAGCGAAAGACTTCCGGCTGGCGGGCCCAGTCGCTGAGTCGATCCCGGCCCTCGGGCCGATAGACCCGGACCGATCCGACAATGCGAGTGCCGATCGAAAGCAGGACCGAGATGAGCCGCTGCCTGGCCACCTCGTATCCAGGGTCGCGACGCGCCTCGTCGTCAGGGAGGGAGACGGTGACGACATGGCGACGGTTGAACAACACCGTCCGTGAGGGGCCGGAGTCGTCGTGAACCTCGAAAGGGAAAAAGCCCGTTTCGGTGTTCAAGAGTTCGCCGACGAGCTCGGGGCCGTCCGATCGTGCGCTCGCCCGGGCGACGAAGAAGTAACCGCGAACCGACTGACCGTGCGACAGCGTCAGAAGAGCGTCCGCCCTCGACTTCTCGACGCGGAACGTTGATGGTTCGACCTCGATGATCATGCCGGACCGTCGGTCTATCGGGCGGACCGACCGGTTCCGTTAGCAGCAGTGCACACGGCTTCACTAGTAATTCTGACAGCGGCATTCATCAGCTATCAGCTATCAATCAGCTTCCAGCTTCCAGCTTCCAGCTTCCGGCGAATCAGTTATCAGTCATCAACTATCAGTCATCAGCTATCAGCTAGCTTGATCAGTTAGCCGGCCTGAGCGATCAGCCATCAGTAGTTGAGCGCAATCAGCTTTAGCCGGATGCGGGTCTGAACGCTGAAGCCTGAAGCCTGAGCCTAGCCTGAAGCCTGAAGCCTGAAGCCTGAAGCCTGAAGCCTGAGCCGAAGCCTGAAGCCTGAAGCCTGAAGCCTGATACCCCCGATGGCGATCTACCCGAATCTGCTGTAATCTCGCGCCAAACTTTCGAGGGTGGCCTTATGAATCACCATCGTTGCAGGCTATCAGTCTTGACTCTGGCGTTCGCAGCGCTGTCGGCCGTCGTCGTCGTGCAACCTCACGTGGATGCACAGTCTCCAGTGACGGAATGGCTGACAGTCGGTGGCGATTGGGCAAACTCGCGCCACTCCACTCTCGGTTACATCACCCCGGAAAACGTGACCAGGTTGGGCGGCGCCTGGATCTCTCAGAAATTCGATCAGACCGCGTCCTCGCGCGCAATGCTCGTCGTCAAGGACGGTTTGATGTTCGTCACCGTGCCGCCGTCCGTGTATGCCCTCAACGCGAAAACCGGCGCGACAGTGTGGCGGTTTCAGGGTGGGGGCGGCCGAGGGCAGGCGCCCGTTCTGGACGGCTTGGGATCCCCGGCACGTGAGGGCGTGGCGGTTGCCGAAGGGCTGGTGTTCGTCGGCCTGTCGAATGCTCGCGTCATCGCGCTGAACCAGAAGACCGGAACGCTCGCGTGGAACCAGTACATCGGGGACAACCCGCGTGACAAAGGTCAGGTCGTATCAGGCGCCCCGCTGTACGCGGGCGGCCTCGTGTCCGTCGGCTTGAGCGCCGACAACGGCTGGCGCGGCCAGGTCGTTGCGCTGGATCCCAAGACCGGCAAGGAGGCCTGGCGGTTTTTCGCGATTCCCGGCGACGGCGAGAAGGGGCATGAGACGTGGCCGCGAAACGAGAGCTGGAAGCGGGGCGGCGGTGCGGTCTGGCTGGTTGGAGCGGCCGATCCCGACCTGGGATTGGTGTACTACGTCACGGGCAACGGCGTTCCCCAGCTTGGCGGCGAAGGGCGGGCCGGCGACAACCTCTATTTATGCTCGGTCGTCGCGCTCGACGCCAAAACCGGCAAGGCCCGCTGGCACTACCAGGTCATTCGCCACGACATCTGGGAGGGCGATATCTCGATTGCGCCAGTCCTGTACGACACACAGATCGAAGGACGCCCGCGCAAGGCGATCGCCGCCATGCGGGCGGATGGCTACCTGTTCATGTTGGATCGTGAGACCGGCAGGCCGCTGACGAAAGTCGAGGATCGCCCGGTGCCGCAGGACGCGTTTCAGAAGACTGCGGCGACGCAGCCGTTTCCGGCCGGCGCCGATCGGGTGTTGCCGGATTGCGACGGGTGGAAAAAGCAGGCGACGCCGAAAGGCTTCGACATCGGATGCTTTTTCACGGCTGCATCCGTCCAGAAGCCGAACCTGCTGGCCCCGAACTACGGGATGCGCGTCGCCCCGATGTCGTACAGTCCCCAGACCGGCTACTTCTATGCGACAGGCGCCGCCGGATTGAGTTGGCTCCGTCGCGCGGAGGATCCGCACTTTTTCAGCAACGCCTGGAGCTCGCGGGTTCCCGGCATCACCAGCCTTGGCTACGGTGTGCTGGCGGCAATCGACAGTCGCACCAACAAGATCGTCTGGAAGAAGGAATTCCGGACGGGTCGTCCGAGCGGAGCGATGACGACCGCTGGCGGACTGCTGTTTCAGGGTTCAGGGGACGGCAATATCGAAGCGTACGACGCAAAGTCGGGAAATCGGCTGTGGCAATTCCAGGTCGGCGCGGCCGGTGGACCGTCGGTCAGCTACGAGATCGACGGCGAGCAGTACATCGCGGCGATCGCCGGCGCGAATGTGTGGGCGTTCAAGCTGGGAGGAACTGGGCAGCCGGCCTCGCCGCTCACCAGGCCGCCGCAGGAACCCTTCACGGGTCAAATCACCGAGACGAGCCAAATCGAAACGTCGTCTCTCGCGCGGGACAACGGGTTTACCGGTTTTCGCTATTTCACCGACGAGTACGCGTTCGCACCGTATCGCGCGCGCATCAAGGCTGGAACACAGGTGACGTGGCGCAACAACGGACGAATGATTCACACGATTGTTGCCGACGACGGCTCGTGGACCACGGAGTCTCTCGGGTCAGGTGACGTCGGAGGCAAGACGTTCGAAAAACCTGGAACGTACGTCTACCACTGCAAGGAGCATCCGTGGGCGTACGGGCAGATCATCGTGGAATGAGGTCTGGTAGGTCGGGTGGGTCAGGTAGGGCGGGTAGGTCACTAGGGCAGGAAGGGCAGGAAGGGGCAGGAGGGGCAGGGAGGGCTGGAAGGGCAGGTAGGGCAGGAAGGGGGGTGCGGGCGGTGGTTAGACCCGCGCTTGAGTGGAGCAGATCGGGGCTGGGCAGTAGGGGCGGGTCTTAAGACCCGCCCTCACGCAGTGCTCTCAACCAAAATACTTCGTGACCTTCGCGACTTCGTGATTGGCAGGCGCAGGTACGAGGTTACGGTCGCTGACTCGCCGGCGGTACGACGTTGTTCAACCGCAGATACACTGCCATTTGACCGTACGTGTCCCACGTGTGGCCGAGCAGAAAGAACAATATTCTCGCGCGGGTCGATGGTCCCATGAAGGCCGCATTCACAGTGCCCTGGATGGTGGTGTTGTCGAACTCGTTGATGACCTTGGTGCCGTAATCGAACGTGTCGTTCATCGCTTTGACCATGTCGGCCTTGGTCTTTGCTTGCATGTTGATCTGCGGCGCCGGGGTCTTCGCGCCAAGCGTCTGCATCAGCATCAGGTTGACCTGCGCGATGTGCAGGATATGCTCGCCGTAGCTGCGCTGGGCCGGCGTGGGTTTGAAGCCGAGCTTGTCATCGGGCATCGCGTTGGCGATCGCCGTCATCATGCCTTGCATGCTGGACCAGTCCTTCAGCAGGTCGCCGTGGATGGTGGCCTGCGCGGCAGCCGGCGAGTTGGTGAACGCGAGCGCGCTGGCGGCGAGAACGAACGTACGAATCACAGATCTCATCGGGCCTCCAAAACGGATTCAAGGGTTCAGAAGATAATAGCCTAGCGCTTGGCGGCGTCCGTGCCCGTCGCGCGTCCGGCCATGAGCTGGCGCAGCAGTTCGGCCGTGCCCGGCCGCGGAATGCCGGTCGCGGCGCCGAACCCAAAGCCGCCGGCCAGGCCCATCGCGGCATCGAGTGGCGTGAAGCCGCGGCCATCTTTGACGTCGAGTCTGGCGCCGCGCTCGGCGAGAAACTTGACGATCTGGTCGTAGCCCTGAATGGCGGCGCCGTGTAACGCGGTCTGGCCTCGGCCGTCGACGGCGTTGACGTCCACGCCGTGGTCGAGGCAAATCCTGATCGCCTCGATGGCGTCGGCTTCCGTCTTGAGACGACCGGTCGTGTCTTCTTCCCGCGTGCCGAGCCCCGCCGCTGCCATCAACGGATTGATGCCTCCTACCGCGCGCCGGTTGGCCGCGCTCACGTCGTTGACCGTGTCGCTGCCGTTCGCGATCGTGGGATCCGCGCCGCGCTCGAGCAGAAGCTTCATGGCGGCAAGGTCGGCGGCTTTCGCGGCCCGCAGGAACGGAGTCGTGCCCGCGCCCAGCATCGTGTCGTTGCCGCGATCGACCTTCGTTCGGTAGGGCTGCTGCTTCTTCAACCGCGCGTTCGGATTCGCGCCGTGATCGAGCAGCGCCCGGATCAGATCGAGGCTGGTCAGACGATTCTCGACGACCTTCGGCATGGGTCGATTCGAGGCGGGCATGGTGTTGAAATCGACGGCGGCGTAGAGCGGCGTTCTTCCCGTGCTGTCGGCGATATTCGGGTCGGCCCCCTTGTCGAGCAGCAGCCCGGCGACATCGTAGTGGCCATTGATTGCCGACGAGAGGAGCGGGCTGATGCCGTCGGGGTCGGCCATGTTCACGGCGGCCCCCGACTCGACCAGTATTCGTGCACAGTCCACGCATCCTTCGCGAGCGGCGAACAAAAGAGGCGTCAAGCCGCCCGGCGGAAGCCACTTTTCGCGCGGTTCCGCGGTCGTCTGACGCTCCCATTTCTGAATTGCCGAACGGGCGTTCACATCGGCGCCGCTGGCAATCAGCTCCTGGACCATGCCGGGATGCCGCTGCGCCGCCGCCCACATCAACGCCGTCTGTCCGCGCCACTGCTCGCGCGCGTCGACGACCGCGCCGTGTGCGAGCAGGACCTTCGCGGCCGCGACGTTGCCGGTCCGCGCGGCGGTCATCAACGCGGTTTCGCCTTCGGGTCCAGCGAAGCTCGCGTCCGCGCCGGCCTTCAAGAGCCGCTCGATCAACGCGGCATTTCCGTCGACGCAGGCCAGGTAGATCGCCGTGATCCCGTACCGGTTTGCAGCTTTGACGTCCGCGCCGGCCCGAAGCAGCTTGTCGGTGAGCTCCAGGTTGCCTTGACGGACCGCCCAGTGCAGCGCCGTGGTGCCGTCGGGCTCGGCCGAATTCACGTTGACGCGTTGCCGCAGGAGCGTCGCGGCGGCCGCGGCGTCGGCGTTCTTGACGGCTTCGATCAACCGAAGGTCAGGAGTTGATCGGGTGGTCTCGGCCGCATGAGCGCGGGCGTCAACGATTCCTGTCGCAAGCGCGCCGACGAGCGACCATCGGAGAAACGCTCCCAGTTGCCGGCCGATTGCCTTCGTCCTTTTCACTTCGTCCTTCCAACGGGCAGCCCTGAAGGGCTGCGCTAACTTTCCACTTCCTGCGACGCTACTTTCCAACTTACTTTCCACTTTCCACTTTTGACTTTTTACTTTCGTTCACGCTCCCTCCAACGCCCCTGTGCTGTCGCCCAACGTCTCCATCGGGATACCAACCTTGTCCAGGACCCGACAAGAGCAAGTTCGTCATCGGCGTGTGGTCGGGGTATTTGAGGTGGCGTCCACCTTCTTGTTGCCCCGAGGCGCCTCCCAGAACGAGATTCGGCAATGGGAAGTGGTTGTGCGCGTTGCTGTTGCTCATGTTGCTGCCGAAGAGGATGAGGGAGTGGTCGAGCAGCGAGCCGTCGCCATCCTCAATCGACCGCAGCTTCTCCAGGAACTGCGCGAAGAGTCCGATGTGATAGTGCTGAATCTTGACGAGCTTTTCGATCTTCTCCGCCCGATTCTGATGGTGCGAGGTCGCGTGGTGTCCTTCGTGCACGCCGATCTGCGGATAGATCTTGTTGCTCTCCTCGCGTGCCACCATGAACGTGGCCACGCGCGTGATGTTTGTCTGATAGGCGAGCGCCAGCAAGTCGTACATCAACTTGATGTGCTCCTCGAACGAGAACGGGATGCCTACCGGGGCTGGTGGCAGCGCCAGATCGGAATGTTGCTCCTTCTCGGCCACGACGATCCGTCGCTCGATTTCACGAACGCTCTCCAGGTAGTCACTGACCGTCGTCCGATCCTTGCGACCAAGACTGCGCTGCAGCTCGGCTATCTGTTGCGTGATGGCGTCGAGGATACTGCGGTCCTCTTCGGTTCGCGCGAGGCGGTCCTCGGCGGTTCCGCCCTGGCCGAACAATCGCTCGAACACCTTGCGTGGATTGATCTCCATCGGCATCGGCGTCGTGGGCGTCCGCCACGAGAGCGTGTTCATGTAGATGCAGCCGTAGTCTCGATCGCAGGCGCCGATCAAGCCGGCCTGGTCCTCGGTTGCCAGCTCGATGGAGGGCAGCAGTGTGTCCTGCCCGATGCGCTGCGCGGCGATCTGGTCCGCCGTCACGCCGGCGTACGCGTCGACCCCCTGTGTCGGCTTCGGACGAACGCCGCTCAGCCACGTCGTCGGACTGAGCGAATGGACGGCGGTCGTATCGGCGGCCCGATGTCCCAGCCCGCTGACGACGTTCAGTTGATCCCGAAACGGCTCGAGCGGTTTCAGGATTGGAGAGAATTCGAATCCCGCGCCTTCCGTGGCCGGCGTCCACTGGTCCATGATCGCGCCGTGGGGCAGGTAGACGAAGCCCAGGCGAGAGGCGGGATTCGCGGCAGTCTTGGCGAGGAGTGTCCGGGCCGGCACCATCGCGTCCAGCAGCGGCAGCGCGACCGTGGCCCCCATGCCCCGCAGGAACGTCCGCCGGGGAAGTCGTTTCTTGGTAATGAACATCGCTCGAGCTCCTAAATTTAAGGATCTGAGGATTTGAGAATTTGAGGATTTCAGATCCTCAAATCCTTAGATCCTCAAATCCTCAAATTCTCAATCCCTCTACGGTCCCCTCTCACCATCCTGCGCTCTTTTCAACCGAAAAGGTGTGCTGTTGACGATTCCCATCACCAGCGACGAGAAATGATAGTCCTCTGCGGAGGCGTCACGCGCGATATCTCGAACCACCGGCATATCGTAGTATTCGAGGCCACGCCCGAGAGCGTACGTCAGCAGCTTTTCGGTCACCGTGCGGACGAACGATTCGGGCTGCTTCAGCAGCGCACGACGCAGCGCGACCGGCCCGTCAACCTCAGTGCCGTCGGCAAGCCGCCCTGACGCCTCCACCAGGCCGGCCTCTTCCTTGGTCCGCCACTTGCCGGTCGCGTCGAAGTTCTCGAGCGAGAATCCGAGCGGGTCCATCACCCTGTGGCATGTGGCGCAGCCCGGATTGCTTCGATGCTCTTCCATCCGCTCCCGCATCGACAAGACTTTCCCGCCCTCGCGGGCTTCCTTCAAGTCGGGCACGTTTGGCGGCGGCGCAGGCGCCGGCGTTCCGAGAACGTTGTCCAGGATCCACTTGCCGCGCAGCACCGGCGATGTCCGGTTGGGATAGGAGGTGACGGTCAACACGCTGCCCTGCCCAAGCAGGCCTCGACGATTCTCATCCGGGATCGTCACGCGACGGAACTGGGTGCCGTACACGTGCGGGATGCCGTAATGGCGCGCCAACCGCTCGTTGAGAAACGTATAGTTCGCCGCCAGCAGGTCGATGACGCTCCGGTCTTCCCGAATGACACTGCCGACGAAAAGCTCGGTCTCGCGCCGGAACGCCTCGCGCAGGTTGTCGTCGAAATTCGGAAACTCCTGCTGATCGGCGACGAAGCTCTGGAGATTGCGCAAGAAGAGCCACTGCGCGGCGAAATTGTCGACCAGCGCCTCCGAGCGCGGGTCCGCCAACATCCGCCGCACCTGCCGCTCGAGCTCGGCCGGTTCAGTCAGCTTTCCCCGCGCCGCGACGTTCAACAACTGATCGTCAGGAATGCTGCTCCAGAGAAAGAAGGACAGCCGCGAGGCCATCTCCAGATCGCTGACCGGATACACTGTGCCCGGCGCGACCCGTTGAGGATCGGGTTCTCCGCGGAAAAGAAACTTCGGACTGGCGAGTATCAACCGGAGCGCGTTTTCGATGCCGTCGTCGAAGGTTCCCTTTTGGCGTCCTGCCAGGTAGAAGCCCATCAGGGTTTCAACGTCGCCCGTCGAGACAGGCTGCCGGTACGCGCGGCGGGCCAGCGTCGAAAGGATTCTCGTTGCGCATGCCCGCTCGTCGTTGTCTACTCGCGGGGGCCCCTTTGCCCCGCTCGGCTCGCTTCGCTTGCGGGGACCCCCGAGCCCCGCGCCGCTCCGCTCGCTAAAGTCTCGCGGGGGCCCCTTTGCGCCTGAGTCCGGTCGACACACGAAGATTCGGCGACGGCTCGGTGTGTCGCCTCGGCCGGTCACATCGAACGGCCCCGCAATCTGCATGTGCTCGATCAACGGGATGCCGTTCATGTTCTGCAAATCGAGGTCGCGTGTGAATGGTTGCAGCGGCTCGTCGGATTCCGCGGAGTTTCGTCTGATGAACGCGACGCCAACCGCGTGGGGTCCGGCCTTCACCGCAACCCGCGTCCTCAGCCGGCTGTCCAGCGTATCCTTCGCGATACCAAGGTTCGTGTCTGACAGCTTGTTGTCTTCCTCGCCACCGACCGGCGCCAGAAACACCCTGACGCCGTCGATGGTGATCTCGAGTTGGTGCGGCCACTCCAGTCCGGGCATGTAGCCGACGATGTTCTGAAGAAGGCCGACGCTGAAGTCGTAGTCGGCATCCAACGGAAAATTGTGGTGAACGAGGATGCCCCCGCGCGTGCCGAGCGGCAATCCCTCGATGTGATCTTCTTGCGAGCGATCGGGCGGAACCCGGTACATCTGGCTCGCTGGGATGACGTCAGGATCGCCGACCGCAAGGCTGCTGATCTTGCGCGAAGCAATCAGGTACTGCTCGAGGAGGGAAGGCGACACCTTCAAAACGTCGGCGATATTGTCGAATCCGCTGCTCTCATCGTCGGCCGGCAGCAGCGTCGTGGCGTCGATGTCGAGCGCGAGAAGGTCGCGGACGGCGTTCGTGTACTCTGCACGATTGAGCCGATGGAGCGGCGAGCGGCCGGGATTGGGCTTGGCGAGCGCAGTGCGATCGATGGAGGTTTCCAGAAACGAGACCAGGGAGTCGATGCTGGCCTGGGCAGGGCGCGGCATGCCTTGAGGTGGCATCATGCCGCCGCGGAGCTTGCGTACCGCCTTTTCCCAGACTTCGGCGTCTTCAGAAACCCGCTGCAGATCGCGCTTTTCGAGTGTGAGGCCCGCCGTGCGGGTACGGTCGCTGTGACAGGTGACGCAATATCGATCGATGAGAGCGCCATCGGAGGATGTTGTCGAGGCCGGAGACTGTGAGCCAGCGAGGTTGTGAAGAAAAGGCTCGGCGGTAGATCGCGTCGCCTTTTCACGGGCTCCAGGCGCGACATCGGATCGAGCCGCGGTTGCGGGGCCTGTTTCGAGCGACAGAACTGTTGCGAAGAGGGCCGGAAACACCAACAACGGTGTCTTGACTTTCATACTGGTTGCGTCCAAATTTTATCACGCTGTGATGTGGCTCCCGGAGCGACGCATCGATCCGTTGCTCGTCCGTAACTACTTCTGGGTCATGAGCATAGCTTTCGCCACGTGGCTTCACGCCGCGCCGTCAACCAACCTCGTGACGTCGGTGATGACCACTTCATCCGTCCGCCTGATGTCGTGTTCTCCTGCTCGAACATCGGCTACGAGCTCGCCGGTGCCGGATTGGAGTGGATTGCCAAGGTCCGGTTTACTGACGCGCTTCGAACGCAAGCGCCCGGGCCGTGGATGCGGATTAGCGGCTGTACGTCAGCTTCCGCTGCGCAAACCTCGCCAGGATCACCGCCAGCGCGAAGAACAGCAGTCCGCCGAGGATCTGGCCCATCGCGTCCTCGCCGTGGAGGAACGGCAGCGCGTTGCCGACCGCCTGGAACGGGCCGATCGTGTTCGGTGCCGACGAGAATCGCGAACAGGATGCCTGCCAGCGAGCCGCCCGCGATCAGGCCCGAGCTGAAGAGCGTGCCGGCGCTGATGTCGGAATCCGACGTCACGCCGCGTCTTCCGCTCGACCCACCACCGCACGAGGCCGCCAACGAAGATCGGCGCGGTCGTCGCGATCGGCAGATAGGACGCCGACGGCGAACGACAACGAGTGGATGCCGCACAGCTCCAGCGTGATCGCGATGAACACGCCGACCAGCACGAGCCCCCACGGCAGCTGCTGATCGAGCAGGCCGCGGATGAGCGTGGCCATCAGCGTCGCCTGCGGCGCGGCCACCTGCTGCGACCCGATGCCGAACGTCTCATGCAGGCTGAGCAGTGTCCAGCCGATGGACGAACGAAGAAGTGATCACGCCGATGGCCAGACCGATTTGCTGATACATCGGCGTCGCGCCGACGATGTAGCCGGTCTTGAGATCCTGCGACGTGTTGCCGGCGTTGGCCGCGGCGATGCAGATGATGGCGCCGACCGACAATGCCACCGGCGCGTAGATGCTGTCGTTCCAGCCCAGCGCCACGAAGATCACGCACGTGATGATCAGCGTCGCGATCGTCATGCCGGAGATGGGATTCGACGACGATCCGATGAGCCCGGTGATGCGCGACGACACGGTCGCGAAGAAGAAGCCGAACAGGATGACGAGGACCGACGACGAGGACGTTGCCCTGCGTCGGCAGGCCCGGCATCACGTTCAGGAAGAGGGCCAGCGCGCAGCGAGCCGGCCAGCACGATCGTCATCGGGATGTCGCGCTCGGTGCGCAGCTGACGCTCCGCGCCCGCGACGCGCCGAAACCCTTCAAGCCCTCCGCGCGCCGACGAAATGATCGTCGGCAGCGTCCGCGCCGAGCGTGATGAGGCCCGCCGCGAGCACGGCGCCCGCGCCGATGTAGCGGATGTAGGCGCTCCAGATTTGTCCGGGGCTCATCTCTGAAATCAGGAACGGCTGCCCGGTGGCTGGATTGAGCGCGTTCGCCGGCGTGATCGGCGGGAACGGTGTCGGGATGGCGGCGCCCATGATCGACATCAACGGCAGCAGCACCAGCCACGACAGCACACCGCCCGCGAACATCGTCCCGGCGATGCGCGGGCCGATGACGTAGCCGACGCCCATGTATTCCGGCGAGATGTCGATGTTGACCGTCGCGTTGGGAAACTGGTCTGGTGCGTGCGAACGGATGGCCGACCTCGGTCCGGAACAGGTTGAAGATCCACGACAGCGCCTTCCACAGGGCGCCGATGCCGAGGCCGCTGAAGACGAGCGCCGCCAGCTTGCCGCCGCGCTCGCCGGCGACGAGGACCTCGGCGCACGCGGTGCCTTCCGGATAGGGCAGCACGCCGTGCTCCTTCACGATCAGTGCCCGGCGCAGCGGCACCATCATCAGCACGCCGAGGATGCCGCCGGCAAACGACAGCAGCAGGATCTGCGTGTAGTTGAAGTAGGCCGGCCCGTGCGGCAGCAGGAAGATCAGCGCGGGAATCGTGAAGACGACGCCGCCCGCAACCGATTCGCCGGCCGAGCCGATCGTCTGCACGATGTTGTTCTCGAGGATGGTCGATCCGCCTAGCCTCTTGAGCACCGAAATGGCGAGCACGGCGATCGGGATCGACGCCGAGACCGTCAGGCCGGCGCGCAGTCCCGAAGTAGACCGTGGAGGCGCCGAAAATCACGCCGAAGATCACCCCGATGACGATGGCCTTCGCTGTGAACTCGGCCGGAGAATCGGTTGCAGGGACGTACGGCTGGAAGCCTTGTGCGGGTTCGATTACCATCGCCGGACCCTATTCAGTCGACACGAAAGGACGCGTGCTCGCGAGAGCCCGAGGCCCTGAGTAGCGCGTGGAGGCACATGTACAAACAAGAGCCCAGGATGTAATCCTGGGCTCTTGCTGGGAGATACTTTCGACGAACAGGTCGATGAAGAAAAAACAAAGTAGAGAAGAACTGTTATGTAACTCACAAACCTGATGATTCTTGAATAAAGCATCAGCTACGTTGGCACATCTCTCAAGAAATGTGGACTCCTTCGTGGGCTGCGCCCGATTTGTTTCACCAGTCACAATTGTCATAGAAACGTAAATAGTCTGCCGACTATTTACACGCCATTCGACATTGGTGACTGGCTGCTGCATTCATCACCTCGCTGGCGAGGAAAGCAGAAAGCCAGCCACACATCGTGCTGTGGACATGCACCCTCCTTTTCCGCTTGGTCTTCACTTGTCAAAGAGCCGCCGAAAGTCAGAGCCAAACGGCCCCGATCTCCCGCAAAGATCCTGCGCTTTTTTGAGGGTTCGATCAACAGGAATTGTTCCTGTCCGGTCTACCGGTTCAGTCTTTTTCAGCGAATCATTCAGGACGCTACGAACGTCATCGCATAGCTTGCGGACTCCCAGCAGCCTGGAGGGGCCGATGATTCGAACCGCGTGTGTCCTGATCGCAGGCGCGTTGTCGTTCGCCGTCACGACCGCAGCGCAACCACTGAGTGTGCCGCCAACCCAGCCGATGTTCGACCAGCAGACCACAGGACTCCCGATTGCATCCTTGTCTCTTGCGCCGGAGAGCGGTCAGGGACCCGCTCACTCGTTCCACGAACTCAGCGTCCTGGTGGCGGTAGGGGACACTGTCTATGTCGTTGACGAGTTAGGTCGGGAAACCAAGGGCCGAGTCTCGACGCTTTCAGATGCGGCGTTGGCACTTGCCGTCGAGGAGACTCGTCGAGAGTTCGCGGTGGACGGCGTCAGACGAATCGACCGCCGGCGTCGGGACTCGGTGCGAAACGGTCTGCTGATCGGGCTCGGAACCGGTGCCCTCGTGGGATTTGGACTGGGTCGGACTGCGGATTCACCAGGCTGTCCTCGTTCAGGGGTCGAATGCGGTCAGGGCGCTGTCGTCGGCACCATCGGCGGCGCACTCTGGGGCGCCCTGGGTGGATGGATCACGGACGCGCTGATACGGAAGCGAGAGGTCATCTATCTCGCCCACAACCAAGCGGGCCCCTGAATCCAACGTCATGGCGGGAGCGGTAAGGCTGGCCCATGACGACGATCGGATTCGGCGACCTACAGGCCCCTGGACGCACGACGCGATATCCAGGAGGACGGCCAAACGATGAGTTGATTATTCTTCAAGGGCGTGGCACAACGTGATCAAGCTGGACAACGGTACAACGGCAGCCGTTGCGAATCTTGTGGTTCAGGACAAGGAGATCTCTGATGCATGTATCGAGGATTCTGTTCGTCATCGCCCTGTCGGTTCCCGTTGCTGGAGGCCAGATTGCCGTCCGGCCGGGCCAGTACCAGTTCACGATTGAAATGAATCTGGCTCTTCCCAAGGAGGCGCAAAAGGCGGTGCTGGATGCAGCCGGCCTCGACAAGCCGCAGAAGCGGCTCGACTGCATAGCCGAGGAAGTGAAGGACGCGAAAGGCTTCGTGGATTTCTACGCGCCCGAGATGGCCGAGCAGAACTGCAAGCTGTCCGACGTCAAGACGGCCGGCAACAAGATGACGTTCACGATGACCTGCGTTGAGGACGATGTGCGGATGACGGGGACATCAGAGCTGACCTTCGGCACCGATTCGTTCTCGGTGGTCTCGAACATGAAGGACCCGCAAGGCGGGGTCTCGACGGTGAAGACGAGCGCCAAACGGGTGGGGCCCTGTCCGAAATGAGCGTCCGAGCCTTCGCCTGGTTCAAATCCGTCACGTGATAAATGACCGTGGCAAGTCCTTTCACCATCTCGATCCTCCATCGGCGGCGAAGGTGCGCGAGGCGGTCGATCAGAAAAACTTGAAGCCGAGGATCCCGCCGATAGCGGCCCCGACCGGAGCGCCGATCAAGAAACCCATCAGCCCTGGGCAGCACGATCACGCCCGAGAGTGACGCGACGACCAGCACTTGTAGCGGATGGTTGCGACGAGTGGCAAGACCGCCAGTGAAGTCTCCGCCTCCCCAAACCAAGGCGGAGGCGAGGCCGAAGAGAACGCCTAGCATCTAACGCAAGTAAGGCTTTTCAACTCAGCTCTTTTGCCAAGTGACCTTGGTCACGCGACCTGTCGAGGTCCCACGTCGTCGGTTACGGATCGTCTAACTTGCCGCTCGGCAGCAAAGCCACCCGCCATCCCGCCGAGCACTTTGAGAAAGTGAGACACGACGTACGCCAACGGCAAGCTCTGGCCGACGGTCATCCCGATGTAGATCAGCGCGGCCACGAGGCCGACCAACGTTCCGTGCAGCACACGTCGTGAGCCGGCTTTTCGTCCCACCCAGAAGCCAAACAAGAACGTCATGACCAGACAGGTCGGAGGAATCACATAGAGTGGGGCCCGATCACCGAACTGCAACGCGATCGGCATGACCGCAAAAATCCCCAGTTCGGCGAGGAACCCGCCAAGCAGGACGAGCCGCCAACGAATTTTGGCAGAAGGATTCATGATGGATACCTAGCTTAAAGCTGTTGCGTTTCAGAAACCGACCTCTTGCGGCGCTCAGGCCATTCGCTCCGAAGACCCCACTCCGCAGGCCCGACCGAAATGGACCGACGTCATCCCGGACGTTCGAACAGAACAAGATCGCTGAGCGCCGCCTGCCGATGTCGAGCAAGGCGCCTTGACTTTCATACTCGTCGCGACCAAATTTACCGCTGCCATGGGGCTCCCGAAGCGACGCTTCGATCCGTTGCTCGTCCGTAACTACTTCTTGATGATGATGACCATAGCTTTCGCCGCATGGCTTCATGCCGCGCCGCAAAATTCGACCGGCTCCGCCAGGCCGGCGCTGCAGACCGACGGCAGCGTCACCGAGTTCAGCCTGGCCAACCCCGGAAGTGGCCCGACGACGATCGCGCTCGCACCTGACGGCACGCTCTGGTTCACCGAAGCGACCGGAAACCGGATCGGCCGCATGGCGCCCGACGGCACATTGATTAAAGAGTACGACCTTCCGCATCCGGGCAGCGCACCTCGCATCATCACCATCGGATCGGACGGCAACTTCTGGTTCTCGGAACACCTCGGGAATCGGATCGGCCGCATCACTGCGGCAGGCGAAATCACGGAGTTCGATATCCCGACGCCGAACAGCCAGCCGCGCGCCACGGCACTCGGGCGAGACGGCAACGTGTGGTTCGGCGAGTTTGCTGCCGGAAAAATAGGCCGAATTACCCCGGCTGGCGTCATCACCGAGTTCTCGATTCCGACGCCTAACAGCGGACCACGCGCGCTCGCAGCAGGCCCGGACGGCAACATCTGGTTCTCCGAGTTCCACGCCAGCAAGATTGGCCGGATGACGCTCGACGGCAGGGTCACGGAATTCCCCCTGCCCCGGCCCGACAGCGGACCTGGCGACATCACCGCCGGAGCGGACGGCAGTATGTGGTTCCTCGAGCTCAACGGGCGCATGGACGATCGCGTGGTGGACGGCAACCGGGTTGGACGGATTACGCTCGACGGAAAAGTGACCGAGTTTCCGATTCCGAGCGCGAACGGTTCGCCGATCAACATCGCCGTCGGCCCTGATCGCAATATCTGGTTCACCAAGGCCGGCAAGCTGGGACGGGTCACGCCCGACGGCGTCATCACGGAGTTCGAGATCCCGACGCCAAACAGTGGACCGACGGGCCTGACGGCAGGGTCCGATCGCCGGCCGCCTGATCGTCTGGTCGACAAGCTGTGGTTTACCCAATCGGCGGCGAACAAGATTGCGTTTCTCAGCTTTCGATGAGCATGGGCGGGAAAGGGAAGGGCGGGAAGGGAGCGCCTGCGGCCATGCCGAGCCGAGGACATGGGAATCCGAGGTGAGGCATCAGCGTCAGTTCGCGCTGGGGGTGGATTCCCCACCATTTGTCAATTCCTCCGGATTAGGCCGGAACCGGGACGGAGATTAGAAAACGAGTCGGATCGTAGAGCGTGCGATGACGAAGCATAGCGACCAGAATCCGAAGCCAGCGGTCGATCACACTGCGGAGGGCGCGGCCATGTGTCTGGCCGCGGGCACGCAGTTGTTTGAGTACGCGGCCGTCGGCGCGTCCTGCTGGATGCTGACTCGCCCCCAATGGTAGGCGGCCGCGCGCAACCGCGTATTGCAGGCGCGTCGCATCTGGACCAGCCGCCGCTTGCCGCTGGCCTTGGTGATCGGCGCGGTGCCGATGTGGGTCCGCAATGCGTCATAATCCTGAGTGGCCAGCGGCTGAGTGGCCTCCGTGAGCACCGCGACGGTCGTCATTCTCCCGACTCCCGGCAAGGACGCGAGAATCTCCACGTCACGGTGCTCTCCTGGCTCCGCCTCAGACGCTGGCCGCTCGCCCAATTCGGCCAACAGGGCGTCCTGTCGCCGTTCGCAGCGTTTCCGCTGCGCGGCCACGAAGCGCAGATGCGCGATCAGCATCTGCAGGGTGTCCCGCGTCGCCTCGACGACGCCGGGCGCGAGGGCGAAGGTCGGCGCCCGCAGGGCGGCGAGCACCTCAGCCGCCGTGACACGACGAATGCGGTGCGTGCGCAACACCGTCAGGACCTGCGTTCGCGCCAGCCGCTGTTGCTCAGCAAGGGTCGGTGCCTGCTCCAACAAGGTCCAGAACCACGGCTCGTCGGCGGCGGGGCACAGGCGCAGCAACGGTGGCGCGATGCGGTAGACCTGGTCGCGCAGCTGATTCGTGAGGCGGCTCAGATCCCGCGCGCACTCCGCCTCGGCGTGGGCGAGTTCCCGCAACTGCAGGGCCACGGGGTCCGCAACGGGCACGCGGCGAAACGCCGCCTGATCCGTGCGCAGGGAATCGGCCAGCACCCACGCGTCGCGCCGGTCGTCTTTTGCGCCAGCCGCCGTGTGCCGATCACGAAAGCGATCGAGCTGCTTGGGGTTGATGGTGTACACGGCGAAGCCCCGCTCGAGCAGCGTCGCGACGAGGGCGCCGCGCGGCGATTCGATGGCCACCGCGAGAGTCGCCGGCGGGACGCCGGTGTGCGCCAAGACCCACGTGATGTACGCGTCGAGGGCCGCGATGTCATGATCGAGGCGACGCGTGTCGTGGAGGTGGCCGGTCGCATCGAGCAAACAGATCTGATGCGTCGCGTACCCCCAATCAATCCCAACCAACCAGGCGTAGTGTTCCGTCATCGGCAGAGTCTCCCGTGGCTGTCGGCCGTCCGTGGTGTGTCCTCGTCCCTGTACTGGCGCTCAAGGCGCGATTCCCCACTGGAGGTGCACCACGGCCGTACCGGTCGGGGCGCAGATCCACCCCAGGCGCTCAAAGCGCAGGGCCCCGCAGGCGCTCCCGACCGGCCGACCGAGCTCGAATCGTTCAGTGTTGTGACGCAACGGCCATGTGCCGCGCGTCGCGGGCCTGTGGAAGCTGCCGGAGCTGTGGACGCAGAGAACGCGCCCACAAGCTCCTTGGAAACCACAGAACGGTTTCCACAGCTACCACAGGCCTTATCGTAATCGGCGAAACGGGACTTCTGAAAAGGTACAGGGGCCCCAGCGCCAGTGGAAAAAAAGGTAGGGCAGGAAGGGCAGGAGGAACGCTCATGGTCACCACTTTGATGCTCGCCACGGTGCTGTCTGCGGCGACTCCCTGCGACGGTCTCAAGTCGCTGGCGCTGCCTGACGCCACGATCACCGCCGCAGAGATGGTGCCCGCAGGGCCGTACACGCCTCCGGCACCCGGACGTGGCGGTCCGCCGCCAGCTGCCGGTCGCGGCGGCCAACCCGCTCCCGACGCGCCGCCCGCGGGTCGAGCCGGCGGACCGCCCGCCCCTCAGCCGATCATGCTGCCCGCCCATTGCCGCGTTGCCGCGCTCCTCAAGCCGTCGTCCGATTCCACGATTGAGATGGAGGTCTGGCTGCCCGTGGAGAACTGGAACGGCAAATTCCAGATGGTCGGCAATGGGGGCTGGGCCGGCGTCATCAGCTATCCGGCGATGGCGCTCGCGCTGCAGGATGGCTACGCAACGGCATCGACGGACACGGGACACAAAGGCGCGAACGCGCTTTTCGCCATCGGACATCCAGAAAAGCTCATCGACTTTGCCTACCGCGCGGTCCACGAGACCAGCGTCAAATCGAAAGCCATCGTCACGGCCTTCTACGATTGCGGTCCGCGGCTGTCGGACTGGAACGGTTGCTCGACCGGTGGACGACAGGGGCTGATGTCGGCACAGAAGTTTCCGGAAGACTTCGACGGTATCGTTGCCGGTGCTCCCGCCAACTATCAGACGCACTTGCATGCGTACGACCTCGGCGTCGCGGTTCCGACGCTCAAGGACGCGGCGAGCGCCGTACCACGGGCGAAGCTCGACATGTTGAATGCGGCTGTCGTTGCCGCGTGCGACGCGCAGGACGGGGTGAAAGACGGTCTGTTGAACGACCCGCGAACCTGTCGCTTCGATCCTTCCACGCTGCTGTGTCGCGGTGGCGACGCCGAGAACTGTCTGACCGCCGCACAGCTCGAGTCGGTCAAGCGAACCTACGCGCCGGCGAAGACAAAGAGCGGCGAGCTGGTCTTTCCCGGTAAGGACCCGGGCAGCGAGACCGGATGGAACGTGCTTGCGGGAACGCAGGCACCGGGTGTGTCTGTCGGCTCTTTTCAGGTGGCGTACGGCGATGCGAACTGGGATTGGCGAACATTCGATCTCGATCGCGACCTCAAGATCGTCGATGAGAAGGTTGGGTCGATTGTCAACGCCGTCAATCCAGACTTGCAGGCCTTCAAAGCGCGCGGGGGAAAGCTCATCCTCTATCACGGCTGGAACGACACCGCGATTTCGGCGGGCAACACCGTGAACTACTACTCGAGCGTGCTCGCGAAGATGGGACCCAAACAGGACGACTGGGTGCGGCTCTTCATGGCGCCCGGCATGCAGCACTGCGGCGGCGGCCCGGGTCCCAGTCAGGTGAACTACGTGGCGGCGCTCGAGCGCTGGCGCGAATCGGGGATTGCCCCGGCCCAGCTTCTGGCGTCGCGTGTGACGAACAATCGAGTGGAGATGACGCGTCCGCTCTGTCCGTATCCACAGGTGGCGAAGTACAAGGGCGTGGGCAGCATCAGCGACGCAGCCAATTTCGAGTGCAAGGCTCCGTAGAGTAGGGCAGGTAGGGCAGGTAGGGCAGGTAGGGCAGGTAGGTCGGGTAGGTCGGGTCGGGCAGGTAGGGCAGGTAGGTCGGGTAGGTCGGGTAAGTCGGGTAAGTCGGGTAGGTCATGTAGCGCAGCCCTTCCGCCTTCGCTGAAGCTACGGCGGACCGCCGAAGCCTTGGTGGAGGCTGGCCACGGCTGCCTGGCGATCATTCGGCAAGATCTGGCCGCGCCTATTCATCGTCACTGAAGAACCACGGTCTCAAATCGTCCTGCGGGACATATCTCAATGCCTGCCGGTAAATCGCGTGAAGTGTTCCGGGCGCGAGATTCTTGTGGAGTGGGACGGTCAGCGTCTGCGTTTCCCCATGCGCTGTCACGCGCCGAAGCTTGGCGTGACTTCCTCGTATTTTCATCACTCGAAACTCAAACCTCGCAAGTGCCCGCAAGACCTCTCTACCCCCCAGCAGCCGGAGTCGTGTCATGAGGCAAGTGGGATGTCGTATACCAGCTGAAGCCGTGGGTGATCGGTAAGGCCGAGAGTGGCCAGGTCTTCGCCTTCCAAATGGAGGGCCAGCGCTTGTTTCAGGTTGTCGAAAACTTCATCCAGAGTGTCTCCCTGCGTGACGACGGCCAGCTCCAGGCACTCCGCCACATAGGTCGTCCCATCCTTCTGGATCACAGCGTGAATCGTCTCGCGACGCGATGTGGAACCTGACGTGCTGGCCTTCGAACGCTGGGCCCTTTGCGCGGTCTTCGGCGGCACGGTTCGGGCAGCATTGGTCTTCCTATGCGCAGGCAATATCTGATATCGCCCGCGGCCCACCCTGCGGAAGTAATCCCACTTGTGCAGGTGATTCTTCGGAGCGTTGATACAACATCGGCTGACCACGTGGGTCCTTACCGAGCTCTCATTCAAATGACGAAGCTGACGGACCGCTTCCGCGACTCCGAAGGTCCAATCGTTCCGTCCGGATGCGATTTCGTTGGCCACCTTGAGGACTTCTTCATGAATGTGCATCACAGATCCTCCGACACGCGACTTGATTATCATGTGATAATAACGAACTTTCAACCACATTCGAAGTCATCGCACCAATGCACGTCAGCACCTTGCGCATCGCACGCCGCACGTTGCACCTTGCACGTCAGAGATTCAGAACGTTCGGTCTGTATTTTCTTGCGATCTGCGTCGCCTGCTCGAACGCGTGGCCAATCTTCAGCACCTCGAGGTCGCGCTGGTGGCCACCGACGATCTGCAAACCGATCGGTAATCCATCCGGCGTGAATCCGCACGGCACGGCGAGGGCCGGTAGTCCGGTCAACGAGATGGCGTAGCACGTTCCCATCCAATCGATGTAGGTGTTCATCCTCACGCCGTTGAGTTCGCGCACCCACTCGACCTCGACCGGGAACGGCGCCACCTGCGAGACGGGCAACACGAGAAACTCGTAACGGTCGAGGAACTGGCGGGCGCGTCGGCACAGGGCCGCCCGTTGCGCTTCGGCCTTTGCGAGATCTGCGGCCGTCAGCTTCAAGCCTTGCTCGATGTTCCAGACGACCGTGTCCTTCATCAAGTCTCGATGCTGCCGGTAGTCGTCGCCACGATCCCGGGCAAACGTCCACGCCCGCAAGGTCTGAAACGCTTCGTCGGCGTCAGCGAGATCGGGCTCATCGTCTTCAACGATGCAGCCCAAGTCCGCAAAAACGTGACGAGCCTTGTCACAGACCTGGTTGACGACAGGCTCGACGGGATATCGCCCGAGATTGCGACTCCACGCAATCCGGACGCCGCTGAAATCCCGTCCGAGCGGACCGCGAAACAGCGCCCCTGGTTCGTCGACGGCGGTTGGGTCGCGGGGATCGGGACCAGCCATGATCGACAAAAGGAGCGCCACGTCACGAACTGATCGTGCGATTGGACCGTCGACCGATAGGTCGAATTTGAGAATTTGCGGATTTGAGAATTTGAGGATTTGCGCATCCTGGGATTTGGAAGAGATCGGCTGCGGGCGCCAAACCGGGACACGACCGATCGACGGTCGAAATCCGACGACGCTGCAGAAGCTCGGCGGGTTTCTGAGAGAGCCGCCGAGGTCGCTTCCATCCGCCAACGGTGTCATGCCGCAGGCCACCGAGACGGCGGCACCGCCGCTGCTGCCGCCGCAGGTTTTTGTCAGATCGTAGGGATTCTTCGTGAATCCGAACAGAGGGTTGAACGTCTGCGATCCAGCGCCGAACTCCGGAGTGTTGGTTTTGCCGATCACGATGGCTCCCGCCGCCTTCAGCCGCTCCACGAGGAGCGCATCGTCTATCGGGACATTGTCTTGATAGATGGGCGAGCCGTAGGTCGTCCGAATGCCGGCAGTCGGTACAAGGTCCTTCACAACATGCGGCAACCCGTGGAGTGGGCCAAGCGTCTCCGAGCGCCCCACGCGCTCGTCCGCGATTTTCGCCTGACGAAGCAATTCATCTTCATCCAGCAGCGTGCATATCGCGTTTACCTTTGGATTGACGCGCGCAATCTGCGCGAGACACGCCGTCATGACCTCGACAGCTGACAGCTTGCGCGCGCGAATCAGTCGTACCAGTTCAACCGCGTCGGTGAAGCAGGTTTCGACTTGAGAGGAAGGCGCTACCAACACCCTATCCCCGATCCGAGTTGTGTTGCGACGGCAACACAACCACCTGCGGGATGATGAGGCCGGTTGCACCTTGCAGCACGCCCTATTTCCCTGGCGCAAACGCGAGGAGCACGTTGCCTGGCATGCCCCCGAACCGCGGGTAGCCTGAGTTGACGAAAAGGATGCCGCCGACGACGACGGGACCCGGTCCGTCGATCGAGCCGCCGCGGCCCTTCACGCCGTTGACTGCTTCGTACTCGCGAGCCGTGTCGAAGTCCCAGATCACCTGGCCATCCCGGGTCGAGAAGGCCCGAAGGTGGCCATCTATTGATCCCGAAAAGACGACATCCGGAATAGCGGTCACCGCAGCGGATTGTGCGGGACTGCAATTGGGGTTGGAGCCGCAAACCGCAGCCGGAGGCGCGTACCAGACCCTTTCACCGGTCTCGATGCGCAAAGCCGTGAGACCTCCCCCTATCTCGGAATTGAGACCGACCCGCGCCGGCTGCAGCGCATCGGCGGGTCTTCGAATCCTCACCACGTCGGAAACCGCTGCGTAGATGTTGCGACCGTCGCTCGCCATGCCCCATTGAACGCCGCCGGTGACGCCGCCCTGTCCCACGCGGGTTTGCCAGACGATTTCGCCTTGACGGTCCGGATCGACCGCCGTGACCACGCCCGATTTCTGGCCGGCAATCACCAGCTCGCGGCCGCCCGCGCCCTTGACGAGAAGCGCCGACGAGCCGAAGTCGTAGTCAGGGCCGTTCTCCGGCGGACAGTTCGGTCCCTTGTCGCCGCAGGCAGAGTTGTACGCATCACCACTCGTCACCTGCCGGGTCCACGCGACGCGTCCGGTCTTCATGTCGAGCGCCATGACCGCGTCGCTCGTGTTCGTGGCTGGTGTCGAATAGTTGTCGCCAGTCGTGACGTACAGCAGACCGCGCTTCACGTCGAGCGTGGGCGACGCCCAGATGCCGGCGCCGGAAGGGCCCCACTGCGGTGTCCCGACGCGATTGTTCCCGGTTGGCTTGGGATCTTCCGCAATCGTGTACCGCTTCCACACGAGCGATCCGTCACGAACCCGCAGAGCGCTGACGCTGCCCCGAAACGTGCAGCAGGGATAGGCCGGGCCGGTTGCGCGGGTCTCTTCCCACGATGCCGTCGGCACGAAGACGATCCCGTCGTGAGCTACAGGGGCAGCCGTCAGTCTCGTGGCTTCGTGGTCCTCGACCCTCTTTCGCCAGAGTCAGCTTGCCCGTTTCCGCTTCGAGGGAATAGAACCAGCCCACCTGGTCGCTGAAGAGGAGCGCGTGCCGCCGGCCGATGGGCACAGCAAGCAGGGCGGATCGAACCGGTCCGTTCGCTTGAAACGTCCAGTACAAACAACCGGACTCCACGTTCATCGCGTGGACCACGCCGCCCGCGCTGCCGACGAACAGCACCCGGTCCAAGACGCTCGGCTGCGCAAACGCGGTGATGTCGCCGTCGAACGCAAATGCCCATTTCAGCTCGAGACGTTTCACCGAATCGCTGGACAGGCCGGCTGCCTCGGCGGACTGATAGCGTGTGTTGGCATTGGTCGGGCTCCAGCCGTTCCATTGGACTTTCGGTCGCGCGGCGAGCTGGAGGGTGCGGCTCCCACAAAAGGCTGCCGCCTGTGGCGTCGGGTCGCTCGCAGACGTTCCGACGTACGCTGCGACCGCCTCGCGCTCGTCGCGCCGGAGCGGGTAGGCAACGCTCATCATCGCGCCAAAGTCGAGCGATCTCAGGACGCGCGACGCCGACATCTGCCGGAGCGCGTCGCGGTGCGGAATTCTCGGACCGACTTGGTCGTGGCACCCGGCACAGCGCTCGCGGTAGATCGCTTCACCCGACACCTGAGCCGATGGCGTCGAGGTGCCGGCTTGCCATCCCAGGAGGACCGCTCCCAGCACGGCGATGGCTTTAGCCAAGGTACCCGGCACGACGTTCCTCACCAGTTGCATGGCAGGGATCTCCATTTGGAGGCGTGAATCGGGGGTAGTATGGTGACGTTCAGCCCCGACAGCAAGACCATCTATGTCGCATGTGCCGGCTCGAATTTCGTGAGCGCAGTGGACGTCAAGACGTCGGGCTCCTTATTTCCTCAACAGAGCCGGCCAGTTTACGACAACCGTGATTGGCGCCACTCTCGTTTGCTCTTCAATCGCGTTGATGAGAAAACGCTGGCCGTCCGCCGTCACGTCATAAACCGCTCGTCCCTGATCCGTCGGTAACGGTGGGACGTCGAACAGCGGACGCACGCCCCCGACTTCGAAGCTGGAGCCGGTCGCTGTCACTGCCGCGGCCATCATCTGTTTTTCAGTGACGTAGAAGATTTCTTTCCCGTCGCGGCGCCATCGCGGATCGGTTCCGCCCGCCGTCGAGACCCGCCACTTTCCCTCTTGGTCGGGGAACGAGGTGACATAGACCTCGAACCTGCCCGATTCGTTCGATCCGTAGGCGACCCACCGTCCATCTGGGGAGAATTGGCTGCGGTACTCCACGAACGTTGGCGATTGAAGAAACGGATATGGCTTCTTGTCGCCCGAGACCGGCAGGACCCAGAGATCGTTGGCATTTCCTTGCGGGTTTGGGCCCACAGCGAAGAAGAGCAGGAACTTGCCGTCCGGAGACCAGCTTTCCGGCAGTTTCGTCAAGTTGTCCTTGAGCAGCACTTCCTCGCGCCCGGCTCCACTGGACGCTTTCTGATAGAGATCCCCACTCCCGCTGCGCGTCGAGTAATAGACGATGTGGTTGCCGTCGGGCGACCAGATCGGCTCCCGTTCGTCGGGCGGATCGAACGTGAACTTCGTCGGGAGGCCCCGTTTGACGTCGAAGATCCAAATGTCACGCGCGGTCCCGGAGTCCGCTGCGACAACGGCCGCGCGGCTGCCATCCGGTGAGAGATGTACTTCGCTTCCATACCGAGCTGGCTCTCCGAGTACACCGAGCCGTTTACCGGTTCGATCGAACCAGATCAGCCGCGAGCTTCCCGTTGAGCGGCCCGTCTGGAATGCGAGAACTCCAGCTTCCGACACCGCAAACGTGGCCGACATGGTGAGCGAGTCGGATTGAACCTGCTCGGCCAGTGGAATCGCCTCGCCGTTGAGCGTGAGCTTCTCCGCGTCGAAAGGTTGGGCCATCAAGGTGTCGCCGCGCGGAAAGATGAGAAAGCCTCGAGCGTAGGCCACGTTCGATGAGCCATCGAGGATGTGCTTGCGCTCACTCGAATCGAGTGACGAAAGGTATAGGCGCAGGCTGCCTAGAGTACGGCCAGCGGCGCCATAAAAGAAGTGACGACCATCCGGTAGAAAGTGGGGAAGGTAGTGGCCGCTCTCGCCAGCGTCCGCGTCCAGCTTCGTCACGGCGGCAGGCGTTCCACCCGCTGCCGACACGCGCGAGATGGGCGAACCTGCCGATGGCGTAAAGAGAATCACATCGTCGCGACTCCACGTCCCCGGCCCAAGCGTCCCATCGCAGATCGTCAATGGCGGGCCACCAGAAGGGTCGATTTTCTTGAGCTTTCCATCCGCGAAGAACCCGATGTAGCGGCTGTTTGGCGACCAGAACGGAAAGAGGCCACCTTCGGTGCCTGCGACAGGCTGCGCCGTCGTGCTGTCCAGCGCCCGCATCCACAACATCACGCGACCGCCGGCATCCTGAGCACTGAAGGCCAGGCGGCGGCCGTCAGGGGAGAGAGCCACGCGTCCGAAAACCGGGCCAACGCCGTCTCCAGGCGGCACGAACGTGCTCCGATACACGTCGGTGTCAACGGCTGGCCGCCGAAGATAGATCGCCGAAGCGAGCCCCACTGTAGTCAGCAGCAGAAACGCGGAGGCCGCGATCCACCCATAAGGCCTCGTCTTGGGAACCGTGAGGACCGGCGATCCGACTCCCGACAGATGAGCGCTTTGCGTTGCAGTCGACAGCACTCCAGCCTGCGAGCTGGCGGCGGAAGTCCACTTCAGCTCGTCCAGCAAATCGTGAGCTGTTTGCCAACGGTCGTCGGGATCCTTCGCCAGACACTTCTTGATGAGGCGATCGAGTGTTGGTGGAGCGAGCGGCTGCAGCGAAGCAATCGGTGGAGGCTCGTCCTTCAGAATCGCGCCAATCAGGCTGGCCTGGCTCTTTCCTTCGAATGCCCGCCGGCCGGTCACCGTTTCGTACAGCAGAGCGCCGAACGCAAAAATGTCGGATCGTGCGTCGGTCGCCTTCCCCTCGAGCTGCTCGGGCGCCATGTACTGGAACGTGCCGACGATGGTGCCGTGGGCGGTCAGGGGAGTGCTCAACGTTGGGACTGCACTCATCCCAGCCCCGTCGCCTCCCCCCGCTCTTTCGGCTGTGAGCTTCGCCAGACCGAAGTCCAGCAGCTTCGCGCCCGACTTGGTGAGCATCACGTTGCCGGGCTTCAGATCTCGATGGGTGAGACCTGCCCGATGCGCCTTGTCCAATGCATCCGCAATCTGAACGCCGATCGTCATGGCCTCGGGGATCGGAATCGATCCTCGTTCGAGTCGCCGCGCCAACGTCTCGCCTTCGAGGTACTGCATGACGAGGAATGACGTGCCGTCGTGCTCGCCCACGTCGTACAACGTGCAGATGTGAGGGTGGTCGAGCGCCGAAATCGCGCGGGCTTCGCGGTCGAATCTTTCGCGGAAGTGAGGATCCGAAGCGGTACTTCGAAGGCAGAACCTTGACCGCGACCGCACGATCGAGGCGTGTATCGCGAGCGCGATACACCTCGCCCATCCCGCCGGCGCCTATGGCGTTGGTGATCTCATACGGGCCGAGACGTGTGCCGGCGGCCAGTGCCATTGCCTTGCGTGACTCCCGTCGTCCCGTGACGCCTTGATCGGAGAGGCCTGATTATATCGCTCGGTTGTAGTATTAAGGCCCGTTGGATCCGAGCCGGTTGTGTGAAGGGAAGCGGAAGGTGAGGTCGGCTTATGAGCGCTTTGAAGTTCGGAATCCGGCCTAGAACGCGAATGAAGTTGTCACGACGAATGTCATCGGCTTTCATCGTCGTTGGGACTCTTGCCTGTGCGGCGCTCGCCCTCGTGGTCGGCACTGCTGTTGGAGGAGCTGAGCGTCCACCCGTCATCGGCCGAACGGCCGGCGTGTCGGCCGGCCATCCGCTCACAACCGCAGCCGCATTCGAAGTGCTCACGAAGGGCGGCAATGCGTTCGACGCCGGCGTGGCCGCGCTTCTCGTTGGCGGTGTCGTCGAACAGGATCTCTACAGCCTCGGCGGCGAAGCGCTGGTCCTTGTGTATCCGCGCAACACCCGCAAGGTCGTCGCGGTCGTCGGACAAGGTTGGGCGCCGAAAGGCGCGACGATCGATTGGTACACCTCGCGCGGCAAAGATCTCACCGGCGCGGGACTCGATCCCGCCGTTGTCCCAGGCGCCCTCCACGCGACGCTCACCGTTCTCGAGAAGTGGGGCACGATGAGCTTCGAGCAGGTCTCGGCGCGAGCGATCGAGTACGCCCAGCAGGGATTTCCACTGCGGCCCCGCACGGCGCGAGCCATCGAGGGCAACCTCAAGTTCTTCGAGTCGTGGCCGGACAACCAGCGATATTGGCTCAAAGCCGATGGCTCGATGTACTCACCTGGCGAGACCATCCGCTTCCCGACCCTGGCGCATACCTTGAGGCTGATGGTGGACGCCGAGAAAGCGGCGGCGCGCAAAGGCCGCGCGGCAGGAATCGTCGCCGCGCGCGATCGATTCTATAAAGGCGACATCGCCCGCGACATGGTCGCCTTTCTCAAACAACATCAGGCGCCGTTCGAGTTCGACGACTTCGCCGAGTTCTTCGCCAAGATCGAAGAACCCGCGACGACGAGCTATCGAGAGTACCAGGTATACAAGCACGCGTTCGGCAGCCAGGGTCCGGTGTTGCTCGAAGCCCTCAATATCCTTGAGCAGTTCGATCTGAAGTCGATGCAGCACAACAGCGCCGACTACCTGCATACCGTCGTCGAAGCGCTGAAGCTCGCGTACGCGGATCGCGACACCTACTACGGCGATCCTGCGTTCGTGCAGACGCCGGCGGAAGGCCTGCTGTCCAAGGCGTATGCCAAAGAGCGCGCCAAGTCGCTGGACCCCCAGCGCGCCTCACGTGCGTTCGTCGCAGGAAATCCTCTGCCGTTCGATTCGAAAGTGAAGGAGTGGAAGTACCTGGGTCGCGAACATCACAGATGGTCACAAGCCAGGTCAGCCAGCGCCTGACGCCGAGCCGCTTCGGGGCACTGTAAAGGACACGACGCACATCGCGGTGATCGATGGCGCCGGAAACATCTTCGACAGCACGCCGAGTGGCGGCTGGATTCCAGGCGCGGTCATTCTTGGCAACACGGGCATCGGGATGAGCGTGCGCGGCGAGCAGTTCTGGCTCGACAAGACGCGTGCGGCCCAGCTGCGGCCGCGCGCGCGGCCGCGCTATACGTTGACTCCGAGCATCGTGTTGCGGAATGGCGAGCCGTTCATGGCGCTCGGAACGCCGGGAGGCGACAATCAGGATCAGACGATCCTTCAGGCGTTCTTGAATGTGGTGGAGTTCTGGCCCGAGCGGTACCCGAACCTGCACGACGCGTTCGAGTGGCCCCGGGTGCAGACGCTGCACTTCTACGGGTCGTTCTGGCCCCACTCGGACGGATTCAACAAGCTGAACGTGGAGTCGACCGTCGCGGACGCTGTCTTCAAGGATCTGCAGTCGAGAGGTCACGACGTGAGCAAGATTCCACCATTCAGCATCGCCAGCTGCGCGACGGCGGTCCTCATCGATCCGGCGAGCGGCAATCGGATTGCCGGCGCGGATCCACGCCGCGACTGTTACGCGATGGCGTACTAGACGGAAAAGCGTGGGCAGGCCTGACCAGCCTCCGCCAAGGCTTCGGCGGTCCGCCGTAGCTTCAGCGAAGGCGGAAGGCCTGCGCTACGAGCAATTTTGCGACGCGCTTTTGAGTCGATTCAATGACATCGGCAAGGGATCACCGATTCGCCGCGGCACGCGAGGCCAGGATCGCGTTGTATTCGTCGGTGGCGCGACGAGTCCCCTCGAGATCCATGCTGGGTCCGCCGGTGCCTTTGAGCTCGTTGTACAGACGAACCGTGTTCATGACGACCCGTTCCGGTCCAATCCAGTTGTCGAATCGGCCCAGCTTGATGTCGGCGGCAGCCCGTCCCGGCGTCATCCCCGCGTCGTAGCGCTTCTTCACCTCGGGCTGGAGCATCCGGAAGTAATCGGCCATCTCGGCAAGCTCCTTCTTGCCGCCGATCGGGCCGTGTCCGGGAACGATCGTCTCGACGTCCATCTTCAGGATTCTGTCGATTGTCTCGAGCCACTTGCCGACGTGCGCGTTGTGTGCGAATGGCGCCACGTAGTAGAACGCGATGTCGCTGGCGAACAGAATCTTGTACTGCGGGATGTAGACGAGCAGATCCCCGTAGGTGTGGGCAGGTCCAGGAAATTCGAGCTCGACCGCCATGTCTCCGTAGCGGTAGACCATCTTGCCTTCGACGGTCGTCGACGGCACGACCACTTTTCGTTCTTCGGTGCCGTCGGCCCAGCCGTCACGTTTGTCCCATCGCCCTGGTGTCGTTGCGACCACCTTGAGCACCTCGTCCCTGCAGTACGGATGGCTGATGATCTCGACAGCGGGGAAGAACTGATTGCCGTTCACGTGATCGCCGTGGTGGTGCGTATTGATCAGGCGTCGGAACGGCTTGTTGCCGGTGGCCTGGCTGGCGGCAGCGAGGAACGCCTTGGCATGAAACGGCGCGCCATACGCATCGATGGCGAGGAGATGATCCTCGCCCACGATAAACCCCCCGTTCGAGACGCCCTGGTTCGCCTGGCCGGGGCCACCGCCCTGGATGTAGGCGAAGACGTTTGGTGCAAGTCGCCTGAGCTCGGTCGTCCAACTTGGCACTTGCGGAAATCTCGGATCGGGCGGCGGCGACGTGGCGACGGGCAGCTGCGCCTCGAGGAGCGCCAGGCCCGGTCCACTATTCACAAGAGCGGCGATGCCGAGCGCCCCGCGAGCACCGCGTCCTATCGCCTCTCGCCGGGTCACTTGTTCTGGCCGTTCGCGTTCTGGCGGCGTCATGCAAGACCTCCTTGCGCCGGGAAGGCGCAGTGGGCTGCCGTCCACGTCGCGGGTAGTGTAGCGCCGAATTCAAGAAGAGGGATCTGCCGAGATTCACGCCGGAAAAGGGTTGGAACATCCTGCGGGAGAAGGGTATGGCGGAATGGCAGAGAGAGTCGAGCCGCTCGAGCAGACCTCGAGCGGCTCGAACATGTTCACTTACTGACTCTCACCCACGCCCACATTCCGAGGCGAAAATGCGGATTCACGTTGCAAATCACCAGATACCTGCCTGGTTCCGGAAACACGATTGACTCCACACGATTGAAGGTGTTGGCAAGGATTGGTTGTGGCGGGGTCGGAGTCAACGCATTTGCCGGAGGAAACGGCGGTTGAAGCCCTGCGCCCGGATTGGCTCCGACGTACAACAGGATGGTCCTGTCGTCTCCCTCACCCAGCCCGTAGTTGATGTAAAAGCTCTGCGGGTCAGCCATGGGATCGAAGGGCGGGGCGTTGTCGAGCACGTCGTCGGGCTTGACTCCGGGGTTGTAGGCAAAAATCTGGTGGAAACCAGCGACCACGAAGTTCACCACTCCGCCGGCCTTGACTTCGATCTTCGGTGGAATGATGTGGTCGTTGTCCGGATTGGGACCCGCGAGCGCTGTGTTGAGACCGGCGCCAAACGAGACGGTTACGCTTTGCGGCGCCTTGTCGTTGTCGTCATGGCGGTCCTTGTCGTCATCGTCATGCCAATCGCCATGCTGACTGCCGTTGTGATTGTGTTGAGCAGACGCCACCGTTGGCAGCGGCAGAAATGCAAGAACGGCCATCACTGGGATAGTCCAGAGCATCGAGTGTTTCATCGTGTCCTCCTCATTCGAAACGGAGCGGTTTCCGACGGACTGAAATTCGTTGGATTGGATTCACGTGGTTCGAAGATGTCCGCGTGACTGGTTGGCGAGCTCGATGCTCGCGTATTTCTCTGTTAGCGGCTTGTGGGCCTCGGTCTGAAATTTCAGGCCGCTCGAAAGGGTCCGGGACTGGGGTCGCCGGTCGATTCTTTCTGAGAGTTACTGAGCGCTCTGGAAGAGCCCGATCACATTACCTTCGGTATCGGCGACACGGGCGTAAGAACCCATGCCCGGAATCGGGGTGTGGGGTGTAATGACCTTTCCGCCGGCGGCCTGAACTTTCGTGAGGGCCTCGGGGACAGACTTGACGTCGACGTAAATGGTCGGGTTCGGCGCTTCTTTCGGCCGCGGAAACAGACCGCCATTGATCGCGCCCGGTTCTTTCGGCATCTGCTTGTCGTCGACGGGGACCGATTGCGCCATCACATAATTCATCTGCGGCATGTCCGCCAGTTGCCAGCCGAAGCTCTCGGTATAGAACTTCATGGCTCGCTCTTTGTTGTCGAACGGGATTTCGAAGTGCACGACTTTGGCCATCATTGCCTCCTGAACGCGAATGAGAAACGTCTATTTAACAGGCGCCACTCATCCATGCGCAAGCTCGGCAGTGATTCTTACGGCCACCCAGGTCGCAACAACCACATCGGAAAAAGCGCCCGCGGAGTTTCCGGCGGTGGCGAGAAAGTCTCCGGCTGAGTCCTGAGAGGCGAGCTCGCGCGACTTGCTTGGAGCAATTCGCTGTACCAGACGATTTCCACCCTGGTTGCGCCACCGAGGACCGATACGCTTTCCATTGACCGGCCAACGCTTCCGCCCTACATTTTGACGAGCAGAGTTCGTCCGACTCAGGAGGCCGCATGCGCCTGCTCGGTTCCGGCATCTTCGTCCTGTTCGTGGCGGCGTCGCTCGCCGCCGCGGGCCCTCAGAAACCAAAGGACCACCCGGCCGACCCGGCTGGAAAGAAGAGGTCCGAAGCCTCTCAGCTTACGGAACGTCTGCGGCCGTCAGATGTCCGGCAGAAGGCCAAGCCAGTTCCCCGCAAGAACCTGATCGACGAATTCATTTTTTCGAAGATGGAGAAAGACGGCATCCCGCACGCGGGGTTGTCGACAGACGAAGAGTTCTTCCGGCGCGTCCACATCGACCTGACGGGTCGTACGCCGCACGACGACGAGCTGCGGGCGTTTCTGAATTCGACCGACGCAGACAAACGCGACAAGCTCGTCGATCAATTGATCAAGTCCCGGCCTGTACGAGGCGAAATGGGCGTACTTCTACGGTGAATTGTTCAAGAACGCCTTCAACCGGATCGGCAACGACGGCAAGAACGTCTTCGCCAAATGGATCCGGGACAACATCCATCTGGATCGTCCCTACAACGTGATGGTCCAGGAGATGCTCACGACCAA
The DNA here is from genome assembly GCA_963780685.1 of uncultured Acidobacteriota bacterium. Taxonomy (GTDB): domain Bacteria; phylum Acidobacteriota; class Vicinamibacteria; order Vicinamibacterales; family CAVVIG01; genus CAVRXZ01. The sequence goes on along the minus strand of CAWACZ010000001.1, from coordinate 315,090 downwards.
CGCCGTGTCGAACTGGTACGTGGGCCCGGCGGGGTATGTGGCGCGCTGGGTCGTCATTGGCGCCAACTGCGACGAGGAGATCCACGAGGACACAGCCGACGAGCTGGCAGTCAACTCGGTAAAACATTTTCTCGGCGTGGATCTCACCTGTTTCTCTTGCCACGACGGCCGCAACCACCTCGAGAAAATCAACGTGTGGTCGAGCCAGCGCAAGCGCGACGAAGTCTGGAAGATGGCGGCGTTCTTCGGCAAGACGCGCGTACTGCGCAGGACCGAAGTGAGCACCGCTCAGGACGAGTACTCAATCGACGACGACGGCCCCGGATACGATCCGTCTGCACCGACTGTGGTGCGGGTGCCGCGGAATGGCAAGAAGGGATTGCTCGATCCCGTCTTCATGTTCACGCGCCAGGAGCCGGATCCCGGCCAGCATCCGCGTGCCCAATACGCGAAGATGCTGACTTCCGACCCGCAGTTCGCCCGCGCGACCGTGAACCTGCTGTGGGCCGAGATGTTCGGCGTCGGCATCGTCGATCCGCCGCTCGATTTCGACCTCGCACGGCTCGATCCGAAGAACCCGCCTCCAGCGCCGTGGACGCTGCAGCCGTCGCACCCGGAACTGCTCGAAGCGCTGGCGCAGTACTTCCGCGAGCACGACCACAGCCTGCGATCGGTCGTCAGCTTGATCGCAAAATCGAACGCGTATCAGCTCTCGTCGAGCTTTGCCGGCGAGTGGAAAGCGGCCTACGAGCCGTACTTCGCCAGAAAGTTCGTACGACGCCTGAAGGCCGAGGAGATTTACGACTCCTTGGTGAACGCCACGAACCTGACTACTGACATCGCGATTCCCGGCACGGACATCCGCGTGAAGTACACGAGCGAGCTGTTCGACGCCGAAGACATCCGGCCCGTCAGAACGCCGGAGGGACGGGCTTCCGATCTGGCGCAGATCCGCTTCTTCCTCGAATCGTTCGGCCAGGCGAACCGCGAGTACTCCGAGCGCGTGAACGATGGCGACATCACACAGGCCGTCCTCCTGATGAACAGCCCGTTGGTGCTGAAGCAGGTGCAGGCATCGCCGACCAGCTTTCTGGGCGGCCTGCTCAAGGATCCGATGCCTGACGAGGCCCGGATCGCGCGCCTGTTCGAGCGATTCCTGATCCGGCCGCCCTCGTTCGCCGAAATTACCGCGGCCAAGAAAGTGGTCGCAGCCTCGCCGGGCGTCAAGGGGTGGGAGGACCTGCAGTGGCTGCTCGTGAACAAGGTGGAGTTCGTGCATAACTTCTAGAGTGCAGCTACCAGCTACCAGCTACCAGCTGATCTACAATCGGAGCACGTCGAAGCTGGAATCGAAGCTGGAAGCTGAGAGCTTAGAGGATCAAGATGCCAAGCCTTCTCGACACGCTGCTGACCCGACGGGAGTTGTTTCGCGTTGGCGCGACTGCGCTCAGCGCCTACTGGTTCCACCCGCTCCTGAAGCCGGTCAACGTCCAGGCGCAAGAGAAGGTGCAGCCGCGCGGCTCGGCGAGGTTCGTCATCTTCGTGATGCTCCAGGGCGGTCAGTCGCATGTGGACTCGTGGGATCTCAAGGAACACAAGTGGACGCCCGAGGACTTCGAGATCAAGGAGATCCAACCAGGTCTCAAGTGGCCCACCAGCTTGTATCCGAATCTCGCCACCCAGGTCGACCGGTTCGGCCTGGTCCGATCGCTCGAGGCCTGGGACGCCGTGCACGCGAGGGCGCAGTACTACGTGCAGGCCGCGCACACGTTGAATCCAGCGCTGCAGCGCGAAATTCCCCCGGTCGGGTCCGTCGTTGCCTACGAGTACGCGTCGCGTCGTCGTCCGACCGATACGCTGCCGACTTACGTCGCCACGAACGTGAAGACGAGCCAGGTGGGGCTGCTCAAATCGGGGTTCCTGCCGGCCACCTACTCGCCGTTCCACGTCGACACCGACCAGGGGCTCGCCTCGCTCTCGGCGGAGGGCGAAAACAAGGCCGAGTTCATGCGACGGTGGGAGCTGCTCAAGACGTTCGACGAGCGGATGCGAAACGATTCGTCGCTCGCCGCGAAGGCTTACCGCGACTATCACAACTACTACGAGGGCGCGGTCAGCATGGTCTCCGACGCCCGCGCCGCCAAGGCGTTTACGATCGCCCCGGAAGATCGCGACCGGTACGGAAAGTCGGCCCTCGGAGACGGATGCATCATCGCGCGCAATCTGGTCGAGGCTGATGCCGGCACCCATTTCGTCTTCGTCAGCCACTACGATTGGGATCACCACGGCCGCATCTATACCCCGAACAGCCACTATCGGATGTCGCGCGAGCTCGATACTGCGCTCGCGTCGTTGCTCGACGACCTCGCGGCGCGTAAACGTCAGGACGGCCGGTCGTTGCTCGACGAGACGCTCGTTGTCTGCATGGGCGAGTTCGGACGGACGCCGGGCGAGCCGAACGCGATGCGGGGGCGCGACCATCATCAATTCGCGTTCACGGGTCTCTTCGCCGGCGGGGGCGTCAAAGGCGGACGCGTCGTCGGCGGCACCGACGAGATGGGCTTCAAGGTCGTCGAGCCGGGGTGGGACGCGAAGCGCTCGATCTACATGGAGGACGTCGCCACGACCATCTACTCGGCGATGGGCATCGATTGGAAGAAGAAGATCGAAGCGACGCCTTCGGGGCGCGCCTTCTACTACGTCGAGCCATTCGCCGTAAAGAAGATGATCAACACCCGGGAGATCACGCCGCTCTTCGTATAGCAAGCCATAAACCACGGAGCTTCGGTGTCGGTGAAACGAAAGCGGGGTTTGTACTCGGGGCCTGTCGCCGAGGCGCCCTCCCGGTGCTCGGCGCCACAAACATGATCACGGCTGAGGCGCCTGCGCCGCCGGGAGGGCTGGCCTCGGCGCCACCCGCCGCCGCTTTCGTTTCGCCGAGACTGCCACTGGCCAGAAACTGTGGAGGCGGTTTATGAAGCGAGAAGCTCGGCCTTCCGAAAACTTACCAGTCCACACTATTTCCCGTCGCAGCCTGTTCAAGGCGATCGCAGTCGCCGCGGCTGCGCCTATCATCCCGACCGACGCTGGAGCGGGGCAACGTCCTCAGGCCGTCGACGATGGCGGGACGCTGGAGCGCAGCTGGCGTGAAGCGGGGGCGCCGAACCAGCGCCTCCTGCTGAAGGGCGGCACGATCGTCAGCCTCGATCCTGCAGTCGGTGACTTCGCGAAGGGAGATGTCCTGATCGAAGGAAAGAAGATCGTGAGCGTGGCGGCGGAAATCAGGCCGCCCGGACAGGCGCAGGTGATTGACGCCACCAACACCATCGTCATCCCGGGATTCGTGGACGCCCATCGTCATTCCTGGGAAGGGCAGCTGCGGCGCATCATTCCGGATGGGGCGATTGGGGCCTACATGGCCACGACCCACCAGGGGTTTGCGCGCTACTACCGCCCGCACGACATCTACGTCGGCAATCTCATTACCGCGCTCGGATGCATCGACGCCGGCATCACGTGCATGATCGACAACTCGCACAACTCCCGATCGGCCGCGCACTCGGATGCGGCGGTTCAGGCGCTGATCGATTCGGGCATTCGCGGCGTTCATGCCTCCGGTGCGCCGATGACCGGCAACTGGGACAGGCAATGGCCGCAGGATCTCGCGCGACTTCAGAAACAGTTCTTTGCCTCCGACGATCAACTGGTCACGCTGCGCATGTACGCGGGGATGGATCGGGAGAACTGGGCAGTGGCGCGGCGGCTCGGGATCCGGATCACCACCGAGTCGAACGCCGCGGGCAGAGACTTCGAGGAGTTCTTGAACGAAAAGCTGCTCGGTCCCGACAATACGTTCAACCACTGTCAGGGCTGGCCCGACAGCGTGTGGCAGCGGGTGAAGGAGTCTGGTGCGACCGTCAACGTGTGTCCGAGGTCCGATTCGCAGTACGCGCTGGGCGAAGGCGTTTCCGCCCTCCAGAAAGCGATCGACCACGGGATGCGCCCGGGCTTCAGTATCGACAACGAGGTGTCGTACGGCACCGACATGTTCACCGAGATGCGGGTCGCCTTCTACATTCAGCGCGCGATGGCGACTTATCGCAAGGCGAACGGCGACGCGAAAGCGCCCACCCTCGTTGGCGTGCGAGAGATTCTCGAGTGCGCGACCAGCGGCGGAGCGGCCTGCGCCGGTCTGCTGAACAAGTGCGGAACGCTCACGCCCGGCAAGGAGGCCGATGTCGTCATGATTCGAACCGACGACATCAATCTCTATCCGTCCAACCACGCCCTCGGCACGGTCGTTCACGCCGCCGACACCCGGAATATCGACACGGTGATCGTCGGCGGCCGCGTCCGGAAGCAGCGCGGGAAGCTGACCGGGGTGAACATGGACCGGTTCCGGCAACTCGCCGACGAGTCGCGCACGTATCTCTTCACCCAAGCGGGCTACAAACTGGACATCTTCTCCAAGGGATGAACCAAAAAAAGGTTCAAGGGTTCAAAGGTTCAAGGGTTCAAGGGTTCGAGGGTTCAGCGGTTCGAGGGTTCCCGGTCCGGGAGCGTAAAGAGCAGCGCCATCGCGGCCCAACTGGAAGCGCCGGCGGAAGCGAACTGGTTCCAGCCATGCGGGAAACCACTCTCGAACGTGTGCGGCTGGACCGGGATGGCCCGCGTGGGCATGAACCACGACCCGTCAGCCAATTGATTCCGCAACAGCCATCGGATTCCTCTCTGGTAGACCGCGTCTTGTGTGGAGACGGCCCCCGAGACGTGTAAGGCGTACAGCGCTTCGCCGGTTGCGTACGCTTCGCTCGGAATATCAGGAAGCTGGCGCCAGCTGCCGTCCTGGTTCTGGGCGGCCTTCAAAGCTTTCACGAATGGCGCACGCTCAGCCGCGCTCGCTCCGGCATCGGCTAACGCGTTGAGCTGCATCGACCGCTCTTCCGTCGAGGAGGCTTTGGCCGACAACAGCCACTGCTTCGCTCGCGCGAAGCGCTCTTCGAACTCTTTACGGCGTCCAGGAATCGGATAGAGCCTGATCGCGCGCAGCGCCACTGCGGTGGTGGTGAAGGGGCCGTACTCTTCCGGCGGTCTGTAACTGGTCGTTCGCCAGGCACCGTCCGGGAATTGATAGATCGACAGATAGTGAATATGGGCGTCCGTCAACGCATCGGGCGCGTATCCTGCCGCCGACATGCCCATCAACGTATAGCCCAGCGTATCGGAGCCTCCGCCTATCGTGGATCCCAGGCGCATCGGTTCGAGAAACGGCATGTCGGTCGCAACGGCGAAGCCGAGTTCCTTCTTCGCCTGTTCCTCGTTGACGACGAACCCTTTCTTGCGGGCCAGGGCCACTGTCATCGCCGGGAGCGAGTTGTTGTGGCAGGACACGCAGCCGCGACTCCTGAACACCGGCTCACCGCTTGTTTCGAGCAGCGGCAGAATCTTCGTCACGGCCGCTTGCACCGTCGGAGCTCCTCCCGCGGGCCTGGGCCATTGCTCCTCGACTCGCTTTGCCCCCGCCCGCGCCAGGAGCTCCAGCGTGGAGGCGGTCCCCATGCGCGCCGCAAGTTGATAAGCCGTTTCACCCCGATCGTTCGTCGCGTTCGGATCGACGCCCTTCGAGAGCAGCCATTTCACCATCCGGTCCCGATCCGGCACCGGTTCCATGGAGACGACGGCTTGCATCAAGAGCGTAAAGCCTTCACGTTCCTTCGTATCGAGCGACGCGCCGTGATCCAGGAAAAACTGCGACAGCTCCGGCATCGCCCTCTTGGCCGTTTCGTTGAGCAGCCCTCGGCCATTCGCGCGAACGCCGTTGGCGGGCGCACCCTTTTCCACGAGCAGTCGCGCGCAGGCGTCGCAGCGCGCGATCACCGCGGCAAAGAGCGTGGCACTGTCGGCGCCACCCGGGCGTACACCGATACCAAGCAGAAACCGAATTGCCTCCAGGTCGCCTTTCTGCGCCGCAGCCACCATCAGACGATCCTCGGGCTCGGCGCCCTTGGCCGTCAGAAGCATCAGGACGGGAGTCGATCCAAAGGTGGTGACGGCCACGCTCATCGGAGTGGCGCCGTTTTTTCCTTTGGCCTTGACATCGGCCCCTGCATCCAGCAATACGCGGGTCTTCTCGAGGTTGGTGGCGGCGTACATCACCGCGGTCGAATCGAGCGCGTTTCTGGCGTTGACGTTGGCTCCGCTGTCCACCAGGAGCTTCACGAGAGTCACGTCGCCTTCGATCACCGCATGCATCAGTGCGGTGGTCCCATCGGCGTCGGCGGTATTCACGTCGGCACCGCCCCGAAGGAGGTTCCGTACCTGCAGGTAGTCTCCGCTCCTGATGGCGGCCAGTAAATCGCCACCCTCCCCGGCGAACACCAGCGTGCTGCCGGCCACCAACCAGAGCAGGAGCGAACGAATCATCCTGACGTAATTAGACGCCTCCGCCTCGCAGGAGCGCAAGGCGGGTTACAAGCTGGACATCTTCTCGAAAGCCTGAAGCAATCAGCGGTTCAATCCCCGACGGACGTGGAGTTGCGGATCATGCACCCCAGTGACCACGTCTGTCAGATAAGAGACGCGATCCTTGACCGCAAACAATACCGGATCGTGGTGGACCAGGCCTCGTGAGGCAAGAAGCCACACCCTGGCCATCCAAAACAACGCCAAGGGACACAAGAGCCAGAGCAACCGCGGCCTCGAGTAGAGCGTCGTCACGGCTCCGCTTTGGACATAGAGTCCGAGCACAAGCGAGGCGACGCAGCCTGCCCCGAGCCCCAGCGTCAGCAACGTCTGCTTGTCGGTCTGTAGGTAGCCCCTGGCCTTGCGCATTTTCTGATCGTCCACGTCAAGACAGAGTTCCGAGTAACGCTTCAGCAGCGCCAGGCTGAGAAAGGCAAAGATACACATGACGAGAAGCCAATCGGACACAGGTACGCCGGTGACCAACTCACCGGCAAACAAACGGAGGGCGTATAGCCCGGCCAAGATGAAGACGTCCAAGAGCGCGACGCGCTTCAAGACGAGCGTGTAACTGATCGTCGAGACACAATAGAACATCAGGAGCGCGACGAAGCGGCCGCTCAGCAGTGCGCCCAGGAGAATCCCAGCTGTCAGGAAGATCGGCACGAGTGCCAGAGCGGCTCGGACCGGCACTTCTCCGGAGGCCAACGGGCGGTTTCGCTTGCCTGGATGCATGCGGTCCGACTCGAGATCGAAGAGATCATTCAGAACGTATCCAGCCGACGCACACAAGCTCAGGGCAAGGAAAGCGAGGCAAGCTCTCCACAACAAATCGACCTCGGCCAGGCGGTGCGCTCCGATCAGGGGGACAAAGACGAGAAGGCTCTTTACCCACTGGTAGAGACGGATTTCGCGGATGATGGCTTTCAAACGCGACCTGCTCCGCCGAAAGTGCTTGTCGATAGTCACGACGTTGCGCGCTTCGTTGGCCAACCTTTCAGTCCCCACTACAATCGCCCCTTCAGCCTTCTTCCAGACCTTTAAGTCAGATCTGCAGTTGCCGGCGTAGACGAAGCCCCGGGTACCAAACAGCTCCTCAAGCAGACGCGCCTTGGCACTGCCTGTGAGATTGGTGTCGCCGTCACTCGAGACCACGCGGGAGAAAATCGGGAATCTCCGGCTGATTCCCTCGGCAACTCTCGAGTCGGCTCCCGTCGCGAGAATGATTTCGCGACCTTGTCGTTCCTGGTCCATCAGATAGTGGAGCAGGTCGCGATTGGCGGGCAGATGCTGGACGTCGAGATCGACCACATCCGCCACCCGGCGCTTGAACCGAGCGCGGCCTTCCAGCAGCCAGCGCGGCAGTTTCAGCAGCTCGAAGGGCCTCCGTCTCGTGATCGCCAGGAGACCCTCGATCAACGTGTCGGTTTTTAGGAGTGTCCCATCGAGATCGACACACAGGGGAAGCCGCTCCCGAGGATTGGACGAATCGTTGGCCAGGCCACTCATGATCGGTGGGACCGGTCGACCAGATACACCCTTGCCAGTCCGGCGAATCGGCCGTCGAACGTTTGCAGAACCGGCCATCCAGAGAATTCGTCACCGCCAAAAGTGGCAACGAGCTCCTTGCCCAACGAATCGGCTTTGCCGGCTACTTGTTCGGTGTACACATCCAAAGTAAGCCTGGTACGTGGGCGGACGAACTCGGCGCCCGGCCATACCGATCGAGACGATAAGAAACATGGGGCCGTCTCGCGGTTAGCAAAACCTCCGTGCTCAGCCCCTCGTCAGCCCTCGCCCTCACGACAGCAGGCGTCGAGGATCATCACTTCGCTGGGGCGTTCTCTCACGCGGCTGAGTTATCCCACGCGCTTTCGCCACCCGGCCCTGGATGATTCGCAGGCAGATCCACGATGAAGCCCAAGGGTTCTAATGTTCTACTACCGATCGCTTGGGGGTCCAAGCGATCCGTGGCAGTAAGGCGAAAGGTCGCGCATTTCCGTGATTCCTGCCAGGCAGGGGAGTGAGTTCACGACGTCTGCTTGGTAGAACTACCAGACAATGTGTGGACATAACCGTAAGGTTGAAGTGGGTCGACGACTGATGCTCTTCCATTGTCCACCCGTGCGTCAGCGGCTGACCTGCATCGTGCATCTGCTGCGGGCAAGTCTCGACTTCGCGAATTGGAAAGAACGCAAGCCGATGGCGAAAACGCTACGGCCGATCTAACGCGGCTGTCAACGCGGACGCGTCGCGCGCGGCCCTGGACGACTTCGCGCGCGGTCCGTGGGGGACGAAATTCCCGACAGTGGTCACCGCCGGGCCCGGGCTCATGTGATCCCGTTTTTCGCTTTCCCACCGGAAATCCGGCGCGTGATGCACACGACCAACGCGCTCGAGAGCGTGCACGCGCCTACGCGCGATGGTAGAATCTGCGTACCGCTCGCGCACGGCGAGGAGGGAGAGTTCAACGACCCGTCGGTGACGAGCCCGACCGACGATTTCATCCGCGCGGGCGACCCGGGCAACCCGCCTGCGGACGTGCTGGCGAAGAACCGGATCATCTACTGGCTCGAAGACGCGGCCACCAAGGGCTACGAGCTCTATCCCGACACGGAACTCATGGCCGAGGCGGCTCGGCTGCTCCGCGTCGAGCTCGGCCGCGACCGGGCGCTCGCTCATCCCGCAACGCTGCGAGCCGCGACCGGGACGGGGGCGCCCGTAAGCGATCGCGACGGGGTCTCCCCTCGCCGTCGTCCGAGTCGTTCCTGGGTGCCAACACGGCCGAGCCAAGAAACTGGCCCGGCCTTTACAATGGGAGTCCGCTCATGATCGCGACTGCCGCGCGCACGCGCCGTATCCTCCGTGTCCTCGTCGTCCTCATCGGGCTGCTCCTCGCGCCCGCAGGGCTCCATGCCGAGGCGATTCGGTTCACGGACCAGGCGCTGTTCGAGGCGGCGCTCACCCATCCGATGGCGATTGACTTGACGCGGACGTTCGGCGACCCCGGTCTGCGGGTAGTCGGGCCCGCCATCGGCGGCCCAATCCCGGTCGTCAACCACTGGATCTTCGACGAACTGGTGGACTTCCGCTACGATGTCGTGGGGCTCGGGCGGCCCCCGCTGCTCTCCACGCTGTTCTTCGGGGCCTCGTTCCTGGAGCCCATCACCGCCGTCGGGGCGCTCTTCACGCCGCTGGTCTTCAATCCGTTCGATCCCACGGCGACGCCTGCCGCCCGCATCTCGTTTTTCGACGTGTCATATGTCCTGACGGCGCCCATGTTTCTCGGTATGGTCTTCGATACGCCGACGCGCCCGACGGATTGGCTGGCCTTCGAGGGGGCCGTTGACATGGCCTTCTTGCCGGGAACCGCCGTGCGGCTCAATGACTTCACCGTGCAGACTGTACCCGAGCCCGCAACGTGGGGCCTGCTCCTGCTAGGCCTCGGGGCTTTGTGGGGGAGCCGGGCCCGCCGCGTTCGATCGCCGGGTATACAGATGCGCGACTGACGCCCGCCACGATCGCGACAGCAGAACACGACCGTCGCCCGCGTCGGGGTGACGGGTCCGGACGCGGCGGGTGTCGCGGCATCGCCCAGGGCGGACGCCCGAGTCGTCATCGGATGGGTACATAAAGGGGGCTGATAGCTCGCCAGGGGTGCCCACGATGACGTGGCGGCCCTGCTGGCTACGAGGGACGTCGTTCGAAACCGCGTTCCGCGGCCCGCCCGTGTTGCCCCACACTACACCGGCTCCGAACGTTGCCGAATCGGTTGGGCCGTGCCATCGGGATAGACGATAGGAAACACTAGGGCCGTCTCGCAGTTAGCATCACCTCTCAGCCCCTCGTCCCTCCCCCGTCACGACTCTGTAACCAGTTCTTCGGCGTCAGCCATCCGAACATTTGACCGCTGCCTGCTGAGGTGGCTACAGTACGCCTCAACCGTCGAAGCGCATCATTTTCCTCGAATCAAACGCGAGCGTGAAGTCGCGCGAAATTCCGACGGCTGAATTTCGTCTGCTTGCGCCGCCTTGAACGGCCATGGTCGAATCGAGCGCGCAAGTCTGCAAAGAGCCTGTAAGGGAGCGAACTATGCACGCGGCGCTAGCGGCCAATCAGGTTCTCGCCGAGATGTACCGGACCGGTCGGGTCACCCTTCCGGATGGCAGCAGCGCCCCAACCTTGGAACATGGCCTCCCACAGGAGGAAGGCAAGGAACTTTACGATCTGGTCCGAGCGTATCGCCCCGGCATCACGCTGGAAGTCGGTATGGCACACGGCAAATCCACGTTGTGGATCTGCCAGGCGCTCGCGGATAACGGGAAAGGGCGACACATCGCCATGGATCCCTGGCAGGACAATTACCCTGGTGGACCAAGTCCGGGTCTCTGGAACCTCGAGCAGGCGGGGCTTCGTCACCTCGTTGAGTTCCATCTTGATTCGTCGCACCGCGTCTTGCCAGCTCTTGAATTGCGCGGGCAGCAGATTGATTTCGCTTTCATCGATGGCTTTCACACGTTCGACCACACGTTGACTGATTTCTTCTTGATCGACAAGATGCTCACGCTGGATGGATTGATCGTCTTCGATGATGTCAGTTGGCCGTCAGTCCGCAAGGTCGTACGCTTCGTCCTCGGCAATCGGCCCTATTCGCGATGTGGACCCCCCCTTTGGCCGGTGGATTTGCGAGAACGGTCTATCGCAAAGGCCGGCGCGTGGTCCGTGGCCTCGGTGCGCTTCCCAGGGCCCTCAGGCACGTCGTGAGCAACGAGGAAGCGGTCATCCACGAAGTGCCCCAGTACCGGGTGAACTGGGCTGCCGTGCTGCAAAAGATCCGGCACGATGATCGAGCGGGCACCGAGTACAAGGATTTCTGATTGGCGGCTAGCACCACCACCGCCGCTCTCGAGTTAGCTGCCGCGGGCGAGAGCGGTCAACCCAGTGTTGTCCACGCCTACGCCACAAGAGGTCACAACGGCCTACATCAGACTAGAACTCCAGGACGCCGAATGAGTCTCACTTTTCACCAAGGATAATCGGAAGGGGCAGCACCGTGAATGTCTGCGCCAGGTCCGAACCGCAGTATGGGCGCTCGGCGAAGGCGTCAAAGATCCGGAAGCTGCGCGGAAGGATGACCGGGGTGAATATGGACCGGTTTCGGCATCTCGCCGACGAGTCGCGCACGTATCTCTTCACACAGGCCGGTTACAAGCTGGACATCTTCTCGAAAGCCTGAAGCAATCAGCGGTTCAATCCCCGACGGACGTGGAGTTGCGGATCATGCACCCCAGTGACCACGTCTGCCCAAAACCTGATATTCCCCCCCAATCCTAACAATTGTCTCGTTCGAGCAGACCAGAGCGCCTGAGTTCCGGTCAATGACCCGCGAACCCGCGGGTGCGCGATTTGCTCAAGCACGAATTCGGCATCTCCCGATTGAAGAACTCCGGACCGACCATGTCGCGCCAGATCTGGACACCGGGCCACGTCGCCCACTGGGCCAGGCCTTCCGCAATGGTGCTGCAAGCCCTCGTCATCCTTTTCGTAGTCGGCTTCGCCGTTCCTCCCCGTCTTGACGCGTTGGAAACGAATCCCCAGCCGAGCGCGACGAGCGCAGGGCAAGGGGGCGTCTCGCAGGCGCAGCAGAGTGTCGAGACGTCCGGCAGTTCGATCGAGGACGCGGAGAGGGCCGAAAGAGAGCGCGTGCGCAGCCTCGAACGGGCGCACCCCTGGCTGCGGTTCAAGAGGTTGATGCGTGAGATTTTCTACAATCCGTTCGATCGGCTGGCCGGGATGATCTTCGCCTGGCCGTTTTGGGCAGCGTTGATGTTCACGCTGGCGCTGGAGCGGCTCATTCCGGCCGAGCCCAACCGCAAGATCCTCAGCGTCAGTTTCGCGCACGACCTCGCGTGGTTCGTCTACGAACCGGTGCTGCACGCGGCCGTCCTTGCGACCTACATCGCTCTGCTCGAGAGAACCTACGAAGCGTTCTTCTCGTCGTTGACGCTGTCAGCGCTCAGTGCCACGCCTGGCTGGTTGCGGTTTACGCTCGCCTTGCTGCTGATGGACCTGTGCTACTGGGGGCAGCATGTCCTCAATCACAGGATCCCGTTCCTGTGGCAATTTCACGCGGTGCACCATTCACAGCGACAGCTCAATTTCTTCACTGACTTCCGATATCACGCGTTTGAATACGTCATCCGGCACACATTCCTGGTCGTCCCGTTTCTCTTTTTGAGAATAGACCCGCCGGTGATTGTGAGCGTCGCCGTGGTGAAGGAATGGTACAGCCGCTTCTACCACGGCAACATCCGCACGAACCTCGGGCCCCTGAAATACGTCCTCGTGACACCACAATCACACCGCGTCCATCACTCGCTCGACCCTCGACACCGAGACGTGAACTTCGGGGCGATCTTCAGCTTCTGGGACTTTCTCTTCAAGAAGCAGTACGTGGGCTTTGACGAGTATCCGGAAACAGGGATCGATGACGACCAGTTCCCGCAAGAGCGGGAGATGAGGCTCAAGAGCGTCCTTCTGACCCCCTGGACACAGATGCTGCACCCGCTCGGGAAAATCGCCGGCCTTCGTTCACGGCTCGTTGCGGCTCCCGTCCCCCCGCGCTAGAGAGGTTGCGGCAGCTTGGAGCCGACAGTCTCGATTGTCATCCCGACGTTCAATCGGAGTGCCCTTCTCTTGAATGCGCTCGAGAGCGCATTGGACCAGACGTACGCAGACCACGAGATCATCGTGGTCGACGATGGTTCCACCGACGACACGGCTGAGAGGCTGGCGCCATATCTCAAACGCATTCGCTACGTCTATCAGAACAATCGAGGAGCCAGTGCAGCCCAGAACAAGGGCATCGAGCTCGCCCGCGGACGTTGGATCTCGATTCTCGCATCGGACGACGTGTGGCTGCCGGAGAAGCTGGAACGGCAATTCGACGCGATCGCCGCGCTGGGCGACGCATTCGGCGCCTGCTTTACCGATTGCGTCTACATGGGAGATCCGGCCCTCACCCGCTCCGCATTCGACCAGGCGGGTCTCGAATGCACATCGGAATTCACGCCGCTGGACGAACCATCGAAGCTCGTGCTGGCAAGACATCCCGCCCTGTACGTGCAAAGCATGTTGGTCTTGCGCTCGATCCTCGAGCGATTGAACCGGTTCGACGAGCGGTTGATCATCGGAGAAGATACCGACGTGCTCTTCCGGTTGTCCTTTCTCACCCGCTTTTGCGTGGTGCGCGATCCGCTCGTCAAGATCGACAGGACTCCAGGGAGAGAGAACGGACTGATCGAGCTGTTCGAGCAGACCAACGACGAGGTGTTCGACTGCATCGAGCATCGGTATCAGAAGTGGCTCGCGTTACCCGAGCTCACGGATCCGGCCATCCGCACCGAACTAGCCGCGAACCTGCGGTTGCTGTACTACGGCTGGGCGGTGGCGAGGTTGTCCGAGCTCCAGTTTGCTGCCGCCTTCGACCGGATCTGTGACATCCGTCGGACTGGCGATTCCTTCGCCAAGATCGCCGGAATTCTTGCTCTGAGAGCGGTCAGGAGACTCCTCTTCACGCTGTGCTGGTGGCGGTTGGAGAGACGATGACGACTGCCGCCTCTTCCTACTGGCGGATCCTGCAGTCCACCGTGATCATCGGCGGCTCCAATCTCGTGATCGCGGTCATCCGAATTGCTCAAATGAAGGTCTTTGCGGTCGTTCTTGGACCGGCGGGTGTGGGGTTGCTCGGGCTCTATCAGACCATCATGAGCACTGGCGCAACCATTGGAGGCTTGGGACTCTCGAGCAGCGGGGTTCGTCAGGTGAGTGCAGCGACAGGCTCCGCAGACGCCCGGGCCGCGGCGACGGCCCTGGTGACCCTGCGGAGGCTTGCCGTTGTCGTCGCCACGATCAGTGCCGGCAGTCTCTTTCTGCTGCGTAGACCTGTCTCCGATTGGGTGTTTGGGACCCAGCAGTACGCCGGGGCCGTCGGGATCCTCTCGGTTGGTGTGCTCTTCACGATCCTCTCCGGCTCGCAGCTCGCGCTCCTGAATGCGATGCGTCGCGTCTCCGACATCGCCCGGGTCAACATCGTCGGGACGGCCGTTGGCGTTTCGGTCACGCTGCTGCTTGTGTTGCGATGGCGTGAACAGGCGCTGGAATACGCGGTCGTGACGACATCCCTGATTCTGCTGCTCTCGTGCTGGTGGTTCGCCAGGCGTGTTCCGAATGACGAAGCGACACCCTCGTATTCCGAGATGAAGGCGGAAGCCGCATCGCTGATTCGACTTGGCGTCGGCTTCATGTCTGCCGGTCTCTTGATGGACGGCACCCTGCTCGTCGCTCGAGTCGTCGTTCTCGATCGACTTGGAATGGCGTCTGCGGGCTACTTCCAGGCGGCCTGGGGCTTCGCGGTCTTCTATGTCGACTTCATTCTGAATGCGATGACCGTCGATTTCTATCCGCACCTGACGTCTCGAATACACGACCGCAGGGCTGCCAATCAACTTGTGAACGAGCAGACGGAAGTCGCCTTGCTTTTGGGAGGCCCACTCATTCTCGGCATGGTCACGCTGGCTCCCATCCTGATTCGACTTTTCTACTCGACCGAATTCGGAGCGGCGACCGATCTCCTGCGTTGGCTGCTGCTGGGAAGCATCTTGAAAATTGTGTCCTGGCCCATGGGTTACCTCCTCATGGCCAGTGCTCGGGTCAAGACGTTTCTCTTCGTCGAGGCTCTCTGGGCCGGCACCTATTTGGGCCTGGTCTATGTGGTCACACCGTACGCCGGGCTGAGCGGCGTCGGATACGCATTCAGTGGCGCATATCTGGTGTACGTCTCGGCGCTGCATCTGATGACGATGTGGAGCACCGGCTTTTCTTGGACTCGGATGAATCTGTGGCTGGCCGGAGCCGTATCGATGTCGGGCCTGCTCGTGATTGCTCTGGCGCGTCATTCCGGAATCGCCGGGTATCTGATGGGGGGGCTGATCACGCTTGCGATCTCGGGCTATTCACTGCGAAGGTTGTGCAACATGGTTCACCACACGAGCGTGGCTTGGGTCCTGAATCTGATGCCGAAGAGCCTCAAGGCTACCTGACTCGCGCACGGAAAGAATCGACCGATGCCGCCGTCGCCGGAGGTCGGTCATGGGGCGCAAACAGCAAGCGCCTTGGCAGTTCCGGCTGGAAACCCCGGCGGAAACGAAATTAGACGCGGTCTTGCGACGATCCACCTCGAAATCGAAGGGAACCACGAGCGGGCGCCTGGGCCTTGTGTTTCCCGTCCAACGCGCTTGCTCTCCCCGTCACTCGCGGTTATGTTAGACGCTTCTTGCGGGTGAAAACATCATGATGAAGACGTTGACGATTACGGAGGACACAGGGGACACGGAACATAGGTTTCGGTTTCGAGCAGGCTTGAGCCTCCGTGTCCTCCGTTTCCCCCGTGGTAGATAGTTCTGAAGCGCACATAGGGAGGTTCCGATGCGCATCGTGAAAACTTGTCTCGTGCTCGCGGCCGTGGTCGCACTTGCTGTGGCGGTGCCCTCAGGGCAGGCGCGCAGGACGCTCGAGATCTACCTGATCGACGTCGAGGGCGGCAACGCCACGCTGTTTGCCGCTCCATCCGGAGAATCACTGCTCATCGACACCGGAAACGGCGGGGCCGCCGCCACCCGGGATGCCGAACGGATCCTGGCCGCCGCCAAGGACGCGGGTGTGCAGCAGATCGATCATCTGATCACGACGCACTGGCACGGCGATCACTTCGGTGCGATGGCGGAGCTGGCGAACCGGATCCCCATTCGAGAGTTCATCGATCACGGTACGAACGTGCAGCCGACGCCTGCCACCGACGAGTTCCTGCAGAAGACCTACCCAGGCCTATATGCCAAGGCCAAGCACACCGTGGTCAAGCCTGGCGACAAAGTCGGCATCGCCGGCCTTGACTGGCGAATCGTGGCTTCGGCGGGCGAGGGACTGAAGACGCCTCTGCCTGGCGCCGGCAAGCCTAACCCGTACTGTGCTGATTTCAAGCCTCAGGACGTCGATCGAAGCGAGAACGCGCAGTCGGTCGGCAGCCACATTACGTTTGGAAAATTCCGCGTGCTGCACCTGGGTGACCTGACGGTGAACAAGGAATTCGATCTCGTCTGTCCGAACAACCGTCTCGGCACCGTGGATCTGTTCGTGGTCACCCATCACGGCCAGCCGGTGTCGAATGCTGCTGTGTTGGTGCACGCGATTCAGTCCCGTGTCGCGATCATGAACAACGGCACCCGCAAAGGCGGACAGCCCGACGCGATGAAGATTATCCACTCGGCGCCTGGTCTCGAGGATCTCTGGCAGCTGCATTTTTCACTCTTGAGCGGCCAGGAGTACACGGTTCCAGGGGTGTTCATCGCCAACACGATCGACGAGCAGCCCGCGGCTGTGCCGATCGCCGCGATGACTCCACCTCAACCCGGACCGAACACCCCTCCTCCGCCCGCCCACAACGGCCCGGCGCATTGGATCAAAGTCTCCGCTCAGCAGGACGGGACCTTTACGGTGACGAACAGCCGGAACGGATTCAGTAAGACTTATAGGGCGGGGACGTAGGGACTGGGGGCTGGAGGCTAGGGGCTCGAGCTTTTTTTCCAAGGAGTCGTCATGCCATACACAAACCGTCGTGAATTTCTCCAGGTCGTAATCGCGGGCGCCGTCGGTTCGACGTTCACCTATCGCACGGCCTTCGGCCAGGGTGCGCCGCCGCCCATTACCGCCACCAAGTTGTCGCCCACCCTCGCGCTGCTGTCCGGCGACGGCGGCAACGTGGCTGTCGTCATCGCTCCCGACAGCCTGATGCTGGTCGATGGCGGCCTGCCGGATCGTGCAGCCGATTTGCTCAAGGCCGTCAGCGCCGTCGATTCGCACAAGATCACCACCGTGTTCAACACGCACTGGCACTTCGACCATATCGGGCTGAACGAGACGCTCGGCAAGGATGGCGCGAAGATCATCGCCCACGAAAACGTCAAGAAGCGCCTTGGAATGCGCGTCACGATGGAGGCGCTGAACCGCACGTTCGAGCCGTTGAAGCCTGAAGGTCAGCCGACTCAGACCTTCCCGAAGAACGGGAAGATGACCTTCGGCAAGGACCAGATCGAATATTCGCACGTCGATCCCGCACATACCGACGGCGACAGCTATGTGTTCTTTCCGGGCGCGAACGTGCTGCACACAGGCGATCTGTTGTTCACGGGCACGTATCCCGTCATCGACTATTCGACTGGTGGCTGGCTGGGAGGCATGATTGCCGCCGCCGACACCATGATGAAGGTCGGCGATGCGAACACGAAGGTCATTCCGGGGCATGGCGCGATGTCGACGAAGGCCGACCTCAAGGCGAGCCACGACATGATGGCCATGGTGCGGGATCGGCTGGCACCGCTCGTCAAGCAGGGGAAGAATCCTGATGAGGTTGTCGCGTCGAAACCGACCAAGGATCTGGACGACAAATGGGGCAAGGGATTCATGACGCCCGACCTGTTCGTCCGGGCGGCGTACGTCAGTCTTCAGAGACACGGATGAACCTTAGAAATCACGCCTTCTGTGCCCCCGCCTGCCCGTTCTCGACGACAAACGACGCCCTGGTTTCGATCGGGGCGTCGGGTCGGCTCACATAAGGGACGATGCGGAAGTCGCTCGTGAACGACGAAGGCGTCAGCGTGCAGCGGACGTAGCCGCGGTTGGCGTTGAAGAACTTGAGCTGCGGATTCTGCGCCAGCGCTTCCTCTCCTGCTGGCGAAGAGTCGCTGCCGTCTCCGCCCGACGAAATCGAGGTGCCGACAAACTCGGTGCCGACGGTGGGGGACGACGGATTCTCGAAATCCACCTTCAGGTCGCCGACCCAGCTGGTGTGAATGTCCCCGGTGATGAAAATCGGGTTGGATGGTCTGGCCTCGAGCAGGAACTCCAGCAGGCGTGTGCGCTCGGCGAGGTACCCATCCCACTTGTCGATACTGAACGTGCGTGCCTCGTTCCTGAGAAGCCCGATCTCGGTGATCATCACCTGATTCGCCAGCACGTTCCATCGCGCCCCCGAACCGGCGAGTCCATCCAGCAGCCAACGCTCCTGTTCGACGCCGAGCATGCGCCGATCGAGGCTGTGTGCTCCTTCGCATCTGGGCGCCCGGCCGATGGCGCCACATGGCTGCTTCGAACGGTACTGACGCGTGTCGAGCACGTGAAAGGCCGCCAGATCTCCGAAGCGAAGGCGCCGGAAGATCTTCATGTCGGGTCCGACGGGCACCGATGAACGGCGCAGGGGCATGAACTCGTAATAGGCCTGATATGCAGCCGCCCGCCGCTGCAGGAACTGGTCGGGCGGCAGGTCGTTGGAGGCTAGCAGGCCGGCGTAGTCGTTGGACACCTCGTGATCGTCCGGCGTGACAATCCACGGAAACATTGCGTGAGCCGCCTGCAGATCCGGATCGGCGCGGTACGCCGCGTAGCGGGATCGATACTCGTCGAGCGTGAAGACTTCACCGACTGGAAGTTGACGAACCCATTGCGGATTGGCGGTGGCGCGTTCGTAGATGTAGTCGCCGAGATGGACGACGAGGTCGATATCTTCGGCCGCGAGCCTGCGGTACGCCGTGAAGTGGCCTTGCTGGTAGTTCTGGCACGAGACGAACGCGAATCGAAATCGATCGAGTGCGCGTCGATCGGCCGGGGCCGTCCGGGTCCGGCCGACCGGACTGACCTCTCCTCCAGCCATGAGGCGATAGAAGTAATGCCGCCCCGGTCGAAGTCCGTACACCTCCGGATGCACGGAGTGTCCCAGTTCGACCCGCGCCAGGTGCGAGCCTTGGCGGACGATCCGCCGAAATCGGTCATCGTCGGCGACTTCCCAGCGGACGGGCACGGATGCGTGGGCGACGCCGGCCTGCGCCAGGACGTTGGCATCCAGCCGCGCCCACAACACGACGCCATCCGGAAGCGGATCTCCCGAGGCCACGCCGAGGCCGAATGGGTTCGAGCGAAACCTCGGGTTGCGCTCGTTGCCGAACGCGGGGAGCGAGCCCAACGCGATGGCCGCTGCCGCATCGCGGGCTGCTCTCATGAAGTCGCGTCGAGTCCAGGTGACGGCGGCCCGTCCGGCCATGCGGTGTCTCCTCCTGGGTTCAGACTGGCTGCAATGATATCCTTCAATCGTCCTGGAGGTTTCATGCGATTCGTCTCGGCTCTGGTCCTTTTTTCTCTTTTTGGCGCAGCCTCTGCGTCCGCGCAGGCCCCGGACGGATCTGCTATTTACCAGAGGGAGTGTGCGGCCTGTCATACGAATCCCTCGGGCGACTCGCGGGCGCCAACTCGCGAAGCCCTGCGCCAGTTTTTTCCCGATGCCATCGTCACGGTCCTGACGGCAGGCGCCATGCGGCTTCAGGGTGAAAAACTGACTGAAGCCGAACGCCGCGCAGTGGCTGAATTCTTGACGGACAAGTCGACGGCGCCATCGCCGACCGTCATCACGACGGGCCGGTGCGCGACGTCGCCTCAAATTGCGGACCCGGCGCGAGGCCCGCAGTGGAACGGGTGGGGGGCGGGTGTCACGAATGCCCGCTATCAACCTGCGGCGTTGGGGGGATTGAGCGCGGCCGACGTGCCGAAGCTGACGCTGAAGTGGGCCTTCGGCCTTCCCGATGTGCTCGCCGCGCGAGCCCAACCGGCGGTGGTGGCCGGACGCCTCTTCACGGCGACCGACAAGGGCGACGTGTTCTCGCTCGACGCAAAGACTGGATGCCTCTACTGGACATTTCGCGCGCAGGCCGGTGTGCGCACGGCGATCACCATTGGGCCCTACAAGAACGCTGCGGGAGCAACTCGGTACGCCGCGTATTTCGGAGACGGCCGCAGCAATGCGTACGCCGTCGATGCGACGACGGGCCAGGAGTTGTGGGTCCGCAAGATCGACGATCATCCTGGTGCGACGATGACCGGGGCGCCGACACTGTTCGAGGGCCGTCTGTACGTGCCGATGGCCGGCATCGGAGAGGAAGGACAGGGAGGTCGACCCACTTACGAATGCTGCACGTTTCGCGGGAGCGTCACCGCCCTCGATCCGGGTACGGGTGCCGTGGTCTGGAAGACCTACAGCATTACGGAAGAGCCGAAGCCGCGCGCCAAGAACAAGCAGGGAGTTCAGACCTGGGGACCGGCCGGCGGCGGGATCTGGGGCGCTCCCACCATTGATGCACGTCGACGCACCATTTACATCGCGACCGGCAACGGCTACGCCGACCCGCCCCAGCGCACGACCGATGCGGTGATCGCACTGGACATGAATACCGGCAAGATCAAATGGGTCTACCAGGCAACGGTGGACGTGTGGATGATGGGATGCCGGCCGGAGAACCCGGACAACCCGAATTGCCCCGAGAAACAAGGGCCCGACTTCGATTTCTCGGCCTCGCCCATCCTGACGCGGACTCCGAGCGGACGCGATCTCATCGTCATCCCGCAGAAATCGGGCATTGCCTATGCGCTCGATCCGGACAAGGAGGGCGCGCTCGTCTGGCAGTATCGCTTTGGACAGGGCAGCGGCTTCGGCGGGCAGTGGGGCGCAGCCGTTGACGAACAGCAGGCGTATTTTGGTGTCGGCGATTTCTTCAGCCCCCAGCCGGGCGGGATGCACGCCGTCAAGCTCGAGACCGGCGAGCGCGTCTGGTCTCTGCCTCCGCCACAAAAACTGTGCGGCAGCGAACAACGATGCAACGGCTCGCAGGGCGGGGCCGTCACGGCGATTCCCGGTGCAGTTTTTTCAGGGTCGAACGACGGAGGGATCAGAGCCTATTCGGCAAAGGACGGATCGATTCTCTGGGAGTTCGACACGAATCGCGACTTCATGACCGTCAACGGCGTCAGGGCCAAGGGCGGGGCAATCGACGGTCCCGGACCGGTTGTCGCGGGCGGGATGCTCTACGTCAATTCCGGCTACGGAGGCTTCTTCGGCCGAGCGGGCAACGTGCTCCTGGCATTCGGCGTCGATTAGCGGGCAGGAAGGGCAGGAAGGGCTGGAAGGGCTGGTCGATCACTCATCTCGAAGCGCATCCAACGGATCGAGGCGGCTCGCTCGACTCGCAGGGATGTAGCAGGCGATGTAGGCGACACCCGCCAGAACGAGGGGCGTCAGCAGGAGCGCCAGCGGGTCCATGACCGGAACGTTGCGGACGAAGCGACTCAAGCCCAACGTCGCCAACGCCCCTCCAACGAGCCCCAGCACCAGCCCGGGTGCGATCCACCGCATGCCCTGCCGCGTAATCAAGGACATCACCGCGCTCGACGAGGCTCCAAGCGCCATTCGAACACCGATTTCGTGACGCCGCTGCTGCACGAGCAGCGAGATCGTGCCGAACAGGCCGACCGATCCGAGAGCGAGCGCCAGCAGTCCCATGCTGGCGGTAACGGTGGCTGCCGCGCGATTCAGGATCCTGCCCAGACCCAGGCGCTGATCGAGCGTCATCAGGTTGAAGGGAACGAGGTCGCGGTCGATTTCGGCGACGACGGCTCTGACGAGTGAAAAGACGAGCGCAGGATCGGCGGAAGACTTGATGAGAAATGACGGGACACTCACCGGATCCTGGGCCATCGGTCGATACAGGAACGCCTTGGGCTCTTCTTGAACCGATTGGTACTTGCTGTCGCGAGCCAGCCCGACCACCTCGGTCACCGATCCGTCGTTGCTCAGCAATTGCTTGCCGATGGGGTTTTCGCCGGGCCAGAAGAGACGGGCGAGAGTTTCGTTGACGATGCCGACCGGACGCGACCTTCCATCGTCCTGGGTCACAAAGTCGCGGCCGCTCACGAGCGGGATGCTCAACGTCCGAAACAGCCCCGGCGACACTCGGCTGGCGTAGACGCGCAGCAGCCGGCCGTCGCTCCGCATGTCCACCTCGGAGATTGGCGCGTTGTTCGCCAACGGCACGGTATCGACGACTGCGACGGAGGAGACAACAGGCGTGCTGCTCAGGCGGTCGAGCATCCGTTCGATGAAGGCGGCGCGCCGCTCCGGACTGTACTGCTGGCCCACGACGGTGATCGTCGACAGCAACACTCCCTGACTCGCGAATCCACTATTAGAGGCGACCGGTGCCGTGAGGCTGTGCACGAGGACGACGGCGATCACGAGCAGCGCCGTGGACAGTGTGGTCTGCGCGACGATCAGTCCCGAGCGCACGTTTGATCCACCGTCGACTCCCGACTGTCTCAAGGTGCTGACGACGTCGAGTTTCATCGATTGAAGGGCCGGGGCGAGGCCGCACAGCAGCGTCGCGACAAAGGAAATGCCGATCGTGAAGAGCGCAACCCGCCAGTCGAAATCGAACGTCAGTGCGAACGGCATGGGCACGGGCAGGTACACTTGCGTCAAGGATCGCGCAGTGACGTAAGCGACGAACAGGCCGACGAGCGCGCCGGCCGCGGACAACAAGAGGCTCTCCGCGAGAAGCTGCGTGATCAACTGACCGCGGGTGGCGCCGAGGGCTACGCGCACTCCGATTTCGTGTCGACGGATCGCCGAGCGAGTCAGGATGAGGATCGCGACGTTGTCGCAGGCAATCAGCAGGACGACTCCGACGATGAGAGTAAACATCGCGGCGACGGCTGAGAGCGGGGCGAGCGTGACGGGCATGAGTACCCTTGCCGGATAGAGCTCGAGCGGCCGGCGTTGTTGATCTTGCGTTGTGAGCTGTGCGGCTATTCGCAACAGATCCGCGCGGGCCTCGCCTCCGGTGACACCTGCCTTCAGGCGGCCGATGAGCCAGACCTTGAAGGGAGACCACCCGAACGGCGCCGTGGCAGCGTCCTCGGCGATTGGCGTATAGATTTGCGGAACCATCGGTGACGCGGTCCCTTTGAACCATTTCGGTGTGATTCCGACGATCGTCACTGGGAATCCGTTGACAGCCGCCGCCTTTCCGACGACGTCGGGATCGGCGTTGAAAAAGCGCCGCCAGCCTTCGTCACTGAGGACAATCACGCCTGGTGCCCCATGCCGCGCATCGTCGGGACCGAACGTCCGGCCTATTGCGGCAACGACGCCGACCGTCTCGAAGTAGTTCCCGCTGACCGGCATCACCGGGATCATTTGTGCCGGACCGTCAGTTCTGACCGAGGCCGGACCACCGATGAACTGCGCGGCCAGGCCCGTAAACGACTGGTTGCGCTCGCGGTACTGAACATAGTCGTCGAGCGGGATGTAAGCCTCCGAGTTGGTGACGAGGGCCCTGTACGCATTCCCGCCTTCGCCAAATACGCGGACCAGTCGAGTCGCTTCCGTGGCGTCCAGCGGGCGAAAGACCAGCGCGTTGACGAATCCGAACACCGTGATGTTTGCGCCAGTTCCGATACCGATGGCCAGGACGGCTACGAGCGTAAAGCCAGGACTGCGTCTCAAGAGCCGGGCCCCGTACCGGATGTCTCTCCACACGTTGCCGATGGAAGCAATGTCCATGTCACGCGTCCTGTCCTTCTGCAGCGCATAGCCGCCAAAGCGACGCCGCGCCGTGCGTCGCGCCTCGGTCTCGCTGACGCCAGCGGCGACGAGGTCGTCGACCCGCTCGGCCAGGTGGAAGGCGAGCTCCTTCTCGATGTCCTCGTCGAGACGAGCGCCGCGCCAGAGATTGCGGAGTCGGCGAAGCCAGGCCAGGGGGCGGCTTGCAGTCATATCAGGCGAGCGTCCCTCGATCTCTCATATACCTATGTAGCTAGGCATAGTGTCAAACGAGTCGTCCGTTGTCAATCCGTCTGTGCTCTTTCGCGAAGGAGATCCACAGCGGCGGAACTCTTCGGTGTAAGCTCGGAGCGGCGGTCGAATGCTGCAACGCACGATAAAACGCCCCAGGACCTTCTCGAAGCCCATGCTGTCTGCGCTCCGGGCGACCAGGATCATCGGCATTCGGGCCGGCATCGGTCCGCACCGTTTCATCGGCATCTGGGTTGTCGTGGTCGCCGATCGAGTATTCGTACGGCCATGGAACAACAAGCCGCGCGGCTGGTATCGTGCCTTTCTGGTCGAACCCCGCGGAACGATACTCGTTGGGGAGCGTGAGCTGCGCGTGCGTGCCAGCAAGGCGCGTGGAGAACGCTTGATGGATGCGGTCGACCTTGCCTACAAGGAGAAGTACACAACCCCGGCATCGCGCCATTACGTCGTCGGCTTTGCGAGACCGCTGCGGAGGCGGACCACCGTCGAACTGCGTCCGCGCTAGCTCTGTATGGTTCGTCAATCTGGAGGCTAGAGGCTGGGGCTGCAAGCGCTACTCGCGTTTCCGCGACGCAACATCTACAATGGCCGCGCTTGCGGCCTTCGGGCGCCGTGTAACCCTGACCGGACTGAACATCGATGGCGCTGACCACCGGCTCGAAAGTCGGGACGTACAAATCCTCGGTCCGATTGGCGCAGGCGGGATGGGCGAGGTGTATCGCGCCAAGGACACCCGCCTGCCGCGCGAGGCCGCCATCAAAGTCTCGGCGCTGAAGTTCAGCGAGCGCTTCGCGCGCGAGGCGCACGTCATCGCCTCACTCAACCACCCCAACATCACCACGCTCTACGACGTCGGCCCGGACTATCTCGTGATGGAGCTGGTCGACGGCCCGACGCTGGCCGACCGCATCAAGCAAGGGCCGCTGCCGCTCGAAGAGGCGTCGAACATCGCACGCCAAATTGCAGACGCCCTCGACTACGCTCACGAGCGGGGCGTCGTCCATCGGGATCTCAAGCCCGGCAACGTCAAGATTCGTCCCGACGGCGTCGTGAAGGTGCTCGATTTCGGCCTCGCCAAATCGGGCGGCGCCCGGGCCGGCACGCATTCTGACGATTCGCCGACGATGACCACGCCGGCAACTGGCCCTGGCGTGGTGCTCGGCACTCCCGCCTATATGTCCCCCGAACAGGCGAAGGGCAGGGAGGTGGACAAGCGCTCCGACATCTGGGCGTTCGGTTGCGTGTTCTACGAGATGTTGACCGGCACGGCTGTGTACCACGGCGAGTCGTCGCAGGAAACGATGGCGAGCGTCCTCAGGGACGAGCCGGAGCTGAGCAAAGTTCCGGCGCAGGCCCGACGCCTGCTGAAACGATGCCTGGAGAAAGATCCGCAGAAGCGGCCGCGCCATATCGGCGACGTGATGCTGCTGCTCGACGAGACGCCGTCGGGCGAGTACTCGCCGGCTCCAGCGCCTGTGGTGTCAACGCCACGCGGACATAAGAAATGGCTGTGGCCAGCGGTCGCGGCAGCCCCCCTCGCGCTCGCAGGGATGGCGATGGTCGTCTGGGCGCCGTGGCGATCGTCAACGAGTGCCGGCCAGGCGGTGCGGTTCGAGGTCGGCGAATCGGAGACGATGAAGTTCTTTTACGGCGGTGCGATGGCGGTCTCTCCCGACGGGCGCTGGATGGTGTTCCCGGCGACCGGCGACGATGGCGTGAATCGCTACTGGATTCGCTCGCTGGATACGGTCGAAGCTCGGCCGCTCACGGGTACCGAAACGGCGTTCGTTCCGGCAGGATGGTCGGCTGATAGCCGGTACGTGCTGTTTACGGCTCTGATTGCCCAACGAGCTCAAGAGAGTCGATATTCAGGGCGGGCCGCCTCAGACCCTGGCTGACCTTGGGAATCAGCTTAATGGCGTCTCGGCGAGCAAGGATGGCGTCATCCTCGTGGGCCTGGCACCGCCAAATCAGCCCTTGCTTCGTGTGCCGGCGGCCGGCGGCGCGTCAGTTCCCGGCAACCGTGCTCGCCAAGGGGGAAATCGGGCACAAGTTCCCGCAGTTCCTTCCCGACGGACGCCACTTCCTGTACCTGAGGGCCTCGAACGACGCGAACCAGTCCGGCATTTATGTGGGTTCGCTGGATGCCAAACCGGAGGAGCAGAGCCTCGAGCGCCTGCTGGCGACGAACCGCGAAGCCTATTACGCCGCCCCTCCCGGAGGAGGTCAAGGACACCTGGTTTTTCTACGCGACACGACGTTGATGGCGCAGCCGTTCGATCCGGTTCGCACGGAGCTCACCGGTGAATCTGTACCGATTGCGGAAGGCGTCGATTCGTATGCGAGCAACTTCTACGGTCTGTTTTCGGTGTCCGACAACGGTACTCTCGTGTATCGCCTAGGCGGGGGATCCAAGCTGGCGCTCGTGTGGCTCGACCAGCACGGCAATCTCGTTGGCACGCCCGGCGAGTCTGGCGACTATGTGAATCCGGCCGTGTCGCCGGACGGGACGCGCGTCGCGGTTGCCCGTCGGTCCGTCCGGCTCTCGCGATCTCTGGATCGTGGACGTGGCACGGGGCACCAACACTCGGTTGACCTTCGACCCCGCCGACGACGACAACCCTGTCTGGTCTCCGGACGGCAAGACCATCGCCTTCGGTTCGAACCGCGACGGATCGCGAAAGCCATACGTCAAGCCAGCCGACGGCTCCGGAGAGGAACGCCTACTGGTCGACAGACCGGGTATCCCGACGAGCTGGTCAAACGATGGCCGCTTCCTGGCTGTGACGGCAGCATCCCCGGAGACAGGCAACGACATCTGGGTTCTAGGGATTTCGGATCAGGCTTCGAGCGAATCCAAACCGACATCCCTCTTGGCCACCCGCTTCAACGAAGCGCAGGCGCAGTTCTCGCCGGACAGCCGGTGGGTCGCCTACACTTCCAACGAGTCCCCACCGAGCGCCGTGTACGTCCAGCCGTTCTCGCCGGCGGGCAGTGCAGCCACCGGCGGCGCGAAGTGGCTGATCTCGAGGGGCATCGGCGGACTCCCGCGATGGAGCAGCGACGGCAAGCAACTGTTCTATATCAATGCTGCTAGCCTGGATTTGATGGCTGTGGATGTCGACACGATCAAAGGGTTCCAAGCCGGAACACCGAGGCGACTATTTACGGTGCCTCCACCGATAATCGGGGTTGGCTGGGACAACATATCGGACGACAAGCGCTTCCTGTTCGTGACGACGCCCAACGTCGGACGCCCCGCGCCGTTCACCGTCGTCGTGAACTGGGCCGCGTCGCTCAAAAAGTAGACATTCAACTGACTCAGGTTCCTGATGGCATCCGCACCCGACCTGATCGTCCTGCACGAACATCCTGAGTGGCAGAAGCCGCTCTTTGCCGCATTGGAGCGCCGCGGCCTTTCGTTCCTGCCGTTCGACGTCACTCGGGCGGCCTTTTCGAACGTCGAACCACCTCTCGCGCCGCTGTACTTCAATCAAGCCAGTCCGAGCGCGTACATCCGTGGAAACACGCGCGCCGTGCCCCTGGCGCTGGCCTTCATGAGGTCGCTCGAGCTCAGGGGGGCACGTGTGCTGAACGGCGCAAATGTGTTCGCGCTCGAGCTGAGTAAGAGCGCCCAGGCTACTCTGCTAAGCACGCTCGGCATCGACTGTCCGTTCTCCATCACCTTCAACGACGTCGGCGCGCTGCGCAATCGCGCCCGCGATGTCCAATGGCCGGCGCTCTTGAAACCGGACCAGGGAGGCAGCGGCGCACGAATCCAGGTAGTCGAGTCGATGTCACAGATCGAAGAGATCTTTGCCCGCGACCCGTCGGTCTGGCTGCCGGACAATCTGTTCCTGCTCCAGGAATTTCTTCCACACGACCCCGACCAGGGCATCGTCCGTCTCGAGTTCCTCGGCGGAGAGCTGTTGTACGCCATGCGCGTCAAGACGCACGGGCTCTTCAACCTCTGTCCGTCGCCGGTGTGCAATCCGGACGATGGCGATGGTGCGTGCGAGGTGCCAGAGTCGGTTGCCGCCCCGCCGGTGGAGTTCTATCCGTATCCAGAGGTGCCGCGCGATGCCGTCGACACCGCAAAGCGGATTGTCCGGGCGGCCAAGCTCGACGTCGGCGGGATCGAGTATCTGGAAAGTGACAACGGTCGAAGGGTGTTCTACGACATCAACGCCAACTCGAATCTGCGCCCGTCAGTGGCTGCCGCATTCGGCTTCGATCCATTCGAGAAGGTGGTTGATTTTCTCGCGGGCCGATTGCAGTTGCGTTGAGACAAAACTCAACGATCACCGCCGAGAGACTATGAGAGCGGACCGTTGCAGGTAAGCTCCTCGGAGTTCAAAAGCCGAAGGAGGCTGAGATGACTGCAACGACCCGCCCTGAATTGCGTAGTGTAAGCGAACCCACGTTGTATGTGGCATTCGAGCTGGGCAAGAAGGAATGGAAGCTGGCGATGACGTCAGGATTTGGGGTCCCGCCGTGGCTGCGGACGGTCGCGAGTGGGGACCTGCGCGGGGTGGAACGCGCGCTCGCGCAGGGGCGGCAACGATTCGGGTTGGCGACCTCGGCGGCGGTGGTGAGCTGCTATGAGGCCGGGCGCGACGGATTCTGGATCCATCGGGCCTTGACGCAGCGGGGTCTGCGCAATCGGGTGGTGGACTCCGCGAGTATCGAGGTGAATCGGCGCGCCCGCCGGACCAAGACGGATCGGCTGGATGCGTTGAAGCTGGTGATGATGCTCGTGCGAGTCGGTTATGGGGAGGACCGGGTGTGGCACGAGGTCCGGGTGCCGAGCGTGGAGGCTGAGGCCGCGCGCCATCTCAGTCGGGAGCGCTCGACGTTGACCAACGAGCAGACGCGGCTGTCGAATCAGATCACCGGGTAACCTGGCGACGTGGGGCTGTCGCGTGTCGCGGCGCGAACGGCGCACGGCGGGCTGGTGGACACGCGTCCGGGATTGGGCCCAGGCGCCCTTACCGCGCGCCGGTGCAAGCGCGGATGGCGCGAGCCCACGAGCGGCTGGCGGTCCTGGCGACCCACATTGCGGCGCTCGAGGCGCAGCAGGCCGCGGCGGTGGAGAGCCGCGCCCCCCGACAGTGCGCTGGGCCGCCTCGTGCACCTCAAGGGCGTCGCCACGACCAGCGCCTCGGTGTTGCTCGACGAGGGTTTGGTGTGGCGCGCGTTCCGGAATCGGCGGCAGATCGGCGGGTTGTTGGGATTTGCGCCGACCAAATACGACAGTGGCGACTCGGAACACGACCAGGGGATCAGTCGGGCAGGCAATGCGCATCTGCAGGCCATCAGTATTCAGCTGGCCTGGAATTGGGTGCGGTGGCAACCGACCAGCGCGCTCACGCGCTGGTATCGTCAGCACTTCGGGCCGCGGCGCCGGGCCCGTCGGATTGGGATTGTGGCCCTGGCGCGGAAACTGATCATTTCGTTGTGGCGTTATGTCACGACGGGCGTCGTCCCGCCGGGAGCGATCCTAAAGGGCGCGGCGCGCGTGTAAGAGTCGGGGTGGGCGTTTACGTCGCACGCGCGCTGCGCGTACGGTCTGCGGAGGGTCGCCGCGCGCGACCGTCGCCGAGAAGGTACCGCAGCTCACGTGTCCGGATCGAGACTGCACAGTCTCTGGGGGCCGCGCACAGCCGCGCGCGCTCGGATAGAAGGCAAGGCCTGGGTTCGGGACCCGCGCCTCAGCACCGGACCCGCGTGACGACAGGCGGAGCATCTCTCGAGCGCGCCACTGTTTCGACAGGGTTGCACGCTCGAGGCAGATCGGGTTATTCGTCGGCCGCCTGCGCGGGCCGCTCTTGGGGTGGGCGGCCTGCTCGGCGGCGGCCACGCTCGGAACTTAGATCAGGATTGAATGGGAATCATCATGTGATGAGGGCACTTGACAACGGTCCGCAACATAGAAGAACCGCAGAGAATCCTCAGGGACAACTCTCGGCGTGCTCAGCGTGCTCGGCGGCTTCAGTAGCCTCTTAGAATCCGCGAGGCTGAATCCAAAAGCTCTCACGCCAAGTGCCGCCGGGAGGAATGCTCTGCAGTTCCTTGTAGAGTCCCTTCTGCGCCAGGTTCATCGCGTTGGTGATGCCGGCCATCGGTTCGAAACAGATGAAGTTCCGGTCCTGACCGGGTGCGCTTGGCTTGGGCGCCCAGACCACAGCCGCCCGCCAAAGTGGTCCGAGTGCCACTTGCACCTCCTGCGTCCTTCCCTTGACTGACATCATCGCGCGGCCCGACGAGTCTCGAATGAGATCCCCGAAGACGTCGTCCAGGTCGTAGTCCCTCAACCTCACCGCCTGGGGATTGGGAAAGAACTGAGCAATCGGTTGGGTTTCGCCGGTTGGAACCTTCGTAGCCGCGAGCAGCCAGCGTGTGCGTGCGCCGATCGAAATCGTCCATTCATCGCGCGGAGAATCGCCGAGCCGGAAGTAGGGATGAAATCCGATCGCAACCGGCATCGGCTCGGCGGACAGATTCTCGATAGTCGTGGCCACTTCGAGCGAACCGTTCTGGAGCCGGTATGTCATCTCGATCGTGTGCGCAAAGGGAAACTGCTTCATCCATGCCGGCTGCTTGTAGAAGTCGAGGCGGCTCGTGGCCCATGCAGATGTGGCATCTGCCTTCGCGTCCACGATCTGCCAGTTCGAGGTGGTCGTCAGAAACCCGTGGATCGGAATGGCCCCACGGACATTGCCCAGCTCCATGTCGAAGGCGTACCGCTTGCCGTTCGCATAGAAGGCTTGCTCATCGAGCCGGTTGGCCCACGGCCCGACGAAGGGGATCCCGCTCATTCCGGGGTTGGCCTTGAAGCCGACGACGGAGGAATAGGGCCACCACAGCACGTTCGTGCCGTTGACCTTCATCTCGAAGGCGATATTGCCGACCGACGTCGCGATGGCCACGGTCGTGCGGCTCTTCAAGTCCTGGAGCTCGACGACGTCGCCATCGCGGCGAATCGAATAGGGTTGAGCGACAGCCGGCGCTGAGCCGACGATTGAGATAAGGGCGACGATCAGCGTTCGAATGCAAGCAGCCATATCCAGAGTGGTGGGAGCGTGCTCGCCACGCGTTACTCCATGCCCTCGATATCACCGAGGTCTTTGGGCCGTCCGGTGGCTCGCTTGTTGCGGATGAACGACGCGCGGCCGATGAAGTCCACTTCCACTTCGCCAAATGGCCGCCTGAGACGGTCGGGCCAAGCGTCAGAGAAGGTCAGGCCTGTCAACTCGGTGAGAATGTCGATCCGGCCTGGCGGCACACCGATCTGATACGTCACGCCGGGTCGCGCGAAATCGACCTCGCGGATGGTTGTCAGTGGCGCTCCAAAGCTGGCGAGGCCTCGCATGACGCGCCCCGCGTTCTCGGGCGTGGCATCGATCCATACGTCCAAATCACCCGTCGCGCGCGGCCGGCCGTGAAGCGCCAAGGCGTAGGCGCCGACGATGAGAAATCGAACGTCAGCGGCGGCGAAGGCTTTCAACAGATCGATGAAGTCCGGGTTCATGGAGCGTGTCTCCACGGAGCCGCCACAGTTCCTGACTGAGTTGCCACGCGTAAAGGACGCGCTCGGTGTCGGGGATTTGCAGCCAGAATTCGAGGTCGTGACGGTCGGCTTCGGCGGCGGAGGCGAAGCGGCGCACGGTAATCCGTCTGGCACGGGAGACCGCCGGTTCGGACGTCATGGCGACGATTATAGGCGTTCCATCAGGAAGCCAACTTCGGCAGCAGCCGCAGAGCGTTTTGCCGATCGATGGCTTGGAGATCCCCCGCGCTGAAGACACCGCAGTCCTTCAACCCTTTCACATGCTCGGCGGCGTTGCGGAACGGGAAGTCGGTGCCAAACACGATCTGCGAGACCGGCACCACCTTGCTGAGGGCCGACATGGCCGCAGGGTTCGACGTCTGCGCCGTATCGTAATAGAACTTGGCGGCCACGCCGGAGAATCCCTCGGGGAATTGGGCCGCGAACTGTGGCGCCTTCGCCAGGTTCACGAATCGTTCGATCAAGAACGGCATCGTGCCGCCGGCGTGCGAGAAGATGAGGCGGACGTTTGGGTAGCGAGCGGCAGCCCCGCCAAAGACGACTCGTGCGATGGCGCGCGTCGTATCCGTGCCCCACTCGATGATGCCTTCGCCGATGCCGGGGAGAAGATTGCCGCAGCAATTGGCGGTATTCGGATGCGTGTACACGACAGCCCGGCGCCGATTCAGCTCTTCGAAAACCGGATTGAACGCCGGATCGCCGAGCCACTTGTCGCCGTAGTTCGTGAACAGCGCGATGCCGTCGGCTTTGAGCGTGTCGAACGCATACGCGAGCTCGGCGAGGCTGGCGTCGATGTTGGGTAAAGGCAACGCGGCAAACAACCCGAAGCGGCCCGGGTGATCGGCGACGAGCTTGGCGATGAACTCGTTGCTCTCGTGGGTCAGGCGAACGGCCGTTGCCGGATCGCCGAACGGGTTACCTGCCGGAGCAATTGAGATCATCGATGTGGACAAGCCGGCGCCATCCATGTCGGCCAGACTTTTTTCGACCGTCCACGTCGCCAAGTTGGCACCCAGTCGCTGAGCACCGAGAGCCGCCGAGCAGGCTGGGCGGCGCGACGTGGCTGTGCACATCGATCCGACCGCCTCGGGGTGCAACGTTCGCCGCACCCTTGCTGCGAATGATTCGGTCGCCGGAAGAAATGCGCCGGCACCGAGAACCGCAGCGGACGCCAGAAACTCCCGGCGCGAGACGGGTGAATTCTGGTATGACACCTCGTGCTCCTTGTTTCCGCAGCCCCCAACCCTAACCCCCAAGCCCCTAGCCTCCAGCCTCTAGCCTCCAGCCCGAACAGCCTCTAGCCTCCAGCCTCCAAGCCTCCAGCCCCTAGCCTCCAGCCTCTAGTTCACCGGCACGCGCTGCTTCAACTTGTAAACCAGTTGAGGACCACGCGAAGTTGGGAGACTTGTGGCGGCCCATCGGCGCCCGAGCCGCTCGCTGAGCCCGACAAATCGGCCGTCGGGCAAGACATCGAACGCCCTCATGTCGCCGGAGAGTCTTTCTGCAGTCACCTTCGCTGGAAAGGTCTCAGGAGTTCCGAAGGCCACGACAGGTTGCAACGACACCTTGACAGTCGCCAGCCGGCCGGACGCTGCGGTTGGCGTAAAGAACAACTCGGCACCGTCGGGCGACCAGAGCGGATGGAAGTCGATTTGTTGTTTCGGCACCTGATATCTCGCACCGGTCGCTGGAAACGGCTGCACGAACACGCCACGGTTGGGCGAGAATCCTGTCGTGGCCGGCGCCGAGGAATACGCGATCCATTTACCGTCTGGCGAAAACCCGGGTTCGAGAAGACTCCGCCGACTCCACATTCCCGTACGGAGTTGTCTTCTTGTCGTCGATTGACAGCATGTGTAGCGAGAAACGGGGCCGTTCGCTCTGTAAGGAAAACGCAAGGTGTTTGCCGTCTGGTGACCAAGACCCCGGCACGTGCGAATCTCCCTTGCCCGGCTTCGTGAGCCGCTCCATTGCGCCGGTGCCGTCGGCGCGCATTGCAAATATGGCGAGATCGCCTTCGCGGTCCGCTTGGAAGGCCACACGCTGGCCGTCTGGCGCCCAGATCGGGAAGCGGTTATGACCGTCCAAAGTCAGCCGTCGAATAGCGCTCGTGCCTGCGAGCTCGTAAATCCAGATGATTGCTTCCTTGCCATCGTCGCTTCCCAACGCCACATGTTTGCCGTCGCGGCGAAGTGCGCACGTGCACGTACGGCCCGACTGGCATCGTGAGAGCCTTGACGACCCCAGTGCGATTGGCGATGGCCAGCTGACGTGCGTTGGTCGGCGGACTGACGGGGCCAGGGACATAGAGCACCGCTCCCGACGGTGCGACGGCGACGTGAGCCTGCCCCGATCCCGCGCCGCGCGCCCTGCGACACCCTCCAGAACTGGAACGGCACTGCCAGTCGGCTGCAGCCGTCGGAGGTCGAATGGAACCGCCAGCATCACTCCGCCTACGGCATACAGCAAATGACCGCTCGGAAGATACCGGCCATCGCTCCCGCCGTTGATCACAGTCTTCCGCTCACCCGATTTCAGGTTCTGAACGACAATCTGAAGCTCGATCCCACGCGCCGCGTCGAGCTGCTTGGCGATGGTAAAGAGGAGGTGCTCGCCGTCAGGGAGTAGCTGGGGTCCGTGTGCTTGTTCATCGGCGTTGACGGACGCGAGCTGCTCGGGCGCTCCGCCGCTGGCCGGGCACCGCATAATTCCCCCGCCGCCTTGGCCGAAAACAATTCCGCTCGCGTCCCACGTCACTCCAAACGGCACAGCCGCCTGACAGACCGTCACTGCCGCGCCGCCAGGAGCGAAATCCGTCTCAACGCCGTTTCAGCGTAGAACACCAGCGACCGTCCGTCCGGCGAAAATGCCGGACTGTGCATGCCTTGCATCTGGACGCCGGGAATTGCACGGCCATCGAACTCAGAAATCGATCGGAGCCACAGTCGCTGGCTCGCCACATGGACCGTCTGGGTGCCGTCGGGAGAGATTGCGAAGGAACTGGCGGCCGAGACTCGTGAGTTGTTGCTCATCCTCCGAGAGGCTGTTATGAGAAGCGAGCGACCGCAGGCCGGGAAACGGATGGCCTCAGATTCCACACTGCGGTGCCGACCAGGAGCGCGGTCAGCAATGCCGGCGCCGCGATCCCGATACCCGACCTCCATCGCGGCCGCCGCACAGGTGGAACTATCGGCGTACGCGCGTCTGTGGTTGTCAGACTCGACGGATCGGCCAGCACGAAATGTGCGCAGCGATATCTCCGACGCGCTGGCGGCGATCCTTCGTCAAGCATCGTTGGATCAACACTCGAACGGCAGGCGGCACATGGCCAGGCAACGCGGTCCAATCGGGCTCGCCGCGCAGGACGGCGGCGAGCGTGTCGCTGACATCCTCACCGTCGAATGCGCGCTTGCCCGTGAGCATCTCGTACAGCACGCACCCGAATGCCCAAACGTCGCTGCGTTTGTCAGCCGGTCGTCCCTTCGCCTGCTCCGGGCTCATGTATGCAGCCGTCCCGAGAATCACGCCGGCCATCGTCATTGCGGGCGTCGTGAGGGTGGGGGAGTTCGTCACCGCCGCAGGTCCGAGCCCCTGCGCCACATCCGCTCTTGCCCCTCCTGGCCTTCCAGCCCCTCCTGCCGCTCCCGCCCCTCCTGCCTGTCCTGTCCCTCCCGCCTCGAGCATCTTGGCGAGCCCGAAATCGAGCACCTTCACCGAGCCATCGTCGCGGACTTTGATGTTGGCGGGTTTGAGGTCGCGATGGATGACGCCTTGCTCGTGGGCGGCTTCAAGCGCGTCGGCAATCTCGCGCGCGATCGGCTGCGCTTCATCGAGCGGAATCGGCCCTTGAGCGATCCGATCGGCCAGGGTTGGGCCCGCGACCAGTTCGAGCACGAGTGCGAGCGGTTGGCCCTCCCGCCCGTCCTGGCCTTCCAGGCCATAGATCGCCCCAATGTTCGGATGATTGAGCGACGCGAGGAGCTGCGCTTCCCGTTGAAAGCGCGCCAAGCGTTCGGGATCGGTCGTGAAGGCGTCGGGGAGCACCTTCAGCGCGACCTCGCGATTCAGCTTGGTGTCGCGCGCGCGGTAGACCTCGCCCATGCCGCCTACACCGAGCGGAGCGATAATCTGATAGGGCCCGAGAGAGGCGCCGGTCACCAGCGGCATGGGCTCGGGGTCATCATTCTTTCATTCCCGATGGGGCCAACCCTCAGCGCGAAACTCACGCCCACCTCCGCTCGCGCTCGATTGCAGCGAGCTCTGACGACCCTGAGCTTGTCGCCCCTCGACTCGGCTCGGGACGACCCTGAGTGCGTCGAAGGGTCGAAGGTAGGAGTCCCATGTCCGCTCGGCATGGCCGCAGGCGCTGGTGTCGCCTCTAGGGAACCTTGCCTCGGAATTCTCAGGTCGCAAAGATCAACACTGGTCAGCCGATCACTTCAATCCGCACGGAGTGTCCCGGCCGTGCGCCGAGCGGACGATCGCATGTGATGAACGTCGCATCGAGTGATTCGGCCAGAGCGATGTACATCCACGACGATCATGCAGAGTCCCGCTCTTTCCGGATCAGCTGAGCGGCCGGGGTTTTCAGCTTCACGCGCGAATGGGCGTGGAGCCCCGCCAGCATCTCGTCACGGGTCGGGAACGCGGCAATCCGCTCGATTTCGGCCAGAAGATAATCGGAGAGCGTCTGTCCAGAATCGGCCGCCCGCGCCTTGATCTTTCGGTGCACCTCGTCGGGCACATGGCGTATCTGGATCATTTTCGGCATGTGCGTAGCATGACTGCATGCGCGCTGCATGTCGACGCCGGCGCATCTCTATTTCGCGGGCCCGACCGCCTTCGCCACGATTCCAGCGGCCGCCGGATTTCGGACGAAGGCGGAAGGCCCACGACGGCGGGCACTGAGGCTCGCCGATTTCAGCTACCAGCTACCAGCCCTAGCCCCTAGCCTCCAGCCTCTAGCCTCCAGCCTCTAGTAATACGACCCTGTCTCGATACCGGCGCCAGCTTTGAACGTCTCGACCACCTTCGATTGCACGAGATCGATGACCGACACCGTCCCGTCCCCGTGATTCGCAACCAAAGCAGTCTTGCTGTCCGCCGAAATGGCAAATCCCATCGGGTCCTTGCCTACGGTGAGGACCTGCTGCTTGCCCCGCAGATTCGACGCGTCGAGAATATTGACGACGCCGTGTGACAGGCTGCAGACGAGGACCTTCTTGCCGTCCGGTGAATATTTCGGCTTGAACGATCCCCGTTGATTGCCTTCGAGCGGCACCGTCTCGATCACCGTGTCGGTTGCCGTGTCGATGACGAGGAGCGAGGGGTCTCCCAGATCGACCGCGATGGCACGCTTGCCGTCGGGAGAGGCGACGATGCCCTGCGTGCCTTTCGGCGCGGGGATCCGCCCGACCATCTTGCGCTGCTTCAGATCGATCACGCTCACGAACAGCCGATCGTTCTTGTTCGTGACGTAAGCCTTGCTGGCGTCGGGCAGGATGGCGACCCAATGGCCGGTCCCCTCCGTGTCGATCGCGGCCTCGACCTTACGCGTCTGGGGATTGACGACCAGGAGCTTCCGGCTCAAGTCGCAGGAGACATACAACATGCCGGAAGCGTCGATTTGGATGCCGTGGGGCGCCTGGTAGGGCGAGATGTCTATCGTGCCCGTTTGCTTGCGAGACTCGAGATCGATGATAGCAATCTCGTGGCCCGGGTTCGGGTTCCTCCCGTACACGCCATCGCCGTAAATCGGGATGTAGGCGGTCTTGTGGTCCGGCGAGATGGCCACATCGTGCGGCGCGCCGGCCACCTCGATGCTCGACAACTCTTTGCGCGTCGCCGGATCCAGGAAGCGGACGTGCCGGCCGATCTTGTCGACCAGGACCAGGCCGCGTGTCCCCGTCGTGTTGTTCGGGTCGGTGTCGGCGGCCAGAAGCGCTCCGGCGAACATCACTGCGCCGAGAACACCGACCGCGAGAATGCGTTTCATCATGGAGAACCTCACAAGATTTGCCCGCGGGCGCTCGTCGAGCAACTGACCCGCGCTATTGTGACCAATCTGGCAATCAAATCCCATTTCAATTACGCATTTATCCGCTCCGCAGCCCTAAAGGGCTGCGCTGCGTCGATTTCAGAACTTAAGCAGCCCTATCTGCAGGGCTGCGCTACAGTCGATTGCAGAACTACGTCGATTTCAGAACGATCTCAATTTCACGACGCTCGCGCCGAGTCGTTCACGCGTTGCCGGCGCCGGTTGTTTCGACGTAGACCGCGTATAACGACTGGCTGGCCGTCATGAAGAGCCGGTTCCGCCGCGCCCCTCCGAAACAGA
This sequence comes from uncultured Acidobacteriota bacterium, assembly GCA_963780685.1. GTDB lineage: Bacteria > Acidobacteriota > Vicinamibacteria > Vicinamibacterales > CAVVIG01 > CAVRXZ01. Next base: position 276,975 of record CAWACZ010000001.1, on the reverse strand, counting down.
CGTTCGCGCAGGTCTCGGGCAGTCGAATCATGCCGATGCGTTGGCCGCTCGAGGCGATCACCTGAACGCCGGGTCGTGCGCCGGCCCAGACATTGCCGTCCACGTCACAACGAATACCGTCCGCGGCAGACGGGGCGCCGGTTCCGGGAATGTCGAGCTGGATGAACTGCTTGCCGCTTTTCAGCGTTCTGCCGTCCACATCCCACACCTTGATGTCGCGGGGCATGCCGGTGTCGGCCACATACAGCTTCTTGTAGTCGGGCGAGAAGCAAATGCCGTTGGGCTGGCCGACTTCGTCGGTGACCTTGTCGACTTGTCCGGTCTTCGGATCGGCCCGGTACACCGCTTCCTTCGACTCCTGCTCGGCTTTGAAACCTTCGTAGTTCCCGCGGATGCCGTAGAACGGGTCGGTGAACCAGATGCCGCCATCGGGATGAACGGCAACATCGTTGGGAGAGTTGAGCCGCTTGCCCTGGAATTTTTCCGCGATGACGGTCAAGGTGCCGTTCGGTTCGTATCGAACGACACGGCGTCCGCCGTGCTCGCACGAAAGCTGTCGCCCTTCGTAGTCGAACGTATTGCCGTTGCTGTATCCGGATGGATTGCGAAACGTCGTGACGCGGCCGTCGTCCTCGATCCAACGCATCTGAACGTTGTTGGGAATGTCGCTCCAGATCAAATACCGCCCGACGCCGTTCCATGCCGGTCCTTCGGCCCACAGCGTGCCCAGGTGAAGGCGTTTGATCGGCGTATTGAAGATGATGTAGCGACGGAAGCTGGGATCCAGAGCGACGATGTCCGGGTCGGGATATTGGAGCGGTTCCTGCCGCGACCAGTCACGTGGCGTCGGGACCGGAGAGATGGGTGCCTGAGCGGGAGGCGCCTGTCCTGCGACGTCGGCGACAGCCAGGCCGCCCAGCACGGAGGCCATGAACGCGCGACGATTCCACTGGACGGGACGCTGATCTGGCAACAGCGATGCGCTCATGCCGCGTATGTATACCGCAGAAGCGACTCCAAATATTTGAGAATTTGAGAATTTGAGGATTTGAGGATTTGAAGTTGTGAGGATCTACAATGCGTTCACCGTGCCGTCTGCAGACTACTCCTCGATCGCACGTGCGGTGGCTCGGTCCGCCGCCAAACGCCCCGAAATCCAAGCGGCCTACGTCTTCGGCTCGGTGGCGACAGGCCGGGTCCGTGCGGATAGCGATGTCGACGTCGCAGTGCTGATCGATCGGAGTATTCGCCGCTCGCGGACGCTGAGCTATCGTCTGAAGCTCATGGCCGATCTCGGCTCGGCCCTGCATCGGTCCGACGTCGAGGTGGTCATCCTGAACGACGCGCCGCCGTTATTGGCCCACCGGGTGCTCTCGCGCGGCGTCCTCGCGTTCGAGCGATCTCGTTCCGCTCGGGTTCGATTTCAGGTCAAAACGGCCGGACAGTACCCTCGACCTGATTCCGATGTTCGAGACGCAGATTCGATACCTGAAAAAGAACGTGAGCAGAGGCCGAATCGTTGGTTGATCGCCACGTCGTTCAGTCGCGGCTGGCGAAGATCCGCGAATACGTGGCGCTGCTGCGAAGAATTCATCGGCTGGCCAACGAACCCCGATTTATCAAGGACCCGCTCATTTACGGCAACGCCGAGCGGTACTCCAATTGGCCATCCAGGCGGTCCTCGACATCAGCAACCACATCGTCGCGGACCTGAACCTGAATCTCCCAGGCAGCAGTAAGGAGCTGTTCGATCTTCTGGCCGCACGCAAGATCCTGCCGGTTCGACTGTCGAAAAATCTGATCTCGATGGCTGGCTTCCGAAACGTGCTCGTTCACGAGTACTTGGAAATCGACCGGCGACGCGTGTACCGAGCGTTGAAAAACGATCCCCGAGATTTCGAAAGCTTCATCAAGGCGGTCAGCAAGCTGCTCTAGCGTTGCGTCTTCCAACTACTTCAACGAGGCGAGGGCGGCCTTCGCGCACTCCTCCGCAACGGTCAGATATGCCCGCGTGGCATCACGACCGATGACGTAGGGATGCGGATCGCCGGGCCGGCGAGTCGAGAGCGCAGGCAACTTGGTTTTCGAACCGTCATAAACGGTGTGGTTCGAGATGATCACGTCGGCTCCGGCCTTGGCGACGATGTCCTGGAACCGCTCGGCCGACGCGATGTAGGTTCGCAGGTTTTCCGGAGTCCGTTGCGTCGCGTTGCCAAACAATGTCCCGCCCCATTCAGCGACGACGTGCGGCCGGCCGTTGTCTTTGACAGGAATGAGCGTCGAAATCGTGCCCGCCGTATGACCCGGTGTGATGTAGAGCGTCAGCGTGGTGTCGCCGAGCGTGAGTTTTTGTCCGTCGGTCGCCACCATGTCACGCCGCGGCTTGGCGGGATCGGTCGTGTTCCGATCGAGCAGATCCCAATCGGCCGCCGACATGATCACGCGCGCGCCGAACCGATCCTGGAGAAACTTGGCGCCGCCCGAGTGGTCCCGGTGTCCGTGGCTGACGATGATGTACTTGATCGAGGCCGGATCGAGACCGAGTTTCCGCAGTCCTCCGGCGACTTCCTCCTCGACCGCGTACTCGAAAGATCGTGTCGATGACGATGATTCCATCCGACGTGGTCACGGCCCATGCCGACCATTCCGTCTGGCCCACGAAGTACAGGTTATCGAAGACCTTCACTGGTTCCGCGTACCACTGTGCCCGATCTGGCGGCGGCTGTTGACCGCGACCACCGGCGGCCTGGCCGCGCTGAGGAGCAGCCGGCGGCTGTGTCGCCGCCGCGCAGACGGCGTTGAAGAGGCCGGTGTGGTATTGGCCCGCTGCCGCCTTCGCAGCGGCGACATGGGCTTCGACCGTGTCGGGCGTGGACTGGCTACCGACCGTCGCGACCCAGAGCCCAGCAGCGATGCCCAACGTGACCCAACACTTGACGGAATGTCTTCGCATCGCTCGATCTCCTCAAACCCAGCTGACGGCTGAGAGCTGACAGTTGATAGCTGCCCTTATCTTTTCAAAACCGACATCCAGTTCGTGATGACCGTAATCGGAGTCTGGGTTGAGGTCGACGGCGCCGCCAGGGGAGCCGACATCAGGAACCGCTGACCGTCCGGCGTCACGTCGTACGGAACCTGCATGGCGTCAGCGAAGCCCGTTGGAAACGGAAACGGCGCCGTCAACAGCGTTGTCGATTGTCCCACGTCGAACTTCCGATCCGTCTTCACTGAAACGGCAACGAGTTGGCGGTCCGGATCCAGAAAGTAGATTTCCTGCCCGTCGCGCCTCCATCGGGGGTAATGCCCTCCCTTCGTCGAGATCTGCCACTTCCCGCCGGACGGATTCGGGGAACGGCTGGACGACGACCTGGGATGACCCTGACTCATTCGAGACATACGCGAGCCAGCGGCCGTCAGGGGACAGCGCGGGCTCGCCTTCGCTGAACAACGTGGCCAGGTAGGGGAACGGTTTCTGGTCTTCTGACCGCGGCACCACCCACACGTCGCCCAGGTCGGTGCCCGGTGTCGATTGCAGTTGCTGGACCACGATCGACCGTCCATCGCGCGACCAGTCGAATGGAAACATCTGCTTGCCGGGCCCGGAGCCGAAAGCACCTGTTCAGGCACCGCTCCGTTCGAGCTTCTCGAATAACGTCAGTTCTTGCTGGCCGGGCCCGCGGCGACCAGGGGCGGAAGTCCTCCCCTCCGGGGGACTCAAGCTTCTTGACGAGACGAACACGATGCGTTCGCCATCGGGCGACCACACCGGAAAGCCGTCGCCGGCCGGATCGGTCGTCAGGCGCGTTCGCCAATCGCGATGAGATCGTAAATCCAGACTTCGGGCTGCTCGCGGTTGACGATGTCGTGAAAGAAGATCCTCTTTCCATCTGGCGAAAACTTCACGGCTGCAGCACTGTGCGGCTGTCCGACCGGGCTACTGGCTTTTCCAGTGCGGTCCATCCACACCCATTGGCGCGTGGCCGTGGGCGCGTTGCCACCCCGTCGATAGATCAGCGTTCCCTCGTCGATGCATAGAACGCCGCCGCTCCGTTGTTCGCGGCATGTTCACTTCTTCCGCAAGCGGGACCGCCTCACCAGTGAACCCTGTCGACCGGCATCGAACTGCCGGGCCAGCAATGTCCGTTGCCTGACGAACAGATGAAGCCAGGCGGCACGTAGAGGGCCTTGGCCTCGCCGTCCCTCAAGCTCTTGCGCGTCTTTGAGTCCTAGCGACCCGATGTAGATCGCCCGATTCTCGGGCTGTTCGCTCCACACCTTAAAGACGAAGTGATGGCCGTCGGGGAGTAACCTCGGCGTGGCGTGGAAATTCTCTCCGAGCGATTCATCGATTTCGGTCACGTTGGACGAATCGCCACCCCCGGCCGACACGCGACGGACGCGGTCGTTGGCGAAGAGAATGACGCCGTACGACTCCACGCGTTCCGGCTATGGTTGCCCGGCAGAAGCGTGGTTAGCGTCTGTGGAGGCCCGCCGTTCTTGTCGACTTTCTTCAGCTTGCCGTCCGCGCCGAACGCGATGAACCGGCTGTCGGGCGACCAGTCCGGCAGGCCGCGTCTTCGGTGCCTGGAACAGTCGCGCCTCCAGGGAGCTCAGCGCGCGGACCCAGAGCATGTTCTTTCCCTCCTCGGTCGGTGCCACATAGGCCAGGCTGCGACCGTCCGGTGAGATCGACATGTTGAAGGGACTGCCGACCGCCGGAACCTCGGCGGATCGCTGGAAGCGTTCGGTGCGGCGTTCGCAGGTTCAGGATAGCCAGATCGATGTCGCCGCGAGCAAGACCGACGCCGCCCCGCCCAGGAGCCAGATGAGCCGGCCGAGCTCGTGGCGAATCGCGGGCGCCGCGGGAGCACGGCTCGAGATCGCCTGTCGATTTCAGCTCGAGCCATAGGTCTCGAGCCGACTGCCATCGGTTGTCGGGATCCTTGGCGAGACATCGCTCGATCACATGGTCGAACCCGGACGGCACGTTCGAAAGCACTTGCGAAGGCAGTGGGGGCAGTGACGGTCAAGATCGCCGACATCAAGCTCGGCTGCGTCTTGCCCTGGAACGCTCGCGCGTCCAGTCGATCATCTCGTAGAGCACGGCGCCGAACGCGAAGATGTCGGTGCGCGCATCGGTTTCCTGCCCCTCGATCTGTTCGGGCGCCATGTAGGGAATCGTCCCCAGGATGCTCGCCTTGCGTCGGTCAGCGCTGTGTTGACGGTGGGCGCTGTCGTAACATCAGGGTTGGTAACCTGCGGTGCTCGCGCTGTGCACGCTTTTCTCGAAGCCGAAGTCGAGGAGCTTTGGGCCCACTCTCGCCAGCATGACGCCGGCTTGAAATCACGGTGCAACGCCGCTTCGTGCCCTTGTCGAGGCTCGCGATCTCCTTCACGATCCGGAGCAGCCTCGGCGAGCGGAAGGGCGCCGCCGCTTCAAGCCGGTCCGCGAGCGTCCGCCTTCGAGGTGCTCCATGACGAGGAAGTCCACGCCGTCTTCATGGCCGACGTCGTAGCAGTACGCAGATGTTGCGGGTGAGTTGAGCGAAGCGACGACCGTCGCGTCTGCGCTCGAAGCGCTGCTCGCTTCCGGGTTGACTGGAGATTCTTCCGGCAGGACCTTGATGGCCACCGTGGGTTCGTCGCGTGTCTCGTGCTCGGTAGACCTCGCCCATGCCGCCTGCACGATGGTCTGACGATTTGTACGGGCCGAGGTGAGTGCCGGCGTCAGCGCATGGGCTCGCCGAACTTCCTACTTCATCGCCTCGAGCGCGGCCGTCGCGCATTCGGCGGCCACCGTCAAGTACCCGCCGACAGCTTGCGTGCCGATGACGTACGGATGCGGATCACCCGGTTTGCGCATGGCGAGCGCCGGTATCTTGGTGGTCGATCCATCGAGGTTCGGATGGTTCGAGATCAGCGCATCCGCTCCTGCCTTCATCGCGCAGATCCCGGAATCGCTCGGCCGAATCGATGTAGGTGCGGAAACGCTCGGGCGAGCGCTGAAAGTTGAAGCCAGTTCCACCCCACTCCGCGACCAGATGCGGTCGGCCGCCGTCCTTTACCGGAATCAATGTCGAGACCGTGCCGGGCGTGTGGCCGGGTGTCAGATAAAAGGTCAGCGTCGTGTCGCCGAGCGTCAACTTCTGCCCGTCGGCGATGACCATGTCGCGCCGAGGCTTCTCGCTCCGCGCGTTGCTTTGCGCGATCAGTTCCGTTATGCGGCGCCCTACGAGAATTCCGTGGGACGGAGCCCCACGTTAGTCGGTGCGTACGATTCTGTTCTGTGGTCCCGGCTGGATCGGCGAGTGCGCCTTGAAGTACGCGGCCAGCGCATCGATGTCGAGCTCGCCGCCAATCTGATTCGTTCCCCGCGCAAACATGGTGAAGCCGTCACCGCCGGCGACGAGAAAGCTGTTTGCGGCTACCCGAACGCGATCGGTTGGCGCGATGACGCGGCCTCCCACCTTGATGGACGCTGGATCGACGCGGCGGCCGGGGGGTGCGTCCAACGTGTAGCGATAGGTGAAGCCGTTCGAAATCTGGAGCATCTCCTGGCGACCGGGGCCCGGGTTGTCGAACTGCTGCTCCAGCAACCGCCGGATTGCGTCGCCGGTCATCGTCACCACCGTCACCACGTTGCCGAACGGCTGGACCGCGAAGAGCTCACCGTAGGTCACCTGGCCCCGATGGCTGCTTCCCTCAGGACTTCCAACCGTGAGGTCGGCTCGTATTCCGCCCTCGTTCATGAAGGCGACGACGGCCCCTCCCCTTTGAGGCGCGCCGACCGAAGCAAGTTGCGCATCGGCGATCAGATCGCCCAGCGCCGACTCGCCCGCGTGGTTCAACGTTCGGCTGATGTCCGCGGTCACCGTGCCGACAATCCTGTCCGCGATCGAGGCCGACAAGGCATCGTACTTTTCGATGATCCGCGTCTGTTCCGGATCTTTCGCGACGTCTCGACTCACCACCTGGTTGGTGGCTGACGTCCGGAGAATCGATCCCTTCACCCGATCGACCGTGAGAGTGATTCGCGTGAACAGCCGGCCGAACGATCCGGCGCTCGTCACCAAGCGACCCCTGATCGTGCAGTTGTAGAAGGTGTGCGTGTGACCACTGATCACCACCTTGATGTTGGACGAGAGCCGGCGTGCGATGCGCTCGATCGGACCGCGGAAATTGGCGCAACCATTGGGGTCTGGGCTTCCTTCGGCCACGGCCTGACGGCCGCCTTCATGAATGAGCAGGACAATCGCGTTCACGCCCTGCCTTCTCAGTTGGGCTGCCTGACGATTCGCAGCCGAGGCTTCGTCCAGGAAGTCGAGGTCGCGAACCCCGTCGGGTGTGACGAGCTGCGGTGTCCCTCTGACCGTTTCGCCGATGAAGCCGATCTTCACGCCGCCGACGGTCAAGACCTTGGTGGCCGGCAGAAGCGTGGACGGAGGTGACGTCCGCTTATCGATGACGTTGGCCGACAGATACTGGAATCTTGCTCCGGCGAACCCGTCGCCGTCCTGGCAGCCGTCTGTCGGATGACAGCCGCCCCTCTGCATACGCAGAAGCTCCTGCCAACCTTCGTCGAATTCATGATTGCCGACCGATGAGACGGCGAGATTCATCGCATTCAGCGACTCTATTGCCGGCTCGTCGTGAAAGAGGCCCGAGAGGAGGGGCGACGCCCCGACCAAATCGCCGGCGGCGACGATGATGGAATTGGGGTTTTCAGCAACGGCGTTCTTCAGGTGGGTGGCGAGATACTCCGCGCCGCCTGCCTCGATTGTCCCGACGGCCGCTGCCGAGCCTGAGGGCGCCTCGAGGTTGCCGTGAAAATCGTTGATGGCCAGCAGTTGGACCGTAACCGTGGCGTCGTTTCTGGCCACGTCAGAGAGGGACTGCTGGGCAGTCAGCGCAAACGGCGCCGCCGAAAGCACGATGAAACCGAAAACGCGAGCGGTCACCGTTGGTTAAGGTAGTGTACCGCCAGTTGGTCGCCTCCCTGGTGTAGGCTGCGGAAGAACGGGTTCAACGGGTTCAAGGGTCACGGTTCAAGGGTTCAGAGATTCACGAGTTCAGCGAGATCAAGAAGGAGACGGGATGCTGACAAGGATCGTGGCGATGATGGCTGTCACAATGACTCTCGCTTTTCCGCGTGCGTCGGACGTGGAGGCGCTGCAGCGCAGTGGCGGCGCGTCGACGACCCCGATGGCGCTGACGCCGCAGGACTACATCGATATTCAGCAACTCGCATCGCGCTACGCGTGGGCGATCGACAACTGCACGAACAATGGATACGGCTATGCCGACCTGTTCGTGCCCAACGGGTGGTTTGCGCCATCTCGCAACGGCCGGCTCATCGTCAAGTACCAGGGGCGAGACAAGCTCGCGGAGGCCGCGCTCGGAGGAGCCAAGGACTGTGCGGGAGTGCCCTGGAACGGTATCCGCCACCTGATGGCCAACCACCTGATCGAGCCCTCGCCCGAAGGAGCCGCAGGAAAGGTCTATCTCGTGGCCATCGGGCTGGACGGCGAGCCAGGCAAGGTCGAGGCGCAGGGGCACTACGAGGACGTTTACGTGAAAACACCGCTGGGATGGCGATTCAAGTCGCGGATCCACGTGCTCTCAGCCGGACAGGAGCTGATCTCGCAGGGTTCCAGGCCCCGGCAGTCGGAGCCGGGCCGTTAGACTTGTTGTCCGAGGAATCGCAGTTGAAGATCCGAGCGATTGTCGAGAGCGACCGGGGCGAGTGGGTTCGTCTGCGCGAGGCCTTGTGGCCAGGATCCCTGTCTGATCATGACGCCGAAACTCGGAAGTACTTCGAGAATCCGCCCAGCGCCCCGATCATTTTCGTGGCAGAAGCAGAAGGGAGGCTCGTCGGATTCCTCGAATTGGACTATCGAAAGTACGCGCCGGGCTGCAGTTCTTCACCGGTGCCATTCATCGAGGGCTGGTACGTCGAACCTGCGCTGCAGAGGCGTGGCATCGGGCGAGCGCTCGTCGAAGCCGCCGAAGCGCGTGCGCGCGCCGCGGGACATCACGAGATGGCCAGCGACGCGGAAGTCGACAACGCTGACGGCATCGCCGCTCACGTTAGGTTGGGATACGAGGAAGTCGAACGTGTCGTTTGTCTCCGTCGATCGCTCGGCAAGACCTGAAGAGAGAAGCGTGAGCGCTGCGAGGCCTCGAGACATGGAAAAGTCCATGAAGCGGAATGCACTGGTCATTTTCGCGCTTGGTACGAGTCTGCTGTTGCCGGTAGCAGTGACGGTTGCCGGTCAGCAGGTGCCGGCTCGAGCGGAACCGGCTGCGCGGCGACCTTCATCTGCTGACTGTGCAAGGGAACGTCTCCATGCTCGTGGGTCCCGGCGGAAACATCACGGTTCAGACGGGCAAAGACGGTGTGCTGCTCGTCGATACGATGGTCGAAGCACTGGCTCCGCGAATCGCTGCTGAACTGAAAAAGCTCACGAATCTGCCGATCCGTTACATCATCGATACGAGCATCGATGCCGATCATGTCGGCGGGAACGCCGCGCTCGCGGCCATGGGCACGACCGGGGCGACCCAGGTGCCGGGAGGCGGCGCCACGATAATCGCCAACGAGCACATCGTCAGCCGAATGGCGCCACCGGCCAAGCCTGGTGAAACACCGCGGCCTGTCCGTGGCCTGCCGAACCTCGAATACTTCACGCCGACCAGGGACCTCTACTTCAACGGCGAGCCGGTGATCGTTATTCATGCTCCGAACGCCCACACAGACGGCGACAGCATGGTTCTGTTCCGTCGTTCGGATGTGATTAGCACGGGGGACGTCTTCGCGCCCGACCGCTATCCGGTCATCGACATCGAGAAGGGGGGCAGCATTCAGGGACTCATCGCCGCCCTCAACGAGATACTGAAGTTGACCGTGCCGGAGCGCTTACAGGAAGGTGGCACGCGTGTCATTCCCGGCCACGGCCGCTTGTGCAACGAGGCCGATGTCGTCGAGTACCGCGACATGGTGACGATCGTCCGCGACCGGATTCAAGACATGGTGAAGAGGGGGATGACGATCGAGCAGGTGAAGGCGGCGCGGCCGACGTTGGATTACGACGCGCGGTACGGCGCGAGCGACCGCTTCGTCGAGGCGGTGTTCAGCAGCCTACGGGCGAAGTAGAAGGGCGGGAAGGGCTGGAGGGGCAGGAAGGGCTGGACGGGCCGGAGTGGCTGGAGGGCCGGGAGAGACTTCATGAAGCGCGCACTGATCGTGGTGACGCTCGCAGCGGCGGCGATCCGGGTGTCGGCGCAGGGACCTCCGGGTCCACCGCAGCCGCCGCCAACCGCAAAAGCGGCTGCGCCGGTCGACTTGACCGGCTACTGGGTATCGGTGATCAGCGAGGATTGGCGCTGGCGCATGGTGACGCCGCTCAAGGGCGATTTCGCCAGCATGCCGCTCACGCTCGAGGGCCGCAAGATGGTCAACGAGTGGGATCCGGCCAAGGACGAAGCGGCGGGGCTGCAGTGCAAGGCATATGGCGCGGCTGCGATCATGCGCGTTCCTGGCCGCGCGCACATTACGTGGCAGGACGACAACACGTTGAAGATCGAGCTCGACGCGGGCACGCAGACACGCCTGTTCAGGTTCGGTGCGACCGTTCCTCCTAACACACCGGCGACGTGGCAGGGGTACTCGGTCGCGAATTGGGAGCGCCCGCCACAAGGTGTTGGCGTCCCGGAAGTCTTTCCGGTTTTCGCGACACGGACCGGCACTCGCGGCCGGTCGCTCGAAGTGAGGACCACCAATCTACGCGCGGGATATCTGCGCAAGAACGGTGTTCCGTACAGCGACATGGCCTCGGTAACGGAGTTCTACGACTATCACAAGGAACCGAACGGCGACGAGTGGTTCACGGTCACGACCGTGGTGCGCGACCCGCAGTATCTCAGGGAACCGTTTGTGACAAGCTCGGATTTCAAGAAAGCAACGCGATGGGACTCGCTGGCGGCCCAGTCCGTGCTCGGCGCGATAGGCGTGGACATTGCTTCGAGTGGACGTAACGCGTTCGGAAACGAAACTCACCACCACTGAGGACACCGTGGACACGGAGGATCAGCCCGTTTAGGACCTTACCTCAGTGTCCTCCGCGTCCTCCGCGGTGGAGATTTTCGGCAGGAGATTCGATCTCATGAAACGCTTGGCATTTTTTCTTCTGAGTACGGTGCTGCTCCTGCCAATGCCTGTGGCTGCCCAGGTGGACTTCAGCGGGGAGTGGGCACCGATCTATCACGAAGACGCGCCTGAGCGTTTGCCCGGGCCAGAGCTTGGCGACTATACGGGCCTGCCGCTGAACGACGCCGCCCGCCTGGCGGCCGACAGTTGGGACGCCGATCGCATCTCGGTCGTCAGCGAATATCAATGCCGCCCGCACTCCTCCGACTACGGCATGCGCGGCCTGGGGAACCTGCGTGTGTGGCGCGAGCTCGATCCGGGCAATCAGCGGCTGACGGCGTTTCGCACCTACATGTCGGCATGGGGCTCGGATCGGACGATCTGGCTGGACGGTCGACCCCATCCACCCGAATACGCCGAGCACACATTCCAAGGGTTCTCGACGGGCGTGTGGGAAGGCAACATGCTCACAATCACGACGACGCACCTGAAGGCGAACTACTATCGACGCAACGGCGTTCCAAGCAGCGACAAACGCACGGTCACCGAACATTGGACTCGTCACGGCGAGTTCCTGACCGTCGTGACCGTGGTCGACGACCCCGTGTATCTCACCGAGCCTGTCGTCCGCAGCCAGAACTGGTACCTCGACCCGGGTCAGCAGATGCCGATGTTCTATTGCGATCCGGCGCCCGAGGTTCCTGGCCCGACCCCGAACGCGGTTCCCAATCACCTTCCAGGCAAGAATCCCTTCCTGGCGGAAGTGGCTGACTGGTACGGATTGCCTCTCGAAGCGACACGCGGTGGGGCGGCGACGATGTATCCCGAGTATCGGTTGAAGATGGGGCCTCCGCACTCGACGCCACCGGCTCGCTGCGAGCGGTTCTGCCTGTGCGCCAACCTTCTCGAGTGCATCTCGAATGGGCCGGATACGCTGCCACAGAGGCGTCAGTAAAAGGTTCAAGGGTTCAAGGGTTCAAGGGTTCAAGGGTTCAAGGTTCAAGGGTTCAGGACGGCAGGATTGCGATTGCGCGCAGCGGCGCGCCGCTGCCGCCGGCAATCTTCATCGGCAGTGCAATTACGACGGCCCCACGCTCTGGCAGGCGTTCGAGCGACGTAAGATTCTCGAACGCGGGAATGTCGCGCTCGTAGAGCAGCCGGTGCGACTCGAAGAGCGTCGACTGCCCGCGGTCGATGCTGGCCGTATCGATTCCCACGGCTTTGATCGACCGGTTCGCAATCAACCATTTCGCAGCGTCGGGATGCAAACCGGGAAAGTGCAGCTCCCGGACGGCATCGGCGCCGCGACGGGCCGTGCCGAGGTACCTCGCGGCGTCGGGCCATCGACGGGAGAAGCCCGTCCGAATCAGCACAATCACCTGCTCCGGAAACGTCCCATGGGCTTTCTCCCAGCCGAGAAAATCATCGACGGTCACCTGATAATCCGCGTCGCGCTCCGATGCCTGAGTCACGTCGACAAGCACCGCATCGCCGAGCAGACGATCCAACGGGATCTGATCGACGGATTGATGGCCCTGGGCGAAATGAATCGGCGCGTCGATGTGCGTCCCGCCGTGCTCGGACGTCGCAAAGTTGTTCGCCGCGTAGTAATAGCCGCCTGCAGTTATCCCATCCGCGACTTTCTCGAGCCGGAACGGCTCCGCGGTGGGCCAGAAGATGGCCTGCCCATCGTACGCATGCGACAGGTCCACGACGGTCCCTGACGGAAGCCGAGTGGCAGGCGCTGGCGACGAGCAACCCACGACGGCAAGGGCGAAAGCTGCAAACAGCGCTCGATGACTCATCGTCCACTCCTTCGGTGTTCCGGGTTCCAAGGTTCCCGGTTCCAAAGTTGGAACCCTTGGACCCGTTCTTGGCATTGTGCACGCTACCGCGCCCGTGCGCTGGCTCATCACTTGCTCGTCTACGCTGAGCGTGGCCGCTTGAGCGCGGAACTGGCGGAAAGCGCGACCGACTGTCGATTGGACGATGGTAGTATTTGCGACGGATTCAAGAGACCCGCGATGTCGATCAAACGTCAAGCGACCGTCGACGATCTGTATCGAGTACCCGGCAACGCCAAGGCCGAGCTCGTCGACGGTGAGATCGTCTTGATGTCGCCCACGGGAGACCTGCCAGGTACGCGGGCTTCAAGATCACGGCCAGCCTCATGGATCACGGCCGGCGCATCAGGACTGGCCGCGGGATACCCGACAACGTCGGCTTCATCGTGAGGCTGCCGCACCGTCGGTCGTTCAGTCCCGACGCGGCGTTTCACACCGGCCCCGCCTTTGGTGGCAAGTTCATCGACGGGGCACCGGTGTTTGCCGTCGAGGTGCGCAGCAGCGGCGAGTACGGGCCAGCCGCCGAAGGCGCGATCGCGGCAAAGCGAGCCGACTATTTTGCGGCCGGCACGGTGGTCGTCTGGGATGTCGACGTGCTGCGGGAGCAGTGCGTGCGCGTCTATCGAGCAGCCGACCCAACGGTCTTCTCGATTTACCACCGCGGTGAAGCCGCCGAGGCGGAGCCCGCCGTCACTGGTTGGACCTTCTCGGTCGACGACCTGTTTCTGCCTGAGGAGGCCGTCGAGTCACCGTCCGCATGATGGCTCGGGCGCATGTCCAAAGGCCGGACACGCCCTGCAGGGACGCTAAACTTCACACGCGTGACCTGGAATCTCGCGCGATACGTTAAGGTGACTGCAACTATGACGGACATCGCCAAAGTGTTCCTGACGGAATCGCGCAGCCTGCTGACCTCCGAGTTCCTGCCGAAGATCGAGCGCTGTCTCGATCGTCTGAGCGACGAGGACGTGTGGTGGCGGCCGAATGAAGCCTCCAACAGCATTGGCAACCTCTTGCTGCACCTCTGCGGAAACGTCACGCAATGGATTATCGGAGGAGTTGGTAGGAAAGCGTACGAGCGCCACAGACAGCAAGAGTTCGACGAACGCGCGCCTCTGTCCCGAAGAGAGCTGCTGGAAAAGACGAAAGCCGTGCTTCAAGAGGCCGACGAGGTGATCGGCAGCCTGGACGCCGCCGCGCTGTTGAGCAAGCGGCAGATCCAAGGGGTTGACACCACCGTATTGGCGGCGATCTATCACGTGGTGGAGCACTTCAGCATGCATACGGGGCAGATCATCTTCATCACCAAAGCGCGGGTAGGAGGCGATCTGAAGCTGTGGCGGGCACCGTCGATATGAATGTCTCAGAATTTGAGAATTTGAGGATCTAAGGATTTGAGGATCTAAGGATCTAATGATTTGAAGAGTTTCGATGCAGCGTTCCGACGATCTTGTCGCTGATTTTCGACCCAGATTCTCAAATCCTCAAATTCTCAAATCCTCAAATCCTCAAATTCAGCAGTCACCAACCTATTCGTACCGCAACGCGTCCGTCGGATTGATCCTGGAAGCGCGCCGCGCCGGCAGCGATGCCGCGACGAGCATGACCACCAGCACGGTGGCCGCCACCAGGAGAAACGCGACGAAATCGAACCCGCGGTCTCCTCTACCGCCGGGAAAGAGCGCCTCAAGTCCGAAGCGCGCGGCTACGCCCGCAAACAGGCCAACGCCGAGCCCGGCAACCGCGAGGACCAGGCCTTGCCGCAGGACCATCCACAGAACGTCCCGATGCGCGGCGCCAATCGCCATCCGAATCCCGATCTCCTTCGTCCGCCGGCCGGCCGCGTAGGCCACCAGGCCGTACAGACCCACGACAGCCAGGGACAGCCCCATCATCCCCATCGCCGCGATGAGCTCGACGATGATCGACACGATGGTGACCATCCTCATGCGATAAGACTCGGCGATCGTGCGGACGTTGTAGATCGGTTGATTCGAGTCGAGCTTCCGGACCACCTCCCGCAACGGCGTCACCAGGCTCGCCGCATCACCCATGGACTCGGCCATCAGGGTCATCTCTTGTTGTGGCCGTTGCCTGAAGGGCAAATACGCGAAGGCACGAGGCGTCTCCGCGAAGAAGATGTACTTGGTCGTCTTCGCGACGCCAACGATCTCCACCCAGGGGCCCTTGCCGTTGTTCAACTGAAAACGCTTTCCCAGCGGTTCTTGTCCGGGCCAGTAGAGGCGGGCCAGTTGCTCGTTGACGACGCCAACGCGGGGCGCATCTGCGGAATCCGTTGTACGGAAGCCTCGACCTTTGACGATCGAGACACCCACAGTGTCGAAGTAGTACTCATCGACGACCGCTCCCATCACCGAGACGCTGTCGGTGCCCGGGGCGAACTGAAAGCCTTCCGGCACAATCGTGAATGCACTCCTGATCTCTGTTGGCGCCGAGGAAGCGAGCGACACCGACTTGACGCCCGGAACGAGCCGTGCCTGCTCGGCGACCTGCTGGAAGAATTGCTGCGTCTGGGTGTTCGTGTAACCGGCCAGGCTTGGATTGAAGCTCATTTGCAGCAGATGATCCGTCCGGTAGCCTGGGCCATCGGCCAGCTGCGCACGGAAGCCGCGATACATCACTGTCGCAATCACCAGCACGACGACCGAGCCGGCGACCTGACCGACAACGAGCGCGACACGACCCCACCGCCGGCGGCGGCCGAAACCGGCGGCGTCGGTCGCTTTCATCACGGCTGTGAGATCCGCACGCGTCGCCTGAATGGCCGGAGCCAATCCGAAGAGGACTGCGCTGATCATCGCCATCGCGAGACTGACCACCAACGCGCGCCGATCCAGCTCGAACGAGGCCGTGACCGGTAAATCCGTCGGAATCTGAAACTGCCTGAGCAGCATCACGCCGGCGTAACCCACGAGGAGACCGACGAGGCCTCCGGCGATCGCGATCAGCAGGCTTTCGGTGATCAATTGTCGAATCACCCTGCGACGTCCGGCCCCAAGGGCCAATCGTAAGGCGACCTCCCGAGCCCGGACCGGCGCCCGGCTCGTCAGCAAACCGGCCACGTTCGCACAGGAGACGAGCAGCACGGAGGCGGCCAGCGTGACGAGCATCGCAAGCAGTCTTACCGTTGGAGGATTCTCCGCGAACCTGGCTTGCAGCTCCGTCCGGATCGCCATCGTTCGATTCCGGTTGGTTTCGGGGTAGGCCCGCTCCAACTCTCTCGCAATCACCGACAACTCCGCTTGCGCCTCCGACATCGTCACGCCCGGCTTGAGGCGTCCCTTCATCTCGACGTTTCGGTAACCGCGATCTTCCAGGAGCTGCTGGTTGGTTCCGGACGTGAGGCGGGGCCACATCATCAAAGGCACGTAGAGGTCATACCTGGAGAATGGATTCATCCCGGTGAAATCGGGTGGCGCGACGCCGACAACCGTGAACTCGATCCCGTTCAGCCGAACCGCGCGGCCCAGGACGGAGGGAGTGGCGCCGAACTGCTGTTCCCAGAAGTCGTGGCCGAGAATGACGACGGTGTCGCGCCCCGGCGTCTCGTCCTCGTCGGGTCGAAACGTCCGGCCAAGCTGAGGCTCCACGTCCATCGTCCGAAAGAAATCGGCGTTCACCAAAACGCCCAGTCGCAGTTTCGGCAAGGTATCGGGCTCGGCCGCAAACGCCACAGTGGTGCCCGTGAACGCCACCAACCCTTCGAAGCTCTGGCTGCGCTCCCGGATGTCGACGTACCTCGCGAAACGAGGCCACCAGGTTGTCGAAGCCCTCGACACTGGCGGTCGAATCCCACCGTCAGCACCTCGCCAGGGCGAGGCACCGGGAGCGGGCGAAGGAGAAGCGCATCCGCAAAGCTGAACACCGCCGTGTTTGCGCCGATGCCAATCGCCAACGAAATCGCCGCAATGATCGTGAAGCTGGGGTTTTTGCGCATCATGCGCAGGGCATAGCGAACGTCCTGAACCGCGCTCTCGATCGGATGCAGGCCCCGCCGTTCACGGGTACCTGTTCCTTCATCGTCTCGACGCCCCCAAAGCTGCGCGCCGCCGCGCGGCCGGCGTCTGCCTGATTCATTCCGGTCCGCCTGTTGTCTTCGGCCTGCATGTCCAGGTGGAAGCGAATCTCGTCCTCGAGCTCGCGCTCCAGTCGTTTCCGCGAAAACAACGCGAAGAGACGGGCCGTCAGAACGCTGCGGCGGCTCACGACACTTCCTCACCGAGCGCATCTGGGATGGAACCCAGGAACCGTTCGATGGTCGAAGACATCCGCTGCCAGTCCCCTGTTTCCTTGGCGAGTTGCCGGCGCCCCGCCGCGGTCAGCGAGTAGAACTTCGCCTTGCGGTTCTTCTCCGAGGCTCCCCATTTGGACGTAATCCACTTCTCCTGCTCCATCCGCAACAGCGTGGGATAGAGCGTGCCCTGGTTGAGCTGCAAGAGGTCGCCGCTGATCTGCTCGATCCGCCGGGCAATGCCGTAGCCGTGCAGCGGCCCCAGCGCTTCCAGGGTTCGCAGAACGAGGAGAATCAGTGTGCCTTGGAGAACGTCTGCCTTGTCGGTCCGTTTCTTGTTCATTTGGTTACCTACAGGAGTATATCAATTACGTGTAGGAAACCAACAGAGAAGACCACTGGCCAGATAGACGATGTCGAATGGGGGAAGGTTCCGTCGGCAACGGGAACCTAACCCCAGGGCGATTTGCGTTGACGTAGCGCAGGCCTTTAGGCCTGCCCGCGCCCGCCGGACAAGCAGCCCTGAAGGGCTGCGCTACGTCGGTGGCGACTCAACGCAAGTGAACCGCACGGGATTAGCTCTGACAATCGGCTGTCCAGGCTCAATGGCAGTTGTTGATCTCATTCGTATCTCAGCGCTTCGGTAGGATTGACCCGGGACGCCCGGCGCGCGGGAACGTACGCCGCAACGAGCGTCGCCGCCAGTACGACCGCCGCGACCGTTGAGTAGCCGACGATTTGGTTGGCATCAGGCGTGCCGCCCGGAAACATCGCCGCCAGCAATCGCTGCGCGCCCATGCTCGCCAGCAGACCGACCCCAAGGCCGGCGACCGCGAGCACCATGCCCTGCCGGAGCACCATTCGCAAAACCGTGGAGCGGCCGGCGCCAATCGCCATGCGGATGCCGATCTCTTTGGTGCGTCGACTGGCTGCGTAGGCCACCAGGCCGTACAAACCCACGATCGATAAGCCCAATCCCATCGCTCCCATGGCAGCGACAATGCCGACAATGACGTTGACGATGCTGATGGCCCGCATCCGGTAGAACTCTTCCATCGTGCGAACGTTGTAAATGGGCAGGTTGACGTCGAGGCTCTTGACCACTTCACGCAGTGGCGTGACGAGAGTTACTGGATCGCCGCTTGATTGCGTAAGCAGAACCATTCGTGGTTGCGGCCGCTGCTTGTACGGCAGATACAGAAAATCGGTGGGCGGCTCGGCGGCCCAGATATATCTGCTGTTCCTCGCGACGCCGACGATCTCTACCCACGGCCCGTTGGTGTCGTTCAATCGCAAGCGCTTGCCGAGCGGATCCTGACCAGGCCAGTAGTGCTGGGCGAACTGCTCGTTGACGACGGCGACCTTCGGAGCGTCGGCTGAATCGGTTGCGCGGATCCCGCGTCCCTTGAGAATCGATAGCGCCATCGTGTCGAAGTAATGCTCGTCCACCATCGCGCCAAGGATCGTGGCGCTCTCCTTCCCGGCTGGAAACTGAAATCCTTCTGGCACGAGGGTGAGCGGACTGAACCCTTCATTGGCCATCGGAACGGTGGAGGCAAGCGCCACCGACTTTACGCCGGGTAGCGAGCGTGCCCGCTCGGCAACCTGCTCGAAGAACTGTTGCGCCTGCGGCTCGGTATACCGTACGAGGCTCGGATCGAACGTCATCATCAACAGGTGATCCGTGCGGTAGCCCGGCCCCTTGCCCAGGTGATGTTGGAAGCCTCGATACATGAACGTGGCCATTGCGAGCAGGACCACCGACACAGCGACCTGTCCGCCGACCAGCAATCCGCGTCCCCACCGGCGGCGGCGCCCAAAGCCGGCGGCGTCGGTCGATTTCATCACCGCGTTCAAGTCGGCGCGCGTCGCTCGGATTGCAGGCGCCAGGCCGAAGAGGATTGCACTGACGAGCGCCGCGACGAAACTGAACATCATCGCTCGTCGATCGAGCTTGAAGGACAAGGCGATTGGCAGGTCGGTCGGGAGCTGAATCTGCCTGAACAGGATCACGCCGCCGTAGCCCACAGCCAGGCCGAGGGCGCCGCCAAGCACGGCAACCAGCACGCTCTCGGTGATCAGCTGCCGAACCACCCGGGCGCGTCCGGCGCCAATGGCCAGGCGCAGCGCGATTTCGCGAGCCCGAACCGGCGCCCGGCTCGTCAGCAGGCCGGCGACGTTGGCGCAGGCCACAAACAAGACGGCTCCCGCAAGGGTGGTGAGCATGGCAATCAACATCGCATCGGGCGGGGACTGGGCGATTCTGGCTTGCAGCTCCGTTCGCACCGCCATCGATCGATTGCGGTTCGTCTCCGGATGGGCGCGTTCCAGATCCTTGGCGATGACGTCGAGCTCTGTTTGCGCCTGGGCGATCGTGACGCCGGCCTTGAGACGGCCCTTGATGGTGAGCTGCCGGAAGTCGCGGGCTTCGAGCGGATCAATCTTCGCGTCCGCACTGAGGCTCGGCCACATCATGAGGGGAGCGAAGAATTCGAACCGGACGAATTGATTCATGCCGGTGAACTGCGGTGGGGCCACTCCGACGACGGTGAAGTCGATGCCGTTGAGCCGCACGGTCTGGCCGATAACGGCGGGGTTGCCGCCGAACTCCTGCCTCCAGAAGTCGTGGCCCAGAATCACGACGGCGTCGCGCCCGGGAACCTGATCCTCTTCGGGCCGGAAGTTTCGGCCGAGTTGGGGCTCTACACCCATCACGGTGAAGAAGTTGCCACTCACCAGCATGCCGATTCTGAGCTTTGGCGGTGTGTCTGGATCGGAGGTGAATCCGACGGTGGCGCCGGTGAACCCCACCAGGCTCTCGAAACTCTTATTGCGATCGCGGATGTCGACGTAGTCCCGGTACGAGGCAATCAGGTTGCTGAATCCCTCGACGGTAGCCGTCGATCCGACCGTGAGGACTTCGCCTGGACGCGCCACCGGGGGCGGCCGGAGCAGCAGCGCGTCGGCCCACGTGAAGATCGCGACGTTGGCTCCGATACCGATGGCCAGCGAAATGACCGAGACGAGCGTGAACCCCGGATTCTTGACGAGCATCCGGCAGCCGAAGCGCAGGTCCTGCCAGAACCGCTCCAGCCACACCAAGCCCCAAGCGCCGCCCCTGTTCTGAGCGACCGACTGGCCGGGTTCCGTTTGTCGCAATGTGGCCTCCCGGGGCGTCACGCCCGCTGCACTGTCCTTCCAGCGGTTAGACGGCTGACGTGATCGGCAAGTTCGTCATTTGTGCTACCCGCCTCCAGCCAGGCTTCGGGAAGGAGCGAAGTGAGGATGGGCGAGCCGCGCAGGGGCGCCTCGTCAATCGCGCAGGATGACGCTCAGAAGAGAGCTGTTGATCTCTGAGCTCGCCGCGGTCCTCGATGAAACCGCGCTTCTTGAACTTGCTCAAGAAGACACCCACTTTCGAGCGCGTGGTTCCAGTCATTTCCGCGAGCGTGGCCTGCGAGATCTTGGGGACGGCCCGCTTCGGCTTCCCTTTCTGCCCGTAGTGCGCGAGGAGCAGCAGCGTGCGCGCCAGCCGCTTTTCGCCGAAGTCGAAGAACTGATCGATCAAGTCCTCCTCGATTCGGCGGTTTCTGGCCAGCATGTACCCGATGAACAGATCGGACATCGCCTGTTGCCGGTGGAGCAGTCGGATCATCCGCTGCTTGTCGATCAGGAGGATCGTGCTCGGCGTGATGGCGGTCGCGCTACTCATCCGGAGCGGTTGCCCCCCCAGGCATCCCTCACCCAGGAAGTCGGCCGGCCCGAGCATCGCCACGACGGCTTCTCGGCCGGCTGTGGAGCGCACCGAGACCTTGACGCCCCCTTTTTGAATGTACATGACATGTTCGCAGGCATCACCCTGCGAGAAGATGGTCTCTCCTCGTCGGTAATCGACAATCTTCCTTGCGATTCCCGCCGAGCCGAGAAAGACCCGAGCGTTGAACGCGGCGCTCATCTTGACGTTCGAACCACTCGACGAATGCCAGCGGAACCGCGTCTCATCCTAAGGATCGGTCGGAACATCTGTTGCCACCCGCCGAACAGTGTCCCTCTTGTTCGAGAATCCGTGATGTTTCGGATTGCACACTCGCGCAGCCAGCGTGGTCTCAGGTGCGTGCGCTACGACAACAGGACGAGTCAGAACAACGGCTTGCGATCGAATGCGGAGCGGTGCGCCTGTCCAGCATCATCGTCTTATTCAGGCGATCCTGTTGATGCCGGCGGCAAGCTCCAGCAATTCGCCCGATGCAAGGCTCTTTCATTGGGATGCACTCAATTGCACAGTCTCCGCCGCTCGGGCTGTCTGACGGCTTGGCGTCCGCGGATTGTCCAATTCTGAACAGCGCAACCGCTGATCAGCTGACGATAATCGTCGGCAATTGAATGGACCAACGGATCCTGCTGATCGAGGGAGATCCGGCCGACGCCGAAACGATTCGATCCGCGCTCGCGGCAAACGACCGAGCCTTCTCGGTCGAATGGGTGACGCACCTCTCCGAGGGCGTCGAACAACTGAACACGGGACAGGTAGACGCTGTGCTGCTCGACTTGTTCCTGGCCGATTGCCAGGGACTCGAGACCTTCGATCAGCTCTGGCGGGCCACACCCGACGTCCCCGTCTTGGTCGTCTGCGAACCGGGCGACGAATCGCTCGCCAGGCAGGCCGTAGTGCGCGGTGCGCAGGGCTATCTGCTGAAGACGCAACTCGACGGTCATTCCCTGCAGTATGCGCTCCGCAACATGATTGACCGCAAGGCGGCAGCCGAGGCCTTGTTTGGTGAACGAGAACGCGCCGAAGTGACCCTCAACTCCATCGGCGACGCCGTACCTCAGTACCGACCTCGCCGGACACGTGACGTATCTCAATGCGGCCGCGGAAAGCATGACAGGCTGGACCCGTCAGGACGCCGCTGGCCGACCGCTCGACGAGGTATTCCACATCGTCGACGGCGCCACTCGTGAAGCCGCGCCGAATCCCATGGCGCTGGCTGTTCAAGAGAACAGGACAGTGGGACTGACGCCGAATTGCGTCTTGATTCGCCGCGATGGGCATGAGGCGGCCATCGAAGATTCGGCCGCTCCCATTCACGATCGACGAGGACGGGTGACTGGAGGGGTGATCGTCTTTCATGACGTGAGCGTGACACGCGCAATGTCGTTGCAAATGTCGCACTTGGCACACCACGACGCGTTGACCGACCTACCGAACCGGCTGCTCCTGAACGATCGATTGGCCCAAGCGATTGAACTTGGCCGACGTCATCGACGGCCGCTGGCCGTGCTGTTTGTGGACCTGGACCGGTTCAAGCACATCAACGACTCATTGGGGCACGTCGTGGGGGACCAATTACTCTGCTCTGTCGCCGAGCGATTGAGGCTGTGTGTCCGTAGCTCGGACACGGTCAGCCGGCACGGCGGGGACGAGTTCGTACTCGTGTTGACGGAAATGGATCAACCAGGCAGTGCGATCGTCAGTGCGAAAAAGGTCCTCGACGCGGTGGCCGAACCGCACCACATCGCCGGCCACGAGCTCCACCTCACCGCAAGCATCGGCGTCAGCATCTACCCTGACGACGGTCACGACGCGGAAGCGCTCGTGAGAAACGCGGATATCGCCATGTATCACGCGAAGGAAGATGGGCGCGGACGTTACCAGTTCTTCCAGCCGGACATGAACGTCGGGGCCGTCGAGCGGCAGCTGCTCGAGGAGGGGTTGCGCCGCGCGCTCGATCGGCAGGAGTTTGTGTTGCACTATCAGCCCAAGGTGGATCTGGAGAGCGGCGAGATGATCGGCGCCGAAGCGCTCCTCCGATGGCACCATCCCAGTCGCGGTCTCTTGCAGCCGATGCAGTTCATACCGATTGCCGAAGATTCGGGCCTCATCGTCCCGATCGGTCAGTGGGTCCTCCGCGAAGCCTGCCAACAGGCCCAGGCGTGGCAGGATGGCGGCCTGCGACCGATTCCCGTTTCCGTGAACGTTTCAGCCGTCGAGTTTCGTAACACCGGGTTTCTCGAGGGGGTTCGTCGGATCTTGGAGCAGACGCGGCTCGAGCCCTGCTATCTCGAGCTGGAAGTGACCGAAAGCGTCCTCTTGGCGCACGGCAAGTCCACGATATCTTTGCTCCTGGGCCTCAAGACCTTGGGTGTGCGCCTGGCGCTCGACGACTTCGGAACGGGATACTCGAACTTGAGCTATTTGAAGGAGTTTCCGATCGACGCTCTGAAAGTTGACGAATCGTTCGTCCGGGGAATCATCGAGGATCTCAATGGTGCCGCCATCGTCCGCGCGGTCATCACCATGGGCAAGAGCCTCAACCGACGCGTCATCGCCGAGGGGATCGAAACGGCCGAACAGCTCGCATTCCTGCAGGCTCAGCACTGCAGCGAAGGACAGGGGTTCTATTTCAATCGGCCGTTGGCGGCCGAGCAGTTTGCCAAGCTTTTGAGGCCGGCAGTAGTCGAGGCCGCGCGCTGAAGCCAAGGGATTCCACAGGTGTCAGTCGTGCAGCACGACGCTCAGGAGCGCATCATGAATCTTGAGGCCGCCGTTGTATTCGATGAAGCCGAGCTTCCTGAACTTGTTCATGAAGAAGTTCACACGCGAGCGCGTTGTGCCAATCATGTCCGCGAGCACCTGCTGAGAGACTCTTGGGAGCAGCCGCCGTGGTCCCTGGGGCTTGCCGTAGCGCGCGATGAGGAGCAGCGTGCGTGCCAGCCGTTTTTCGCTGGCATTGAACAGCTGATCCACGAGGTCCTCTTCGAGGCGACTGTTCCGGGCCAGCATGTACGAGATGAAGCGATCTGAGAACGCATGCTGGCGGTGCAGGAGCCGAATCATTTGTCGTTTGGGGACGACGAGGATCCTGCTCTCGGTCATGGCAGTCGCGGTCGCCAGACGAACCGGTTGACCGGCCAGCGCCCCCTCGCCGAAGAAATCGCCGGAGCCCAACATTCCAACCACGGCCTCTTTGCCGGTCCTCGAGACCACCGACAGCTTCACGCTTCCGTGCTGAATATAAAGGACACTGTTGGAGGGGTCGCCCTGTGAGAAGACGACCGCGGCGGGTTGATGGTTCAGGGCTTTTCCCGAGATCCCAGACGAATTGAGGAACGTCTCGGCGTCGAACGGACGCTTGCTCTTCGGTTGCATCCCCAACCTGAGCACAGTATCGCACGGGTCCGACTACGGGCGTGCATTTCCTCACCTGCCCTTGGCGCCTCTTCGACCGATACTGCGAAATCCCGAATTCGGCCACGGCCGCGCCTTGGTATCGGCAGACGCGATCAACGCCACGCGTGGAATACCCGTCAAGTCGTAGACTGCGCGCCAAAGCGTCGCCATCAACGTTTTGAATCGGCTTGCTCGGCGTTGACTGAGTGCTCCGCCTCCCTCGATCTCGTATCGGGCCCGTTCGCTGTCGGCGCGAGCATCGTGCGCTGATTGAAGAACCGGCGGGACATGCACTTCACTGACGGCAGTTTCTTGACCTTTCGGCTTCCCGACGCGCACACCGAGCGCGCCTGGAATCATGAGCGGAACGCCACTCCGTGCGTTGAGAATTCTGAGGGCGACGTCCCTGGTGGAATCGGGGCATTTAGCAAGATCCATGGTTGCAGCTTATGGCCGCAGCGCGTTCGAGGATGTTCAATGCGATACAGATCTGGCGGATCCGTGGGAAGTAACGTTGAGGTCAATGCACGAAGAAGTCGTTCGCGCAGCGGCGATTGAGGACAAGTCGTCGGGGTGTCAGGCGTGACGATTGTGACCGCGATCTGGTCGCTCTTTGCGTCGCGGCTGGCAAGACGACGACACGCCAGGCCACGTCGCACCGAAGCCTGGTACGAGAGGCGCGAGGTGCGCTGGCAAAGGCGTGATCGGCGGCGGAACAACGAGCCAGCAGGCGTCTAGGTCAGCAGACATACCTGGGGCGGCCAGTGAAGACGGGCGCCAACAAGAATTCCGAAAGCGCGTCGGCGTTGGCAAATACCTGTCCCGTCCCCTGGTGTTTGAGTTGGAGGCTCTCTTCGCGATCGCCAGCCAGCGCGAAATCTTCTTGAGCCTCGCGCGCCGGGATGCCGTTGTTGGTCGTGAAACGGTACAGACACCTCACGACTGCAGTATCTGTCTGCGGCATGACGTCGAGTGAGACTGCGGGATATTCGGCCTTCCCTACAACGAACCCGCCGTCGGGCCGAACATCGCCGATGACGACGGCGCGCGTTCGATCTGACGGAAACTCGCGACGAAACACTTCAATATCGCGTGTCACGCTCGCGCGAAGTTCGTCGATGAGCCTTCGCCCGTGCGCGCGCCCCAGCACGGCCATTCGGTCCGCGGTCGATGACGCGCGCAACCGCACGTCGTCACGCTTTCGTTCGTCGTCCGCCAGTCGTGTGATCCAGTCGCTGCTCATATGGTCCGTTTCCTACGCCACGGCGGCAAAGCTTCGACATTCGTCCGAGTCCTGAGGCGAATTCCTCGATACTCGATCGTGACCGCTCTTCATCAAAACGTCTGTGCCATTCCGCACACCCCAGACCGCGGACTCCTTGCCTGGTGTGCAATTTGGTACAGGAGGCCTCTATCTGGCGACGTATACTCCTGGACGGTTCTACGTGGCTCCCGCCAGCGGTGGGTGCTCCATCCAAAACCTATGCGGGGCAACAATTTGACGACATCGACCTCCACGCAACGTCTTCTCGGCAGCAGCCCTGTGATGGAGGCCCTCCAACACGACATTCAGTCGGCCACGCGCTCGGATGCCAAGGTGCTACTCACTGGCGAGACCGGCGTGGGGAAGGAGGTCGTCGCGCACACAATCCACCGGGGGAGCTCGCGACAATCGGCGCCGTTTGTGACCATCAATTGCGCCGGCGTGCCGGATTCGCTGTTGGAGTCCGAGTTCTTCGGCCATGCGCGGGGCAGTTTTACCGGCGCGGATCGCGACAGCCCAGGCCTCCTTCGACAAGCGCATC
This sequence comes from uncultured Acidobacteriota bacterium, assembly GCA_963780685.1. Classification (GTDB taxonomy): domain Bacteria; phylum Acidobacteriota; class Vicinamibacteria; order Vicinamibacterales; family CAVVIG01; genus CAVRXZ01. The sequence continues at coordinate 250,757 of CAWACZ010000001.1, read as the reverse complement.
GGGGAACGGTGTTTCTCGATGAAATTGGGGAAATGAGCGGGCGCATGCAGTCGCTCTTGCTGCGGTTCTTGGAGACCGGTGAGATTCAAAGAGTGGGGGGTGGCGTTGAGTCAGTCGACGTACGCGTGGTCGCGGCGACCAATCGTGATCTTTCAGCTGCGGTGAGCGCTGGAGACTTTCGCATCGACCTGTACTACCGCGTCAACGTGCTGCACATCGAGATTCCCCCGCTTCGGGAGCGCGGCGCTGACATTCAAGCGTTGTTGTCGCACTATCTGGACATGTTCGCGGGGCACTATGGAAGAAGCACGCCAACGCTTTCGCATCACGCGCTCGACCGACTCACCCGCTACGCCTGGCCCGGCAACATCCGCGAACTCAAGAACGTCGTCGAGCGTCTCGTGTTGGGTACGGACGACGGCATCGTCGAGCCTCGGCATCTCCCGTTCGAGATCGTGGCTTCTGAGATGGCGCCCCCGCCGGCCGCGCCCGTGATTTCACATAGGGCAAGGATTGAAGCGCTGCTGGAGCGAATGCTGACCTATCGGGAGTCGTTCTGGACGGTCGTCTATCCGGCCTTTATGGCACGAGATATCACGCGTGATGATCTTCGGTACATCGTCAGTGCCGGTCTCGAGCGAACGCGTGGCAACTGCGACCGACTTCTCGAACTCTTCAATGTGGATATCGACGATGGCGAGCGGTTTCTGGGATTCCTCAAGCGGCATCAGTGTGATACGCCGTTGGAGGCCGTCCGGACGGACGGCTCCGGCCGTCAACGCGGACTGACCGGGCCTCGACCGAGAAGGCGGCGTAGGTTTCACCAGACCGAGAGTGCGCGCTCTGGTTCGGACGATTCACGGGACAGCATGGTTTGAACGATGGCGCGGCCCGCCTCGGTGTTGAACCGCAGCGTCCTCGACGGGATTCGAACTCGTTGTCCAGAGTGGTGTGAACAGCGGTGGCGAACTCATCGGGACGATGCCGAACTCATTGGGCAACTAAGGCTGTGCGATCGAAAATAACGGTCCGCGCCAGGAGATTCGGCTTGGCCGTCCTTCCGGCCAGTGTCCAGGAGTGTGAATGATTGGCCCCGCGCGTGTCCGCGACCGCGTGCGTCCACCACTCCGTCTCGACGCGCGCCGAATCCGGCAGCATGAAACCGAGGAGGTCTTCGATCTCTCCGAACGTCAGGACGACCCGGTTCGCGTATCTGTCGTCCAAGTACTTGTGGAGCGACAGATATTGACCTGACATCACGAATCGTCGCCGCTTGGCCCGTTCGGCGGCCGCTTGAATCTGACTCATCCATGGCTGCATTGTGCCCTCATCTCCTCCGATTCAACAGTTCGGGAAGCACTGCGACTGTCCCGATCGTCCTCACGTGTTCACGCGTGCCGTTCTGGCAGTGTTGTCATCATCAACGGCATCGGTTTCGACCCCGTCATAGGTGACGCGGTGCCGCCTTTTCGGGCGGTCGAACTGGCCCATCGAAGCCGTGAATCACTTCTGCAGCGGTGGGTGGCTGGATGCCGGGCCACAGGAGCAGCACAATCGTCGGCGGCACGAGGCATAGCGCCAGCAGGATCGCGCCCGTGCCAACCGTCATTGTCGCGCCGAGCGCCAAGCTGGTGACGATCACCAGCGCAACTGCCGCGAACCAGACTCGGATCAGTCTCGCTCGAGTCATATTTCTCAACATGATTCTCACCCCTGTCATCGCAAACGACTAATGTATTGGTCAATCAGCGTACTTCGAACCGCCTGAGCCAGCTGTCCCCGATTGCACAGGGCGCGGCCGTGAAGTCGAGGCCGTACTGGGTTACCCTTTTGGGAGGCTGCGGCCGAGTTGGGAAGGTCACATGGCGACAACTGCCTCCGGCAACCGACCGCCGAGAAGTGAAGGCTGAAGACCGGGTCAACAGAAAACTGCGGTTCAGTATGGGAGACGTCTTATGAAGACGCATGCCTATCGAGCGGTCCGCGTCGGTGCCACGGTGCTTCTGGGCGCGTGCGTCATGCTCGCGCCAGGCCGAGCCCGGGCGGTGCCACAGGCGTCCGCATCCAACGCCGGTCTGCCGCCGCTGCTCGATCGCGAGTTGATCTTCGGCGATCCAGAAATTTCGGCCGCTCGAATCTCGCCCGATGGCCGCTTCATTGCGTTCATGAAGCCGCTCAAAGGAACGCGCAACGTCTGGGTCAAACGAATCGATGAAAGCTTCGACAAGGCCCGCGCCATCACTGCCGACACGAAGCGTCCGATCGGAGGATACTTCTGGAGCCGGGACGGCAAATTCATCTTGTTCGTCCAGGACCAAGGCGGCGACGAAAACTTCAACGTCCATGCGGTGAACCCTTCCGAGCCGGCCACGTCGGGCAATGCCGTGCCATCGGCCAGAAACCTTACGGATCTCCAAGGCGTTCGCGCAGCCATCTACGCCGTTCCGAGAAGCGATCCCGACACGCTCTATGTCGGCCTGAACGATCGCGACAAGGCCTGGCACGACCTGTACAAGGTTCGTATCTCGACGGGCGAACGCACGCTCCTGCGCAAGAACAGCGAGCGCATCGGGGGATGGACGTTCGATACGAACGACCGGCTCCGTCTCGCCGTGCGGTCGCCGGAGAACGGGGATACCGAAATCTTGCGCGTCGATGACAGCGGCTTCACCAAGATCTACAGCTGCAACGTGTTCGAGAGCTGCGGCCCGGTCCGATTTCACAAGGACGGCAAGCGCGTCTATCTCTTGACCAACAAAGGCTCGAACCTGGTCCGCCTGACGCTCCTCGACGTCGAGTCGATGAAAGAAGAGCCGGTCGAGACAGATCCTCTGAACCGTGTCGACCTCTCCAGCGCGGTGTTCTCGGACAAGACCGACGAGCTGTTGCTCACTGTTTATCTTGACGACAAACCTCGCTTCGCGTTCAAAGACAGGAGCCACGAGGCCGACTACCAGCTTCTCAAACAGCGGATCCCGGGCAAGGAGGTCAGTCTAGCCTCGCCAACCCGCGACGAACGGCTCTGGCTCGTCAACGCCCGGTCGGATTCGGACCCCGGTGAAACGCATCTGTTCGATCGACAGACCAAGAAACTGACGCTTCAGTACCGCCTTCGGGAGAAACTGCCGCGCCAAGCGCTCGCGCCGATGACGCCCATCCGCTACGCTTCGTCGGACGGCCTGGAGATTCCGGCGTACCTGACGCTGCCGAAGGGCGTGGAGCCCAAAGGGTTGCCGCTGGTTGTCGTTCCTCATGGCGGACCATGGGCTCGCGACGCGTGGGGGTACGACTCGATCGCCCAATTCCTCGCCAACCGCGGATACGCGGTCCTGCAACCCAATTTCCGTGGTTCGACGGGGTACGGCCGGCAGTTTCTCGATGCCGGCAACAAGCAGTGGGGCGAGAAGATGCAGGACGACATCACGTGGGGCGTCAAGCATTTGATCGCGCAGGGGACCGCGGATCCCAAACGCGTCGGCATTTTCGGCGGCTCGGTACGGCGGATACGCCACGCTCGCCGGAGTCGCATTCACACCTGACCTGTACGCGGCCGCGGTGTCGCTGGTGGGGCCTTCAAATCTGATCACGCTGCTCAACTCGATTCCGCCGGTACTGGGAAGCGGGCCGGAAGATGTTCATGGAACGGCTCGGAGATCCTGGGACTCCGGAAGGCAAAGCACAGCTCGAGCGTCAGTCGCCGCTCAATTCGGCCGGAAAGATCAAGGCCCCGCTCCTGGTGATCCAGGGCGCCAACGATCCGCGCGTCAACAAAGCGGAGTCCGAGCAGATTGTCGTGGCGCTCCGCGACCGGGGTTCGGCAGTCGAGTACATCCTGGCTCCTGACGAAGGGCATGGATTCGCCCGGCCGGTCAACAGCATGGCGGCGTTTGCCGCGGCCGAGCGGTTCCTGGCCAAGCATCTCGGCGGCCGCTACCAGGAAGGGGCGACGCCCGAAGTCACCGAACGGTTGAAGGTCCTTACGATCGATCCCAAGACGGTCGAGCGCCCCAAAGCGATCGCGGTCTCGTCAAACACGCCGAAACCGATGCGCGATCTGCGGCCGGGCGCCTCGAACTACAAGGTGCGCATCGAAATGGGTGCCCAGCAGATCGACTTGACGGCCAAGAGCGAGGTGAAGGACGAGGGCGGAACGTGGGTCGTCACCGAAACGATGAAGACTCCAGCCGGGGATGCGGTCGACCGCGGGGTGCTCGAGAAAGGCACCCTCTTGTTGCGGAAGCGATCGGTGACACAGGGTCCGATTAGCGTCGACCTCGACGTGAAGGACGGCAAAGCCACCGGAGAAATGAAGATGAACGGCCAGGCGCGCCCCGTCGCCATCGATGTTGGCGGCGATCTGTTCGCCGATGGTCCCGGCGCGTCATTGGTCGTCGCCACCTTGCCGCTTGCCGAGGGCTACACCGCGACATTTCGCAATGTCGACCTTCTCTCCCAGCAGGCTCGGGCGACCGAGCTGAAAGTCATCGGCAGCGAACAGGTCACCGTCCCGGCCGGCTCCTTCGATGCGTTCAAGGTGGATCTTGCCGCCGCGGCCGGGCCGAAAGCGACGCTATGGATTTCGAAGGACTCTCGCGACGTCGTCAAGGTGGTGACAAGCTCGCCGCAAATGAACGGCGCCACAATCACGTTGGAGCTGGAGAAATAGGGGGACCTAGTCAGTGGTGTTCTGCGTCTCGGTAAACAGCGCGGCGCGTCTGATCCGTTCGCCTTTGAAGACGACCAGTGAAATGCGTTCCGTGGCGGTGATGTCGGTGAGCGGGTTGCCATCCACGACCAGCAAATCGGCGTCGTGGCCCTTGGCGATGAGCCCCAGTCGGGATTCAGCACGGAGGAGACGCGCGGCGTTCCACGTTGCTGCCTGAAGCGCAGCTGCCGGCGGGATGCCCGCAGCGACCCAAAGCTGCAACTCGCGCTGGACGGTGGGTCCGTGAAAGACGAGCGGGTTTCCGGCGTCGCTGCCGACAACCAGCGTCAAGCCAGCCTCGAACGCTCGCTTGAGGTTTTCGGTTTCCAGCTGCAACAGGCGGCGCATTGCGGCGGGATCGATGCAGGGTTGACCTCCGCCGCACTCGGGCTTCGAGGCCCGGTTGAGGACCATCGCGCGCGTGGCGACCAACATCTTCGGTTCCACCACCTGCTGCACGAGCGCCCGATCGAGAAGTTCCTGCTGGCCGGCGGCCAGCTGTGCCTGTGCCTCCCAGACCGACAGGGTCGGGTCGTACGCTGTGCCCGACTCTTTCAGTCGCTTCAGCAAGTCGTCCGGAATGCGATCGCGCGGCCCATGCTCGATGCTGGACGCCCCGGCATCGAGCGCATCGGCAAGATCACGTGAATTGCCGGTGTGCACCGCCAGCGGCAGCTGTTGCCGGCGGGACTCCTCGCCAATCGCCTTCACGATGCCGGAATCCAGGCGCTCGAACAACATGCCTGGAAATCCAGCCTCGAGGATGGCCTTCAGGCCGTCCACTCGAACGGCCTTGAGGTCTCTGACGAATTGGCGCGCCTCCTCGACGGTTTGAGGTGTGCGGGCAATTTGCGCTTCGAAGGCCGGGCGAATGTTCGCCGGCAGGTACTGCGCGTATTCGGTCCCGTGCCCGCCTCGTGCCGTGAACATCGGGCCCGACACGAACAGCTCGGCGCCAAGGATTTCGCCGCGCGCGATTCGGTCACGAAGTTCGAGAGACCGATCGAGCGCGTCGCCGACGCTCCTGACCGTTGTGACGCCGGCGTAGAGATACTGTGCGAGCGCGCGCGGCATCACATCAGGCGAGCCGTAGTCGGTCGGGTCTGCGTACACGCCTCCTGGCCCGCCGAGGTGGATGTGGACGTCGATGAGGCCCGGCAGCACGGTCTTGCCCGCGGCTTCGACCGTTTCGACCTTCAGTGTTGTCGGATCGGGACCGCCGCCCTCGTAGACTTCCTCGATCCGTCCGTTGCGGACCAGGACCGCCCCCGACTCGAGCACCCGCCCGTCGCCGACGAAGATGCGGCCACCCCGAATCAGGATTGCGCCCTGGCGCATGGCGTCGCGATAGAGCGCCCGCGTGCGGATCTGGTGCGTCTTCGGTGCGGACATCGTACGCACCCAGCGCGGCGAACGGGATGAGCGACGCGACCACCCATAGCTTGGCAGCCGGTCTGATGACCTGCTCCTTTTCCCATCGGAACAACTGTTTGGCCACAAAAGTCGCGACGCCGAGCGTTGCCAGCAGCGCGGCAAGCGGACCCAGATTGCTCCAGAGCGATTCGCCCCGTTGGAAGATGCCCTGAACGCCGTTCACGAGATAGAAGGCCGGCACGAAAGTCGCCACGCTCTGTACCCAGCTGGGCAGGACGGCGATGGGAACGGTCGCCCCGCTCAGGAACATCATCGGCATGTAGAGCAGCTGCACGAGTATGTTGCTTTCGGCGACCGAGTTCGCGACCGACGCGACGATCAGACCGATGGCGCGGAACGCCAGGACGGCGACCGAGAGCAGGAAGAACAGCGAGAACGGGCGGCCGGCAGCGGCATGTTCCAGATGACGCGGGCCAGTCCGATCAAGAGCACGAGGCTGGGCAGGTAGAGCAGCCATCCGGTCACGAGCGAGGCCACGAGAAGCGGCAGAGGGCTGATCGGAGCCACCTTGAAGCGGCGAAGAATTCCGGCTTCGCGTTCCATCACCGCGCGGATGCCGGCGCCGAACAGGCCATTCCCGAGCACGCCAATCACGAGCACGCTGGTGATGACCAGGCTGGCCGCTCCGATCGATCGCTCGGCGCGAAACAAGCTCCCGAATCCGAAGAAGAACACCAACGGAAAAAGGTAGTTGAAAAAAATCACCGATCGGTCGCGCAGGGCGAGCCGCAGGTCGTTGACGATGAGCGCAAGATAGGGCTTCATTCTCGGAGTCTCTTTCCAGTCAGTTCGATGAATACATCTTCGAGCGACGGCCGTCGCAGCTGAACGTCGGTCAGCTCCAGGCCCTCCTGATCGACCCACTTGACCAGTTCGACGAGAACCCGCGCCGGATGGCGCGCCGAGACGATGACGTCCCGTCGATCCGGCGAGATCTGCAGATGCTCGACTTCGGTCAGCGCCGGCGTTCGGCTTTCCGGCAACGACGGCGAAACGCGAATTTCGAGGTGGCTGGTTCCGACAGTCTTCGCCTGCACTTCGTCCGGCGTGCCCATGGCGATGATCCGGCCCTCATCGATGATCGCGACGCGATCGCAGAGCCGTTCCGCTTCCTCGATGTAGTGCGTCGTCAGCAGGATGGTTCGTCGTTCGGCGCGGCACTCCTGGACGAGCTGGTGAATTTCGTGACGTGCCTGGGGATCGAGCCCGGATGATGGCTCGTCGAGAAACAGGATCTGCGGATCGTTCACGAGCGCGAGCGCCAGGGCCAGCCGCTGCTTCTGCCCGCCAGACAGCTTCGCGTAATGATCGTTGCGCTTTTCCCAGAGCGACAGACGCTTGAGCAGCGACTCGGCATCGACCTGCCTGGAGTAGAAGCTCGCGAACAAACGAAGCGCTTCGCCAACCGTGACCTTGTCTGCAAGGCGCGTCGCCTGCAGGCAGACGCCGATTCGATCCTTCAATTGACGGCTGTCGCGGGCCGGATCGATGCCAAGGACTGAGACCTCGCCGCTCGACCGTGGCCTCAGACCTTCCAGGATCTCGACGATTGTGGTCTTGCCGGCACCGTTCGGGCCGAGCAGGCCGAATACCTCTCCGGCGTGGATATCGAAATCGACGCCTTTGACCGCCGGAACGGTTCCATAGGTCTTGGTGAGGCGCCTGACGGTGACGGCGACCGCGTCTCGCACTTGTGGGAGGATCCGCTGACTCACTATACGCGCACGTGCTCGAAAAGTTTCGAGTGCGGCAGTGATCGGCGGGAGGCGGCGTGTCGGTGGTTGACCGCTGTATAATTCCTGTTCGGTCGGACGCACCTTCGTCGAAGGTTTCAACCAGACTCGACGATTTGACCGCGGCTATCCGCAGTCTCACAGAATCAAGATGTCGCCCCTCACGACACTCGGCCACAACGGGTGGACCGATAGTCCGCCTGCGCCGCCCTCCGCTGCAGCCGACGCGCTCGAAGCCGGCGATGTGTTGTTCTTCCCGACTCTCACTTTCACGGTGGAGCCCTCGGAGCTCGATCTGTTCTCACCGGCAGTCGTTGCGGCCGCGAAGAACGTCAGCTTCGATCCCCGCACCGGGCGCTTGAGAGGGGCTGCACTCGAAGGCTCGAATGCGGCACAGTTGCGAAGTCTCGTCTCGCGGTTCGCCGATCGGGCGACGAACTTTGTCGATCAACTGTTGCCGAACTATCGCGGCCGTGTCGAACCGGGCCGGACAAGTTTTCGGCCGGTCGAGATTGAAGGGCGTGCGAGCTCGTGGCGCAAGGACGACACGCGGCTGCACGTCGACAGCTTTCCCGCCACGCCCGTCCGCGACAAGCGGATCCTGCGTGTCTTCTCCAACGTGAATCCTCGAGGCCGACCGCGCATCTGGCGAATTGGAGACGAGTTCGAACACGTGGCAAAGCGGTTCGCAGGGCGCTGCCACATGCCGTTCCCAGGGAGTGCCTCGCTTCTCCGGCTGCTCCGAATCACCAAATCCACGCGCTCCAGGTATGACGCGCTGATGCTGCAGATTCACGACCGGATGAAGGGCGACGCGGAGTACCAGAGCCGCGCGCCACAGACGCGCGTCGAGTTCCCGGCTGGGTCGACGTGGATCGCCTTCACCGATCAGGTCAGTCATGCGGCGATGGCGGGGCAATATCAGTTCGAGCAGACGTTTCTGCTGCCGGTCGACGCGATGCTCGACGAGCGGCGTTCGCCGCTGCGCATCCTCGAACGGATCACGGGGCGACGGCTCGTGTGATCCTGGGACATCTGGGCCAGGTAGGGCTGGTAGGTGAACCGTCCGGCCCGACTCACGTGACCGACTCGACCCACCCGACCCACCAGACCTACCCGACCCACCAGACCTACCCGACTTACGTGCTCCCAAAGCGGGTGTAGACTCGCCACCGGAGGGAGGCACATGTCAAGGCGCGGTCTCGCATCGTTGATAGGGGCGGTCGTCATCGCGGTCGCTTTGTTGACGTCGGCTCTCGTCGCAGGTCAGACGCAGGCTGGTTCGAAGGCGGCCAAGGCTTGGACGCCTCCAAGGACTCCCTGGGGCGATCCCGACCTGCAAGGCATCTTCACGACGGACGATGAGCTGGGCGTGCCGTTCGAACGGCCCGAGCAATTTGCGGGAAGAGCGCTCGTGACGGACGAGGAGTTCGCGCAGCGCCAAACTCAGGCCGAGCGGCAGGAAGAAGCCGACCGTGAGGAGTTCGTCGTTCCTCGCACGAGCGGGGGACCGGAAGGAGGGGGTGGGACCGGACCGCCCTCGCACTGGATCGAGCGGGGGAAACCTTCCCGGCGTACGTCGGTGATTGTCGATCCCGCTGATGGGCGGATTCCATTCTTGAACGAGGAGGCGCGGCGGCGGAGTACGCTCGCCGTGAACGCGCGAACGTCAGGACGACGGCCGTTCGACGGCCCGGAAGCCATGGACCTGTACGATCGATGCATCACCCGCGGCTTTCCGCATGTGATCTTCCCGACGATCTACAACAACACGTCCCAGATTGTGCAGGGACCCGGGTACGTGGCGATCCGTTACGAGATGATCCACGATACCCGCGTCATTCCTCTGGACGGCGGTCCGCATGTATCTCGGCAAATCCGTCCGTACTTCGGCGACTCGCGCGGTCGATGGGAGGGCGACACGCTCGTCGTCGACGTCACGAACTTTCCTGCAAACGTGATCAACTATCGGGGGGCGGGTGCTTCCTTGCACGTGACCGAGCGCTTCAAGAGAGTCGATCAACATACGATTCGCTACGAAGTGACCGTTGAGGATCCCGAGACGTTTGCCCGCCCATGGACCGCGGCACTCAGCCTGAGGAAGGACGATCGGCAGGTACAAGTGCCCGAGTACGCGTGCCACGAAGGCAACTACGCGATGACGAACATCCTGAGTGGCGCCCGGACGGAAGAGCAGGCGGGGAAAAAGTAGGTCGGGGCGCCGGATGCGTGGATGATGGCGCCCCGGTCTGTCTCGTTCAGTCCTTCTTGATCGCGTTCGCAGTGGCCTTGGCAGCGTCGGCTGTCTTGTCGGCGACTATTTTCCTACGTCGCTGCTCCGTTCCCGGCGGCTTTGGCCCCGTCCACAGTGGCATCGGCGACCTTGCCGGCAACGTTCGCCGTTGCGCCGGCCGTCGCTTTGGCAGCGTCGCTGTTGTCGGCGACGGCTTTGGTCCCGTCCACAGTGGCATCGGCAACCTTGCCCGCCACGTCTTTTGTCTTGTCCCACAGATTGGCCATGATGAGCTCCTTTCTGGCGCGTCCCGGTGACAACACTCGATCGAAATGGAGCATGCACACTACATCTGGGCGGCAGGTGATGCAAGCTCATCCAACTTAATTCGGGCGAAGACCGCGACATGTCGTGGCCCGAATCTTGCGACTCGAATGCGAGGAGAAACGGGGTATTCGGTGCAACGATTCAGACAGCGCAATCTTGACGCCGGCGATGGCGTTCTGGAGGTCGATCATGGTGCGGTGGAGTTCGCTGCTGATGACGATGCTGACGCTCGCGTCCGTGCGGCCGCTCTCGGCGCAAAGCTTCGAAGACCTGCGTACGGCGTATGAAGCCGGCAAGTACCAGCAGGTCGTCGATTCTGGGGCTGACGCGGACGCGCCCGATGACCCGCAGCTTCGGACCATGTATTTGAAGGCACAGGCCTATCAGAAGCTCTCGGAGACCGACAAGGCGCGGGAGTTGTACGAGCGCTTGGCGTCGCGAGACGAGTCCGACCCATGGCGAGACGTTGGCCGATCGGCGCTTGCCCTTCTTGCCTCGAATCCGGCTGACGCAGTCGAGGCCGCCAATCAGGCAGTCTCTGGTGGCGACTCGTTGGCGGAGGCGCACTATGCGCGAGGCATGGCGCTCAGAGCGAAGCAGGACATGGCCGGTGCGGCAGCCGCGTTCGAAAGAGCCAGCCAACTGGATCCGCAATGGGCATACGCGCACTACTATGCCGGTCTTGCCTACTCGCGGGCCAAGCGCATCGATCAGACGGCCTCGCACTTCAACAGATTCCTTCAGCTCGCGCCGCAGGCGCCGGAACGGGCCGAAGTGCAATCGGTCCTGAGAACTTTGGGAGGCCGGCGGAAATAGGGCCACGTCTCTGGAAGCCGTCCTAGAACGCCTGCCCGATGGAGAAAAACCAGCGGCCCCTCTTCGGGTCGGCCGTGCCCTGGAGCGGCACGCCATAATCAATTCGGACGAGGACGACTGGAGTGTAGACGCGCAGGCCAAAGCCGGTGCTCGGCGCCAGATCGCGCAGTCTGATCTGGCCGACTGCCTCGAAGGCGCGTCCGGCGTCGAAAAAGCCGACGCCGTGAAGCCTTTTGATGATGGGAAAGCGGACCTCTTGATTCAAGACCAAGAGCGCCTCGCCGCCAAGAAACCCGAACGCGTCAATCGGACTCAACGAGTCCTCAGCGTAGCCTCTGACACTGTTTCCGCCCCCTGCGACGAATCGCTCGCTCGGAATCAACGTCTGGAGATCGAACGGCCTGGCGAGCCCCAGTCGTCCGTAGCTGGCCAGCACGACGGGACCAAGCTTGCGGTAATACCGTTGTTGCAACAGATACTTCACGAAATGCAGGTCCGATGCGAGAGCCGGCGCCGAGTATTCGAAGCTCGAAGAGTGGAACCAACCGCGGTTCGCATCGACGAGATCGTTGCGCCGGTCGAGGAGCGCCGTCGAGCCGAGCCGCGCCACGTTGAACGGCGCCGCGCTGTCTGACGGGTCGTTGAGATCGAACGTGTGGTTGCGCTCGAACGTGTAGCTGTAGGCCACTTCGGTCCTCAGACGGGGCCTGATGCGCTGCTCGAGCGTCAAGGTCGTGACATCGGAGACCGGGCGGCGCATGACGGTCTCTTCGACTGCCAAATCCTCGCGCGAGAGTTGGACGTACACATTGGTGGTGATCGGCAAGCCAAAGAAGAACGGTGAAGTGGCAAACGCACGAGCGGCGCGGAAATCGACCGCGTACCGGCCCGCCAGGCCCGCCGTGATCGCCCGTCCGAAAAGATTCCGAAACATGACGTCGCTTGCGACTCCCAAGCCCAGCGTGCGCCCCGTCTCGGTCGTGGGCTGGGCGCCCAGCCCATCCTCGTCCGACGCCCGATCTTGGCTCTCCACTTCCAGGCCCCAGCGGAACCGAACGAACGGCCATTCCTGCAGCGTCACCTTGGCTCGAACGGGCTGTTCCGAACCGGGAAGGGCAGGTGTGGCGGGTGGGGCAGGTTGGGCAGGTGGGGCAAGTGGAGCAGGTTGCGCTGACTCTGGCGCGCTCCCCGCGGGACTGGCAGGCGGCTCCGACGGGGAGGACGCCGAGATCGGTTCGGGCTCGATGTCGACGCTGCGGAACGCGCCCGTGCCATAGAGACGCCGGCGAGCGGCGTACCACTGGGTGAGATCGACCAGTTGCCCGACTTGCAGCTTGAGCGCGCGGCTCACGAGGTTCCGATCGGTTCGTTCGATGCCCGTTATGACGATGTCCTGCAGGCGTTGCTGGACGCCTTCCTCAATCGTCACGATGACGTCGACCTGTGCAGCGCCCGGCACGACCTGAGGTCGCATCTCCACCTGGACCACGTTGAACCCGCGCTTCCGATAGTCCTCCGTGATGGCTTGGCGCGCGCGATCGATCGCGGCGTCCGAGAAGAGGTCGCCGCTCGAGATCGCAGCGACCCTCTTCACGTCCTCCACGGGCGTCGCCTCAGCCCCCCTGATGACCAGTTCGCGGATACGAAAGGCCTCGCCCTCGTTGATCTCGATCGGGCGCACCGCCGTATCGCCCGAGATCACGATGTCGTCGATACTCACGGACGCTGCGAGGTAGCCCTCACGTCGGTAAAATGCCTCGAGCGCGTCGCCGAGGCGGCCGGGATCGAGCCACACGGCGCGCTCGAGGTCGGGTCCGGCAATCACTGCGCTGAGCCGGTCGCTCGACATCTGCTGATTGCCGCGGAACTCGACCCGACGATGACGGGTGTGCGGACCAGGCTCGAGTTTGACGAGCAGGCGCTTCTCGTCGTCGCGACTCTCGATAGTTGCGGCCACCGTGGAACGGACGAAGCCGCGGTCGACAAGGGCCCCGCGGGCGATGCCTTCAACCTCGTCCACGAGAAAGTCTTCGACCACGGCGCGCACCCACGCCGCGTCCATGGACTTGATGATCGAGCTTGGGAACGAGAACCCTTCGACCGTCAAGGTGGTGTGCGGTCCCGGTCGTATGTCGTACACCAGTCGCACCCCGGCGCCGCCTTGCTCCTCTTCGACGATTTCCTCTCCGACGATACGGCGGGTTGACACGCGGGCCTCGAAGCGCTCCCGCTCGTGGTAGAAGGCCTCGATCCGTTCGCGATCGTCCTGCCAGCGGAAGAATCTGAACCTCTCGCCCGGCTTCAGCTTCAGTCGTGAGCGCAGCTCGGGTTCATCGGCGCCCGCACCGTTCAGCTGCACGTCGATGACGCGCGGCGTCTGGGGCCGCGGCGTACGGGCTCGCGCCGACGCCGGCTGGCCGAACAGCAGATCCTGCTGGAACGTAAAGAGCCGCTGGTCGTCGTCGATCGAAACCACCTGCAGTTGGATCCGGGGGCGCGGCTTGTAAGCCACGATCCACGTCAGGTCCCCACTTTCATCAAGGCTCTGCGAGAACACGACTTCGACGTTGCGCGTGACCTCTTTTCCGAAGGTCAAGCGAGTGCCGGGGTCGGTCTGGGTGGCAACCAGGCCTGCGTCGAAGCGGACATCGGGTGTGCCTTGCTCCAGACGGACCGTGTCGAAACCAATCGCCCGGCCAGCGGTTCCGACCAACTCCCCGGTGACCAGACCCACCACCGCTTCACTGCCGGCCGTGATCCCGGAATTCGCCGACGAGGCAGCGGTTTGTCCCGTCACCAAGAGCGAGATGAGGTCGCTCTGCGAGTAGCTCGGATTGTCCGACGTGACCGACGTCTGAAGGTCGTTGGGTGGGCCCTTGAGCTCCAGGGTGATTTCTGCGTCGCTGACGCGAGTCACCGCCCGCAGATCGAGGTCGGGCTCGATGCGGTTTGGATTCACGAAATCGATCGCGCCCTGGTCGGCGAGCCGATAACGTCTCCCGCCAAAAAAGACGAGACCTCCCTCGGCAAGTGTTGCGCGCCCGGTCATTGCGGGGTGAGCGGCGGTGCCGATGAGCCGGAGATCCGCGCTCGTGCTGAGTCGTGCGTAGTTATTGTCCACGAGCACGTCGTTCTCGGTCACCAGGCGCACATCGAGCCGAGTATTCTCCAGCGCCGAAGGAGCCTCGGTCTCAACATGTTGCGATGGTGACTGAAGCGCGGCCACCAGTCCGCCTCTCAGCGACAGCGGCTCGCGGTAGGCACCGCGGACGATGGTGACCGTGCCGGAGACAAGAGGACCGCGCGGCTCGAAGCGAATGGCGAGGTCGGCGTTGGTTTGCGCTCGCAGCCCGAGAACCTGGAACGCCGAGTCACGACCCGTGAGCGTCAGCTGCCCCTCGAGCTCGGCACCATGGTGCTGCAGAGAACCCGCGATTTCCGCATCTCCGCCGTTGAGCGTCGCCGTGATTCGATGCAGCGTCGCCAGATCGCGCTCGAGCGTGATGGTGCCGCTCAGATCGCTCATCACGATCCGCGGGCGGTCCATGCGCAGCTCGCCGTTGCTGAACGTGACCCAGCCGTCAAGCGTCGGGGCGCCAAATCTCCCCCCGATACGAATCTCGCTGTCGGCCCTTCCCGTCGTCCGTGCGGCGGCGACGAAGGCGCTGATGAGCCGCAGATCGAGGGCACCTCTCGCCGTCAGGTCGAGATCCCTTTCGCGGTTCAGTGGCAGAGCGCCAGTGAGCCTCACCTCGTTGTCCTGGCGTCCCCAAATCCATTCGACGACCTCGACGCGGCCGTCGTGGACGGTGAGGCGCGTGGGGGTCTGCTGATCGAACGACACACCCGAGACCAACAGCTCGGCCCGGTCGAGTATCACTGTGCCGCGCACCCGGTCGAGCGCCAATCGGTCCGCTTCGAGCGCGATCGACGCGTCAAGTGTGCCCCCCAGCTTGTCGAGTGTCGGTCTGTCAACGAACGGTGCGGCCACTTCCGGTGTGAGCCCAAGAATTTGAACGCGAAGCTCGACCAATCCATTCCCGCGGGTCAGAATGTCGTGCCAGCGCGCCGGAATCCGATCGAGGAACGCGTCGTTTGGCAGACGGGCGGTGCCCGTCAGCGTGGCGCCGTTGAACATTGCTCGCAGAGTATCGAACGAAAGAACTCCCGCGTCGTAGCGTGCGACCACGTCGATGTCCGATATCACCGCCGGCTGGTCAGGTGGGACGGCCCGTTGATCGGCCTGAGCCTGGCCGCCGCCCACAAAGGGCGTCAGCGGGAGCCGTCCCTCACTAATCCGCAATGAGCCCGTGACGTCGGGCTTGGCGAGTGTTCCCGTCGCATCGAGGCGAAGGCTGATTGCCCCGGTCGGCGACAACGGCTCGGATTCGGCGCTGGTGCCTGGCCCGACCAGGCGCTGAATGAACGCGAGGTCGGCGAGCGATCCCTCAAGCGCCGCGTTGAGTCCGGTCGTGGTCCGTTCTCCGAGCGATCCGCTCACCGCCAACGTCGATCCGCCGATCAGGAAATTCACGTCACGAGCCTCGAGCCCGCGACCGTCGGTACTGAATGTGGCCGGGTCGAGCCAGGCGAATAGGTTGACCGTCCACGTCGAGCTCGAAGCGGTCGAGATCGATGGCCGCCCGGATATCCTCCGGTCGGTCCCGTGTGCCCGCTAATTCGAAGCCGAGCTCCGCGGCACCTGATATTGGAAACGGTGACTGCCATGACAATCGGCGCGAAAGCTCGGCAACATCCTGGGACATGAGCCGGCCGTGCAGCGCAAACGGCACACTCGCCGAGACGCCGATTTCGCCCTCGGCCGTCAGGGCGATGTCCGGGGCCCGCACGTCGACAGCCACGCTGCGGCCGACTCCCTTGAGGTCCGCATCGACGCGGCCGAGAGCCAGGTCCGCCCATTGCAGTTCGATCACCGAAAGTCGCCCCGTCCCTTCCACGCTCGACGCGGAACCGCTGCCCTCGAATCTCGCCGCTCAATCGCCCCGAAATTGGAGCCACGATCTCACCGGTCGCAGTGGTCGTCGGACGAATGGGGAGGCGGTCGGCCGTGACACGACCGGCATAGGACTGATGCAGGAGATCGACCCGCCCATGGGCTTCGAGCGCACCCTCGCCGCTTTGCAGCTTCGCGCGCTCGACGACGATTTCGTTTTCTGCGAGCGTCAATTCAGCGTCGAGACGTTCCACGTGTTGTCCGGCGGCCTCGAGCCCGGAGCTCACGATGTTCGCGGCGACGCGAGGCGCGCCCAGGGAGCCTGAAACATCGGCAACCACTTCTGCTGCGCCTTCAGGGTGAAGAGTGGGCGGTAACAAAGCTGCGAAGTCTGCGACGTTGCCGATTGATGCCTCGAGCCGTCCGTCCAAGCCGCCGGAGGGAATAGCCACTCGCAAACGGCCGCGCACGGACGTATCGGCCAGTTCTCCCTCGATGTCGTTCAGTTGCACCTCATTCCGGGTGGCTGTCGCCAGCGCCCGCATCGCCGCTGCGGCAAGTGAGCCGTACCGGACATCCTGAACTTCGACTGTGCCGGTGAGCTGCGGTGCAGCGAGTGTCCCGGCGGCGGTGAAGTGGGCTTCAGCGGCCCCGCTGATCGCCATCTCCGCTGAACGGTCGAAGACGCGTGTCACCTGGCCGAGGTCGGGTGCAATCACGTGGGCCTCGCCCGCCATCGATGATTTCGACAGCTCGCTCGGGTTCGCCGTGCCGGCGAGCTTCGCCATCACGTGGGCGCCGTCGGCAACGATTTGATCGGCTTGCAAGGTCCACCGTTGTTCGTGAACTTGGAGCGCCATCGAACCGTCGAGCGACAGTCGAGTGCGCGTGGCTCGGCCCGCCGCCGCACGGTCCGATTCGTTCGGCGGTGTCATGAGGCTCTCCATCCGCAGATCGACGTCTTCGACTCGAGGCGTAGACCATTGCGCGTCAAGAGAGCCGTTTACGCGTGCCGCAAAAGCAGTCGCGTCGCCGAAGAGCGGATGGACCAATGTCTCGAGGTCGAGCCGTTGCCATTCGGCCTTGAAGTGGCCAGGACCCTTGCCGAACGAAAACGCCCCACGTCCTGAGAGCGATCCGCCGGCAAGGCCGGCGCTGAACGTTGTCAGCTCTGCGCCATCAGGCGAGAGACGACCGGCAGCCTTAGCCGAGATTCCCCTTAGATGGCCGACCGTGATCTGGCGCCCAGTTGCCTCGAGGGATGCGTTCAAAGCGGTCGGGGGGCCCGTCAGTCGCGCATCGACGTTCAGGGCGCCAGCCATCTCGCGCTGGGGTGCCACCCATCGCGCGACGGCGGCCAGATCGGTATCAGAAACGACGTGCAGGTCCAATTGAGGAGCGCCAAGAAGGATATCCACCCGACCATCGGCGCGAACGGTCCCTTCAGTTGCAGCGATGCGAAGGGCTTCGATCGACAGGTCGCGACCGTTCCATCCAAGACGCCCTTCGAATGCGCTGACCACGGTTTCATGGTCTTGCCATCGCACTCTGGCCGGATGCGTCATCTTCACCGAGCCAGCTGTGGTTGTCGTGAGATCGAAGGAAAGGCCGTTCACTTCGGCGTCGGTATCGACTCTCGCGTCGTGCCAATCGATCCCGAGATCGGCGGCGTGCAGTCGCTGGATTCGCAGGGTTGTCGGACCTGTCGTTGTCGACCGACCAGACGGCCAGTTGACAACGCCTCCTGCATCGCGACTCAACGTGATTCGAGGGTGATTCAGATCGACCTGTTCGATGTTGATGCGGCCGAACAAGATGTCCCACGCGAGATTCGCGCGAACCTCGCGGGCGGAGAAAAAGGGTTCGGAAGGAGCTGCCGGTACGGCAAGTGTGAGGTTGGTGACCCGCACGTCGAGGTTGGACAGGTTGTAGTCGAGCCGATCGGCGCGAGCCACCAAGCCGGCCCGTCCGAGGCGCGAGAGCATCGAGGCGAGCACGTATGCGCGCACTGGACGCGAGTGCAGGGCGACCAAAGTCAGGACCACCAGCAGCGCCAACACAACACCACCGGCGAGCCACGGCCTCAGCCGGGTTGCGCGCACGATCCCGCCGAGTCTCGTCGTGCCCGGTTCGGTCATGGAACGATCACGTGATCCTCTGCCATCGTACCGTCCCCTGTTGCCCGGCGAGTCTCATCTGTATCGTGAAATTCGAGATCGGCGCCGGTGCGAGGGGCCTGGGACGGCGGGTGGGCCGCGTCAGGCGACCTGGTGATCCTTGCAGTGCAAACGCAGGGCCGACTTCTGAAACGGGCAACCGCGATGCAGGACGCCTCGGCAACTGCCGGATGCCCAGTGGGCGGATGAAGCGAAGGCGCCGACAGCGTGCCAGAATAGCTCCGTTTCGGCCAAATCCGCGCGGTGGGTCACGTGTTCGAACCTGATGCGGCGATAGAAGGAACATGGAATCAATCACTCAAGATAAGGAATCGGCCGGCATTGATCAGACCATTGCCACACGGACGCACGGCCGGTATCTCGTCGTGCCGCCGGCCAGCGCCGATGCAGCACCCACGCTCGTCGGGTTCCATGGTTATGGCGAAAGTGCCGACACCCACTTGAATCGCCTTCGCGCGATTGAGGGAAGCGAGCGCTGGTTGCTCGTGTCGATTCAGGCTCTGCACCGCTTCTACCAGCGGAGGACCGAGGAGGTGGTCGGAAGCTGGATGACTCGGCAGGACCGCGAGTTGGCGATCGCTGACAACCTCGAGTACGTGTCAGGTGTCCTTGGCAAGGTACTCGAAACCTGGCCCGCGATGCCGTCGACTGTGTTCGCCGGATTCTCGCAGGGCGTGGCGATGGCGTTCCGCGCCGCCGTAGACGCAAGTCCGCGTCGCGTCGCTGTGATCGCAGTCGGCGGCGACATCCCGCCCGAGATCGAATCGTCCACCCTTGCCCGCATCTCGGCCGTCTTGATCTGCCGCGGGCTGACAGAAGAGTGGTACACCGCAGAGAAAATGGTGAACGACCTCCGTCGCTTGCGGGAAGTTGGCGTGGACGTCACCCCATACGAGTTTCAAGGCGGTCACGAATGGTCCGCCGATGTCGGCCGAGCGGCGGCGCGCTTCCTTCGCGAGCGCTATCCAGGCGATCACGCGACCTGATAGTCCTTGAAGCGCGCGCGGAGAGCCGACTTCTGAAACTTGCCGGCCGAGGTTCGTGGGATCTCGTCGATGAATTCGAAGGCGGCCGGCAGCCAGAACTTCGGGAAGTGCGGCGCGAGGAACGCGCACAGTTCGTCTGGTGTCGTTGAGATGCCCGGTCTCAGCACGATCGTCGCGAGCGGTCGTTCGCCCCATTTCAGCGAGGCGACCGGGATGACGGCCGCCTCGGCAACCGCCGGATGCCCCATGAGCGCCGATTCCAGCGCGACCGAGCTGATCCATTCGCCACCGGACTTGATGAGATCCTTCTCGCGATCCTGGATGCTGACCGTCGCCCGCTCGTCGATGGTGACGATATCGCCCGTCCTGAACCATCCATCCTCGGTAAACCGGTCGCCACAATCGCCGCGGTTGTAGTACCCCGCTGCAACCCACGGACCTCGCACCTCCAGTTCGCCCATCGTCGCGCCATCCCAGGCCACGAGGCCGCCCTCGTTGCGGGCGCGGATTTCGACGAACGGCGATGGACGGCCCTGTTTCGCCCGCTGCTGATACTGCAACTCCTCTGGCGCATCGCCCATATCCGGCGGCGTGTGCGACGTGGTTCCGAGCGGCGCCATCTCCGTCATGCCCCACGCGTGAACGACGCGGAGGCCATGACGCTTGTCGAGCGCTTCGATCAGCGCCCGCGGAATGGCAGAACCCCCGACGATCATGCTGCGAAGGGCGGAGAGGTCGTGTGCGCCAGGATTCGAGTCGAGGACCTGGAGGATGCCCATCCAGATGGTCGGCACACCGGCGGTGACGGTGACCCGTTCCCGCGCCAGCAGCTCCAGCAGACTTCCCGGATCGAGGTGTGGCCCCGGCAGCACGAGCCCGGAGCCCATCATGGCGCAGGTATAGGGCAGGCCCCACGCATTGGCATGGAACATCGGGACGACGGGGAGCACGATGTCGTGCTCGCCGATGCTCAGGCAACTGGACAGCGAGCTCGCGAAGGAATGCAGGACGAGCGCGCGGTGCGAGTAGAGCACGCCTTTCGGCTTTCCGGTGGTGCCGGTCGTATAGCACATGGCCGCGGCCGTCTGCTCGTCCGGGTCGGGCGAGTCTCCGAGCGGCTCGGCGTCGCGGAGCAGCGTTTCGTAATCGAGCAGGGTCGTGGACCCGACTGGACTGCCCACGACGACCGTGTGGCGCACGCGCGTCTGCGGCGCGATCTTGTTCCAAACCGCCAGCAACGTCTGATCGACGAGCGCGATCTGATCGTCTGCGTCGTTGACAATGAACGCGAGTTCGTCCGGATGGAGGCGAAGGTTGAGCGTGTGCAGGACGCCACCCGCCATCGGGATGCCGAAGTACGCCTCGAGGTGCTGATAGTGGTTCCAGCCGAGCGTAGCGACTCGATCTCCGGGGCGCAGGCCGAGATTTTGGAGCGCGCGGGCGAGACGTCTGGTACGGTCGGCGAAGTCGGCATAGGTATGACGATGGATCGATTTGTCAGGCCGACGCGTGACGATTGAGCGGCGCGGAAAAATGCGCTCGGCGCGGCGGAAGATGGCCGCGAGCGTGAGCGGAAAGTCCATCATGAGGCCTTGCACGGCTTGGATTCTAGATCAGGGCTCGGGGAGTCTGGACAAGGGATTGAGGGGACGCCTGCCTATTTCCGCGATCCGTTTGAGTACTTCTTTGTGAAGGACGTGGGCATGACGCCGCGTCTCGGCGTTCAACTTCCACATTTGACGGATGGATTCGGTATGGAATTGCTCCATCCGCCGGTTGGCTCGGGCATGGAGGTCGTCCATCCGTTGGTTAGCCTGATCGTGCAACTGGTCCATCCGGCGGAGAGCGGCGGCGTGCAATTCTTCCATGCGCCGGTTGGTCTCGGTGTGCAGCATTTCAACGACTTGAATTGTCTGTTCGTGCAGGCTATCCGCGTGGCCGATTGCCTTTGCATGCAGACTATCCGCGTGACCGATTGCCTTTACATGCAGGCTATCCGCGTGACCGATTGCCTTTGTATTCAGACTATCCGCGTGACTGGTCGCCTGACCGTGCCAACCATTTGAGTGACCAATCGCCTGCCCGTGCAATTGGTGCATCTCGGTGCGAAGCGCAGAAAATCCCTCCCGCATCTCCCCGCGGAGTTGCACAATCTGCGACTCGACCGCGCTCACGCGATCCGGCAATTGCTCGAGGATCTCCACCTTCGATTCGAGCCTTTCGATACGCCTCTCAAGGGTTTCGATGGCCATCCGCGCCTCCGTTCGCCGAGATTCGCCCCACGGGGACGCACGCCCCGAGGATCTCTTTGCGAACGAAGTGCCGGGCGAACGTTAGCATCGTCGGAACGAGGCTGCAATCGCGACGAAAGGCGGATCGCCGATGACCTACATGTTCGACAACAAACAGCTGATCGCCGTTGCCGCCGGGTCGCGCATTATCGCGTTCGGAGTTGTGGAGTAGCAGCCCGATTGAAGGGCCGTCGCATCTGCGGGGCCGGCAGGTCGTCGGTCGGGCTAATAGTCCCGCATCGCAATCAGCGGATTCACTTTCACCGCACGCCGAGCGGGCAACCAGGTGGCAAGCACCGCCACGCCGCCGAGAACGACAACGACGGCGCCATAAACATCCAGGTCGTGGGCGGACACGCCGAAGAGCAAGCTGGCGAGTGTTCGGCTGAATAGCGCGCCGAGGACTACTCCGATAACGAGCCCGATAGCACCGAGCGCAGCGCCGCGGGACACGATCAGTGCTGCCACCTTGTTCGGTGGTGCTCCCAGCGCCATGCGGATGCCGATCTCGCGGTACTCGCTGCGCGATGTCGTAGCTCAGCACTCCATGGACGCCGATTGCTGCCAGCAGCAGCGCGAGGCCGGCGAACAGCGCCACAAGCAGTGTCACGAAGCGAGCGTCCCCAACCGATGCCGAGAGTGCGTCGGCGAGTGGTTCCACGCCAAAAACAGCCAGACCAGAATCGGTTTCCCGGATTGCGCGCTGCACGGCGGATGCGAGACCGCTCGGATTTCCGGACGTGCGAACGATCAATGCTTCGGCGCCATTTGGCGATGGCAGCCGCGCCAGCGGAAGGTAGAGGGCGATCGGCGGAGACTTGGCGACGCCAAAAATCCGTTCGCCGCCGACAACACCCACGATGGTGCCGTAGAACTCCAGTCGCTGGCCGATGGGATCCTGAGCAGAAAAGAATTGCTTTGCGGCGACCTCGTTGATGACAACGACTGGCTGCGCGTTGGCGCCGTCGGCTTCTTCGAGCAGACGGCCCCGCACCAGAGGCACACGCAGCGTGGTGAAGTACTCGTGAGTGACGCGTCGGATGGAGATCTCCGGGAAGGTTGCCGATTCCGCTTCGCGCCCGACGATACGAAACGAGCTGGTAAACCCCGTGTCGAGCGGATGGTTGCCGGCGAGGGCGGCCGACTCGACCCCGGGCAGCGCCGCGACGCGAGCCAAGAGTGTGTCGTTGAAACGATGAATGGCGGCAAAGTCGGGCCGGCGAAAATCCACCGGATAGCGTGTAGGCGGCAGCTGAAATTCGGCTTTGAGCACGCCTGCGACCGCGAAGCCCGGATCAACCTGCCTGATCTGCCAGAAGCTCTTGATCAGCAGCCCCGACGCGATTGCGAGCATCGCCGCCAGGGCCATCTCGGCGACGATGAGTATCGAACGAAGGTGCCCGCGCGCGGGGCCCATGGAGGCGGCGCGTGAGTCGGCGTTGTTGAGCAACACCAAGAGATTGACGCGACGGGCCTGCGCGACGGGCAGCAGCCCGAACGTGAGGCCAACCACTATCGACAAGACGAGCGCCACCCCGAGCACCCGCGCGTCGACGCTTGCTGCGGCGAGGCGGGGGATGTTGGCTGGCGCCATGACGACCAGCACCTTCAAGACCATGAGCACGAGCGCGGTCCCCAAGACCGCCGACACGATCGTGAGGACCGTGTTCTCGATGACGAACTGGCGCGCAAGACGACGGAGGTCGGCCCCGAGCACCGAACGGACGGCCACCTCGCGCAGCCTCGTGGCGCCACGCGCCATGAGCAGATGGGCGACGTTGACGCAGGAGATCAACAACACCGTGGCGACCGCCGCCAGCAGAAGGAGCATCGCCGGTTCGACGGGTCCGAAGATCACATCAGACAAGTGCTCGACGAACACGCCGCGGGCTTCGTTGTCGGCCGGGTAGGCCTTCTCGAGGTCGGCGGCGATAGCGGTCAGCTCCTCCTGCGCGGCTTGCACGGTTGCCGCGGGGGCGAGACGTCCCACGACCAACAGCGGGTGCGTCCGGCGGGGCAGCGTTTCCTCGTCGCCCTGCAGCGGAGCCCAGAGGTCCACCCGGGTCCGACCATCGCGATCGGCAAACCCCCGGCTGTAGTCGGCGGCTGACAGCATCTGCAGCAGTCCGAAATCCGAATCCGTGGGAAGTACACCGATGACCGTCCGCGCACGACCGTTGATCCGAACGATTCCTCCGAGGGCCGCTGGATCGCGCTGAAAGAGCCGCTCCCAGAGTCGATCGCTGATCACGATCACGTCCGGTCCCCGGCGCCTGTCTTCGTCGGCGGTGAAGAGTCGGCCAGCGAGCGGTTTCGCACCCAGCAGCGGGAGGAATCCGGAATTGGCGTACACGACGGCGACACGCGTCGGGTCGCCGGCGGGCGGAGTGAGGTTGGCGTCCCCGACAACGAACGCTCCAAAGCTCTCGATCGTTCGGCTCCGCTTCTGAAAGTCGACGAAGTCGGGGAATGAGCTGGGCTCGTGCGTCGTGCTCGTCTGCCGGTCGGTTTCCCAGACCATCAGGAGACGCTCCGGCTCCGGGAATGGCACTGGACGCAGCAACACGGCATCCACCACGGTGAAAATGGCCGTCGTCATGCCGATTCCGAGCGTCAGCGTCAGGATGGCCGGCACCGAGAAGGCGGGCGTCTTGGCGAGCAACCGGCACGCGTACCGGACGTCGCGCCAAACGTCGGCGAGCAGACGAGAGCGCGGTTCGGGCGGTAGCGGATGCGTTGACCGCGGCCGGTCTGCAGCGGCAATGGCCCGGGCCAGGCTGTCACCTTCGCTCAGCTCCGCGGTCGCGCTGCGTCAACGCATCCAGATGCGAAACACCCGGTACGTCGCAGGTCCTCATAGCGCTCGGCGAGGTGCTGAGCGAGCTCTTCGACGATGTCTTCGGCGCGTGCCGGGTCGCCGGTGAGATCACGCAGCTGCGACCGAACGTAGGCCTGCCAGTCCATGAGGTACCTCGACCAACTAACGTGGGACTCCGCCCCCGAGGACGGCCGCGAGCCGCCTTGGAGGCCGCGCGGCGTCCCAACGCCGAGCAGCGAGCGCATCAGCAGGCCGAGGTTGAAGCCACCGGCGTGGATCAGCACTCGCTTGAGAATATTCTCGTGACCGCGCAGATGCGTCCGCCGCATGCCCCCGGTGTCGTAGAGATGGGCGAAGGAACGTTCGATTCGCTCGCCGCGTTGCCGCATCAAGCGGCGCCCGCGGACCCCGCGCATGCGCCGACGATTGCGATAGACGGGCGCCTGGGCCGCCGGGTGCTTCGACCAGCGGCGTCGCCCCCGGTCGGGCTCGGCGATGTAGGATCGAATGCCCACCGCGTCGAGGTCCACCATCGACTGATTGCTGTGATAGCCCTTGTCGCCGATGATCTCTTCGAGCGCTTGCGGTTCATCGACATCGGCCTGCGCGTCTTCGATCTGCTCGGCGGCCGCCGTCGCGGTTTCGCCGAGCGTCGTCGTGTCGCCCTGATCGGCACCCTGCACCGTGACCGCGACAATCGCGCCGGTCTCCAGGTCGACCGCATGCTCCGCCTTGTGCGCGAGGTGCGTCCGGCCATCCTTCATCTTCGTGACCTTCGCGTCCGGATCGTGCGGGTTCGTCCAGTCCGTGTTCGACGTCCTCTTCTTGCGCTTCCGATCCAGCCGCGCCAGCGCCTCACGGGTCGGCGTCTTGATGCCCGAGGTCTCCGCAAGCCGCGTCAAGAACGCCTGATAGCTCTCGCCGGTGTCGCGCCGGACGATGCTGCGCATCGCGGCATTCGCTTCCAGCGTCGTCGCGTCGATCGCAATCGTGCGGCCTTTCAACAGCCCGGCGGCCACCAGCCGCTGTTGGATCCAGGTAAAGACTGTCCGATGCGTGTCGACATCAATCAGCCGACGGGTGCGCGAGATCGTCGAGTGGTCCGGCGCTGCCTCCTCGATCCCGAGCCGCACGAACCGGCGGACCGCCAGCGAATCGGCCGCTCGCCATGCGATGCCGCGTTCCGCACAAGACATGACGATCACGGCTAGCGGCCGGCAGCGGCGTGGCGGATACGTGCGACGCGATCGAGCGCGAGCACGAATTCCTGCCAGAAGCTCCGCTGTCGTGCCAGCACCTTCCGGCCTGCCGGTGTGAGCCGATAATAGCGGCGGCGTCGCTGACCGGCTTTCTCGACCCAGCGCCCCTCGATGAGCGTGCGCCGTTCGAGCCGGTAGAGCATCGGGTAGAGCGAAGCCACGTGGAAGGCAATCGTGCCGCCCGAGCGGGACTCGATCAGGCGGGCGATCTCATATCCGTGACGCTGCCGGTCTTCGAGCAGCGCGAGGATCAGCAATTCGGCGCTGCCTTTCTTCACTTCCCGATCGAGCACATGTGCTGACATATATGGCATCAACATATATCTGGCCGACACATGTCGTCAATAGACGATTGAAGAGGCTTGGCGGTTCGCAGGTGTGAGCCGACCTAGGCGTCCAGCTCGCGGGCCTTTTGTTCCCACTCCGCCATGAAGCGGAACACGTTCTCGCGCGGGGGCTGCGGCGAGAACGTCTCCAGCCATCGGACCGGCTCGCGGCCGATGTTCTTGAACGCGTGCACACAGCCCGTGCCGGTCCACAGGATGTCGCCTGGCTTGGCCAGGTAGCGTGCGCCGTCGAGGATGGCTTCGACCTCGCCGCTCAGGATGAAGTAGGCCTCCTCGTATGTGTGATCGTGGGGGCCGATGCCGACGCCGGGAAGGTATTCGATGAACAGGAGGCGGTGATGGACGGCGCCGAATGCTTCGTCGATGAGCCACTTCAGGAAGACACCCTTCAGTCCTCCTGTGACGATGCGGCCTTCGTCGCCGGGCGGGATCTGGCTGACATCGAAATGGTTGAGCAGATTGCCCTTCAGGTTTTTCAGGTCGAGCGGCGCAGCGGCAGCCGGCAGTGAGCCCTGCTTCTTGAAAAACGTGTCGCGCTCCGAGCCAGCCGGCTTCGGCTGCGGGGCCGCCATTTGGAGCCATCGCGCCGGTGTCGATTCGACGTTTCGCCAGCCATGAAGCGTTCCGACCTTGAGGCAGCCGTAGTCCCCGGGCCCGAGGCGGTAGGCCTGATCGTTGACGCTGAGGATGGCCTGGCCCGAGAGCACGTAAAAGCTCTCCTCGTACGAATGGACGTGCAGCGGCAGCGTACCTCCGCCGGCGAGCTCGCCGATACTGAGACCGGTGTGCACGGAGCCGGATGTGTGGTCGACGAGTGAAGCCTGCGTGTATCCCAGGCCGTGACCGGCATAGACCGGGGCGAGGGCGCGGTCGTTGAAAGCGGCGACGTGATGCATGGCCGCTCAAAATGTCCTAGCGCTGTCAGAAAGTCAAGCGGAAGTCCGTCAGAATCCCAGCCGTCGGCGCTTCAGGTACAGGCCTTTTCGCGAGATGCCAAGCGCTCGCGCCGTCGAGTCGAGGTTGCCATGGTGGTCGCGCAAGGCGAGGCGAATCATTTCGCGCTCGATTCTCGCCACGGTCTCGGGAAGATTGTCTTTCAATGAGACGACGCATCTCGAAGTCGCGCTGAACGGGTCGCTGAGCGAGCCTCGTGTTGAAAACGTTCTCGGACAACGACTCCGGCGCGAGGATCGAATGGGGTTCGGCGAGGGCGACCATGCGGCGGACTTCGTTCTGGAGTTGTCTGACGTTGCCGGGCCAGCGGCACAGGAGGAGGTGCTCCATCGTGTCATCGGAGACGCGGACATCCCCCTTCTTGTATTCAGCCGAGAATTGGGTCAGGAAATGGCGAACGAGCGCGGGAATCTCGTCGCGCCGCTCGCGCAGCGGCTTGATGGTCAAACGGAATACGTTCAAACGATAGAACAGATCTTCGCGGAAGCGGCCGTCCTGCACCAGTTGCTCCACGTTCGAATTGGTGGCGGCCACGACGCGCACGGGAACCGTAAACGGCGTTGACTCGCCGATTGGGCAGACTTCGTTCGATTCGAGAAAGCGCAAGAGCTTGGGCTGCAGGTCGAGCCCGAGCTCGCCGATTTCATCGAGAAACAGCGTACCGTCGCGTGCGGCGCCCACCATACCGGCGTGGTCGCGATCGGCGCCGGTGAACGACCCCCGCCGATAGCCGAACAAGTGGCTCTCGAGCATCTCGCGGGGAACGGCAGTGCAGTTGAACGGAATGAAGGGCTTGGCTGCGCGGTCCGAGAAGTTGTGGATGGCGCGGGCGAGAATCTCCTTGCCCGTGCCGCTTTCCCCGGTGATGAACACGCTCACGTTGGTGCTGGCGATCCGCCTGGCGGAAGTCACGAGCTCGCGCATGTGGCCGGTAGCGACAGCATTCCCGGTCTCCGACGGGTCTTCTTCGGCGGGCCAGAGACTCATCCGCTCTTCGCGCTCGGCCCGGGCGCGCTCGAGATCCTGAATGGTCGTCAGCAGGAGCCGCGCCGCGTGAACGGTGGCCTGAGACGAGGGATCGGCTTTGACCTTCAGTTCGACGTTGACTGACCGATCGCGAGCGACGCCGACCGCGAGTCGGCGCTCGACGAAGGC
The DNA here is from genome assembly GCA_963780685.1 of uncultured Acidobacteriota bacterium. Taxonomy (GTDB): domain Bacteria; phylum Acidobacteriota; class Vicinamibacteria; order Vicinamibacterales; family CAVVIG01; genus CAVRXZ01. The sequence goes on along the minus strand of CAWACZ010000001.1, from coordinate 222,568 downwards.
GTCGTCGGTGTCCGCATCCGCGTTCGCGGTGGCCAGAATCTCTTGTGGCGTGTCGCTGTTGCTCGAGACAGCCTGCGCACTGTAGGTGCAGGCTGTTTCAGCGAGCAGGTAAACCAGCTCGCGGGCCACGAGCTCGTGGCGGCCATGATGCCGCAGCAGCCCGGCGACGGTCTGCAGCACGTTCCGGGCGGCAACGACGGCGGGCGGCTCCGGCGTCGCGGTGTGGGATGCGGCGACGTGGTGGTCGCCCTCAGTCGTCTCGTGCCAGCGCCGCGAGAGCTCGATCAGACCCGGTGTGCTGCGAATGCTTTCGTAGATGCGCGTCGCGCGGTCGAAGTGCCCGGTGGCGGCTGTGAGATTGCCGGCAGCGGCGAGGCTGCAGGCCAGGATGCGGTCATAGTGGGCGAAGAGCTCGGGCGGCTGCTGGGCCAGGGTGTCGACGACGAGATCGAGGGATTGCAGGGCCTCGGCCACGCCGCCAGTCTGCTGGAGGAGCTCGGCCTGGGTGAGGAGGGCCACCTGATGGAGCAAATGGTCGCCTGCGTCAACGGCAAGCTGGATCAGGTCCTTTGCATTAGTCAAAGCGTCGAGGAAACGACCTTGACGTGCCAACAATTGGGTTCGTGTAAGTTTCGAGTATCGATGCCCGTAAAGTGCCAGGTCTTTAGGAGTGCGAAAGCAACTGTCGATTTGATCGAGAAGTTCTGCACATTCGTCCAAACGACCCTGCAACAGCCTAACTCGCGCGATTCCGTCGACGCCGGCATTGTAGTTATCTCCAGGAGACGGGAGCGCCGCAATCGCCAATTCGAAATGTTCGATAGCCTTGTCGAATTCGCCTATCGCAAAGTACAGATTGCCGAGATTGCCAAGACAGGCTCTTTGCATCGCGACGGCACCCGACTGTTTAGCCAGTTGCAGAGCGCGACGACCAAAACTGAATCCTCGTTCCACCTCAGACAAGATGATTGCAACTGCAACGCTTGTATTGTTAGCGATCGAGTCGAGCCACAAGTTCGGAACCGATGAAAGTATCTGAAAGCCCAATCTTGTATGGCGCTCGGCGCTCCTGACCAAGCCACGTTTTGCCTCCATTTCTCCGATGAAAATGTGAAGCGCCGCGGTGATGCAGGGATTGCCGAGTTTAGTTGCATTGGTGCGGACTTCCGCGACCAGCGGTCTCGCCGATTCAGGACCTGAGTAGTCTGCAAGAGTCACGAGCAGGCGCAGCTGTGGCCACGACAATCTTTCCAAATCACGAGATTGCGACGCTGCGGAAATGGATGACTGTAGATGGCTTATGGCTGCTTCTGTTTTTCCGTTGTTAAGTTCGACGAGTCCCATTGAGAACTCGCAAATGCTTCGGTCCGCGTGAGTTAGTTCTTTCGACTTTAAGAGGCGTTCGGCAAGAGCCCGGCACTGACCGTGTCTTCCCACCCGCTCAAGAACTTCGACGCGCATCACATCAGCGGCGATTCCTCTAGGAGCTCCGGATTCGTCTAGCCACCGAAGCGCCTCAGTAAAGCGACCCGCCGCTACGAGTTGGCGTGCTGAAGTCGACGTCTCCATCTTCGAAGTCCTCCGTAGACGCCACAACTTTCCGAGGGGCGCGAGCTACCCCGATTCCCCCAAGCGTTGCAGGGAAGAAGGTTCGAATGACAATCCGATGCGCAGAGAACCAACGTCGCCGATCACAGGACGTTCATTGGATGGAGAGGCTAGTGGATGCTTGGCTTGTCGGTGTCGGTCGATTCTGCCTTTCGCAATCGGGCCGAGGCAACCGAATCTCCGATTGATTCCCCGGTTTCTGCTCCAGAAAGGCGAGTCACTTCAATGTCGATGGACAGAGGATCGCCTGACGAAAACGAGAAGAGCCCACTGCGAACACGTTCACGCATCTGTCGTGCCACGGCGTCAATTTTTTCAGTCGCACCGTCGTGCACGAAGACGATAAGTCCATCGACACCGTGTCGGAAGACAATATCCCCGAGTCCGAGAGTCGAACGAACATGATAAACGACGAATCTCAAGACCTCAGCGCTCGCGTGTCGGCTGTGAAGCGCTGTGATCTGTTTCCATCCAACAACATCTACGAGTAGCAGGCTAAAGGTGTGCCGATTTCGGATTCCGGTTGAATCCACGAGTCGTTCGAGCTGAGCCAGGCTAGGCAAGCCGGCAAGAGGGTCGTCATATCTCGAACGATCAATCTCGACAGCCCGCCGGAACTTAGGCGCTATCTGTCGAGCTATGGCCTCGATGATTCTCTTGTGGTTTTCATTGAATCCAGATGTGGCTGTCGAGTAGAGAGTCAAGACACCAAGAAGCTGATCTTCAGCAATCATTGGAGTGCTCAGACAGCTGCGAAGACGTGGGTCTGCGCTTCGTGCTACCTCTCCGAGATCTAAGACCGGATCTGAATTCAAGATCGTCTGGCGGTTTGCTGCTACCCATCCACTCAAGCGCTGGCCAAGCGGAACTCTTAACCCTCTGACGACGGGGACCGCATCACCTATCGCGTCTGTGGCTTCTAATTCGTCCGTCGTTGCGTCATAGGTGTAGAAAATGCAAAGCGAACAGGGAATTAAGCGACGTAAGTGCTTCGCGATAACATGGGCTGTTTCTGTAATGGTCGGTTGTCCGGCGAGGACCCCAGCCAACTCGTACATCTGGAACATCTCGTCCGCGCTCGCAGCTATTTCGTCGAGCCTGGCAGCACCTGCCGAAGAATCTGGACCGAATGAGGCGCTCGTGATCTCGTTGAGTGCGTGACGTGAAGGAACAGAACGCTGTGCGACAACCTCCGTCGTGATCTCGCGGTAGACGTTGGTGAACGTGTCTACCACGAGGGGGTCGTACATCAAGCCGCGACGCTCGTGCAAGATTCGCAGCGCCTCCTCGTCGGGCAACCGTGGCCGATATGGCCGATCGGACGTCAGTGCATCAAAACAATCGACAACTGAAAGTATTCTCGCGCCAATGGGTATGTCAGTCGCTTTCAGCCCAGATGGATAACCAGTGCCATCCCAGTTTTCGTGATGATGCCGAACAATTGGGACCACTGGGTATGGGAAGTCGATTGCGGACAGGATGTCGGCGCCGACACTAGCATGAAGCTTCATCTTGTCAAATTCGGCAGCGGTCAACTTGCCGGGTTTGTTAAGGATATATTCAGGCACAGCAAGCTTGCCCATATCGTGCAAGAGTGCAGCCGCCTCGATAGCCTTGATCGATTTTTCATCCACAATTCCAAGCCGCTGCGCCAGACCAACCGCGTACGCTTGAACCCGTCGTATGTGTCCATGAGTGATTCTGATCCTTAGCGTCGATCGCCATAGCCAACGTTTCGATCGTCGACAAGTACAGAGTATTTAATTCCTCAACATGCCTCTTGGAGTCTTCAGCGCGCTCCATCGAAGTCTTGAAAGTGAAATACAAGACCAAAAGCAACGGCACCATGATTGCGAGGAATCGGAGATCGATCGTTCTGTTGTAACCGACCAACAGCACCGCGACAGAAGCACCACAGAAATAGTTCAACGAGAGCCAAATGAATCCGTGGCGCCAAACATCGACCGGATTCCGTCGTTTCTCAAACGCGACGATGAACGCTATCAGCCAACTGTTCAGACTGAAGTAGAGCAACGCGAACAACACCAGAGATGGGAGAATCTGGTTGAGAGTTGCGGGTTGTTCGACAAGCGGAGCGATCCCTGACGTGTAGAAGAAAACGTGCGCCGAGACCCATGCAGAGAGGGCAGGTGCGGTGAAATTGAAAAGAGCGCGAAGACCTTCAGGACGCCGTCTGGCAATCCAAAACGCGATTACAAGACCATCTAGCGTGACGATGAGAGTGCCGGCCGCTGCTCCGTAGAGCAGGACCGCAGTGAAGGTGAAGGCTTCAGAAATTGAGATTGCGACATTTGCCCCAGGTAGCTTGACAGACGCCGACCCACTTATCAGCGTTAGTGCAGCAAGTAGCAACCATTGGGGTTCGAGCGGAGTTCGGTAAAGCGCTATCAGCGACTGTCCGATCGCTACGCACCCCAACGCGATGACCACGCCAGCATACGCTTGGCCGGCTGGAGCAAGGCGTGAAGGAGATTTCACCACTCGAATCTATCGGCCGATCAATCCCAAACGATGATAGTTCGCATCATTATCCTCCATTGAACTCGATCGTTAGTCGATAAAGGCGGTATCCCACACGATGGCCGTATCCCAGACGATGGCGGTGTCCCAAACGATGGCGGTGTCCCAGACGATGGCGGTGTCCCAGACGATGGCGGTGTCCCAGACGATGGCGGTGTCCCAGACGATGGCCGTATCCCAGACGATGGCCGTATCCCAGACGATGGCCGTATCCCAGACAATGGCCGTATCCCAGACAATGGCCGTGTCCCAGACGATCGCTGAACCCGCCGTCCGACTTGATGGAGTGAAGAAAATTCGCGAAGCAGTGATTTTCTCGTTGGCAATGGTTGTTGAAAGCGTCTTTTCGGATGGTTTATTGACAAGCGCGGTTGCTGCGACGGCATTCAAGCTCCCAGCTCCGCCACCCAACAATCCCGCAGACGGCAGGAACGAGCTCGTCAACTGCACCACTGCCTTCACGTCGAGCGGTTTCAGTTTCGCATTCTGTTCGAGCAACAACGCCACCGTGCCACTGACCACACCGGCGGCCATGCTCGTCCCGGAGTGCTGACTGTAGGAATTAGGTCCGTGGCCGGCCACATGACGCGCCGGATACTGCCTGGACAGATACGATCCGGACGCCTCCGCCGACACGATGTGTGTCCCGGGAGCCACCAAGTCCGGCTTAATAATGAGGTGGTCGGAGTCCGTGCAAATCGGTCCCTTCGAGCTCCACGGTGGCACCGTGTCATCGGAACGCGCCGCGGTGTTGTGCGTATCGAGCGCACCGACTGTGATCGCGTTGGCCGCGATCCCCGGTGACGTGACCGTGCAGTGTACCTCCCGGCCGTCGGCCGCGCGGCCGTCATTTCCGGCCGCCACCACCACCACAAACCCCTCCGCGATGGCGCGTTCGACCACCGTGCACGCCGGATCGTCACTGCACCGCTGCACGGCGGGCGCTCCCGCCGAAATGTTGAGCACGCCGATGTTGTATTGGGTTTTGTGATCGATCAGCCATTCGATCGCCTCGACGAGATTGGCGACGGTCCCCCACCCTTGATCACCGAGGATGCGCACATTGATGAGAGACGCGTCGGGTGCCACGCCCTGCAGTTCCCGGGTTTCCGGCGTTCGGCCCGCCTGGCCGGCGATAATCGCCGCCACATGTGTCCCGTGCCCGTATGGATCGCTGCTGATTCCGTCGACGATATGGCACGTCTCGAGGCAATCCACCGACACCAGCACCCGGCCTTTCAACGCGTGATGCTTGCCGTCTATACCGGAATCGATAACCGCGATCGTCACCCCTTTGCCGGTCAGGCCCTTCACGTTGCGCGATCCGCCCCCAACCTGGTCGGCACCGATCGACGCGATCGTCGTGGCCATCGCCGGCTTGATCGGAAGGTCGCCCGAAAGGTAGTCAACCGCACCGTCCCGGGCGAGCGCGTCCAGCTGCCCCGCGTTCACTCGAAGGACCGCCCCGCGCTTCAGGCGGCGCTTGACGGGAACCGCGTACCGCGACGCCAAGCCGTCGATGGTGGCCTTGTCGCCCTGCACGATGACGTCAATCGACTGGGTGCCAGCGGTGAGATGATTGGAAAGGTCCGCGCTGAGCCGGGCGCGCCGGGCAGCGAAGCTTGGAACGGCCATGGCCAACAGGGCCACGACCAGCATCGTCGTTCCCGAGAGCTGCCGAAGGCCGGGGGCAATCGCCCTCGCCGCCTGCGCGGCCGAAGGGGTTGCGATTTGCGCGTCGGCCACAGAAGCCAGCAGGACGCGTTGGGAGCCACCCAACGTCCGAATCGTCTGCAGCCGGCCCTCCCGAATGCGGTTGTAAATCGTGCGCCGCGACACGCCGAGAAGTTGGGCGGCATGCTCGAGCGACACGCTGCGGCCAATTTGCGGTTCGAGTCGAGTGACGGATGGTCATTTGCCGTCTCCGCTCGCCTATAAAGGCACGCCGGGTACCGGACGGAGGTTGCAAGCCGAACGGCGACGGAACGCCGCAACTCATTGCGGCGTCTAAGGTTGCGCGACCTGATTTTGTGGCCGTCAAAGGGCATCGTGGCGGGGAACGGCCAAGAAACTGGCCGAATGGCGGTCCAGGTCCGAACCGATACGTGAATTTGCACGGAAACTCGTGCGGTGCGGTGCCAGTTGCACACTATTTTCATCGGCCAATTTTTTGGCCGGTCGGTCAGCTTTTGACCGGACAGTTGTGACCAGACAGACCCGCAACTTAGCGCTTGTCACGGCCACAGCCTTGGGCGTCGCGGCGGCCATCGGCGTGTCGCGGTGGCCGGGATCGCAGTCCCAGCCCAGCGCTCCCGCCCACGTTGCGGCGCGCGGAGGCGAGATCGTGGCGTCCGTGCATACCGACCCGCGCACGTTCAATCGCGTGCTCGCGCGCGACTCGACCACGCATCTCGTTTCCACACTGACTCACGCCAAACTGGTCCGACTGAATCGTGTGACCCAGGAGCTCGAGCCCTGGCTCGCCGAGTCGTGGACGCGGTCGAGCGACGGGTTGACCTACACGCTGAAGCTGCGACCGAATGTCACCTTCTCGGACGGCCAGCCATTTACCTCCGACGATGTAGTCTTCTCGTTCGAGGCGGTCTATGACGAGAAAGTCGGCAGCGTGCTTGCGGACGGTCTGCAGGTTGGAGGCAGAAAGCTCCAGGCTGCCGTACTCGATCCGCTTTCGGTCGCCATCACGTTCCCGGAACCGTTTGCGCCAGGCCTCCGGCTCCTGGACGGCCTGCCTATTTTTCCGCGGCACAAGCTCGCCGCGTCGCTCAAGGACGGGACCTTCGGAAAAGCCTGGGGAGTGGGGACGCCACCCCAGGAATTGGTCGGCCTCGGTCCATTCGTTCTGGCTGACTACAAGCCCGGCGAGCGGCTGATATTCGACCGCAACGCGCATTACTGGCGCAAAGACGAAAACGGTGAGGCCCTTCCGTATCTCGACCGCGTCGTGGTGGAGATCATTCCAGACCAGGATACGGAGCTGCTTCGGCTCGAGGCAGGCCAGCTGGACATGACGGCGGCAGAAATGCGCCCGGAGGACTATGCGCCACTCAAGCGTGTGGCCGACGCTGGACGATTGAAGATCCTGGACCTGGGCGTTGGCTTCGACGCCGACAGTCTGTGGTTCAATCTCAAGCCGGGCGGTCTCCCGAAGCAAGACCCGCGCACCCCATGGCTTCAGCATGACGCGTTGCGGCAAGCCATCTCTCTTGGCGTCGACCGCCAGCTGTTCGCAAACACGGTGTTCCTGGGCGCTGGCGTCCCTGTGTACGGTCCGATTACGCCGGCGAACAAGCAATGGCATGTCGCCAGAGGGCCAGTCGTGGCGCATGATCCGGCCGAAGCCAAGCGACTCCTTGGCTCAATTGGCTTGGCGGATCGCGATCACGACGGCGTCTTCGAGGATGCGAACGGTCGGCCTGCGCGCTTTGCCCTCATTACTCAAGCAGGCAATACTTCGCTCGAACGTGGCGCCTCGGTCATTCGCGACGAGCTCCAGAAAATCGGGTTGCTCGTAGATGTGGTGACGCTGGAAGGCGGCGCGCTGATTCAACGTTTTCTGTCGGGCAACTACGACGCCGTATATTTCCGCGTCGCAGGAACGGATTCCGACCCCGCGGCCAACCAGGATTTCTGGTTGAGCTCCGGGACGGCCCATGTCTGGAACCTCGAGCAGCCGGCGCCAGCCACCGAATGGGAACGGCGGATCGACGAGCTCACGCGTCGGCAGAGCGCGTCGTTCGACGAGGCCGAACGCCGGCGTCTGTTCGGGGAGATTCAAGAGATCTTCGCGGACCGCCTGCCGACGATTCAGTTCGTGGCGCCACGAATATACGTCGCGGTTTCAACACGCGTGACGAACCTCATGCCGACCGCTTTCTCACGACCGCAGCTTCTCTGGGCTCCCGACACAATCGCAGTGGTACAGTAAGTCCGCCTTGGTCAGGCCCGCTACCCGTCACCTTTCAATGAGACACCGCGCTCAGGTCTCGACCCCGAGACTGCGCGACGACTGCGTGTGATGATCGCGTATTTCCTGCGGCGCCTCGTGTTCGGAGTGGCACTCGTCTTTCTCGTGACGTCGGCCTCGTTCCTGCTGACCCGATTGGCGCCGGGGGACTACGCGACCGATGTGATCGGGATTGCTGCCGGCCAAGGGCGATTGGCTGCCATGCGGGCGCGGTACGGCCTCGATCGTCCCCTTGGCGAGCAGTATTTCTCCTGGCTTGCGGGAGTGTTCCGCTTCGATTTCGGCCGATCACTCGCCTACGATCGGCCGGTTTCCGATCTCATTCCCGCACGGGCGGCGAACACCGCGATGCTCGCAGTCACGGCGCTCGCGACGGCGACGTTGGTGGGTGTACCGCTGGGTGTGCTGTCGGGCGCCCGCCGCCACGGCGTCGTTCCGGCAATAATCCGAGGCGGTTCACTGACGCTGCTGTCGATGCCGCCAATCATCACTTCACTGTTTTTCGTGTTTCTGGCTGCGCGTACGGGTTGGTTGCCGATCGGCGGCATGAGCTCCGATTTAGTCGGAAGCGCGGGCATCATCGATCTCTTTCGTCATATGGCCATCCCTGCGGTGGCCCTGGCTCTACCGCTTGTGGCGATGTTCGAACGCTTGCAGGCACAGGCGATGAGCGATGCCGTTCGCGAACCCTTTGTGTTGGCGGCACTGGCTCGCGGTGTGCCTCGATCGCGGGTCGTCTGGCGCGACGCGTTCAAGGCCTCGCTGCGGCCCCTGGTGTCGGTCTACGGACTCGTCGTTGGCACGTTGCTCAGCGGGTCGTTTGCGGTGGAAGTCATTACGACGTGGCCGGGGTTGGGCCGCCTGATGCTCGACGCCCTTCGCGCGCGAGACGTCTACCTGGTGGCCGGCTGCGCCGCGACGGGAGCGCTCTTTCTCGTGTGTGGAACCCTTCTGTCCGATGCCGCCCTCGCCGTGGTCGATCCGCGGGCGCGAGAATAGTCTTCAGTCAGAATCGAGGCCAAGCGACGAATGCGCTCGCACCAACTTGGTCTGACATTGATCGCGGTTGGCCTTCTGGCCGCCGCTGCCGCCCCTGTCCTGGGACCGCATGGAACCGACCATCGTTATCCCGATCTTCTGAACGCTCCGCCCACCATTCCGCACATCGTCGACGACTCGGGAAGCTGGCGCGTTCCGTTCATCTATCCCTGGCGGCTCGTCGATCGCCTCCAGCAACGCTACGAGCAGGATCGGGCCACACCCTTTCCACTCGAATGGTTTGCTCGCGGTCACTTGGTCCAATCCTCGGACGAGAGTCGAGCGCCATTGCTCCTTCTTGGCACCGACAGCTATGGACGCGATGTGTTCAGCCGACTGCTGTTTGGAGCGCGCGTCTCGCTTGGCTTGTCGATTGTCGCGGCACTCGGCGCGATGCTGATTGGCGCCCTGGTGGGTGCAGTCGCCGGTTATGCCGGAGGCGCGACCGACGACGTCCTGATGCGAGCGACCGACGGCATCATGGTTCTTCCGGCGATGTATGTCACGCTGGCGCTGCGCTCGGCCCTACCTCTCGTCCTGGAGCCCTCCTCGGTCTTCATGTTTCTGTGTGCAATCTTTGCTGTGGTCGGCGCGCCCTTCATGTCTCGCGGCGTGCGGGGCATCGTCCGCGCTGAACGGCGGCTCGAGTACGCCGTCGCGGCGACATCACTGGGCGCCAGTCATGCGCGTCTTCTCCTTCGTCACCTGCTGCCGGCCACCTGGGGCTTCATGGCTGTCGAAATGACCCTGCTCGTGCCGGCATTCATCATGGGGGAAGCGACGCTGTCGTACGTCGGCCTCGGGTTTCCCGAATCGGTCGCCAGTTGGGGGACGATGCTGCAGGACGCGTCGAACATCCGTACATTTGTCGACTTTCCGTGGTTGCTGAGCCCAGCGGCGGCGATGTTTCTCATCGTGCTTGGCGTCAACCTCTCTCTCCAAGGCAGACCGCGCGCCCAGGTGTTCGAGCGCCCCCTGTAAGGCCCCCGCGGTGCGCTCGCGTCTCGGTCTACAATTGCCCGGATGAACCTGTCAGGCGTTCTCACACCGATTCCAACTCCTTTTGACGAGCACGATGAAGTCGACGTCGCCCGTCTACGTGCGGCTCTGGCCCATTGGGTGACGACGCCGCTGACGGGCTTTGTCGTGCTCGGCTCGAATGGAGAGGCCGTCCTGCTCGACGAGGATGAATCCGATCGTGCCGTGGCGGCGTCGCGCGACGTGGTTCCTCGCGAGCGTGCGTTCATCATTGGTGTCGGCCGAGAGTCGACGCGCGCGACCGTTCGGGCGGCACGACGCGCTGCCGCGCTGGGCGCCGACGCGGTCTTGGTGCGCACGCCAGGATTCTTCAAGTCTCAAATGACGGCCGAAGCCTTTGTCCGTCACTACAGCGCGGTGGCGGACGCATCACCTGTGCCCGTACTCCTTTACAACTTCACGGCGGTCACCGGGGTGTCACTGCCGGTCGAGGCCGTCGCCCGACTGGCTCACCATCCGAACATCGTCGGAATGAAGGAATCGAATGGCGACGTTCCGAGAGTGGCCGAACTCGTCTCGGCGACGCCCTCTGTCTTCAAGGTCTTGGCCGGATTGGCGGCGACGTTTTGCGAAGCCCTTCGTGTCGGAGCGAGCGGCGGAATCCTCGCCCTCGGTTCGGTCCTTCCTCACGCATGTGCGCGGTTATTCGAGTTGACGAAAGCCGAACGCCTGGAGGAGGCTCGTGCGTTGCAGTTGCAAGTGACCCCTCTCGCGAAGCTCCTCGGCGGCGTGTATGGAGTTCCCGCTCTCAAGGCCGCGCTCAAGTTGGTCGGGTACGACGTGGGAATTCCGCGACCACCGCTCATTCCCCTTCACGATGCTGCGATCACCGAGCTCGCGGACGCGCTTTCACTCCTCCAAGAGCCCTATGGCCACATTGCTTCCTGACCGCGATCGCATTCTCCTCGGCCCCGGGCCGAGTCGGACGTCACCGCGAGTCATGCGTGCAATGGCGGCGCCCACGGTTGGCCACCTCGATCCCGTCATGCTCAAGCTGCTCGACGATGTGCGCGGCCGATTGATGCGATTGTTTCGCGCGCCTGAAGGGGCGTTTGCCTTCGCGGTCTCCGGCACCGGCACGTCGGGCATGGAAACTGTCGTCGCCAATCTCGTCGGCGAAGGCACGCGCGTGCTCGTCGTCGTCAACGGATACTTCGGCGATCGAATCGCACAGATGTGCGAGCGGTACGGCGGGGCAGTACGCCGGCTCGACGTCGAGTGGGGGAGAGCCTGCGATCCGAAGACGCTCCGTCAAGCGATCGATGCCGGACCGACCGACGTCGTGGCGATGGTGCATGCGGAGACGTCGACCGGCGTCGTCAACTCGGTGCGCGAGTTGGCCGACATCGCCAGAGACCGTGACGCGTTGACGATCGTCGATGCGGTCAGTTCCTTCGGCGGCGTCCCGCTGGACGTGGGCGCGTGGGGGATCGATGCGTGCTACAGCTGCTCGCAGAAATGTCTCAGCGCGCCATCCGGTCTCGCCCCGGTTGTTTTCGGCCCGCGTGCTCTGGCACGGCGGGTGCGATGCCGAAGCTTCTACTTCGATCTGCAGCTTCTGCAGGATTACTGGCTCAAACGCAAGTACCATCACACGATGTCGTCGGCGCTGGTTTACGCGCTCGACGAAGCACTTGCCATCGTCGAGGAGGAAGGGCTCGACGCCCGATGGGCGAGACACGAGCGGCACCATCGTGCGCTCGTCGAAGGGCTCGCCGCCCGTGGACTCTCGCTGCTGCCGAAGGATGACGACCGGCTGTGGACACTGAATGCGGTTCGTGTACCGGACGGTGTCGACGAGGGCGCCGTCCGGCTCCAGTTGCTCGATGAGTTCAACATCGAGATCGGCGCCGGGCTCGGCCCGCTGGCCGGCAAGATCTGGCGCGTTGGCCTCATGGGGGCCGGCTGTGAGCTCGAGCCGATCGTCCTGTTCCTCGGCGCGCTGGACCAGGCGCTTGCCGCCCAGGGCCGCCGGGCGTTGGCATGAGCTCGCAAGCTAAAGCCCTGCTCCCCTTGCTTCGAAAAGAGCTGTGAGAGGGTAAGGGCTCAGACTTGGTCCGGACTATCGGGCGTTGGTTGCTCGGCACGGCGGCTGTCGCCTTTGCGTACCTTGTCTATGCCTATCTGACGCTACCCGACGTCCGACCTCTCCGAACGACGAACCCCACGACAACTGCCTTCATCGAGCTGCGCACCCGCGAGGCCCGCCTCCGTGGACGTCCGGCGCGCCGCGTCCAGCACTGGGCGAGTTACGGGCGCCTGTCGCAGGATCTGAAACGCGCCGTCCTCGTCGCCGAGGACGACGCCTTCTGGCAGCACGAGGGGGTCGACTTCGAGCAGTTGCAGGAATCACTGGAGCTCGACCTGGCGAAGGGGCGTTTCATGCGCGGCGGCAGCACGATTACGCAACAACTCGCCAAGAACCTGTACCTCTCGCCCTCCAAAAACCCGATTCGGAAGTTGCGCGAGCTCATCATCGCGCGCCGCCTCGAAGCCGAGTTGAAAAAGTCACGCATCCTCGAGCTCTATCTGAACGTGATCGAATGGGGAGACGGCCTGTACGGCGCCGAGGCTGCGGCTCGGACCTACTTCGGAACGAACGCGGGGTCGCTGGGTCCCACGGAGTCAGCGCTCCTCGCGGCCGCAATCATCAACCCACGCGTTTTGAATCCCGCCCGTCCCACTCAGAGGCTTCTCCGGCGCCAGCAACTGATTCTGCGTCGAATGGGCGCCGTACTGCCGCCAGCTGAAAACACGGTCGATCTTCACTGATCGTCGTTGTGCCAGACTGGTAACTTTGACAGAAAACGATTGCTGAGCTTGACAGGGGATCTCGGTCGGCCTAGAGTTTGTTCGTCCCCTAGCGTCTTCTTGCAACACACAATCAGGCCGCGATTTTCCCCAAGGGCACGAGTGCGACGTGTCGTAGCGCGGGGCGGTTGTGTCGTGCGGTGTGCATGATCAACTACACACAACGCCTGGCGCTGCTGATGCGTGACGTCGTGGCGCGCGTCCCGACGCTCTCCTTTATTGACATGGCTGATGTGTTGGTGTTCGGACGGCCCGGCCGGTCGAGTGCCGACGGTCCATTTGCAACCTGCCATTGTCTGACGCTGCCCCCGAGCGAGCAGGGCTACTACTTCTGGCGAGATCGCGAAACCGGTCGGATCACACGCCGGTCGGAATGGTTCGTGACCAAGTCACCGGTCGTGACTCTGGGCGCGCGCCAGGTGAAGTACATGATTTCTTTCACCCTGCCGCGTTTCTGCGATCAATCGGTCGATCGCACGCGGAAACAGCGCTTCTATCCGGGGGCCGAACCCTGGCTGGCCAAGCTGGACACTGTGATCCACGAGCTCTATCACATAGACCCTAGTCACGCCGGGATTCGACGGATTGGCAGCGAGGGTTCCACACATTCCGCGAATTGCCATGGCCACCAGTTCTTCGAGCAGGTGGCGAGTCTGGTCACGACCTATCTCGAAAGCCGGCCCGATCCAGCTGTGTACGACTTCCTGCGCGACGACTTCGCCGGAGTCGAGAAACGATTCAGCGGCGTTGCCGCGACCACTTTCCGGTCATTCCCCTCGTTTCCGCAGCGCTACATCGAACGCGCCGAATCCCAGCCGGTCTGCGAGGCCGACACGTACGGCGCCGTCATCGAGCCGTTGGGAGTTCGCCGCCAACCCAGTCAGGACCGATGACACCGACCTGACCGTCCGGCAGTTTCATCGGACCGGCGTGGGTCGCCGTCGCGCATCCAGGGCCGCGTAACAAGCTGCTCATCTGCAAATCGGGATTCTGCGAGACGTGGGCGCAAGCGCCATCTCTTCTCGCGTGACCGCCCGCCGAATTGTCGATTTTCAATAGTTGATTCGACGCGCGCCGACGAAGCGTCTCGACCAATATGGTGCGCTGAGGCGCTCGACGCGCACGACGCCGGTGGAGCTTGGCGCGTGAACGAATTCGTCGCCACTGATGGCCACGCCGACATGCGAAGCTCCCTGGGTCACAGTCGTGAAGAAAATGAGGTCGCCGGGTTCGAGGTCGCCCGGCCTCACCTGTTCCCCCGAACGAAATTGTGCCTTGACGTCCCGGGGGAGCGCGATCCCGTGCTGACCGAAGACGTACTGAACAAAGCCGCTGCAGTCGAAACCGCTGGGATCACTGCCTCCATCGCGGTACGGCGTACCCCGCAGCGCCAGGGCCGTGCCCGTCACGGCGTACGTGTCGATGACGATCGGCGGATTGGTCGAGTCGGTGGTTCGGGTCTGGGGCCCCGGTCCGGGAGTCGGAAACGGACGCGGCACGGCTCCGGTGCTCGCACAGGCGCTGGCCACGACGGCGGCGGCGATGACGAGCAGGGGACGCGCCGAGCGCGCTACGCCTCCCGTATCGGCATCTGAACGGATCGTCCGTAGTGCCGCTAACCACCAATTTTCAAGCTGTTTACGGCCCATCAGCCTTGACACTTCTGCGAACCGTCAGGCAGAATTCAAACACAGTCGGGCGAAGAGCCTTTTCGAGCGATGGAACAGACGCTGCTCCTGAACGCGACGTACGAACCGCTGAAGGTCGTGCATTGGCAGAAGGCGGTAACGCTGCTGTGCCAAGGCAAGGTCGAGGTCGTCCGCGTGTACGACCGGGAGATTCATGCGGTCACATTCAGCTTCAAACTGCCTTCAGTCATTCGCCTGCTGCGCTACATCAAGATCAAACGGCGGTTCGACTACGTGCCATTTTCCCGCGCCAATATTTACGCCCGCGACGATCACCGTTGTCAGTACTGCGGTGACCAGCTGCCAACCAACGAGCTGACCTTCGACCATGTCGTGCCGGTCGCCCAGGGCGGCCGAAAGGACTGGGAGAACATCGTTACCAGCTGCATGACGTGCAACCGGAGAAAAGGCGGCCGCACCCCCGCCGAAGCCGGCATGCATCTTCGCAGGGTTCCAAGACGGCCCGAGTCGGCGCCGGCCATCCGTATTACGGTCGGATTGCGTCAGGCGCCCGAAAGCTGGCGCGACTACCTCTACTGGAACGTCGAGCTCGACGATACTTAGCTCCCAAGTTTCGCCAGCCGCACGGCGTACCAAGCGTCATCAGAAAGCATAGAGTATACAGACAGGTTCAAGTCTTCTTGAATCAGGCTCGGCCATTCGCTTCTTCCCACCAGCCGAAATGTCGCCCACTTCTCACGTTACGGCGGTTCGTCCGCTTTGGGCCACCGAAGGTGGCCGGCTGACCATCGAAGGATCGCACTTCCCCGTCGACGGTCCACGCTTGCCCGAAGTCCGAATCGGCAATGCGCGTGCTCGGGTGGTGTTCGCGTCTCCGGACATGATTGCTGTGCTCGTTCCTCCACTTGCCGACGGAGGACGTACCGCGGTTCGGGTCGAAGGCGTACCCGGCGAGGTGACATTTGTCGAAGTGGCAGCGCCCCTCGCAACCGGACTTCACCAGGTCGACAACCCGGTCTTCGATCGAGCTGGCAATCTCTACGTGACCTACAGTGGGACGCGGGGACAAGAAGTGCCCGTCTCGATCTTTCGCGTGCGCCCCAACGGCACGCGCGAAACCTTTGCATCCGGTGTCGTGAATCCTACGTCGATGGCCATTGATCCGACCGGGGAGCTGTACGTGTCCAGCCGATTCGAAGGCACCGTGTACCGCGTCACGCCGGACGGTGAGCTCACGCCTTTCGCCAGCGATCTCGGCGTGGCTTGCGGGCTCGCGTTTACCGCCGACGGAACGCTCTATGTCGGAGACCGGTCCGGGACGATCTTCCGCGTCGATCGCAGCGGGCACGCCTCGGCTTTTGCAACGCTGGCGCCCAGCGTCGCCGCGTTTCATCTGGCTCTCGCTCCTGATGGCGCACTGCACGTAACCGGTCCGACCTTGTCGTCGTATGACGGGATCTATCGAATTGCCCCCGATGGCTCGGTCACGGCCCACTATCCAGGCTTCGGCCGTCCCCAAGGGCTCGCCTTCGACCCAAGCGGCTCGTTGTATGTCATTGAAGCCCTGGCTGGAGGCAGCGGCCTCTATCGCGTTCCAACAGAAGGCCCACCGGAACTCGTCCTCGCCGGCCCGGGGCTCGTCGGCGTCGCGTTCGATCCGAACGGCGGCGTCGTCGTCTGTTCGAGCGAAACCGCGTATCGCCTCGCAAAGCCCTCGTAGAGCGCCATCGTTTGCACCACGAAACGTTCAGTGACCGTGAGCCTTCGGATCTGACCAGCGGTCTCAGTCCGCCGCACGAGATCTCAGCCCACTCCGTCTGTACCCGAACGCGAAATACACGACCAGTCCGACCGCGAGCCACAATCCGAACCGAACCCACGTAATCCACGGCAGGCCGAACATCAGGTAGATGCACGAGACGATTCCGAGGACCGGGACAACGGGGCCCCACGGAATCTTGAATGGGCGTGGTCGGTCGGGCTCGCGGCGCCGGAGCACGAGGATCCCGGCGCAGACGAGGACAAAAGCGAACAGCGTTCCGATGTTGGTGAGATCCACCATCTCGTCGATGCTGGTGAACATCGCACAGACGCCGACTGCAAGGCCAGTCAGGATCGTGGTGACGTGAGGCGTGCGAAACCTCGGGTGCACGCTCGCAAAGCTGGAAGGGAGCAATCCGTCACGGGCCATCGAGAAGAAAATCCGCGGTTGACCAAGTTGGAAGACCAGCAGGACCGCCGTGTGCGCGACGACCGATCCAAAGGCCACGATGCCCACGATCAAGTTGCCCCAACGCTCGATGTTCGCGTACTGCAGCGCCATCGTGAGCGGTTCGGCCTGCTCCGAGGCAAGCTTTTGTCTGAGCACATCGAACGGAATGATGCCGGTGAACACGACGGCGACCACAACATAGATGAGCGTGCAGATGACAAGTGATCCGATGATGCCGAATGGAAGATCGCGTTGGGGATTCCGCGTCTCTTCGGCGACGGTCGAAACGGCGTCGAAGCCAATATAGGCAAAAAACACGATGGCAGCGCCTGCCTGTACGCCGGCCCAGCCATTCGGTGCAAACGGCTGGAAGTTTCCGGCGCTTGTATAGCTCCAACCGACGACGACGAAAAAGCCAAGCACCACCAGCTTCAGGACGACCATCACGGTGTTGGTCGTCGCGCTCAAACGAACGCCGACCACGAGAATCGCCGTAATCAAAGCGACGATTCCCAGCGCGAGGACGTTGAACACGATTGGCACGCCAAATACATGCGGCGCATTCTCGAGGAGTCCAGGAATCCGCGCCGCCGTGCGATAGTCGGTCGACAGCCAATCGGGGATGATGAGGCCGAACCCGGAGACGAGCGTCTTGAAGTAGTTGGCCCAACTGATGGCAACCGCCACATTCCCGACCGCGTACTCGATGATCAAGTCCCAGCCAATGATCCAGGCGATCAGCTCACCGAGCGTCGCATAGGCGTAGGTGTAGGCGCTTCCGGAAATGGGCACCATCGCCGCAAATTCCGCGTAACACAGCGCCGCAAAACCACACGCGACCCCGGTCAGGACGAACGAAAGGACAAGGGCCGGCCCCGCACCGGGCCGGGTAGCATCGCCGGCCGCCGCGGTGCCGATCGTCGCAAAGATCCCTGCGCCGACAATCGCGCCGATCCCGAGCATCAAGACGTCGAATCCGCCCAAAGCGCGTTTGAGCTGACGATGCGGTGCCTCGCCGTCGGCCAGGATGGCGTCGAGCGCTTTCGTTTGAAAAAGTCTATCGCGCATGAAACTGGAGCTGGCGGCGCTGGACGGCCGGACCCCGCGAACAATACCATGCTCGAGTGAGTGATCCGGAACCTGAGGGTTGACAGGAAGGAGAGGTAGGGATGGCGAAGTGCTATCACCTTGGGGTCGTTGCAGTCCTTGGCAGCCTGATTCTTCCAGCGCCACTCGTTGCCCAGCCACGTACGATCGACACCGATCGCTCCAAGCTGACGGTCTACGTCTACAAGTCAGGCCTGTTCTCCGCCTTCGCGGACGACCACATCATTCAGGCGCCGATTGCCAGTGGCTCGCTGTCGGAGGAGCCGCCGACGATCGTCAATCTCGTCGTACAAACGGCCGACATGAAGGTACTCGACCCGGACCTGCCGGCGTCCAAACGAGCTGAAGTGCAAGCGGGGATGGTGAGCGAGACGGTGCTCGACGTTGCCCGGTATCCGGAGATCACGTTTACGTCGACAGCCGTGACCCCGAACGGCGCTAACAAGTGGAACGTCGTCGGTACCCTCGCGATTCGCGGCCAGACACGATCGATCACCGTACCGGTGACTCGCCAGAACGGCAGCTACAGGGGCTCGGTCGAGATCAAGCAGCGCGACTTCGGGATCGAGCCGATCAGCATCGCGGGAGGGACGGTCAAGGTAAAAAACGAGCTGAAGATCGAGTTCGATATTGTCAGCCGATGAAGGAGCTCGCCGGGTCGAGGCGGGTTGCTGTCATGAGCCTCGTCCTGGCCGCCACGCTGCTACCGCCCGTGACGCGGATCCTCAACGCGGGACGCCCCGAGCGGTTCCGGGGCGCACCGTGCTACGATCATCCTTTTGGGATTGAACGAAATTCCCAGCATTGGGTCCGGTGCTTGGTCTTGCGTTCCCTTTCGCTCTGAACCACTGAACCACGGAACGAACCTTGGAACCTTGGAACCTGGAACTTTGGAACCCTGGAACCGTTGAACCTTTGAACCACTGAACCTGCCATGGCGCACAACTGGATTGCGGTGCGCGGCGCGCGCGTCCACAACCTCAAGAACATCGACGTCGACATCCCGCGCCACAAGCTCGTGGTCATCACGGGACTATCGGGATCGGGCAAGTCGTCGCTGGCCTTCGACACGATCTACGCCGAAGGACAGCGGCGCTACGTCGAATCGCTGTCGGCCTATGCACGTCAATTTCTGGAGCAGATGGAGAAGCCGGACGTTGACTTGATCGACGGACTGTCTCCGGCGATTTCGATCGAGCAAAAGACGACAGGCTCGAATCCGCGATCCACCGTCGGGACGGTCACCGAGATCTACGATTATCTTCGTCTGCTTTTTGCCAATATCGGGGCGCCGCACTGCTCCAACTGCGGGAAAGCGATCACTTCCCAATCGCTCGAGCGCATCGTCGACATGGTGATGGTGTATCCACAGGATGAGCGCATCAACGTGCTGGCGCCGATCGTCCGGGGCCGGAAGGGCGAATTCAAGAAGGAGCTTGCCGCGTTGCGGGGGCGCGGGTACACCAAGGCGCGGATCGACGGGCAATTCCGGGCGCTCGAGGAAGACATCAAACTGGACCGGCGGCGGAATCACACCATCGAAGTTGTCGTCGACCGCCTCATCGTCCGCGGCGGCATCGAGCGCCGGCTGACCGAATCGGTCGACATGGCGCTGCACCTCGCCGACGATATCGTGGTCATCAATTCGTACGATGGGGGAGATCGGCTGTTCTCGAGGAAGCTGGCGTGCGTCGACTGCGGCCTGAGCATGCCGGAAATGACCCCGCGCGCGTTCTCGTTCAACTCGCCGCACGGCGCCTGCCTCGATTGTCAGGGCCTGGGAGCGACCATCGATTTCGATCCGCAGCGGGTCGTGCCGGACGAATCGAAGTCGCTGGCGGAAGGCGCGATTGCCGCGTGGAGCAAGGGCGACCGGAAGCTCGTGCGGGAAAGGCTGCAGGAGCTGAGCCGTGGCTTCGGCGTGGATCTGACGGTCCCGTTCGCCAAGCTGCCGCGCCGGTCGCGGGAAGTGTTGTTGTTCGGCGGTGGAAGCGGGAAAGCCAGCTTCGAGGGACTGATTCCAAACTTGCGCCGCCGCTACGCCGAGGGCAGCTGGGCGGAACAGGAAGACCTCGAGCCGTTCCGGTCGTTGCGGCCGTGCGCGACGTGTCGGGGCGAACGGCTGAAGCCCCAGAGCCTGTCGGTCAGAGTCAAGGCCAGAACGATCGCCGATTACGTGAATCTGCCAATTTCCGAGGCGGTGAAGGTCTTCGAGAGCCTCCAGCTCACCGATCGAGAGGCCATCATCGCCGAGCGAATCCTGCGCGAGATTCAGGAACGGCTGCGGTTCCTCAACGACGTCGGCGTTGGCTATCTCACGCTCGGACGGAGCGCCGCCACGCTGTCGGGTGGCGAGGGTCAGCGGATCCGGCTGGCCACCCAGATTGGCGCGAACCTGACCGGGGTGTTGTACGTCCTCGACGAGCCATCCATCGGGCTGCACCAACGCGACAATCGCAAGCTGCTCGCGACGTTGTCGCGTCTTCGCGATCTTGGTAATACGGTCATCGTCGTCGAGCACGACGAGGAGACGATTCGAACGGCCGACTATGTGATCGACCTCGGACCTGGAGCAGGTGAGCACGGTGGTGAGGTGATCTTCCAGGGGACGCCGGCTGAGCTGGTCGAAACCGCCACTTCAGATTCGCTCACCGGTGCCTATCTGACGCGCGCGCGATCCATCGCCACGCCCAAGGCACGGCGCCCGCAATTGCGTGGCGAGATCGTGATTTGCGGCGCTCGAGCGAACAATCTGAAAAACATCGACGTCCGGATCCCGCTCGGCGTTCTGACGGCCGTCACGGGGGTCAGCGGCTCCGGCAAGTCGACGCTCGTCAATGACATTCTGTACGCCTCGCTGGCCCGGTCGCTCTATAAGGCGGCCGACGAGGCCGGTGCTCACGACCGCATCGAGGGCGTCGATCTGGTGGACAAGGTCATCGAGATCGATCAGTCGCCCATCGGCCGTACGCCGCGGTCCAATCCGGCCACCTACACCGGACTCTTCACGTTCATCCGGGATCTGTTCGCGATGATGCCCGACGCAAAGACCCGCGGATTCAAGCCCGGCCGCTTTTCGTTCAATGTGAAAGGAGGCCGTTGTGAAACCTGTCAAGGCGACGGCGTCATCGCAATTGAGATGCACTTCCTCCCGGACGTGTACGTGACGTGTGAGGAATGCAAGGGCCGGCGATATAACGCGGAAACGCTGGAGATCAAGTATCGGGGCAAGTCGATCGCGGAGGTGTTGGAGCTGACCGTCGACCAGGCGTTGCCGTTGCTCGAAAACTTTCCGCCGATTGCGAACAAGCTGCGCACGCTGCAGGATGTCGGGCTCGGCTATATCGAGCTCGGCCAGTCGGCTACGACCTTGTCGGGAGGAGAGGCGCAGCGCGTCAAGCTGGCAAAGGAGCTGTCGAAGCGCGGGACCGGACGGACTCTCTACATCCTGGACGAACCGACGACAGGCCTGCATTTCGAAGACACCCGAAAGCTGCTCGATGTCTTGAACAAGCTCGTCGATCAGGGCAATACCATCGTCGTGATTGAGCACAACCTCGACGTCGTGAAGACGGCCGACCATGTCATCGACCTTGGTCCGGAAGGAGGGGCAGCCGGCGGTCGCATCGTCGCCGAGGGTACGCCCGAAGAGGTTGCTCACAACGAGCAGTCAGCCACGGGCCGGTTCCTGGCGGCCGCGCTCTCCGAGGCTCACGGTCGCCCCCTCCGTTCCGCGGCTGGCTAGGGCCAGTACGGTTGTGCCGTGGTAAGATGCCCACACTTCCGGCGGCTAAAGGTGTGGTTCCCATACCACAAGACGCACATGGCTCGGGCTGGGGATGCGAGTAAGCCGCAGCTCAAATGTCGCCAAATATTACAGTTACGATGTGACCGGCTGCACAGAATTGCCAGGCACCCTTTTTGCTCGGTGACTGCACGCTCGCCCCTACTTTGCCTGTGAGGCTAATGGACCAGCAGCGGACTCTGCGCCGTCAAATTTCGTGCGTCGGAATTGGCCTTCACTCCGGCAATAAAGTCACCCTTTCACTGAAGCCGGCGCCAGCCGATTTCGGGATTCGGTTCCGTCGCACTGACATCGGTCATCACGAGGTGCCGGCCACGGTGCATCACCTGGCAGGCATTCACATGGCGACCGGGCTTTCTCGCGAAGAAGTGTCGGTCGAGACCGTCGAACATCTCCTTGCGGCGCTCGTCAGCACGCGCGTCGACAATGTGATTGTCGAGCTCAATTCGCCCGAAGTGCCGATCATGGACGGGAGCGCCGCTCCGTTCATCTATTTGATTCACGAAGCCGGCGTGAAGCCTCTGCTCTCGCCCCGGAAGTACCTCAAGATCATCCGGCCGATTGCTATTTCTCGGGGCGACAAGCGCATCGCGCTCTTTCCTTCGGACCACTTCAAGGTCACGTACAGCATCAGCTACGACCACCCGCTGCTGCGCCATCAGTCGCGAACGTTCCGCGTTACCGAGGAGACGTTTGTCGACGATATCGCACCGGCGCGGACCTTCACGTTCTTGAAGGACGTGGAGATGCTTCGCCAGAACGGGCTGGCGCTGGGGGGCTCGCTCGAGAATGCCATCGTGCTCGGCGAAACAGGCGTCCTCAACGCCCTGCGATTCGAAGACGAGTTCGTTCGCCACAAGATTCTCGACGCCATCGGGGACCTAGCCCTGGTGGGCTATCCGGTCATTGGACATCTGGTCGCGCATCGCGCCGGCCATGCCCTGCACACCGAGTTTGCGGCGAAGATTCTCGAAGAGACGCACGCGTGGCGGCTTGTCGAAGCGCCGATCGAACCGGTGGCGGTGCCAATAGGCGTGGCCGCCAAGACCGTCCCTCCACCACTCGTCGCAAACTAAGTTCTCAAGCGGCGCCGGTCGAGCCGATTGCGCTGCCAGTCGGGCGCGTCAGGCAAGACAGTCGCTCCGCGTCTTGCGAACTGATCGCGACTGATCTGACCGGGACTCACCTCACCCAGAAGCTGCGGACGGTCGTCGGCGAGCCGCAACGCTCGAACCAGTCGATCCCCTCGCTGACCAAATCGAACTTCAGTTGGTAGCGCCCGGCTTGTGCCGGGGCGGGGATTTCAATGGGCACCTCGACCGCAGCGCCCGGGTCGAGGGTTCTGGGTAGCCATGCCCGAGCGAAGTCGCGATTGATCAAAGCGCCGGTGGCATCGCAGAGCTGCGCGCCCAGGCGGACCAGACGGCGTCCGTAGGTGGCCTGCGCGGGAAAGGGCCGAGTCGACAGGTTGCGCACCCGTGTGCGCAGATGAATGGCACGGCCGGTTCGGGTGATGAGAGGCACACCAGGCACGAGCGTCCGTACATCGATCTGCGCTCGAGGCATCGCGCCAGGGATTGCATTCCCAAGGTCGTTGTCGTCCCACGTCTCGCGCAGAACCGCCTCGAGATCGCGCGAGCCTGGCGCAAATCTCCTCGAGTAGGCGTGTTCCGGGTGGTCGGTGATTTCCCAGCAAAGGCGATCGACCCCGATCTCGGCCGCCAGTGTGCGCGCGCGGTTCATCTCCTCGTCGCTGTCATTCCAGACGAACAGGATGTAGCGCCAATTCAGGAAGGGGAGATCCCGGCCGGACTTCCGCTTTTCCTCGGCCATCGTCCGAAGCGTTTGGATAGCCAGGTCGAAGCGGCCCCGCTGGCGGTACTTGCTATAAGTTTCAGTGGTTGCGCCGTCGATCGAGAAGGTCACTTCGTCGATTCCGGAGTGAACGAGGCGCCGCGCCTGAGCTTCGGACAGCGCCAGGCCGTTCGTGCTCGTAAAGAGGTAGATGTGCGGGAAGTGCGACTTGATGTATTCACACATCTCAACCGCTCGCTTGTGCAGGAATGCCTCGCCATAGTTGAAGAAGTCGACCCGAACGAGCGACGAGCCGGCCTCGTCGATGACGCGCCGGAATAGTTCGAAGTCGAGCATTCCGGCTTGACGCGTTCGTGTGATCCCGGTCTCGGGCGCACAGCACGCCTCCGTGCAGGAGATATTGCACGCGGCCGTGCATTCGATGTAGAGGCGCGACGGAAGGTCGCCGGCGCCTGTCGGTCGGACCGGGGGGGAATCGTTCTTCTTCAACGGCAGCTTCAGCGGGCAGTCGCCGCAGAATTTCGAGCCGCCGTGGTTCAGGTCGTTCCTGAGCGAGGTCACGACGGGCCCCGTCCACACATCGTGCAGGGAGGCTCCTCGCGCATCACCCAGCACACGGTGTCCGTATGGATCTGCGCAGCCGCAGACGAGCCGTCCGTCGCACAACATCACCAGCGTGGTCCAGGGCCACGAGCACGTGAAACGAGTGGCAAGGTGATTGAGCGACACGTCAGACAGTGCCAGACTTCTTCTTGGCGAGCTTCCTCAGGTAGGCCTCGAGTTTATCGTTTTCGTACTTGACCGTGTTGAGGAACAGGCTCTCGGCGAGGTAGGTACGCCGCTCGCCTTCATCCATCTGATCGATGAGATGTTGAATCTCTCTCGCCATCTCTTCGAACGACCGCTCGAGCGCCCGCTTGGCGGTGACCTCCCGGTACAGCGTCTCCATGATCGCCAGCAGGTCGCCATCGAGCAGAATCTGGGCGCCGGTTGTCGTTTTGATCGTGTGCATGATGCTACACTCCGAAACTTTTGACGGCGCTCGGCTCGTCCGCATGTATTTCGATGAAGTTCTGCGCTCCCGTCAACGTCAGCATGGTCTCGACGCGCTTCTGGACCCCCGACAGCTTCAGGTGTCCGCCAGCATTGGTGATTTGTCGATAGAGGTCCATCAAGCAGCCGATGGTGGCGCTGTCGACGTAGGTCACCGGTGTCAGGTCGATGAGGATCTCACGCCTGCCTCCGGCGACCAGCCCGCCAATCTCCGTTGAGAAATCAGAAAGAATCGGATACATCAGCCGTGTCTCGCCCACGCGGACGATCGATACTGCGCCAGACTGCTCGGTCTTCACCTTCATCGCATGGCTCCCTTGTCTTCGCCCTCGACCCGCTCGAGGCGGTCCCCGAGTCTGCGAGGAGTCGTCGTTCGACGCACGCTAGCTCGATCCTGAAAATGCCGAAGGGTCGCCCGTCAGCTTTCGGACCTGCCGGGCGAGCTCCGTGCGTCCCCGGTTGATCCGGGATTTGACGGTGCCCTCAGGCAGGCGCAGCGTCTTGGCGATCTCCTGGTACGACATTTCCTGAATATCCCGCATCAGCACGGCCGCTTTGAGCGCCTCGGGCAGTTCCGCGAGCGCCTGGCGGAGCAGCGCAACGCGGTCTCGCTGCTCCAGCAGCGCGATCGCTCCGATTTCCTTCGAGGTGGGCGACAATTCGCTCGCGTCGACATCCCGATCGATGGTCTCGCGCTCTTTGCGGACGCTTCGATAGTGATCGATACAGAGGTTCCGGCTGACGCTGATCAGCCAGGTCTGAAAGTTCGCCCGCCGGTCGAACGTATCCAGCGACTTGAAGATCTTGAAGAAGATATCCTGGGTCAGATCTTCGGCTTCGTCGTGCTTCCCGACGAACTTGTAAGCGACGTTGAAGACCTTTCGCCAGTACTGCCTGACGATGAGCTCCCAGGCATCCTGGTCGCCGCGAAGGCACCGCTGGATCAGCGCTTCGATGGCCTCCGCTGCGAACGGTGTCGCGGCCGGTGAATCGGACAGCATGAAGGATTGAGTAAAATAGCCTATCACGTTGCGCCCACCTCCCGGCTTTACTCGAACTGGAACCGACGAACTCGTCTGCGACGGCGTGCGGCTTTCGGAGATCGCCGCGGCCGAAGGCACCCCGACCTACGTCTACAGCGCCGCCACCCTGCGCGAGCGCTACCGAGCGCTTGATTCCGCGTTCGGCGAGTATCCGCACGCCGTGCACTACGCGCTCAAAGCGAATTCGACGCTCGCCATCGCACGACTCATTCGCGAGCTGGGCGGCGCCGCCGACGCCAACTCCATATGGGAGCTCGAGCTGGCTCGAAAGGCCGGCTTCGCTCCCGGGGACATCATCTTTACCGGTGTCGGAAAGTCGCAGGCCGAGCTCGAGTGCGCGGTGCCGCTCGGGCTGAAGGCCATCAATGTCGAGTCGGCCGGTGAACTGGCACGCGTCGAGGCGATCGCCCGCCGCGCCGGTGTTGTCGCGCGCGTGGCGATTCGTGTGAATCCTGATATCGATTCGGAAAGCCATCCCCACATCTCCACCGGCCTCAAGACCAGCAAGTTCGGTATCCCCATCGATGCCGTGAAAGAGCTGGTCGCGACGTTCGACGGCGCCCGCGCTTCGAAGCTGGTTGCGGTACACGTCCATGTCGGCTCACAAATCACCTCGCTCGAGCCGATTCGGCGTGCGGCTGCGCTCGTCGTGCGTGCGATCGAAGATCTTCGTAGCGCGGGCGTGATGCTGGAGTACATCGACCTGGGAGGCGGTCTCGGCATCTCGTACGACGGCCGCGACGTTCCGTCGGCCGACGACTACGTGGGAGCCCTTCTGTTCGAGGCGCGAGCGACCGAACTGCCGATCGTGATCGAGCCGGGCCGGACCATCGTCGGTCCTGCCGCCGTACTCGTCGCGCGCGTCGTCGATATCAAGCCACGAACGTCGTCCAGTGATTTCGCGGTGATTGACGCGGGCATGTCGGAGCTGATTCGCCCGGCCTTGTATGGGGCATTTCACCAGATCGAACCCGTCGCGCGCCAGGGCATGGGCGATCGGCACTATGAAATCGTCGGTCCAGTCTGCGAGAGCAGTGACGTTGTGGGGCGCGATCGTGTGCTCTCTCGCCTCGAGGTCGGCGATCTGGTTGCGATCCGCGACGCGGGCGCATATGGATCGGCCATGTCGTCCAACTACAATCGCCGGCCGCTGCCGGTCGAAGTCCTCGTGGACGACGGGGGATGGCGGGTCATCAGGCGGCGACAAACGATCGAGGACATGCTGAAGCTCGAAAATTGATTCGGGAGCTTCACGCCTCGAGCACCAGCATCCACTTTCCATTCATGACCAGCAACCGGTCGCTGGCAGCCGAAACTTGGAAGCGGAAGCTGGAAGCTGGTAGCTGATCGAAATGCCTGGACTCCTCATCGTCTTCGAAGGTCTCGATCAGAGCGGCAAGCAGACTCAAGCAGAGCTCTTGCGCGACTGGTTGAAGCGCGAAGGCCACAAAGCTCGGCTCGTCTCGTTCCCAGACTACGGGACCTCCATCGGCGAAGAAATCGCCAGGGCCCTTCAGGGAGAGCGTGACTATGGCCCCGACGTAATGCAGCTGCTCTACGTCGCCAACCGTTACGAGCGGAAGCCCGATTTGGAACGGTGGATTGAGGGTGGGCTGATCCTGGTCTGCGATCGGTACCAGGCGTCGAGCATCGCGTACGGCGAAGCCCAGGGCCTCGATCCGGCATGGCTGGCCGAGATCCAAAAGTTCCTGCCACATCCAGCGCTGACGATCATGCTCGATATCGAGCCCGAAACGGCCGTGCAGCGCAAAGCGGTTGAACGGGATCGTTACGAGCGGGACCTCGAGATGCAGGCGAGAGTCCGCGATAGTTATCGACGCCAAGCCGCCGCACACGGGTGGGTCGTGCTCGACGGCGAGCGGGCGAAAGGTGCGGTGGCCGACGACGTCATTGCCGCGGTGACGTCACGACTCGTGCAGCCGTAAGCGCGCGAACCTCGACAACGCCGGCTGCCTTCAGTGGCCGCGCGCAGGCCTCCAGCGTGGCGCCAGTGGTGCACACATCGTCAACCAGCACCACGACCTTTCCTCGCAATTCTCCAGCCGCTCGCGTTGTCGCAAAGGCATTCCGGACGTTCTTGTGGCGCTGCGCGGCCGGCAGCGCAGCCTGAGCTGGAGTCGCGCGGAGCCGCTTCAGCGCCCGCCGTACCGGGAGTCCGAGATGTCGCGCGAGGTCGGCAGCTTGATTGAAGCCTCGTTGTCGCCGCCGTGAGTGATGGAGCGGTATCGGGACAACAAACGAAGCCTGCTCCAACACCTCCGCGCCACGGTCGCGCATCAATGCCGCTAGGCGAGGAGCCACCGACCGTCGACCTTCATATTTCAACGCATGGACGATGGCGCGAAGTGCCCCGTCGTATGCGCCTACGGCTCGCGCGCGATCGATGGCCGGGCGTGCGCGCCGACACCTCGGACACTGTGCCGCCACGCTCTCCACGCGCCAGGTCGTCAACGGATCACCGCACGTCTCGCAAAGCGGAGGCGTGAGTGGAAGGATCGAGTGCCAGCAGAGGCCGCACACAGGTCCTTCAGTCGGGCGCTCGAGTGGCACGCCGCACGATGCACACGCCGGAGCGAAGATGACGGCGAGTACCGCATCAACGAGAGTCGTCAGGGGAAAGGCGCCCAAGGTCAGGCGGCGCGACAGACGATTGTTGGTGTGGTGACGAGAAGTCGACGCGGCGGCCGACTGACGAGTTGTCTACTGTCGCAGGACCGGGAGCTCCACCAATGCGGCGTTTCCCCACAGCCGTTCGAGGCCGTAGAACTCGCGTGTGGCCGGGGCGAAGATGTGGACGATGAAATCGAAGTAGTCGAGAAGTACCCACTCCGATCGCTCGTAGCCTTCCACATGCGCCGGCTTCACCCCTTCGGAAGCGACGGCTTCGATCACCGCGTCGGCGATTGCGCGGATCTGGCGCGCGTTGGCACCGGAACAGATCAGGAAGAAATCCGCGAAGCTTGCCGCCTTCCGGAGATCGAGCAGCACGATGTCGGAGGCCTTCCGGTCTTCAGCCGCCGCGACCGCTCGCATGATGTCCCGGGGCAGCCGGGGCTTCCTCTGACGCTTCTCAGTCTCCGCCATGCAACCTGCCTGCCGGCTGGCCAATTAGTCGGGCACCGGCCCCCTCGACCCGCGTCGGATCTTTGTAAAGTGCGTGCTGCTCAATGTGTTGTTGAACACCCGGCGGAACCATGCCGACAATGGATTCCCCGTGCGACCGAGCGTGTCGGATTGCTGAAGACGACACATCGGCCGTGGGCGCATCGATCAAAAAAATCATCGTCGAGTCAACCGAGGCAGCGGCATCAGGCCCTCGCAGGCGCGACGCCAGGGCCGGCAAACGCTCTGCGACCTGGCCGACCGGCACGCCGGGCCGTGAAATCACCGCGAAGTGCGACAGATCGAGGAGCGCCGGGTAGTTCTTCCAGGTCTCAATCTCCAGGAACGCATCGGCACCCGCGATGAAAAAGAGATCCAGCCTTTCGTGGCCCTCCGCATGGAACTTCAAGAGCGTATCGGAGGTGTAGGAGAGAGTTGGTTCTCTAAGCTCGACATCCAGCGCCCGCCATCCGCGTCGCCCGCCGATTGCCAATGCCGCCATGGCGAATCGATGATAGCTCGAAGCCGCAGGAGGAGGCCGATGGGGCGGGATGCTGGACGGCACCACGACGATCTCACCGAGCTCGAGCGCCGCCTGAGCGGCGTCCAGTACATCGAGGTGTCCGTTGTGAATCGGGTCGAACATGCCGCCCAGGATTCCGATGCGCCTGTTGGCCATCAGTGTTCACGGCTCGAGGCGGTCGGAACTTCTGCGAACAGGCCGCGCCACATCGCTTCGAGCAGCGATGATACGCCTTCGCCCGTTGCACCAGAAATGCGGAACAAGGGCAAACCGATTTCGGCCGTTCTCGTCTCGAGAGCGGCCACTCTCGATGGGTCGTCGAGCGCATCCATCTTGTTCGCTGCTACGATCTGCGGCTTGGCGGCAAGAGCTGGTTGAAACAGTTCGATCTCCCGCCGCACGATGTCGAGGTCGCTGACGGGATCGCGGCCGCTTGCGCTCGACACGTCGACCAGATGCACGAGGATCTTGGTACGTTCGAGATGTCTCAAGAACTGATGTCCGAGTCCCGACCCCTGATGCGCGCCCTCGATGAGGCCGGGGACGTCCGCGACCGTGAAACTGCGATCACCGCTGAGGCGTACGACACCCAGATTCGGCGTCAGTGTCGTAAAAGGGTAGTCCGCGATCTTGGGATGGGCAGCGGAGACACGCGAGATCAGCGTAGACTTGCCGGCGTTCGGGAATCCGACCAATCCGACGTCGGCCAGCAGCTTCAACTCGAGCCGCAAATACTTCTCTTCGCCCCGGCCGCCAGGTTCGGTCCGACGTGGAGCGCGGTTCGTCGAGGATGCAAATCGCGCATTCCCACGGCCGCCATGGCCGCCGCGCGCCACGAGCACCCGTTGTCCTTCGGCCGTGAGGTCGGCCAGCCGCCGCCATCCGGCCTCGCGATCATCGGCTCGTTCGTGCACCAACGTGCCAATCGGGACAGGCAGGTCGAGATCGGCGCCGTTGTGACCCGTGCGGTTGGAGCCCATCCCATGCTGGCCGCGTGCAGCGGTGAACTCGGGATGAAACCGATAGTTGATCAGGGTGTTCGTATGCGGGCTGGCGACAACGAAGACCGATCCTCCGTGGCCGCCGTCGCCGCCGCTCGGTCCACCTCGTGGAACGAACTTTTCGCGGCGAAAGGCCAGGCACCCATTCCCGCCGTCGCCGGCGGCGACGTGTATTTCCACTTCATCGACGAACATTCGGGAATCTGGTGATGGGGCGATCGCAATCAGCCAATCGGATTGGCCAACTCGAACGTCGAGCTACGACAAGCTCGATCGCCCCATAGCTGGTATTCACGTCACTCGATTGGAAGAATGCTGAT
The DNA here is from genome assembly GCA_963780685.1 of uncultured Acidobacteriota bacterium. GTDB lineage: Bacteria > Acidobacteriota > Vicinamibacteria > Vicinamibacterales > CAVVIG01 > CAVRXZ01. The sequence continues at coordinate 191,896 of CAWACZ010000001.1, read as the reverse complement.
CACGCGACCGTTGGCGCCGTGGTCTTCGAAGCGCACTCGGCCGTCGACTTTCGCAAAGATCGTGTCGTCCTTGCCGAGGCCGGCGTTCCGTCCCGGACGGAACCGGCGGCCTCGCTGCCGGACGATGATCGTTCCGCCAGTGACGATGTTGCCGTCGTGTGCCTTGACGCCGAGCCGCTGAGAGTTCGAGTCGCGGCCGTTTCGGGAACTGCCTTGTCCTTTTTTGTGTGCCATGCCTGAAACTTTCGGGAAATCGGACTACCAGCCGCAGCGACCTCCCCACGTTGAACGGTTGCGACTTGCTCCCGCGACCTAGAGCAGAATCTCTTTGATCTGGACGCGCGTGAAAATGGAGCGATGCCCCTTCGTGCGTCGCATCCCCTTGCGCCGCTTTTTCTTGAATACGCGAATCTTCGGTCCCCGCGCCTCGCCTTCGACGACCGCCACGACGCGGGCGTTGGCGACAAACGGTGCGCCGGCGACGATATCGCCGCCATCTTTCTCCACGAGCAAGACCTGTTCGAGGGTGATCTCCGAACCGGGCTCGCCTGCTGTGCCCTCGAGCGTGGCATACCCGCCCGGCGTTACCTTGACTTGATGACCTGCGGCCTGAACAATCGTGTACATAGTCGGTACCTGCGCAAAAGAACAAGTGTACAGTCGAAGTGACTGAGTTGTCGAGACGAACCGCGGATTCTTCCGGAACAGTGGGTTGGGCTCGCCGGATCTTTCAGGGATTCACATGACGCTCTCGCAGACGTTCGCCGCGCTTATCGCCATCTTGGCTGCGTGGGGAGCGTGGCGGCTGTTCTGTTGGCTTGCGTCGGGCGGGCAGCTGCCGCTCAGGGGGCGTCGCGGTTCGGCAACCGGTTTCACAGCGGCGGGGCTTTCACTGGAGGCGTTCTACACGCCGGGTGCGCGCCAAGTTACCGAAACGCGGCAACGGGAACGGCTGCGGCGTGAGGACGACGACGAGGGCGATTCGCCCGAGCCCGGTGTCGGCCCATCGGATTGAACTGGAACCTGACGTCGAACGGTCGCACGCCGAAGCGTCGGCGAGGAGATCATCGATCGACAATCACTTGAGCGTGAAATTCATCTCGAGCTGCACTCGCACGGCGACGCGCTCGCCATCCTTCGTGCCCGGGGTAAACCGCCACTGTTTTGCGGCAGCGACCGACTCGCGGTCCAACCCAGAATCGAGTGAACGCGTTACGCTGACGTCCCCGACCGAGCCGTCTGCAAGCACGACCACGTCCAGGACGACACTGCCCTGGATTCCCGCTGCTTTCGCCTCAGTTGTGTAGTCTGGATTGACCCGAGTGACAACGACGGGAAGCACGACGCCGTCGTCGCTCGACGAGAAGACCCTCTGCGCATGGATTGAAGCGGTGACCATGAGGAGTGCGACGACCGTGATCAGCACGTGGCAAGCGGATTTCATGGGACCCTCCCTGTTCGCCGCTTTAGACGTTCGATGGCCATTGACGGCCGGGGTTTCGCGCGCGAGAGCGCTGCGGAGGCTGGAGTCTTGCTGCTTTACTTGAGGAGGACTCGTGTGCCCTTGATCCTCTGGCTGCTGAGGGCACCAAGGAAGTTCGGTATCAGGCGGTCCATCAGCTCGAAGTAGGACGAAAGCGCCGGTGTGTTCGTCTGCGCGTTGTAGAGGACTTCTTCTCGGTAGCTTTCCGAGTGCATGGTCGCTCCGGTTCGCCCGTCGATGAACACGAACTTCGGGCGTAGAACGAATCCTTTGCGCTCCATGTACGTCCGGACGGGAATGACCGCCCGTCGACCAAACTGGTCGTAGACTTCCTGTTCTCGCTGGACGATGCCGGCGCGCGAGTGGGCGGTGAACAAGACCGTGCCGGTGACGATCAGCGGGTTCTGGTACTCTTCGCCAATCCGCTTCCAGTACGTCACGTTCGCAAACAGGCGTTCGTAAGGCTCGAGATCCTTTTCGTCCTTGATTTCTTCCGGTAACGGAAGGGGCTGACCGCCGTTGCCGTTGCGGTCGGCATTGTTGCCGTTGCCGGCCGACGGCGACCCTTCGCCGCTGCCCGCAGGCTCGGACGTCGTCGCGGTTTTGTTTTGATCCTGCGCGACTTCAATGAGGGGCATCACATCCGCATCGATGACCCTCAGAGCCGACTTATTGCGAAGCTGACTTCGCAGAAGGCGAACAGTCTCCTGGTTCGTATCGAGCTCGTCGGAGCCTCCTGCTACGAACCCGACTACGAGCACGCGTTGAAACGCCGAGACGTCGAGCTTCGGCTGAATCGGAGTCTCGATGGGGATCTCGAATGTGTCCGGACCGCAGGCGAGCATCGTCACCGCGCTGAAAGCAGCGAGGGCGGCGACAGACAAGCTATGGCTTTTCTTTCGCGGAACTCGTCCGGTCATTGATTTCCTTAAACAGCTCGAAATTCTGGCGAATTTCCGGATTGTTAGGATCGAGTTCGACCGCCTTCTCGTACGCTTTCCGCGCTTTTTCCAGCTGGCCTTCGTGCTCGTACGCGATGGCGAGATCGTTGAACGCGGCGGCGTATGTGGGGTCGATCTCGACGGCCTTTTCCCACCGGTAAATCGCTTCGCGCCACAGCCCCCGTTGCGCGACGCTGATTCCGAAGGCGACTTGTGCCTTCGCGTCCGAGCGCGCGTCAGCGAATACGGGAGTGGCCGACACGACCGCCATCAAAACTGAAAGGGCGGTAAGACGTCCGATCATGATGAGAACAAGTTCACTATAGCCATTCGGCTTGCGCACATGCAAGGTATTTGGAGCGGTCATCGGCTGCATCGGAGCAATCGATATGCCATAGGTTTTTGCGCAAAACGTTCGACTATTTGCATGCCTGCCGGACCATTTACGAAAAAGGTCTACAATTGATGTCAGGAGGTCGGGCCCCGCAGTGAACTCTGCGGCGGCGACGACCTCTTTTTTGTGGGCCGAGCCGCTCGGGAAGGGCCGCCCATGAACGAACGTCTGGACTACGTCGCGCTGTCGCTGCTTCCCATTCAATGGTGCCGGGACATCGCTGTCGAGCTTCGCACTGGTAAAAGCCCTAGGGCCGTTCTTGAGGAGCTCGCAGCAGCACGCTGGCCTCTCGAGCTTCAGAAACAATCGGACGTCGTGGCGCGTGCCGCGTGCGCACTCGAGCGCGCCGCGCGGCGGGGGCTCACGTCGATTGTCTGGAACGAAACGGGATACCCGCCTCTTTTGGCTGCGATAGTTGATCCGCCGCCTGCCTTGTGGACGCGCGGGTCGCTCAAGGCTTTCGAGAAACCTGCGGTCGCGATCGTTGGCTCCCGAGCCGCGTCGCCGTACGCGCTCGAAGTGGCAAGCCGGTTGGCCGCCGATTTGGCGACCCGCGACATCACTGTGGTCAGCGGACTGGCGCGTGGCGTCGATTCTGCGGCGCACCGCGGTGCGGTGTCGGTCGGAGGCTCGACCGTGGCCGTGCTCGGATGCGGGGCGGACGTGATCTACCCACCAGAGCATGCGTCGCTGGCGCGCGAGATTCATGCAGAAGGCCTCATCATTAGCGAGCTCGTACCCGGGACGCCGCCGCTGCGTCAGTTCTTCCCACAACGCAATCGAATCATCAGCGGATTGTCGCTAGCGGTCGTCATCGTGGAAGCGGGCGAGAAGAGCGGCTCACTTATTACCGCCCGGTGCGCTCTTGAGCAAGGCCGCGAAGTGCTGGCCGTTCCGGGAAATGTCCTGAGCGACCGTAACCGTGGCGGCCATGGCCTTTTGCGAGACGGTGCAAAGATTGTGGAGACCGCGGACGATATCTTGGAGGAGCTCGGGCTAGGCAGGATAGGACACTCCGGAACGCGGCACCTCGCGACGGGGGCCAGTAGTCCATCCTCGGCGCCGCTGCTGGCGTGTTTGCCAGTCGGCGAACCCTGCGATCTGGACGTCTTATCCGCGCGATCGGGCCTCAGTCCTGCCCGATTGTTGCCCTGGCTGCTCGAGCTGGAATTGCTGGGTTTGGTTCGTCGCGCCGGGGCTGGGCGGTTCGTCCGGTTTGACAGACCGTGCTAGGTTCTAAAGAAGGGCCAAGGTCGGGCCGAGGCCCCGGGGTTCGGACTCAGGGATCAAAACTCGATGGCCAAAGCACTCGTCGTGGTTGAGTCGCCGGCTAAGGCGAAGACCATCAACAAATATCTTGGGCGCGACTACAAGGTGGTCGCGTCGATGGGCCACATCCGCGACTTGCCCAAGAGCAAGCTCGGTGTGGATGTCGAAAACGATTTTTCCGAAGAGTACGAATCGATCGCATCCCGCAAGAAAGTCATCAAAGAGCTGAAAGACGCGGCCAAAGACGCGTCCGACATCTACGTGGCAACCGACCCTGATCGCGAGGGCGAAGCGATCGGGTGGCACCTCGCACACGAGCTCGGCGGAAGGAAGCGCAAGATACACCGCCTGATGTTCAACGAGATCACGAAGAAGGCCATTCAGGACGCGCTCAAGAATCCCGGCGTCATCGATCAGAAGATGGTGGCGGCGCAACGCGCGCGGCGTGTGCTCGACCGACTTGTCGGATACAAAATCAGCCCGCTTCTTTGGGACAAGGTGCGGCGTGGACTGAGTGCCGGACGCGTACAGTCGGTCGCCCTGAAGCTCGTGGCCGATCGGGAGCGGGAGATCGAGAAGTTTGTTCCCGAGGAATACTGGAACCTGTTCGCCCGACTCGCTGGACCGCAGCCACCTGAGTTCGAAGCGAAACTGTTCAAGAAGGGCGGCGACACGCTTCGGGTTGCCAACGAAGAGCAGTCCAAGTCGATTGTTGCCGACCTCGAGAACGCGACGTGGATCGTTTCGTCGGTGACGACGAAGGAGCGGAAACGGAGCGCGCCGCCGCCATTCATTACGAGCAAGCTGCAGCAAACCGCACGGTTCCCCGTCAAGAAGACGATGATGATCGCGCAGCAGCTCTACGAAGGCGGGATCGAGATTCCCGAGCTGGCCGGCGGCCTCATTACGTATATGCGAACCGACTCGGTTCGTGTTGCCGAAGAGGCCCTCGTCGCGGTCCGCGAACACATCAAGGGAACATTCGGCGAGGACCATCTCCCGGAAAAGCCGATCTTCTACCGGGCCAAGGCCGACGCGCAGGACGCTCACGAAGCGATCCGGCCCACGTCGATGCAGCACGATCCCGAGACTGTCAAACTGTACCTGACACCGGATCAGTACTCGCTTTACAGGCTGATCTGGAACCGGTTCGTGGCTTCCCAGATGCTGCCGGCGACCTTCGATGAGACAACCGTCGATGTCAACGCGGGTGACTATCTGTTCCGGGTCAAGGGGACCGTGCCCAAATTCGCCGGTTGGACGGCAGTCTACGGCACGGCTCCCGAGGCCGACAGTCCGGCGCAGGCCAAGGACGATCCAGGTAGCGCGAGTGCAGGCGAGAACGGCCAGAAGGGTCAGGCCGGTAGCAGCGATGCCGGCGACGACGACGATGCGGTGTCGGGCGTTCTGCCAGCGCTGGCCGAAGGGGACCGTCTCGAATTGAAGGTACTGCGCCCCGAGCAGAAGTTCACGCAGCCGCCACCGCGCTTTACCGAAGCCACGCTCGTCAAGGAATTGGAGGAGAACGGCATTGGGCGTCCCTCCACCTACGCCTCGATCATCTCGGTTCTCCAGGACCGTGAATATGTCAACAAGCTCGAGGGTCGATTCAAGCCGACGGCCCTGGGGCTGATGATTTCGGATCTGTTGACCAAGAGCTTCGACGACATCATCGATGTCGAGTACACGCGGAATCTCGAGGAAGATCTCGACAAGATCGAGGAGGGGAAGACCGACTACGTCCGAACGCTCGGTGAGTTCTACAAGAAGTTCAAGAAAGACCTGGCTCGTGCCGGCAAGGAGATGCAGAACCTCAAGGAAGGCATCAAGACCGACGAGGTCTGCGATCGGTGTGGTTCGCCGATGCTGATCAAGGTTGGCAAGTTCGGTCCGTTTGTGGCATGCAGCGCATATCCCGAGTGTACAAACACCCGCGAGCTCGAGAAGAGCGAACCCGAGTCAGAGAACGGCGACGAAGAAATCGAGCCGTGCGAGAACTGCGGAAAGCCGATGGTCGTGAAGCGCGGCCGCTTCGGCCAGTTCTTGGCGTGCACGGGCTACCCCGAATGCAAGACCACGCGCAAGCTGATTGCCACCAAGCAGGGCGGGTTGAGGGCAGCCAAGCCCGATCAGATTCTCGACGAGCCTTGTCCGCGCTGCAAATCGAATCTCGTGCTGAAGCAGGGACGTTTTGGCGAGTTCACGGCGTGCACGAACTATCCGGAGTGCCGCTACATCAAGCACAAGTCCACTGGCGTCAAGTGTCCGAAGGACGCCGACAAGGGCGGCGAGGTCGTCGAACGCAAGTCGAAACGCGGAAAGCTGTTCTTCGGATGCTCGAACTATCCCGATTGCGACTTCGTCCTGTGGAACCGGCCGCTCGCCGAAGAATGTCCCAAGTGTGGCGCTCCGTTCCTCGTCGAGAAAACCACGAAAAAGCACGGACGTCAGGTCCTGTGCAACAACGAGGACTGCGACTACGCGAGGTCCGAGGAGCTGCCCGGAACAGCCGCCTGACAACAAGCACCGTCACAAGGCAGTTTCGGACGACTGTAGAAACCCTTTGTGACCCTGGTGACTTTGTGATTCATTTGTAGGCGTGATTCGAATCGTTGGCGGCGGTCTGGCCGGCTGCGAGGCCGCCTGGCAGGCAGCCTCGCAGGGCGTCCCCGTCACGCTCTCCGAGATGCGGCCGGTACGACCGACCGCGGTTCATAAGACCGATCGCCTCGCGGAACTGGTCTGCAGCAACTCTTTCCGCGGCGACAAGCTCGATAACGCGGTCGGCCTTCTGAAGGAAGAAATGCGCCGTCTTGGCTCGCTGGTCATGCGCGCTGCCGAAGCCAGCCGTGTCCCGGCGGGAGCAGCGCTCGCCGTGGATCGAGAGCAGTTCGCCGACATGGTCGGCGCCGAGCTGTCCGCGCATCCGCTCATCACGATCACGCGCGAGGAAGTGGGCGCCGTACCCGATTCCACCGAGCACACGCCCGTCATCGTCGCGACGGGTCCGTTGACTTCGGATGCGTTGTCGGCCGATATCGCAAAGCTGGTAGGCAGCGAGCACCTCTATTTCTACGACGCGATCAGTCCGATCGTGCTCGCCGAGACCATCGATCGGTCAAAGGTGTTCCGACAGTCGCGGTGGAATCGGAGCCGCACCGAAGGGCGTTTGAGACCCGCTGCCGTGCACGCTGGAGGATGTGGCGTCGATGATGGACAAGGCGACTATCTGAACTGCCCGCTCACCGCCGACGAGTATCAGCGGTTCTACGAGGCGTTGATTCACGCGGAGTCGGCAACCGTTCACGACTTCGACCGCGAGCGTTTCTTCGAAGGATGTCTGCCAATCGAAGTGATGGCGCATCGCGGTCGCGAGACGCTGCGTTTCGGACCAATGAAGCCGGTTGGTCTCGTCGATCCTCATACGGGCCGTCCTCCTTACGCAGCGGTTCAGCTACGGCAGGACAATCTCGCCGGCGATCACTACAGCCTGGTCGGGTTCCAGACACAGCTGAAATGGGGCGAGCAGTCGCGCGTCCTGCGAATGATTCCGGGTCTGGAGCAGGCAGAATTCGTGCGATTGGGCATGGTGCATCGCAACACCTATGTGAACGGGCCGGACGTGCTGGCCGAGACGTGGCAGGTGCGCAAGCGGCCGTCGCTCTTCTTCGCCGGCCAGATGTCAGGCGTCGAAGGGTACGTCGAGTCTGCTGCGTCCGGGCTCCTCGCCGGATTGAATGCTGCGGCGCTCGTCAAGGGCGCACCGTTGACGATCCCGCCGCGGACCACGGCTATCGGCGCCCTGGCGTACTACGTGTCGCACGCCGATCCCCGGCATTACGAGCCGTCGAACATCACGTTCGGGATCATGCAGCCGTTGGAGCGCGGGCCGAGGGGGAAGCTCGAACGGAAGCTCGCCATGTCCGCCCGGGCTCTCGAGGCTCTCGAAGAATGGGGGCGAGGCCGTGCTCTGGCGAGGCTGACGTTGAATGAGGTTCGATCCGGGCTCGCGGAAGATCCCCGCACCCGCAGTTCGGTCTCGGGGTGACCTGGAGTCGATGACTGAGCATCTCAAGGCCTTTCTCGAGTTCCTCCGACTCAATAGAAACGCTTCCCGCCACACCGTCCGTGCGTACGAAAGCGACCTGCTTCAGTTTCTGCAGCACGCAGCTCGGGAAGCCGGTGTCCGTCGAGATGAGGTATCGGCTGCCCATCTGACTCGCGCGGCGATGAGGCGCTTTCTCGCCGAGCTCTATGAACTCGGTCAGTCGCGAGCGACGGCGGCGCGAAAGCTGGCCGCCGCGAGAACATTTCTCCGCTATCTGCGCCATGAAGGCCTGATTGACGTGGATCCGGGGGCCTTGGTCGCTACGCCGAAACGCGATGTGCGCATGCCCGCGCATTTGTCGGAAGCCGAGATGACGGCTCTCGTCATGGCCCCAGCCGACGACGCGCTCGGCCGACGCGACCACGCCATTCTCGAGCTGTTTTATGCGTCTGGCGTTCGACTGAGTGAGTTGGTTGGCCTGGATCTGGACGACGCCAACCTCAGCGCGAGGATGGTGCGCGTGCTCGGAAAAGGCGGCAAACAACGGCTTGTGCCCTTCAACGCGAGCACGGCGGCGGCTATCCGGGCCTACCTGAAGGATCGGGAATTGCTGTTGCGGGGGGCGTCCTCGCGAGTAGGCGTCAGGCTAGGCGACCGAGAAAGCGGCCGGGGCTTCGCCGACCGCCAGCGAGGCGACAGAGTGAAGAAGGACCCGCTGTTCGTGAACTATCGGGGCACCCGCCTGACGGTTCGAAGCGTGGATCGCCTGGTGAGGCGGTATGTCGCGGCAACCAGCGCCCGGATGGGGATCAGTCCTCACGCCCTGCGGCATTCGTTCGCCACCCATTTGCTGCAACGGGGCGCCGACCTGCGCGCCATCCAGGAGTTGCTCGGTCACGCCCGTCTCAGTACGACGCAGCGCTATACGCACGTCAACGCCGCACAGTTGCTCGACGTCTACCGCAAGTCCCACCCTCGAGCGGGGCACTCGCGGAAGCTCTGACCATCAGGACGCGACCGCGGCCGAGGGGGGCTGCAGCGGCGCTGCGCGCCGACCGCGTGGGAATTCGATGCCGAGGGTCTTGATCTTGTAGTTCATGACGCGCGGGCTGATCGACAGCAGTTCCGCCGCGTCTTTCTGCACCCAGTTCGACATCTTCAGCGCCTCGATGAGGGCATGGCGCTCGACGTCCTCGAGCGGGATGCCCGTCGGCGGAATCTTGACCACCGATGTCTGATCGCGTGCGCCGCCGGCCGTCGGCACCTCGCCCAATCGAAGGTCGCCCGCCGCAATCGCGTGGCCCTCGGCCAGCAGCATTGCGCGTTCGATGGTGTTTTCGAGCTCGCGAATGTTGCCCGGCCAGTTGTAGCGCATCAACAGCTTCTGCGCGTCTGGGTCGATCCCTTCAGTTTTCTTCTTCAATTCGCCCGCGAAGCGCCGAATGAAGAAGTTGGCCAGCGGCACGATGTCGTCCTTGCGCTCCCGCAGCGGGGGCATCTCGATCGAGACGACGTTGAGTCGATAGTACAGGTCCTCCCGGAAGCGGCCGCCCTGAACCATCGCGGAAAGATCCCGGTTGGTCGCCGCGATCAGTCGGACATCCACGCGCAGCGTTCGGGTACCGCCCAGCCGCTCGAATTCGTGTTCCTGCAGGACGCGCAAGATCTTGGCCTGCGTGCTCGGGCTCATGTCGCCGATTTCGTCCAGAAACAACGTGCCACCGTCGGCCTGTTCGAATCGGCCAATCCTCTGCTTGTCCGCGCCCGTGAACGCTCCCTTCTCGTGACCGAAGAGCTCCGACTCCAGCAGGTTCTCCTGAAGAGCGGCGCAGTTCACCTTCACGAAATTGCGCGACGTCCGCAGCGAGTTGTGGTGGATGGCACCGGCGATCAGCTCCTTGCCCGTGCCCGTTTCTCCGCGGATCAGCACGGTCGTGTTGCTTTTCGCGACTTTCTTCACCATGTCGAGGACGCGCTGCAGGGCTTCGCTCGATCCAACAATCCGATCGAATTCGTAGATGTCCTGCTGGGTGTGGCGGAGGTAGTCGAGTTCGTGCTTGAGGCGCTTGACTTCGAGCGCCTTCTCGATCTTGACCTCCATCTCCTCGATTTCGAAGGGCTTTTGGACGTAGTCGAAGGCCCCGATTTTCATCGCCTCGACGGCCGTCGTCACCGATCCGAACGCTGTCATGAGAATCACGGCGGTCGTCGGATGGAGCGCCCGCGTCGTGCGCAACACGTCGAGGCCGTCGCTGCCACCCATCTTGAGGTCGCTCAGGACGACGTCGAAGTAGCTGTCGTGCAGCCGCTCGATGGCCGCGTTGCCGTTCGAGGCCTCATCGACTTCGTGTCCAGCCTCGGTCAGCCCGCGCGCGAGCCCGCGCCGAAGCGCGTCGTGGTCGTCGGCGATCAGAATGCGGCCCATACTCCCTCGATTTGTAAATCGGCTCCCTTCACTTGAACCACCCAGAACCACTCGTGATTGGCAAGGTGATGCGGAAGCGCGTGCCAGACTCCGGATGGCTGCTCACGTCGATACGGCCGTCGTGGGCGTCGACAATCTTTCTCACGATTGCCAGGCCGAGTCCGGAACCCTGCGGCTTGGTCGTGAAGAAGGGATTGAAGATCTTATCGGTCAGTGGCCCCGGCACTCCTGGCCCATTGTCGACGACGTCGATGATGGCGGTTGGGATCGGCGACTGTCCTTCTTGGGCGAAGGCCGGGTCCATGCTCCCGGCAACCGCTCCGATTGCGACAACGCCGCGACCTTCGAGCGCTTCGAATGCATTCGTCAGCAGATTCGTGAACACCTGACAGAGCTGGTGGCGGTCGCCTTCGATCGGCGGCAGATCGGGCGACAGCTCGACCGTAATCGAAATCTCGCCGCGCGTCGCTTTGGTCTCGGCCAGCGTGATCGCCTGATGCAGGACGTCGGCCATGTCGGTGCGCTCGACCTGGAGCCGAATCGGCCGCACGAACTCCAACATCTCCACCACGATGGCGTTCGCCAGCTTGGCCTCGCTGATGATGTCTGCCAGCAACGACTGCGCGTCTTTGGACTCCGAAACCTGACGCCGCAGTAGGCCGGCCATCACCTCGATACCAGCCAACGGATTTTTCAGTTCGTGCGCGATGCCGGCCGCCATTTCGCCGAGCGATGCCAGCCGATCCCTCAGCCGTTCGCGCTCCTCGAGTTGCTCGACCTGCGTGAGGTCCTTGAAAAACATGGCCGCGCCGATCGGCTGACCGTGATCGTCGCGCACCTTGGACAAGGTGTATCCGATGACCCGATCGATGTCCTTCAAGCGCAGCTCGGCACGATTCGGCAAATGACTGAGTTCGAACGATCCGGCCAGCACACGAATGACGTCGGGCCGGTCCCTCAGCAGATCGGTCAACGGCTGGCCGAGATCGCCGTCTCGCTGTTCGAGACCCAGAATGCGATACGCCTCGTCATTCATCAGCGCCACATTTCCGTCCCGACGAATCGCGATGACCCCATTGCGCATGCTGTCGACAATGTGGCGAAAGAAACGGTCGTCCGGGGTGAGCGGGCTGGCGGCAACCGTCTGACGGATCGGTGCCGGTGGCGTGCGCGGGGCACGTACTTCGGGTTGCTTGGTCATGTCCGGCACGTCGTGTCGTGGCTCAGCTCATCACCGCCCGGGCGCAAAGCCTATGCCCGGATGAGCTGACCGATTTCGTGTGAAAAGATGCCTGTATCGAATCACTTACAGGCAAGGACGGTGGAGAGATTATAACGGAAATGTAATCGGGTTACGGTATTGTCTGGCGGTCACTTGCCGGATTCGTGGTGCCGGTGCCGGTCTGTAGTTCCTCCCATTGGCGCATCAGGTCACCCACCTTCCACATCAGACCCTGATGCTGGGTGATCACGTGCTGGGCCGTGGCCCGGTCCTCATAAAACCCAGGCGCGGCCATGGCCTCTTCGATGGCGCGGATAGCCTGCTCGGTGTCGGCAATCTGCGCTTCGAGGCGATCGATTTGGCTGCGTCTGGCCTGTTCGGCACGCGCGACGCGGCGGGCTTCGGCCTCCGCCCGTTTGTTCTCCTGACGCGCCGACGATGGTGGACGGCTCTCCGGTTTCGGCCGCGACTTCTCGGCTTCGTGGGGCCACTGTTCTGCAAGGACTTCGCTCCCTTTCCTGTCCCTCCCGGCCTGGGGGGGCAGCGCTCGCCCTCCTCGCTTTTCTCGCGGTTCCGGCCTCTCCCGTTCTTGCGGATGCTCCTTGTGCCACAAGAACTCGGGGTAGGTGCCGGGGTAGACGACAGCCGTTCCATGGCCCACTTCAATGATTTTCGTGGCGAGCCGTTCGACGAAATATCGATCGTGTGACACGAAAACGAGCGTGCCTCCATAGGCAATCAAAGCATCGAGGAGCACTTCCTTCGAGTCCAAATCGAGGTGGTTGGTCGGCTCGTCGAGCAGCAAGGCATTCGACGGTCGAAGCAGCATGCGCGCGACCGCCAGCCGCGTCCTTTCGCCGCCCGACAAGACCCGCACCGGTTTGTAGACGTCGTCACCCGAAAAGAGAAAGCCGCCGAGGATGTTTCGAATGGCGGGGACCATGTGGTTCGGCGACCCCGACGCCAGCGTCTGGTACACCGTCGATGTCGGATCCAGGCGCGTGGCTTCGTCCTGCGCGAAATACTGCATCACGACGTTGTGGCCTTCGCCGCGCTGACCCCGATCCGGCGCTTCCTCGCCCGACAGCATCCTCATCAGTGTTGATTTTCCGGCGCCGTTCGGTCCCACGAGAGCAATTCTGTCGCCGCGCTCGATATGGAGGTTGAGGTCCCCGAAAACTACGAGATCCCCGTACGCCTTCCGCGCCTGCCGCAACTCGATGACCAGCCGGCCGCTCTTTGCGCACGGCGGAAACGTGAAGTGGATGTGCTGTCTCTCCGGCGGCACATCGATGGGGACGACCTTTTCGAGCATCTTGATCCGACTCTGCACTTGCGACGCCTTGGTCGCCTGGTACCGGAATCGATCGATGAACATCTTGACGCGCGCGACCTCTTCATCCTGCTCGCGCTTGGCTTTTCTCAATGCCTCGATTCGTTCGTGATGCTCGACGAGGTAACCGCTGTAGTTGGTGTGATAGTCCGTCAAGGTCCGCAACGTGAGATCGGCGATGCGTGTGACTACGGCATCGAGAAAAAAGCGGTCGTGAGACACGAGAATCACCGCATGGGGATACTCGTTCAAGTACGATTCCAGCCAATTCCGCGCTTCGAGGTCGAGATGGTTGGTAGGCTCGTCGAGCAGCAACAGATTGGGGCGGCCGAGCAACAACTTGGCCAGGGCGAGACGCATCTGCCAACCGCCGGAAAACGTCTCGGTTGGACGCTCGAAGTCGGTGGGACTGAATCCGAGACCCTGCAGCACGGTCGCGGTCCTGAGCTCGATGTTGTAGCCGTCGTGGAGCCTGAAGCGGTCCTGCAAGTCGCTGTACCTCGCCAGCATCGCATCGTGCTCCGGTTCGGGAATCGCAGGGTCGCCCAAGCGATTCTCCAGGGCGTGCATCTCCGCCTTCATCGCCATCAAGTCGCCAAAGGCGCTGCTGGCTTCTTCGAAGACCGTCCGGCCAGAGTGAGCGAGGCCGTCCTGGGGAAGATAGCCGACGGTCAGGGTCGAGGGCTTCAGGATGGCGCCGCTGTCGGGCTCTTCCAAGCCCGCCATCATTCGCAGCAAAGTCGTCTTCCCGGCGCCGTTCGGCCCGCACAACCCGACGCGTTCACGGTCGTCAATCTGCCAGGTGACGGCATCGAACAGGACCCGGTCACCGAAGGATTTCGTGAGGTTCGAGAGCTGAATCACGATATTCCCAATGCCTTGGCCGCGGCCGCCAGGACCTGAGGAACGCGGAAAGGCTTCGTCAGGTAGCCGGCCACGCCAAGATTCACCGCTTCGATCGCGCTGGCCTCGGTCGAGTAGCCCGTGATGATCAGAACGGGCAAGTTGGCGTGATAGCGCTTGGCTTCACGGATGACCGCAAGACCATCGATGCCGGGCATTTTCAAGTCGACTATCAGGAGATCGTACGCATGAATGCGGATGCGTTCGAGGGCCGAGCGACCATCCGCCGCAACGTCCACCTCGTACTCGGCCAACGCGAGCGTCTTGGCCAGGAGATCGCGAATGCTGGCTTCATCGTCCACCACCAGCACCCTCGGCCGTCCGGTTCCGGCTGCGGGACGCACCGGAGCCGTCGCTGCCGGGCGAGCGCCGCCCCGTGGTCGCTGGGCGTCGAGCCAGGCATCGATGTCGCGTTTTCTAAAGCGCCACTGCCGGCCGACCCGCACCGCGGGGATCTTGCCCGCCTTGATCAAGCGGTACACGGTGCGCAAATTCACCTGGAGATATTCCAGCACTTCCTCGGTTGTGAGGAACGTCTCGTCGATCATGCAACCTGCTTCACTTGATGTCAGCCGACCCGTGCAGTACGTGTTGTTTCACGTTGGATCCGGGTACCTTGCCTGCTGGGCAGTTCAACCGTGAACACGGCGCCACCCTCGGGATGGTTGGCTGCGACGATGTGCCCGCCGTGTTCTTGAACGATGCCGTATGCGATTGCCAGCCCGAGTCCAGTGCCGTGTCCGACCTCTTTGGTCGTGTAAAACGGCTCGAAAATCCGCGACAGAACATCGGCCGGGATTCCGTTTCCAGTATCTCGGACCAAGGTCACCACACGGTCCCCAGCGGGCGACACGGTCGTGCTGATCTCGATTCGGCCCGGCCGTCCGCTTTCCGCGACCGCGTGCTCGGCGTTGATCACGATGTTGAGAAACATCTGATGAAGCAACAGTGGGTCGCTTTGAATGCGGGGCAATGTCGGATCGTTTCGTCGCACGAGCTCGATCCGGGCCGCGCGGCAGGCTGGCGCTCGCAGCGCCACGACCTTCTGCAGCACGGAATTGAGGCTGACCGAGCGCCGCGGCAATCGCCGCGATCCGGAAAACGCAAGCAGGTTTCGGACGATCTTCGCGGCGCGGTCGGCCTCGCGATAGATCGTTTGAGCCTCGCGTCGCAGCTGTTTGGGAAACGCCCCGGTCACGCGCAGCAATTCCAGGTGGCCAAGGACGCCTTGGAGCGGGTTGTTGAGCTCATGCGCGATGCCAGCGACGAACTGGCCGAGCGCAGCCAGCTTTTCCGATTGTGTCAAACGTTGCCGCAGCTCTTCGCGCTCCGCCTGCAGTTTGGCCTGCGACGTCAGCTCGCGCGCGACGAGTATCGTGCCGGCGCGCTGGCGATGTCGGTCCAGCAAATCGGTAACGGTCACGATGAACGGCCCTTTGAGGACCGGGTCCACGACTTCCAACGTCGCAGGCGGCCCACCCGAATGCCGCGCCTCTGCGTCTCTTGCCGACAGCCACGTCGTCAGCTCTGGTCCGACGAATTCCGCGAGACTGCGATCGAGCAGCCCATCGCGTGCGACTCCGACGCGATGAGCGAACGCCTGATTGGCATGCAGGATATGTCCCTGACGATCCCACGCGACGATCAGATCGGCGATCGAATCAAAAGCGTTTTCCAACCCGCTGCGCGAGCGCACCACATCGTCAAGAAGCTGCGTGGTCTCGATCGCGGCTGAGAGCTGGCGACCCAACTCCTCGGCGCGATCGAGGAGAGTGAATTCGCCACCCGCCTCTACGCGCACGCCTTCGAAGATCAAGGTCCCAAGCGATCGGCGATAACCGCGCAGCGGGACGGTTACCGTCGCGGTCGCCGTACCTTCGACCGGCTGGATCTCGGCGTGTAGTCGCCTCATGGCCGACGCAGCCGGCGAACCCATGTCGTCGACCGGAATGTGCGCGCCTCGCGCCACGTGGGCGAACTCGGAGGAGGCGCGGAGGACCAACTCGCGTTCTCGCCGCTCGTGCACCCACACGGCGGTTCGGTCGGCGCCAAACAATTGGTTTGCTCCCCGACAGAAGGCATCGAGGGCTGCGGAGAGGTCCAGAGTGGTGCCCAGAATTCCGGCGAAGTCGTCGAGCAGTGCCCGAATGTCCCGCTGCAACGCATCGTTCTGGCGAAGCCGAAACAGCTCGAGCGCGGCGACGAACGCATCGGCTACTTGTGACAGATTGCCGCTCAGGTCGCCACCCGACGGTGGATGCCGGAGGCCGATGGCCAGCAATCCGAGCCTTTCCGACGCGTGCTCGAGAGGCAGCAGCAGGATGGACGCGGTCTCGAGGCGCGCGAACAGGTCGGGCGCCTGACGTCCTGCATCGGTCACCAGCGTCGGCGCTTTCTGCGAGAAGACATCCCTAAGAAGGGCCGTGTGGGGTGGACCCGGGACCCACGGATCAGTCGGGATCGCTTCGAGCCCGTACCCAGAGGTGGCGTGCATGGCGCCAGTGCGGGCGTTGTGGACGAATAGGAGCGCACACTTGCCACGACTGACGGCGAGGGCCCGCCGGTGAAGGTGCGGCAGGAGCTCGGTCAAGCTCGCGGCGCGCGCGACGAGGCTAATCAGCGGTTCGGCGCGCGTCGCCGAGGTACGGCGACCGCTGCGGGCGGACTGTCCCGGCCGCCTACCCGTCACATTCTGACGCATGGATTTGGGTCTTAGACGTCGAAGGGGGCGCGCCAACTGACTTATTGTACGTCATTGGCACCGGACGTCCGCCAGACCGATACTCGCAAATATCAGCAAGACTGGAACTTAGTCGAGCCGACGCTATAATCGAGACAGTGCAGAGATCCTTCCGGCCGTTCGCGACCTCGATCCGTCTAAGTACGACAGAGAAAGGGCCTTCCGCGCTCCGCATGACGTGGACGGACGAAGAGCTCGTCGCCCGATCGATTGCCGGCGACGCTAACTGCTTCAACGAACTCATCAAACGATGGGAACGACCCATCTACGCCCTCGCGTACCGGCAACTCGGACGCGAAGAGGATGCTCGCGACGTGTGTCAGGAGACCTTCCTCCGTGCCTATCGGGGGTTGAGCCGCTTCAGAGGACAGGCGAAGTTTTCGTCGTGGCTGTACCGTATCGCGCTGAATTTGTGTCGCGATTGGATGCGGCGGGAGCGTCGGACGCCCGTAGTGACCGTCCCGGAGGACACAGACTTGATCGAGCTCGCTTCAGCGCGTGAACCGTCCGAATCGATCGAAGATCGGGTAGCCCGTGGCGATCTGACGAGAGCCGTCGAGCGGGCCATGGCACGCTTACCCGAAGAGCAGCGCACGGCGATCATGTTGAAGGAATACCACGGGCTCACGTTCCAGGAGATCGCGGATCTGGTGGGGTGCCCGTTGAGCACGGTCAAGACGCGACTTTATCAGGGGCTTGCGGTCTTGCGTCGCGAGCTGGCACGCACGGGCGTGTCGGCCGCAGCACGCTAGCAAGGACGTTATGGCTGAAATCTTGTGTGGATACACCGCCGATCGAGACGAGACGCTCGTCGCGTACCTCTATGGCGAAATCGACCCGGCGCAGCGGTCGGCGTTCGAGGCCCATCTCGCCACCTGCGAACGCTGTCGGCACGAATTGACCATGATGGAGGACGTGCGCCATCAGCTCCAGGCATGGACCGTTCCCGAAGCGACTCCATCGGTAATCCACGATGTAGGGAACGAGCCGGGCGCCGCGTCGGTCCGCCAACGTCCGAGCGCCTGGGGGTTGTTGCGCGAGGTGCCTGCATGGGCCCAGGTGGCGGCGGCTCTGGTCTTTCTCGGGGTCTCGGCTGGAGTGGCCAATCTGAACGTACGCTACGACCGAAATGGCCTCACGATCCTCACGGGCTGGTCTCAGGCACAGGCGACCGCGACGGACGCAAACGCCGAGCCGCGTGCTCCGGAGGGGAATGCGTCAGCCGAGGTTCCGTGGCGGGCCGACCTCGACGCGCTCGAAGGGCGGCTCAAGGCCGAACTCACGAGCTCGCGTGCCCTTACAGTCCCGACGGCCGACGGCTCGAGGTCGTCTCACGCCTTGGACGCGGAAACGCTTCGTCAGGTCCGTACACTCGTCCGCGAGAGCGAGCGCAAGCAGCAAAACGAGCTCGCATTGCGGATTGCCGAAGTGATGCGGGAGTTCGACACGAAACGCGGGACGGATCTGGTCAACATCAACCAAACTTTGAGGGCCATGCAGAGCAACACGGGTATCGAGGTGTTGAAGCAGCGCGAGGCACTCTCGCGATTGGACTATCTAGTGCGTACATCCGGACAGCAGCGCTAGAAGGCGAAGAGAAATGCGTCGAACCTTGAAGCGTGTGGGCGGACAGGTGGTCCGCTCGAGCCCGATGGATGGAAGCTGAATTGGGAGGTCATTCGTGAACGGCAAGACATTGGCGATTGTGGCGAGCCTGATGGCTGGTGGGGCAGTCGCGCCGGCCGCTGCGCAAAGCACCGCGCAACAGCCCTCCGAGCCATCACGAACGGTCCAGCGGCGCCAGAGCCAGGCGCGCGATTCACTCGATCGGCAGCGCTACCAGATCGGGACGATGGAACGCGTCCTCGAGAATGCTGTCGAACATGGCGCGACCATCTGGCGCGATCGACTGCAGGCTGTCGTTCCTTCTCAGACGTTGTTGCTGGATAACGCTCGCGCGCGGGGCTATCGGCTCGACGGCTACGGTGTGTTCTTCGACGTCGATGTGCCGTCGCTGTCATTCGAGACGACGCTCTTCTCGGCTTTCCGCACCATGGACGAGAACGGTCTTGGGCTCCAGAGCGCACTCAACCAGCTTCGGACTTACATTCAGGCGGCGGGCGACGCGAACCTCGAACAGGCGTTGAAACGAATCGAGGTTCAGGTGTCGCCAACCGTGCCAGTGGCGGCCCCGGCGCAAGCGGCTGGTGCCCGGACGCTGGCAGGGTCGAACGTCGCGTTGGCTGGTGCCGCGCCAGCCGATACCGCCGATTCCATTCTGAGCAATCCGCAAGAGGCCTACCGTCAAGAAGTGACGCAGGCGCTGATCGATGCGATGCTCGACCATGGAGCGGCGGTCGGAGTTGGTGGCGACGAGTGGCTGACGGTGGGCGCACGCCGCAACGAGGTGCGGCCGCGGATCGGCTTCGACGGCGACGCACCGACCGTGATCATCCGTCTGCGCGGAACCGATCTCGGTGCATTTCGTGCAGGCCAACTCTCCCGCGACGACGCGGTCAAGCGCGTGGACGTGCGAGTGTTCTGAGTGCGCGCCTGAGCGCAGGAACGTCTGGAAGTCGTTTCTGCAGACACACGGATAGACCAGTCCGGCAGGGGCTCGCTTCTTTACTCAACGATTCGAGGTGGAGCTTCGTTACAATACGGCGCATGCCCGCTTGCGCCCGGGTTCTCTTTCTCGCCGCCCTGGTCTGTGCCGCCTGTGGCCAGACGGTCGATCTGAGCAAGGGGCTGGAGGTGCTGGACGTCTCCACCGGATGGTTCGACGCCGGCATCGTCAACGGTCAGAACAAGCTCGTTCCTTCGATGTCGTTCAAGCTCAAGAACGTCTCCACTCAGAAACTCTCGGTCCTTCAAGTCAACGCTGTTTTCCGGCGTGTGACGGAAAAGGAGCAGGAATGGGACGCCAGGTTCCTGACCGTGGTTGGCAGCGATGGGCTAGGGCCTGGCGTGATGACGCCGGTGTTGACGGTCATTTCACAGAAAGGCTACACCGGCGCGGATCAAACCCGCGAGGACATGCTGCACAACAGCCAATTCGTCGATGCCGAGATCGAGCTTTTCGCCAAGTACGGGTCGACCCAGTGGACACGCCTTGGCGAGTACGTTGTCTCTCGCCGGCTCATCACAAAATGAAGACGGCCTCGTGACGCTTCCCCCGCCCGCCGCGCTCGACCGGCGCCTTGGGCCGCTCGACGCCTCGGCGATTGTCATCTCGAACGTCATCGGTGTTGGCATTTTCACGACGCCAGGCGTTGTCGCGGCCATGCTGCCGAATACGATAGCGATGCTGTCGGTATGGGCGTTCGGAGGTGCGTTGGCCTTTGCCGGCGCTCTCGCCTATGCGGAGCTGGCGGCATGGCGGCCCCAGGCTGGGGGCGAGTATGTCTATCTCCGCGAAAGTTTTGGACGACTGGCGGCGTTCCTCACCGGGTGGACTTCTTTCGTCGCCGGATTCAGCGGAGCCATAGCCGCCGGCGCTGTTGCCGTCGCAGTTTACGTCGATCGATTTCTCCCGGGTGCGGGAGACCCTACGGCTATCGCGGGATGGCAGTTGGGGCCGCTGACCGTTACGGTCTCCACTCGGGCGATTGTTGCGATCATCACGATCGTTGCGCTCGCCCTTGTTCAGACGCGCGGAGTGCGGCCCAGCCGGGTGCTGCAGAATTCTCTGACGATGATCACGGTTGCCGCGTTGACGGCATTCGTTGTCGCGGGACTCTTTGCGGCGCAGTCGCATAGCATACCGAGAGTCGCGAGCGGCCCAACAGAGCCGACCGCCTGGCTCATTGCCCTCGTGCCCGTCATGTTCAGCTACACCGGCTGGAACGCCGCTGTGTACGTCGCGGAAGAAATTCGAAATCCGACGCGCAACGTGCCGCTTGCGCTTGCGTTCGGAACGGCCAGTGTCGTGGCACTGTACCTCGCGCTCAATGCCCTGTATCTCAGGGTGTTACCGCACGAAGAGCTCGTCGGCGCTATTGGCGTCGGAGAGCTGGCTGCAGGGCGATTGTTTGGATCGGCTGCGGCGGCCGTGTTTGCGGGGCTCGCCTTGATGATTATCCTGAGCAGCTTGAGCGCCTGGACCCTCGCCGGACCGCGTATCTATTTCGCGATGGCCCGCGACGGCGTCTTCCTCTCTGCCGCCGCTCGGGTGCATCCGCACTATCGCACACCGGCGATCGCCATCCTCGCGCAGACGGTCTGGAGCGCAGTGCTCGTATTGTCGGGGACCTTTGAACAGCTTTTGACGTACACGGGCTTTTCCGTGATCTTGTTCTCGGCGTTGGCCGTCCTATCGTTGTTCTTCGTGCGGATTCGCGGGAAGGACACCGACACGTTCAGAGCGTGGGGCTATCCATGGGCTCCCGCGACCTTTTGCGTGGTCAGCTTCGCGATCGTCGCCAATACCATCGTCAATGCGCCGGGACCGGCTTTTGCCGGCCTCGGCGTGATGATCGCGGGCGTGCCGATCTATTGGTGGACGAAAGCGAGGAACGGCAAGTAACCGTCGTCGCGGTCGGTTACTGGGTTTTCGTGAGCTCTCCGCGATACGTGACGGTCTGATCGGGGTCGATTCGCACATCGAACGACAAGGGTTCGTGCTGAGGCTGACGGATCTCGATCAAATGTGGCCCCGAGCTGAGGTGCAACCGCTGGAAGACTCCGTCGAAATCGTCGACGACGCCGGCGTAGTAGCCGTCAACGTAGACCGACGCTTCCCTCGGCTTTACCTTCAGTCGTAGGGCGCCATCGTCAGAGCCTTGTCCCGAGGAGTAGGTCGAATACGCACCGCCGCCGCCATACCAGGGATCGTAGTAGCCGCCGTAATAGCCGCCGAAACCGAGCCCCCCGTAGCCCCACGGATAGAAGCCGTAGCCGCCGCCCGGGATGATGATTACGCTCCCGCCACCGTCGGGGACCGGGGTGCGCCGCACCGCCGTCCCTACGACTTCGCCGCCGTCACGCGTTCGACGAGCGGTTGAGCCCGACTGGTGTCCGCCCTGCGACTCACCCGTATCGCCGCTCCCTGATCTCGGAGTACCAGCCGCCGTCCGGCCACCTCCATCGCGGGGTTTTGCGGTTCCAACCCTCGAGCCGCCGTTGCCTCGGTCGGTCCTGCTGCCGCCGTCCGAGCGGCTCCGGCCGTCTGAAGTGGAACGGCCCGAGTCGGAACTCCCCGCGGACGAGGAGGTGGCTGGCGTACTGACGGGCGCGGACGGGGCCGCCGGGGCAGGCGAAGCAACTGGTGCCGGGGAGGTTCGAGGGACCGCAGCTGACCCTGTGCTCTCGCCGCCATCCCGCTGCCGACCCTGGCCGGCCGCCGCCGTGGCTGCCATCAGGAAGAGGGCCAGGACCGCCATCGAAGAAATCCTCAACCACGTCGAATGAAGACTTTTCATAGAGGTCTCGCAATCATGCGCTCGCCTGATCTCGGTTCCAATAGGAGGGTTGACGCGATGGACACTCATCACCATCCTGTGTAAAAGCAACCCCACTGCCAGTCTCGAGCAGCATTTACGTTCATATTATCGTCTCTTTATCACGGCTCCAGGGTTTGTAGCCAGGCTACAGCGGTGAAGTTGTCACTTGCCGGCGGCAAAAGCGTCCGGTTTTCTTGACACTCGGATCCGCGACCGCTAGAGTCAGGAAAAGTTGATGATTCGCGGCACAACAATACTCGCGGTCCGACATCGTGACCGAGCGGTCCTTGCTGGAGACGGGCAAGTGACGTTCGGTCAGACTGTGGTCAAGCAAACCGCCCGAAAGATTCGACGGCTGTATAACGAACAGATTCTGGCCGGCTTTGCGGGGTCGGCGGCCGATTCGTTTGCGCTGTTCTCGCGCTTTGAGTCGAAGCTGGAGCAGTATCGCGGCAACGTCGAACGGTCGGCCGTCGAGCTTGCAAGAGATTGGCGAACGGATCGCATCTTGCGCCGACTCGAAGCGATGCTTATCGTGCTCGACAAGAAATCGACGTTCCTGCTGTCGGGAAATGGTGACTTGATCGAACCCGACGATGGCATCGTGGCGATTGGGTCTGGTGGACCTTACGCGCTGGCGGCCGCCAAGGCTCTTGCGAACAACACAGACCTCGACGCTCGCGCGATTGCCGAGAGAGCCATGGCGATCGCGGGCGAAATCTGCATTTACACCAACACACAAATCGCTCTGGAAGAATTGTAGAGTCGTGCCTATTTATCTGCCGGAAACGACCCAGACGTCGACCGACGCGCTCACGCCACGACAGATTGTCGCCGAGCTCGACAAGTACGTCGTCGGACAATCGGCCGCGAAACGAGCCGTCGCCGTGGCCTTGCGCAACCGAACGCGGCGGCAGAAGCTTCCGCCCGAATTGGCGGAGGAGATTGCGCCGAAGAACATCCTGATGATTGGACCCACCGGCGTCGGGAAGACCGAAATCGCGCGGCGACTCGCGCGATTGGCCCAATCGCCGTTCGTGAAGGTCGAGGCCTCGAAGTACACCGAAGTTGGATACGTCGGACGCGACGTCGAGTCGATGGTGCGAGACCTCGTCGAGTTGGCGGTCGACATGGTCCGCGAGGAGCGTCTCGACGAAGTTCGCGAAAAAGCCGGCCAGACGGCGGAAGAGCGTTTGCTGGATATCCTGCTCCCGTCTCAACGGCCGGTCGCGCCCGACGAAGACGTGTCGGTGGTGCGCGACCAACAGAACCAGACGCGCGAGCGCTTTCGCGAGCAACTTCGCTCTGGCCGGCTGGACCAACGCGTGGTCGAGCTCGAAGTGCGAGAAAAGGCGTTCCCCTCCTTCGAGATCATCGCGGGCTCCTCGATTGAGGAAGTCGACATCAATCTCAAGGACATGCTTCCTGGGCTCTTCCAAGGTCGGACGAAGAAGCGGCGCATGAAGGTTCCCGAGGCGCTCGACTATCTCACGCAAGAGGAGGAGCAGAAGCTGGTCGACATGGACAGTGTCTCGCGGACGGCCGTCGAGCGCGTCGAACAGGCCGGGATCATCTTTCTCGACGAGATCGACAAGATCGCAGGGCGGGAAGGAAGCCATGGGCCCGACGTCAGTCGCGAGGGCGTTCAGCGCGACATCCTGCCGATCGTCGAGGGAACGACAGTCAACACGAAATATGGGATGGTGCGGACGGACCACATCCTCTTCATCGCGGCCGGTGCGTTCCACGTGTCGAAGCCGTCAGACCTGATTCCGGAGCTCCAGGGCCGCTTTCCGATCCGGGTGGAGCTGGAGCCGCTTGGACGTGACGAGTTCGTCCGAATTCTCACGGAGCCTCGCAGCGCGCTCGTCAAGCAGTATGTTGCCTTGATGGACACGGAAGGCATCACGATTAGATTTACCGACGACGCGATTGAGCGGATCGCTGACTTTGCGACCATCGTCAACGAACAAACGGAAAACATCGGTGCGCGCCGGTTGCATACCGTGATGGAGAAGCTGCTGGACGAGATCTCGTTCGAAGGTCCAGACCTGGCGAATAAGACCGTGACGATTGACGCCGCGTACGTGACGAAAATGCTCGCGGATATCGTCAAGAATCAGGACCTGTCACGGTATATTTTGTGAGGCCGGCGTTGCCACGATTCGCGGCGGGGCCGCTGGTTCCGAAGGCAGTGACGTGTTCGTCAGCCCGGCTGTTGCTCGCGTGTCTCGTCGCCTGTTCCTCGGTCGGTTGCGGCAAGAAGGGCCCCCCGCTCCCGCCCCTACTCAAGATCCCCGTTGCGCCGGGTGATTTCACGGTGGAACGTCGGGGAAGAGACGTCAAGATCCAGCTGACCATCCCCTCGACCAATACCGATGGGTCGAAACCGGCGAACGTCGAGCGGGTGGAGATCTATCGCTTCACAGGGCCGGGTGACGCGTCGGACGATCAGCTGCTGAGATTTGGGACGCGTGTCGCCACGGTTCCCGTGAAGGCGCCTCGAAATCCTGACATGACGACCGAGCCGGACGAACCCGAGGAAGAACCCGACCTCAAGGACGAGGGGCTGGACCAGGGCTCGGTCGCTCAGCTCGAGGACGAACTTGGCCCGACAGCTTTCCAACCGGTCGAGCTGCAGCGGGAGAAGCGCTCGAGCGGCATTTCCTTCGTGACGGGACCACTCATCGGTCCAATTGGTTCGGTCCAGTCGACGATCTACGCGGCTGTCGGGTTCAATACCCGCGGGCGCAAGGGGCCCCTTTCGAAACGTGTGGCGGTCCCGCTCGTGTCACCGCCGCAGATGCCGTCCCCACCGACGATCACCTACGACGAAACGGCTATCCATGTTGAGTGGACGCCTGCGACTGGAACGGTGCCCGTTCAGCAGCCCACGACCGGAGAGGTGCTGTCGAGCCATGTCATCGGCTTTCCGGCCCCCTCGGTTGCCTATCACCTCTACGACGCTTCGCCGACCACGACTGTCGCTTCGAATACGCCGACGGCTCCGTTGGCAGGCCAGCTCCGACTGACGCAATCGCCAGTTGCTGATCCGCGGTTCGACGATTCGCGGATTGAGTGGGGCGCGACCCGCTGCTACACCGTCCGGACGGTTGAAACGAGCGGGGGATTGTCTCTCGAGAGCGACGCGACACCGCCGCAGTGCACGACGCTCGTCGACACGTTCCCGCCATCGGCGCCGAAGGACCTGCAGCTCGTCGCCGGAGAACGGTCGATCAATCTCATCTGGGCGACCAACGGCGAAAAGGATCTGGCCGGTTATGTCGTGCTCCGTGGAGTGTCACCCGGCGAAGAGCTGGAGCGGATTACGCCCGTCGCGGTTTCGGAAGCGACGTTTACCGACACAGTTCAAGCGGGCCTGAGGTACATCTACGCCGTGCAAGCTGTCGACAAGGCCGGCAATATCAGCCCGTTGTCGAATCGAGCGGAAGAGACTGCGCGTTGATCGCGAGGTCTCATCATCAGCCTTTGGGCTAAAATGTGCGCGACGACAAGCCGGCCCTCGGATACGCGGGCTTGACTCGAAGAAGGGAACGGCCATGAAACTCTTCGTCGACACCGGCAGCATCAAGGAAATCGAAGCAGTTGCCGCGCTGGGGATCCTCGACGGCGTGACGACCAATCCGTCTCTGCTTGCCAAGGAGGAGGGTGACTTTCGGCAGAACTTGAAAAAGATCTGCGACATCGTGAAAGGACCGGTCAGCGGCGAGGTGACGATGACCGACTTCGCAGGCATGATGCACCAGGGCCACGATCTGGCCGCCATCGACCCACACATTGTCGTCAAGGTGCCGCTCACGCGCGAGGGGATCAAGGCGTGCAAGGCCCTGTCTGGGGAGGGCATTCGCGTCAACGTCACGCTTTGTTTTTCGGCAGCCCAGGCACTCCTGGCCGCGAAGGCCGGCGCCACCTTCGTCAGTCCATTCGTCGGTCGCCTCGACGACATCGCCACGAGCGGAATGGAACTGATTCGGGAGATCGTCCAGATCTACGCCAACTACGACTTTACGACCGAAGTACTCGTCGCCAGCTGCCGTCATCCGATGCACGTGGTCGAGGCCGCCCGAATGGGCGCCGACATCGCCACCTGTCCTCCAGCGGTAATCGATGCGCTGTTCAATCATCCGCTGACGAATATCGGTCTGGAGCGATTCCTGAAGGATTGGGAGAAAGCGCAAGCGGTCAAAGCGTGACGCCGCAAGGGACTGCACCCAGTCTCTATCCTTGATGAACCCCAAAGACATCCTGGCGGACCTGGAGCGTCGCGCGGAGCTCGGCGGCGGCGAAGCGCGTCAGCGGAAGCAACACGAGGCAGGCAAACTCAGCGCCCGCGAGCGAATCGAGCTGCTGTTCGACCCTGGTACGTTCGAGGAAGTCGACAAGCTCGTGACCCATCGCTGCGTCGATTTTGGGATGAACGAGCAGGTCATCCCCGGTGACGGCGTGGTTGCTGGTCACGGCTTGATCGGCGGTCGCCAGGTCTTTGCGTTTGCGCAGGACTTTACGGTCTTCGGCGGCTCCTTGTCGGAAACCAACGCTGCGAAGATTGTCAAGATCATGGATCTGGCGATGAAGCTCGGGTCGCCGATCGTCGGGCTCAACGATTCGGGTGGAGCGCGGATTCAGGAAGGCGTACTCTCCCTGGCCGGCTACGCGGACATTTTTCTGCGCAACACGCTGGCGTCGGGGGTCGTCCCGCAGATCTCGGCCATCATGGGTCCGTGTGCGGGAGGGGCGGTCTATTCACCGGCGATCACGGACTTCACGGTCATGGTGAAAAATTCGAGCTACATGTTCGTGACCGGCCCCGACGTGATTACGACAGTGACGCACGAGGAGGTGACCAAGGAAGAGCTCGGCGGTGCGATGACCCACAATGCGGTCAGTGGTGTGGCACATTTTGCCGCCGAAGACGACCGGGACTGTCTACTCCTGATTCGGGAGTTGCTTGGATACCTTCCCGGCAACAATTTGGATGATCCACCGAGGGGCGCTGTCAACGACCCTCCTGATCGGGAAGACTCGTCACTCGACGGGCTGATTCCCACCGTTCCCAACCAGCCCTACGACATGCTCGACGTCATTCATGTTGTGGTCGACGGCGGGGTCTTTCTCGAAGTCCATGAGCACTACGCGAAGAACCTGATCGTCGGATTCGCCCGGCTCGACGGTCGTCCGGTTGGCATCGTCGCCAACCAGCCCGCGGTGCTCGCCGGCACGCTCGATATCAATGCATCGGTCAAAGGCGCGCGCTTCGTGCGGTTCTGCGATGCGTTCAACATCCCGCTCGTGACATTTGAGGATGTCCCAGGGTTCCTCCCAGGTACAACACAAGAGTACGGTGGCATCATCAAGCATGGCGCGAAGCTGTTGTTCGCGTTCGCCGAAGCGACGGTCCCGAAGGTGACCGTCATCACTCGCAAGGCGTATGGCGGTGCGTACTGCGTCATGTCGAGCAAGCACATTCGAACCGATTTCAACTATGCGTGGCCGACGGCCGAGCTCGCCGTGATGGGACCAGAGGGCGCGGTCAATATCCTGTACAAGCGCGAGATCGACAAGGCGGCGGACCCCGCCGCAGCCCGGGCCGAACGGGTGGCCGAGTTCCGCGAGAAGTTCGCCAATCCTTATGTCGCGGCTTCTCGGGGCTTCATCGATGAAGTCATCCGGCCTCGCGAAACGCGTCGCAAGCTGATTGCCGCCCTGCGCAATCTGGAAAGCAAGCGCGACAAAAACCCGCCAAAGAAGCACGGAAACATTCCGCTCTAAGGGTCGATTGGGACTACCCGATGACCCAATTCCGCGAAGTACAATGACGTCTCGTCCGGTGAGGAAGATACTGATCGCCAACCGCGGCGAGATCGCGGTGCGCATCGTCCGTGCGTGCCGCGAGATGGGCATTTCGCCGGTCGCTGTCTATTCGGACTGCGACAGGACGGCCCCGCATGTGCGGCTGGCGGACGAAGCCTATGCGATTGGGCCGCCTGCCCCGAAAGAAAGTTACCTCCGAATCGACAAGTTGATCGACGTCGCGCGTCGCTCGCGCGCCGACGCCGTGCACCCCGGCTACGGGTTCTTGGCCGAAAACGAAGAATTCGCCGCCGCGGTTGGTGAGGCCGGCCTCACGTTCATCGGGCCGACGCCTGAAGCCATCGCCTTGATGGGAAACAAGACTGCAGCCCGAGCCGCGGTCCGACAGGCCGGTGTCCCCGTGGTGCCCGGCAGTGACATGCTGCCAAAAGATGTTGTCCCCGCCGAGCTGGCTCGTCTCGCGGACCAGATAGGCTACCCGCTTCTCGTCAAGGCGGTCGCTGGCGGTGGCGGGAAGGGCATGCGCACGGTCCGCGAGACAGCCGAGCTCGAGCGCAGTGTGACGGCAGCGCGATCGGAAGCCGAATCAGCGTTCGGCGACTCGAGGGTGTATTTGGAGCGCTGCCTCGTGCGGCCGCGTCATGTCGAGGTGCAGTTGCTCGGCGATGAGCACGGCACGATTGTGCCGTTCGTGGAGCGTGAATGCTCGATTCAACGACGACACCAGAAGGTTGTCGAAGAAACACCCTCGCTCGCGGTCACGACGGAAACGCGGAAGGCGTTGACCTCGGCGGCAGCTGCTGCGGCACGAGCCGTGGCTTATACCAACGCCGGCACGATCGAATTTCTGCTGGATCAGCAAGGCCAGTTCTACTTTCTGGAGATGAACACGCGATTGCAGGTCGAGCACCCAGTGACCGAGGTGGTTACCGGAGTCGATCTCGTGCAGTGGCAGATCCGGATTGCTCGCGGCGAACGGCTGAATGTCGACGGAGAGGCGCTGCTACGTCCGCGGGGTCATGCAATTGAGTGCCGGATCTATGCCGAAGATCCGGACAACAGTTTTCTTCCGTCGCCCGGCCGGATTGGTCAGCTTCGCGCGCCCGGCGGGCCGGGCATTCGCGACGACAGTGGTGCGACCGCCGGATTCGAGGTGCCGGTCTTCTACGATCCGCTGATCTCAAAACTCGTGGCCTGGGGTGAAGATCGCCCGCACGCCTTGACTCGGATGCGCCGCGCGCTCGACGAGTACCTCGTGACAGGCATCAAGACGACACTGCCGTTCTTTCGATGGCTGTTTGCACAGCAGGAGTTCGTCGACGCCGACTTCCATACGACGTACCTCGACGACATCCTCGGGGCACGCACCGGTCGCTCCTTTATCACGACGTCACCGGAGGATGAAGAGATTGCGGCAATAGCCGCTGCGGTTCAGTCGTTCTTGTCGGCCGAGTCTCGGTCGGAGGCGGCAGCAAGCCCGACGGTTGGCCGTGCGGCGCCGCGGTGGAAGGTTCAGGCTCGCATGGACAATCTGCGCACACCGCCGGCCAGGGGCTGAGGTTTCGGTTGCGTTACGAGGTCGAAATCCGGGGTCGGGTTCGGCAGGTCGTCCTCGAGAGTATAGGCGACAGTTTTGCAGTCGCCGTCGACGGACGTGCCCGGCACGTTCAGGCGGCGCGTAGTGACGCGCAGACGCTGTCCTTGATGGTCGGTGAAGTGTTGCCGAAAGGCGACACTGCGCACGTGAGCGCCTCAACCTCGAGGGTAGCCCGGAGCTACGAAGTCGTAGTTTCCCCCGAACGCGACCCGGCCTCCCTGACGATCTTCGTTGGCGCGACGGCGGTTCCCGTCATGATAAACGGACGGCGCCGTCGCCGGAATGAGGGTCCCGCGGCGGCCGGAGGGCCGCAGCGTCTCGTGGCGGCCATGCCGGGCAAGGTCGTTCGCTTGCTCGTCAGACCCGGTGACCGGGTCGAGGCGGGGCAGCCGCTCGTCGTCGTCGAAGCGATGAAAATGGAAAACGAGCTGCGCGCCGGCGGAAGTGGAACCATCACGCAGATCCATGTGAAGGAAGGCGCGTTTGTCGAAGCGGGCGCGCCGTTGGTGGTTGTCGAGTGACCTTTCTCAATCGACTGCGTCGCCATAAGGCGTACCGCTACATCAAGGTGACGTTCGCCGTCTGGGCCTCCATCCTGGCGATATGCGTCGTCACGACAGTGATGGTCGATCTCGGTCCAGTGGTTCGTCGCAGCGCTGAGTCGCTCGGATCGCGTACATGGAAGCGTCCGGTTCACATCGGTAGTCTCAGCATTCGGCTGCTGAGTGGTCGCATCGTCGTCGAGGACTTCTCGATAGCCGGCCTGGAGCCGACCGATCGACCATTCTTCACCGCGAAGCGTCTCGAGGTTGCGTTGGATTGGTCGACTGCTTTCAAGAGGGAGATCACGATCAGCACCGTCGAAATGACCGACTGGCAGATGCTGGTCGAAAAATGGGACGTTCGAACGAATTTTCCGAAATTCACGCGCGACGAGAGCGAGCCGCGAGGGCCTCGCCGCTTCACGACAACGCTGAAATATCTGCGGGCCTGGCGCGGTGAGTTCATTTACGAGGACCACGTATCGCCGTGGAGCGTCGTCGCCCGCAACGTTGATCTGAACATTGGCAATCTCCCGAACTATCACGGAACGGCCACCTTTACGGGCGGAACCGTCGCGATTCAGGACCATGTGCCCTTCTGGGCCAACATGAAGACGCAGTTTGTCCTGGATGGGACGCTCGTTCATTTGAAGCATGTCGAGTTCGAGACCGACGGGGCGAAAACGGTGGCGACCGGTGACGTGGATATCGGCCGCTGGCCTGAGCAAACCTACGATTTCAAGTCGAAGGTGGAGTTTGCGCGCATGCGCCACCTCTTCTTCAAGAACGAGAAGTGGGAGCTCAGCGGCACCGGAGACGTCGCGGGGACGTTCCATCTCTTCAAGGGCGGGCGTGATCTCACGGCAACGTTCGCGAGCCCTCTGCTTGGGGTGAACGCGTATCGCGTATCCGACCTCCATGGCGCACTTCGTTGGACGCCGACGCTGTTCGAAGTCAGCGAGGCTGGAGCGAAGTTCTTCGGGGGCGACTCCCGATTCACGTATTCGATTCAGCCGCTCGGCTCAGCGGTCCGACCGACCGCTCGATTCGAAACGAGCTTCGACGGTCTCGACCTGGCATCTGTGACGGAGTTTCAAGAGCTCCGCGGGCTTCGATTTGCGGGCCGCGCAGCCGGCGAGAACGTGGTGATGGAATGGCCGCTCGGGCGATTCGCCGAGTTCCAGGGCAGCGGCCGCCTCCTCGTCACGCCTCCCGACGGCGTGCAGCCGATGACGGCGTCCCTGGCAGCAGCCCGAATTGCAGAGGCCGACCCTGGCAACCACGAATGGGGGCCGTTTGCGCCTGTCCCGCTCCCTAAATACCTGCCGATTGCCGGCCAGGTGGCCTATCGATTCGACAAAGAGCAGATTGTGGTCGAGCCGAGCTGGTTCGCGACCGAACGGACGAACGTCGCGTTTCAAGGATCGACCGCCTGGGGAGAGGCGTCGCGGTTTCCGTTCCACGTGACGAGCAGTGATTGGCAGGAGAGCGATCAAGTCCTGGTCGGCATCATGACGGATTTTGGTGCTCCCAAGGGCCCGGTGGCATTTGGCGGGCGGGGCGAGTTCGATGGCACGATGACGGGCCCGTTTCGAAATCCTCGCGTCGAGGGTCTGTTCACCGGGGAGGACTTGCGGGCTTTCGATGCGCTGTGGGGCTCGGGCGCTGCGCGCATAGTCGTTGAGAACAGCTACGTCAGAGTAAACGATGGGATCATCAGACATGGCGGGTCTGAGATGCGCGTCGACGGGCTGTTCTTGTTGGGGTTCGCACAAGGCGACGGTCGCGAAGAGATCGACGCGCGCATTCGCATCGTCCGGCGGGACATCGATACACTTCGTCACGCGTTCGGGATTGACGACTACCCGGTTGCGGGCACCCTCTCAGGGGAATTTCATCTCACCGGCGATTATCGGCGCCCGATAGGCTTTGGCGGAATGACGCTGGATGAGTTCGTCGCGTACGGTGAGCCTTTTCCACAGGCGTCCGCAGCGCTCCGCTTCGACGGAACCGGCGTTCGGATCGACAACGTAACGGTCGACAAGGCCGGCTCCGCAATCACTGGCGCCGCGTTCATCGGCTGGGACTCGACGTATTCCTTCAACTTTGACGGCCGACGGATTCCCATCGACCAAATCGCGCGACTGGGCTTCCCCCGAACCCCGTTGACCGGGATCGCCGAGTTTTCGGCTACGGGGAGCGCCACCTTCGATCAGCCGCGAAACGATTACAAGTTCCGGGTCCACGACCTGTTCATTGGTGAAGAGGGCGTCGGTCAGGTGACCGGTTCATTAGCGTTACGCGGAAACGAGCTGAGCGGTGAAATCGATGCGGCGTCGCCCCGGCTGGCTATCACAGCATCCGGGCGGATTCCGCTCGCGCCTGGCGCCGACTCAGAGGTCACCGTCCGGTTCCACGACATGTCACTCGATCCGTACGTGCGCTTGTTCGTGCCACGCTTGTCCCCTTTCACCACCGCCGTGGCCAGCGGATCGCTGCGGCTGGCCGGACAACTCTCCGACGCCGACCATCTGCTCATCGACGCTACGGTCGACACTGTGGAGTTGCGGCTATTCGACTACGGATTGTGGAATGCGGAGCCGATCCGCATGGCCCTCGACAACCGAGCTGTTCGGATCGACAACCTGCAGCTCGTCGGCGACGACACTCGGCTGCGCGTGTCCGGCGGAGTCGGTCTGCGGGACGAGCGAATGGCATTGCAGGCGGTCGGCGATGCGAACCTTGGGATCCTGCAGGGCTTTTTCCGAGACGTTCGCGGGTCGGGACGTGCCGAATTGACGGCTGCGGTTGATGGTCCGCTGCGCGGCCCTGTCGTCTCCGGTCGAGCAACAATCACGGACGGTCGAATTCGGCATTTCTCGCTGCCCAATTCACTCGACGGAATCAACGGTGCGATCCAGTTCGACGCGAGCGGCGTTCGTCTCGACGAGCTGACGGCTACGATGGGTGGTGGACTCGTCCAGTTCGGCGGCCGAATCGGCTTCGAGGGCTACGAGCCGGGTGAGCTGGATGTGACGGTCCGAGGCGGGGATGTGCAGTTGAGGTACCCCTCCGGTGTCCGATCCGTCATTGACGCCGATCTTGCCCTCCGCGGCAACTACCAGGCCCCGACGCTTGCTGGCACCGTGACCGTCAAGAGCGCCGTTTATAGCCGGCGCATCGACGAAGCGGACTTGCTCGAGCTGCTGGCACGCCGCGCGACCGAGGGCGGAGAAGAACCCGGTCCCCCGGAACCTGTGGCGGCGCCGGCAGTGCCGCTGCGGTTGGACATCGAGATCATGGTCCCGTCGACGTTTCGAGTCGACAACAACCTTGCGCGGCTGAACGCCAACGCCGACTTCTTCCTGCGAGGTACCTACGATCGGCCCACCTGGTTTGGTCGCGCTGAGATCGAGCGCGGTGAAGTGCTGCTGTTGGGTCGGCGTTATCGCGTCACGAGGGGAGCGATTGACCTGATCAATCCGGCCCGGTTCGAGCCCTTGTTCGACGCGGAGTTCCAGACCAACGTTCGAGTTCCCGGCCAGACCTATCGTGTCATCGTGAGCGCGGTCGGCACTGCCGCTGCGGACCGGATGGCCCTTTCGTTCACCTCGGATCCGCCGCTGCCAGCCGCTGACGTGTTGGCCCTCCTCTTCAGCGACATTCGGCGGGGGACCGGGCTGGAGGATGTGGAGCTTCGGGCACGCCAGAATCCGCAGCAGAACGCGACGGACATCCTGACGACGCGGGCGACCCAGCTCCTGGCCAGTCCTGTGTCATCGGAAGTGGGAAGGGTGGTCGAACAGACATTCGGCGTCGACACTTTTCAGCTCACGCCATCCTTCATTCCGTTGGATCAGCAGTCGTCCCGTCTGAATGCCGCTGCGCGCTTGACCATCGGCAAGCGGATTTCTGACCGCGCCTACCTCACGTTCTCACGAAGCCTGGCGACTTCGATTAGCGATCAGATTCTTCTGCTCGAGTACCGACGCCACCGAACGACTGTCGTGGATTCTGTCTCGAAACGAAGACCAGACCTACGCACTCGAGTTCCGCGTGAGGCGTGCGTTCTGATGAGTGTGGTACGGCCGATTTCCACCACCAGGACCGCGACGTTATCGAAGCTTACAGAGATTTACTCCCGCCGCGTCACAAACTCGCAACGGCATCTCCTACGATTCCAGGAGTTCGCAGGCCTGTTTCTGCTTGTCCTCGCTCCACTCCTCGGCGTGGCCAGGCCGACAGCCGCGGCCGTCGACCAATACCTAGGCAAGCCCATCGCGTCAGTGAATCTCACGATCGAAGGCCGCGAAACGACGGATGCGACGCTGGTGAGCATTCTCGAAACCCGTGTCGGCCAACCATTGTCAATGGCCGCGGTGCGAGAGAGCATTGCCCATCTGTACAGCCTCGGACGCTTCGACGATGTCCGTGTCGACGCGACGGCGGTTGGCGAAATCCGGGTCGCCCTCCGCTACGAATTGAGCCCACTGCATCCGATCACGGGGATCAGATTCGCCGGCAAGGTCAACGCGCCGGGAGTCGATGCCGGCCAGATGCGTCAGGCGGTGGTCAGTCGTTACGGAACGTCTCCGCCGTTCGGTCGGGCAGACGAGCTCACACAGGTTGTCGTCGATGTGCTTCGACAGCGCGGCTATCTTCGACCCGAGGTCGAGCTTCAGGCCGAATTCATGCACGCGCCGGACCGGGCCACCCTGGTCTTCACGATCGACCCCGGTCCGCGAGCGATTATCGGATCGATCGAAATTGCAGGTCCGCCGACAGTCTCGCGACCGGCCCTGCTCGATCGACTGGGGCTGTCGGAGGGGGCCGTCTACAACCCCGAGGCGCTCGACGCGAGGATCGAGCGGTACGTCGCCGAACAGCGCAAGGAGGGATTCTACGAGTCGAGGCTCGTGGCGACACCCACGCCGGTTGACGATGCGCGGAGGGTGAATCTGACCCTCACCGTCTCGCCGGGTTCGCACGTTCGGGTCGTTTTCGCTGGCGATCCAGTTCCAGCCGACAGGCGCGCGGATCTGGTGCCGATCGAACGTGAAGGCTCGGTTGACGAGGATCTCCTGGAAGACTCCACGAATCGGATCGAGGACTACTTCAGGGCGCAGGGGTACCGCGACGCCCAGGCGCCCCACCGGCGCGTCGAGCAGGAGGGCGAGCTGCTCGTCACGTTCGACGTGAGCAAGGGCGTCGAGTATCGGGTCAGCCGGGTCGACGTCTCGGGGAACGCCTCCATAGCATCCTTTGAATTCGAGTCGCAACTCCGCCTCCGTGTGGGACAACCGTTCGCGGAAACAACACTCGACGCCGACGTCGCGATGCTCGAGGGCCTTTATCGCCGGAACGGCTTTGCGGGCGCACAGATCCGGCCAGGAGTCGAGACCGAGGATGCCGTTCCGGGCCAGCCAGGTGTCCCGGTGCTGGTTCGAATTCTCATCAACGAGGGACCGAGAACGCTGGTCGAGTCCGTTCGCGTCGAGGGCAACACGTCGATTCCGGAGGCGACACTGAAAGATGCGCTTGGCTTGCAACCGGGGCGGCCGTATTCCAGCACCCAACTCGTGATCGACCGCGACGCCATTCAACTGCAGTACCTCAATCTCGGCTATCCCAATGCCACCGTCGCCGCCAATCCGAATTTCAGCGCCGATCGGACACGGGCTGAGCCGGTCTTCATGGTTCGCGAGGGGACGCGCGTGTTCGTCGAACACGTGCTGATTATGGGCAACGTCCGGACGAACGCGAACACCATCCTCCGCGAACTTCAGCTCAAGCCCGGCGATCCACTCAGCGCAGCGGCCAGGGTCGAGAGCCAGCGGCGCCTGGCGACGCTCGGCTTGTTCCGTCGCATTCAAATCACCGAGCTTCGTCACGGTGATGAAGCCACGCGCGACCTGGTCGTGCTCGTCGAGGAATCGCCTCCGAACACCATCGGATTCGGTGGTGGCTTCGAAGTCCGGCTGCGCCCGGTTCGTACCGAGGAAGATCCCGGTTTTGCGACCGAGCGCTTGGAATTTGCGCCACGCGGCTCCTTCGAGATCGGACGGCGCAACTTCCTCGGAAAAAACCGATCCGCCAATCTTTTTACAAGCGTGAGCCTTCACCCCAGGGATTCGCAGTCGGTGGTGGTGCCGGTCGACGGCGCGACCGGCATCGATCGCTTCGCGTTCGCAGAATATCGCGTGCTCGGACAGTTCCAAGAGCCCCGACTGTTCGACACGATCGCCGACCTCCTCGTGACGGGTGCGCTCGAGCAGCAGATTCGCTCGAGCTTCAACTTTTCCAGGCGCGGCGCGAGCGCGGCGGTCGGCCGGAGCCTTACACCCGTCGTGAAGTTGAGCGGAAGCTATCAGATCCAGCGGATCCGTCTCTTCGATGAGAAAGCCGCCCCTGAAGACGTACCTCTCATCGATCGACTCTTCCCACAGTTGCGACTCGCATCGTTTTCCGGATCGGTGACGCGGGATCGCCGAGATAACCTCGTCGAGCCACGTTCGGGCAACTACCTGAGCTTGAGCGCTCAGCTCGCGGCGCGGAGCATTGGTTCAGAAGTGGGGTTCGCCAAGACGTTCGTGACCGTTCAGGGGTTCCGCGCCCTGTCGCCCATGAGTCGGTTCGTGCTCGCGGGGCAGGCGAGACTCGGATTGGCAGCCGGATTCTTGCGCACGGTCGAGGTCACCGATCCGGAGGGAGAGGTGACCACGGAAGTAGTCGACGATCTGCCGGCGAGCGAACGGTTTTACGGCGGCGGCGATACGACGGTCCGGGGTTTCGCGCTCGACAGACTCGGCACGCCTGAGACGCTCGACACCGACGGGTTCCCGCTGGGCGGCAACGCAATCATGATCTTCAATGCCGAGCTGCGCGCGCCGCTTCGCGGGCCTATCGGTGCGGTGGGGTTCGTTGACGTCGGCAACGTGTACGCACGTGTCCCTGATGTGCGGGTGGCGGATCTCCGAGGTACCTATGGCTTTGGTTTGCGCTATGGCTCGCCGTTTGGTCAGATTCGAGTCGACCTCGGCTTCAAGATGAGCCGTGAAGAAATCGCCGGTGGTCGAGAAAGGCTGACCGCGTTGCACATCAGTCTGGGCCAGGCGTTCTGAACGAAAGACGCGATGCAGAATCAGAGTTCCTCGACTTCGCTGAATTTCCTGGCTCGATTGGGGCGCGCTGCCGTCGTGTCCTGTATCGTGGCCTGTCAGCTTTTCGTCGGTGTTGCGGCCGTTCGCGCTGAAATCATCGATCGTGTCCTGGCCGTCGTCGATGGCGCGGTGATTACATTGAGCGACGTCACCGCGGCCTCGGAGTTGGGACTGGTGCCCGAAGATGTCGCAGACGACCGCATCGGTGCCGTGCTCGCTCGGCTCATCAGTCGTCAGCTGATTCTGACGGAAGTGGACCGCTACACGCCGTCCGAGCCAACCGAACAGGCCATCAGTCAAGAGGTCGAGACTGTTCGCGCGCGGTTCCCGTCCGAGGAAGCCTACGCTTCGGCGCTCACACGATCCGGTCTCGACGACAAGCGACTGCGACTGCTCTTGCGCGACTCACTCAGAATCCGGGCGTACCTCGAACAGCGGTTTCCGGTTCCGCCCGCTGGTGAAGAGGAGCTGCGCCGATACTACAACGAACATCTTCAAGAGTTTGCGCAGGCCGGACAGCCCGCGCCATTCGAAAACGTCCGCACCCGGATCGAGCAGGCCGTCGTCAGCGCCCGTCGCGAAGTGCTGGTGGATGACTGGGTGAACGGCCTCCGGCGGCGTGCCGACATCAACAACGTGTATCTGGCGCGTCGCTAGGTTGGGATCGATCGATCGGTTCCGCAGGTAATAGCGTCGGGCCGACCATCACCGCACCACCAGGAACTGGACGATTTCGACCAGGTTGAACCCGGAGTGGCTCACGACCGGGGCGACGACCGATCGTCGGCGCAAATACACCAGCCCCCAAAAGGCGCCCAGCGTTCCGGTGGCAATGGCGGCGTCGACTCCCTGGATTAGGTGTCCGGCGCCGAAGGCGACGCTCGCAGCGAACACGCCGAAGATCGGGCCCCCCAGCCAGAGTTCGAACCGACGGAGCAGGAAGGCGCGCTGGAGCTCTTCGCGGATGCCGCCCGCCACGACGACGACAATCGCGAACAACCAAAGATCGCGCGGTGTCTGCACGAGGGCCTCGAGGGGATTGCGGTCAACCGTGTGTAGTGAAGGGGCATAGCGTTGAATCAACGCCATCAACCC
This sequence comes from uncultured Acidobacteriota bacterium, assembly GCA_963780685.1. GTDB lineage: Bacteria > Acidobacteriota > Vicinamibacteria > Vicinamibacterales > CAVVIG01 > CAVRXZ01. The sequence continues at coordinate 153,471 of CAWACZ010000001.1, read as the reverse complement.
GACGCCGATGACGAGGGCGACCATCGTGAGCGGCCACACCCCCAGGAGCACCTCGCCGGCCACTGGGCGAGACCCCAAGAACAGCTCGCGCGGCCGCTCTCCATGCGCTCGCAAGAAGAACAGGATGAGACCCACAAGTACGGCCGTATCGACCAGGGACAGCAACACGACGAAGTCCACGCGCAAGTCGCCGTTCGGCCCGAACGGGCCGTAACCGAGCGCCGCAAAGGTCGCTGCGAGGGCAGCCTGGGTCGGATAGTCAGAGCAGAGGATCACTTCGAGCAAGGCGACGATTCGCTGGACGCCCGAGGGTCGCCCGACTTCTGCAGCGGGCTGTTCGGGCCTATCGGAGTCGAGTTCCATCGGCACAAAGCGTACTTCATCCCTGTGTTGTGCCCTCGAATCGGGCGAAATCCGCGCTCGAACGGCGAATCTCTTCGCCCGTGATGGGTAGAGGGCCTCCAATTCGCGCCGCATGGCCATGCTGGGAGCGCCAAAAAAAGGCCAAAAAAAGCCATAGTAGAGCTTGCAGCCGGGACGTAGGGCCTTCAGAATGTAAAAATGACATACCGAGGTGACCAGTGAAGTCGTCGGTTGACGACGGTACGGTGCCCGTCGACACGGCGATTGCGGCCGCCGAACGGATCCTGATTGTCGAGGACGATTCGGCCGCGCGGATCGGTCTCGAACAGCTGGTGAAAAGCTGGGGATTCGTCGCAGAGTCGGCCAGCGACGGACGCGAGGCGCTCGAAAAGGTGACGACGTTCCGACCGGCGATCGTCATTACGGACCTTGTCATGCCCGGCATGGATGGTCTCGAGCTGCTTCGTGCCCTCCAACAGCAGGGCGCCGACGTGACGACGCTTTTGTTGACGGCTCAGGGTACGGTCGAGACGGCCGTCGAGGCCATGAAGGAAGGCGCCTACGACTACCTGACCAAACCTGTCGACATCCAGCGGTTCAAGGTGCTTCTGGACAAGGTGGTCGAGCGCTTGGAGACTCTTCGTGAGGTCAAGACTCTTCGACGCCAGCTCCGCGAGCACGGCACCTTCGGGCCGCTGATTGGTAACAGCCCGGAGATGCGGAAGACCTATCAGAGCATCGAGCAGGCGTCACCGACCAGCGCGTCCGTGCTCATCACCGGCGACTCCGGAACCGGGAAGGAGCTCGTGGCCCAGACCATCCACCAGCTCAGCCCACGCTCGGCGTTTCCATTCGTCGCCATCAATTGCGCCGCTATCCCCGAGACACTGCTCGAAAGCGAGATCTTCGGCCACGAAAAGGGGGCGTTCACTGGCGCCGCCGATCGCCGACAGGGATGCTTCGAGCTCGCCGACCGCGGCACGCTCTTCCTCGATGAGATCGGGGAGATGACGCCACAGACGCAGGTCAAGCTGCTGCGCGTCCTCCAGGAACGGAAGTTCCGGAGGCTCGGCGGCCGCACCGAGCAGTCGGTCGATGTCCGGGTGATTGCCGCGACCAATGTCGACCCGCTCGAGGCGGTCCAGTCGGGCAAGCTGCGCGAAGACTTGTACTACCGGCTGAACGTGTTCGCCTTTCGCCTGCCGTCGCTTCGCGAGCGGAAGGAGGACCTCCCCCTTCTGGTGCAGGCGTTCATCAGCGAGTTCAACACGAGAAACCAGAAATCGATAGCCGGCGTCGATCATCAGGCGATGCGGATGATCGAGCAGTACAGCTGGCCGGGCAACGTGCGAGAGCTGAGAAACGTGATTGAGCGCGCGACGATTCTAGCGGCCGGTCCCTTCATCGAGCCCCGGCACCTGCCCCCCTCCCTGACCGGCGAGCCGGCGCGACAGCAGCAGCCGCAGGTCGCGCTGGGACCGGGCGTGACGGTGGAAGAGGCGGAGCGCCGACTGATCATGATGACGCTCGAGCACACCCGGGACAACAAGACCCGCGCCGCCGAGATCCTCGGCATCAGCCTCAAGACGCTGCACAACAAGCTGAACAAGCTGCGACTCCGACCTAAGAAGGCCGATTCGTGAGATGCGCCGTTCCGTCGCAATATGGCGGGAAGAGGGTGCAGCAGGGTCCCCGATTGGCGGCGAACGAACGAGTGCGGATGAAATACTGGGTACGGTTGCCGGGGTTCGATCGCCCGACACGTTTCGGCTGATCCTGCTCAACGCGTCACACGAAACATGCGGCTAGGCATCAAGGCCAAACAGGTCCTCGGCGTCACGTCGATCGTCGTGGCGGTCGTCGTGGTGTTGAGCCTGATGCATCTGGCGACACTGGCGCAGGTGCGACTCGAGGAGAGTCGGGCGCGCGCCGAACTTCTCACGAATGCGGTGCTGCATCGGGCGCGTGACGTCGTTGCAGAAAACGCCGATCCGTATGCCGCGATCCGAGCCGACCCAGGGCTCCGATCCATCCTTCAGTCGCAGGCCTACGCCAACAATGTCATGTTCGCGGCGATCGCGAATGTCGACAATATCGCGATCGCTCACGCCGACACATCCCTCGAAGGGCAACCGATTCCGGCTGGTCCCGATCTGGCCGCCTTGTTGGCTCGGCCGGCGTTGTCCCAGTTGATAGCCATCTATGCCGGGTCCGGGCGTAACCTGGAATTCACACAGCCGCTGCTGCTCGGCGACAGGAAATTCGGATCGATTCGGATCGGCGTGTCCACCTTGCTGATCCGAGACGATCTCAGCAAGTCGGTGGGCCCTGCGGCAGTGACGGCCATCATCGCGTCCAGCGTCGCGGCGATCCTGGCGATGCTCTTTGCCCAGCTGCTGTTGCGGCCGATTCATGTCATTCGCGGCGGTCTGACGCGGTTGGGACGGGGCGAATTCGGCGTTCGTCTCGATCTCAATCAACACGACGAGTTTGGGGAACTGGGAACATTCTTCAATGCCGTGAGCGCGCAGCTATCGGCCGATCGATCGCAGATGGCCGGGCAGGTGGCTCATCTCGAGTCCGCCGTCGAACACTTGGAGGATGCCGTCGCGATGGTGAGCCCACGCGGCGAATTGCTGTTCGCCAATCCTGCGATGCGTGCGATTCTGCCGAACGCGACACCAGGCGTCGCGCTCAAGGACGTCGTGGCGCCCGAGCACGCGCTGCGGCGGCTTGCCGAACAGACCCTCGGCACTCGCCAGTCGCTCGGTCCCATTTCGGTGAGCTTCGGGGAGAAGCGAGACCGCGGCCCGGCATCCGCCGGGGATCAGGGGACGTTCGAACGTTTGATCATCACGCACGCGGTCAGCGATCCGGCCGGCGAACTCGTCGGGGTGATGCTGATTGCTCGGAACCTCGAGTACCTCGGCCAGGTGCAATCGACGCTCCGCTACTCTCGAAAGTTGGTCGCCCTTGGCCGCTTGTCCGCGGGCGTGGCCCACGAAGTGAAGAACCCGCTCAATGCGATGATGATTCATCTCGAGTTGCTCCGGCAGCAGTTCTCCGGCAAGCCGGCGATGATTCGCGGCGTCGCCGGCGCCGGTGCGCGTGGCGTCGCGGTCCAGGCAGCGCCTCAGCCCGTCGACAGCGACAAGGCTCTCCAGCATGTCGACGTGATCGCCCAAGAGATCCGCAGGCTGGATGAAGTCGTGCAGGGCTTCCTCAAGTTCACACGGACCGAGGACTTGAAGTTGCAGCCGGTGCGGCTCAAACCGCTCCTGGAAGAGGTCGTCCCGATTGTCCAGCCCGAGGCGATGCGCACGGCAGTCACACTGGACGTCGAATGCAACGGCGTTCCCGATGTGAACGGCGACCCGGCGATGTTACGTCAGGCGTTTCTCAATCTCGCGCTCAACGCGTGCCAGGCGATGCCGAACGGCGGGACGCTTCGAGTTCGGTGCGAGGCCGCTCGAGACCGCAGGGTGGCTATCTCGTTCACCGACACCGGCATAGGCATCAAGCCCGAACATCTCGCTCGCATTTTTGACCTGTATTTCACGACGAGAGTCAAGGGAAGTGGAATCGGTCTGTCCATGGTTTATCGAACAATTCAGATGCACGACGGCGAGATTGAGGTAGAGTCGACTCCAGGGACTGGCACGACGTTCAGGATGTTTCTTCCACAGGCCTAGCTGCGAGTATGAGAAGCCGCACGACGGGTATGCGCGTAGCGTTGTCGATGCTGGCGGCGAGCTTCTCTGGTTGCTTGGGTGCAAGTGCCAAGGGTGTGGTGGATTCGCCGAGGCTCGAAATGCCATCGCCTCCGCCCCGCGTTGTCGAAACGGTCGAGGCCGTTGTCCCGCCACCGGTAGCTCTCGTGGAAGAGCCTCCGCACCAGCCAATACCGCCGCCGGAACGCCAGGCTCCACGTACAGCCAGGCCGGAACCGCCGAAACCCGAAGCCCCGCTCATCGAGGCTCCCAAGACAGGCGAGGAACCGCCACGAACGACTACGCTCCAGACCACGCCGACGGTCGAAGAGGTCGAAGTCGAACGCACGATCCGTGGCCTCTTGCTCCGTGCGAACAACGACCTCGGTCGCGTCAACTATCGTGCGTTGAGCTCCGACGGTCGAACTCAGTACGACTCGGCGATTCGCTTCATCCGGCAAGCTGAAGAAGCTCTGGAGCCGCGCACGCGGAATCTCCTGTTTGCCCGGAACCTGGCGGACAAGGCGCTCGCCCTCGCCATCCAGCTCGCGGGACGCTGACCCCACTCGACATTCAGTCGGCTGGCATCGATTTCTGGTGGCTTGACGTGTGAATCCGGCCACCGACAAGAATTTCCACAGACGTCCACAACGTCGACATCTTGCGACTGCCCTAAAAGAGAAGCACAATATGTTGTATGTACCTGCTTGACAAACTGTCTCGCTGGGCGCATAGTGTTCGGCCTATCGCGAACAGGCGAACGAGCGAGGATCTCCCAGCTTCTCGCAAGGTCCACGGCGGATGCTTTCCCGTAATCAGGACAGCCCGCACGCGAATCCAACCCATGATCCAAGTCGCTTTCGGGGCGGAAAGCGGCTGAGATCCGGGGGCAGGTCCCCGGAGTCCAAATTGGAGGGGGTATGAAAGAAGGCTCTGCCTACCAAGCTGCGGGCGCGGGTCAGCAACCGGTTGAGGGTAGTGGAGGCACGAGCGCGCCAGGCGCTTCGGATACCATGGTCGATACCGGCAAGTCGCGGGCGTTGACGCGGTCGCCGGGTCCAGGGTCGAGTCGCTCGACGAGTTCAGGCCTGTCGTTCCCGCGCTTCTTCACCGAGGAAGGCGTCGATCCGTTCGATGAGGTCGAATGGGAGGTTCGCGCTGCGGTCATTGGCAACGAGCGCGGAGAGGTCGTCTTCGAGCAGCGTGACGTCGAAATCCCCAAGCCCTGGTCCCAGCAAGCGACGAATATCGTGGTCTCGAAGTATTTTCGCGGGCAGATTGGCACGCCCGGGCGAGAGCGCAGCGTACGGCAGCTCGTCGGTCGAGTCGTCAACACGATCACAGAGTGGGCGCGCGCGCAAAAGTACTTCGCGAGCGCGAGCGATCTCGATGCGTTCAGCGACGATCTGAAGCACATCCTCATCTACCAGAAGGCCGCCTTCAACAGTCCGGTGTGGTTCAACTGTGGATTCGAGGCCGCGCCGCAGTGTTCTGCCTGCTTCATCAATTCGGTCGAAGACACGATGGGCTCCATTCTGTCTCTCGCGAAGACCGAAGGGATGCTCTTCAAGTTCGGCTCGGGTACCGGCACCAACCTGTCGCCGATTCGCTCGTCGAAAGAGTTGCTTGCAGGCGGCGGCACTGCGTCGGGTCCGGTGTCGTTCATGAAGGGGTACGACGCCTTCGCCGGCGTGATCAAATCCGGTGGGAAGACCCGAAGAGCGGCGAAGATGGTCATCCTCAACGCCGATCACCCCGACATCGTCGAGTTCATCAACTGCAAAGTGGAGGAAGAGAAGAAGGCCTGGGCGCTGATCGACGCCGGCTACGACGGCTCGTTCACCGGCCCGGCGTACTCGTCGGTCTTCTTCCAGAATTCCAACAACAGCGTGCGCGTGACCGACGACTTCATGCGCGCGGTATTGGACGACGGAAAGTGGGAGACGCACGCCGTCACCGATCCGGATCGTGTGATCGACACGTACGGCTCGCGCGACCTGATGCGCCTCATCTCCGAAGGGACCCACGTCTGCGGTGATCCGGGCATGCAGTTCGATACGACGATCAACGAGTGGCACACCTGTCCGGAGACCGATCGCATTTACGCGAGCAACCCGTGCTCCGAGTACATGTTCCTCAACGACTCGGCATGCAATCTGGCATCGATCAACCTGATGAAATTCCTGAGGGCCGACGGCGAGTTCGACGTGGTGGCGTACAAAGCGGCCATTCGCACGCTGATCACGGCACAGGAGATCATCGTCGACAACGCCAGCTATCCGACCGACACCATCGGCCGCAACAGTCACGCCTACCGCCCGCTTGGCCTCGGGTACGCGAACCTCGGAGCGCTGCTGATGTCCCGCGGATTGCCTTACGACAGCGACGCAGGACGCGATTACGCGGCCGCGCTGACGGCAATGATGACCGGGGAAGCGTACGCGCAATCGGCGCGCATCGCACGCGATCATGGCGGGCCGTTTGCGGGCTACGAGAAGAACCGCGAGCCGTTCCTCCGCGTGATGCGCAAACATCGGGATGCGTTGCGCGACGTGAATGCGCGTAACGTGCCGTCAGACCTCTACTCGGCTGCCAGAAGCTCCTGGGACGACACGGTGGATCTGGGGGAGCAGTTCGGCTTCCGCAACGCGCAAGCGACCGTGCTCGCGCCGACCGGCACGATCGGCTTCATGATGGATTGCGACACCACCGGGGTCGAGCCTGATATCGCGCTCGTGAAGTACAAGAAGCTGGTGGGCGGGGGGTTGATGAAGATCGTCAATCAGACTGTGCCGATGGCCCTTAGGAGGCTCGGCTACACCCAGCCGCAAGTCGAGGCGATCGTCGATTACATCGACCAGAATGAGACGATTGAAGGGGCGCCGGGGCTCAAGGAATCGCACTTGCCGGTGTTCGACTGCGCGTTCAAAGCGGCGAAGGGGAGCCGCTCGATTCATTACATGGGTCACATCAAGATGATGGGTGCGACGCAGCCCTTCATCTCCGGTGCGATCAGCAAGACCGTCAACGTGCCGAAAGAGGCGACGATCGACGAGATCATGCAGGCCTACATTCAGTCCTGGAAGTTGGGGGCGAAGGCCATCTCGATCTATCGCGATGGAAGCAAGCGGACGCAGCCACTCAACACGTCGAAGGACAAGGTTGCCGAGGCGAGTGAATCGTCGCCGGCAGTCCGCGGGACGACGGGGCCGGTCCGTCGGAAACTGCCGGACGAACGCAAGGCCATCACCCACAAGTTCGACATCGCCGGTCACGAAGGCTACATCACCGTCGGCCTCTTCGAAGATGGCCAGCCTGGCGAGATTTTCCTCGTCATGGCCAAGGAAGGCTCGACGATCTCAGGCTTTGCCGACGCGTTCGCCCAAGCCATCTCGTATGCACTTCAATACGGCGTGCCGCTTCAGGCTCTGGTGGACAAGTTCAGCCATGTGCGCTTCGAGCCGTCCGGCATGACGCGCAATCCCGAAATTCGCTTCGCCAAGTCGATTGTCGACTACATCTTCCGGTGGCTGGCCACGAAATTTCTGTCGCCAGAAGCGCAGTTCTATGCCGGGGTGAACGGTCGGGAGATCGAAGAGGCGACCGACGCCAGTCAGCCGGCTGCGATGACGGAAGAGTCGAGTGCCCCCGTACGCCGCGTTGCCACAACGCCGTTCTCGACTATCCAGAATCAAGAGGACGCTCCTCCGTGCTCGACCTGCGGTTCGATCATGATCCGCAGCGGTGCGTGCTACAAATGCGTGAATTGCGGCAATACGAGCGGGTGCGCGTAAGGATTCGGGCCAACCGACCGTTCGTCATATCGAATCGTCGCTGATCCTCTCGGGTCAGCGACGATTTTCGTCGTCTGATTCTGCCGGAGTTCCTGTCTCAACAACGAGCTGAATCCTTGGGGCGTCCCTGTGCCATGGCATTGCTGCAATGGCGTTTCTGCCATTCCGCCTGGTGCGGGCCGTGAAATGCCTGCGGGGTGTGTAGGCTCGAGTGGCCGGAGGCTGACCTGTCCGCACGGGTAATGTTCATCGGCCTCGATGCTGCCGAGCCGACCCTGCTCCGCGCAGGGATGGCGAGCGGGCAACTGCCGACACTTTGCCGCCTTGCGGTGGTCGGCGCGTCGGGTCCGCTCGCAAACTCGATGCGCACGCTCCCGGGAGCAGTGTGGCCCGAGATCATTTCGGGCGTAAGCGTCGGTCGCCTGCCCCGATACTTCCATCCTCGTCAATTGTTCACAGGCGATGCCGCTCCACGCCCCATCACGGCGGCTGACGTCGAGGGTGATCCCTCCTTCTACAATCTTGCGAGCGACTCTGGTTGCCGGGTCGCTGTGGTCGATTTACCCCACATGGCACCGGTGCGGGCGATCAATGGCGTGCAGATTGCGGAGTACGGCATCCACGATCGCCATTTCGGAAGGGCCTCACATCCGGCGGGTTTGCTCGAGGCGTTAGAGCGGCGGCATGGCCGACATCCGGTCGGCAGCTGCGATCACTATGGAAGCAGCCGACGGGCCTTGCTGACCCTGTTGAACGATCTACTCACTGGCATCGACAGAAAGACTGCTCTGCTCGTGGACCTGGCTCGGCGAGAAGACTGGGATCTCTTCGCCTGCAGCTTCACGGAATCGCACTGCGCCGGCCACTGGTTCTGGCATCTGGCAGATCCCGGGCACTGGGCGCACGACCGATCGGCGCCGATCGAGCTCCGGCATGCACTGGACACCGTGTACCGGCGGCTGGATCGTGCGGTGGGGCAGCTCGTCGACGCAGCTGGCCCGACCACAACGATTGTCGTGGCGAGTCACGGGATGGGCCCCTATTTCGCCGGCTACCAGCTCGTGCCGGAGTTCCTGGCCCGCCTCGGCCTCGGATCGGACGCCGGACGCGGCCGAGGACGGATGCGACGGGCCCAGACCGCGATAAAACACGCAATACCGCGGCGCTACTGGGACTACCTCACCACTCATGTGGTCGAACGCAGGCGTGTACGTGCTTTGCTGCGACCGCTCCAGCAGCGCGGCGCGGCGATGTTCTTTCCTCTCGAGTCGCCATCGACGAAAGCCGCGTACTTGCCCAACAATACGATCGCTGCGATTCGACTGAACGTGCGCGGCCGCGAGCCGTACGGGTGCGTAGAGCCGGGCAATGCCGCGGCTGCGCTGCTCGAGGAGATCCGACGCGAGTTGTTCGCCCTCCGCGATCCGCGCACTGGCCAAGTTGTGGTCGACTACGTGCGGACGGCTGCCGAGGCGTTCGGCACCGAGCATCATCCGGATGTTCCGGATGCCATCGTCGCGTTCAGAAACGATCTGGGCCTGATCGAAGCCTGTGAGTCGCCGCGGGTGGGCCTGATCCGCATTCCGATCGGAAGTCGCTGGGCGCGCCGCATGGGTGATCACTCGGTCAATTCGTACGGCTGGTGGGTGGCGCCCGACGTCATCGCCGGCTCGTCGCTCAACGGCGCAGGTCTCCTTGGCATCGCCCCCACGATCCTGGCGGCCCTTGGGTGCGACCGACCGACGTTCCTCGACGGCCGGCCTTGGGAAGCTCACTTCGAGGCCGTCGTAGCGTAGATCCGCGCCGATAGACACGACGCGACGCACTGTCATTGTTCGCATGTCGCCAGCTGTGGAGACGCGATGAATGGATCATGCATGAAGGGCGTTACTGGCGACGAGCACATCGACGAATTCAGAGCGCGTAGTTGTGCGAATTCTTGCACGCTGACGTCGTGTCAACATGAGCGCTGACTTGCTGCGACCTCAACGGCTGAGTTTCGATTGACTCGATGCTCGACGCGCGATTTTCCGTTGAGGCAGACCCGCTTTCTCCTTAAGCTATCCCGAGCAACGTTGGCGAGGACGGAGGTGCCACGTGGAGTTGCTCTTTGGAACCAACGTTCGCGAGGTACGGTCAACACGTCGGGCGACTCGCCGGCTTCGAGCTCGATCCCACCACCCACCAGGTTCGTCAAGTCATCTTCAGCACCGATGGCGAATTGGGGAACCACGCCATGATGCGCCCGTTCGAGAGCGTGCTCGTCGAACCCCGGGAGATCGAAATCCGCCCCTATACGCCGGGCGACGACGAGCGTCAGGTCGGCGCGGTGATCCTGGGCCACGCCGCCCACATTCTGAGAGGTGGACGCGATCTCGGCCGATTGAGCGGCTTGGACATCAGCATCGGGAGCGGCACACTCGAAGGCGTGATCGGGCGTCGGAGCTGGTGGACCCGCCGCTTTCGGCTGGGCTCGACTGGATTGGATCTGTCCGTGCCTGGCCAGGTTCGCGCACCCGCCGCACGGTCGCAAGCGGCCTGACCGCGCCATGATGCTCGACCGATCGCGTGCCATGTAACCCGCCGTGTGTCGTAGTCGGATTGAGTAGGTCTGGGATCCTGCGACGGCTCGACAGAGCGAACCCGAAACGCCGACAATCACCCCGTGCAGACGCTAGGTCGGGTCCGCTACCTCGAGGCAGTGCCGCGCCAGGCCGCGTTTCCTGGCAGCTCGGGGCCTGGCGGCGCGCGGCGTTCGAAAGGCACTCTCGTCCTGATCCACGGATTTCCGCTCGGCCCGAGCATGTGGGAGCCGCAACTGGAGCTGGCCGAGCGTGGCTGGCACGTCATCGCCCCGCAACTACGCGGTTTTGAAGGCCCTCCTGCCGAGATCGCCGCGACGTCGATGGACGACTACGCGGGCGACGTCATCGACTTGCTCGATGAGCTTCACATTCAGGAGGCGGTCATCGGCGGGTTGTCGATGGGCGGATATATTGCCTTCGCCATGTTTCGTCATGCGCCACGATACTTTCGCGGGCTGGTCCTGGCAGACACGCGCGCTCAAGCGGACTCGCCCGAAGGCGTCGAGGGTCGCAAGCGAATGCTGCAACTCGTGCGGGAAAAAGGCCCGGCTGCAATCGTCGATGATCTCTTGACGAAGCTCGTGTGCGATTCGACCCGGCGCCTCCGACCCAACGTGGTCGCCGAGATGCGGCGACTCATCCTCTCGAATTCGTCTGAGACGATTGCGGGCGCCATCATGGCGCTCATGTCTCGCCCGGACTCCACGCCGCTGCTGTCTCACATTCATTGTCCGACTTTGATTGTCGTGGGAGACCAGGATGCTCTGACGCCTCCAGCCTTCAGCCAGGACATCCAACGCGGGATCGCCCATGCTGAGCTTGCCGTAGTGCCGGACGCGGGGCACATGTCGAACATGGAGCAGCCGGCGGATTTCAATCTCGCGCTCGCGCGGTTCCTCGAGTATCGGGTATAGTCGAACGATTATGCGTCTTGCGATTGTGATCGCTCTTGTCCTGGTGTGCATGCCGAAGCCATCTGCTCAAGCCCCCCCCGTGGACGCGGCGCGCAGTAAGGGGTTCGATCAGATCCTCGACTTGTACGTTCGCGACGGGATGGTGTACTACCGAGCTCTCAGACAGGACCGCGCACTGCTCGATGCATACATCTCAGCTCTAGGGGGCGCGTCCGTCGATGGCATCGCACGCGCCGAGCAGATCGCCTTCTGGCTGAACGCTTACAACGCGCTCGTGTTGCGAACGGTGATCGATCATTACCCGATCGGCCAGCGGACCTCGAACTACCCTCCACAGAGCATCAGACAGATCGCTGGTGCCTTCGAACAGACTCGTCATCGTGTGGCAGGCCGGACGATGACGCTGGATCAGATCGAGCAGACGGTCCTGGCGGGCTTTGGCGACCCGAGAATCTTTCTCGCGATGGGCCGTGGGGCACTCGGCAGTCCACGACTGCGCAGTGAGGTGTACGCCGCGGACAAGCTCGAAGCCCAGCTCGCGGAAGTAGCCGCGGAGTGTCCCACGCGGACCACCTGTTTTTCAGTCGACGCCGAACGCGATCTGGTAAACGTCAGCTCCGTTTTTTCGTGGCGAGCGGACGATTTCATCGGTAAGTATGCGACAGGCGCGCCCGCTTCGTTTTCCGCGAGAAGCCCTATCGAGCGCGCCGTACTGGCGTTTGTCGAAGGGAAACTCCTCCCCACAGAGAAAGAGTACCTGGCCAAGAATCAGTTCAAGGTTGCCTTCAAGCCATTCGATTGGTCGCTGAATGACCTCACGGGCCGGGGAGGCCGGTGATTGGACCTCGGTCTCGACGACAGGATTGCCATCATCACGGGCTCGAGTCGGGGCCTCGGCCTGGCCAGCGCGACCGCACTCGTCGAAGCGGGTTGCCGAGTCACCATCTGCGCTCGAGGTGAAGCTGGGCTCGGCGAGGCGGCCGCCGCGCTGCGTCGGTTGGCTCGAAGTTCCGCCCATGTCCTGCCCGTCCCAGCCAATCTGGCGTCGGAGCAGGGGGTCGAGGACGTCGTCACTCGCACGGTCGAGACGTTCGGAGGCATCGACATTCTGGTCAACAACGTCGGCCTGGCTCGTGGCGGCACCATCACCGAGACAAGCGACGCAGAATGGCGTGAAGCGCTCGATCAGACGTTGTTTCCAGCCATTCGTGCCTCGCGTCTCGCTGTTCCCCACATGCGGCGCCGTGGCGGCGGCGCCATTGTGGTCATCGCGTCGATTTGGGGACGGGAATCAGGGGGCCGGATGGCGTACAACGCCGTGAAGGCAGCCGAGATCAGTCTGGCGAAATCAATGGCTCAGCAGTTGGCGAGAGACGGCATTCGCGTCAATAGCGTTGCGCCCGGTTCCATTCTGTTTCCGGGCGGCTCGTGGCACCGACGACAGCAGGAAGATCCGGCAGCGATCGCCGAATTCATTCGACAAGAATTGCCGTTCGGACGCTTCGGTCGGCCCGAGGAGGTCGGCTCGGTCGTCGCCTTCCTGGCCTCGCCGCGCGCCAGTTGGATTAGCGGCGCAAGCATCCCGGTTGACGGCTGCCAGTCTCGCTCCCTGATTTGATTTGGCCTCGTCCAGGTGCACTTTCACCTCTTGATCGCCTGGAAACCGGCTGCTACGATCCCCACCCATGCTGGAGCGCAACGAAGGCGAAGCCGCCGCGCTGATGGTTAGAGCGGGCCGGGATAGCGCCCTGGGTGAAGCTCTCGACCGACTGGCGCCGGGCCGACGTCTCGATCGGCCTGATTCGCCTGAATTGCACGTAACGGCACTGAGGCGTTTGCCATCGCTCGCCGCACAGTACGCGGCATTCCCTGAAACACTCGATCACCGACTGCAAGAGGCGCTCGTTTCGCGCGGGATCTCTGAGCTATACACGCACCAGGCGCGGTTCATCACTCACGCGCTCGCTCGTCGCGACGTAGTCGTCATCACGCCGACTGCCTCCGGCAAGACGCTTTGTTACAACGCTCCGGTTCTCAATTCGATTCTCCAGGACCCGGCGAGCCGTGCGCTCTATCTCTTCCCCACGAAGGCGCTTGCCCAGGATCAGCTCGCAGAACTGCAGGCCATGTGTGAACGTCTTGCCGACGGGTGTGGTGAACAGGTCGGTGTGTTCACTTACGACGGCGACACGCCTCAAGATGCCCGGCGTGCGATTCGGGCCCGCGCGCATGTCGTGCTGAGCAATCCCGACATGCTCCACTCTGGCATCCTGCCTCATCATCCACGTTGGGCCAAGCTGTTCGAGAACTTGCGGTATGTGGTCATCGATGAGTTGCACGCGTATCGCGGGGTGTTTGGAAGCCATCTCGCCAACGTGCTGCGACGGCTCCGTCGCATCTGTCGCCACTACGGATCAAGCCCGACTTTTCTCTGCTCCTCGGCCACGATTGCCAACCCGCGCGAACTCGCCGAACGCCTCACCGAACGGCCGTTCGAGGTCGTCGACGAGAACGGTGCACCACGGGGCGAGAAGTTCTTCGTCTTCGTCAATCCACCGGTGGTCAACCACCAGCTTGGCATCCGCCGCTCCTATCTCACCGAGGCGCGCCGCGTCGCGTCGGAGTTCTTGAGGCGCGGTCTCCAGCTGATCGTCTTCGCGCAAAGCCGGCTCGCGACCGAGATTCTGACGACGTACTTGAAGGACGATTTCGAGGAGGTCCCGGGGGGGCGGGAGCGGATTCGCGGCTATCGCGGTGGCTACCTTCCGAACCGTCGCCGGGAGATTGAGAAAGGCTTGCGCGACGGTGCGGTGCGTGCCGTCGTGTCGACCAATGCGCTCGAACTTGGCATCGATATCGGCGCCCTCGACGTGTCCGTGATGGCAGGCTATCCGGGAACGATCGCCGCGACATGGCAGCGAGCCGGACGGGCGGGGCGGCGGACGAGCCGTTCAGCCGCGGTCATGGTGGCCAGCAGCGCCCCGCTCGACCAATTCATCGTCCGGAACCCGTCATACTTCTTCGACGCGTCCCCCGAACGCGCACTCATCGACCCGGATAATCTCCACATCCTCGTCGATCACATCAAGTGCGCAGCCTTCGAGCTGCCGTTCAGCACGAGCGAGGCTTTCGGCAAGCACGGCCTGCAGGAGATTCTCGGAATCCTGGCCGAGCAAGGGTTGGTTCACCGCACCGGGCACGGAGGCCGTGTTTCCGAGGCCGAGGACGACGAGCTCGAGGCGCAGTGGACGTGGACCAGCGAGTCATATCCGGCCGATGCGGTCAGCTTGCGCTCAATCTCGTCGGACAACTTCGTCGTCGTCGACACGACACACGAGACGCGGATCATCGGAGAAACGGATTTCACGAGCGGCCCGGCGACGCTGCACCCGAAAGCGATCTACCTCATCGAGGCGCGACTCTATCAGGTGGAAAAGCTCGACTTCGATGGGCGCAAGGCTTTCGTGAAGGAGGTGGATTGCGACTATTACACGGACGCGATTACGTACACGCGCGTCACGATTCTGGATACCTTTGCGGAAACCCAGGCGGCTCCGCGGGCGCATGGAGAGGTCCACGTCGTATCCCGTGTGGTTGGCTTCAAGAAGATCAAGTTCTACACGAACGAAAACGTCGGTTCTGGCGAACTGGATCTTCCCGAACAGCAGATGCACACGACATGGTACTGGCTGACGATTCCGGCAGGCACGCTGGCGGCGTTGCCCTTTGCTGCCGACGATCGACGCGACGGCGTGGTCGGCCTCGCGTACGCCATGCGGCAAGTCGCGCAGCTCCTGCTGATGTGCGACCGCCACGACATCGGTATTTCCATCGATACCGGCGCGCAAGTCCAGGCATCCGACCGGCGCCGTCCGGAGATTTCGGCAAACCAGGACGCGCGGTTGTTTGTCTACGACAACTATCCTGGCGGAATCGGCTTCAGTGAGCCGCTCTTTCGGCTGCACCTCGAGCTGCTGACGAGCACGCGCCGTCTCATTGCGGAGTGTGAATGCGAAAGCGGGTGTCCGGGCTGTGTCGGGCCGGTGGGTGATACCGGGCCTCTCGCCAAATCGGCAGCGCTCCGCATTCTCGATGCGCTGCTCGTCGACGCAGCTGTGGAAAATGGAGATGGCGTGGAGGCGAGGTCGGCGTGACCAGGCTGGCCGATCGAATCCGAGCGGTTCTGGGCACGCCCGGTGCGAGAGCACCCGAGCTGCTCCAGCCTCAGGAACCGCCGGCCGAGAAGACCGGGAGCCTCGAATCTGTTCTCGGCGGCGCTTGGCGCCAGGTCGGCGACTTCTCATGTTTCGTGGTTGAGAATCGGCTTGGACCGGCAGACACGTTCGGTGGCCAGGCCATGGGTGCCGAGGTGGGCCGCCTCGAGGACGCCAGCCACGCCGCCCGACTCCTGATTGGTGCACCCGTCCAGGCCCCTTTCATCTTCTTCGACCTCGAAACGACCGGGTTGAGCGGCGGCGCGGGCACCTATGCGTTTCTCGTCGGTTGCGGCTGGTTCGAAGGCACAGGCACATTCGTGACGCGCCAGTACATGCTGGTTCGACTCGCCGATGAGTCGTCGCTGCTGAAGTCGATCGCTCTCGAGATGGCTCCCGCAGGCTTGCTTGTGAGCTTCAACGGGAAGAGCTTTGACGCATCGCTGCTCGAATCACGATTTCTCTACCATCGACTCGAGTGGTTCGGCGCTCGATTACCGCACCTGGACATGCTGCACGTGGCGCGTCGCTTCTGGGGCGCCGGCAGCACTCCTACGTCCACGCGAGCGGCCGGGGTGCGGCCGACCGGCAGCGGCGACGGTCATGAGTCAGGCTGCTCCCTTCTCGCACTCGAACAACAGCTCCTTGGAACTCGTCGTCGGCGGGACGTGCCGGGATTCGAGATCCCGTCCCGGTATTTCCACTTTCTGCGCACTGGCGACGCGCGTTCGTTGCGGTCTGTGCTCGAACACAATCGCTTCGACCTGTTGACACTCGCCAGGTTGACGATGCGGGTGATGGAGCTCGTGCGATTGGGACCCAAACACACGAGCCATCCCCGCGAGGCCCTTGCCCTCGCCGGGATCTACGCGCGAGCCGGGCTCGAGGGGCTGGCGAAGGCCGCCTACGAGCGCGTGATTGAACTGTCCGGATTGGTGTCCGGTTCATCCAAGCCTCATCTGGACGCGTTACGTGCTCTGGCCAGGGCGTCGCGACGGTCGCACCGCTTTGATGAGGCGGCAGACTATTGGCAGCAGATACTCGATTTTGGCGCCTGCCCCGAGGATCGGATTTCCGAAGCGAGCGAAGCTCTCGCAATCCACCACGAGCATCGCGTTCGCGACCTCGTGACGGCACAGGCGTTCGCCTTACGGAGCTTGAAGGATAGCGCGCACTCGACCTGGAATGAGGCCGTGCGCCATCGACTCGGTCGAATTCAGAGAAAGATGAAGGGCCTGCAGTTTGAAGCCTCGAGGCTGAATTTCACCGAGGCTTCGGATGTGGGGTTCGAAGCCTAGCGGGTCGCCGCCGGAGTTTCTTTCTTGGCTTTCGCGGCCTTCTTGCGACTCTCAGACGTCTGTGCCCCGAACTTCTTGGTGAAACGTTCGACGCGGCCCTCTGTATCGATCAGTTTCTGCCGGCCGGTGAAGAACGGGTGGCAGTTCGAGCAGATCTCCAGATGCAGCTCGGGCTTGGTCGAGCGGGTCTTGAACGTGTGCCCGCACGCGCACCGGGCCTCGACGTCGTAATACTTGGGATGAATGCCTTCCTTCACAACGTGCTCCTTGGGTTCGCTTGCAACATTCCATTATAGCCCGTCACGCTCAGGCGGCACGCACGTCGGTCAGCCCTTGCCGTTGGACATCGACGAGAGGAAGTCCTGGTTGGTCTTGGTCTTGGCCATTTTCGACAGCAGGAGCTCCATCGCCTCGACCGGCGACAACGGTGTCAGGACTTTCCGGAGGACCCACACGCGGTTGAGATCGTCCTTCGGAATGAGGAGCTCTTCCTTGCGCGTGCCGCTCTTCTGAATGTCGATCGAGGGGAACACTCGGCGATCGGTGAGCTTGCGATCGAGGTGGATCTCGAGGTTGCCGGTGCCCTTGAACTCCTCGAAGATGACCTCGTCCATCCTCGAGCCGGTGTCGACGAGGGCAGTTGCCATGATCGTGAGCGATCCGCCTTCCTCGATGTTGCGGGCGGCGCCGAAGAAACGCTTCGGGCGCTGGAGGGCGTTGCTGTCGACTCCGCCGGACAGCACTTTGCCCGATGGCGGCACGATGGTGTTGTAGGCGCGAGCGAGCCGCGTGATGGAGTCGAGCAGAATGACGACGTCTTTCTTGTGCTCGACGAGCCGCTTCGCTTTCTCGATGACCATCTCGGCAACCTGCACGTGGCGCTGGGCGGGCTCGTCGAAGGTCGACGAGATCACCTCGCCTTGCACCGAACGCTGCATGTCGGTCACTTCTTCCGGACGTTCGTCGATGAGCAGGACGATCAGGTATACCTCGGGATGATTCTTCGTGATGCTGTTGGCGATGTTCTGCAGCAGCATCGTCTTGCCGGTGCGCGGCGGCGCCACGATCAGCCCGCGCTGGCCTTTGCCGATCGGCACCATCAAGTCGAGCACACGCGCAGAAAGATTCTCGCCTTCGGTTTCGAGCGAGATGCGGTTCTGCGGGTACAGCGGCGTGAGGTTCTCGAAGAAGACCTTTTCGCGGGCCCGCTCCGGCGGCTCGAAATTCACCGCTTCGACCTTGATCAGGGCAAAGTAGCGCTCGCCGTCCTTGGGCGGCCTGATCTGGCCCGACACCGTGTCGCCGGTGTGAAGGTCGAACTTGCGAATCTGCGAGGGCGATACGTAGATATCGTCGGGCCCGGGCAGGTAGTTGTAGTCGGGCGCCCGGAGGAACCCAAAGCCGTCGGGCAGCGTCTCGATACCCCTTCCGAGAAAATGAGCCCGCTCTTCTCGGCGCGCGCTTTCAGGATCTCGAAGATCAGCTCCTGCTTGCGCATGCCGGTGGCGCCAGGCACCTCGAGCTGTTTCGCGATCTTGGTGAGGGCACCGACGCTCATGTCTTTGAGCGTCGCCAGATCGATGCGCTCTATCCGTTCGGGCGGCGCGGCGGCGCCGTTTCCGCGCGGCGGTTGGGGCTGAGCGCCCTCGGCTTGGGGTTGCGGGTCAGTGTGTCGATCAGTTTCCACAGGTCATCCAGTCCTTCGCCCGTGACGGCCGAAACCGGCAGCACGGGATCTTCAAAAACGGATTCAAGTTCTCTCAGGGCGCGGATCCGTTCGCCGCGCGCGAGCTTGTCGGTCTTGGTCGCGACGACGGCGCGACTCGGTGTGACGTCCTTCAGCCAGGTCCATGCCTGAATATCGTTCTCGAGCCCGGGATGTCTTAGGTCGACGACCAAGAGCGCCGCGGTCCCGATGGGTCCGTTCCGGGCGACTTTTTTCATCCGTCCCGACGCTCCGCCCCCACCGCGAAAGGGGGTCCCCTTCTCGCTACGGCTTGGAAGAGCCGCATCTTCAAGGGAGCCGGCGGCGCCACCGAAGTAGGCGCTGACCGACCGGGAAAACCCAGACGACCCTCCGCGTGCATATCCGAAGCCAGGCAGGTCGACCAGATAGAGCGGTGACGACGTTCCACGCGTCAACCGATAAATGTTCGCCAGCCGCGTCTTGCCGGGTGTCGCGCTGGTGCGCGCGACCTTCTGCCGAACGAGTGCATTGATCAGACTCGATTTGCCGACATTCGAGCGCCCGACGAGCGCAATGGTCGGCGCCTCCTGATGCGGAAAATCGCTCTCGCCCGCGGCACTCTTGACGAATTCAGCTGTGATCTTCACAGAGGCCAGAGCCTTGGGTCTCTCAAGGCTGGGGGGGTGGCGCGCTTCGCGGGCTCTCCTACTCTTTGGCCTCCCAGTCTCCCGTCCTGATCAATGAGTAATGGTGTCGTCGATGATTGCGCCGTCGACCGGTTCTGCCGGCGCCTCTGCCAGGCGGCCTGCCACCGATTCGGTCAGCGCGATTTTCAGGACTTCATCCATCGTCTGGACCATGTAGATGTTCAGTGTGTCCAGTACGTTCTTCGGGATATCCGCCAGGTCTTTCTCGTTGTCCTTTGGCAGGACGATATTCTTGACGCCGGCCCGATGGGCGGCCAGCACCTTTTCTTTGACGCCGCCGATGGGCAGCACTTTACCGCGGAGCGTGATCTCACCCGTCATTGCGACGTCTTTGCGAACTGGGACGCGGGCGAGTGCCGACACGAGCGCCGTCGCCAGCGTGATCCCGGCCGAGGGCCCGTCCTTCGGGATGGCGCCTTCCGGCACATGGACGTGCACGTCGGTCTTGCGGTTGAACTCCTTGGGGATCCCGAACTCTTCGGCCTTCGAGCGCACATAGCTCATGGCCGCTTGTGCCGACTCCTGCATGACGTCGCCAAGCTTGCCGGTGAGCGTCAGATGCCCCTTGCCTGGCATCAGCGTCGCTTCGGTGACGAGGATCTCGCCGCCAACCTCGGTCCAGGCGAGCCCGGTCGCAATGCCGATTTCGTTGGTTTCCTCGGCCATCGTGTTGCGGAACCGCGGCACGCCAAGATATTGCGTCACCTTTTCCGGCGTGATCTCCTCGCCGAACTCCTTGCCCTCGACGACGACCTTTCGCGCGACTTTGCGGCAGATGGAGGAGATTTCGCGCTCGAGGTTCCGAACACCGGCCTCGCGCGTGTAGCGCTGGATGATGGTCTGGATTGCCTCGTCGGTGAAGCTGACGTTCTCTTTCGTCAGGCCGGTCCCTTCGATGGCCTTGGGCGCCAGGAAGGTCTTGGCGATCTCGATCTTTTCGAGCTCCGTGTAGCCGGCCAGCTGCAACACTTCCATCCGGTCCCGCAGGGCCTGTGGAATGGTGTGCAGTACGTTGGCGGTGCAGATGAACATCACGCTCGACAGGTCGTATTCGACGTCGAGATAGTGGTCGAGGAAGGTGTGGTTCTGCTCGGGATCGAGGACCTCGAGGAGCGCCGCCGACGGGTCGCCGCGGAAGTCCATCGACATCTTGTCGACTTCGTCGAGCAGGAATACCGGGTTCATCGTCCCGGCCTTCTTCATCATCTGGATGATCTGACCGGGGAACGCGCCGATGTAGGTCCGGCGATGACCACGGATCTCGGCTTCGTCGCGCACGCCGCCGAGCGAGAGGCGCACGAACTTGCGATTCATCGCCCGCGCAATCGATTTGGCGAGCGACGTTTTGCCGACCCCCGGGGGGCCCGAGAAGGTGAGGATGGTCGCCTTCGGCTTCTTGACGAGGGCCCGCACGGCCAGGAACTCGAGAATGCGTTCCTTGATCTTCTCGAGGCCGTAATGATCTTCGTGGAGGATTTCTTCGGCTCGCTTCAGGTCGCGGCTCTCGCGCGTCTTCTTGTGCCAGGGCACGGCGATGAGCCAGTCGAGGTAATTCCGGGAGACGGTCGCTTCCGCCGACATCGGCGGCATCGCTTCTAGGCGCTTCAGCTCCTGGATCGCCTTTTCCTCGACGTCCTTCGGCATCTTCGCCTGTTCGATCTTCTTCTTGAGCTCGTCGACTTCGTTGCCCTTCTCGTCCTTGCGGCCCAGTTCCTTCTGGATCGCCTTCATCTTCTCGTTGAGGTAGTACTCCTTCTGCGCCTTCTCCATCTGCTTCTTGACGCGAGATTGGATGCGGCGGTCGACCTGGAGCTTGTCCACCTCGATCTCGAGAATGCCGGCGATTCGGTTCAGCCGTTCGAGCGGAGTGATGATTTCGAGCAGGTTCTGCTTTTCATCCACACCGACCAGCAGGTGCGCCGCGATGGTGTCGGCGAGCTTGCCCGGGTCGTCGACCCGCACGGCCGCGATCATCGCGTCGTAATGCAGGTTGTTGGACAGCTTGACGTACTGCTCGAAGAGCGACACCACACGGCTCATCGTGCTCTCGGCGTCCGCGCCGGGCTCGCGCTGTTTGGGCAGCACCTTCACCACGACCCGATAGAAGCCCTTGTCTTCCTTCCATTCGACGGCGCGCGCGCGATCGACACCCTCGACGAGCACTTTGATGTTGCCGTCGGGCAGCTTCAGGCTCTGGACGATGTTGGCGACGCAGCCCATCGTATAGATGTCCTCCGGGCGAGGGTCGTCAACCGATGCGTCGTGCTGGGCGGCCAGGAAGATGCGCTTGTCCTTCATCAGCGCATGCTCGAGCGCCCGAGTTGACGAGGGCCGTCCAATGACGAACGGCATCATCATGTGTGGGAATACGACAACGTCCCGAAGCGGGACGATGGGCAACGTTTCGTAGACTTCCAAAGCGGTTTCCATAAAGAGCAGCTATCAGCCTGCGGCTTCCAGCTCTCGGCCTGAGCTGGCAGCCAGGAGCTGGTCGCTATCCGGCCTTTTCGATGAGCGTAATGGGCTTGTCCTTGGCCAGGACGACCTCTCGGGTGATCGTCACTTCCCGGACTTTCTTCTGGTTCGGCACCTGATACATCAAGTCCAGCATGAGGTCTTCGATGATCATCCGAAGGCCGCGGGCGCCGATTTTCCGTTCGAGCGCCGATTCGGCGATGGCATCCAGCGAGTCGTCGGTGAAGCGCAGCTTGACGTTCTCGGTCCTCGAACAGCTTCATGTACTGGCGAGTGATGGCGTTGCGCGGTTGCGTCAGGATTTGCACGAGCGCCGGCTTGTCGAGCTCGTGCAGCGTGCCGATGACCGGCAGCCGCCCGACGAATTCGGGAATGAGCCCGTACTTGATGAGGTCCTGCGGTTCCAGCTTTTCGAGCGTGGCACCGATGTCTCGCGTCCGGATCGATTTGACGTCGGCCTTGAAGCCGAGCGTCTTCTTGCCGGCGCGCCGCTCGATTTGCTTGTCGAGGCCGACGAACGCTCCTCCGCAGATGAAGAGGATATTGGTGGTATCGACCTGGAAGAACTCCTGGTGCGGATGCTTCCGGCCGCCCTGCGGCGGGACATTGGCGACCGTGCCTTCGAGAATCTTGAGCAGTGCCTGCTGAACACCCTCTCCCGAGACATCGCGGGTGATCGACGGGTTCTCGTCCTTACGGCAGATCTTGTCGACTTCGTCGATGTAGATGATCCCTTGCTGGCACTTCTCGATATCGCCGCCTGCCGCCTGAAGCAGCTTGAGGATGATGTTCTCGACATCCTCGCCGACGTAGCCGGCTTCCGTCAGGGTCGTGGCATCGACGATCGTGAACGGCACTGAGAGCAGCTTGGCGAGCGTCTGCGCGAGCAGCGTCTTCCCCGTGCCGGTCGGACCGATCAACAGAATGTTCGACTTGGTCAGCTCGATATCGTTGCGGCTGCGCGGCTGCTTCTGAATTTCGATCCGCTTGTAGTGGTTGTAGACCGCGACCGCCAGCTTCTTCTTGGTTCGTTCCTGGCCGATGACGTACTCGTCGAGGAACTTCTTGATTTCTTGAGGCGTCGGGAGCGAGGACCTGGTCCCCCGATTCTCGAACCGGTTGTCGTCCGCGATGATGTCGTTGCAGACCTCGACGCATTCGTCGCAGATGAACACCGTCGGCCCGGCGATGAGCTTGCGGACGTCGTTCTGGTCCTTGTTACAGAAGGAGCACCGCAGGACTTCGGTTTCGCCGCTCTTTTTCACCATAGGCTCGAAGGGGCGGTCCAGTGCCCCGAGGCGACCATGCGGGGCGGTTCGGTACGCCTACGCACTGGGCCTCTTCCGGATGACATCATCAATGATACCGTATTCCTTGCCCTGGTCGGCCGACATGATGTAGTCGCGCTCGGTATCGTCCTGGATCCGCTTGATTGGCTGTCCGGTATGGAACACGAGAATTTCGTTGATGCGCTCGCGCATCCGCAGGATCTCCCGTGCTGCTATATCAATATCGGTCGCTTGGCCTCCCAGACCAGACATCAGGGGCTGGTGGATGACAATACGGGAATTGGGCAGCGAAAACCGCTTGCCCTTCGTCCCAGCTGCCAGCAAGACTGCGGCCATCGAGGCCGCCTGCCCGATGCAGGTAGTCTGGACGTCCGGTTTGATGAACTGCATCGTGTCGTAAATCGCCATCCCGGCCGTAATCGAGCCGCCAGGGCTGTTGATGTACAACTGGATGTCCTTGTCAGGATCCTCCGCCTCGAGAAAGAGCATCTGGGCGATGGCCAGGTTGGCGACTGTATCGTCGATCGGGGTCCCGATGAAGATGATGTTGTCCTTCAGAAGGCGGGAAAAGATGTCGTAGGCCCGTTCGCCTCGATTCGTCTGCTCGACGACCATCGGCACGAGTTGCAGACGCGAGTCTCGAAACTGATCACCCATATCGCAAAATTGCTGGTTGGTTCGGGGAAAATGGCGAGCGGGGAGTTCTACTTACGGATCTGTCGAAATTGTAGCACGGGCCAGTAGGAAGTCAATCGCCTTCTCTCGTCGCAGCCCGGCTCGTACCCGCGACAACCCCTGCTCCTTTTCGAGCTCGGCCCGCACCGCGGCCGCCGTCCGCCCCGTCCGCTCCGCGAAACGCGCGACCTCGCGTTCGACTTCTTCGCCCGTGGGGTCGATCTGTTCGCGCCTCGCGACCTCGTCGATGACCAACGTGGCCGCCACCGCCTCGCGCGCGCTGTCTCGCTGACTCTCCCGAAGCTGGTGCCAGTCGATGTTGGCCTCGCGCGGATTGATGTTCTGCTCCAGGAGACGGTGCGCGAACTCCTGGATCCGTCGGTCGAGCTCCCGATCGACGAGTGACGGCGGCACGTCGAATGGCACACGCGTCGCCAGCTGCTTCATCAAACCGGCCCGAACCTCGCGTTCTGCGGCATGGCGGGCTTCGTGCTCCAGATCCTCGCGGACCCTGGTGCGCAGCGCCTCGAGAGTCTCGAACGCCCCGAGGTCCTTGGCGAACTCGTCGTCGAGCTCTGGAAGGTGCCGGCGCTTGATCGCCTTCACGGTCGCCGTATAGGAAACGTCGGTGTTGGCGAGTTCGGTAATCGAGTAGTCGGCCGGATAATGAATATCAAAGGTCTTCGTTGCGCCGACCTCGAGACCCAATAACTGCGCGTCGAAGCCGGGCGGGTTTGCCGCTGCTCCGAGCTCCACGCTGACGTCGCGGTGCATATCGCTCTGCTCGGCTGCGTCGCGGCGTTCGAGGTCGACGGTCACGGTGTCACCCTCGATGATGCCTCGGCCTTCGATGGGCTCCGAGCGCGCCGCTCGTTCGCGCAGTCGCTGGAGCGCTTGCTCGGTCGCGCCGTCTTCGACTGCGCTCGACGGCCGCCTCAGCGTGAGCGTTGCGTAGTCACCAGGCTCGAACGGCGGCAGCGTGTCGAACGACGCCGTAAACGTCAGTGGATGACCTTCCTCGACTGAGACGTCGCGAATGTCAGGCGCATCCACCGCCTCCACGCCGCGCTCGCGCAGGGCTTCGTCGACGGCTTGAGGGATCAGGTCCTGCGCCACGTCGTGGAGAATCTGTTCCTTGAACCGCTGCTTGATGACCCGAGTCGGCGCTTTGCCCGGCCGGAAGCCGGGAATGCGGGCTTTGCGCGAGAAGTCGCGGGCATGACGCTCGATTTCCGCGTCGACGACTTCGCGGGGGATTTCGACGCGCACGTTCTTGCGCGTCTCGTTGACGTCGACGAACTCTGTCTTCATTCCTTCTTAGTTTCCGGCTTCAGGCTCTCGCATGTGAACAGCGGACTCGACGGCCCGCGCCGTCCTGCAATGACTGGTAGCTGGGAACTGGTAGCTGGAAGCTTGAATTGGTGCGAAAGGGGGGAGTTGAACCCCCAAAGCCTTTCGGCTACCGGATCCTAAGTCCGGCGCGTCTGCCAGTTCCGCCACTTTCGCGATTCGCAGACCAGCCTAGCATGCCATCAAATGGTTGACAAACAAGGGTGCGTCCCCAATCTGAGAATTTGAGGATTTGAGAATTTGAGGATGTGAGAATTTGAGGATGTGAGGATTTGAGGAATCTCAGAATCCGTCAAAGTCGACTCGCCACGCTTAATCCTCACATCTTCAAACTTTGAAATTCTCAAGATCCTCAGATTCTCAAATCCTCACATCCTCAAATCTTCATTGTCTCTCTGGGCCGGCAGACGAACCACACCTGACTGCTGAACCACCCGCCCGAGAACGGCAGCGGAGAGAACAGCGTCCGCTCTATTCCCAAGACTTGCGCGATCTTCATCCGGAGTTGTCGCCAGTTGAATCCATAGTGCGAGTGATAGGGCGATTCGGGACCGCCGTACACCGGCCGGTCCAAAATCGTGCGCTCAGTCGCAATGAGCATGCGCGCCGCGTCTCGCGGTGAATAGGTCTCGTAGTCTCCGTACTCTCGAAGGCCGCGCCACGCGGCGAACCTCCGCCCGAAGTACTTCATCAGAAAGACCGGTCCCGTTTCGATCGGCACACTGATGACGACTATGCCGTCGGGTGCGCATAGTCGGTTTAGATCGGCCAGAACGATTCCCACGGTTCGCTCGAGACAGTGCTCCAACGTTTCCATGCATGTGACGACGCCGTAGGCGCGGGAGTGCCGATCGCCCGCGAGCTCGCGCACATGGCAGAACGTGACATTGGGAACCTGTGCGAATCGGGTCTCGCAGTCGTCAACTTGATCCGACGAGATGTCGGCGCCCACGCAGGCGGTGAACGTGTCTGCGACCTGGCCGATGAACGTCCCGTCCCCACATCCGTAATCGAGCAACTTCTCGCCGCGCCGCCCCTTGGCGAGCTTGGCGGCTTGACGAAAGCGGGCCGCGTGGCTCCACCGGATGACCGCCAACCTCGAACCGAGCTGCCGTTGCGCGTAGTGCCCTTCTTGGACCGGCGTCATGATTGCGCGGGAGCACTGGACTGCAGGGCCCGGCGGCCCCATCGTGCACGCTGACGATAGAACCACCAATGCGCCTTCAGGCAACGACCGGCGTGTCGCGCTCGGGTCAGGATTGACGGCTGCAACACAAATACCGATCGCTGAATTTCGAGCTCCTCGGCTTGGGACGCGCCACGCGCCCGGGCCTGCGCGAGACGCTCCCAGTACCTCACCCACACGCTGAAGTACAGCGCATCGAGCGTAGCCAGATACCAGTTGTACTCGTCGAACACCCCGAACCGACCGGTCGAATGGACCTCGTGTCTGATCTCGCCGCGCCGATTGAGGATCAGGCCATCTCCGTGACACATCATGATCGCCGCGAAAACGTTGTCGAAACACCGTTCGCCAAGAATATATGGTCGAAACCTGTGCCGATTCGTGCGCCACCAGCTGACGTCGAAGGCGAACAGGTCCAATCCCGCCGTCATGATTTCCCGGTCGCCGTTTTCGTCGAAATCCATTCTGGAAAAGGCGTAGCTCTGCCGCTGGCCGTTTAGGATGGTATCGACCGCGGCCTGGGTGACCTCGATGTCGGCGTTGAAGAACCCGAAGTATCGAAGCCGTCGTTCTTCGGCGACCGCAGCGAGTGTGTCGAGGACCTCACGCAGGATCGGCTTCCGTCTTCCGCGCGAACCCGTTACCGAACGGGAATCATGTTTGAGGGCGGCGATGGTCTCGAGGCCGCCAGCCTCGTAGGCATCGGCCATCCACTGGACGTTGACTGGTTCGACGCCTGCAAGGCGCTTGACGGCCTCGAGCGACAGCTGTTGTCGCTGCATGGCTGGGCTGGGGCCCGGATAGAACTGCGTGCCCAGCAGGATGGTCATCGAATGTTTGTGATCAAGTACCTCTTCGACGGGGCCGCGTCGTGCACCATTGCTGTTGATGGCCCGGCGCGCCGAGACGCGCCGGGCTTTGAGTCCGGCGGCGCGCGTCGAGCCGTTGGCGTCGTAGAGCGACTCGATTTCCGCGGCTGTAGAGTTGCTCAGTAGTACATGACAGCCGCGGAGGGCCAAGCTGACGACTAGTGTATGCAGGCGGCGTTGATCCGATGTGTCGAAGCGCCCTGCGGTGTAAGAGGTGAAGCTGGCGGTCCGGCTGATCGGAGCGTACGGCGGGTCTATGTAGAGAAAATCACCCGCGGCTGCGATGGCGGCCGACTTTTCGAAGGAGCCGAGATCGAGGCGCACTCGCGGACTGGCGAGCGCCTCGGCGACCCGGAGAATGTGCGCCCTGTCTGGAATGCTCGGCCGCTCGTACTTCCCGACCGGCACGTTGAACGCACCGCTCGAGTTGAGCCGGAACAGGCCATTGAACCCGGTCCGATTCAGGTAGATGAACATCGCGGCCAGTTCAGCGTCGTAGCGGATTCGTCCGCTGCTCGATCGACGTCGATCGCGAAGCGGATTGAATCGCCCGTCGCGCACGTCATAGTAGTGTCTTCGCCCCGCCCGCTGGTGAGCCGACGCCAGCTCGCCGAGTGCGCGTGCCACGTCGTCGGGCTGATCCCGCACCAGTGTGTAGCACCCGATGAGATCGGCGTTGGAATCGATCAGGATCGCTTCGTGACTGCGTAGGCGCCCCGTCGCGTGCAGGTCGAAGAATACGGCCCCGCTTCCGACGAACGGTTCAATGTATCGGCCAAACTCCCGGGGGTAATAAGGGCGCAGCTGCGGGAGGAGCTGTCGCTTGCCGCCGGCCCATTTCAGGAGGGGACGAAGAGGGTGACCGCGTGCTTTAGAGAGCGGCATCCCTTTCCGCCCACCACCAGATTGCGAGAGCACTCAGGACGAGGGCCGTCGCCGCGCCATACAGTGGTAGGGACGGCGCCACTCGCCGTGCAAGGCTTACCACGCCGGTCTGGACCAGCGCCACTGCGACGGGGCTCACCGATGTCATCAGTCCACCGCGAAACAGCAGCAGCCCGACCCATACGACAACGCCGAGCGCGAACAGGCCCAACGCGAGATTGAATCCGGCATCGACGACTTGTTCACGCCGCCATCGCGCGCGCCGGACCCGGGCCATGGTCCGCGACGTAAACTGCTGCGGTGGCTTGGGTACGGGGCGCGCATGCAGCATCTTGTCGAGCCGTCGCGCGGACTCCAGCGCCGCTGCGCACTGTCGACAGGAGTCGAGATGCCGCGCAACGCGACCCTGCGGCGTCAAATCGCCTGCGGCAATTGCCTCGATGGCGTCGAGAGCTTCATCGCAGAACATAGCTGCGTTCCGGGTTCCCGATTGCAGGTTCGGGGTTCAATCCTGAGGCTCAGCGAAGTTCGGTCTCCAACACTCGTCGCAGCTGCTGTTTCGCGCGATAGAGTTGCGTCTTGACCGTGCCGAGCGGAAGGCTCAGTGCATCGGCCAGGTCCTCGTACCGCACGCCATCGAGATAGTGCGCCGCGATCAGAAGCCGATAGTTCGAGGGCAGTCGTGCGATCGCCTTTTCCAGCCGATCGCGTAATTCGATGTCGCTGAAACGTCGGTCCAACGCTCCCGTGGCTGCGCGCGCCGGTGTCCGCTCATCCTGCAGAGAAACCATCTGCGCGGCAGAAGACTGCGGCTGAGCGCAAACATTCACCACGATCCGGTAAATCCATGTCGAGAGTCGCGCCTCACCTCGGAAATACGGCAACCCGCGATGAATTCTCAGGAACACCTCCTGAGCCAGATCCTCCGCACGCGACCGATCCTGCACGGTGCGCGCGATCAGGGCGAACACCAACTCTTTGTAGCGGTCGATCAGCTCCTGAAACGCGCCCTCGTCTCCTAGACGGCACCGCTCGACGAGCCCTCGCTCGTTGATGGCATCATTCATTCATTGCGCATGCACTTCGCCGCCGTCCGAACCGAAAGCGGCTTTGGCCCGTCACGTCCGTGCGTCGCGCCTCGAGCTCGCGAGCTATATCGAAGAGTCATAGCTGCGCAGGGCTATGCGTTCAATGTATTAGAGCACGGGACCCCCGAAATTGTTTCGCTGTCCCACTGAAACATTTGGGCAAACGAGCCAGTCTAATGTTGTCAGCGCCCTCTCTGGAGGCTTGATGGAAGACCGCGTGGGCTGGGTTTTTTTGATTCCGATCATCGCCATCATCGGCGGCTGCCTGACCGCCATCGCGGCGACCTTGGCAAAGGCTCGGGTCCGGGAGGCCGAAATCCGCGAACGAATCGCCATGATCGAGAAGGGCCTCGTCCCTCCGCCGGAGGTCGATCCGGGCGCCTTCGAACGCCACATCGACCATTACGACCGCCACTCGTTTCGGGACCGCTCTCGGGCTTCGGGGCGCCATCGCCGAGGTGGCATCATCCTGACTGCGATCGGTTTCGGCCTCTGGGTCCTCATCGGGTTTACGAGCAGAGATTTTGCCGTGGGGGCCGGCGTCGGAGGGTTTTTGGTGATCCTGGGCGTGGCGTTTCTCGTCATCTCGATGTTCGACGACGGCCCGCAGCGATCGTGGCCAGGATCCCCTTCGACTGCCCCTGTTGAGCCGCAGAGCCCGACCACGACACCGGATCGACGCTAAGACAGATACCCCGCAGCCGCAAATAATCGAAGCAGCCCCACCAGCCGATAATATCCAGAGGAACCTGGCTTTCGGGTCGAGACCGTAAGATATTGATGGGAAATGGCTTAGGTCAAGAACGCCCCCTTCCACAAGCGCGCCGTTCTTAATCCCGGTCACCTGTCAAGTCCATCGTCGCCCGCGTGTCTGAAAGCGATTCCATCGAGGCCACCTCTCGTCGCTTTCCGTAAGTGACAGGGCGAAGCTGCAGGCCATCCGGATTCGTATTCGCCGCCCCCAGCGGAAATTCACCTCATGAGCGTCTCTCTAGCCATTTTCGTGACCGTTTCCGCCCTCTTCGGCGTGTTTGGGACCACCGAACAAGGCCGAAGCGCTCCGACCGTACCTTCGCCCGCACCAAAGGTCGACTCGCAAACGCCCCCGGGCGCCGTAGATCCGCTCAATCCTGCCTCGGCCAGCTACGTGATTGGGCCGCAAGACCTGCTGAATATCACCGTCTTCGACGAGCCCGAGCTGTCGGGGCAATCCCATCGCGTCGACTCCGACGGGATGATCACGTTCTGGCTGCTTGGGCGTGTTTCCGCCGGTGGTCTCACCCTGCGCCAGTTCCAGGACAGGCTCAGGGACCAGCTCGCGAACGGCTACATCAAGAACCCGCAGGTCCGCGTCGAAATCGAGCAGTACAAGAGTCAGAGCATCTATGTGTTCGGCGAAGTGCGGCAACCCGGACGGATCTCGATGATGGGCACCAAAACGCTACTCGAGGCGCTGGCTGAAGCCGGTTCTCCGACGAGCCAGGCCAGCACCGAAATCACGATTACTCACCCAAGACGACCGACCGCATCGATTCCGACCGGCGATTCTCTGCCCGAGGGCGCTAAGACCGTTATCGATCTGAAGGATCTTCAAGCCGCCCAGCAGGTACCTGGCTTCACGACGGCGACATCGTGACAGTCCCGAAGGCGCAATCGTTCTACATCGGTGGAGAAGTCCGAAACAACGGACCGTACGTCTGGCATCGGGGCATCACTCTAGCCCAGGCCGTGACGTTGGCAGGTGGTCTGACCGATCGAGGCACCTTACGGGGAGCCACCGCAACACGCACTGTCAAGGGGAGGCCGATTGAGATCAAGCTCGAGCAGTTGGACAAGATCCTTCCCGACGACACAATCAAGATCAACAAACGGTTATTTTAGGGCTGAGAGAGTCGGGCGATCAGAAGCCCAACGCCTGTGCGAGTCTTGTATCTCAGCCCTTCGGGTCAGCTGGGTGGCGCCGAAACCAGCCTCCTGGAAATTCTTGCCAGCCTGCGCGCCGCGCAACCCACCTGGAGCTTGCACTTGCTGGTCGCCGGGATCGGCCCTCTCGAGGCGCGCGCGGCGGCGCTCGGCGTGAAAACGGTGGCGCTGCCTTTTGCGCGACCCATCGCTCGGATAGGCGAGAGTGACGTCCGGTCACACAGCGGCCGCTCACGATTTGCGTGGCGAATGGCTCTGGCAGCGGCTCCGATCGTGAGTTACGTCAGGCGACTTCGCCGTGTCATTCACGAGACGCATCCGGATATCCTGCACACCAACGGTCTCAAAATGCATCTCCTCGCTCCGTTAGCGGGGGCTCCGGCGGGACTGGTCTGGCACCTTCACGACTATCTCGGTTCTCGTTCGATTTCAGCCCGCCTGCTTCGCTGGAGCCATTCCCGCTGCTCCGTAATCCTTGCGAATTCAAAGAGCGTGGCGCACGACGTCGAACGCTCGCTGGGTGGAGCGAAGGTGATTCCTATCTACAACGCTGTGGATCTGAATCGATTCTCGCCATCAGGCGAACGACTGGATCTCGATCAGCTCGCAGGTCTTTCACGACCCGCTCCTGAAACGGTTCGGATCGGTCTGATGGCGACGTTCTCGCGCTGGAAGGGACACACGACCTTTCTGAACGCCGTGGCGCGGATCCCACCTCGCATTCCGGTTCGGGCCTACATCATCGGTGACGCCATGTACGAAACCGAAGGCAGCCAGTACACGCGCGACGAACTGACCGACCTGATCAATCGACTCGGCATCAGTCACCGCGTTGGTTTCACCGGATTCGTAACGAGGCCGGAAGCGGCGCTGCGCGCCCTCGACATCGTCGTACACGCGAGCACGAATCCCGAGCCGTTCGGCTTGGTCATCGCTGAAGCCATGGCAAGCGCGCGCCCAGTCGTCGTCAGCCTGGGCGGCGGAGCGGCCGAGATCGCGACCCCTGGAGTGGATTCACTCGGACACACGCCGGGTGATGTGGAAGAGTTGGCGACTCGAATGATCGAGCTCGCCAGCAACCCGGCGCTTCGCGGCAGCTTGGGCCGCGCGGGAAGAGCGACGGCCGAACGCTCGTTCGATCGAAGGCGGCTCGCTCAAGAGTTGGTGCCGATCTACCAATCGGTGATGGCGAATTATCGGCTCGCTGACGACGCTTCGACTTAACAACCATTTGTTGGCAGATGCGGGTTCTGCATCTTTACAGCGGCAATCTTTTCGGTGGCGTCGAAACGTTGCTGTTGACGCTTGGCCGCAACACTGGTCGCTGTCCGGCGATGGAGATGGACGTCGCGCTCTGTTATGCCGGGCGCCTGAGTCGGGAACTCGAGACAAGTGGTCGGCCGGCTTACCTGCTACCGACTCCCCGTGCGAGTCGGCCACACACGGTTCGCCGGGCGCGCCTTGCGCTTGGTCGGTTGCTCGGCGCACACGAGTTCGATTGCATCGTGTGCCATTCTCAGTGGACGCATGCCATCTTTGGGCCCGTAGTCCGGCACGCGTCGCTGCCGCTGATCCTGTGGGTCCATGGACCGCTGTCGGGGCGGCACTGGAGCGAGGTGTGGGCCGCGCGGACGCTTCCAGACCTGGCGATCTGCACGAGCCAGTTCACGGCGCGAACGGTCCCGAAGCTGTACAGAGGTATACCTGTCACGGTGATACACCCGCCGGTTGAGCCGGCGCTACCCCCGTCAGCATCGGAGCGTCGTCGTGTTCGTGAGGAGTTCACAACTCCACTCGACGCTGTGGTCGTCATTCAGCCCAGTCGTACAGAGGCATGGAAAGGGCACAGTGTGCTCATCGACGCACTTGGTCAACTGCGCGACTTGCCTGACTGGATCTGGTGGCAAGTGGGTGGGGCCCAACGCCCGCACGAGGAGACCTATCTCGCGTCGCTGCGCGAGCGTGCGGCGTGCCGTGGTATTGCCAGTCGCGTCCGCTTCATTGGTGAACGGTCAGACGTCGGTCGACTGCTTGCAGCCGCCGACATCCATTGCCAAGCCAATCTCCGTCCCGAACCCTTCGGGATCGCGCTCGTCGAGGCGCTCGCAATGGGTCTGCCGGTTGTCACAGTGGCGATGGGCGGCGCGGTTGAGATCGTCGACGACTCGTGCGGCATGCTCGTATCACCGCACGACCAAAATGCGCTGGCGACGGCGCTCCGCCGGCTAGTGTGTGAGCCGGCATTTCGTGCTCGGCTTTCGGCCGCGGCGCCAGCGCGTGCGAGAGCCATCTCCGACCCAACTGCGCAGATGCGGCGCCTCCATTCCTTGCTTCAAACGGTTGTTCAGGGGCAGGAAAGACAGGAAGGGCCCGACGTCTCGGAAGCACCGCAGCCGGGCACGGAATCGAGCTCGAATGTGGTCTCGCGAGAACGCGATCAGCAATGACGTCCGCAGTCATTGGTGTTGAAAGCCTCGAGGTTCGAGCGCGCAGGACGGGCGGCTCCAGCAGCGGGGCGATCTACGCAATGGTCGTGGATGCCATACGGTCGCGCGGCATCTCGGGGGGGCATCTGGTCGACGTGGGGTGCGGCAACGGTGCCCTGTGGTCGTTGCTGCGGCAGCAGTTCACGGACTACTGCGGCATGGATGCCATTCGGTACGACGGGTTTCCTCCGACAGAAGAATTTCGGCAGGCCGATTTCGATTGTCTCGGATGGCCGATCGCCGCTCACACCGCCGATCTCGTCGTGTCCCTCGAGACCATCGAACACATCGAGAATCCGTGGGCGTTCATGCGAGGGCTCGTGCGGATTGCCAAGCCGGGCGGTTGGATCTTGGTGACGACACCGAATCAGCTGAGTTGGCTGAGTCTCGCAAGCCTGCTCGTCCGTCACCGATTCTCCGCGTTCACCGATGTCGATTTTCCGATGCACCGTACCGCCCTGCTCGAGTCAGATCTGCGTCGATTGGCCGGCGAGTGTCGCCTCGAACAGGTGGCTATTCAGTACACCTGCTCCGGCCGCATTCCGAAGACTCCCTGGCATTTCCCCGGCGTGCTGTCCAGAAGCTTTCCACGTGGGTTGTCCGGCAACCTGATGCTGATCGCGAGGAAGCCGAGTGCCTGAGCGGCAACTCCGGGCGGCACCGGCTTGGGTCGGCGCCGCTGCCTCGCTGATTCGCCGACTCCCCAGGGGACGATATCGAGCGACGAACTGGATCGGCGGACACCGCACAGCGCCTTTCTGGGCGCGTCTGCCAAGCGACCTCGGCGGGCTTCTCTTCAGCTGCGATCTGCGCGATGGCATCATGCGCGAGGTCTGTTTTACCGGCCGCTACGAGCCGCAAGAGACTGCGCTCCTTCAGCGAATTCTTCGCCCAGGCATGACGTTTGTCGACATCGGTGCGAACTGGGGCTACTTTTCGTTGGCTGCCGCGCATCTGGTTGGGCCGCTTGGGCGCGTCGTCAGCGTGGAGGCCGATCCGGCCGCGTGCCACGCGCTTCGTGTCAATACCGCCCGAAATGGGATCCACCACGTGATCGTGCTCGAGATGGCCGCCAGCGATGGGCCTGGGACCGTCTGGCTCCAACAATACGAAGCCAACGCGAGCGATTCGGGAAATTACGGCGTGACGAGCACGACGACGGTCGCAGAGCACGGTCGCCGATTCGAAGTGACCGCTCGAGCACTCGACCAAGTGTTGGATGACCTTGCCGTCGATCGGATCGACCTGCTGAAAATGGACATTGAAGGCGGAGAGGCGCGTGCACTGGCCGGCCTCGATCGAAGGCTCGGGGAACGGCGCATCACCAGGATCCTTCTCGAGATTCATCCGCAGCACTTGCAAGACCAAGGCAGCTCGGTCGAACAGGTCGTGCGTCGGCTTCGCGACTATGGATATCGAGGCTGGACGATCGACCATTCGGTCGCCGCAACGGGACGTGTGGCCGCCGCCCGTATGGACGTCGGCACCGCACTGAGTCCCCTGATCGACGCCGCTGAACTCGGTGTTTGGCCGCACGTGCTCTGGGAGGTCGGGACCCAAACCGATCCTCCATTCGACCTCGACGCGCGGTGAGCTCGCCACGCCCACGCGTGCTTTTTGTCAATTCCGGAATCCTCGGGCATCGGGCCGTCGCCGGCCTGCTGCAGCAGGTGACGGCATCGAACGACAGAATTCAAGCGGAGCATCTCAATCTGAGCGATGGTCTGACGATTGGAGATCGGATCACCCGGCGTCTTCTAGGCCTTCAGCTCGCGCCCTCAACGGGGATCGCCGCCAACCTCGACCTACGGCGATGGCGACTGGAGCTCAACGTTGGATGGCTGGCCGCCCGACGGATTCGCGACTGCGAGAGACGCGGGCCATTCGAAGTGCTGCACTTTCATCCACAGGCGACGGCGTACGCCGGCCTGTCAAGGATGAAGCGCACGCCATCGATCGTCTCGATTGATGCAACGCAGCGCCCTGCAATGGAAGCGGCCACGTCCGAGCTCGGCCGTTCGAGTTATCGGGCCAGCATCGCTCACGACGGCGCGGTATTTCGAGGTGCGAAGCGGATCATCGCCACATCGCAGTGGGCGGCACGCGATCTCGCGTCGATGTACCCGGACTGCGCCGACAAGGTTCTCGTAATGCCGTACCCGGTCGACCTTCGTCGCTTCGACCCGCGATGGATCGAGGTCCGCGCGGCGAGGACGTTCAACCCTGATTCCATCGTTCACGTGCTCTTTGTGGGTGGAGATTTTCCGCGCAAGGGCGGGTTCGATCTGCTCGCGGCGTGGCAGGCGAGCGGTCTCGCGGGTCGCGCCGTGCTGGATCTCGTGACCGATTGGCCGCTTCGCCTGGAGGACCTTCCGACCGGCGTCAACCTGGTCCGGGGCGTCTCGGCATACACGACGCGGTGGTTCGAATTGTGGCGGCGGGCGGACCTCTTCGTCATGCCGAGTCGGCAGGACGCCTTCGGAATGGTCTACCAAGAAGCGGCAGCGGCAGGTTTGCCTGTCGTCGCGACGAACGTCAACGCGATTCCCGAGATCGTGGTGAACGAGAAGACGGGATTGCTCGTTGAACCTGGGAATCTCGATGCGCTGATTCGTGCGATGCGGGCGCTCGTCGAGTCAGCCGAGCTTCGTCAGAACATGGGAGTGGCCGCACGATGTCGAGTGGCCAAGGTCGCGGATCCAGTCGCCTATGCGGCGACTCTTGGTGATCTCGTTCAGCGGCTGCTGGGGGCGCATGTACACCGATCGTCCTGACCATCTCTATCGCATCGGTCCGACGTCTGTGCCCCTTCCCGTTCCACAACCCGAACAGACCTTCACGTCCGCCTACCGCGTGCCGGCACCCGAAGGAGGTCTGCTCTCACGTGAAAGTTGGTGGCCGTCCGGAGTTCTCGAATGGTTTGTGATCGCCCAGACGTTATTGCCTGCGCTTCTGTTCGTGCCAGGCAATCAGCCGTTTCGGGCCGCGATCCGGGCAAGCGCGTTCCTGATCAGCCTGGTCGCTTTTTTTCACTGGTATTTCAATCGCAAGCGCGCACCAACGGTTCGCCATCCTGCCTATCGCTTGTTGACGTTCGTGCTGGTCGTTCTCTTGGCCATGATTCTGCATCCCGACACCGACAACCTGCCTGCCGGTGTCGGCCAGATCATTCTCTACGTTGCCGTCTTCTGTCCGATCTTCTGGGTGCCTGCGCTTGTCTCGAGCCGCCGCCAACTGATTCGCATCCTCGCTATTTTGCTGGTGTGCAACGGCATCAATTCGGTCGTCGGCGTGTTGCAGGTGTATGACCCGGAGCGTTGGATGCCTGCAGAATTTTCGTCAACGTTCACGTTCAACCGCGACATGCTCCAAGGCTCCACCTACATCGGACCGAACGGCCGGCGAATCATCAGGCCGCCCGGGCTTTTCGATACGCCAGGCGCGGTCTGTGGCGCGGGCACCGTTGCCGCGTTGCTCGGATTGATCTTCGCCCTCGAAAGGGTGGCCTGGTGGAAGCGGGCGGTCGCCTTGGGGTTGTCGGCCGGTGGCATGGCGGCGGTCTATCTCAGCCACGTACGAGCGAGTGCCGTCGTCGGTGCCGGCATGCTGGCCACCTACCTGTTGATGCTGCTGCTTCAGCAACAGAAGAAACGGGCAGCCGGATTTGCCGGCCTGGCGGTGACCTTGATCGTGCTGGCGTTTTCGACCGCGACAGTATTGGGGGGCGACAGCATAAGGCAGCGATTCATGTCGCTCTTCGAATCCAATCCACGGGACCTCTACTACGAAAGTCGAGGGGCGCAGCTCGAGAGCGCCTTCAACGACTTGCTGATCGAATTTCCGCTGGGCGCCGGTCTCGCCCGTTGGGGTGTGATGAGCAGCTATGTGGGTTCGTCGGGAGCGCCACAGATGTGGGCCGAAATCCAACCGGCAGCCTGGATTCTGGATGGTGGGGTCTTTCTATTGGGCGTTTACGGCCTCGCGCTGTTCGCGACGCTGGGTTGGGAGCTCAAGCTGGTCCGCAGGCTTTCCGATCCCCACGACCGTCTCTGGGCGGCGGCGATTGTGGCGGCCAATATCGGCACGTTGGCGCTCGTGGCGACGTTCGTGCCCTTTACCACGCAGATCGGTCTGCAGTTCTGGTTCCTCGAAGGACTCTTGCATGGCGCCATGGCCGTCAAGCTCAATTCTCAATGACACCGTGGCTGCTGGTTGCAGGCGACCTCACCCCTTTCGGCGGAATGGACACGGCCAATCATGCGCTCGCGCGATATCTCGCGGCGCGAGGCGAAGTCCATCTGGTGACGCACCGCACATGGCCCGACTTGATCGCCAATCCGACAGTCACAGTCCACCACGTCCGACGGCCGTTCGATTGGCACTTTCTGGGCAGCCCTCTGCTATCTGGCGTGGGACGACGCGTCTGGCAGCGGCTCTCGGTGGCTGGCGTTCGTGCGATTGTCAATGGCGGTAATTGTCCGCTGGGTGCCGCCAACTGGCTGCATTACCTCCATGCTGCGTACGTTCCCACCACCGCGGGATCCGTCGTTCGCCGGTCGAAGGCCTCGTTCGTTCGCTCGCGCGATCTGGCAGCCGAGCGGACCGCGCTGCGACAGGCGCGCGTCGTGATCTGCAACAGCCGCCGGACCCGCGACGATGTGATTGAGCGGCTCGGCGTCGAGGCGTCACGAATCCACGTCGTGTACTACGGCGCCGATCCGATTCGGTTTTCCGCCGTCAGCGCTGCGGACGGTGCCGACGCCAAACGAGCGCTCGGAGTCGCCACCAGTCGTCCGCTCGTGGGCTTCGTCGGCGCCCTCGGCGATCGGCGAAAGGCATTCGACACCCTGTTTCAGGCCTGGACCGAATTGTGCCGGCGTGCGACGTGGGACGCAGACCTGTTTGTCGTTGGTTCGGGTGCCGAGCGGCCGGAGTGGCAACGACGCGCGCGGGAAGCCGGACTTTCGACCCGGATCAGATTTGCGGGCTATCGCCAGGACATCCCCGAGGTCTTCGCGGCATTCGATGCGCTCGTGCATCCCTCGCGGTACGAAGCGTACGGCTTGTCGGTGCACGAGGCGATTTGCCGCGGCGTGCCGGCACTGGTAAGCGCGTCGGCGGGGGTGGCGGAGCGGTACCCTTCCGATTTGTCAGACCTGCTGATTGCCAATCCCAACGATCCTCGAGAGTTGGTCGAGCGGCTGATTCGATGGCGGACCGGCTGCGAAACGTTTCGTTCCCTCGCCGTTCCGTTTTCCGAACGACTTCGCGCTCGTACATGGGATGCCATGGCCGCGGAAATCGCGGAGCTCGTTGAGAACGCAAGCGCGGCTTGATGTTTGCGCCCGTCCAAAACTGCTGGATCTGTGGAGGCACGAAGCTCCGGCGCTTCTACCAGTGTCGGATGGATTTCCGCGAATACGCCACGCAGGATCCCGAGCTGAATGCCTACAGCGGTCAGCGGGTGTGGTTCGTGCGTTGTGCACGTTGCGGCTTCGGCCAACCGGAGCAGCTTCCAACACTCCCTGGTTTCTTCGAGCGGATGTACGACCAGCGATGGGCCGAGGAATGGATCGAACGTGAATTCGACTCCTCTGGCAAGGACTTCATTTTCCGGCACGTGCTCGGCGAGCTGGATGCTCGCGTGACCTCGAAGCCCCGACGCCTTCTCGACGTCGGGGCGCATGCTGGCCGTTTCATGCATCTGGCGCAGGTTCGAAACTGGGAGGTCGAAGGAGTCGAGCTCAATCCGCGAACCGCCGCCTGTGCCTCGCGTCGGACGGGTGCGCTGGTTCATCAAGTGAATGCGCACGTGCTTGCGGGCAACGGCCACCGCTATGCGGCGGTCACGCTGACCGACGTCCTGGAGCACATACCCGAGCCAAGAGAGCTGCTCAGCTCGCTCAATCAGCTCGTCGAGCCCGGTGGTTGCATCGCGGTCAAGGTTCCGTGCGGCCCGAGTCAACTGCTCAAGGAGCGCGCGCTTGCAGCGCTGTCCTCGCACAAGGTGTCCCTCGCGGAAAACCTCGTCCACCTCAACCACTTTTCTCCCAGTTCGTTGAAGCTGGCGCTGGAGCGTGCCGGGTTCTCGCGGGTCAGGATCAAGACCGGAGCGCCCGAACTGCTGCCTCGGGGCCCCGTGCGACATTCCGTGTCGAACGTCCTCCGTCTCGCGCTGTACGCAGCCGCCAGCCTGCCCGGGGCCGTCGAGACGCCCGTTGCCTTGAACCTTCAGGCCTATGCAACGAAGCTCTCGGATGGACGTTCGAACCCTGAACCGTTGAACCCTTGAACCCGAAGTAATGTCCAGAACCCGCCGAGCCGCCGTTCTGGCGGCGTTCACCTACGCACAGTTTGCGTTGGCGATCGTCACCGGAATCATCCTCATACCGCTCGTCCTTGCCCACCTCGGCGGCCGGCTGTACGGCTTGTGGCTGACGACGGGGGAGTTGCTCGCGTACGCGGCGCTGGTCGAGCTCGGAGCGCTGGGCATCATGCCGTGGATGTTTGCGCAAGCGGACGGATCGGGAGATCGAGTCACAATGCGCCGGCTCGTCTCGAGCGGACTCCTGGTCGGTCTCGTGATGTGCGCCTGCTTTATCGGAGTTGTCATTGCGCTGTGGAGCTTCCTGCCATCGGCCCTCGGCTTGACGGCTGACGATAGGGCGATGGTGGGGCCGCCACTGCTCGTGATGGTTGTCGTGACGACCGTCGCATACCCTCTGCGAGTCTATCGGGCGCTGCTCGTGGGGCTCCAGGACGTGGTCTTCAACGGCGCGCTCGGGATCTGCGAAGCCGCGATCACGACTGGCGTCACGATCGCGATGTTGACCAAAGGGTACGGCGTTTACGCGCTCGCCTGCGCGGCCGCTGCTTCGTCCCTGTTTGGGGCTCTCGCTGGAGTCGCGCGAGCGGCGTACCTCGCGCCTGATCTCATCTGGCAATGGACGCGTCCGGTCCCGGCAGACGTGCGCGCTCTGTTCGTCAATGGAATCGGCGGCTGGTTCGGCGCTCTCGGCTGGCAGATGATCGCGGCGAGCAACAGCATCGTCATCACCTACAGCGGACATCCAGAGTGGGTACCTATTTACAGCTGCACGGCCAAACTGGGCGGATTGCTCATGCAGCTAGGTTGGGTTCTGCCCGATAGCGGCCTGATCGGCCTCGCGCAGCTGCATGGCCAGGAACCGCGATCCCATCGCCTGAATCGGCGGATCGGCGCATTCCTGCAGCTGCATCTGCTTCTAGCGGGCGCAGCCCTTTGTGGCGTCGTCGCATTCAACCCAGCGTTCGTGACACGGTGGGTCGGCGCGGCGTTCTTCGCCGGATTCCCGCTGAACGCGCTGCTTGCGGCCATCATCGTCGTTTATTCGTTGGTCCATGCGTTCATGGCCGTCGCCGCCATTCTGGGCAGGCGAGTGGCGGTGGGAGTTGCGACGCTGGCGAACGCGGCATTGCATGTCGTGTGCGCGACTTTCCTTGTGAATCGCTGGGGTCTCCACGGTGTCGCAGTTGCAGCCCTGCTGAGCACGGCGGCAACGTCCTTGCCGGGAGGCCTCTACTTGCTTCGCGCGACGACAGCCATGACCGTCCGCCAGCTGCTGGCCGATTCAATTGCGCCGTGGCTTCGCCGTGTCATGCCTCTGGCTGCGATCGCGGCGCTCGTGGGCATTCAGTACCAGTCGCTTGGATTGTGGCCGACCGCCCTTGCGAGCGTGCTGATTGGAGTGCTCTACCTCTGGCAGATGCGGTCTCTGTATCACAGTCTGCCCCTCGATCCGGCCTGGACCCGCTGGTTGATTTCGTGCCGCCTGATTTCTCCGCAAGCGGTCGGGCCGATGGAGCGGGCATGATTGAGGCGGTGGCCGCGCGGGTCGCACGAACCGCCGATCCCATGTCCGCATCGTGCGTGCACTGGCAGATTCTTACTGGAGAGTACCCACCACAGCCTGGCGGTGTCAGCGACTACACGCGCCTTGTCGCCCGCGCCCTCGCAGCCGGTGGAGACCAAGTTGACGTGTGGGCGCCGCGATGTCCGACGGTAGCGCCTGAAATCGATCTCGGCGTGACGGTGCGGCGCTTGCCGGATTGCTACGGTCCGCGGTCGTTGCGTCTGCTCGACCGCGAACTCGACGCCCAGCACGGGCCGAGACGCCTGCTCGTTCAATACGTGCCGCACGCGTTCGGCTGGAAGGGCGCGAACGTGCCCTTCTGCTGGTGGCTGCGCTCGAGATGTCACGACTCTGTGTGGGTCATGTTCCATGAGGTTGCGTATCCGATTGGCTCTGAGTACAGCGGTCGTCAAAACGCGCTCGGGACGATCACTCGATGGATGGCATCGATCGTGGGTCGGGCAGCGCGGAGGATCTTTGTATCGATTCCGGCATGGCAGCCGATTGTCGAATCTCTGACCGGTGCCTGTGTGCCGATTGAATGGCTCCCCGTGCCGAGCACGATTTCGCCCGTGGACGATCTCGTGGGCTCCACCATCCTGCGGACTCGCATTGCGCAGAATCATCCGCTCGTCGGCCATCTCGGGACGTACGGCGATCTGATACGGCCGTTGTTGGAAGCCTCGCTCCCGGGTCTTTTGGCCACAACCGACTCCCGCGTGGTGCTGCTTGGCCGACAGGGCGGTGCATTCCGGGACGCGTTGATCGCCGCCCACCCGCAATTCACCGATCGGATCGCGGCTCCCGG
Source organism: uncultured Acidobacteriota bacterium (assembly GCA_963780685.1). Taxonomy (GTDB): domain Bacteria; phylum Acidobacteriota; class Vicinamibacteria; order Vicinamibacterales; family CAVVIG01; genus CAVRXZ01. The sequence goes on along the minus strand of CAWACZ010000001.1, from coordinate 111,273 downwards.
CCCGTTGAAGGATGCCGATCTCTCACGCTACGTCGCCGCGTGCGACGTCATGCTGCAGCCCTATCCCGACGGCATCAGCAGCCGCCGAACGAGCGTGATGGTCGCACTCTCGCATGGCCGGCCGGTGGTGACGACGATGGGGTGGCTGAGCGAGTCGTTCTGGCCCGAGAGCGGCGCGGTCGTGACCGTTCCAGTCGGCGATCCGGTCGCATTGGTTTCTGCGACATCGCGGTTGGTGTCAGATCGGCGGCGTTTGTCGGATCTGTCAGCGCGCTCTCGCGCCATATACGCCGAGCGCTTCGCCCTCGCCCACACGATTCATCGCCTGCAGGAAGTGGGTCCCCAGAACTGACATCCGCGACATGACGGAGGTCGATCCCAAGCTCTCAGTCGTCATTCCGACGTTCAATAACGTTTCGGTTTTACGCCGGTGCCTCGAGAGCTGGAAGATCGTGGCCGCAGGTCAGCCGGTAGAGATACTCGTCGTCGAAGATGGGTGTCGAGATGAGACCCCGCAGTACCTCGAAGAAGTGTCGGGGTCGCCCTGGGGCCAGCGCCACCTTCGTTGGTTTCACGAGGCCGATCTGCACGAGCTGCGCTGCACAAACCGTGGTTTGCGGGCAGCGCGAGCAGACCTCGTCATGGCCTGGCAAGACGACATGTTCCTCACGCGCCGCTGGCTGGTGCCCGAGCTCATCGAGACGTTTTCGCGCTACGCCACACTCGGTCTTCTGTGCTTGAGCCGTGGGCTCAATTGTCATCCGCTCGATGAATCGATCGAAACGTGGGACGACCTGATCGACTGGCGGCGGCTGAGAAGCACCATCGGCCCCGCGCCGCTGAACTGGTTCCGGCTCGAAGAGGTTGATGCCGTCATTCGACCGTGGATCGTCAGGAAGTCTTGCCTCGAAACCGTGGGATACCTCGACGAGGCATTCCTCCCGACCGAATGGGACGAGGCCGACTTGTGCTTCCGCATCCGCCGCGGCGGGTGGAAGGTGGCCACCCACGGTTATGAACGTGTCGGCGCGTACTCGCACCTCGGAAGCACGACGCTTTCCAAGAGTTTCACGGAAAAGTACAAGCAGCAGATTCTGAAAAACGGCCGACTCTTCCACCAGCGATGGGACGAGACCATACGCTCCGAGGCGGCGCGCCCCAGGCATCGATGGTGGCGTCGGACGACGGCCGGCGGATGGTTCTCGACCGCGGGCCAGGCGGCACTGGCGATGCGGCGTCTTCTGCCGTGAGTACCGACCGCTCGGCAAGTGATCGTCGGCGCTCTAAGGCCGGCGTACGCGCTGTACTTGCGGACCATGTTTGGTCGTTCCGGATTGCCTTGGTCCGTCAACGGCGAACGATTGCGCATCGACCCGGCCGTCCGCCATTTCATGCCGCACGAGAACGAGGCTACGTTGTTCCGCTATCTCCAGACGACCATGCGCCCTGGAGAAGTGGTGCTCGACATCGGCGCGTTCCTGGGCACCTACGCCATCATGGCCGCGCGCTGGACTGGTCCGAGCGGCCGCGTATTGGCCTTCGAGCCGTCTCCCTCGTCGTTCGAGATCCTGCAGCGGCACCTCCAGATGAACGATCTCGGCTCGTCTCGTGTCGAGGCACATCGGGCCGCCGTCGGTGCGCGTCAAGAGCGGCGCTCACTTCGGGTGTTCGATGCCGAGCCTTACAGGAATCAGATCGCCGCGGACGATTCAGGCGGCTCTTCGTTGACGGTGGACGTCGTCACGATCGACTCGATCTGCGCCGGATGGACGCGTCCGCCGGACTGGATTCGGCTGGACGTGCAAGGTCTCGAGTTCGACGTGTTGCAGGGTGCACGTGAAGTCATTCGCGCAGGTCGCGGCCGGCTGAAGGTGGTTGCGGAAATGCATCCGCAGCAATGGCCCGAATACGGCATTCATCCGCGCGAAGCCGTCGCGCGCCTGGCCGCTCTTGGGCTTCGAGCGCGAAGCGTGTCAGCGAGCGCGGATCGCTTTACGCAGGATTCGCACATGATCCTCGAACCGGTATGAACGTGACGACCCGCGCGGTTGCCGAAGGAGCCAATCGCTTTCGTCGGCCAGGGTTTCTCGAAAGGCTGGCCGATCGATTCGCGCGTCTGCCCATCGGCCCACGGATTCGGAGCAGACTGCGTCATCTGTACCGGGCCGCTCTCAACGTCCAAACCGGCGGCCGAGGTCTGCTGCGCGAGTTGCCCGGCGGCGAAGTCGTCCGCGTCTTCCCGCAATACGACCATCTCACCTGGAATCCGGACGAATACCAGGCATTCCGAAAGGTCGTGAAGCCTGGAATGGTCGCACTCGATGTGGGTGCCAACGTCGGAGCGTATTCGATGCTCCTCGGCCGTTGGGTCGGTTCAACGGGTCGAGTGTTCGCCTTTGAACCAGAGCCCGAGCTCTTCCAGGGTCTGGTCCGCCACGTCACGCTCAACCATCTCGCTGGCGTCGTGATACCGGTGGGCGTCGCGGTGAGCGAATCGTGCACGACCGCCAGGTTTCTGCGCAGCAGCACGACGGGAGAGGGCCGCCTCGCAGTCGGAGCCGACGTCGACCGGGCGACAGTCGCGGTGCGGACGACGACGATTGATGAATTTTGCGCCAAGGAAAGGATCGCGCCGGATTTCATCAAGATCGACGTCGAAGGTAGCGAGTTGTCCGTGCTGCGCGGCGCGCGGAACACCATCCGGGCGCGCCCCGGTCTACCGCTTTTCGTCGAAATGCATCCATCGGCTTGGCCCACTATCGGTGTCAGTCTGGACGACATTCGCAATGAACTTCGAAGTCAGTCGCTCGACGTCGAGGTCCTGAGGCCCGCCCCGGACATGTGGGCCGTCGAAGGCATCTGTCTGCGCGTCGTCGGTCGCTGAACCGTGAGAATTCTGGTTGCGAACGATGGTTTCAGTGATGCGGGCGGCGTCCAGACCTATCTCGACGCCGTTGTGCCAGGACTCGTCTCGAGGGGTCATGACCTGGCTTTCTTGCACCTCGATCCCACGCCGGTTACCACGACAGGGTTGGCAAAATCGTGTCTCACGCAATTCAGCATCGGATGCAGCGGGGCAGACCAGACGCTCAAAGCGCTCCAAGAGTGGCGCCCGGACATCTGTTTCTCTCACAACATGCGCGATCTCGGGGTGGATCGCCGATTGGCTTCCCTGGTGCCGGTCGTCAAGTTCATGCACGGGTACTTCGGGACGTGCATCAGCGGACAGAAGATGTTCGGACAGCCCACAACTCAACCGTGCGGGCGTACGTTCGGCGCGCCGTGCCTGGCGCTATACCTGCCCAGGCACTGCGGGCAGGTTGGACTGGCGGCGCTGGCTCGCCAGTATTTGTGGGCCCGGGAACAGCGCGATCTGTTCGTGGGCTATCGGGCAATCGTCGTCGCCAGTCAGCACATGAAAGGTGAGTTCGTGAGAAACGGCGTGGACGTTCGAAGGGTCCACGTCAATCCGCTGTTCTCCGGCCACTCCGGCCTGAACGGCGGCGAGACAGCTACGCAGCCGCTCTCGATCGTCTTCATCGGTCGCATGACGAAGCTGAAGGGAGGCGATCTGCTGGTGCGTGCGGTCGCAGACGCGTCCTCGCGACTTGGCGCCCCGATCGAGCTCACGATGGTCGGCGACGGCCCGCAGCGCGCGGATTGGGAACGGCTCGCTGAGCGTTTGAATGTACGGGCCACCTTCGTCGGCTGGAAGTCGGGCGACGAACGATGGCCGTGGGTTCGGCGTGCGAGTTTGCTCGCCGTGCCAAGCGTGTGGCCCGAGCCGTTCGGGTTGGTTGGACTGGAAGCGGCTGCACTGGGAGTGCCCGCAATTGCCTTTGACGTGGGGGGCATTCGCGATTGGCTGACTCCAGGTGAGAACGGCTACCTGCTTCCAGGCGATCCGCCACGGGCTTCGGTGTTGGCGGACGGGCTCTTCAACGCGTTTCGACATCCCGACCAGCTGCAAGCGATGCGCTGCAAGGCGAGGGCGGTAGCCGGGCGGATGTCGCTGGAACGCCACCTCGATAGACTCGAAGAAGTCCTCTGCGGTAGGGACACGCCTCGTGCGGATTCTGCTGGTCGGTGACTATCCCCGCGATCCCCGCCTCGGGTCACCGAAGGTGCTCCTGAAGCTGCAGGAGGAACTGCAAGCGCTCGGCCACACCTGCGACGTCCTCCTGTCGGACGATCTCGGCCCGTCACCACGAAATCCGCATGTCCGCCAGGCGCTGGGTCCCATGGTTGCCTTTGCGTCGGTGCGCCGCGCGTTTCAGGCACGAGGCGCCTACGATGTCGTCGACGTCGCAAGCGCGGAAGGACTCTGGATCGGATTGGCGCGCAAGTGCGGATGGTTCCGCGTCGCCGCTCTTATTGCCCGCTCGAATGGCCTCGAGCATCTGAACTACCAACGGATGCTGGACGACCACGACGAGGGACTCTTGGAAAAGCCCTGGACGCGGCGGCTCTTCCATCCGGCCGTGCGGCTGACTCAGGTCGCAGCATCCGCGCGTGCCGCCGATCGTTTAGTGCTTCTGAGCGAGGCCGACAGGGACTTCGCCCTCGAGCGCGGCTGGAAGACCCACGCCGAGATCGACGTGATTCCACATGGCGTCTCCGGCGAGTTCCTGACCGAGGCGCCAGCTCGTGATGAAAAGCGTGGCGCGGGTCTCTTGTTTTGCGGCACTTGGACGGACGTCAAGGGCGTGAGCTATCTCGCCAAGGCATTCTCACAGCTCGTTGAAGAAGGATTCACGGTGCCGCTGACCATCCTCGGCGGGGGTGTGCCGCGCGAATCGATTCTGCCTGCGTTCTCCAATGCTGCACGCGCACAAGTGTCTATCGTCGACCGGGTCGCGGAGCGGGATGTGATGTCGGCGTATCGCAGGCACGATGCACTGGTGTGGCCCTCGACATACGAAGGCTTTGGCATGGTCGTCATCGAAGCCATGAGCCAGCGCCTTCCGGTGATCGCCACGCCTGTCGGATGCGCGACTCTGCTCGTGAATGACGGCAAGACCGGCTTGACCGTTCAGCCACGGCGGCCCGACCTGTTGGCGGCAGCGATGAAACGCATGATGACTGATTGCGATTTGAGGGTTCGACTGGCCGACGCCGCATTCGATCGCGTGAAGCACATGACCTGGCGGCACGCGGCCGACGAGACGCTCGCGACTTACGCACGTGCGATGACGACCCATGGCCGCCGGGCTGCCTGATCACAACCGGGTCGGGCTGAGCGTTGGCATCACGACGCGGAATAGGCCGCAGGCCTTGGCGCGCTGCCTGGGATCTCTCAGCATCCTTGACGACTTGATCGCCGAGATCATCGTGGTCGACGACGGAAGCGATGTGCCGATCAGCTCGGCGCTGAGCGCGTTGACAATCGAGCTTCAAGCGAAGTTGACGTTCATCAGACAGCCCGCCCAGCACGGACCCATCATCGGGCGCAACACCATCGTGGAAATGGCGAAAAGCGAATTCGTCATGTTGTTGGACGACGATGCGTTTCTCGTGGACGCTCGCGGGGTTCGGCGGGCGCTCGAACTTATTTCCCACCACCGCGACATCGGTGCAGTGGCCTGCGCCATGGCAAAAGAGGACGGATCGCCGTGGCCGCTGTCGATGCAGCCGTCGCCAGTAACCTATCTTGCTTACGTTCCCGCCTACATCGGATTTGCGCACCTCTTGCGGCGCAGTCTCTTTCTCGAGCTCGGCTGCTACCGCCAGCTTTTCCACTTCTACGGCGAGGAAAAGGACTATTGCCTTCGGCTTCTCAACGCGGGGTACCACGTCGTCTACGATCCCCAGGCGCTTGTGGCGCATCTCGTGGATCCGGCGGGACGGAGCCCAGAGCGGTACCTGCGATACGTGATTCGAAACGACTGTTTCTATTCACTGTGCAACGAGCCCTTCCCGTTGCCGTTGCTGAGTGTCCCGGTACGACTGTATCGCTATTGGAAGATGCGGCGTTACGGCGCCGTTGACGATCCGGATGGCTTCCGGTGGATCCTGACGGAGGTGGCGCGCGCGTTGCCCGCGCTTGCGCGGGAGCGAAAACCTGTCCGCTGGGCCAGCCTGATGCGCTGGCGCAGGCTTCGCCGCACGTTGCCGGCGTTCACTCCCGAACTGGCGTGAGCGGATCTCGACGGCGGCGCCTTTTGACGATCGCGCATTCGTACTGCGTCGACCTGAACCGCCGACTCGCGCAGGAATTGGCTGTCGGTGGAGAGTGGGACGTCACTGCCGTGGGCCCCGCTCGCTTTCGAGGCGACTTCGGGTGGCACGCCCTCCAACCACACCGTTCCGAAGCGTGCAATGTCGTACCGGTGCCGGTTCACTTCAATCCCCCCATCCACCTGATGTTTTACGGACGGCGGCTGGCGCAGCTTCTGCGCGAGCCGTGGGATCTCGTCCACTGCTGGGAGGAGCCGTACGTCGCTGCGGCCGCGCAGGTGGCATTCTCGGCGGGTCGAAACGTTCCGATCGTCTATGCCACCTTTCAGAACATCGAGAAACGCTATCCGCCGCCCTTCGGCTGGATTGAACGCTACACGATGGCTCGCGCGGCAGGGATCATCGCGTTCGGCCGAACGTCTCGAGAAGTCACTGCCCGGCGGGCGCTCAGGGGACTGCCGGTTCGCGTGATTTCTCCAGGCGTCGATGTCGCCCACTTCAGTCCGGACGACGGCGCCCGCGCCCGCGTGCTTCGCAAGTATTCATGGGGCGACGACCGGCCAGTCGTGGGATTTGTCGGCCGATTCGTGCCGGAGAAAGGCTGTGCACTGCTCGCCCGGGCGCTCGATCGAATCGAAGATCCATGGCGCGCAATCTTCGTCGGGTCCGGTCCGCTCGAGGCCGATCTTCGTGACTGGGCTCGCCGGTATGGCGACCGCGTGCGGATCGAGACCGAGGTCGGTCACGATGCGGTCGCTGAGTACCTGAACGCGATGGACGTGCTGTGTGCGCCGAGCCAGACCACACACCGATGGCGGGAGCAATTCGGCCGGATGGTCGTCGAGGCTCTGGCCTGTGGTGTTCCGGTCATCGCATCGGACAGCGGCGAAATCCCAGATGTCGTCGGTGATGCGGGAGTCATTGTCGGCGAAGCGGACGAGCCGGGATGGAGCCAGGCGATTGCCCGACTGATGAGAGATGCGGAGCTCCGAGCAGATCTGGCCCGACGTGGTCGGGAGCGCGCGCTGGAACGGTTTGCCTGGCACTCGATCGCTCGCCAGCATCTCGAGTTCTTCGATGAGATCGTCGATCTGCGGGCGATTTCTCGAGCTCACGGCGGCGCAGTGCGAGAGGGCAGAGTGGACGCGTTTGTTCCGCGAGGTTTGGAGTGATCCAGCGCCTCCGGGTTGCACTCTGCCTCGACTTTCCGGAAGAACGGTGGCCGAGCATGGACCGTGTGGCTGCAGAGCTCGTCCAGGGTTTGTGGCGCGACCACGCAGGGAGCATCGACGCGACGCCGTTCGTTCCCCGATTCGTGAGGCGGGCTGGACGCGTTAGCAGGGTCGGCGATGCCTCGTTCAACGTCGACCGGCTTCTCAACCGACTGTGGGACTACCCGCGCCACGTTGGCGCGATTCACGACGACTACGATGTGTTCCACGTCATCGATCACAGCTATTCACAGCTGGTCCATCGGCTGCCGCCCGGACGCACGGTCGTGACCTGTCATGATCTCGATACGTTTCGCTCGGTATTGAGGCCGGTCGACGAGCCAAGATCGCTGGTTTTCAAGGCGATGACGCGCCATATCCTGGCGGGTTTGCAGCGTGCCGCGCGGGTCACCTGCGACACGGCCGCGATTCGCGAGGAGTTGATCGGGCAGCGAATTGTTTCCACGAATCGTGCGGTGGTCGCACGAATCGGAGTGGGGCCGGTCTACACGAGCCGCCCCGATCCTGAACGCGATCGTGAGGCAGCCGGGCTCGTCACTTCGCCTTTTGGCTCAGTGGAGCTCTTGCACGTCGGCAGTACGATTCCTCGAAAGCGGATCGACGTCTTGTTGAACATGTGCGGTCAGCTTCGGCGGTCGATTCCGTCACTGCACCTGGTGCGGGTCGGCGGCGATTTCACCGCCGAGCAGAGGAGGCTTGCGCGTACAGTAGGGATGGAAGGCCACATCTCGGTGCTTCCGTTCGTTGACGAGCGAATGCTGGCCGCTGTCTATCGACGCGCCACGCTTGTAGTCTTGCCGTCCGATCGCGAGGGATTCGGGTTGCCGGTCATCGAGGGCATGGCCTGCGGCACGCCGGTCATTGCGAGTGATCTGGCGGTCCTGAAGGAAGTCGGCGGCTCGGCCGTGGAGTACTGCCGTCCAGGATCGGTTTCGATGTGGACGGCACGAGTTCTCGAGCTGATCGACGAGCAGCGGCGGGCGCCGGAACGGTGGTACGCGCGTCGCGAGGCAGGGCTCGCCCGGGCCCGCCGGTTCACGTGGTCACAGTTTGTCGCTCGTCTGGCGCAGGTGTACCGTGAGGTTGCCCGAGAAGCCAACCCGATGCTTGTCCGAACTTCTGCCTGAATCAGATGCGACGGACATCCGGCCAGGCTGAACTGAAAGTGCTCCATGCCGCCAAGTTCTATCCGCCGGTCGTCGGCGGCATGGAATCGTTGGTCGGCGCGCTTTGTGATGGGACAGCGCCCGCCTGGGACGTTCGGGTCGTCGCTGCCCACGAGTTACGCCAGACCGTCGAGGAATCCTGCCGTTCGGTCCGTGTTGAACGCGTGGGTTCGATGGGCTTGGCTGCCTCGGTTCCACTGTGTCCCTCGCTACCGCTTCACCTCTGGCGTGAGTCGGCCGATTGCGTGGTGCTGCACGAGCCCAATCCGGTTGCAGGATCGGCCCTGTTTCTCCGGATGCCCGCATCGCGGCTGATCGTGTGGCACCACAGCGATCTCGTACGTCCATGGTGGGCAGCCCACACGTACGGCCGAATTCAGCGCGCTTTGTACCGCAGGGCCGACTGCGTCGTCGTCACCAGCCCCGTCGTCGAAGCTCAATCATCTCTCGTTAGGCACGCGCGCCGGGTTGCCGTGATCCCGATCGGGATTGAACTGGAGCGTTTCTCTTCACCGGAACCAGCTGGCCTGTCCCGTGACGAGGAGGTCCGAGCGCGCTGGGGGCCCGGTCGCGCCCTTCGCATTCTCTTTGTCGGACGACTCGTGTACTGACAAGGGCATCAGCGTGCTCATCGAAGCAATGACCCGCTGTCCCGGCACGCTCGTGATCGTTGGAGACGGTTCGCTCGAGGGCGATCTCAGGCAGCAGATCGCCGCGTTTGGACTTCAGTCTCGCGTCAACTTCGTCGGACGTGTGTCGGAACAGGAGCTGCCGGCTTACTATCGTTCGAGCGACGTGCTGGTCCTGCCTTCGGTCGCGAAAACGGAAGCGTACGGGCTCGTTCAAATCGAGGCGATGGCCGCGAACCTGCCCGTGGTGAGCACGAACCTCCCGACGGGAGTTCCGTGGGTAAATCAACACGGCGTTACAGGACTGATCGTGCCGCCGGGTGATGCGACCGAGCTTGCAGCGGCATTGACCCGGCTGTCTGAGGATCCGGCTCTCCGGCGAACCCTTGGCGAGAACGGGCGCCGACGTGCTGTCGCGCTATTCTCGCGCGAGCGGATGGTCGGCGCCTTCAAGGATCTCGTCGAAACGACCGTTCGCGCTCCGGAACTGCTCGACACCTGGCTGCCTTACGCCGAACCGACATGACAGTCGCGGCTGCCCTCGGCTCGGCTGCGAAGCGGACCCTCGACATGGCGCTGTCGGGTGCGGGTCTGCTCGTCACCTCGCCCCTTTGGATCGTGATTGCCGTGGCCATCAAAACCGAGACGCGGGGCCGGGTGTTTTTTTCTCAGCCCCGCGTCGGGGAGCGAGGTCGGGTTTTTCGGGCATGGAAGTTTCGGTCGATGATCGCTGATGCCGAGCGCGGTGTCGGGCCGATGCAGGCGGCCGAACGCGATCCACGCGTCACTCGCGTCGGTCGGTTGCTGCGCGCCACGGCCATGGACGAGCTCCCGCAGTTGTGGAACATCTTCCGCGGAGACATGAGCTTCGTCGGACCGCGGGCGCTGCGGCCCGACGAGACGGAGGTCAAGGGCGGCCCGGCACAGGCCGCTCCGCTCGACGCCGTGCCTGGATTCGCCGAACGCACGATGGTGCGGCCCGGTCTCACGGGGCTCGCGCAGATCTATGCACCGCGCGACATCCTGCGACGTCAGAAATTCCGCTACGACAAGCTGTACATTCGTCGGCAGTCGTTCGGGCTGGACGTGCGCCTGATTCTTCTATCCTTCTGGATCAGTGCACGGGGAACCTGGGAAACGCGAAGTCGGAAGTTCTGAGCCTGTACTATAATGCTGGCCGGCCACGCGTCGATGGTCGGGCCGCAGCCTTTCTTCCTTGCTTGACATGCTAGTCGCCGATGTCGTCGTCGTGGGCGGAGGCCCGGCCGGGCTTTACGCTGGCTGGAAGCTTGCGCGTGCGGGCCACGACGTCGTGCTGTTGGAAGAGCACGAACGTATCGGCGATCCCGTGCATTGCACCGGTGTATTGGCTCGAGAGGCGTTCACACAGTTCGGTCTCAACACGAACGCCGTACTCAATGATCTGACGACGGTCCGATTCTACGCGCCATCCGGCGACACGATTGACTACTCCACTCGATCGGTTGAAGCAGTGGTCATTGATCGTCAGGCGTTCGATCGGGATCTGGCCCGTGAAGCCATTCGCGCCGGCGTTCGCGTGTTGCATGGGCGCGTGACGACGTTCCGTGTAGACGATGACGGCGTTACCGTCAGTGGCAGTGCCGTCGCGGCGCGCGGCCGCGTCTGTGTCCTGGCTTGCGGGGCCAGCTACGCCATTCAACGTCAACTGGGTCTTGGAATACCCACCATGCGCCTGGTCTCGGCCCAAACCGAACTGCCATCCGATCGGCTGGGAGACGTTGAAGTACATTTCGGCCGGCGCCTGGCGCCCGGCGGCTTTTCGTGGGCCGTGCCGGTGCGTCGCGGCGATCGCGCCTTCGTCCGCGTCGGCGTGATGTGCAACGCCAATGCCTTGCTCCATTTCAACCGCGTTCTCGAGCAGGTCGGCCCGCGGTGGGGCATCCGCCACGCCGGCGCCTGCCAACCGCGCCAGAAGATGCTTCCTCTTCAGCCGCTCGAGCGGACGTACTCCGATCGCGTGCTCGTCGTGGGCGATGCGGCCGGACTCGTGAAGCCCACGACGGGCGGAGGCATCTACTACAGCCTGTTGAGTGCCAGTGTCGCAGCTGACGCGTTGACGGAAGCGCTCGAACGAGATGAACTGGGCGCCGAAGCGCTGTCGGACTACGAGGCGCGGTGGCGGCAACTCCTGGGACGCGAGATTCGATCTCAGCTGGTTCTTCGAAAAATCGCGCACAGACTGGACGATGCTGATATCGATGGGCTGTTCGAGCTGGCCCGGACGGACGGCATCATGCCGCTCATGAGACGGACCGCCGCGTTCAACCAGCATCGCACCTTCATCGTCGCCCTCCTGAAACACCCGCCCGCCCGTCGATTGCTCTTCAAGTCTGTTCTCGCCTGATTCCCTCAGATCGATACGACCGCTCGCGGTTCGGCCGAAGCTCCTTGCTGATTCTGGACAGGGGCCGGATTGTGGAGGGCGAGTGCCGCGAGCACGGCAAACATCACGGCATTCGCCGGCATCCGAAGGCCGGTATCGAAGAGGCTCTGAACCGCGACGGCAAGCATTCCAGTCACTGCGCCTACGCGAATCCAGAAAATTGGCGTGTTGTCGGTATGTACTCGGCGTACCAGATATCGGACCCCAATGACAAGGGTGATGGCGATGGGGACGCTCAGTAACAGGCCTCCTTCAGCCGCGAACTGCAGGTATTCGTTGTGGGCGTGGTTGAAATAGAAGAGACCTTTGGTCTGCTGGTACACGAGCATGCCGCGCTGATAGGCGCCGGCGCCCACACCGGTCACGATGAAATCTCTGGCCATCGGCCACGTCTCGCGCCAGATCGTCCGACGCCCGCCTATGCCCGCGGCAAGCGTTTCGCCAACCCGATCGGCGAGAGCATCGACGTTCGCGTACGCCGCCGCAACGCCCACGATCGAGGCCGCGCCGATGAGCAACCACGTGCGCCCACCGCTGCCCAACCGATTCCGGCCCAGATAGAGAAAGCCCACCGTCGCCGTGGCGGCAGCGGTGAGGCCGGAGCGGGACAGCGACGTCACGAGCGCGGCCGACATGAGGCAGGCCGATCCGACGAGGCCAACCACGATCGCATCGGTCGCCGCGTCGATGCGGACTCCACCATCAGTACGCCGATGCCGCGCGTCGATCCTGGCCAGCGCGTAGCCAATCGTCACGGGAATTCCCATGATGAGCCAGGTCGAAAAGTCGTTTCGGTTCAAATACGGACCGAACGGCGCTCCGAAAATCGTTGGGTAGATCCAATACAGCCGCTTCGGGGCCGTGGCATGCTGCAGGAGGGCGGTGGCAGCGAGGAGAAGCCCGGTGCCGGCGACGCCACGGGCGACGGTCCGGACGCCTCCGCGCGCGAAGACTTCACGGGCCGACCAGAAAATGAGAACGAAGGCGAGCGCAAGCGCAAACGCCCATCTGGTCGCGTCTGGATCGATGGAGATCGGTCTCAGTGGGCCCATCAGGGGATTGGAAGAAGTGTCGAGCCATAACGCTCGCTCGATCTCGCTCAGATGGGGCGATAGGGCGAGACGAAGACCTGGGGCGAGGGGAACGAGTTGTAGCGCGATGCCAGCCAGGCAGGTGGTCAGAGCCACATCGAGAATTGCGACCGTTCTTCGACCGATGATCGAGGGACGAACGACCAGCGTCAGGAAGATCGCGCCAGCGATCAGAGGGATGGTGGTCCAGCGGTAGGCGCCGGCGAACGCAAAAAGCGTCCACCCCAGAAGAACGACGAGCGCCCAGGCTGGTCCTCGACCGCTAGACCGATGCGCTCGCGTAGTAGTTCTTGTACTGGTGACCGTAGTACCGCGAATAATAGTACCTGTTCCGGGCGAAATCGACCTTGTTCAGCACCACCGTCACTGACCTGGGGTTGGCCGACTGGATGGTCTCGAGTGCGCGCTGCGCAAGCCGTCGTCGCGTCATTTCCGCTCCGATCACGTACACGACTCCGGCGACGGACGGCGCCAGGATCACGGCGTCGGTGACCGCCAGCACCGGCGGGGTGTCGATCAGGATCCAATCGAACGCGCCGACAGCGAGGTTGTTCAGGAGCGCCTTCATCCGCTCCGACGACAACAACTCGGACGGGTTGTGGGGCGCCGTCCCCGCGGTCATCGCCAGCAAGTTGGGTTCGACCGTACGCTGAATCACGTCCCGAACGCGCGCCTGTCCGGCGATGACCTGCGCCAGACCGCGCTCGTTGGTGAGGCGGAGAGGCCGGTGCAGACCCGGCCGGCGCATGTCCGCATCGATCAGCAGGACACGGGCGCCGCCATAGGCGAGCGCCATGGCGATGTTGGCGGCGGTAATGGTCTTGCCTTCGAGCGGCTGTGCGCTCGTCACCACCAGCAGCTTCGTACCGGGATCGGTGTAGCGTGCGATCAGCGCGGTTCGGAGGGCGCGAAACGACTCCCCGAAATCGTGCGGCACGCTGCTCGATGCCAGCAGCGGGTGTTTGTCACCGCGAACCGTCGGCACGAGGCCGAGGAACGGCAGTTTCAAGCGCTGGCTCACGTCCTCGGGCGTCTTGACCGTATCGTTCATGTAGTCGAGGCCGAAGACCACCGCGATCGCGAGGCCGAAGCCAATCGACAACGCCATCAGCCAGGTCCGTCGGCCGGCCGGTGCGAGTGGCCCTTTGGGCACCTCGGCTCGGTCGATGATGCGTACGTTGTTCGTCCGGCTGCTGCTCGAGACGCGCAGCTCTTTCTCCTGTTGCAGCAGCGTCTCGTACACCACGTGGTTGCTCTTGGCTTCTCGCTCCATCACGTTGTAGTCGACGCTCTTGCGGCCAAGATCCTGCACGTCTCCCTTGGCGGCCTCGAGCGCTCGGGACAGCGTCTGTTCCTGCAGGAGCGCCGTTTCGTATTCGTTCCGGATTGCCTGGACCGCCTTGCTGATCTCCGCGTCGAGCTGGCTGCGCGCATCGTCCAGGGCGGCGTTGTTGGCGACGACCTGAGGGTGCTTGTCACCGTACCGTTCGAGCAGGCTCGTCCGCTGGCGCTGAAGCTCGATCAGCCTTCCTCTGGCGGTGACGACCTGCGGACTCTGGGCCACGGCAGGCATGACGTCCGCCGAGGTGTCGCTTGCTGCAGCCCTGACCTGATCGTAGAGCGCCTTGCGCTGCGCGCGATCGGTGCGCGTCCGCATCAGGTCGTCATTCAGCTTGTTGTAGCGGCTGAGCACGATGTTCTGCTTGTCGTCGAGCGACATCGCGTTCTGTTTCTCGCGATATTCTGCCAACGATCGCTCGCCCTCCTCGACTTTCTGCTGCTGCTTTCGCAGTTCCGCCTGCAGCCACTCGAGCGTGGCTTGTGTCGTCTGTGTCTTGGCTGCCAGGTTCTGATCGACGTATTCGTCCATCAATGCGTTGGCTGCCTGTGCGGCGAAGCTCGGCTCGAGGGATCGAAACGTCACGTCGACCAGACGGCTGTCACGCACCGGTTCGACGCCCACGCGGGCGATGAACGCGTCGATCAGGCCGCTCTCGTCCGGTGCTTCGGAGGCCGGTGGCGGCGGAGCGGGTTGCTTCGGTTTGACGAACTCTACGGCTCGGTGTTGAAGCTCCCGCAGCGAGGTCGACGCGGTCCGCGGCGGCGCCGCGCGACCGTTGAATTCCGGAGCGTCCTCGAGTTTGATTTTCTTGATGACTCGGCGCGTCAGGTCGCGGCCCTTCAGAATCTTGTATTGGGTGTTGTAGTAGAGCTGGGGATCCTCGAAGTACTGAGACTCAACGGCCGCGAGGCCAGGGATCGTAGCCCGTTCCGTTTCGATCAGCAGCCGACCCTGGGCCTGATAAATCTGAATCCCCGAATACCCCTGGAGCATCACCGCGGCGGTGGCCAGCACGAACACACTGCAGGCCACGTATCGGTACCGATGGATCAGGGCCAGTCGATCGAGGATGTGAACGTCTTGTTCGGCCTGAGGATTCGGCTGCACCGGAGAGGGCGCCGCCGGCATCGATGGCTGTTGCGGACCGATTGAATCAACCATTGCGCCGGTCGCTCGCGTTAGCGTTCGCTCACTGGATCACCGACGGGCACGACCGCCGGAATCGCGTGGATGATTGCCTGAGGCAGCAGGCCCGCGACCGCCGCGAACGCCGACGCCACACCAGATTCCATGGATCCTCGTCGTTGACCAAAAAGACTGCCGAGCTGCGACGGTTCGGCCGGCAGCCTCACGACAACTTTCGCCGTGTCGCCAGCGTCGATGTTGATCAGCGAGCTCGCGGCGAGCAATGCTCGCGCGTTGCTGAGAGCCTCAACGACGTAGGTCCCAGGATCGACGGGCCGAAATGCAAACGCGCCGAGCTTGTCCGTGACCCGGTTCTCCGAAACGCGACCGTTGCGCGCGTCGCGCACGCGGACCAGGCTGTTCGGAACCGCAGTCCCGAACCTGTCGACGACGACGCCTTCGATCAAGGCGAAAGGACCGGAATGGGTGCTCCGAAGAATCTGGATTGAAGCGGCGGGCTGCTGTTGAGCGGTCAGATCCGGGGAACTCGCGGCCACGATCGCGCCAATGAAAACCACGCACAGACGATGCATGACAGGTCTTGGATGTAATATCGGTCGAAACTCAGGCACTGCTTAGTGTAATTCTGACGTCTATTGTATGACATATTAGGACTTTATGGTGTTTTAAGGCAGCATCTTGCCGACACCGGTCTGGAACCAGATCCGCGGGACGGGAACCCATGTATTCCGGGGATCTAAGTAATTTGTTGTCAAGTATTTATCGTGAGTGACCCCAAGAACGATCGGGCCTTCCTGGGCGTCATCACCGGTCCTGAACGATGCTGTGGCGGTTGGCTCTGATTGTCGTCGCGGCCGCTGCCTTGCTCCTGCCGTTGCCGCCCGACGTTATCGAGCGCAGTTATTCGACCACGCTGTACCCACGACTGCAGACGGTCGTGACGTCCGCTTCGAATCGAGCCCCGTTTGCACTGTTCGACGCCTTGATCGTCGTTTCCCTCGTCTGTTGGGTTTTTGCGTTGGGCTTCGACATCCTCCAGTCGCGCCGTGGATGGGCACGCGTGTTTCTACGGCTGATCGTGCGCAGTCTCGTCTGGGCGGCGGTGTTCTATATCGCGTTCCTGCTGATGTGGGGCTTGAACTATCGACGGATCCCCCTCGACGAAAAGCTGCAGTTCGATTCGCGCGCGATCTCTCCCGACGCCGCGCGATCAGCGGCGATCGCAGCCGTGGATGCACTGAATGCGCTCTACGGCGAGGCCCATGCGACGGGCTGGCCCCCGCTGGGTTCGGTCGACGCCTCTTTGACGAAGGGTTTCGATCGCGTTCAAGGCGAGCTGGGTCTGCGCTCGAAAACCGTGACGGGCCGTCCGAAAGCGACGCTACTCGGGCCCTACCTCCGCAGAGCCGGCGTCGCAGGAATGACGGACCCGTATTTTCTCGAGACCCTCGTCGAGCAGAATCTGCTGCCCTTCGAGCGGCCGATTGTCGTTGCCCACGAATGGAGTCATCTGGCCGGCTTTGCTGACGAGTCGGAGGCCAGCTTCGTTGGCTGGCTGACGTGTCTCCGCGCGTCCATTCCCAGTCAATACAGCGGCTGGCTCTTCTTGTACGGGGAGCTGGCGGATGCGGGCGGCCGAGGAGACGGTGTCGATGCGGCGCAGAGGCTGGGCCCGGGCCCTCGAGCAGACTTGCGCGCCATCGCAGAACGTTTGCAGCGGCAGGTGAGCCCGACGGTCTCGGCGGCTGGTTGGCGTGTGTACGACCGGTACCCTGAAAGCGAATCGCGTAGAGGCGGGCGCGGCGAGCTATGGGGAAGTCGTTCGGCTCGTGCTCGGCGTCCGTTTTGGTCCTGACTGGACTCCTCGGCTCCGTAAGGCTTCCTAACCCCCGGCGCGCTTGCGTTGACGTAGCGCAGGCCTTCCGCCTTCGCTGAAGCTACGGCGGACCGCCGAAGCCTTGGCGGAGGCTGGTCAGGCCTGCCCGCGCCCGCCGGACAAGCAGCCCTGAAGGGTAATGCCGTTCGGAAATTCAATGAGCCGAACGCTTGTGCTGCTGAGCGTTGGCCACATTTGGCGCAGAGAGCCGACACGGCGGAGGGTCGTCAGCTGGCGCGTCGGGCCGTCATCGTCGACCCGGAAAACCCGCGCTCCGTTCGAACGCTGGCGCTGCGCGGCGGTCTTACCAACTTGCGGCATCGCTCAGATCAACTAGCCTCGTCCGGGATGCTTGGGGCCCTCGGGTGACATCGCGAGAGACCGCCGCGAACTCACTCACTGCGCGCGGGTTTTCCTGACGCGTGACGGGTCGACTTCACGGCCCTTGCGCCAGCTGACGACCCTCCGTGTCAGCGGCCGCCGGCGACGGCTCGGGGCGTGGCGGGACGCGTCTCGGGCCGCGCGCCGTTTGGAGTCAGCCCGCCACCGCTGCTGGAAAAACGGCGTGAAGCCGAGGCTTGCGCGGCCGTCTGCCGCGAGGTCACCCGGACCGAGGCGTTGCCCGAGGCGGGACTCGTTGATCGGAGCGATGTCGCGAATCAGCAGGACGGCCGCGCCAGCGACAGGGCGGCGAGCGCAACGCCGTTTTTCGGGCTGACGGAACCGGCGCGACGGCGCGAGACGCTTCCCGCCGCGGGTCGCGTCGCGCAACTGACCGCTGTGCGGTCAGCCACGAATTTCCGAACGGCATTACCCTGAAGGGCTGCGCTACGTAGGCGGGCGACGTCAACGCAAGTGCCTCACGGGATAGAGGGATCACAAGAGCGGCGTCACCGGCCGCAGCACCGTCTCGCGCGGCTGATCGCCATAGTAGACGCGATCGAGAAACAAGCCCGATGGCGGAGCCGTCAGCCGGGCCGGTCGATCCGATGCCTCGGCCAGGAAGTTCATCGCAGCGACTGGCTCGAGCCGCCCTCTTCCGATTTCCACGAGCACGCCGACCATGCGTCGGACCATCTTCCACAAGAAGTGAGAACCCTCGATTGCCACGAGCACCAACTCTCCGCTTTCGACGATGTCCAGTCGTTCGATCAGGACGTGCGTCGACGGCTGTTTTGCCGACTCTTCGTCAGAATCCCGAGTGCTTGCGGCGCTGAACGACTGGAAGTTCCGCATTCCGACGAACGCCACTGCCGCATGCCGCATCCGATCGACGTCAATCGGCTCCTTCACCCACCAGACGAAGGCCTTCGCAAACGCAGTCCGCCGGCGGGCGACCTGATACAGATATCGCCGCGCCACGGCGTCGTGGCGCGCGTGAAACTGCCGCGATACCGTCTCCGCGTGAAGGATGTTGATATCAGGGGGCAGCTCGTCGTTCAACTGACGACGCAACGATTCGGGAGGGAGTGACGCAATGACGTCGAGGTGCGCTACCTGCGCTGTGGCGTGAACGCCTGCATCGGTTCGACCTGACCCGTAAAGTTCGAAGTCCCTGCGGCCGGTGACCGTTCGGACGGCGCGATCGATCTCTCCCTGGACTGTTCGCGCGTTTTTCTGGATCTGCCAGCCGCTGAATCGTGTACCGGCGTATTCGATGGTCAACTTGAAGCGGGGCACCCGGGAATTCTAAACCGTCACCACTGGAGGCTAGAGGCTAGAGGCTAGAGGCTAGAGGCTGGAGGCTCGAAGCTGGAAGCTGGAAGCTGAAAGAAGCTGGAACCTCGCGATCTCCCGATGCGAGCTCGCACTTCATGTGTTCGTTAACGAGTCACATCCCCGCGAACACGTCAGCCTCGGGACGTTGCGAGAGGGGCGGCCCCCACCCCTGTCGGAGCACGTCGACGCTCAGAAGGCGTTCGACGTCCGGCCGCTTGAGATACAGCTTGTCGAGTACCACGTGCTGGGTCTTGTGCGCAGCCAGCGCATGCGCCCGCTGCTGCCACCATCGACTCGTGTCGATCAGGAAATCGACGCCGGCTCGCGGAGAAAATTCCCCTTCGTCCGACGGCATCACGGGAGGAATCCAGAGCAATCTCCTGACCATGTGGGGCGGGCCCAGTTCCGGCAACCAGCGGGGATCGGCCGCCGAGGCGATCGCCTCCGACGTGAAGCGGCTGATCGCGACGTGGTCCGTATGCAGATTGAACCCGTTCGGATCGAACGTCACGACGACGCCTGGCTGTGTGCGGCGAAGGGTCGTGACGAGCGCACGACGGACCTCGTCAGGCGGCGCGTTCGCCAACTCCTTGTCTTCGTATGGCAGGATCTCGAGCTCGTCGAACTCGAGGATGCGCACGGCCTCTCGAAGCTCTTGCTCTCGAACCTGTGGCAACTCTTCGACCGAACAGAGGCCTCCGGTCGTGCCGCGTCCGCCACGAGTCGCCGTGATCAGACCTGTTCGCACGCCCTCCTCGTGACATCGTGCAGCCACGCCCGAACCCCAGTGGCTCTCATCGTCGGGATGGGCGAACACGAAAAGAATCGATCGCGTCATGCACCAATCTTAGTCCCGGCTCTCACTCGAATCGACGTAGGCCCGCTCTGGTAGCGCAGACCTTCCGCCGTCGCTGAAGCTATGGCGGACCGCCGAAGCCTTGGCGAAGGCGGTTAGGTCTGCCGGATGCGGGCCCGGCAGGCAGGCCTGAAGGCCTGCGCTACAGCGGCGATTCAAGTGCGCCTGGGTGTAGTCCGACGGACGCAGATTCGCGGCGCTGCCTGGTACACCTCTGGCTGTTCCCGGAATCGTCTGGCGCGTCATTGGGCTCGATTGCGCGGTTCTGCCAGGTTCGCCGCATAGACTCGGGCGAACGTTGCAATTCCGACGACAAGGCCGTTATCAGGCCAGCGCGCCGGCAGAGGGATCAGTCACCGATGGTTCGGCTCGCGGCGTTTCTCATCCTGATCGGCCTTTGGTCTCCGGGTGCTGTCGCCGCGCAGACGTCCAGCGCGCGACTTGCGGAGGTCGGATGGCAGGCGCTACGCGACGGAGACGCCGACAAGGCGCTGCGGTCGTTTCGTGAAGCGTTGACGCTGAGGCCGAGCGATCCGGAGCTGCACGTCGGGGTGGGTGTCGCCGAGCACTTCCTTGGGCGCGACGATGAAGCGCGGCGCTCGTTGGAGCGTGCCTTGAAGCTGGAGCCTCGTCTCGCCCAGGCCGCTGCACTGCTGGGTGAGATCGCATATCGACAAGGGGATCTCGACGTCGCCATTCGCACCTACGAAGCCGCCGTTGCGCGCAGCGTGGCGGATGCGCAGATGAAGGGCCGGCTCGAGGAGTGGCGCAAGGAGGCCACGCTGCAGCGAGGCTTCGCTTCGCGCAACGACGACCGCTTCTCGGTCATGTTCGAAGGACCGGCGGAGGAGCAACTGGCGGCGCGAGCCACGGCGGTGCTCGCCGCGGCGTTCTGGCGAATCGGCAAAGAGCTCGGTCAGTATCCATCGAAGCCGATTTCGGTCATCCTCTACACGCGGCGCCAATTTCGTGACATTACGCGAGCGCCACAGTGGTCGGACGGTCTCTACGACGGCCGCATCCGGATTCCCGTTCGCGGCGCTTCTCAGAACCTGGCGGAATTCGACCGCGTCCTCACCCACGAGCTCACACACGCCATGATTGCCACCATCGCGCCGCGGGGCGTCCCCACCTGGCTGCACGAGGGACTCGCACAACACTTCGAACAAGCCGACGCAGCCGGTGCTGAGCGGCGTCTTCGGGCGGCGCGCCTGTTCATTCCGCTGATCGATCTCGAGGGAAGCTTTACCCAACTCGACGCGGCCGAGGCCGTCATCGCATACGACGAAGCATTGGTCGTCGTTCGCACCCTGCTGAATCGCATCGGTAGCGGCCTGGGATTTCTCCTCCAGGACCTCAGTACCGGTCAATCGATGTCGGAGGCCATCCTGCGATTCGGCTTCGGTTATCCGGAACTGCAGGACGATGTCATTCGCCGAATGAAGTGCAAGGCATCAACGGCCGTCTGTTAGCCGAATCGACTGGCCAACCTGCCGAAAGGCGTTCTCGTACCCGGGGGCTTCGTTTTCGGGGACGAGCGTCAGGTAATAGAAAAGATTGCCATCCGCCAGAAGAGTCGTGTAGACGCCAATCCGTTCCGAACCGCCGAGCGGCGATGGGTTCGTCAGCGGGGTCGCCAGTGCAGTCCGCTGCGACATCCTCACGGGGCGCTGTTCGCCTGCGAGCCGGAGATTGGGATTTTCCTGTCCGATGGCCTTGAGCCAGGTGTTGGTGGCTTCGCGAAGATCGCGTGACGCCGCCTTGGCGACGCCGAACTCGATGCCATGGGTGAACACGGTCTGTCCGTTCAGTTCGCCGTATCCGTTCTGAGGAACAAGCCGCACCGAGCGGGTCGATGACAGGCTGGTCCAGTTTTCAGGTACGCTGGCCTGAAATACGCCCCCGCCTTTGATATTGCGGTACTGCGCCGACGGAGCCGGCACTGGCTGCCCCGGTGTGCCGACCGACCTGGGGCGTTCGCCATCTGACTCCCCGCGGCGAGCCAGGTCTCCCATCGACTTGGCTGGCGGAAGCGACGCAAACTTCGCCTTGGTGGGCTCGAAGTCGCTCGTGTCCGCCCGGCTGGAAATAGTGAGCGCTTCCGCTTCTTTGGTGATGTAGGCCGTCCGGTTGCCGGGATTGGGGTGGCTGTTCATCCATTCAGGACTCCCGCCGCCCTTCGACTCGCGCTCGATCGTCTCGAACATGCGCGCGAGGTCTCGCGGGTCGTAGCCCGCGCGCGCCATGATTTGCGCTCCCAGAAGGTCCGCCTGCTTCTCGAAATCGCGGCTGTATCTCAGGAGCAGCGTTCCAAGGCCAAACTGGCTGCCTTGGATGATGGCAGACCCCGCGCTCCCACCGACCACGGCGCCGCCGACGATTCCGGCAATCTGTCCCAACTGCAGCCAGGGGTTCTGCGCCTTCGATGCGTTGGCCGTGCCGTGACGCAGCAGCACGTGCGACAGCTCGTGCGCCATGACCCCGGCAACTTCGCCCTCGCCCGCGGCAGCGTCGAACATGCCTCGCTGGACGAACATCGGACCGCCGGGAAGAGCAAAGGCGTTGATTTCCTTCAGATTCACTGGAGTAAAGGAATACTTGTAGGCCGGGTGCTTGAACTCAGCGGGCGCCGCGGCGACCAGCCGATCTCCAAGTTTCGTCAAATAGCGCTGGATCGTGGCGTCCTCGATGATCGGGTACTCCTTGCGGACCTCAGCCGCAGCTTTTTCGCCGAGTTCGACGTCCTGCTCAGGCGTGTACTTGTTCTTCGGTAACTTGATGGCGGTTTGGGCAATGACGCTGCCCGACGCCAACGCAAAAATCACAGCGAACGTAACCGATCTCGCGTGCCAGATCGCTTTTCGCATCGTATTTACTCCAAAAGCCGTGCTGCTGCGCCGACGCGATTCACTCTCCATTTCAGGCTCGACGCCGCTGAGCTCTACACCTTCAGTATGAAAAGGGCGTGCCGCCCGGCGCAATAGTTCTGGTCGTCGGCTGAATGAGCTGTGACGAGCTGCCCAGCATGTGACGAAAAGCCGTGTATTCTGAGAATTCATGCGAATACTCTTCATGGCAGCGCTGGTCTGTGCGTCCATTATCTCTGCTGTTCGTGCCGGTGGTCCCTCGGAATGGCCACAGTTTCGTGGTCCGGGAGGCGCCGGAGTAGCCGACGAGTCGTCCCTTCCGGAGTACTGGTCAACCACTGCGAATGTGGCGTGGGTGGTCGACGTTCCCGGAAGAGGATGGTCGTCTCCGATTCTCTGGCGCGATCGGGTGTTCATCACCTCAGCAGTTAGCCCGGGCGCCTTCAAGGCGCCGTCCACTGGAATCTTTGGCAACGACTTTGTCGCGGAGCTGGAGAAGCAGGGTCTCTCCGAGGAAGAGATCATGAAGCGCGTCGTCGGCCGTGACATCGAGCTCACCAGCGAATCGGGCGACATCAGCTACATCGTGTTGGCGCTCGACGCGAAGACCGGCCGGCAACTCTGGAAACAAGAAGCCCATCGCGGACGTCCTTTTAGGGGCCGCCATCGAAAGAACACCTATGCCTCGGAAACGCCGGCGACCGACGGTGAGCGGCTCTACGTGTCGTTCGGTGGAAATGTCGGCGTCTTTGCTTATTCGCTGGACGGCGAGCTGTTATGGAAACGAGTTTGGACGCCTCAACCGATCTATCTCGATTTCGGGACTGCTTCGTCACCGATTGTGTACCGCGGGCGTGTCTACCAGCTGCACGACAACGACGGCGAGTCATTTTTCGTCGCCCTCGACGCGAAGACCGGTCAAGAGCTGTGGAAGGTGAAACGGACCGATGCTGCGAAGGGCGGAATGACGTCAGGTTGGGCGACGCCTTTCGTTTGGGAGAACTCTGCGCGCGCCGAAATCGTGACTATCGGTCGAGGCCTGGTTATCAGCTACGACACCGATGGTCGTGAATTGTGGCGACTGGCCGGCATGACGCAGGCCACGCCGAGCCCGGTGGCGGCAGATGGGCTGCTCTATGTCGGATCGGGCTCGCAGGGGGAGTCGAACAGGCCGCTCGTGGCGATTCGTCCGGGCGCGAGCGGCGACATTTCACTTCATGAAAATCAGACATCCAACGCATTTGTCGTGTGGCTCCAGCCCAGATTCTCGGGGTACACGCCATCTCCGCTCGTCTACCGCGGGCGTGTGTACTCCGTCAACGACAATGGCGTGTTGCAGGTCGCCGATGCCAAAACCGGTCGGGAAGTCTATAAGGCGCGTGTCGGCGGTGGCGGCCAGACGTTCTCGAGCTCGCCGATGGCCAGCCAGGGCCGGATCTATATGGTCAGCGAGGACGGCGATGCATTCGTCCTTCGCGCCGGAGATCGCTACGAGGAGCTTTCGAAGAACAGCCTGGGTGAGATGAGCCTGGCCACACCCGCCGCCGACGACGACAGTCTCTACATTCGCACCCAGACGAAGCTGTACCGCATCCGCAACGGGCCCGCGACACAATCGCCGAGATGACGGTCAACGTCGTCAAGACGGGCCTGACGAGAATCCTGCCGCTCAGAGCTCAGTTTCTCAAGGAAAACAACTTCCAGATCAGATACCACGCGTGCCACGAACGCGGCTGGACCGACTCGTACTTGCTGACCAGTGGAGAGGTCGAGATCGGCTATGGATCGGTGAAAGGGCAGAAGCTCGCGGACAGGGACACCGTGTTCGAGTTCTTCGTCATTCCGCCGTTTCGCGCTCGCGCCAGCCTCTGGTTCGCGGAGCTTCTGTCGATATCGGGTGCCGGGCTGGTCGAATGTCAGAGCAACGACCGGTTGTTGTCCTCGATGCTGTTCGAGTTTGCGCGCAACATCAACGCCGACGTCTTCCTGTTCGAAGGCCACGCGCCTGCCAACCATGAATGCCCTGGCGGGCTCTTTCGTAAGCGGCGCGACGATGATCGGATCTTCGATCACGTAGTCGAGCCGGTGGGCGAGTACGTCGTGGAGCTCGGCGGAAAGGTCGTGGCGACTGGCGGTTTCCTGAGTCACTACAACAAGCCATTCGTTGACCTGTACATGGAAGTCGAGGCGAATCATCGGCGCAAGGGCGTCGGTACGTTTCTCGTCCAGGAGATCATCAAGCAATGCCAGGCGGCAGGGTGCGTGCCGGCCGCCCGTTGCAGCGTTCAAAACGCGGCGTCGAGAGCGACGTTGACGAAGGCTGGAATGCGGGTGTGTGGATTCATGCTGGCTGGCGAGGTCAAGCGGATCTAGCTTGTGACCACGCCAGCCGAAAAGCGTCGATCTGAATGCAGGGTTGAGGCGAGTGGAGCGAGACTCAGCATATAGTAGTCACCGTTGCGGAGGAGCTGCGTGCCGCAGTCGAGGGAACGGCGCAGGCCTTTGTTGAGGAGGGCGACATGAAGACGGCGCTACAGCTCGCGATCGTGGTCCTGCTGGGTTCGCCCGTGCTCGCGCAGTGGGTGAATGTCCCTCGAGCCGCCGTCCCTCGCACGCCGGACGGCCAGCCGAACCTTTCCGCTCCTGCCCCCCGGTTGCCCGACGGCACGCCCGATCTCTCTGGTATCTGGAGTCCGCCGACTGGCTATCTGAGGAACCTTGCGCGGGACTTGAAAGAAGAGGTCCCGTTCCAGCCCTGGGCTAAAGCCGTGTATGACGAACGCGCGGCCGGAGTGCACTGGAAATCAGAGCCCGACGCGAACTGCCTGCCGCAGGGTGTGCCCAAAGTACTTCTGGCCCCGGCTCCATGGCGGATCATCCAGACGCCGGGAATCATCTTCTTCGTTCACGAGGCGTTCAACCTCTGGTGGCAGGTCTTTCTCGACGGCCGTCAATTCGCTCCGCACGCCGACGTGAGTCCGACGTGGCATGGGTACTCCACTGGCAAATGGGAGAACGACACGCTGGTGATCGACAGCAGGGGCTTCAACGGAAGGGTCTGGCTCGACCAGCTGGGAAAACCGTCGACCGAAGCGCTGCACGTCACCACACGACTCAGGCGGAAGGACTTTGGGCACATGGAAATCGGAATCACCATCGATGACCCTGAGGCCTACACGAAGCCTTGGGGCGCCACCGTCGACGTGACGTTGTTGCCCGACACCCAGCTGATGGAGTTCATCTGCCTGGAAAACGAGAAGGATACGCGTGGCAAGTAGCCGAAGGGCCGGCATGATTCGCACCAGCGTGTTGATGGTAGCGTCGGTGTCGATCGCTCAGCTCGCCTTCGCTCATCATGGCGGCGGGACCTTCGACAATACCAAGGAGATTCAGCTCACGGGCAAACTGACCCGCCTCGATCTCATCAATCCGCACTCGTGGATCTACTTCGACGTCACCGACAAGGATGGGAAGGTCACCGCGCATCGGTGCGAAATGCGCGCAGCGACCGTGTTGCGTCGGTCGGGGTGGACAAAGGAGATGTTCCGGCCAGGCCAGCGGATCACCATTCAAGGGTCACCGGACAAAGTCGATCCGACTTCCTGCTACCTGAACACCATTGTTCTCGAAGACGGAAGTCGCGCGGATCGCTACGGCCAATTTACGAAAGCGTCGACCGTCACAGCCAAGCGGGAACAACGACGTCCGAACGGCGACCTGAATATCTCCGGCGACTGGGCGCCGGAGCAGTTGGTGATGACCGATCCGCGCGGACGGGGTGGGGCGTTGGTGCCGCTCAGCACCGTGAATCAGTACAAACCGGGGGAGGGGAGAATCGGTGGTCCTCCAGGGACGGGCAGAGGCGGTCCGCGGCTGTACCGGGGAGCGGAGCTCACAGAACTGGGGGAGAAGGCCGCCGCGAGTTTTGGGACGTTCTCGCCGAAGGACAATCCTCGCATGCGCTGCGAGACGACCAGCATCATCTTCGATTGGACCTTCGATGGTCCGGTCAATCGAATTACTCAGAACAAGGGCACGATCACTCTTCAGTACGGGCAGCTGGGGTTCACCAGGACGGTTCACATGAACCTCACCAAGCATCCGGCGTCCCTCAAGCCAAGCCGCGCCGGCCACTCGATTGGACGCTGGGAGAAAGATGTTCTGATCGTCGACACGATCGGTTTCGCGCCGGGCGTACTCTCGCCTCCGGTCTTGAATAGCGACCAACTGCATGTCGTCGAGCGGTTTTCGCTGGACGCCAACAGGATGGCGCTGACCCGCAGCTACGTTGCCGAAGATCCCGTGTACTTCAAAGGACAATACTCGGGCTCCGACACGATTCTCGTTGCCGATCTGCCGTATGCGCCCGATCCGTGCAAAGAGCTGGGTTTCGTGGACTACTCGAAGGCGGGTGAGCGAGGTGCGGCCAGCAAGCCGTGACGGTCACTGGAACAGCGGCAGCCGGGCCCCGGTGTGCCGGTTCCGCAGCGTGCTTCTCCCACGTACCGTCGCCCTTTGCGAAGCGCTGGCGGGCGCCGAGCTCGAGCGTCAGGGATATGTTCCGTCAGGCGTCTCGCTTGGGGCTTCCGAGAACCTGCGCTTGTACGGCCTCGATGTGCCGCAGGCCGCGATAATCTCCATCCTGCATGCGGGGGCGTTTCACGCGCAGGGCATCCCGCGCTGAGCACTCCTTGTCAGAAACGCCTTCGGGTCCACACGTCGACCGAGCTGGAGATCTGAACCTGGATATGGGGCACAGTGTAATCGATCGCGATCGTGCCAGCAGCGGGTCGGCGTGGCCATAAGGCTCGATCTCCCGGAGGCCGTCGGTCCCAGCCGGCACGGAGTGCCCCGGATCTTCGTGGAACCGGGCGGCTACGAACCCTTCAACGTTGGCGACGAGGCCATGCTCGACGTGGCAATCGCCCGGATCCGATCGCAGTGGCCGCACGCCCCGATCACGATCCACTCGTTGGATGCGAACTGGGTCCATCGCTTCGACGGCGCCCTCGACGTGCTGGACCCTTGGGGATCTCGAGGTTGGAGCGTCGATGCGCTGCTGATCCGCCCGTCGGGTCGAATTCCACCGCTCGTCGAGCGTGCGCTCGACGCAAGCCACCGTCTTCGCCGGAGTGCGCCACGGCTCGTGCGGATATTCGCGGAGGCCGCGCTCCGCTCGACCCGCCGGCGCCCTCGACTAGTGAGTGACTACCTCGGCGCCGTCAGAGGCGCAGACCTCGTGATTGTTACCGGCGCCGGCGCGTTGAACGATTCATTCAAGCGGCATGCGTTCGTCGTGCTGGAGACGCTCGAGCTCGCGATCGAGGCGAATGCCGTGACGGCGGTCGTGGGCCAGGGCATCGGTCCGATAACCGAGCCAATGCTGCGCAAGCGCGCGGCAGCAATCCTTCCGAGAGTAAGTTTCATCGCGCTCAGAGAGAAGACGGGGAGCCTCCCATTGATTGAATCCATGGGCGTGCCACCCGAGCGCATCGCGGTGACGGGCGATGACGCCATCGCGGTCGCCTACGCCGTGCGCAGAGACTCGCTCGGCTCGGCGATCGGCGTGAATCTTCGGGCTTCCGGATATTCAGGGATGGGGGGCACCCTGGTCGCCCGCATCGGCAGCGTCGTTCGCGAGGCCGCCCATAGCCACGCTGCCGAACTGCTCGCGGTTCCGATCTCCCGACATCCAGAGGCCGACGACCTCCGCGCCGTTCAGCCTCTGCTTGACGGCCTGACTCAGGTCGGCACGACCGCACCATCGTCGCCGGGAACGCTGCTCTCGATGCTGGCTGGCTGCCGCATCATCGTCGCCGGCAGCTACCACGCCGCCGTCCTGGCGCTCTCGATGGGGATACCGGCCGTGACGATTGCCGCATCCGACTACTATCAGCAGAAGTTCCGCGGGCTCGCCGGCCAGTTCGGTCCGGCGTGTCGGGTCGAAGTTGCGTCCCACCCGGACTTCCTCTCGAGTCTGCGGACGTCCATCGACGACGCTTGGACCACGGCCCACGCGACGAGAAACCATCTGCTCGATGCTGCCGCGGGACAGATTGAACTGAGCAAGGCGGCCTACCGCCGGATCGCCGATCTCGTGGAGCACGAACGCCGGCCCGCGCATCGATGAGATGCGACCTGGCTGCCCGATCGTGCAAGTCAGTCGCCTGACGGGGGCCGGCGCCCGCTGAGGCGCGTGTAGACCTTCCCGAGGAACGGAAGGGTTCGCCGGGGAAGCGCCGATGCCGCGAGCGCAGCGTACGCCAGCGGCCATAAGGGCGCCGACGTAATCGTTGCGCTCGCGTGACGGACCGTCGCCCGCCGCAGTCCAGATTTCAGCGCGATGCGAGCGCATTCAAAGTGGTAGATCGCGTCGAGGTTCGTCGCCATCGGCACGTGCCAACGTGTCACAGGGGGCAATCCTTGCTTGAGTCGCGCTCGGTCGGCAATCGCGGCGCCGGCTGCGAGCTGGTGCGCACGCTCACGGACGCCGACCGCGTCTTTGTGCCGTCGGTATCGGAGCAGAGCCTCTGATAGGTTGCCGAGCTCGCCGATCTCACACAGCCGCATCCAGAGGTCGAAGTCTTCTGAAGGGAATTGAGAAGCCCGGTAGCCGCCGGCGCGAAGGACCGCTTCCTTCCGCATGACGACCGATGGATGCGCCAGGGCACTTCTGCCGTTCATCAGCGCCTCGGCGATGTCGAGATGTCGTTCGGGGAAGCGCAAGAGACCGATTTTGGAGCTGTTCGCGTCGATGACCTCCACGTCGCAACCGACCGCGACACAATCGGGCCGTGTGTCGAGGAACGCGACCTGCTTTGCGAGCCGCGGCGGCAGCGAGTAGTCGTCGGCGTCCATTCTGGCGATGTACCGTCCGCGCGACGCCTGAATCCCGAAGTTGAGCGCCGTGACGATGCCGCTGTGAGGCTGACCAGTCACGGTGAGCCGTGGATCGCGCCGCGCGAATCCGTCTGCGATCGGCCGCGTACCATCCGTGGAGCCGTCGTCAATCACGATCAATTCGAATGAATCAAAGGTCTGCTGCGTGACGCTTTCGATGGCCTCAGCGAGGAAGCGCTGGCCGTTCCAGACCGGCAGAATCACGGAGACCGTCGGCTCGCCGTGCACGCGCAAGTCTAGATCGGAAGGGCAGCCTCTCGATTGAGAAGGGAGCGGTTGGGCGATGCGTCCTTGCTACTCAGCGAGAACCTGCCGCACCACGCAGTCCAGGATGCCCAGCATCTTGTCGGCTTCGTCCTGCGACACGTTCAGCGCCGGCATGAAGCGCAGCACGTGCGGCCGCGGAGCATCCAAGAGGAGACCGGTTTCACGTGCGAGTTCTGCGACCCTTTCGGCCCTGTCGCAGGCGAGGTCCAACGCCAACAAGAGGCCGCGGCCCCGAATCCCTCCGAGGCCGTGACGCTTCGAGAGCCCGGCGAGACCGTCCTGCAAGCGCAGACTCCGCGTGCGCACATGCTCGAGCAGCCCAGGCTCGAGCACTGCATCGACGACGGCGCATCCGACGGCGGCCATGAGTGGATTGCCATTGAACGTGCCGCCCTGATCGCCGTGCTCGAAGCACGACACGGCTTCCGTGGCGACCAAGGCGCCGAGGGGAACACCGCCCCCGAGCATCTTGCCCAGCGTCATGATGTCCGGTGCGATGCCGGCATGCTCATGGCCCCATAGCCTGCCCGTTCGCCCGACGCCGGTCTGTACCTCGTCGACGATGAGCAGCAGACGTCGCTGGCGGGTGAGGTTCCTGAGATCGGTCAAAAAGCCATCGGACGCCGGAATGACGCCTGCTTCGCCCTGCACCGGCTCAACCATGACCGCGACGGTCCGCTCTGTAATCAGGCGCTTTACCGAAGTGACATCGTTGAGCCTTGCCTTCGGGAAGCCCGGTACCTTCGGCTCGAACAGGTGTCGAAAGTGCGGCTTGCCCGATGCGGCCATCGTGGCGAGCGTTCGACCATGAAACGAATTCTCGAAGGTAATGATCTCGTAGGCGCCGCGCTTCTCACGTGCTCCCCACTTCCGTGCGAGCTTGATCGCGCCTTCGTTGGCCTCCGCTCCGCTGTTGGTGAAAAACACACGCTGGAAGCCGCTGTGATCGACAATCCGCTTCGCCAATTCCATCGCCGGCGCGTTGTAGACGCCAGGGCCGGGCGTGATCAAGATGCGTGACTGCCTGGCCAGCGCATCGGCGATGACGGCAGGGCTGTGGCCGAAGGTGTTCACCGCCCAGCCCTGCACGAAATCGAGGTAGCGCTTGCCGTGGTGATCCCAGAGCCAACCACCTTCGCCGCGCACGAACACCAGCGGCGGTCTGGGCGCGATCTGCATCAGCGTGGCGGCGGGGAAGTCGTCGAACCTTGTGGCATACGTCACGGTCCTGTCACGATACGGCGCCAATCGGCGATATGTCCAATATGCGTACGTGACTATTCCGATATGATTCTGATATGGATGATCGAATCGACCTGCGGCAACTCCGGTATTTTGTCGCCGTTGCGGAGCAGCTCCATTTCGGCCGGGCGGCTCAGCGACTGGGCATGGCCCAGCCACCCCTCACGCAGCAGATTCAGAAGTTGGAACGCAAGCTCGGGTATCAGGTCTTTGTGCGCCAGTCGCGCAAGATCGTTCTGACCGAGGCCGGACGCGTGCTGGTCGAGGAAGCCGTGCGAATTCTCCGGGGATGCGATGACGCGATCGAACGGGCGCGGCGCGCCGGGCGCGGAGAGACAGGCCGCATTGTGCTTGGCACCCCACCTTCGGTGATGCTGACGGCACTGCCGGGGGCCATTCGGAGGTTCCGCGACCGCTTCCATGACGTGGAGATTGCGCTTCGGGAACTGTCCACCAGTGCGATTGCCGATGCGCTCGTGGCGGGCGCGCTGGACGTCGGCTTTCTGCGTGAAGTCGAGTCGGTTGGGTCGCTGCCCTCGACGGTCTTCCTGCGAGAGTCGGTTGTCGCGGTACTACCAAAGGCGCATCCATTGGCGCGGCGTCCGCGCCTTGCCCTCAAGCACCTGGCGCGCGAGCCATTCGTCCTGTTCCCGCGGCGCCTTGGATCGGCGTTCTATGATCGGCTGTTGTCCTTTTGCGTGACGGCCGGATTCACGCCGAATGTCGTGCAGGAGGCCACCCAGTGGCAGAGCGTCGTCGCATGCGTGGAGACTGGACTCGGCGTGTCTCTGGCGCCGGCATGCGTCCAGCGATTTCGCTGGCCGAGTGTGGTGTATCGGCCTCTGCCTGGACTGGTGACGAGCATCTTCGTCTGTGCGCCGGCTGCGCGGACTTCACATGCGGTTGCTGCATTCCTCGAGATGTTGCGCGGCGTTGCCGTAGATTGAGACGAAGAGCCCGGCTCTACGCGACCTCAACAGTCCGCTATCGTCTCACGTCGAGAAACCCGACCTGCTGTTGCGCAACACCAGGCGGCCGAGGCGCTCAATATCGCGCCCCAAGGAGCTTCCAGTAGTTGAGGAAGGTCATGAATGTCACAGCGAGGACGGCAAAGGTCGAATAGCCAAGACGTTCGCGGAACGTCCACCACTTGCCACTCCACGCCTTCACGGCGAAGGCGGGCAACAGTGCCGTTGCTGCGAGACTGGCGAGCGGCAACGAGAGCAACAAGACAAAGGCGAGCGGTAGCGGTACGGTCGCGCCAAGATTCCTCACGGACGGCGCGAGCCCGATGACGAAAGCCAGATTCACGAGTGCCACGAACGCGGCACACCTTCGAGCGACTCCTCCCTCGGCCTCAGCCGGACCTCGTCTGAGCACCCGAATGGCGCTCGATAGCAGGTAGGCAAGAAACGCGATCAGGCAAAACGCCAGAACGCTGAGGTGAAAAGGCGATTGCTCGATCCACCCGATTCGTTCGTACGTCGCCCCCCACGCGTGAAGCGCGGTGATGTCTCCGCGATCGTCTTCCTTGAACACGATGTGGTCTGGACCCTCGGCGCTTCGGAACACCAACGGTTCGACTTCCAGCCAGCGACGTCCCTGCCAGCGGATCGCGCCGTCGGGTTCGACGGTCACGCGCGACTGAATCATTGGCATCATCGCCCTCAGCCTCGACATGTCGTTCCGCGTGTGATGGTAGTCACGATATGTGCCCGCAACCTGGGGAGCGCGGCGCAGCGAGGCGGCGAGCGGCGTCGGCGGTGACGGTGGCGTCGAGGGTCCGAACAGATGCGTCAACAGCGGCTCGAGCAGCTGATTGCCCACCTGATTTCGGCCGTCGGGGGCGCCGTTCGACGCGACGAACATTCCGAATCTATCGGCGGGAGCGAGGACCATGACCCCGATGTGGTCCCCGAGCGTGCCGTCGTGGTGTTGCAAGTGCTGACCATGAGTGAACCAGTGAAGGAATGCGTAGCCTCTGGGAGGAATGCGCGGATGTGGCGTGTACTGCGGTGCCAGCAGCATCTTCGCAGACTCTTGGGACAGGATGCGATCGTTACCGACCGAGCCGTCCCCCAGGAGCGCCAGCATGAAGCGCCCCATGTCGGCTGCGGAAGTACTGATGGCGCCCGAAGGGCTGGCGTATGTGAACCTGTGTGGCAGCGACTCGTGATGGCCATCGACCCACCGATAGCCTCGGGCGAGATCGTTTGCCAGGCGTGCCTCCGGCGGTTGATGTGCGGTGGTGGCTGTCATCCTCAATGGACCGAACACCCGGTTGGCCATGTAGGTCTCGTACGGGAGGCCGCTCAGTCTCTCGACCACGAGTCCTGCAAGTGCGTAGTTGTAGTTCGAATAGCTGTAGACGGTGCCGGGGCGGATGACCTGCTTTGGTCGGTCCAGCCGAAGGTGAGTTGCCAGGGGCACGAGATGCTCGGGGGCGTCGGTATAGGCGCCGGCGAATCGCTCATCAAGTCCGGCCGTGTGAGTCAGCAGTTGATGCGTGGTCGCACCATATCGGAGCGGAAAATCTGGTAGGTACGCTCGAATGTCCTGCTGCAGGTCGAGCTTCCCGGCATCCACCAGCTGCAGTGCTGCGACAGCCGTGAGGACTTTCGAAACGGACCCGATGCGAAAAAGGGTGCGCGACGCATCGACTTTCTGATCAGAATCGAGCCGGGACCCTCCATAGCCTCGCAGCATGACGATCCGCCCCTCGTGGACTGCCACGAGCGCCGTGCCCGCCACGTGACCCTGTTCCATCAACTTCGGAACGGTCGCGTCGACCAGGGCCGGCAGCGCCTCCATTTTCGCGAGCGGCAGTCCCTGTGCGTGAACGCGAAAGCCGACACCGCAGACGGATATCAACGCGACGCCAAGCACGGCGGTCTTGTGCCGTGAAAAGAACATGCCGGCGCCGATGCAGACGACGGTTTCGAGGCCTACGGCGACCAGAATGACGTGCGTCAGTTCCTGCGTCCCCGAAAGCGCGGCCACGCACACCACCAGGCCCATCACGACGCGAATGTGGCCACCCAGGCGATGCACGCGCTTCCACACGTCGTCGTTTCCGAGTGTCTGTGGCGTGCGAATTCCCCAGACGAGATTCGGACGGAGACGCGGCAGCTCATTGCCGGTCGCGATCAAGAAAACGCCGACCATGAGCCCAAGAATCCGGCCGAGCCACAACTGCCCCCCGATGAGGGCAATGAGCATCGTGACGTGAAATGCCGACAAGAACAGCGCAGTGGCGGGACCGACCCGTTCCGACCGTGAGTTCGATTGCGACAGCTGCTGGATCGCGCCGCGATGCAACTTCCCAAGCAGCCACCAGATCGCCCCCGCGGTGAGCGGCAAGAGAAACGCCAGAATGAGCCGCCCGACGAACACATTGCGGACCGGTGGGATGTCCGGCGGGAAGTCGGGGAATGCGACTATCGATGCGGTGAACGCGATGGAGAGGGCAAAGAGCGCACGATGTTCGATCGCCATCGGCTCCTCCGATCCGGGCTGGAATCCAGGAGGAACTCCACGACCTCCTGGAGGACGGTCGTATTGACGTCGGTACTCGACGAATTGGCCCTTGCGTTCTCGGATGATCAGGCCGGCGGAGCGCAGGACCGCGAGATGTCGTGAAATCGTCGGCCAGCTGCTGGCAAACGCATCGGCGATTTCGCCAGACGTGCGCCGGCGTTCCCTCAGCAGTCGCAAGATTCGGCGCCGAGTGGGATCGGCCAGCGCGCGGAACGCTCGATTGACTGACATGCGAGGCAAATACTTAGCTGACCTGCTAATTAATGTCAAGCAATCCAAAACGGCATCTGCTAATCCCGAGGGCACTTGCGCCCGCCGGGCAAGCAGCCCTGGAAGGGCTGCGCTACGCAAGCGAGCGACGTGACGGCAAGTGCTTCACGGGCTTGACGAATTAGGCGCCGAACTGCCGGAGATGGTGGTCCATATGCAGATAGGCCCAACGCAGCCAGGCGGCTTCCGACATCCGGCCAAATATCGGGTGTACCTCGCCGTCGATGCTCGCCGACTGCGTCGTGATGCGCTCGAGTAGCGCCTCCAGCTGCGCGACATCCGCTTCGAAGTCGCCAGGTCTGGTGCCACCGAACTCTTGATCGACTTCGGGTCTCGTGGGAAATCCGGTTGGCCACGTCAAAGGCAGGTACAAGGCAATCCACTTGACCATGGTGCGATGAAGCAAGCTGGTCGCATGGCTCACCGGCCTCTGACCGATCACCATGCGAAAAGAGTCGCTCAAATGGCAGATCATCTGATGCGCCGACATCCGTCCCCATCGATTGACGCTTTCCGGACGAACGTCTCTCAATCGTTGAAGGATCTCGGCCCTGTCGCGGCTCCGGGCCACGGTCTTCATCCGCCTCTCTTTCTCGCGGGCAAGGATGGCGCGGCGATGGCACCTCTGGTGTGATGCCGTCACCGCCCGATCAACCGCTCTCCGCCAGACTCTTTGAACGCGGCTCGAGCGTGTCGACGGCCGGCCTCCGCGTCCGCCAGCAGCGCCTGGAACGCAGGATCGCCGCGCAGTCGGTCGAAGTGCCGGCCGCGCGTGAGCGTCGGGACCACAAAGTATCCCTTGGCGACGGCGCGCTGCAGGTAGGCGAGCCCCGCCTCATGTTGGCCGGCATCGCAGAGCAGCCATCCTTCCTGGAAGATCGCCTCCGGGTCGTCCTGAATCTTGAGCGATTTGATACTCGCGAAGGCGCCGAGCATGTCCGTGCCGCGCCGATCGAGCCAGGCCATGAGGTAATCGATCCACAACTCAAAGATCGGAATATGGGAGGCCTGGCGCATCTCGAGCAGGGCGCGTCGCGCTTCATCGAGACGCCCGGCCAGTCCCAGGCCGATCACTCGAATTCCGTCGTCGGCCCCGGCGATGACCAGCGGCCCCTCGACGGTGAGCAGCCGATCGATCTCTCCCATCATCAGCAGCGTCTGCTCCAGGCTCGTGGGCACATTCGGGTCGAGCCGACGGGCCTCGGCGTGCGCGGCCAGGGACTCCTCGTACAAGCCGCAGTAACGACAGGCGTGAACGAGTCCCGCGAAGAGTTCGGGGTCGTTCCCGTGACGGTTGGCCTCGCCGATCAGGCGCACGAGCGCTCGCTCGCCCTGGCCGATGTCTGCCTCGAGGTGGGCGTAGAACTTGTGGGCAACCGAAAGGCGCGGGTTGAGCTCGAGGGCCCGGCGCAAAGCCTCTTCTGCACGCGCCTCGCTGTCGGGCGCGCCATCTATGTACTTGCCGATCACACGGTGGCAGCGACCCAGATGGGCCCACGCTGGAGCGAAGCTCGGATCCAGTTCCAAGCACTGCTGATATAAGTCACGAGCGCGCGGAAGCGCCTCATAAGTTACGGGCCAGCTCGTTCGCGCGGAGGTAGAGCTCGTACGCGCGGGGGTGGCGCGGCGCGTCTGGTGAAGGTGATGCCAGGCTGCCCCCGAGCGGGAGCGACAGCGCCTCCACGACGCGCTTGGCGATATCGTCTTGCAGCCTGAATAAGTCGCCCAGCGACAATTCGACGGTGTGTGATGTCAGGATTGTTCCGCCCGGGGCTTCGACCAGCTGCGCTGCCGCTCGCACTTGATCGCCCGATCGTATCAGCGTGCCCATGACGACCCGGTCGACATCGGCGGCGGTAGCCAGCGCCTTGAGGTCCGGTGCCTCCGCACCGAAGCGAGCTGCCACGGCGCTCGACCGCACGATCAGGGAGCCAATTCCCGACAACGATGTCGCGATTGCGTCAGGCAGACTGAACGCCAGGAAGTCGGTCTCGGGATCCGGTCGAAGGACGCGGAATGGCAGCACGACCAAGCGTGTCAGCGCGCGGGCAAGGACCGGTGTGTCGTCACCGTCCATACCGCGAATCGTGCGCAGCTCCTCGGCCATCTCGTCGGCCGACGGCGTCCGTTCTGCTGCCCGCTTGGCCACTGCGCGACGGATCACGCGATCCAGCGCGGCCACGGCGGGAGAGCCAACCAGCGCCGGCGGCTGTTCGTTGAGCGTGGCGTGCAGGATCTCGCCGATGTTGCGCCCCCCGAACGCGGGACGACCGGCGGCCATCTCGAACAGAATGGCGCCGGCCGCGAAGAGATCGCTGCGGGCGTCGACGGACTCGCCTGTGACCTGCTCGGGTGCCATGTAGCGCGGCGTGCCCAAAACAAATCCAGTGCGCGTCAAAGCCGTCGTCGGGTTGAGCGACGCCTCCAGCTCCGGCCGTGCCAGGCCGAAATCGAGCAGCTTCACCCCATGCGGCGTCAGGAATACGTTGGACGGCTTGAGGTCGCGATGGATCAGACCGCGGGCGTGCAGCGCCGACAGCGCGGCGAGCATCTCGAGGCCGATCGACATGGTCTGCGATACATTAAGCGGCCCCTGGCGCAGACGCTCCGCGAGCGCCTCGCCCTCGAGAAATTCCATGGCGATGAAAAGCGTGCCCTCGTCCTCGCCGATTTCGTAGATCTGGCACACGTTGGGATGATTCACGGCCGCCGCGGCGCGGGCTTCTCGCCAGAATCGCTTGCGAGCCGTCTCGTCACTGCCGAGCGACGACATCGTCTTTACGGCAACGGTCCGCTCCAGACGTTCATCACGCGCCGCGTACACGACGCCCATCCCGCCTTCCCCCAATTTACGCGTGATCGCATAGTGCCCGATGCGAGCGGGCGAGCCGTCCGGGGGCAGACTCGTCGCGAATGTGGAAGAGGGCGGTGGAGACGGCGTGCCTCCGGTCAGCCATTCGTAGAGCACGCGCAGCCGTCCCCTGGACGAGTTATGGATCGGCTTATCCGCCACAGAAGTATCGATCATACCCCCAGGCTCACCGGCTCCGAGCGGCTCGGAACCTCGGCCCCGCCACTCAGAAAATCGCTGAGGCCATATGATTCACCACTGACGCTTAAACCATGACCATTCTGTTGTGGGTGCTCGCGGTCGCTCTTGTCGGGATTGGTCTGGTCGGCATCCTGCTGCCGGCGTTGCCGGGCACGATTCTGATCTTTGCCGGACTGGTAGTGGCGGCGTGGGCCGACAGCTTTACGCGCGTGGGAGCAGCGACGCTCACCGTCGTCGGGTTGATCGCTCTGGCGAGCTATGGCATCGACTTCGTGGCGGCCTCGGTAGGCGTCAAGCGGCTCGGCGCGAGCTCAACCGCAATGGCTGGTGCGGCACTCGGTACATTGCTCGGCCTGTTCTTCGGGCTGCCCGGTCTCATCGTTGGACCATTCATTGGAGCGGTGCTCGGCGAGTTGATCACACACCGTAATCTCGCGCAGGCGGGACGCGCGGGTTTCGCGGCATGGCTCGGTTTCGCCATCGGCATGGCTGTCAAAGTTGGCATGGCGTTTCTGATGATCGCCGTCTTTCTGGCGGCGATGTTTGTGTTCTGAAAAGGGGAGCAGACCGACGGCTTGCGGCCCAAGTGGATTGACGCGCTGTGAGATTCTGAACGAGACTGGCGCCGGCTGTGTCGAGCTTCAACATCTGCGCGTATCTGGTCGATCGGTGGGTCGCCGAAGGGCGTGGGGAGCGGGTCGCTGTTCGCGCCAGGGGCGTGTCGACGACCTATCAAGAACTGCTCGACCTGGTGCGTGGCGTCGCGAGTGGCCTTCGATCTCTCGGCGTGCGCCCGGAGGAGCGTGTCGCCTTCGTCCTTCTCGATTCGCCCGAGTTCGTGGCGATGTTCCTGGCGGTGATGCGGATCGGTGCGGTCCCGCTGCCGCTGAACCCATTGTTGCCAGCCGGCGATCTTGCGCTGACGATTGCCGACTCCCGCGCCCGCGTGGTCGTAATCGCCGCGGAGCGTCTGACGCTGGTAGAACATCTCGTGGCCGCAGCGCCCGACGTCGGCCACGTCGTGGTGACGGGCGACGCCTCTCCACTCGAAATCGGCCCGGTGCAAGTGCACGCTCTGACGGATCTGCTGGCGTCTGGTGGGAATGGCGGTCCCGACCGAACGTCGGAGGATTCGCCCGGCTTCTGGTTGTGCACGTCAGGCACAACCGGACGCCCGAAACTGGTGATGCATCGTCACGTCGATTTGCGGCACACGGCAGAAGGCTACGCTCGGGAGGTTCTCGGAATCGGCGCCGGCGACCGCTGCTTTTCGGTCGCACCGCTCTTTCACGCCTATGGGCTTGGGAACGCCCTCAGCTTCCCGCTGTCGGTCGGCGCGACGACGATCCTCGAATCGACGCGTCCACCGCGGCCGGAGGTCGTTGCAGAAACAGTGCGCGCCGAACGTCCCACCTTGTTTTTTGCGGTTCCGACCTTCTATGCAGCGTTGCTCGCTTCCGACATCCCTGCCGACACGTTTGCCTCGGTCCGGCAGGGAGTCTCGGCTGGCGAGCCGCTACCCGGCGGCCTCCTGAAACGTTTTCGCGAGCGGTTCGGTGTCGAGATTCTCGACGGCATCGGTTCAACGGAGATGACGCACATCTATGTCTCGAACCGGCCCGGGAAGAGTGAGGCCGACTCGTCCGGGACGGTCGTGGGCGGCTACACCGTCCGCGTGACCGACGAGCACGGCAACGACGTCGCGCCCGGAACGGCCGGCGAGCTTCGTGTCAGCGGCCGCTCCGCGGCGGCAGGGTACTGGTGCCGTTCTGTGGATACGCGGTCGAGGTTCCACGGGGAATGGTTCCGGACGGGAGACATGTACACCTGCGACGACCTCGGTCGGTACGCCTATCTTGGCCGCGTCGACGACATGTTCAAGGTGGGAGGTGAGTGGGTCGCTCCAGCCGAGGTCGAGGCCGTCCTGATCGCGCATCCACAAGTACTCGAAGCTGTTGTCGTCGCCGGCGCCCGGGCGGACGGGCTGATCGTGCCCGTGGCGTTCGTCAGCGCGATCGACCGGTCCATGATCGATCCGAACGCGGTCATCGAACACTGCCGGGGACGGCTCGCAGGCTTCAAGCGGCCGCGGCAGGTCGTTGTCCTGGACGCGCTTCCAAAGACGGCGACCGGGAAAATCCATCGAGTGGCCCTGCGCCAGTTGGCGTCGAACATGATCGCAGCCACGGTTCTGTGACCCATTGGCCTCGACGCCTTCTTCAGCAACGGCCACGTTGATCGGTTGACGGGGCCAGGCCTCCGAATTCAGGATTCTAGAACGATCGTTCAAACGAATGGCTGCCTCTGGGGCCAGCCTGCGTGTCGACGAAGAGGGACGCGAGTCTGACATGACCAGCACCGTCGATTACGGAGACAAGATCCCGAACAACGTCGACTTGGGTCGGGACCGCGTCCTGCAACGAGCGCTGGAACACTGGCAACCCGCGTACATGGGATGGTGGTACGACATGGGGCCCAGCGACAGCCAACGCTACGACGTGTATTTGCGAACCGCCGTCAGCGTCGATCCGGAGGGCTGGGCCCATTTCGGGTACGTCAAGATGCCAGAGTACCGGTGGGGAATCTTCCTCACGCCTCCGGTCGCGGCGCGTGAGGTCAACTTTGGCGTGCACAAGAGCCGGCCGGCGTGGCTGGAGGTGCCGGGCGAATATCGGTCCTCCCTCCGGCGCATCATCGTCACACAGGGAGATACCGAACCGGCGTCGGTCGAGCAGCAGCGAATGCTCGGAATGTCCTGCCCCTCGCTTTACGACCTGCGCAACATTTATCAGGTCAACGTCGAGGAGGGACGTCATCTCTGGGCGATGGTCTACCTCCTGCATCGCTACTTCGGCCGCGACGGTCGCGAGGAAGCGGAAGCGCTCCTCGAACGTCGGTCTGGGGACGAGGACAACCCTCGCATCCTCGGGGCCTTCAACGAGCCGACGCCGGACTGGTTGGCGTTCTACATGTTCACGTTCTTCACCGATCGCGACGGCAAGTTCCAGCTGTCGTCGCTTGCCGAATCCGGCTTCGACCCGCTCGCTCGAACCTGCCGTTTCATGCTGACGGAGGAGGCGCATCATATGTTCGTCGGCGAGACCGGCGTGGGTCGCATCGTCAAGCGAACCGCCGAGGTGATGGCCGCGAACAAGATAGAAGACCCCGACCACGTTCGTGCCCTGGGAGTGATCGATCTTCCGACGATTCAGCGTTATCTCAACTTCCACTACAGTGTGACGCTGGACCTGTTCGGGTCCGATGTGTCGTCAAACGCCGCCACGTACTTCACGTGTGGACTCAAGGGCCGTTATGGAGAAACAAAGGTCCAGGACGATCATGTGCTCATAGACTCCGCTTACACCGTCACTGAAGTGGTTGGCGGGCGGCTCGTGGAGCGCGACGTGGCGGCGCTCTCGGCCCTCAACGAGCGCCTGCGCGACGACTACATCGCGGAGGTACAAGCGGGAGTCGACCGATGGAATCACCACATCGAAACGGCCGGCTTGCCCTTCCATCTGAAGCTGCCACACAAGGGATTCAATCGCGCCATTGGCAATTTTGCGGGTCAGTCCATCAATCCTGAGGGAGAAGTCATGAGCAAGGACGAGTGGAGCGCTCGTCGGAATCAGTGGCTTCCGAGCGCGAAGGATTACGCCTTCGTGCAGTCGTTGATGACTGGCCGGGTGATCGAGCTGGGCAAATTCGCGAACTGGATCGCCCCGCCACGCACCGGGATCAATGGTCAGCCGCTCGCCTTCGAGTACGTTCGATTCAACTGACTCGGTGTCTTGTGCTTGAGTGATCCGTTGATTGTGTCCACTTCGTCGTTGAGAGCCTCTAACAGGCACGCACTCGCTTGCCGACTACCTCACCTCAGTTCGTGACTGTCGATGGATCTCGATTGCAGTACCAGTGGCACGGGCCGCTTCCCCGCGAAGCCCCGACCATCGTGTTCCTCCATGAGGGGCTCGGCGCGGTCACCAGGTGGCGGGACTTTCCTGCCGCACTGTGCGGGCGACTTGGATGGGGCGGACTCGTTTACAACCGTCAAGGATACGGCGGCTCCGATCCCTTGCGTGCACCGCTGACGCCCGGCTTCATGCATCGCGAAGCTCTCGAGGTGCTCCCACGGCTCCTCGACTCGTTCGACATCCGCCAGCCGGTACTCTTCGGCCACAGCGATGGCGGCTCGATCTCAGTGATCTTCGCCGGCTCCGGGATGGCCTCGCCGATGGCGCTCGTCCTCGAGGCACCGCACGTTTTCGTCGAGCAGGTGACCGTGACGAGCATCGCCGAAATCCGCGAGTCCTATCGTTCAAGCGACCTGCATGCACGTCTCGAGCGTCATCATGGGCCGAACGTGGACATCCTGTTCGAGTCCTGGACGCAGGTCTGGCTGAGCGACGAGTTCCGGGGCTGGAACATCGAAGAGTACCTGCCGGCGATCACGTGCCCGACGTTGGCGATCCAGGGCAGAGATGATGAATACGGAACACTCAGGCAGGTGGACACGATCGCCGCGGGGGTATCCGGAAGTATCGACACGCTCCTCCTCGAGGCTTGCGGTCACTCACCGCATATCGACCAGCGTGAAAGAGTGGAGACGGCGGCGGTCACGTTTCTCAAACGGCTGAATGCGTAGCGATGACCCGGCGGCTCGGCTCGGATCAGCACAGAGCCGTCCAGCGCGGGTGGTGATGATATGGCCCAACTTCGCCTTCGTGGGGAGCGCAAACGGATCGAAATCCTTCGCGCTGCCGCCGCCATCTTTCGTCGCCGCGGCTATCATGGCGCGAGCGTCGACCAGATCGCCAGCGCGCTGAACATGGCGCCCGGGAATCTCTACTACTACTTTCGAAACAAAGAAGAGATTCTCTATACCTGCCACGACTACTCACTCGGATTGATCCTCAAGGAACTCAAGGAGGTCGAGCAGAGCGACCTGCCGCCGGACCGGCGGATTCATCGCTTGATTGTCGCGTTCGTGCATCTGTTCATTGACGTCCTGCACGGCACGGCATGGACGCTCGAAGTCGAGGCACTGTCGCCGCGTCTCCTAAAGAAGATCATCGCCAAGCGCGATCGCATCGACAATGGCTTCAGACAGATCATCAGCGACGGCATGAGATCGGGCGTGTTCACCGAGCGGGATCCCAAGCTGGTATCGT
Source organism: uncultured Acidobacteriota bacterium (assembly GCA_963780685.1). Lineage (GTDB taxonomy): Bacteria > Acidobacteriota > Vicinamibacteria > Vicinamibacterales > CAVVIG01 > CAVRXZ01. Next base: position 68,308 of record CAWACZ010000001.1, on the reverse strand, counting down.
TCGTGATTTTCGGGGCGATCAACTGGATTCCGCGCTGGTACGATCCCACGGGTCGAGCCACCTCCCACGAGATCGCGCAGGTGTTCGCGGACTACCTCGTCGCGGGCCTTCAGAACACAAAGCGAGTGTCCCTCGCGGCCCTGAGTGCCGGACGCGCCCGCCGTCAAGCTTAGGCGCGTTTTTCCCGCGGCCGTACCTTCCGTCTCCCATCATGGCGGTGATATAGAATGATCGTTCAAATTGCACTTGCCTCCGACGAGGGACCGGATGGGAGCCGACGACATCATGATTGAACCGGCCGTTACGGAAGCGGAGGCGCCCGTCGACTTTCGAACGGATCCGTCAAGGTACCGGCACTGGAACTTGAACATCGACGGGCCGGTGGCGACGCTGACCATGGATGTCGACGAAGCTGGGTGCCTGCGGCCGGGATATCGTCTGAAGCTCAACTCGTACGACCTCGGCGTCGACATCGAGTTGCACGATGCCCTGCAGCGCATTCGGTTCGAGCACCCGCAGGTCCGAGTCGTCGTACTGACCAGCGCCAAGAACCGAGTCTTTTCGGCCGGCGCAAACATCTACATGCTGGCGCAGTCGAGTCACGCGTGGAAGGTGAACTTCTGCAAGTTCACGAACGAGACCCGGAACGGCATGGAGGACTCGAGCCACCATTCCGGCCTGAAATTCATCGCCGCGTGCAACGGTACGACGGCTGGCGGAGGCTACGAGCTCGCGCTCGCCTGCGACGAAATCATCCTGGTCGACGATCGGGCATCCAGCGTCAGCTTGCCGGAGGTCGCGCTGCTCGGCGTGTTGCCCGGGACCGGCGGTCTGACGCGCCTTATCGATAAACGGCGCGTTCGTAGGGATCACGCCGACATCTTCTGCACGACACCCGATGGAGTGCGCGGGCAACGGGCTGTGGAATGGCGCCTGGTCGATGCCGTGATACGGACGCAGGACTTTGGCGCGAAGGTGAAGGATCGAGCTCTGGCGCTTGCCGAAACGAGTGAGCGACCTCGAGATGCGACCGGCGTCTCGCTCACCGGCATCGAGCGGGACGTGCATGAGAACGGCATCCGTTACAGGTACGTGGACGTACAACTCGATCGCGGTCGTCGTACCGCCACATTGACGGTGACGGGGCCGGACCAATCCGCACCACTCAGCTGCGACGAGGTGCTGGCCCAAGGAGCCGAATGGTGGCCGCTCGCCATGGCGCGAGAACTGGACGACGCGGTTCTTCACCTTCGGACGAACGAAACGGCACTCGGATTGTGGCTGCTGGAAACACGTGGTGACGCACGAGCGGTGCTCGCGATCGATCATTTCATCCTCGAGAATCAGCGCCATTGGTTCGTGCGTGAAGTGCTGGGCATGTTGCGGCGGACATTCGCTCGACTCGATGTGTCGTCGCGCTCCATGTACGCACTCGTGACGCCAGACTCGTGCTTTGCCGGGACGTTGCTGGAACTGCTGCTGGCCGCCGACCGCGCGTACATGCGAGATGCCGGCGCGGATGCTCCACAGGCGTACGTCACGCTCTCACGGATGAACTTTCGGGCCATGCCAACCCTCGGCGGCCTATCACGATTCGCATCACGTCTGGTCTCGCCAGAGCAGCTGCGCTCTGCAGCCGAGCAGATCGGTGTGCCGCACGGGCCATCTGCCGCGCATCGGCTCGGCCTGGTCACAGAGATCCCCGATTCTTTGGATTGGGACGACGAACTGCGGCAAGCGATCGAAACACGGGTCGCACTGTCGCCGGACGCCTTGACCGGAATGGAGTCAAACCTGCGCTTTCCGCTGCCCGAAACGCAAGCTACGCGTGTGTTCGGCCGACTGTCGGCCTGGCAGAACTGGATCTTCGTTCGCCCGAATGCCGTCGGACCATCAGGCGCGCTGAAGGTCTATGGCACTGGCTCGCCGACGACTTTCGACTGGCACCGCGTGTAGGCCCTTCCTGGAAGCCTGCTCGCCGCATCATCCTTGACGGCGCAACTATTTCTTGAAGATGTTTCCAAGGGCTTTGTTGATCGCCTTCCCAGCCTCCTCGTTGATCTTGTTCTTCATCGCCCGGCTCGCCGCTTCAGCCACATCGATGCGCACGACCGGCGATTGGGCCGAACCGGTTACGGTTGCTGGCAAGGTGACGCGACCCTGTTCCTGGGTGTAGCGGAACAGATCTCGCCCGGCCTGCTGCGACAATGCGTCTGAGAGTCGGACGTTGCCTCTCAGATCGATCGCGCTGCCGTTCAATCGAACCGATCCGGCGGCGAGCATGCTGACATCCGGCGACTCGAACTGCAGATCGCTGGTTCGAGCCGACCCGTTTGCGATCGCGAGCGTGGCGCCGAGCTGAGAGAAGCGTTCGTCGTTCGATGTCGCCTCCGGCAACGGCTGTGCGTCGGAGCGCATCGAAGTGGCGATGACGACCGTCCGAACGAGGCCCAGGTTCTTGACGCTGCCGTCTTTGATGTCGACGCGGGCTGTGCCTCGGGCGCCGTCGATCACCTGCGACGCCTCCGTGCCCCCGCTGGTGAGGTCGAGCCGTCCGGACAGCAGGCCCGTGAGCGTTCCCGGGCTTCCGGCGAATGCCATCGCGGCAGCGACGTCGATGTTCGACAGCGCAGCGCGCAGCCGCAACGCAGGTGCATCCGCCAGCGAAAGCGCAAGCGACCCTTTGTATTGGCCGTTGAAGAGACCGAAGTCGACGGGGTCGAGCGTCACGCCTTCCCGAGTGACGCGCGCCTTGCCGGTCAACCGATCCAATGCCAGTGTCCCCATGGTTGCCCGGTTGGCGCTGAGGGATAGCGCCAGGTCCATCGCTGGAGTCTTCCCAGCTGGTCCCGGCGCCGATGCCTGACGAGAACCGGCACGCCCTGGCGCGCCGAAGCCGCTCGAAAACTCGGCGAAGAAGGTCAGGAGCCGGACGAGGTTGAGTGTGCCCGCCTTGATGTCGATAGTGCCGACAGGCCCGGCAAGATTGGCGATCTCCCCTGTCGCGTCGAAGTTCGTGTCGTCCGCTTCGAGCGAAACCTTGCGAAGCGTGAGCCCGGTGCCATGCGGAACGGCTTCGATGTCGCCGCGGAGCGTGCGGCCGCCGCTGACCACCTCGACGTCGTTCAAGAGGACGTTGTCGATCGAAACGATCTCGACTGGCCAGCCGCTCGACCCGCTCCCCGCTGAGGGCGTTCCGGGCGAGAAGAGTGGCGGCAGCGGCAGCTCGACACGCGCTCCATCGAGTCGGACCGCACCGTGTACGAATCTGTCGCGAGAGCAGCGCTCTGAAATCGGTGCCGAGTCGGAGCGTCTCCGCCTGAATCCGCGCGGGTTGTCCGATGGCGACTCCTCTCAGATTCACCGTGACGCGCGGGTAGATGCCGGCGCCGATGCTGCGGATGGTGACGGGCTGTCCGATGGCGGCGGAGATTTGGGCCGCCAACGCCATCCGGACGGTGTCCGTTGCCAAGATGGATCGAGCCCAGAAAAAGCCCACCGCGGACAACAGGAGCACCAGAACGGCGACGCCGACGGCGATCTTCTTGAGCACTGCTCTCACTCCTTCACGTATTCTCCTCCAGGCACTGCGGCTGAGCGCACGATTCGGGGGCGGCACTCATGAGCCGAGGTTGTCGCGTTTCGCTTTGGGGTGATTGAGACTCGACGGGCGGTTAGCCTTCGCCGTGCAGGAGGGTGTGGATGATCCCGGCCATCCGGTTCCACGCATCTTTTTCTTGGCCGAGCGCTCGCCGTCCTGCCGGCGTCAGCCGGTAGAACCGCGCCTTGCGATTGGTATCCGTCGTGCCCCAACTCCCTCGGACCAACCCACGCTGCTCCAACCGCATCAGCGCGGGATAGAGCGTGCCCATGTTCAACTGCAGCGCGCCGGCGGACACCTGCTCCAGGCGTGCGGCAATCGCATAGCCGTGGAGCGGCCCCAGCGAATCCAGGGTCTGGAGGACCATGAGATCGAGCGTGCCCTGCAGAACGTCGGCCTTGGATGCGTCTCTGCTAGACATGCCAATGGGATATCACGACATTCATTAGAGCGTCAAATGAGGCTCCAGGAGTCGCTGCTTCGGGATACTTGTGTATCGGACACACGCCGGGTAACGTGCTGCTCTATTCTCGCGTGAAGACAATCTCCGTCGATTGTTACGCCGGCTATCGGGGCGAGGAATCGCCTGTGCGATTCCGGCTGGGCGAGCAGGTCGTCGATGTCATCGAGGTGCTCGACCGCTGGCTCGCCCCCGACCATCGCTATTTCAAGGTCAGGGCGGCCGATGGCATCTACATTCTGCGAGATGACATCGGATCAGGCCGGTGGGAGTTGACCCGGTTCGAAAGGCACCGTGATCCGCCAAGTGGGTAGGCGCGTCACGATCTCACAAATATCTCACGCCGTGCTCACCCGTCGCTGAAGACTTCGGGCGTGCCATCGTTGATGCTTCTGCAAGGAGGCAATCAATGGCCACGCTCACGCCCGCTCGTGCCTGCCGCTTCGCGAGAATCCGCCTGGATACCAGCCAGGCGACTGAATTCGTTGACCTGACCGAACGCCTTGACGAGCTCATTGCCGAGGCGGACGTCTGCGTCGGCATCCTGAACGTCCAGACGTCTCACACGACGGCGGCGATCATCGTCAACGAGCACGAGCCCCTGCTGCTGGGCGACTTCCGGGCCTTCCTCGAGCGAACCGTACCTCAGTCGACGGGCTATGGCCACGACGACATGTCCCGGCGCGCCAATGTGGGTGCAGGCGAACCGCCCAACGGGCACGCGCACTGTCGGGCGCTGTTGTTGCCGACGTCGGCATGCCTCAACGTCGCCGACCGACGGCTCGTGCTCGGTCCATGGCAGCGCGTCTTCCTGGTGGAGCTGGACGGTCCCCGGAGGCGCGAGGTTTCGGTCGTCGTCGTGGGGGAGTCGGCGTAATGAAGGTCAAGAATCTCGTGATTCGCGCGAAACGCACCCGGCTGATGCTGCCGGTGCTCGAGTCCATCCTCAGCGAGTTCGGTCGGCGATCAGGGGCCTCCTCGCCAGGAGAACGCTTCATGTGTCGCGCGGCACGCACGATAGAATGAATGAATCTGGTCGCATTTACGTTTTGGATGACCTTGCTCAGGTCGCCCGCGAAGCGAAGGAAGGACACATGCGAATTTCAAGACGCGCCATCGTGCCCGCCGCCATTTGCTTGTCGGCCGTTCTCTCGAGCGGAAATCTCGGCACCACGGCCGTTGCCGCTGGCCAGGCGGCGTCGGAGCCACTGAGCAGGACCTATCGGGTTACTCGGGCGGATGACGTCGAGTTCCAGAAGATCGAGCCCTTCAAGGTGTTCGACAATCTCTTCTATGTCGGGCCGGGCTACGTCTCCGTCTGGCTGCTGACGACCCCGGAAGGCAACATCCTCTTCGACTCGGCGCAAGAACCCTATGTCGACTTCGTCATCAACAACATCCGAAAAGTCGGGATCGATCCCAAGAACATCAAGTACGTCATTCTGAGCCACGGACATCTCGATCACTTCGGTGGTGCGGCGAAGATTCAGGAAGCCTCAGGGGCCCGCGTCATGGCGGCCGAAGAAGATTGGAAGCTGATCGAGCAGGCGGGAAGTCGACCGGGCCGGGCCGGCGGACCGGCGCCGCGCGTGCCGAAGAGGGACATGGTCATCAAGGAAAGCGACACGCTGACGTTGGGCGGCCAGACTCTGAAATTCCACCTGACCCCCGGACACACGCCCGGCGTGGTCACGACCGAAGGCATCACCGTCTACGACGGTGGGCGGCCGTATAAGGCGATCGTCTGGGGCGGCGCAGGATACCGGGGCGGGCTCGCCGAGGCGGAGCAGTCGGTCCAGAGCGCTAACAAGGTCGCACTGATTCAAGGCGTTCAGGTGAACCTGCAGATCCACAGTTGGGCGGAGGAGAACGGATATCCGGGTGGTGGAGTGCTCGAACGCGGCCTGACGCTGATGACGCGCAAACCCGCCGATCCACACCCTTTCGTCGATCCGGCCACATTTGCGCAATGGGTCAAGCGGGCCCAGGACAACGCGGCGAGGGCCGTTCAGCAGGAGAAGGAAAAGGCCGGACGGTAACCGGCAACAACGATGGCGGGCTGCGGAGATCTGACCTTATGATCGCGCGATGGTCGCTTCGCGCTCGCCGATGTTCGTCCAAGCCTTTGCGCCAATCGCAGGGGGCTGGTTCACCATGGGCACCCAACTCGGGCACGAGGACGAGCGGCCGCCACATCAAGTCTTCGTCGACAGCTTCGAGTTGGGCGTTTGTCCAGTCACCCGTGCGGAGTACGAGTACTTTGTTGACGCGACAAGACACGAGCCGCCCCGCGATTGGTCGCATCCGCCATTTACACAAGCTGACCTGCCCGTCGTGGGCGTGAGCTGGATCGACGCGGTTGCGTATTGTGCGTGGCGATCCGAGCAAGACGGGCGTCCGGTCCGGTTGCCGACCGAAGCCGAGTGGGAATTTGCCGCTCGTGGGCGGCAAGAGACGCTCTTCCCATGGGGTGACGTGATGCCGGAGTGGCTTCCAAACGGCGGACGCGGTCCGTTGCAGGCACCGTGGCCGGTGACGCTCGGCGAGCCGACCGATTTCGGCCTTCTCGGCATCGCCACAAACGTGCATGAGTGGTGCGCCGACTGGCACGACAAGGACTATTACAGCCGATCGCCAGAGCGCAATCCCGCGGGCCCCGATCAGGGCGTGCGCCGCGCGGCGCGCGGCGGAGCGTGGCGCCACGCGCACACGATCTGCCGCGTGACGTTGCGCAGCAAGCTCGATCCGTCCTTCCGCTACAATGACTTTGGGTTCCGCCTCGCGCGAAGTGTCTGAGCGGGCCCTCTTCGTTCACCAGAATGGTTCAATGACTGCTCCGACCAGTGCACGACCGGGGCGCAATCAGCCCTGTCATTGCGGCTCGGGCCGCAAATACAAACATTGCTGTCTCGGGAAGGACGACCTGGAGGCGGCTGCCGCACGGACCAAAGCCGCAGCAGAGGCGGCTACTGGATCGTCCGAGACGACCAAATTGCCTCCCACACGAGCGCCCAGGCACCAAACTCAACAGCCTTGGAAGGCGACCACTTCTCGTGGCTTCGTCCCGCGGACCCGGACGCCACGCAAGGTCGGCGGCAGCTGAGCCAGCCCATCCCGCCCGAATCCGCTGCGACAAACGTCTGAAGCAAGATCAAAAGGCTGAGCTCCGACCACCAGAGGCGGGCAGCGGCCGAAGTAGAATCACCCGACCTGCGCGCCGAGGCACCGACGCACCACGAGATTCGGAGGACCAGGAGTATGTCGGGAACGATCCGGGAAGCCGTCGGCGTCGTGGCTGTTCTTGCCACCCTGTTCTCGAGTGTTTCGTCGGTGCGCGGGCAGACCCAACCGCGCGCGGTTCCCTCGACTCCAGATCTCAGCGCGGCCATCGAGGGCACGGCCCGACTCGTCGGCGCCGCCGTCGTCGAGATTTTCACCACCTCGTATAGACCTGGCGAAGGTGTCATCCCGGGTACGGCGGATCTCGTCAGGACGCAGCGCGGATCCGGTTCAGGTGTCATCGTCGATCCGGGCGGCTACATTGTCACCAACGCGCACGTCGTCCGCGGCTCACAACGTCTACGCGTAGAGCTGCCAATCCCTGCCGCCGGCAGCTCGGTACTCGCCACCGGCAGCCGCACCGTCAGCGGTCAAATTGTCGGGATCGATCTCGAGACGGACCTTGCGGTCATCAAAGTCGAAGAAGGGAACCTGCCGGCGGTGACGTTTGGCGACTCCGAAGAGCTGAGGACCGGACAGATCGTGCTGGCATTCGGCAGCCCGTTCGGCCTCCACAACTCGGTGTCTCTCGGCGTGGTCAGCGCGGTGGCCCGCCAGCTCGAGCCCGAGTCGCCCATGATCTACGTGCAGACAGATGCCGCGATCAACCCCGGGAGCAGCGGCGGACCGTTGGTCGATCTCCGCGGCAGGCTCGTGGGGATCAACACCTTGCTCGTTTCGCAAGCGGGCGGGAACGAGGGGCTCGGGTTTGCCGCGCCAAGCAATATCGTTCGAACGGTGTACGAACAAATCAGGAAGAGTGGACGGGTGCGCCGGGGCGACATCGGCATCCGCGGGCAAACCATCACGCCCCTGCTCGCATCAGGCTTGAATCTGGCCAGAGACCGCGGTGTCGTCCTGGCTGATGTCACGCCTGGCAGCGCCGCCGAGGTGGCGGGGCTTCGCCCGGGAGACCTTGTGGTGGCGCTCGACGGCAAGCCGATGGAGAACGGCCGGCAGCTGCAGGTCAACCTCTATCGACGCCTCGTTGGTGAACTGGTCTCCGTCGAGCTGCTCCGCGACGGCCAACCCTTGAGGGTGTCCGTCGCGGTGACCGAGCGTCGGGACCCCCTGGCCGGCCTGTCGATCTCGAACGATCCGCGCCAGAACCTGGTGCCGCGGCTCGGCGTCCTGGCTGTGGATCTCGATCGGGAAATCGCCGCGACACTCCCGGTGCTTCGCGTGCCGTCTGGAGTCGTGGTCGCTTCGACCGTCGCCGGCGCTCTCGACGCTCGCGAAGGCGGGCTGGCGGTCGGGGATGTGATTTATGCGATCAATCGCAAACCGATCATGGGGATCTCGGATCTTCGCGCGGCAATCGATGAACTGAGAGCTGGCGACCCCGTCGTTCTTCAGCTCGAGCGGCGAGGTCAGCTCATGTACCTGGCTTTTACGGTCGAGTGACGCCCTTTTTGTCACTTTTGTCCAACCAACGCCGATACCAGCGATAGCCGAACATCAACAAGAAGGCGACGCCAAGGGCGATCGCGTTGAGATAGGCCACGTCGAAAATCCGGAATGACAGCAGTACGTTGTAGCAGATCAACAGGCCGGTATAGGCCACGAAGCCGATGACCAACGGTTGCGTTTTGCTCGCGTCTCGTCCGTAAGTCCATTGACGCAGGAATCCCGAAGTGAGATAGAGAACGAATGCAAGGGGATACCCGATCAGATGATAGAACAGCGTCGCGTTCGGGTTCCCGATCAGGGGCTCAATCGTGAAGAGCAAATAGGCGTATACCGCTGCGATGCTTATGTCGGAGTAGATTCGAAAACGGTCGACCAACTGGCCGATATCGTAAGGCCGTTTCGCCATGACGACATGCCAATCGATCCAACTGTCAACGGTCGTATAGAACACGGTTGCCCACGCAAGTGCCGCGAGCCAGTGATCGGACGCGAACGGGTTCTTCAGCACCTCCTGAACAGCAAGAGACTCTCACCGAGAACGAGCGCGAAGAACACCTGTACCAGTACCGACAAACTGATCGGATGCTTTTTCCTGCTCGGGTGAGACCATGTCGGTTTTGCGCAGAAGTGCTATTTCCTGACTACTCTCGCTCCATCGAAGTACCGATAGACCCGTCCGTCTGTACGGACGTGTGAAAAGGTGGCAGTCACTGCATACGTCCCATCCGGCGTGCTCGCCGTGTGCTCGGTGGTCGAGACCGAATTTCTGTTGGAGGCAACGCCGTCGGCCACTGCTTCTTCGAGGACTCGTCCCTGCATGGACGGCGGCGGCGCAATGTTGAGAAGCCTGAGGAATGTTGGCGCGAAGTCGATGTTCGCACTCGGCGTGTCGACCATGACGCCACGTTTCAGGTCGGGCCCGGCGGCAATCAGCGTGTTGTGGACATCCCACGGGCTGGAACTGCCATGGCCTGCGGTACCGCCGGATGCGGCGGTCCCCCGCATCCCGTACGCATTCGCAGCGTCCGTCCAATCTGGTGAGAACTGAATCTGGGCGGATCGATGGTGATTCCAGCCAACGGCATCGAACGACAGCGTGCCCGCGACACTCCCGTCGAACGAACCGGGCTGCGTCGCCTGCATGAAGATGGCCCCGATCCCAACGGTCTTTTGCAGCGTTGTCACAATCGCCGAGACCGCCGCTCTGTCCCCGTCGCGGACGTAGATTGCGCCGCCGCCCGTCACGACCCGTGGCGAGCCGTCAGGAAGGGAGCGGGCGAAGGGCTTCAACGCCGCGTTGAGGTCGCTCGGACCGGTGTGCGTCGAAAAGCCGTGGTCCGATGTGACCCAGATGTCGTAGCTGTCGAACAAGCCAGCGGCCTTGAGGCCGTCTTCTATCCGTTTGATCTCTCCGTCGACTTGCCTGAGGATCGCGACCGTCGCGGGAGCGCCGATTCCTTCCTCATGAGCCGTGGAGTCGAGATCGCTCAGCCACATCACGGTCACTGACGGATCCACTCGCGGAAGTCCGACTTTCAAGAAGGCGTCGACCGCGTATCGATCGAGCGCGCCGAACGGAGCGCCCTGTCCGGGCGGGGGACCGATGGCTTTCATGTCCTCGCCGAGCGCCGCCGGCAACGTGTATTGGTGGTGCAGGATCGCGCCGCCCGACACCGTGTGGTTGTTCAAGAAGGCAGACCCGGTCGATCCCGAGCTGACGACGAGCATCTTGCGGCCGGCCGCCTGTAAGGATTCGCCCAGCGTGGGGGCGGTCAGCAGCCGCCCTTCGGCCTGCGCGATTTTGAGCAGGTTGCCGCGGTCTGACGTGTCGAGGAATGTCGTGGAGTTCACGCTGGGAAAGAACACCGTGTTCCCCAGCAGGCCGTGCGTTTCAGGATAGGCGCCGGTCGAGATCGAGGAGGCGTTCACGCGCGTCACCGTCGGATACACCGAGTGGTGACGACTGAAGACCACGCCGCGCTTGCCGAGGGCGGTCAGATTGGGCATCACATCGGCGGTCACATAGTCGGGTCTGAGACCGTCGACGACGATGAGAAGGTGGCGACGCGGGGACGAACATGCGAGGAGCGGCAAGGTCAGACATGCCACTGCCAAGATGTGCCGCCACTCGTAACGAACGGAACATGCCATCGTCATCGCACAGGATCATATCCCGTAGATGTTCTAGGGCAGCCTCGGCAGCATCCGTGCGTTCCACTCCGCGTACTGCGTTCTGATGCGCTCGAACACATCCGCGTGCGATGCTCGCAAGTCGTTCTTTTCGCCAGGATCGAGCGAGACATCGAACAGATGCTCAGTGCCCGATTCGTTGAGGTACTTCCACGTGCCTACGCGTGCAGCGCCACGCGCCTGTGTTCGCCAGAAGAGCGTCCGATCGTAGAGGGGGCGCGTGCCCTTGCAAGCCGGCATCACGTCTTCGCCGTCCAGCGGGTACGCGGGGTCGGGCGCGGTTCCTGTCGCGGCCAGGATGGTCGCCGTCCAGTCCATGGTGATGACGGGCTGATCGGTAGTCCGGCCCGCGGGGATTGCGCCTGGCCACCGAACAATCGCGGGCACGCGAATCCCGCCTTCCCACAAGTAGAACTTCTGAAACGAGAACGGCCAGTTGTATGAATATCGTTCGCCTCCGTTGTCGCTGGTGAAAATCACGAGGGTCTGGCGATCGAGCCGTGCACGGCGCAGCGCCTGCAACACGCGGCCGATGCCGGCGTCCATGCTCTTCACCATGGAGGTATAGATCTTCAGAGAGCCGCCATCCACCATCGGACCTTCCCCGTGGCTGGTGTGGCCGATGGCTTCATCCTCGGGCCCTTCCCACGGTGAATGCGGCGCGGTGTAGTGGAGACTGAGATAAAACGGTTTGGTCCGGCGGCGGGCGACGAACGCTGCGGCTCTTTCCGAGAGCAGTTCTGTCAAGTACCCGACGCGTTCAACGGGCTCGAGGTCTTCCCAGAGATCGGCCCCTCCCGAGTCGCTGGACCGATGCGTGAAGTAGTCACCGGCTCCACTCAGAATGCCAAAGAATTCCTCGTATCCATGGCGGTTCGGCCCGAATTCCGGCTTCCAGCCCAGATGCCATTTGCCGATGAGGGCGGTGGCGTAGCCATTGGCCTTCAGCAGCGAGGCAATGGTCGGCTGATCCGCTGGCAGTCCTTTGTCCCGATCGCGCGCGGTCAGCGGCTCGTGCAATCCGATCTCGATGCGCTGCGGATAGCGCCCCGTGGCAAAGGCGCATCTCGTCGGCGTACACACCGGCGCCGCCGCGTAGGCGCTCATGAGCTTCACGCCCTGCCGTGCGAGCGCATCCAGTACCGGCGTCTGGTAATCCGGCCGACCATAGCAGCTGAGATCGCCATATCCGAGATCATCGGCCAGGATGAACAGCACGTTTGGCCGCGGCGCTTGCGATGAAACGTCGACGCGTGCCCCGGCGACCAGTGCGCCCGTCGCTGCAGCAGAGTTGAGGAATTCGCGGCGAGTCAGTTTCGACGTCATGCTGCCCCGGTTCGGGCGCCGTCATGATAACTCGCCGGCCTGGAGTAGCTAAATCCTGAGACGTGGCCACGTGGCGGCACAGCCGATCGCAGGGTCCACCATCACGACAGTCGACGGATAGCAGCTCCGTATAGAGGCGGGAAGAGGCGCGGCTCGACTAAAGTTGGCTGAAGCCGGCCCAGGATTAATGGTACAGGCGTGGATGAGCAGGCGTGCCCAAGCGCACTCGTTCGCCACCTAATTGACCGTTCGCCCGGTCGACTGGGCCGCGCTGAATGAAGGCATCTTCCCGCTCAGCGATCAGGGTTGGATGCTTTGTCAATCGGGACCAGCTGGCGAGCGACGAGGTAATCGAAGATCGCCTCAGCGTTGATTGAGTGCGCGAGCGTGTTTGGGTGACCGTCGGTTTCCGACACTGCGAACACCGTCCGCAAGTTCGCGTTGGGGTGTCGGTTCAAATAATCAATGTAGTAGGGATAGGTATTCAAGAAGTGAAATCCCAGGCGCTGGCTTTCTCGCTCGAGGAGCTCGCGTTGGCCATCACGCCACTCGTCGCGCGCATACGTGGAGTGAAGGCCCGGGTAGCCCTTCACATCAAACACGACGAATGGAATGGCGCGCTCGCGCGCCGTACCAGCCAGCCGCTCGAGCGCACGCACAACGCCCCTGGCGCCAACCATGTGCCGATATTCGTTTGGCAGTGCCGGATCTTCATCGAGGCGCGCGGCCTGACGTACTGCAGTGGTGCGGTTCCTGAAATTGAACGGCGAAAGCTGCCGTCCTGCAACCCCCATGACACCCTCATAAACGGAGTACGCCAGGTCGACCACGTATAACTTGCGCAACGTTGCCAGGTCCTTCGGGAGCCGCATGAATTCCGGCACATCGTAGTCATTGGTGTTGAAGTTGAGAAGAACGAGATCGGGCGCGTACTCGAGGCACCTCTGCACAAACGTTTCGGCCTCCATGGCGGTGTTGTAGCCTGGCACTGCGAAGTTTATGACCTCGAATTTCCGCGCACGGGATTTCTCGTTCAGGCGCCGTTCCAGCACTTTCAAGCCGCTATCCTCGAATGGCACGCCCCACCCGAACAGCGACGAGTCACCGAGTCCAACGATCCGAAATGCGCCGGGTTCTTTGTGCGGACTGTACTCGTAATCGTGAAGCCCCTGAGAGTTGATGAGGACTGGCTGGCCCATGAATCGTCCACGAACGTTCGGCCTCAGTTCGTAGACGATGTCCGCGTGCCGGTTCGGCTGAACCATGTCGCCGAGACGCAGATCGTGCATCGACGGCTGCGCCTGAGCGCGAGAGCTCTGCAGCTGCACCTCGAGGGGCCGCCGATCCTCGCGGAGAAAGTACGCGAGCCGAACGACCCCCTCCATGACGAGTAACGTCACGATGGTCGTTGTCAGCGCCAGCGTCAGACGCAGTGCGAACAAGCGCAGGTCGGCGTTGGCGATCTCGCGCGCGCTTTTCGCCATCCGTGCCGCAATCACCAACGCGAGTGCGAACCAGCACAGCACCCATAGCGAGGAAACGCGGCGGGTCAGAAACACGACGACGGCAGGTGGTTTGTGGACGAACAATTGCTGCGTCGGGAGCGCCGATTCGTTTTTGTCACCAGGCGGCGTCCAGGACGCATAAAACTCGTAGACGCCAGTCGACTGTAGGAAGCGCAGGCGAATCTGGTGCAGTCCCGGGGTCATCACGATGCTTGCCGTTCGTTTAGTGGCCGTATGAACACCGCCGTTGTCAACGATGACGTGGCCATCAATCTCGAGGGTCGAGCCATCGTCGGTCAGCGTGGAGAAAGCGTACTGGCCACCGCGATCGATCCGAAGCCAACCGCTCCATTCGACGCTGAACTCCTGCTGCGGCAACGACACCGAATCCGCGGTCATGAAGTCGAGATCGATCTGTCGCTCGACGCGCACAACAGCCGGCTCGTTTCTCCAGTGCGGGTTGGCGTAGAACGCCGCCGTGATCCCCCGCTGCGGCCACACCCACAGGATCGGCACGAGGAAGATCGCCACGAGGAGAATACGTGTCATGGACCGCATGTTCGCGCTCAGGCCCTGCGTCAAGTCCGCGGCAATACGAATCGATCTTGTAGGCGCTTGGCCTGCTTCATGTCAAGGTCGGGGTGCGCTTTGTCGGTCGACAAGTTATTCGAACTCCTGCGCGAGCGGCGCAACGAGGTGCTAAAGCCAGAGTCGCCTTGGATGGAGCCGCAACGGCTCGGTGATTTGGCCCGTCTGCATGACTCCGAGTGCGACGTGGGGATGTTCGCAGTGAATCGTGAATCAGGCGTTGACGAAGTAGTCGTTGTCGGCGGCGAACGCGCGCAGCACGAGATGGCTCTCGCCGGTCACTCGCGAAGCGCGACCCGCAGCTGATCCGCGATAGCCACCGCGATCTTGCGCGCCGTCGCCGCATTCGGATGCAGGTCTCCAGGCAAACGCCAATCCGCATCGAACTCGACAAACACGTACGGCAGACCGGCGTCGTCCAACACTCGTCGCCGCAGCGTACGCTCGGCGCTGTCTTCACGATTGAACTGCGGCACGATGATGAGCGGCACGGCGCCGCGAGTCTTGGCGAGCGCCGCAGTCGCGCGCAGCACTTCGCGCGTCAGCGCCACGCCGCGTTCCACCGTGGCGTCGCGGCGATACGGAACGATGAGTTTCGCCAACGACTCGAGCCGTCCGTGCTCGACGGCCGGCATCCAGATCAATCCGGGTTCCGAGGCCAGTGCCAGATGCGGCCGGTCGTCGTCCATGTTCCGTCCGAAGAGCGCGGGCATGAACAGCGACACCACCGCCGCCGGCCGGCGGAAGCGCGGCAGGTCGGCCTCGAGTCGCAGGTACGACTGGTCCGTGGCATAGCCATGCACGGCGAGGTTCGCGCTCTGGAGCCCCAGCAGCTCGCCCACTTGCGCCGGGATGGTCTCCTCCCAGTTCAGCCCTTCTCCCGCCATCACGGACTCGCCAGTGAAGAGGACCGTCGGACGCGCTGGGTCCACTGGCTCGGCGGCGCTTGCGAACGCGGTACCCGGCGGCGTCGAACGTGAAGTCGATCGTCCGGCCGCCGACTTCCTTCTGCCCGGATCGATCCGGCACCACCGTCCAGCCGAGCCGCGGATCCGCGCGGCGCAACGGTTCGATCTGCGCGAGGAGCCACTTGTTGGTGGGACGTGTCCAGGCGAGCACGACGTCGGCCGCGACGACGGCCAGGACGCACGCGACGATGGAGATCGGCACGCTGGCGGGACGCCGCGCCACGATCCGTCCGATGGGCGCACGCACGATGAGCGCGAGCGAGAGCCCCGCCGCGGTCATCGCGACGCGTGCCGACGATTCAAGGATGACGTACCAGCGACGCGTGAGGAAGAACGACGGATACAGATGCCGGTCCAACCAGTCCTGATTGGTGACGAGCGCGAGCACGACGAGTCCGATACCGGCCAGCGCGATGACCACCTCGGCGATCACACCCGATGTCGAGGGCGCCCGAAAGGAAACCGGTAAGGTCACAGCCCGAGAATATGCTAGATGTACAAGCTCCGTATGCCTGCGGACCGAGGATCGGCGCCCATGGATCAGCTTCTGCGACCTCTGCATAAGTGGGTCTGGAGCGATCCGGACCGGCGAGTGCGAAAGCTGCTAATCTTCGGTGAGGTCGAGACCGACGGTGGCCGCGACATCCTGCGCGCCTCTGAAGTCACACCCGACCCGTTGCTTCGGCGGCTCTATCTGGAACACGCCATCGACGAGCTGCACCACGGCGTGCTCTTCAAGGAGCGCGCCGAGGCCTTGCTGCGGCAGCGACCCGCGCGGTCGAACACGCTGTTCGGCGGGAATCCGCTGCCGGGCGGACACGGGCTGGACGACCTGCGCGTCGAGGATCAAGGCGATCCGAAACTGCTCGCCTTCCTGCACATCGCGGAGAAGACCGCGGCTGGCCGCTTCGCGATCTACAAGGACTGCGTGGACGACGACCCGAAGACGCGTGCGATCTTCGAGGAAATCCTGCGCGATGAAGTCTTCCATATGAACTACAGCTACCAGCAGCTCGGCCGTCTTTCCCCCGAGTCGCAGCGCCGCCACGTGTGGCGTGCCCGCGCGAGTCGTCTGTGGAATCGCTATCTGCGCGCAGCCGCGATGCTCGCCGGCCTCATCGGCGACACCATCATGACGATCATGTATTTCGTCCTGCTGCCGCCATTTGCGTGGGCCGCCAGGCGCGCGGAACGGCGCGACACGCCGGGATGGCAGCAAATCCCCCGTGACCGCGCGGAATCGCCGACCAGCCTGTACTGACATGAAGATCCTCGGGATCTCCGCTCACTACCACGACGCTGCGGCGGCACTCGTCGTCGACGGCGTGCCCGTCTGTGCCGTGCAGGAGGAGCGGCTGTCGCGGAAGAAGAACGACGCGAGCTTTCCGCTGAACGCGATCGAATGGTGCCTGGGTCAGGCGAAGCTCGATCCGGACGATCTCGACGCGGTCGTGTTCTACGAGCGCAGCATGCTGAAGTTCGCACGGATCCTCACGTGCACGCTTCGCGCGTTCCCGCGCTCGTGGCGGTCCTTTCCGCACGCGATGAAGAACTCGCTGGGCGAAAAGGTCTGGGCCCGCGGCATCATCTCGTCGCATCTCGGCATCGGCCGCGAGAAAATCCTGTTCACGGGACATCATCAGGCGCACGCGGCCGCGGCATTTCTCACGGCGCCCGTCCGTCGTGCGGCCATCCTCACAGCCGATGGGGTCGGCGAGTGGGCGACGCTCACCGCCGGTCACGGCGAGCGGCGGGCCGATGGCACGGACATCTCGCTGCTGCGCGAGATCCGGTTCCCGCACTCGCTCGGCATGCTCTATTCGACCTTCACGGCCTATCTGGGCTTCGCCGTGAACGAGGATGAGTACAAGGTGATGGGACTCGCCGCGTACGGCCGGCCCACGATGACCGATCGGGTGCGCAAGCTCATTCGGCGGACGCCGGACGGCGCGTTCGCGCTCGCTTCGGAGTACTTCGAGTTTCAGACCACGGGCGCGCGATCGTATTCGTCGAAGTTCCTGGACCTGTTCGGACCGCCGCGCCCTTCGTACGAGCCGATCGACGTCGAGACCGCCGAAGGCCGGCGTTTTGCGGATTGCGCCGCCAGTGTGCAGCGTGTGCTCGAGGAGACCCTCGTGGACATCGCCCGCGCGCTCCATCAGGAAACCGGCCTGCCGGATCTGTGTTTCGGCGGCGGCGTCGCGCTGAACGGCCTTGCGAACGCGCGGATTCTCGCCGAGTCCGGGTTCGAGCGCGTGTTCGTGCCGTCAGCGCCGGGAGATGCCGGGTGCGCACTGGGCGCCGCGCTGTATGCGGACCGGATCTACCTCCACAACCCGGATCGTGACGCGCCCGATCATCCCTTCTGGGGTCCCGCGGTTGATGGCGCCCATCTCGCGCGGGCCGCGCGTGAGGATGACCAACACGTGGACGAGCTCGAGGACGGCCCGCTCATCGAACGCATTGCCGGCGACCTCGCCGCGGGTCGCATCGTGGGCTGGATGGATGGCGCCTGCGAATTCGGACCGCGCGCGCTCGGCCATCGCAGTCTGCTCGCCGCGCCGCATGCGATCGAGATGCGCGACCGGTTGAATCGCGAGATCAAGCACCGCGAGACCTTCCGGCCGTTCGCGCCGGTCGTGCCTGCTGAAGCGGCCAATCGGTACTTCGACCTGCCGGCCGGCGGCGTACGTCTCGCGCGCTTCATGTCGGGCGTGTTTCCGGTCCGGCCGGAGTGGCGCGCGAGGCTCGCGGCGATCACCCACGTGGACGGTTCCGCGCGCGTGCAGGTGCTCGAGCGCAGCATGGCGCCGCGGCTGCATGCGCTGCTCGAAGCGTACGGCCGCCGCACTGAGATTCCCGTCCTCCTCAATACGTCGTTCAATGTCGCGGGCGAACCGATCGTCAGTGCCGCACTCGAAGGCTATTCGACGTTTCGCCGTTGCGGCATCGATGCCCTGGTCGCCGGATCGACGGTCGTCACGAAACGCGCCACCGCGTCCGCCAGGCGCGCCACGGAGCACGTCGCATGATCAAGAAACGGGGAGGCTTTCGGCGTCGCCTCACGATGATCGCCAGCACGGGGGGATCGATCGCGGATCTCGCGCGCGGGTTGTGGCGGCGTGACTCCGGCGCTCGATGGCTCGCGCCGCTCGCCATTTTCCTCTGCATCTTCGGGGTGATTCTGATCCTGGCGGGCACGGTCGAGGCCCTCGCCCCGTTCATCTACGCCGTGTTCTGACGCATGGACCGCTTCCGGGAGCTGCTGGCCTGCCCGTCGTGCGGCGGGATGCTCTCGGCGACGTGGTCGTGCGGCGGGTGCGCCGCCCGTTTCGACTTCGCCGACGGCGTTCCCAACCTTCGGCTGCCCGCTGAAGGGGCCACGGAAACGGTCCGCCGCTTTTACGAACGGGCGCCGTTCCCCGGCTACCCGCCGCGCGAAGACCTGCAGATGCTCCACGCCAGGGCAGAGCGACATCCCTTCGTGCGCCTGATCGATCGCGCGATTCCCGGCGACGCGCGCATTGTGGACGTCGGATGCGGCACCGGACAGATGTGTCTGTACCTCGCGCGCGCCGACCGCGTGGTGGTCGGCGCCGATCTGACGCGCGTGTCGCTCGTGCTGGGCGCCGCGGCGGCCGCGCGCTTTGGTCTCGATCGCGTGCAATTCGTTGAGACCGATCTTCAGCGGCCGGGACTGAGACGCGGCGCGTTCGACGTCGTCTACTCGTCCGGCGTCGTCCACCACACGCCGGACCCGCGCGCGTCATTTGCACGGATCGCCGAGCTGGCCCGCCCCGGCGGCCTTGTCGTGCTCGGCGTCTACAACGCGATCGCGCGCATCCCGTCGCGGCTTCGACGGGTCGCCGCGCGGCTCTCGCGCGACAGGTTCGTCCCGTTCGATCCGGTGCTTCGCGATCGGGCGCAGGACCCGGCGCGTCGTGACGCCTGGGTGCGCGATCAGTACCGGCATCCTGAAGAACACCGCCACACGATCGCCGAAGTGCAGCGCTGGTTTGCTGACCATCGTGTCGAGTATCTGCGCACCTATCCAAGTGCTGTCTTTGGCGACACACCGGAGGATCTGTTCACGCCCGCCCCCGACAACTGGGGTCTCGAACGCTGGCTGACGCAGATCGCATGGATGGGCACGCTCGGGCGCGAAGGCGGGCTGTTTTTCACCATCGGGCGGAGACGGTGACTTCGTCATTGGGCGTGGCGGTAGACTACGCGCATGAACCACCGGTCGTCTGCGTGCCTGGCGGTCACGTTCTTGATGTGCATTGTCGCGGCGCCTTCCCTCGCCGCACAGGGCGCAGTGTTCCAGACGTCGGTCGCGCCACTTCCCGATGAAGACCTGGCGGCGGATTGTCGGTACGAGATCACGCTGCTCGATCCACGAAAGACCGTGAGGGCCGTGTGGGTGATCTTCGACCGTGGGCGCGACATGCTGCGCATCTACAGCGATCCCGAGGTTCACGCGTTTGCGGCCCGGCACGACATCGCGCTCCTGTTGCCGTTTCACTGTCGCGCCAGGTCAGGCAGCGATGGTGACTTGAACATGGACCCGTCGAAGGGGATCGGCCGCGCGCTGTTCTCGGCGGTCGGTCAGTTCGCCCAACTGGCCGGGCATCCCGAGTTGGCATCCGCGAAGCTGATGCTTCTCGGCTTTTCCGGCACGGGATCTCTGGTTGGCAGGTTGACCGAATTTGCGCCTGATCGGGTCCTCGCCGTGATGGCCACGCACCCGGGGCACAACCCGCAGGGGCTCGATACGATTGACCTGTCTGCCCGGGCGGCCGGGATTCCGCAGTTCATTCTGGCCGGCAGCACGGACCGTATAACCGGCACGGAACGACCCAACGCCTACTTCCGCCGGTACTTCGATCACGGGGCGCCGTGGACATTCGTGGTTCAGAACAAGACGCCGCACTGCTGCGCGATCAACGCTAAGGCGCTGCTGCTGGCCTGGCTCGAGGGAGTCGTCGTTCAGCGGGTCACGCGCGGCAAACAGGGGGACTGGTTCGGATTCATCCAGACCGCTGCCGAGACGAAGGAAGGGTGCCCCAACGTCTTTCCGCCCGCCGTCCCGATCTGGTGTCACGGCACGCGGGACGCGTGGGGCGGTGAGAATTGGTCGATCCGTGCGGCCGCGATCGAGCGACGCCCCGGCCCGCCACGCGAGATGAGGCCGGCCGGCTGGCTGCCGACACGCGCGTTCGCGGAGCAGTGGCTCGCTTTCGTGAGCAAGCCCGAGCACCCGGTGACATCGTTGCCGTAAGAATGACCGTATCGATGGTCGGCGTCGGCGACCGCTGTGTCAGCGAGCCTGACGCTGGGTCCAGCCTGCGAACTGTCTAGTCGAAGGGAGCCGGGTGCCGACGTTACTGGCCCACCACGCTGGAGCCTGTGGTCGTTCCAACGCTGAGATCCCGCCACGCGGTCGACTGTGCGGTCGGGCCGGCGCTTCCCCAGATGATTCCGGCGCCGTTGTCCCGCCCGATGTTGTCGCTGCCCCAGATAATGCCCTGCGACCACGACTGAGGAGCGGTCCAGACGACGTTGCTGCCCCAGATGATGCCGCTGCTCCACGTCGTCGAACTGCCCCAGATGATCCCGGATGCCCAGGCGGTCTCGTTGACGTAGGTGGTGCTGCCCCAAATGATCCCGCTGCCCCAGATGATTCCCTGATTCCAGGTGTCAGCGTTTCACCTCCGAGGTCGTCCACGGAGACGGCGTTGACGTCAACCACCACTGTCCTCTTGCTGTCGAAGTGTCGACGCGGCGGCCGAGATCGATGGCGCCCTTCGCATTCAGGGCGCCGGCGCCCTTTCTGAGCGGGTTGTACTCGACGCCTGAGATCGTCGTGTATGCCAAGCGCTGTGTACTGGAGGATCCCCTTGACCGCATTGGGCGTCAGCGCCGGATGGTTCGCGTTCCCCGCCCGATTGGCCTCGAGCAGCAGGGCGATCGAGCCGCTGGTGACGGCGGTCGCCATGCTCGTGCCGCTGAGGCGCATGTAGTCGGCGTCGCTCGTCCCTCAGTTGAGGATAGGTCTGATAGAGCGTCCCGCGCTTGGCGGCGGTGGCGATCATGTTGTGCCCGGGCGAGACGATGTCCGGCTTGACGAACGCGTCGTACCAGCTTGGACCAGCCGAGCTGTAATCCGGGATGCGGTCGTCGTCGCGTGTGATCGTGTCGATGGTTCGCACGGCGCCGACCGTGATCGCCGAGGGCGCATTGCCGGGCGACGTGACGCCAGCGTAACCGGGCAGGCCCGTCGTCGGATTCTTGCCGTAGTTGCCGGCCGCCGCGACGACGATCACGCCCGCACGGGCGGCGCGCTCGACGGCCTGGACCAGCGGATCGCTGCTGGCGGGCTCGAAGATGGGATGTCCGAGCGACAGGTTGATGATGTCGATACCTAGGGTGGACCGGTTGGCCACCGCGAAGTCGATCGCACGGATCACATCGCTCGTATAGCCGGCGCCGTTCTCGTCCAGCACCTTCAGAATCGACGAGCTTCACGTCGGGCGCCAAGCCGCGATAATCATTGTTTCGCGACAGTCGCCCCGACCCGCCAATGGTGCCGGTGATGTGTGTGCCGTGCCCGTAGTCGTCGAATGGAGTGACGGCGACTTGGCGTCCGTTCGTGAAGTCGTAGAACGCTTTCAGTCGGCCCTGGAACTCCGACGACATTTCCAGTCCGGAGTCGATGACCGCGACGCCAACGTCCCGGCCGGTCCAGGTGTGACCCACGCCAAGCGTCGACCGCAACACCGCTGGCGCAACTGACGGGCCCGATGTGTCGGCGCCGTTCGGAAGCAGCACGTTGCCGACGACCTCGAGTAGCCCGTCAGCCACGCCGCCAGCCAGGCGGAGCAGCCCGTCCAGGAGGCCCGCAGGGCGAACGATCGCGTCGGTGGAAACCGAAAGGATGGCATCGTTGTCTGCGAGTTCCGCGAGATCCTCGGCGTGAACGACCGCCGTGAGCGCGTCGAGCGAGTCATGCTCGACCAGGATCCGGTCGCCATGATCGGTCAGGCTGCGACCGAGCACCTCCCGGCTTCCAGGGCGCACGCGGATGATGACGCGCTGTGGTGGCGGCGCCGGATCGTCCAGGATAGCGCGAAGGTTCGTATCGAGGCGCGTGCTGTGTAGCTGCGGTCCGGCCTCGGTCGCGCGGACGCGCAGGTCAGAGCTGGCAAAGGCCGTGACGAGGATGGTCAGTGCGACAACGGCGCGTCGAAAAGGGGAGAGCTCCATAAGTGTTTTTGCTTTTCGAAAATGTCGGCAAGAGCTCGAGCGAACACGATTCACTCGGTCAGAGCAACGTTCGAAGAGCAAGCTCGACGCCGTGCCTGGCTGCGAAAGCTAAATTACGCAGAACAAATCAGTTATGTGTTGAGTTCAGGAATGACGGAATTGTGCGTGGAAGCGGCCTGGTCCCGTTTCAGGACAGGCGGCTCGAGATGACTCTGTGGAACTTATTGAGATCGTGAGCGTTGCTCTGCGGCTTGATCAGGAATCGGTTTTGTCGCACGGTTGTGCCGTTGCGGCACATCTGCCCTAGGAACAGGCCGACGTGCGGTTTGAACGCCTCCAGCTCCACGGCGTGCCGCGAGATGGCCGATGCCGCGGCTTGAACGAGCCGCCGGTGCGTGTCATCGAACGCGTTGGCTTCGCACGCGTAGAAGCTGAGCACGCCGGCCGAGCGCCCGTTCGATGTGAGGGCGACGGCCAGTGCGCTGCGCAACGGAGACCGATCCCGCGCTGCCTCGTCGAGATCCAAGCGCGCGTCGGAGTTCACGGCGATTTGACCCGTTGCCGCCACCCAGCCGCTCAGCCGGTGGCCAAGAGGGATTCTCGTCGAGCGCACGAGACCACACTCACGGCCGGCCTCGTAGACGGCGACAATCGAATCGTCGGTGCGGTCATAGCCGTAGAGGACAAAGGTCGAGGCCGGCAGACACTTCTTGAAGTGAGTCCACAGGATCTCGCCGAGCTCGGACATCGAGCTCGGCGAGCCCAGCGCCCGTCCCAGCTCGAAGAATGCTTGCAGATCGAGATCATTGCGAGGCTCCTCACCGCGTCGCGGCGGCGTCAACAGAGCCGAAGGACTGCGGTTCGCCAGCGAAGGGGCAGCGTCGACGCCAATGCTGGCTCCTTGTAGCGCGAAAAACGCGTCGACGACGCGCGGGTCGTACATGGTGCCGCGACGGTCACGGATGATCTTCAGGGCTTCGGGATCCTCCATTCGTGCACGGTACGGGCGGTCCGAAGTCAGCGCGTCGAAGCAGTCCACCACTGCGAGAATCCGCGAGCCGATCGGGATGCGTTCGCCCGCAACGCGGTCGGGATAACCGGTCCCGTCCCAATTCTCGTGATGATGTCGCACGATGGGCGCGATCGCGAACGGGAAGCCGACCACCGAGAGGATATCGGCGCCGATCGGGGCATGGCGCTTCATGATCTCGAACTCTGCCGTCGTGAGCCGTCCAGGCTTGTTCAGAATGTGCTCGGGAATGGCCAGCTTGCCGACGTCGTGCAGCAGCGACGCGGCCTTGATCGCCTGGATCTCCCCTTCGTCCTCGACGCCGATGGCCCGGGCGAGATTCACCGCCCGGTCCTGCACGCGACGCGTGTGGTCGTGGGTCACTTCGTCCTTGGCGTCGACGGCATGTGCGAGCGCTTCAATAGCCCCGACGTACACACGATTGACTTTGGCCAGATGGTCGATTTGATCCGTGGCGCGGCCGATCGCGTGCCGGAACGTCACGTACAGAATAACGGGAAGCGGGATGATGAGGATGAGACTGTCGAGTGTGCTGAAGCGCGTGAGCAGCATCAGCAGCATCGCGCCGAAAATCCCGCCGAAATACGTAATCCAGACGCCGGACAGGTGTTGGCGCCAGATCGAGAGGATCGACACACGACGCTCGAAGCCCACTGCCACGGCCACGATCGCGCTGTTCAAGCCGAAGTCGAGCGTGCCGAACAGCGTCAGTAGCGCCAGCAGACGGAGCGTGGCCAATGGTCCTTGGACCACCGGGCCGCCCAACGCGAAGAACACATGCGCCGCAATCCAGACTGCGATGGTGACCGCCGCCATGTTGAACAGCACGCGGTCGATCGAGCGGTAGCTGCTCTCCATGCGTGCCGACAGCACCAGACCGTCCAGCGCTGCGGTGATGGCGCCTGCCGACGGTCCAAACAACAGCGCGGCGGCAATGTTGAATGTATCCGAGATCGAGAAGCTGATCGGCATCGCGGGGATGCGTAACGTGGCCCACCCGCTGACGACCGTGAGCGCGACCAGGAGCAGCCACTCCGGGCCTGGCGGATGCCTCACGAGGTT
Source organism: uncultured Acidobacteriota bacterium (assembly GCA_963780685.1). Taxonomy (GTDB): domain Bacteria; phylum Acidobacteriota; class Vicinamibacteria; order Vicinamibacterales; family CAVVIG01; genus CAVRXZ01. The sequence continues at coordinate 43,623 of CAWACZ010000001.1, read as the reverse complement.
CCACCCGGAGGACACGGCGACAGCGGCCCCGGACAGGATGATGCCCAGCACGTACGCCCTGCCAAGTGGGTCGGCAGGCAAGGTATGCCTCACCGCCAGAATATCGGCTCGAAGAATAGGGACGAAGACCGGCAGCTTCGGCTTTCGGCCTCAAATCGACGCCAAACTGGCAACTGAAGCAAGCGGCTGAAACCCGATCCTACTTCGTGCCAGCCTGTAAGTTCGCCCGCAGCGCGGCACGGTCGACCTCCGCGCCTCTCAGGTAGACCTTATTGATCTTGTGCGTGTTGGTAATGTTCTCGAGGGGATTGGCGTCGAGCACGACGAAGTCGGCTTCTTTGCCGGCGGCCAGCGTGCCCATTCGAGTGAGTCCGAGAATCCTGGCGTTGACCGACGTTGCCGCCTGAATACCTTCGGCGGTCGTAAATCCGCAGCGCGTGTAATAGGCGATCTGCTGGTGCGCGCCGAAGCCGTCGCCGGTGCCATCGGTTCCGAGGCCGATGATCATTCCCGCATCGTGGATTCTCTTCACGTTGCGGCAGTGAAGCTCGAAGAGCGCATTCGGCGGATTTCCGGCCGCCGTCCTGGTTTCGAGCTGGCGACGCATGTTGGCGATGGTCGATGCCGGCAGTGTTTCGGCCAGCATGTTGATCTCCTCTCCCGTCTCGCCAGGACTCGGAATGTTCGGGCTGGTCCAGACCTTTGGATGCGCCTTCACCAGCGCGATGTACTCATCGTCGACGTCCCGGTCACGAACCGTGTGTACGAATCCGTCGATGCCGGACTTGAGGAGATCCTTTGCGTCCTCGAGCCCCGACGTCCGGCTTAAGTGCGCGAGCGTTTCCATGCCGTTCTTGTGTGCCTCGTCGATGATCGCGCGATACACCTCGGGCTTGAGCTTCGGCACGGTGCCTTCCCGGTCGTCAACCCAGACCTTGACGAAATGGACGCCTTTCGCCTGCAACGCCCGAACGTGCTGCCGGCCCTCTTCAGGGGTCGCCGCGCCATAGGGAATGCCCAGGCGCGCGTCGCCGGTCGGACCGGCCATCGAGGTCGCCGCGATGCCTTTTCCAACCGTCATGAAGGTCGCCGCATTGGGGATGATCTCGTCGCGGAGCTTGTAGGCCAGTTCCTGATCGGCTTCGAGGCCCATGCTCAACGTCGCCGCCGTTCCGTAATAGGCGTAGCGCTGAAGCTGGTCGATCAGATTTTCGCGCGTGTAGTTCGCCTTTCTGTTGGTGCCGTCCTTCTCATTGACCAGCCCGATGTGGTTGTGGCCGTCGATCAAGGCGGGCATCACGGTCTTGCCCGCCAGATCCACGCGCGCGGCGGTTGGCGGTGGTTGACGCTCTCCGATTGTGCCGACCCATGTGAAGGAATCACCCTCGACGAGGAACGCGGCGCGTTCGATTGTTGGGCTCTTGTCGCCGACGATCAACCGCCCTCCTTCGAACCACCAGATTGCAGGCCGCCTGGCTTGGGAAGCGACCAGCGTGGGCAGACAGGCAGCAACCAGGATCAGAAAGCCAGGCAGCCATCTTCGCGATGCCATTGTTCCTCCGTGAACCACGAGACGATTGTCGACCATCTTATCGAGGTTACTTCGTAATGACGAACAGGGCGACGCCGTCTTGCATACGCCAACGACGTCCCTTGTGGTGGGCACGATTGGGCTACCTCGGAACGGGTCTTCTGACGCTGTGGGCTTTCACGCCCCGGCTAGAGCATTTTCGACTTTGATGTAAGCGGCCCCGACCGATTTTCGCGTGCGTCGGACATCGGCCGGGACCACCCGGGCGGCCGCGCCGGAACCGCGGTCCTTCGGTTCATACCCTTCCGCCGGCGCGGCGATCAGCGGGTAGTTCCCACAACATCTGTCTCGCGCAATCACCGCCAGGGGTCATGCCAGCAGCACGGATCACGGGGCCGGAGATCGCCGCGCGGAGAACCTGCGGCCCGCGGTTGCTGCGAGCGCGCCCGGCCGCGCCGCACGGGTGGCCCGCCCGATGCCCGGCGCCCGCGAATGCCTGAGAGCTGTGAGGGCCGGGCGCCGCGCGTGGCAAACTCTCCGGCGGCGGCTTCATTTCGACAACATCGACTGCACCTCTACAGCTGCTACACGCTCATGAAAAACGCGATAGGCCCACGATCCGGAACGGAATCAGCACGATCCACACGAGCGGATAGACGACGAGTGCCAATAAGGCCAGCGGCCAGCAGAGCACGAGCAGGATGCACCAGAGCAGGAGCTTCACCATATTTGAGACATACGACACTCCGCCAGATAGGTTCAGGCACGCGTCCGCGCAGGATGGGCCCCGCAGGCGGAAGCAAACCGAAGTCATCCGTCCACTGCGCCGACACACTTATGGCCCCGACTGTTGTAGCCGATACATCTTTGCGCGCCGCGCGGGGCGCTTCTTCGAAGTCGAAGAGCGCACGCCACGCAAAGAGCCCAGTCGAGTCATGCCAACCACGGCTCCCGGTCAGTTTGGAGTCACGCCATTGCTTTAATGGGCAGTTGTGACACGAGGTCACCCTGCGAAAAGCGTAATTCCCATTTGTCGAGCCCCCCAGCATAGGTAGAGGAGCGCACGGACATGTTGGAGACTTTCAGGACATTCGGCGCCGGCAAAGGGCAACCATCGGCGGCTGCGGAGCTACAGGCCCTCATTGCGACGGCGCGTGAAGAGCGCGCGGCGCTCAGTGAGATGCTGACTCAAGTGTCGCTGCGGAGCGCCAACCTCACGCAGATGGGGAAATCGCTCGAGCAGATGGAGCAGCGCGCTACCGGCGCCGCGCAATCTGTCGAAGCCGTGGCCGACCGGCTCGCAAGCCTCGACAATCGCACCAAGGGCGTCGAGGACATCGATGCGCGCATGCAACAGTTCCTCGCGAAAGTCGCGCAGGTGCAGCAAGACGTGGAGAACATTGTCGGTCCGGGCAGCGAGCTGCAGAGGCACCGGGAAGCGGTGCAGGGACTGGCATCGCAGGCGCTTCAGGCCCAGGCCAGCGTTGAGACGCTGAAACAGGAACAGCTGGCTCTGGAGGGCCTCCGCGGGCAGCTCAGTCAGGCGGAAGGCGAAATTCAGCGATCCCTGGATAAGGTGGGGGCACTGACGACCGACGTGGAAGCGGTCCGGGTGTTGGCCTCCCGGTTGACCGAGGACTGCGCCCGCGTCCAAGACGCCTCGCGGGAGGCGCACGAGCGCAGCCAGACAACGATGGAAACGGTCGGGCACGTCGCGAGAAAGCTCGAGTCGCTCGCGGCAGCCGAGGAGCAGGCCAAGGGAACCGAAGAGCGCCTGGCGTCACTCAACGCGCTTGCCGAACACGTGTCGCACAAAGTCAAGGCGCTGGAAGGCCAGAAGCGCATGGTCGAGCGGGCGGTCGTCGAAGCCAATCGCCTGAACGAGATGGTGTGGGCGATGGACGCGCAGGTGCAAAAGCTGAACGATGGCAACGCACAGATCGCGAGCACCGAACAAATGCTCGGCCGCATCGAGAAGCTGGCCCAGGAGACTGCTGGACAGCTCGAGTCGGCCAGGAAAGCCAAGGAGGCGTTCAGCCACGAAGTCGCGCGTCTCGACGCGAAGTCCTCCACGTTGGCCGACTCGGTCCGCGTTCACATGGAGCGCTGGTCAATCGAGAAAAAGGAAGTCGATGTCTTTGACGAGCGCCTTCGCGAGCTTCAGGCGGCCGTGGGTCGGGCAGAGGGTCGTATGGAAACGGTGGAAGCTCACAACAAGGCTATCGCCGAGGTTTCCCAACGGGCCGAGACGGTCGCGAAGCACTCGCAGGAGTTGGCCGCGCAGTTCGACCAGCTCTTGCTGAAGCAGTCGGCGCTCGAGTCGCTTCACCAACGCCTGACGCAAGTCGATGAGCTTGCCGCGCGGACCAAGTCGCAGCTCGCCAGCCTCGACAGCAGCCGCAAGGATCTCGAAGCGCTGGGAGTGGAGATCGCAGACTGCCGTAAGGTGCGCGGTGAAGTGGCCCAGCTTCAGGACAGGCTGACGTCGGAGCGATCCGCGTTCCAGGCTTTCGCGGAGCGTGTCTCGACGTTCGCCGCGAAGACGCCCGAGCTGGACTCGAAACTGGATGCCGTTCTCGCCAGGTTCGAGACAATCCAGGACGGAATGCAGACCGCGGGCCGCCTCGACACGCTCGTCTCGGAGCTCGACGCGCGGCTGACCCGCGCGAGCGCGAGGTTGCAGTTCGTGGAGCAAGTCGAGCAGCGCTTGAACGCCCTCAATGGGCTGAGCACGGAGGTCGACCAGAAGCTACGGGATCAGCTGACACGCCGCGCAGAGTTGGAGAGCGTGAAAGCCCAATGCGACAACGTATCGGCACTGATCGTCGACGCGGAACAGAAGCTGGACGCCGTCAGTGCCTCCCAAATGAAGTTGCTCCCGTTGACGGTGGATGTCGCCAAGCTGGAAAGCGATCTGGGCAATGCCATGTCGCAAGTCAAGGTCCTGCAGCGCGAAGAGGCACTCGTCCGCGAACAGGAACAGCGCCTGCAGGAGCTCGTGGAGTCCGACCAGGTCCTGGCCGCTCAGACGGCGGACCGACTGCGGCAAATGCAGACCCTCGACGAACAGCTCGCCCGCGCGGCGGAAGTCAAGGACGAGTTGCTCGGCCAACTGTCCCAGGTACGGGCCGAGCAGCACGAGACACTGGCGCAGACCGAGGCCTCGGCCCAACAGCTGGCGCGCGTCGAGACGATGATGGACCAGCTCGAGCAGCGCCGCGCCCAGGTCGCCTCCACCGACCGGACGATCGCTGCGGTCGAAGAGCGCCTCGACGGCTTGAATCAGATCGCCCACGAGGTCCAATCGCAGATCGACGCCATCTCGAGCCGGCAGGAGCTCATTGCCGCAGTCAAGAGTGAGGTCGAGACCATTCATCAGATTGCAGCCCGCAGCAAGGCCGACCTTCAAGAGGTGGTCGGTCACCGGAGCGACGTGGCAGCGCTCAAGAACACGGTCGACGGACTGATTGCGCTGATCGCCGAGACCGACGACAAAGTGTCGCTCATCGAGACGCGCAAGCGCCGGGTGGACGAGGTCGACGCCAAAAGCACGATGATCGTCAACCTGCTCGACGATGTGCGTGTCAGTGTGGAAGCGCTCGGCGAGCAAAAAGCGCTGATCGATCATGTCGCCGAGAAAATGGCGGGGGCCGACTTCGTGCTGCAGGAGGCGCAGAGCACGCTCCGTTCACTGCATGAGGAACGCGAGCGCGCAGAGCGGATCGCGACGAGCATCAAGCAGCTGCGCGCGCGAACGGAACCACGTGACGAAGGCGCGGGAGCGCCCCGCTAGTGCTCGTGCCGCAGATGCCTGACGCCGTCGCCCACTACAAGATTCTCGACCACATCGGTAGCGGCGGCCTCGGCGAGGTGTACCGAACGCGAGATACCAACCTGGGGCGCACCGTGGCTCTCACGGTCTTGTCGCCCTCTCTCGTTGGCGATGCCGAGCGTCTGGACGAGCTTCTTCAGACCGCACGGGCCGCAGCGGTGTTGTCGCATCCGAATATCGCAGCCTTGTTCGAGATCGGGCAGGACGGTCCGCACCGATATCTCGCGTTCGAATTCGCACCCGGCGAGTTGCTCAGCGTGAAGATCGGCGGCCACCGCCTGGATGTGCGGCGCGCACTCGATTTCGCCGTTCAGCTTGCCGATGCGGTGGCCGAAGCGGAGCAGCACGGGATCGGCCACGGCGACATCCGGCCGGAGACGATCGTCATCACGCCGACGGATCGGCCGAAGTTGCTCCATTTTGGATTGTCCGGATTCGCCGATGGCGCATCTCGCGGCGCAACGGCTCCTCCGGAATCTGCCACGGACGAAGGCCCAAACGGCCGCCAGGACGTCTCGAGCGACATTCGTGCCTTGGGATTGGTCATGTACGAGATGTTGACGGGCCGCCAGCTCCCCGCTGCGACAGGGGAGAGCCGCACCGCGTCGCCCGCCGCCAGGAACACCGCAGTTCCGGTGGAGCTGGACGACGTCGTCTGTAGGGCGCTCTCGGTGGATCCCCAGAAGCGGTACCAGACCGCGACGACCCTCGCAGCCGAACTCAGAGCCGTTGCGGCCATTCTCGATGCCCGGGCCGCGGCAGCTGGAGACGCGTCGGATCTGCCTCGGACTTCGCCGCGGCGCGCGCGCCCACTGACGGCCGTCGTCGTGCTCGCCGGATTGGTGGGCCTGGTCTTCTGGATCTGGCGGAGTGGCGTGTGGCGCATGTGGGGGTAGACGCCTCTTCTGTTCGGGGAGGCCGCCGACGCGGGCGAAACAGCAGTCTGCATCATTCGGTGCGCAGCGCCTCCGCGGGGTCGACTTTCAGCGCGCGGCTGGCCGGCACATAGCAGGCCGCGACAGCCGCGAGGACGAGCGCGAGACAGACGGACAGGAAGGTCATGGGATCTGACGCCGTCACGCCGAAGAGCAGGGCGCGCAGCAGCCGCGTCAGCAGCAGCGCCATCGCGATCCCGACGATCACGCCGAGACCGACCAGCTTCAGCCCGTCGCCGAGCACCAGCGTCACGATGTCGCGGCGTTTCGCGCCGAGCGCCAGGCGGACGCCGAACTCCCGGGTGCGCTGGCTCGTGGAAAAGCTCATCACGCCGTAGACCCCTGCCGAGGCGAGTAACAGCGTCGCGATCGCGAAGCTGCCGAGCAGGAACAGGTTGAAGCGCCGGCCCATGAGGCTCCGCGATATCAACTGGTCCAGGGTAGCGGTGGCGTAGAACGGCTGCAGAGGATCGAGCGCCCAGACCTGCTCTTTGAGCGCCTGAAAGGGCGCTCGCGATCCCGGTGCCGTGCGGACCACGAACGTCATCTGTCCCATGTTCGACTGCGCGTGGGGGATGAAAACCTCGGCACGGCCCGGGCGTTCCAGCGTATCGTGGCGCACCTCGCCGACGATGCCCACAACCTCCGCGTCATACTTGATTCCGGTGAATTGGGTTTGCACCTTCGATCCGATCGGGTCGGAGTCCGGCCAGAGCGCCTGCGCGAGGCTCCGGGAAACCACCACCACCTGCCGGGAAGTAGCCGTGTCGGTCGGCTCGAACAGCCGGCCTTTGATGATCGGGATGCCCATCGCCCCGAAATAGTCGCCGCCGACAACGGTTGTGTACACGAGTCCTTCGTCTCCTGGCTTGGCCGGATCACCGGCGACGGCCAGAGGCAGGCGCGTATCCAGGTTTGCAAGGCCGAACGGCAGCACGGATACGGCGCCGGCTGCGACCACGCCGGGCACCGCACGCATGCGTTCGACAGCCTGTTGAAAGAACACGATGCGCTTCTCCCGCGTCTCGCCGCGAAAGATCTGGAGCGTCGCCACGTGGTCGGGCCTGAAACCGGGGTCGACTTGCTGGATCAACAGAAAGCTCCGCACCAGCAGTCCCGCACCCACGGCGAGCACCACGGCCGCCGCCACTTCCAGGACTACCAGGGCGCTACGCGCGCCGCGCCGCAAGCTGGTCCGCCCTTCCCTGAGCGCGCCGACGGCCGACGACCGCGTGAGCTGAATCGCCGGCGCAAGGCCGGCGATGATGGCAGCGACGAGCGTCACGCCGCACGCGATCAGGGCGCCGCGGACGTCGATCGGAATCTGATCGACCCGCGCGGCATCGAGCGGCCGCAATCCTGCAATCACGTCCAGAATCCATCGCGCCAGGGCGAGACCAAGTGCACCGCCCGCCGCCGCGAGCAGGAGACTTTCCATGAGCATCTGCCGGACCAGCCGGGCGCGGCTGGCCCCGACCGCCTGTCGCACTGCGAACTCCCGGGCGCGCCCTACACCATGGGCGAGCAGCAGATTCGCGACGTTGGCGCAAGCCACAGTGAGAAGAATCGCCGCTGCGCCGAGGAGAAACGGCAGAACGACGCGAAGGCCCCCCGCCAGATGCTCTCGCAACGGCACAACCTCAGCGACGAGGTTCTTGTTGGTGTTTGGATATTCCCGCGCGAGCTGCGCCGAAAGCGTGTCGAATTCCGCCCTCGCCTGGTCGAGCGAAACGCCAGGCGCAAGCCGGCCGAACACGTTCCAATACCCCCTGCCCCGCAGCCCCGGCTCGAAGTCCTGGACACCCTGCTTCGGCAGCCAGAGGAGCGGCTCGGGTTGCGGCCATCGATTGTCGAAAGGCCGCAGCTCGAAGCCCGGCGGCATCACTCCCACGACGGTGTAGGATTCGAACCTGTTTGCGTTGAGACGCAGCGGCTTTCCGACGATATCTGCGTCGGCGCCGAACCGGTCTCTCCAGAGGCCGTGACTGAGAATCACGGCTCGAGGGCCGCCTCGCTGGTACTCCTCGGGTAAAAACGTCCGGCCGTGCTGCATCGACGCGGCGAACACCTTGAAGAACTGCTCGCTCACGCGCGCGCCTCCGAGCTGCTCCGGCTCGGGACCGTCGATGTTGGCGCCGACAGTGTAGGGATCGGCCATGGCGACGGCGTCGAACGATCGCGCGCGCTTCATCCAGTCCAATGCGTTGCCCGGCGCGACGTCCTGCCGGCCCAGGCCCGTCGCACGGTTGACCTGCCAGACGGTCATGATGCGCTCGGCCCCGGGAAAGGGCAGAGGTCGCATGAACAAGGTGTCGGCCACGCTCACCATCGCCGTCGTCGCGCCAATCCCGATCATGAAGACGAGCAGGGCGATCGCCGTGAAGCCGGGTGTCTTGAGCAGCATGCGCACGGCGTGCGCGGCATCGTGAACTGCGTCGGCGTCGAGCGTGAATTGGCGCCTGATCCACGCGGCGTCAGGCAGCGAGCCAAGCGCGCGGCGAATCAGATCCATGTTCATCCTCCACGTGAGATTCCGCCTGTGCCGAAGATGCGCCCAGTAGTGCTGCAGCTCGGCGTCCCATTCGCGCCTCCAGTCGGCACGGCCCGCGGCCGGCACGAGCATCGCGACCGCTCGGACGATGCGTAACGCGAGCCACAGTGCGAGCCGGGACATCATGAGGACCGTGCCGGGCGGAGACGGCGCGCGCGAGACGCGATCGCACGGGGCACGCGATAACGCGCGATGGCCGTTTCGAGAACCGCCTTCCCAGCCGCCGTGAGCTCGTAGTAGCGCCGCGTCGGTCGCTGTTCCTCGTGCGCGATCGCAGCGTCCTCCCAATGTGCCAACACGAGAGCTTCGCGCTCGAGGCGGCGCAGGATCGGGTAGACCGTGCCGCTTGGCAGCTCGGTCGCGTCGAGAATGTCGAAGCCATGGCGAAAGCCATTGGCGAGTGCGTGCAGGACCAGCGTCGTGGGGTAGGTCAACTTCACGGCCGATAAGTCTACCTATGTAGAGTTACGCTGTCAACCTCGCCTCCATTGCCTCGGTGATCATCGGATCGCGACATTGCCTCGGTGATCATCGCATCGCCAGTGGTCGCCGATCGACATACTCTCCGCGGGACACTGTTCACGGCCGACGGTTACTGTCGGCGCAGACGCTGCTTCGGTGACACCGACTTGATGACGATGTGTCCGCGGCCGCTCCTCGGCAGGGGCGTCTCGCCCTCCTCGATCGCCGCGGCAAGTAGTTCATCGATCTCGCGCCGGTCGAGCGCCGCGGCCGACTCGAGTCGAACGAACCGCCCCACGATCTGTACCGCCGCCGCAGCAGCAGGTGGTGTGGATCCGCCGAGCGCCGCACCGTATGTGAACGGCTTCCGCGCCGGCTCCCGCACGTACATGAAATAGAGATTGACGCCGCGGGCGTACACTGCGAGTGAGACGATGGTGTCCGACATCCGCTCCGACGAGGCGAAGCCGATCGCAAGCGCATTGTAATTGTCGTAAACCAGCTCGATTGCGGTGGGCAGCCGCCGGCGGAGCTTTGCCCGGGCCTCACGCACGAGCTTTCGGATCGCCGGATGGAACCGGCCGATCAATGTGTCTAATTGCCTGGCCGGCGAATTCGCCGCAGCGGGCGCGCTTCGCTTCATGAGAGTGTCGAGCCCTGGTGGGATGTCTCAATCGAGGAGCGCGATCGTATCGCCGGCGCGGACCGTGCCCGGTTGAACCACTGACGCGTAAAAGCCGCTCAGACTCCACCGTGGCGACTTGGGATCGCCGGCTTGCACCCGCGCATCATAGATCGCGGCGTGGATGCCTGGGCCGTAAACATCGAGCGTCGCGCAAGGCGTGCGGATTCGAGTCAGTTCAATCTGGGCTTTGCCTACCTGGAAGCGTTGCCCGGTGCGCAACTCGCGGCGGTCCAGACCGCGAGTCGTGAGGTTCTCGCCCAGCGCGCCGGGGAATAGCGGGTAACCTTGGGAGATGAGCTCGTCGATCCCTTCGATGGTGATCAGGAGAATCGCCTGGCGTCGGCCGCCGTGGAACGGATAGCGCCACGCGTCCCCCGCGATCCCGATCTCGGTCAGCTCGGCCGACGGGATCGCGAGCTTCGGAATACCGCCCTGCGACACGCTGACTTGCACCACGGTGCCGGTCATGCGTTCGTGACTGGCTGAATGATGCCCGCGACGTTGCCCTCGGTGTCGAAGAAATACGCGACGGTTCCCACGGTCGGGATGTGGAACTTCGGGGCGGCCATGCGGCCGCCGTTCGCCTCGATGGCGCGAATCGTCTGGTCGATGTTGGCGACGGAAATCGTGCACTCGAAACCGATCATCTTCTGACCGGGCACGAGCTCGCGGCGCTCTTGCAACGCGCCGTCGACCGCGGTCATCCGCTCTTTGCCAGTCTGGATCAGGTAGAAATCGGGCGGACCCCACGGCTCGAAGCTCCAGCCGAAGACAGCTTCGTAGAATGTGCGGGCGCGCGGCACGTCGTCTGCGTTGATTGCGAAGAAGGAGACGTTGTTGGGCATTGGCCGACTGTACGACGGCCCGCCCGGCCTCGTCTTGCGCTAAATTGACAATCAATGTCGCCAAACCGTCAACTCGCGGGCGTACAGCGGCGCCGGATCACGGCGGAGCAGGAGCCGTTCCTGGTGGCTCGTGCGTTGAGCACGACCTACAGCAGCGGATACGTGATTCATCCGCACGCGCACACCGCGCATCAGTTGCTGTTTGCTTCGAGCGGCGCGATGACGGTCACGGGCGATCGCACCTCGTGGATGATTCCTCCAGGACGCGCCGTGTTGATTCCCGCGGGCATTCCGCATTCCATCCGCATGTGGGGCGAGGTGGCGATGCGGTCGCTGTACTTCCCGGTCAACGCACCTGCGCCGGTGTTCGGCGACGCGAAAACGTGCCGCGTGATCTCGGTGAGTCCGTTGCTGCGCGAGTTGATTTTGCGTGTCGCCGAGATGGCCGCACTCGACTCGCGCGTGCCAGTCGAGTCTCGCTTGATGAGCGTCTTGATGGACGAGCTCGAGTCGGCGCAGATCGAGCCCTTGCTGCTGCCGCTGCCTTTGGACGTCCGCGCGCTTCGGGCCGCGGATGACGTCCTGAAGAACCCGGCGGATGAGGCCACTGGGGAGGCCCTGGCACGGCGCTGCGGACTCAGTACGCGGACGCTCGAACGGCTGTTCCGCGCCGAAACGGGGATGCGATTCGGACTGTGGCGGCAGAAGGCGAGGCTGCTCGAATCGGTGCGCGTGCTGGTGGAGGGCGGGTCCGTGACGGATGCCGCGCTTGAATCGGGCTACGCGAGCGTCAGCGCGTACATTGCGGCGTTCAAGCAGACGTTCGGGTGCACGCCGGGTGCGATGCTGACGGACCAAGCTAGGGTCTGGTAACTTGGTCTCCGGTTGCAGACCTGCGTCGGCTGTGTCGGCGGATCGGCCTTCGGCGAGAGAATCTCAGTCGTCATCGGCTCAGTGTCTCTGGCAACAACTGCATGAACTCGCGAACGTTCGTGATCTGACTGCTCTCGGAAATGAACTGGAAGGCCGAGACGCTGATGGAAAGCGGTCGCGAAGGACCGGAGGCGCCGACATTGGCAAGCATCACCGGGCACTCGGCAATCAGCCCGAGCAGCGCCGCCCACGCCGGCATGTCCAGGATGGCGATGACGTCGAGCGCGTCCCGAGCGTGCCAGGGCGCTCCCGCCCGCCAGTGCCTCGTCAGCTCGCGACGTAGCTGGTACAGCCCCAATTGGATCTCGCGATCACGACAGCGAAAACTGTCGAGAATGTTCAGCAGCCGCTCTGCTGCGAACATGCAGACATCTTGATGAAGGACCGCCCACCCGACCTGGAATACGGTGGCGAGATCGTGGCCGACGAGAAAGTCTTGCGGAAGCGTCTGCGCAGTCTCGACGGCGGACAGGCGTGTTTGTGGCTCCTGCACCAGCCAATGAAGCGGCCAATTCTCCAGGCCAAGGTTGCAGATTGCGACCGCCGCGTCGTATGCCTCGCGCGTCGTGAAGGGCCGTGCCTGCACGGAGCACCCCGCAACCAGTACGTTCGCCAGAAATGCAAGCTCCTGGCTACGCAAAGAGTAGGCGGCAGGATCGTGGTCGCGCACAAATCGCAGGTGCTCCTGGATACGTGCGAGGCGCGGTTGCTCCTGGCCCCCGGTCAGTAATGCTCTAGGCCGATCCGGGAGAACGCTTGCCTCTACGAGCACATTGATCACGGCGGCAACCGAAGATGCGGATTCGTCGGACGTGGCCGGCTCGTCTGATTGAGGTAAGGGCCTTGACTCGGTCGGCTCGGTGGTCCACTCGAGAGCGCGGATGTAGGCGGCGGAGACGGGATTCGTCGGGGGGCCGCCATCCGGACCGAGACCAAGCTCCCGGGACGCTTGCAGGAATGCACGAGACTGCGCCGGTGTCACGAATCCCTGTTTGTCCCGGCGGCTTTCTCGATCGAGTGCCAGGTCGAACCAAACCTGCTCCGAGTCGCCCATCAGGTCATCCAATCCGTCGACCTCAGGCTTCGAGTTTGACAGTCTCCGGCAACCACGCATCACTCGATGAAAGCGATCGGGGTGCTCGGCGTCGAGGGCGACCAGCACGGCCACGACCGTGTCCCACGAATCGGTCCGTTTCGCCCCGACCAGGTAACCGCCGACTTCGCAACGGAGGCTATCGTTCGAGGCGGTGTTGACGACCACCTCATCTCCGCTGGCGGCAGCCGTGGGTGAAAAGACCGCAGGGTCGAAGACAGTTACATGCCGGGCGAGCGCAGCGATGACGAGGGCGACGTCAATCCCGGCAAGCCGTTGGGCCGCGACGCCAGCCCCAGATTCGGCGAGCACTTCGAGCCACACGCCGAAACGGGTCGCATCGAACTTTTCCTCCATGCCTGGATGAACACTGCGCCACAGATCGAGATCGAAGACAGCGGACAACTGCTCTGGCGTCGCCAACGCCACGAGTTCGCCGCAATCCTCGAGTCCACAACTCTCGATGACGCGATGAAGGATGGCCGGCGGCAATCGAGGGACGGCGCGCGCGAGGTGCGGCGTCTCCAGGATGCGAGCGAGTAGTTGGCGTGTGTCTCGAGGGTCCTGTTGCGCGGGGCTGTCACCCCGGCTCACCGCGCCATTGCGTTTCCGCGAAGCGCCGTCGGCGGTTGGGCGGGGGAGGCGGGCGTCCGGATCGACCTTCGCCATGAATGGGCGATGGTAGCGAAGCTGCCCACTTTCTGACAGTCTGGTTCTTTCTTGACGCGAGTCGTACAATGATAGTGACAGTGAGAGCGGTGATCTCACGCTCCGCCAATTTCCTCAGAGCCGCGAATTAGACTGGGCGTCGGCGGGCCAACGACCAGCGCCATCGTGCCCGTCGGCGTAGATCGGGACCCGATTCCTCACCACGCTCCGCATGCAGTCCGCCGTGCGGCTTGACGGCACGGCAGATGGCCCGGCCAGAGACGCCCTCACAGATAGATGTCCTTATTCAACAGAAAGCGCGGCCTGTTCCCGAGGTGTGTCGTGGGCGGAGCGTGGAGCAGCAGAGGATGCATGAGGATGACATCGCCTGCCGACGCAGTGTTTTCCAACACCTGCAGCGGGATGCCGTCGACCTCCTCAACGCGTTCGTGGAACCGTTCGATGCGGGCTGCGGCCTCGCCGGCGGTGCAAAGGTCCCGCAAGTACGGATGGCGGTGTACCGACGCCCGCAGATCAGCTCCACGCGCACCCGGCCTTGGGGGATACTCCCGGAACCACCGATGGACCAGCCGATGCGAGCCGCTGATGATATTCATCCCACCGGCTCGTGGTGCGACATCGCCGAACATCGCGTGGACCTTCACGCCCTTGGGTGGTGACAGCGGGCCCGTATAGTCGGCATCAACGTGCCAGCCGTCAGCGGGTACGTTCCACGGCCGCCCCGTCGGGAACACCAGGAAGAACGCGCCCCAGTCCGAAGGCCGTCGCCACGGCTGCCCGCCGAGGACTTCGTCGATCGCCGCCAGCGTGACGCTGCTTCCCACGGCACGAAAAACGGGGTCGGACTTCAGATGCTGCAGGTGGTCGGGCCGCTCCTTGCGCCACGTGGTCGGACAGCCGCGTTGGATGCCGACCGCGGCGAGTGCGCGCCAGACCACGTCGCGCATCGCTGCAGCCTCTTGGGCACTGAACGCGCCTTCGATACGAACCCAGCCGTGGGTCTGGAAGTGGTCCATCTGAATCCGAGCAATCGCGCCCGGAACGTGACAATTCAATTCGCGATGGCCGACACTAGCGAGTCGTCGTCGCGGGCGGCACCCCGTCACAGGTGCCGAAGCCATTCACTCACTATCTTACAAACGGTGCGTGCTGGACAGTTGTCTCAGGTTGGGCCGGCGCTTGGAGGAGGGGCTAAAATGCATTTCGTCCATGGGGTTTCGGTCGCTCATGGGGTCCTAGACCGTTCCAATGGACAAAGCAGCGCTGATGCAACACGTGCAACAAACACTTCGCGAACAGCGCCTGCGTGGCGCGTTCGAGAAGAATCGGGACCTGCGGATCGTTCAAGATCTTCTCGCGGGGATCTGAGCCGAAGCCAGCAAGAGCAGGAGGCGCAGTATATGAGCCGCAGACTCGAGCTGGTCCGCGAGGAGAAGCTCTACCGCCTGCTCCCAGGCAGGAATAAGAAGAGTCGGCTGGAGGCCAGCGGAGTCGCGCTACTCGATGACTCGACGGCGCTGGTGATCTTCGACAACCTCAATTGGATCGCGCGCATCGATCTCTCGCTCGAGCGTAAATCCGGCAACAAGCTCTTTCCGGCGCCGAGCCTCGGGTCGGGTTTTGAAGACATCGCGATTGACAAGAAACGAGGCCGCGTGTTCTGTCTCATCGAAGCGCTGGAGGACTTCGACGGCCTCCTCCGCGGCTTCGTCGCCGAGTACGACACCGAGGGCCGCTTTCTTCGGTGCACCCAGCTCCAAAGCCGGTTCAAAAACGTCAACAAGGGCTTCGAAGGCCTCACTCACGTGCGGAACGGACCTCGCGAGTACTTGTTGGCCCTCTGCGAGGGCAACCTCGGGACGGCCGCCAAGCGGGGGGGCGCCCGCCTTGACGCTTTCAGTCGCGCGAGTGACGGCGGCTGGGAGGCCTCGTACCGCATTCGCCTTCCGAAGCGGGTCGAGTTCGAAGACTATGCGGCGGTCGCCTATCGCGACGGGCGAGTGGCCATCGCTTCGCAGGCGTCAAGGCGTCTGTGGGTGGCTCGGGTCGACGTGGAGGCGCGGGCAGTGGTGCCGGGATCGGGCGCCCTTTATCGCTTCCCGAGCAAGAGCTACGGCAATATCGAGGGAATCGCCTGGTTGTCGCCGGACACCCTGGTCGCTGTCTCCGACCGGGCGAAGGCGCAGCAGCCCGCCCGCTGCGCCGAGAAGGATCAGTCCATCCACGTGTTCCGGATCCCAGCGCCGCTCACCAGCTGAATCGAAAGATGCTGGCCGTCGAGAGCGGCCTCTAAGGGCTCAGCTTCCGTGACAGCGGCACTTAGCAATCCTGAGGCCGTAGAGGGGTCGAGCTGCTCTAGCACTCGAATCGTGCTTTGCGAAAGATCGTCCGCCGTAGGACCCATGAGGGGAGGATACGAAAGGTGGGCGCGAGCGACGATAGTCAGCTCCGTGATGAGGAGAGTTGTGTTTCTGAGGTCTACGGCTGGCCGGTGAAGCGCTGAGGTCGCGCCCCGGGAACACGGGACGTTACGGAGCTTTACCGCGGAACCAACCACGTTCCCGCGAGGCGATCGTGGAGGCCGCGGCCGGGCTCGATAACCGACCAACATGTTCCTATCACCATTGCAGAGCACGCCGCGGCGGCGAGCAGCCAGTTGAACGCGGCGTGTGCCTCGAACGCCATGCTCGCAGGCTGCGGCAGGAGCTGCAGCGCGATGATCGGGGACCATCCGATACCGGCGCGGCCGAGCGCCCGCAGCCTCGTGACCTCCCTGCCGTCATCAGTGACGACCGCAGCGCCGAAGAGTCGCGCGATCAACCCGCCTCGAGCAATGAAGGCGAGCGCCAATGAAAATACACCGATGCCTGTGAGAATCCATAACCACGCCGCCGCCACCGGCAACAGAAGCCCGACGAAGTAGTTCCCCGGCTGTTTGCTGTTCAACTCGTCGAGCCGGTCCGGACCGAGTTGGCGCAACGCGAGCAGCATTTCGGGATCCGAGATCGTCGGATGACGCGCCGCGATCTCCGTCGTCAATTTGCGGAATGGCCGAAGTGCGCCACCGAATGATGCTGGACGCGCCGACAGGGGTGCGTAGCGGGCGGCCAGATAGATCTCGAGCGCGCGTCGCTCTGGGTTGGTCTCTGGCACACCCGACCGTTGCAGCCGTGAGACGGCTACAAGACCGTTGAAAAGCGCCTGTTCGTCCGTCGACACGCCGAAAGGCGGCAAGCGATCGTCGCGGCTGAAACTGACAATCGTGATCGCCACCGCAGAGAATATCAGCATGACGAGCACTGGCAACAGTCCCCGGCTCCATCGTGACACTTCGAAGGGCGTGGGCAGCGCGGTCCTACATAGGTCAAGAAGCTCGCTCGCGTTTCTGACGTCAGGACCAGCAAGGGTCTCGAGGACATGACGCCCGGATAGCGGTAGTGGAGTCTTCGGGTGTGGAAGACGTTCCGGAGGACGGGGCATTCGGCCCTCCAGCGTGCACCAGGCGACGTCGACGAGAAATCCTTGAACAGTTTGCGAAACGCTTGATTCTTCTTCGCTGCGGACGGTGCCACATGTCCCGCCTGGCGCAGCGAAGTCGAGCAGCCTTGCACGGTTTTCCGGCGTTATCCACACGCGATCGAATGCCAGCACGGGCAGTCGTCCGTTGCGAACACACCGGCGAGCTCCTCCACCAGATCGACCAGCCATCGTCTGACAAGACGCCAAGGCTGCGGCGTGTCAGCAAAGTCACACAACGAGCGGCCGGATGGCGCTTCGAATGCCTCCCATGTTCCGTCCTGAGTTCGACGGCCGGCCAGCCAACGCAGGCGACCCGGCCGGGCGAGCTCACGACGCGCGGCGTCCGAGAGCGGCGTCTCCAGCGAAGCGTCTCGAATCCAGACGTGTCGATTGAGGGCGGGATCCAAGCCGAGCCATAAGGATTCAACCGCGGATGATCGCAGCAATTCGACCAGAACGAAGGGTCCGCGCCGGAGGGTATGGTCGGCCCCGGTTTTCGCACGCTCCCGTTGGACTTGGTGGAAATCAGTTCTGGATGCCCCCGACTCTGTTACGAGACGCGCCCGGGCAATGACACGAGTGCCGCTAGCGAGATCGTGAATGCCTGCAAAGCCGTTCCTCCGGCGAGCCGGCAAGAACAAGATGAGAGGACCGAGCTGGCGCAGCGCGAACAAGATCGTGACGAGCTGCCCAGCCCTCTCTGCACGTTGCATGGGACCGAACGTAGCCACCGGAAGAAGCGCGTCTATGATAGGGCCGTTTGAAATTAAAAACGGGGCGCGCGCGGCCAGCGCAAACAACGCCGCTCTGAAGCACCCTCGGAGGAACCCGGCCGAGCCACCTTCGACGCTGCTGATCCGTAAGCCGAACACCCACTTCCCGGGCGACGCGGTCCCGAACCCCTCCGTCAGAGCGAAATAGATTGTCACGAACAGCAACGGCCAGAGCACTGCCGTCGCCGTGGCGGTCGCGTCGCGCGCGATGATCCTGACCGAGACACTCACCAGATTGAAGACGAACGTGATGAGGACGAGATCAATGATCGCCGCGGCAAGGCGGGATCGCAGCGGTGCAATGGTCGCTGAAGCGGATGCGAACGGTCGCAGCTTTTCGCTCAGCTCGGTGTAGCTGCGAGGGCGTGCATTCGAATCTTTTGCGAGGCAGCGCTGGACGACGGCAGCCAGTCCGATCGGGACGGTTCGAGCGAAATCGCGCGGCGAACGCGGCGCCTCGGTCGCGACCTGCGCCAGCATCGCCATCAGATCGCCGGCCTCGAAGGGGGCGCGGCCGGTAAGCAGGTAGAACAGGGTCGCCCCGACCGAGTAGATGTCCGACTGAATGGTCAGTGACGCGCCGCGCAACTGCTCGGGTGATGCGTATTGAGGGGTGCCGAGGACTCCTCCCGAGACGGTGAGACTCGGATCGCGGGCCTGAGTAGAGATCGACAGGCCGAAGTCCCCGACCTTGACGGTACATCTCGGTCTACGAAACAGTTCGAAGGCTTGACGTCGCGGTGGAGGATCCCCGCCGCGTAAGCCGCTTCAAGTCCCGCGATCACTTGTAGGATCGCGTCAACGGCTTCGGGCGCGGGCAGCGGACCCCTTGGCCTCGACCGCGTCGTTCAACGTGCCCCCGGTCACCAGTTCCATGATGATGACCGGTGTGGTGTTGATGTATTCGCTTCCGTATACGTAAACGACGTGGGGATGCGACAGCGCTGCTGCGAGTTGTCCTTCGCGCCGGAATCGCGCACGAGCAAGCGGGTCATCGATCTGATGGTTCAGAACCTTGAGCGCCACCCGCAACCCGTGCTCGATGTGTTCCGCCGCGTAGACTTCACCCATTCCCCCGCGGCCCAAAAGGCGTGTGATGCGATAGTCGCCGAATTCCTCGTCGGGCCGCAGCTGGGGAGCACTGCTCAATGGGTGAATCACACCTTGCCGCGGTGCGCTCACCGTAACGGAGCCGTCAGGAGATCCTCGCGATGACGACAAATCCAGAGGCGAATGACACGTCGGGCATCGCCCGTCGGGCGTCGCGGCGAGTACCGCGGAACCGCAGCGCGGACACTGAATCCGCGTCGCATCGTCCCAGTTTTCCCGGCGAATGGGCATGGGGATGGAGAAAGACTGACAATACTACATAGGGAAGGACTGGCGACCTGGATTGAACAATACTGACAGCTCCGATCCAGTCCGTGGTGGCCCGAACTGGCCACCCTTTTGCGGCTGCCTCCAGGCTCCTGAAGTCCACCGACCAGCCGCTATAATCCGCCAAAGCGATCGTCATGAGCCTCGCTGTCGGCGTTCATCTCGGCCCGTATGAAATTCTGGCGCCGCTTGGCGCGGGCGGGATGGGCGAAGTCTGGAAGGCCCGCGATACGCGCCTTGACCGCATCGTCGCCATCAAGCGGCTGATGGCCCAGCACAGCGACCGCTTCGCGCTGGAGGCGCGTGCGATCGCCGCGCTCAATCATCCCCATATTTGCCAGATCCACGACGTCGGCCCGGACTATCTCGGTGCTGGAGTACGTCGAAGGTGAGGCGTTGCGTGGTCCACTCCCGATCGACGAAGCCGTGCGGCTGGCACGTCAAATAGCCGAAGCGCTCGAAGCGGCGCACCGACGCGGCATCCTCCATCGCGACCTGAAGCCTGCCAACGTCATCGTCACCGCCGAGCGCGCCGTCAAGCTACTCGATTTCGGGTTGGCCAAGGCGATCACCGCCGACGTCGACCAGACGCGGACAATGGACGGCGCCATTGTCGGCACCGCCGCGTACATGTCTCCTGAACAGGCGCAAGGGAAGCCGCTCGACGTGCGGTCCGACGTCTTCGCGTTCGGCGTCGTGTTGTACGAAATGCTCGCCGGTACCCGCGCGTTTCCGGGGACGACCGCGCTGCAGGTTCTCAGTGCGGTGTTGCGCGACGAGCCGCCCCGGCTACAGGCGCCGCTCGCACTGGATCGCATCGTGCGCCGTTGCCTCCAGAAGGAGCCGGCGGAGCGATTCCAGACCATGAGCGACGTACGGGCGGCCCTCGAACAGAGCACGAGAACGTTCGCGGAGTTTCAGCCGTCGATCGCCGTCCTGCCGTTCGCCAACCTCAGCGCGGACAAGGAAAACGAATACTTCAGCGACGGGCTCGCGGAGGAAGTCCTCAACGCGCTGACTCGCGTCGCCGGGTTGCGCGTCATCGCCCGTACCTCCTCCTTCGCGTTCCGAGGCAAGGATCAGGACGTCCGACGAATCGCTGAAGCGCTCGACGTGCGCACGATCCTCGAAGGGAGCGTGCGGCGGGCGGGCGATCGGATCCGCATCACGGCGCAGCTCATCAACGCCGCGGACGGATCGCATCTCTGGTCGGATCGCTTCGACCGTGAGATGACGGACGTCTTTGCGGTGCAGGACGAAATCTCGCAGTCCATTGTCGAGACGCTCAAAGTCAAGCTGAACGCTCGAAGCGCCGCGACGTCCCGTCAAAAGGCGAACGTCGAGGCCTACCACGCGTACTTGAAGGGCCGGCATCATTTGTTGAAACTGACGCCGGACGACGTATCCCGCGCCAGGAGCTATCTGGAGGAGGCGATTGCCCTCGACCCTTCCTATGCTGCGGCGTATGCGCGGCTGGCGCACGCCCTGCAGCTCTCAGCCTTCATGGGGTGGCAAGCGCCGCGCGACGCGCTCCCCCTGGCAAAAGCCGCCGCGAGTCGGGCACTCGCGCTGGACGAGCACGAGCCGGACGCCCATTTCGTGCTCGCGATGGTCGCTGGGCAGTTCGAGTACGACTGGGCAGAGGCGCTACGCCAGTGTCATCTCGCGCTCGAGTGCGAAGACGTGCCGCCGGACGTCGCCGGCGTCCTCGCATCGCTAATCTTGCTGCCTCTCGGGCGCGTCGACGAGGCGCTGTCGGTCCTTGAACGGGCGCGCGCCGCCGACCCGCTCTCTCCGTTCCCGCAACAGCATCTGGCGGCCGCGCTTTCGGCACGCGGCTCGTACTCCGAGGCTATCGACCAGCTTCAACGTCTCATCGGGCTCCATGAGGACTTCTGGCCGGCGTACTTCTTCCTCGGCGGCACCTACGCAGCGACTGGGATGATCCGGGAAGCCATAGCCATCCTCGAGAAGGGGGCTCGGTTGGTGCCCTCCTATTCGGGCATTACGGGGTTGCTTGCCGGATGCCATGCGCTTTCCGGAGATCTCGCACGCGCGGACCACGTTCTGGCGACTCTGACCGCTGATCGTGGGCCTCGCGCCAGGGGCCTCGCGATCTTTCATGCGATCTGCTCGGAGTTCGACCAGGCCGCTGGCTACTTCGAGCAGGCGATCGAGGAACGCGATCCGATTGTCAGCGAGCTCGGCGTCATGCCTTTCTTCGATCGCTTCCGAGCCTCACCACATGGCCGCGCGCTGCTGCGGAAAATGCGCCTGCCCGACGTGTAGACCCGGTTCCCATTCGGCAATGGGTGTTGAGCCTCCCGTATCGCCTGCGGGTACCTGCTCGCGTGGGATCACGACCTGTGTCGCGCGCTGAACGTCCATTTCCACGCGCTGGTGATCGGGTGTGTTCACGCAGGACGGCGACCGTCTACGCTTCAGGCGGCCCGCCGCGTCAACGAGCGGGAGAATCCAGCGGGCTAGAATGTCGGAAGATTCCTGGAGAAAGCACATGCCCAAGAAACTGATCTCATCTGCCATCCTTGCGCTCGTCGTCGCTGGCTGGTCGGTCTCGCCGCCGCTTGTCGCCCAGTGGTTGAACTACCCGACCGACGGCGTCCCGCGGACGCGCGATGGGAAGCCCAACCTGACGGCGCCGGCGCCTCGGACTCGCGACAGCAAGCCGGATTTCTCGGGGATGTGGCTCACCGCTGACGGGATCCCGTGCGCGTCCACCCAGGAGTTCCTCGTGTGCGGTTCGGAACTGCCGATCTCGCGCTACGGCATCAACATGGGCGCGGGCATGCCCGGCGGCCTCCCGTACCAGCCGTGGGCGGCGCAGCAGGTGAAGACCCAGACCGAGCAGAACTCCAAGGACGATCCGCATGCCCGCTGCATGCCTGACACGTTCGTGCGTTTGTACGGCTTGCCGCACATGCAGAAATTCGTCCAGGCGCGCGGTCTGCTGGTGATGCTCGACGAGCTGAATGCGAGCTACCGCCAGATCTTCACCGACGGACGGCCGCTGCCGACCGATCCCCAACCGTCGTGGCAGGGGTATTCATCCGGCAAGTGGGTCGGCGACACCCTCGTCGTGGACTCAATCGGATTTCGTGACGGCCTGTGGCTCGACATCGTCGGAAGCCCGATGACCGACGCGGCCAAGGTTCGGGAGCGCATCCGGCGGCCGGACTTCGGACACCTCGAGGTCGAGGTCACCGTCGACGATCCGAAGGTGTACACCCGGCCATGGACGGTGACGATGAAGCAGGCCATCGTGCTCGATACTGAGCTCGTGGACGAAATCTGTCTCGAAAACGAGAAGTCCACTCAGCGCATGATAGGCAAGTAGTGTCACGAGGATGCCTTGTCGGCCGGGCCGCACCGTGATCCGAACTGAGCGAAGTCGTTTCCACAGCGTTACCAGTTCAGGAACAAGCCAAGCTCCTCGAGAAACAGAGACCAGGCGGGCTCCTCTTCGAGCATCAGGTGATTCGCGCTCGGCAGTGAGACGTACCGTGCGCCCGGGATCTCGGCCGCCAGCACGCGACCCTTCTCCGGCGCCACTGCGTAATCACGATCGCAATGGATGACGAGCGTCGGCGTCTTCACCTGCGACAAGAGTGATCGAACATCGATGTCGTCGTCGCGCTCCATGAGTCGCGCCGCGTTTTCCGGCGACGTGGACACACGCTGGAGTTCGTCGAACCACTGCTCGTGCTCCGGCGTCGCCTCGGGGATGAACCGGCAGGTGAACGTCCTGGCGAACGCTGGGTTGTTGAGTCCCCACCCAAGCCGCAACAGACTCGCGAGAGCGCGCCGCGCCTCGAGCTGCTGGGGCGTGCCGACGTGTTTCACTCCCGCCGCGAATGCGCCGTAGAGCACCAATTGCGTGACGCGTGCGGGATGCTTCACCGCGTACGCGATAGCGATGGCACCGCCACGAGAGATCCCGAGGAGCGGAAATCGATCGAGCCCGGCCGCGTCAACGACCGTTTCGAGATCGCGGACCCACGTGTCGAAGCTCACATCGGGCACGTCACGCTGCGACATGCCGTTGCCACGCTCGTCGTAGCGGACGAGACGGTGATGACGCGAGAGCGCGGTGTACCAATGGCGCCAGATCGGGCTGTCCCATTCGAAGTCGAGATGAGTCAGCCAGTTTGACGCCTTCACGAGCGGCGGTCCGTTGCCGGTCGTGGCATAGGCGAGCCGGACACCGTCGCTCGTCGTGCAGTACCGGATTTCCTGCCGCGCCTTGGCCGTTGCCGCAGCGGAGGCTCCGGTCTGCGGGACGGCAGCGTCGACCGGGGCGGCGAAGCGATAGCCCACGCGCGGCACGGTCTCGATGTACTGCTGGCCCGTGGCTTTCTCGCCCAGCGCCTTCCGCAGCACCGACACGTTGTGATTCAGGTTGTTTTCCTCGACCGTCGTCTCCGGCCACACCGTGTCGAGCAGTTCCTGCTTCGTGACCAGCCGCCCGGCGTTCTCGACCAGCACGAGGAGCGTGTCGAACACCTTCAAACGCAGCGGGATCACCTCACCGCCGCGAGAGAGTCGGCGCTCACGGACATCGAGATGAAACGGCCCGAACCGATACGCGCCTCGTACCACGGTGTCGGCCACAAGTCGCACCTCAGGAAAGTTTCAGAAAAACGCCAGCGTTCTCAAAGGACGTCGGCGCCCCGCTGATTCTAGTCTCTAACCCGCGGACCGAAACCGCGAGGAGGACAAGACGATGCCAAAACTGCTTCCCGACCAGAGCTTCTACCCGTCGCCGACGATGGCCATGCAGGCCCCGGCCGAAACACTGGCCTACGTGGCGCTGCTCAATTCCGACCCGACCGCCAACGACGCCATTGCTGTGCTGGATGTCGATCCCGCATCGCCAGGATACGGGGCTCAGATCGCGCGTGTCGAAATGCCCCGCGCCGGCGACGAGTTGCACCACTTCGGGTGGAACGCGTGCAGCTCGTGCCTGTGCCCGAACTCGCCGCACCCGCATATGCAACGGCGCTATCTCGTGGTGCCCGGCATGCGATCGTCGCGAATCCACATCCTTGATACCACGCCCGACCCGCGTCAGCCGCGCCTCGTCAAGGTGATCGAAGCGGAGGAAATCTTCCGCAAGACCGGCTATAGCCGCCCGCACACCGCCCACTGCGGGCCAGATGGCATCTACGTCAACGCGCTGGGCAACGCCGACGGCAATGGCCCCGGTGGCATCTTCGTCCTCGACCCCGAGACATTCGAGATCAAAGGGCCGTGGGAGAAGGATCGTGGACCGCAGCAACTGGCGTACGACTTCTGGTGGCACCTCGGTCACGACACGATGATCACCAGCGAGTGGGGCACGCCGAATATGGTGGAGGGCGGCGTGAATCCGGAGCTGCTCCTGGCCGGCAAGTACGGCAACGCGCTGCACGTGTGGGATCTCAACTCTCGGCGTCACGTGCAGAAGCTGGATCTCGGCCCCGAGCAGCAAATGGTGCTCGAGCTGCGTCCGGCGCACAATCCCAACGAGACCTACGGATTTGTCGGCGTTGTCACCAGCCTGAAGGATCTGTCGGCGTCGGTCTGGATGTGGCACCGCGAAGGCCGCAACGGCAGCGGGACCTGGCGCATCGACAAGGTGATCGAGATTCCCGCCGAGCCAGCGCCGGCCGACGATCTGCCCCCGATCTTCAAGGGCTTCGGCGCGGCGCCGCCGCTCGTCACCGACATCAATCTGTCGCTCGACGATCGATTCCTGTATGTCTCGTGCTTTGGCACAGGCGAGCTGAAGCAATTCGACGTATCGGACCCCTTCAACCCGGTCGAGACCGGATCCCTGAAGATCGGGGGCATGGTTCGCCGCCAGCCGCACCCGGCCCGTCCGGGGCAACCGCTGAACGGCGCCCCGCAGATGGTCGAGATCAGCCGTGACGGCAAGCGCGCCTACGTGACCAACTCGCTGTATCGCACGTGGGACGACCAGTTCTATCCGGACGGCGTGAAGGGCTGGTTGGCCAAAGTGGACGTGCGCCCGAACGGCGGCATCGAGCTCGATACCGCCGGATTCGTGGAGTTCGACAGCATGCGCCCCCACCAGGTCCACCTCGAGGGCGGCGATGCGAGCTCCGACTCGTACTGCTTCGCCTAGCGGACTGAACACGATGAACCAGTGCTACACGACGTTCACCGCCGAGACCGCGGAGTTCGCCGAGAAAGCATCTTTGGTCCAAGAATCTCTGCGAGCTCGGCGTGCTCGGCGTTTGTCGTGGTAGTGAATTAGCAGGTGCGTGGCACCTTGAGCAGTTGTCAGTTGTACGTCCTACAAGAGGTGTGTCATGACGACCGAGATGACGATGTCGTGGGCGATGCTGATGGCGCTCGGGGCCTTTCACGGCATCAATCCTGGAATGGGATGGCTGTTTGCGGTGGCGCTCGGGATGCAGGAGCGCCGCCGCGGTGCGGTGCTCCGGGCGCTCGTACCGCTCGGCGCGGGGCATGCGCTGGCCGTGGCCGCCGCGGTCGGCCTCGCGCTGGTCATCGGAGCCGTGTTCCCGCTAGGCTGGCTGCGTTGGCCGCTGGCGGGCGTTCTCGCCTCGCTTGGCGTCCTTCGATTCTTTCGTCACCGGCATCCGCGCTGGGCGGGCATGCGCGTGAGCATGGGCGGGCTCACGGTGTGGTCGTTCCTGATGGCCACGGCCCACGGGGCCGGGCTCATGGTGGTGCCGGTGTTCGTGGGCATGTCGATGTCCGGAGCGGGGGAACACGCGCACCACATGCCCGCCGCAGGGGCAGGCGCAGCAGCTGCGTTCCTCGCAACCGGCCTGCACGCCGTGGGCTACCTGGCGGTGACCGCGTTTGTCGCGGTGCTGGTGTTCGAGAAGCTTGGCGTCGGCATCCTGCGCCGCGCGTGGTTCAACCTCGATCTGATCTGGTCGGCCGCGCTGGTGGCGACTGGCATGCTGACGCTGATGCTGTGACATGGCCGCAGCGCCGCGGGCGGTCGGTGCAAACCTCGCCGGAGGTCAGCGCCTCTCCCACCCTGTGGCCGTCGGTTCCAGCCTCAGCTTTCACACATCTGCCTTGACTTTCATCGCAACTTTCTACGCGGACGTCCCGATAACAAGAGCATGAACTGGATGAGCCACTGACTCGTGAGCCTCTATCATCCTAAACGGGATTCGTATGAACCCGATGAGAAACCGGCGAAGCTCAGGCTCAAACTTGCTCCAACCTCGGTTGAGCCTGACCACAATCCCGATCGCCGGCCGAGCGATTCCCGTGTGATGGTTGATGCCAGATGCGTGCTGCTGGAAGTGCGCGGACTGGGTGTCGTGATGATCGACTTCGACGATCGGATGTTGATCTTCACGGAACACGAGATTTGGTTCGACGAAATCTTCTGAGGCGCTGAGGGCGCGAATGGCGGGACGATCAGCTGACGTGGGTGCACGAAAGCACTCGTCTCGTCGCCGTTGCGAATGCTCAGCGCGACGCTTTGGCGCGTCGTCGTGCGGCGGCCCTGGCAGTGCGGGGACGACCGCCAAGCCGGCCGTTCCTGCGCGAGGTGCGCGCCTTGGTTGCGCTCCGGTGCGCGCCCACCAGAGCGGCGACGCCAACGATATCGACCTTCGTCTTCCCTCGACCTGAGAAGCGCGCCACGCGGACGCGTGCATCTGGTCGACTTGTCGGGTGCGCCTCCAGGTAGGCCGTCAGCACGTCGCGAATGGCGCGTTCGGCCTTCGCCGGGGTCTCGGCCGCGGCATACACGGGCAACCCCGGCACGTACGCGCTCACCGCACCACTCGCCTCGGTTTCAAGGACAATCGGATAAAGAACCGTCATTCGACACCGGCCTCGCGCAGGATGCGGTTGCCCAGCCGGCCGGCGTCTTCTGTGTGAACGGCCACCGACTTCCGCCGCGTGTTTCACGCGGTGACCCTTCCCGGACCGGACTTCGACGAATCCCGCAGCCTTCAGCTTGCGGATCACCTCAGCCCAGGTCACGCGGATATCGTAAAACCTAACGCTCGGTTATGTCAACGCAGCCAACGAGCGGTCCACTTAAGGTGGGAGGAAGGAGAAGGAACCTGGACGCTCTCGAGCGATGGCAATCATTATACGACGGTGACTGTATGGAAGGACCGCGAGGGCAAGGTGGGGCCAGCAAACGAACGACGGTTCACGCGCAACTCGGAGAACTGCCTGAACCACGCTCAGGACGAGCTATTCAGGGAGTGCCAGAGGCGCTCCCGTCCACGCAGAGACTAGGCGTGCGCGGTTCGGACTGGCGCTGCATCCCGACAAAACGCTGGCCAATTCGAGCCGTTCGTCAAATTGCTTCGGTGAACGTGCCCAGGATGTGTATGGCTCTCTACCGGCTGGTCAATGTGGCCGCGAATGCTCGTATCTCACGAAGCACGTCAGTCTCATTTGACAGGAACATGAAGAGACTCGCGCCTGGCAGTTCGACGATTCGAGCCGTGGGGACGCCAGCGAGAAGATCGTGTTGCCACCTCATATACATGGCGCGCGTTGCTGCATACTGCTGGCGAAGTGCGGCGCGCTCCTGCTCGTTGCGGATATCAAAGTCAGCGGCCACTTCCTCGAACGGGCGGTCCGCTTGGTAAATCGCCAGCACCGGCACGCGTATACCCGCATAATTTGGCTTGACCCTGGCCTCCACAGTGATCGCCCGGCGAATCTCGGGAGATAAAAGCGATCGACCCACCGATCCGTCGGGATTCGCGACGAACTGTTGACGCAATTCCGCTTCGGGAAAGGCGACCTTCTGATCGCGCCGCTGGGCGATTCGAAATGCCTCGAATGAGGTGATATCAGGAGCGGGTGGTGACTTGATCGAGCGCGGCAATGTTGTTGGATCTGGCATCGGCGGATCATATTCTGCCGGACTCAATGTCGGGTCGGTCGCTCCATCGAGATAGACGAGCCCGTAGAGACGATCGGAGTGTTGCCCAGCGAACATGGTCAGGATCTGCCCGGCGCATGAAGTGCCGACCAAAAGAGATTTCTGAAGGTTCAGGGCATCGAGCACCTCGAGCACATCGTTTACCGACCGCTGGACGGTATATCCGGTAGCGGGTTTGTCGGACGCACCGATCCCTCGTCGTGTAACGCCGTATACATGGAACTGGTTCGTCAGCTTCGGTGCGATCCCGTCATGCACATGCGCGCTCAGGTAGCATCCGAGCCACACCATGGGTCGGCCCGATCCGCCCCAGTCCAGTACTTCCAGGCGAACTGCCGAATCGACCGTGATCCAACGAACCTGATGCGGTGAGGGATCGCGCCATGTCGGCAGAGACTGCGGCGCCGATTGGGCCACGACAGCCTGAGTCATCAGGAACGCGAGACCGAGAGCACGCACGATCCGGGTCTGCGCCAGACGATTCGATTCGCCGGAAGCCCGTACTTGGGATGTTTGGTGTGCCATACGATCAGGCCCGGGCAAGTTTGCACCCGATAAGACTGATGGACAATCGCCAAATGTGCGGTCGAGATGACATCGTCCGCAGGTTGATCCACCACCGCATCGACGGTGTAACGTAGCACCATGCGAATCTCGCTCAAGTCCTTCAATGGCATGTCCTCCAGAGGATTGGCGGCCTGCCTGACGCTACCCGCGATTCTGGCGGTCGCCACACCGGCGCGCGCGCAGTATGTCGAGATCCAGGGTTTCGAGGTGACGCCGTTCCTCGGTGTCAGGTTCGGAGGGCTCTTCGACATTCAGACGGACGAGTCCTCGCAGACTCAGGCCTCGTGGGAAGATGCCGCGAGCTATGGTCTGTCTGCCGGAGTTCGCTTTGACGACTTCTCCCTCGTCGAGATCCGCTGGACGCAGTCAGCCTCGGCGCTGCGGTTCGATGCCCCGCTTCGATTTCTGGGGGCCTCGCTCGGAGACGTCACACTGAACCAGTTTCACGCGGACTTCACCCGCGAGTTCGTCATCCCCGAAGTAAAGGGACTCCGATCCTTTCTGACGGGCAGCGTCGGTGCAACGCACATCGCTGCCGCAAATGATGGCTTCACACGCTTCTCGTTCGGCCTGGGGGCCGGATTGAAACAGTTCCTGGGCTCCAGGCTCGCCGTGCGTGCCGAAGCTCACTGGCTGCCAATCTGGATTGCACCGGAAGTTGGCGCGTGGGCGTGTGGCGCGGTCGAAATCGGCGGCTGTCTCGTGGTCCTGACTGGACGATTGACGCAACAGTTCGAGTTGAGCATCGGGCCCGTTGTGCGTTTCTAAACGCATGTAGCTCGGCGGATGCCGATTGATGGACCTCATGGAACTGGGGGACCCATGGAACTCGAGGCTAAAATACCTACGATGGCCTCGTTCATCCTATAAGGAGGATCCATTGTGAAGCTACGGAAAGTCGCGGCCTGGAGTGCTGTCCTGCTCGCTGTTTCGGCAGTCCCGGTGCACGCGGATACCTTTGTCGCGCCGTTCATCGGATTCAACTACGGCGGCAACTCGAACTGCGCGACCCTGACCAATTGCGAAGACAAGCGCAGGAACTTCGGGGTGTCCGTGGGATCAATGAGCTCCGTCGTCGGTTTCGAGGCGGATATCGCGTGGGCCAAGGACTTCTACGGCAAGGTGCCCGGGGCCGAGAGCTCGGTCTTCACGCTGATGAGCAATGTGGTGATTGGCCCGGGCGCCCGCCGGGTCCAGCCGTATTTTATCGCCGGCGTGGGGTTGATTCGGCCGCATACCTCGTTGAACGTCGCAGACACGATCACGTCGTTCTCGAAGAACTCGATCGGGTACGACTTGGGCTTCGGCGTCAACGGCTATTTCGCAAAGTCGGTCGGCATCCGAGGCGACATCCGCCGCTTCAAAACATTTCAGGACCTGCCGCGTATTTCGGGTCTTTCGGACGAACACCTGATGTTCTGGCGCGCCAGCCTCGGGCTCGCCATCCGGTTTTAGGTTCAATGTTGTTCGGCGAACTCCACCTCCCGTTGACACCCCCGCGCAAGGTTCGGTATGGTCTGCGGCGAAGGAGCCAGACGAATGTCACCGACCCGTCGCGACTTCATGAAGGCGACGGCAGCGACGGCTGCTTCGCTGGCTGCGAGTGCGGGGCTCGAGCTCGACGCGGCCGCCCAAACGCTCTCGGCGCCGAGCGCCGATCCCTTCGCAGTGGAGCTGGCCAACCAGGCGCTCAACGCCGCGACGGGAGCAGGCGCCTCGTACGCCGACGTGCGGATTGGGCGCTACCGGCGCCAGGCCATCGGGACGCGCGAGCGTCAGATCACGGCCGTCACGGACAGCGAATCGTACGGCCTGGGGGTGCGGACGCTGCTCAACGGGTGCTGGGGCTTTGCCGCGACGAGCACGATGACACGCGAGAGCGTGCAACGGGCCGCGCTCGACGCCGTCGTGATGGCGCGCGCGGCGCGCGCGGTGCAGGCGCGACGCGTTGAGCTCGCGCCGATCGCTCCGGCCACCGGCACCTGGATCACTCCCGTCACTCGCGATCCGCTCGACGTGCCAATCGAAGACAAGATTGCCCTGCTGCTCGCCACCAATGAAGCGGCTCTGAAGGTCAAGGGTGTCCGGTTCGTCACCTCCGGCCTGGCGCTGCTGCGTGAAGTGAAGACACTCGTGACCTCCGAAGGCACGAACGTCACGCAAACGCTGATTCGTGTCGGCCCGTCGTTTTCCGCCACCGCCATCGGCAGCGGTGACTTCCAGACCTACGAGGAGGAGCTGGCGCCGCGCGGTCTTGGCTGGGAATACGTCGAGTCGCTGAACATGCCCGCGAATGCCGAGCGCTGGGCCTCCGTCGCTGCGGAAAAGCTGACCGCCAGGAGCGTCGAGGCCGGGCGATACGATCTCATCCTCGAGCCCACCAACCTCTGGCTGACGATCCACGAGTCGATCGGCCACTCGACCGAGCTCGATCGCGCCATCGGCGAGGAAGCCAACTATGCCGGGACCAGCTTCGTGGCCCCGCCCGAAAAAGTCATCGGCCAGCTCCGGTTCGGTCCCGAGCTCATGAACGTGCAGGCCGATCGCACGCAGGTGGGATCGCTCAGCCGTGTGGCGTGGGACGACGAGGGCGTGCCAGCTGACCAGTGGTTGATCGTTGAGAAGGGCCTGTTCAAGGATTACCAGACGACGCGCGAGCAGGTGGCGCGGATACAGAAGCTCACCGGCATCACGAGATCGCACGGCTGCTCGTTCGCCGAGTCGTGGAACGCGGTTCAGTTCCAGCGGATGCCGAACGTGTCGCTCCTGCCAGGCGACCAGGACATCGGCGTCAACGACATCGTCGCCGCCACAGAGCGCGGCATCCTCATCAGAAACCGTGGCTCCTGGTCGATCGACCATCAGCGCTACAACTTCCAGTTCTCGGGTCAGGCGTTCTACGAAGTGCGGAATGGAACGATCGCCGGCATGCTGAAGGACGTGGCGTACCAGAGCAATTCGCCTGAGTTCTGGAGCACGATGGACATGATCGGCGGCAAGTCCTCCTACTGGCTGGGCGGCGCGTTCAACGACGGCAAGGGCGAACCGTCGCAGAACAACTCCGTCAGTCATGGCTGCGTCCCGGCCCGGTTTCGAAACGTGACGATCCTCAACACGGCAAGGAGCGTGTGATGGCGCAGCCTGGCGCACCAGCGGCGGCGCCTCGCAACGGGTCGCAGCTGTTGTCGCGGGAAGAAGCCAAAGCGCTGGCCGATCGTGTGCTCGCCCTCAGCAGCGCCGACCAGACACGCGTCAACATCACCACTCAGTGGAGCGGCAACACGCGGTTCGCCGACGGCAGCATCACGACGTCGGGCAGTGTGACCAACACCACGGTCATCGTCACCGTCACGGCTGGCAAGCGGCAGGCGTCGGCCTCGACGAACGTCCTGGACGAAGCGTCCTTGAAGCGAACCGTCGATCTGGCGGCGCGCCTCGCGCAGCTGGCCCCGGAAGATCCGGAACTGATGCCGGAGCTTGGGCTGCAGACCTACGCCGCCGTAAACGGTTTCAGCCAGGAGACCGCAGAACTCGATGCGGAGTCCCGTGCGGCTGCCATTCGGCGGGCAGTGACAGCAGCGACCTCGGCGGGCAACGCCGCCGGCCGGATTTTCACGGCGGGCTACCTGGAGACCAATGCGCGCGTCGTCGCGGTGGCCACGAGCCGCGGTCTCTTCGCCTACCACCGCACCACGGACGCCGACTTCTCCATGACCGCGCGGACGCCGGACGGCACAGGCAGCGGCTGGGCGCGCACCGCCGCCCGTGATTGGGGCGGAATCGATACGGCCGCGCTCGGACGCATCGCTGCGCAAAAGGCGGTGGCCAGTCGCAACCCGCAGACGATCGAGCCGGGAATGTACACGGCAGTGCTCGAACCTCAAGCCGTCACCGATCTGATCCCGCTTCTCGCCGGGGCGCTCAACGCGCGCAATGCCGACGAGGGTCGCAGTCCTTTCTCGAAGCCGGACGGTGGCACACGGATTGGCGAAAAAGTGGCTGACGATCGCGTGACGCTCTATTCGGATCCGGCAGACCGGGGACTCTCAAGTCAGCCGTTCGATAACCAGGGCTTTCCGATCGGCCGCACGGTCTGGATCGAGAAAGGCGTCCTGAAGAACCTCGCCTACACGCGCTTCTGGGCACAGAAGCAGGGGGCCCGGCCAACCGGCGCCCCGCTCGCTGGTGGACTCGCACTCGTTGGGGGCAGCAAGACCACCGAGGAGCTGATTGCCGGCTGGTACGCGCGGCATCCTCGTAACACACTTCTTCTACATCCGTGCGCTGGAT
This sequence comes from uncultured Acidobacteriota bacterium, assembly GCA_963780685.1. GTDB lineage: Bacteria > Acidobacteriota > Vicinamibacteria > Vicinamibacterales > CAVVIG01 > CAVRXZ01. The sequence goes on along the minus strand of CAWACZ010000001.1, from coordinate 10,638 downwards.
CCGCGGACGGTGCTGCTGACCGGACTCACACGCGACGGGACGTTCCTGATCGAGAGCGGCAAGATCACACGTGCGCTGAAGAACTTCCGCTGGAACGAAAGCCCGCTCCTCCTGCTGAACCGCCTCGAGGACCTCGGCCGGCCCGAGCCGACCGAGGCCGGCCGGATGATGCCGGCGCTGCGGGTGCGGGGCTTCGACTTTACGTCGCTCTCTGACGCCGTCTGACGGCAGGAGAGACGCCACTCATCTCCTGGGAAGATCCCCCATGCCGATGTCCACGACGCACTCGATGCCCGCGCTCGTCACGCTCTCGGTCGCGGAGATTGACCGCGAAGTGGCGCAACTTACGGACCTCCTCGAACACCGAGATCCGAACAATCAAGAGCCTACGAGGACTCAATGACGAACCGTGCCGGTTGGGTGCTCGGTCTCGTGCTGATGGCCACGCCGGTTTACGCACACCACTCGTTCGGGACCTTCGATCTGAGCCGCGAAATCGAGCTTGTCGGCACGATCGCCGGCCTCGATTTCGTGAACCCGCACTCCTGGCTGCGCGTGAACGTGACGGCCCCGGACGGAAGCGTGACGCTCTACCGTTGCGAGATGCGCGGCGCCACTGTGCTGCGCCGCTCGGGCTGGACTGAGAACATGTTCGTCGTGGGCGAGCGGATCACGGTTCAGGGCGCGCCGGATCGAATCAATCCGCATGCCTGCTACGTGAACACCCTCCTGCTGGCAGACGGCCGGACGCTCGATCGATACACGCAGCGAGCGGTACTCGGTACGAAGGGCCGGTCGGACGGGCGTCCAATCGACGTCGGCCCGGCTGCGGCGTCCAGCGCGGATCTGCCGAGAATGTCGAGCGGGGTGCCGAACCTGGCAGGCGCCTGGGCGGTCGAGCAGCAGCTGATGACGGATCCGCGCGGCCGGCTGGGCACGCTCGTTCCGGCCAGCATCGCGACGCAGTTCGCGCCGGGCACCGTGCCGGAGCGAGGCATCGCGATACCGGGGTCCGAGGGCTCGGGGGCGCTCGCGCTGCTCTACTCCAGCTATCGAATCGCCATCGGCGCAGTCTCGCCTGCCGTCGTCCCCTGGCTGGACGCACCGGTGGCGCGAACGGAGCTCGGTCGGGCCGCCGTGCCCCCGGACGAGCAGCATCCAAGGAATGACTGCGCCACGACGAGCATCATCTTCGACTGGTATTGGGAAACTGTCGTCCACCGCATCTCTCAGGACGAGACCTCGGTCACGATCGCGTACGGCCAGCACGGTTTCGTGCGAACCATTCACCTCGACAGCGATCAACATCCCGCAAGCGTCGCACCGAGCCGCGCCGGCCATTCCATCGGACGATGGGAAGGCGACGTGCTGGTCGTGGATACCGTTGGCTTCCTGCCTGGCTTGCTGGGGTTGGAAGTGGCGCATGGCCCGGACCTGCACGTCGTCGAACGGTTCTCCCTAAACGCGGACGGGTCCGTCCTGACGCGCGAGTACGTGGCCGAGGATTCCGATTACTTCGTCGGTGAGTACCGCGGCTCGGACATCACGCCGAGGAGCGCGCTGCCGTTCGTCAGCGACACGTGCAGCGCCGAGCTGAACCCTGTGAGCGCGAACCGAACGGGAGATCGGAAATGAGCCTCAAGGTTCGCCGGCTGGCGATCGCAGCGCCCGTTGCGGAGCTGATCCCGGTGGCCGTGCTCACTGCGCTGCTGCCGATACTGCTCGCGTCCGGGAGGGGAACTCTCGTCTATCAGATCATGGAGGTGCAACGTCTCGCGCTCTGGGTCGGGCCGATGGGCGGATTCGTCGCGTGCGCGCTCGGCGGCTGGTGGGTCTCGCGGGGAACGTTCGCCGACGCGGAGCGCAACGGGTTGACACTCGGCGTTGCCGTAGCCGGTTTCGATCTCGCGTTGCTCGCCGTGAGTGGTGCGCCCTTCGGCGCGCTGATGGTCTTGTCCGCCACCGGACGCATCGCGGGCGGTTACGCTGGCGGATGGTGGGCCGGACGGAGGAATCGGCCAACGGCGCTACGGGCCAGCTGACGGGATCCGGCGACGCCCGTGAAAAAGCACATAGATCGCGGTTTCCGGCTAGACAGGGCCGCGCGGCTTCGACGCTCGCACGATAGAACGGTCTAGGAGCCTCGTAGATGGGTTCGAAGGTCACTGCCAGAGCGACACCCCAGAACGCACGAAACAGCAGTTCCTTACTCTTGCCTGGCTGAGCGACAATCCGTTAGGCGGCACTCGTGACCATGGCTGTCCTGTTGCCGGCTGCGAAGCTGCTCAGCAAACACGCTCACCGGCAGACGCCGGTCGCGTGATCGAGAGTCCGGGTTGCCTCAGCCTGTTCGCATGATGAGGAGACCGAACATGCCGTCCGATGCTGCCATTTCTGGCCGACGCGATTGGAGCGCCGCCGCCGCGGCGCGTACCCTCGTGGCTGGGGAGACTAGTGATTGGCCGTCATGTCATTACGCTGATGAACGAGAACAGGGGATGTTCTAACAAGAAGGCGAAGTCGGGGCTGGACTGGCGCCCGAGCCATGCGAGCTGGCGCACGGGCTTCATCGACGGTCTTGGATAGTCCCATGGATTCCCGCCTGGAGAAGCTGAGAGAGAATCTGGAGGCAGCGGTGAAGGGCATGTCCAGCGAGCAATTGCGCTGGCATCTCCCGGGGAAATGGTGTGCGTCGGAGGCGCTGGAACATCTGTACTTGACCTACACCGGAACGATCAAAGGCTTCGAGAGAGTCATCGCAAGGGGCGGACCGCTCGCGACGAGAGCATCCATGACGCAACGCGTGCTGACCTTCGTGGTGGTGGGGTTGCGCCATATGCCCGCTGGACGAAAATCCCCTGAGGTGGCACGGCCGAGGGGCTTACCGACGGAGCAAGTGCGAAATGAGATCGGGGCACAGCTTGTGGCGATGGATGCGATCATTGCGCAGTGTGAAGCCCGCTTCGGGCGCCACGTCAAGCTGCTCGACCATCCGATTCTGGGCCCGCTGACGGCGACACAGTGGAGAACGCTTCACTTGGTGCACGGACGGCATCATCAGAAACAGCTTCTCCGCCTTCGCGACGCGACGCGACACATTGGTTGACGCTGGCCTGGGTCGCCATTCCCGTCGCTGCCGATTAACGTCGTGAGCCTTCAATCGTGCGCCTTGATCGGTCCCTCGATGATCTCAGGCTTCTGCCTCAGAAGTGCCGCCATCTTCGTCCGTACGAAGTCGGCCGCGAGCCGCACCGATTCGTCGGTGCCGGCCTGTCCTTGAAGACGCCGAAGGACGCGCCCTCGCCAGCCCCCGCATTCAGCCAGTAGTAGCGGACGCAACCCTGGGCCTTGCTGATGATTCGGCACGAACTTCCCTGCGTCGAGCGGATCCCATGGCTGGGCTGGCCCCGAGGCCGGCTCGCAGGTCGACCCGCGAAGAGCGGCTAAGATGCGCGAACACGGCAATTCGGTGTCCAGGTTCTGCGCGGGAATGACCAGCCCATCGATAATCACTGGAGGCTCCATGGAAACCAAGGCAACCGGCCGCGACGATCGTCGTCATCCCCGGAACGACCAATCGTGGCGTCCGGGCCGGCGCGACGTGATTCGACTCGCATCTGCATCAATGGCTGCAGGCCTGACGGGCGGCTTTCAGGCGGCACCGGCCGCGGCGACTGGCGCACCCACCCGCCGCTCGAACAAACGGCTGCGGGCAGCCTTCTCGAACATTGGCCTGCAGGTGAGTTGGTGCGCGCAGGGAAAGCAGGCAGCCGAGTTCTGGGGAAACCTGTTCAACGTGGACGTGACGTGGTTCGACCCCGGACTCTCCGCGACACAACAATTGGCCGCGGTGGAGGAAATGGCGTCTCGCGACTGGGATTTCGTCGCCATTCAAGCCGTCGAGATCGATACCCTCGCGGCGCCTGTCAATCGAATGATTGACGCAGGGATTCCCGTCATCGACATGGATACGCTCATCGCGCCCCTGGATCAAATCGGTGTACACACGTTTCTGGCTCCCGACAACGACTTCATGGGTGCCGTTGTGACCCAGGCGCTCGTCAACGCGATCGGTGGAGTTGGTACGATCATCATGACGCAGGGAGCGCTCGGCCATACCGGTGCGCAGGGCCGCGCGCGCGGCTTCCAATACGTGATCGCTCAGTATCCGAACATCGAAGTGCTCTCGACCGAGCCGGCTGACTGGGATCCAGCGAAGGTGGTCCAGCTGTGGGAGTCGTACCTCGCCACCTACTCGAACATCAACGCCGCATTTTTCCACAACGACGACATGGCGCTCGCCGCGCTGGAGGTGATGAGGGCGCGGAATCGTAGGGAGATCCTGATTGGGGGCGTCGACGCGATGCCGCCGGCCATCCGAGCGGTGATGGATGGCAGCATGCACGCGACCGTGCGCAACTCCTCGTGCCGCATTCATGGAGGCGCGATCGTCGCAGGCGTGGAGGCCGCGCGCGCCAGGAAGAAGACTCCCGCGACGCCACCAAAGCAGATCATCGTCGACGGACCGATCGTCACGCAGGCCAATGCGCCAGGTCTGCTGTGGATGGAAGACCATTTTCTGATCTAGGGCTGCGTCGGGTCGACGACACTGCCGCTGGGCCGACGTGCAGACGCAACGGCGCAACCGCCACCCGGTCAAACTCACATCCCAGGACGAGCGCGACATCCGCTACTTGTGCGGCAATGGCTGGCGTCAGGTCGAAGGCGCCCGCGCTTGGAACATCCACCAGACCCGCGTCAGTCAGATCGTGCGAGTGAGCGGCGACAAGTGATCGCGGCCTTCCTGCATTTCCACTACACCGAGCCCGCTTAGATAACCGGCATGGGCATGCCACTTGGAACAGGGTTCCGGACGAATCGCTGGCCAGATGATCGAGTCAACGGCTGTCATCGCTGTTGGCTCGATCCCCCATGCCCCGAGCTCGAATGCGTCTCCCTTGCCGTGCCTCCGGCGACAATGGCGAGTGAGCACTACCGTACAGCGACGGGGAGACTCGGGCGTGCGCGGAAGTTCGCATTCTGACACGACCCCATTCCGCAGGTCGGAGGTATATGGGGATGCGCTTTGGCCACCGATACCTGGAATGTCGACGCGTTTGCGAGAACCGAACCGATGGACCATTTACCCAAACCGGACCATGACCGCACTACGGTGTTTTTGTCTGGTGAGCGCCGACGGGCCGTGCGCGTGGAACTTTGCGGTGAAGTTCACGCCCAGGCAGCCGCACTCGATCTGCCGGTGCTGATGCTGGATATCAGCAAAACGGGATTCTCGATGCATAGCACGTTCGATTTCATGGTCGATTCGACACACGATTTCCGCTTTACTACGGCAGCAGACCCGCCTGCGTGCGTGATCCTGACGGCGCGCGTGGTTCACACAACTGTTCGCAAGGGAGGAAATCGAAAGCCCTCGTACATCGTGGGCCTGGAGTTCATGGATCGAGCGGATGAGCGTGTCGACTTCGCCATACGAAGTTTGCTCGCCATTCTCAACCATCGTTAGAGGCAGACCGGAATAGACAACTGGGCACTGCACGCACATCTCGGCGCCGGCGCCGCGCTTCCAATCAGGTGACGACCGCCAGACAACGCTTGCCGCTTATGTGACGACCTGGGTGGTTCCGTCACGGATTGCCGCGGCCCGACTGGGTCTTTCCCTCAGTGACCGGCACGCCACTTGATGCCTCGAACGTCCGCAAGGCGCTGAATCAGCTGCTCGACAAGGCGGAGCTGCATCGACGCGAACCGCACCAAATGCGACACACGTTTGCGTCGTTGCTGCTGCAGGCGAGGGCTCCGACAACGTACGTGAGTCGTCAACTCGGACACAAGGATTCGGCAATTACGCTCCGCGTTTACGCGCACTGGCTGCCCGAGTCGTCGGCGTGGAAAGGCGTTGACTGGCTGGATGACGCGCGACCATCTGCAACCCCCGCGCAACCGGCGCGGAAGATCGCCGTTGGGGAAAACGGACCAAATCCTTATGGAGCAATGGGGAGCCGGGTGGGAATCGTCCACGTTGGCGAGGCCAAAGGCCGGAGCCGCGTGGCTGAGGCCGACCGGGATCAACCAACCCGAACGTAACGAGGTCCGCCTTCGCCAAGGCTCCGGCGGACAGCCTTCATGGCTTGCCAGCCGAAGCTCGCGATTTGCGGGCAAGCGAGCGAAGGCTGGTGAGCCGGGTGGGAATCGAACCCACAACCCGCAGATTAAGAGTCGGTCCCAGCCGCAAAAAACAGCCGAAATCCGAATGATTTTGAGGGCCCGGTGTGCAGGGCGCGGCAGAGCGACGCAACGCGCTGCAACCCCCGCGCAACCGGATTTGAGGAATCGTTCAAGAACGCTAAACCGGCGATGAGCGGTTCGACCCTTCCAACGGCCTTGAACGATCCACGGAGGGACTCCCATGAACGACCACCAGGAAGACATGAGCTTGGAGTCGCGCCCCGCCCCCTCAACCGGCGGCGGATCGCTGCTCAGAACGCGAAGTTTCGCATTTGACGGCCCATCGGGTACGGAATCTGGCGGCCCGTTTGCGGCTCCAATCGATGACAGCGCAACGTCTCACATCAGCCATTTGCTATCGGAGGCATCATGGGGATCATGGGGGCTTCGTCGCAACGCCCTGCCTATGTCTATCAGCCGTATCCACGTTGGAAATACGGGCCCGAAGGAGCGAGCGTGATTGTCCAAAATGCGACTGAGGAGGCATCACTCGGGCCCGGATGGTACGACTCACCGGCTGAGGTGCCTCCCAAACAGACGCCGGACAGTCGCAGCGACGACCAAACGTCTGGTACGACAGGTGAAACATCGCATTCGCAGAATGGCGTATGTGACGGCTGTAGGCGACATTTCATAGCGAAGCGACCCTGGCAACGCGGCTGTGGATCACCAGCGTGTCGGGTTGTCACGTCGAGGCGCCGTCGAACCAACGAGTTTCGCAATCAACTTGAACTAGTAGCCGACGCATTGAATCAAGGCGATGTGGAAGCGGCGCTCGCGAGGTTGGACACGTTGATCTTGAATCTCGGCAACCGGGAGGTGCCAAATGTCGTTCCTCATGAGTGTGGCCCGCTCATGGGGTCCGGGGTCTGATCTGCGGTCAATCGACACGCTGACGAGGAGCATCCACGATGCCACGGCGCTCGGCTGCGTCTAGGCGCCTTTCGGCACGAACTCGCCGCCTCAAACCTCGAAGCGATAGGCTGTCAAATGCGAACGTTCGCATTCTGAGCGACCATCCGGCGCCAGTTAAGGTTCGGGGCGCGACCCTGCTCTCGCGGTTCGCTGTTGGTGGGATCGAGAACCTTTACCTTCCTGGTCCTTGGACGAAACCCGCTGTGTGTTGCGCTCGTAAGTTGCCGGATGGTCGTTCCTGTGGTCGTGTTCGGTCGCATCAGCCTTAAGGCCAGACGTCTCCCATTCCAGCAGAATCCGAAAGAAGTTTGTCAGCCGGTCTTTAGCTTCGGGTGTCAAGGTTAGAGATAGTTGCGGAAATCTTTGCGGAACGAGAAGGATCTGACGCAGGTTACGCGTAGGTCGTCAGGGCCCTCTAACAACCGAAATGCGCATGATTTGATGGCCGCCTTGGCGTCATTCGGAACGAGTTTTGGGAGTGGCATCCGGTTGAAAGAATACGCATTCGCCCATGAGGTATAGCCCTTCCATGGGGTCCGAGCCAACGGACCGCGTCTGCTCTGTTACGACCTGCGGGCCTGACGGACTTACACACCCCACATTCCCGCCTGGCTCGTATAATCTCCGCAAAACCCAATGCCGCTGGGGGCCGGTCTTCGCCTCGGCGTATATGAAATTCAAGGCCAGCTCGGCGCTGGCGGCATGGGTGAGGTCTATCGTGCCCGCGACACCCAGCTTAATCGTGACGTCGCGCTCAAGTTCTTGCCCGAAGGGTCGACGCTCAATCCTGATCGCCTCGCTCGCTTCAAGCGCGAAGCGCAAATTCTTGCGTCGCTAAATCACCCAAACATCGGGGCGATCTATGGATTTGAAGAATCAAACGGTGTGCAGGCGCTCGTGCTGGAACTGGTCGAGGGGCCAACGCTCGCCGACAGGATCGCGGGTGGACCGGTTCCTCTGGACGAGGCACTGCCGATCGCGAGGCAGATCGCTGAGGCACTCGAAGCGGCACACGAGCACGGGATCATCCATCGGGACCTGAAACCTTCGAATGTCAAGCTGCGACCAGACGGCACGATCAAGGTACTGGATTTCGGGTTAGCAAAGGTGCTCAGTCACCAGCTCGAGCCAGGCGACGTCGACGCTCCAACCATCACAGCTCCATTCGAGACCGAAGCGGGACGATTGCTTGGTACTGCCGCCTACATGAGCCCGGAGCAAGCATCCGGTCAGGCGATCGACACGCGGACGGATATGTGGGCGTTTGGGTGCATGCTGTACGAGACGCTCACTGGGGAACGCGCCTTTCGAGGCGAAACGGTCACGGACTTGCTGGTGGCCGTGATGAAAGATGAGCCGGCCTGGAGCCTCCTGCCTGACGAAACGCCTGGCACCGTGCGAGCGCTGCTGCAGCAATGCCTTCGGAAGCCGCTTCAACGCCGCCTTCATGACGCGCGCGCAGCGCGCCTCACGTTGGAGGATGCGATCGCGGAACCGGCGAGGGCACCGTCTTCACCCGGCGCTCGAATGCTTGGACGACCCCTATGGATACGAGTCGCCCCGCTGCTAGCCGCATCGGTGTTTGCCGGCGGAATCGGCATTATGGTGCTCAAGCCAGCAACGCCGGTAGACCGTTCCGTCTCGAGGTTGCTGTTCGATGTTCAACCAGCTGAAGGATTCTCCGGCAGCGTTGTCTCGACGCGTCCGAGCCGGACCGCCATGGCACTGTCTCCTGATGGGCGAACGATCGTTTTCAGCGGCGTGCGAGGGGCCGTTAGCCAACTCTTCAGACGCCGATTGGATGAAAGAGAAGCAACCCCAATGAGCGGCACAGAAGGCGGCAGAGGACCGTTCTTTTCCCCGGACGGCCAGTGGATTGGTTTTTGGGCGGATAACAAGCTGAAGAAAGTGCCCGCCGCCGGTGGACCGGCCGTTGTGATCAGTGATGCACCTGCAATTTTTGGCCTCTTTGGCGCGAACTGGGGATCGGATGGCAGCATTGTGTTCTCGGCACGTGGCGCGGGCATCGCCCGAGTGACCGCGAGTGGAGGGATTCCCGATCAGCTCAGCAAAGCCGATATCAGCAAGGGTGAGGGACGACACATTCTTCCGCACGTGTTGCCAGGCGGAAAGACTGTGATCTATACGGTGATGAGCTCTCCGTATGACTGGATGAAGACCAGTATCGTCGCACAATCCGTAGCAACGGGAGAACGCCGGACGCTATTAGAAGGGGGCGCGGATGCTCGTTTTGTATCAAGCGGACACTTGCTCTATATGAAATCTGGAACGCTGATGAGCGTGCCTTTTGACGCAGAACGGCTGGAGCTCAAGGGGCCCCCAGTAGCCGCGGTCGACAATGTGATGCAGGCGATTGGAGCGTACCACGCAAGCGACGAAACCGGCGCCGGCCAATTCGACGTCTCTCGCAATGGCACACTCGTGTACACCTCGGGAGGCCGGTATCCAGACCGCTTATGGGATCTCGTGTGGGTCGATCGCAGCGGCACGGTCACACAGTTGCCGGTGCCGGCGGTTGGGATTCGTGAGCCTCGAGTGTCACCGAATGGCGAACGAATCGCTTTTGTTGCTGGGCGTGGGTCCTATACGGAGTCAGATATCTGGGTCTACAACATCGGCGCACAGAATGCGATTCGCCTGACGACTGAGAGCACTAATCACTGGGCCACCTGGTCTCCCGACAGCCGTAGCCTCGTTTTCACAACGGAAATCGGGGGCGTTTTAAACCTCGCTCGGATTTCTGCGGATGGTAGCGGACGCCCGGAACGCCTGACCACGAGGGAACACGCTGAAGCGCCAGCGTCATGGTCGAGCGCCGCTAACGCTCTGGCGTTTCTAGTTATCCCGCAGTCACCCACTCAGATTTGGATTCTGCCCATGGACGGCGACCGCAAGCCGAGGCCGTTCCTGCAATCGCCTTTCAGTCTGAGCCACCCTGAATTCTCGCCCAACGGGCGATGGCTCGCATACGTGTCGCCAGAATCCGGCCGCAATGAGATCTATGTGCAGGGATACCCGGAACCGGGCGAAAAGATTCGGATCTCAACGGAGGGAGGCCATTCTCCGGTCTGGGCCAGGAACGGCCGGGAACTATTCTTCCTGCGGCCGTCGTCCGACATGCTGCAGGTTATGGTCGTCGAGATCGACGCTAGGGATGGTTTTCATGCCGGCAAGCCTCGCGTCATGTTCGAAGGGCCGTTCGTGACACTCTTCCCCCTCCGCGGTTACGACGTCATGCCAGACGGTCGCCGCTTCGTCATGAGCACCCGCAATACTCCCGAGGAGCCGCCCTTCACTCAGATGCATATCATCCTGAATTGGCATGAAGAGTTGAAGCGGCTCGCCCCGACCAAATAGCCAGTGAGGTGCACGAGACGCCACTACCAGTTGTCCCCACCTGCCCTACCTGCCCTACCTGCCTTACCTGCCCTACCCGGCCTACTCTGAAAACTC